>CAVPUA010000004.1:0-28808 GCA_963708805.1 uncultured Actinomycetes bacterium | reverse complement strand
TCGGCCAGATCGTCGGCCTCGCGGCCGGTCGAGGTGACGGCGAGGACGAGGCGTTGGTGCCGGCCAGGGCCGCAGCCGCGAGCGGCTGCAGCGCCGCTGGAGCGATCAGCCCGGCGGGCGACCCGTCGACGGGCGTCGAGAGCACGCGCAGCACTCGATCGCGGCCGGCGGCGGCCAGCAGGGCCGTCAAACCCAATTTCTTGTCCCCGATCCAGGTCAGGCGGGCAAATTAGTGGCACCAAGCTCGATGGCCGGTCGGTCGCGGACGCGATCACGGCCTTGGCGCACCTCACAGTAACCGCCATCGCCGACAGGGCGGCGGGCGCGGGCGGGGTAGAGCGTCAGCCGAGGCGAGGATCCCGACGTCGAGCGCCTCGCGCAACTTCGTGCTGGAGGTGTGCACGGTGTAGGGCAGGTAGACGACCTCGACGCCGAGGGTGGCGAAGTCGCGCTCGAGCTTGTCGCCCTTGGGGGTGCCCCGCCAGTCGTCGCCCTTGACGATCACGTCGAACTTGAGCCGACGCCACATCTCGGTCTTCTCCGGGACGTCCTCTTCGACCGCGTGGTCGACGTAGGTGATGTGACTGACGATCTCGAGACGCTCGCGCAGCGGGACGACGGGGAGCTTGCCCTTGGCGCGGACGCACATGTCGTCCGAGACGACGCCGGCGATCACCCGATCGGCGACATGACTGGCCTGCCGAAGAATATTGAGGTGTCCGACATGAAACATGTCGAAAATGCCCGGGACATACACCGTGCGCTCACTCATAATGATTCCCCCGAATCAATGAACATTGAGCCTACCATCGGTGACCGTCTTTGGAACAAGTCGCTTCAACGCTGGCGTAGCTGCTCAGATCTAGCTGCTGATCGTGTTGTGTGGCTTACAGAGGGCACATAGCGCGTTGCCTCGTGGTCGGCTCACCCTCTTAGAGGGTCTACGGGTCCGTTGGATACCGTTCACCTATGGATTCCGCGGGCCGGCCCATCGGAGGGCCCATCGTCGCCCGGCGCGTCCAACGGCAGGCCCAATCGGTCGTCGAATCGGCCCGCCAACCAGCCCGCCAGCCGATCGTCGAGCAATGGCACCCAGCGCGCCGCTTCCGCTTCCCCCGACAGTTCCCCCGAGACTGTCTCCGAGAAGGCCGCAGAGACTCCCACCGGACGTCCGGCCGACAGTGGCGTCGAGACCCCCGTCGGTCCTCCGTTTCGCGTCCTGGTCATCTGCGCGGCCAACCGCTTCCGTTCGCCGCTGACCGAGCACATGATGCGCCACGCGTTCGCCTCGTTCCCGGCCCCGTGGGAGATCTCCTCGGCCGGCGTGCGGGCCATCCCCGGAGAGCCGGTCGACGCCTGGGTGGACAAGTACCTGCGTGAGGGCGGCGTGCCACTCAAGCCGGATTGGCGTTCACGGCAGGTGTCACCGTCGATGATCGAGGCCGCCGACCTGATCCTCACCGCCGAGGAGCCGCACCGGCGAGCAGTCGTCCTGGCCTCACCGCATGCGCTTCGTCGCACCTTCCTGCTGCTGCAGTTCGCCCGCCTGGCTCAGGTGCTGCACGACGACGCCGCGCTGAACGCGTCGACGCCGCGTGACGGCTCGGGCGCCAGCCTGCTGCGGGCGATCGCGAAGGCGCGCACGATCGCCCAGCCGACCATCGACGACGAGCCGTCCAGCGACAACGTCGGCCGCGCCGTCCTGCGGGTCGCGTTCCGATCGCGGCGCCGCGTCCAGCCCGTCGCCGCGCAGGTCGACTCGCTCACCGATCCGGCGTTCAAGGGGGCGCGGGCTCTGACGCACTGCGCCGATCGGATCGAAGAGGCCGTCATCGCGATCGCTCGGGCCGCGGCACCGACGGTGCCGCTGGTGGCACCCGACGCCGTCGAGCACGTTCGCCCCGAGCGCGGCTGAGACTGCGGCTCAGACGCCCCTGACGCGCTGGTTGCGCAGCCGGGTTCGACGCTGCGCGCCCACACTGGCGATGGAGCGTTGAGCGTCCACGCCGACCGGCTCGGGCGCGGGCCGCTCGGCCGGCTCCGCTTCACGCGGCTCGTCACGGACAGCGACGACATTGTCGAAGTCGGACGGCACGAAGGTCTCGACGCTCGGATCTGATTCGTAGTAGCGGCCGTACTTGCGCTTGGACGATCCGCGAATCGGCTGCATGTTCAGCACCACCCCGAGCACCCGGGCGTCGACCGCCTCGAGCGAGGCGAGCGCCGAGGACAACTGCGGCCGCGTCGTCTTGCCCGTGCGGACGACGACGATGGTGCCGTCGGTCTCGGCGGCGAGCACGGCCGCGTCGGTCACCGGGAGCAGGGGGGGCGTGTCCAGCAGGATCAGGTCGTACCGATCCCGCAGGCGGGCCAGCAGGCTCTTCATGGCCGGGCTGCCGAGCAGCTCGGACGGATTCGGCGGCAGCGTCCCGCTGGCCAGCACGTCGAGTTGCTCCGACCAGGGCTGGATCGCCTCGGAGACCTCGAGATGGCCGGCCAGGACGTTGGACAGTCCGATCGCCCGCTCGAAGCCGAAGTACTCGCACACGTGCGGGCGACGCAGGTCGGCCTCGATGACCAACACTCGGCGGCCGATCTCGGCCATGACGATTCCAAGATTCGCCGCGGTCGACGACTTTCCCTCGGCGACGACCGACGAGGTGATCGTGACGACCTTGGCCGGGTTGGCAACGTCGATGAACTGCAGGTTGGTGCGCAACTGGCGCAGTGATTCGGCCCGGACCGAGTAGCCGGCCTGGCCCACGACGAGCGGTGTCTTGCGGACCCCTGCCTCGAACGGGATCTCGGCCAGCGTCGGCAGCGAGGTCACCTCGGCCAGCGACTCCGCCGAACGAACGCTGGTGTTCAGCACTTCGCGGACGACGGCGATGATCAGGCCGAGGAGGAGTCCGACCACCAGGCCGAGCCCGGCGTCGACGGTCTTGCGCGGGGACACCGGGGCCGGCGAACCGGACGGCCCGGAGACGACGCTCAACGAGACCGACTCGGTGGTGGCCGTGTTGTCGAGGGACGAGA
The DNA here is from genome assembly GCA_963708805.1 of uncultured Actinomycetes bacterium. Lineage (GTDB taxonomy): Bacteria > Actinomycetota > Actinomycetes > Mycobacteriales > Jatrophihabitantaceae > CAVPUA01. Next base: position 25,772 of record CAVPUA010000004.1, on the reverse strand, counting down.
TCATCTTCGGGAACTGGTCGCCGACGGCGGTCGCGATCTTGAGGGCGCGGGCCGGCGACACGTCGCTGACGGTCGCCTTCACGATCACCGTGTTGAGGTCGGCCGAGGCCGAGATCTCACTCGCGACGGCGCCCGCCGACAGGCCGAGGTCCGGCGTCGAGGCGACGACCTGCTGGGCCAGCTTGTCGCTGCTGAGCAGCTCGGCGTAGGAGGTTGCGCGGTCCTGGGCGAACTGCCCGTTGGTGAAGTTGTTGTCCTGATTGGCCGACGGCGTGCTGACGTAGAAGCTCACGTGGGCGGTGTAGATCGGCGTCTGATGGGCCGCATAGGCGTAGCCGCCGAGGAATCCGAGGACGGTCAGCAAGCCGACGATCCACCAACCCCGACGGATCGCGCGCAGGTAAGTGCGCAGGTCCACGACGCTTCCCTCCCTTTCGACATCGTGTTCGCCAGCGACGAAGTTCTGGTGACACCCATAGCAGCCGCTACGGTCGTGAGCCGACCGAAGTCACCACCTGACGTCCAATTTACATAAAGTCTAAACCCCGATCGGTCTCAGCGCGCCCCCACGGGCCGTGACCAGATCGTTCGTGCTCCGCGGCCATCCTATTTGCTGCCGGTTGACAGTTCGCTGGGCGGCAGCGTGTGCTCCGCGTTTGGCACGGCTCGCGGCTTCCGCCTACCCTGAGACCGGGAACTGGGGGGCACATGAGCACGCAGGCCGAGCGAGCGTCCGCCGAGCCCCGCCGCGCCTCCCTGCGCATGCCCTCGCTGGACGGATTACGAGGCCTGGCGGCATTGGTGGTGGTTTTCCACCATTGCCTGCTCGTCAGCCCGGCGCTGTCGGACGCGTATCTCAATCCGCACCCGCACAGCACCGGTGGACTGGCCTGGGCGTTGATCTACACACCCCTGCACCTGTTGTGGGCGGGGCCGGAGGCGGTGCTCGTCTTCTTCGTGCTGAGCGGCTTCGTCCTCGCGCTGCCGTTCGCGGCCGGACGGCCCGTCGCGTGGCGACGCTACTACCCCCAACGTCTCGTGCGGCTCTACGTCCCCATAGTCGGGGCAACGCTGTTCGCCCTGGTTCTCGTCCAGCTCGTCCACCGCGGACCCGGACGCGGCTTGAGCGGGTGGGTCGACACCCACGCGAGCTCCTTCGGCCTGCGTCAGATCGTCTACGACGCGGCCGTGCTGCGCGGCGCCGACAGCCTGAACACGGTGTTCTGGTCGCTGCAGTGGGAGATGTGGTTCTCGCTCACCCTGCCGCTGTTCGTCCTGCTGCTGATCCGCGATCGCCGGCTTCCGGCGGTGAAGGTCGTCATCCTGCTCGCTCTGGTGGCGATCGGCGGCATGCCCGGCGGCGATGTGACGGTCGCCGGCATCTCGTTACGGGCCGCGCTGCTGTACATGCCGATGTTCGGCGTCGGCGTGATCATGGCCCAGCAACGCGAGTGGCTGATCGACCTCGGCCACCGCTTCGACGCCGCCGGCTCGTCGGTCAAGTTGTCGGCCGCGGTCGTCGCCGTCGCGTTGATGTACTCCTATTGGTTCGCGGCCGCGTTCGGCGCCGGGCAGAGTGTCGAGTCGCTGTGCCGCGTCGCCCAACTGGTGGCCGCCGTCGCCACCGTGACCTATTTCGGCTTCACCCGCGGCGGTCGGCGGGCGGGCTCGCAGCCCGTCTCGGCCTGGCTGGGCAAGCGCTCGTTCAGCCTCTATCTCGTCCACGAGCCGATCGTGGTCACGACCGCGTTCCTGCTCAAGACGACCGACGCGGCCCTCGTCCTGGTGATCGTCGTCCCGATCTCGCTGATCGTGGCCGACCTGTTCTACCGTGCCTGCGAAGGCCCCTCGCACCGCCTGTCGCAGTACGTCGGACGACTGGCCTCCGGCCCGGCCGTCCGGACCGATGGGCCGCGCGAACTCGACGGCGATCCGGCCCTTCCCACGAACGCCGAGTCAGCTGCCCTCGGCGCCGGCCAGCGGCGCGGTCGGCATCAGCTTCGGGGCGCCGATGGTGTCCTTCAGGCGCAGGAACGGCGTCTCGACGAAGCGATAGCTCAGAGTGGCGATGATCAAGGTGACGGCGAGGTCTATCGGCAGGATCCCCCATCTCGACAGCGTGCTCAGATAGTGGTTCAGCACGAGCAGCACCGGATAGTGCCAGAGGTAGACGCCGTAGGAGATCCGGCCCAGCGCGACGGCCGGCGCGATCGAGAATGACCGAACGAGCCAGCCCGTGCGGATCGCCGTCGTCGAGGCGATGATCAACAAGGTCGCGAGCACGGCGGCCGGCGAATAGAACCCGGCCGGGATGGCGCGCGTCGAGGAGAAGACGATCAGCTCTCCGACGAACAGCGCCGCCCCCACGAGACCGAGCAGCTCGGGCCGAGGCACGCGGGCCGAGCGCCCGGCCCCGGGCAAGAGCAACAGCGCAAGCGCGCTACCGGCCAGCAGACCGGTGCTGGTCGTCTGCAGTGGGGCCGCGATCGTGCCGTAGTGATAGTCGTGGACGTTGAGGCCGGCCGTCACGACGGCCGCCGCCGCGAGCGCGATCCCGATCGTGCGCCGCGAGAGCCGGGCGCGGACGGCGAGCAGGAGGGTGACGGGCCACACGAGGTAGTACTGCTCCTCCAGGGCGAGCGACCACGTGTGCGTGAAGCCGCTGAGCCACTCGTGCCGGTACGTCATGTAGAGATTCGACGTGTACGTCGCGGCGATCGCGGCCTCCTTGGCCTGCTGGCCGATCGTGCCGCCGAGTGACCGGTAGAACGGGAACGAACACACGAGCATCAAGATCAGCGCGGGGTACAGGCGCAAAAGACGACGGACATAGAAGCGCCCGAGCCGGATGGTGGCGTGATCCTCGATCTCGCGCAGCAGGATCGTCGTGATCAGGAAGCCGCTGAGCGCGAAGAAGACGTCCACCCCGACGTACCCGGCGAAACGAGACGGTTGACTGACGTGAAAGACGACCACGACGAGGACGGCCAGCGCCCGCAGCCCGTCGAGTTCGGGCCGGTAGCGCAGACCGTAGCGAGGACTGCTCACGACTCGTCCGGCACGGGGTCGGCGGCCGCCAGCGCGCGCATCCGTTCGGGCAGCACCAGGGCCGCGCCCAGAATGAGGATCGGGGCCGACGAGGCGAGCGGGCTGAACCCGATGTTCCACAACGTCCACACGCACAGGAAGATCACCAGGCAGTTGCCGGTGCGCTTCGCGACATAGGTCGAGACGCTGCGGATCATCAAGAAGGCGATCATCGCGGTGAACAGCAGCCCGACCAGACCGAAGGACGCCCACATGTCCCCGACCAGCGAGTGCAGCTCGATGTGGCCGCCGAACATGAACTTCTCGACGTAGCCGTTGTTCGGGTCGTAGCCGATCCCGGACATGCCCGTCTTGGCTGCGAGGATGTCCTCGCTGCGCGGCACGACGCCCGCGCCGTACCCCTGGGGCCGAAAGCGCATCAACGCCCAGGTCGCCGAGATCTCCGGACGGCCGCCCAAGATGAGCGAGCCCGAGACCTGCAACTGGGCGATCGTGCGCGCCTGCTCCTGGGCGCCGAGGTACCCGGCCACCAGCAGTGACTGCGCCAAGTAGTAGATGCCACCGGCCAGCGCCGCGGCGAGCCCGGCCGCGAACACCCAGGGCGGGCGCTTGCTGGAACGGGTCAGCCGGCCCGTCCCCAGCAGCAGGATGGCCGACAGGACGAGCGCCGCGGAGTACGACCGGCAGTCGAGCACCGTCGACAGGACGGCCAGCCCCAGCAGCGCGATGATGCCGACGAACCGGCCGGGCCGGCGCGCCGCCAGGGAGATGACCAGAACACTCACCGGCACCGCCCAGATGAACTTCCAGGCGTTGCCGGAGGCCTGACCGTAGAGCGCACCGTTCACGATCATCCCGGCGCCGAACCAGGCGCCGATGGCCGAGGCCGACAGCACCCCGCGCGCCCACAGAAGCGCCCCGACTCCGGCGACGATGCCGATGAGTTCGGTAGTGGTCTGCACCTTCACCGAACTGGTGATCGCGAAGCCGTCATGAGCCGCGTTGGACGCAAGGATCCAGCCCCAGACTGCGGCGGCGGCGCCGACGGCCAGGAAGATGCGCGATCCGCGGTAGCGCTTGAGCACCGGGATCCAGACAGGGAGCAACAGCAGCGCCAGCGCGTCTCCGAGGCCGACGCCGGCGTGCACGATGAAATGCAGGCCGAGCAGGAACGCGACGAGGGCGCCGATGATTCGCTCGAGGCGGCCGGCCTCGCGCAGGCCACGCACGGCCAGGTCGACTCGACCGGCTCGACCGACGTGGTCGGGAGCGGCGGTGGCCTCGATGGCGGTCCCCGCCGGCTCAGCGCGGGCAGGCAACCGCAGTGCGGCCGGCGCTCGGCCGCCGCTGCCTGTCGCAGATCCCATGAGTCCCCCGCTCACCCCTGGCCCCAGGATCCCATTCGAGTAGCGTCTGCGTCCAGTTGAAGGCACACAGAGTATTTGATCTTGACTAAGAGTGACCAGTCGATGTCAGTCCGCCCAATGGCCGAGGGCGAACTGCACCCCGTTCAGGATGCTGATCGCCGCCGCGATGACCAAGCAGACGGCGATCAGGCCGCGGCGGCGCGACCGGACGATCGCCTCGGCGGCCACGAGCACGGCCGGGAACACCGTGATCGAGTTGCGCGCGAGCGACAGATAGTTCGTGCTGGTCATGAGCGAGAGAAGGCTCAGGACCGTGAACGTCGCCGCGCCCCACTCGCGTCGGCGCAGCAGGAGATAGGCCAGCAGGACGAGCAGGACGGCGAACACCAGCTCGAGCAGCTCCTGGATGCGGTAGTCGAGGCGATGGTCGTTGTGCAGGTCGGCCAGCTGGTGCCGCAGCGTCACCCAGGGCAGCGATCCCTTGCGCCCGAAGTACTTGTCCTGCGCGGTCAGCCACGTGTCGGGCTTGCCGCGGACGGCCCACAGCCAGATCAGGAACGCGGCGGCACCGGCCAGCGAGACGGCGAGCGAGAGCAGCTCACGGATCCGGATGGGTCGTCCCGCCCGGCGTTGCTGCTCGAAATAGAGGACGAGCAGACCCAGCGCCAGGAACACCCCGTTGACCCGGGTGAACGAGGCGGCGGCCCCGAGCAGGCCGGCGAGCAGGTACTGGCGGCGGGTGGCGGCCCACCAGGCCGAGATCCCGAACACCAGGAAGAGGGCCTCGGAGTAGGACGCGGCGAGGAACACGCCGTACGGGCCGAGTAGAAGCAGCGCGGCCGCCCAGCGAGCGGTCGCTCGCCCGTACCGGTCGGCGGCCAGACCGTAGATCGCATAGGCAGCGCCGAACGAGGCGAGGAACGGGATCAGCCACAGGGCGAAGGTCGCGCTGCTCTGCGACACCGTGCCACCGCCGAAGACCCAGGCGATACCCCGACCCAGCAGCGGATAGCCCGGAAAGAAGGACGGCCGGGCGCCGACCGGATTCGAGCAGCTCGAACCGCTGTAGCCACTCGTCAGGATGCAGTTGAACCAGCCGGAGTCCCAGTTGAAGAGCAGGCCGTCGAATCCGGGCTGCGACTTCGATGCCCGCCCGTGGACGGCGGCCACGATGACCGCGATCGCTTCGAACACGATGCGCGAGACCAGCCAGATCACGACGACGTCGATCAGTCGACGTCGGCCGACCCGTTCGTCCGGGGCGGACTCGACCGACGCGCTCATCGCTCGGCACCGGAACGCGAGGGACGCACCTGCAGGAAGCGCCGACGGGCCGAGACGCGCGACCGGGCGGACCGAAATGCCGCCACATGGGCCTGGCCGGTGCTGTCCCACTCCCGCGCCGTCAGGTTCGGCACCGCAGCCGGCGGCGAGGCGCGCACGTCCTTGATCGCCGCCTCGATGTCGTCGCCGGTGAGCGGCCAGTTGAACAGGTGCACCCAGCCCGGGCCGACCTCGTCGCCCAACGCGCGGTTCACCGCATTGTCGGGCACCAGCACCGGGCGATCCAGAGACAGGGTGGCGAGAACGCTGCCGGAGTTGTGCATCTCGCGATAGGGCAGAACGACCAGCTCGGCGCGTCCGACCTCGTCGACCAGCTCGGCGTCGGTGAGCATCCCGAACGCGACGTGGACCCGTGCATCACCATCGGCCGCGCGTTCGACCTCAGCGGCCAGCTCCTGGGTGGAGGGTGCACCGGCGACCCGCAGACTGAGGTCGGTGTCGCTGGTGTCCCGGAACGCCTGCACCAGTGCCGGCACGTCCTTGTACCGGCGGATCGCACCGACGAAGACGATCCGGCCGCGAACCGGATCGGACGTGGGGAAGCGCGCGAACCAGTCCCGGTAGTGGCCGTGCACGATCGTCGTCACCGGCGCCCGGCCTGGTACCTCGGTCATGGCGTTCACTCTGATGCGCAGGGCGGTGCGCCGCTCGGTGGCGAGCAGGATCGCGCGCTGGAGCCTCGAGATGTCGCGGGGGAGCTCCAGGTTGTGGACCGTGCGCACCAGCGGAATGCCCATGATCCACTGACGGGTCAGGACGACCACGAAGAGCAGCTGACGGGCGGTCCGCTTGAGCGGTCGGCCGATCCCGATCAGCGCCTCCGGCCAGTGCACGTGGAAGACGTCGTAATGACCGAGCACCGCCGTCCGCCAACTGAACGGCACCAACGTCACCCCGGGAACCGAACCGACTGCGTCGTGGAGCATCACGATGTACGGATTGGTATTGGGACCGGGAGGTGGCGCCGAGGACAGAACGACCAAAGGACGCTCCGATCCGGCGCGGGGACGAGGCCGCACCGGGTCAGTCTGCCAGCGTTTGTGATCACCGGCGCACTGGTTACCGTTTGCGACCGTCTGTTTGCTGCCGCGATACTTGTCACGTGCCCCGCCCATCCTCCGTCCGCCCGGCCCGGGCGAGATGACGGCGGCCCAGACCGGGTCGCCCGGTGCGGGGCAGTCGTTGCTGGTGACGGTCGGTGTCTTGACGTTCAAGCGGCCCAGGGAGCTGGCCGAGTCGCTGGCCGGCGTGCTGGCCCAACTCGACGAGGTCCACGCGGCGGACGGTCCCTTCACCACCGAGTTGCTGGTCATCGACAACGACCCCGCCGCGTCGGCGCGCGAGGCCGTCGCCGGACTCGTCCACGACCGCGTGCGCTACGCCGTCGAGCCGCGGCCGGGCATCGCGGCGGCCCGCAACCGCGCGCTGGACGAGGCGGCCGGCAGTGATCTGTTGGTGTTCATCGACGACGACGAGATCCCTCAGCCCAAGTGGTTGTTGTCGTTGCTCGACACCTGGACCGACACCCGATCCGCCGCGGTGATGGGCCGGGTCGAATCCGTCTTCGACGAGGACAGCGCGAACGGCGTCGCCTTCGGGCCGTTCTTCCGCCGTCCTCGGATGCCGAGCGGAACCGAGATCCCAGTGGCCGCGGCCGGCAACCTGCTGCTCGACCTGACCCAGATCAGGGAACTGGGCGTCCGGTTCGACCCGACGCTGGGACTGGCCGGCGGCGAGGACACCCTGTTCAGCCGTCAACTGAGGCGCGCCGGCGGGCGGATCGTGTGGTGCGACGAGTCCGTCGCGGATGATCGTGTCCCGCCGGAACGGCTCAACCGCCGGTGGCTCGCGCGCCGCTCGTGGAGTCAGGGCAACGCGACGGCGATGATCGAACTGCGGCTCGCCGGCAGCCGCGCTCGGCGCGTCTCGGCTCGGGTCTCGGCGGGAGTCCACGGGGTCGGTCGCGCCGCGATGGGCGCCGGCTACTTCGCGATCGGGCTCATCTCACGCAACGCGTTCACTCGTGGCCAGGCCGAGCGGCTGATCTTTCGGGGCGGCGGCATGATCGCCGGGGCCTTCAACGTCCACTTCGCCGAGTACAAGCGACCCGACGGCGACGAGTCCGCTTGAACGCCGCCGCTCTGCTGCACCGCGCGCCCCGGGTCGCCAAGCGCTACCTCGAGGGCAAGGCGACGTTCATCGGGTCGACGACGGGCGTGCACGGCGCTGGGGGCCGTGTGGTGCTCACCTACGATGACGGTCCGGAACCGGACGGGACCGACGCCGTCCTTCCGGTGCTCGCCGCCCACGGGGTGCACGCCACCTTCTTCGTGTTGCTGACGCGGGTGCGCCGCTACCGGTCGCTGCTGGCCGAGGTGCTCGACGCCGGCCACGAAGTCGCCCTGCACGGTATCGACCACCGGCCCTTGACGATGTTCAGCGCTCGCGAGGTCCAGCGGCGCACGGCCGATGGGCGAGCCGAGTTGGAGGACGCGACCGGCCGCCCGGTCCGGTGGGTCCGGCCGCCGTACGGCTACCAGACGCTGTCGACCTGGCGGGCGATCCGGGCGACCGGCCTCACTCCGGTGATGTGGTCGGCCACGACGTCGGACTCGCAACACGTCTCACCGGCCGAGCGGATCGCCAAGGCGATGTCGGGGGCGGTCGACGGCTCGATCCTGCTGTCGCACGACGGCTTCGCCGGACCCGAGGACGGCGTGGACGACGGCCCGCGGCCGATCGTCGACCGGGGCGAGCTCACCGGGAGCGTCCTCGACCACCTGGACGCCGCCGGGCTCACTGGCGCGTCACTGTCCGAGGTGCTGGCCCTCGGCCGGCCGGTGCGGCGGGCCTGGTTCCAGAAGTAGGTCGGGGCCTCGGCTCAGCGCACGACTCTGAGCAGCAGCGCCTTCACCGTCCGGACGTCCCCCCGGACGAGCGGGATCGCCAGCGCGGCGAGCGCGTACACCGCGAGGCCGGCCACGGTACCGATCAGGATCACCACGATGTCGGCCATCCCGCTCAACGCGCGTGCGCAGCCGAATGCGGCCAGACCGACCGCCGACGACAGCGCGATGATCCGGCCCGCGCCGAGGTAGAGCTCGCGCGAGGGGTACACCGTGCGGCGCCCGAGCCACCACAACGACAGCGGCCACTCGACGACGTGGGCCGCCGCGAAGCCCGCCGCGACGCCGGTGACGCCCCAGTGCAGTCCGATCAGCACCCCGACCAGCCGGATGACGAACGTGACCGACGTGTACCGGAACAGATCGGAGATCAGACCGCGCGAGACGTAGGCCCAGTAGCCGACGTAGGCGAGCATCTGCATGGCGCCGGCGACCGACAGGAACGCGAAGACGGCGGTGACACTCGTCCAGCGCGGGCCGAGGACGAGGTGGATGATCGGCTTCGACAGCCCGGTGGCCAGCGCCAGAGAGACCACGACGGTGTACCCCATCGCGATCTGGCCGCGCCGCAGATAGCTGTTGGCCCGCTCGGTGTCGTCCTGCAGACGCGACAGCACCGGCAACGCCACCGTTGTCACGGGTGACCGGAACTGTTCGAGGGGGTTCATGACGAGCTGGAACGCGCGGTTGTAGACGCCGACCGGCGACGCGCCGAGGAACAGCGCGATCGACGTGACGTCGGCGTTGTTGCCGGCGTAGTTGACGAGACCGGTCGCCACGAAGTCGCGCCCGAAGCGGATGAAGTGGCGCATCGGCACGCCGCGGCGCGGCCGACCCGGACGCCAGCGCGAGACCACGACGGTGAGAGCCAGGATGACGCTCACCTGGCTGATCTGCGATGCCACCAGCGCCCAGTAATGCGCGCCGAGAGCGGCGGCGACGACCGCGGTCGTCAGGCCGACCACCTGGCCGGCGAGGTCGCAGCTGGCCAGTCGGCCGAACTTCATGTCGCGATTGAGGTTGGCCCGGAACTGGGTCGCGATCCCGTTGATCAAGAATGTGATCGCCAGCCAGCGAGTGACCCCGGTGAGGGCCGGCTGGTGGAACAGGTCGGCGATCAGCGGGGCCGCCGCCGCGGTGACGACGGTGAGCACGGCGCCGATCGCGGTGTTCAACCAGAACAGGTTCGTGCGCTGGAGGGCGGACAGGATCGGAGCCTGGACGGCGGCCGAGCCCAACCCGAAATCGCGGAAGATCTCACCGATGCCGACGACGACCAGCCCGATCGCGTAGAGCCCGTAGTCGTGCGGCTCGAGCAGGCGAGCCAGCACGACGACGGACGCCGTCTGCAACAGCACCTGCGCCAGCTGGCCGCTCAAGGTCACCACGGCCCCGCGCGCGGTGCGCTTGCCCAGCCCGTCAGCCGGAGCTACCCCGTGACCCTCGGCCGGAGCGGACGGGCCGTCGGCCGGCGAGCCGCCGAGTTCGGCCGCCCTGACTCCCGAGCCGAGTTCGCCGTCGGCTGCGTCTGCGACGTCGGTCATGAAATCGTCACCGTCTGCTTGTTGCCCCGAGCCAGAGCCGCGAACGCTACCCGCAATCCGGACAGGGAGCCCAGCAGGATGGCCTTCAGCGGCGCGCGCGAACTCAGCAGCTGCCGCCGCCCGCCGCGCAGCAGGATCTGCCAGCTCTCGTAGGGAGTGCGCACGATCCAGCCCAGCAGCGCCGCGCGCGAGAGGAAGCGACTGCCGAACACGAGCCGGTTGCGGCAGTTGTAGAAGTAGTAGCCGTAGGACTTGGCGACACCAGCACGCTCGCCCTGGGTCGAGCCCTCGTCGTGCACGACCAGAAGTGAGTCGTCGACCACCAGCCGGCACCCGGCCAGTGCCGCCCGGTGTGAGAGGTCGACGTCCTCCCAGTAGAGGAAGTAGTCGTCGTCGAAGCCCCCGAGCTGCTCGAACGTCGCGACGTTCACCGCCAGGCAGGCGCCCGTCAGCCAGGGCCAGCTCGGCCGTCCGGCGGGAGTTGCACCCGTTCGCCTCGTCCGGCCGGTGCGGACGTCGACCTCGACACCGTCGAACACAACCTGGCCCGACGAATCCTCGATGCGGGGGCACACGAGCTCGTCGGGAGCGGTGCGGACGCGCTGAGCCAGCGCGGTGAGCACCTCGGGCCTGGCCTGCGCATCCGGGTTGAGGAGCACGAGGGATGAACAGCCCAGCTCCCGCGCTCGCGCCGCACCGGCGTTGACGCCCGCGCCGAAGCCGTCGTTGCCCGACCGTCCGATGAACGTCCAGCCGCGCTCGGTCGAGAGCTCCTCGATGGCCGACCGCTCAGAGTCGGAACTGAAGTTGTCGACCACGATGACCGCCAGCGCCGAATCGGCCGCGTCGATCCGAAGGTTGTCCCGCACCAGGGCGTGAGAGCCGTAATTCACGACCACTACTGCGCTCGTCGGGTGGGATGTCACGTCCACAGGATAGAAAGGCGAGCGAACGTCGACTGAGGTGAGCGGGGCACCGCCGGCTGGCCGGCGGTGCCCCGTGTCCTACTCGTGTCGCGTCGCCCCCGTCAGCTCGCTGTTGCCGACAGGTTGTCGATCGTCATACCGACCGGCGCGTTGGTCGACGACCCCGACAGGTACGCCTGCAGGCCGACCGCGCCCGCCGACTGCAGCGTCGGCTCGGTGTCGGTCACCGAGACCTGGTTGGCGGCGGGTTCGGTCGTGCCGACCTTCCACACCTTGCCGGTGATCGTCGTCGTGCCCGAGCCGCTGATGACCACTCGTGCCCGCAACGTGTCGCCGACGTTGAAGGTCAGTCCGCTGACGTTCACCTCGGTCAGCACCGTCTCGCCCCAGTTCACGAGCTTGCTGACGACGATGTGGATGCCGCCCCCCGTCATGTACCGCACCTTGAACCGGTAGTCGTTCTGGCCGCCGCCGGTGTCACGCAGGATCACCGTCATGAACGAGCCGTTGCCGGTCGCGACCTTGGTCATGGCCGAGTCGACGACGAGGTTCATGTTCAGCTGCGACACCGAGCCGAGGATGGCCTGCGGGCCGTCGCCCGGTCCGGTCATGAGCAGCTGGCCGGTCGAGCCGTTCGTCGAGAAGGACGACGCGGTGCCGTAGTCGGTCCAGGCTCCCCCGCTGTCGGCGGTGCCGAGCGACGCCGTCGTCGTGCGGGTGAACGTGTCCGAGAACAGCGTCGTCACCGGATTGACGACGACGGTCATCGTCTTCGTCGTGGAGGCCCCGGCGTTGTCGGTGACGGTCAACGTCACCGTGTAGCTACCGGCCGACGCGTACGTGTGCGACGGCTTGACGCCGGTGCCGGCCGCGCTGTTGTCGCCGAAGTTCCAGCTGTACGACGCGATCGTCCCGTCCGGGTCGCTCGAGGCCGAGGCATCGAAGGCGACCGTCAGGTTGACCGGAGCCGCGGTGAACGAGGCGACCGGAGGCAGGTTCGACACGGTGATCGAGTGCGAGATCGCGTTCGTCGCGCCGCTGTTGTCGGTCACCGTCAACGTGACGGTGTAGGTGCCGGCCGCCGCGTACGTGTGCGAGGCGGTCTTGCCGGTGCCCGTCGTGTTGTCGCCGAAGTTCCAGGCGTAGGACGCGACCGTGCCGTCCGGATCAGACGACGTCGACCCGTCGAACGACCCCACCAGACCCGCTGCGACGAGGACGTGAACGCCGCCACCGGAGGCTGGTTCGCCGCAGCAACCGTGATCGGATGCGACACCGTGTTGGTGCGCGCCCGCGTTGTCGGTCACCGTCAACGCCACCGTGTACGTACCCGCCGCGGCGTAGGTGTGCGTCGTCGTCTTGCCCGTGCCCGCGGCCGAGTTGTCACCGAAGTTCCACGAGTAGGACGCGACCGTGCCGTCCGGATCACTCGACGTCGACCCGTCGAACGACGCCACCAGACCAGTGGACGACGACGTGAACGCCGCCACCGGAGGCAGGTTCGAGACCGTGATCGAGTGCGACACCGTGTTCGTCGCCCCACTGTTGTCGGTCACCGTCAACGCCACCGTGTAGGTGCCCGCCGCGGCGTACGTGTGCGTCGTCGTCTTGCCCGTACCCGCGGCCGAGTTGTCACCGAAGTTCCACGAGTACGACGCCACCGTGCCGTCCGGATCACGTCGACGTCGACCCGTCGAACGACCCCACCAGACCAGTTGGACGAGGACGTGAACGCCGCCACCGGAGGCTGGTTCGCCGCGGCAACCGTGATCGGATGCGACACCGTGTTCGTCGCCCCACTGTTGTCGGTCACCGTCAACGCCACCGTGTACGTGCCCGCCGCGGCGTACGTGTGCGTCGTCGTCTTGCCCGTACCCGCGGCCGAGTTGTCACCGAAGTTCCACGCGTACGACGCGACCGTGCCGTCCGGATCAGACGACGTCGACCCGTCGAACGACCCCACCAGACCGTTGGACGAGGACGTGAACGCCGCCACCGGAGGCTGGTTCGCCGCAGCAACCGTGATCGGATGCGACACCGTGTTGGTCGCCGCCCGCGTTGTCGGTCACCGTCAACGCCACCGTGTACGTACCCGCCGCGGCGTAGGTGTGCGTCGTCGTCTTGCCCGTGCCCGCGGCCGAGTTGTCACCGAAGTTCCACGAGTAGGACGCGATCGTGCCGTCCGGATCACTCGACGTCGACCCGTCGAACGACCCCACCAGACCAGTGGACGACGACGTGAACGCCGCCACCGGAGGCAGGTTCGAGCACCGTGATCGAGTTGCGACACCGTGTTCGTCGCCCCCTGGTTGTCGGTCACCGTCAACGCCACCGTGTAGGTACCCGCCGCGGCATACGTGTGCGTCGTCGTCTTGCCCGTACCCGCGGCCGAGTTGTCACCGAAGTTCCACGAGTACGACGCGACCGTGCCGTCCGGATCAGACGACGTCGACCCGTCGAACGACCCCACCAGACCGTTGGACGAGGACGTGAACGCCGCCACCGGAGGCTGGTTCGCCGCGGCAACCGTGATCGGATGCGACACCGTGTTCGTCGCCCCACTGTTGTCGGTCACCGTCAACGCCACGGTGTACGTACCCGCCGCGGCGTACGTGTGCGTCGTCGTCTTGCCCGTACCCGCGGCCGAGTTGTCACCGAAGTTCCACGAGTACGACGCGACCGTGCCGTCCGGATCCGACGACGTCGACCCGTCGAACGACGCCACCAGACCAGTGGACGACGACGTGAACGCCGCCACCGGAGGCTGGTTGGCCTTCACGGCCGCCGGCGAGGCGTTGTAGAGCGCCTGCACCTGGGCTGCCGTCAGCGCCGTCGTGCCCACACGGCGACCTCGTCGATCGTCCCGGCGAAGTAAGGACTGTCGCCGCCCCAGTCGCTGTCGCCGCCGACTCGCCAGTAACCGGTGTAGGCCTGCGCGGCCGTCTGCGGGTTGGTGGCCACGACCTGCCCATCGACGTAGAGCACCATGCCGGCCGCGCTCTGGGTGGCGACGACCTGGTGCCACTTGCCGTCGTTGTAGCTCGCCGTCGACTGGGCCAGGTTCTCGGTACCCGTCCAGGTGCCGAAGACCAGCTGGCCGGAGTCGAGCATGTAGACGTGGCGGTCGTAGTTCGCCGAGCTGCCGGTCTGTTGATCACCGAAGCCGATGATCTTGCCGCCCGACGTCGTCGACGTGTTGAACCAGGCCGACTCGGTGTAGATCGTCGGGTTGACGTAGGTCAGCGACGAACCGATGGTGCCGGTCGAACCGTTGAAGGTCACCGCGGTGCCGGTCGTGCCCGACACCGGGCTGGTGACGCCGAAGGTCTCGCCACCGGAGTAGACGCCGGTCGCGCCGAACTGACCCGCGTCGGCCGCGGTCGGGCCACTCGGCGTCGTCCAGCCGCCAGTACAGGTCCGGGTTGGCGTTGTAGACAGCCTGGCCGTACGCGTCGGCCGGAGCGGTCGGAACGGTCACGGTGCGACCGCTGCTCGTGTAGTGGTTCGCGACCTGGGCCGCCGTCAGAGGCGTCGAGTAGACCGCGACGTCGTCCATGGTGCCGGCGAAGAAGTTGCTCGTCGGCTGGGACGGCCAGCCGCCCAGGCTGTCACCGCCGATGTGCCAGAAGCCCTGGTAGTTCTGGCCCTGGGTCACGGATGTGTTCCGGCCGACCAGCTTGCCGTCGATGTAGAAGGTCATGCCCGCGGCCGACATCGTCGCCACGGCCTGGTGCCACTGGTTGTCGTTGTACGTCTTCGACGACGCGATGGTCGTCGTGCCGCCGGTGTAGACGCCGTCGATCAGATGACCGGCGTTGTCCATGTAGATCATCCGGTCGTAGCTGCCGCTCGTGCTGTTGGTCCCGTCGCCGAATCCGATCAGCTTTCCGCCCTGGGTCGTGGACGTCTTGAACCACACCTCGGTCGAGTACGTGTTCGGAGCGAGTATCGGCGCCTCGGTCGGCGTCGTGGCATCGGCCCAGCCCGTGCTCGTTCCCGAGAACGTGGTCGCGGTGTCACCCGAGATCGCTCCCGCGACACCGTGCGTCACGCCGCTGCCTTCGGTGAGTGGGATGTAGCCCGCCGTGTCGAAGCCGGTCGAGCCCGAGGCGTCATCGAGGCGCCAGTAGTCCAGCGGACTGTCGCCCAGCACCGTGCCCGGATACGGGCTCGGGTTGGTCGTCGGCGTCGTCCCGACGGTGTAGTCCCCCGCGACCAGGTTTCCGGACGGATCACTGGCGTAGAGACGGTATTGATGACTCGACCCTGGAGCCAGCCCCGTGTCGACGAACGACATGCTCGGCTGGTTGTAGAACTCCGAGGTCTGCGTGCCGGTCCAGATCGGGTGGCTGGTGTCGCCGTCGCGAACCAGCTTGTAGGTCAGGTTCTGGTCGTCGCGGTCGTAGTTGGCCTGCCAGGTCACGTCGATCGACGTCGTCGACAGGGCCAGCTCCTTCGGCGTGAAGAACGCGCCGCTGAGCTCGGGGCCCTGCTTGTTCGGTGCGGCCGATGGAATGGCGAAGCGAACGAGACCCTGCTGCGCCGTCCCGTTCACGGTGGGGAACTCCCCACCCGCCGAGACGTACGTCGAGTTGCCGGTGAGGCTCCACGCCGCCTGGGACTGGCCGGTGTAGCTGCCTTCGGTGAAGTCCGGGAACCACGAGACCAAGGACGGGCTGGGGTCGCCGCCGAAGTCGGCGTACGAGCCGACGCTCTCGGTGTTGTGCAGCAACGTGCCGGTGGTCTGCGCGGTGAACGCGATCGCGTGCTGGAAGGTCCAGCTCGGCTCGGTCTGGCGGTAGCCGCCGACGTTGCCGCAGTAGTGCGGGTGGCCGACGACGTACACGACGCCGTTCACGGCGAAGTTGCTGTAGGTGTCGCCGTGGCAGTCCTCGACCCACTTGAGGGTGCCGGTGTCGGGATCGGCGGCGAAGGTTCCTTCGAGGTTGCCGCCGGCGCCGAAGACATAGCCGTTGCCATAGACGTTGGTGCCGTCGGTCGTCAGCTGCAGGATCGCGGCGGCGCTACCGGCGTCCTGGACCACGCTCTCGGCGCCCCACGGGTAGAGCGCGCCCGTCGTCGGGTCCAGCGAAGCCAGACCGTAGGCCGACGAGGTGTTGTTGGCGCTGGTGAAGGATCCACCGACCAGCAACCGCGTGCCGTCGGGACTCATCACCATCGTCTCGACCTCGTTGTTGTCCGCGGTCGGTGCCCACGAGAGCAGATTGCCGTTGAGGTCGAACGCGGCGAGCCTCGAGCGGGCGACACCGTTGGCGTTGCTGAACGCGCCGCCGATGTACACGGTCGTGTTCGTGGCCACGATGGCGTTGACCGAGGCGTCGAGCTGCGGGGCGAACGTGGTGATCAGCGCGCCGGTCGAGGCGTTGTAGGCGGCGATCCGGTAGCGGGCGACACCGTTGGCGGTGGTGAACGAGCCACCGACGTAGACGCGCGAGCCGTCCGGCGAGACGGTGACGATCTTGACCTCGGCGTTGGTCGACGGGTTGATCGACGTGATCAGGTTGCCGGTCGTGATGTTGTAGGCGAGCAGGTTGGCGCGCGGGGTCAGGTTGGTGCCCGACGCTGCCCCCGCCGGCCGGGCGTTGGCGAACTGGCCGCCGACCCACACCGTCGTTGCCGGCGACCGCCTGGGTCCACACCACGCCGTCGATCTGGACGGTCGGCAGCGCATCAGCGGTGACGCCGGTGGCGGTGCGCTGGACGGCCGGAGTCGGATCGGCCGAAGCCGGGAAGCTCACCGCGAGCAGTCCGCTCGCCACGATGGCCGTGCCGGTGAGTGCTGCCAGCAGTCGCTTGACCGAGTGCCTGATTGCCATTTCTTGACCCCGAAAGTTAGGAAAGATCCCCGACAAAGAGAACGACCGGTGCCGCGGTGGTGTAACTGACGCTCACGGTGAGCGGCGCCACGTACGACGTCGGAAGCTCGAACACGTACACGCCGGTTGCCGACTTGCCGGGGGCAAGCGAGCCGGAGACCGGAGCGTTGGGACTGGACTGGACCGCGGTGCACGGCACAGCCTTGGCGTCCTCGTCATTGACGACGACGTTCGCGAGCGAGATGGCCGCCGCGGAGTTGTTGACGAACTGGATGGTGACCTTCGCGGCCGGGCCGGAGACCTCGCCCGGAAGCTGTGCGCTGAAGCTGATCTTCTGATTGGCGGTCACCCGAGCGGTCAGTCCGGTGCCGAAGTCGGCGGTCGCCGAAACCGGAAGCGGAGCATCCGTGTGCACCGAGGCCGACGCCACGGTCGAGTGGATGCTGCCCACCGACGGCGCGCTGACCGCGGTCGTGGGAGCCGCAACCGTCGGGCCGGCCTTCGAGGTGGTGGTGCCGGTCACCGAGGGCGAAGAAGAAGTGGACGAACCTGACGAGCCGGCGGCGTCCGCCTGGTGGTGGCTACCCGAGCAGGCAGCGAGCGCGCACGACAGTCCGCACGCGATCACGATTGCCGTCAGGCCCCTGGTCGGCGACATGATGCGCCGAAGCCCGCGGGCACGAAGCCCCGCCATGATTCCCCCGAATCAACCCCGATGTACGCCGCCGACATGATCGACAACGATGTGAAGGGAGCATAACGGCGATGATCACAGAGTGTCCAGTCCAACCCAGCGCAGATGACGCGCAACTTCGTGTCGCTTCTCAGCAAACAGGCCGAGTTTTGGCAGCAAGTACCGCAAAAGTTCGGTATCATTTCCGCTTCTTGATCCTCTAGCTGTGCACCTGCAGTGACGAGAAGCGCGGACCGCCCACTTCGGCTGGTCAACGGCAGTATGTCGTCCGTTCACCCGGCCGGCCACAATGGAGACGGGAGGGGCGGCGTGAACCAAACGCTGACCCATCGAGAAGCGGTGAACGCGCTCGTCAGCGCCCAGAAGAGCAACCGCGGTGCGGCTCCGTACTCGCGCTGGGTGAATCGTCCGATCGGGCGTCACCTGGCCGCCACCGCCTTTCAGCTCGGCCTGACTCCCAACCAGGTGAGCCTGATCAGTGCGGCCTTCACCTATGCCTCGATCGCAGCGATCGCGCTGGTCCGGCCCGGCGTCGGGCTGGCGGTGGCCGTGACGGCCGGCCTGCTGTTCGGCTACGCCCTGGACTCGGCCGACGGTCAGCTCGCTCGCCTGCGGGGAGGCGGATCGCCCGCCGGCGAGTGGCTCGATCACGTCCTCGACGCGGTGAAGATCGTCGCCCTGCATCTCGCCGTCGCGATCTCCTGGTACCGGTTCTTCCATCTGAGCCACCCGGCGCTGTTGCTGATTCCGCTGGGTTTCTGTGCGGTCGCGACCGTCTTCTTCTTCGCGATCGTCCTGACCGACATGATCCGCCGCGTGCACCGCGCCGCGGCCGGGCAGACCACGGTCACCACCGCGAGCGTCGCTCCGGACGAAGCGGCGCCGGTACTGCGTTCGATGATCGTGCTGCCCAACGACTGGGGCGTGCTCTGCCTGGCCTTCCTGCTCCTCGACCTGTACGGCCTGTTCGAGGTCGTCTACGCGGCGCTGTTCGTGCTGAACCTGCTCTACGTCATCGCCGGCTGTGCGCGGTGGTTCCGCGAGCTCTCGGCTATGTGACTCGTCGGCTCAGTTCGCCGACCACCGCCGCGATCTCGCGTCGATAGCGATCGACACCGAAGCGGCTCCGAGCATCGGCCTGGCCGGCCTCGCCCAGTGCGGTCGCGAGCTCGCTCGAATCCAGCACCAGCGCCACGCCGGCGGCCAGCGCGGCCGCGTCGGCGGGTCGGACCAGGATTCCGGTCGACCCGTCGCGGACGATCTCGGCCAGGCCCTGGACGTCGGATGCCACCAGCGGCCGTCCGGCCAGTTGGGCCTCGACCGCCGTGTTGCCGAACGACTCGCCCAGCGACGGCGCGATCACGACGCTCGCCCGGTCGAGGACGGGACGGGTGGGCGTCACGTAGCCGGCGAAGTGCACCGCGCCGGCCAGGTCGTCGAGCTCGGCGCGCGCGCGCAACTGGGCTTCGAACCACTCGTAGCCGGCGAAGGGCGTGCCGCAGATCTCGAGAAAGACATCGCGACCCTGATCGCGCAGGATCGCGACCGCGTCCAGCGCGACGTCGACTCCCTTGCGGGGCGACAGACGGGTGACCAGGGCGATCCGGCCGGGTTCCGGTTCGAGACCGGAGGGCTCGCTCTCAGCGACGCCGTTGAGGACGACGACCGTGCGCCGGCGAAGACGCCTGACGGCGGCGCCGACCACCGCGGCCGTCACCTGGCTGTTGGCGATCACGCTGGCGGCGAGCACCACGGGTGCGTAGAGCACGAATCGCACCAGCCGTGAGTCGGCCTGCTCTGCTTCGTGCACATGGCACAGCGCGGGTCGTCGGGTCAGCCGGGCGGCCAGCAACCACCACGGCTGGGTGATCGTGTTGACGTAGACGACATCGGCGCCCCGCATCGCCCGGCGCATCCGCAGCAACGCGGCGGGCAGCCCGACGAGCATGCGGGCGAACGCAGCCGGTCGCATCAGACTGCGCCGCAGGACGGGTGCGACGACGATGAGCACCGTCGCGCCTTCGGCCGTCAGCCGCTCGACCAGCGGACCGGCGACGGGCAGGCAGACCGACACGTGCCAGCCGGCCGCGCGCAGTCCTCGCACCGACTCGACCAGCTGCAGGTCCGAGCCGTACAGGTCGGGCGACGGGTGCGCGATCACGACCCTCCCAGGTACGGACAACTCAGCGTCTCCGGCCGCTGGGGCGGCGCGGGCGGCGTCCGCGCTGGTCGACGAGGCGCTGGGCCAGCGCCTCGTAGCGCTCGGCGACGTCGTCCCAGTTGTAGCGATGCGCCAGCTCCTGGGCCTGTGCACCGCGAGCGGCCGTGCCCACCGGATCCTGCTCGGCGCGCTCGATCTCGCGACGCACGTCCTCGGCATCGGAGAAGAAGCGTCCGCTGTCGAGCAGCACCTCGCGGTTGAAGCTCACGTCGTAGGCCGTGGTCGCCGCGCCGGCACCGATCGCCCGCAGCAGCGAGGGGTTCGTACCGCCCACCGAATGACCGTGCAGATAGGTGAGGCATCTCGCGTAGAGCTGATCGAGCAGTTCCTGGTCCCACACGCCGCCGACCAGTCGCACCCGGTCGTCGGCCAGGCCGCGGATCGTGTCGGTATAGGCGTCCGCGTAGGGAGCGGATCCGACGACGACCAGTGGCAGTGTCGCGCTTGCTGCGTCGATAGCCGTCCACGATGACGTCGACGTGGTTCTCGGGCTCGAAGCGGGCGACGACGAGGTGGAAGCCACCGGGCTCGCAGGTCGAGTTAGGCCAGCTTGTCGCGTCCGGGATCGGTGAGGATCGGCGCGCCGTAGGCGATCAGGTCGGTCGAGGCCCCGAACTCAGCCGTGTAGTAGTCGGCAATGCCCTGCGCGTCGGCAATCAGTGCGTCCGACCAGCGCACGGCGAGCGACTCGGCCGACCGGTAGTAGCGACGCCCGGCGCCGTGCCACTTCGCGCGTTTCCATTCCAGGCCGTCGACGTGGGTCGCCACCGGTAACGCGCGCGGGCTCGCACCAACGGCAGGAAGACGGCGTTGGCCGCGTTGAACATCACGACGGCGTCGACGGGGTGACGCAGCAGGTGCAGCACCGACAGTCCGGTGTGGCTCAGCGTCTCCAGCGACTTGCGGCGCAAGGCCGGAAGGTGGACCAGCCGCATTCCCAGATAGATTTCGGGCCGTGGGTTCTGCGGTGTGCGGCTCGGTGCCCGGGCGGCAATAGACGACTACGTCGTGGCCCCGCGCGGCCAGGCGTCGCCCGACCTCCTCGACGCAGGTCTCGAACCCTCCGTAGCGTGCCGGCACCCCGCGCGTACCGACCAGGGCCACCCGCAAACTAGTACGCTCCGTCCGCTCTCACCACAGCGCGAGCAGTCTTCCACAAGCACCAGCATGTCCAGCGACAGCGACCAGTTCTCGACGTAGCGCAGGTCGAGGCGCACCGACTCCTCCCACGACAGGTCGCTGCGGCCGCTGACCTGCCACAGGCCGGTGAGCCCGGGCTTGACCAGCAGCCGGCGGCGCACGCTGTCGCCGTAGGCCGAGACCTCGTCAGGCAGCGGCGGCCGCGGCCCGACCAGCGACATGCTGCCGCGTCAGCACGTTGAACAGCTGCGGCAGCTCGTCGAGCGACGTCCGGCGCAGCAGCCGCCCGACCCGCGTGACGCGCGGGTCGTCCTTCATCTTGAACAGCAGGCCGTCGCTCTCGTTGCTGGCCCAGCAGCTCGGCCTTGCGCGCCTCGGCGTCGACGAACATCGAGCGGAACTTGACGACGCGGAACGTGCGGCCGTTGCGGCCGACGCGCGTCTGGAGGAAGAAGGCCGGCCCGGCGCTGTCGCAGCGGATGATCAGCGCGAGCAGCGGCGAAAACCGGGCAGCAGCAGCAAGATCGCCACCGCGGCGAAGCCCCGGTCGAGCAGCCCCTTCAGGACCCGGCGCCAGCCGGCGAACTCGGGACGGCCGACGTGCAGCAGCGGCAGGCCGCCGACGGGACGGATGTGCAGCCGGCTGCCGGCGACCTCCATCAGGCCGGGGGCGACGACGAGGTCGGCGGCGCAGCTCTCGAGCTGCCAGGAGATCCAGCGCAATCGCTCGGACCCGATCTGCTCCGAGGACGTCACCGCGACGACGTCCGCCCCGGTGCGAGCTGACGACCTCGGGGATCGAGTCGATGTCGCCGAGAAGCGGAACGCCGGCGCGGGCCAGCTCGTCGAGCATCTCGTCGTCGTGGAGTGAGCTCGACCGGGACGCAGGCGCCGATGACCCGCATGCCGGCCGACGTGTCACGCGCGAGCACCGTCGCCAGCTCGTCGACCGAGCCGAGGCCGCCGACGATCACGACCGAGAGCAGCGAGCTCGCCCCGCTGCGCGAGCGCGGTGCAGCGCCTTGCGGGCGACGAAGCGGCCGAGCAGGTCGAAGCTTGCGGCCAGCACCAGGGCGAGGCCGACGAATCCGCGCGCGAACTCGAGCTTGGTGGCGTACGAGGCGATCGAGACGACCGCGGTCAGAGTAGAGGAAGGCGGACAGGACGCGCTGGAACTCCTCGGCGCCCGACCCCGACGAAGCGGCTCTCGTAGGCCCGGTTCAGGCCGACCATGGCGACCCAGGCCAACGGGAAGATGAACAACGCGGTTCGGGTCGCGATCGAGACGGAGCTGCTCGAACGCGCCGAAGCGGACGAAGAATGCGATCATTCCGGCCACGAGCGCGGAAACGAAGTCGATTCCGACAAGTGTCGTCTGGTAACGGCGCATCCACTGCCGGGCACCGGCCAGGCCGGCCACCGGTTCGGCGTTCGCGATGCTCCGCGATTGGGCAGCCTGACGACGTTGGACGCCGGAGTCAGCACCTGGCTGAACTAGCTCAAGTGGGTGCGAATCGACGGCCGAAGTTGCGACCGAACTCATGAAATCCCCCGATTTCATGCTGAACGACGCCCTAACGGGCCCACTCAGCATCCCCCGATACTGTGCGCAGGCTACCGGGGAGAATCACGAGCGTGTCAGAGCGCTGGTCTCCCAGCGTGGTCGCCCCCGGCCATTACCTGACGCAATATTTATATCCGAGGAGCGGCCAAAGTGCGAGCTGATACCCAAAATTAACCTGACGTCTTCCTTGCCCGGGTCGCAAATCGGCCGCACCGTGCACTCGTGAAGTTGCGCCCTGATCCTCGACAGCGCCTACGGGTGGGGGCGAGAGGGCCGACCCAAGCCGGCAACATTGATCCGTCAGACTTGTGGTGTGAACTACGGCACCCACTCCCCCGATTCCGCCGGCGCGACGCTGACCTCGAGCGGCGAGCTGCTCGATGACATGTCCGACGACGACAGTGCATTGCGCGCCGACGTCCGGCGGGTGGCGGGCCTGCTGGGTGAATCGCTCGTCCGCCAGCGAGGACCTGAACTACTGGCTCTCGTCGAGCAGGTCCGCAACCTGACCAAGTCGAGCAAGGAGAGCGGCCCGGACGGCGGCGAGACGGTCAGTCGCGACAGCGTCCGCCAGCTGCTGGCCGAAGTCCCCGTCGACACGGCCAGCGCCCTCGTGCGCGCCTTCTCGTCCTACTTCCTGCTGGCCAACGTCGCCGAGCAGGTCCACCGCGTCCGCAGTCTGCGCGAGCGCAGTGCCGAGGACGGCTGGCTCGCGCGTTCGGTCGCCGAGGTCGCCGACGTCGCTCGGCGCGGCCGGGCTGAGCGAGGCGATCGACGGTCTCGCCGTGCGCCCCGTCTTCACCGCCCACCCGACCGAAGCCAGCCGCCGCACGATCCTGACCAAGCTGCGCCGCATCGCCGACATCCTGGCCGCGACCACGACGCCGGGCATCGCCGCTGCGGGCCAAGCAGGACCGTGACCTGGCCGAGCTCGTCGACTCGATCTGGCAGACCGACGAACTGCGGCAGCACCAGCCGACGCCGGTCGACGAGGCCCGCAACCTCTTCTATTACCTGCAGGGCCTGTTCGACCAGACGATGCCCGAGTTCACCAGCGACCTCGCGGTCGAGCTGGCGCGGCACGGCGTCGACCTCGCACGCCGATGCGACGCCGCTCTCGTTCGGCACGTGGATCGGCGGCGACCGCGACGGCAATCCCAACGTCACCGCCGGCGTCACGCGCGAGATCCTGCGCCTGCAACACCACGTCGCGTCGCAGTCGCTGATCGCGGCGATCGACGGACTGATCGCCGAACTGTCGTCGTCGACCACCGTGGTCGCCGCCTCGGACGAGCTGCAGTCCTCGATCGCGGCGGATCTCGCCCTGCTGCCCGGGCTCGACCCGCGCGTCCTCGAGACTCAACGCGACCGAGCCGTACCGGCTCAAGCTGACCTGCATCAAGGCGCGGCTGCTCAACACCCGCCGCCGCATCGACAACGGCACGCCACACGAGCCGGGACGCGATTACGTCGGCAAGGTCGAGCTGCTGGCCGACCTGGCGCTGATCGGCGACTCGCTGCGAGCCAACGCGGGCGCGCTGATCGCCGATGGCCTGCTGGCCCGGTCGAGCGCACGGTGGCGGTCTTCGGGCTGCATCTGGCCACCATGGACATCCGCGAACACGCCGACGCCCACCACCACGCCGTCGGTCAGCTGATCGACCGGCTCGTCGAGGAGACCTGGCTCTACGGCGATCTGCCCCGCAACTACCGCATGCAGCTGCTCTCGCGCGAGCTCGCCTCGCGGCGGCCGCTGACGCACGTCCCGCCGCCGCTGGACGCGGCCGGCGCAAAGACGTTCGCGGTGTTCACCGAGATCCGCGAGGCACTCGACACCTACGGACCCGAGGTCATCGAGTCGTACATCGTCTCGATGACCCGCGGCGCCGACGACGTGCTGGCCGCGGTCATCCTCGCCCGCGAAGCCGGACTGGTCGACATCCACAGCGCAGGTGCCGGCGCCCAGCACGCGATCGCGCGGATCGGTTTCGTGCCACTGCTCGAGACGGTCGAGGAGCTGCGCAAGTCCGGTCGAGGTCCTGGACGAGCTGCTGTCGGAGCCGACGTATCGCCGCATCGTCGCGCTGCGCGGGGACGTCCAGGAGGTCATGCTCGGCTACTCCGACTCCAACAAGGAAGCCGGCGTCACGACGTCGCAGTGGGAGATCCACAAGACCCAGCGCACGCTGCGCGACGTCGCGCTCAAGCACGGCGTGCGCCTGCGCCTGTTCCACGGCCGCGGCGGCACGGTCGGACGAGGCGGCGGCCCGACCTACGACTCGATCCTGGCCCAGCCGTGGGGCGTCCTGGACGGCGAGATCAAGTTCACCGAGCAGGGCGAGGTCATCAGCGACAAGTACGCGCTGCCGGCGCTGGCCCGCGAGAACCTCGAGCTGACGGTGGCGGCCGTGCTTCAGGCATCCGCCCTGCACGTCACCCCGCGCCAGTCCGGTCAGCAGCTCGAGGGCTGGGACAAGGCGATGGAGCAGGTCAGCGACGCCGCGTTCGCCCGCTATCGCGAGCTCATCGACGATCCCGACCTGGCCGACTACTTCCTGGCGTCGACACCCGTCGAGCAGCTCGGATCGCTCAACATCGGATCGCGTCCCTCGCGCCGCCCGTCCTCGGGAGGTGGCATCGAGGGACTGCGGGCCATCCCGTGGGTGTTCGGGTGGACCCAGTCGCGCCAGATCGTGCCCGGCTGGTTCGGGGTCGGTGCCGGACTCAGTGCTGCTCGCGAGAGCGGCCTCGGCGACGTCCTGGTCGAGATGCACCGCGAGTGGCACTTCTTCCGCACGTTCATGTCCAACGTCGAGATGACGCTGGCGAAGTCCGACATGGACATCGCCTCGTACTACGTCTCCTCCCTCGTGCCCGCCCCCCTGCAGCGGCTGTTCGACGTCGTCAGGGCCGAGTACGAGCTCGAGCGTCGACGAGGTGCTGCGCGTCACCGGCGAGAAGGAACTGCTCGACGACTCGCCCCTGCTCAAGCGCACGTTCGGCGTGCGCGACGCCTACCTCGACCCGATCTCCTACCTGCAGGTCGACCTGCTGGCACGCGTGCGGGCCGGCGACGGTCCGCCGCCGGAGGCGCAGCGCGCGCTGCTGCTGACGATCAACGGCGTCGCGGCCGGCCTGCGCAACACCGGCTGAGCCGTTCGCAGCGACCGGACGGCCCTGT
>CAVPUA010000003.1:0-3032181 GCA_963708805.1 uncultured Actinomycetes bacterium | reverse complement strand
CGCCCCGTCCTCTTTATCTGTGTCGGTGCCTTGCGGCGCACTGACTCGTCGACGTGCTTCCTTGCGGCGCGTTCCTCGGCCTGCGTCTGGCCCACTTCGTTAGCCTCGCGTTGGGCCTTCTCGAAGCTGAAAGAGTCGGTCGTCACGATGCCATTCATCTAGGCGGGGTTACTGGGTCGTGCCGGATCCCCAGTCGGAGCGTCCGAAACCTCGGGCACGTCGCGATCAGCCTCGGCCCGCCTCTCCGCGCCCGTCTCACCCGCATACCCCACATCGTCGCCAGCGATCCGCCCGACAAACTCCGGCGTCGGAGTAATGCCGTGGGGCTGGCCTGATCCGGCTGACGCTCGTCCTCTACGCCGCCGGTGTCGCGACTGGTCGCCACGTTGGGATCCGCCGCCGTGTCAGACTCGCCTTTGTCTTGTTCCATGAGCCCAGCGTCCCCGATTACACGCCCTCGCAAACCGAGCATCCATTCGCGCGACAGCGCCGCAGGCGGATCCGATCCCGCCGCCGACCCTAAACAGTGAATGCGCAGGCAGCGGAAGGATGGTCAGTCATGTCGACAGAACCGAAGGCGCATCCCGCGCCCCAGACCGGCTCCTCGAACGAATGGGAGCCCAGCACCGCCTTCTTGGGGTCCCTGGGCAGCAGCTTTCGTGTTCCTCGCTATCGGAGGCTCGACGAACACCCTCGTGTGTGTCCATTTTTGCATCAGTGTGGGCGGCCATCGGCGTCGCTGTGTACATCTGGCATCAGCGCACCTGACAGGGCTACCGTCTCGATTTAATGGGCGTCGGATTCGGTCTCGGTCTCGGACCACTCCAGTTTCTTTGGGCCACTAACCGAGCGCCGTCGGCGCCGGTCCTCAGCGCGATTCTGGATGGACGACACGTGCACCATCCACCACGCCAGACTTGAAGCAGGTTATTTGCGGCGACGGTGCGCGCGCCGTGAAAGTCAGCGGTCCTTCTAGCATCTCGTGAGCCGCCGCGGCCGCGGGGCCGTGGGGACTTGTGCGCAGCGCACACAGCGGACTGTCCGCGTTGATCGGTCCCAGGGGGGCCCGGTCGCCGACAGCGAGCACGGTGCCGCATGCGCAGGTGTCGGGGCGACGCAACGCCAGGATCTTCAGCGTCGGCGACTGAGCGAGGCTGGTGTGCTGGCTTGGTAAATGATCCACCGACAGGGCGACTCTTCGCGAACGCCCCGGTCGAGTTGATATGGCGTTAAGTATGTCGGGTACGGGCGGCATGTGCAAGATCGATCCGCCGGGTCGAGTCGCGGCGACCCAGCCCTGCGCGAGCGGACAGCTGGGCCGGCACAACGTCGTAAAGGCGGCGGAGAGGGGTCGCGGGCGGCTCCGTGTCGCGGGTCGTCGCTGTGCGTTCGACGTAGTCGTGTTCGTTCGACGTAGTCGTGTGCGTTCAGAAACCCTCCCCGAGATAGAGGGAATCGTATACACATCGCTCATATGTGAGTACGATTACCTCCATGTCCAGGACGGCCGAGCGATCTGCGGTGACGATCCTCGACGGGTTGCCGTAGATGTTCTCGTACAGCCGGGCGCGCGCGCACGGCCTGTCGGATCGGCGGCTCTACGCGCTGCGCGACGGCGGCCTGATCGAGCAGCTCGGCCGTGGCCTGTTCCTGAAGGCCGACGCCGTTGGAGACGCCGATCCGGATTTGATCGAGATCGCGCATCGCGCACCGCGCGCCACGCTGTGCCTGACGACCGCGCTCGCGCGACACGGTCTCACCGACGCGATCCCGGCCCGGATCGACGCCGCACTCCCGCGGGGGCATCGCCATCCCGCAACTGCGACGCCGGTCAGCTGGCATGCCTTCGCCGCGGACACCTTCGACATCGGACGCGAGGAGTTCGCGCTCACCGCTCAGACAAGCATCGGGCTCTACAACCCGCAGCGGTGCATCATCGACGCCTTCCGCTGCGTCACCTGGAAGGCCCCGAGCCGGCGATCGAGGCGTTGCGTCGCTGGCTACGCCGACGCCGGCAGCCAGCCAGCAGAGTTGCTGGCCATGGCCCGGGCGTTTCCGAAAGCCGAACCTGGGCTGCGCTCGGCACTGGAGATCCTCCTGTGACCGAGCCGGCCGCCAGTGGTCGCCCGACGCGCGCCACCGTCGAGGGTCGGGCGTACTTGGACCTACAGAATCTTGCCCGCACCCAACATCGGCCCACCGACGAGCTCCACCAGCTGTATGCACTGGAAGGGTTCCTCGCCCGGCTGGCGACCTCCCCGCACGCCGACACGTTCGTCCTCAAAGGCGGCGTCCTGCTGGCCGCCTATGGCGCTCGCCGCCCGACCCGCGACATCGACATGCAAGCCAACGCCATCACTGGGGAGACCGAGCACGTGCTGATCCTCGTGCGGGAGATCGCCGCGATCGGGCTGGGGCCCTGATGGACTGGTCTTCGACACCGGGACGGCCAGCGCCGAGTCCATCCGCGACGAGGACCAGTACAGCGGCGTGCGCGTCAGCCTCACCGCCACGCTGGCCACCGCGAAACTGGCCCTGCACGTCGACATCAACATCGGTGATCCGATCTGGCCCACCCCACGCACCGTCGACCTGCCCCGGCTCCTCGGCGGCACCATCAGCCTGTCCGGCTACCCACTCAGCATGGTCTACGCGGAGAAGATCACCACCGCCGTTCACGCGGCACCGTCAACACCCGCTGGCGCGACTTCGCCGACCTGTACCTGCTGACGTCGCGTCACCCGGTCGACGCCAACGAATTGCAGCGCGCTCTTGCCGAAGTCGCGGCCTATCGTGTCGCCGAACTCGCAGCTCTGGCCGAGGTGCTCGATGGATACGCCGCACTAGCCCAGACACGCTGGGCGGCCTGGCGACGCAAACAACTGCTCGAGGACCGTCTCCCGGCCTCCTTCGCTGACGTTCTCGGTGCTGTCATCTCCTTCGCCGACCCTGCCCTGACCGCCACCGCCGCCGGCCGGCGTTGGGACCCGACGACGCTGGCCTGGCTATGACCCGACCAGGAGACGACACCGATCAGGCCGATCCCGCGGACCAACCGATGGGTATCGACAGGTGGTGGCCGCTGCTCGAGGAGCAGATCCGCATCTGGCTGGTGAACAACATCTTCAGCCCGATCGCCCCGTACACGCGGGGCGAGATCGAGCGCGTCGGCGGCCCAGCGCGGACGACCCGTGCTGGAAGCGTGAAAGCGACGGCGGCCTATACCTTCCGCGGGAGGCGATCCACTGGATAACCACCAGCCCGGATGCTGCAACGATGATCAGACCCCACCTGCCCGATCCGCGAGCGGCCTACTTCAACCGAGCGTGGCCGCGACGCTGACCCGCGACATCGACCCGCAGCGCTCGACGAAGGTCGAGAGCTCCTGGTCATCCACGCACCGGTTCCGAACCAGTCGTCGACCGTCTGGTCATCGATCCGGGAGAGGCTGATACCGGAGGCATGATCGGCGACGGTGGCCGAGAATCATCGACGAGGGCGGAGCAGATCGACAGTGACTGCAGGACAGAGCAGGTTCTCCGGCCAGGCAGAGGATCTGTTGGCGCGACTCGATCAGGGTGGGGGAGTCGTTGGGTCGAGCGTCCCCGCGAAAGTGTCCGTGCTGCCTACCGGCGAGCGATCCACGCCGTGATCACCGGCCACTTGGTGCCCGAAGGGATGCTGCTTCGACACACCGGCCGCGACCACGGAGACCTCGTCATCCGCCTCGCACCCGCACCCACCGAGGATGAGGCAAGTCGCGCTGAGCCGCCTGCTCCGGTCCTCGTTCCTGACGTCCTCGACGCGACGCATCCGGCTGTCCAGCACCTGGCCGAACTGGGCGATCGACTCCCGGTCTCGGTGGCAGCGCGAGACCGGGCGTTGCGGATCGTGCAGGGTCTCGCTGTCGAGGCCGAACGACGCGGCTACGTTGTCGCGTCGCGACCTGATGGCGTCGTGGGCTTCCGGATCGCCATAAGGAGACGACGCGTTCGACTTCACCATCACCGAAGAACGCGGCAAGACCGAGGAGTACCCGGCTGAGCAGGTCGCCTCGGCGAAGTATCCGTGGCAGCGGGTGAGCCTCACCCCGGTGACGGTTCCCTCCGGTCGGCTCGTCATCGAGACAATCGACGGATACCGCGCCCGGCGCTGGGCCGACCGCAACCGCTGGACTCTCATCGGCCGTCTATCGAAGCTGCTCGCCTTCATCGAAGATCGAGCCGCTTCGTCCAGACGTGATCGTGACGAAGTGGCCGATGCCGCCGGCCGCCTGCAGGAGCGGTGGAGCGGGCCGTCCCGCGAGCGCGAGAGCGCTACCTCACCGAGCTGAACCAGACCCGGGTACTGCAGCAGGTGGCCAACCGGCGTGCCGCGGAGGAACTGCGCGCCTACGCAGAAGCTCTGCGGGTCCGCGCTATCGAGCTGCCTGACGTTGACGGCCCGACGATGGGGAGTGGGCCGAGTTCGCCGAACGACGTGCCGACGCGCTCGACCCGTTCCGAGACGACGGCGAGTTGCGGTTCCTCGAACCCGACCAGATCAACTCCGAGGACCTTGACCGGCATATGCCGAAGGGGATGACCGTGCGCTGGGCGCCGTCCCCGGAGGATCGGGCGTGGCGCTAGCGGCCACCGCGAAGGTCAGCGACCGGGACGCCGAGGTCTCGCTCAATTTGCCCGAGCGTCGCGTGTCAGCCCGCCGTCCCGGAGGGCGGTGACCGGATCGCCCGATCAAGGCCGCCGAGGCGCGTGACTTCACGCCGCAGCTCCACCAGCTCCACGCGCCGCTCAACACCCCCGCGACCGCACCACCGCCGCAGCAACTCCCAGCATGGCCGGTTGTACGGCTCACCCTCAGAGTCCGCGAAGTCCTGCGCCTCCATATGCCACTCCGGCTGTGACCGCGACGCCGGATACGTCTTGCCATAGATCAGGTGCAGCTGATGCTCGGCCTCCTCAGCGTCGACATGACGCAGGATCGGATCCGGCTCCCTCGCGGCGGCACGCTGGGCGATCAACTCGGTAATCGACCACGGAACCACCCACCCGTCAGCGGTCTCGAACGACACGGGATCGTCGCGCAGCCGATCCGGGTCGATGTCGAGAAACCGCGCGAGACCGTCGACGTCGTGGATCGTGGTGACGCCGCCGGTGTTGCGGTAGCCGACGTCGGCCAGCGAGTCGTCGATCAGCGTGTCGAAGACATAGCTTGTCGCGTAGTATTCACCGGACTCCGACACAGGGGAGACATCAGTGACGGCAGCCCACCGCCGCTCATTGGCGAGGAACTCCTTGACCCCGGACCAGAGCACCTTCAACCGGCCGAGCGGCACCCACTCCTCGCGACCCTCGAACACCTCGGCCACGAACCGGACCAGCACCCTCGGCGGTCTGTTCGTCCCGATCCGCAGAACTCCTGACCTCGACCAGTTCGTCGATGCCGCGCGCACGGTAGGCCCACGACTCGTTGACATCCACGACCTCATCATCTCCAGACCCGCGATGTGCCTCCCGCGGGTCTGGAGCCCCGTATGTCAGCAAACATGGGGATCTGGCAGGTCTCTGATCCCTCCGAGGGCGTCGCGAACGGCCCCTGTGACGACGATCTCTGGGAGAATTGAAAAATGTTTCAGGGGTAGCCGTACGACCGGTACTTAGGAGGACGCGACCACTGAAGCCCTTCAGTGTTCGTGACCTACTCACCGGAGACCCGCATGAGCCGGAACCTGGCAGGGCCCGCTGGCCCCGTGGGCGATGGCGCGCGCTTACAACCGGTCAATGGGCCCGCAGATTTCACCGAGTCGGCCTCGTCAGAACGCCAGCTGCGGGAGTGGCTGGCCGACCCGGTCCTGGAACGCGCATCGCAGAACCTGGCCCGCCTCCTGGGTGACGCTGACATGCTGCTGCAACTCCAACTCTCTGGCTACGCGGACCGGATTTGGAACCCCATCGCCGAAGAGTTCGCCCGCTACGGCGTGTCGGTCATGAAGTCCTGGATCGGCAAACGCACCATCTTCGGCCAGGTCAAGTCGCACCTGGGTTTCAACTGAGGTCCTGCCCCGACGACTGGCTGCAGTCCGTTCACGTCGCCGAGGACCTCGCCGGCCTCACGGTCGTGCTCGCACTGCAGTACTTCAAGGAACAGGTGCTCAAGGCGAATAAGTGGGACCCGGCCCGCGGGGCCAGCCTGCGCATCTTCTTCATCGGTCAGTGCCTCTACCAGTTCCCGAACGTCTACAAAACCTGGCTGCACAACGAGCAGACTACACGCCCTCCAACAGGTTGTCGCTGACGATGACCTCCACTACCTGGCTGGCGGCATCGGCGACGGAGGAACTGGTCATCACCCATGACAGCGCCGTCACCGCACTAGGCACGCTGACCACGGCCAAGCGCAGCGCGCGTTCGCGATGAAGGCCCTCGGCTACAGCCACGCCGAGATCGCGGACGAACTCGACCTCGCGGGCGAGAAGGGCGTCGAGAACCTGCTCGGCACCAAGTCCGACTCCAGCAGCAGGACAAGACCCGACAGGCTCGTATCCCACGACAAGAGCGGACGACGTCAGACGACCCGACACCGACGTCCAGAAACTGATCGATCGCTCCTTCCTCGGAACTCGCGCTGCTCGCGCTGCCCGCCACAGCGTCTCGTCTGAGACAGGCAAGCGGCTCGTGCGCGGGGCAGCGACCGGCCGCTATCAGCCGGCCCGGCCTCGCGCTCCGGCAACAACAACATTCAGGGCTAGGCAGCCCTCCGTACTTATAGGGGTGTGACCGGCTAACGCGAGCCGGGTCTCATGGAAGGAGACTGCGATGGCTAAGACGTCTCGAGTGCGATCACCGGCCGGTACGTCACTCCCGCCGCGGCGCGCGACACCGCGCACCACGGTGACCGAGAGCGGCGGCAATCACAGCAGCGACACACATAGCGGTAGTGCGATCACCGGTCGCTACGTCACGCCTGCACCGCGGCGCGGCACCCCCGCACCACGGTCATCGAACGGGGCTGACCAGATCGTGGTGCTGGGCCGTCGGAACTGGCCCAGCACCACCATCGAGCACCCTATGCCGCCGAGGTACGCCCGGCCCGAGCACCATCGCGTCGAAAATGTCAGGTGCTCGCTTATCGTTCGCGATGTACGCCGACCGCTCAGGACAGAAGGCATCATGTATCAGATCCAGCAGCTCGCGGATCTCTCCACCCGAATCACGGCCTGGCCACGCGACACGACGCCGCGCTACTACCCGCGGCACGACACCATGTCCTTCGGACCCAGACCGACCGCGGCCGAGCTGGCCGAAGAGTTGTTCCGGGACGCCGAGTTTCGAGCACTCGGGCTCGGTGGCTGGCTCGGCACCGACCGCGGCCAACCATCGCCGAGGCCATCGAAATGGTCTCACCGCCATTCCTTCGAAGCGATGAACGGCTCCTCCAAGAGGCGCTCGCGCTGGCCGTCGCAAAGCAGCCCGCCGGGAAGCGGTGGGCCGGCGGCCTGGCCGTGGGAGCCATCGCAGCCTTCATCAGTCTCATCTGTTTGACCACACCGGAATAGGGAGAAAGGAGAAACACCATGGCAAAATGGGCCGACTACCTGATCTCAGCCGTCCAGTACAACGCCGCTGGAGCGCACATCGCCAAAGTCATGCGCCATCCCGACAACGGTGAGAGCGTCGGCACCGGCAGATAGGTGTTGCGCAGCAGCGTCGTGAACCTGCTTGATGCCGACAAAACGTTCGCAACGATCACCAAGGACAGCACCAACTCGAAGTGGGTCCAAGGTGCCAATGTCGAGGTGATTACCGTCGACGGCGAGAAGTACATCCGCACGGACCGCGACAAGACCAAGAAGGACAATCTCGGCCAGTTGCCGCGGTTCTGACGGGTGACGCTCACCCTTATTCACGTCAGGGCAGTCGGCTCTGTCGGTTCCGGGACGCGAGTGCGAATGACTGGCGTTGGGCTGATTGGGCGCGAGTGCCGAGTGCAGATCGGTGCTGATCTAGTCGGTATACCGACGACGACGGCGGGGGTGCGGTTAACTTTTGTCCGGCCTCCTCGAGGTGCTAGCCAAACCTCGATTCGGTCCAAACGATCTGCTGCGTGTACGGGTCAACTACGAGACGGACGTCCCGTTCTCGTCCCGGGACGAGAACGACGATCCGCGACGTCAAAGACCAAGCCGCCCACGCGCTGCGCTGTCGGGATCGAGTGGGTGCTCGACATCGACGTGCAGCCCGTCGTATGGGATGCCGCTCGATCCGTTCCGCCACGCGACGGGAGCGCCGATGCCGCCCGGGGACCTGTCACAAATCTGTCACCAACAGATGCGGACACACCGGACAGCATCAGTTGACTATGCACAAAGACCTTGCCCCGGAAGGGACCTGTGGATGACACTGGACGCCTATGAACGGTCTCATGACGCTGGCAGTGTGGGGGTCAGGGGTTCGAATCCCCGCAGCTCCACCCATTTAGGTCGATTCCCGACGGGCTAGATGCAGCCTGCGTGTCTCACGCCGCACGCCAGGTGATTCGGTGACGAACATTGCCGAGTGCGCCGAGCAGTTCCGCTTGTGGTCGCTTGATCCCGCGCATACAGTCTGCGTTAAATCGGGACGACGCTTGGGTCTGCCTGCAGTGTTGATGGAGGGTGACCTTGTCCCGACGACTTGTCGCGATAGTGGCTGCTCTCGCCCTTGTTGGTGGAATCGGCCTCGCGGCGGCAACGCCAGTTGAAGCGGCGACGGCGCCCGTGGGCGGCAGCTATGTCGCGCTGGCTGCGCAGCGCATTCTCGATACCCGTACCGGCGTCGGCGCGCCCGCGGCCCGTCTCGCCGCCGGTCAGACGCTCACCCTTCAGGTGGGCGGGCGCGGTGACGTGCCGTTGAACGGGGCGGCCGCTGTCGCGCTGAACGTGACGATCGCGGCGCCCACCGCCGGCGGATACGTGACGGTCTGGCCGAGCGACCAGCCGCAGCCCGCCACCTCGGACCTGAACTTCACTTCCGGTCAGACCGCGGCCAACCTTGTCGTCGTAACGATGAGCAGCGACGGCACCGTCACACTGTTCAACGGCTCAGCGGGCAGTACCGACCTGATCGCCGATGTCGAGGGGACTACTTCGGCGGGTCGTCTCTCGCCCCTGGCGGCTTCGCCCCGGTGACGCCGGCTCGGTTGCTGGACACCCGCGCCGGCAAGGTGCCGGTCGCGGCCGGGGCCACCCTCACGCTGCAGGTCGGCGGACGGGGTGACGTACCGGACTCCGGCGTCGCCGCCGTGTTGTTGAACGTCACCGTCACGTCGCCGAAGTCGTCCGGCTATGTCACGGCCTGGGCCGGCGGGCCGGCGCCGATGCCCATCGCCTCGAATCTGAACTACAGCGCCGGCGAAACGATCGCCAATCTGGTGTCCTCGCCCGTTGCGGACGGCGAGGTCTCGCTGTTCAACGGCTCGGGCGGCACGATCGATCTGATCGCGGATGTCGAGGGCTACGTCGAAGCCGGTGCCACCACGGTGCCGGGAACGATCGCGTCCCTCGCGCCGACCCGCCTGCTGGACACCCGGTCGGGCGTCGGTGCCCACGCGGGCGCGGTCAGTGCCGGGCAGACCATCGGCCTTCCGGTGGCCGGACACGGCGGTGTGCCCGCGACCGGTGTGTCCGCCGTCGTCCTGAACATCACGGTGACCGGGTCGACGGACGGCGGCTGGATCTCGGCCTGGGCCGGTGGCGAGGAGCGCCCGCTGACGTCGGATCTGAATTACGGCACTGGGGAGACGCGTCCGAACTTGGTGATCGTGCCCGTTGGCGCCGACGGATCCGTGTGGTTGATCAACGGCTCGCTCGGCAGCGCGCACCTGATCGCCGACGTCGCCGGTTACGTGGTCGGCAACCCGCCCACGTCCTGGAGCGCGCCCGAGATGGTCGATCCACCGTCCGGGTCGATGACGTCAGTGTCGTGCGTCTCGGCGAGCTTCTGCGCGGCCGTCGACTCCGCCGGTGCCGCCCTCACCTTCGACGGCACAACGTGGTCTGCTCCCGTCTCGATCGACCCGATCGCCCCCGGACCCATCAACAGCTACACCACCGGCCACTTCTCGAGCGTGTCATGCGTATCGACGACGTTCTGCATGGCGGTCGGCGTGAACCACGCATCCAGCTATGACGGGAGTTCGTGGTCTGCGGTCACGACCGTCCCGGACGCAGTCTTCATGTCCGCGATCTCGTGCGCGTCCACCACTTTCTGTGTGGCCGTCGACATGGCCGGCAATGCCGAGACATTCAATGGCGCGACCTGGAGTACGACGGCAACCGGAGCGCCCAATCCCCCTCTGTCGACCATCTCGTGCCCAGCGGTAGGCCGATGCGTCGCTCTCGAACAGGACGGCGTGGTCTCGTTGGCCGATGGCTCGTGGACGGCGTCGTCCTTCGCCACGCCGTTCGTTGATGCGGCACGCATGTCATGTCCGACGACGTCCTTCTGTCTGGTGAGCGACGGCCGCACGTCTGTCACGTCGGTCGACGCCGTCAACTGGACGGCCCCGATCGCGGTCGGTGATGAGTTTCTGAGCGCACTCGACTGCCTGTCGTCGACTTACTGCCTCGCGGTCAACGGTGCGGGCAACGAGGTCGACTTCAACGGATCCGGATGGTCTGCACCCACTTCAGCCGGGGTGTACGTGGACAGCGTGTCGTGTCCGAGCGAGGCATTCTGTGTCGCCGTCGGCTCCTCCATCGTGTTCACTCGCATGGGCGGCACCTGGAGCGAGCAGGCCTCGGTCGATCCGAGTCGCGGCCCGGCGCTCAGGATCTCGTGCACGTCATCGACGTTCTGTCTGGAGATCGACCGATCGGAGGCCGCCTTCGTTCAACATGACGGCGTGTGGCAGGCAGCAGGAGTAGCACCGCTTACCGCTGTCACGTCGGTCTCGTGTGCCTCGAACTCGTTCTGCGTGGCGGTCGATCGCTATGGGCAAGCTGCCTTCTTCGACGGCACGTCGTGGTCCGCCGCAGTGCCGACTCCCCTGTATCACCAATGGAACGACGTGTCGTGCCCGGCAGTCGGCTTCTGCGTTGCGGTCGGAGACTACGGGTTGAGCAATGTCGCCTCCGTGTTCGACGGTACGAGCTGGAGCGAGGACGAGGCCCTCCCGCAGTCTAGCGCCCCCGTCGACTCGGTCTCCTGCACGTCGTCGAGCTTCTGCATGGCGACAGGTGAGGGCGGGGCGGTGTACCAGTTCGACGGCGACGCGTGGACGTCGTCGATACTCCCAGGCGGTGATGGACGAGCGTAGTACTACCCGGTGTCGTGCGTGTCATCCAATTTCTGCATGGTCGCGACCTACGACGGACGCTATTCCGTGTTCACAGGTTCAGCCTGGTCTCCGTTTGCGATCGGGCCGGGTATTACTGTCGATCCCTATCGTGTGCCTCGGTCGCGAACTGTGTCGTGGGTTCCGATGATGGGACGCAGACGGCCTTCAATGGGCGCGCGTGGAGCGCTGCGCAGACCTTCGACGGCGCGCTGGGGACGGCCAGCATCTCGTGTCCGACCATCGACTACTGCGCCGCCGTTGATTTGAACGGCCAGGTACTGGTCTCCACTCCGAGGTCCGGCTGATCGAAGGCCGCCCACGATCAGACTGCCTCGTCTGAGCGGGATCCCGACGCTGGCTCCCGTCTGACGAGGCCACTCCGGAAAGGGCGCGCAACTAAGGCTCGATCCAAGTAGTTCGATGATCAAGCAACGTCAATTCATCGGAAATTCAGATTGGAAGCGTCGGGTGCGTGCCCCAGGGTTTCGGGGTCCCGGGGCACGCACTGAACGACCGTACATGCGCGACTTTGGCAGGAACCTGAGACCCGAACGAGCGGGACGTGCCTCGATAACCTCGCCGAAAATGTGCGTCGGCATGCCGGGCCCGGCGTGGTTGGTTGTCAGCCCGCGACCAGCGAGTCGGTCTGTCGGTCGCGGGCTGACGGCGCACAGGTCGTCCGAGAGATCTTCAGACCCCCGTCCCGCAGATCCCCCGAGCTGCGTTACGTGCGCACACTCCAGGATGTGGAATCACCGGGCCCCACACAAGACCCCAGCACACATTTTCTTAACTGCTACTTGACGCCGAGTGCATGGCGAGACACCCGGAGCAGGGCCCGGATCGAACCCCGACGACCGCGCCGTTCCATGCCTGAAGACGACGTGACGGGGATCGGCTCCGTCCGAGTCCGGGGAGAACGGGACGGGTTGCGCGACCCCCGCCACGCAACCGTGGGGATACCCAGGGAAACCGCTCGTCAACAGCGCACTTACCGCGCGCTCAGAAGCGCCCTCATCGGCCAGTCGGATCCGATTGACCATCGGAACACGAACATCAGAGTGGGCAATCCGTTCGACGGGGAGGAACGGATCCGCTCGTTGGCGCCGGCTTCGCGTCAGCGCCTCACTGGCGCCCCGTCCTCCCTCCGAGGGCGGGGCACGGGGCGCCCCTGGTGCACTGAAGCGGCCGGAGGTCTACAGGGGTGCAGTCACCTCAGGGCGCACAGTGCTCAACGACAATTGACAGGGTGAGAAACGATGCCGACCTGGCCACAGCACGACAGCGCACATCCGTCCCCATCGGGTGTGCGCTGTCGTTTGGACCGGAGAGGTTCCCGCGGAGATCTGCATTCCCCCGAATGGCAGATCCCCCGGTCTGCTCGCGGTACGCGTTGATCTTCACTCGCGCCGCACACGGTGGCAAGGCTTCGTTGCCGAACGGAATGAACCTTGACTCAGCGAACAAAGTCCGTCACCGTTGGTGACCGCGGCCCGGACCAATCCCCCGATAGTCCGGGTCGCGCCACGTCCGGAACACCAGATCGCGTCGGTTCGTTCACCAGGTAGGCGCGGCGGTTGACACTGCCCTGACCCCCCACGAAGGGCCTGGTTCCTGCCGCGCCGCTCCAGTCAGTCCGTCGCCGGCGCCTGTCAAGATCCGCCGGATCGCGACCGCGAACGATCCGCCCGCGATCATTCAGCTCGACCTCATCGTCGCGGCGTGGCGCATCGAGGGCCTCGCCGGCCACGCCCCGAGCGGTGTACCGCCGTTATCGACGAATCGGATTCGTGACATAGCGTGACGGTAGCTGCACCCGGACCGTTTACCGAGCGTCATATTTGAGATCTGGATCACTTGGAATTGCGGGAAACGGTAACTGTCTGCGACAGTAGTGGAGAAGTCAGCACGGAGCGTGTCGTTCAACGAGGAGCGCGCGGGGGTGCATTTCTCGGCAAACCACGCACCACGACTGACTACTTGGCCCAGACCGCTTTTCGGGGGAAACCCGGTCGCGTAGGCCCGCCGACATTACGTGCCGTAGCAATGCCCCGCCGCATTCGGGGGAACAGCGGTGGGGCATTCGCATGTCCAGCCCTGTTCACCCGCGACGGCTAGGGCTACCGTCGCTGGAAGGGGCCTTCCAGCGACACACCCCGGGTCGCTCGCCCCGCTCGGTAGCCTTCCGACGCTCAAGGCGCAACGTCGGACTGCGAGTCCCCATCCAATGAGACCGTCGGGCCCAGACCTCGCCGGCTGCCGAGTCACCGCGAACGCATCGCCCCTGCCTGGGACTACTTGATCTGAAAGCTCTGCGTCAGCTTGGTCAGCTCCAAGACCCGCAGGACCGGCCGCGACGGGCTCTCCAAGATCAACGTGTGCCGGGTGGCATCGGCCGCGTTGCGGATCGCGAGCAGCGCGGACACACCCATCGAGTCCAGAAACGTCACCGCCGCGAGATCAATGCGGACGGTGCCCACGAAGTCGGACAGCGCCTCGATCCCAGCCTGCCGAAGCGCGGGAGCTGACTCGACGTCGACGTCGCCGCTGACGATCAGGAAGATGACGCCGTCATCGGCTACCCGTTCGATGCTCATCGGATCCCGTTCGTCCTGGGTCAACCCGCGACACCAGGCGACGATGCCCAGGGTCGCGGGTTGACCGTCGCAGCGCCAGACATCGAGCCCCGTCGAACCCCCGAATGACGAGGGCAGCCGATGCGTCGAACGCTGCCTCGATTATGGCACCGGGTGCCCAGAAAAGCGCCACCACGACAGGCTGACCTGATGAGCCCACGCTCGGTCGCGGAAATCCGCTTCCCGTTCGACCACGACTGACGATCATCTGGCGAGCGTGATCCCGCTTCACCGGTGGATGAGAACACCAATGGTCAGCACAGCCAGGCCGAACGCAAAGACGATCGGCGCTGATATCCCAAACCGCGACTGAAAGACCTGGGGATTGAACCCCCGACCTTTGTTGGTTACCACGAACGCCGTGAACAGCGCCCCGGCTAACGCGACACCGATCCCCGCCGCGAGCATGACCGACCCGGCCAGCGGCGCGAGCCCGAGATGGGCGACTGCCAAGAAAGACATTCGTCGGTACTCCAGACGATGCCCGGGGGCGACTGTCAAGCTGGGCGACGGGGCCATCACCACAAGTCCTGGCGGGCGACCTTGCCCGCTCTCTAGTGACAACGAGACCAACGGCGATTGGGTGCGCCCAGCACCCGGTGGTGCTCAGAGGACGCAGACGCCCATGTGCAGGTGCCGCGCGTTATGCCAATACCGATTACGGGAACGCCCCTAAAGTGGCGCTGACATCGCTTACCCGATGCATGACCTGCGTTCGCCGTTACCGTCGAACCGAGGGAGCTTGGGTCGCCGTGTTTCGCGGCACCGAACCCGTCGGCCACCTGTGCAGCGCGTGCCAGTCGCGCCAAGGTTGGGCTGGCATCGGCGAAACATGGAGGCCGGACGTCGACGATGACTCCGAGCGGGGGCGCCATCGTCGAGAAGGCCGCTAACGGTCTGGTGACGCAGTGCGGTTCGCCGTGACTTGCTGTCTCGGACTCGGATCAAGCGCGCCACTAGTCCCGAAACGGCCGCCTGAATTCGGGCTGGTGACCACGCCTGTGGCGGGCGTCACGAAATGCTTGGGCGGTACAAGTAGTTGACCACTACAAGTACTATGGAGCCAAGGCAGAGAGGCGGACCCACCGTGACGACATCGACGACCCCCCGCGCGGGCAAGTCGGCCGTCGGCGTCGCCGCGGTGGCCAGCGCGTTCAGCGACTTGTTCCGGACGGTGCGCCGCGCGAAGGCGAGGCAATCCGCCGCGGCCGGTGACGACGTCGATTCGGCGACCCAGATGTTGCTGCGGACGGTAGCCAGCGACGGACCGATGCGGGCCAGTGCGCTGGCCGCCAGTGTGCAGTCCGATCTGTCGACCGTCAGCCGCCAGGTCGCGGTCTTGATCACCCGCCGACTCCTGGAACGGCGCGCGGACCAGGAAGACGGACGGGCAAGCCTGCTGGTCGTCACCGAAGCGGGGGAGGCGATCATCGCCGCCCACGAACACGTCCGGCACGCGTTCTTCGAACAGGCGCTCGAGGGGTGGAGCCTCGCCGACCGCGACCAGTTCGCCCGGCTGCTGAGCCGGTTCACCACTGCCTACGACCACGTCCAAGCCGAATGGCTGCACGACCCGACTCGCCGAGTCACCACCGAAGCGAAAGAAGGCAGTACCGAATGACCGCCGTTGCCCACTCACCCTCATCGTCGACCGACGGTGCGCTGTCGCATCGCCAGATCCTGACGGTCCTGTCCGGACTGGTGATCGGCATGTTCCTCGCCGCCCTCGACCAGACGATCGTGTCGACGGCGATCAAGACCATCGGCAATGATCTCCACGGTCTTCAGGCCCAGGCGTGGGTGACGACGGCGTTCCTGATCACGTCGACGATCGCCGCCCCGTTGTTCGGCAAGCTCTCGGACATCTTCGGCCGCAAGCGACTGTTCATGTTCTCGATCGTGATCTTCGTGCTCGGCTCGGCCCTGTGCGGGCTGGCGACGTCGATGTACGAGCTGGCCGCGTTCCGTGCGTTCCAGGGCATCGGCGCCGGCGGCATCATGCCGCTCGCGCTGGCCGTGATCGGCGACATCATTCCGCCGCGCGAGCGGGCCCGCTACCAGGGCTACATGATGGCGGTGTTCGCCAGCGCCTCGGTGCTCGGACCGGTTCTCGGTGGCCTGCTGTCGCCGGCGCGAACACCTTCCTGGGCATCGCCGGCTGGCGCTGGATCTTCTACATCAACGTTCCGATCGCCGCGGTCGCGCTCGTCGTCATCGCCAAGGTGCTTCAACTCGACCACGTCCGGCGCGAACGTCGCATCGACTGGTGGGGTTCGGTCCTGCTCGCCGTCGGCCTCGTCCCGCTGCTGGTCGTCGCCGAGCAGGGTCAGTCGCTGGGGCTGGGCCTCGGCCGCAGCGTTCGCCTGCTACATCCTCGGTGCCGCCGGGCTCGCCCTGTTCGTCTGGATCCGAACGGCGCCTGGGCGACGACGCCCTGCTGCCGCTGCGCCTGTTCCGCAGCCCGACGTTCTCGGTCGCCTCGATTCAGGTGACGATCGTCGGCATGGCCATGTTCGGCGGCCTGTCGGTGATCCCGCTCTATCTGCAGATCGTCAAGGGCGCGTCGCCGACCAAGTCCGGCCTGCTGCTGCTGCCGTTGGTCGCCGGGCTGATGATCGCCAGCCTGACCGCCGGCCGGCTGATAGCGCGCACCGGTCGCTACAAGATCTTCCCGGTCATCGGCTCGGTGCTCATGGTCGTCGGGATGGGGCTGTTGACCACATCTGCACGCCGACACCGCGCTGTGGCAGACCGACATCTTCATGGCGGTGTTCGGGGTCGGGCTCGGCCTGAACATGCAGAGCCTGGTGCTCGCGATGCAGAACTCGGTGCCGGCGCAAGGACATGGGCGTTGCCTCGGCCGCCTCGACCTTCTTCCGTTCGGTCGGCGGCACGCTGGGCACCGCGATCTTCCTCTCGATCCTCTTCTCCTCGGCGGGCACCAAGATCAGCGCGGAGTACGCCAAGGCGGCATCCGACCCGGCCTACCAGGCCGCGGCCAAGGCCAACCCGGGCCAGGTCGCGTCGCTGCAACAGCATCTCAGCGGCGGCCTGAACGACACGTCGTTCCTCAACGGGCTGGCCAAGCCGCTCACCCACCCGTTCTTCGTCGGGTTCTCCTCGGCCGCCGATCTGGTCTTCGCGGTCTGCGCCATCGTTCTGTTGGCGGCGGTCTTCTGCTCGACCCGGCTCAAGGAAGTGCCGCTTCGACTGCTCTCCGGCAACCAGGCTCGGGCGCAAGCCGACGCCGAAGCGGAACGAAGCGAAGAGACGAGCGGCTCGCTCGAGGCGGTTCTGTAGAGCTCGCGGCGGTGCTGTAGAGCTCGAGGCGGAGCTGCAGATCAGCCCCACCGGGCCCTCGCTCGACGTCGATAGCCGGGGCCGAAGCCATACATGACGATGTAGCGACGTTGCTGGCTTGGTCCCAAGCGTGCCACTCGCGCTGCGTGATGGTGGCCGAGACCACCGGCATGGCCTCGTTCTCTTCCCGCTCCAGGTGCGGGTCGAGCACGGCGTTGAGCTCGTCGAGTGCGGCGATCACACCGGTGCGGGCGGCGTCGTCGTCCGATCCGGCCCACGTCGCGCCGGCCGCCCGCAGCGACTGCATCGCGGGATCGATGGCGTTGTGGTCGGCGTCCATCCGATCGAGCAACGCGGCGGCGTCGGGGTTCTTGGCCCGAACCATCGGGTAGAGGCCGTTGTCCTCGGAGGTGTGATGGTCATGCGGAAGTCCATCAACCAACTGATGTGCCGGGCGAGCGCGGCCTTTCGAGGCCCGGTCGGGTAGGGCACAGCAGCGAAGGAATCGAGGCCTCACAACGTGGAACAGCCTCGTCATGAGGACAAGGCTGTTCCACTAGGGACAGAGTGGCGTCAGCCGACCGTTACGGGCTCCTCAGCCTTGCGTTCCTCGGGCGGCTCCACCGACACGCGAGGCACGATCCGGTCGAGCCACTTCGGGAAGTACCAGTTCGCCTTGCCGAAGATGTGCATCAGTGACGGCACCAGCATCGTCCGCAGGATGAACGCGTCGAGGAACACCGCCGTCGCGAGCCCCGTGCCGAAGATCTTGATCGGGCGGCCGGGGGTGAGCAGGAAGCCCAGGAAGACGGCGATCATGATCAGGGCAGCGGCGGTGATGATGCCGCCGGTCTGGGCCTGGCCCACGGTGACGGCCCGCTTGTTGGATTGCGAGTGCACCCACTCCTCGTGCATCCGGCTGACCAGGAAGACCTGGTAGTCCATCGACAGGCCGAACAAGATCGCGAACAGCATCACCGGAATCCAGGCGTCGA
This sequence comes from uncultured Actinomycetes bacterium, assembly GCA_963708805.1. GTDB lineage: Bacteria > Actinomycetota > Actinomycetes > Mycobacteriales > Jatrophihabitantaceae > CAVPUA01. The sequence continues at coordinate 3,013,934 of CAVPUA010000003.1, read as the reverse complement.
TCGGGCCGCCGGGGCCGGCGCCCATGGCGTCCGAGCCCCAGCCCCACTGGAAGATCGCGACGCCCAGTCCGAAAGATCCGGCCGCGGCCAGCAGGTTCATCACCGCGGCCGTGAGCGGGATCAGCAGGCTCCGGAACGCGATCATCAGCAGGATGAAGGAGAGGCCGACGACCACGGCGATGAACAGTGGCATCTTGCGAGCCAGGACCTTGGCGAAGTCGACGTTGATCGCCGTCTCGCCGTAGGTGTAGATGTGATTCGAAGTGCCCTGGGCCAGTGGCGGTAGGACGTCCGCGCGCACGTGCCGCACGAGTTTGTAGGTCTTCTCCGACTGCGGAGACGTCGTCGCCTTGAACGTGACGAACGCGATGTTGTCGGTCAGTGGCACCGTGCCCAGGCTGGTCTTGTCGACGCCGGGTGTCGCGGCCAGTGCGTCGGAGACCTTCTGCAGATAGGCCTTGTCGGCCGCACCGGGACCGCTGACGACGGCCTCGAGGGTGGAGTTGTAGCCGACGCCGAACTCGGAACTGATCAGGTCGTACCCGACCCGGGTCGTCGATCCCTTGGGGTCACTGCTCTGGTCGCTGCTGCCCAGTTGCAGCGAGAAGAACGGGATCGCCAGCACGACCATCACGATCAGGGCGCTGATGGCGACGACGATGCGCCGTCCCTCGATGAACTTCGCCCAGCGGGCCCAGAAGCCGGTGGGTTCGTCGTCGATGAACGCGCCGGACCGGACGGCGGCGCGCTGCCGCCGCGGCAGGACCTTCAACCCGAACAGGCTCAGCAGGGCCGGCAGGAGGGTGAGCGAGGCCGCCATCGTGAAGGCGACCGCCAGCGCCGTCGCCACCGCCATGCCGTTGAAGAAGCTGACGCCCAGTGCGATCAGGCCGAGGATGGCGATGCAGACCGTCGTGCCCGCGAAGAGCACGGCCCGACCCGACGTGTTGATCGCCGAGACGATCGACTCGGCGATGGGCATGCCCTCGCGCAGGTTCCGTCGATGTCGGGTCACGATGAACAGCGCATAGTCCACTCCGACGCCGATCACCATCAGCTCGGCCAGGTACGGCGTGATGTTCGAGACGTTGATCGCGTGGCTGAGGATGAAGATCACGCCGAGGCCGCCGACCAGCGCGACGGCCGCGCTGGCGAGCGGCAGGACCGTCGCGGCGACAGTGCGGAACACCAGCGCCAAGATGATCAACGCGGCGGCGAAGCCGATGAAGACCGAGGCGCCCGAACCGGTGCTCTGCCCGATGCTCGCGAACGCGTTGCCCGTGAACTCCACCTCCAGCGACGAGCTGCGCAGCTTCTTCAGCGAGTCGTAGGTGTTGGTGAACTGCTTCGGCTCGTAGTGGTTGTTCTGGTAGGCGATGGTCACGAGCGCGGTCGAGGAGTCGCGGTTGCTGTTGAGCAGTCCCGGGTTGCCGGCCGTCACCGCTGCGTTCTTCGAGCAGTCGATCGATTGCCACGGCGTCGAGATCAGGGCGACGTAGTCGGCCTTGACGCCACAGAGCGCGACGAGTGCCGGCTGCAGGCCGCTGGGCGCTGCGGTGAACGCCGAGTTGTCCTTGTTCTTCAGAACGACGGTGCCAGCGACGCCGTTCTGATTGTCGAGCCCGGCGTTCTTGAGCAGCGTGGCAACGCTGGCGGTCTCGGTGTTGGGCAGACTGAACGTGTCCTTGTAGGCCGACCCGCCCATCGCGCCCGCAATTCCCTGCGCAGCCACGATCAAGATCAGCCAGCCCACGATCACAAGCCACCGGCGACGGACAGCGAACTCGGCGATTGAGTGCAACGAAACTCCCTGATGACGGTGCGTCAGCGACGCGGCTGGTCAGGCGGATCTAGGTGGGCGCGTTGGCTTTGCTGAACAGACTGCCCGGATTTGCTCGATGCGTCGAGCGATTTCGCCAGAAACGAACCTGATTGCGGAGACGGCGCCGACGCCGGTCGTCGAGTTCACGGCGAACGCCTGCGCTGGTCATGACCGGGATCCTGACAGAGGGGTCTGACACCGCGCGCACACCGCGCTGTCATGGCGGCGGATCCGATCTCAGCCGAATTGGCCGGGCTCGTAGTCACCGGCGGGCTGGCGAGTGATCACGTTGAGCCGGTTCCAGAGGTTGATCTGGGCGATCGACGCCACAAGCGCGCCGAGTTGCTCGTCGTCATAGTGCTTGGCCGCATTCGCCCAGACGTCGTCAGTCACGCCGGGGCTGGCGTCGGCCAGCCGGGTGCCCTGCTCGGTGAGTTCCAGCGCGGCTCGCTCGGCTTCGGTGAAGACCGTCGCCTCTCGCCAGGTCGCCACCAAGTGCAACCGTTGGTGGGTTTCCCCGGCGTGCACCGCGTCCTTGGTGTGCATGTCGGCGCAGAAGCCGCAGCCGTTGATCTGGCTGGCCCGCAGGTTCATCAGTTCGAGGGTCGCCGCCGGCACGCCGGCGTCCGTGATCGCGCGCCCGGCCGGGATGAGGTACTTGACGAACTTGGTCAGTACGGCGTTGCCGAACATGTCGAGTCGCTGGTCCATGGTGGTTGTTCCCCTCAGGTGGATGTGGTTGCTGCCGGTATGACGACGCAGCCGGTCCAAACGTCAGGGCTCACACTTGGACGGGCTGTGCCGTCATACCGGTGAGAGGAGGCCGAGATGGACGTCGCATTCAGCGAACGGCGACGGTTGATCAACCTCGCCTACCGGCTGCTCGGGTCGTTGGCGGAGGCCGAGGATGCCGTCCAGGAGACCTATTCGCGTTGGTACGCCCTGTCCTCGTCGCAGCAGGCGGCGATCGCGTCGCCGCCGGCCTGGCTGACCACGGTGGCGTCCCGGATCTGTCTGGACGTCCTCGGTTCGGCGCGTGCTCGTCGGGAGCGCTACGTCGGTGAGTGGATACCCGAGCCGCTCCCGGAACCGGGGGAGTGGCCCGGCGATCGAGCGGATCCGGCTGATCGGGTCACGCTGGACGAGTCGGTGAGCATCGCGTTCCTCGTGGTGCTCGAATCGATGACACCGGCCGAGCGTGTCGCGTTCATCCTGCACGACGTCTTCCGGTACTCCTTCGCCGAAGTGGCTGAGATCGTCGGACGGACGCCGGCGGCGTGCCGGCAGTTGGCGTCGTCGGCCCGGCGCCGCATCCCGGAATCACCAGCGAGCGAAGCGCCGCCCGATCACCGAGCCAGCGCTGCGATCGTGCGCAACTTCAAGCAGGCGTGGCAGGCGAACGACATCGGTGCCCTGCTGAGCCTGCTCGACCCGGACGCCGCGGTGGTCGCCGATGGCGGTGGCCTGGTCAGTGCGGCGCTGCACCCGATCGAGGGGGCCGAGTCCATCGCGAAGTTCTTGATCGGGCTGAACCGGATTGCATCCGCCGACGATCTTCTGCTGGAGCGCACCGTCAACGGTCAACCGGGCTTGGTCGCTCAACAGGGCGGCGTGACCGTGACCGTGTTCGCCTTCGATGTCGTCGGCGACCGGATCACTAACATCTGGGCGATCCGCAATCCGCTCAAGCTCCGCCCCTGGCTCTGAGCCTGTCCCGCGTCCGACCCGCTCGGCGGTCGAGCCGACGTGCGCTTCTACTCGTTTGACCATGCCGCGAAGATCAATGGGCTATGGAGCAGATCAGCAAGCGACTCATGAACTGGGCGTCCATCTTGGAGGACGAGACCCGGCAGCAGGCTGTGCGCGCGTCCCAGATGCCCTTTGTCTTCCCGCACATCGCCTTGATGCCCGATGCTCACCTCGGCAAGGGGGCCACGGTCGGATCCGTCATTCCGACGCTGCGGGCGATCATTCCGGCCGCGGTTGGGGTGGACATCGGCTGCGGCATGATGGCCGTTCGCACTCAGTTCGACGCGACTGACATCGACGGCAACCTGAACGAGTTGCACGCCGCGATCAGTGCGGCGGTGCCGCTGTCGGCCGGCAAGTACAACACCGAGATCATCGAGACGGCCGGTCCGCGGATCGCCGAGTTGGAGGCGCTGGAGGGGATCGACCAGGCGCAGCAGCTCGCGCCGGGCTGGCGTCATCAGCTGGGCACACTCGGCTCGGGCAACCACTTCATCGAGGTGTCGCTCGACGAAGATGATCATGTATGGCTGTTCCTGCACTCGGGGTCGCGCGGAGTCGGCAACAAGCTGGCCGTCAAGCACATCAAGGTGGCACAGACGCTCTGCGAGCAACGGTGGATCGTGCTGCCCGACCCTGACCTGGCGTACCTCGTCGAGAGTGACCGCGAGTTCTGGTCGTACATGCAGGCATTACGGTGGGCGCAGCGGTTCGCGTTCCTCAACCGTGAAGAAATGATGGATCGCGTGATCGATTGCTTCGGCGACTTCATGGGCGCATCGGTTGAAGTGGGCGAGCAGATCAACTGCCACCACAACTACACCAGCCAGGAGGAGCACTTCGGCAAGACGGTGTGGCTGTCGCGCAAGGGAGCTATCGACGCATCGGAGGGAACTCCCGGTCTCATTCCCGGGTCGATGGGCGCGGCGTCCTACGTCGTCGTCGGCAAGGGAAATCGGCTGGCGTTGAACTCGTCGCCGCACGGTGCCGGTCGCGAGTACTCGCGGTCGGCGGCGCGCAAGCGGTTCACGCTGGACGATCTCGACAGACGAATGGACGGCATCGCATGGGGCCACAGCAGTGCGTTCCTGGACGAGCACCCGGATGCCTACAAGGACATCGACGTGGTGATGGAGGACGCGGCCGACTTGGTCGAGGTGCGCCACCGGTTGCGGCAGATCGTCAACGTCAAGGGCGACTAGACGACGACCGGTTGACGTTGACGAGACCTGTCCGTGGCGGTGGGGCGCCGAATGAGCGCGACCAGTTCAGATGAGTAGCTGTACGCCCGCGGTTCGGCAGGCGGCGTCGAGCCTGGCGTCGAGGGTTGCCACCGGTGCAGCCAGCTTCTCGGCGAGGACGAGGTAGGCGCTGTCGTATGCGCTCAGGTTGTGGCGCCGTCCGGCCGCGACGATCGCGGCCGCGTCGATCACGCTCGTATCGACGTGGATCGGGAGGTCGTCGATCAGTTGGAGGAATCGGGCGGCCTGCGATTCGCTGATTCGACCGCGTCGTTCGGCGACGAGTAGGACATTGGCAACTTCGAGCGGCCACAGCGCGGGTACGACGCCCCCGTCCTGTCCTAGTTGGTCGAGAACGGCGTCGGTTGCGTCGGTCGCCTCATCTTCGAAGCACCACGCCATCGTCACGGATGTGTCGATGACGATCGGCATCAGCGGCGGCCCTCGTCGATCATTCGGCGAACTGAGCCGCGGCCGAGTCGTACACCGGCGCGGGCCGCCCGAAGCGACGTTATGACGTCGTTCGGGTCGCGCGCGTCGCGGTCGACGGGTACGAGTTTGGCTACCTCGCGTCCGTGCTTGGTGATCGTGATTGTTTCGCCGGCTTCGACCTGATCGAGCAGGCGAGGAAGATGTGTCTTCGCTTCGTACGCGCCGACGCTGGTCATGAGTTCAGACTAGTCGGCAACTGGTCTGAATTCAATCCGAGGCCAGCCGGTGACTAGCGCGCGCCCATGTACGTCCAGATCGAGTGATCGAGTTGGACGGGCGAGATCCGCAGAACCTTCGCCGCGGACATCACCAGGGTTCGGGTTTCGATCGGGCCGACGGAGCGCCCGAGGACGTCCTCCACCCACCGGCAGATCCGCGAGTCGGCCATCAGGCCCGGCCGGCCCAGGTTCAGGCAGAAGTACTCCCACGTAACCGGGCTGAACCCGTCGACGGAGACGTAGGCGCGTCGATGCTCCTCGGACAGCGCGTCGAACTGCTTGCTCGAATGAACACCGATCTGGGTCAGGTTCCACGCCGCGGAGACGATGGCGTCAGCCTTGGCGTCGTTCTGCAGAATGCGGGCAAGATCCTTTCCGCTGAGTGCCGCCAGCTGATCAAGATCATCGAGCGGCCGCCCGTGTCGAAAGCCGCGGTAGATGCCGATCGATCGTCGGACGCTCGTGTCAGGCTTGCCGTAGCGGGAGCGGATCGTCAGCGCCGAGTCGATCAGCGCGGCTTCGATCTCGTTGGGCCAACCGCCGGGACATTCGGCTGGGGGCACCTCGGCCGCGGCGTCGACGATCCGCGTGAGTTCGGTGGCCAGGTCGAAGTCAGCCGTGATCGGGGGAGTCATCAGCTGGGTCATGGGACGAATGCTAGGTCGGAGGGTGCGAAGTCTCTGCAAAGATCAACTTGAGGTCGAGGTGCGCTGCGCCACTTCCGGTCTCGTGGACGCCTGGCTTGCGGCGTCCACTGGCGTATCAGGGTCGGTCGCCGCCCAGGCCGACCAGCGTGTCACGTCGAGCGCGATCACCGGCCCCGGCGGCGGTTGGGAGCGGTACTGCGGATACCGATCCGCGAGCTCGACGAGCGCCGAGACCGCCTCGGGGTCGTCGTTGAGCAGGATCCTCGCGGTCGCATCAGCTCGGGCCCACCACAGCCGCGTCCAGTCCTCGGAGTATTCGTCGACGAGAACGCTGACCCCAGGATTGTTGGCGATGTTGTCCAGGCGCTTGAGCGCCAGCGTGCTCTTTGGTTTGGCGTCCACCGCCGAGTAGATCGTCTGCCCCGACAGGGCGAAGACGATAGGCACCAGGTGCGGTAGGCCGCCGGCGTCGACGGTGGCCAACCGGGCCACCCGCGACGCGGTCAACCGCGCAGCTGCCCATTCCGCGTTCATCCGCACGCGCGCAGCCTAGGCGCGAGGCGGCTGCCCCGTTGGCGCCCGTCTAGGCACCGGCGGTCTCGGTCGCGGCCACACTCTCGGGTTGAGGCTCCCGGGCCAGCCGGGGCAACAACGGCGAGATCATCAGCAACGCCCCCATCGCGATCACCTCGACGACCATCGCGCGGGTCAGGCCGCTGTGGAAATCGCCGCCGGCAACGGCGTCGAAGAAGACGGTGCCGAAGACCGCGATACCCACGGACGTCGCCAGCTGCTGGGTCGCGTTGAGTACGCCCGAGGCCGAACCGGTCTCGCGGTCGGTGACCGCCGCCAGCACGATGTCGAACATCGGCGCGACGACCAGGCCCAGCCCGAGCCCGGCGACGAACAGCCCGGGCATCAGGCCGACGAAGCCGAGCTCGTGATGGCTGCGGGCCGCGATCGCGACCAGCCCCCATCCGACGCCGCAGACGACCACGCCGCCCTGGATCGTCAGCCGGCCGAACTTCGGTCCGAGGAAGCCACCGGACAGGCCCGAGCCGACGACCAGGCCGACCGACAAGCGGCACCGTGCACAGCGCGGCGTGGATCGGGGTGTACTGCTGGCCGATCTGCAGGAACAGCGTCGAGCACAGCAGCGTGCCGCCGATTCCGGCGAAGAACAGCGCGGCGAAGATCAGCCCGGCCGTGTAGCCGCGGTGCGCGAAGACGCTGGGCGTCACCAGCGGGTCGAGGTTCGTTGCGCTCGCGCTGGCGCTGGTAGAAGCCGAAGATGACGAGCAGCACCACGCCGAGCGCCATCGACGCGTACGTCCACCACGGCCAGCCGTGGTCGCGTCCCTCGATCAGCGGGTAGACGAGCAGGACCGCGAACAGCGCGACGAGGGCGGTGCCGACGAGGTCGAGCTGGATGTTGCGGTCGCGCTCGGAGTGGGGCAGCAGCCGGAGGCCGGCCGCCACTGCGGCGACGCCGATCGGGACGTTGACCAGGAAGACCAGCCGCCAGCCCGAGCCGAACAGGTTCCAGTCGACCAACGACGCCGCCGATCAGCGGGCCGAAGACGGCCGACAGCCCGATCACCGGGCCGAACAGCGCGAACGCCTTCTGCCGCTCGTCCTCGGGGAACGTCTCGCGCAGCACGCCGAAGCCCTGCGGCAGCATCATCGCCGCGAAGCCGCCCTGGATCAGCCGGGCCGTGATCAGCACGCCGGTGTTCGGGCGAGAGCCCGCACAGCGCCGAGGCGAGGGTGAAGCCGGTAGCGCCGATCAGGAACATCGAGCGCCGGCCGAACAGGTCGCCGAGCCGTCCGCCGAGGATCAGCCCGACCGAGATCGCCAGCGGATAGCCGCTCAAGATCCATTCGAGCGAGGTCGAGCGACGCGTGGAAGTCGCGGGCGATCGGCGGGGCGGCCACGTTGACGACCGTCGAGTCGATGAGGTCCATGCACTCGGCGGCGAGCACCACGGCCAGGATCAGCCAGCGGTGGCGGTAGACCGTCTCGGCGGTGGGTCCCCGGCGAGCGGTGGCGGTAGTCGTCATGGGCGAAACCTTGCCAGGCGGTGCTGACAGAGCGCGCACACGGCGCTGGCACGACCGGCGGCGGTTCTGTCGGACCCTTCGCCTAGCGTGACCGCATCGTGAGAATGGAGGGACAGCGATGACGTTGACTGAGCACCTGTCCGTCGAGCGGCGCGAACACGTCGAGGGACGGTTGCGCGGCAACCTGATGGCCTGGCTCACGACCGTCCGGCCTGGTGGGCAGCCGGTGACGGTGCCGGTCTGGTTCCTGGTGCGCGCCGACGAGACGATCGTCGTCTACAGCCAGCCGAGCAAGGCCAAGCTGCGCAATCTCGAGCAGAACCCACGCGTCGCACTCGGGCTGGACGTCACCGATGTGGGTCGCGACGTGATTCGCGTGCAGGGCACCGCCCGACTCGCACCCGAGATCCCGGCGGCCGATGAAAATCCGGGCTATCTCGCGAAGTACGCCGAGCGAATAGGCACCCTGTTCGGAACTCCGGAGCAGTTCGCCGCCGAGTACTCCGTCCCGCTGCTGATCACGCCGAGCCGTCTCTGGGCGTGAACCGTGATCAGCGTCGGCGGAAGCTGATCGCGCCGGCCTGGGTCGACGCCCGCGAAGAGTCGAACCCGCTTGGACAGAGTGTTAAGTTTCGGTATGGTCCGAGCGGCGATGAGCCGACTCCCAGACGCCTCGGCGAGGAAGACTGACCCAGTGACGCCTGACCCGGTTTTGGCCAGCCTGCGCGCGGCGGTCGCCGCCGCGCCCGACGATGTCGTGCTTCGACTGCATCTGGCCCAGTTGCTCGACGCGGCCGGTCAGCACGACGACGCCGTCCGCGAGGCGGCCGAGATCCTGCGCCGCGAGCCGACGAACACGGCGGCGATCCGCCTGATCTCCGGTCCGCACGGTTGCCCCGGAGTCGCCCCCGGCCGACGACGAGTCCGAGGTGGACATCCTTCGCCGTCTCGACGCCGAACTAGTCGACGTCGTGCCGCCCCAGTACACCGACGGCGGTCAGGAACCGGCCGCGTTCGAGGTCGAGCGCACCGGCCTCACGCTGTCCGACGTCGGGGGCATGGCCGAGGTCAAGCAGCGGCTGGAGGCGAGCGTCCTCGCGCCTCTGCGCAATCCCGAGCTCGGCCGGTTGTACGGGAAGTCGCTGCGCGGCGGGCTGCTGCTCTACGGTCCGCCCGGCTGCGGCAAGACCTTCATCGCGCGCGCCCTGGCCGGCGAGATGAACGCCAGGTTCCTGGCCGTCTCACTCGCCGACGTGCTCGACATGTTCGTCGGGCAGAGCGAGCGCAACGTCCACGAACTGTTCGAGATCGCTCGACGCAACGCGCCCTGCGTGATCTTCCTCGATGAGATCGATGCGCTCGGCCAGAAGCGAAGCCAGCAGCGCAACAGCGCGGCGCGGGGATCGGTGAACCAGCTCCTGTCAGAGATGGACGGAGCCACCAGCAACAACGAGGGCGTCTTCGTGCTGGGCGCAACCAACCACCCCTGGGACGTCGATGTCGCGCTGCGCCGTCCGGGGCGCTTCGACCGGATGCTGCTCGTCCTGCCGCCCGACGAGCCGGCCCGCGAGGCGATCCTGCGCTACCACCTTCGCGATCGACCCATCGCGAACATCGACGTCGGCAAGCTGGCCCGCAAGACCGATGGGCTCTCCGGGGCCGACCTGGCCTACGTCTGTGAGGTCGCGGCCGAACGCGCGCTGATGGACTCGGCGCGCAGCGGCACGATCCGGATGATCGAGATGCGCGATGTCGAGGCCGCCCTCGGCGAGGTGCGACCGTCCGTGGGTCCGTGGATGGACACCGCGCGCAACGTCGCCCAGTTCGCCAACGACAACGGTTCCTACGACGACCTGCTGGTCTACCTGAAACGCCGGCGACTGCTGTGAGCATCGACTCGACCGAGGTTCATTCGGCCGTCGAACGGGCCGCGGCTCTCGGGGACCTGTCGCGCTGGGCCGAGGCGGCGCAACTGCTGGCCTCGGCGCTGGCCGGCGATCCACAGAACTACCGCGCACTGTGTCTGCTGTCGCTCGCACGGCTGAACCTCGGCGCCTACGAGGATTCCGTCCACGCCGCCGCCGCCGCGTCGTCGGCGGCGCCGGACCAGGAGTGGGCCTACCGTTTGGCGAGCATCTCGCTGTCCAAGTTGGGTCGCCACGACGAGGCGATCGCGATGGCTCGTCGATCGGTCGCGCTCGCCCCCCACCAGTCCACGACCTATCGCGCGCTGGCTCAGACATTGGTGGCGGCGCGCCGCAACCTGGACGAGGCGCGCGCGGTCGCCGAGTGGGGCTTGGCGCTAGCGCCGACGTCACCCGACGCACACGTCTCGGTCGGGAACGTGGCCGCCGCCGACGGCCGTCGCGCTGACGCCGAAGCGGCATTTCAGCGGGCCTTGGCGCTCGATCCCGACAACACCTCGGCCCACAACGAGCTGGCTCGCCTGCACCTGGGCCGCCGTCGCTTCGGCAGTCCCGGGCACCTGGCGTTGGCGGCGGGCGGTTTCGCGACGGCCGTGCGCGCCGATCCCAGGGCTCAGACGAGCCGTCGCAATCTCGACCTGGTGGTGCACCTCTTCCTCGCCCGGACGGCGTACCTGATCTTCGTGGTCGCCTTCATCGCCAGCAAACTGACGGACTCGTCGACCTCGACATCCACATCGCCCGTCGTGCGGGCCGTCCCGGCCCTCCTGCTCATCGTGCCGGCCTGGTACGCGGTCCGGTTCCTCTCGCGGCTCACCCCGCCGCTTCGCCGCATGGTCGGTGACGCGGTGCGCCGTCCGGGAATCCTCATCGCGATCGTGTGTGATCTGCTGGCCGTGCTTGCCCTCGTGGTCGGTGCGGTGTCGCGCTCGGCCGACGCGGTGGTCTTCCCGAGCGCCGCCGCCCTGGGCTTGATCGCCCGCCTCACCCTGTGGTCGACCCGGCAACGGCAGGTCGCGGCGCGGGATGGAAAGCGCTTCTACGTCCTGGGTTCTCGCACCGTGGGCTTCATCGTCGTCGCGCTGATCGTCGGCGCCGCCTTCTGCGTACTCGGATGCCTGAGTTCGCCCAATGCGGCCGACATCTTGGTGCCCCTCGCCGTCGCTCTCGTCGCACTCGCACTCGTGCTCGTATGGCGGATCCGCAAGCGCGCCGCAACTCGTCCATGAGCACGCAATCCGTCGTTCGCGGTGGGGGGACGAAGAGGATCGGCTTGGCGCTGATCATCGTCGGCGCCCTCGCGTTCGTCGCGTGCGCGGTCACGATCGCCGTGCGGATCGGACCGGCACTCGGCAAGGGTCTCACCGGCCGCGCCTACGCGACGCCGATGGATCAAGTCGTGACGCTGACCCGCGGCAAGTGGGTGGTCTTCCAACGCAACGGCACGCAGTCGGGCGGGGGAGGCTTCACCTACTCCCAGGAGAACGCGATCACGATCGCACCGTCCGATGTCGAAGTGACGGACGCCGGCGGCCGGCCGGTGCGGACGTCGGAGCTGACCGCAAACGAGACGATCACCCGCAACGGAGCGATCTACTCGGGCGCTGTCTCGTTCGAGGTGTCGTCCGGCGGGCGATATCGGATCGAGATCGCTCAGCCCGGCGATCAGATGCTGCTCAGTCGCGACCTCGGGTCGCTGTTCGTCTCGGTGCTGGGGTTCATCCTGGGCGCGGTCGGCTCGATGTTCGTGATCGGGGCCGGCGCGATCGTGCTGATCGTCCGGGCCTCGAGGCGCCACCGACATCGACAGACCGGTCCACCACCGGGTCTGTATCCGCATCCGACGACGCCGGGGCAGATGCTGTACTGGAACGGCGCCCAGTGGGGCCAGCCGTGAGCCGGCTTTGCACCCCGGAGCTGGGCTTCAGCGCTGGATTCACGGGACGAAGCAACGCTCCAGGTGCATACCGGCACGACGGGTAGTCACTCGAGGATGACGAGCTGCTGAGTCGCCCGGGTCATCGCGACGTAGCGGTCGACGGCTCCCTCTGTTGCCCCATCGATGTCGCTGCCGAACGACTCCGGGTCGACCAGCACCACCAGGTCGAACTCGAGACCCTTGGTCAGCTCCGGAGCCAACGACCGGACGCGCGGAGTCGACCGGAAGGACGGATCGCCGACCACGCAGGCAATTCCCTCCAGATGGGTCGCCAGCCAGCCGCCGAGGATCGAGTCCCGCTCCGCGGTCGACGCATGAATCACCGGGACGCCACCGTCACGGATCGAGGTCGGCACGTTGGCGTCGGGGAGCACGGCCCGGATCACCGGCTCGGCCTCGATCATGATCTCGGACGGAGTGCGGTAGTTGATCGTCAACGACGCCACCGAGACGTGGCCGAGTCCGACGCGGTGCAGTCGCGACGTCCACGACTCGGCGAATCCGTGCCGGGCCTGGGCGCGGTCGCCGACGACGGTGACGCTGCGCGACGGACAGCGCGACAGCAGCATCTGCCACTCGGCGTCGGTGAGTTCCTGGGCCTCGTCCACGACGATGTGCGCGAACGGGCCGCCCAACCGGTCCGGATCGCCACTGACCGCCGACGGCTCGTCGACCAGGACGTACTGCATGTCCGGTCGACGCAGCATCGACATCACGAGCAGCTCGGAGTCGTCGGCGGCGATCAGGTCGTCGATCACCTGATCCATCAGCTCGCGGTCAGCGGCCAGCGCGGTCTGCTGCTGCCGCCGGCGGCGCGACGTCTCGGGATCGCCGAGACGCCGCCGGGCCGCGTCGAGCAGGGGCAGGTCGGACGCGGTCCAGGCCTGGGGGTCCTCGCGCTGCAGGGCGCGAACCTCGTCGGGCCCGAGCCACGGAGCGCACCGGCGCAGGTAGGCCGGCACCGACCACAGATCGCCGACCAGGTCGCTGGCCTCGAGCGACGGCCAGGCCCGGTTGAACGCGCCGACCAGCTCTCGATGCCGCTGCAGCGCGGTGCGCAGCTGATCGGTCGGGACGTCGTCGTCGTGCTGATCGATCAAGATCGTCAGCAGCTCGTCCCAGACCTGGTCGCGCGCCTCGTTGTGCGGCGTACCGGGATCGGGCACCTCGAACGCCTCGGCCCAGTCGGCGGCGCTCAGCCGCGCGTCGGACCAGTGGGTCGACACCGTCATCGGGGCCCTGGGCGGCTCCTCGTAGAACCGGACGGCCGCCTCGATCGCACCCACCATCTCGATCGACGACTTGAGCCCGGCCACGCGCGGATCGGTCTCGACCGCGGCCGTGCGTCCCTCGACGACGAGGTCGCGCAGCGTGCACGTCTGCACGCCCTCCTCACCCAGGCTGGGCAGCACGTCGGCTATGTAGTCGAGGTAGGGCTGGTGCGGGCCGACGAACAGCACACCGCCCCGGTGGTGGCTCAGCCGCGGATCGGAATAGAGCAGGTAGGCGGCGCGGTGCAGCGCGACAACGGTCTTGCCCGTGCCCGGACCGCCGTCGACGACGAGAGCGCCCTGCGAGCCGGCCCGGATGATCGCGTCCTGGTCGGCCTGGATGGTGCCGAGCACGTCGCGCATGCGAGCGGAGCGGTTGCCGGCCAGGCTCGCGAGGAACGCCGACTGGTCGTCCAGCGCGGCATGCCCCTCGAACCCCTCGGCAGCGAACACCTCGTCCCAGTAGTCGCCGATCCGGCCGTGCGTCCAGCGATACCGGCGGCGGCTGGTCAGCCCGAGGGGATGGGCGTGGGTGGCGGCGAAGAACGGCTCGGCCGCAGGTGAACGCCAGTCCAGCAGTAGCCGGCGACCGTCGGTGTCGGTGAGGCCCAGCCGTCCGATGTAGACGGTCTCGCCGGCGCGAACGAAATGACCCAGGCAGAGGTCAAGGCCGAAGCGGCGCAGGGCGCGCACGCGCGCGGTCAGGCGGTGCACCTCGAGGTCGCGGTCCATCGCCTCCTGGCCGATCCCGCCCGGTGCCTTGCGTTCGGCGTCGAGGCGATCGGTGAGCTCGGCGATCGTCTGGCTCAGGCTCGCCGAGATCGCCGCGAAGTGCAGCTCATCGGCGGCGATGAGCGCCGGGTCGGCCTTCGCGGCGAGCCGGGCGGGCAGGTCGAATGCGCTGCTGGTCAGGGGGCTCACGTGATCATCTCCGATCTGAGATCGGCGACCCTAGATCAGATTCGTGCCGCTCATGAGCGGCACGAAACCCTGCTATAAATGGAAGTGGCAGGGGTCCGAATCACAGCCGCCGCGAGATGGCCATCCGCTGGGCGACGGACGCGACCAGCCGACCGTGGGCGTCGACCAGCTCACCCTGCGCCAGTCCGCGGTTCTCGACGTAGACCGGGCTGTGCAGTCGGTACTGGGTCCACTCGTCGGCCCGGCCGGCCTGATGGAACCAGATCGCATGGTCGAGCGACGCCGACCGCCGCTGCCCGGGTTCGTCCTGGTGGGGTAGATCGACGACCCGGCCGGTGCCGAGATCGGACGCGAAGGCCAGCACGACCGCGTGCCACAGCGGGTCGTCGCCGAGGTCGTGCGCACACCGCAGCCACGCCAGCCGGCTCGGCCCGTCGACATCGTCGAAGTAGCGATAGTCCAGGCCCGACACCATGGCCGCCAGCTTGGCCTCGTGCTGCTGCGGCGCCGGAGGGGCGACGACGGCGACGGCGTCCTGACGGACGGGCCCGGGCGTGACCCGGGCGAACGACAGCAGGGCCGTGGTGCGGACCGTTCCACCCTGCGACGCCGTCACCTGCCGGATGCTCGTCGACACGCCTTCGCGCAGCGTCGTCACGTGATAGTCGAAGGGCTGATCGACATCGCCGGGCGTGAGGAAGTACATGTGCAGCGAATCCGGCTGGCGCTCGGGCGGGATCGTGGCCGCCGCGGCCAGCACGCTCTGCGCCGCCAGGTGGCCACCGAACGCGCGCGTGCCCAGTCGGCCACCCCGTGCGCGGCCGGTCAGCGAGCCGTCGCCGGCGGGAGTCAGGGCGAGCTGGCGCAGGAGTTGGCATGACGGCGACAGTTCGGTGTGCTCACAGGGAACCGCCACCGTCCGCACCCGTTCATCCTTCCAGGCGGCGGGAACGTCGACCTCACATCCGGTGTTGGACCCTATGAACAACCAGACGAAAGAGAGTGGTCAGCCATGACGAATCAGACCGAAACGGCGATCTTGGCCGGTGGGTGTTTCTGGGGCGTGCAGGATCTCGTCCGCAAGCTGCCGGGCGTGATCTCGACGCGCGTCGGTTATTCCGGCGGCGACGTCCCGAACGCGACCTACCGCCACCACGGCAACCACGCCGAGGCCTTGGAGATCGTCTTCGACCCGAGCCAGCTCAGCTTCCGCGACCTGCTCGAGTTCTTCTTCCAGATCCACGACCCGTCGACCAAGAACCGCCAGGGCAACGATGTCGGGGCGAGCTACCGCTCGGCGATCTTCTACACCAGCGAGGCGCAGCGCGAGACCGCGCTCGACACCATCGCTGATGTCGACGCGTCCAAGTTGTGGCCGGGCAAGGTCGTGACGGAGGTCGAGCCGGCCGGGCCGTTCTGGGAGGCCGAGCCCGAGCACCAGGACTACCTGGAACGCATCCCGTGGGGCTACACCTGCCACTTCGTGCGCCCCAACTGGAAGCTGCCGCATCGCGAGACCGCCCAGTCCGAGGCGTAGCCCGCGCTCAGAAAAACGGGTTCGGGGTACAGCACGTCGTACCAACGCTGGATCGACGGACGATCCACACCTGGCTGCGCGTCCAACGCCAGACCGGGCGCGGCGAGGGGTCGAGCGGGCTGGCCTTCGATCAGCTGATCGACACGCCCTAACACGATTTTGGTCCAAACCCGTCGCGGAGCGCTGGTTCGGTCCACAATCGCGTCACGCTCCGAGACGACACACAGCCTCGCCTCGTACCGTGGCGCCATGGCTCCCGGTGCGGACATCCCACCGGCACCGCCGCTGCGCGGCCCCCGGACGCTCATGATCGGCGGCGGCGTCGTGATCTTGGTCCTGATCGTCGTCGTCGCCCTCCTCGCCACTCGCGGCGGTTCGCCCGCCAAGGCCGCGAGCGGACCGACGGCGTCGGCCAGCCCGAGCGCCACCAAGACGCCCACCGTCAGCGACATCTACCAGCCCGTCGGCCCGTCGGTCGCCGTGATCCAGACGGCCGCCGGGGCGCTGGGCACGGGCGTGATCGCCACGTCGACCGGCGCCGTCCTGACCGCCAACCACGTCATCGCCGACGGCAGCGCGATCACGATCATCTTCGCCGACGGCACCAAGTCGGCGGCGACGGTGGCCTCGGCCGATCCGACCACCGACATCGCCGTGCTCACGCCGGCGACCCTGCCGCAGCCGATCGTCCCGGCCACCATCGGCGGCGACGCCGCGGTGGGCAGCGACGTCGTGGCCATCGGCAACCCGCTCGGGCTCACCTACAGCGTCTCGTCCGGTGTCGTGTCGGGTCTGAACCGCACGGCCACGACCGAGAACGGGCAGTTCAGCGGGCTGATCCAGTTCGACGCGTCGGTGAACCCGGGCAGCTCCGGCGGCCCGCTGCTCGACGCCAAGGGCAACGTGATCGGCATCGTCGTCTCGATCGCCGACCCGGGCGAGGACGACGCCTTCGCCGGCATCGCCTTCGCCGTGCCGATCGGCGCGGCCGTCGGCGGCGGCGGCACCGGACAGGGGAACGGACCGCAGATATGAACGCCGCCGAGCCGACGAACGTAGAGACGCACGAGGAGCCCCGATGACGAGTAACGCGACGAACCCGCTCGAGCAGGTGCTGTTCGAGGTCAAACGCACGATCGTCGGGCAGGACGTGCTGCTCGAACGGATGGCGATCGGGCTGCTGTCGGGCGGTCATCTGCTGGTCGAGGGCGTCCCGGGCCTGGCCAAGACGCTGGCCGTGAAGTCGCTGGCGGCCGCGATCGGTGGTCAGTTCCAGCGCATCCAGTTCACGCCCGACCTGGTGCCGGCCGACCTCACCGGCACCCGGGTCTACCGCCAGCACAGCGGCGAGTTCGAGACGTCGCGCGGTCCGGTCTTCACCAACCTGCTGCTGGCCGATGAGATCAACCGCGCGCCGGCCAAGGTGCAGAGCGCGCTGCTCGAGGTCATGCAGGAACGCCAGGTGACGATCGGGCGCGAGACGTTCGCGGTGCCGAACCCGTTCCTGGTCATGGCGACGCAGAACCCGATCGAGTCCGAGGGCACCTACCCGCTGCCCGAGGCCCAGGTCGACCGCTTCATGCTCAAGGTGGTCGTGCACTACCCGACGATGCCCGAGGAGCACGCCATCGTCGAGCGGGCCCTGCACCCGGGTCCGGGCCCGCAGTCGATCCTGCAGCCCGAGGATCTCGTGCGCATGCAGGCCCAGGTGGCGCAGGTGTACGCCGACCCGGCGGTGGTCGACTACGCCGTGCGGCTGGTCGCGGCCACCCGCGCGCCCGGGACGGTCGGGCTCGGCGACCTCGACCGCTACGTCACCTACGGCGCCAGCCCGCGCGCGTCGATCGCGCTGCTGCTGGGCGGACGGGCGCTCGCCTTCCTGCGCGGTCGCGACTACGTGCTGCCCCAGGACGTCGCGAACTGGCCCTGGAGGTGCTGCGTCACCGCCTCGTGCTGTCCTACGAGGCGCTGGCCGACGACATCGACCCCGACACGGTCATCACCGGCGTGCTGAAGGCCGTCCGGGTGCCCGAGGTCGTGCTGCAGGCGCCGCTGACCCATGACCACCGCACCCGACCGCCTGCTGCTGCGCCTGGAGTGGCGCGTGCTGCGGCGCGTCGACGGGCGGATCCAGGGCGGCTACCGCACGCCCTACCGCGGTTCGGGCATGGACTTCGCCGGCCTGCGCGAATACGTCGAGACCGACGACGCCCGCCACATCGACTGGAACGCCACCGCCCGGCTGAACGAGCCGCAGGTGCGGCAGTTCACCGAGGATCGCGACCTGACCGTCTGGCTGGTGCTCGACCGGTCGGCGTCGATGACGGTCGGCGCGCCCGGACGCGGCAAGCACGACGTGCTGGCCGAGCTGGCCCTGGTGCTGGCGCGGTTGTTCGGCCGCGGCGGCAACCGGGTCGGCGCGATCCTGCACGACGGCGGCACCGCCCGGATCGTGCCGCCCGGCACCGGACGCGGCCACGCGCTGCGCATCGGCTACGAGCTCGACCGCGCGCGGCGCAACCGGCCGGCGACGCACCACCGACTTCGCGGCGATGCTCGATGCCACCGCCACGATGGCCCGGCGCCGGTCGCTGATCATCGTGGTCTCGGACTTCATCGGCACGGGCGAGTGGGACCGGCAGCTGCTGCGGCTGGTCCACCGCCACGACGTCGTCGCGCTGCGGGTGATGGACGCGACCGACGACGAGCTGCCCGACGCCGGCCTGATCGTCGTCGAGGACGCCGAGACCGGCGAGCAGCTGATCGTCGACTCCAGCGATCCGCTGTTCCGCGCCCGCTACCGCGCCGGCGTCGACGAGCGCGACGCCGTGCTGGACCAGAGGATGCGCCGGGCGAACGTGCCCCTGCACCGCATCGACACCGACCGCGACCTGGTCGAGGCGCTCGTCGAGGTCGTCGCGAGCACCCGCTGGCGGCGCGGACGTGAGCGCATCGACTCGCCCGGGTGGCTGGTGCTCGGCGCGCTGGTCGTCGCGGCGCTGATCGCCGGCGCCGTCGTCGTCGCGTCGCGCCGGCGGCGGGCCGCCCTGGCCGCGGCCGGCGTCGTCGGCCGACGGCCGCGCGCGCCGCGTTCCCGCTCGGGCTCTGGCTCAGCATCGCCGGGCTCGCCGTCCTCGCGGTCGCGGTGGCCGGGCCGGCGGCGTCGGTCCCGGTGACGCGCGCGGCCGGCACGGTGATCATCGCGATGGACGTGTCGAACAGCATGGCGGCGACCGACGTCGCGCCGAGCCGGCTCGAGGCGGCGAAGAAGGCGGCGACCGCGTTCGTCGACGCCCAGCCGAGCAGCGTCGACATCGGCGTCGTCGCGTTCCAGACCGGCGCGCTCACCACCGACCAGCCCAGCGCCGACCACACCCAGGCCGCGGCCGCGATCCAGCGGCTGCAGATCGCCGGCGGCACGTCGCTGTCGGCCGCGATCCTCACCTCGCTGTCGGCGATCACCGGCAAGACGGTCGTCGATCGGCAAGGACGGCACCGTCCCCGACATCGGCTACTGGGGCTCGGCGACGATCGTGCTGTTCGGCGACGGCGGCGACGACGGCAACGCCGACGCGACGACGGCCGCGGCCACCGCGGCCGCAGAACGCCGGCGTGCACATCGAGACGGTCGGGGTCGGCACCACCGCCGGCACGACGGTCGAGGTCGACGGCTACCGGATCGCAGACCGCGCTGGACGAGGACACCCTGACCGACCATCGCCAAGACGACCGGCGGCTCGTACCACCCGGCGTCGGACGCGGCCGAACTCGACGGCATCGCCACGACGATCAACCTGCGGCTGACGACCCACAACGAAGCGCTGCCGCTGGCCGGCGCGTTCACCGCGTTCGCGATCGTGCTGCTCGCCCTCGGCGCGATCCTCACCGTCCTGCGCACCGGACGGATCGTCTGATGTCCTTCGACTGGCCGTGGGCGCTGCTGGCGCTGGCGGCGATTCCGCTCGTCCTCGGCATCGCGTGGTGGTCGCGGCGACGGCGGCGCCGCGCGGCCGTGCGGGTGACGTCGGCCGTCCTCGTGCGCAGCGCCCTGCCCGGGCGGACGCTCTGGCGCCGCCGCATCCCGGCCGCCCTGCTCGTGCTCGGCCTGGCCGTGCTCGGCGTCGGCGCCGCCCGTCCGCAGGCGACGGTGGCGGTGTCGTCGAACTCGACGACGATCATGCTGGCGCTGGACGTGTCGGGGTCGATGTGTTCGACCGACGTCGCGCCGAACCGGATCAACGCGGCCGAGAAGGCGGCGGCGACCTTCATCAAGGCGCAGCCGCACGGCACGCGGATGGGGCTGGTCGCGTTCGCCGGGGTGGCCGCCGAGATCGTGCCGCCGACCACCGACATCGAGCAAGCTGCTCGACGCGATGAAGACCCTGACCACCTCGCGCGGCACCGCGATCGGCGAGGCGATCCTCACCTCGATCGACGCGATCGCCGCGGTCGATCCGTCGGTGCCGCCGACCGGGGCGAAGGTGACCGCCGAACACCGGGTCGGGCTACGCCGCGGCGACCATCGTCGTGCTCACCGACGGGGCCAACACCCAGGGCGTCGACCCGGCGACGGCGGCGCAGCAGGCGGCCGACCGCCACATTCGGGTGTACACGATCGGCTTCGGCACCACGACGCCGACGGCGATGGTCTGCGACAGCTCGCAGGTCGCCGGCGGCGGGAGCTTCGGCGGCGGCGGGGGCGGCTGCTTCGGCTACGGCGGCGGCCGCGACGGCGGCGTCAACCCGTTGATCATCGACGAGGCCGCGCTGCAGACAGGTGGCCACGACCACCGGCGGCCGCTACTACCGCGCGGTCGACGCCGGCCAGTTGGACAACGCGCTGAAGGACCTGCCCAGCACGATCACGGTCGCCCACAAGCACGTCGACATCGCCAACCGGTTCGCCGGCATCGGCGGGCTGCTGGTCGCGCTCGCCATCGGGCTGTCGCTGTGGTGGAACCGCGTCCGGACAACGCCGCCGCGCGCGAAGTAGTGCACTTCTACTCGGCGTCGAGTGAGACGAGGCGGGCCAGCCGTTCGGGATCGGCCAGGATGTCGAGCTCGGTGATCCGGTCGTCCTGAACGGTCAGCCCGAGCACTGCCATCGGCCGGCCCTCGACGACGACCAGGAAGCCCGGCGCTCCGTTGACGAGTACCCGCCGGGCGTGACGGGCCAGCCCGGCGTAGAGACGCGTCTGTTCGATCACCGCGCTCGCGCCGCGCAGGACCTGCGACGGTCCCATCGACCCGTCTCCGCCGTCCGCGCGCAACACGACGTCCGGGTCGAGCACGGCAAGCAGCCCCGCGAAGTCACCGTCGCGCGCGGCGGTCAGAAAGGCCTCGACGACCGCCCGGCTGCGCCGCGGATCGGCCACTGCGTCCGGACTCGCGCCCCGCACGCGCCTCCGGGCCCGGCTGGCCAGCTGTTTGGCGGCGGCGGGCGAACGATCAAGGATCGATCCGACCCGGTCGAAGGGCACCGCGAAGACGTCGTGCAGTACGAACGCGAGCCGTTCGGTGGGCGACAGCGTGTCGAGCACGACGAGCAGCGCGAGCCCGATCGCGTCGGCCAGCACGGCTTGCTCCTCGGGGCCGGCGTCATCGGCGGTGATGACCGGGTCGGGAAGGTGGACGTCGAGTGGATCCTCCCGGCGTCGCGTCCGGGTCCGCAGCATGTCCAGGCACACCCGCGCCACCACAGTGGTCAACCATCCGTCGAGATTGGCGACGGCGTCGTGATCGGATCGGGCGAGGCGCACCCACGTCTCCTGGACCGCGTCCTCGGCCTCGGTGAGTGAGCCGAGCATTCGATAGGCCACTGCGCGCAGGTGGTCGCGGCGCGCCTGGAAAGCAGCGGTGACGTCCTGCACTGTTACCTCCGTCCGTCCTCGTTCGTCATATCAGAGACGAACCCAAGCGACCTGAGGTAACAGCGGAAGGAGCACGCGATGGCGGACGAGAAGGTGACCGGCGGCGAGCGGGCCACGACCATGACGGGGCAGGCGATGGTGAATCGTCTCGTGCGCGGTCTGCTGTGCACACCGTTGCTGGGCCGGGCGATCGGCCGGCGGCTCGTGACGGTCTATGTCGTGGGGCGCAAGTCGGGCCGCCACTACAGCGTCCCGGTCGCCTACACCCGACATGACGGGAGCCTGCTGATCGGCACGCCGTTCGGCTGGGGTCGCAACCTGCGTACGGGCGAGCCGGTGGAGGTTCGCTTCAAGGGGCGCCGGCGCTCGGCCGACGTCGAGGTCCTCAGCGACGAAGCCGGCGTCGTCGATGCGTACGCGCTGATGGCCCGCGACAACCACAACTTCGCGAAGTTCAACCAGATCGGCTTCGATCCCTCGGGCAACCCCGATCCGGGCGACCTGCGGCTGGCCTGGGCGGCGGGGGCGCGCGCGTTCCGGCTGACTTTGGGGGCACCGGGCGCCTGACATAAAACATGCGTAAAGGTGCCTGGGCTCACGAGCCAGGCTCGGGGTCAGGCGCTAGCGTCGGAGGGGCTATCAGCACCGGTTCGAGACAAGGTATCTTGATATCAAGATAAATTGCTGCCCCAGGCTCGGAGGACGCACCGCATGAGGATCATCTACACCCACACCGACGAAGCCCCCGCACTCGCGACCCAGTCGCTGCTGCCGATCATCGCGGCCTTCGCGACGCCGGCCGGTGTCGAGGTCGAACTGCGCGACATCTCGCTGGCCGGGCGCATCCTCTCGCAGTTCCCCGACCGCCTGACCGCCGAGCAGCAGGTGCCCGACTCGCTCACCGAGCTGGGCGAGCTGGCCAAGACGCCGGACGCGAACATCGTCAAGCTGCCCAACATCAGCGCGTCGCTGCCACAGCTCAAGGCGGCCATCGCCGAACTGCAGAGCCAGGGCTACGACCTGCCCGACTACCCCGAGAGCACCGGCACCGACGAGGACCGTGACGTCCGCGCCCGCTACGACAAGGTCAAGGGCTCGGCCGTCAACCCGGTGCTGCGCGAGGGCAACTCCGACCGCCGCGCACCGGCCAGCGTCAAGGCCTACGCCCGCAAGCACCCGCACTCGATGGGGCCGTGGTCGCCCGAGTCCAAGTCGCACGTCTCGACGATGACCGGCGGCGACTTCCGCGGCACCGAGACCTCGGCCACGGTTGCGACCGCCGGCTCGGTCCGGATCGAGCACGTCGCGACCGACGGCACGGTGACCGTGCTCAAGGCGACGACGCCGGTCGGAGTGGGCGAGGTGATCGACGCCGCCGTGATGCGCGCCGCCGAGCTCAACGCCTTCCTGGCGGCCCAGGTGGCCGAGGCCAAGGACCAGGGCGTGCTGTTCTCGGTCCACCTCAAGGCCACGATGATGAAGGTCAGCGACCCGATCATCTTCGGGCACGCCGTGCGGGCGGTCGTCGGGGACGTGTACGACAGCTACCCCGACGTCAGTGCGAACGACGGTCTCGCGTCGCTGCTCAGCGCCCACCCTGAGGCCAAAGCCGCCGTCGATGCGGCTATCGCCGCCGGCCCGTCGATCGCGATGGTCGACTCGGACAAGGGCATCACGAACCTGCACGTACCGAGTGACGTGATCATCGACGCCTCGATGCCGGCGGCCATCCGGACGTCCGGGCAGATGTGGAACGCCGACGGCAAGTTGCAGGACACCAAGTACGTCATCCCCGACTCGTCGTACGCCCCGCTTTATGCCGAGACGATCGATCACTGCCGCGTCAACGGAGCGTTCGACCCGTCGACGATGGGCACGACGCCCAACGTGGGACTGATGGCCCAGAAGGCCGAGGAGTACGGCTCGCACGACAAGACGTTCGAGATCCCGGCCGCGGGCACGGTACGCGTGGTCGACGATGCCGGCACGACGTTGCTGAGCCACGAGGTCGCCGCCGGGGACATCTGGCGCATGTGCCAGACGACCGATGCCGCGATCCAGAACTGGGTCGAGCTGGCGGTCGCCCGCGCGCGGGCCAGCGGCATGCCGGCGATCTTCTGGCTGGACGAGACGCGTGCGCACGACGCCGAGGTGATCAAGAAGGTCCGCCCGGCGCTCGAGAAGCTCGACACGGACGGCCTGCAGCTCGAGATCATGGACGTCGCGGCCGCCACCCGCTTCACGCTCGCGCGGGCGCGGGCCGGCGAGGACACGATCACCGTCACCGGCAACGTACTGCGCGACTACCTCACCGACCTGTTCCCGATCCTCGAACTCGGCACCAGCGCCAAGATGCTGTCGATCGTCCCGCTGATGAACGGCGGCGGCCTGTTCGAGACCGGGGCCGGCGGATCGGCGCCCAAGCACGTGCAGCAGTTCCTCAAGGAGAACCACCTGCGGTGGGATTCGCTCGGGGAGTTCCTGGCGCTGGCACCGTCGCTCGAACTCCTGGCCGAGCGGACCGGCAACCCGCAGGCGCAGGTGCTGGCCGCGACCCTCGACCGGGCCACGGGCACGTTCCTGGACGAGAACCGGTCGCCGTCGCGGCGAACCGGCGAGCTCGACAACCGCGGCAGCCACTTCTACCTGGCGCTGTACTGGGCCCAGGAGCTCGCGGCGCAGACCGAGGACGCCGAGCTGGCGGCCGCCTTCGCGCCGGTGGCCGAGGCCCTGGCCCGCGACGAGGCGACGATCGTGTCCGAACTCAACGGCGTGCAGGGCTCGCCGGTCGACATCGGCGGCTACTACCAGCCCGACGCGACGGAGGTCGCCGCGGCGATGCGGCCGAGCGCGACGCTCAACGCCGACCTGGCCCTGCTCACCTGAGTCAGGCCGGGTAGGCGGCCGTCCGCGCGAACTCGGCGTGGGCCGGATCGACGCGCCGACCGTTACGGTTCACGAAACCGATCGTGATCGGCTCGCCGGTGCGGTCGTCACGACGTTCGATCGTCGGTCCGCAGTCGACCGGCAGATGCGCGTCGCCCCACTGCTGGAGCGCGCCGATCACGATCTTGAGCTCGGCACCGGCCTCGGTCAGGTGATAGCTGGTTCGGGTGCGATGGCCCGGCTCCTTGTAGTCCTCGGGGTGCAGGACGCCGGCCTCGACGAGGCGGTTCAGCCGCTCGGTCAGCACGTCGGTGGCGATGCCGAGGTTCTCGCGGAAGTCGGCGAAGCGGGTGATGCCCGACAGTGCTTCGCGGATGATCAAGAAGGCCCAAGGGTCACGCAGTACGTCGACCGTCCGGGCGATCGCGCAACTCTCGCCACCTCGTATCGCTCTGTCCATGAACTCATCCTACCCTGAGTTGGTCAAACCGTCTCAGCATGCTAACTTGGAAAAACCAACTTAGGAGACAGCATGAAGACCATCGATCTCAGCCACAGCACGGTCCTCGTCACCGGAGCCAATCGCGGCTTCGGCCGGCACCTCGCGCACCAGCTCGTCGAACGCGGGGCCACGGTGTACGCGTCGGCCCGCCGTCCCGAGAGCATCGACCTGACCGGGGTCACCCCGATCCAGCTCGACATCACCGATGCCGCCTCGATCGCGGCCGCGGTCGCGAACGCCCCCGACGTCACCGTGTTGATCAACAACGCCGGCATCGCCACCGGCGCCTCGCTGCTCACCGGCGACATCGCCGATGTGCGACGTGAGTTCGACACTCACGTCTTCGGCACCCTCGACGTCACCCGGGCCTTCGTGCCGGTCATCGAGAGCAACGGCGGGGGAGCGATCCTGAACGTGCTGAGCGTCCTGTCGTGGGTCACGTTCCCGCACATCGGCGCCTACAGTGCCGCCAAGTCGGCCGAGTGGTCGATGACCAACGCGTTGCGCGCCGAGCTGGCTCCGCGCGGCATCCAGGTCAGCGGGCTGCACGTCGGCTACATGGACACCGACCTGACCGCCGGCGTCGACGCGCCCAAGCTCGACCCCGCGGTGATCGCCGCGCTCGCTCTCGACCAACTCTCCGCCGGCTCGCCCGAGATCCTGGCCGACGAGCTGAGCGCCCAGGTGCGGGCCGGCCTCGCCGGTGGCGTCGCGGCGCTCTACCCCGCGCTCGCCTAGCTTGCGGTGGCCTAGCCGGCGCTGGCCTCGGTGGCGGTCAGGATCGCCGACGAGCGCGACCGGCCCCGTCGTGCGCTGGGCGACGAAGGAGGCGAAATAGGCCGCATCCGTCGACCCCCGCACCAGGTGCGTCGGTGTGAAGACGGGGAAGTCCTGCTGGCGCAGCGCGGTTGCGACGGCGTTCCAGCTCGAGCCGCTGGCAGCGCGTGTGCCAAGCTCGTGCGCGCCGGCGGCCGCGTGCCTGCGTCGTGTCGCCAGGCTGTGCGCCGAGGAGGGTTTGGTGACCGGTCGCTCGTCGAGGCTCGTGTGCGTGGTCATGGCGCTGTGTTGCCTGGCCGGGTGCTCGTCCGCGTCGTCGTCTCGCCGCCCGTCGACGAACGATCTCGTGCCGACCTCCGTGCCGACCTCCGTGCCGACTTCCGTGCCACCGCCGTCCCTGACGACCAGCACGCCGCCGTCGCCAACGCCGCCGCCGCCGCCCGACCCCGCGCACCGGGTGTTCGACTCGCTCAGCGAAGCGCAGCGCGTCGGGCAGCTGTTCATGATCGGCACCGACGCGTCCGCCATCGCTCGCCCGGTGGCCGACGACGTCGCATCCGGCGCGGCGGGCTCCGTCTTCCTGATGGGCAACAGCCGGCTGAGCGTCGCCCAGACCGCCGCTCTCACGTCGAGCCTGCCTGAGCCGCCGTGGGGAGTCGGCCCGTTCGTCGCCACCGATCAGGAGGGCGGCGAGGTGCAGCGGCTGCGCGGCACCGGGTTCAGCGCGATCCCGAGCGCGCTGGACCAGAGCCGGCTGCCACCGGCGACCCTGCAGGCCGCCGCCCAGACGTGGGGCGGCCAGCTCGCACAAGCGGGCGTCGATCTCGATCTGGCGCCGGTCGCCGACACCATCGACAACGCCGCGCAGGCCGCTCAGAATCCGCCGATCGGTGAGCTCGACCGCGAGTACGGCTTCGGCGCTGCCTCGGCGAGCAGCCACGCCGCGGCCTTCGCGCAGGGCTTGCAGGCGGCCGGTGTCGACGCGACCGCGAAGCACTTCCCCGGGCTGGGGCGGGTGAAGGCCAACACCGACAGCTCGGCCGGCGTCACCGACGCGGTGACGGTCCGCGGCGACGCGTCGCTGGCCCCGTTCGCGACGCTGGTGTCGGCCGGAGTCCCGTTCATCATGATGTCGCTCGCGATCTACTCCAAGATCGATCCGACGCAGCCCGCCGCGTTCTCGCCGACGATCATTGGCGGAATGCTGAGGGGCGATCTCGGCTTCCGGGGGGTCGTCATCAGCGATGATCTCGGCGCCGCCCGTCAGGTTGCGGCGTACACACCGGCCCAGCGCGCCGTCGACTTCGTCGGCGCGGGAGGCGACATCGTCCTGACCGTGGACGAGCGGGATCTGGCCCCGATGACGGCCGCGGTACTGGCTCGAGCCGGCACCGATCCGCCATTCAAGGCACTCGTCGACACGGCGGCGCTGACCGTCCTCGAGGCCAAGGCTCAGCGCGGTCTGCTGCACTGAGCCGCGCTCGTCGACGGCGCAAATTCGGTTGCGCACGCCCCGGGATTCGGGCAGGCTCGCAGCCTTGTCCGCAATCAAGGAAGAGATCATGACCAGCTCGGAGGCCGTCCTCGACGGCGCCATCGCGGACCTGCGCGGCGAGACCCCGCAGGTCCGCGAGACGCTGTCCGCACTCGGCCGGCTGCTGGGCGCGGCGTTGATCGATCCGCCGCGAAATCTGCTGTCGTTCGCCACCGCTCATCTCGAGACGGGCGCGAGTGACATCGTCGAGGTGGCCTCGGCGCTGGTCGGCGTGGACGTTCCGCTCGTCCATGTCGCGGTGGCCCGAATCCTCGCGCTCGCGCCGTCGGCTGTGCTCGTCGATGACGTGGCGACGGGCGCTCCGGGCTACGAACTGGTCGACGTCGGGATCGACGAGCAGATCGCCGCCCCGAACGACCTGGCCGCCTTCGTCCCGGCGGCCGAGGGGTTCGGCTTCGACTCCGTCCTCGTCCTGACGTGGGAGCACGGGCGGGAGAAGATCGCCCTGATCGTCCGCCGCCATGATCACGAGCGGGCGCGGGCGGCGCTGAGCGGGTTGCTGAGCCGCGCGCGGGGGATCGACAACTTCTATCGTGGTCGGACGCTTCAGGTCACCGCTGACAAGAGCATCGAGTTCAGGCCGATCGCGGCGAGCACCGCCCGACGGTGCGACGTCGTGCACGCGAAAGCCGTGTGGGACGAGATCGACGCCAACGTCCAGGGGCTGGTGCGCCACGGCGAGCTGCTGGCCGCCGCTGGTCTGGGCGCGTCGCGCGGACTGCTCGTGGTCGGTCCGCCGGGCGTCGGCAAGACGGCTCTGTGCCGGGTCGTCGCCGGCGAACTGCCGCCCGGCACGACGGTGCTCGTTGTCGACGCCGGAATCACCGCCCGCGGCCTCGGTCTGCTCTATGACTCGCTCGCACAACTTGCCCCGGCCGTCGTCTTCCTGGACGACATCGATCTGCTCGCCGGCGATCGGCGTGGCGGGACCGGGGGTGAGACGCTGCGCGAACTGCTCACCCACCTGGACGGGTTCGCTCCGGCCGCCCCCGTGTTGACCGTCGCGACCACCAATGTCGTCGACGCGATCGATCCCGCACTCATCCGGGCCGGTCGCTTCGACTGCCTCATCGAGATCAAGCCCCCGGATCGCGGGGCTCGCGAGCTGATCTTGCAGCGGTATCTGCGGGCGTTCGGGACGTTCGACCACGCGCGTCTGGCCGGCGTCACCGACGGGGCCACCGGATCGGACCTGCGCGAAGTGGTGCGGCGGGCCGTGCTCGAACGGGGCGCCGATCTCACCGACGCCGACCTGTTCGACGTCGTCGCCACCGGTCGCTGGCGACCAGCGCCCTCGACCGGGCAGTACCTCTAGACCGTCAACTGGCCGATCTGGTGCGGTCCGATCGGGCTGGCTTCGGGCTGTCCCGATCAATCGGCCAGCTGATGATCTCGCGGGCGGCCACATAGGCCGAGAGTGCGGCCAGGGGGACTTCGACGAGCGCCATCACGGCCGCGCTCAACTGCGACCAGCCGGTCGACGCGCCGACGTTGAACCAGGCATCGCACAGCAACAGTGTCGCCGTGCACGTGGCGGCGATCGCCACCGAAGGGCTGCCGGTGCGCAGCGTCCGCGCCGTTGCGGCCAGGGCCACGCATTCCATGACGTCCAGGCCGGTCCACACGAGTCGAAGGTGATCGGCGCGATGCGCGGCTGGGGTGATCAGCCCGACGCGGACCGCGAGGACGCACACCGCGACAGCGATGATCAGGTAGACGGCGACGCCGAGGGACGGAACCGTCGGCACGATGCCGCGCCGAACCGCGGTTCGCCCGCCGACCCAGCCGGACGCCACGACGACCGGAAACAGCAGGACGACCGAGCCGGTCACCGCGACCGCCACTGAGAGAGCGGTGCCGGTGAGCAGGTGGAACCAGGTCACGACGACGATCATCGAGGCGGTGAACGTGCCGGCCACGGCGACCCAGGGCGAACGCCGCCGGACGAGGGTCACCGTCGAGAGCATGCCGACCACCACGGTGGCGGCGCTGCTCGGCGCGATGTAGGTGAGCCCGTGGGCGAGCCCGGTGGATTCCTGGGTCAGGAACAGGACGACGATCCAGGGCACGAGGAGCACAGCCGACGCCGCGTACAGCAGGGACAACCGCGGCCGCGAGATCATCGTCAGTTGTCGATCTTGCCGATCGGTTCGCGCTTCTCGGCCTGGAAGACGTCCTCGGTGCGGCCGTACGCCCAGTAGCCGGACAACGAGAGTCGATCTTGTTCGGTCAGCCGCGCCTTGAGGGCGGCCCGGACCGCCTTCATCGACTCCCGCTCGCCGTGGGCGAAGGCGTCGACCCGGCCCGGAATCCACTGGCCGGCCAGCACCGCGTCGGCCAGGAGTTGCGGCGTCGTCCCCGGATGCGGGCGGGGCACCCACACGACGTCGACGCCGTGCGGTGGCTTGGCATCGAGGTACCGGTCGTCGTCGGACGTCTCCAGGTAGGCGATGCCCCGCGCCTCGTCGGGTAGTTCCTCGAGCGCCGAACAGATGGCCGGCAGCGCCGACTCGTCGCCGACGAACAGGTGCCAGTCGACATCCGTCGCGGGCCGGTAGGCCCCGCCGAGTCCCGACATCGTGATCAGGTCGCCGCGTCCGGCCCGCGCGGCCCAGGGTGCGGCGACGCCCGCGTCGCCGTGGACGACGAAGTCGATGGTCAGTTGCTCTTGGTCGGCGTCCAGCCGTCGCACGGTGTAGGTGCGAGTCACCGGTCGCTGCTCAGGCGGCAGCGAGGTCCGCAGCTCGTCGAGGTCGTACGGCGGTTCGAGCCCGAGGCCCGGGTCGACGAAGACGATCTTCGCGTAGCGGTCGGTGAAGTCGTTCGGGCGAATCTCGGCCAGGCCCGGGCCGCCCGCAACGACCCGCACGGTGTGCACGCTGAGTTGTTCGCGTGAGCGGACCTCGAGCACGGCCTGCGGGCGGGCGCGCCGCGCAGACCGGTCGTTCGGAGCGCTCATCGACAAACCCTTTCCCAGTGACCAACTCAGCCTAGCGAGCGTCGGTGGCGGCAGGGCCCGGCCTGGGGCACAGTGGACGAGTGCGCGACGTCGAGTTCGAGTTCGCCGAGCCCGACATCGTCGACCCGACGGCCGCGGTCGTCCCGTCGCCGGGCCGTCATCGGCTCGTCGCGATCCTCGCGGTGCTCGCCCTTGCGGGCGTAGCCGTCGTCGTGGTCTTCGCCAACCGGCCGGCCGCAAAACGCTCGGCGACACCCGTCCCCACCCCGCCCGTGACGAGTTCGGCTCCGTCCACCCCCGCGCAGGCCGCGCTGGCCGAAGTGGTCGTGCTGGCCGAGTCGGCCGACCAGTTGCCCAACGACTATCTCTCCGACCGCGAGGTCCGGTGCCCGAGCGCCGGCGTCGCCGCGGTCGTCGCGGCGGCCACGGCCGTGCTGCACTCAGCCCTGCCCGGTTATGCGGTCACCGACGACGCCACGACGCGCGGTGCCGACGGAACCCTGTGCGGACTGCGGGTCAAGGCGCGAGACGCTCTCGGCGCGACGGTGATCATGACGATCCTGTCGCCGACCGACGCCGGCAACTCGTCGTTCGTGATCTCGCACGCCAACGACCGAAGCGCGGTCGTGGACGTCGGAGTGATCGACGCCGGGTGGTCGGTGCAGGTGGGCTGGGTCGGCCAGACCGGCGACGCCATTACGACCGCTCCGTTGCAGGCGGCCGCCGCCGATCCGCGGCTGCTGTGGTGATCGGTGCCGAGGACTAGGCCTGTTCGCGCGAGCACCACCACGTGGTGCGGCCGCCGACGACACCGCGCTTCATCGGCGCACCGCAGCGGGGGCAGTGCGCGTCGGCCTTGCGGAACGCGATGACCGACAGCGTGTGGACGCCGCCGCCCTCGACCGCGGCCCCGACGGCGCGGCGCACGCCCGCGAAACAGGCGATCGGTCTCGGCCCGGTCGAGCTCGCGGACCGAGCGGCCCGGATTGATCTTGGCCAGCCAGAGCGCCTGATCGGCCAGCAGGTTGCCGATGCCGGCGATCGCCTCCTGGTCGAGCAGGCGGGCCTTGACCGGTGCGGTACCCCGCATGATCATCGTGCGGAACTCGCCGGGTGTGATGTCGCGGGCGTCGGGGCCCAGTCGCTCGACCGGCGGGTCGAGCCGCACCCGTCCGAGCCGGCGTGGATCGATCAAGATCAGCCGGCCGCCGTCGGTGAAGGTGAGCGAGAAGCGCGAGAAGCGGAAGTCGCCTTTGGCCCGGCCCCGCTCCCAGTAGTCGCCACCGTCGGTCTCGTCGCCCCTGCCGTCGGCGACGACGATCTTGCCCGACATGCCGAGATGGATGCCGAGCGTCGGTCCCGGCGTCCGTGAGCGGCCCACGCCGGACGTGTCGCACCACATGCTCTTGCCGACGCGATGGGCGACCACGAGCCGACGACCGAGTAGTGCCGAGCGGATCTCACCCGGTCGGTGCGGCCGGCATTCGTAGGTGTCGGTGTCGTCGACGTCGATGATGCGGCGGCCCAGCGCCTTGCGCTCGATCACGCTGCGGGCGGACTCGACTTCTGGCAGCTCAGGCACCGCACCACGCTATCGGCACTAGGTTGGAGTCGTGCGGATCGCAACGTGGAACGTGAACTCGATCAAGCAGCGCCTGCCGCGTTTCCTGCCCTGGCTCGACGAACGCAAGCCCGATGTCGTCTGCCTGCAAGAGACCAAGCTGGCCGACGACGCGATCGCCGACCTGCTCGACGACGAACTGGCTCGGCGCGGTTACCAGGCCGCGTACTACGGGCAGGCGCAGTGGAACGGGGTCGCCCTGCTGTCGAGGGTCGGCCTCGACGATGTCGTTCGTGGAATCCCGGGAGCGCCGGGGTTTCCCGATCCCGAGGCGCGGGCGGTGTCGGCGACGTGTGGTGGCCTGCGCGTCCATTCGCTCTACGTCCCGAACGGGCGCACGGTCGGCTCGGACCACTACGAGTACAAGCTGGCCTGGCTCGAGGCGCTGCGCAGGGACGTTGCGGGCGGACCCGCCGATGCGGTCGTCTGCGGTGACATGAACATCGCCCCGGCCGACGCCGATCTGTTCGATCCCGCCGCGTACGTCGGGCAGACGCACGTCACCGAACCCGAGCGGGCCGCGCTCGGGTCGCTGCGTCGAACTCGGCCTGCACGACGTCGTGCGCGATCACTGGCCCGACGCGCAGGTCTTCACCTACTGGGACTACCGCGCCGGGATGTTCCACCAGAACCTCGGGATGCGCATCGACCTCGTGCTCGCGTCCACGTCCGTGGCCGGCCGGGTGCAGGCGGCCTGGGTCGACCGCCAGGCCCGCAAGGGCACCGGGCCGAGCGACCACGCGCCGGTGATGGTCGACCTGGACGAGGCGCCCGACGGCGACATCGGGCCGATGGTGCCGCCGCCGTCCGCGCCGCGCCTACCGCGCAAGACGACCAAGCTTCCCCAGTCGAAGTAGCAGCTAGCCGAAGTCCGACCAGCTCACCGTGCTCGGCTGCCACGTCGAGAGGTGCCGGGCCGCTTCGTAGATGCGCTCGACCGACGGCTCGTCGAGCGTGACCGGACGCGACTTCAGGTAGCGGACGACCTGCTTTCGGGAGGTCACGACGACATCGCCCCCAGCGGGTTGAGACCGCACCGTGAAGCCGCGCCGAGCGCCCATGACCGCGATGACGCCCTGCACCGTGACCTCGAGGAAGGCGTGGGTCGAGAGCAATCGCGCCGCCCGCCGAGCTTCGTGGCGGCTGTTGGGCACATAGGGCTGCTTGTGCCCGTTGACCTTGACCGTGTCGCCGCGTACCCACACGTGGGCGTCGGGATGGTTCTTGGTGTTGATCGAGTAGACGCCGCCGGGCCCGATCACGAGGTGGTCGATGTCGCTGTCCCGGTCGCCGACCGGGATCGCGTGTACCACCCGCCAGCGCTCACCGAGTGCGGCCAGCCGTCGGCCGACCTCGACCTCGGCATCGGCGCCGATCCGCCAGTTGCGCTCGTCGGTCTTGATCCCGAGCAGCCGCGCGAGCGCGGTCTTCACCGGAGCCGCCCGGCGCAGCGCCACCGCGCGCGAGCGGGCGGCGGCGCCGGCGACATTGGCAGCAAGGTCTCGGTCGGTCGGGTCTCGATCGGTCGGGTCTCGATCGGTCAGGCTCTGATCGGCCCACGTCGCCGCCGTGGTCGCGTCGATTGCCTGCATCGTGCTCACGGGTACCTCGATCACTCTCGATCACATCGGCCCCGAACCGGTCGAAACTACCATGACGTTAAATCAAAGTGAAGCATCCGTGGAGCCGAGGAATTCGGCACACCGCCGCAGGTCGTCGGCGGTCAGGCCGGTGGCGGTGTCCGGGCTGAGGGCGAGCACGTCCGGGCGTCCGACGAGCGCGGCCAGCGCGGCGTCGGCCACGCGGTCGATGTCGTCGTCGGTCCAGAGCAGTCGCCGTCCTTCGAGCGAGACGACCCGCTGGGCCGCGGCCAGCTTCCACCATGATCGGTCGGCGACGCCGGCGTACCCCGAGTCACGGTGGTGGGTGAACTCCGGCGCGTCGGCCACCGGCCAGGCGGGCAGATCGAGCGCGGGCGAGATGCGCAGTGGCGCCGAGCGTTGCCAGGTGGTGTGCCACCGGATCTCCGCCCGCCCGGCCGCGTCCACGTCGCGCAGGAATTCGAGCACCGGGTCGGCCGTCAAGATCGAGTACTCGTAGCCGTCGTCGACGGGTGCGACTCGTCGGCGCTGCCACGAGTACGCGGGCCACACGGATGGGTCGCCCTCGGCGGCGACCGCATTCACCACGCCGTCGACGTCGAGCAGCCACACAGGCGGCAGGGTGGTCACCGCTCCATCATTGCGTGTGACGCGTCCGGGATCACACCGGAATCTGGGCGCCCATGCTGATGGACTTGTCGATCGGCAGCCCGAAGTACTCGACCGGGTTGGCCGAGTTGTGGGCGATGGTGAGGAACAGCCGTTTCTGCCACTCGGGCATCGTGTGTTCGCTCGAGCGAACCACGCTGATCTTCGACAGGAAGTAGGTGATCTCGTCGAGGTCGGCCGCGTCGAGGATGCCCTGCTCGACGGCCAGTTGAAGGGTCGCCGGCACGTCGGGCTCGTCCTGGAAGCCGAAGCGGGCCCGTAGCCGGTCGACGCCCTCGTAGTCGAACTCCGAGTCGATCGCGGAGAAGCGGTCGTCGTCGCCGATGTGCGGAACGTTCTCGATGTCGATGGTCAGCACCACGACGCGCTCCTGCAGCACATGGTTGTGCTCGACGTTCGTGCGCATCGCGAGCGGCGTGGTGTCGACGTTGGCGTTCAGGAACACAGCCGTGCCCCTCACGCGGGCCGGCGGCGGCTGCATCGACTGGAGGTCTTCCAGGAAGTCCTTCAGCGGTCCCTCTTCGGCGGTCCGGTTGCGGGTGACGATGATCCGCCCACGCTGCCAGGTCATCAGCACGGTGAAGACGATTCCCGCCACCAGCAAGGGCAGCCAGCCGCCGTGCGTCACCTTGGTCAGGTTGGCGGCGAACAGGGTGACTTCGACGATCAGGAACACCGCCCCGAGGCCGCCGATCCACCACTTGGGTTTGTGCCAGATGCTGCGGGCGACGACGAGGAACAGGATCGTGTTGAGGACGAAGGTGCCCGTCACGGCCAGCCCGTAGGCCGACGCGAGGGCGGCCGAGGACTCGAAGCCGAGGACGAGGACGAGCACCGCGACGTACAGGCCCCAGTTGATCGCGGGTGAGTAGACCTGTCCGACCTCGTGTTCGGAGGTGTGGCGGATCGTCATCCGCGGAAGGAATCCGAGTTGCACGGCCTGGCGGGTGACGCTGAACGCGCCCGAGATCACCGACTGCGAGGCGATGATCGTCGCGACCGTCGCCAGGATCACCATCGGCAACTGCGCCCAGTCGCGGCAGCATCAGGAAGAACGGATTGCTGATCGAGGTGGGCGTCTTGGTGATCAGTGCGCCCTGGCCGAGGTAGTTCAGGGTCAGCGCCGGAAAGACGACGAAGAACCAGGCCCGGGTGATGGGCGGCCGGCCGAAGTGCCCCATGTCGGCGTACAGGGCCTCGGCGCCGGTGACGGCGAGCACGACCGAAGCGAGGGCGACGAAGGCGACGACGCCGTGGGTGGCGATGAAGCGGGCGCCGTACGTCGGCGACAGAGCCTTGATGATCGAGGGATTCTTGACGATGCCGTTGATGCCGGCGCCGGCGATCGCCGCGAACCAGACGAGCATCACCGGTCCGAACAGCCGGCCGACGATGCCTGTGCCGTAGCGCTGGATGAGGAACAGCAACGTCAGGACGGTGACCGTGATCGGCAGGACGTAGTGGCCGAGGCCGGGGGAGACGACCTTCACGCCCTCGACGGCCGACAACACCGAGATGGCCGGCGTGATGATGCCGTCGCCGTAGAACAGCGACGCGCCGAACACGCCCAGCGCGACGAGCGCGGCCTTGCCGGTGCGTGTCTTGAGCGGCGTCTTGCGCAGCAGGGCGGTGAGCGCCATGATCCCGCCCTCGCCGTCGTTGTCGGCGCGCAGGATGAACGACACGTACTTGATGGAGACGATGATCGTGATGGCCCAGAAGACCAGCGAGATGACTCCGTAGATCTCGACCGAGCCGGTGTGCACCCGCCCGTGATCGGCCGTGAAGACGGTCTGGATCGAGTACAACGGGCTGGTCCCGATGTCACCGAACACCACGCCGAGTGCGCCGAGTGCCAGAGCGGCGGCGCCGGTCTGGTGCCGGTCGGGACGGCTGCCGTCGTAGCGTCCGGCGCTCGTCGCTTCGTATTCGACGACGGGGGACGGGGAACTCGGCTCGGCTGCCACGCGCTCATTGTGCGGGGTGGCGTCGGGCCGCGGAGACCGGGGGCGTGTGGGATTTGTGTTAGATCTAACTTAACAACGACCACACACCCGTGGCATGATGGGCCCCATGCGACCCCCGGCTGCTCTGCTCACCGCTGCCGCGGTGACGTTGCTGTCACTCTCGGTAGTCGTCGGGGCGGCCGCAGCCGACCCCACGCCGTCGGCGTCGTCCTCGGCACCGTCGACGAGCTCGTCATCGGCATCGAGCTCAGCGACCGCAGCCGCGCCCGACCCGTGGGCGGCAGTGACGCCCGCGGGTGTCAGCGCCGTCTCGTCGGACGATGCCGCAGTGCAGACGCTGGTTGCGCAGTTGAGCGCCGCCCAGACAGCGCTGACGACGGCCGACCAGGCGGCGGAGCAGGCCGAGCAGAGCGCGGCGCTGGCCCATCAGCAACTACTCGCCGCAAAGGAGCACCGAGGCTCGCGCGAGTGCCCAGGCGGCTCAGGCGCGACGCGAGCTCGACACGGCCCAGGCCACGATGCGCGCCATCGCCGTCAACGACTACATCGGCGGCACGACCAACAGCATGACCATCCTGTTGTCGGTGACCGACCCCAACCGGGTCGTCCAGGCCGAGGCGATCCAGAGCCAACTTGCTTCGACGCGGGCGGCGGTCGCGGTCCAGGCCCAGGACGCCGAGACGCGCTACGACGCGGCGGCCGCGGCCGCGCTGACGTCGGCCGCCGCGGCCACAGCGGCGGATGCCGCGGCGACGGCAGCTCAGGCGCAGGCCGTCGGGCAGCAGGCGATCGCGCAGAAGCAGTCGAGCGACATCGCGGCCGCGCTGGCCCAGGCCCGGCTCACCCAGCAGCAGGATCTCGCGGTGCTCACCGGGCTGTCGGGCGGCTTCGGCGGCCAGGCGCTCACTCCCGCCCAGTCCTCGACGATGGCCCAGCAGGCCGCCGCTGCCGCCGCGCAACCGGTGTCACCGAAATCGCGAACCTGGACTCCGGCGATGGGACAGTCCGCGGCCTACCGGGCCATGAGCCAGCTGCTCACGCCGTATTCGTTCGCGGGCGGCAACACGAGCGGACCGACGCTCGGCGTCGACTCAGCCGGGGGCGGTGAGAACGATGGCTCGGTCACCGGGTTCGACTGCTCGGGGCTGGCCCTCTATGCCTGGGCGCCCTATCTTTCGTTGCCGCACGATGCCGCGTCGCAGTACACCGCGGCGGGCCGCCTGCATCCGACGCCGGATCAACTGCAGCCGGGTGACTTGATCTTCTGGTCCAGCGACGCGACGGCGACGGGCATCCACCACGTCGCGATCTACCTCGGGGCCGGCTTGGTCGTGCAGGCTCCGCAATCGGGTGATGTCGTGCGGATCACGGCGATGAACGCGGTCGCGCCCGGCATCTTCGGGGCGACCCGGCCATTGAGTTGATCTCGATCGACGTCGGAGCCGACACGCCTGAGCGGAGGTCTGGCTTCCAAGATCAGCTAGCTACTAAGCTCGAGTTGATCTTGATCCGCGATGTTCGGACGGCAGTGCCACCCGAACGGTGAAAGGTCCTGATTCGGGGTCACGCGGCGACGCGGTCTGCGCGCGCGCCCTGAACCGGAAGGACAGCGTGCCTCCAGAGCTCGAGGCGGACGACCAGGTCGTCATCGGCGACGGCCCGCTGCACGGTGTGGTCGGCCGCCTGATGCGCTTCGATCCGTTGGCCAACACCGCGCAGGTCCAGATCTGGATCGATCAATACGGGCAGCCGCGGCGGGGGATCGCTGTCGTGACGCTCGACCTGCTTCGGCCGGCCGAAGAGACCATCGCCACGCCCGAGCCACCGCGTCCCGCTCCGCGGCGCGGTCGTCCGCGCACGATCACCGACGAGCAGTTCGAGACGATGCGAACGATGTACGCCACCGGCTTGTATTCGCACGCCGACATCGCGCAGATTCTCGGGGTCAGCAAGAGCAGTGTCACCAGTCATCTGCGGCGGCAGGAAGAATAGCCCCAGGGGGCAGCGGCAGGCGCGATGATCGGAGGCGGGGATGCGGCGCTGGTTGATCTTGTTGCTGGTCGCGGCCGCGCTGGCCGGCTGTTCGAGCGGTAGCTCGCGGCCCTCGTCCTCGCCGAGCCCGTCGGACTCGATCACCGGTCCCGTGCTGCCCGACTTCCCGTCGGCCACCACGTCACCGTCGTTCACGCCACCCACGTCCAGCAGTCAGGTCGAGCAGTTCATCTCCGCCGTCTTCACCGACGCGCAGGCCGACTGGAGCCGGGTGTTCGCGGCGGCCAAGCTGACCTACACGCCGGCCCGGCTCGTCCTGTTCAGCTCGTCGGTCACGACCGCGTGCGGCACCGAGACCTCGGCGGTCGGTCCGTTCTACTGCCCGGCCGATCGAACCGTCTATCTGGACGTGCTGTTCTTCGACGTGATGGAGCAGCGCTACGGCGTGCAGGGCGATTTCGCGCAGGCCTATGTCGTCGCGCACGAGCTGGGCCACCACATCCAGACGATCACCGGACTCACCGCGCAGGTCAGCCAGGCGCAGCAGGCCAACCCGAGCATCGCCAACGCGCTGTCGGTGCGCGTCGAGTTGCAGGCTGACTGCTACGCCGGGGTGTGGGCCCACTCGACCTACCAACGTGGCCTGCTGGAGCCGGGCGACATCGACGAGGCCCTGACCGCGGCCGCGGCGGTCGGCGACGACTTCCTGCAATCGTCGTCGCTCGGGAACGATCAAGCCCGAGCAGTGGACGCACGGATCGTCGGCCCAGCGGCAGCAGTGGCTGACGACCGGCTACGAGAAGGGCCAGCCCGCCGCCTGCGACACCTTCACGAGCTGAGGACCGGCCGGCCCCGCAGGTGCCAGGACGTCGGCCACGCCTGCAGCAGCCAGTGACGTTGCTGCTGCGCGGCGACCGCCCGACCCGGTTCGACCAGCCCGGCCTGCAGCCGGCGGGCCGCGTCCAGGTGATCGCCGGTCCAGATCATCCTCACCGCGGTGGCGGTGCCCTGCCCGTCCTCGCCGGTGAGGTCGCGTCGCACCGCGTTGATCAGGCGTCCGTCAGCGACCTTGTCGTGGTCGAGCGCGTCGGCGACGTCGGTGCCGGTCGCCAGGGCGCCGGCCAGTTGCTCGTACCAGCCCGCCACGAGGGCGCCGGCGTTCAGGATCTCTTGGCGGGCGGCCGTGCGGTCTCCGGTCGGTGTGCCGTCCTCGCGACCCCAGAGGTCGAGGACCGCCTCGGCCGTCAGGCGCAGCCCCGCAACGCCGGTGACCAGCGAGGCCACGGTCGGCCAGGGGCAGGTGCTTGGTTCCGCGTTCGGCGAGGAAGCCGCGGAACGCGTCGTCGAGGCGGCGGGCCGCCGCGGCCGCGCGCAGTCCTTCCGTCGGTCGGGGTCGGCTCGGACGGAGCTCCGGCATCGCAGCGGACCATGCCGAATGCGACCGCGCGGCGCAGGTAGGCTCGGCGCTCTCGGTGTAGGCCTCGCCCAGCGCCACGGCCGAGGGCCGACCCGGCGCCGCGGGGCCAGAACATCGCGCCCGACGACCAGGCTGACGGCGCAGCCGATGGCGACGTCCTCGACCCGAACCAGGCCGACCCGCCAGCCGGTCGGGTCGATGATGTTGAACAAGATCAACAGGGTGAGGGTGAAGCCGGCCTGACCGGCGGCGAACGAGATCGCCGGCGCCACGCCGGCGAGCAGGATCGCGAGCGGGAGCAGGAACCACAGCAGCGTCGTGTCGGTGCCGATCGCCGAGCACGAGCACGCCGCCGACGACGAAGCCGGCGATCGTGCCGGCCAGCCCGCGCAGGGCGTTCTGGCCGGTGTTGAGCGCGTTCGAGCGCAGCACCGACAGGGTGCCGAGCACGATCCAGAACGAGTGCTGGAGGCCGCTCAGGTCGGCGATCAGCACGGCCGCGCCGAGCGCGATCGCGCCGCGGACGCTGTTGTGCAGCCACACCGAGTGCCGCTCGACGTGCGCCCCGGCGCGCTCCTGGGCCGAGGCCAGGGCTCCGCCGGCGCCGTCGGGCTGATGGCCGAGCAGCTGCTGCCACCACGAGCGTTGCTGGGCGGCCGCGGCCAGCTCGATGTTGGACGCGATGGCCGAGATCGCGAAGCTCATCTCCTGGGCGCGGAAGCTCGGTTCGAGCGCAGTGACGAACTCGGTCACCGGCCCGTCGCCAGCGCCGGCCGTGGTGCGCACCGGCAGCGTGCCGGTGGCGGCGCGCTCCATCTCGCCCAGTGCGGCTCGGAGCCGTTCAAGATCAGCGTCGAGCGGCGCCAGCTCGGCACTCGGTGTCGCGCAGCAGGTCGGCGCCGCGTGCGAGGACGAGCGCAGCCGCCGTCTTCACCGCGCAGATCGGTGGGGTCGGCCGACATCGTGTGGCCGGGACGGCGATCGTTCACGATCAGGTTGAGCCAGACGAGTTCGTCGACGAGTCGCACGACCGTTCGCGCCGAGGTCGTCAGGCCGGTGGGCCGGTAGGGCGTGGCGAAGAACCCGGTACGCAGCGCTCGACATGGCGGCATCCGACTCGCCGCACGACCTCGTCGAGTCGCTCCGGCGCGATCGGCGCGCGGCATCGGTCACGTGAGCGACCTCGGTCCGCAGTCGACGGGCCAGCAGCCGGCACGCCTCGGCGGTCCGCGCTCGCAGCGGATCGCGCACCGGGGCCGGCCACAGCACGGTGATCGCGAGCACCGACGCACCGCCGGCCAGCGCCCATCCTTCGAGCCGATCCGGAATCGAACTCACCGGTCCCGGCAGCGTCACGGGCAGGATGAAGCCGAGCAGCAACGACGTGGTCGCACCGGCCAGCACCGAGCTGACGACGCCAGAGAACAACACGAAGAAGCCGACAACCACCATTGCCGCCGCGGCGAGCCACGCCCATCTGCGACACGAGGGTTGCCAACGACACGAAAACCGCGCCCGACCACGACCAGCGAGACCTGCGCCTGCACCCGTTCGCGACGCGTCCCGCCGAAGTCGACGAGCAGCAGCATCGCGAACGAACCGAACGCCGCGAAGGTAGCCAGGGTCGGGTTGCCGATCACCTTCACGCCGATCGCGAACATCGCCGGCATGACGATCGCTGCCCGGCCGGCGCGGCGCAGCGCGGTCAGACTCGCGTCCCGCGATCGCAGCCACTCCAGGCCCTGCACGCTCGTCAGCCTAGGCGATTCGTGTCGTCGAGCCAGGCCGTTGGGTGATCGCAATTCGATCTTTAGGCGACGGTGTCTTTTGAGACGGTCGGAGGGCATTTGGCACGTGCTCTGCGTCCGACTTTGCCGTGTGTTGCGGCGGGTCGTCGCCCCGGGTGGTCATTGAGCTGGCAATCTCCGGCCCGTCACCGGTCGCTCACGGGGGGAGACCGCAGCGTGACATTCGGGGATGAGACATGCGCGTACTCGTAGTCGAAGACGAGGTCACTCTGGCCGACGCCGTGGCGCGAGGTCTGCGGCGGCACGGCGTCGATGTGGATGTGGCGTACGACGGCGACGAAGGCTTCAGCAAGGTCACCACCAGCGGCTATGACGTGCTCGTGCTCGATCGCGACCTGCCGGGCATGAGTGGCGACGATATCTGCCGCACGGTGACGAGCGACGGCCTGCCGGTGCGGGTGCTGATGCTCACTGCGGCCGTCGGCGAGCGCGAGCGCGACGATGGTCTGGCGTTGGGCGCGGCCGACTATGTCGGTAAGCCGTTCGCGTTCGCCGATCTGCTCCAGCGCGTTCTCGCCCTCGGCGCCGCGTAGCCGCGTCCGGCCGAGTCGCGTCCGGCCGAGCCGCGTCCGGCCGAGTCGCATCACAACTGGCCGCGTTACAACGGGCGCGCGCGGCAACCGCGATACGAACACTAGGTAACGCTTCGAGCACGATTGGTGACGGACCCCCTCCCTGAATCTGTATTCACTGGCTAACGTTCGAAACGCGACCTCGGGGATGTGAGCGTGCTCTTCTCAAGGTCGTCAAACCGGAAAGCCCGGAGCCGGACGGGGGCCGGCGCTCGGGTCTGATTGTGACCGCGAGGGTGCCCGTCATGAGTGAAGCTGCCGCAACCCGCGTATCCCCACCGCCCCGGTCAGTCGCGCGCCCGCGCTCGGCCAGCGCCGAACTCACTCGCAAGATCGTCGCCGAGTTCCTCGGCACCGCCGTCCTCGTCTTCTTTGCCGTCGGATCGGCCGTCTTCGGCATCGACAAGATCGGTGATGTCGGGGTGGCCTTCGCCTTCGGCCTGGTCCTGCTCGCCTTGGCTTATTCGATCGGTCCGGTATCGGGGTGCCACGTCAACCCGGCGGTGACGCTGGGCGTGCTGTTGCGGCGCGGACTGCCCCTGCAGGAAGCGATCGCGTACTGGATCGCCCAGATCCTGGGCGGCATCGTCGGGGGCGCGCTGCTCAAGTTGATGACCTCGAACTTCGGCAAGGTCACCGATCAGACGGGCGCTCTCGGCACCAACGACTG
This sequence comes from uncultured Actinomycetes bacterium, assembly GCA_963708805.1. Classification (GTDB taxonomy): domain Bacteria; phylum Actinomycetota; class Actinomycetes; order Mycobacteriales; family Jatrophihabitantaceae; genus CAVPUA01. Next base: position 2,971,245 of record CAVPUA010000003.1, on the reverse strand, counting down.
GGGCAAGACGATCACGGGTGGCGGAGCGTTCCTGCTCGAGATCGTCCTGACCTTCTTGCTCGTCTTCGTCGTGCTCTTGGTCACCGGCCGCGCCGCCGCACCCGGATTCGCCGGACTGGCGATCGGCTTGGTGCTCACCGTGATCCATCTGGTCGGCATCCCGCTCGACGGCACGTCGGTGAACCCGGCCCGGTCGCTCGGCCCGGCGATCTTCGCCGGCACGCACGCGATGTCGCATGTCTGGCTGTTCATCGTCGCGCCGCTGATCGGCGGAGCACTCGCTGCCGTGATCGCGCCGCTGCTCGATGTCCCTGAACTCGTCGGCGATGTCGGGCTGGTCGACCCGACCGGGGCCGACGTGCCGGAGTGAGAGCGACGACCCAGTGAGCGCCACCGCCGGGCCGCGTCTCCGTCGCCCCGATCGAACCGAGTCGGCCGTTGCCCGTCGGGCGGCGCCGAGGTCTGGTCGGCTGCTCTCGATCGGCCTGATCCTGCGTGCCGTAGGTGCGGCTGCGCTCCTCGCGTTCACGATCGTGGCGATCACGCTGGTTCCCGGCCATGACGACTTCACGGCCGCACTGCGATGGGCGATCGCCGCGATGGCGGTTGACGCGCTCCTCAGCTGGGTGTTCATCGAGCAGCACCTCAACCCGAGAAGACTCCGCCGCCCACGGTGACATGCGCGCCCAGCACCGAAAATCATCACCAAGGTCCTGGTTCCGGACGCGTCCGCCGGGCTAGCGTCAGGAGGCGAAGGCGGCCGGGCGCTCACACCCATCGGGCGGCGGGCAGGGAGTTGGACTGTCGGCACGTGCACCGGTTCGGTCTTCCTGAATCGAGGATGACGTCATGAGCTTCCTGGACAAGGCCAAAGAGATGTTGAGCGGCCACAAGGATCAAGCCAAGCAAGCCGTCGAGAAGGCCGGCGACGTGGTCGACGACAAGACCGGCGACAAGTACAAGAGCCAGGTCGACATGGGTCAGCAGAAGGCCGACGAGTTCCTCGACAAGGAGTAAGCAGCCGCCGATGGCCTCAGCGGTGGGATCGGCGCCGGGCCGCCACCAGCAGGACCAGCCCGCTGACCACGAACAGCAGTCCGAGCCCTGACGGGCCCGAGAGCCCGGTGCCGGTGTCGGCGAGCCCGCCGCCTGAACCTGACGCGTCGCCCGTACCACCGTCGGCGCTGGATGCGACGAACGAGTTCACGATGCCGAGAGTGGTGTCGGCGTCGACGTCGAGTGTCGGCGCGACCGCCCCGCCGTCGTAGCTGACGGTGTCGCCTGCCGGTGCGCCGGACTCCTGCACGACACACGACGAGCCCCGCGGCACGGTGATCACCCGCTGCTGCCCGGACGAGAGCTGGAAGCTGGCGTCGCCGCTCGACAGAGGCACCGCGATCAGGTCACCGGTGTTGCTCACCAGCGTGCACGCCGCGGTGAACGAGTACGGGCCGGCGCTGCCCGGACCGACCACGGTCTTGGTCACCGTGAGGTTCACCGGGTCATAGTTGTTGGTCAGCTCGGCCACCCCGTCGACGAGCGCGTCGATGTCGGCATGGTCTCCGTCGGAGTACGTGATCGTCGAGCTCGTCGCCCCGCGGTTGTCCGGCTCACTGACGGTGCACCGGGCACCGATCGGCAGGTCGGTGATGCTCTGACTGCCATCGGCGGCGAACGTCAGCGTCCGGGTCGGCAGTGGGGTGCCGGCGAGCGTGCAGTCGACGTCGACCGTGAACGGGCCGAACGCGTACGGGACGCCGGCGAGCTGCTTGGTCACGATCAGCCGCGGCGCGGGGAAGTCGTTGACGATGAGCGAGTGCGTGGGGTTGGGCAGGTTGGGGTCGGTGTCGGGCTGGATCGTCACCGGGCCGGGCTGGGTGACGTTGCCACCGCCGGTATCGGTCTCGATCACCGAGCAGACCGCGCCCGCAGGCACGTGCTGGACGACGAACGGGGTGCTCGCCGAGAAGGTGGCGCTGCCCTGAGCAACGGGCACGACGCTGCCGCCCGCGGTAGTGATCGAGCAGTCGTAGGTCCCGCGGAACGGGCCGATGATCGAGCCGGGCGGGATGTCGCCGGTCACCTGCTTGTCGATCTCGAGATTGCCGAACGGGATCGCGACGCCGACCCGGATGGGTTCGACCGCCCTCAGCTGCACCGTCGAGTTGCCGACCTTGAAGAAGTCCGTGTGGGCGAAGGAGTTCCACGCGATCGGCAGGTCATTGGTGGTGGTGTCGAGGTTGGCCGGCGCCGACATCGGCACGATCAGCTCGGTGGAGGCCGCCGGCGCCAGACCCGTCCCGAAGTCGAGGAAACCCCGGAAGGACTGGACGGACGGTGAGAGCGGATCAGCCCACGCCGATGCGGCGCAGCTCGCCGGCTGGGTGGCCAGATCGGTGATGCAGCCGGGTGCGGAGTTGGAGTAGGCCAAGGTCAGTGCGCCCGGCTGGCCGGAGGCGACGAACGGCGCCGCGGCGAGTGAGGGACTCGGGTCCCACTCGGTGCCGCGCGGACTCGGCACGATCACGCCCGTGTCGCCGATCTTGGGCAGGTCGTCGACCAGGCGCGTCTGGGTGAGCGGCGTCGTCCCGACGTTCGTCAGGTTCAGCAGGAAGTTGAAGTTCTGCCCGGCCGTCACGAGGGCGACGCAGGGGAAGCGCGTGTAGTTGTCGGTCCCGACGACGAGCAGCGGGCAGGACGCATCGCCGATCGGCACGAACGTCTTGGTCTGGCTGTTGTAGAAGCCGCGCGAGTCGTCGCCGTGCACCCACTTCTGCGCGTCGACCGCACTGCCGGCTCCGGCGATGACGCTGGCGCTGGCGGTGCAGCCGAGTACCGGATCGACAGCCCCGGTCTTGCAGGTCAGCGCCGGCAACGCGTTCGGGTCGGCCGTCGACGCGCCGTAGGTGTTGGTGACCGGTGTCCCCGCCGCGCTTCCGGGCGCCAGATTGGCCTGGATGGTGAAGCTGATCACCGACGTCGGCAGGAAGGCGTAGCTCTCGGGGAACTGCCACGTCAGTTGCGTGACAAGGTGCGTCGTCGGGTCGATCGTCGGCGTGAACGTCGGTGTAGGCGGTGCAGGCGTCCCGGACGGCACGCGTCGACGTCATCGTGTACGGCAGCCCGTTGTCGCCGGAGAACGTGCTGTCGAAGACCAGCCCGCCCGGTACCGGCTCGGTGATCGTCAGGGCGGGCACCGCACCCGAACCGCTGTTGGTGGTGGCCAGCGTGTAGACGATGGTCGTGCCGGGGGAGACGTTCGTCGGCGACGCGGTCTTGACCGGGCTGAGCTGGACGGTGCCGGTCGTCACGCCCAGCGACGCCGGTGCCGACCCGAACGAGACCAGCGTGCCGTTGGTGATCGGGCTGATGCCGCCGGCGGTCGCGATGTTGGTGAACGTCGCGGGGAACGTGATCGGATCGCCGGTCGTGCGCGTCGTCGTCCGCGGCGTGACGCTGAAGCAGACCGTGGCGTTGCGGCAGTTGCCGGTGGTCGGGAAGTTGCTGCCCGGGTTCAGCACGAAGCCGCCCGAGCGTGTTCGAGAAGATGAAGCGCAGGCCGGCGATGCTGCTGGCCGGGACGCCACCGGGCAGGGCGGCCGTCGACGCCGGCGGTTGAGTCATGAACGTTCCGGCCCGGCAGGCCGCCGCGCTGAGGCAGTAGTCGACCTCGACCTGATTCGCTCCGGGCGGGAAGTTGACCCCGTCGATCGCGGTCACGTTCATCGGCCTCGAAGAACGTGTCGGGCGCGGCCTGAGTCGGGTCGGGGTCGGTGATGACGATCTGGCTCAGCGGCAGGTTGCCGGTGTTCTGGGCCTTGAGCTGCACCTGGGCCGCTGCTGTTCACGCCCGGCGATCGGCGCCGGCACGGTGGCCGGCGTGATCAGCTTGTTGACCTGGCCGGCCGTCTGCGGGGCGGCGACCGTGAGCGTCGGCGCGCAGACGTCACCCGAGTTGCCCGATGCCGGCGACGGAGGTGACGTTGCTGCGCTGGCAGTTGGTGAGCGTCGCGCCCGCGGGGACGTTGTCGCGCACGAAGACGCACGATGTTGAGCGACACGCGGTTGGTCGGCTGGACCAGCCCGCTGACCTGCCGGGCCCGGATGCCGGTGGCCGCGGTCAGCAGCGCCGTGTTGCCGGCGGCGTAGGGCACCCAGGTCGTGCCGTCGAAGACCTCGATCACGAAGTTCGACGCCAGCGCGGCCGGTGACGTGGTGATGCTGCGCCGAGCCGATGCTGCACCACGGCGAACGGGTTGGGCGCGGTCGAGGCCGGGTCGGGATCGGTGATGGTGAAGCCGGTCTGCGGCAGGTTGCCGCTGTTGCTCGCCTGGACGGTGAAGGTCAGCGGCTGGCCGGGAACGAGCGCACCGCCGGTGGCCGGGCTGGACGAGCTCTTGACGCCGCCGACGGTCGTGCGCGGATTCTCGACGGGCAGCGGGGCGCAGCCGGTGCCGGTCGCCGCGCCCTGTCCGGGCGTGGTGATCGCGGCGTCGGTGCAGTCGTTGATCGTCGTGCCGCCCGGCGGCCGCGGCTGTTGAGGGTGCCGTGCAGGCCGAGCTGGGCGGTGGCGCTCGGCCGCGATGGTGCCGGTGTAGGTGACGGTGACGCCGGTCGGCGGGCTACCGACGGGGCATCCGGTCGCGATGGTCGACGGTCGCGGTCGCGCTGATGGGCACGGTCGCCCCGTCGGCGCAGGTGACGGTGCCGGTGGCCGCGGTGGCCCCGGCCGGGAAGACCAGCCGGATCGAGCTGACGTCCACGTCGGCGAAGTCGTTCGGCGCCGTCGCCGAGGGGTCGGTGATCGTCAGGTTCGTGACGCTGAAGGCCGAGGAGTTGCGTGGCCTTCGACAGGGCGGTCACGCCCGAGCTCTGACCGGCGACGGCGTAGCCGTTGTTGGCGAACGCTGCCGCTCGCGTCCGGGAAGAACTGCTTCGACGACGTCGACACCGGGCGGTGCCCGGCTGCACGGTGAAAGTGGCGCACACAGCCGCGCCGGCAACGGTCCCCGCGACCGCATCGACCGCCGACGGTGAGGCGCAGTTCTGCTGGTTGAGCGGGGTGGTCGGATCCAGCGGCGCGCCGGTCGAGCGGATCGTGTCGCGCAGGGTGAGGCCGATCGGGACGATGCGCCCCGGTCGTGCTGACCGGGAGGTCGATGCCGGCCGAGTTGGCGAAGACGAACTGGATGCCGGTCACCGTGGCCGGGTCGACGCCGTTGGGCAGCGCGACCGCCGGCCCCGGGACGAACGGGCCGGCGATGAAGTTCGTGCACGGTGCCGGGCGTGGTGCAGTACTGCACCGATACCTGGTCGGCGCCGGCCGGCATCTGCTCACCGGCCCGATCGAGGCCAGGTGAAGTCGTCCCAGGTGTTCGGGCTCGTGTCGGCGACCGTCAACGAGGTGACGTCGGCCGACGAGCTCGAGGCGTTGCGCACGCCGAGGCTGACCGTCGTGGCTCGCGCCGGACTGGGCGACCAGCGAGTTGGCGGAGAACGACTTGGTGGCCACCGGCGTCACCCGGCGCGGCACCGACACCGTGATATCGGCCGAGTCGGATACGGGTGAGGCGTTGTCGGCCGAGGCGGTCGCAGTGTTGGTGATCTTGGATGCCGTCGGGGGCGGTCGCGGCTGGGTCGAGCTTGACGTGCAGCACCGCGGTGCGGGTCGATCCGGCGAACATGCCGTGTGAGCCGGCCGGGTTGGGCGGCGAGAGCAGCGCGTCGGTGTAGGTCACGGTCACGGTGCGGGTCGCCGCGTTGTAGGCCACGGTGTAGAGCGGGGACGTGTCGGCGCCGACGAAGTCAACTCCCGGTGGCAGCACGTCCACGGTGGTGGCGTTGATGCAGCCCTGGGTCAGGCCGGAACAGGCCGCCGCGAGCTGGTAGTCGTAGGCGTCGCCGGGTGTCACGGGCGATGTCAGCAGCGTGTTGGTCCCCGACACGAACGCCCCCTTGGACAACGCCAGCGACGCTGTGATCGGGGCCGCGCCCGCTGACGGCGCAAACGCCGACAACGACAACGAGATGAGCAACAGGACAGTGATCAGAGCCGTCGACTTCACCAGCAGCCGTCGCCGGGCGAACGTCATGCCGTGCCTCTCCAGCTCCCGCCGAATTGCACCGTCGGCTCCCACCGCAGGAGTTGTCGGACATGCAGTGAGGCGGGGAACTTGCCTGAGAAGTTGATCTTATTGAGTAGTCCGCCCGATGGCTACAAGATCACTTTCACGGAGCGGTATCGCAACGCTCAGGTAGCGATGCGGAGTGTGATCAACATTGGGAACGGCGGCGTCCGTCCGGGCCATATAGTCGACGAATGGAACAGCTCGGGGGGCTGATCGTCGCGGTCGTCGCCGTGATTCTGGCGCTCATCGCGCTGCTCTACTCGCGCGCCAGCGCCCGGCGCGCGCGCTCGGCAGCGGCGTCCGCGGGTGATGCCGCGGCGGCCGCGCACGCCGACCGGCTCCGCGAGCGACCCGACGGCTGGGTCGACATGGGCCCGCACGAGAAGCCCGCCGAGCCGTCGGCCCCACCGCTCGCGGCCGCACCGGTCGAGCGGTCCGACACCCCACCGCGCGTCCCCGAGCCCGCCACCGAGCCGTGGGAGCTGAGCTGGGCCTCCGGCAGCGACTACCGCCTCACCAACATGTCCGGCTCGGCCGCCCGCGAGATCGAGATCGCGACGCGCGACGACGGCCCCCGCCTGCAGGATCACGACTGCGGCGATCTCGAACCGGGCGGCACTGTCGCGTTCTCGGCCTCGGGCTACGTCGGCATGGCCGACAACCGGATCACCGTCACCTGGTACGGGCCGGACACCGCGCTGCGCGTGTGGCGGGCGGAACTTCCCGGGGCAGTTGCCCGAAAAGCGAGTTGACCTTACAAGTCCGTAACAGAAAGTGATTTTCACGGACAGCAATTACGCATTCGATTGTAAGGCAGCTCACAATTTGATCTCGCGGCGCCCTATTCTGTGCCGAAAACCGGCCAGTCAGTAGCGGATTCCGGTACCTACGCAACGTAACTGACTGCGCTGTGTAGTCAATATCAAGGCACCCGCGGACGGGTGGCTGCGTGATGTGAGATCTATGTTTAGTATTCGCATTCTGATCGGCAGGGGGCCGATCGGATCGGGGATCGCGTCATGTTTCGCCACTTCGGGCGACGTCTGTTCGTCGCCGCCATTCTTGCCGTCGCCTGTGCGACCTCTCTGTCGGCCTGCTCGATCACGAAACTGACGAGCATGAGCCGCGTGCCGGCTTCCAAAACCCATCAAAGCGTGACGAGCACGGCCGCCGGCACGCCGTCGGCCGCGTCCAGCGGTTCGTCGTCAGCGCCGGCGACCTCGGGCTCGACAGCGAGCGGGGCCAACCACGCCGACGCGGCCATCGTTGCCTCGTCGAGCAGTTCACCGACGCCGACGTTCGCGGTGGGTGCCCTGACGCACACGGTCAGTTCCGGTGCGCACAACCTGTCCATCCGCTACTGGACGACGGATCCGAGCTCGTCCTGGCACGACGGGGTGCCCTCGACGATCCAGTTCGCCGCGTCGCTCATCGACGCCGACACCCAGCACACCGTCCGGGTGACGCGCGTTCTGGTCACGGCCGCCGCCCCCGGAGGCGCCGCCGCCGTACTCGTCGACGACTCGAGCCAACCGATCCTGACTCCGCCCTACAGCTACACCAACGTCCTGCAAGTTCCCGCGAGCGTCACCGAGGCCGCTCAGATCACCGTCGAGTTCGACCTGCTCATCCAGGCCGCACCGAAATCGACCGACTACTACCGCCAGGTCTACGTAGACCAGCTGCCTCTCGCCACCGGAAAGGGCGCCTGACCATGTCCGAAATCCTGATTGCTCGCACGACCACGGGAAGCAAGGCGCTCGCCGTGCCCGCGCGGAGCACCACATCCGTCCGCCCGTCGGCCACCCGTCTGGTGCGTGACAAGGCCAACCTGGTCCGGCGCGCGATCGCGGCGCCCGTGCCGGTCAGTTCGACGACGCCGTTCGACGAGGACGTCCACCGTCACGCCACGATCGCCTGCGTCATCCCGGCCTACAACGAGCAGGACAGCATCGAGGCCGTCGTGCGGTCGATCCTCGGCCAGAGCCGGCCGCCGGACGCGATCTTCGTCATCGTGAACAACACCGACGACGACACGATCGAGATCGCCCGCAAGTTCGAGGGCGGCCACCGTCGCTCGGTCAAGGGTGAGGTGTTCTCGACCATGGTCGAGGTGCACGACATCGGCAAGAACGCCGACAAGAAGGTCGGCGCGCTCAACTACGGCTACCGGCTTGCCCGGGGCTACGACTACCTGCTCGGCGTCGACGGCGACACGACGCTCGACCACCACGCCGTCGAATGGCTCGAGGCCGAGATGGTCGACGATCCGCGCATCGGCGGCCTGTCGGCGATCTACACGATCGACTACGACACCGTGAAGGGTCCGGGCGCCAAGTTCCTCGTGGCCGGGCAGCGGGCGCAGTTCGCCGCCTTCAATCTCGACAACCTGCTGGCCGGTCGCAACATGGCGGTGCTCGGGGGGCAGTGTTCGCTGTTCTCGATGCAGGCGCTCGAAGCGGTCAAGCAGCACTACCACCAGCACACCCCGTGGGTTCGTGATTCCGAGGTCGAGGACTCGCTGCTCTCGCTGCAGATCAAGAAGGTCGGCTACTCGACCAAGATCAGCGCCAAGGCCCGGGCCTCGGTCGGTGGCATGGCGACGATGCGTGCGCTGCACGGTCAGCAGGTCAAGTGGACCTACGGATCGATCGACCTGATGTGGCCCGGCCAACGCGGCAACACCAAGGGCCAGCCGTTCCACCCGAACCTGCGCCTGCGCTGGATCGAGCACATGTCGATGTTGATCAACATGTTCACCCGGCTCGGGTTCCTGCTGCTCCTGGCGGCGGCCTTGTCGATCCACGCGTTCGTGTTCAACCCGATCTGGCTCATCCCGCCGGTTCTGGCGGTGGTGCTCAACCTGCGCATCGCCATGACCATCCGTCATCGCTCGTTCATCGACGTCCTCTACGCCGTCCTCGGGTTGCCGGCCGAGGCGTACATGTGGATCCGCATGGGTCATTTCGCGACATCGTGGACGCAGTTCCTGGCCCGGGTCGAGAAGGACAACTGGGCTGCTCAGGCCTCGGCCGAAAAGGGCCGCGGCTCGTCGTTCCTGTGGCCGGCGTTCATTGCCATGCTGGCCTTCGGCGTGGCGATCTTCGCCTGGCTGCACCAGAGCGTGCAGATCCAGTCGGCGATCCTGTCGGTCTCGTGGCCCGCGCTGTACATGATCACGATCCTGCAGAGCGCGTTCATGATCCGGAAGCTGCTGCGCCGTCACCGCGGATTCAAGGTCTGATTCCGGCCATGCGCGGCCGCTGCGGGTGATTGGATCCTTACGTGACGCAGTTGTCCGATCGTGACTACCTCGCCGTACTGGGCGCGGTTCACGAGGTGGCGGGTATCGGCAGTCCCGACACCTTCGGGCCGGTCGTCCTCGGGGAGCTGAACCGGCTCGTCCGCTCGGACGTCACGTCGCTGAACGAGGTCGACCCGGGCGCGGCCCGGCTGGTGTTCATGGCCGAACCAACGGACTACGTGTTTCCCGAGGGGCTCGACCAGGTGCTCGCCGAGTTGGCGCACCAGCACCCGTTGATCCGTCACCACGCCGAGACGGGGGACGGGTCGGCCCGCAAGATCAGCGATCTGCTCGACGACTCCGCCTGGCACGAGACCGAGATCTATCAGCGCTTCTACCGCGTGCTCGACGTCGAGCACCAGATGTCGATCACGCTGCCGGCGCCGTTGCCGATCGTCGTCGGCATCGCCCTGAATCGCTCGTACGGTGACTTCGACGAGCGCGACCGCGCGGTGCTCAACCTCGTGCGGCCGCACCTGGCCCAGTCGTGGCGGCGCGCTCGCGACCACGAGCGGCTCGAGGCGTTGCTGGGAGCCGCGTCCGACGCCCTGCTCGAGAGCGGCGGCGGGGTGGTCGTGCTCAGCGATCCGGTGCACGAGCTGACGGCCGACGCGCTGAGCACGATGTACCGGTTCTTCGGCCCTCGCTCGGCTCGCGACCCGCTGCCGGAGAACGTCCGGCGCTGGGTCGAGGACCAGATGGAGATCGGCCGCCGCCGGGTCGGTCCGTTGCAACTGGCGGCACCGTTGCGAGCGACGCTGGGCGAGCGGCAACTCGTGCTGCGACATCTGCCGGGCGCGGGCGGGCGGCACGACGCGATCCTGCTCGACGAGCGTGCCTTGGACCCGTCCACCGACACGCTGCGGCAGGTCGGTCTGACCGACCGTGAGGTGATCGTCGTGCGCCTGCTGGGCAGCGGCGCCTCGAACGCCGAGATCGGCGAACGGCTCTCCATCTCGCCGTGGACGGTCAAGCGGCACCTGGCCAACATCTACGCCAAGCTCGGCGTCAACGGACGGGTGCGGGCCGCCGCGATGGCGATGGAGCTCGACGCCCATCACCAGCCGCGCGGTGAATGATCATGAAGCGACCGGAATAGTCCGAAGTCGGCCCGGGTGAATGTTCGCGAAATGGCCCGCGCGGGCCATGCGTTGCTGTCGCCGGGCTGTGAGGCTTGGCTGGCCGGCGGGCAGCAGATTCGGGGGCTGCTGCTCGCCGGACTTCAACTTGCTTGGCGCCCGGCGGGCGCATCCGGCAGCTGACCCAGGTGGATCACCGAGCCGAGCTCGTCGATCTCGTCGGCGTCCGGCTCGTCGAACCAGACGCCGCCCGAGCCGAGGTAGCGAAAGTGGATGTCCTCGCAGCCGGCGACGGTCACGTCGGCGACGCGAGTGCCGTTGGAGCGAAGCACGAAGACGTCGACGCCGGGCGTCCAGTTGTTGAACGACCCCACGATCGAGACGACACCCTCGTGGACGTGATCGGCGATGGTGAACTGGATCAACGTCTCGCCCGCCGACGACATCCGATGAACTTGAATCGACACTCGCACCCCGCAGTAACGGCCAACACCTGAAAGTCGACGTCACTGTTGACGATCATGATCAACGTCTACGACGTTACCGGAGAAGGTCCGGGCCCGTCCGGAGCCGGCCCGGACAAAGAGCCAGCCCGCGTCCAGGTGACTCCCCGGTGGGACCTGGCCGCGGGCTGCTGAGTGTCAAACGTGCGCCCGGAATCTCCGTACCCCCGTATCGCAGATTCCGTCCGTGCTGTTCGGCACTCCTCTGAGTATCGGTGTCGAACGATCAGTCACCTAGTCCGCCGCGCCAGGTTGACAAGATCATGACATCGCCCATTACCGCCAGTGGCGATACCGCCACGCTGCGTTCGAGGCGTTGCCGATCACGGCAACATCAAGCCGTTCGGCGTGTCGCTGGTCCACCCTGTGCGAGGGAGTTTCCGCTTGTTTTCCAGGGTAATTCCTCACGCGTCACAATGCTGCCTCTGGCCACACTGGTCACAACCGTCACACCGGCGTGTGGCACCGGTGGGTCGACGCGTCGAGAACGGCTGATATACAACAGCCGTGGCAAAAAGCGATTGGATGATCCCCGGCGCCTATGAGGTCGCCGCCGGAGTGCATCGGATTCCGTTGCCCCTGCCGAACGACGGCCTTCGTGCCGTCAACGTCTACGCGATCACCGGCGGGGACGAACTCGTCGTGGTCGACGCCGGCTGGGCGATCACCGAAGGTCGGGCCGCGCTCGCCGACGGGCTGCGAATCCTGGGACTCGGCCTGTCGGATGTCGACCGCTTCCTGGTCACCCACATCCATCGTGACCACTACACCCAGGCTGTCGCGTTGCGCGCCGACTACGGCATGAAGATCAGCCTCGGCGAGGACGAGCGCGGCAACCTCGACAGCGCCATGCACGGGCGGCCCCATGAGATGGAGCCGCAACTGGGTCAGATGCGACTGCTCGGTGCGGCCGAGCTGGCCGCCGAGTTGGAGCAGTACGACGAGCGTCCGCCGGGCGACATCTGGGGGCTGCCCGACGACTGGCTCGTCGGAAACCAGACCGTCGCCGCGAACGATCGATCGCTCAGCGTGATCCCGACGCCCGGCCACACCTACGGGCATGTCGTCTTCCACGACGCCGCCGACCGGCTGTTGTTCGCCGGCGATCACGTACTGCCCACGATCACGCCCTCGATCGGGTTCGAGGCGGTGCTGGTCGCCGACCCGCTCGGCAACTACCTGCGCTCGCTGGCGATCGTGCGGGCCCTGCCGGACGCGATGCTGCTTCCCGCGCACGGCGCGGTCGGACCGAGCGTCCACGCGCGCGTCGACGAACTGCTCGAGCACCACGACGGCCGGCTGCGGGCGACGGCGAAGGCGGTCGTTGCGGGCGCCAGCACCGCCTACGAGGTGGCACAGCAGCTTCGGTGGACCAGTCACGGCCGCGCCTTCGCCGAGCTCAACGTCTTCAACCGGATGCTGGCCGTCAGCGAGACCAGCGCGCATCTCGAACTGCTGGCCATCCGGGGCGAACTGCGGCTCACGGTCGAGGACGGCGTCCAGCACTACTCGGCCTGAGGCCGGGGTAGCTAGACCGACGGCTTGGCCCGCCGGCCGATGCGGGCGGGGAAGCGACCGGCTTCGCGTCTGATCTGCCACAACTGCAGGCCGCCCAGCAGGACGATCTGGATGATCGGGATGCGCAGGAACAACTCGCCGACCGGTCCGGCGAACGGCGCCACGAGCCACAGCGTCACGGCGAGGAAAAGCATGCCGACACCGCGGGCGCGCGGCGTCCGGCCGGTGAGCCGCAGACCGAGCGCACCCACGAGGAAGAACAGCACTTCGGCGCCCCACACCAGCCGGGCGTCCTGGTTGCCCCACAGCCAGCCGGCCGGCAGCAGGCCGATGATCAACGCGCTGGCGATCAGCAGCTTCACGAGCCGGTTCATGCCGGGCGGGTCGGTCTCGGGCGTCGGCTCGTAGCAGTCGAGGCCGGTCGGTGGGCGCTCGGCGAGCATCGTCGCGCGATCGGCGTAGATCGCGGTGGACGGGTACCGGGCCGCCACGTCTGCCGCCAGATCCGCGGGAACCCGTGGCCCCATCCAGATCGCCTCGACCCGCGCGTGCTCGCAGCGGATGCCGCGCGTTCCGGCGACCACCCGGCCCCAGCACGAGACGATCGCGAGGACGTGCTGGGCGTGCGGGTATTCCGACGCCGCCGGATCGCTGCCATAGGCGTAGTAGCCACAGCTGCAGTCGGGATCAGGCGCCGTGTGGGCGGGTCCGTCGGGCGGCGGGGGAAGACGGCAGTGCGCGGTGTTGACGCCCTCGCTCCACGCCTGATCGCTGAACAGGGGGAAGAGCATGCCGGCCGGCCCGATCCGGAACGTGCGCACAGCACGGATCTCGCCGACCTGCGGTTCGAATCCGGAGTACGCGTCCATGACCGGCGCCGGCGACCGGCTACTTCGCCGGCGCGGGTTCGCGAGCCGGCTCGGACGGCTGCGCCGCAGGCGCCGGTTCCTCCCGGGCGGGCGCGCTCGGCTCGCCGAGCGGCAGCACTTCGATGTAGCGACGTTCTTCGCCGATGTTGCCCATGGCTCCACGGTAGGCGCTTTGCCCCAGCAATGCGTGAGAGGTCCGTGAATGGCTCGTGACAGAGCCGTTTTAGCCGGTCCCGAGGCGCCGCGGCCGGCGTTCACTTCACATCGCCCGGCGCGTGCCGGGCCCGTCCGGGTGCCTGTACCGAACGCGTCTCGAGTTGCTGGTGGGAGTCGTTGTGGAAGACGTCGTATTCGTCGTCCTGACCGTCGTGATCTTCGCGGTCTTGGCCTTGATCGCCCGGGGGGCGGAGAAGCTGTGAACGCCACGAACCTGGTGGGGCTCATCCTCGCGGGCGCGGTGACCGTCTTCCTGGTCCTCGCGCTGATCTTCCCGGAGCGGTTCTGATGTCGGACACGTTCGCCGGGATCTTGTTCCTGGTCACGCTCATCGCCGCGCTGGCCGCCGTGCACCGGCCGCTGGGCGACTTCATGGCCCGGATGTTGACGAGCACCAAGCACCTCGCCGTCGAACGGCTGGTCTACCGGGCGGGTGGCATCGACGCCGACACCGAGCAGACCTGGACGCGCTACCTGCGCTCGGTGCTGTCCTTCAGCGCGGTCGGCGTCCTGTTCCTCTACGCCTTCCTTCGGCTGCAGAGTCACTTCGGCCACCCGTACGCGGTGCCGACGATGTCCAGCGACCAGGCCTGGAACACGGCGGCCAGCTTCGTGACGAACACGAACTGGCAGTCCTACTCGGGTGAGAACGCCCTGGGCTACGTTGTGCAGTTCGCTGGGCTGGCCGTGCAGAACTTCTTGTCGGCCGCGGTCGGCATCGCCGTGGCGATTGCGCTCGTCCGCGGTTTCGCCCGCAGCCGCACCGACCGGCTCGGCAACTTCTGGGTCGACCTGACGCGCATCTGTCTGCGCATCCTGCTGCCGATCTCGCTCGTGTTCGCGATCGTGTTCGTCGGCGCCGGCATGATCCAGAACCTGCACGACTACCACACGGTGACGACGCTGGCCGGGGGCACGCAGACGCTGCCCGGCGGACCGGTCGCCAGTCAGGAAGCGATCAAGGAACTCGGCACGAACGGCGGCGGCTTCTTCAACGCGAACTCGGCGCACCCGTTCGAGAACCCGACGGCCTGGACGAACTGGATCGAGATCTTCCTGTTGCTGGTGATCTCGTTCTCGCTGCCGCGCACCTTCGGCACGATGATCGGCGACCGTCGGCAGGGCCGGGCGATCGTGGCGGTGATGGCGTTCATCGCGATCACGAGCGTCGTCCTGATGCTGGTCTTCCAGGGCATGCACCACGGCACGGTCCCGACGGCGGTCGGCGCGTCGACCGAGGGAACGGAGTCACGCTTCGGCGTGCCCGACTCGGCGATCTTCGCGACCGGGACGACCCTGACCTCGACCGGGGCCGTCGACAGCTTCCACGACTCGTACACCAGCCTCGGCGGCGTCATGACGATGCTGAACATGATGCTGGGCGAGATCGCGCCGGGCGGCACCGGCTCGGGTCTGTACGGCATCTTGATCCTGGCCGTCATCACCGTGTTCGTCGGCGGGCCTGATGGTCGGCCGGACGCCCGAGTACCTGGGCAAGAAGCTCGGCGGCCGCGAGTTGAAGTTCGCCTCGCTCTACCTGCTGACGACGCCCGCGATCGTCCTCGTCGGAACCGCGGTGGCCATGGCGTTGCCGGGGGAGCGCGCGGGCATGCTCAACAGCGGGCCGCACGGCTTGTCCGAGGTGCTCTACGCCTTCACCTCGGCCGGTAACAACAACGGCAGCGCGTTCGCCGGGATCTCGGTCAACACCGTGTGGTGGAACACCGCGTTGGGGATCGCGATGCTGCTCGGGCGTTTCCTGCCGATCGTCTTCGTCCTCGGCCTGGCCGGCGCACTGGCCCGGCAGCAGCCGACGCCGGCGTCGGAAGGCACCCTCCCCACGCACCGGCTGCTGTTCGTCGGGCTGCTCACCGGCGTCGCCGTGATCGTCGTCGCCCTCACCTACTTCCCGGCCCTCGCTCTCGGTCCGCTCGCGGAAGGCCTGCACTGATGTCCACTCCCACTCTCGATCTGCCTGCCACCTCCGACCCGGAGGCGCCCGGTGCGGCGCCGCGCCGCGTGCAAGCCGGCCTACTCGATCCGGCGATGCTCTGGACCGCCACCCCGGATGCCCTGCGCAAGCTCGACCCGCGGACGCTCTGGAAGAACCCGGTGATGTTCATCGTCGAGATCGGCGCGGCGTTCACCACCGTCATCGCGATCGGCGACGGCAGCGTGTTCGCCTGGCTCATCGTCGTCTTCCTCTGGCTGACCGTGCTGTTCGCCAACCTGGCCGAGGCGGTCGCCGAAGGCCGCGGCAAGGCCCAGGCCGAGGCGCTGCGGCGTACCAAGACCGACACCCTCGCCCGCCGTCTGGTCGACCGCGAGTCACTGACCGGGGCCGAGGAGCTGGTTCCGGCGCCCGAGCTGCGTCAGGGCGATCGAGTCGTCTGCGAGGCGGGTGATGTGATCCCCGGCGACGGTGACGTCATCGAGGGCATCGCCAGCGTCGACGAATCGGCGATCACCGGCGAGAGCGCTCCGGTGATCCGCGAGAGCGGCGGCGACCGCAGCTCGGTCACCGGCGGCACCAAGGTGCTCTCGGACCGGATCGTCGTCGAGATCACTCAGAAACCCGGCGAGAGCTTCATCGACCGCATGATCGCCCTCGTCGAAGGGGCGAGCCGGCAGAAGACACCCAACGAGATCGCCCTGAACATCCTGCTCGCATCGTTGACGATCATCTTCCTGCTGGCGACGGTCACCCTGCAGCCGCTGGCGATCTTCGCCAAGGCCAACCAGCCCGGCATCCCCGACACCTCGGCGCTGGACGGGCATGGCATCACCGGCATCGTGCTGATCTCGCTGCTGGTCTGCCTGATCCCGACCACGATCGGAGCACTGCTCTCGGCGATCGGGATCGCCGGCATGGACCGGCTCGTCCAGCGCAACGTCCTCGCGATGAGCGGACGGGCCGTCGAGGCGGCCGGAGACGTCGACACGTTGCTGCTCGACAAGACCGGCACCATCACGCTCGGCAACCGGCAGGCCAGCGAGTTCGTCCCGGTCGGGGACGTGACTGCGGCCGAACTGGCCGACGCCGCGCAGCTGTCCTCGCTGGCCGACGAAACGCCCGAGGGCCGGTCGATCGTGGTGCTCGCCAAGAACGCGTACGGACGGCGCGAACGCGCGGCGGGCGAACTCGAGCACGCGACCTGGATCGAGTTCACAGCCCAGACCCGCATGAGCGGCGTCGACCTGGCCGCCACGGGGGGCGAGCCGTCGCGCGTGATCCGCAAGGGAGCGGCCAACTCCGTGATGAACTGGGTGCGCGACAACGGTGGCTCCGTGCCGTCGTCGACCGGTGGGCTCGTCGACCGGATCAGCGCCGCGGGTGGCACGCCGCTGCTCGTCGCCGCGCAGACCGGATCCGAGCCGCCGGTGGTGCTGGGCGTCGTCCACCTCAAGGACATCGTCAAGGACGGGATGGCGGCGCGCTTCGCCGAGCTGCGTCGCATGGGCATCCGGACGGTCATGATCACGGGCGACAATCCCTTGACGGCCAAGGCAATCGCCGACGAGGCCGGTGTCGACGACTTTCTGGCCGAGGCGACTCCCGAGGACAAGATGGCCCTCATCAAGAGGGAGCAACAGGGCGGCAAGCTCGTCGCGATGACCGGTGACGGCACGAATGACGCCCCGGCTCTGGCCCAGGCCGACGTCGGGGTCGCGATGAACAGCGGGACGTCGGCGGCCAAGGAGGCCGGCAACATGGTCGATCTCGATTCCGATCCGACCAAGCTCATCGAGATCGTCGAGATCGGCAAACAGCTGTTGATCACGCGCGGCTCGCTGACGACCTTCTCGATCGCCAACGATGTCGCCAAATACTTCGCGATCATTCCGGCCATGTTCGCCGCGGTGTATCCCGGGCTCGACAAGCTGAACATCATGCGGCTGCACTCGCCGCAGTCGGCGATCCTGTCGGCGGTGATCTTCAACGCGATCATCATCGTCGCGCTGATCCCGCTCGCCCTACGGGGTGTGCGGTACACGCCGTCCAACGCTTCGGCGATGTTGCGCCGAAACCTCTACATCTACGGCCTGGGCGGCATCGTGCTGCCCTTCGCCGGGATCAAAGTCATCGACCTCGTCATTCAATTCCTCCCTGGAATCCGGTAGTTCTCATGTCATCGATAGTCACGTTCCTCAGGCAGCTCAGCGCGTCACTGCGGATGTTGGTCATCTTCACCGTGCTGCTCGGCGTCGCGTATCCACTCGCCGTGCTCGCGATCGCCCAGGTGCCCGGACTCAGCGCGCGCGCCGACGGCTCGACGGTCAGTGCGAACGGCAAGGTCGTCGGGTCGAAGTTGATCGGCCAGAGCTTCACCGACGCCAAGGGCAACCCGTTGCCGCAGTACTTCCAATCACGGCCCTCGGCGGCCGGCGACGGCTATGACCCCACGGCGTCGAGCGCCAGCAACCTCGGTCCGGAATCGATCGTCGACCTGCTGCCCGACCCGTCGGTGAAGGGCGACGCCGGCAAACCGAGCCTGCTGACCCAGGTCTGCACGCGCAGCCTGGACATCGGGCGCCTGGACGGCGTCGACGGCTCGCGGCCGTTCTGCTCACCGGACGGAACCGGTTCGGTCGTCGCGGTCTTCTGGTCCGGCCCGGGCTACGGCGGCACGGTCACCCGGGTCGTCAGCGTCAACCAGGCCTGCCCGGCCAAGCCGTTCATCGCGTCGTACCAGGGTGTCGCCGTGCAGTGCGCGAGCTTCGGCGCCGACTACTCGCGGGGTCAGGTCGTGCCGATTCGGGGCGATGCGCCGTCCGCTCCCGCGGTGCCCAGCGATGCCGTGACCGCCTCCGGTTCCGGGCTCGACCCCGAGATCAGCGTGGCCTACGCCAAGATCCAGGAGGCGCTGGTGGCCCGGACGCGTGGCATCAGCGTCAGCGCCGTCGCCGCCCTTGTAGCCAAGATCGAGTCCGGACGCGATCTGGGCTTCATGGGCGAGGTCAAGGTGAACGTCCTGCAGCTCAACATCGCGCTCGACCAGCACTACCCGTTGTCCAAGTAACGTCGAGGTCATGGCGACGATCACGCTGCGAGCCAGTGGTGATGCTCCGGTCGAGCTGGCGTGGGAGCGCTACGCCCGTCCGGAGCTCTGGCCGCAGTGGTCACCGCAGATCTCGCGGGTCGACGTCGAGGCCGACCGCATCGGGGTCGGATTGCGCGGAACCGTGCACGGCCGGTTCGGCCTGCGGGTCGGTTTCCTGATCACGGCGGTCGACGAGCCGGCCCGTCGGTGGGCGTGGCGGGTCTACCTGGGGCCGCTGCCGCTGGCCTTGCGCCACCGCGTGGACGCCGAGCCGAACGGGTCGTCGACTTCGCTGACCGTGTCGGGTCTGGCGCCGGTCGTGGTGGGCTACGCGCCCCTGGCCCGGTTGGCGCTGGCCAACTTGGTTCGGGCCAATCCGGTTCGGGCCAATTTGGTTCGGGCCGATCACCTTCGGGCCGATCGGCTCCGGGGTGGCCGGCTCAGCTCAGAGTGATCTCGCGGATCGATGTGGCGTCGACGGCATTCCAGAGGGAGCGCTTGACGCACGGCAGACAGACGAACTCGCGCGTGCTCCTGGCCCAGCCGGCGCGATCGCCGGGGCTGAGCCGGTGGCCGCACGAGCAGACTCCGCCGTGCCGAAGGCGCGTCAGCGTGATGTCGAGGTAGGACGGGGGAGTGGTGACGGCTTCGGTCGTCAGGTTCACGGTGGTCGTCATGTTCACCTCAAAGTCGCGGACGGGTGCTGGCTGTGCTGACCCCCGCCGTACGTTGCGGTGTTAAGTATGCGTTAGGTTTTGCTGACCGTCAACGGTCACTCATGGATCGGTAGGCCGCGACGATCAGCTTCGCGCACTCGTCGAGCGGGATCACCGTGCTGTCGATCTGCAGTTCGTACAGGTCCGGATCGTCGATCGGCCTGTTGTACAACCGCTGGACGTAGTGGGCTCGAGCGCGGTCGACCTCGGGCTGAGCCTTGCGGGCCGCGTCCAGTGATACGTGCTCGAGCCGCGCACCCTGGGCGATCCGGGCCTCGACCGGGCCGAACAGCCGCACGTGCAGGACGTCGGGCGTGTCGGGGAAGGCGGCGGCGCCGCCTCGGCCGTGGATCACCGCGCCGGACGCGAGCGCGGCCCGCATGATCTTGTCGGCCTGTTCGCGGAACACGTCGGCGTCGTCGAGTGTCGGCCAGAACTGCGAATCGGGTGGGGCGGCATCGGTCCCCGCGCCGAGCAGGCCCGTGCTCAACGGCGCGAGCGAGCCGAAGAACTTGTCGATCAACGAGCGCTTGACCACGGCCGACTGGGCCTCGGCCACCGAGACGTGCAGCTGGGCCGCGATGTCCGCGCTGATCGCGCGATCCAGCAGCTGGTAGCCGAGGGCCTCGGCCACGGCGGGGGCGACGCTGCTGCCGCCGGCGCCGTAGTTACCGGTGATCGTCACACCCGGCATCAGTGCATCCCTCCGGGCGCGACGGGAGTGGAGTCGGCGGCCACCGCCTCGGCGGGCCCAGGCGGGGCCGACTGATTGGCGCCACGCAGCTTGACCTGCTTGATGAACAAGGCCGCGACGATCGCGAACAGCGACACGATGAACCCGACCAGGAAGACCCGGTCGATCGCGTGCGAGTACGCCTGGATGATCCCCTCGTGCAGCGCCGGGTTGGTGCGCTTCAACGCGTTGAGTGTGTCGGGACTCTGGACGAGCTGCGACACCTTGTCGCCCCCGGCCTTCAGGTCGGCCGCGGGCAGGAAGTGCGGGAACTCGTACGCGATCCGCGCCGTGAGCACCGCGCCCAGCGCCGACGCGCCGATCGCGCCGCCCATCGACCGGAAGAAGGTGACCGACGACGTGCCGACCCCCATCTGGCGGGCCGGCACGGCGTTCTGCACCACGAGGGTCAGCACCTGCATGAACAGGCCGAGACCGGCGCCGAAGACGAGGATGTACAGGCCGACGATCGCCAGCGAGGTGTGGGCGCCGATGTGTGTCAGCAGCCAGAGTCCGACGGCGACGAGGATGGTGCCGGCCAGCGGGAACCACCGGTAGTTTCCGGTGCGCGAGATGTAGCGCCCCGACCCGATGCTCATGACGAGCAGGCCGAGCAGCAGCGGCAGGAGGAGCAGCCCGGACTCCGTGGCCGACACGCCGTGCACGAGTTGGAGGTACTGCGGCAGGAAGGCCAGCGCCCCGAACATGGCGACACCGCTGACGAACGACACGATGTTGGCGACGGTGAAGATCTGCATCTTGAACAGTTCGAGCGGCAGGATCGGTTCGGGTGCGAGGTGCTCGCGACCGGCGAAGGCGATCAGGAACAGCGCGCCGAGAACGAACAGCCCGACGATCTGCCACGAGCCCCACGGATAGTCGGTGCCGCCGGACTGCGTGCCGAGCAGAATGCAGGAGACGCCGAGGACGAGCAGGAGCGCGCCCCACCAGTCGATCTTGACCTCGCGCTTGACCTTGGGCAGTTGCAGCACGCGGTTGGTGACGATCAGCGCGGCGATGCCCAGGGGCAGGTTGATGTAGAAGATGTAGCGCCAGCTCAGGCTGTCGACCGCGAAACC
Organism: uncultured Actinomycetes bacterium; assembly: GCA_963708805.1. Classification (GTDB taxonomy): domain Bacteria; phylum Actinomycetota; class Actinomycetes; order Mycobacteriales; family Jatrophihabitantaceae; genus CAVPUA01. The sequence goes on along the minus strand of CAVPUA010000003.1, from coordinate 2,950,058 downwards.
GCCGGCCAGCGGGCCCACCACGCTCGACACTCCGAAGACGGCCCCGAAATAACCCTGGTAGCGCCCGCGCTGACGGGGCGGGATGACATCGCCGATGATCGCGAACACCAGCGAGATCAGGCCGCCGCCGCCGATGCCCTGCAGACCGCGGAAGGCGATCAGCTCGAACATGTTCTGGGAGGCACCGCACAGCGCGCTGCCGATCAGGAAGACGACGATCGCGAGCTGGAAGACCCGCTTGCGACCGTAGAGATCACCCGCCTTGCCCCACAGGGGCGTAGACGCGGTGCTCGCCAGCAGGTAGGCGGTGATCACCCAGGACAGCAGGTCGCTGCGGTGAAAGTCGCCGACGATCGTCGGCAGCGCGGTCGAGACGATCGTCTGGTCCAGCGAGGCAAGGAACATGCCCATCATCAGCCCGGACATGATCACCAGGATCTGGCGGTGGGTGAAGCCGGACTCTTCTACGGCGGGGGAACTCATCGACGGTCTCTCTGCAGATTCTGGGGGCGCGCCCAGTCTGCCACTGTCGTTTCCGATCCGACCTTCCGCGGCGATGTTAAGTGAGTGTTTGCTCAATGGCGAGATTCGTGGCAAGCTTTCTGCATCACGCCGCGGGGGCCGCACTGAGCCGCACAGAGGAGCACACCCTTGTCCGCGCCGGAGACGCCACCGCCCGCGCCCGCTTTCGGGATGCCACCGTCCGCCACCGAGTCGACGACCGTGACGCTCACCCAGCCGCGGACCGGGCGCCATTCCCGCCCCGCCGGCGAGCCGCCGGCCTTCTACATCGCCCCCAAGCCGGTCGTCACCGGCGTCGAGGATCAGTCCGATCACACCTCGTGGGCGCCGCCCGGCGCACCGGCCGTCCCGGACCTCGTACGGCCCTCCGCCCGGCGGACCGGCCTACGCCGGGCCGCCGGCCGTCCAGAATGCGTACCCGTTCGGCTCCGCGTCGGGGTACCTCTCGGCGCCGAATCCGTACGGCGCGCCGGAGAGCATGCCGCTCTACCCGCCGCCGCCCGGTCCGTTCCAGGCGGGTCCGGCCTATGCCGGTCCGGCCTATGCCGGTCCGGCCAAGCGACGGTTGCATCCGGCGCTGGGCCTCGTGCTTGTTCTCGCCCTGCTGGGTGGGGGAGCCTACGGCGGCAAGCTCTATCTGGACCGTCGATCGTCGTCCTCGTCCACCGCGGCTGCCGCTACTCCGAAGACCGCCAGCCAGTTGGCGGCCTACACGATCCGTCCCGGCGATCTGGCCTCCAACTGGGTCGCCCAGCCGGCTGACGACAGCGACCAGTCCGACGGCTCGTCGGATGACGCCAGCTCCGACTCGTTCACGACCTGCCTCGGCATCAGCGCCGCCGACGCCTCGATCCAGTCCGCGGCCGAGTCGGACGCGCCCGATTACGACTCGGCCACCGGCGACATCTCCTCGAGCGCGACCAGCTTCTCGACGTCGACGCTGACCTCCAGGGTCGTGTCGGACCTGACCAAGGCCGGCGCGGCGGACTGCTTCAAGGCCGACCTGATCGCGGGGACGTCCACTGGCGCGGTCACCGCTGCCAATGTCACGGCCTCGATGGCGGGGCGCCAGGCCGGGCAGCCGGCGAATGTGATCGCCACGCTGCAGGAGTCGTTCACGGCGACCGCCGCGTCGACCGGCGATGCCGTACCCGGATTCATCACGGCCGTCTTCCTCAGCCGCGGCACCGTCCTCAGCACCGTCGTCTTCACCGGAATCGGGCAACCGGTCGATTCCGCCACGCAGGCGAGCATTGTGGCGAAGCTCAGCGATCGGCTGGGCTGAGCTCCGGCCCTGGGCAGTGGCCGCAGGCAGATGCGAGGATTGCTGCTGATCGACCAGCCGATGAACATGGCGGACACGGGGGTGTCATGTCACAGCAGCACGGTGCGCGGCCCGACGCTGCCACCATGCCCGGGTCGGGCGGCGTCGGTGCGACGGTCACCCAGATCCTGACCCTCGCCGAGGCCGAGAGCGCCGAGGTCCGCCACAACGCCACCCGGCTGGCCGAAGCGATCGTGGCCGAGGCGCGGGTCGCCGCCGACGAGCTGCGAACCCAGGCCGATCGCTACGCGGTCACCAAACGGGCGGCGAGCGAACTTGACGCCACGACGACGCTGGACCAAGCGCAGTCGCGGGCGGACGGCCTGCTGCGGGAGGCCGAGGAGCGGTTGCGTGACGCGCGCGAGCAGGCCGAACGCGTGCGAGAGCAAGCTCACTCCGACGTCGAGACGATCGAGGAGCGACGCGCCCAGTTGGAACGCGACCTGCGTGAGCGCCTCGAGCTGGCTCGCGGCCGGGCGGAGGTGGATCGCGCCACGGTCCGCGAGCTGCGCGCGATCGAGGAGTCGATCCGGGCCGAGCACGACCGGACTCAGCTGGCGGCCGACGAGGCGCGCGCCCGCACCAGTCGGCTGATTGCCGAAGCCGCGGACGAGGCGGCGTTGGCGCAGACACGGCTGGGCATCGAACTGGCCGACGCGCGCCGGCGGCGCGACGCCATCCACGCCCATCTCGCGGCGATCGGGACGATGCTGGGGGAGCTGAGCGGCGAACCGCCGCGGCTGCCCGTCTTCACCGCGGCTCGGCGCTCCCGGGGCCGGCGGGCCGCGCCGCGCTACAAGTGGGTGCTGGCCGGCGGCCGGCGGGCGGGACGTGATCCGCAACCGTCGGACCCGGCTGCTAGACAGGGGCGGTGACCGACCCTCCTCCCGTCCCCCCTGACCTCGATGTCGATCACGTCGACGAGCTGCGCGCGGCGGCCGGCGAGACGCTGCGGGCGCTGGCCGGCCCGACGGCGACGCTGCGCGAGGATCAGTGGCGCGCGATCCACGCCCTGGTGGCCGAGCGACGTCGGGCCCTCGTCGTCCAGCGAACCGGCTGGGGCAAGTCGGCGGTCTACTTCGTCGCCACCGCGCTGCTGCGCCGTACGGGTGCCGGGCCGACGGTGATCGTCTCGCCGCTGCTGGCGTTGATGCGCAACCAGATCGCCGCCGCCGAGCGGGCCGGCATCCGCGCGGCGACCGTCAACTCGACGAACCTCGAGGACTGGTCCACGATCTACGACGCCGTCAATCGCGGCGAGATCGACGTCCTGCTGCTCTCACCCGAGCGGCTGAACAACCCCGATTTCCGCGACAACGTGATGCCGCGGCTGGCGGCGAGCTGCGGCCTGCTCGTCGTCGACGAGGCGCACTGCATCAGCGACTGGGGTCACGACTTCCGTCCCGACTTCCGCCGTCTGCGCACGCTGCTTCCCGAACTGCCGCCCGGCATCCCGGTGCTGGCGACCACCGCGACGGCCAACGCCCGGGTCGTCGCCGATGTGGTCGAGGTGCTCGGGCTGACCGACGGACAGACGGACGGGGGGACTGACGCACGGACGGGCGGACGGACTGACGGACAAACTGCGGGCGAGACGGGCTCCGGCAGCGAGGTGCTGGTGCTTCGCGGCGCGCTCGATCGGGAGTCGCTTCGGCTGGGCGTCCTCCGACTGCCGACGAACGCGCACCGGCTGGCCTGGCTGGCCGATCATCTTGCCCGCCTGCCCGGCTCGGGGATCATCTACACGCTGACCGTCGCCGCTTCGCAGCAGGTCGCCGACTACCTGCGCGAGCGAGGGTTCGCCGTGGCGGCCTACTCGGGTCAGACCGATCCGGCTGAACGGCTGGCGGCTGAGGCCGACCTGATCGACAACCGGGTGAAGGCACTCGTCGCGACATCGGCCCTCGGGATGGGCTTCGACAAACCCGACCTCGGCTTCGTCGTGCACTTCGGGGCGCCGTCGTCGCCGATCTCGTACTACCAGCAGGTCGGGCGAGCCGGCCGCGGAGTCGACAGCGCCGAGGTGATCCTGCTTCCCGGTGGCGACGACGAGGCGATCTGGAGCTACTTCGCGTCCGCGGGGTTCCCGGCCGAGGTTCACGTCCGCGCGGCGCTGGCGGCGCTCGCCGACGGCCCGCTCAGCTCGGCCTCGATCGAGACTCGCGTCGAGCTCTCCCGCTCCCGGCTCGAGACGATGCTCAAGGTGCTCGACGTGGACGGGGCGTTGCAACGGGTCAAAGGCGGCTGGGTCGCGACGGGCCGTCCGTGGAGCTACGACGGTGAGCGCTACGCGCGGGTCGCCCAGGTTCGCCGTGACGAGCAGCAGGCGATGCGCGACTACATGACGACCGGCCGGTGCCGCATGCGTTACCTGCGCGAACAGCTCGACGATCCCGCGGTCGACGCCGCGCCCGACTGCGGGCGTTGTGACAACTGCGGTGGGCTCGTTCTCGACACGACGACGACCGAAACCACTCTCGTGGCCGCCGAACAGGTCCTCGATCGGCCAGGCGTGGTGCTCGACGCGCGACGCATGTGGCCCAGCGCCATGCCGTCGCTCGGCGTCGACGTGCGGGGCAAGCTGGCCGCCGACGAGCTGGCCGAGCCGGGGCGCGCGGTCGCCCGCTTCACCGACCTGGCGCGGGGAGCCCGGGTGCGCGCGGCGGTGTCGGTGAACGAGCCGGTCCCGGCCGACCTGATCCCGGCCGCGGTCGCCGTGCTCGCCGCCTGGTCGTGGACCGAGCGTCCGACGTGCGTCGTCCGGGTCGGCTCGACCTCGCGTCCTGAGCTGGTGGCGGACTTCGCCGCGCAACTGGCCCGCATCGGCCGGCTGGCCGACCTCGGCGAGGTGCACCATCTGGTGCCGACGTCCGGGTCCCGGGCCGGGCGGTCGAACAGCGCGCATCGGCTGCGGACGATCTGGAGCGAGTTCAGCGTGCCGGGTGAGGTGGCCGGGCGCGTCGGCAACGAGACGGTGCTGCTCGTCGACGACTATGCCGACTCGGGCTGGACTCTGGCCGTCGTCGCGCGACTGCTTCGTCGCGCGGGCGCCCGCGCCGTCTATCCGTTCGTACTCGGGCTCGCGGGCTGAGCAGCGCGCTCGGCGATCGTTCGCAGGAAGCTCAAGGTCGCCTGAGACGACGTCAGACGCCACTCCGCCAGCACCCGTTCGAAGCCGACGGCCTGATCGCGTAGCGACGTCAACGACGCGATCTGGGGCTCGAGCGATCGCCGTTGCGACTCGAGCAGCTCGGCGTTTCCCGCGCCGGACCGATCGAGCAGGGCCAGTTTCAGCAGCAGCATCGAGCGGATGTCACGGACGTGTTCGACCGGCGAGGACAACCAGTCGTCCAGCGCCCGACGACCGCTCGGCGTCAGCGCGTAGATCGTGCGGGCCGGACCCGATGTCGAGCGCTCGGTGCTTGCCTCGACCAGCAACTCCTGCTGCCCGAGCTTCTTCAGTGCTTGGTACACCTGGGGCCGAGGCAGCGTCCAGACCCGTCCGAGGGGACCCGATCGGTCGAGCAGCTGGGCGACCGCGAAGCCGTGCGTCGCCCCCTCGCCGAACACGCCGAGTACCGCCCATTCGGCGGGCGAGAGCTCGATGCGGCGCGCCACCGGTGCACGGTAACCCAAGCGGGTCGACGGACACGGGCGGGCACCGCCGGACCCGGTGCGGCGCGTCACTCGCCGGCTGCCGGGTAAACGAGCGCGGGTCGACGAGACTGGCGGCACTCATGACACAGATGCTCACCGAACCCCGTCCGCTCGCCCGGCGCGCGGGGCCTCCGCCTGCCCCGCGGCTCGGCGGTCTCGACGGTCTGCGGGCAATCGCCGTCAGCGCCGTGGTGCTGTTCCACGTCGACCCGCAGCTCGTGCCCGGAGGATTCCTCGGCGTCGACACCTTCTTCGTGATCAGCGGTTTCGTGATCACCCGTCTGCTGCTCGGTGAGCTCGTGAGCACCGGCGGCCTGCGCCTGGGCCGGTTCTACGCCAACCGCGTTCGCCGGCTGTTCCCGTCCGTCGCGGTGTTGATCGTCGTCGTGTCGATCGCCAGCCTCGTCTTCTGGCGCGACGAACTCGCCACGCTCGAGGGCAGCGTGCTGTCGAGCCTCGGCTACGCGACCAACTGGTGGTTGATCTTCGATCACCAGTCGTATTTCGTCGCCTCCGGCCGTCCGCCCATGCTCCAGCACCTCTGGTCGCTCGCCATCGAGGAGCAGTACTACCTGGTCTGGCCGCTGGTCCTGCTCGTGATCACCGGCGCAGCACGCGGCGGGACGACACCCGAACGACGGTGTGCGGCCGTCGGACGCGTCGCGCTGATGCTCGCCGTGGCGTCGACCGCGGCGATGTCGATCATCGCCATTCGCAGCGACGTCCCGTACGCCGCCGACTCGGCCCGCGTCTATTTCGGCACCGACACCCACAGCATCGGACTGTTCCTCGGATCGGCGGCGGGAGCGTGGAACGTCGCGAGCGCCCGGCAGCTGCGGCGCAGTCGCATCCGCTTCGTGTGGCTGACCGACCTGCTCGCCCTCGGTGGGCTCGCCCTGCTGGGATGGGAGTTCCTGCACCTGGACGAGTTCCGTCCGGCGCTCTACCGCGGTGGGTTCCTGCTGCTCGATCTGATCGCGCTCGTCGTCGTCTGCGCATCGATCCGGCCGGGGAGCGCAGTGCGCTGGATGCTCGATCGCGGTCCGCTGCGCTGGCTCGGTCAGCGCTCCTACGCGATCTATCTCTGGCACTGGCCGGTGGTGGTGGTCACCCGACCGGGCGTGGACGTGCACGGTTGGCTGCCCCTGATCGACGTCGGACGCGTCGCGCTGATCGTGCTGCTCGCCGAGGGCAGCTACCGCCTCGTCGAGACCCCGCTGCGTTCCCGGCGCTGGGCCTGGCCGCGCGTGACGTGGTCATGGGTACTGATTCGCGTGCCCGTGGTCGGGGCGGTCGCCGCCGTCGCCGCGATCCTCATGGTCGTCCGCCCGCAGACCACGACGGCCGGAGCGCCCGCGCCGCCGTCCGGTTCACTCGCAGCTGCCCGCGCCCCGACCTCGGTCTCCCCGTCGACGACCGCCGGCCGGTCGCGAGCGGCGACGGCGTCGGCGCCCTCGTCGTCGGCGCCCGTCGCGCCGGCGCCCGTGGTCGCGCCGCCCCGGGCGGTCGGCGCGCTGAATGCGTTCGGCGACTCCGTGCTGCTCGGCGCCGAGCCCGACCTGGTCCGGCTCGACCCCGCCGTCGACGTCGACGCCGTCGAGGGGCGGCAGGCGAACCTGGTGCTCGACGACGTCGTCGCCGATCATCAACGCGGGCGCCTCGCCGGAGTCGTGGTGATCCACGCCGGCAACAACGGAATCATCAATCCGGCCCAGCTGAACTCGGTCCTGACGCTGCTGGCCGACCGCGCGCGGGTCGTCCTGCTGACCGACCGCGTGCCGCGTGACTGGCAGGCGCCGAACAACGTCACCATCACCGCCGCGGCCGCCCGGTTCGGCAACGTCCGGCTCGTCGACTGGTACTCCATCTCGGCGGCCCACCCGGAGTGGTTCTATGCCGACGGGCTGCACCTCAAACCACCGGGCGCCGCCGCGTACGCGCAGCTGATCATGACGGCCGCGGGCAGCTGAGCACCGCACCGGCGCGGCGTGGTGAGCCGCGCGGGTGCTCCGTCCCGGATATCTTGCGGTGATGGACGGCCCCGGCATCGATCCGCCTAAAGCCAGTGCGGCCGAGGGCGTGCCCTGGGGAGTTCGGATCGCGGCCGAATGGAGTTGGCGGCTGCTCGTGGTGGTCGCCGCCGGCTACGTGGCGCTGCTCGGAATCGCCAAGCTCTCGCTCGTGGTCTTCGCGCTGATCATCTCGCTGTTCCTGACCGCGATCCTCGCCCCGCTCGAACGACGGCTACGGCGAGTGTTGCCCGGGCCGAAGTCGCTGTCGGCCCTGGTCGCGCTGCTGGTCGGCGTCATCGCCGTCGGCGGCGTCGGCTGGTTCGTCGTCTGGCAGATCTCGACGCACAGCGCAAAGTTGGCCAACCAGGTGACGACGTTCGTCGACAAGACGAAGGACTGGCTGCGCACCGGTCCGCTGCACCTGCAGCAAACCGATCTGAACAAACTCGTCGACAACATCACCAGCGCGGTGAAGTCGCATCAGAGCGAGTTGATCAGCGGCGCGATCCAGACGGTCCGCACGCTGGCCGAGGTCGCCGGGGCGACCCTGCTGGTGATCCTGACGACCTTCTTCATGCTCCGTGACGGCGACATCATGTGGCGGTGGGTGCTCGGCTTCTTCCCGCGCGCCGCCCACGCCCCGGTCGACCGCGCGGCCCGGCTGGGCTGGCGGACGTTCGGCGGCTACATGCGCGGGCAGGTGTTGATCGCGCTCTTCCACGGTGTGTCGGTGACCGTCGTGCTGCTGGTGGTGCGGGTGCCCCTGGCGGCGCCACTCGGAGTGTTGATCTTCATCGGCTCGTTCATCCCGTTGCTGGGCCTGACCGTCACGGGCGCGCTCTGCGTGGCGGTGGCGCTGCTCGAGCACGGCGTGCCCGCCGCAATCGTCGTCGCCATCGCGATCATCGTGCTGGTCCAGGTCGAGGGTCACGTGCTGCAGCCGGTGATCATGAGCCGCACCGTCGAGCTGCATCCGCTGGCTGTCGCCCTGTCGGTCTTCGCCGGCACGGCGGTCGCCGGCGTCACGGGGGCTCTGGTGGCGGTGCCGTTCGTGGCGTTCGTGAACACGTTCGTCCGGGCCCTGCGGCGCCCCGACGCCAGCGAAGCCGAGGTCGCCGGAGAGCCGGCGGGCGGCGGGCCGGATGCCCCCGGCTAGCGCTCTTCACTGACTCAAAGCCGGCGATTCGCCCGCCCACGGCTGCCTCAAGGCTCGGACCCGGGTCGTTCACCGACCGTATGAACGGTGATCGTGCGTCGTTCGGCTGCCATGATCGCCGTACTGGCGGTGTCGACCCTCGCCTTCGGAGTGCAGTTGACGGCGGCCGGGTCGGCCGGCGCGTCCATCAGCTCGAGCGCGGCGGCCGCGGCCGCGCTCGCGAGCGCCAAGGGCTACCGCACGGGTGTTGCGGTCCTCGACCTGAAAACGGGCGAGTACGTCGGCGCCGGCGAGGACACGGCATCGTTCGCCAGCGAGTCGGTCGCCAAGATCCTGATCGCCACCGAGTTGCTGGCGACGGGCCAGATGACCGGCGCGACCGAGACGACCGCGTACCAGATGATCACCGAGTCCGACGACGATGACGCGGACGCCCTCTACGGACTGGCCGGCGGCGACAACGTGATCAACCTGGTCGCGGCCCGTTACAACATCCCGTTCCTCGGCACCGCGCCGTCCGAGGCCGGGTGGTGGGGCAACACCGAGATCAACGCCAAGGGGATGGTCTATCTCTACGCCGCGATCGCCAAGGATCCGACGGTCGGTCCGTGGCTGATGAATGCGATGGCGAACACGACCGAGTACGGCGAGGACGGCACGTACCAGTTCTTCGGGATCCCGTCGGCCACCACCGGCGCCGCCATCAAGCAGGGGTGGGGCGACGACGGGAACGACTCGCCCAACGCCGTGTTCAACTCGACCGGCTACGTCGACGACGACACCTACGCGGTGGCGATCCTGACCGACGGCAGTTCGTCGACGTACGGATCGGCGATCAGCGCGATGGTCACGGCCGAGGCCCAGGCCTTGATGCCGGGCGGGAAGCTCGACGACCCGGCCGCGCACAACCCGCAGCTGTCCGCGCTCACCGCCCACGCCACCGGGAGCAGCGTGCAGGTCTCGGGCACCGCATCCGATCCGGACTCCTCGTCGCCGTTGCCGGTGACGATCTACGACGGTGACGCGATCGTCGCGCGAGCCACCACCGACGGCTCGGGCGCGTTCAGCGCCGACTTCGACGCGGCGGACGGGAGTCACACCTACACCGCCGTGGTCGACAACGTCGGCGAGGGCACGGCGAACGCGTCGGCAATCGCGCCTGCCGTCGTCGTGGATGGTGACCCGTCCGGCCGGGTGACCGGTGTGCTGGGCGGCGCGGGGACGGTGACGGTGACCGGCACCGAGACCGACCCCAACGCGGCGTCCGCCCATCTCACGATCTCGGTCGACGGCATTTCCACCCGCGAGGTCGTGGCGGCGTCGCCCTACTCGATCGTCGTGGCCGCCCCGTCCGGCAAGGACGCGGTGACGGTCACGTACGACCACTCATCCGATGGTGAGGATGTCGCCGTCGGCAGTTGGCCGGTGGCGGTCGCGCCGACACCAGCGGCCGCGGCAGCGGCGGCGGCGGCCCAGCGGCGCGATCGCGAGCTGGACGTACTCGGCTGGATCGCCGGGCCGACGGGGATCGCGCTCGTCAGCCTGCTGGTGGTCCTCGCGCGTCGCCGCCGGCTGGTTCGATAGTCAGGCCAGCCGGAGTATGCTTGCCAATAGGCAAGTATTGGAGACGACCTGTGGTAAGCGAACTGAACGACGACGACATCGCCCGGCTGCGCATCGCGCTCGGCCGCATCTCACGCCAGCTCGACCGTCGCACGGCGAGTGACGACCTGACCCGGACGCAGATGACGGTCCTGGCCACCGTGAGCCGGCGCGGGCCCATCGGGGCCAGTGAACTGGCCGACCTCGAGGGCATCAACCCGACGATGCTGTCGCGCGTGGTGGCCCGTCTCGAGGAGCTCGGCTACGTCAAGCGCAGTGTCAGCGCCGACGATCGGCGGGTGGTGCGGATCGTGATCACGGCGGCGGGCTCTCGCAAGCACGCGCGCTGGCGCGCGGAGCGCGGCCAGGTGCTCGCCGATCACGTGGCACGGATCCCGGCCCCCGACGTGCAACGACTGATCGATGCGCTGCCCGCCCTCGAATCCCTCGGCGAAGCCATGTTCTCGAGTCCGGTGCGGGCATGACGGCGATCGCCGACTTCGGGCGGGACACGTTCTCGTCGCTGCACAACCCCAACTACCGCCGCTACTTCTCCGGGCAGGCGATCTCGCTGGTCGGTACCTGGATGCAGACGGTCGCCCAGTCGTGGCTCGTTCTGCAACTCACCGGATCGGCGACCCAGGTCGGGCTGGTCGTCGCGGTCCAGACGCTGCCGATCCTGCTGCTCGGGCCGTACGGCGGGGTGATCGCCGACCGCATGGACAAGCGCAAGCTGATGATCGGCCTGCAGTCGATGATGGGTGTCCTTGCGCTCGTTCTCGGCACGCTCACCCTCACCCACGAGGTTCAGATCTGGCAGATCTACGTGCTCGCGTTGCTGCTGGGGCTCAACAACACGTTCGAGAATCCGGCTCGGCAGTCGTTCGTCCTCGAGATGGTCGGTCCGGCCGATCTGCGCAACGCGGTCAGTCTCAACTCGGTGCTGGTCAATGCCGCCCGGGCGGTCGGTCCCGCGATCGCCGGACTCATCATCGCCACGGGTGGCACGGGGGTCTGCTTCCTGCTCAACGGAGTGAGCTTCGCGGCGGTCGTCACGTCGCTGCTCACCCTGAACGTCACCGCGCTGCAGCAGCCCAAGCCGACCGGGCGGCACAAGGGCCAGATGATCGAAGGATTCCGGTACGTGCGTCGCACGCCGCGCTTGGCCGTGACGCTGACGATGATGGCCGTCATCGGGTGCCTGGCCTACGAGTTCCAGGTCGTCCTTCCGGTCCTCGCTCGCGACACGTTCCACGGCGGAGCCGAGGTGTACGGCTTCATGACCGCCGCGATGGGCGTCGGCGCCGTGGTCGGTGGACTCTTCGTGGCCGCACGGGGACGGACGGGCCTGGTGTCCAACGTGCGCTCGGCGACGATCTTCGGCGTCGCCATCCTGGCGGCCGGCTTCGCTCCGGACCTGCCGGTCGAACTGATCCTGTTGCTGTTCGTCGGCGCCGCCAGTGTGGCCGTGATGTCGCAGGCCAACAGCACGCTCCAGCTCGAGGCGGCCCCGTCGATGCGCGGACGGGTGATGGCGCTGTGGGCGGTCGCGTTCCTGGGCTCGACGCCGATCGGCGGCCCGATCGCCGGCGCGGTCAGTGAGCACTGGGGCGGGCGCGCCGGACTGTTCCTGGGGGCGGGCGCGTGCCTGGTGGCGGCGGCCTACGGCGCGTGGTCGGTTCACCGGATCCGGCAGGGGCGCGCGGGCGAGCCGGTTGTGCCCGTCGACGACGAAGAGACGATCATCGTCAAGGCCTGAGCCCGTCGAAGTAAGAAGCCGATGGAGCTGGACACTCCCGTAAGACGGCCAGCTCCATCGGCTTCGGCGACTGGCTGCTCCCCCGAGATCGGCCAGTCACGCGCATCGGCGGCAAGCGATCGGACGTGCCTGCTGCCTTGTCCATAGTGACCTAGCGTGATCGACTTCGCCAGCACAACACGCAAAGATCACAAGATGAATCCGAAAAGGCCGACTTCAAGCCAGACAATACTGACGCTTGGTACCGCGGACGATTAGCTGGGCAGTGATCCGCACACGCAGCGTAGTGTGCGCTCGTCGAGCCGGCCGGGCGCATCCCCCGGCCCGGACACACGGCGGCAACGGCCGACCACCTACATTCGAGAGATGGCATCCGCGCTGACCCTGGGCGTGGAGGAGGAACTGCATCTCGTCGATCTCGACACCTGGCAGCTGGCCGCCCGCGCTCCGCAGTTGCTGACCCGGCTGCCCGCCGAGAGCTATTCGGCCGAGCTGCAGCGCACGACCATCGAGACGAACACGGCCGTCTGTTCGAGCCTCGACGATCTGCGCGCCGACATCGTGCGGTTGCGCAAGGGCTTGATCTCGGTCACCGAGGACGAAGGCGTCGGCGTCGCCGCGGTCGGCACGCCGCCCCTGTCGACCGGCGAGGATTTCGAGCTGACCGCCACCGGGCGCTTCGGGCGGATGCACGAGGAGTACCGGTTGCTCGTCGACGAGCAGCTGATCTGCGGAACGCAGGTGCACGTCGGGGTGGCCGACCGCGACCTGGCCGTCCAGATCGCGCAGCGCGTGAGCAGCGAGCTGCCCGATCCTGCTGGCCCTTTCGGCCAGTTCTCCGTTCTGGCACGGCAACGACACCGGCTACGCCAGCATCCGGACGATCATCTGGCAACGCTGGCCCACGGCCGGCACGACCGGCCCGCTGGCCTCCGCCGCCGAGTACGACCACCTCGTGCGCGACCTGATCGCCACCGGCGTCATCGCCGACGCGAAGATGGCCTACTTCGACGTCCGCCCGTCCTCGCACGTCCCGACCGTCGAGTTGCGGGTATGCGACGCCTGCCCGCTGGTCGACGACGCCGTGCTGATCGCCGGACTGTTTCGCGGTCTGGTCGCCACGGCCGAGGCGGCCGTCCTCGCCGGCGAGCCCTTCTTGACCATGCCCCGCTCCTCTGCACCGCGCCGCGATGTGGCGCGCGGCCCGCAGCGGGTTGACCGGCGGTCTGCTCGACGACCAGGCCCGCCCCGAGCCCATCCCGGCCGCTGATGCCGTCCGCGGCCTGCTGCGGCGCATCCGTCCGCAGTTGGAGGAGCTCGGCGACTGGGCGACGGTCAGCGAGCTGGCCGAAGCCACGCTGAGCCGAGGGCAACTCAGCCGACCGCCAGCGCGCCGTCTTCGCCGAACAGGGTCTGATCAAGGACGTCGTCGAGTCGGTCGTGACCGAGACGCACGGCCCGACGAGCGGACGCGCGCGGCCGTCGACCACCCTGCGGCGCTATCCGGCTCGAGCCGGGGACGAGGCGTTCATGGCCTCGGGCGAACCGCGCCCGGTCTATCGGCCGATCTTCGAGGTGGTCGAGAAGATCGGCATGATCGGCCTGTCCGAGCGACTGCGCGAACGCGACCGCTGGGCGAGCGAGGCCGGCATGACGTTCGGCGTCGAGGGGCGTCAGCTGCCCTTCCCGGCCGACCTCGTGCCCCGGGCGATCCCGGCCCACGAATGGTCGTTCCTGTCCTCGGGCCTCGAGCAGCGGGCCCGCGCGCTCGAACTGTTCCTGCGCGACATCTACGGCGAGGCGAAGATCGTCGCCGACGGCGTGCTGCCGCCCGACGTCGTGCACGACGCGCCGGGTTGGCGGGACGAGGCGCGGCTGCTTCCGCCGGGCGTCGTCCGGGCGCCGATCATGGGGTTCGACCTCGTCCGCAACGAACTCGGCGGCTGGCGGGTGCTCGAAGACAACGTCCGCGTGCCCTCCGGTGCCGGCTACGCGATCGCATTGCGTCAGGTGCTCGACGAGGTGATGCCGATGCTGCCCCGTCCGGAAGGGCTGCTCGACCCCAGCGGAGCCGCGACCCAGCTGCGCTCGACGCTTCTGGCCTGCGCCGGATCGCCCGAGGCGACGATCGCGCTGCTCTCCGACGGGGCTGGCAATTCGGCCTGGTTCGAGCATCAACTGCTCGCCGAGCAGGCCGGGTTCATGCTGGTCCAGCCCGGCGACCTCGAGGTCGACGCCGGCCAGGTGGTCGCCCTGGGCCACACGATCGACCTGCTCTACCTGCGGCTGGACGTCGAGCTGGTCGATCTGAGCGATGAACGCGGACGCAACGATCGGCGCGGCCGTCATGGCGGCGGCGGCCGAGGGCAAGGTCACGGCTGGCCAACGCGCCGGGCAACGGCGTGGCCGACGACAAGGCGACGTACTGCCGGGTGCCCGACCTGATCAACTACTACCTGGACGAACGCCCGCTGATCGACGGCGTGCCGACCTACCGGTGCGGTGATCCGTCCGAGTTGCAGGCGGTGCTCGAGCGGGTCGGCGAGCTCGTGACCAAGCCGGTCGACGGCTACGGCGGGCGGCGGCGTGATGATCGGCCCGCTACGCGTCGGCCGCCGAGGTGGCGGCCCGGCGATCCGAGATCGCCGCCGAGCCCGCGGTGTGGGTTGCCCAGGAACTGGTGCCGCTGTCGTCGCACCCGACCTTCAACGGCGACGACCTCGAGCCGCGCTACGTCGACCTGCGAGCGTTCGTCTATCTCAGCGGCGTCGAGCCCGGTCAGGCGACCATGGCCGACCTCGCGCTGACCCGGGTCGCGCCCAAGGGCAGCATGGTGGTGAACTCTTCGCGCGGCGGGGGCGCGAAGGACACCTGGATCATCAGCGACAAGTAGCAGACGAAGATCGACATCCTTTGGAGGGCATGTGTGCGGACTGGCCGGTGAGCTGCGCTTCGACGGGCGAGGGGCCGATGTCGCTGCGGTCGAACGCGTCTGCAGCCGGCTGGCGCGCCGCGGTCCGGACGGCAGCGGCATCTGGGCCAATGGGCCGGTCGCGCTCGGTCACCGCCGGCTGGCCATCATCGATCTGTCGGCGGCGGGTTCGCAGCCGATGGTCGACTCCGACCTCGGGCTGAGCGTCGTCTTCAACGGCTGCATCTACAACTACAAAGAGCTGCGAGAACTGCTGCAGTCGGCCGGCCACCGGTTCTTCTCGCACTCCGACACCGAGGTGATCGGCAAGGCCTACGCCGAGTGGGGCGTCGACTTCGTCCAACGTTTCAAGGGCATGTTCGCGTTCGCCATTCATGAGCGGGCAAGCGGCCGGTTGATCCTCGGCCGCGATCGCCTCGGCATCAAGCCGCTCTATCTCGACCACACGGCCGACCGGCTGCGCTTCGCCTCGTCGCTGCCTGCGCTGCTGGCCGGCGGCGGCACCGACACCTCGATCGACCGAACCGCGCTGGCGTACTACATGAGCTTCCACTCGGTCGTTCCCGCGCCCCGCACGATCCTGACCGGCATCCGCAAGCTGCCGCCGGCGACGGTGCGGGTCGTCTCACCCGACGGCCAGTTCGAGGACCACGTGTACTGGACGCCGTCGTTCACCCGCGACGAATCGCGCTCGGACTGGGACGCCAAGGACTGGCAGGACGCCCTGATCGACAGTCTGCGCACCGCGGTGAAGCGGCGGATGGTGGCCGACGTCCCGGTCGGCGTGCTGCTCTCGGGCGGCATCGACTCGAGCATCGTGGTCGCGCTGCTCGCCGAGGCCGGTCAGACCGACCTGATGACGTTCAGCATCGGCTTCGACGCGGCCGGGGGAGAGACCGGCGACGAGTTCGAGTACTCCGACCTCGTCGCCGCCGAGTTCGGGACGTCGCACCACCGGATCAAGGTCGACGGCTCGCGGCTCCTGCCCGGCATCGACTCGGCCATCGCGGCGATGAGCGAACCGATGGTCAGCCACGACTGCGTGGCGTTCTACCTGCTCAGCGAGGACGTCTCGCAAGAGGTCAAGGTCGTCCAGTCCGGTCAGGGCGCGGACGAGGTGCTCGGGGGCTACGACTGGTACCCACCGCTGGCCGACGTGCCGCGCGCCGACGCGGTCGAGGCCTACTCGCAGGTGTTCTTCGACCGCCGCTGGTCGGCCATGCACGAGCTGCTCGCCCCCGACTGGCTGATCGATCACGATGCGCCGACCGAGTTCATCGCCGGCCAGTTCGCGCGTCCCGGCGCCGAGACCGCCGTCGACGCGGCCCTTCGCAACGACACGACGATCATGCTCGTCGACGACCCGGTGAAGCGGGTCGACAACATGACCATGGCCTGGGGTCTCGAGGCGCGGGTGCCCTTTCTCGATCACGACTTCGTCGAACTGGCCGGACGCATCCCGCCCGCGCTCAAGCTCGACTTCGGCGGCAAGGGTGTGCTCAAGCACGGCAGCCGGGGCATCGTCCCCGACGCCGTCATCGACCGCACGAAGGGCTCGTTCCCGGTTCCCGGCCATCCGGCAGCTCGAAGGGCCGTTCCTCGAGCGCGTGCGGGAAGCGCTGTCCGACCCCGCGGCCCGGGCGCGGGGCCTGTTCCGTCCGGAACCGGTCGCCCGCATGTTGGCCGCGCCCAACCAGACGCGCACGACGCTCGGCTCGAACGCGCTCTGGCAGTTGGCCCTGCTGGAGATGTGGCTGCAGACGATGGACATCCGCTGACGATGCAGACCGGCACCGACTCCTCGCTCGATGCTGCCCATCGGCTGGCGGGCCGCCTCGTCGGCGCCTGGGGCTGCTGGGCGCCGACCCTCATGCCCGACGCGTCGCGGGTGGCGTTCGTCAGTGATCGGCGTGGCCGCCCGGAGCTCTGGGTGCAGACGCTCGGCTCACCCGATCCCGCATCGGTGCTGGAGTTCACCGACGACCCGGTGCTGTCGGTTCACTGGTCGCCGGACGGTCAGTGGTTGGCCTGTGCGGTGGCGACCGGCGGGGGAGTGCGCTCGCAGGTCTGGGTCATTCGTCCCGACGGCACCGACGCCCGCCTCGTGGCCGGCTCGGCCGACGAGCACGCGACCCTCGGTCCGTGGCTGCGCCGGGGCCATCGACTGGTGGTCGGGCGGCACTCCGACGGTTCTCACGAGCCGACGCGCAGCGACATCGTCGAGCCGGCCACCGGAGCGCACACACCGCTGGCCGTCGGTGACCTGATCGATGTGCTCGACCTGTCGGCCGACGAGAACTTCGCCCTGATCCGCGACGGCCGCCGGGGCGAGCAGTTTTGCGTGATGGTCGATCTGGTGAACGACATCGACCACCCGCTGCTGCCTTACCCACATACGGGCGCGACCGACGTCGGACTGCTGCGCGCGAGCCCGGCCGAGGACGAGAACCCGATGATCGTCTACCTCGTCACCGACGCCGGCCGTCCCCGGCGGGAGCTGGTCGCGGTGCCGGTCGCGGCGGACGGCCGACGGGCGCAGGTCGGCGTGCTGGCGCATCGCGACGACGCCGAACTCGAATACCTCGACGCCGACCAGGCCGGGACGCTGCTGGCCCTGGTGTGGAACGTCGCCGGGCGCAGCGAGGTCGAGTTGCTCGACACGTCCGACGAGCACCGCCGGGCCGTGCCGGATCTGCCTGGCGAGGTCGTCTCCGGCTGCGTGCTCTCGCGCGATGGGCGCTCGCTGGTGTTGTGCGTCGAAGGCCCGCTGACGCCTCGGACGCTCTGGCGCTTCGGCGTCGACGACGGCACCTGGACGCGTGTCGAGGCGGCGGGGCCCTCCGTGCCCGACGGCCTCGTCGTACCGACCCTGGAACGGTTCCTCTCGCACGACGGACTCGAGGTCACCGGCTGGCTCTATCGCGTGCCGGGACGCTCGGAGGCCGGGCCGGCGATGCTCAGCCTGCACGGTGGTCCCGAGGCGCAGGAGCGGCCGGTCTTCAGCCCACAGCACCAGGCGATGGCCGCGGCCGGTATCGCGGTCTTCGCGCCCAACGTTCGGGGCTCGTCCGGTTTCGGGCGAGCGTTCGTGCACGCCGACGACCGGTACGGCCGCTACGACGCCATCGCCGACGTCGCGGCCTGCGCGGCCGAGCTGGTCGAGCGCGGCGTGGCGGCGAGCGGGCAGATCGCGGTCACCGGACGGTCCTACGGCGGCTACCTGACGCTCGCCGCGCTGGTGACCTATCCCGACGTCTTCAGCGCCGGCGTCGACATCTGCGGGATGTCGGACCTGCTGTCGTTCTATCGCGACACCGAGCCGTGGATCGCCGAGGCGGCCACGACCAAGTACGGCGACCCCGTCACGGATCGGGTGCTGCTGCAGGAGCTGTCACCACTGCGGTACGCCGAGCGGATCGTCGCGCCGTTGCTGGTCGTGCACGGCGAGTTCGACACGAACGTGCCGTTGGGCGAAGCGCTGCAGATCGTCTCCACCCTCCGGACCGCCGGTCGCCCGGTGGAGTATCTGCAGCTCGACGGCGAGGGTCACGAGTACCGCCGGGCCGTCTCGCGGGTGAAGTTGATCGACCGGATGATCGAGTTCGTCTGCGGCGCGCTGCCGAACTGACCGCGTGCGGCCTTAGTCGGTGCGCCGAATCATTCGCGCCTTGTCGGAACTGCGCGATAGTGCACATTCGCGATGCTGTGCCTAGCGAATCACAATTCGACGGCTTCATTACTCAGTCCGTTGACTGCAGATGGATCGAGGCGCGCCCACCCGTGACCGGCAGAGTGGATGCCCCCGGGGTGCGCTCGGGGGTGCGCACCCGGGGGCGTTTTGATCATGCAACGATAAATCACTATTCGCAAACTTAGCGCCGCTTACACGTTTCAGCGGATACTTCGATTTCTGAAACTTCTCGACCGACGACGACCGAAAAGCGATAGTGTCTTACCGCGAAAGAGCCGCGACCGGAGCCCCGACAGGGCGTTCCTTGTGATGGTGGCGAAATGGTCGAAAGCGAATCGGCAATCGTCGATGAAGCCCTCGCCGCACTGCGACGGCTCACCCTGGCCAGCGAGGGTTTTCGGCGAGATTTCGCGCACTCAGTGGGGATCAGAGTTCTCGACACGGTTGCCTTGAGCCATCTTGCCGCCGGTGGGCCGTTGCTGGTCGGTGAGCTTGCGCGTCGCATCGGGATCGGCGCCAGCGGAGCGACGACGCTGGTCGATCGGCTGGAGCAGGCCGGGCTCGTCCGGCGGCAGACGCGCACGACCAACCGGCGCACCGTCGAGATCGACCTCACCGACAAGGGCACCGACGCTCTGGCGACGGTCGAAGCCTGCACCCGGGCGGCCATCATCGACGCCGGTGGTGACGACCTCGCGTCCATGCAGCAGATGCTGGACGCCTTGAGCGATGCGCTGACCGAGCGAGCGCTCGAGTTCGCTCAATCCGGCTGAGCGAGCGCCCGCAACCGACCGACGTGATCGGCGCGGGCGTCGCGAATCAGCTGGTGGACTCGGCCACGGCCTGCTCGTCGCTGGGCTGGGTCTCGGCGTCGGTCTCGGCGTTGCTGTCGATGGCCGCACTCTCGGCGTCGGGGTGGACGTCGGGCCCGGTCGCCGGCTCGGGCTCGATCGGCAACGAGATCGCGGCGGGCGCTGTTCCCGACAACGTGGCCAGCATCTGGCGGACGTTCGTCAGCTGGGCGTTGATGCTGTCGCGTCTCTGCGTCGCCGCCGCGAGCTCTCGTTCGGACTCCGACCGGATGCGGTCGGCCCGGGCGATCGCCTCGGCCACGATCTGATCGGCCTTCTGCTCGGACTCGGCCAGCAGCTGGGTCGACTTACGCGACGCATCGGCGGCGGCTCGGTCGGCCTCGGCGCGCAGTTGGGCGACGTGCTCCTGGGCGGCCCGGAACTGTTCCTCGGCGGCTGCGGTGCGCTGCTTGAACTCGGCTTCGGACTTGTCCCGCCGTGCGGCCAGGGTCTGCTCGAAGTCGGCGGCTGCCTGAGCCGCGCGGGCCCGTTGTTGTTCGTAGACGGCCTCGGCCTCTTCGCGGCGGGCGGTCGCCTGGCGGTCGGCGTCGTCGAGCAACTGGTCGGCGGTGCGCTTGGCGTCCTCGATGATGCGCGAAGACTCGCGGTCGGTGTTCGACCGCGTCTCCTTCGCGTAGATGTCGGCTTCGGCCCGGGTTCGCGCCATGTCGGCCTCGATGGCAGCGAGCGTCTCGTCGGCCTCGACGGTCGCGTTCGTGCGCATCTCCTCGGCCTCCTGCTCGGCCAGCTCCAGGATCTGGCCGACGCGGGCGCCCAGGCTCGAGTAGTCGGCGACCGGCGCGGCGGCCGCCACCGGTTCGGGTTTACGACTCAGCTCTTGGCGGGTCGACTCGAGGGCGGCGTTCAGCTCGTCGACCTGACGCTGCAGCTCGCTGGCCTGATGCTGGGCGGCGGCGCTCGCGTAGGTGAGTTCGGCGACTCGGCGATCTACCTCGGACGGTTCGTAGCCCCGCATCACGGTGCGGAAGGCTGAGTTGTTCTCGCTCATTCGGCTCTCATCAGCTCGTCGGATCTCATCATCTGCTCGAAGGGTGAACGGTGTTGGTGGAGCGCGGGAGGCGGCGGATCGGTTATCGCCGGCATGGTCTGGGTCGGTGAATCGTCGGTGGGTCCCGGCGGCTCGGCGGCCGAAGTCGGCGGCGGGGTCGCGTCCGGAGTCGCGGTTGCAGCCGCCCGATGTCCGCCGCCCTCGGGGACGGCCAGCGCGTCGATCACCCCCGAGAGCTGACCCAGCTCCTTGGCGATGGCGTCACGCCGATCGTTGAGTTCGGCGACTTCGGCGCGGGCGTCGGAGAGCAGCTTGCGGGCGATCGCGCGGAGCTCGTCGGCATCAGCGCGGGCCTTGGCCACGGTCTCGGTCGCCTCCGTCTTGGTCGAGCGACGCAACTCCTGCAGCTCACGCTGCGAGCGCCCCAGCTCCTCGGCAACATGCTCACGCACCGAACGGGCGCCCGCTTCGGCCTCGGCCAGGCGCCGTTCGGCCCGTTCGGCACGCTCGCGGGCGCCGACGTCGGCATCGGCGAGGGTCTTGCGGGCTTCGGCCGCGGCGCGCTCGCGGATCTCGTCGGCGTCCTGGTGCGCCCGGTCGAGCTGGTTCTGTGCCTGCAACTGCAGCAGGTCCGCCGTCGCTCGCCGGTCCTGCAGGGAGCGGCGGGTGCGCACCACCACCGTGGTCAGTCGGGTGCGGATGTCGTGCGCGATCTCGCCGGCTTCCTTGTGCGCCCGCTGGCGGATGGCCGACGCCTCGAGTTCGGCGGCCTCGTGCAAGCCGGCGATGACCTGGTGCGTCCACGCCGTCTGCTCGGCCGACGCGGCCTGGATTCGAGCGGACTCGGCCCGAGCCTCGCTGAGCAGATGCTCGACGTGGTCGCGCGTCTCGGCCCGCAGCTTCTCGGCGTCGTCCTCCGCCTCGGCCAGAACGCGTTGCGCGGCGAGCCGGAACTCCTCGGCGTCCTCGCGGGCGGCGGCCCGGATCTGCTCAGCCTGCCGTTCGGCGTCGGCCGCGCGCTCGGCCAACTCACGCTCGAACGCCATCTGCCGCTCGTGGACCGCGCGATCGTGACCGACCTTGAGCCGTTCGATCTCGGAGTTGATGTGCTGGCGCAGGTCGTCGGCCGCCTGCCGCTCGCGGGCGAGGATGCGCTCGGCCTGCGCAGTCGTCTCCTCGGCCTCGATCCGCGCGGTCGACACGATCTCGGCGGCGTGCGCCTGGGCCTGGCTGGCCAGCTGCTCGGCCGAGCGCTCAGCCGTGTCGGCGATCAAGCTCGCCTGCTCGGCGGCGTCCCTGATCAGCGTCTGCGCCTCGTCGCGCGCCTCGGCCAGGCGGGCCTCGGCCTCGGCTGCCTTCTCCTGGGCCAGCGACAACTCGTACTTGAGGCTCACCTGCAGCAGGGGCAGCTCGCCTCGGATCGCGTCGGCCTCGGCGTGGGCCTGGCGCAGCAATGACTCACGTTGAGCGGCATCCTGATCGCGCCACGACGGCACGCCCGAGCCGCGCCCCGGATCATGCGAGACAGCTGTCGCTCGACATTCGATCATGGTCTCAGACGGCGTCGCCTCGACGCCAGGTATGGAATGTCCAGCGCTGTGCGACCTTGGGAGTAACGCGAGGTGTGAGTGCAGCCTCACTTCACCCAGAAGCGGACGTCAGCGACGGACGAGGGCCGGAGCCGACGATCTTGGCCAGCGACTCGACGAGGTCGATGCCCGACTGCTCGTCCGCATCGTGCTGGGTCATGATCGAGATCAGCAGCTGCTGACCCTGGACGGTGATGATCCCGTCGCTGTTGACGGCCCACCGTTCGCCGTCGGAGTCGATGGCCAGCCAACCGTTCTTCACCGCCGACACCGAACCGGGGTCGGCGGCCGCGGTGACCCCCCAGGTCTGGTCGGCTTCGACGTTGTGCAACAACTGCAGGGCGTAGGCCTGCGAGGCGGCGTCCAGCGGTCCGGGCGTTCCGACCAGGTGGCCGAGCAGGCTCACCTCGTCCTCGGGTCCGGTCGTGGTCAGGCCGTAGTAGCCCTGTCGGGTCAGGGACCGTGTGGGTCAACCGCAGCGTCTTGTTGGCGGCGCTCATCCCGGCGGCCGAGCCCAGCTAGTTCCACAGCGTCTGGCCCGACGTCGTTGTCGCTGTTCTCGATCATGGCGGTGGCCAGTTGGTCTTCGTCGGCCGACAGATCGGTGTGGGCTCTGCTCGTGAGTGAGAGCAACGCCTCGAGGACGTCGAGCTTCGACACGCTCGCGGTGATCATGCCGCTGGTCGGGCCGAAGTGAACGTCTGCCCGGTCGCGGTGTTGCGCGCGGCGATGGCGACCTGCACCGGGGCGACGGCGCCCACCGCGTTCTGCACCCGCTGGGTCAGGTCGGCCTGAGCCGTCCGGCTCGCCCCGGCGCTGCCCGAGCCGCGGGTGCTGTCGACGATCACGTACGCACCGACCCCGACCGCGATCACGACGGCAGCGACGAGCAGGCGCCGCATCATGTACTTGGCCGCCAACGTCCCTCTCCGGTCACGTGCCGAGCGCCCACCGGCCCGACCGCCCAACCGTAACCGGCTACGGGTTGTCGTTCGTGCCGGTTGCCGCATCGCCGGCCGAGATGTCGCTGCCGGCCTGCGAGTTCGCCGCGCTCGCGCCGGCCAGGTCCGACTCGATGCCGCTGAGGTCGGGCGCCGCGCTCGTGGGCGTTGCAGCGGTTGGGGCGACCACGACCGGCGGCGTGGAGGCGACGGCTGAGGTCGACGCGACGGCGGGGATGTTCACAGCCGACCCTGAACCGGTCGTGGCGTGTCGCGCGCATCCGGTGAGGACGAGCGCGGCCAGCAGCAGTCCGGGGACGACCGACTTCACCGCGGTTCCTCCGCACTGGCGGTGCTCACTGCGGTGCTCACTTCAGGGCCGCGACGATGTCGGACGCGTCCACGCCGGCGGCCTTGGCATCAGCGAGCGCGTTCGTCTCGGCCTGGCGGATCGGCACCAGGATCGAGTGATTGGCGTCGTACGCCGCGGGGGTGACGGCCAGCGCCGAGGCGGCCACTCCGTTCACGGAGGACTGCGCCGACGAGATCTTGGTGGCCATATCGGCCAGTTGAGCCTGCAGGGCCGGCGTGCTCTTCGCGGCGTCCGGGCCGGCCAGCAGGGCCGCCAACGACTTCTGGGCGGCGGTGAGCTTCGGCAAAGTCGTATCGGTCAGATCGTCGGCCGCGGCGGCGTAGGCCGACTGGGGCAGGGCGACGGCGTACACGCGGTAGTTCTCGAAGATCGACTTGTAGTCGGCGCTCGCCTGGTCGGCCGTGGTGTCGGCGGCGATCGTCGACGCCTCGGTGTGCATGGCGGCCAGGTCGTTGTTCAGGGTGCCCAAGATCGTCGACTTGTCGGCCGCGCTGAGCGCGACGTTGGCGGTCACCTTCGGGATCGCCGCGTTCAACGCCGTGATGCGATCGCCCGTGGCCTTCGCCCCGGCCGCCTGGATCGCGGCCAGCCGGCCGGCTCCGGTCGCCGACGGGGGTGCGGACGGAGTGGCGGCCATCGCGGCCCCGGCCGTGCCGAACGTCGCGATCGCTGCGGTGGTGATCGTGATGGCTCGCAATGACCTTCTCATCGGATTCCCTTGTCGTGTCGGTGCAACCCGAGGGCTGCGATTCAGCTTTCCTGCTGAAGACAGTGAGGCCGGCGCGTCAGGCATTGGCGTGGCCTGTGTAAAGGTTGTGTCAAGGCGCAAGATGCTGCTTGACAGATCGACACTCCGAACTGACACTTAACCAAATGCCTAACCAATCCGCCTCGCTCGACCTGATGTTCCATGCCTTGTCCGACGCGACCAGGCGATCGATGGTCGAGCGGTTGAGCCAGGGACCCGCCTCGGTCAGCGAGCTGGCCCGTCCGCTCGCCATGTCGCTGCCGGCCGCGATGCAGCACCTCCAGGTGCTCGAAGCCAGTGGGCTCGTGCATTCGGAGAAGATCGGCCGAGTCCGAACCTGCCGGTTGGAGCTGAAGAAGTTGAACCTGGTGCAGCAGTGGATCAACGAGCGCCGGGCACTCTGGGACGCCCGACTGGATCGACTCGATGCCTTTCTCGCCGAGCAGTCCGAACCAGAATCCGAAGGAGACAACTGATGTCCGATCGTTCCGTCGTCCACGACACCTTCGTCATCGAGCGGACGCTCAAAGCCGCGCCCAAGGCGGTATTCGACGCCTTCGCCGATCCGGCCAAGAAGGCCAAGTGGTTCGGTGCGCCCGACAACGGCGACGCGAAGCTCGATCTCGACTTCCGCGTCGGCGGGCGCGAGTTCAACCGCGGCGGTGAGCCCGGGGGAGCGGTCTACACCTACGAGGCCGTCTACCGCGACATCGTCGACAACGAGCGGATCGTCACGACCTACGAGATGGCCCTGGACGGCGCGCGGATCTCGGTCTCGCTCGCCACGACCGAGCTGCTGCCCGACGGCAACGGCACTCGGTTGATCTACACCGAGTCAGGTGCCTACCTCGACGGCCTCGACGAACCCGGCGCCCGCGAGCACGGCACCAACGAACTGCTCGACGCCCTGGTCCGGTTCGTCGACGCATCCTGACCCGGCTGTCGATTGCGCGAGCAGTTGTTCGTCGGCTTAGGTGAAGGGCCCGAAAGGCGGGTCATCACGAAGGGACGCACGACATGTCGCAGTACTTGATCCTCATCTATGACGACGAGAGCGCCTGGGCCAGTGCGACCGAGGCCCAGACCGGCGCGATCATGACCGGCCACAACGACTTCGCCGCCAAGCACGGGTCCGCGATCGTCGGTGGCGAGGCGCTGCAGCCCAGCGGCACCGCGACGAGCATCCGTGGCAATGACGCCGTGACCGACGGACCGTTCGTCGAGACGAAAGAGGTCCTCGGCGGTTACTACCTCGTCGAGGCGGCCGATCTGGACGACGCCATCGCCATCGCCAAGGACATCCCGGTCATCAACGGTGGTGTCGAAGTACGGCCGATCATGGTGTTCGCTGACCGCTGAGGTCGCGGCCGCCGTCGCGGACGCGCACCGTCACGAGTGGGGCTACGTCCTCGCCGCGACGGTGCGCGTCACCCGCGATCTCGACGTGGCCGAGGAGTGCGTCCAGGACGCCTATGCCCAGGCGTTGTCGACCTGGGCGACAAGGGGCGTTCCGTCGAAGCCGGGCGCCTGGTTGACGACGGCCGCTCGCAATCGCGCTCTGGACGTGATGCGCCGCAATGCGCTGTGGCGCAAGAACATTCCGTTGTTGGTCGAGGACGAGGTCGAGCCCGCTTCGGAGCCCGCGGTGGACGAGATCCCGGACGACCGGCTGCGCCTGATCTGCACGTGCTGCCACCCGGCCCTGTCGCCCGAAGCGCAGGTCGCGCTGACCCTCCGCCTGCTCTGCGGACTGGCGACACCGGACGTGGCGCGGGCGTTCCTGGTCAGCGAGCCGACGATGGCGGCGCGCATCACCCGCGCGAAGAAGAAGATCGCCACGGCGCGCATCCCGTTCCGCGTGCCGTCGGCGGCCGAGTTGCCCGAGCGCATCGACGCCGTGCTCACCGTCGTCCACCTGCTGTTCACCACCGGCCACACCGCGCCGGCGGGCGCTGACCTGGTGCGGCGCGATCTCGTCGAGCGGGCCCTCGAGCTGGCCCGCATGCTGCACCAGTTGCTGCCCGAGAACGGAGATGTGACCGGCCTGCTCGCGCTCGTCCTGCTCACCGATGCGCGGCGGCCGACCCGGGTCGACAGCACCGGCCAGCTGCAACTGCTGGCCGACCAAGACCGCTCTCAGTGGAATCACGCCGAGATCGCCGAGGGCATCGGTCTGGTCCGCCGGGCGCTCGCCGTCCGGCCTCCCGGCCGTTTCGCGCTGCAGGCCGCCATCGCCGCCGTACACGCCGAAGCGCCGTCCTGGGACGACACCGACTGGGCCGAGATCGTCGGTCTCTACGACGTGCTCGTGCTGGTCTGGCCCTCGCCGGTCGTCGCCCTCAACCGCGCGGTCGCCGTGGGCTTCGCGCGCGGGCCCGCGGCCGGCCTGGCCGAACTCGCGCACCTGGCGGACGAGCCGCAGCTCGCGACCTATCACTACCTGGCCTCGTCCCGCGCGCAGTTCCTCGAGCGGCTGGGCCGGGTCGACGAGGCGCGGGACGCGTTCGGCGAGGCGATCCTGCTGGCCGACAACGACGTCGAGCGTCAATTCCTGGAGCAGAGGCGCGCGGCCCTTTGACATCGGCGAAGCCCACGAGCAATACTTAGGCAGTCACTTAACTATTGCCTCGCGATGGGTTTCATCATGATCGAGTTGGCCGTTTCGCCGATAGCCGTCAGCACGAAGCAGCGCTGGATCGCTCTGTACGTTCTGTGCGTCGGCATGTTGATGATCGTGCTCGACGCGACCGTCGTGAACGTCGCGCTGCCCTCGATCCAGGACGACCTCGGGTTCTCACCATCGGGATTGGCCTGGGTCGTCAACGCCTACCTGATCGCCTTCGGCGGCCTGTTGCTGCTGTGCGGCCGACTCGGTGACCTGCTCGGGCGTCGCCGGATGTTCCTGATCGGCCTCGTGGTGTTCAGCGCGGCATCACTCGCGTGCGGACTCGCCGGCGACCAGCAGTTGCTCGTCGCCGCCCGGTTCGTGCAGGGCATCGGCGGCGCGATGACGTCTTCGGTGATCCTGGGCATGATTGTCGCGATGTTCCCCGAGCCGCGGGACCAGGCCAAGGCCATCGGCGTCTTCGCCTTCGTCGCGTCGGCCGGCGGTGCGGTGGGCCTGCTCGCCGGCGGCATCCTTACCGAGGCACTCGACTGGCACTGGATCTTCTTCGTCAACCTGCCCATCGGCCTGATCACGGTGCTGCTGGCCCATCGACTGGTCGATCGCGACGATGGCATCGGGATGCGGGGCGGAGCGGACGTTCCCGGAGCATTACTGATCACCGCTGCGCTGATGGTCGGCGTGTTCACGATCGTCAAGCCCGCGGCCGAGGACGGCTGGACGGCGGGCTCCACCCTCGGCTTCGGTGCGCTGGCGCTCGCGCTCTTGGCGGGGTTCGTCGCTCGCGAGGCGAGCGCCGCCCGGCCGCTGATGCCGCTGCGCATCTTCGGCTCGCGCAACCTGACCGGCGCCAACGCCATCCAGATCATCGGCGCCGCCGGGATGTTCGGCATCTTCTTCCTCGGCGCGTTGTACCTGCAGCGGGTGCTGCACTACGACGCCCTGCAGATCGGTCTCGCGTTCCTGCCGGTCACATTGATCATGGGCACCCTCTCGGTGCGTTACTGCGAGCGGCTGGTGACCCGGTTCGGGGCTCGCCGCACCCTCGTTCCGGGCTTGGTGCTCATCACCCTCGGCCTGCTCTGGTTCGCTCACGCCCCCGCGGACGGCAGCTACGTCGTCGACATCCTGCCCGTGACGATCCTTCTCGGCACCGGGGCCGGGGTCTGCTTTCCGGCGTTGATGACGCTCGCGATGTCGGGCGCGACGCCGGAGGACGCGGGACTGGTCTCCGGGCTCGTGAACACCACCGCGCAGGTCGGGGGAGCACTCGGCCTGGCCGTCCTCGCGACCCTGTCGACGTCGCGCACAAGTCACCTGCTCGCCACCGGCCACGCCTCGGCCGCGGCGCTGACCAGCGGTTACCACCTCGCCTTCGTCGTCGCGGCCGCGCTCATGGCGGCGGCGATCGGCGTCGCCCTGTTCGTCCTGCGCGATCCCGAGCACACCTGATCTGGGGCAGAATGAGCGGCGATGACCGACACGCCGCCCGACGTGCTGACGATCCGCACCGAGACCACCGTGATCGCATACCTCGACGACGGGCCTCGGGACGGAACTCCGGTCGTCCTGCTGCACGGCTTCCCCGACAACGCCTCGAGCTGGGACGACGTCGTGGCCGCCCTGCCGCCGGGCGCTCGCGCGATCCGGCCCTACCTGCGCGGGTTCGGCGCGTCGCGCGTGATCGACATCGAGACGGCCGGCGGGGCCCAGGTCGCGGCTCTGGCCCGGGACGTACTCGACCTGGCCGACGCGCTCGGCCTCGATCGGTTCCTGCTCGTCGGGCACGATTGGGGCGCCCGAGCCGCGCACGCGGTGGCCGTGCTCGCGCCACACCGGCTCACTGGCCTCGTCACGCTCTCGACCGCCTACGGCCCGATGCAGCGGCTGAGCGCGATCGAGCGTTTCGATCACGCGCGCGCCGGGTGGTATCGGTGGTGGCTGTGCACCGAACAGGGTGAGGCGGCGTTCCGGTCCGATCCGTTCGATCTGGTCGACCACGCCTACGTCACCTGGTCGCCGCGGTTCCGCCTGATGCGCGAGGCGGCCGAACAGCTGGATCGTGACCTGGCCAACGACCAGTTCGTCGACCACGTCGTGCACTACTTCCGCCATCGCAGTGGCATCGCGCCGGGGGCGGCTCGCTATGTCGACGACCAGGCCCGTCTGGACGAGTGGCCGAAGATCACCGTGCCGACGACGTTCCTCTTCGGACTGGACGACCAGTGCGAGATCGTCGCCGAGAGTCGCAGCAACGGCGACATGTTCGCGGGGTCCTACAAGCGGGTCGAGATCGAGCGCGTCGGCCACTTCGTCGCCCGCGAGGCGCCGGACATCGTCGCCTCGGTCATCGCACTTTACCTGTGACACACTTTACGAGATAGATATGTCGCTGCAGCGGGTACGTACCTCGCATGTTGACAGACATCCTGATCGCCGCCGTCATCGTCGTTATCGCCGCTGTGCTGGGGTTGACGGTCCATCCGTTCCTCTGGTTCCTGGTGATCGTCGCCGTCCTGTGGTTGTTCGTCCGTCGCGGTTCGCACACGCGGGCCTGATCGAACTGTTCGCACCGAACCCTCGTCCATTTGCCGGCGCGCGAGCAACCGCTCGCGCGCCGGTGTCTGCCTGGAGCTTCCGCGCCGAGCTTCTGCGCCGACGAATGGTCAGGTCGCGATCTTGCGGAAGTCCCAGCTGCGCAGTTCGGTGGCCGTCACCCGCAGCCAGCCGTGCCGGCCGTCGAGATAGAGCTCGTCCTGGCCGGTGTACTTGCGGGCGAACAGCCGCTCGACCTCGGCCAGCCGCTCGTCGACGCCGCCCGACCGCTCGGTGCCGCGCCGACCACCTCGGCATCGCCGCTGACTCTCGACGCCGCGAAGCTCGAGATAGTCGTGCCCGGTGTCGATCACGATGGCCACCCGCGGCGTCCGGACGATGTCGGCCCAGCGCTGGCTGCGGGTCAGCGAGTACAGCCAGAGCGCACCGTCGTGCCACACGAACCACAGCGGCGTGACGTGGGGTCCGGACGGGCCGACCGACGCGACGCGGCACGTCCGCTCCGCGGCCAGGAACTCGTCGACTTCGTCCGGCGTCATCGCGATCTTGCGTCCTCGGCGTTGAGCCATCGGTTCGTCCTCTCGTCCGGCCGCTGACTCGCTGCGACCTAGGTGGCACAGTCGGCCCATGAGCACTCCCTTCTCAACCTATGCCGCCGAGATCTACCTGCAGGGGATGGGCGGGGCGCGGCCACCGTGCACCACCGACCTCACCGCTCTCGAGGCTCGAGCCGAGACGGTGATGTCGCCCGAGGCGTTCGGCTACGTCGCGGGATCGGCCGGCTCCGGGGCGACCGCGCGGGCGAACCGGGCGGCCTTCGAGGACTGGCGCATCGTCCCGCGGATGCTGACCGACGCGACCAACCGCGACCATGCGGTGACGGTGCTCGGAACCGTCGATGGCGGCGCCGATCATGCTGGCGCCCGTCGGTGTCCAGTCGATCGTGCATCCCGATGGCGAGTTGGCCTCGGCGCGAGCGGCGGCCGAGCTCGGGCTGACGCTTGTCATGTCGACGGCCT
Source organism: uncultured Actinomycetes bacterium (assembly GCA_963708805.1). Classification (GTDB taxonomy): domain Bacteria; phylum Actinomycetota; class Actinomycetes; order Mycobacteriales; family Jatrophihabitantaceae; genus CAVPUA01. Next base: position 2,919,691 of record CAVPUA010000003.1, on the reverse strand, counting down.
CCTCGTACACGATCGAGGAGGTCGCCGCGGCCAACGGCGGTGGCTCGCGCTGGTACCAGCTCTACTGGCCCAACGACCCCGACGTGTGCGTGAGCTTCCTGGACCGCGCCAAGGCGGCCGGCTTCTCGACGCTCGTCCTGACACTCGACACCTGGATGCTCGGCTGGCGCCCAGCCGACCTCGACCGGGCCTATCTGCCCTTCCTCCAGGGCACCGGCCTGGCCGTCTACTTCTCCGACCCGGCCTTCCTCGCGGGCCTGGCCAAGCCGCCGCACGAGGATCTTCCGGCGGCGCTGCTGAAATGGTTCCCGACCTTCAGCGGCACCGATCACACCTGGGACCAGCTGGCCTTCATCCGCGAACACTGGGACGGCCCGATCGTGCTCAAGGGCATCCAGCACGTCGAGGATGCCCGTCGGGCGGCCGACGCGGGCGTTCAAGGAGTGGTCGTGTCCAACCACGGCGGTCGGCAGGTCGACGGCGCGATCGGTTCGCTGACCGCCCTGCCGACGATCGCCGATGCGGTCGGTGATCGGCTGGCGGTCCTGTTCGACTCCGGAGTACGCACCGGCTCAGACGTGCTCAAGGCGCTCGCGCTGGGGGCGGACTCCGTGCTCGTCGGCCGGCCCTGGGTGTACGGCCTGGCCCACGGCGGGCCGGACGGCGTCCGGCATGTGCTGCGGACGCTGCTGGCCGACTACGACCTGGCCATGGCGCTCTCCGGCCACCGTCGTCCGGCTGAGTTGGCACCCGATGACCTGGTTAGGGTGATCGACAGGACTCACCACGAAATCGGGAGGAACCGCTCGTGACCGAATCCCAGTCCATCCTCGACAGCCTGCGCAGCGATCACCAGGCGATCGCCGAGGCGCTGGCCGATCCGGCGCCGACCGATGACGCCGCCGAGCGGGCCCAACTCGTGATGATGTTGGTGCGGCACTTCGTCGCCGAGGAGCAGTACCTGCACCCGCTGATCCGCGAGCACGTGACCGACGGCGACGACATCGCCGAGCAGCAGTTCACCCGCGACCGCGCGATCGAACAACACTTGAAGGAACTCGAGTCCGACGAGCTGACGCCGCCCGTCCTCATCTCGGTCTGGGACGACGTGTCGACGGCCTTCGCCGACCACGTGCTCGACCAGGACGCGATCTTCGCGACGCTCGAACAACGTGTCGACGCCAGTCACCTGGCCGAGCTGGGCGCTGATGTGCGCGGGGCCGAACAGCTCGCGCCCACGCGTCCCCGCTCCAGCGCCACCGACTCGCCGCGGGCCAACAAGGTCGCGAGCCTGATCGAGGGATTCGTCGACCACGTCCGCGACAGCTACAGCCACCGCGGCGTCGAGCGCGACTGACTGCCGATCAGCTCAAGATCCACCGCACGGCGCGCTCGATGTCGTCCTCGTCGAGCAACACCAGGTTGGCCGCGTCGGCCAGCGGGATGTAGCTGTCTCGGCTGGACGTCCGAACGATCCGTCCGCGGAAGCCGTTCTCGACCAGCGCGGTGACGACGCCCTCGCCGACGCCGCCCGAATGACGCGTCTCGTCGGCGACGACGATGCGCCGGGTCACGTCGCCTTCGCGCAGGACGTCCTCGACCGGCAGCGGACTGATCCAGCGCAGATCGACGACCCGCACCCCGATGCCCTCGGCGGCCAGTCGCTGGGCGACGCGCAGGCTCATCCGCACGCCGTTGCCGAACGTGACGACCGTGACGTCCCTGCCGTCGCCGTACACCCCGGCCTGGCCGATCGGCACGTGCTCGTCGAACGGCGGGTAGGGCGCGAGCCAACCCCGATCGCCCGCGGTGTGCAGATCGCGTTCGTGATAGAGCGCGATCGGTTCGACGAAGACGCTCACCGTCCCGTTCGCGCTCGCCGCGGCCACGCAGGTGCGCAGCATCATGGCGGCGTCGTCGGCCCGGGCCGGCACCGCGACGACCAGGCCGGGGATGTCGCGCAACACGGCCAGGGAGTTGTCATTGTGGAAGTGGCCGCCGAAGCCCTTCTGATAGGCGAGTCCGGCGACGCGCACGACCATCGGATTGCGGAAGGTGTCGGCCGAGAAGAAGCGAAGGCTGGCCGCCTCTCCACGCAGTTGATCTTCGGCGTTGTGCAGATAGGCCAGGTACTGGATCTCGGGGATCGGCAGCAGTCCGCTCAATCCGAATCCGAGACCGAGACCGAGGATCGACTGCTCGTCGAGCAGGGTGTCGAAAACCCGCGTCGGCCGGAAGCGCTGGGCCAGCCCACGGGTAACGCCGTACACGCCCCCCTTGCGCCCGACGTCCTCACCGAACACGAACGCTTCGGGACGGGCGGCGAGCGCGTCGGTCAGCGTGGCGTTGATCGACTGGGCGACCGTCAGCGGTCCGGCGTCCTCCGGCAGGCGTCCGCCGAAGGCGGCCAGGCGCGCGTCCGGATCGGCCGAGAGCCGCGCGGAGGCCGACAGGTCGCCCGTTGCGGTCAGCGGGGCCATGACCGCGGCGGCGTCGGTCAATCGCTCGACGTCGGCGAGTTCGGCCGCGAGGTCGGAGACCCGGCGGGCCAGCTGCTCGTAGCGGCAGGCCAGTTCGGTGCCGTCGCCGATCCAGCGGGCGAGCGCGACCAGCGGATCGTGATCGAGATCGGCCGCGATGGCGGCGGGCGTCCGGTACCCACTTTCGACGTCGGTGCCGGCGTGGGCGAGGTAGCGCACGGTGCGCAGGTGCAGCAACGCCGGCCGCCGGGTCTGGCGGACGCGCTCGGCCAGCTCGCGCGCGGTGCGCTGCACGGCGGCCGGGTCGGCGCCGTCGGCTCTCGCGTAGTCGATGCCCGGACGCTGCGCCGCGGCTTCCACCCACCCGTCCGGAGACGGAACCGAGATCCCCAGTCCGTTGTCCTCACAGACGAACAAGATCGGCATCCCGATCTTGGAATGGGCGCAGTACCCGGCCGTGTTGAGCGCGCCCACCGCCGTCGAGTGGTTGAGCGAGGCGTCGCCGAAGCTGCAGACGGTGATCGCGTCGCGCCGCCAGCGGGTCGGCAGGCCCAGCCGGCGCGCCCGGTCGATCGCGAACGCGACTCCCACCGCGCGCGGCAGGTGCGAGGCGATCGTCGAGGTCTGCGGGACGATCGCCAGCTGCGGGTGGGCGAACACCTTGTGCCGTCCGCCCGATGCCGGATCGGCCGTTGCGGCCGACAGGCTGAGCAGCAGATCGCGCAGGCCCTCGTCCAGGCTGCGCCCGGCCTGCATCGAGCGGGCCAGATAGAAGGCACCCGATCGGTAGTGCAGCAAGGCCGGGTCGCTCGCCCTGAGCGCCTCGGCGACGAACGCGTTCGACTCGTGGCCGGCCGAGCCGATCGTGTAGAAGCCCTGCCCCCGTTCGCGCATCCGCCGGGCCTCGATGTCGATCAAGCGACTCGCTGCCATCGCGTCGAAGAGCGGGAGTAGGCCCGGCTCGTCGCGCCGGGGCGCGTCGATCTCCACCAGGGCCGAGCGGGCGTGAATGTCGATGTCGTCATGGGCGGCCGCGGGCACGATGGACATGATGCTCCTCAACGTCCAAGCGCAGGAGCGGGCCGCGCTCGCCCGGATCGCCGGCGCACTGTCCTACCTCGATCGCAGCGGCTAACGTCCGACCGGTGACCGATGATCTTGCCGATGTCCTGCGCCGACTGCGACTGCTCGAGGACGAGCGGGGCGTCCTGCGCACCCTCTACCGCTACGGCCACAGCATCGACGCCGGCGAGGAGGCCGCCTGGGTGGACTGTTTCACCGAGGACGGCCGCTTCTTCGCGCACGGCCGGCACACGACCCACACCGCCCTGGACGTCACCGGGCGCCCGGCGCTGCGGGCGTTCATCGCCGAGCACACCCGCCGTCCGTACCTGTTCCACCAGCACGGGCTGATCGAGCCGCTGATCGACGTCGACGGCGACACCGCGACGTGCGTGTCCTACCTCACCGTCCTGATGGAGCACGAGGGCCGGCCGGTGCAGCGGGTCTTCGGCCGCTATCTCGACCAGCTCGAGCGGGGGACGGACGGTGTCTGGCGCTTCCGGCTCCGCGAGGCGCAGATCGACGGGCAGGCCCCGGGCCTGCCTCCGTTCGTCAACGGCATGGCCCGGTTGCGCTCGCAAACCTGACATTCGGCCCATGGGCCGAGGACGGTCGAGGGGTTCGGAGTGCACCGACCCGCGGGCCGGTGCACCATCCGTCACAGGCACTGTCTATTCTTCGAGGGGCTGAGTTCTACTCGGCCCACATGTCCGCGGTACGAGCAGTGAGACCCGAGCGGGAGGCACGTTTGACCACCACCGCCGAGCCGACGGCCGAGGTTGTACCGATCCCGGTCGCGACGCGTCCGTTCCCCGCGCACGAGATCGTCAAGGGTTCGCTGCTGTCGCAGATGTTGCGCACCACCGACCACAAGCTGATCGGTCGGATGTACCTCGTCACGTCGTTCCTGTTCTTCATGCTCGGCGGCGTGATGGCGCTGATGATGCGCGCCGAGCTGGCCCGTCCGGGCCTGCAGTACCTCTCGCAGGAGCAGTACAACCAGCTCTTCACGATGCACGGCACGATCATGCTGCTGTTCTTCGCGACGCCGCTCGTCTTCGCCTTCGCGAACCTCGTCCTGCCGCTGCAGATCGGTTCGCCCGACGTGGCGTTCCCCCGGCTCAACGCCTTCTCCTACTGGCTCTACCTGTTCGGCGCGCTGACGGCCTGCTCGGGCTTCTTCTCCCCGGGGGGCGCCGCCGATGCCGGCTGGACGCTCTATGCGCCGCTCAACAGCAGCCTGAACTCGCCCGGCGTCGGCACCGACCTGTGGATCGTCGGCCTGGCCATCTCCGGGCTGGGCACCATCCTGGGCGGCGTCAACATGGTGACGACCGTCATCTGCCTCCGCGCGCCCGGCATGACGATGTTCCGGCTGCCGATCTTCACGTGGAACATCCTGGTCACCAGCCTGCTCGTGCTGCTGGCCTTCCCGATCCTCACCGCGGCCCTGCTCGTCCTCTACGCGGACCGCCACCTGGGCGCCACGGTGTTCGACTCGGGCAACGGCGGCGCCATCCTGTGGCAGCACCTGTTCTGGTTCTTCGGGCACCCCGAGGTCTACATCATCGCCTTGCCGTTCTTCGGCATCGTCACCGAGATCATTCCGGTGTTCAGCCGAAAGCCGCTGTTCGGCTACAAGGGCATGGTGTTCGCGACGCTCTCGATCGCCGCCCTGTCGCTGACCGTGTGGGCCCACCACATGTTCACCACCGGCGCGGTACTGCTGCCCTTCTTCAGCGTGATGACCTTCCTCATCGCCGTCCCGACCGGTATCAAGTTCTTCAACTGGATCGGGTCGATGTATCGCGGCGCGGTCACCTTCGAGACGCCGATGCTGTTCAGCGTCGGCTTCATGGTGACGTTCCTCTTCGGTGGTCTCACCGGCGTCCTGCTGGCCAGCCCGCCGCTCGACTTCCAGGTGTCGGACTCCTACTTCGTCGTCGCCCACTTCCACTACGTGCTCTTCGGGACGATCGTGTTCGCGGCGTACGCCGGCGTCTACTTCTGGTTCCCGAAGTACACCGGCCGCTACCTCGACGAGCGCCTGGGCAAGCTGCACTTCTGGCTGACGTTCTTCGGCTTCCACCTGACGTTCCTGGTGCAGCACTGGCTCGGCGCCAAGGGCATGCCGCGCCGCTACGCCGACTACCTGCCCAGCGACGGGTTCACCACGCTGAACACGGTGTCGACGATCGGTTCGTTCGTCCTGGGCGCGTCGATGATCCCGTTCATCTGGAACGTCTACAAGTCCTACCGGTACGGCGAGATCACCACCGCCGACGACCCGTGGGGCCACGGCAACTCCCTCGAATGGGCCACCACGTCGCCCCCACCGCGGCACAACTTCCTGTCGATCCCGCGCATCCGGTCCGAGCGCCCCGCGTTCGAGTACCACTACCCGCACCTGTTGCCGCGGCTCGAGGCCGAGGCGCACGCCGGCAAGCGGCACCGCCCGCCGGTCGAGTTGCCGCTCGGCGGTCCCGCACCGCGTCAGAGCGATCGCGACACCGACCCCGGCACGGGCTGAGCGGACAGAGCCCACACTGACGTGTCGATCCGAAGTAGTTCCCGGGATTCATGAATCCCACCTCGGTACTCATCACCCTGACGGGACGTGACCGTCCGGGTGTGACGGCCGCTTTCTTCTCCGCTCTCGCCGCGCACGACGTGGACGTCCGCGACGTCGAGCAGGTCGTCATCCGAGACCGGCTGATCCTGGCCGTGCTGCTCGAACTCGCGGCGAGACCGGCCCCTTGCGGCTGTCGGCGACTCGCACCGCGCACGCCCTCGGTATGGAGTGCGAGGTCGTCATCGCCGGGCCGGGCGGCCCCCGCCGCGAGGACGTGACGACGCGCCGCAACTCGGTGATGGCCCGTCACCACGTGATCGCCATAGGACGTCCGCTGCGGCCCGGTGCGATCAGCCACATCGCCCAGCGCGTCGCCGACGCCGGGGGCAACATCGAGTCGATCAGTCAGCTCGCGGTCGAGCCGGCCAGCAGCATCGAGTTGATCGTGGCGGCCGACGACACCGACCGGTTGCGCGAGCTCTTGATCCGCGCGGCCGAGGACACCGGCCTGGACATCGCCGTCGAACCGGCCGGTCTGCGGCGACGGGCCAAGCGGCTGGTCGTGCTCGACGTCGACTCGACGCTGATCCGCGACGAGGGAATCGACGTGCTGGCCGAGCGGGCCGGCGTCGGCGCGAAGGTCGCCGAGATCACCGGCCGCGCGATGGCCGGCGAACTGGACTTCGAGCAGTCGCTGCGCGCGCGCGTCGCCCTGCTCGAAGGGCTGGCCGAGGCCGACGTGCGACTGGTGCGAGACGGGTTGCAGCTGACGCCGGGAGCCCGGACGTTCGTGCGCACGCTCAAGCGACTCGGCTACCACGTGGGAGTCGTCAGCGGCGGTTTCACGGTCTTCACGGACCGTTTCGTCACTGAACTCGAGCTTGACTTCGCCGCCGCCAATGAGCTCGAGGTCGCCGACGGACGGCTCACCGGTGGGCTGGTCGGGCCGATCGTCGACCGCCCCGGCAAGGCGGACGCGCTGCGCCGCTTCGCCGACAAGTTCGGCGTCCCGCTGTCGCAGACGGTCGCGGTCGGCGACGGCGCCAACGACATCGACATGCTCGAGGTGGCCGGGCTGGGCATCGCCTTCAACGCCAAGGCAGCCCTGCGCGCGGCGGCCGACACGTCGGTGAACCAGCCCTTTCTGGACTCGGTGCTGTTCGTGCTGGGGATCTCGGGCGCCGAGATCGCCGAGGCGGCATCCGTCACCTGAGCCAGCCCGTCCCGGCCGTTACCTCACGACCGCTACGCCGGCCGCCTCGAACTCGCTCAGGGTGCTCTCGACGCTTGCGGGCGCGACTCCGGCCGTCAGCGGCAGGATCACCGTCGTGCTGAAGCCGTTGCGCGCGGCGTCCAGTGCGGTCGCCCGCACGCAGTAGTCGGTGGCGATTCCCACCACGTCCACGTGGTCGACGTCGCGTTCGCGTAGCCATCGGGCCAGGTCGACGCCGTCGCTCGTCGCCTCGAAGCCGGAGTAGGCCGCCCGATATTCGCCCTTGTCGAAGACCGCCTCGATGCGGCTGCGATCGAGGTCGGGGTGCAGTTCGACGCCGCTGGTTCCGACCACGCAGTGCTCGGGCCACGAGTTGACGAAGTCGGGGTGCGCGGCGAAGTGGCCGTCCGGGTCGATGTGATGATCGCGGGTGGCCACCACGTGATCAGCGGCGTGGGCGGCGAGCCAGGGCCCGATGTCGCGCGCTACCTGCTGGCCGCCGGCGACCGCCAGCGAACCTCCCTCGCAGAAGTCGTTCTGCACATCCACGATGATCACCGCTCGCGTCATGCGTCCATTGTTCCCGACGCCGCCGTCACCCGACGCTCATGCCGGCACGTCGTCCGGACGACGCGGGGACATGAGCGTCGGTGATCACGCCAGCGCTCGGCGAAGTTGGGCGACCACCAGACGCGGCTCATGTCGGACGACCGCACTGGGAAAGCGCAGGACGAGCGCGCCCTGCAAACTCAGATCGTTCTGTCGTAGCTGGTCGGCCCACCATCGGGATTGGGCCAGGTGCAGGGCGCCGTCGACCTCCACGACGAGCAGTCGGCCGCGGGCGAGCCTCCACGTCGCGTCGAGGTAGCGGCGGCGGCCCGACGAGTCGCAGCGCACGGTCTGCTGTTCGGGCGCGGGTAGCCGGTGCCGCCGACAGAGCCGAACGAAGTCGATCTCGCTCAACGCCTGGGAGCCCTGGGCGATGTCATCGACGGCAAGTAGCAGCGCCGCACGATGCCGCGACCGGATCGCCGCTGTCGCCGCCCGGCGCAACTGCTCGGGTGTGGCCAACCGCTGTTGCACAGCCGCGGCGATGAGCCCGCAGGCCGGTCGAGCCGTGTCGAACGACCGGGCCGCGACGATGAGGGCGCACGGCAGCGCGTCCAATTGACGAGATCCGTTGGACTCGACGTGGGCCCACTCGAACGGGCGATGAAGACGGATTCGGAAACCGAGGTCGGGGGGCGTCCGGGTGCACCGGGGTGCGAGGACGTGGATCTCGTCGCGCTCCCAGCCCCTCAGTCCCCACGCCTGGGCGGCCGTGAAGGAGGTGAGTACGGCGCGGGGCCCGCAGTTGATCAAGGCGACCGAGCAACGATCGGCGTGCGACAACGGGCCATTGTGGCGTACGACCGCCTGGCCGAAGCGCGTCCAGCGACGGGCCGCCAGCTGCGCCCGGAGTCGGCTCTCGCTGATCCCGGACTCGACGAGTTCGGTGTACCCGATCGCTGCCGGGATGCCGTCGGACGGATGAGATACGGCTCTGGCGCGAGTGGTCACGGGCCGAGTCTCGATGGCGTCCGGCCACCGTCGCTACGTCGGTTGGGGATCGGTGGACCACGAGCGGCGCTGTGGACAACCACGCTCCGGCGACGCTCATACGCAGTCGCCGCCATGACGACGCCTGGACATGAGCGTCGCCGGTCGAGCGAGGCGTTACTCCAGCACGGTCGGGATCGCCGGCTCGCCGCGACTGAGCTTCAGCCCGTCCCAGGGCAGGGTCACCAGGGCGGCCTGCAGCCGGGCCCGGGCGTCGGCCAGAGTCGACGAGTCGACTCGCTCGCCGCCGCGGATCAGCTCGACCTGCAACGGCGTGGCGTCGGTCGGTTCGGGGCCGATGCCGATGACTTCCTCGACCGCCGTGCCGGTCGGCTTGTGGCGCCGGTGCGCCCATTTGCGCCCACCCCGGCTGGCCTTGTGTTCCGACCGCTTGGCGACCGGCCGGCCGTCCACCTCGACCAGCTTGTAGACCAGGCCGGCGGTCGGTGCTCCCGAGCCGACGACGACGGCCGTCCCGGCGCCGTACGAGTCGACCGGTGCCGCGGCCAGGGCGGCGATGGCGAACTCGTCGAGGTCTCCGCTCACCACGATCCTGGTCTTGAGCGCGCCGAGCTCGTCGAGTTGGGCGCGCGCGTGCCGGGCCAGCACGCCGAGGTCGCCCGAGTCGATGCGGATCGCGCCGAGTTCGGGTCCGGCGACCTCGACGGCGGTCGCGATGCCCTGGGTGATGTCGAAGGTGTCGACGAGCAGTGTGGTGTCCGCGCCGAGTGACTCGATCTGCGCGCGGAACGCCGCGGCCTCGTCGTCGTGCAGCAGGGTGAACGCGTGCGCCGCCGTGCCCGCGGTGGGGACGCCGAATCGGCGCTGCGCGGCCAGGTTGGACGTCGAGGCGAAGCCGGCCAGATAGGCCGCGCGTGCCGACGCGACAGCGGCCCGCTCGTGGGTGCGTCGCGAGCCCATTTCGATGATCGGACGGCCCTGGGCGGCGGTCACCATGCGGGCGGCGGCCGACGCGATCGCCGCATCGTGGTTGAGGATCGACAAGACGACGGTCTCGAGGACGACCGCCTCGGCGAACGTGCCGGTGACCGTCAGCAGCGGAGACGCGGGGAAGTAGAGCTCGCCCTCGGGGTAGCCGACGACGTCGCCGGAGAACCGGTAGGACGCCAGGAAGTCGGCCCCGCGGGCGTCGACGACGCCGGTGTCGAGCAGCCAGGCGGCCGTCTCGTCGTCGAACCGGAAGTCGGCGATGGCGTCGAGCACGCGCGCCGTACCGGCCACCACTCCGTACCGGCGGCCCTCGGGCAGCCGCCGGGCGAACACCTCGAACGTGCACTGCCGGTCGGCGCTGCCGTCGCGCAGCGCGGCCGCCAGCATCGTCAGTTCGTAACGATCGGTGAACAGGCCGGTGCCAGACATGGACCCGATCGTGCCACCATGGACGAGTGGCCGGCACGATGACCCCGAAGCGGGTGGAAGAACCCGCGACCGAGACCGATGTCGATCCGGATCGTCCGTGGATCACGATTGTGTGGAACGACCCGATCAACCTGATGAACTACGTGACGCATGTGTTCATCACCGTGTTCGGCTACTCGAAGGCGAAGGCCGAGAAACTGATGCTGGACGTGCACCAGAAGGGGCGCGCGGTCGTGTCGTCCGGCCCGCGCGAGCGCATGGAGCTCGACGTCGAGATCTTGCACGGCTATGGCCTGTGGGCCACCCTGCAGCAGGACTGATGCGCGTCTCGCGTCGCCGCGGGGTCATCAAGCTGAGCCTCGAGCCGGTCGAAGTCGTGGTGCTCACCCAGTTGATCGACGAGTTGGACGAGCTGGTCGACACGATGGCGCCCGGGGACGAGTCGACCCAGCGCCTGTTTCCGAGTGCGCATCGTGACGACGCCGAGGCGGCCGGGCAGTTCCGCGAGCTGACCGAGGCCGGCCTGCGCGAGTTGCGCAAGGTCCGGTACGGGGTTCTGCGGGCGGCTCTGCCGATCGGTGGCGGCACGATCGAAATCGACGACGACGACCAGACGGCCTGGCTGACCGCGATCAACGACATCCGCCTGGCGCTGGGCACCCGGATCGGTGTCACCGAGGACGAACCCGACATCGACCGGTCCGATCCGCGGGCGGCCGCGTGGGAGCTGTACCACTGGCTGACCGCGCTGCAGGACTCGCTCGTCCGGGCCGCCATGAAATGACCCGGTAAACTCCGATCTCGTGCTGAGCATCGACCGGGCGATCCGCGACGCGATCGTCGAGCACGCCCGCCGGGATCACCCGGACGAGGCGTGTGGCGTCGTCGCCGGTGCGGCCGGTTCGGACGTCCCCAGCCGGCACATCCCCATGTTGAACGCGGCCCGTTCGCCCACTTTCTACGAGTTCGACTCGACCGATCTGCTCAAGCTCTATCAAGAGATGGACGCCAACGACGAAGAACCGGTCGTCGTCTATCACTCTCACACGGCGACCGAGGCCTATCCGTCGCGCACGGACATCTCCTACGCCTCCGAACCGAACGCCCACTATGTCCTGGTGTCCACGCGCGAGCCCGATGCCACCGACTTCCGGTCGTTTCGGATCGTCGACGGCGTGGTCACCGAGGAAGAGGTCGAGTTCTCATGATCGAGATCTCGATCGAGCGCGCTCTGCTCGCCCACACGCGCGCCGACGTGCGCTACGACTGTCCATAACGCCCCGGGAAGTCCCCGCACGTTTTCGGCGTTCACCCTCTCAACCAGCTTTATTTCCGACAGGAGCACCATGGCCATCGAGGTCAAGATCCCGACCATCCTGCGCACCTACACCGGTGGCGCCAAGTCCGTCGAGGCCAAGGGCGACACGTTGTCCGGCCTGCTCGACGACCTGGACGCCGACCACCCCGGCCTCAAGGGGCGGTTGATCACCGACGACGGTGGCCTGCACCGCTTCGTCAACGTCTATGTCAACGACGAGGACGTCCGTTTCACGGGCTCACTCGACACCGCGCTCAAGGACGGCGACTCCGTGACGATCTTGCCCGCGGTCGCCGGAGGCTGAGATGTCGCGCTACGACTCGCTGCTCGACGCGCTGGGCGACACCCCGCTCGTCGGGCTGCCGCACCTGTCGCCGAAGTGGGAGGGCGACGACGCGGTGCGGTTGTGGGCCAAGCTCGAAGATCGCAACCCGACCGGTTCGATCAAGGACCGCGCGGCGATCTGGCCATGATCGACGCCGCTGAGCGCGAAGGCCGGCTGACTCCGGGCGCGACCATTCTCGAGCCCACCTCGGGCAACACCGGGATCTCGTTGGCGATGGTCGCCAAGCTGCGCGGTTACGGCATGGTCTGCGTGATGCCCGAGAACACGTCGATCGAGCGGCGTCAGCTGCTCGAGATGTTCGGTGCTCGCATCATCTCCTCGCCGGCGGCCGGTGGTTCCAACCAGGCCGTCGCGACGGCCAAGCAGATCGCGGCCGAGAACCCCGAGTGGGTGATGCTCTACCAGTACGGCAACCCGGCCAACGCCCAGGCGCACTACGAGGGCACCGGTCCCGAGATCCTGCGCGATCTGCCGACGATCACGCACTTCGTGGCCGGCCTCGGCACCACGGGCACGCTGATGGGCACCGGACGCTACCTGCGCGAGAAGGTTCCTGACGTCCAGATCGTGGCGGCCGAGCCCCGTTACGGCGAGCTCGTCTACGGCCTGCGCAACATCGACGAGGGCTTCGTCCCGGAGCTGTACGACGACAGCGTGCTCACCTCGCGTTTCTCGGTGACGTCCTATGACGCGTTGCGGCGGACGCGGGAGCTGATCGAGGCTGAGGGGATCTTCGCCGGCATCTCGACCGGCGCGATCCTGCACGCCGCCCTCGGCGTGGCCGACAAGGCCCTCGCGCGGGGCGAGCGGGCCGACGTCGCGTTCGTCGTGTGCGACGGCGGCTGGAAGTACCTCTCGACCGGCGCCTACTCGGGTTCGCTGCAGGAGGCCGCCGAGAAGCTCGAACACCAGCTCTGGGCCTAGACTCACGACGCCCAGAGCGCCGACGGTGCACGACGCCAGGATGACGGGCACGGTGATCAGCCCGTAGCGGTGGAACTGCACGCGCGTTCGGCTTCTCCTCCGCTGGCAACAACCGTCGCCACAACAGGGTCGCCAGCGAACCGGCGTAGGTCGCGTTCGGGCCGATGTTGACGCCCGAGCAGCACGGCCAGCACCGCGACGGGATGACCGCCGACGAGCGGTACGAACAGCAGCGTGGCCGGCAGGTTGTTCACGACGTTGGCGGCGACGGCGGCCAGGAAGGCCAGCGCCAGCAGCGAGGCCAGCGACGTATCGCCGGGCAGGATGTGCCGTAGCGCCGAGCCCAGTCCGTGCCGCGTCACGGCGTCGACGATGACTCCGAGGGCCAGGACGAAGGCGCAGAACCCGAGGTTCGCCTCGCGGATCAGCGTCGGCACCACTCGTGGCCGGAACCGGGGTGCGGCCAGCAGGATCACTCCGCCCAGGGCGGCCCACGCCGCCGCCACACCCACGCTGGACGTGACCACGAAACCGACGACGGTCAGCGCGAGAACGATCAAGCCGTAGCGCGGGACCGCGGCCAGCGTCCGGTCCGCCGCCGTGCGCACTCGAAGATCGGTGCGGAAGTAGAGCCACAACCCGATGAACTCCAGCCCGCCGGCGATCGCCCAGGGCAGCGCCATCGAACGGGCGAAGGCGGCGAAGCTCAGTCCGCTGGCCGAGAAGGCCAGCAGGTTGGTCAGGTTCGAGACCGGCAGCAACAGCGACCCGGCGTTCGCCAACTCCAGGCAGGCGTAGGTGTGTGGACGGGCTGGAACGTCCAGTCGCCGCGCCGTCCGCAGCACCACCGGCGTCAGCAGCACGACCGTCGCGTCGAGCGTCAGCGCCGTCGTGACCACGGCGGCGAACGCGACCACGAGCCCGAGCAGCCCGACGGGATTGCCCCGGCAGGCGCGCGCCGCGACCGAGCCCAGATAGTCGAATACGCCGGCCTCGGCGCAGAGGTGGCCGAACACGAGAATCAGCGCGAGGAAGGCGACAGTCGACTCCAGGCGGCTCAGCGCGCGACCGGCCTCGTGCAGCGGTTCGCTTCCGGTCGCCAGCACCAGGACGAGTCCCGGGACGGCGAGGGCGATCTCCGGTAGTCCACGGGGGCGCACGACGGCGCCGGCCAGGGCAAGAGCGAGAGCGCCGAGCGCGATCAGCTCGGCCGGGGCGCCCGTCACCGTCTCGTCGGGGCTCGGCGCATGCGCCAAGTGTGCCCCGCGGCGGGGAGTTGGTAACGCGGCTACGATGACCGATGCGGCGGACGAGCCGAGCGGGCGGCCGCGTCAGATCGTGAGATCTGCCGAGGAAAGTCCGGGCTCCACAGGGCAGGGTGGTTGTCAACGGCAACCCGAGGTGACTCGCGGGACAGTGCCACAGAGAACAGACCGCCGGCGCGCGAGTGTCGGTAAGGGTGAAACGGTGGTGTAAGAGACCACCAGCGTCACGGGTGACCGCGGCGGCTAGGTAAACCCCACCCGGAGCAAGATCAAGAGAGCGAACTCCGGTTCGCTCTGCGCAGGCGTTCGAGGGCGGCCCGCCCGAGCCTGCGGGTAGATCGCTAGAGCCTGCCGGCGACGGCAGGCCGAGATGGATGGCCGCCACCTCGGCACGTGAGTGTCGAGGAACAGGACCCGGCTTACAACTCGACTCGTCCGTCCGCCTCAGCCTGATCTGGGGCGGCGTGACGTCATGCACAAAAAAATTTCTCGTAGGAATCTTGACGACCCGCGGTATGACATCCGTCGCGTCGGTAACTTGATCATCAAGGTATTGACACAAGGGGTGCGGTCAAGCGCTTCCTTGACGACATGGGCAGTCGATTCAATATAGCTTGGTCATCAAGATGAGCTGGAACTGCACCCCGTCGCGATTCGACCGATAGCTCGATCATCGAGACGCTTTGACGGTGCACTTTCGCGGCGTGGCGGTTTGACGTAACGACCGTGCGCATCGTCCACTTGTTACGACATCTCGCACTTGTTGCCTACAAGGAGGCACGCAATGACCGCACCGGCGCGCAAGACCGCCGCGAAGAAGGCTCCGGCCAAGAAGGCCGTCGCCAAGAAGGCACCGGCCAAAAAGGCTCCGGTCAAGAAGGTCGTCGCCAAGAAGGCGCCGGCCAAGAAGACCGTTGCCAAGAAGGCTCCGGTCAAGAAGGTCGTCGCCAAGAAGGCGCCGGCCAAGAAGACCGTTGCCAAGAAGGCTCCGGTCAAGAAGGTCGTCGCCAAGAAGGCGCCCGTGAAGAAGGCCGTTGCCAAGGCGGTCAAGAAGGTTGCCGCCAAGGCGGCTCCGATCAAGAAGGCGGTGGCCAAGAAGGCGCCGGCCAAGAAGACCGTTGCGAAGAAGGCTCCCGTCAAGCGCGCGCGCTGACCTCGCACCAACTGATGACGGCGCGAGCGTGACTCGTGCCTGACCACAGAGTCTCGGGTGTCGCCGGACGCCTCCGCTTCGACGATTTACGCGTCGAGCTGGAGGTGCCCGGCGATTTCTCGTCGGCGGCCTTGACTGACGCGAAGAGCGCGGCGGCCCACCCGACTCTGCCGGACCTCGACCGCACCGACATCCCGCTGGTGACGGTGGATCCCGCGGGGAGCCGCGATCTCGATCAGGCCGTGCACATCGAGGCCGGCGGTGACGGCTTCCTCGTCAGCTACGCGATCGCTGACGTCGCCACGTTCGTCCGGCCGGGCTCCGCGCTCGACGACGAGGTGCAGGTGCGCGGCGAGACGATCTACTTTCCCGACACTCGCGTTCCTCTGCATCCGCCGGTGTTGAGTGAGGACGCGGCCAGTCTGTTGCCGGGCGAGCTCCGACCGGCCGTGCTGTGGCAGTTGCGCTTGGACGCCGCCGGCGAAGTCGTGCAGGTCGACGTGGCGCGAGCGCGCGTTCGCTCGCGTGATCAACTCGACTACGAAGGCCTGCAGAAGTCGATCGATGCCGGCGCCGCACCGTCGGCCGTCTCATTGTTGCCGCGCGTCGGCACCTTGCGTCAGCGCCTGGCCCGAGAACGCCACGCGATCAATCTGGACCTTCCGGAGCAGGACGTCGTACGCCAGGGCGTTGGTTGGACGCTTCGACTTCGCGAACCGTTGCCGGTCGAGGACTGGAACGCCGAGATCTCACTGATGACTGGCATGTGCGCCGCCCAGATCATGCTCGGTGCGGGCTTCGGGGTGCTGCGCACGGTTCCGCCGCCGCCCGATGCGGTGATCAATGCGCTGCGCCATCTCGCCCCCGCCCTCGGCGTCTCGTGGCCCCGCGCAACCGCGGCCGGCGACGTGCTCGCGACGTTGACGCCGACCGATCCGCGACACAACGCGTTCCTCGAGCATGCAGTCTCACTGCTGCGAGGGGCGGCCTACACGACGTTCGACGGCGCCCCACCCGCGCAACCGCTACATGCGGGCATCGCGGCCCCCTACGCGCACGTGACCGCGCCGCTACGACGATTGGTGGATCGGTACGGCACGGAGATCTGTGTGGCCGTAGCGGCGAATCAGGCCGTTCCGCAGTGGGTACGCGATCGGCTGCCGTCGTTGCCCGCCACCATGAGCGCCGCCGACCATCGCGCGCATGTCGCGGATCGCGCGGTGGTCGACATGACCGAGGCATGGCTGCTCCGCGACCGGGTCGGCGATGTCTTCGATGCCGTGGTGCTCGACACCGACGATCACGCCGCGACCATCGCCCTGACGGATCCGGTCGTCCGCGCTCGTTGCAGCGGCGGCGGACTGCAAGCCGGCCGACTGATCAGGGCCCGCCTGCTCGTTGCCGATGTCGTCACCCGCACCGTACGGTTCGAACGCGCGTAGGGCGGGTGGCTGCTTCGCTCAGTCGAGCGCGCGCTTGTTGAAGCCCAGCATGCCGACCCACCCGAGCACGATGATGCACGCGATCAACACCGGGATCGAGATCGCTTCGGACATGTGCGGCGACGACGGAACGATCGCCCCGCGCAGTCCTTCGCTGACGTAGGTGAGCGGATTGAACACGGTGACGACCTGGAACCAGCGGATGCGCGACAGGGACGGCCACGGGTACTGCGTGCAGCCGGTGAAGATCAACGGGGTGAGGATGAGCGCGAAGATCACGCTGATCTTGGTCGGCGGGACCAGCGTGCCGACGACCATGCCGAGGGCCGCGCCCAGGAGCGAGCCGAGCAGGACCAGAAGGATCACCAACGGGATGCCGGGCGCGTGGATGTCGAGCGAGCCCAAGATCCAGTAGCCGAGCGGGAACATCACGCCGGCCGCGACCAGCCCGCGCAGCATGGCGAAGACCATCTTCTCGACCGCCACCATCATGATCGGCATCGGGGCCAGCAGCCGGTCCTCGATCTCGCGGCTGAACGAGAAGTCCAGCACGAGCGGCAGCGCGGTGCCCTGCAGAGCGGTCAGCGTGGCCGCGAGCGCGACGATGCCCGGGAACAGCAGCGAGCTGTAACTGTGTTGCGTCGCGCCGATCGTCGCGAGCACCTTGCCGAACACGAACAGCAGGAAGAGCGGTTGGACCAGAACCTGGGCCAGGAAGATCGGCAGGTCGCGCCCGGTCACGAAGATGTCGCGCCACAGGACCGCGCCGAACACCCGCAGCGGATTGACCGTCGGCCGGGCCGACAGTTCCACGTCCACGCTCATCGCAGTCCCCGTCCGGTCATCGAGATGAACACGTCCTCGAGGCTCGAGCTGTCGCCGAGCGCGGCCATGAGGGCGCTCGGGGTGTCGAGCGCGAGCAGATGCCCGTGATCGACGATGCCGACGCGATCGCACAGCTCGGCCGCCTCGTCCATGTCGTGCGTGGTCAACAAGATCGTCACGCCGCCGGCGCGCAGTTCGCGCACCCGGTCCCACACGAACAGGCGTGCCTGCGGGTCGAGGCCGGTCGACGGCTCGTCCAGGAAGAGCACCTTCGGCCGGTGCATCAGACCACGGGCGATCATCAGCCGCTGCGACTGGCCACCGGAGAACCGGTCGACCTTGTCGTTGCCGCGGTCGGCCAGCCCCAGTTGTTCGAGTAGCTCGTCGGCCCGCTGCTCGCGTTCGGCCTTGCCGATGCCGTGATAGGCGGCGTGGAACAACAGGTTCTGGCGCGCGGTGATCGCCCGATCGAGATTCACGCGTTGCGGTACGACCGCGAACACCGATCGGGCCGCCACCGGATGGTTGATCACGTCCACTCCGCACACGCGGGCCACGCCGGACGTGGCGACGACCCGCGTGGTCAGGACGCCGATGGTCGTCGACTTGCCGGCGCCGTTCGGACCGAGCAGGCCGAACACCTCGCCGGCCTCGACGGCGAAGGAGATGCCGTCGACGGCGTTGACGTCACGCTTCGGATAGCGCTTGACGAGATCGACTACTTCAACCGCGGCGGTCACCCTGCCATTGTCGTCATCGGGGTCGAGGCGATTACCGCCGCCCCGTCGAACGGCGGCCGATCAGTGGTACGCGTGCTCCTCGTCGGGGTAGGTCCCGGCCCGCACCTCGTCGCCGAACAGCTGGGCCGCTCCGCGCAGCACGCCCGCGACGTCGGCGAACTCCTTGACGAACTTGGGCTTGCGCTCACCGGTGCGCAGCCCGGCCATGTCCTGCCAGACGAGGATCTGGGCGTCGGTCTGGGCGCCGGCGCCGATGCCGATCGTCGGTATGTGCAACTGGCTGGTGAGCTGGGCGGCGACATCGGAGGGCACGACCTCGAGGACGACCGCGAACGCGCCCGCTGCCTGCAGCGCCTTGGCGTCCTGGAGCATCCGGTGAGCGGCCTCGTCGCCCCGGCCCTGGACGCGATAGCCGCCCAGCGCGTTCACCGACTGGGGCGTGAGGCCGATGTGGGCCATGACCGGGATGCCGGAGTTGGTCAGCAGCTCGACCTGGCGGGCCACTCGCTGGCCACCCTCGAGCTTGATCGCCTGGGCGCCACCCTCCTTCATGAACCGGGTGGCGGTCTCGAGCGCTTGGGCGGGTGACGCCTCGTAGCTGCCGAAGGGGAGGTCGGCGACGACCAGGGCCCGGGTGGCACCGCGGACGACCCCCCGGACGAGCGGGATGAGCTCGTCGGCGGTCACCGGCACCGTCGTGTCGTAGCCGTAGATCACGTTGGCCGCCGAGTCGCCGACGAGCAGAGCCGGAATACCGGCCTCGTCGAACACGCGCGCGGTCGAATAGTCGTAGGCGGTGAGCATGGGCCACCGCTCGCCGGCGTCCTTGGCCAGCTGCAGATCTCGGATGGTCACTCGACGGTTGGCGATCCCGCCATAGAGCGTCTCAGACATGATGCGGACCCCTTTTTCTCCTCGAGGCCGGCTCGCCGGTCCCCGGGCATGTACAGGTGGACGCCGCAATAGTGCGCCGAAATCCTGCTGTTGTCTCTAAGAAACGCGAGAGACACGGATCACTCCGTCTCCCGCCAGCGATTCGTGATGGGCAGCCGGCGGTCTCGACCGAACGCCTTGAAGCTGATCTTGGGCCCCGGCGGGTACTGGCGGCGCTTCCACTCGGCGGTGTCGACCATGCGAGCCGTCTTCGCCACGAGTTCGGAGTCGAAGCCGGCCGCGACGATCTCGGCCACGCCCTGATCACCGTCCACGTATCGCGCCAGGATCGCGTCGAGCACCTCGTAGTCGGGCAGCGAGTCACTGTCGAGCTGGCCGGGGCGCAACTCGGCCGAGGGCGGCTTGGTGATCGAGTTCTGCGGAATCGGCTCGACCTCGCCGCGGGACGTGGCGTCCGCGTTGCGCCACCGGGCCAGATCCCAGACGAGCGTCTTGGGCACGTCCTTGATCGGTGCGAACCCGCCGACGGCATCGCCGTAGATCGTCGAGTAGCCGACCGCCAGCTCGCTCTTGTTGCCGGTCGTGAGCACGAGGTGCCCTTCCGAGTTCGACAGCCCCATCAGCGTCGTGCCGCGGATGCGCGCCTGGACGTTCTCCTCGGCCAGTCCGGTCAGCTTCAGCGCGGACACGAACGCGTCGGTCATCGGTGCGATGGGGACCTCGCGGTAGTGCGCACCGATGCGGTCGGCGAGCTCGGCCGCGTCGGACTTGGAGTGATCGGAGGAGTAGGCGCTCGGCATCGACACGCCGTAGACGCGGTCGCCGCCGATGGCGTCGGCCGCGATCGCCGCGACCACCGCCGAATCGATACCGCCCGACAGACCCAGCACGACCGAGGAGAACCCGTTCTTCTGGACGTAGTCGCGCACCCCGAGCACGAGGGCTCCCCACACTTCGGCCTCGTCGCCCAGTGGCGCGGCGACCGCCGCCGACAAGGCCGAGCGGGCGGTGCCCGCATCGACGCCCGTGTGGTGACGTTCGACGTGCATGCCGGCCAGCTCGCCGGCCCGGTCGGAGTCGGCCGCGGTGAGATCGACGTCCAAGATCATCAGCTGTTCGACGAACTGCGGGGCGCGCGCCAGCAGCGTGCCGTCGGCAGCCACGACGAACGAGTCACCGTCGAACACGAGCTCGTCCTGCGCGCCGACCGTGTTCACGTAGACGACCGGCGCCTTGGCCTCGCGCGCCCGTCGCTGGATCAGCGGCAACCGGACGTCGTCCTTGTTGCGCTCGTAGGGCGAGCCGTTGATGTTGACCACCAGCCCGACACCGGCCACACCCGCCACCGCGAACGGTCCGCCCTCCTGCCAGGCGTCCTCACAGATCGTGAGAGCGATGTCGACGCCACGATGACGAACCACGACGAACCGGTCACCAGGGACGAAGTAGCGTCGCTCGTCGAAGACCCCGTAGTTCGGGAGGTGGTGCTTGTAGGTGGTCGCGACCACCCGACCACTGAGTAGGAACGCCGCCGCGTTGCGCGGGCCACCGGCGTCGTCGAGGTAGCCGACGACGACCGCGGTGTCGCCGAGGCCGGCGCGGTCGAGCTCGGTGGCCAGCGTTTCGAGCGCCTTGCGGGACGCGGCGAGGAAGCTGGGTCGCAGGACGAGGTCCTCCGGCGGGTAGCCGGTCAGCATCATCTCGGGAAACACCACGACGTCCGCGTCGGCGGTGGCGGCCCGCTGTACGTGAGTGATCACCGAGAGTGCGTTGCTCGTCAGGGCACCGACAGTGTGGTCGATCTGGGCCAAGGCGATCCGGAGCTGAGGCACCTGTCCAGTGTCGCGCACTATCACGGGCT
The DNA here is from genome assembly GCA_963708805.1 of uncultured Actinomycetes bacterium. Classification (GTDB taxonomy): domain Bacteria; phylum Actinomycetota; class Actinomycetes; order Mycobacteriales; family Jatrophihabitantaceae; genus CAVPUA01. The sequence continues at coordinate 2,898,617 of CAVPUA010000003.1, read as the reverse complement.
GCGAAAACGTTGAGAGCGGCCGGTCAGATGTCGAGGGTTCGACCGGTCTTGGGCCACAATAGGGTGACCACGAGACGGCCATTTCGGATTCCGTCGATCCGCTCGTGGCCTGTGGGCGCTCCGCTGGGTGCGCTCGTGATGCGTGGAGGTCTGCTGTGGTTCGACTGCCCCACTTCGGCACCGGTAGCCGGGTCGTGGTCGCGGTCGCCGGCGTCGCTTTTCTGGCGGCCGGTGCCCTCACGGCGTGCGGGGGCAAGCACGATGCCGCCGCCGCGGCCGGAGCCCCCACTTCGGCGTCATCGAGCAGCTCGTCCTCCTCGCCCGCTCCGTCGACTTCGAGCAGTGCGCCGGCCCCGGCGGCCGCGCTCACCTTCAACCCGGCCAACGGCGCTTCCGGCGTCAGCCCGGCCACCCCGATCACCGTCTCCGCGGCGGGCGGCACGATCTCGAGCGTCACGCTGACCAGCTCGACGGGCGCCACGGTCACCGGCACGATGTCGGCCGACAACGCGACGTGGACGGCCGGCTCCACCCTCGGCTACGGCCACACGTACACCCTGACGGCGGCCGCGACGAACTCCGCCGGCGTGCCGACGTCGCAGACCGCGACGTTCAACACCCTCACGCCGAGCAACCAGACCGCGGCCTACATCGACTACCAGGGCGGTTACAACCTGACCGACGGCGCGACCTACGGCGTCGGCATCGTCCCGGTCGTCCACTTCGACGAGAAGATCACCGACAAGGCCGCGGCGACGAAGGCGCTCGTCGTCACGTCGACGCCGGCCATGACCGGCACCTGGTACTGGGTCGACGACCAGAACGCCCACTTCCGGCCGAACGTCCCGGACGGTCAGTACTGGCCCGCGGGCACGAAGGTCACCGTCGCCGCCAACATCTACGGCGTCCAGGTCGGGTCGGGGCTCTACGGCCAGGCCGACATCAGCAAGTCGTTCACCATCGGCCAGAAGCAGGTCTCGATCGCCGACGACACCACGCACCAGGTCAGCGTCTACTTCAACGACGTCCTGCAGCGCACCATGCCGACGTCGATGGGCAAGGGCGGCTACTACAAGGGCACCGACGGCACGATCTCCTACTTCACCCCGTCGGGGACCTACACCGTCCTCGAGAAGGACGCGTCCGTCGTGATGGACTCCTCGACCTACGGTCTGCCGGTCACAGCGCCCGGCGGCTACAAGGAGACGATCTACAACGCGACGAAGATCAGCGTCGACGGCATCTACCTGCACGAACTCGACAGCACCGTCTGGGCCCAGGGCTCGCGCGACCTGTCGCACGGCTGCCTGAACCTGAACAAGGCCAACGCGATCTGGTACCAGCAGACCTCGCAGATCGGTGATCCGGTCGTGGTCGAGCACACCGGCGGCGCCGCGCTCGCGCTCTGGCAGAACGGCGACTGGACGATGCCCTACGCCCAGTGGGCCGCCGCGGCCGCCAGCTCCCTGCAGTAGCCCGACCCGTCCGGTTACCGGCGACCCGTCGGGGATCAAGTAACTCATCCGTCACTCTGGTCCACTAAGGTCGCGCGGGTGGACCGTCAACAGGAATTCGTGCTGCGCACGATCGAGGAACGCCAGATCCGCTTCGTCCGCCTCTGGTTCACCGACGTCCTCGGAACGCTCAAATCGGTCTCCGTAGCTCCGGCCGAACTCGACGGGGCCTTCGACGAGGGCATCGGCTTCGACGGCTCGGCCATCGAGGGATTCGCCCGGGCCAGTGAGAGCGACATGATCGCGCGCCCCGATCCGGGGACGTTCCAGATCCTGCCCCCGGCCGACGGCAGCACCGCCGACTCGGCGCGCATGTTCTGCGACATCCAGATGCCCGACGGTTCGCCGTCCTGGGCCGATCCGCGCTACACACTGCGTCGAGCGTTGTCGAAGGCGGCCGAGCGCGGCTTCACGTTCTACACCCACCCCGAGATCGAGTTCTTCCTGCTCAAGAACCGGCCGACCGACGGCAGTGAGCCCGTGCCGATCGACAACGGCGGCTACTTCGACATGACCAGCCACGACTCGGCCCACAACTTCCGCCGGGACGTCGTCGCCGCGCTGGAGGGCCTGGGCATCTCGGTCGAGTTCAGCCACCACGAGGTCGCGCCCGGTCAGCAGGAGATCGATCTGCGCTACGCGGATGCGCTCTCGATGGCCGACAACATCATGACCTTCCGCCACATCGTCAAGGAAGTCGCCATCAGTCACGGCGTCGAGGCGACGTTCATGCCCAAGCCGTTCCGCCACCAGCCCGGCAGCGGCATGCACACCCACCTGTCGCTGTTCGAGGGCGACCACAACGCCTTCCACGACCCGTCCGACCCGTTGAACCTCTCGAAGACGGCGCGGGCCTTCATCGCCGGGCTGCTGCACCACTCGCGGGAGATCACCGCGGTCACCAACCAGTGGGTGAACTCCTACAAGCGACTGTTCGGCTACGCGGCGCGGGGCCAGCTCGTCGAGGCCCCGACGTACGTCTGCTGGGGGCACGCCAACCGATCGGCGCTCGTGCGGGTGCCGATGTACAAGCCGGGCAAGGCGAACTCGACGCGAATCGAGATCCGTTCACCCGATTCGGCGACCAACCCCTACCTCGCGTTCGCCGTCCTGCTGGGCGCCGGGATGAAGGGCATCGAAGAGGGTTATGAGCTGCCGCCCGGCGCCGAGGACGACGTCTGGTCGCTGACCGACATGGAGCGCCAAGCGCTCGGCTACGAGGAGCTGCCGGCGAACCTGAACGATGCCCTGAAGGTGATGGAGAACTCCGAACTCGTCGCCGAGGTGCTGGGGGAGCACGTCTTCGACTTCTTCCTTCGCAACAAGCGGGAAGAGTGGATCGAGTACCGGGCCGAGGTCAGCCCCTTCGAGCTGCGCCGCTACCTGCCGTCCCTTTAGGGTTGGTGTCATGGCCGACTGGAATCAAACGATCATCGACGAGTTCCGAGCCAACGGCGGTGACGTCGGTGGCAACTTCGCCGGTGCGCCCATGCTGTTGCTGCACAGCACCGGGGCCAAGAGCGGCGAGCCGCGCGTCCACCCGATGATGTACCAGCCGGTCGGCGATGACTGGGCCGTCTTCGCTTCCTACGCCGGCGCCGACAACAACCCGGCCTGGTTCCACAACCTGGTCGCGCACCCGAACGCGCAGATCGAGGTCGGCACCGAGACCGTCGACGTGATCGCCCACGTCGCCGATCCCGCCGAGCGCGAGCCGATCTGGACGAAACAGAAGCAGCTCTATCCCGGTTTCGCCGGCTACGAAGAGAAGACCTCCCGGACGATCCCGGTCGTGATCCTGCACCGCGCCTAACTAACGGTTCACCCGCAGGGCCAGGAAGTGGTGGGCGAGCAGCGCCAGCAGTCCAGGGACGAAAAGGATCTGCGCCGGTGCTCGATCTATCGATCCGACGATGCCGAGCACCAACAGGAGCAACCCGATGATCGGGAAGGGGATCAGCCAGGGAGCCCGGCGCCAGGCAGCGCGGTAGTCGGCCCAGAGTTCATGCACGCGGCTGACCCTACGTGATCCAGCCCGGCGTGATCATCTCGGCGGCCGTCCGCGGTCGGTAGGGTGCGCACGACGGGAGGCAGCGAACGATGACGTCGAGCGAGCAGGTCGTCCTCATCACCGGCGGCGGGAGCGGGATCGGCGCCGCGTGCGCCCGGCGCTTTGCCGCGGACGGTCACCGGGTCGCGATCATGGGACGCCGGCCCGAGCCGCTCGAGGCCGTCGCGGGCAAGACCGGCGCGCTGGCTGTGCCCGGCGACGCGGCCGATCCTGACGCGGCGGCGCAGGCGGTCGACGAGGTGCTGCAGCGCTTCGGGCGGCTCGATGCCCTGGTCACCAACGCCGGCGCGGCCGAGCGCGGGACGGTCGAGACGCTCACGCCCGAGGATTGGACCCGCGCACTCGACGCCAACTTGTTCAGCGCGGTGAACGTCAGCCGGGCCGCCCTGCCGCACCTGATCGAACGTCGGGGGGCCGTAGTGGTCGTCGCCTCGCTCTCGGGTGTCTTCGCGCCGCTGCACGTCGCCGGCTACAGCACGGGCAAGCACGCCCTGATCGGCATGGCCAGGACGATGGCGCGCGACTTCGGCGCGCGCGGGGTGCGGGTCAACGTCGTCTGCCCGGGATGGGTGCGAACCGAACTCAGCGACCAGTCGGTGGGTCACCTGGCCGAGCGGGCCGGCGTCGACCTCGACGAGGGGTACTCGCGCCTGGGCGGCGGCATTCCGCTCGGCCGGGTCGCCGAGCCGGCCGAGATCGCGGCGGTGATCGCGTTCCTGGCCGGACCCGACGCCTCGTTCATGACCGGTGCCGTCGTGCCGGTCGACGGCGGTGCGAGCATGATCGACGCGTCGAGCCTGGCGGCGGCCCGGATCCTCGGCTGAGCCGCCCCGCACCTCGACCACGCGCCCCGCACCTCGACCACGCGCCCCGCACCTCGACCACGCGCCCCGTCCACGCGAGTGGCCGATTGTGACGCGAGTGGTCGCGCAGATGCGGCCACTCGTACCCGAAATCGGCCACTCGCCGTGACCTGGACGGATCAGGGAGCTTGGGCTCCGCGGGTCGTTTGGGGGACCGGCATTTGGCGTACGCCGTCGGTGAAGGGTTGGGTGTAGGGGGCGAGGTTGGTGATGGCTTGTTGGTAGGCGGTCATGAGGTGGTCTTCGGCGGGGTAGTCGAAGGGGTCGGTGAGGTTGGGGTTGGCGTGCATGTGGTCGGTGTTGGCCAGCATCCATTCGACGGTTTCGATGAGTCCGTCGCGCAGGGGTTGGACGTCGCGGTAGCCCAGGTCGGTGCGTAGGGCGGTGGTGTCCAGGATGCAGCTGGCGGTGCCTTGGTAGCCGAAGGCGATCACGGCCCAGCCCGGGCTGGGTAGTTCCCCGGGCAGGGAGCGGATCTCCAGGCCGCCGCCGGCGGCGTCGGCGACCAGTTCGGCCCATTGCCGGATGCTGACCAGCTCGTCGTCGGCCACGTTGTAGGCGTTACCCATCGAGGCCTGGGGCCGGTCGATGGCCAGCAGGATCGCGTGGGCGGCGTTGCGGGCCCCGGCCCGGGAATGGATACCGCGCCCGTCATCGGACAAGATCATCCACGGCCGCCCGTCCAGGACCCGGCGCACGACCGTCCACTCCCAGCTGTGCGGGTTGCGGGGACCGTAGATCGTCGGATACCGCAGATACGTCGCCCCGAACGCCCCGGCCCGACCCAACTCGAACACGAAATCCTCGGTGATCCGGATCGGGGCCACGTTGTACCCGGCGTAACGGCCCGCATCCACCGCCACCAACGGATGCGTCTTCTCCCGCACCGGCAACCGCATCCCGGTCGGGAACAACTCATGCGGATTGACGTACCCGGCATACACCGGCGTCCCCCCCACGACCAGGAAATGCCCACACCGACCCGCGAAATGCTGCGCCAACACCTTCACCCGACCATAAGTCGCCACCACCACATCAAACGACTCAGAACCCAACGACCCCGGCCACACTGTCCGCATCAAACGGACTCCCATGCAGATGCCGCACCGCCGGCCCATCCACCAACTCATGCCGCCCCGTATGAAACAACGACACCTCAAACCCACGCGCCAACAACCCCTCCACCAGCGGCGGCCCCGTCGGACCCGTCCCACCGACAACCAGGGCAGTAGCCACGCGATGTCCTCCTCGATCGGTCTTACGACGTGTGTTGTATCTACCAGACGGTCGGTTCGGCGCAGACGCTGGATCTCATTCGAGGCGCAGGATCTCGGCCGGTCGCGCCCGTTCGGAGCCCCAATGGGTGCCCAGAGCGGCGATGACCACGACCACGACCACGATCGCGGCGGTGACCGCCAGGACGAGCGTGGGCAGCGCGAACGTCGGGGCAGGTGGCAGCTCGGGGAAGACATCGAGATTGCGGTAGACCAGGTCGTCCGCGACAGCTCCGACCGCGCATCCGATCAGCCAGCCGGCACCGAGAATCGTCAGCAGCTCGACGGCGAGGGACTTCAGGTGCGTGCTCTGGCTCATCCCCATCTGCCGGCTCAGCACGTACGACACCACCCGCCGTCGCGAGCGGGCCGCCAGGCCGAAGACGAGACCGGCCAGCGCCACCAAGCCGATCAGCACGGCCAGCGCCCGCAGGTAGCCGAAGATCCACGTCACGGGCAGCAACCCGGTGTTGCCGATCAGCACTTGCGAACTCAGCTCGGTCAGCACCGTGTAGCCGTCGGCGGCAATGGCGCGCAGCGCGGGACCGTAATCGGCGTTCGTCGTCCAGACCTGGTTGTCGCGGTCGGCGGCCGGATCCACCAGCGAGAAGGCGGCGCGATCGATGACGACCAGTGGCTCGAAGCTGTCCCGTAGCCCGGGGAACGCCGGCATCCGCGACCGGACGGCCAGGTCCAGCTGGGTCGCTCCGACGCTCAGCGACGTCGCATCGGCCGACGCCGGGGCGTTCACCAGGATCGCCGGCACCTCGCCGCCGTCGGTGTATCCGATCTTGGCAACGGCCGAACGCTGGGCCGATGACACGTAGGCGAAGTCGGCGAACGTCGCCGGGTCGACGCCGAGAACGTTGACCGCGGTGCCGTCGGCGAGGGCCGCCATCGAGTCGATGGCCGCCACGGGCGTTCCGTTGCCCTCGAGCCGGGGCGTCCCGGTGAGGCTGCCCCGCACCTCGAGGACGTGCGGTGCGCCCAGGTTGGTCCGGGCCTTGGCGGTGATGTCGGAGCTGATGCCGTGCGTGACCGTGCTCGCATAGGTCAGCAGGCCACACGGCAGTGCCGTGCCCACCAGGACGCCGAGGACGACCGCCCGCGAGCCGGCCAGGCGACGGATGGCCAGATAGTTCGCGGTGCGCCGTGGTTGCGCTCGGCCGAGGCGGGGGAGAAGCCGACCGGCCACGCGAGCGAGCAGCAGGACGATCGCGCTGGCCGCGAGCAGCGGAAAGACGAACGTCAGTGGGTCGACGCTGACGACCGCGTGGTCGACGACGACCGCCGACCGAGATCTCAACCGGGCGGCGGCCCAGATTCCGGGCGCGAGCAACGCCAGTTCCCAGGGCACGTCGCGGACCCACGTCCGTCGGCCCCCGGTCACCCGCTCCCGTCCGGCGAGCGCACCGACCGCGGCGATGATCAACAGCGCCCCGGCGACGGCGAGCGCCGCGAGGCCGAACGCCCGCCACTGCGCACCCGGTTCGAGCACCGACGTCGGACCGATGCCGCGGACCAGGGCGAGCGCGGCGCCGACGCCACCGGCGAGGCCGACCAGGGCGGCCGGTGCCGTCTCGAGCACCGCCTTGAGTCCGAGGGCGGCCGGCCCCACGCCACGAGAGACCAGCCAGCGGATCTCGCGCGATCGTGCCGTCGCCCAGAAACCTCCGGCGCCGGCCACCAGGAGGGCGGCGACGACGACGCCGGCGAGGTCGATCGGCACCACCGATCCGCTCAGTCCATGCTCGACCCGCTGCGCCGTGTCGATCTTCTTCGCGAGATCGGGAGGGACGGACGTCCGGGCCGATGTCTGCCGCGCGAACGCCGCCGCGGCCGCGGCCGCCTGGGCCGGCCCGTCCTGCGCCGCCGACAACGGCGTCGAGGTCGACCGGTCGGCGAACCACGACACCTCGAGGTCGCGTGGGACGGCGGCCGCGACGGTGGCCGGGTCGGCGATCAACCAGGGGCCGGTCGGATTCTCGAGGACCTTCGGCACGATGAGGTCGTGCCACGTGCACCAGTACCGCGGCAGGTTCGACAGTGCGTACGGATCGGGGGCGAGCGCGCGATAGATGCCGGCCACGCGGATCGAGGTGCCGTCGGTCGTGGTCACGTTCTGGCCAGGAACGGCGCCGATCTTGGCCGCGAAGTTGTCCGGGAACCAGGCGCCGGCACCGCCGTCGTCGGGCGTCAGTGTGACGACGTGATCGAGTGCGCCCGCCCGCGAATAGAGATCGACCGGCGAGCTCTGGATCCGCGTCGTCCCGATCACGACGGAGTAGGCCGGATCCGACGTCGTCGAGGTGAGCGTCGAGCGTCCGAGCGCTTCGTCGGTCGACAGGCGGGCGGGAGGCACCGCGGCCTGGAAGCCGGGCAGTGACAGTTCGGGACAATCGGCCTTTGCCTGCACCTGAAGGCTGGCGGTCCCGACGCTCGACTGGAACAGAACACCGGACGCGGCGGCGACGGCCAGCACCGCGGTCGCCACCACGATCGCCACGAAGACGAGTGGTCGGCGCAGCAGCAGGAGCGGCGCGCGGGTCCACGGCGCGGCGACCAGGACGCTCACGACAACGTCCCGTCGGCCATGGTCGTCACCCGGTCGGCGGCGTCCCACGCCTGGGCGTGATGGCTGACGAGGACGAACGCCGTGCCGGCCGCGGCATGTTCGCGCAGCACGCTCAGCACCACGTCGGCGCACCCGTGATCTTGATGGGCGGTCGGCTCGTCGGCGAGCACCAGTGCCGGGCGAAGCAGCAGGGCGCGGGCCACCGCCGCGCGCTGCTGCTCGCCGAGCGAGATCTCGGCCGGGTGCCGGTCGATCAAGTGGTCGAGGCCGAAGCGGCGGATCAGCGAGTCGCCATGATCGTCGGTCTCGGCGTCGTCGATGTGATTGAGCCGCGCCGGCAGCAGCACGTTCTCGCCGACGGTCAGATCCTCGAGCAGGCCGAGCGTCTGCGGCACCAGCGCGAGGTCGGTCCAGCCCATCCCGCCCGGGTGCGTGACGACGCCGCTGTCGGGTTGCTCCCATCCGCACAGCAGGGCCAGCAGCGTCGTCTTGCCCGACCCGGACGCTCCGCGGATCGCGACGATCTCGCCGGGCCCGACGGCGAAGTCGACTCCTCGCACCGCGTGGACGATCTCGGAGCCGCGACGGTAGGACTTGTGGACGTCGACCGCCTGCACTGGATAACGGCCTTCGGGTATCACCACGATTCGACGACCCGTCCGTATTCGAGCCGCAGCAGGTGATCGGCCCGTTCGATGACCCGGGCGTCGTGGGACGCGACCACGAATGAGGCGCCGTCGACACAGAGCCTGGCCATGGCGTCGAGCATCGCCTCGGCCGAGACCGAGTCCAGTTCGGCGGTCGGCTCGTCGGCGACGACCAGCGCGGGGGCCCCGACGATCGAGCTGGCGACCGCCACCCGTTGCTGCTCGCCGCCGGACAGCTGTTGCGGGCGATGATCGCGCCGGTCGCTGAGACCGAGCGTCGCGAGCAGGCGGTCGGCCTCGGCGTCGTCCAGGTGGTAACCACGCAGGTGTGCGGCCAGCCGGAGCTGCTCGTCGACGCTCAGGTACTCGATCAGGTTGTCGATCGGATCCTGGAACATGTAGCCGACCGTGCGTCGCCTCAACTTCTGCCGGGTCCGCCGCGAGGCATCGGCCGTCGGGATGCCGCCGATCTCGAGGTAGCCGCTGGTCGGGCGGTCGACGCAGGCCAGGATGCGCAGCAGTGACGACTTGCCCGAACCGGACGGACCGGCAATGACCGTGAACGAACCCGCGAGGACGTCCTTGGTCACGTTCTCGAGGGCGGCCACGCGTTCGCGGCCGACCTCATAGGTCTTGCTCAGCCGGCTGATGCGGGCCCGGAACTGCGGCGGACCGGACGCGCCAGCCGTAACAGACATGCTCGAAACTCTAGAACTCGCCACGGTCGGGGCCGGGGCCGTCGGTAGGGTTTGCGCCGTGAGTCGTGTCCTCGTGATCGTCAACGACCCGAGTGATCCGCTCGGGCCGCTCGGCGACTGGTTGTCCGAGGCCGGCGTCGAGCTCGAGGTCGTGAACGCTTTCGCCGAAACGCCGCCGGCCTCGCTGGACGGCTTCGACGGCCTGCTCGTCCTCGGCGGGCCGATGGGCGCCAACGACGACGGCGTCGCCCCCTGGCTGCCCGCGGTTCGCGCGCTGCTGGCCGACGCCGTCGCCGCCGAGCTCCCGACCCTCGGGATCTGCCTGGGCGGTCAGCTGCTGGCGGTGGCCACCGGCGGCCGGTCGGCCCTCAACCCGGACGGACCGGAGTACGGCGCCCAGCTGATCGCCAAGCGCGCCAACGCCGCCACCGACCCGCTGTTCGGATCGATGCCGATCACGCCGGACGTGATCCAGTGGCATGTCGACGCCGTCACCCAGCTTCCGCCGGGAGCCGTGCTGCTCGCCAACTCGCCCGGCTGCGACGTCCAGGCGTTTCGGGTCGGCCGGTCGCCTGGGGGACCGCAGTTCCACATCGAGACGACCCCGGCGATCGTGCGCACCTGGGCCGCCGAGGACGCCGACGAGCTCGACGGCTACGACGTCGATCGCCTGCTCGCCCGCTCGGACGCCGCCCACGAGGACATCGCCGAGGTGTGGCGGCCGTTCGCGCGTGGCCTGGGCGGCCATCGTCGAGTGACCCGGCCGTCGGTTCGGCCGGCCCGCACGCTGCGGATCAGCCACGGCCGAGCCGGTCACCGACCCGGCCGAGATCCGCGCGGCGCTGGCCGCTCAGATGCAGGCCGCCCGCCCGCAGAATCTGCCGTGGCCGCAACCGTCATGGCCGCCGGCACCCCTCGACGCGCCGACGCGCCGGAGCCCGGCGAGCCGCAGTGACTCCTGATCCGCGGCTGGGCACGTTGTTGATCCGGCTCGGTTTCCTGGACCCCGAGGCGGCCCAGACGGCGCTCTCGAACCCCCGACTGGCGTGGTGGGACGCCGAGCGGCATGAGCCGGTCGACAGCGGCGCCGCGTGCCGCGATCGCCGCGCTCGGTCGCACGCCCGAACCTGACTCCGCGCTGGCCAATCTCGTGCGCATCCTCGAAGCGGCCGAGCCGTCCGAGGCCGCCGCGATCGGCCGCGAGCTGGCGGCGAGCGGTCAGCTGCGCAGCCGGTTGCTCAACCTGCTCGGCGCATCGGACGCGCTGGCCGACCACCTCGCGCTGTTCCCCGAGCACTGGCGGGTGCTGCTCGACGACGACGCGGGCACCCCGACCGAGCGCATCACGAGCGCGGTCGCCGAGGACGCCGACAACCTCGTGAACGATCTTCGAGTCGGCCTACCGCCGCGAGGTGGTCGGGGTCGCGGGGCGTGACTTCTCCGGCGAGCTGGACTTCGCCGACCGTCACCGAGCGGCTGACCGATCTGGCCGATGCCGTGCTCGCCGCCGCGCTGGCCCGGGTCGCGGCTGACCGGTCCGCCGCCGAACCGTTCCGGTTGGCCGTCATCGCGATGGGCAAGACCGGTGCGCCGGGAGCTCAACTACGTCTCCGACGTCGACGTGATCTTCGTGGCCGAGGTCCCCGACGGTGCGGACGAGCAGAAGTCGCTGGCCGGCGCCACGGCCGTGGCCAGCGAGCTCATGCGGATCTGCTCGCGGCCGCCTGGGAGGTCGACGCGAACCTTGCGTCCCGAGGGCAAGGACGGCCCGCTCGTCCGGACCCTGGCCAGCCACGAGGCGTACTACAAACGATGGGCCAGCACCTGGGAGTTCCAGGCGCTGTTGAAGGCGCGGCCGTGCGCAGGGCGATGCCGAGCTCGGGCAGCGCTACCTCGAGGTCGTCTCGCCGATGGTCTGGACGGTCTCGCAGCGACCCGACTTCGTCGCCAACGTCCAGGCGATGCGCCGCCGGGTCGTCGAGTTGCTGCCGGCCACCGATCGCCCCCCGCGAGATCAAACTCGGGCCAGGCGGTCTGCGCGACGTCGAGTTCGCGGTGCAGCTGCTGCAGCTCGTCCACGGCCGCGCTCGACGCCGGGCTGCACCAGCGTTCGACGCTCGACGCGCTGAGTGCCCTTCGGGATCGCGGGTACGTCGGCCTGGACGACGCGCTCAGCCTGCGCGATGCCTACACGTTCCTGAGGGCGACCGAGCATCGCGTCCAGCTGCGCAAGTTGCGCCGCACGCACATGATCCCCGAGGACCCGTACGAGTTGACGATCTTGGCGCGCGCGATGGGCTTCCGGCCCGACGCGCGCGGCGGCGCCGTCGCGGTCTTCCAGTCCGAGTGGGCGCTGCACGTGCGTGAGGTCCGCCGCCTGCACGAGAAGCTGTTCTACCGCCCGCTGCTCGAGGCGGTGTCACGCGTGCCGGCCGAGTCGATGCGCCTGACGCCCGAGCAGGCCGAGGAGCGGCTGGCCGCACTGGGCTTCGCCGAGCCGGCGCGGGCCCTGCGGCATCTGCAGTCACTGACCGTCGGGTGTCTCGCGCCGGGCTCTGCTGCAGCAGCGCGCTGCTGCCTCTGATGCTGGCCTACTTCGCCGACGCCCCCGACCCCGACGAGGGCCTGCTGGCCTACCGCCAGGTGTCCGACGCGCTCGGCTCGACGCCGTGGTACCTGCGGCTGCTGCGCGACGAGGGGCAGGTCGCGGCGCGGCTGGCCTATGTGCTGGCCACCAGCCGCTACGTCGTCGACATGTTGCTACGAGCGCCCGAGGCGTTGCAGTTGCTGGCCGACGACGCCGAGCTCGTGCCGCGGACGACCGCCGAGCTGCGCAGCGAGATGGTCAGCATCGTCGCCCGGCAGGACGACGACGAGGAGGCGGTGGCGATCGCTCGCGGCGTCGCGTCGCGAGGAGTTGCTGCGCATCGCGTTCGCCGACCTGCTCGGCCGACTCGACGTGGTCGAGGTCGGCCACGCGATCAGCGCGACCACCGACGCGACCCTCGACGCGGCTCTTCAGGCGGCGTTGGCGTCGGTCGAGCGCGAGCACGGCGCGCTGCCCGTGCGGATGGCGGTGATCGCGGTCGGCCGGCTCGGCGGCGACGAGGCCGCCTACAGCTCGGACGCCGACGTCCTGTTCGTCTACGAGCCGATCGGTGCCGCCGGACCGGACGACGGGCGCATCGCGCAGCGCATCGCCGAGCGGATGCGGACGCTGCTGGCCGCGCCCTCGAGCGACCCGCCGCTGGGCATCGACGCCGACCTGCGGCCGGAGGGGCGCAACGGGCCGCTGGCGCGTTCGCTCGACTCCTACGCGCGCTACTACGCGAGGTGGTCCGAGCCCTGGGAGGCCCAGGCGCTGCTTCGGGCCCGGGTCTGCGTGGGTGACGCCGAGCTGTCGGCCCGCTTCATCGAGCTGATCGATTCGGTGCGGTATCCCGCCGACGGCTTGACCGCCGAACAGCTCGTCGAGATCCGCCGCATCAAGGCGCGCGTCGAGAGCGAACGGCTGCCACGCGGCGCCGACCCCGCCACGCACACCAAGTTGGGACGCGGGGGACTGGCCGACGTCGAGTGGACCGTCCAGACGCTGCAGTTGGCGCACGGCGCGGCCGTCGAGGGGCTGCGCACGCCCCGCACGCTCGACGCGCTGCGCGCCGCACGCAAGGCCGGCCTGATCGCGGCCGCCGACGGTGCCGATCTCGAAGCCGCCTGGCGGATGGCGACGGCCGTGCGAAACGCGATCATGCTCGTGCGCGACAAGGCCGATGATCAACTTCCGAAGAGCGGCACCGCGCTCGTCGGCGTCGGCCGGGCGCTGGGCTACCCGGCCGGGTTCGACCCGGGTCAGGTCGTCGACGACTACCGGCGGATCACCCGTCACGCGCGCCGCGTCGTCGAGGGTGTGTTCTACGGCGCCCCACGCGACTGAACGAGGTCGCGGCACGACCGGTCTGGTGCCGTTGATTCGATCGGCTCCCGATAGGCGCCGTGGCCGGAGGCCAGCCACTGGACGCCGAAGCCGAGCGCGGCCGTCACGACGCCGCCGACCGCGTCCAGCACGTAGTGGTTGGCGGTGCCGAGGATGACCACGAAGGTGAACCACCGGATAGCAGCAGCGCGCCAGAGAGCGCACCCACCGGCCGCCGGGCGCACATGAAGATCGTAGCTGCGCACCACACCGCCCAGCCGATGTGCAGGCTGGGCATGGCGGCGAACTGATTCGAGGCGCTCGCAATGCCGGGGTCGGCCAGCGAGCCCCAGGTGTGGAAGTGGGTGACCGTGTCGACGTAGCCGTAGCTCGCGGGCAGCAGGCGCGGCGGAGCGACCGGATAGAGCCAGAAACCCAGCAGCGCGATCAGGGTCAACGAGAACAACGCCGTCCGGGCGCCGCGATACACCCGGGGATGGGCGCAGTAGAGCCAGACGAGCACGGTGATGGTGACGACGAAGTGCAGCGTCGCGTAGTAGTAGTCGGCGACCTGCGCGACCGGCTCATGGGCGACGAAGAAGCGATTGAGCGACAGCTCGAAGTCGAGGTTGAGGTGCTCCTGCAGGTGCTGGATCGCCCGGCCGTGCCGTTCGGCGCTCGACACCTTGGCCGGCAGTGCGTTGCGGCCGAGACCGTAGAGCCAGTAGCTCAGCAGGACGAGAGCGATCTCCTGCCACCAACGCGGCGCGCGGTATCTGCTTGAGCCGAAGCGGCAGCAGCCCTTCGAAACGCGATGACCCCACCCGCACATGATCCTCTCGGCGCGAACGCCGAAGGGGGATCAGGGGAGCTGAATCACCTGTGCGGCGTATGTGAGGCCGGCGCCGAAGCCGACGAGCAGAGCGAGCTGGCCGGAGCGCGCGCGCCCGGCTCTGCACGAGCCGGCACAGCCCGATCGGGATGGACGCGGCCGAGGTGTTGCCCGAGACGGTGATGTCCTCGGACACGACCGCGTGGCGCCAGGCCCGAGCTTGGTGGCGATGGCCGTGCCGATGCGCAGATTGGCCTGGTGCGGGACGAAGACGTCGATGTCGTCGGTGGTGACGCCGGCCATCGTGCAGGCCCGCTGCGCCACGTGGTGGATCTTCTCGACCGCCCACCGGAACACCTGCTGACCCTGCATCCGCATGTACTGCTCGTCGCCGAACGCGATCAGTGCCGCCTGGCCGCCGTCGCTGCCCCAGGCGACCGGCCCGATCGCCGGACGGGTGCCGAGTGCGGCCCGAAGACGGCCGCGCCGGCGCCGTCGCCGAAGATGATTCCGGTGCCGAGGTCGTCCGGGTCGATGATGCCGCTCATCTGCTCGGCACCGACGACCAGCACGTTGCGGGCCGCCCCCGAACGGATCAGCGTGTCGGCGGTGCTCGCGGCGTAGCAGAACCCGCTGCAGGCCGCGTTCAGGTCGAAGTAGGCGGCCCCGGGCGC
Organism: uncultured Actinomycetes bacterium; assembly: GCA_963708805.1. GTDB lineage: Bacteria > Actinomycetota > Actinomycetes > Mycobacteriales > Jatrophihabitantaceae > CAVPUA01. The sequence goes on along the minus strand of CAVPUA010000003.1, from coordinate 2,883,556 downwards.
GATCCGCTCGGCCACGATCGCGGCTGACCAGTGGGTGGTCGCCGGGCACGCTGCAGGTGGCGCCGATGACGGTGTCGATCTCGGTGGTGTCGAGGGCTCGAGCTGGCGAGCGCATTGGCGGCCGCGACGCAGGCCAGTTCGCCAGGCTCTCGTCCGCGCGCAGCCGCCGCAGGGACCGGATACCCGGTGCGGGCCTCGATCCACTCGGCCGTGCGCCCGTAGCGGGCGCCGATCTGTTCGCTGCTCGTCGAGTCCGCCGGTTGCGCCGCGCCGAAACCGAGGATCCGGCCGCCGGTGGGCACGTGGCTCGCGCGCAGCCGTACACCCGACCCGACGGGCGAGGTTACGGTCACGTAGGTACTCTGACGTCCTACCAGTCAGTAGGAAAGCCGGCGTGGCCGTTTCCACAGGTGTGTGAACTAGCCGACGATGCTTCCGGGGCCGCCGCTCGTGCGTGGATATGGTGCGGATGACCGAGATCAAGTGAAGGGCGAAGCGATGGTGCTGAGGCTGGGATACAAGGCGTCGAACGAGCAGTTCGCGCCGCGGGAGTTGCTGCGAGTACTCGATCCTGGCCGAAGAGGTCGGGCATGGACTCGGTCTTCATCAGTGATCACCTGCAGCCCTGGCGTCACGACGGTGGGCACGCTCCGTTCGCGATGAGCTGGCTGGGCGCGCTGGGCGCCAGCACCGAACGGATCATGATGGGCACCAGCGTGCTCACCCCGACGTTCCGCTACCACCCGGTGATCGTCGCGCAGGCGTTCGCGACGCTCGGTTGCCTGTTCCCGGGCCGCATGGCGCTGGGCATGGGCACCGGCGAGTCGATGAACGAGGCGCCGCTGGGCATCGAGTGGCCCGAGGGCAAGGAGCGCTTCGCCCGCTTCCGCGAGGCGATCGCGTTGATCAAGGAGCTGTGGGCCGGCGAGCGGGTCAGCTTCGACGGGCAGTACTACAAGACCGAGAACGCGACGATCTACGACGTGCCCGAGATCCCGGTGCCGCTGTACCTGGCCGGGTCCGGCCCGGCGGCGACGCGCTACGCCGGGCGGGTCGGCGACGGCTACATCACCACGTCGGGCAAGGCGCCCGAGCTCTACACCGAGACGCTGCTGCCGGCGATCCGCGAGGGCGCCGAGAAGGCGGGCCGCTCGATCACCGACCTCGACATGATGATCGAGGTCAAGGTGTCCTTCGATCATGATCACGACGCCGCGATGGAGGCGACCCGCTTCTGGGGAGCGCTCGCGCTGACCCCCGAGCAGAAGATGGGCGTCGAGGACCCGGTCGAGATGCAGCGCCTGGCCGACGAGCTGCCCGCGACCAAGACGGCGAGCCGCTTCATCGTCTCGACCGACGCCGACGAGCACGTCGAGAAGATCCAGCGCTACATCGACCTCGGCTTCAACCACCTCGTGTTCCACGCGCCGGGCCCGGACCAGGCGAAGTTCCTGCGTCTCTACGGCGACGAGATCCTGCCCCGCATCCGCGAGCGCAACCCGTAGGCCGCACTGCGGCCCATCAGCCGGGCGTCGACGCTCGGCTCTGGCGCCGGAACCACCACCACAGGATCGCGCAGGGCAGCAGAAGCCCGCCGAGCCCGAAGACGATGAACTCCCACAAACCATCGACGTGATCGACGAGCCAGCCGAAGTTCTGGCCGAAGAAGCCGGTGACGAACGTCAGCGGCAGGAACACGGTCGCGATCTTGGTCAGCTGCTCCATGCTGGCGTTCTGGCGCACGCTGACCTTCGTCTGCTCGACCGAGATCACCGCCATGTTCGCCTCGAGCACGCTGCTCAGCACGTCGCGCTGGCCGGCGACGTCCTCGTTGACCATCACGAGGTGATCGTGAACGTCGCGGAAGTAGGGGAGCAGTCCGGTCTCGCGCACGTGGCGCTCGCTGGTCGCTCACGACGGCCAGCAGCGGGTGGACCGCGCGGTAGAAGTCGGCCACCTCGCGGCGCAGTGAGTAGATGCGCTCGGTGGGTGCGATCGTCCCGCGAAAACGGTCTCCTCGACCTGTTCGATGTCACGCTCGAGCTCGGTGATGATCGGGGCGTAGTCGTCGACGACCTGGTCGAGGATCGCCCAGAGTGCGGCGTACGTGCCGCACTCGAACAGGCCGGGACGGTGCTCCAGCCGGGCCCGCGCGCCGCGAAGGTCGCTCGCGATGCCCTGCCGGACGGTGATCACGAAGTTCGGCCCCAGGAAGACGCTGATCTCGCCGAAGTCGACCTCTTCGCGCGCGTCGTCGTAGCGGGCCGTGCGCAGCACGACCAGGTGGACGTCGCGGTCGTACTCCTCGATCTTGGGCCGCTGATGCACGGCTCTGGGCGTCCTCGACGGCCAGCTCGTGGAGCCCGAAGCTGTGGCTGACCTCGGACATCTCCTCCGGAGTGACGGCTCGAACAGCCCGACCCAGACGAAGCCGCCCAGCGAGTGCGGCGACGCGCCGCCTCGTCGAGGGACATGGCGCCGTCGCCCTGGCGGTCGGCCGTCGAGGTAGTGCGCGCAGTCGACAATCATTGCGCCTGGGATACCACAAGCCCGTGAACGCAACGTGCGAGTGCCCGGGTCGGAATAGCCCGGTGCCGGCGCCGAGGTTCGCGCCCAGGAGACGCAACCAATCCAAGGAGCGCGGATGAAGATCGGAATCATCGGAGCCGGCCAGATCGGTGGAACGCTGACGCGCAAGCTCGCCGCCGCTCGGACACGAGGTCGGGTGGCCAACTCGCGCGATCCGCAGACGCTGGCCGAGCTGGCGGCCGAGACGGGCGCGACCGCGGTCTGGGCGGCCGACGCCGCCGCGCGACGCCGACGTCGTGATCGTCAGCATCCCGCAGAAGAACGTCCCCGATCTCGCGCCGGGCATCGTCAAGACCGCGAAGCCCGACGCCGTCGTGATCGAGACGAACAACTACTACCCGAAGGAACGCGACGGCCACATCGCCGAGATCGAGGACGGCACGCCGGAGAGCGTGTGGGTCTCCCAGCAGCTCGGTCGTGCCGCTCTACAAGGTGTTCAACGGCATCTGGTGGAAGCACCTGCTCGAGAACGGCCAGCCGGCGGGCACGCCGGATCCGCATCGCCCTGCCGATCGCAGGCGCGGACGGCCCGGCCAAGCAGCTCGTCTTCGACCTCGTCGACTCGCTCGGCTTCGACCCGGTCGACGGTGGTGACGCTCGGCCGATTCGTGGCGGCAGCAGCCCGGTCAGCCGGTCTACGGCAAGGACTTCCACGTCGCCGCCACGCGTCGGCCGCGCTCGCCGAGGCGTCCCCGGAACGTCCGTCCGGCGTTCCGCGCGTGACTTCGCTCGAGGATGTGGCCGCGCTCGGTGCCGCCGAGCAGGGCCTGGCCGTCGTCGCCACTCTCCGGGCCGACTCGACGATCCAGTCCTCGCTGGTCAACGCCGGCGGTGATGGACCATCCGCGCGACGGGCTCGGCCAGCGCTCGCCTTCGTCACCTACGGCCAGGTCAAGCTGGCCAACCTCCGGGCCCGTCCCCAGGCTGGTCCTGACCTTCCGCTCGGGATGGAGATGGGCCAGTGTCGAGGGCCGGCCGAACTGCTCGGGCCCGACGACGGCGTGATCTCGGCCGAGGCGTTGCGGCAATTGCTGCGGGCGGTGTTCGTCGCCGCCGGCGGCACGCACGACGACTGGGCCGAGTACGACCGGGTGATGCTCGAGCAGGGCGCACCGTCGTGCTTGATCACCGCCGACCAAGATCTACAGCAACTGACCTCTCGCCCGCGTGCGGATGCTGTCGGGGTGACCGAACGCAACGTCCTCGGCGGCGAACTCGAGCCGTGCGGCACCGATCCGATGACCGGCTTCTTCCGTGACGGCTGCTGCAACACCGGACCCGACGACGTCGGCAGCCACACCATCTGCGCCGTGGTGACGGCAGAGTTCCTTGACGCATCAGCGCCGCATCGGCAACGACCTGTCGACGCCGATGCCGGCCTACGGCTTTCCCGGGCCTGGTGCCGGGCGATCGCTGGTGCGTGACCGCCGCGAACTGGGCTCGCGCGCACCGCGACGACGCCGCGGCGCCGGTCGTCCTGGCATCGACGAACGCCGCCGTGCTCGACATCGTCGCCCTCGACGCCCTGCAGGCGCACGCGGTCGACGTGCCCAGCGACCCGAGCTCGCTCGCGTGAGCGCGGGCCGTCCTACGGATCAGTCGTCACCATGATCGAGTCGGGTGCCGAGTAGTTGCCCGAGCCGTCGTGGGCGAAGAACGAGTACGAGTAGTCGGTGCCCGCGTCCAGCCCCGAGTCGGTGTAGGTCGTTCCTGGTGCGGCGACATCGGTCACCGGGTCGCCGTCGGTGGGTGTCGTCGGAGGGGTGTCGCCCGTCGCCCGTCGGATCGTGACACCGGTGTAGTCGGAGTCACCCGGATTGGTCCACGACAGGGCGACGCTGTCGCTGGTCGGTGTCGCCGTGAGCGCCGAGACCGGGCCCGGCGGAGTGGTGTCGGGCGGCGTGGTCGTCGTGGTCGTGACGTCGGTGCCGCTGGCGTAGTTGGGCACCCCGTCGTACGCGAACAGGGCGTAGCTGTACTGCGTGCCCGATGAGAGACCGCTGTCGGTGTAGGTCGTCCCGGGCGTCGTCACGTCGGTCACCAGCTGCCCGTCGGTGATCGAGGACGGCGGGGTCGACCCGGTGGTGCGCCGGATCATGACGCCGGCGTAGTCGCTGTCGCCGGGGTCGGTCCAGGACAGGGCCACCGACGTCGTGCTCGGCGTGGCCGTCAGTCCGGTCACGTTGCCGGGCGGCGTCGTGTCCGGCGGAACCGTCGTCGCCACCTCGATGTCGTCGCCGCTCGCGTAGTTGGGCACCCCGTCGTAGGCGAACAGGGCGTAGGCGTACTGCGTGCCCGATGCGAGCCCGCTGTCGGTGTAGGTCGTCCCGGGCGTCGTCACCTTGGCGACCAGCTGGCCGCTCGTGATCGAGGACGGCGGGGTCGACCCGGTGGCGCGCCGGATCATGACGCCCGCGTAGTCGCTGTCGCCGGGGTTGGTCCAGGACAGGGCCACGGACGTCGTGCTCGGCGTGGCCGTCAGGCCGGTCACGTTGCCGGGCGGCGTCGTGTCCGGCGGAACGGTGGTCGTGGTCGTGACGTCGACGCCGGTCGCATAGTTCGGCACCGCGTCGTGGGCGAAGAAGGCGTACGAGTACTGGGTCCCGGACGCCAGCCCCGAGTCGGTGATCGTCGACGTGGGCGACGCGACATCGCTGACGAGCGTTCCCGCGGTGGGCGATGAAGGAGCGGTCGCGCCCACGGCGCGCCGGATCATGACCCCGGTGTAGTCGGAATCACCGGGCCGCGTCCACGACAGCGCCACCGAGGTGTTTCCCGGCGTGGCGCTCACTGCGGTGACCGGTCCCGGGGGAGTCGTGTCGGGAGGCGTCAGAGTCGTGGTCGTCACGCCGGTGCCCGCCGAGTAGTTCGGCACGCCGTCATAGGTGAACAGCGCGTACGAGTACTGCGTCGTCGGACTCAGGGCGGTGTCGGTGAAGGTGGCCCCGGGCGTCGTGATATTGGCGACGAACGTTCCCGACGTGGTCGAGTTCGGCGGAGTCGACCCGATAGCGCGCCGGATCATGACGCCCGCGTAGTCAGCGTCGGTGGGGTTCGTCCACGAGAGCGCCACCGTGGTGGTCGTGGGCGTGGCCGAGAGTCCGGTCACGACGCCCGGCGGTGTGGTGTCCGGTGGCGCAAGCGTCGTATTCGTCAGGTCGACGCCGGCCGCGTAGTTGGGAATCGCGTCATGGGCGAAGAACGCGTACGAGTACTGCGTCGAGGGCGTCAGGCCGGTGTCGGTGAACGAGGTGGCCGTCGCCGTCGTGTCGGTGACGAGCGTCCCCGCGGTGGCCGATGACGGAGCCGTCCCGCCCGCGGCGCGCCTGATCATGACACCGGCGTAGTCGGCGTCGGTCGGGTTGGTCCAGGTCAGCGCCTCGGTCGTCGTCGTCGGCGTGGCGGCCACGTTCGTCACCGGACCCGGCGGGGTCGTGTCCGGGGCGGCCGTCGTGACCGAGATCGGTACGCCGGCGGCGTAGTTGGGCACCGTGTCATGGGCGAAGAACGCGTAGCTGTACTGGGTACTCGGATTCAGGCCGGTGTCGGTGAACGAGGTGGCCGTCGCGCTCGTGTCGGTGACGAGCGTCCCCGCGGTAGGCGACGAGGGAGCGGTGGCGCCGACGGCCCGCCGGATCATCACGCCGGCGTAGTCGAGGTCGAGCGGGTTGACCCACGTCAGGGCGACCGTCGTCGTCTGGGGCGTCGCGGTGACCGCGGACACCGGTCCCGGCGCGGTGACATCGGGGCCGCATATTGGTCACGACGCCGGCCACGGCGCTCGAGTAGTTCGGCACGGCATCGTGGGCGAAGAAGGCATAGGAGTACTGCGTACCGGTGCTCAGGCCGGTGTCGGTGTAGGTCGTGCCGGGGGTCGCGACGTCGGCGACGAACGTGCCCGTCGTGACCGATGTCGGGGCGACGGGACCGGTGGCCCGACGGATCATCACGCCCTGGTAGTCCTGGTCGGGAGGATTCGTCCAATCCAGGATGACTGACGTCGTCCCGGGAACGATGCCGGTGATCGTCACCGGGCCGGGCGGGGTGGTGTCGGGCGGGTCGAGGAAGTAGCCGGCCACGTCGGCGATCAACTGGATGGTTCCGCCCGATCCGTTGAAGAGGTCGACCTTGCCGTCGAGGCCGACCGGCACGACGACGAGGTTCGGGACCGTCTCACCGGCAGCGAAGTTCAAGTTGGAGGCGACGGGCTGGTCGTTGCCGTCCGGCCACGCCGTGATGTAGCCGCCCGCGGCGGGTTGGGTGACCGTCACGTTCAAGACCACGGCTCGCACGGCCGACCTCGGGATGGCGCCGATTCCGTCGATGTGAAGCGGCACCGTGCCGCCGGCCGCGACGATCGTGCCGCCGGTCCCGTTGCGGGTGTCGAGCAGCCGGCTCGGTGTCATCGAGACGAACGTTCCCGGCTGGGTGGAGCCGCCGCCGATGTAGTACCCGGCGATGTCGGCGATGAGCTGGGTGGTGCCTGTCGAGCCGTTGAAGAAATCGATCGCGCCTCCGGCACCGACCGGCGCCACGACCAGGTTCGGAACGGTCTCGCCGGCCGCGAAGTTGAGACTGGACGCGACCGGTCGAGCCGTCTGGTCGCCCCAGACCGTGATGTAGCCCGAGGCCGTCGGCTGGGTCGCCGTGACGTTCAGGACCACCGAGGTCGCGGACGCGGGGACGGTGAGGCCTGTGCCGGCCACGGCGAGTTTCAGCGTTCCGCTGGGGCCGACGGCGCCGCCGCCCTGATTGATCCGTGTATCGAGCAACCGCTGAGGCGCCAGCGGCTTGAACGCGCCGGGGACCGTCGGCGACCCGGACGTGTAGTAGCCCTGGATGTCGGCGAGCAGTTGGGTCGTTCCGTACGATCCGTTGAAGAAGCTGACCGACGCCGTTGGTCACCGGAACGATGACCGCGTTGGGCACCGTCTGCCCGGCGGAGAAGTTCAAGTTCGACGCGGTCGGTTTGGTCGGGCCGCTCCAGACGGTGATGAATCCGCTGGCGGTCGGCTGGGTGACGGTGACGTTCATGGCCACGGCCGCGATCTGTGACGACGGCGGCATGCTGCCGACGCCGCCGATCTGCAGGGTGAGCGTTCCGCTCGGGCCGAGCGCCGACCCGCCCAGATCGCTGCGCGTGTCGAGCAGGCGGACCGGCGTCTTGGCGACGTAGGTTCCAGGAAAGCTCGCAGCGGCAGCCGGGCCGGCCAGCGACACCATGATCGCCACCGCGCCCGATGCGACCACGGCAGCGGACAGCAGAAATGACAAAGCTCTACGCGACACCAGAAACCCCCGTCAGGCGTCCCGCTTGCCCAACCCCGAGCAAGCGCGTTGCGAAGCGTGTCACATACCTCACGCCGCCACAACGGGGTGTGACAACAAGATCAACGCCGATGCGGAGTCGTGCTGCGCGGTGCGTGCTGTCGCGGTCACAGGACGGGTTCGGTTTAGTAACCGGCGCTCACGACCGGCCCCAATAAGGGCACGATCAGCGAACCCAGCGGGTTCCCACTACCGATTCTGTAGTTGGACATTCATGATCGATGTCGACTTGTTTCGACCTGCGCGTTCGATGTGTCGGCCAAGCGTTGCATCGGCGTTTGTGCTGTCTTCACCGGATTTACATGAATCTCGGTCAGTCTGTGATCACTACGAGCAGGAGGTCGCGGTAGTGACGATCTTGGTCCAGGAGGAGCCCGCTCGTCTCGAACCGCCCCCGTCGCGCGCCCAGCGGCTCACCGGCGGACGTCCGCGGCTGGTCAGCGCAATCCTCGCTGCTGCTCTGCTCACCGCGCTGCTCATCAGCTGGACCACCGACGATCGCGACAGCGGGACCGATCTGGGCGGGCTGGCCGCCTCGGTCCTGTCGACCGTCACCCACCTGCGCTGGCCCTTCGCGGTCGTCGTTTTGGGCCTCGCGGTGCTGCACTACGTCGCCACGGCCGTCGCCGCTCGCAGCGTGGCCGGGGTGCCGGTGCGCCTCGGCGAGACCATGCTCGTGCAGTTCGCCGCCTCCGCGGCCAATCGGCTGACCCCGGCCGGCCTCGGGGGCTCGGCGCTCAACGCGCGCTACTTCACCCGTCGTGGTCAGAACGCGACCGCGGCCGTCGGCGCGGTCGCGCTGTTGTCGGTCGTCGCGGCGATCGCGGATCTGCTCGTGCTGTGCCTGCTCGTGCTGGTCGGGGGCTGGTTCGGGATGGGCGGGTCCCGCCATGAGCTGTCCCTCGTCACGACTCACGTCAGCGGGGTGCTCGGACCGGTGCGCTCGCCGTGGTTGTGGTCGGTGGTCGCCGCGCTGGCCGTAGTGCTGGCCGTCGTCGTGCGGTTGACCCATCGCCGGGCTGGACTCAATCTCGCCCGCCTGGGGCAGCCGGCCGTGCGGCTGCTGCGGCACCCCCGCGACTTGGTGATCCTGCTGGCGGCGTCCGGTTCGACGACCTTGATCCTCGCCTTCGCCTTCGCGGCCAGTACGGCGATGGTTCCCGGTCCCGCGCCCAAGATCGGCTTGGGGGCGCTGATCATCGCGTTCATGCTCGCGTCGGCGGTCGGCTCGGCCGTACCCACGCCGGCCGGTCTGGGGTCGAGCGAGGCGGCCTTCGTTGCCGTGCTGATGAGTGCCCACGTGCCGGCCGCGCACGCGCTGGAAGAAGTGCTGATCTATCGCCTGCTGACGTTCTGGGCCCCAGCGGCGTTCGGACTGTTCGCGGCGCGGCGACTGTGCCGAAACAAGGTGCTGTAGTCAGGAGTTGGACGGGAAGAGGACGTGCTCGTCCTCGATACGTGCGTTGGCCATCAACTTCTGGAACGAGGGGTAGCGGCCGAACAGCTTCAGATGGGCTTGCTGGTAGTCGGCGACGTCGGGCCAGTTGAGCGGGAAGTATTCCGTGTAGTTCCAGCTCTTGACGATCTTCTTGTCTCGGCTCGTCGAGCCGACCGTGCCGACCGTGTGCAGGGGCCAGTCGGTCGAACCGAGCTGGTCGAGCACGACGTCGACCTCGGTGCCGAGGCGGAGCCGCACCCGACTGATCGTTCCGCGCGCGGTCAGTTCGGTGGTCAGTTTGGCGTCGGTGCGGGCGGTGCTGACGCCGTCCACCACGTGGTGGGCCGCGGCGAAGCCATTGCCCGGGCGCCCGCGCCACGCGTAGCCGCCCTCGTAGCTGCCGTCGTCGTACTCGACGAGCCAGTTCATCCAGAGGTTGTGCAGCTTGGTGAGCATGCCCATCTCGCTCCACATGAGGTCGGGCCGGCTGTAGATGTAGTCGAGCATGAACAGACCCTCGACGGCCTCGCCGTCGATCGTGCCGGTCACCTTGCCCAGGTGGCTGCGCAGCATCTGTGATTCCTCGTAGCCCGGCTGCGCGGGTACCCAGAACGTCGCGACCTGGCCGAGGCGTTCGGCGTTCAGCTCGACCCGGCCACTGGCGTCCATCCAGTGGTAATGATCGACTCCGAAGTCGAAGCGGAACGTGTCGCCGACGTAGCTCACCGCGTCGGCGCTCTCGGTCACCCAGTACGGCTCGGAGATCGGGACGTCCTTGAACGGGATGTACATCGGGCACTGCCCGTCGAGCTGCGGCTCGACGCGATAGATGCCGAAGTTCATCGTCTCGTCCTTGCGCTGGCCCTGGATGCCGCGCATGAGGTTGTAGGTCGCACCCGACTCGGACGTCAGCACGACGAACGGGCAGATGAACACGGGGGAGTAGCCCGGAGCCGGTGCGTGATTGAGTCGATAGCTCTGCAGCGTCGGCTCTTGTTCGAGGTAGGAGTGGTAGCGCATGTCGTGGCTCCGTTCGAGCTGAAGGGGCACACCGAGGTCATCTAGTTCTATCAAACCACCGTTTGATCGACTATCCCGAGCGAGCTACGTTGGATCGATCAGGCTCGAGCGAGAGGACGTCGTGGCGGACGAGAAGAACTCGACGTTGTTTCGGCTCCTGCGCCGCCAGTTCGACCGCGCGCCCGATGACCTGGCGGTCACCTTCCCCGACGGCCGATCTCACCTATGCCCAGCTGTACGAGCGGACGTGGGCGCTCGCTCGCAGCTTGGCGGCCGATGGAATCTCTCGTGGCTCGCGCGTCGGTGTCTTCCTGCCCAACTGCCTGGAGTACATCGAGCTGGTCTTCGCCACGTCGCTGCTCGGTGCGCAGCTTGTGCCGATCAACGCCCGGTTCAAGCGCACCGAACTCGCGTACGTGATCGAACGCTCGAGCGGTCGCGGCGCTGTTCACGAGTTCGGACGCCGCCGATCACGTCGATTTTCCGGCGCTGGTCCTCGACCGCATTGCCGGGCCTGGCCGACGCCGACCCGCACGCACCGCTGGAGCTGTCCATGACGCCCGCGTTGCGGCGCGTGGTGATCATCGGGAAGTCCGAGCACCCGCCGCTGCTGGCGCACGACGACTTCATCGCGTCCGGCCAGCCGACGATGGACGCGGATCTGCGCCGCGTCGAGGCCGAGTGCGTCGGTGACGACGTCGCGACGGTGCTGTTCACCTCGGGCACCGCCGCCTCGCCCAAGGGCTGCGAACTGACCCACACGGCCCTCATCAGCGCCTGGACGGCCTACGCCGATGCCATTGGGCTGACTCGCGAGACTCCGCTGTGGGCGCCGTGCCCGATGTTCCACGTCGGCGGCATCGGCCCGCTCACCTCGGCGGTCGTCGGTAGGGGCGCCGTTCATCTCAGCGCCGCACTTCGACGCCGCGGCGGCCCTCGAGCAGTTCATCGAGCACGGCGCCGTCCACCTGTTCCCGGCCTTTCCCGCGTTCACCCTGGGCATCCTGCGGACCCCGGCCTACACGCCAGGAGCGGTTGGCGAACGTGCGCACCGTGCTCAACGTCGCGCCACCCGAGACCGAGGAGTTGATCCAGTCGATGCTGCCCGGCGGCGCGACGCTGTTGAACGACTTCGGGATGACCGAAGCGGCCGGGATGGTGACGTTCACGCCGGTGTCCGACCCGGATCACTTGCGCTTTCACACCAACGGCCTGCCGTTCCCCGGCCTCGAACTACGCATCACGGGCGACGACGGGACGACTGTGCTTGGCGCCGGCGCGGACGGTGAGATCCAGTTCCGCGGGCCGAACGCCCTGCGCAGCTACCTGGACGACCCTGACGCGACCGCGGCGACGATCTTGGACGGTGGGTGGGTTCGCACCGGCGATCGCGGCCGGCTCGATGAGACCGGCCATTTGATCTACGTCGGTCGCATCAAGGAGATCCTCAAGGTCGGCGGCGAGAACGTCGCCCCGGCCGAGGTCGAGGCGTTGCTCAGCACCCACCCAGCCGTCGCGATGGCCCAGGTCGTCGGCCGGCCCGACCCCAAATACGGCGAGGTGCCGGTCGCGTTCGTCGAGTTGATGCCCGGCCGCACCGCGTCGACCGAGGAGTTGATCGACCATTGCCGTGGTCAGGTGGCGAACTTCAAACTTCCGCGCGAGATCCGCTTCGTGACCGAGTGGCCGATGTCGGCGACCAAGATCCAGAAGTTCAAGCTCCGGGAGTTGCTCTGACCGCTTATGAGCCGTTGCTCCTCGCTCGGAAGCGGGCGCTCACGTCTCAGCTGAGCGATCGGCAGCGCGAGCTGGCCGAACTGGTCGAGGCCACGCGTGATGCCAACGTCGACGACGAGCACGACCCCGAGGGAGCGACCATCGCCTTCGAACGATCACAGTTGATCCTGATGACCACGAGGGCTGAAGCTGAACTCGGCCAACTCGAGGCCGCACTCTTGCGTTTGGCGGACGGGCGCTACGGAGACGTGCGAGCGATGCGGCGGCTCGATCACCGATCAGCGACTGGTCGCCCGACCGACGACGCGGCTGTGCATCACCTGCGCGAGCCGTTAGTCCGAGTGGTCGACCTCTTCGATCGGCTGGCCGCCGCGCGTGGTGCCGATCTGGTGCCGATCGGCTGAAATCTCGCGTTCGTGCTCGCGTTCGGCGTCCACAATGCCCTCGGCCGAATCGATCTTCTCGATCGGCTGGTTGGCTCGCGTCGTTCCGATCTGTTCGTTGGTCATGATCACGTGGTACCCGGGAGTCGGTCACCTCTCACGGATCTAGGCGCTCGACGCGAGTCCGGCTCGGGCCAGCGATTCGGCCAGCGCGAGGACGGCGGGCGTGTTGCCGGGGCACGTCAGGGTCACCGAGACCCAGGTCGTGTCGTTCCCGGTTCCGAGTTCGAGCAACGCCGGAACCCACTCGGCTTCGATACCGATCCCGTAGACCGGAGTCGGCTGCAGCGCCGGATTGCTCGTCCACATCGAGTTCTGGCCGGTCTCGACGTTCCACCGGTCGAACGCCTGGTAGGCCTGGGGCTCGGTGTTGACGATGATGACCGACCGTGAGCAGGCGCCGGCGCGGCACCCTCGACGACGTGGTACGTGCAGCTGAGCAGATGGGCCGACGACTGCTCGGTCTGGACGTACGAGGCACCACCGGCGGCCAACGCGAGTGTCGACGCGAAATCGCTCGGGCAGCTCGTCGGACCGGGCACCACGGTGCCGACCGGCTTCACGTACGGCGGCGGGATCGTGATGCCGTCGACCACGTTCGAATCGCTGCTCGCCGCCGATTGATGGCCGGCCGATGCCGACGAGCAGGCCACCAGCAGCGCCATCGCGGTGGCCAGGGCGAGGACGGCTCGCATGTGATCGAGTATCGCCCTCAGTCGACCGGGACCGACAAGATCGGGCGCTTGACGGCGGCACCCGGCCCGTCGAAGTGCCACCATTCGCCGGAGTAGACGGTCAGGCCGCCGGCGTTCATCGCGGTGCGCAGCCGCGCGCGGTCGGCCTGTTCGGCGTTCGTCACACCCGTCGTCGCGTACGCGTGGGCGCGGTCGGTGAAGTCGTCGAAGCCGGTGCCCATGTCGAGCAGGCAGTGGCCTTGCGATCGGCGTCGGCGGCGTCGGACGGCGCGCAGGTGCCGCCGGCGGCGAGTGCGAGGGTGACGTCGACCGAACGGGCCGCCTCGTGGCTGTAGGCGTAGTCGCCGGGGCGGGCGACCCAGTTCGGATTGGGCACGATCTGGAACATGCTGCACCTGGACGGCGTGCGGGCGGTAGCAGTCCCAGAAGACGAGCACGTCGCCCAGCGAGCGCAGCCGGGCCGCGGCCGTCATCAGCCCCGCGCGCCATCGTCTGATGGACCAGGCACCGGGCATCGGACGGATACAGCTGGACGTGGGTGAAGTTGTCGGTGCGTCGCGTAACGCAGATCGATGATCGCGTCCGGGACGATCGTGCGGACGTCGAGCAGCCCGGCCGCGCTCGCCGCCGCCGAGACCGGCGGTATCGGTGGCGCGGTCGACACCGTCGGGTCACCGCGGTCGGCCGAGGTGCTCGTTGCCGGCGGGGTCGTCGTTGCGGTCGTGCGGGCGAGGTGCTCGGCGCGGAGGTCGTCGCCGCCGGTGCCGCGGGTCGCAGTCGCGGTCGAGGTGCAGCCGGAGTCCAGCCGCGAGAGCGATCACCACGACGGCCAGCCGGCGCGCGCTCTTCGGATGCCCATATTTGGCGGCAGGGCGCGGGCGTAGTGACGCCGTAGCCCACCCAGCGCCGCAAGTCGTCGTCGCTGGACAGTGCGGCGAGGCCGACGCGGAGCCAGCCCTTGGCCGGACGGCCGCGCATCTCGAACGGCTCGACGTGCGGCTCGCGCAGCAGGGCCTCGGCCTGATCGTTCTCGACGCGCAGCATCAGGCCGCCGGTGCGGCTGGCCGAGACCGAGATGTGGCCGTTGATCAAGAAGGCGAGCCCGCCGAACATGCGGCGCTCGGTGACGCCCTGCTCAGGCGCCAGCACCTCGCGAATCCGTTCAGCCAGTTCTTCGTCGTACGCCATTCGAGCAGTGTGGCAGCCGGCACCGTCAACGGACGGCGAGCAGACCGAGCGCGCTCGCACCCACCGTCAGGGCGAGGGTTCCGAGTCCGTTGGCGACGGCGGGCCCGTACGCCTTGCGTTGAGCGAGCCGTACCGTCTCGAAGCTGGCCGTGCTGAACGTCGTGTAACCGCCGCAGAAACCGGTGCCCACGATCAACTTCAGGTCCGTCGGCTGGCCGTGATAGATCACCAGGCCGGTCAGGATGCCGAGTAGCAGTGATCCACTCACGTTGATGATCACGGTGGCCCAGGGGAACTCGCTCGGCCAGCGCCGACGGACCGCCCCGTCCAGGACGAACCGCGCCACGGCGCCCAGGCCACCGGCCAGCGCGATGAGCAGCGTCGTCATGTGGTTTGCCGTCGGGCCGCGATGGCGATCCCGGCGATCGTCGCAGCAGACCTCCGGCCAGGCTCACGAACAGGTAGGCGACGGCAAGAGCCGCGTCGTGCGAGCGGACCAGAAGGCCGGCCTCGGTGGCGAACGTGCTGTAGGTCGTGAGCCCGCCGCAGAAGCCGGTGCCGACGAGCAGTCGCGTGCGTTGCCGCCAACCGTCATCGGGCCCGTTTCGGGCCAGCGCTTCGAGAAGGACGCCGAGTACGAAGGCGCCCACCAGATTGGCCGTGAACGTTCCCCAGGGCCAGCTACCGGTGCGGCTCGGCGCGAGTTGCGCCAGCCCGTACCTCGCCAGCGTCCCGACCAGGCCACCGCCGAACACCAGGGCCATCGGGGTGGGCCGCAGATGCAGCGGTGGCGTGTCCGGATCCAGGGGAAGGTCGGGGTGGCTGTCCGGCCGGTCACTCACGTCCGGCTCCCGATCCGTGCACCGCCGCCAGGGCGCCCGGAAAGGCCATGAGGCGACGCTAGCGCAACCCCGGCTTGTGCATGGATTGTGGGTGGTGAGCCTTCGAATCCGCGGTGACAACCCACGATTGAGGCACAAAGCAGCCGGGCGCCGACAGACCGCAGGCCCCCGGGACGGTGTTCCGGGGGCCTGCGAAGCGTCTGCAGCCTAGATGCAGCCCAGGTGTTGCCTAGATGTTGTAGTACAGGTCGAACTCGTACGGGTGCGGGCGCAGCCGGACCGGGTCGACCTCGTTGGTGCGCTTGTAGTCGATCCAGGTGCCGATCAGGTCCTCGGTGAACACGCCGCCCTCGAGCAGGTAGTCGTGGTCGTTCTCGAGTTCGATCAGCACCTCGCCGAGCGAACCCGGAACCTGCGGGATCGAAGCCGCTTCGTCCGGGGGCAGCTCGTACAGGTCCTTGTCGACCGGCGTCGGCGGCTCGATCTTGTTCTTGATGCCGTCGAGGCCGGCCATCAGCATCGCCGAGAAGGCGAGGTACGGGTTGCAGGACGGGTCGGGCACGCGGTACTCGATGCGCTTGGCCTTCGGGCTGGTGCCGGTGATGGGCACCCGGATGCAGGCCGAGCGGTTACCGGCCGAGTAGACCAGGTTGACCGGCGCCTCGTAGCCCGGCACCAGTCGGTGGTAGGAGTTCACCGTCGGGTTGGTGAAGGCCAGCGCCGACTTGGCGTGGTGCAGCAGGCCACCGACGTACCAGCGGGCGATGTCGGACAGGCCGGCGTAGCCGAGCTCGTCGTAGAACAGCGGCTCGCCGTCCTTCCACAACGACTGGTGGCAGTGCATGCCCGAGCCGTTGTCACCGAAGAGCGGCTTGGGCATGAAGGTGGCCGACTTGCCGTTGCGCCAGGCGACGTTCTTGACGATGTACTTGAACAGCAGGATCTCGTCGGCCGCGTGCGTCAGACGTGTTGAACTGGTAGTTGATCTCGGCCTGACCGCCGGTGCCGACCTCGTGGTGGGCCCGCTCGAGCTTGAGGCCCGCAGCCATCAGTTCGGTGCTGATCTCGTCGCGCAGATCGGCGAAGTGGTCGTACGGGCTGACCGGGAAGTAGCCGCCCTTGACGTTGGTCTTGTAGCCGAGGTTGCCGCCCTCTTCGTCGCGGCCGGTGTTCCAGTAGCCCTCTTCGGAATCGACGAAGTAGGACGCGCCGTTCATCTTCGACTCGTAGCGCACCTCGTCGAAGATGTAGAACTCGGCCTCGGGACCGAAGTAGACGGTGTCGGCGATGCCGGTGGTCTTCAGATAGGCCTCGGCCTTGTTGGCCACCTGGCGCGGGTCGCGGTCGTAGACCTCGCCGGTGCGCGGCTCGACGATCGAGTGGTTGATGTTGAGCGTCTTGGCCTTGCGGAACGGATCGACGTAGGCCGTGGCCGGGTCCGGGATCAGCTTGAGGTCGGACTTGTGGATCGCGGCGAAACCGCGGATCGACGAGCCGTCGAACATCTGGCCCTCGGTGAACGAACCCTCGTTGAAGTTCGAGGCAGGCACATTGAAGTGCTGCTGGACGCCGGGGAGATCCGTGAACCGAATATCGATGAACTCGACATTCTCCTTCTTGATGAAGCTCAACACCTCTTCGGCGCTAGTGAACATCCGTCCTCCGTGTTGGGGCCATGTCGGCACGTGCGACTTGTCGTGCCGGCCCGTATGTCGGCGAGCCGTAGCGGAAACCTACGAACGGGCAGTGTCCGCCCCGTATCCCGATTGTTTCCGGCAGGTTACCGAGGCCGTGTGCGCGCTATGAGATCGTCATGCGCGGAGATTCGTCACGCCCGGACGACGGCCGTGCCGGTGGCGCGATCGTGCAAGCCGCGCCGGTCGCGGTCGGTGATCACGGCCGGGACGATCAGGACCAGCAGCAGCGTCCGGATGAACGCCCGCCACGGATCGACGGCCACCGGGCGGTCGACGCGCACCACTCGCAGGCCGGTCAGGTACATGCCCAGCGTCCGGCCCGCGACCAGAAGCCCGATCAGGTAGTCGAGCGCGAACGGGATCAGGCTCCAGTTGCCCGGAAGCGCCGCGCTGCCGCTGCGGTGCCCGAAGGCGGCGACGAACAGGGCCGCGACCAGACCGGACGCCACGCAGTCGACGATGAACGCCAGGACGCGCGGTGGCACGTCGGCGATCGAGCCCGGCCCGTCGGGCGGCAGACCCAGTCGCTCGCCGCGATAGGTCTGGGGGGCTGGACGTCGCTCACGACCGGCGGCGCACAGCTCGCTGGACGTTGCGTTGCTTGGCGCCGGCCGGCATCGGCCCCTGCGGCACGGGCGGGCGGCGGTTGCCGAGCGCGGCGAGGCGCTTCTCGAGCGTCGTCACCTCGGTCTTGGTGAGGTTGCGCGGCAACTTGTTCACGGTGATGTTCAGTTTGCGCAGCGGCACCGTGCCCTCCTCGGTGCCGACGACGAAGTCGTAGATCGGGGTCTCGCCGGCAACCCGCGCGATCTTCTTCTTCTCCTGGGCGATCAGGCCGCGAACCCGTTGCGGCGCGCCTTCGCCGATCAGGACGACGCCCGGGCGACCGACGAGGCGGTGCACGAGATCCATCTGGGACGTAGCCGGCGATGGCCTCTTCCTTGCGCCAGTCGCCCTTGAGCTGGTTCTGCAGCATCCAGGCCGCCGCGCCGAGTTGACCCTCGGCCTTCGAGTAGGTCATGGCCTGGGCCCGACGGCTGAAGGTCAGCATGACGGCGATGACGATCGCCAGCACGGTCAGCGGGATCGAGTACAGCAGCGACCCGGTGATCAGGTAGACGACGGCGAAGACGATCCCGCCGGCCAGTACGCCGAACAGGACCAGATACGGGATGAACCGGTTGTCTTCCTGGCGGGTCAGCTTGAACGCCTCGTACAGATTGGCGCGAGTCTCCTTGCTCTTGGCCCGCTTGGCCGCCCGGACAGCTTTCTTCTCTTCACGCGTGGGTTTCGCGGGGCGCGCCGCCTGTGCCTTAGCCATGCCGCCCAGGATACGTCGCCCGCCGGCAGCCGACCGCGGATCAGCCCCGCGCGGCGATGGCCTGCTGGTAGAGCCGGCCGGCCCGGTAGGACGAGCGCACCAGCGGTCCGCTCATCACGCCGGCGAAGCCGATCTCTTCGGCCTCCTCGCGCAGTTCGACGAACTCATCCGGCTTGACCCAGCGTTCGACGGGGTGGTGCCGCGGCGAGGGCCGCAGGTACTGGGTGATCGTGATCAGCTCGCAGCCGGCCGCGTGCAGATCCATGAGCGCCTGGCTGATCTCCTCGCGCTCCTCGCCCATGCCCAGGATCAGGTTCGACTTCGTGACCAGCCCGTAGGCCCGGGCCGCGCGGATGACGTCGAGGGAGCGCTCGTAGCGGAAGCCGGGGCGGATCCGCTTGAAGATCCGCGGCACCGTCTCGACGTTGTGGGCCAGCACCTCGGGCCGCGAGGAGAAGACCTCCGCCAGCTGGTCGGGTTCGGCGTTGAAATCGGGGATCAGCAGCTCGACGCCGGTGCCCGGGTTCAGGTCGTGGATGCGCCGGACGGTCTCGGCGTACAGCCACGCACCGCCGTCGTCGAGGTCGTCACGCGCGACGCCGGTGACGGTTGCGTAGCGCAGTCCCATCGCCTGGACGCTCTCGGCGACGCGGCGCGGTTCGTCGCGATCGAGAGGCTGCGGCTTGCCGGTGTCGATCTGGCAGAAGTCACAGCGCCGGGTGCACTGGTCGCCGCCGATGAGGAAGGTTGCCTCGCGGTCTTCCCAGCACTCGTAGATGTTCGGGCAACCGGCCGCCTGGCAGACCGTGTGCAGGCCCTCGCGCTTCACCAGCGCCTGCAGCTCGGTGTACTCGGGGCCCATCTTGGCCCGCGTCTTGATCCACTCCGGCTTGCGCTCGATCGGCGTCGTCGGCGTTGCGCTGCTCGATGCGCAGCAGTTTTCGGCCGTCCGAACCGGGTGTCGATGGTGCGAGAGTCACCCCAAGAACAGTACGCGCGCCCGAGCGGACGCGGCGTCAGACCGTCGCGAGCAGGGCGTGCGCGCCGAGCAAGCAGGCCGCGAGCAGCACGAGCGCGACCGCGATCCGGATGACGCGATCGCGCCAGCTCGACGGCGTCCTGGCTGAGCACTGTGCCGGCCGTGACGACGAGGATCACGGCGACGATGAGCAGACCGCCCAGCGCCGTGCCGGTCGTCCGCGCAGGCCAGGCCCTTGTCGTTCCGGGCGCACCCGTAGCGGGCGCCGACGCTCAGGATCGCGTAGAAGCCGACGCCCAGGCCGGCCAGCCACAGCATCGCGACAGCGCCGAGCCGGGCGACGCGGCTCGCTGCGGGCCTGGACGTGCCGTGACATCGGCTCAGGCGCCGGCCGTACGGGCACGGCGGCAGTCCGAGCAGGGCCGGCAGGTGCTTCTCGACCATCGGGATGATCTCGGCGACGGTGACATCGCGACCGAGTTCGGCCGACAGCGACGTGACGCCGGCGTCGGCGATGCCACACGGGATGAAGTTGGCGAACTTGCGCCAGGTCGGGGTCGGCGTTGATCGCGAAGCCGTGCAAGGTGACGCCGCGCGCGACCCGGATGCCGATCGCGGCGATCTTGCGCTCGGGCCGCGTGTCGTCGGCCGGCAGCCAGGCGCCGCTTCGCCCCTCGACCCGGACGGCCGTCGACGCCGAGTTCGGCGCAGACGTCGATGAGGACCTGCTCCATCCGCCGGACGTAGGCGACGACGTCGATCGGGTCGGGCAGCGCCACGATCGGGTAGCCGACGAGCTGGCCGGGACCGTGCCAGGTGATCTTTCCGCCGCGGTCGACGTCGATGACCGGCGTGCCGTCGAAGGGCCGCTCGAACGGTTCGGTGCGCTTGCCGGCGGTGTAGACCGACGGGTGCTCGAGCAGCAGCACGGTGTCGGGCGCGGCACCGTCGACGCGGGCGGCGTGGATCTCGCGCTGCATCCGCCAGGCCTGCTCGTAGGGCACCAGACCGGCCCGGATGATTCGCAGCTCCGACACATCACGAGCGTACGCGGCGACCCTGAGGCCGGAAGCGAGGCAGACCGACTCAGCGGGGCGCCTGTGGACAACGCCCGACGCCCGTGCGGTCGATCGTCCTACCGTCTCGGGCATGGCTGCCAGCGCATGGAAGATCCCCGGCTATGTCGCCGAGCAGCTCATCGGCGTCGGTGCGTCGAGTGAGGTGTGGCGCGGTCGATCGACGCGCACCGGGCAGGCGGTCGCGCTGAAGAAGGTCTGGCTCGGCGATGCCGGCGCGGCGGCGGGCGGCCCGCGCCGAGGCCGACCTGCTGGCCGCGCTGGACCACCCGCATCTGATCCGCATCCACGACCGTCGCCGCGGCGCCGGACGCCGTCGTGCTGGTGCTCGACCTGGCCGACGCCGGTTCGCTCGCTGATCTGCTGCATGCGCGCGGACGGCTGACTCCGGGCGAAGTCGTGTCCGCTCTCGCTCCGCCGGGCGGCGCGCTGGCCTACGCGCACTCTCGAGCGCGTCGTGCACGGCGACGTCAGCGCGGGCAACATCCTGTTCACCTCGATCGGGCTGGCCCTGCTCGCCGACCTGGGCGTGGGCCGGGTGGTCGGGCGATGACGCGCCGGTCCATGCGACCGCGGCCTATATCGCGCCCGAAGTCGCCGCGGGCGCACTCGTCCTGCCCTCCAGCGACGTGTTCTCGCTGGCCGCGGTCGCGTTCCACGCCGCCACCGGCGAGCCGCTGTGGGCGGGCACCGACGAGAGGGAGTTGATCGCCCGCGCCCGACGTTCGTACGAGGACGACGACGACGCGCAGTGGGCGCGGAACTCTCCGGCGTGCCGTCGCCGTTGGCCGAGGTCATCCGGCGCGGGCTGACGATCGATCCGCAGCACCGCCCGAGCGCCGCCGACTTCGCCCTGAACCTGAGGCTGTCGGTGCCACCGACGCCGATCGAGCTGACGGCCGGACGGCCCCGCGCCGACCCGGTGCCCGCCGTTGTCGGTCGTCATCGGCGCCAACCGCCATCGACGCGGCCACCCACCGAGGCGCGGCCGGCCTTCGACAAGCCGGCACCCACCGACCGGGGTCAGCTGACCCACGGCGTCCGGATTGCTCTGGCGACGGCGCCGAGGCGTCGCCGCCGGTCGCGGCGTCGTCGTCGTCGGGGCCGCGCTCGCGGCGGCCATCGCGGCGACCGCGCTGGGCGGGCACTATGCGCTGGGCCGCTCGGCGCCGGCCGCCCGAGCGAGGGCGTCACGCCCGGCGTCGCCCGGCCCGGACCTCGCCGCTGTCCTCGATCGGGCTCGACGCGACCCGCGAACGCGCCTTCGCCCAGCGGCGCCCCGAGCTGCTCGACGATGTCTACGCGTCGACGTCCCTGCGGGATCAGGACGCCCAGTTGATCGACAAGCTGATTCCCGAGGGGTGCGGGTTGCTCGGCGTCCGGACGACCTACAGCGACATCCACCCGGTATCGATGGTGCCCACGACCGTGGTCCTGACGGCGAGGGCATCGCTCGCCGCGTCGACTCTCGAATGCGGATCGATCACGAGTGCCACCGCACCGGCGGTGCCGTCGACCGGTCTGCGCATCACCTTGGTGCGGGGCGGGGGTGGCTATCTGATCTCGGCGCTGCAGGCCTAGCGGCGTCCCGACCGGGCCTAGACGGCCGCCGTCAACGCGGCCGCCAGGTCGGGCAGGGCGGGCGCGAAGCCGTGCTCGCTCAGGACAGCCGGAACGGCCCGCTGACCGCCCAGTACGCTGCCGGCGAACTCGCCCAGCGACGACTCGCAGCGCGAAGCCGGGGACGGGCAGCACGGCGGGGCGGTGCAGGACGTGGGCGAGCGTCCGGGTGAACTCGGCATTCGTCACCGGAGTGGGCGCCGAGAGGTTCACCGGGCCTCGGATCGATCGGGTCAGCGCGCAGAACTCGATCGCGGCGACCTCGTCGGTGATCGAGATCCACGGCATGTACTGCTTGCCGCTGCCGAGGCGTCCGCCGAGACCGGCCTGGTAGAGCAGCTTGAGCCGTCCGAGCAGACCGCCGTCACCGAGTACGAGGCCGGTACGCAGGTGGACGACCCGCAGCCCGGCGTCGCGGGCGGGATCGGCGGCGGCCTCCCACTGGCGGCACACCGAGGCCAGGAAGCCGTCACCCGGCGGAGCGTCCTCGGTGATCAGCCGGTCGCCGGTGTCGCCGTAGTAGCCGACGGCGGACGCGCACAGCAGCGTCGTGCGGCAGCCGTGCAGGCCGGCCAGGGTGCGGGCGATCGTGGCGACCGAGTCGACGCGGCTGGCGACGATCGTGCGCTTGTAGTCGTCGGTCCAGCGGTGATCGCCGACGCCCGCGCCCGAGAGGCAGATGACCGCGTCGGCCCCGATGACGATGCTCCGGGGTCGAGTTCGTGCCGCTCCGGGATGCCACTGCGCGCTCGGTCGCGCGACGCGGGCGTCCGGCGCACGAGGGTGGTGACGTCGTGACCGGCCGGCGAGCAGCCGCGTCGTGCAGCTGCTCACCGATCAGGCCGGACGCGCCGGCCAGGACGACCTTCACAGCGCCGGTTATGCCAGCCCGAGCGCGCGTTCGAACATCCCGGCCTCGAGCCGTTCCTTGACGCGTGCCGAGGAAGCGGGCGGCGTCGGCGCCGTCGACGATGCGATGGTCGTAGGACAGCGCGAGATAGACCATCGAGCGGATCGCGATCGTCTCGCCGAGGTTGGGATCGTCGACGACGACGGCCCGCTTGACGACCGTGCCGGTGCCGAGGATGCCGACCTGCGGCTGGTTGATGATCGGGGTGTCGAACAGGGCGCCGCGGCTGCCGGTGTTGGTCAGCGTGAACGTGCCGCCGCCGAGCTCGTCGGGCGAGATCTTGTTCGAGCGGGTGCGCTCGGCCAGGTCGGCGATCTTGCGGGCGATCCCGGCCAGGTTGAGGTCGCCGGCGTCGTGGATCACCGGAACGGCCAGACCGCGCTCGGAGTCGACGGCGATGCCCAGGTGCACGGCGTCGTGATAGGTGACCGTCTTCTCCTCCAGGTTGATCGAGGAGTTGACGATCGGGTGGGCCTTCAGGGCCTCGATGGTGGCCGCGGCGAAGAAGGGCAGGAAGCTCAGCTTCACGCCTTCGCGCTGCTCGAAGTCGTGCCTTGGCCTGCGGCGCGCAGCCGGGCGATCTTGGTGACGTCGACCTCGACGACCGTCGTCAGCTGGGCCGAGACCTGCAGCGACTCGACCATGCGGGCCGCGATCACCTGCCGCATGCGGGAGAGCTTCTCGGTGCGCCCGCGCAGCGACGCCGGGTCGACGGGCGCGGCGGTCGGGCGCGGGGGGAGCGCTGGCCGCCGTGCCGCGGCTGCGGGCGGTCGACTGGGCCGCGGCGGCCACCGGCGTCGGGGCGGCCGTCGCGGCGGCGCGCGCGGACTCGGCCGCGGCGAGCACGTCGGACTTGCGGATGCGGCCGCCGATGCCGGTGCCGGTGATCGAGTTCAGGTCGACGCCGTGCTCGCTGGCCAGCTTGCGCACCAGCGGGGTGACGTAGGTGCCGGCGACCTCGTCGTCGTCGTCGGTCGCGGGCGCAGCCGGCGCGGCGCGGGGCGGCGCGTGGCGCGGCCGGTGCCGGTGCGGGCTCGGGGGCTGACTGGGCGGCTGGCGGCTGAGGCGGCGGGTGGCTGAGCGGCGACTGGCTGCGGGGCCGGCGGCTGGGCCGCGGCGACCGGTGCCGGAGCGACGGGCTGGCGCGGCGACCGGTGCCGGAGCGACCGGTGCCGGGTCGGGCTCGGGCTCGGGTGCCGCCTGCTCGGCGACCGGTGCCGGTGCGGCCGGCTCCGGCTCCGGCTCGCGGGGCCGCGCCGTCGGCCTGGCTGCCGCCGGACTCGCCCTCGTCGCCGATCACGGCGAGCTCGACGCCGATGTCGACCGTCTCGTCCTCGGCGACCTTGATCGAGAGCAGGATGCCGGACGCCGGCGAGGGAACCTCGGTGTCGACCTTGTCCGTGGAGACCTCGAGCAACGGCTCGTCGGCCTCGATCCGATCGCCCTCGGCCTTGAGCCAGCGGGTGACGGTTCCCTCGGTAACGCTCTCACCGAGGCGCGGCATGGTCACGGAGACCGACATGAGGTAGTTCCCCTTCAGTTGTGGAACAGCTACGAGTTCTATCAGCAGTTGGTTCTAGCCGTGCACGTGCAGGGGCTTGCCGGCGAGCGCCAGGTGAGCCTCGCCGATGGCCTCGGACTGGGTCGGGTGCGGGTGGATCAAGGACGCGACCTCGGACGGCAGCGCCTCCCAGTTGTAGATCAACTGGGCCTCGGCGACCAGTTCGCCGACGCGAGCGCCGACCATGTGGACGCCGAGCACCGCGCCGTCCTTCTGGGCGACGAGCTTCACGGCTCCGGACGTCTTGAGGATCTGCGACTTGCCGTTGCCGCCGAGGTCGTAGGTCAGCGTCTGGATCTTGTCGGCGCCGAATCGCTCGGCCGCCTGCACCTCGGTGAGACCGACCGATGCGACCTCGGGCTCGGAGTAGGTGATGCGCGGTACGCCGGCGTAGTCGATCGGGGCCACCGGCAGTCCGGCGATGTGCTCGGCGACCAGGATGCCCTCCTGGAAGCCGACGTGCGCCAGCTGCAGGGTCGGGATGAGGTCGCCGACGGCGTACACGCCCTCGACGCTCGTCCGGCAGAACTCGTCGACCAGGACGAACCCGCGGTCGAGCGTGACGCCGTTCTCCTCGTAGCCGAGGTTGGCCGATGTCGGGCCGCGACCGACCGCGACGAGCAGCAGCTCGGCCTCGATCGTCTCGCCGCCTTCGAGGCGAACGCGGACACCGGACTCGGTGCGCTCGACGCTCTCGAACCGGACGCCGAGCTTGAAGTCGATCTTGCGGCGGCGGAAGGCGCGCTCGAGCAGCTTGGAGTTGGCCTCGTCCTCGAGCGGGACGAGGTGGGGCAGCGCCTCGACGATGGTGACCTTGGCTGCCGAACGACGTCCAGGCGCTCGCGAACTCGCAGCCGATGACGCCGCCGCCGAGCACGATGGCCGACGCCGGTACGTGATCGAGGCTCAGCGCGTGCTCGCTGGCCATCACCCGCTCGCCGTCGAGCTCGAGGCCCGGGCAGCGTGCGGGAGTAGGAGCCGGTGGCCAGGATCACGTTCGTGCCGGTGTAGGTGTCGTCGCCGACGGCGACCGTCTTCGGGCCGGTCAGCCGTCCCGAGCCCTCGACGACGGTGATGCCGCGGCTCTTCACCAGGCCCTGCAGGCCCTTGTAGAGCCGGCTGATGACGTTGTCCTTGTAGGAGTTCACGCCGGCCATGTCGATGCCCTCGAAGGTCGTCTTGACGCCGAACTGCTCGCTCTCGCGCGAGCTGTCGGCGACCTCGCCGGCGTGCAGCAGCGCCTTGGTCGGGATGCAGCCGCGGTGCAGGCAGGTGCCGCCGACCTTGTCCTTCTCGATGAGGACGACGGACTTGCCGAGCTCGGCCGCCCGCAGAGCCGCGGCGTAGCCGCCGCTGCCGCCACCGAGGATGACGAGGTCGGTCTGATGATCGGTCACTGCAGAACTCCTGCGTATCGTCGGTGCCGGGGATCGCCCGGCGCGGGAACCATCTTGCCTTAGCTGACAACGTCCGGGACAGACGGGATCATCCCGGGAGTTCTGGGTCACGAGTGTCATCATCGAGGTGCCCGCGCACCCCGCGCCGAACGTGAGAGGAGGACGTCCGGTGGCCCTGTTCCGCGCGCAAGAATCGGCCCGGAACACTGCGTACCGCCGATTCGGCCGACCTGAAGCACCTCGAGTCGTTCATCGTCGTCGCAGCGGGCGTCGAGGCCTATCTCGAGCCCCGGACGGCCGTCACCGACACCACCGTCGTTCTGGTCGCGGCAACGCGGCGAATGGACCCGCCGGCGGGTCCCCGGGCCGGACGGCGCGCGCGATTTCGCCCGCAAGAACGCGATCCCGCTCTACGACGTCGCCACGGTCGGGTATCCGCAGCGGATGCGGGACTGGACGGCCATGCGCAAGGCCGAGGGCGAAACCCGCTGACCCCGTCGCCCGTTGGGCGAGGGTTCGTGGTCGGCCGGCGACCACAACCCGTAGATCAAGAGTTGTCGGCGAGGTCTTCCAGCGTCGCGACGATCGTCCGGACGACGGCCCCGGTGCCGCCCTTGGGCGTGTAGTCGTGCGGCGCCCCGAGGTTCCAGGCCGGCCCGGCGATGTCCAGGTGGACCCAGGGCAGCCCGGCCGGCACGAAGTCGGCCAGGAAGTGGCCGCCGACCAGCATCGAGCCCCACCGCTCGCCGGTGATGTTGACGAGGTCGGCGATCGGGCGAGTCGAGCCCGCGCCGCAGTTCGGCCGGCAGCGGCATCGCCCACACGGCCTCGCCGGCGGCGTTGCCGTTGGCGGTGACCCGGTCGCGGAAGTCGTCCTGACCCATCGCGCCGATGACCCGCGTGCCGAGCGCGACGAGCTGGCCGCCGGTCAGCGTCGAGGTCTCGATCAGGTAGTCGGGCTCGTCCTCGATGGCGCGCGACGATCGCGTCGGCCAGGATCAGCCGTCCCTCGGCGTCGGTGTCGCCGACCTCGACCGTGCGCCCGTCGCGCAGGGTCAGGATGTCCGACGGGCGGTAGGAGCTTCCCGACGGCAGGTTCTCGGCCATCGGGCACGGTCGCGACCACCTCGACCGGCAGCTTGAGCTGCGCGGCGGCGATCACCGCGGCGATCACCGCGGCCGCGCCGCCCATGTCGGACTTCATCCACGACATGTTGCGCGGTCTTGATGTTCAGGCCGCCGGAGTCGAAGGTGATGCCCTTGCCGACGAGCGCGATCTTGGCCCGCGGCCGGGCCGGCCGGTAGGTCAGCCGGACCGAGCCGGGGTGGGCGGACCGACCCCGCTCCGACGCCGAGGATGCCGCCGAACTTGCCCGCGCCGCAGCGCCCGCTCGTCGAGCACCTCGACCGTCACGCCGGCCGCCTCGGCCGCCGCGCGGGCCCGATCGGCGAACGTCGCCGGGTACAGGTCGTTCGGCGGCGTGTTCACCAGGTCGCGCACGAACGTGACGCCGGCGGCGACCGATCTCGGCGCGCCGCAGCGCCTTGCGCAGCTGGGCGTCGCGGGGCGCCGCGACGGCGATGTCGATGCGGGTCAGCGCGGTCGGCTGCGAGCCCGGTCTTGTACTCGGTGAAGCGGTAGGCGCCCAGCAGTGGCGCCTTCGGCCACCGCCGGCGCGAGGTCGTCGGCGCCGAGCGCGAAGTGGACGCGGGCGTGCCCGGAGATCGCGCGCATGCGCCGCGCCGCCGCGCGTCGAACCTGCTCCGGCGCGTCGGCTCGTCCGTCGCCCGAGGCCGGTGACGACGACGAGCGGGAAGGCCGGCCAGCCCGAGGGTCGGGATCTTGACGACCTCGTCGGGCCGTGCCGCTCGCGCCCGCGGCCTTGCAGTGCCTGACGCAGGCGCCCCTGAAGCGCGCGTCGATCGGATCGCGCCGCGGCCTCGAGCTCGGGGCCGGCCGAGTCCGACCGGCTGAACGCGCCGACGACCACGGGAACGGCGGCGGGTGACGGTGGCGGCATCGACGAGCTTGATCGAAGGCATATGCGCGATCCTAGGCGGGGCGCTGAGCCGCCTGCCGGGGATCTAGGCTCGGCGGCATGGCCGACCTCACCCGCTCGCCGCTGTTCGACCGGCACGCCGCGCTCGGCGCCAAGCTCGCCGACTTCGGCGGCTGGGAGATGCCGATCGAGTACGCGGCGAGCGGCGGCGGGGTGCTGAAGGAGCATGCCGCGGTGCGCGAAGCCGTCGGCGTGTTCGACGTGTCGCACCTGGGCAAGGCGACCGTTCGCGGCGCCGGGCGCGGCCGGGTTCGTCAACGCGTGCCTGACGCAACGATCTCGGCCGGATCGAGCCCGGCCAGGCGCAGTACACCCTGTGCTGCGACGAGTCCGGCGGAGTGGTCGACGACCTGATCGCCTACCTCGTCTCGACGGACGAGGTGTTCCTCGTGCCGAACGCCGCCAACACCGCTGAGGTCGTCCGCCGCCTCGCCGCGGCCGCGCCCGACCGGCATCGAGGTCGAGGATCGAGCATGAGCGCTTCGGCGTGCTGGCCGTCCAGGGCCCGCGCTCGGCCGAGGTGCTCGACCGGCTCGACCTGCCCAGCGAGCAGCCCTACATGGGCTACGTCGACGCGTCGTTCGACGGTCGTCCGGTGCGGATCTGCCGCACGGGCTACACCGGCGAGCACGGCTACGAACTGATCCCGGCGTGGGACGACACGGTCGGGCTCTGGGACGCACTCATCGACGTGATTCGCGAACTGGGCGGGATGCCGGCCGGCCTCGGTGCTCGCGACACGCTGCGCACCGAGATGGGCTACCCGCTGCACGGTCAGGACCTGTCGTTGTCGATCTCGCCCGTCCAGGCCCGCTCGGGCTGGGCGGTCGGCTGGTCCAAGCCCGCGTTCTGGGGACGGGACGCCTTGAGCGCCGAGCGAGCGGCCGGAGCCGGTCCGGCTGCTGTGGGGCCTGGACGCGCTCGACCGCGGCATTCCGCGCGCCCACATGAGCGTCGCTCGAACGCCGACGGTGCACGACGGTCGGCGAGGTCACCAGCGGCACGTTCTCGCCGACGCTCAAGCACGGGATCGGCCTGGCGCTGCTGCAGCGCGGGTACCGCCGAGGGCGACGAACTCGTCGTCGACGTCCGCGGTCGAGCCGTGCGCGGTGCGGGTGGTCAAGCCGCCGTTCGTCGAGTCACACGTCCGCTGACCGGTGCGGCCGGATCGCGGCGCGGACGAGCGGCAAGGCCAGCAGGCCGCCGGTGCCGTCGGTCGAGGTGACGCCCAGATCGAGGATCGCGGTCAGCCCCAATCGGGACAGGGCCAGTTGATGGGCGGGCTCGGGGGTCAGCTGCGCGCCGCGCCACCACCGCGCGACCCGAGGCTGGACGGTCGACGGCCGCGAAGCCGGCCGCCGTCGCGACGACGCCGTCGAGTAGCAACGGCGTTCGCCGAACGGCCGCCTGGAAGGCGAAGCCGGCCATCGCCGCGACGTCGGCACCACCGCCCACGCGCAGCAGTTCGACGGCGTCGTTGCGATGGGGCCAGCTGCGCCGCCGGGCGTCGCGCACGGCGGTCGCCTTGCGCATCCAGGTGTCGTCGTCGATCCCGCTGCCGCGTCCGACTGCCTTGACCGGCTCGATTCCGGCGAGCGTCGACACGAGCGCGGCGGCCGACGTGGTGCTTGCCGCGCCTACGTTGCCCATGATCAAGAGATCGGCGCCGGCGTCTATCTCGTCGTCCGCGGCGGCGATTCCGGTGGCGATCGCCTCGGCCACCGCCTCGGCGCTCAGCGCGTCCTCGCGGTCGATTCGGGCGCTGGGCGGGAAGCCGATCACCCGGACCCCCGCGCCGGTGAGCGCGGCCAGATCGTTCAGGTCCCCGTCACCCGACCGGATGACGGCGGCCTGCTCGCCGGCGTAGCCGATCTGATGGCGAGACACCTGAGCCGCGGCGACGCCGTGATCGGCGGCGAAGACGATGACCCGCGCCCGCTCGAAGGATCTGACCGGATAGCTGCCCTGGACGCCCGCCACCCATTCGCCGAGAAGATCGAGCGCGCCCAGGCCGCCCTTGTGTTCGACCGCGGACTGTTCCGCGGCATGGTCGGGCCAGCCGATCGACTCGGCCCTGGCCGCGAAGTCGTTCACGGTGTTCACACTGCCCAATCTTGCCGTCCCGCTACGGTGAACCTCGACCAGCGAGGAATGGAGGCACGGCGATGACCTGGACGTGGCGCTTCGAGGACGGCTCCGGCGCGCCGCTGTCGTTGCCCGAGTTCAGCCAGCCGGCCCAGGCCACGCAGTCCGACGCCGAGACCTGGCTGGGCGAGATCTGGCGTGATCTGGTCGCGGCCGGAGTCGTCCAGGTCAGTCTGTTCGAGGGCGATCGGCTCGAGTACGGTCCGATGTCGCTGTCGGTCGGCTGACGCCGATCCATCGGCGGTTCAGCCCGTCTTGGCGGCATCGCGTTCGATGTGAGCGCCCAGCACGTAGTCGATGCGCTCCATCGTCTCGGTGCCCAGCTGCACTCCGGCCGCCTTCACGTTGTCCTCGACCTGTTCCGGACGCGACGCGCCGATGATCGCCGATGCGACATTCTGATTCTGCAGCACCCAGGCAATGGCGAGCGCGGCCATCGAGAGCCCGGCGTCGGCCGCGATGGGGCGCAGCTCGGCGATCCGTTCGAGCAGTCCGGGCTGATCGAGCCAGCGGCTTGATCATCCGGGCGCCGAACTCGTCCCCGGCTGCTCGCGAACCGTTGGGCGGCGCCGCGCCGGGTTCGTACTTGCCGCTCAAGACGCCTTGGGCCATCGGCGACCACACGATCTGCCCTAGGCCGAGCTCCTGCGACGTCGGAACGACCTCCTGCTCGATGACCCGCCAGAGCATCGAGTACTGCGGCTGGTTCGAGACCAGCGGGACGTGCAGCTCGCGAGCCAGCTCGACGCCCGCCCGCAGCTGCGCGGTGGTCCACTCCGACACGCCGAGGTACAGCACCTTGCCGGCGTGGACGAGATCGGCGAAGGCCGACATCGTCTCTTCGAGCGGGACCTTCTTGTCGAAGCGATGCGCCTGGTAGAGGTCGACGTGATCGGTCTGCAACCGTCGCAGCGACCCCTCGATCGCCTCGGTGATGTGCTTGCGCCCCAGGCCGTGATCGTTCGGTCCCGCCGGCCCGGTGGCGAAGAAGACCTTCGTGCAGATCTCGATCGACTCCCGCCGCTGTCCGTTCAGCGCCCGGCCCAGGACCTCCTCGGCCTTGGTGTTGGCGTACGCGTCGGCGGTGTCGAACGTGGTGATCCCGTTGTCGAGGGCGGCGCGCACGCAAGCCTGCGCGGTGTCCTCCTCGACCTGACCACCGTGGGTGATCCAGTTTCCGTAGGAGATGGCGCTGACAGTCAGGCCGCTGCGTCCGAGGCGACGGAATTCCATGACGCGAGCTAACCATCCTGACCGTGGGCCCTAGAGTTCGGGCGTGTCCGATGACCCCCGGCAGTTGCGCCGCGCACGATTTCGCCGTCCTTCGCGAGTTGCCCACTCGCTGGTCCGACGTCGACATCTACGGCCACGTCAACAACACGATCCACTACCTGCTGATGGACACGGCGGTGAACGGGTGGCTCATCGAGACCACGGGCGTCGACATCCGCGCGTTGCCGTCGATCGGCGTCGTCGTCGAGACGTCCTGCCGTTACTTCGCCGAGCTGCACTTTCCGCAGACGGTCAGCGTCGGGCTGGGCGTGGAGAAGCTGGGCACGAGCAGCGTCGTCTACTGATCGCGCTTGTTCGGCGCTGACGAGTCCCCGGCGGCGCTCGGCCGCTTCGTCCACGTCTACGTCGACCGCGATTCCCGGCGTCCGGTGTCCGTTCCGGAACTCGTGCGCGCCGCGCTTCTCCCGCTACGGCAATCGGAAGGTTGATAAGATTCCCGTTAAAATCGTAAGGGCAGGGAAGTGGCACTGAGGCGCAAGGGGAAGGGCGTGGCCCTCGACCCGACCGTGCCCCTTTTCCCGGGTTTCTCCGAGGTCTCGCAGATCGGCATCGGCAGCCTGGCCACCGTCTTCCGCGCCCGCGAGATCGGGACCAATCGGCTCGTGGCCCTGAAACTGCTCAACGTGCGGGACGCGTCGGCGCGAGCGCTCGAGTCCTTCGAGCGCGAGTCGATCGCTCTCGGCGCGCTGAGCAGCCATCCCAACATCGTCACCCTGTACCGCCAGTTCCCTGCCGCGGACGGACGTCCGGTGCTGGTGCTCGAACTGTGCCGCGGGGCCATCTCGGACCAGATGCGTGACGGCCTCGGGCTGCCCGTCCAGGACGCGGTCTCGATCGCGATCAAGATCGCCGGCGCTCTCGAGACCGCCCATCGTGTCGAGATCCTGCACCGTGACGTCAAGCCGCAGAACATCTTGATCACCGAGTTCGGCGAGCCGGCCCTCGCCGACTTCGGCGTCGCGATGTTGCAGTCGTCGACGCAGACGACGGCCGGGCTGTTCGACTTCACGACCCTGCACGCGGCACCCGAACTGCTCGAGGGCGGCTCGACCTCGGCCGCCACCGACGTCTACGAGCTGGCCTCGACGCTGTACCAGCTCATCGCCGGGCAGTCGGCGTTCCGGGCGTACGAGGGGGAGTCGCCGGCGTCGGTGATCCTGCGCATCCTGCGCGATCCGGTGCAGCCGGTGATCGCGGCGGGCGTGCCCATCGAGCTCTCCGACCTGATCGTGCGGGCGATGTCGAAGGACAAGGACAATCGTCCACCGACCGCGGCTGAGTTCGCCGCGCAGTTGAGCCAGGTCGAGGTGTCGCAGGGCTGGCCGCGCACGCAGTTCCTCATTCGTGAGTCGGGTCAGTACGGCTCGGCGGCGCCGACCGTGAGTCGCTACCCGGTCCCGCCCGCTCCCGTGCCGCCGCTCGCCCCGGAGCCCGTCGTCCCGGTCGAGCCAGTAGCGGTCGAGCCGGCAGCGACCGAGGCGGCGCCGCCGACGGCAACGTCGACCGCGGCCGAGATCTGGGCCGCGCCGGAAACGTGGACCGCGCCGGCGGCTCCGTACCTCCAATACGCGGAACCCGAGCCGGAACCCGAGCCGGAACCGGAACCCGAGCCGGAACCGGAACCCGAGCCGGAACCGGAACCCGAGCCGGAACCGGAACCCGAGCCCGAGCCGGAACCCGAGCCGAACCGGAACCCGAGCCGGAACCGGAACCGGAACCGGAACCCGAGCCGGAACCGGAACCGGAACCGGAACCCGAGCCGCAACCGGAACCCGAGCCGCAACCGGAACCCGAGCCGGAGCCCGAGCCCGAACGAGTCCGGCGTGTGCAGCCAGCGCGGACGGCGTTTGTCGCACCTCCGCCCGCCCCGCCTCGCGCCGCCTGGGTCCCGCCGACCCGCGTGCCGTTCGTCGCGCCGGCGACGCCGCCTCCGCCTCCGACGGAGCCGCCGGAGTCACCGGCGGAGCCGGTCACGGTGCCGCCCGCACCGCCGGTCGCGCCGCTGGCCTCGCCTTGGTATGTCGCCCCGCAGCTGCCCTCTGCCTCGGGTGACGAGCTCGATCTCGATCTCCCCGAACTGGCGCTGGACGAGATGGACCTGACCGAGGCGGGCATGTCGGACCAGGTCTTTCTGGCCACGCGCGGGCAGCAACCCCTCACCCAGTCACCGCCGGCGGATCGTCCCGTCGCGCCGGGCCCGTCCGTTGAGATCCCGGTCGTTCCGTTTCCGATTCCGCCGTCGGCGCTCGGCTCACCGCCGGACGAGACGTGGACACCGCCCGTGGCAGCCGCCCCGGTTCCGATCGGCACGCCCCCGCCGAAGGCCCGGGTCCGGGCTGGCGCGTGGACGTCGAAGGCCCCCGGCTTGGCGCTGTTCACGACGGTCGTCGCCATCGTGTGGGTCTTGGTCGCTGCGGTCTGTGGCGCTCTGATCATTCGCGGGGTGGGGGACGGCCAGGTGACGGTCACGGTCATCGCCGCGTTAGTGATCTTGCTCGTCACCGGGCCCGCGTTGGTGTTCTCGCGCGCCTCGCTCGTCGCCGACCACGAGGGCCTTCGCTGGCGGAACATGATCAATCGCGACGACCTCGAATGGACGCAGGTGATCGCGCTCGACGTCCGTGCCGATGACGAGGCCAGCTCGGCGGGGATGATCGTTGCGCGAACGCGCTCGGGCGAGGTGCTGCTGCCCGCGACCCACCGCCGGCTCGACGCCCTGCAGCGGCTGCACGCCGATCTCGACGCGTTGTGGGTGCGCGGCCGGCGCTGAGCTCGCCCCACGACTCAGCGCCGGCGGCCCCGACGGGTCGGTTCTCGGTCGGCCCATGACGCCGGGCCGCGCTTGAGCCGGACCGGGCGCGAGCGGTGGAAGCGCAGCGCGGCCCGGATGCGCTCACCCGGCCGCAGGTGGTCGTTGACCGCGCGGCGCAGTTCGCTCACGTCGTCCCAGGCGGCGACCGCGTCGGGGGCGCTGAGCACGGCCGTGCTGCTGTAGGACGCGCGATTCGCCGCCTCGCCGAGCCGACGGGTCGCCGCGTACGAGGTCTCGCCGAACCGGTCTCGGGCCGCCGCGGCGATCTCGTGATTGGTCGCGGTGCCCAGTGCGGTGAGCCCGGACTCGGCGAGCAGGTCGATGCTCTCGTTCCAGGCGCCGAGGAGCTGATCGCGCGGGTCGCCGAGTCGTCGGCGCCGGGATCGGCGTCGCGTCTTACGCAGCAGAAGGACGACGACGAGCAACACCGACAGGGCGACGACGGCGCCGATGCCGGTCCACAGCCACGGCCAGAGCGACCCGGATGACGGCCGCCGAACGTTGGTCGTGCTCTTCTTCGCGACGGCGTGGCCGCCCGCGTTGTTGGTGATCAGCGCCCGCTGCGAGGGCGAGGCGGTCGGCGTCGGCGACGGCGCTGCGCCGACGCTCTGAGTCTGCGAGTTCCCGATCCTCGAGGGCGTGGGATCGGCGACCACCCAGCCCTGTCCCTGCACAGGCAGCTCGACCCAGGTGGCGGCTTCGGCGGTCGTGACCTCGTACTGGCCGGCGCTCGCGGCCGCGTCGGACGAACTGCCGATACGGAATCCGGTGACCAGCCGAGCGGGCACCCCCAGGTCGCGGGCGATGAGGGCGAACATCGTCGCGTACTGCTCGGGTGTGGCGGTGCGGGTGCCGCCGAGGATCGCGGCCAGCGTCTCGGCGAAGCTGGTGCCGGTACTGACGACGGCCGACTCCGATCCCGTCGGCGACGGGCTCGCTGACGGCGTTGCCGACGCGGAACCGCTGGCCGGTCCGGACAGCCCGTAGTTCGTCTGCAGATCCTTGGCGACCGCCTGCAGGAACGGCAGAGCGATCGAGGAGGTCACTCCGGTCTCGTCGGCAAACGCGGTCACGACCTTGGTGAGGGTGCTGCGCAGCGCCGCCGGCAGTTGCGTGTCGATCGGAGGAGCCGACGTCGCCGGTATCGACCCGGCACCGAGCTGGCCGAGGGTCGAGCGGCTGACCGACGAGTCGATCGCGTAGCTCGTGCCCGAGTCGAGCGGCGAGGTCGGCACGACCATGTCACTTTCCTGGTCGACACTGATCGCGGTGCCGGTCACCCGGGCAACCCGATCCAGCGTCGGCATCCACGGAACGTCCGTGAGCGGTCCGGCCTGGACGCGATAGTGCTGGGTCACCTTCTGCTGGCCGACGTTGAGCGTCGGGTCGAGGCCGGCCGGCACGACACCACCGGACGGACGGAACACCCGGTTGAAGGACCAGCTGTCGCCGTCATAGAAGTCGACGCTGCCGATGCCGAAGTAGGCCGGAGCAGCCTGGTCCAGCGTGACCTGAAAGACCGGATGCGACGGCTGGCCAGCGGTCGTCCGGATCGAGGAGATGAACGCGACGGGCGTCAGCGGAGCCGACTGATCGACGTGGGGTATTCGCTGCGCGCTCGCCTCGTGACCTCCGAAGGCGGGCGTACCTACCGCACCCGCGACGGCCGCCGTCGCGATCAGCGCCACCACAGCCCCCGCCGCGACGCTGCGCAAGGGCAGCACGCTGTCGGTCTGGCTGTCTTCGGCCGAGCGCTCCTGCGCAAGCCAGGTCTGCGTCGCGCGCAGCAGCGCCATCGTGAGCAGCAGACCCCCGGCGAGCGCGATCTCGATCGTGATCGTCGCGTCGCCGGCTGGTGCGGCCCGCACGGTCGCCGCGTACGAGAGGCCGAATGACACGAGCCAGGCCGCATAGGGAAGCAATGTCGTCCGCGTACGACTCAGCGCCTCACCGGCCACCGCGCCCGAGAGCCAGCACAGCGCGACCGGGGCGACGAGGAGCGAGGGTGGGCTGACGAGCGGCAGCGCGTACGACAGCAGTTGGGCCGGCCCGTGGCTGAACCCATCGACCAATTGGCGGAAGCCGGCCGGATCCTTGAGGGCCACGAACAGCTCGAACAGGATCAGGCCGAGGACGTCCACCGCGGCCGAGATCACGGGGTTGCGGCCGGCGAATGCAATGACGATCACCGGCAGCAGGACGCTCAGCACGGCGGCGCCGAACAGCGCGACGCTGATCGTCGCCGACGGGAACGCTCGCAACCAGGGAGCGCTGGCCAGTCCGGTCGCGATGATTGCGAGCGGGACCACGAACGCTGGCATCAGGCGGCGCACGGTCATCCGCGGCCCCCGAGGTTCCACGCCGAGCAGACGCCGTCGGCGTCGGGCGCCTGGATGATCCGCACGCCGGGGAAGCGGACGGGCAGCGCTTCGGGCCGACCGAGTGACAGTACGACCAGTTGCTCGAAGCGCCGGCGCAGCGCCGCGACGTAGGGCAGGTCGTCGGTGTTGAGCATGCCGGTGACGACGACCAGTGACGTGCCGCCGCGAGCGCGGCGCAACTTGAGCAGCTCGCCCTTGACCGAACCCGAGTCGTCGAACTGGACGCCGGTGAGGTGGTCGAGCAGCGGGGTGACTTCGCGCAGCCGCGGCCCGCCGACGACCGTCGAGTCGGTCAGCCGAAGCTCGACCGGTGCCTTGTTGGCCGAGCAGGCGGCGAGGACCGACGCCGCGACATCGACGGCCGACTCGAACGAGTCGGGCGAGTACCACTCGGGGCGCTGGTCGAGCAGCACGACGGTGTAGGGCTGCGAGGTGTCGACGTTGTGCTTGACGACCAGCGTTCCCGTCCGGGCCGACGAGCGCCAGTGGACCATGCGCAGGTCGTCGCCGACGACGTAGTCACGCAGCCGGTGGAAGGTGATGGTGCCGGCCGGGGCGGTGTCCGACGTCGGGCCCTCGAGGTGGCGGGTCAGGCCGGCCGGCAGCGCGGTGAACGCGAGCAGCCGCGGGTAGACCCAGATCCGTTCGGGCTGACCGTGCTTGCGCGTCTTGCGGAACAGGCCGAACGGGTCGGCGCGGTTCACCTCGACCGGCCCGACGTCGAAGATGCCGCGCTGACGGGTCGGCAGACGATAAGCCCGCGAGCCCTGTTCGCCCCGTCGCAGGCGGGGGATGACTGTCCGGACATCGGTGTCGCCCATCGTCTGATTGGCGACGGTCGGGCCGGCGGCAGTGCGGCCCCGGTTGGCGAAGGTCAGGAACGCGATTGCGGTCGAATGTTTGGGAACCCGCGGCGGTTGGATCTGGCGTTCGATGACGAGGCGCGACGGACGCAGCACGACCGCCAACCCGATGATCAACAACAGCAGGACGCCGAGGCCCAGCACCCAGAACGCCCGCCAGTGGAAGAGGGCGCCGAGCACGACGGCCGCGGCGGCCGCGAGCAGCGCGCTGACCCCGGCGCGGGTCACTCCACTACCGAACACCAGGAGGCTCGATCAGGCCGAGATCGGACGCGGTACGGGAACCGACTGCACCGCCCGGGCGATGATGTCGCCACTCGTCCGTCCCTGCAGCTCGGCCTCGGGCTGAAGGATCAGCCGGTGGGCCAGGACGATCGGGGCCAGGGCTTTGACGTCTTCGGGCACGACGTACGTCCGCCCCGACGCCGCCGCGAGCGCCCGGCTGGCGCGCAGCAGCGCCAGGCTGCCCCGCGGCGAGACGCCCAGGCGTAGCTCGGACGCGCTGCGAGTGGCCGTGGCGATCGCGACGATGTACTCCTCGAGCTGCGGGGCGACCTCGACCCGCCGGACACCGTCGATCATCGCCATGATGTCGGCCGCCGACAGGACCGGTGCCAGCTGGCTCACCGACATCCCGTTCTTCTGGGTGCGCAGGACGGCGACCTCGGCCTCGACCGACGGGTAGCCGACCGTGAGCTTCATCAGGAAGCGGTCGAGCTGAGCCTCGGGCAGGACGTACGTGCCCTCCATGTCGATCGGGTTCTGAGTGGCGACGACCATGAACGGTTTGGGCATCGGATAGACCAGGGCGTCCGTGCTGAGCGTGCCTTCTTCCATCACCTCGAGCAGGGCCGACTGCGTCTTCGGCGACGCCCGGTTGATCTCGTCGGCCAGGACGATGTTCGCGAAGATCGGCCCCGGTCGGAACTCGAACTGGGTCGTGCCCTGGTTGAACACCGCGACGCCGGTGACGTCGGAGGGCAGCAGATCTGGAGTGAACTGGATGCGGTTCCAGCTCATCGACAGCGACGACGCCAGCGCGCGGGCCAGCGAGGTCTTGCCGGTGCCGGGCACGTCCTCGAGCAGCAGGTGCCCTTCGGCGAGCAGGCAGACGACCGCGTTGCCGGATGACCTCGGGCTTGCCCTGGATGACGTGGGCGACGTTCGCGCACAGGCGCTCGACGTTCTCGGCGATCTTCACGGAACCGTCGTACGGGCGCTGGCTGGGGAGACTCATGGTCGGTTCTGCTCCTGCGTCGTCGTGATCATTTCGTGGGTGTCCCGGTGGTCGGTGTCCCGGTGGGCGGCGTCGTCGTCGGTGGGGGCGCCGTGTACGTCGGGGGCGTGCCGCTCAGCGTCACCGTCGCGTGCTGGGGCGAACCCAGGTACGTGTAGCCGACGGTGACGGCCCACCCGGTCTTGTCGCCTCGCGATTGCACGCAAGACGTCTTGACGGTCAAGGTGGCCGGCGGAGCTGATCCGTTGGCGGCCGTGAAGCAGTTGCCGTCCGCCGCGTCGCCGTCCGACAGGGTGTAGCTCCAGTTCCCGTCGAGGACGAACCCGGGATTGCCGCCGTTGTTGGTGATCGTCACCGTGCTGGTCTGCCCGTCGGACGAACCGAAGACCGCCGCGAAGTCGGTGGGCGACTGGTTGAAGCCCGGTTTGTCGACCGAGACGGTGGTCGAAGCCGCCGGCGAGGGCGTGCCGCCGAAGATTCCCGACGAGCTCTCGACCAGGGTGATGTCGACGGAGCACGAACCGTTGTCGAGCAGCCGGCTGAACGAGAAGGTCAGGGGAGTGGCCGGGTCGAAGCCCGACTTGGAGAGCGGGAGGCTCACGTTCGTGCACTCCAGCGAGCTGTTGCGCAGGCTGAACGTCTCGCCATCGGCTGTCGCGCTGCTGATGCCGCTGATGGTCACGGTGAGGGTGCCGTTGAACGTGTCGGTGTCAGTGGATGACGCCGAGACCGTGATCGCCGGCCACGACTCGGACGCGGCCGCGATGGGGATCGGCCCGATCTGGACGGTCACCTCCGGATGCCGGGGCGGGCTGATCAGGACGGCGGCCTGGTAGTCGGTGCCGACGACGAGGTCCGAGAAGGTCGCGCTCATCGCCGACGTCGGCCCGACCTTCTCGATCTTGCCGTCCGAGATCAACTCATAGACGAACTGACCGCCGACGCCGCCGGTCGCCTGGACGGTGTCACCGTTGATCGACAAGGTGAGCGTCGAACTCGTCGTGCCCTGGAACGACGCGGTCGGTGGTGTGCTGGCGCTCAGGCTGAAGGCGCTCGCGATCGGCGACTGCCAGCTGTAGGTGCAGCTGCCGTCGCCCGCCGTCGTCCCGGCGTCGCCGAGGGTGCCGACGCCCTGCACGTCGAAGCTGAGGCCCCGGCCGAGGTCGGAGTCGTCCGCGTGCAGGCTCGCGGTGAAAGTGCTCAACGTCTCGTCGCCGGCGATCGTGAACGTCGCGGGCGGGCTCGACACGCCGACCCCGTCGCAGAAGTGCGGGATGACGTTCCACGCGGCGGCGGGTACGCAGCCATTGGCCGCCGATCCGCAGGACTGCCAGCTGATCGTCCAGTTGCCGTTGCCGTCGGAGCTGGTGCGCACCCCGGTCGGTGCGGCCGGACCTTCGCGGCCGGTGGTGATGTTGACCGGCGAGGACGGTGTGCCGTGGCCGTTGATGAAGGCGGTGACCGTCAACTGGTACTGGGTGTTGGGGAACAGCCCGACGACGTTGACCGCCTGCTGGCCCTGGACGGTGACCTGGCCCGGTGCCTGCGGCGCGTCGCTGCTCAGCAGCTTGATCGTCACGACGTAGGTCGACGGCACGCAGTCGCGCGGGTCGAGCAAGGGATAGGTCCACGTCGCGACCACCGATCGCGCGGCCGCGACGGCTGAGGTGATGGCAGGGATGTGCGGGATCTGGTCGCTGGTCGCGCAGTTGATCTGATTGTCGACGTTCTGCACGGGAGGCGTCACGGGCGATTGCGCCGGGGCCTGTGACGGCTGGGTCTTGGCCGGCTGCAGGCCCTTCAGCGCCGCCGCGCCACCGGTCGCGTTCAGGTCGATGGCGGTGCTCTTGTCGACGATGACCGGAGCATGGCTGCCGTCGGTGAAGGCGGTGAGCGCCAGCGCGTGCTGGGGCGAGTTGAAGATCACCCGGCTGCCGCGCGCCACCACCTCGCCGTCGGCGAAGCCACCCGCTTCGGCCTCGGCGCCCGTCGAGCTCTTCTGCGTCGGATAGACCGCGCGCCCGGCCAGCGCTGACACCGCGCCGGACGCCGAGATCGTCCAGAGCCGTGACTGCTCGCCGAGCTCCATCGTGTAGATCGCACCGTTGCTCATCGCCGGAACGGCCAGCGGTGCGGTGCCGATCTTGCCGAGCTGGTGCACGGTCGCCGTCGGCGATCCGGTCGTGGGCACGGTGAGCAGGCTCCATGCGGCGCCGGTCCGGTAGAGGAAGGCGAGCGAGCCGCCGCTGTTGCTGACCGGAAGAATCTGCGTGGCCGACGACACCCCGGCCACCGGCACGGTGCGCGAGCTGCCGTCAGGCAGGAACAGCTGCACCTGCCGAACTCCGGCCACTCCGATGATGTCGCCGCCCGCCCCGTCGGCGTCGCGGGTCGCCACGCCGATGGCCGCCGTCCCGCTCACCGTGGCGCGCGTTCGGTCGTCGAGTTCGACGCCCGCGTCGGAGTTCGGCGGCACGCTCAGCTGACGGACCGTCCGCGTGCCGGTCGAGCCCGTCAACAGCCACAGCGATCCGTTCGCCTCGGCCGCGAGCCCGGGCGCTCCGGCGGGCGTGCCGTCGGCGATCGTCGCGAAGGCGCGGGGTTTGACAGTGGCCGTGGCATTCTCGGCCGACTCGACGGTGTTCTCGCCGACGAGGTACACCGCCGTCGAGGACGGCGCCGTCTGCACGATGTATGCCGACGCGCCGGCCGCCACCGCGACCGCTCCGGTAGACCCCTTCGTCACCGGCAGAGGCACTCCACCGGCCGTCGTCTTGACCACGAAACCGGTCGAGTCGACCAGGTTGAACTCGCCGCTCGACCGATCGAGCAGCAGGGTCGAAGAGTCGAGCGCAACCGTGTCGACCTCGCTCTCGTTGGCCGCGTTCACCTGCTGGTTGGCGTCGATCAGGCGAACCGTCGGTTTGCCGTCGGCCAGGTTCACCGCGACGGGAGCGTTCTTGTCGGCCAGCAGGATCGAACCGTGGAACAGGTCGAACGAGCGGGCGTTGCTGGGCTTGACCAGGGCGGCCGCGAGAGCCAGTCCACCGACGACCAGCGCGAACACCACGACCAGGACGCCGGCCTGGCGCCGGGTCAGACCGGCGCTGGCCGAGGCG
The DNA here is from genome assembly GCA_963708805.1 of uncultured Actinomycetes bacterium. Classification (GTDB taxonomy): domain Bacteria; phylum Actinomycetota; class Actinomycetes; order Mycobacteriales; family Jatrophihabitantaceae; genus CAVPUA01. The sequence goes on along the minus strand of CAVPUA010000003.1, from coordinate 2,841,805 downwards.
GCCTGAATCCCGGCCCGCAGCGGGATGGCACGTCCGTGTCGAGAACCGGCGGGCCGATCTGACACGCATTGCCTCCAGACGGCACGAGACGCAACCGACAATGGCGACCTTCACGGCGGCCAGAGATCACCTAAGACCGACGAAAGGGTAGCTCACGCGGATTGCACGCGCTTGTCGGCGCGAGGGAGATCGGCGCGATCAGTCGATGGATTCGCCGACGCGGTAACGCGGCTTCGGGATGCGCATCCGCCGAGGCAGGTACGCGCGGCCGATCACGTAGAAGGCCAGCCCGACGGTGGATTCCTTCGTCGATCCGAAGCGCACGATGAGGGCCTTGCGGATGCGGTACGCGGCGAACGCCGACTCGGCGATGAAGAGCAACAGCAGCGCGAACACGGCCACGCTCAACTTCGGGATGGCGATCGCGATGATGTAGAGCGGCAGGAGCAGCAGCAGGAAGTTCGTCGCCATCCGATGGGTGTCGACCCAGTCCCGGGCGAATCGGCGGCCGGGGCCCCGGTCCTTACGCGGCAGAGCGTCCTCGTCGCCGCGCAGCCGGGCCGCGCGCAACTCGGCGTTGCTCTGCTTCGGACCGCCGGTGACGCTGTTGGGCTTGGCCCGGGTGACCTGCTGCTTGCGCCACTGCGTGGCTTCCTTGTTGGTCTTCGGCGCGGACACCGGCTGTCGCTTCGGCGAGGTGTCGCGACGCTTGGGGGTCGGGCGGCCCTTCGTCGGGCGCTCCTGGACCGAGACTTCGGTGTCGGTGTCCAACTCGGAGTCCGACTCGGTGCCCGTGTCGGCGGTGCGGCGCAGTCTCACGCCAAAAGGGTAACCGCGCGCGGCCGGTGCCACCGACCAGCGTCAGGCCAGCGCCAGCATCCGATCGAGGGCCAGCCGGGCATTTGCCGCGACCGACCCGTCGACCGAGATCTGGTTGACGACGCGTCCGGCGACCAGCGACTCGAGCGAGTGGACCAGGTGGGGCAGGTCGATCCGGTTCATCGTCGAGCAGTAGCAGACGGTCTTCTCCAGGAAAATGATCTTCTGTTCGGGGTGGGCGGCGGCCAGCCGGCGGACGAGGTTCAGTTCGGTGCCCACCGCCCAGGTCGTGCCCGGCTGGGCCGCCTCGATCGCCGAGATGATGAACTCGGTCGAACCGACGAGATCGGCCTTCTCGACGACGTCGTAGCGACATTCCGGGTGGACGATGACCTGCGCCTGCGGAAGGCGCTCGCGTACGTCGTCGACGTTGGCGGCGCTGAATCGACCGTGCACCGAGCAGTGCCCGCGCCACAGGATCATCGTGGCCTCACGCAGCTGCTGAGCGGTCAAGCCACCGGATGGTTTGCGCGGATCGAAGCGCACGCAGTCCTCGAGCGAGAGCCCCAGCTGCCGCACGGCTGTGTTGCGCCCCAGGTGCTCGTCGGGCATGAACAGCACCTTCGAGCCCTGATCGAACGCCCAGCGCAGGGCCCGCTCGGCGTTGGACGAGGTGCACACGGCCCCGCCGTGCTCGCCGGTGAAGCCCTTGATCGCGGCGCTCGAGTTCATGTACGTGACCGGAACCGTCTGGGCCGCCACGCCGGCCGCCTCGAGAACGTCCCACGCCTGCCGGACCTGGGTGATCTCGGCCATGTCGGCCATCGAGCAGCCGGCCGCGAGGTCGGGCAGCACGACGGCCTGGGACGGCGCGGTCAGGATGTCGGCCGATTCGGCCATGAAGTGCACGCCGCAGAACACGATGTAGTCGGCGTCGGGACGGGCGGCCGCTTCGCGAGCCAGCTTGAACGAGTCGCCCGTGACGTCGGCGAACTGGATCACCTCGTCGCGTTGGTAGTGGTGGCCGAGGACGAAGACGCTGTCGCCGAGCGCTGCCTTCGCCGCTCTCGCCCGCGCGACGAGGTCGGGATCGGACGCCGGTGGAAGCTCGCCCGGACAGTCGACGCCGCGTTCGGAATCGGCGTCGCTGCCGCGCCCCATGAGCAGCAGCGCCAACGGGGTCGACTCGGGCTCGGTGAACGTCACGTCTCAAATCTACGTGTGAACACAGACAGCAATGATGTGATGTCGGACCGGCCCTGAGCGACCTCGGCAGAAAGGCGATGATGAAGGACTTCCGCGTGCGCCTGACCGAACCCGGCTGGGTGCTGCTCGTCCTGCGAGCGTTCCTCGCCGTCGTCTACCTCGACGGGGGCATCTCCAAGATCGCCGACTCCCGCTTCCTGGACGACTCGTCGCCGGTCTCGATGCACGCCTCAGTGGTCGCCATCAAGCCGCTCAGCCCGATCGGCGGCCTGTTCGGCCCCGTCGTCGACCACAGCTTCGCCTTCGGCCTGCTGATGGCGATCGGTGAGCTGGCGGTCGGCATCGGGATGGTGCTCGGCCTGTTCGTCCGCGTCGCCGCGGCCGGCGGAATGCTGCTCGCCCTGTCGCTCTGGCTGACCGTCAGCTGGGGCGCCAATCCGTGGTTCACCAGCGCGGACCTGGTCTATCTGTTCGCGTTCACCCCGTTGCTGCTCGCCGGCAGCGGGGGAGTCCTCAGCCTGGACGGCTGGCTCGCTCAGGCGGCCCGCGCCCACCCCGGTCGGTCCGAGGACCGCACTCGACGGGCCCTGGTCGCCGGCGCGGCGGGCGTCGGGGCCCTCGTGGTGCTGGGCGCCGCGTCGCTGACCCGCAAGTCGACCCCGAGCTCGACGGCCGACGCGGGCGATTCCGGCGACACGCCCGCACCGACGACACCGGCCGCCGGATCGTCTGAAGCCGCCGGTTCACCAGGCGCCGCTTCGTCCCCGGCGGTCGGTGCCGAGCTGGTCAAGGCGTCGGACGTACCGGTCGGCAAGGGCAAGCAGGTGATCGATCCGGTGAGCGGCAATCCCGACCTGGGTGCTCCAGCTCACATCAGGCAATTTCACGGCGTTCGACGCGGTATGTCCACATCAGGGCTGCCCGGTCAACTTCGTGTCGGCGTCGAGCGGGTTCAGCTGCCCCTGTCACGGCTCGCGCTTCAGCTCCACCGGCAAACTCGAGCAGGGGCCGGCCACGCGAGGTCTCGGCCCGGTCGCCGTCCAGGTGGTCGACGGCGTTGTGCACCGCGGTTGACGCCGACACACGGGTAGGATCGGGAATGCATCGACGGGTCGGCTCGGTTGGCACTGGTGAACCAGGTCCGTCCGTCGAGCTTCAGGTAACGCTGAGCAGTAGGCAACTACCGGAACTACCTCTTGGGAGTCACATGACCGCCACCGACACGACCCAGTCGATCGAGCTCACCAGCGCTCCGACGACCGAGGTCTCTCTGACCGCCAACGCCGCTGTCAAGGTTCGCGCGCTGCTCGACCAGGAGGGTCGCGACGACCTGCGCCTGCGGGTCGCGGTCCAGCCCGGCGGCTGCTCCGGCTTCCAGTACCAGCTGTTCTTCGACGAGCGCAGCCTCGACGGCGACCTCGAGCTGAAGATCAACGACGTCCCCGTGGTCGTCGACCGGATGAGCGCGCCGTACCTGGGTGGCGCCACGATCGACTTCACCGACACGATCGAGCAGCAGGGCTTCACGATCGACAACCCGAATGCCTCGGGCGGTTGCGCGTGCGGCAACTCCTTCTGCGGCTAAGGCGTTCAGAACTCGCCACCACGTCGTCATCGCCGGGTCGGACCTTCGGGTCAGGCCCGGCGTTCCACGTCCGGATCAGTGAAGTTAGGTAGCGTGCGCGCCATGCCAGTTCTCGTCGCCGGGTCCATCGCCACCGACCACCTGATGCATTTTCCCGGCAAGTTCTCCGATCAGTTGCTGGCCGACCAACTGCACAAGGTGTCGCTGTCGTTCCTGGTCGACGACCTGGTCGTGCGGCGCGGCGGCGTGGCACCCAACATCTGTTACGGCATGGCCCAGCTGGGTGGCAGCCCGGTGCTGATCGGCGCGGTCGGGGCCGACTTCGACGAGTACAGCACCTGGCTCGAGCAGCACGGCGTCGACTGCAAGCACGTCCACGTCTCGGCGACGCAGCACACCGCCCGCTTCGTCTGCACGACGGACGAGGAAATGTGCCAGATCGGGTCGTTCTACGCCGGGGCGATGGGTGAGGCGATCGACATCGAGTTGGCGCCCGATCTGGGCGGCCACCGGCGCCGACCTGGCCGTCATCAGCGCCTACGACCCGGCCGCGATGGTGAAGCACAGCGCCGAGTGCCGCGACCGCGGCTTCCGCTTCGTGGCCGACCCGTCCCAGCAGATCACCCGCATGGACGGTCCCGCAGCTCAGCGGTCTGATCGAGGGCGCCGAGCTGCTGTTCACCAACGACTACGAGAAGAGCCTGCTCGAGTCGAAGACCGGGCTGTCCGAGGCCGAGATCATGGCGCGCGTCGACGTCCGGGTCACGACCCTGGGATCGAAGGGCGTCGAGATCGTCGGCCGCGACCTCGATCGGGTTCACGTGCCGGTGGCCAAGGAGCAGGCCAAGCTCGACCCGACCGGCGTCGGCGACGCGTTCCGTGGCGGCTTCCTGACCGCGCGCGGCTGGGGCCTGTCGTGGCAGCGGTCGGCCGAGGTCGGCAGCCTGCTCGCCGCGATGGTGCTCGAGACCGTCGGCACCCAGGAGTACGCCGTCGAGACATCGACGTTCACCAAGCGGCTGGCCGAGTCCTACGGCGACGACTGCGCGACCGAGGTCGAGCCCTACCTGTCCTAGCGGCCGCGATTGTGGAGAGTTCGCCGCTTTATTCGCGGTCAACTCTCCGAAATCAGAGACGGACGGGGTAGACCGGCTCGGGGATCTCGGGCCGGATCCGCTGCTCGACGAAGATCCCGTGCCAGATGAAGAAGACCAGCAGCGTCCAGATCTTGCGCGAGTAGTCGTGGGGTCCGGCGCGGTGCGCGTCGAGCAGATCCAACGCGGCCCGCTTGTCGATCAGGTGATCGGCCTGCGAGCGACGTGATGATCTCGCAGGCCCAGTCGTACATCACGTCCTTGAGCCAATGCCGGATCGGCACCGGGAAGCCGAGCTTGGCCCGGTTGATCACGTGGGCGGGGACGATGTCCTCGATGGCGCGCCGCAGCGCGTACTTGGTCGTCTCCTTGGTGATCTTCTCCGAGGTCGGGATGGACGAGCCGACCTCGAAGACCTCGATGTCGAGAAACGGCACACGCAGTTCGAGTGAGTTGGCCATGGTCATCTTGTCGGCCTTCACGAGGATGTCGCCCCGCAGCCACGTGAACAGGTCGATGTACTGCATGCGCGTCGAACCGTCGAGGTGCTCGGTCGCGGCATAGTGCTGGGCCGTCACGTCCATGTAGGACACGCTCGGGTCGTACGTCCGCAGCAGCGAGAGCTCCTCGGGACGAAAGATCCGGGCGTTGCCGTAGTAGCGCTCCTCGATGCCGATCGCCCCGCGTCGCAGCAGGTCCTTGCCGCGGACACCCTCGGGCAGTCGCGTCGAGATGGCCCCCAGCCCCTTGCGTAACCCGGTCGGCACGTGGTCGAAGGCCCGCAGCGAGATCGGCTCGCGGTAGATCGTGTAACCGCCGAACAGCTCGTCGGCGCCCTCGCCGGACAGCACGACCTTGACGTGCTTGCGGGCCTCGCGGGCGATGAAGTAGAGCGGGACGAGGGCGGGATCGGCCACCGGGTCGTCGAGATACCAGACGATCAGCGGCAGCGCCGACATCATCTCGTCGGCGGTGACGATCTTGGTGATGTGCTCGACGCCGATCGCCGCGGCCGATTCGGCGGCGACGTCGATCTCGGAGAAGCCCTCGCGCTCGAACCCGGTCGTGAACGTCAGCAGGTTGGGGTTGTGTCGCTTGGCCAGTGCCGCCACCACGGTCGAGTCGATGCCGCCGGACAGGAAGGACCCGACCGTCACGTCCGGATCGGTGCGCATGTGCTTGGCGACCGAGTCCTCGAGCGCCTCCTTGATCTGGCGGTAGAGCTTCTCGGGTTCGGGCACCGCCTTGATCGCGAAGTCCGGGTGGAAATAGCGGCGAGCACGCAGCTTCTCGCCCGGACGCAGGGTGAAGTACGTGCCGGACTCGACGCGGTCGATGCGCGTGGTCATGGACGCGGGTTCGGGCACGTACTGCAGCGTGAGGTACTGCTGCAGCGCGACCGGATCCACCTCGGCGGCCGCGCCCGGCGCGATCGACAGCAGGGCCTTCTTCTCGCTGGCGAAGAACGATCCCCGGTCGTCGGCGTAGTGATAGAGCGGCTTGATGCCGAACCAGTCGCGCGCGCCGAACAGCACGCGGTCGTGGGTGTCCCAGATCAGGAACGCGAACATGCCCCGCAACTCGCGCACGATCTTCTCGCCGAGATAGTGGTAGCCGGCGACGATCGCCTCGCCGTCGCCGTCGGTCTCGAAGACCGCGCCGAAGTCGCGCGCCAGTCGCTCGCGCAGCTCCAGGTAGTTGTAGATCTCACCGTTGAAGATCAACTGGTAGCGGCTCGCCAGATACGGCAGTGGTTGGTGCGACAGGTCGATGTCGATGGTCGACAGGCGCCGGAAGCCGATCACCACGTCGTCGTCGTGCCAGATCCCGCCTTCGTCCGGTCCGCGGTGGCGCATCTCGCTCAGCGACGCCTCGATGTCAGCGGTCGCCACGCCGGTGTCGCCGTTGGCCGAGAGGAATCCGATCAGTCCGCACACGGCGTCCAGTATCCCTGGACGCGGTCAGTGCTCTCGTCGCACCGAGAAACGCGGCGTGCCGTCCGGTGCCGTCCCAGTTCCGGCGAACTCGTGGCCGCGCATCCGGCACCAGGCGCGGATGTCGGGTCCGGCGGCCGGGTCGTCGGCGTCCACGGCGATCAGGGCGCCGACGGGGACGTCGCCGATGTGGCGGGCGAGATCGAGGATCGGCAACGGGCAGCGCCGGCCCCGGCAGTCGAGGATCACCGGCTCGCCGCGATCACAAGCCGCCGCGATCACAAGCCGCCGGCGCCGAGCTGGGCCCGGACCTCGGCCACCGCACCCGGCAGGACGGCCAGGAACTCCTCGATCTCGGCGTCGGTGGTGCCGGGGTGCACCGACACCCGGACGTTGCCGGACGTCAATGCGCCCATCGCGACCAGGACGTGCGACGGCTCCAGCGCCGACGACGTGCACGACGACCCGGACGAGACGGCGAACCCGTGCCGGTCGAGTTCGCTCAGGAGCGACTCGCCGTCGACGTACAGGCACGAGAACGTGACGATGTGCGGAGCGCGCCCGATCGGGTCGCCCAGCACCTCGATGTCGGGCACGCGCGCGGCCACGACGGCCCGGATCCGCTCGATCTGGGTGCGCATGCGCGCGGCGTCGGCCTCGGCGGTCTGCCGGACCGCACGCAGCGAGGCGGCGGCCGCGACGATCGCCGGGCAGGTCCGGGGCTCCGGGCAGCCGGCCGCGGTCGTCGTCGGGATAGGGCGAGCGCCAGCGGACGCCGGTGCGCACCGCGAGGATTCCGGCGCCGGGGCCGGCCCCCCAGACCCGTGGATCGGCCCACAGCACCGACCAGGCGGACGCCCGGGCCGAGCGATTGCGAGGCGTCGACGACGAGCGGCACGCCGCCGATCGCCGCGGCCACCTCGTCGAGTGGTTGCGTCGTGCCGACCTCGTGGTTCGCGCTCTGCAGGGCGGCCGCGGTGGCGTCGCGCGCGGCCGCGCCGCGAACTCGGCGGCGTCGACCCGCCCGACGGAGTCGACCCCGACCAGATCGACCGCGGGCCCCGCTGGAACTCGCCGCGTTGAGGATCGCCGAGTGCTCGACCGCGCTGGGGACGACCAGCGGCTCGCGGTCCGGTCGCCGGTTGCCGAGCAGGGTGCCGAGCACCGCGGCGTGCGGCCGCCTGGGTTCCCGAGGCGGCGAACGTGACCTCGTCCGGTCGGGCTCCGATCGATGCCGCGACCGACTCGGTCGCGGCCTCCAGCAGCAGCCGGGCGCGCCGCGACGCGCCGTAGAGCCGGGCCGGGTCGGCCCAGCCGTCGTCCAGGGCCGCGGTGCGCGCGGCCCGGGCGACCGGCATGCAGGGGAGCGGCGCGTCGCCGAGTCGAGGTAGCCGGGCACGGGCCTACGGTAACGATCAGCGCGCCGAACCCAACCCCGGACGGGGTTCCGCTCAGGGGTCCGATAACCTGTCTCCGTCGGAGAAAGCTGCACTGGAAGGCGGGTTGCGCGTGCGTCGCAGACGTTGGGGTGCGGGCGCTGCTCGCCGTTCTGGGAGTGATGCTCCTGAGCGGCTGCTCGTCCACCGACATCGAGCACAAGCTGCGCTTCGGCTGGCCGACCGGTGTCACCCAGCAGGGCACCCGGATGCGGGTGCTCTGGACGTGGTCCTCGGTCGCCGCCCTGATCGTCGGGATCATGGTGTGGGCGCTGATCTTCGTGGTCTGCATCCGCGACCGGAAGAAGAGCGACGAGGTCCCCAAGCAGGTCAAGTTCAACGGGCCGCTCGAGATCGTCTACACGATCGTGCCGCTCCTCGTGGTCATCGGCCTGTTCTACTTCACCGTCCGCACCGAGAACTACGTCGACAAGCTGACCCCGAACCCGAAGTCCGACCCGCACACGGTCGTGGTCCAGGTCGACGCCTTCAAGTGGAACTGGCAGTTCGAGTACCTCACCGACAACGGCAAGCCGACGCTGGCCACTGACGGCACGACGCCCGTCTCGACGGTCGGATCCTCGACCGAGATCCCGGTGCTGGTGATCCCGGTCAGCACTTCCCAGAACGTCGAGAAGATCCGGTTCATCGAGCACTCCGAGGACGTCATCCACTCGTTCTGGGTGCCGGAGTTCCTGTTCAAGCGCGACGTCATCCCCTACGACACGACGTCGACCTCGCGCGACAACCAGTTCGAGATCACCGCCACCAACCCGGGCTCCTACGTCGGACGCTGCGCCGAGCTCTGCGGCACCTATCACTCGCAGATGAACTTCGAGGTGCGCGTGGTGTCGCCCGACGTCTTCACCAAGTACATCGCCGCCCTGCAGAAGTACGGCCAGGCCGACCCGGACCGGCAGTACAAGGCGCTGCAGGACGCCGGGATGCCCGGCTGCGCGACGACCACCCACCCGTTCGCCACCGACCGCAACGAGCGGACGGCCGACGGCGCCGCCGACATCGGGAGCGTGCACCTATGAAGGTCGAAGCCCGCGTCTTCCTGATCATCGCCGCCTTCTGCTTCATCATGGCCGCCATCTACGGCTACTGGACGTCGGACAGTGATGGCCACGTCGAGTTCGTCGGCGTCACCGCGCTCGTCCTGTCCGGTGGCCTGCTCGGGCTGAGCGGGTCGTTCTTCTCCTTCGTATCGCGCCGCATCGACGCCCGGCCCGAGGACCGCAACGACGCCGAGATCGCCGAAGGCGCGGGCGAGCTGGGCTTCTTCAGCCCGGGCAGCTACTGGCCGGTCGGCATCGCGGCGGCGGCCACCGTCATCGGTGCCGGCATGGCGTTCGCCCAGCTCTGGCTGATCGGCACCGGCGTCCTGATCCTGCTGTACATGGTCGGCGGATTGCTCTTCGAGTACTACATCGGCGGCCGCAACACCCTTGGCTGAGGTTGATCGGCGGTTCGGGTTGCCTGGCGCCTACGCTGGGTACACCGTTCTTGACGTCCACCTGCCCTGGGGTGGATGCGAAGAGAGTAGGCCCGTCGCATGACGTTCGACCCGAACAGCCAGCCGCAGTACCAGCCACCGGTCGGTGGCTATCCCACGCCGCCGGCGCCACCTGCCTATCAGCCTGAGGCGGCCCCGGCGCGCCCGGTGGAGCCCACGCCACCGGCTGGCCTCGACAGCAAGGGGCGAGTCCGGACGACCCGCTTCAGCGCGCTGTGGGTGGGCCTGATCATCGCGGCCATCCTGCTCATCGCGCTGCTGATCTTCATCGTCCAGAACTCGCAGGACGTCTCGGTTCACTACCTGGGCGCGCACGGGCGCGTTCCGCTCGCGGTGGCGCTGCTGCTGTCGGCGGTCGCCGGCCTGCTGCTGATCGCCGTCCCCGGCACGGCCCGGATCCTGCAGCTGCGCCACGCGTTGCGCAAGAACGCCCGCCGCTGAGTTCAGGCAACGCTCCATCCGCGTGATTCGGGCTAGCCAGCGGGTGTAGGACTGGGGCATGCCCATCCCGCGCATCGTGGCCCGGCTCAATCGCGTCGGGCTCAATCGGGTGACCGTTCGCGTCGCGCCCTGGGTGCCCGGCTTCGGCGTCGTCTTGCATCACGGCCGCAAGACGGGGCGCGAGTTCCGCACGCCGGTGAACGTCTTCGCCGTCGACGGCGGGTTCGTGGTGGCCCTGACCTACGGCGTCGAGAGCGACTGGGTCCGCAACGTCCGGGCCGAGGGCGGCTGCCGGCTGATAACCCACAACCGCGAGCACGCCCTCAAGGCGCCTCGTCTGGTGCACGATCCGACGTTCGAACACGTGACCGCCCCGGCGCGCCACGTCCTGCGGCTGCTCAAGGTCGAGGACTTCCTCGAACTGAGCGGCTGAGTGGATGGCCCGGTCACGCCGGGCCATCGATTCAGTCGGAGAGTTCCTGGTGCTTCTGCGACTCGGCGAGGGCGATCGCGTCCAGTTCGGCCTGGATCTCGGGCTTCTCGATGACGGGGAAGAAGAATCCGCGAACGTGCTGGATCGGCCTGCGACCGACCTTGTTCATGCGCTTGGGCACGGCCGTACCGGCGTACGGCAGCAGGCCGTGACCGTGATCGTCGGTCGGGCCGAGGGGCTGGTGCACCTCGATGAACTCACCGGTGGGCAGCCGCTTGATGATGCCGGTCTCGATGCCGTGCTCGAGCACCTCACGGTCGTGGCGCTGCAGGCCCAGGCAGATGCGGTACGTGAGCACGTAGCCGATCGGCGGCGCGACGAGCAGGGCGATGCGGCCCCACCAGGTCATGGCGTTCAGCGAGATGTCCAACGCCTTGGCGATGATGTCGTTGCCGCCGGAGATGAACAGCACCAGGACGAAGGCCAGCGCCATCACGCCCAGCGAGGTGCGGACCGGCGCGTCGCGCGGGCGCTGCAGCAGGTTGTGCGGCAGTCGGTCCTTGGTCATCTTGGCTTCGAGGAACGGGTAGGCGGCGGCCAGCCCGATCAGGATGCCGGGCAGCAGGACGGTCGGCCAGAACAGCGGCGGCACCGTGTGACCCCAGGCGCGGATCTCCCACGAGGGCATCAGACGGGTCGAGCCGTCGAGCATGGCCATGTACCAGTCGGGCTGCGAGCCGGCCGAGACCTGGGCCGGGTTGTACGGGCCGAACAGCCAGATCGGGTTGATCTGCACCAGGCCGCCGAGCGCGGCCAGCACGCCGAAGACGATGAAGAAGAAGCCGCCGGCCTTGGCCGCGTACACCGGAAAGACCCGCTCGCCGCGCACCGTGTGCTCGTCGTGGCCGGGGCCGGGGAACTGCGTGTGCTTCTGCCGGACGACGAGCGCCAGGTGGGCGCCGACCAGCCCGGCCAGGATCGCCGGGATCAGCAGGACGTGGGCGATGTAGAGCCGCCCGATGATCTGGTCACCCGGGAACGGCCCGCCGAAGACGAGGAACGACACCCAGGTACCGAGCACCGGGATCGACAGCATGATCGCGTCGGCGATGCGCAGCCCGGTGCCCGAGAGCAGGTCGTCGGGCAGCGAGTAACCGGCGAAGCCTTCGACGACGCCCAGCACGATGAGCAGCAGGCCGATGATCCAGTTGAACTCACGCGGCTTGCGGTACGCGCCGGTGAAGAAGACGCGCATCATGTGGATGACCATGGCCGCCAGGAACATCAGCGCGGCCCAGTGGTGGATCTGGCGGATGACCAGACCGCCGCGGACGTCGAAGCTGATGTTCAGGGTCGACGCGTACGCCCGCGACATGGTGACGCCGTCGAGCGGGATGTAGCGGCCGTGGTAGACCGTCTCGCCCATCGAGGCGTCGAAGAAGAACGTCAGATACGTGCCGGTGAGCAGCAGGACGACGAACGAGTAGAGCGCGATCTCGCCCATCATGAACGACCAGTGGTCGGGGAAGACCTTGTTCAGCTGCTTGCGGATCGGGCCGGCGACGTTGAGGCGCTCGTCGACGAAGGCGGCCGCCTTGCCCTGGGGCGTGCGGGGACCGCCGGTGCGCCGGGTTTCCGGGCGCTTGGTCGGGCGAACGGGCGTGCTCGTCATCGCTTACCTCCGAAGGCGGGGGTCTGCTCCATCATGACCGTTCCCAGAAGCCGGGGCCAATGGGCTCGGTGAAGTCCTTGAGGGCCACGAAGTACTGCGTGCCGTCGTCGGTGGTCTCGACGCCCAGCGGCAACTTGGGCAGGCTGCGCGTCGCGGGCCCGAAGACCGGCTTGGCGTCCTCGAGGACCTCGAACTGCGACTGGTGGCACGGGCACAGCAGGCGCGAGGTCTGCTGTTCGTAGAGCGAGGCCGGGCAGCCGGCGTGCGTGCAGATCTTGGAGTACGCGACGTAGTCGCCGACCTGGAAGCCGGCCTGACCCTTGCGGGACTTGACGGTCTGGCCCGGGCGCAGCCGGATCAGCAGGGTCGGGGAGGAGGCGTCGGTGACGTAGCCGACCGGGAACACCGTGGCGACCCCGCCCGGCTGCATGTCGTCGGTGCGCACCCGGCGCCCGTCGGAGTAGATGATCGGCACCCCGTTGGGGTACTTGCCGGTCGCGAGTTGGATGCCGTACGGCGTGTGGTCGAGCTGCTTGCCGGGGCGCTTGATCAGCGCGCCGACGAGGGCGATGAGCGGGACGGTGGCGACCGCGCCGCCGGCCAGGCCCAGCGAGCGCATCAGCATCTTGCGGCGGGGCAGTCCCGTGTCCTCGAGGCCGACCGCCAGGGTCGCCTGCGTCATGAGCTTGTCCTCTTCGAGGCTCGGCTCGTCGTGCCGGTCCTGCTCGACCTCTTCCTCGGGCATCAGCCACTTGCCCCAGAGCACCGCGCCGAAACCGAGCAGCGCGAGCATCAGACCGAGCAAGCCGCCGAGCAGCGGCGTGTAGTACCGGAAGTTCTGGCTCTTCGTCGGCAGCTGCCAGTGGTACGGCACGGCGACGAAGGCGACCACGAAACCGACACCGGCCAGCGCGGCCAGGATGAAGAACAGCGAGACGGCCCGCTCGGCCCGCTTCTCGGCCTTGGTGCCGCGGATCGGGAAGCGGTCGCGGCGGTGGATGATGTGGACGCCGTCGGCCTGGGCGCCGGCGATCATGCGCTCTTCGGGCGAGAGCTGTTCGAGTTCCTCGATGGTGAGGTCGGAGGAGTCTCCCGCGCTCACGACTTCGCTCCGATCCACAGAATCGTGCCGACCATGAAGCCGATTCCCAGAACCCAGATCACCAGGCCCTCGGACACCGGACCGATGCGGTCGATGCCGTTGCCACCCGGATCCTTGGACGCCTTCAGCGTCTGGATGTAGGTGATGATCTCTTTCTTCTGCTCCGGCGTCAGCTGGTTGTCGCTGAAGACCGGCATGTTCTCGGGGCCGGACTGCATGGCCGCGTAGATCTGCTTGTCGGTGGCGTCGTTCAGGCTCGGCGCGACCTTGCCGGCCGACAGCGGAGCGCCCTTGCCGGTCGATGCCGTGGCACGACGCGCAGTTGAGGCGGAACAGCTCGCCGCCCTCGGCCAGCTTGCCGTCGACGGACGTGTCGACGCGCAGGCTGCCCTGCGGGACCTGCGGTCCGCCGCCGATCGACTGGACGTACGCGGCGAGCGCCTCGGACCTGCGGCCTCGGTGAACTTCGAGGGCTTGCGGTTCTCCTCGGCGCCCTGGCCGGTGGCCGGCATGCGGCCGGTGCTGACCTGGAAGTAGGTGGCCGACTCGCCGACGCCGACGAGCGACGGGCCGCGGCCGGTCACGCCCTGCAGGTTCGCGCCGTGGCAGGTGATGCAGCTGACGCTGTAGAGCTGCTGGCCCTGCGTCGACGCTGGCGTCGGTCGGCCGTCGTGTCGCCGGCGTTGGACGACGAGGCGAACAGGCCGTACAGGCCGCCCATCGAGGCCAGCGCGGCCATCAGCACGAGCGACGCCCGGCCAGGCGGCGGCGCCAGCCCTTGCGGCTCGGAGCGCCGGCGGGCGAGGACTTGTCGGCGCCGGTGGCCGAGACGGCCGGGGCGAAACCGCAGCTCGTCGTCGACCGCGTCGAAGTCGACGCTGTCGCGCGTCGTCTGCGCTTCGGTCACGACGTCCTTCCGCTTCCGGGCTGACGTCAACGGATGAGGTAGATCGTCGCGAACAGGCCGATCCACACGATGTCGACGAAGTGCCAGTAGTACGACACGACGATCGCGGCCGTGGCCTGAGCCGGGGTGAACCGGCCCAGAGTCGTGCGGATCAGGAACAGGATGAACGCGATCAGCCCGCCGATGACGTGCAGCCCGTGGAAGCCGGTCGTGAGGAAGAAGACCGAGCCGTAGCCGGTCGCGGGATCGTGTTGCCGTCGTGGTACTGCAGCGTGTACTCGCCGGCCTGGCCGCCGACGAAGATCAGCGCCCATGAAGAACGTGATGGAGAACCAGCGGCGCAGGCCGTAGACGTCGCCGCGTCTCGGCCGCGAACACGCCCAGCTGGCAGGTGACGCTCGAGGCACCAGGACGATCGTGAACGGCAGCGCGTAGAGCGGGATGCCGTGCCAGAGGAAGAGATCGACGTTCTTGCCGTCGGGCAGGTGCATCGGCCAGTCGTGGCTGTGCACCGAACGGACCGTGAAGTACATGGCGAACAGGCCCGGCGAAGAACATCAACTCGCTGGACAGCCAGACGATGGTCCCGACGCTGACCAGGTTCGGCCGCGTCAGCGAATGCACCTTGCTGGACTCGAATGTGGGCGCGGCGGTCGAGGTCACCCGGTCATTATTGCCTGACCCGAACCGCAAGATGTGCGCAGGGTGTGGGTAGGCGGACGTCGTGTCCTCGGCTGAGCGCGGATACCATCCTCCAGGTGAGCAGCGCGAGCATCGGCCGGTCGGGCCAGTCCGCAGTTGAACAGCGACCGCGTCAACGTCCTGGTGTACAGCCATCGCCCGGAATTCCGGGCCTCCGTGCGCACCGCCGTCGGCCGCCGCCCCGCTCCGGACGCCCCGCGCATCGACTGGGTCGAGTGCGATCGAAGCGCCGATGTGATCGACGAGATCGATCTCGGCCAGATCGAGTTGGTGATCTTGGACGGCGAGTCGCAGCCGACCGGCGGCATGGGACTGGCCCGCCAGTTCAAGTACGAGATCGACGACTGCCCGCCGATCATCGTGGTCGTCGCCCGCAAGCAGGACGGCTGGCTCGCGCACTGGTCGCTCGCCGACGCCGTCATCAGCCAGCCGATCGACCCGGTCACGTCCGCGGCGGTCGTCGCCGAGCAGCTGCAGGCGCGGCGCTCGGGCATCCCCGTAGTGCGCTGAGTGCCGCCTGATGGCCGACCAGCACCTGGCCCGTCGACGCTGGCCGCCCTGCTCGACGGGCGATCCGCTCGACTCCGACACCGACCGCCTGGGCGATGGACGAGATCATGTCCGGCAACGCCACGCCGGCTCAGCTGGCCGTCGTTCGCCGTGCTGCTGCGCGCGAAGGGCGAGACGGCCGAGGAGCTCGGCCGGCTGGTCCAGACGATGCTGGCGCACGCCACGCCCGTGCGGATCGAGGGCGCGGCCGGTCGACATCGTCGGCACCGGGGGCGACCGCGCCCACACCGTGAACATCTCGACGATGGCCGCGATCGTCGTCGCCGGCACCGGACGGCGCGGTGGTGAAACACGGCAACCGGGCCGCGTCGTCCTCGTGCGGGACGGCCGACGTCCTCGAGGCGCTCGGCGTCGTCATCGACCTGCCCGCAGCCGGCGTCGAGGCCACGGTCGACCGAGGTTGGCATCGGCTTCTGCTTCGCCCCCGTGTTCCACGCCGGGATGCGGCACGCCGGGCCGCCCCGCCGCGAGATCGGCGTCCCGACGGTGTTCAACGTGCTCGGCCCGCTCGCCAATCCGGCCCGCCCAGCGGCCTCGGCGATCGGCTGTGCCGACATCCGGATGGCGCCGGTGATGGCGCGAGGTGCTGGCCGAGCGCGGCGACACCGCGCTGGTCGTCCGCGGCGACGACGGGCTGGACGAGCTGACCACCACGACGACGTCGCGCATCTGGCTGGCCGAGGCCGGCGCGGTGCGCGCGCTGACCCTCGACCCGTCCCGGTTCGGCATCGCCCCGGTGGCACCCGAGGTGCTTGCGCGGCGGCGATCGCGTGTTCAACGCCGGCGTCGTGCACGACGTCCTGGGCGGCGCGCCCGGCGGGGTGCGCGACGTCGTGCTGCTCAACGCCGCCGCCGGAATCATCGCCTTCGACGGCCTGGGCGCCGACGACCCCGAGCAGAGGTTCGTCGACGCGGTGGGCCAGGCCGCCGATGCCGTCGATTCGGGAGCCGCGGCAACCCTGCTCGCGCGCTGGGCGGTCGCCAGCGTCGCGGCCTCCCAGCCGGTCTGAGGCGCCCGCGCGTGAGTCACACTGGAGCAGTGAGCAACGCGCGCCGGGTCCCGGGGATGGTGGCGCTCGCGTGGTCGCTCGCCGCCGTCGTCGTGGCGGTGCTCGCCGTCGCGGTCGTGCATCACCTGGACGGCTCTTCGGACAGCGGCGCCGGGATGGCCGGCATGCATATGGGCGACGCGTTCTTCCGCACCGGCACGTCGCCGATCGACCGACCGCTGCTCGGGTCGGCGCTCTTCACGTCGTGGACGCTCGATCCGGTTGCCCTCGCCGTCCTCGTGCTGGTCGCCGCGGCCTACCTGACCGGTGCGGCGCTCGTCCCGGTGAGGACGGGCGGACGGTGGCCCACACTGCCCACGGTTTCGTTCATGGCCGGGCTGGCCGTCTGCGCGTTGGCCACCAACTCGAGCATCGCGGTGTACGACCAGGTGCTGTTCTCGGCCCACATGATCGGCCACCTCGCCCTGGTCATGGCCGGCCCGGCCCTGCTGGTCGCGGGCCGGCCGTTCTCGTTGCTCGTGGCGTCGTCGGCCGACCCGGATCGGATGGGTCGGGCGCTGCGGGGCCGCACCCTGTCGCTGCTCACCGCGCCGCCGGTGGCCCTGGCCTGCTACGCCGCCGTCATCGTGGGCAGCCACCTGACCGGGCTGATGGACACGATCATGCGCGTCACGTGGGCCGGCCAGCTCGAGCACCTGGTCTACGTCCTGGTCGGCGTGCAGTTCTTCGTGCTGGTCATCGGAGACGAGCCACTGCGCTGGAAACTCACGACGCCGCCGCGCTGGTTGATGCTGGCGATCGCGATGGCGGTCGACACGTTCACCGGCATCGTGCTGCTGCAGGGGACGTCACCGGTCGAGATGCTCAGCGCACCCGGGCTCGACGTCGACGCGTTGTCGGACACCCGGACGGGCGGCGCGATCATGTGGTTCGGCGGCGACGCGATCATGGCGGTGGTGATGATCGTCCTGGTGGTCGGCTGGCTGCGACGCCCGGAGCTGCGCGCGAGTGACCAGCGCGGGTGGGGTGAGCAAGCCCGGCGGGCGACGTTCACCGAGCACACCGGGCTGGCCGCGAACGCCGCGTCGGACGACGACGCCGGGTTCGACGACGACGATCAGGCCCGCGCCGCGTACAACAAGTGGCTCAGGCAGCTCGAGCGCCGCGGCTGACTCCGGTCCCGAACGAGGTCGCCCGAACTCAGAAGTCGTCGCCGAACTCAGAAGTCGTCCGAACTCAGAAGTCATCAGAGCCGATCGAGAAGGTGCTCTCGAGGTCGTGGCGGCTGTAGGCGCGAAACGCGATGTGGGTGTCGGTGTGCAGCACGCCCGCAACCTTCGACAGCCGCCCGGCGATGACGTCGGCGATCTGGTCGAACTCGCGGACCCGCACGACGGCGATCAGGTCGACGTCACCGGCCACCGAGTAGACCTCGCTGACCCCGTCGAGGTCGGCGAGCTCCTGCGCAACCTCCGGAATCCGGTCGGCCTCGACGGAGATCATGACGATGGCGGTGATCATTGGCTCATCGTAGGGCGGGTCGGCGCCGCCGACGCGTGGCGGGCGCCGGCTCAGGCCGACGCCCGCGCCGGGCGGGACCCGACCGGCAACCGGCGTCGATCGCCGAAGGGATCAGCGGCCTGCCGCGCGGCGTCGCCCGAGAAGCGCGCGCTGAGCGCCCCGGCGCCGAACGCCGGCAGCGCCCACGGAGTCGGACGTGTGGACGAGCCGAGTGCCCGGCTCCTCGAGCCAGCGCAGGATGCACTCGGTCTCCTCGGCCAGGGCGGCCGGCAATGGGCCTGGGCCCGGCTCGACCGCGTCGGCCGTCGCCAGCAGGGCCTCGATGACCGTCCACGGCGGCACGCCCCGAATCGCGAGACCCGGCGGCGGCCAGGCGTCCGTAGCGGACCACCGAGATCTCCCAGCCGCCGCTGCCGTCGGGCCGGGCGGCGACCAGCTCCTCGATCGGCAGTCAGCGACTGAAGCCGCTGCATGCGGGCGCAGGCGCGGATCACCGCGGCGATGCGATCGCGCAGACAGCGCGGCCTGCTCGAA
This sequence comes from uncultured Actinomycetes bacterium, assembly GCA_963708805.1. GTDB lineage: Bacteria > Actinomycetota > Actinomycetes > Mycobacteriales > Jatrophihabitantaceae > CAVPUA01. The sequence continues at coordinate 2,823,320 of CAVPUA010000003.1, read as the reverse complement.
ACGCTGCTGCTCGGACAGCTGCGCCAGCTTGCGCTGCAGCGGCTCGATCAGCGGACGCACATCGCCCCGCCAGGCGGCGCGCACCAAGCCGACGTACTCGTCGTAGTCCCCGCTACCGCCACCCCCCTCGCACGGCGCGCCGACATTTGCCGATGCCCGCGAGCGCGCAGGCCGCGCGTACCGCCCGCCGCAGGGACAGTCGGTCGGTGCACTGCCGCAGCGGAACCGCGTCGTGGATCGCGTCGCGAACGGTCTCGGCCTGCCGCTGGGATCGCAACGGTCCGAGATACGTCGCGCCGTCGGCCTTCACCTGCCGAACGATCGACAGCCGGGGAAACGCCTCGTCGGTGAGCTTGAGCCAGACCGCACGCTCCGGGAACTTCGAGCGGCGGTTGTACCGCGGCTTGTGTGCTGCGATCAGCCGCAGTTCGCGCACCTGCGCCTCGAGGGCGTGGGCACATTCGATCGGGTCGACGCGCTCGGCCAGCCCGACCATCTCACCCATCCGGCTGCGCGTCTCGCTGGCGACGAAGTAGTGCCGCACCCGTGACCGCAGGTTGCGGCTGGTGCCGATGTAGAGGGCCACCCCCTGGGCGTCGCGGAAGATGTAGACGCCCGGCCCGGTGGGCAGGGCATCGGCCAGGTGCCGCTTGCGGCGCTGCGCATCCGAGACCTGAGCGGTGAACGATCGCAGCTCGGGCAGCGACTGGACGCCGACGCCGCCCAGCCGGGCGATGAGCCCGTGCAGGACGTCGACCGTCGCCTGCGCGTCGGCCAGCGCCCGGTGCACCGGAGTCGTACCGGCGCGGAAGAAGTGCGCGAGCGTGGACAGCTTGCAGTTGGGCACCTCGTCGCGGGTGAGCACACGGCGGGCCAGGATCGCGGTGTCGACGACAGGAAATCCGGGCCACTCGACGCCGGTCGCGACGCAGGCGGCGCGCAGGAAACCGATGTCGAACGGGGCGTTGTGGGCGACCAGCACGCTGCCGCGAGCGAACTCGAGAAACGCCGGCAACACGGTGTCGATGCGCGGGGCGGTGCACACCATCGCATCGGTGATTCCGGTCAGCACGGCCACGAACGGCGCGATGGCGGTGCCGGGATTGACCAGGGTCTGGAACTCGCCGAGAACCTCGCCGCCGCACACGCGGACAGCGCCGAACTCGGTGATCGCATCGCCGGCCGCCGATCCGCCGGTCGTCTCGAGGTCGACGACGGTGAAGGTCGTGAGCCGCAGCGGCTCGTCGAGCTCGTCGAGCGTCGTCTGCCCGGGAATGGGGTGATGGATCGTGCTCGCGCTGGTGGCCCTGCTCATGTTCCGGACGCTAAGCCCGACCACTGACGAAAACCGGCTCGACACCCGGCGGCGGAAAATTGTCGTACCGCCTGCCTAGCGTCCGGGTCATGATCATCGACTGCGACACCTGCCTGGCTCGCGACGTCAGTTGCGGCGACTGCGTCATCAATCTGCTGTTCAGCTCGCCGGCCGCGTCGTCGAGCAGCCCTCCCGGATCGCCTTCGGGACCGACCGAACTCGACCCGGTGGAGTTCGCCGCACTCGGCTCTTTGGCCGAAGTCGGACTCGTCCCGCCGCTCAGATTGGTACGGAAACGCACCGCGTGACCTATATCGCTCTCGAGTTGTGCACAGATCGGCCCGTGAGATTGATTCGTCAACCAGTCGTCCCGTAACCTTTCCGAGACTTTCCGGTTCAGCAAGGTTCCCACCCGGGTCCACCGGAAGGTCACCGCCGAATCGCACGTGCCGGCGTCGTTCAGGTCACCACGATCCGAACGAGATCGGCGCAGCGAACCGGGGACCCACGTAGTCCCTTGGGGTGAATCGGGGTGGTGCTTGCACCATTTCGTAGGGCTGCTTCCGGCCCGAACCCGTCAGCTAACTCGGTAGGCGGTTTGACGGAAGAACGGGGCTCCACCCACTGTGACGACGCGTCCACCACGCCGCGTACGACTTACCTTGCTAGGTGCAGGCATCGCCCTCGCCGCCACCCTCTTCACCCCCGCGCTGGCCGGGGCGACGCCGACGGCCCCGACCGACACGGTCGCGTCGGTCACCGCGAAGCTCCACCAGATCGCCCAGCAGAACGAACAGCTGGCCGAGCAGACCAACCTGGCCACGGCCGATGTCGCGGCGAAGCAGACCGCGCTCGCCGCCGCCCAGAAGGCCGCGCTGATCGCCACCGCCACGTACGAGACCGCGCGCGACCAGCTCAAGCAGCTGTTGACCTCGCAGTACGAGGGCTCGGCCTTCAGCCACACCGGCGCTCTGCTCAACAGCTCGTCCGGTCAGAGCTACCTCGATCAGGTCAACAACCTGAACATGCTCTCGGTCCACCGCTCGGACGTGCTGGCCGTCGTGACCGATGCCCAGGCCAACGCCAACAAGGCCCAGGCCACCGCCAACACGCTGCTGGCCCAGGCCAACGCCAAGATGGCCGCGCTCAACAAGCAGAAGTCCGATCTCGCCGCTCGACGGCGTGAAGTACCAGTCGCTGCTCGGCACGCTGAACGCCCAGCAGCGCGAGGCCTACACGAGCTACGACACGCCCGCCCCGGCTGAGATCGCCGCCGTGACCGCCGTACACGCCGGCACGGCAGCCGCCCAGGCGGCGGTCGACTTCGCGCTGGCGCAGGTCGGCAAGCCCTACGTCTGGGGCTCGGCCGGACCCGGCTCGTACGACTGCTCCGGGCTCACGATGGCGTCGTGGCGGGCTGGAGGCGTCTCGCTGCCGCACAACGCCGCCGCGCAGTACGGCTACGGCACGCACGTCGACGAGGCCGACCTGCAACCGGGCGACCTGATCTTCTTCTATCACCCGATCGGCCACGTCACGATCTACATCGGCAACGGGCTGATGGTCTCGGCGCCGACCGAAGGTGAGCCGGTGAAGATCGCCACGCTGGCCGGTTCGCAGAGCAGCTACGTCGGCGCGACCCGTCTGACCTGAACTCCTAGGCTGCTCGGATGAGCAGCACGCCCACGCTGAACGAGCGCAGGCCCACCAGGCACGTCATCGTGCTCGGTGGGCTTGTTGCATTGGCGGTGGCGATCGCGGCCTTGGTGGTCGTCTACGCGACAGCCGGGCGTCGGGTGGACGCCGCGGCACCCGGCTCCGGAGCCGGCGCCCCGACCGAGGCCCAGGCCCAGGCCGTACTCGACCGGCACGCGCGAGCCGTCCTGGGCCGTGACGAGAAGGCGTACGACGACGACCTGGACACGTCCAAGGCCGCGGCCGGCTTCCGAGCCGCGCAGGAGGGTTCGTTCGCCAACCTGCGCACGGTGCCCCTGGCGTCCTGGGCCTACACGCTGGCCGTACCGGTGAACGGGCCGACCGAGAACGCGCAGGCGGCGTCGCGTTACGGCGCGCCCGTGCTGATCATGAAGGTCGATTTCAGCTACTCGCTGCGCGACGTCGATCCGGCCCCGGCCACCTACCAGCTCTATCTCACGTTCGTCCGTCGGGACGGGCGGGTACTGATCGCGTCCGACGCCGACCTGGTCGATGCCGGCGGCGCCAGCTGGCACGGCCCCTGGGAGTTCGGCCCGATCGTGACCTACCGCGGCGTCGCCAGTCTCGTGTTGGCCCACCCCGCGCACGCCGCCGAAGAGAAGACGATCGCCGACGCGGTCGACGCCGCCGTCCCGGCCGTCACCGCCGTGTGGGGAGCGAACTGGAACCGGCAGGTCGCCGTCATCGTTCCCGACACTCAGGCCGAGATGAACCAGGTCATCGAGAACACCCTGCCGTTGAACCAGATCGCCGCGACGACCTACGTCAACAGTGTCGCGGGGGACAAGGCGGTGGGCGTGCGGATCGCCGTGAACCCGGCCAACCTGAGTCGGCTCGACGCGGTGGGACTGCAGATCACGATCACCCACGAGGTCACCCTCGTCGCGACCTGGGCGACCAAGTCCGACACCACCCCGACCTGGCTGTCAGAGGGGTTCGCCGAATACGTGGCCAACCTCGATACCGGTCAGAGCGTGCCGTTCGCGGCCAGCGAGCTCGACAAGGAGGTCACCGCGGGGACGATTCCGGCCGCCCTGCCGAGCACGACCGACTTCAGCAGTGACGCCGCGCGGCTGCCCCAGGTCTACGAGGAGGCCTGGTTGGCGTGCCGGCTCATCGCCGAGCGCGGCGGTCCGACGGCATTGCCGGCGTTCTACCGGCAGGTGAGCGCGTCGGCCCTCACGTCCGACGCCGCCGTTGACGCCGCACTGCAGGCGATCCTGCACGTCGACACGGCGACGTTCACCGCGCTCTGGCAGCAGTACCTCAAGGCGGTGCTGACGTGACGCGCCGGACGTTGGTCGTCACGAACGACTTTCCCCCTCGGCAGGGCGGCATCCAGTCGTTCGTCCACGAGGTGACGCGACGCCAGCCGGCCGGATCGGTGGTGGTGTACGCGTCGAACTTCGAGGGGGCCGCCGCCTTCGACGCCGCCCAGCCGTTTCCGGTGCGACGCCACCCCACCGGGCTGCTGGTGCCGACCCCCGAGGCCCGCACCCGCGTGGTGGGGATCTTCGAGGAGTACGACTGTCAAGCCGTGTGGTTCGGCGCGGCCGCGCCGCTGGGCCTGCTTGCCCCGGCACTGCGCGCGGCCGGAGCCCGGCGAGTTGTCGCGACGACGCACGGGCACGAAGCGGGCTGGGCCGTCCTGCCGGGTGCCCGGACGGCGCTTCGGCGCATCGCGGACGGCTGCGATGCCGTGACCTATCTGGGCGCCTACACGCGTCGGCGCCTCGAGCCGGTGATGGGACGGCGCACCGAACTCGTCCAGTTGACTCCCGGCGTCGATGTCGACACCTTCCGGCCCGGACTCGACGGTTCGCGGATCCGCGCCCGGTACGGCCTGCACGGAGCGGTGATCGTGTGCGTCTCCCGGCTCGTCCCGCGCAAGGGGCAGGACACGCTGATCGACGTGCTGCCGGAGATCCGGCGGGCCGTACCGGGCACCCAGCTGCTGATCGTGGGCGCGGGACCGTACGGCGACGACCTCCGGCGCCGGGCCGAACGCGCGGGGATGAGCGAGCACGTCGTGTTCACCGGCAGCGTCGCGCTCGACGAACTGCCGGCGCACTTCGCCGCCGGCGATGTCTTCGCGATGCCGTGCCGGACCCGTCGAGGTGGCCTGGACGTCGAAGGCCTCGGAATCGTGTACCTCGAAGCATCCTCGGTCGGTTTGCCGGTGATTGCGGGAGATTCCGGTGGCGCACCGGACGCCGTGCTCGACGGCGAGACCGGTTTCGTGGTGAGCGACGAGGCGTCGTTGACCCGGCGGCTGGTCGAACTGCTGACCGACGAGACTCGGCGGCGCCAGATGGGCGCGGCGGGACGAGCCTGGGTCGAGCGAGCGTGGCGATGGGACCAGATCGCCGCGCGCCTGCGCGGGTTGCTCGACGCGTGATCGCCCGGTTTTCGACGAGGTTCAGGCGCTGGACACCAGCGCGGCCGTGCCGCTGGTCGTCCACACGCATCGCGACCAACGACTCGGTAGTCGCGACGCGGGATGCGCGGGCCAGAGCAACCTACGACCTGGTGGACGCCCGCGTCGAAGGAGCCGGATGAGGGCTAGTCGCCCTTGGCGCCGGAGTACAGGGCCTCGATCTGGTCCGAGCACTCGGTCTGCACGACGTTGCGCTTGAGCTTGAGCGAGGGCGTCATCTGACCGCCCTCTTCGGTCCAGTCCATCGGCAGGATCGTGAACTTCTTGATCGCCTCGGCGTGGCTGACCGCGCGGTTGCCGTCGTCGATCGCCTTCTGGATCTCGGCGCGGAGGTCGGGGTCGTCGACCATGTCGGCGATCTGGGTCGACTCCGGCTTGCCGGTCGAGGTCAACCACTGGGGAAACGCCTCGGGATCGATCGTGATGAGCGCGGCGATGAACGGCTTGTTGTCACCGACCACCAGGCACTGGCTGACCAGCCAATGGGCCCGGACGCGGTCCTCGATGACGGCCGGGGCGACGTTCTTGCCGCCGGCGGTGACGATGAGCTCCTTCTTGCGGCCGGTGATGCGCACGAAGCCGTCGTCGTCGATCTCGCCGATGTCGCCGGTGTGGAACCACCCCTCGGAATCGATCGCCTCGGCCGTCGCCTTGTCGTTCTTCCAGTAGCCGGTGAACACGACACCGCCCTTGGCGAGCAGTTCACCGTCCTCGGCGATGCGCACACCGGCCCCGCCGACCGGCCGGCCGACGGTGCCGATCTTGATCGCGTCGGGACGGTTGACGGTGATGCCCGCCGTCGTCTCGGTCAGGCCGTATCCCTCGTAGATCGTGACCCCGACGCCGCGGAAGAAGTGGCCCAGCCGGGTTCCGAGCGGGGCCCCGCCGGAGATTGCGGCCACGCAGTTGCCGCCGAGGGCAGCCCGCAGCTTGACGTAGACCAGCTTGTCGAACAGGGCGTGCTCGATCTTCACCAGCGGTGAGATGGAGCCGGACGCCAACCCCTCGGAGTACTTGATCGCCACCTGCTCGGCGCGGTCGAAGATCTTGCCCTTGCCATCGGCGTGGGCCCGTTGCTTGGCGGTGTTGTAGACCTTCTCGAACACGCGCGGCACGCTCAGCACGAAGGTGGGCTTGAAACCGGCCAGGTCGGGGATCAGGTTCTTGACGTCCGCGGTGTGCCCCAGCGTGCAGCCGTTGGCCAGCGTGCCGATCTCGATCGCCCGCCCGAACACGTGCGCGATCGGCAGGAACAGCAAGGTCGAGGTGGTCTCGTTGAAGAAGCTCGACAGCGCGTCCTGCAACTCGACGACCTCGGAGATGAAGTTGCCGTGCGTCAGCTGACAGCCCTTGGGGCGTCCGGTCGTACCGGACGTGTAGATGATCGACGCGAGGTCGGCGTGGGTGACGGCGGTACGGCGGTCGACGACGGCGTCGGTGGAGACGTCGACGCCGGCCTTGACCAGGTTCTCGAGCGCGTCGCCTTCGAAACGCCAGACCGAGAGCAGTTCACCGGCGTTGTGCCGGACGGAATCGACGATCTGTTCGTGTTCGGCGGTCTCGACGAAGACGGCCTTGGCCCCGGAGTCGGACAGGATCCATTCGACCTGCTCGGCACTGGACGTCTCGTAGATCGGCACCACCACGGCCCCGATGGCGAGCACCGCCATGTCGGCGAGCGTCCACTCGTAGCGGGTCTTGCTCATCACGGCGACGCGATCGCCGGCGTCCACCCCGGACGCGATCAGGCCCTTGGCCAGGTCGGACACCTCGTCGGCGAACGCGATGGAGGTCACGTCCTGCCACTCGTCGCCGATCCGGCGGCGGATCGCCACGTGCTGCGGACGCTGAACGGCGTTGTCGAACATGAAGTCAGCCGTGTTGCGCTGGCTCACCTTGATGGCATTGCTGGGAACGGAGAGTTCGCGCACTCGTCCGCGTCCTTTCGGTTGGTGGAAGGCGTCTCGTCAGCCATTCACGCTAGTCCGTGACCGGCGATCCGGCTAAAGGAACGCCGAGGGTGACATTCTGTGCGCGTGCCGCAGATCGATGTCGTCGACGAGACATGGATCCGGGCACCGCTCGAAGTCGTGGCCGGCGCGGTGGCCGACGAAGCCAACTGGCTGCGGTGGTGGCCCGATCTCGAGCTGGCGGTGGACGAACTGCGCGGCCCGCTCGGGGTGCGCTGGTGGGTGCGGCCGTCCGGACGCCCGGCGATGGCGGGATCGATGGAGATCTGGCTCGAACCCTCGCGCGACGGCGTGATCCTGCACTACTTCTTGCGACTCGACCCCGTGCAGCCCGGACTGGGCGAAAGGCGGGCGTTCACGCTCAAGCGGGGCCACGAACTGCGTTCGAAAAGGTCCTTCTTCGCGTTGAAGGACGATCTCGAAGCCGTCGACCCTCCCGCGCATGGGTAGCCTGCTCGCATGCCCGACCAGTCGACTCAGTCGATCCGAATCGACGCCGACCCGGCCGCCGTCATGGCTGTGATCGCCGACTTCGACGCCTATCCGACCTGGACCGGGTCGGTGAAGAGCGCCGACGTGCTCGAGACGGGCAAGGACGGCCGCGCGCGCGCGGGTGGCCTTCACCCTCGACGCCGGCATCCTGAAGGACGCCTACGAACTCGAGTACGTCTGGACCGGCGACGAGCGGGTCGAGTGGACGCTCGTCAAGGGCCAGATGCAGAAGGCGCAGCACGGCAGCTACACCTTGGTCGCCGGCGCGGGCGACACCGACGTCACCTACTCACTCACCGTCGACCTGGCGATCCCGATGCTGGGCATGCTCAAGCGCAAGGCCGAGAAGATCGTCATGGACACCGCGCTCAAGGAGCTGAAGAAGCGCGTCGAGGCGACCGATCCCGCGGCCGACTGATGCGGATCCTGCTGTTCACGGGCAAAGGCGGCGTCGGCAAGACCACGACGGCGACCGCCACCGCGCTGCGACTGGCCGATCGCGGCTGCAAGACGCTGCTGCTCTCGACCGATTCGGCGCACTCGGTGGCCGACGCGCTCGACGTCGCCGCTGAGCGGTCGAGCCGACCGAGGTCACGCCCGCGCTCTGGGCGGTCGAACTCGACACCCAGCAGCGCCTCGAGGCGGCCTGGGCCGGCGTCCAGCGTTACCTGCTGCAGCTATCTCGCGCGCGGCGGCCTGGATCCGGTCGCGGCCGAGGAGCTGACCGTGCTGCCCGGCGTCGACGAGGTGCTGGCCCTGCTCGCGGTGCGCGACCTCGCCGAGTCGGGTGACTGGGACGCCATCGTCCTCGACTGCGCGCCGACGGCCGAGACGCTGCGATTGCTGGCCCTGCCCGAGGCGCTCGGCTGGTACCTCGCCAAGATCCTGCCCGCCCATCGCCGGCTGGCGCGCAGCATGCGGCCGTTCGCGGCGGTGCTCGGCCGGGGCGACGCGCTGCCGCCCGACGACCTGTTCGCCGCCGTCCTCACGCTGATGGACGAGTTGTCGTCGGTCCGTCGGCTGCTCGGCGACCCGGCGACGACCTCGGTGCGTCTGGTGCTGACCCCGGAGGCGGTGGTCACGGCGGAGGCTCGCCGGACGTTCACCGCGCTCAGTCTGTACGGCTACGGCGTCGACATGGTGGTCGCCAACCGGGTGATGCCCGATGGCGCCGGCGAATGGCAGCAGGGCTGGGCCGCGGCGCAACGTCGTCAGCTCGACTCGGTGCGCGAGTCGTTCGCCGGGGTCGAGGTCTGCGAGGTGGCCTACGCGCGCCGCCGAACCGGTCGGCATCGACGCGCTGCGGTCGATCGGCGAGCTGCTCTACGGCGAGTTGCCCGGGCGCGATCCGCGCTGAATCGTCCGCGGCACCCGATCCGCTGCGGGTCGAGACCGACGGCGGCGACTTCCTGCTGTGCCAGCGCCTGCCGCTGGCCCTGGCCGGTTCGGTCGACGCCGTCCGGGCCGGAGACGACCTGGTGATCACCGTCGGCGGCCAGCGGCGGGTGCTCGCGCTGCCGAGCGTTCTGCGGCGGTGTGTCGTCGTCGGCGGTTCGCTTCATTCCAGCGTCCGGTCCGGCGCCGATGGGTCGGAGCTCCGGATCCGCTTCCGGCCCGATCCGGCGATGTGGCCGGATCAACTCGACGTGCGGGGCCGTCGATGACCCACGCCCACGACTTCGGATCGGTCGGTGACGAGGCCGGCCGGCTGCTCGAGGCCGTCCAGGACTGGGCCCGCCACACCTTCGGCGAAGGTGAGTCGGCCCGGATGGCGACCGGTACCGCCGAGTGCGAGTGGTGCCCGCTGTGCCAACTCGTCGCGACGCTGCGCGGTGAGCGGCCCGAGACCACCGAGAAGATCGTCGCGGCCGGAACGGCCGTCATGAGCGCGCTGCGGGCCGTCTTGGATCAATCGCCCGGACCACCGATCAGTCGCGGGCCGAGGATCGGCCGCCGGCCGGTGACGCGCCGCCCGTGTCTCGTGTGCAACGTATCGACCTGGACGACGGCCATCCGGATGCCGGCGCATGACGCTCGCCATCGGTGTCGACATCGGCGGTACCAAGGTCGCGGCCGGCGTCGTCGACGAGGACGGCGCGATCGTCGACTTCGAGCGGCGCGACACGCCGGGCCGGTGATGTCGAGCAGACCGAGCGGGTGATCGCCGAGGTCGTGAAGGTGCTCGCGGACCGGCACGTGGTCGCCGCGGTCGGCATCGGGGCGGCCGGCTGGATCGCCAACGACCGGGCGACGGTGCTGTTCTCGCCCCACCTCGCCTGGCGCAACGAACCGCTACGGGACGCGTTGAGCGACCGCATCGGCTCGCCGGTGATCGTCGAGAACGACGCGAATGCCGCCGCCTGGGCCGAGTACCGGTTCGGAGCCGCCCAGGGATCACGCGTCGCGGTCTGCGTCACGCTCGGCACCGGCATCGGCGGTGGGCTGATCATCGACGGGTCGGTGTATCGCGGGGCGTACGGCGTGGGCGCCGAATACGGGCACATGAGCGTGGTCCCCGACGGCCGCCGGTGCGCGTGCGGCAATCGAGGGTGCTGGGAGATGTACGCCTCGGGCCGGGCGCTGGCCCGCGACGCCCGCGAGCTCGCCGATGTCTCGCCGGTCGCCGCGCACCGGCTGCTCGAACTCGCCGGCGGCCATTTCGACGGGTTGAGCGGGCCGATCGTGACCCAGGCGGCTCGCGAGGGCGATCCGGCGGCGGTCGAGATCTACACCTCGATGGGGCAGTGGCTCGGACGCGGCCTGGCCAATCTGGCGGCCGTCCTCGACCCCGATGTGTTCGTCATCGGCGGTGGCGTGTCGGCGGCCGGCGACCTGCTCATCGTCCCCGCGCGCGAAATGTTCCGGGGTTCGCTGACCGGGCGCGGTTTCCGGCCGGTCGCCGACGTCCTGCCGGCCGCGCTCGGGCCGGACGCGGGACTGGTGGGGGCGGCCGACCTGGCCCGCCTGTCGCTCTAGACGCAGCACTGGAGAGAATCAGCTCGTGCCGACGCTGCGCCTGCTCAGCTACAACATCCGTTCGCTGCGCGATGACGGGGACGCGGTCGCCCGGGTGATCCGGTCGGTCGACCCGCACGTCGTCTGCATCCAGGAGGCGCCCCGCTTCCTGCGCTGGCGCTCGACCTGCGCGGCGCTGGCCCGGCGCAGCGGTCTGGTGATCGTCGGAGGCGGGCGGCCGGCCGCGGCCAATCTCTTGATGTCGTCGTTGTCGGTCGACGTTCATCGCGTCGAGGATGTGCTGATGAGCAAGGCTCGCAAGCTGCACCAGAGGGGAGTGGCGATGGCCGAGTTGTCGCTGAGCGGGCAGCGGTTCGTGATCGCCGGTACGCATCTCGACCTCGAGCAACCGGCCCGCGTGCGGCACGTCGGTGAGCTGCACGACGCGGTGGCGGGCTTCGCGGGCGACCTTCCGGCGATCATCGCCGGGGACGTCAACGACCTGCCGGGCACCGAGGTGTGGGACCTCCTCGCCGCGAGTCGTCCGGACGTCTGGGCCGCGGTCGGGCAGGGCACCGGCTTCACCTACAGCGCGACCAGCCCGGTCAAGCGAATCGACGGGGTGTTCGCCGATCGCCGGCTGCGGCCGGTTTCGGCCACCGTGCCCGCGTCGGCGGACACGCGGGTGGCCACCGACCACTGCCCGCTGTTCGTCGAGATCGACATCTAGACCCCGACCGGACGGCTGGGACGGACCGTTCGCACCGCGCCGAGCCAGCGTTCGAGCGGCAGCGAACCGCGCCGGGCCGCGGTCACGCCGGCGTCGAGCAGCACGGCGTAGGGCGCTCGCGCGAGCTCGTGGACCTGCGGCCGGGCGAGGAACGCCTCGCGCTCGTCCTCGCCGAACTCGCGCGGGTCGTTGCCGGTGAGCCGGCACCACAGCATGAACACGGTGTCTTCTGGCGTCATCATCGAAACCACCTCCGCGTCCGAGAGTCCGCGCGCGAAGTGGACGAACATGATCATCGAGGTGACGTGTCGGCAAACAAGTCGAGGTATTACCAAAGGCTCGCTCTAGAGGATCGCGCCGTCGTCGTCGTCCTCGTCGCGCGGGTGGTCGCGCAATCGCATGACCAGCATGCCCGCGCCCGCCAGCAGTCCGCCGATGCCGAGCAGGATCGTCAGGTCGCTGGCAAACCCGAAACGTCCACCGAACGCGAGAACCAGGATGGACAGGCAGATGATGACCATGGCCCAGACCGTCAGCCCGGCCAGGCGCGGCAACGGGGGTGGCGGGGGCGGCACGTAGTGCTCTTCCTCGTCCTCCTCGGGCGGCTGCGGATCGATCCGCGCCCGCCAGTCGGAGTCCTCGCGCGACAGATCCTTCTCGGCCGACCGGATCGCGGCAACCGTGTCGACGTGCCAGTCGCTGATCAGCGCCTGGAACTCGGCGTCGGTGTCTCGGCCGTCGAGGGTTTCCGGCACCGGGATCGGGGCCGTCGAACCGGCGGCCCGCGAGGCGGCGGCGATGATCGTCCGCGCGTCGGCCCGCTCGTCGGCGGCCACGAAGACCCGCTCGCGAGAGCCGGCCGCTGGTTCGACATAGGCGGCGATGCGCGCGCGGGCGAGCGCCGTCAGCAAGACGGGCGTCAGGTCGGAGTCGACGTCGGCCACGGGGACGAACGACTCGGCCGAGAGCCCGTTGTCACGACGGTCGCTCCCGGGTGCGCTCACGGATGCCCGGCCGCGTCGAGGACCTCGCGGGTGAACGCGATGCTTCCGTCGAAGATCAACTGCGCGTCGTTGTCCATCGTCGCGACGTGATAGCTGTTCTCGAGGATGACCTCGCGCACGGTTGTGCCGGTGGCGCGTTCGACGAGCAGTCGGCCCGACAGCGGTTCGACCACGTGATCCTCGCGGCTGCGGTACATCAGCACCGGCGCGGTGATCTTGTCGAGATCGTCGAGGGTGACCTTCCACAGCTTCTGCAGCTCGACGAACGCCTTGATCGGGGTGCGGTCGTAGGACGGTTCGTTCTCACCGGCCTTCTTGATGTCGCCCCCGATCGACGGGCCGTGACTTCACCGCCCACGAGATGTACTTGGCGAACGCGGCATCCTTGCGCTCGGTCGCGTAGGCGGGGTTGACCAGCACCAGCCCCGCGAGCGGCCGGGTCTCGGCAATGCGGGTCACGAGCGTTCCGCCCATCGACAGACCGGCCCGCGAAGACGTGTTCGCAGCGGGCCGCCACCTCGTCGTAGGCCCGTTCGACCTCGGCGTACCACTCCTGCCACCGGCTCTTGTTGGCGTCCTGCCAGGTCGTGCCGTGCCCGGGCAGGCGGGGGAGCCGGACGGTGAAGCCGGCGGCCGCGAGTTGCTCGGCCCACGGACGCATCGACGCCGGCGTGCCGGTGAACCCATGGCTCAGGACGAATCCGACCGTCCCGCCGTCGGCGGAGAAGGGCTCGGCACCAGGGAGCAGCTGCACGTGGATCCTTCGATCTGGGCGTGGACGGGACGAAAGTTATTTTCGCAGTCGCGCTCATCATGCCTCGTGGGTCGGGTGATTTCGACTCGCGGGTCCGCCACTGGTCCGCCACTGGTCCGCCACCGTGGCGGGACCACAGTCGTCGCGACGCGTTGTCCGGGTTGCCCGTTCGGCACTAGGCTGGCCGTACTGGCGGCCGGTCGTGTGTAGGAGTGGTGATCAGGCGAGTGTTCTACTGGGTGGCCAAGCTGGTCTTCATCGGCCCGTTGTTGCGGGGCCTGTGGCGGCCGTGGGCCGAGGGACTGGAGAACATCCCCGAGGACGGCCCGGCTATTCTCGCTAGCAATCACCTGTCCTTCTCGGACTCGTTCTTCATGCCGCTGCTGGTGCCCAGGCGCAAGGTCACCTTCCTGGCCAAGGCCGAGTACTTCACCACGCCGGGCGTCAAGGGATTCTTCTCCAAGATGTTCTTCTCCGGCGTCGGCCAGGTGCCGATCGACCGCGACGATCCCGACGCGTCACGCGCCGCGCTCACCACCGGAGTCCGCGTACTGCGCGAGGGCAAGTTGCTCGGCATCTATCCCGAGGGCACCCGCTCGCCCGACGGTCGCCTGCATCGCGGCAAGACCGGGGTCGCCCGGATGGCGCTCGAAGCCGGAGTCCCGGTCATCCCGGTGGCGATGGTCGAACACCGACAAGATCCAGCCGACCGGTCGGCGCATTCCCAAGCTGCGTCCGCGTCCGGGCGTGCGCTTCGGCAAGCCGCTGGACTTCTCGCGCTACGAGGGCATGGCCGGCGACCGGTTCGTCGAGCGCTCGCTGACCGACGAGATCATGTACGAGCTGATGCAGCTCTCCGGCCAGGAATACGTCGACGTCTACGCCGCCAAGGTCAAGGCGGCGCAAGCGGCGGCGACGTCGCCTTCGGCGCCGCCGGAGCAAGGGCCAGCGCGAGCTGCGCGAGGCGGCTCGACCGGATGCCTGACGAGCGCGCCAGCTGAGCCGTGCGCTTCTTCTACGACTGCGAGTTCATCGAGGACGGCACCACGATCGAGTTGGTGTCGATCGGCGTCGTTGCCGAGGACGGCCGCGAGTTCTACGCGGTGTCGACCGAGTTCGACCCTGCGCGCGCCATCGACTGGGTGCGCCGCAACGTCCTCGACAAACTGCCTTCGCCGGCCGACCCGGCCTGGCGGTCGCGGGCGCGGATCCGCGACGACCTGCTCGCGTTCCTGATCGAACGGCGGCGAGCCGATCGAGTTGTGGGCCTGGATGGCGGCCTACGACCACGTCGTGCTGGCGCAGCTGTGGGGCGACATGCGGGCGTTGCCGCGCGCGATCCCACGCTTCACCCACGAGCTGCGGCAGGAATGGGAGCGACACGGATCGCCGGTCGATGCCACCGCAGCCGGCTGACCAACATGACGCGTTGGCCGACGCGCGGCACAACCTGGCCCGCTGGAAGGTGCTCGCCGGGCTCGCTGCTCGCTAGTGTTTCCAGAAGATGTCGAGAGGAGCGGGCGAATGCGCATCGGAGTGCTGACCGGCGGCGGTGACTGCCCGGGGCTGAACGCGGTGATCAGGGCCGTCGTCCGCAAGGGCGTCGGCGTTCACGGCCACGAGTTCGTCGGCTTCCGCGACGGGTGGAAGGGCCCGCTCGAGAGCTCGACGATGCCCCTCGGAGTTCCTGAGGTCCGCGGAATCCTGCCGCGCGGCGGGACGATCCTCGGATCGTCGCGGACCAACCCGTTCAAGATCGACGGCGGCGCCGAGCGGGTCCGGCAGAACCTGCACTCCCTCGGCGTCGACGCGCTGATCGCGATCGGCGGCGAGGACACGCTCGGCGTCGCGACCCAGCCTCGGCGACCTGGGCGTGAACGTCGTCGGCGTTCCGAAGACGATCGACAACGACCTGAACGCCACCGACTACACCTTCGGGTTCGACACTGCGGTCAACATCGCGATGGAGGCGATCGACCGCCTGCACACGACCGCCGAGTCGCACCATCGTGCCTTGATCATCGAGGTGATGGGTCGGCACGCGGGCTGGATCGCCCTGCATGCGGGGTTGGCCGGCGGGGCCAACGTCATCTTGATCCCCGAGGTGCCGTTCAACGTCGACCGCGTCTGCGCCTACGTCGAGAGCCGCTACCAGTCGCACTACGCGCCGATCATCGTGGTGGCCGAGGGCGCGACGCCCGACGGCGGTGAGAACGCCACGATCGACAAGGGCGTGGACGCCTTCGGGCACGCGCGGCTCGGCGGCATCGGCGAGTGGCTGGCGGGCCAGGTCGAGCAGCGCACCGGCAAGGAGGCGCGCACCACCGTGCTCGGGCACATCCAGCGCGGGCGGCACGCCATCGGCGTTCGACCGGGTGCTGGCCACCCGCTTCGGCCTGCACGCGGTCGACGCCGTGCACGACGGCGACTTCGGCAAGATGGTCGCGCTACGCGGCACCGACATCGTGCGAGTGCCGCTGGCCGATGCGACGACCGAACTCAAGACGGTCAAGCCCGAGCTGTACGCCGAGGCCGAGGTGTTCTTCGGCTAGAACTTCCCCGTCCAGGCCAGTCGCCAGGTGTTCGGGCCGATGGTGCCGGTCGGCGTGAGGCCGTTCTCGGCTTGGAGTTTCTTGGCCGCGGCGACCGTCAGCGGGCCGAACTGACCGGTGCCGGGGGCCAGCGGGGCGCCACGCTTGGCCATCTGCACCTGCCAGGCGGCGATGATCGAGTTCTTGTCGCCCTGCTGGTAGGTGCGCGTGCCCGGCCACGCCGGCGCGCTCACCGCGGTGGGTGCGACCGCCGCCAGCTGCGTCGCTGAACCGGCGATGGTGATGTCGGACGTGTTCCCCGACTTCGCGGACGCGTCGTTCACCAGGCCGAGGATGCGGGCGCAGGTCCACGGCTGCCAGCCGCGCTTGCGATAGAGCATGAGGGCACGCGCGTCCTGTTCGGCCGGCGATGCCTGGTTGGGATAACCGGTGCCGCCGACGCTGCGCCAGGTCGCCAGGTCGAACTGGTACGCGCCGTAGTACCCGTTGCCCGTGTTGATCGTGTAGCGATTGCTCGATTCGCACATGCGCAGGCGATACCAGTCGCTGGGCGACGGGTCGGCCGATGCGGACGTCAGCGGCACCACGGCCAGGGCCGCAACGGCGAGGACGCCGGCGGCGATCCACCGGGTGGACCGTCGACGCCACCGTCCGGACTGCGCCGGGCTCGGGGCGTCTTCGACCAGTTCCTCCTCGGGCTCCTCGTCGGGGCGATCGAAGAAGGACAGGCCTGATCGGGCGCCGGGCAGGGCAGACACGAGTTCTCGCTTCCGGTCGGGGGCACGACTCTTGAGCCACCACCGTAAACAATCGTCCCACGAGAAACAACCACACCAGCAAAACCATCAGTATCCAACGGTCACACGAGAAACGAGCTGAGACACGCCGAGCAACCGGCTGTGATCGGCCGTGATCTACGTTGGGCGGCATGACCGACGACGCGTTGCACGCACTGCTGGCCGACCGTCCGCACGGGGTGCTGGTGACCCTCAAACGCGACGGACGACCCCAGCTGTCCAACGTCAGCCACCTCTACGACCCGGCCGCGCGCCTGCTGCGGGTCTCCATCACGGCCGACCGCGCCAAGACCAAGAACATGATCCGCGACCCCCGCGCGAGCTATCACGTGACCACCGACGACTTCTGGCACTACGCGGTCGCCGACGGCCAGGCCGAACTCACCCCGGTCGCCCAGGATCCGCACGACGCGACGGTCGAGGAACTGATCGAGGTGTACCGCGCCATCGGCGGCGAGCACCCCGACTGGGACGACTACCGCACCGCCATGGTGCGCGATCAGCGCCTGGTGCTGCGCCTGCACGTCACCCACATCTACGGTCAGGCCTGATCGGTCCGCATAAGGGGCGGGTTCGGTCGCTTACCCTGGTGGCGTGACGTTCTCGCTCGCTGACGACCTTCCGGACCTCGCTGGGCACGAGAGCGTGCTGGACGGTCTGGACGCCTGGCGTGCTCTGCCCGCGGCGCAGCAGCCGAACTGGCCCGATCCGGCCGTCCTGCGCGAGGTGTCCGAGACGCTGTCGGGCCTGCCGCCACTGGTCGTCGCGAGCGAGGTGGACCAGCTGCGCGAGCGGCTCGGGGCCGTCGCTCGGGGCGAGGCCTTCCTGCTGCAGGGCGGCGACTGCGCCGAGACGTTCCAGACGAGCTCGCAGGCCGACATCGCCGGCAAGGTCCGCGTGCTGCTGCAGATGGCGGTCGTGCTGACCTACGGCGCCTCGATGCCGGTCGTGAAGCTCGGGCGGATCGCCGGCCAGTACGCCAAGCCGCGCTCGTCCGACCTGGACGCCAGCGGACTCCCGTCCTACCGCGGTGACATGGTCAACGACCTCAACGGCGAGCGGACCCCGGACCCGCGCCGGATCCTGCGGGCGTACCACACGGCCGCCTCGACACTGAACCTGTTGCGGGCCTACGCGGGCGGCGGGCTGGCGGCTCTCGATCGGGTGCATTCGTGGAACACGGCCTTCGCCCGCTCGACCGAGACGGGGTCGCGCTACGAGCAGCTGGCCGGTGAGATCGACCGCGCGGTGCAGTTCATGCGGGCCTGCGGAGTGCACGACGCGGCCCTCGAGGGTGTCGAGCTGTACGCCGGGCACGAGGCGTTGATCCTGGACTACGAGCGCGCACTCACCCGGATCGAGGACGGCAAGGCCTACGACCTGTCGGGCCACTTCGTCTGGGTCGGCGAGCGCACACGCCAGATGGACGGCGCCCACCTGGAGTTCGTCTCGCGCATCGCCAACCCGATCGGCGTGAAGCTCGGGCCGACCACCTCGCCGGAGTTCGCCGCCGAGCTCGTGGAGCGACTCGACCCGCAGAACACTCCCGGGCGCCTGACCCTGATCAGCCGGATGGGCAGCCAGAAGGTCCGCGACGCGCTGCCGGCGATCATCGAGAAGGTCACCTCGACGGGGCATCTGGTCGTGTGGCAGTGCGATCCCATGCACGGCAACACCGAGGAGACCATCGACGGCGTGAAGACGCGCCACCTCGACCGGATCATCGACGAGGTCGACGGATTCTTCGACGTCCACGCCGCCTTGGGCACTCATCCCGGCGGCCTGCACGTCGAGCTGACCGGCGACGACGTCACCGAGTGCATCGGCGGGACGGCCGAACTCACCGCCGCCGACTTGGGACGGCGCTACGAGACGGCCTGCGATCCGCGGCTCAACATCGAACAGTCTCTGGAGCTGGCGTTCCGGGTGGCGGAGCGACTGGTGTCCGAGCGACGCAACCGCTCGTGACCGTCGATCTGCGGTCGGACACGGTCACCAAGCCGTCGTCGGCGATGCGCCGGGCGATGGCCGAGGCCGAGGTCGGCGATGACGTCTACGGAGACGACCCGACCGTCAACGCCCTCGAGGCCGAGGTCGCCGCTCTGCTCGGCTTCGAGGCCGCGCTGTTCGTGCCGAGCGGATCGCTGAGCAACCAGCTGGGCCTGCGGCTGCTGGTGCGTCCCGGCGAAGAGATCGTCTGCGATTCACTCGCCCACATCGCCCGGGCCGAGCTGGGCGCGGCGGCCGTCTTCTCGGGCATCACGTTCCGGACGTGGCGGGCACGCAACGGTCTGCTCGACGTCGATCGGGTGGCCGAGCTGATCGCCCCGGCGGCCGGGCCCTACCAGGTGTCGACGGCTGCGATCGCCGTCGAGAACACCCACAACTTCGGCGGGGGCACCGTTCAGCCGGCCGAGCAGCTGGCCGCCGTCCGCGCGCTGGCGACTTCGTCCGGCCTGGCGCTGCACCTGGACGGCGCCCGGCTCTGGAACGCCCACATCGCCAGCGGGACCCCGCTGCTCGAGCTGACCGCGGGCTTCGACACCGTCTCGGTCTGCCTGTCCAAGGGACTTGGTGCCCCGGTCGGTTCGGTGCTGGTGGCCTCCGCGCCGCGCATCGTCGAGGCGCGGGTGTGGCGCAAGCGGTACGGCGCCGGGATGCGGCAAGCCGGAATCCTGGCCGCGGCCGGTCGCTACGCCCTCGAGCACAACATCGCCCGACTCGCCGATGATCATGAACGAGCCCGCCGCCTCGCCACCGCGCTGGGAGTCGACCCGGCCGCCGTTGCGACCAACATCGTCGTCGTCGATGTCGCGGACGCCGCGTACGTCGCGGCCGAGGCCGCCGAGGCGGGCGTCCTGGTCTCGGCGCTGGGGCCGCGCTTGCTGCGACTGGTCACCCATCTGGACGTGGACGACGACGGCATCGACCAGGCGATCAAGGTACTGACCCCGCTCGTCCACTGATCAGCGCTTGTCATCGCGGGAACACCGGCGAAGACTCGACGAGATGGTGCAGCCCGGTCCTGATCCCGACAGCTATCCGCCGATCGATCCGTCCGAGCCGGTGCCCGACGACCCGGGCGAGTTGCTCCCCGACACTCCGACCACGTTGCCCCCGGCGCCGGTCGAGCCGTTGCCCGGACCCGACGATCCCGACAGCGTGCCGGCCTGACGTGGATTTCGGCCTCGAACGGTTCGTCTCGGCTCAGGCGCCGATCTACGACCAGGCCCTTGCCGAGATCGCCCGCGGCCGCAAGACGAGCCACTGGATGTGGTTCGTCTTCCCGCAGCTCGCGGGGCTCGGCGTCAGCGACATGTCACGGCGCTATGCCATCGCTTCACTGGACGAGGCCCACGCCTACCTGGCCCATCCCGTCCTCGGTACGCACCTGCTCGACTGTGTCGGTGCTCTGCTGGCGACGACCGGACGCAGCGCCACTCAGATCTTCGGCGCGGTGGACGCGAAGAAGCTCCACTCGTCCATGACGCTGTTCCATCGCGCCGCTCCCGACCAGGCCTGCTTCGCCGCGGTCATAGACCGCTTCTACGACGGACGGCCGGACGCGGCGACCGACACGATGCTCAGGGCAACCAGGCGGCGAGGTTAAGGACTCGGGTCGTCTGGGTCGCGCTGAAGTTGTCGTCGCTGATCAGGCTCACGGCGGCCGGACCGCGGCCCAGGGGAGCCGTGACGGCCATGCCCTCGAAGTTGTCCATGAGCGGATTGGTCTGCGTTTCCTTGGCCTGGGCGCCCAGTGAAGGGCAGGCCGTCACGTTCGCGACCAGTTTCTTGCCCACGACGTCCTTGGCCGGCGCCGTCGACAGATTGCCGACCGAGCTGACATCGGCCGCGCTTGTTCAGGCCGGTGACGGCGAACAGCTCGACGGCGTTGCCGGTCGTCGCGGAGAAGGACGCCTCCTCGACCAGGAACGAGTTGTCGGAGTAGGCCGCGACCTCGGGGACCCGCATGCCGGCATCGGTGCGGTAGGCGATCTGCTTGGTGAGTTGCCAGTCGCCGTGCCGATCGACGTCGTAGACCAGGAACCGGTGCAGGTTGGCGTCGCCGGTCGACGAGACGTCGCCCGAGAGCGCGCCCTCCATCGCGGCGATGATCTCGTGGCCGGACGGGGCGATCGACAGTCCTTCGAGGGTCGCGTTGTTGGTGGCCTGGCCGGCCGGCGTGGTTCCGGTGACCGCGAAGCGGGCCGGCACCGGCAGCGAGGCCTTCTGGACGCCGTCGCGGCCGAAGATCCGGATCGAGGGCTCGGTCTCGGAGCTGACGAGGTAGTCGCCGTCGGGCAGGACGGCCAGGCCCTCGTTGTCGGACGTCATGCCGTTGTAGGGCGTTCCGTCCGGCCGCTTCAGCACGAGTGGGTCGCGGACGACGGTCGGGTCGGACAGGTTGCGGAAGAACCAGATGCGCGCGGGATCGGTGAGGTGGTTGTCGACAGCCGACACCCAGGCCGCCGATCGCGGGTCGTAGGCGAGCGAGGACAGCCCGCCCAGTTCGACGCCGTTGTAGACCAGCTTGTCGAGCGAGTCGCTGAAGTTCAGGGCGATGGCGTCGGGTGCACAAGATCGTCCGGCCTGGCTCGGTAGCGACGACGTCGAGGGCGTGGCGGTCGCTCCGGCGGGTGCAGCGGCGATCAGTCCGGCGGTCGCGATCCCCACTGCCAGCAGCGTCTTGATCATGCGGTGGTCCTCCTCGACACAGGTGTCGATATCCAGTCCTATCGGGATAAAGCATCTCGCAGAAGACGGCTCGATGAAGCCCGCGCGAACGAATCTTGCCCAGTAATTCGCTTACCGGGGGTTGTTGATCATGAGCGGTGGGCGTCAAGTGTTCTCATGTCTAACTCGATCAGCACGACGTTCCTGCGCGATGTCCAGCACGGCGGAGCCGCCGGTCAGCTGGAGACGGTGGCCAGCCAGCTGGCCGCGTTCATCACGGCGGCCAAGACCTCGGTCGATGTCGCGATCTACGACTTCCGGCTGTCCGATGCCACCGCGGTCACCAAGATCGTCGGCGCGCTGGTGGCCGCGGCCGACCGAGGCCTCGCCGTCCGCGTCGGCGTTCGACGCCGGCAAGCCGACGGCCGGGACGGCGGAGGACTTCGCCCGCCTCGAGGCCGACCCGGCTCCGCTCGGAACGTCCGCCTGGGTCACCGCCCACTTCGGCGGGACGGAGGTGCAGACCAAGGCGATCACCGCCGGCGGCCAGCTCATGCACTCGAAGTACGTGGTGCGGGACGCGACTGCAGGATCCGGCCACCTGCCGGCGGTCTGGACCGGCTCGACCAACTTCACCGACGACGCCTGGACCCGTCAGGAGAACAACGTCATCGTCGTGTCGAGCGCGGCCATGGCGACGTCCTACCGGGCCGACTTCGACGCAGATGTGGACGGCCGGCAAGATCGAGCGGAACCGGGCAGGGCGGATCGGGGAGCACGTCGGTCGGGTCGGCCACGGTCGGCGTGGGACTTCTGCCCCGGCGACGGCGCGGCGATCAACACCGCCCTCGCCGCGCGGGTGGCCGCGGCGTCCAAGCGGTTGATCATCGCGACGATGGTGCTGACCTCGCACGAGGTCCTTGCGGCGTTGTCACACGCGATCGACGGTGGCATCGCGCTGACCGGCATCTACGACGGCGGCCAGATGGACCCGATCGTCGAGGAATGGAAGAAGGTCAACTCGAGCGCGTCTGGCCGGACTGGACGAACGTGTCGGCCAAGCTGGTCCACAAGCAGTCCGCGCCGTACACGCCCGACCGGCGTCGCACAACTTCATGCATCTGAAGGTGCTGATCTCCGACGACGTCGTGACCACCGGGCAGCTACAACTTCTCGGCCAACGCCGAGAAGAACGCCGAGAACCAGCTGCACCTCGACGACCCGACCGTCGTCGGCCCACTACGAGACCTACCTGGACGCGGTCATCTCGGCGTACAGCTGAGGATCGCGGGCCGGCCCGGACGCCACGGGAAGATCGATCGACACTCCCGGGCGGTCCGGGGCGGCCGGCGCGTGGGGCTACTTCTTCTTGCCCTTCTTGCCCTTCTTCTTCTTGTCCTTCTTCTTCTTCGACATGCCGCCTCCTCTCCTCGGTGAGCGTCGCCGGACGGACCGGCAGCGACATCGTGGGTCAACCAATCGTTGACTGTAGAGACAACATATCGTTGACGTCCGGCTAGTTCAAGTTAGGCTCGCCGAGTGTCCGATTCACCGCACGGCAAGCGATTGGTCCGCGCGCTCGACGAGCTCGAGGGCATTGCCGACCCGATCACCCGCCTGGACGCCGTCCGTGTCGCCCGGGAGGCCCTCGAACGGCTCGAGGCGAACACGGTGGCCGACGCCCGCAAGAAGGGCGTCACCTGGGCCGCGATCGGCGCGCTCTACGGGCTGACCAAGCAGGGGGCGCAACAACGCTTCCAGCCGGCGCGCAAATCCAAGTCCTCCTAGGCGCGACGTGTCGGTCGAACGGCCGACAGCGATTCGCCGTGATCGTCGGTAGCGTCGCCAGCACTGATCTTCGGGGGGTCTTCGGGCGGACGGCGGTCGGCCCGGAGACTGATGACGAGCACGGGGTGCGCGATGGCGTTGAATCCAGACATCTACTCGATCGACGCGCTGCAGGAGTACCGAGCGGCGAAGCGGCTGTACCCGCGTCTGGGCCTGCTCGCCGCGGTTTACGCCGTGATCGACTTCGCGATCTTCAGGTTGCACCCGGGGATCGCGGTGATCATCGCGCTGGTCATGAGCGTGGCGGTGTTCGCGCTGATGTTCGCCCGGGCAGCGGCCGAGATCAATCGGCGCGCGGGCTCGTCTCGACGACGAGAAGCGGCAGTGGATCGTCAAACAGGGCTACAGCGCGTAGTTCGGCGGCGCTATTCGCCGGTGCTTCCGTCGATCGATTCGCGCAGCAGGTCGGCATGGCCGCAGTGCCGGCCGTACTCCTCGATCATGTGTGTCAAGATCCACCGCAGACTCGGGGCGCGGCCGTCGGGCCACCGGCGTCGACTGAGTTGATCCAACCCGCCGTCGCGCAGTCGCCTCGGCCACCGCGTCGCGGGAGCGCTCGACCGCGCCGCGCCACAGGGCCAATAGCTGTTCGGGCGAATCCTGCGCGGCCGAATGCCATTCCCAGTCCGGGTCGGCGGCCCAGTCGACGACGTCCCACGGCGGCCGCCGGTCGCGGCCGAGCAGCCACCGGTCGAACCAGTCGTCCTCGACGTAGGCCAGATGCTTGAGCAGGCCGCCGAGCGTCATCGACGACCGGCCCACGGTCGTCCGCAGGGCAACGGCATCCAGGCCGTCGCACTTCCAGGCCAGCGTCGCGCGCAGGAAGTCGAGGAAGCCTGTCAGCGTCTCGAGTTCAGTGCCCGCGAGCGGTGGTTCCGGGCGGCCCTCATCGTCCACGTCGGTCATGGCGCGAACCTACCGGCGGCGGTCGTGGGCGATGACGCGATACCCGCTGAGCAGGAAGAACATCAGCTGGGTTTCCGCAGTCGTCGGCCGACAACGGCGAGCCGTGACTGAACTCGATGGGCTGACCCGATCCCCAGTCCTTCTAGGTCGCGGGCGTGAACGAACGTCAGCCGGCCAGGTGCGCCGCGGATGTTCGCCCGAACAGCGGCGGGATGGTCGTGACCGCGCGCGCCAGTTCGTCGAGCGACTCACCGAACAAGGCCTGGGCGCCGTCGCACAGCGCACTCTCGGGATGCGGGTGGACGTCGACCATCACGCCGTCCGCACCGGCGCCCATCCCGGCCCGCGCCAGCGGCACCACCAGGTCGCGGCGGCCGGCCGCGTGCGACGGGTCCACGATCACCGGCAGGTGTGACAGCCGTTGCATCATCGGTACGGCTGAAACGTCGAGCAGGTTGCGGATCGACGGCTCGAACGAGCGGATCCCGCGCTCGCACAGCACGATGTCGAGATTGCCCCGCTGGGCGATGTACTCGGCGGCCATCAGCCACTCCTCGTAGGTCGCGGTCAGCCCGCGCTTGAGCATCACCGGCTTGCCGATCGTGCCGACCGCCTGCAGCAACCCGAAGTTCTGCATGTTGCGCGTGCCGATCTGCAGCATGTCGGCGTGCTCGGCGACGGCGTCGACCTCGGTGACGTCCATGACCTCGGTGACGATCGGCAACCCCACCTCGGCGCCGACGTCGGCCAGGATTCGCAGCCCGGCCAGACCCAGTCCCTGGAAGGCGTACGGCGAGGTGCGCGGCTTGTAGGCACCGCCACGCAGCAGCGTCGCGCCGGCCCGGCGCGCCATCTGGGCCGACTCGAGGGTCTGCTCGGCCGTCTCGACGGCGCACGGACCGGCGATCAAGGTGAACGTGTCGGGGCCGATCGGGACGCCGCCGACCCGCACCGTCGTCCGCCGGGCGTGATTCTGGGCCGACACCAGCTTGTAGGGCGCGGTGATGCGCATCGTCTCGGCGACGCCGGGAAGGCCATCGGCATCGAGGGTCTCGAGCACCTGTTCGGCGCCGACGACTCCGATGATCGTGCGCATCACGCCGCGGCTGACGAATGCCTCGCCGCCGTGCGCCTGGACGTGCGCGATCACGCCGTCGATATCCGTGTCGGTCGCTGCCGGGGCCATCACGATCACCATGGTCGACAACCCTAGTTGCCCCCTCGTAGCGTGATTGCGCACAGGGAGGGCAAGTGGAGCGCGATCACTGGGCGCGGCGGATCGAGGCGCTGTCGGCCGACGCCGACTTCCACGAGATCTACCGCATCCTGGTGACCCACGAGTTCCCGTGGGACATGACGCAGGCGCTCTCGTTCGCCCTCTTCCGCACGTACGCGGTGCCCTCGATCGGTGATCTGCTCGCTCGCACCGGCGAGTTCGACCGGCGGGTGCAGAAGCGCTACGACGACACGGTGCTGATCTTGGACGCGATCCTCGAACACGGCTTGGACGTCGGTGACGGCCGAACCGCCCTGCGCCGGATGAACCAGATGCACGGCGCGTACGACATCAGCAACGACGATCTTCGCTACGTGCTGTCGACGTTCGTGGTGGTGCCGACGCGCTGGCTCGACGAGTTCGGCTGGCGCCGGTTGAGTGCCCATGAACGCCAGGCGACGGCGAACTACTACCGGCGGCTGGGCACGCACATGGGCATCAAGCAGATCCCCTCGGATTACGAGGGATTCGCGGCGCTCATGGACGGCTACGAGAGCGCCAACTTCCGTTACGCGCCGGGCGGTCGAGCCGTCGCCGACGCCACGCTCGCTCTGATGGCGAGCTTCCCACCGACCCACCGGCTGCCCGTGTCGGTGCAGTTGCGCTTCGCCCGCTCGCTCATGGACGACCCGTTGCTCGACGCTCTCGGCTACCCGCGGCCGCTGCGCCTCGAGCGCGCCGCCGCACGAGCCGGCCTGCGATCGCGAGGCCGGTTCGTCAGGCATCTGAAGCCGCGCGCGTCGCCTCGCTTCGCGCGGGAGCTGCCCAATATTCGCAGCTATCCCGACGGCTACGACGTCAGCGAGCTCGGCACGTTTCCGAGCTAGTCGCGCAGCTTCTTCAGGGCGGCGATGTCGGCCGGCGTGACCGGTGTCCTCGGTCTCGACCACCATCGGCACCCCGCGCAGGCCGGGTGCGGTGAACAGCCCGCGCAGCCCGTCCAGCCCGATCGAGCCGTCGCCGATCGAGGCGTGCCGGTCTCGCTTCGAGCCGCACTCGTCGCGGCTGTCGTTGGCGTGCACCAGACCGATCCGGCCCCGTCCGATCCTGCGCGCAACCGCGGCGATCGTCTTCTTCGTCGCGGCCTCGGTCGACAGATCGTGCCCGGCCGCGTGCAGGTGGCAGGTGTCCAGGCAGACGCCGATGCGCGGGTCGTCCAGGGCGTCGAGGTAGGCCGCGAGCGAGTCGGCGTCGGACGCGAGCGCGCCGCCGCCGCCGGCCGTCGGCTCGATCAAGATCCGCGGCCACTCGTCGCGCACCAGCAGGCAGCAGATGTTCGCGGACCTGCTCCATCGCCTCGTCCCAGCGATTGCCGAGCACGGCCGACCCGGCGTGCACGACCACTCCGGACGCCCCGACCGCCGCGCCGCGCCGCAGGGAGAACTCCAGGGCGTCGCTCGAACGGGCGAGCGTCTCGGGCGACGGCGAGCCGAAGTTGATCAGGTACGGCGCGTGGACGAAGACGGGCAGCCCGCGTTCGGCGCAGGCGACACGGAACGCCTCGTCGCCGGCCGGCGTCCGCGACGCGGATGAGCCCAGCCGCGCGGGTTGGCGACGAAGATCTGGATGACCTCGGCGTCGAGCCGGTCGGCCGCGGCCAGCGCACCGCGGACCAGGCCGCCGCTGACCGAGACGTGCGCGCCGATCCGCCGAACGCTTCCGCGGGGCAAGGTCAGACGACGTAGAGGGTGACGACGGAGTGGATCGGCACCTTCGTGCCCGACACGGGGCTGACGCTGATCACCTCGTTCAGGAAGCTCCCGAACGTCGACGCGCGCACCACGTTCACCGTGAGCTGGGCCTGCTGCAACGTCGCCGTCGCGGCTCCGGTCGGGGTCCCGGCCGGGATCGCGGGAATCGTGACCATCTGCTGGCCCTTGCTGACGTCGATCGTCACCGTCTGGAACTTCGTCAGCAGTGTGGCCGGCGCCGGGTCCTGCTTGATGACGGTGCCGGCGGCCACGGTGTCGCTGAAGTCCGTGGTCACGGCGTAGGCGAAGCCGGCCGCCTTGAGCGCGGCGATCGCGTCGGTCTGGCTGTGGCCCGCGACGCCGGGGACCTTCACCTGGGGCGGGCCGGTCGAGATGATCAGCTGCACGTCCGAGCCGGGCTTGACGAGGGTGTCCGCCGCCGGCTCGGTCTGGATGACCGTCCCCGACCGGAACGGTGTCGCTGGCCGACGACTGCGGATCGAGGTGGATCCGCAGGGTCTGCAGCAGCTGGGTGGCGTCGGCTCGCGCTCTTGCCGCTGACGTCGGGGATCTGGACGCGATCCTGGCCCTTGGACACCCGCAGCTGGACCGTCTTGCCGCGCGCGATCCGGGCGCCCGAGTCGGGATCGGTGCCGATGCACGAGGTTCTTGGCGACCGTCTCGCTGAACTGCTGCTCGACCGTGGCGCCGACCTTGTAGCCGGCGTGCCGCAGCGTCGGTCGTCGCCGCCGTCTGGCGACTGGCCGGCGACGTTGGGCACGCGCGAGAACCGGCCCGAGAACGACCCACCAGCCGCCGTACGCCGGCAGCCGGCGCCCAGCAGCAGCACCACCAGCAAGCGCGATCAACGCGCGGCGACGGCGGCGGGCGCTGACCGAGCGCTGCTTGCGCCGGCCGCTTCGGCGGCGGGATCACGACCGGCGGCGGCGGGCCGCTCGGGCTCCGTCGTCGCTCGGTCGACCGGCCGGCGTGTCGACGGTCGACGCCGGCAGCGGGTCGGTCGAGTGCGCGGACGCGGCCGACGTGTTGCGTCGCCGGCCGTGTCGGCGCGGCCGCGTCGGCGCGCTGGCGCCGCGGGGACGCGGCGGGCACCGGCACGACCGGCAGGCCCGAGGTCGTTGCGGACGTCGGCCAGCTCGGCCAGGAACGCGCCGGCGTCGAGCGGCCGCCCGCCGGGTCGCTGTCGGTGGCCCGCTGCACCAGCTCGTCGAGCTGCGGCGGCGATGCCCCGCGCCCGCGTCGACGGCGCGCGGCACCCGGCCGTGGACGTGCTGGTAGGCGACGTTCACCGCCGAGTCGCCCTTGTAGGGCGGCGAGCCGGTGAGCAGCTCGAACAGCACGATGCCGGCGGAGTAGACGTCCGAGCGCTGGTCGGTGCGGCCGCGGCTGATCTGCTCCGGCGAGCAGTAGGCGACGGTGCCCATCATCAGCCCGGTGCCGGTGTCGGCCGCGTCGGCCTCGACCGCGCGGGCCAGACCGAAGTCGGCGACCTTCACCACGCCGTCGTCGGAGAGCAGGATGTTCTCGGGCTTGACGTCGCGGTGCACCAGGCCGGCCCGGTGCGCGGCGGCCAGGGCGGCCAGCACCGGCTCCATGATCGACACCGCCTCGGCGGGGGAGAGTCGCCCGCGCTCGCGGATGCAGGTCGCGCAGCGTGCGGCCGCTGACCAGCTCCATGACCAGGAAGACGTGGTCGCCTGGTCGGTGCCCTGGTCGTAGACCGAGACGGCGTTGAGGTGGGTCAGCTTGGCCGCGGCCCGCGCCTCGCGGGTGAAGCGGTCGGTGAACGCGGGGTCGGCCGACAGCGACGCCGACATGACCTTGACGGCGACCAGGCGGTCCAGCCGCTCGTCGACCGCGCCGTAGACGGTCGACATGCCGCCGCGCGCGAGCTGCCCGGTGATCCGGTACCGGCCTTCGAGGACGCGGCCGATCAGCGGGTCCGCGATAGCCGTGTTCACCACGCCAGTCTAGATGCGCGGCCCGCCGCCAGGGCCGCGACGACATGCGGCGTCAGCGGTCACCCGGTGGCCGGATTCACAGCTGGACGCAGTTCGACGGCGACGAGCCCGGCGACTCGACGACGAGCTGGCCGACGACGAGATCGCGGTCGGCCTCGGCCGGGCGCAGCTGCTGGCCGACGCCGATCGGCCGGGCGGGCTACCTGCTGATCATCGACCGGATCCGGCAGTCCTACGTCGATCTCGACGACCCGACCTACCTCGATTTCGAGTACATGCAGCACTTCGCCGACGGTGTCGACGCCCTGCCCGGCGGCCCGCTGGCGGTCACGCACATCGGCGGCGGCGCCATGGCGTTCGCCCGCTATCTGGCCGCGACCCGCCCGGGCTCGTCCCAGATCGTCCTCGAACCGGACGCGGCGCTGACCGATCTCGTCCGCGACCGGCTGCCGCTGCCCAGGCGCAGCGGCATCCGGGTGCGCCCGGTGTTCGGGCGCGCAGGGCGTCGCCGCGCTGGCCGACGCCAGTGCCGATCTGCTCATCTTGGACGCGTTCGTCGGGTGGGCGTGTGCCCGCCGATCTGGGAACGGCCGAGTTCATGGCCGACGTCGGCCGGGTGCTCAAGCCGGGCGGGGTGCTGCTGGCCAACGTCGCCGACGGACCCCCGATGACCTACCTCCGGCGGCTGCTTGCAGCCCTCGGCACCGCGTTCGGGTGCAGCCTCGCGATCTCCGACAGCTCGGTGCTGCGTCAGCGGCGCTACGGCAACGTGGTGCTCGCCGCGTCGAACGCCGAGCTGCCCGAGGCGTCGATCGCGCGGTCGGTCGCGGCGGCTCCCTTCCCGTTGCGCCTGCTGGCCGGTCAGGAGCTGACCGCGTTCGTCGCCCGGGCCAAGCCGCTGCGCGACGCCGCCCCGCTGCGATCGCCCGCACCGCCGGACGCCGCCTGGCGGGTCAGCGCCGACTAATACGCTTAGCGGCCCATGGCTGAGATCGAACTGCTGGACGAAGAGCGAGATCGGGGAGCTGCTCGGGACTGTCCGGTCGCAGCGTGCACGCGCTGGTCCGGGACGGCGCGTTGCTCGCGGTTCGCATCGACGGCCGGCGCGGGATCCCGGCCTCGTTCGTCCAGGACGGCGAGATCGTCAAGCACCTGACCGCGGTGATCACCCAACTGCACGACGCGCGCTACGACGACGTCGAGATCGTCGAGTGGCTGCACCGCGAGGACGATTCGCTGCCCGGGTCGCCGATCCAGGCGCTGCGCGAGAACCGGGGCACCGAGGTGAAGCGGCGCGCGCAGGTCGCCGGCTTCTAGATGAGCCATGCTGCTCTACCTCGCGCTGCTGGCCGGCTGCCTGATCGGCACGGCCCCGCTCGAGATCTGGCTCGGCGTTCGGCGTCTACCGCCAGTGGCGACGCCTGCTGGCCGCGCTGATCCCGACCGTCGATCGTCTTCGGCGCGTGGGACCTGTACGCGATCCACCGCCACCAGTGGCGCTACGTCGATCATTGGCTGATCGGCGTCCGGCTGCCGGGCTCGCTGCCGCGTCGAGGAGGTGCTGTTCTTCCTGGTCGCGCCCGACCTGCGCGATCCTGACGCTCGAGGCGGTCCGCCGCCGACGGCCGAACTGGACGATCGGCGACGAGCGATGAGCTACACCGCGCTGGCGTTCGTCGCTGCTCGCCGCGGTCGTCGTCCTCGATCTGGTTGGTGCTCGCACCCGGCTGGTCACCGCGCAAGGCGTTCTGGACGGCCTACGCGATCGTGCTGGCCTTCCAGCTGATCGTGAACGGGGTGCTGACCGGCGTGCCCGTCGTCCGCTACGACCGCGTCGACGATCATCGGCGTTCGAATCGCCTACGCGCCTGTCGAAGACCTGCTGTTCGGATTCGCGATGATCCTGCTGACCCTGACGACGTGGGTGTGGCTGGGCCGTCGCCGGCCTCGCGAGCCGCGCTCGACCACGCGCTGAGCAGCCCGGACGCCCCGAGCTGCGCGCGGCGGGTCGAGCGGCACCGTCGGCCCGCCGGGCGAACACGTCGTAGTCGGCCCGCTCGATCTCGTCGAGGATGCCGCCGTACAGCGCGATCGCCGTCCGCAGGCAGTCGCGTGAGGTCGGGATGCACCAGCTCGATCCCCGGCGCTCGCGCGGCCGTAGAGCTCGCGCGTGCGCGCGACCTCGGCGGCGATCAGGTTGCGGATCGGCTCGTCGGCGACCTGCCGCCGCAGCCGCCGACGTCGACGCCGTATGCTCGCGCAGCGACTCCTGGGGCAGATAGATCCGTCCGCGGTCGCAGGTCCTCGCCGACGTCGCGGATGAAGTTGGTCAGCTGGAAGGCGATGCCGAGGTCGATCGCGTACGGCTCGAGCTCGTCCCAGCGCGATCGACGTCGTCCGCCCGGCCGAGGATGGGCAGCATCTGCAGGCCGATGACCGCGGCCGAGCCCCACATGTAGCGCGCCAGGTCGTCGTAGGTCTCGTACTCGTCGACGGTCAGGTCCATCCGCATCGACTCCAGGAACTCGGCGAAGTAGTGGCAGCGGGATGTTCCAGTGGCGCGATGGTGTCGATCAGCGCCCGGATGATCGGATCGGACGACGCCCCCCAGTCGAGCTCGTCGAGCACCTGCTGGCTCCAGTCGCGAAAGGCCGTCGCGTCGGGCGCGCCGATGTCGACCAGGTCGTCGGCGTAGCGGGCGAAGCCGTACAGCGCGTGCACGTACGGGCGCTTGGCCGGCGGCAGCAGCAGGGTGGCCAGGAAGTAGCTCTTGCCGTGCGCGGCGTTGAGCCGGCGGCAGCGCCGGTAGCCCGTGCGCAGCGCGGGATCGCTGATTCCGGCCGCGTCCAGTTCGCTCACGCGGACGGCCGTCCTCGCGGCGCCGGTACATGATCAACCAGGCCAGCCCGAAGCCGGCGGCGAGGAACACCGATCACCACCGGCTTCATCTGGAAGCCGGTGCCGTTCGGCCGGATCATCGCCACGCAGGCGATCGAGAAGCCCGCCGATGAACGTCAGCCAGCGGGCGTCGACCAGGAACGCGGCGGCGACCACGAGCGCCCAGCAGAAGTACCACGGCTGGACGGTCGGTCCGAACAACACGACGACGAGCAGCGCGAGACACAGGGCCAGCCAGGGCGCCTGGCGAAACGAGCGGAACCACAGGAAGGCCAGCACGACGAGCGTCACGATCGTGCCGCCGGTGCGGAACTCGCGCATCCGGGCGTCGAGCTCGGTCGATGCCACGGACAGTGCCCTGGGCGAGCTTCGACAGCATGGCCAGCGAGGTCGGCACCGACATCCAGGTGACGATCGGGGCGGCGTTGTTGACCTGACTTGATCCAGCCGAAGCCGACGCCGCTGACAGCCGTGATCACGACGAACACGGCCGCGGCGAACACCGCGCCGGCGGCGCACACCAGGGCGACGCCGCGGGGTGTACGCCACCGTGGCGGCGGGGTCGGAGTACGCTGAGCCACAGCGGTACCGCGAACGACGGCGGCGATGACGGCCGGCGACTTGATCGCGGCGGCCGCGGTGATCGCGACCAGTCCCAGGCCGAGCGTCCGCCACATCGGTCCGCGGTTCGTGGCCGACGACCAGTCCGAGCACCATCAGACCGACCATCAGCACGTCGTTGTGGCCGCCGCCGACACCGAGCAGCAGGAACAGAGGATTGGCCACGGTGAGCCACAGCCCGAGGTCGGCCCGGCCGCCGGCCCGGGCCGGCCAGACCGGGGCACGCTCCAGCCGAGCGAGCAGCAGGCCGATCACGGTGAGCAGCCGCAGGACGTAGACGGTGGCCGTGACGTGATTGCCGAGCACGGCCGCGATGATCTTGCCCAGCAGCAGCCAGAGCGGGCCGTAGGGCGCCGGCGTCGAAACCCATCGCTCGCTGACCTCGCTCGACGAACACGCCCGGGCAGCGCGGACGGCCCGAGCGTGTACGGGTTCGAGCCCCTGCAACACCAGGTGACCCTGAGCCGCGTACGCCCACAGGTCGCGGCTGAACAGCGGGGCCGCGACGATCAACGGCAGCCATCCACCACAGGCCGATCGCACGTACGGTGCGCCACTCGAGCTCGGCCGTCGAGGAGCAGCCGCCCGAGGGCCAGCCAGGCCACCGACAGCATGATCAGTCCGAGCGTAGAGAGCGACCCGCGGCCCGGGCGACCCGATCGGGTATCAGCGACGACGACCGGGACGTGCTCGGTACGAAACCAGACCGGGATCGCGCCGACCCAGTACGAGCTGACCGCCATCAGCACCGCCCCGGCGAAGCCGGTCCAGGCGAGCACGGATGTGCTGCGGACGGCGAGCGGCAGCCGTACCGGAGTTCTCCATCCGTCCATCGTCGCAGAGCGGCGACGCTGTCGGACATCCGCGCCGCGACCCCGGTGACGCGTTGGGCGGCCAGTGCGCCCGACAGCAGCACCATCGGAACGCCGACACCGGGCTGGGTGTTCGAGCCGCAGAACACCAGGTTCTCGATGTGCGCGATCGAGCGTCGGCGCCCGGAACGGGCCGGTCTGGCCGAAGGTGTGAGCGGCGGCGAACGGCGCACCCGCGGCCAGTCCCGAGTCCTGCCAGTCGGCCGGGGTGACCATCCGGGTCACCTCGGCGCCGGCAAGGCCGCCGTAGCCGCGGGCGTCGAGCGTGCGCGAAGATGTGCTCGCGGTAGCGCGGCGCCGAACGCGGGCCAGTCGATCGGCGAGCGCTGGGCGAGGTTCGGTGTCGGGAACAGCGCGTAGTGCGTGTGCCGGTCCGGCGGGGCGAGCGACGGATCGGTCAGGGTGGGCGTCGTCAACAGGAACGAGGGGTCGCTCATCACCGCGCCGCGGTCGATGATCTCGGTGAACGTCTGATCCCAGGACGCGCCGAAGTCGATGGTGTGGTGGGCGAGGCCGGGCACCTCGACGTCGGTGCCCAGCGTGCAGCACCACGCAGGAGGGCGAATAGGTCAGCCTCGGCGGCCGGCGTCCGAGCAGCTCTGGTACGCCGTCGGCAGGTCGGCGTTGACGACGACGACGTCGGCCGGCGACCCGCTCGCCGTCGCCGGTGATCACGGCGCGCGGCCCGGCCGCTCGCGACCTCGATCCGCACCGCCTCGACGCCGTAGCGCATCGTCACGCCGTGCTTCTCGGCGGCGCCGGCCAGGGCGCGGGGCAGCGCGTGCATGCCGCCCGCGGGGAAGTACACGCCGGCCACCGTGTCCATGTAGGCGATCACCGCGTAGATGGCCAGGGCCTGCGCCGGAGCCAGCCCGGCGTACATCGCCTGGAAGGTGAACAGCCGCCGCAGCCGGTCGTCCTGGACGAAGTCGCCGACCTTGGCGGCCAGCCGGCGGAAGGCGCCCATGCGCACCAGATCGAGCACGCGGCCGCCCCATCAGACTCGAGCGGCGAGTCGAGGTTGCGGTCGATGAAGTTGGGCAGCTCGAGGCGGTAGAGCTCGCCCACCCACGCGGCGAAGCGCCGGAAGCCGTCGGCGTCGGCGGCTCCGCACTGTCGCGGATCGGGTCGACCATGGCGTCGAGGTCGGCGTGGACGTCGAGCGTCGCTCCCGTCGGCGAAGCGCGCGCGATAGGCGGGATCGAGGCGGACGAGCGTCAGCCAGTCCTCGATCGACTCGCCGACCGCGGCGAACGTGCGGTCGACCAACTCAGGCATGGTCAGGACGGTCGGTCCGGTGTCGAAGGAGTAGCCGCCCAGCTCCAGCAGCCCGCACCGCCCGCCGGGAATCGGCGAGCGCTCGAGAACAGTCACCTGCCGCCCGGCCCCGGCCAGGTGCAGCGCGGCCGACAGCCCGCCCAGCCCGGCGCCGACCACCACCACGCGATCGGTGCGGCCCGGCACCGTCCTCACAGCTCGGTGACCCGTCCGGCGTCGACGGCGAGATGGCGCGTCGTGCGTACCGCGGCGAGCATCGCCCGGTCGTGCGTCACGAGCAGGACGGTTCCGCGCGAACGAGTCCAGGGCCGACTCGAGCTGCTCGATCGCGGGCAGGTCGAGGTGGTTGGTCGGCTCGTCCAGCACGAGCAGGTTCACGCCGCGCCCCTGCAGCAGGGCCAGCGCCGCCCGCGTGCGCTCACCCGGCGACAGGGTGGCCGCCGGCCGCAGGGCCTGGTCGGATCTGAGCCCGAACTTGGCCAGCAGGGTCCGGACGTCGGCGTCGTTGAGTTCGGGCAGTTCGGCGCCCATCGCGCGGGCCAGCGCGGCGTCGCCGACGAGCAGCGACCGGGCCTGATCGATCTCGCCGACGACGACGCCCGAGCCGAGCGCCGCGCGTGCCCGACGTCGGGCGCGATGCGGCCGAGCAGCAGGTCGAGCAGCGTCGTCTTGCCGGAGCCGTTGGGTCCGGTGATCGCCACCCGGTCCGGCCAGTCGATCTGCAGGCTCACCGGCCCGAGCGTGAAGTCGACCTCGCTCGACGACGGCGTCGCGGCGACGGCGACGACGGCGCCGGGGCGCGGCGCGGGCGCGATCTCCATCCGCAGCTGCCATTCCTTGCGCGGCTCGGCGACCTCGTCCAGACGTTCGATCAGCCGTTCGGTCTGCCGCGCCTTGGCGGCCTGCTTCTCGCTGCGTCTCGCCCCGGAAGTTGCGGACGAACTTGTCGTTGTCGGTGGCCTTGCGGCGGGCGTTCGCGACGCCCTTCTCCATCCAGGCCCGCTGCATGCGGGCCCGCGCCTGCAGGTCGTCTCGCCGGTCGGCGTACTGCTCGTAGGCCTCGCGCTCGTGGCGGCGCTCGACCTCGCGCTCGGCGAGGTAGGCCTGGTAGCCGCCGGCGATCTGGCGGATCTTCTGCTGGGCGTGATCGAGCTCGACGACCGAGGTGACGGTCCGGTTCAGGAACTCGCGATCGTGGCTGACGATGACGGCCGGCGCCCGCAACGAGCGGACGAAGCCTTCGAGCACGCTCCAGCCCGTCGAGGTCGAGGTCGTTCGTGGGCTCGTCGAGCAGGACGACGTCGAAGCGGCTCAGCAGCAGCGACGGCCAGCCCGGCCCGGGCGGCCTGCCCACCGGACAGCTTCGGCATCCGGGCGCGTCGAGCTCGACGACAGCCCCAGCTGGGCGCGCGACCGACTCGGCCCGGTCGTCGAGGTCGGCTCCGCCCAGGTGCAGCCAGCGTTCCAGGGCGGTCGAGTAGGCGTCGTCGGCGCCGGGCGCCTGCTCGAGCCGAGCAGCTGCGGCGGCCGCGTCCATCTCGCGCAGGGCGTCGGCCACGCCGGTCCGGCGGGCGATGTAGTCGGCGACCGTCTCGTCCGGACGGCGGTGCGCTCCTGCGGCAGATACCCGACCTCGGCGTCGGCCGGGCTGCGGACCACGGTGCCGGCGTCCGCGGGCCGAAGACCGGCCAGGATCCGCAGCAGGGTCGACTTGCCGGCCCCGTTGCCGCCGACCAGGCCGATGACATCGCCCGGCGCGATCACGAGATCGAGCCCGGCGAACAGCGTCCGGTCGCCGTGTCGACGCGCCGAGCCCGGACGCGACGAGCGACGCACTCACCGGCGGCACATTACGCTGACGCAGTGACGAAGCCAGCGCGAGGACGGTTCGCGAATGCCTCGAGGCGGGCGCCCCGACGCTGTCCTTCGAGTTCTTCCCGCCCAAGACGGTCGAGGACGAGGCCCGGCTCTGGCGCACGATCCGCGAGCTCGAGGCCCTGCACCCGTCCTTCGTGTCGGTGACCTACGGCGCCGGCGGCTCGACGCGCGACCGGACGATCGAGATCACCGAGCGCATCGCCGTCCGACACCACGCTGTTGCCCGGTCGCCCACCTGACCGCGGTCAACCATTCGATCGCCGAGCTGCGAGCCATCGTCGGGCGGTTCGCCGACGCCGGCATCGTCAACCTGCTGGCTTTGCGGGGTGATCCGCCCGGTGATCCCGAACGGGATCTGGGAGGCGCATCCGGACGGCGTGTCCTACGCCTCCGAGCTGGTCGCGCTGCTGCGCGCGCACGGCGATTTCAGCATCGGTGTCGCGGCGTTCCCGTACAAGCATCCCGCGCTCGGCGAGCGATCGAGGACGACACCGACTGGTTCATCGCCAAGTGCCGCGCCGGCGCCGACTACGCGATCACCCAGATGGTGTTCGACGCCGATGACTACCTGCGGCTGCGCGATCGCGTCGTGGCGGCCGGCTGCGACATCCCGATCATCGCCGGCGTCATGCCGGTGACGAACATGGGCACGATCGCGCGGTCCGAGCAACTCTCGGGCGCCGCCGTTCCCCCCGGCGCTGCTGACCGAGTTCGCAGGCGGTCGCCGATGACCCCCAGTCGGTGCGCGCCCTCGGTATCGCCCACGCGGTCGACCTCTCGCAGCGGCTGCTCGACGAGGGCGCGCCCGGTCTGCACTTCATCACCATGAACTTCGCCAAGGCCGCGCGTGAGGTCATCGCCGAGCTGCCGCTGCCGGCGCTGCCCGCCGGCGTCTAGTCGGAGTCGCCGCCGCCCAGCAGCGGCAGTCGCGCGCCGAGCACGGCGAAGGGCCGCGCGTCGCCCGGGAACAAGTAGTTGCGGGCCAGGTCGACGAAGCCGAGGTGGCGATAGAGGCGGAACGCGCGGGTGTCACGATCGGGTGTCGAAAGCAGCATCGCGCGATGCGGGAGGCTGTTGGCGAGCGAGGTCAGTAGTTCGCGCCCGATGCCGGTGCCCTGGTAGTCGGGCAGCACGTGGATCTCGGACAGTTCGAAGGCGTCGTCGAGCCAGCCGGTGTGTTCGGGTGACACCGCCCGCCGGACGAGGTCGTGCCACCACTGGCCGGGCTTGGTCGTGTAGCCGTACCCGAAGCCGACCAGCCCGTCTTCGGGCGTCACCGCGGCGCGGCAGGCGAAGCCGTCGTACTCGGTGTGCCAGCGCGTCGTGACGCCACGCTGGGCGCCGGCGCTGTGGTTGTAGTTCATCGCCAGGGTGTAGATCTTCATGGCCTCTTTGACCCGGGCCGACAGTTGCGGGCCGGACCAGGGGACGACGTTGGCCACCTTCGGTTTCATCGCGGGTCCAGATCCACACCGTCGATGGTGCCGTCCGATCGGCCGGCTGAAAAGTGGGCCGTGGGGGCGACTGCGTCGCGAGGTCGCCCCGAGTCCATGTCGTGCAGCCTATTCAGGCCACTTCGGCCGGGGTTCCGGCGGTCAGGACGAGGAGTTCGGCGAACGTCGTGGGAAAGATCGCATGCGGGATGCCCCCGGCCGCCCAGACCTCGTCGAACCCGGCGAGCGCAGTGTCGACGACGGTGCGCAGCGGGGCCGGATGGCCGATCGGTGCCACGCCGCCGATGCGCTGACCGGTAGCGGCGTAGACGAGGTCGGCGTCGGCGCGCAGCAGCCTCGGTCGTGCCGAACAGACGGCTGCGACCTTGGCCGTGTCGACCCGGTGGGCCCCACTGGTCATCACCAGGACCGGCTTCGCCTTCGGCCGTCGCGAAGACGAGCGAGTTGGCGATCGCGCCGACCTCGACGCCGAGCAGGGCGGCCGCCGCCACGGCGGTCGGCGCGGCCTCGTCCAGGATCCGGACGCGTCCGGCGCAGACCGGCTCGCGGCCAGGATGGCGTCGACGGCGACGCAGTTGGGGTGCACCTGACGATTGTGATCGGTCAGACGTGCAGGCCGCACTCGACTTTCGAGGTGCCCGCCCAGCGACCGGCGCGGGCGTCCTCGCCCTCGAGCAGGCGACGGGTGCACGGGCGCGCAGCCGACCGAGCCGTAGCCGTCGAACAGCAGCGGGTTGACCAGGATGCCGTTGTCGGCGATGTAGCGTGTCGACGTCGTCCTGCGTCCAGGTCGGCGATCGGGTTGAGCTTGACCATCGAGCGCTTCTCGTCCCACTCGACGACGCCGACGTCGGCGCGGGTCGCGGCCTCGTCGCGGCGCAGACCCGAAGCCCAGGCGGCGTAGGGCGCGAGCGCGTCGGCCAGCGGCGCGACCTTGCGCATCGCGCAGCACAGGTCGGGGTTGCGATCGTGCAGCCTGGGCCCGAACTCGGCGTCCTGCTCGGCGACGGTCCGGCGTGCGGTGATCGTCTTGATCGTCACGGGCAGCGTGGCCGCGACGGCGTCGCGGGTGCCGATCGTCTCGGCGAAGTGGTAGCCGGTGTCGAGGAAGACGACATCGACACCGGGCTGGGCGCGGCGACGCCAGATGAGGCAGAACCGCATCGGCCATCGAAGACGCGACACACCACGTCAGAACCGAACTGGTCGCGGGCCCACTCGAGGATCTCCGACGCCGGTGCGCCGTCGAGCTCGATGCCCGCCTTCAACGCGACGCCGCGGAGGCGGGCGCGATCCTGTTCGGCAATCACTCCGCCACCTCCGTCCGTTGTTCGTCGGGAACGTTCCTGCCGGTCGTTCCACGATATTTCAGTTCGAACACCCGCAGGCAGCTCTCGCAACGCCACTGCGTGTGCAACTCGCCGTCGGGGCGCAAGCCTTCGTCCCCGCAATACGGGCAGTAGAACGGCGCGGCGCGCTCGCTCATTCCCCGTACCCGACGGTGATCTTGGTGCGAATCGAGGGCCAGTGCCCTCGATTCGCAACCAAGATCCAGCTGATCGGGGCTCACAACAACCAGGATTCCTCGGCGCGGACGACGTAGTTCGCGAACGATTCGTCCGCTTCGCGCCGCTCGACGTAGCCACGCAGCACCCGCTCGGCGTAGTCGCTGGCTTCGTCCGCGGTCACCTTGAGGCCACGGAACTTGCGCCCGAAGGCGGCGTCCGCGCCGAGCTGGCCACCGAGATGGATCTGGAACGCCTCTTGGTCGCCGCCGTCCGCGCCCGCGCGTGACGATGCCCTTGAAGCCGATGTCGGCGACCTGGAAGCGCGCGCACGAGTTGGGGCAGCCGTTGACGTTGATGGTGATCGGTGTATCGAAATCGGGCAGCCGTTGTTCGAGATCCTTGCGGATCGACTCGGCCCGGCCCTTCGTCTCGACGATCGCCAGCTTGCAGAACTCGATGCCCGTGCAGGCCATCGTGCCGCGGTGGAACGCGGACGGGCGCGCCGCGAAGTTCAGGGCGGCCATCCCGTCGATCACCTCGTCGGCCCGCGCGGCCGGCACGCCGATCATGATCACGCCCTGCTGGGCGGTGAGGGCGACGCGGGGGCTGCCGACGGCCTCGGCCAGTTCGGCCAGACCGGTCAGCTCGGTGCCCGACGTGCGCCCCGAGCGGGTCGTCGCGCCGATCGAGACGTTCCCGTCGAGTTGCGGCTCGACCCCGATGTGGTCGCGGTAGGCCGGCGTACGCACCTCGGTCGTGCAGTCGGGTAGTGCGCGTCCGAGGTACTCCTTCTCGAGGACCTCACGGAACTTCGCGGCGCCCCAGTCGGCCACCAGGAACTTCAGGCGCGCGTGATTGCGCGAGCGCCGGTAGCCGTAGTCGCGAAAGATCGAGATGACGCCCGCCCAGACGTCAGGGACCTCGTCGGGCGTGACGAAGATGCCGAGTCGCTGGCCGAACATCGGGTTCGTCGACAGGCCGCCACCCACCCAGACGTCGAAGCCGGCGTTGCCGTCGGCACCGATCACGCCGACGAACGCGACGTCGTTGATCTCGTGGTTCGTGCAGCTGCGCGAACACCCCGAGATCGAGGTCTTGAACTTGCGCGGAAGGTTCGAGAACGCCGGGTCACCGAGGTACTCCTCGACGGTGCGCCGCAGCGCCGGTCCCGCGTCGAGCACCGAGTCGGACGTGACGCCTTCGACCGGGCAGCCCAGCATGACGCGGGGGGTGTCGCCGCACGCCTCGGTCGTCGACAATCCGACCGCCTCGAGCTTGTCCCAGATCGCGGGGACGTCCTCGACCCGGATCCAGTGCAGCTGGACGTTCTGGCGATCGGTGATGTCGGCGGTGTCGCGGGCGTACGTGGTCGAGATCTCGCCGACGACCCGGAGCTGGGCGGTGGTCAGCGCCCCGCCGTCGATACGGATGCGCATCATGAAGTACTCGTCATCGAGCTCTTCCGGCTCGAGGATCGCGGTACGTCCGCCCGCGATGCCGGGCCGGCGCTGGGTGTACAGCCCGTACCAGCGGAAACGGCCACGCAGGTCGCCGGGGTCGATGCCCGCGAATCCGGTGTGCTGGTAGATGTCGATGATCCGCTGGCGGACCAGCAGCCCGTCGTTGTCGCGCTTGGTGCGCTCGTTGGGGTTGAGCGGCTCGTGGTAGCCGAGCGCCCACTGCCCCTGTCCTTTGCGCGCAGGCATGGCGGGGTTGGTCCTTTCGGAGGATCAGTCAGTCGGAGTCAGTCGGTCGGAGTCAGTCGGGAGTCGGTCGACCCGGGTCAGTGGACGGGCGGACACGCCGAGGCCGTGACGCGCACAAGATCGACGTGGCGGCGCGAGGTCAGCCGCGCGGCTCCCGATGGATTTTGCACTCACCCAGGATCCCACACCTGGCCCGATCGGGCTCACCTCGGGCGGCGCGAATCCCATCAGAACAATGTCGATATGCCTTGTAGGAAACGGAATTCGAGCCGTGAGGCGCCGCCTCACGGCTCGCAATCCGCGCGTCTGGTGTGCAACGATTGGCATCGTGTCCGCACTGTTGCTTGTCGCGCGTCTGCATGTAGACCTGCAGCGCGTCACGAGCGCGGCCTGTCGAATGAACTGAGGCGACCCCTTCCCGGTCGCCGACTTCGGCACGACGCACTGCTTCTGACACGCTGCACTCTCTCGCATAGGAAATCCTCATGCCGGGCGAAGCCCTCGCACCCCTGTTGCACAGCGACCGCACCGACGATGAGTCGATGACCGGTGGTGCGACGCTGTGGTTCACCGGGCTGCCCAGCGCCGGAAAGACGACGAGTGGCGAACGCCTTGGCCGCCCGGCTGGCCCCCCGACGAGTCGAGATCCTCGACGGCGACGCGGTGCGTCCTGTGTTGTCGCCGGAGCTCGGCTACAGCCGGGCCGACCGTGACGCCAACGTCGCGCGCATCGGGTGGGTCGCGAACCTGCTCGCCCGCAACGGAGTCTTGGTGCTTGCCTCGGTTGTGTCCCCGTTTGCAGCGGCACGCGACGGGGTACGTGCGCTTCATGAGGACGTCCCTTTCCTCGAGATCCACGTCGCCACCGACGTCGAGGTCTGCGCCGAGCGCGACGTCAAAGGCCTGTACGCCCGCCAGCGCGAGGGCGGCCTGGCCGGTCTCACCGGCATCGACGGCGAGTACGAGCCGCCGGTCGACCCCGAACTTCGTATCGATACCGCGGGACGTTCCGTCGACGACGTCGTCGACGAACTGATCGCACTACTCCGCAAGGAGAACTTGTTGTGACTGCGACCGTTTCCCGCCCCGGCTCCTATTCGGATACTCACTCGAGGGACGAGCGTCTGGACATGAATCTCCATCGTTCCTGGCTCACCGATCTCGAGGACGAGTCGATCCACATCATCCGAGAGGTGGCCGGCCAGTTCGAGCGGCCGGTGATCCTCTTCTCCGGTGGCAAGGACTCG
The DNA here is from genome assembly GCA_963708805.1 of uncultured Actinomycetes bacterium. Lineage (GTDB taxonomy): Bacteria > Actinomycetota > Actinomycetes > Mycobacteriales > Jatrophihabitantaceae > CAVPUA01. The sequence goes on along the minus strand of CAVPUA010000003.1, from coordinate 2,780,759 downwards.
ATCGTCATGCTGCACCTCGCGGCCAAAGCGTTCTGGCCGGGCAAGGTGCCCTTCGCGATCATGCATGTCGACACCGGCCACAACTTCCCCGAGGTCATCGAGTACCGCGACCGTCATCTCGCCAGCCTCGGCGTCAAGCTCGTCGTGGCCAGCGTCCAGGATTCGATCGACGCCGGCCGGGTGCACGAGACGCCTGGTCAGTCGCGCAACCCGCTGCAGACGGTGACCCTGCTCGACGGCATCACCGCCGGCAAGTACGACGCCGTCCTCGGCGGCGCGCGCCGCGACGAGGAGAAGGCCCGGGCCAAGGAGCGGATCTTCAGCGTCCGCGACGACTTCGGGCAGTGGGATCCGCGCAATCAGCGTCCTGAGCTGTGGGACCTCTACAACGGCAAGCACCGACCGGGCGAGCATGTCCGCGTCTTCCCGATCTCGAACTGGACCGAGCTCGACATCTGGGCCTACATCGAGCGCGAGGGCATCGACCTGCCGAGCATCTACTTCGCGCACGAGCGCGACGTCTTCGAGCGTGACGGCATGCTGATGTCGGTCACGCCGTGGACTCCGCCGCGCGACGGCGAGACGGTGACGACCGAACTCGTTCGCTACCGCACGGTGGGCGACGCGACCTGCACTGGCGCGGTGCGCTCCGACGCCACCGATGCCCTGAAGGTCTTCGCCGAGGTCGCCGCCGCGACCGTCTCCGAGCGTGGCGCATCGCGCGCCGACGACCGGGCCAGCGAAGCCGCGATGGAAGACCGGAAGCGTCAGGGGTACTTCTAGACATGCCGGGTGAACTTCTGCGGGTCGTGACCGCGGGCTCGGTCGACGACGGGAAGTCCACCCTGGTGGGACGCCTGTTGCACGACGCCAAGGCCGTCCTGACCGACCAACTCTCCGCGGTCGAGGCCGCCAGCGAGCGGCGCGGGTACGACGGGGCCGACCTGGCGCTGCTCGTCGACGGCCTGCGGGCCGAACGCGAGCAGGGCATCACGATCGACGTCGCCTACCGCTACTTCGCCACCGGCCGCCGCACGTTCATCCTGGCCGACACACCCGGCCACGTGCAGTACACCCGCAACACCGTCACCGGCGCCTCGACGGCCGACGTCGCCGTGATCCTGGTCGACGCCCGCAGCGGCGTCGTCGAGCAGACCAAGCGGCACGCGGCGGTCGCGTCGCTGTTGCGGGTCGAGCACGTCGTGCTGGCCGTCAACAAGATGGATCTCGTCGACTACGCCGAGGACGTCTTCGACCGCGATCGTGACCGACTTCGCCGCGGCCGCGCAGAGCCTGCGCCTCGAGTCGTTCACCCCGATCCCGGTCGCCGCGCTCGTCGGCGACAACGTCGTCGATCGCTCCGAGCACATGGCCTGGTACACCGGACCGTCGCTGCTGGAGTTCCTCGAAGAGGTCCAGCCGCGGTCGACGTCGAAGGTGCCGGCCCGGCTGCCGGTGCAGATGGTTGTGCGCCCGCGCAGCGCCGAGCACCCCGACTACCGCGGCTACGCCGGCCGGATCGAGGCGGGCACGCTCGCGGTCGGCGACCCGGTCGTCGTGCTGCCGTCCGGGCGGACGAGCAAGGTCGAGGGGATCGACACCGCCGACGGCTCGCTCGAGTCGGCCGACGCCGGTCGGTCGGTCGTCGTGCGGCTCGGCGACGACATCGACATCGCGCGCGGCGATCTGATCGCCGTCGATCGCCGAACCGAAGCCGCACTCGGTCAATCGGTTCACCGCAACGCTGTGCTGGCTTTCGGATCGACCGCTGCGTCCGGGTGACCGCTTCGCGCTCAAGCACACGACGCGCGAGGTTCGGGCCGTCGTCGACGACGTGTGCAGCCGGCTCGACGTCGCGACCGTCACCAGCAACAAGGCGGCCGAGCTGGAACTGAACGACATCGGCACCGTGTACCTACGCACGGCCGATCCGGTGATCGTCGATCCGTACGCGGTGAATCGATCGACCGGCGCCTTCCTGCTCGTCGACGAGAACTCCGGCGCCACGATGGCCGCCGGGATGGTGTCAGCACTGCGCGACTGAGATCGGCCTGATCGAGTCTCAGTCGCTGCCTGGGTGATCCCCAGCTTTCTCGCTGGCCTCGAGAGTCTTCTGGAGCGTGTAGTCGCGAAGGAGACCCCCATGTTGCTACTGGTACTGGCCGTGCTCGCGCTGGGCGCGGGAATCTTCGCCCTCAGTCGCCGTCCACGCGCGGAGCGGGGCACGATCTCCGATGCCGAGAGCGAGGCGCGGCGGTGGGTCGACCGCCTCGCCGCCGGCGTGACCTCACTCGACGGGGGTACGGACCTCGCCGCGCGGCAGGCTCTGGCCGACGCGTCCGAGCGGTACACCGCGGCCAGCTCGCAGCTCGCCACGGCCCGTTCGCCGCAGCAGTTCGCCTTCGTACGCCAGACCGCGCTGGAAGGGCTGTACTACATTCGCGCGGCCCGCATCGCGCTCGACCTCGATCCTGGTCCCGAGCTGCCGGCCGCGCCGATCGCCCAGGACGCGACCATCACCATCGACGGTCATGAGTACGTGTCGTCGTCATCACCCGGACAGGGCACTCCGTACTACTACCCGGGCGGCACCATCGGCGGACGTCCGGTCCCGACCGGCTGGTACGCGCAGCCGTGGTGGCGCAGCGCGGTCGTGGCGGGAGCAGCGGGGATGGGCGGGATGCTGCTGGCCGACATCCTGTTCGGCGGCCAGCACCACGGCGGCCCGGGCTTCGGCGGTTTCGGCGGGGGCCCCGGTTTCGGCGGGGGATTCGGTGGCGGCGGTTTCCGGTTCTGAGACGCGCGTTGCACTATGGTGCGCCCATGGCCACGCACGTGTCGTACTGCCGCATCTGCCAGGCCTCGTGCGGCTTGCTCGTGGACATCGACGACGGCGTCGTCACCAAGATCATCGGCGATCGCGACAATGCGCTCTCGCGGGGATTTACCTGCCCCAAGGGACGCCGCGGCGGCGACTTCCATCACGGTCCGCAGCGCTTGACGACCTCGCTTCGCCGTGACGATCAGGGTGACCTGCAACCGGTCGACGTGGCCTCGGCGACGGCCGAGATCGCCGAGCGCCTCGGCAAGATCATCGACGAGCACGGTGTCGACGCGGTCGCGATCTTCCAGGGAACGCAATCGACGTTCGCGACCTTGAGCCGGCCGTTCCTGCAGTCGTGGATCCGCGCGCTCGGTTCGCACAAACACTTCTCGACGATGACCATCGACCAGTCGGCGAAGTGGATCGTCCCGCTGCGGATGGGCCAGTACCTCGGAGGCGGTCAGCGCTTCGAAGACGCCGACGTCTGGCTGTTGTCGGGAACCAACCCGATGGTGTCCCTGAATGCCGGCAACTTCGACGGGCCGTTGGTCAATGACCCGTCCGCCCGCATCCGTGACGCGCGTCGGCGAGGGCTGAAGTTGATCGTGATCGACCCTCGCCGCACCGAAACGGCCGCGCGCGCCGACCTCCACCTTCAACCGCTGCCCGGCCACGATTCCCTTGTCTTCGCGGGGCTTCTGCACGTGATCTTGAGCGAGGGTCTGCACGATGCCGGCTTCTGTGAGCAGTACGTCGACGGCCTCGACGATCTTCGGCTGGCCGTCGGCGAGGTGACCCCGCAGGTCGTCGAGCGGCGCACGGGCATTCCGGCCGCCGACCTCGTCACGGCCGCGCGAATCTTCGGCGGGGCCCGGCGAGGGATGGTGTCGACGGGCACCGGCGTGTGCATGGGGCCCCACTCGAACGTGGCCGAACATCTGGCCATCAGCCTCAACGTGGTGTGCGGGCGCTACCTGCGGGCCGGGGAACCCGTCGGTCTTCCGGCGATGCTGCAGCCGATGATCGCGTCGCGAGCCGACGTAGCCCCACCTGATCGCACCTGGGAAGAGGGCTTTCGCAGCCGGGTCGGCGGTGTCGGCCGCTTGCTGGGCCAGCTGCCGTCGGGGATCCTGCCCGACGAGATCCTCGAGCCGGGGCCCGATCGCGTACGGGCCATGATCGTGGTCGGCGGCAACCCGGTGTCGGCCCTGCCCGACACCGAGCGGGCGACGGCCGCGTTCCGATCGCTCGACCTGCTCGTCACGATCGACCCACGACTGACCGAGACGGCCCAGCTCGCCGACTTCGTCATCGCGCCCACGCTCGAGTTCGAACGCGCCGACCACACCGTCTCGATGGAGGCGATCTTCCCGATCCCGTTCGCGCAGTACGCCGCGCCGTTGCTGGCCCCTCCTCCCGGCGTGATCGAGGACTGGCGGTTCCTCTTCGATCTCGCGGCTCAACTCGGCCTGCAGTTGCGCTTCGCCGGGCGCGACCTGGACATGACCGAGCCGCCGACGTCGGAGGATCTGCTCGCGTTGCTGGCCGAACGCGGACGGGTACCGATGGCTGAGTTACGGGCCGGCTCGCACGGCGTGACGGCCGAAGTGGCGCCGGTGCTGGTCGCCCCCCGCTCGCCCACTTCGTCCGACCGGCTCCAACTGCTACCCGACGACGTGCGGATCGAGTTGGAGATCGCGCTGGGGACGGCCGAGCCCGACGACGCCTACCCGCTGCGGCTGGCGGTTCGGCGGATGCGCGAGGTGATGAACTCGCTCGGACGAGACGTCGAGGGGTTGCCCGACCACCCGTACAACCCGGCGTTCATGCACCCGAGCGAGCTGGCGGCTCGCGGTCTGGCCGAAGGACAGCTCGTCGAGGTCTCGTCAGCGCACGGGCGGCTCGCCGCGGTCGTGCACGCCGACGCCAAGGTGCGCTCCGGTGTCGTGTCGATGACGCACAGCTGGGGTGGTCCCGTCGCCTCGTCCGACCCGCGATCGGGCGGCAGCAACGTCAACCGGCTGCTCTCCATGACGCATCGGGTCGAAGCGATCAACCGGATGCCCCTCATGTCAGGCGTCCCGGTCGCCGTCCGGTCGCTGGCCGATCAGCCGTACGCCGACACCGCGAGGTAGACGGCCAGGCCGACACCAGCGGCGGCGATCACGATTCGCAGCGGCCGGGCGGGCGCCCGGCGGACCACAGCCGGACCGATCCGGCCCCCGACCAGACAGCCGATCGCCAGCGGGATCGCCGCCGACCAGTCGACCGGTCCGAAGACGACGAACGCCAGCGCCGCCACCGCGTTGGCCGCCCCGAGCACGACGTTCTTGATCGCGTTGCTTCGCGGAAGGGCTTCGCCGGTCGCGAACAGCAGAACGGCGAGCAGCAGCACGCCGGCGGCCGCGCCGAAGTAGCCGCCGTACACGCCGATCAGGAAGACGGCTGGAAACAGCCAGCGCGCATCGGGCGCTGCCCGGTCGTGATGCGCGAGCACGGTCGCCGGCCGTCGCTGGACGAGAACGGCGATCGACGACAGCCCGATCAAGATCGGCACCACCCGTTCGAAGTCGTGCGAGGAGGTGACCAGCACGAGCAGCCCGCCCACCACGCCGCCGGCCACGCCGACGGGGACGAGCAGGCGCAGACGGGGGCGTTGTCCGACGAGTTCGGGACGGGACGCACTCGTCGAACCGATCGTGTTGAAGACGAGCGCGACGGTGTTGGTCACGTTCGCGCTGACGGGGGACAGGCCGGCCGCGAGAAGGGCCGGGTAACTGACCAGGGACGCGAGTCCGGCGATGCTTCCGGTGAGCCCGGCGCCGAGCCCGGCGAGCACGAGCAGGGCGAAGGTCACCGCGCGTCCGGCGCGGCAACCGGATTCAGCATTCGGGAGCGCGGGTCCGACGCGCCTGCGGCGTGCCGATTGCCGGAACGACGCGGAACAGCAGGTCGACGGCCGGCCCGAGCAGCACGATCACCAACAGCGTGCCGGCACCGATCGCCGCTCCGAGCAGCCAGCCGGCCAGCGCTCCGACGCCTTGAACTGCGGTGTAGCTCCACCGGAACGGCACCGGCGGGTCGAACGCCAGAGCCGCGGCTTCGGTCGGCCCGGCACCGGTCGCACTGCCGAGGTAGCCGGCGACGCCGACGATCAAGATCGCGAACGCGGCGACGAGCAGGACGACGCGGGCACCGAGTTGCGAGGGCGCGGGCACGATGGCCATTGTCGTAGATACCGTCGCGCCTACGACGACCGGTTGCACGATCGTCCCGAGGTCGGGCACCAGCCCGCGCCACCAGGCCAACCCGACCAGGACGACGGCGAGCGCCGAGTTGACCCAGAAGAACGACACGCCCAGCGTGATCGACAGGCCGTTGACGAACGTCGAGTAGCCGTCGGAGCCGAGGGCGGCGCGAAGCAGCAGCGCGACGCCGATCCCCAGAATCACGCAGGCCAGCACGAGCTGGACGACCCGCACCCAGGAGTGTCCGGCGACGGTGTGCACGATTGCCACAACGGCAGCTGGGTCGACCCTGTTCCTGTCCAGGGCGGACAATGGCGGCGTGACCGGACTGCCGATGATGCTCGACGTGTCCGGCCGGCGTGTGCTGGTGGTGGGCGGCGGCCCCGTGGCCCTTCGGCGGGTGACCAAGCTCGTCCGGTCCGGGGCCCGCGTCGACGTCGTCGCGCCGCGGACCGTGCCCGAACTCGACGCCCTTGCCGTCACGATCGCGCGCCGTCCCTTCGACGAAGCCGATGTCGTGGGGGCTTGGCTCGTGTTCGCCTGCACCGACGACCCGATGGTGAACGCCGTCGTCGCCGCGTCGGCCGAGGCGAACGGCTGTTTCTGTGTCCGATCCGATGCCGCTCCCGGCGGCACCGCCCGCATGGCGGCAACCGTCGTGCGCGACGACTTGACCGTGTCGGTGAACGGCGGGCGACGACCCGCGCCGGGCTTCGGCCGTGCGCGACGCGATCGCCCTCGCGCTCGATCTCGGGCGACTGCCCACCCGGCGCGCGCGCCCGTCGGCTAGTGGCTCCGTCGCCCTCGTCGGGGGCGGTCCGGGAGATCCGGAGCTGATCACCGTGCGCGGTCGACGCCTGGTCGCCGATGCCGATGTCGTCGTGGTCGATCGGCTCGCCCCGCGCGACCTCATCGACGGACTGCCCGACGACGTCGAGGTCGTCGACTGCGGCAAGTCGCCCCACCGGCAGAACCTCACCCAGGATCAGATCAACGCGCTCCTGGTCGCGCGTGCACTGGCCGGCAAGCGGGTCGTGCGCCTGAAGGGCGGCGACCCGTTCGTGTTCGGCCGCGGTGGCGAAGAGGTGCTTGCCTGTGTCGCGGCCGGGGTGCCGGTGACGGTCGTCCCGGGCATCAGTTCGGCGCTCGCGGCGCCGTCGGTCGTCGGGCATCCCGCTGACCCACCGTGGCGTCGCGGCCGACTTCACCGTCGTCTCCGGCCACCTCGACCCCGGGCGTCCCTCCGGCGACAGCCTGAACTGGTCGGCCCTGGCCACGGCGACGTCCACGCTGGTCCTGCTCATGGCGATGGACCGCCTCGACAAGATCGCCGCCGAGCTGATCAACCACGGCCGTCCGGCCGAGACCCCGGCCGCCGCCGTGTACCGCGCCTCGCTGCCGGGTCAGCGCGTCGTCCGAGCGCGGTTGGACGGCCTGGCCGAGGCGGTTGCCGCCGCGGACCTCGGTGCGCCCGCGGTCGTGATCGTCGGAGCGGTTGTCGACGTCTTGCCGCCGTTCTCGGTCTGATCGGGTCGTCGGCGCCGAAATTGTCGGTGCGACGCGCTACGGTGTATCTTCGAACAGACGTTCGATGACGAGAGGTGATCATCATGCCCGTCCCAGCGCGTCGTCCCCGTGCCCGTCCCGGTGCTTGTTCCCGGCCCGCCGGTCCGCCGTTCCGGCGCGGCCCTGTTCGCCCAGGCGCAGGGCGTCCTGCACGAGGCCCGCGCCGAGCTCAGCAGCGGTGAACGGTTCCGGCTGGCCCATCTCGGCGCCCTACGCCTGGCGGCGGCGTTGTTCGCCGAGCGGGCCCAACCGGCGGGGCGCCGGTCCCGGGGCCCCGCCAACGCCTGGGTGTTGCTGACATCGGTCGCACCTGAATTGGCCGAATGGGCGGCCTATTTCGCGGCCGGCGCCTCGACCCGGGCCGCGCTCGAGGCGGGGGCGATCGACGTCGTCAGCGACCGCCAGGCCGACGACCTGGTTCGCGCGGTCGAGCAGTTCGCCGGACCTCGTGGCCGAGTCGCTCGGCCTGCTCGCCGTCCCGCTGGCCAGTTGATCGCGCGGCGGTTGCCGACCGAATCACGCGGTGAGGTCCGCCTCGTCGTCAGATCCAGGGATTATCGTCGCCACCGTGACTACTCCCGCGCCGCTTCGGCTCACCCCGACTCGTCAGCGCGTGGTCTGGCAGTTGCTGGTCGGCGTGCTCGGTGACCCGGTGGGCCGCCTGGTTCTCGACTGCGGCGGCGGCACCGGCAGCCTGGCGGTGCCGTTGGCCGAACTCGGTGCCGAGGTGACCGTCGTCGACATCAGCGTCGACGCGCTGGCGACGTTGAGCCGCCGCGCGGCCGAAGCGGGTGTTGGCGATCGGGTTCATCCGGTCCAGGGCGACATCGAGTCCCTCGCCGACGTCGCCACGCCCGCATCCTTCGACCTCGTCCTGGCCCACGGGCTGCTCGAGTCGGTCGACGACCCGTCTGCCGCGCTGGCCGGCCTGGCGGCCGCGGTCCGACCGGGCGGTCATGTCAGCGTCGTCGTCGCGAACCCGGTGGCTGGAGTGCTCTCCCGAGTCGTGGCGGGCGACCTCGCCGCGGCCCGCGAGGCGTTGACCCGGCAGCTGCGCACTCCGCCGCTGCCCCTCGAGGAGCTCTGCGCCGCGGCCGGCCTGACGGTCGAGCAGGTGCACGGCCTCGGCGTGTTCACCGAGTTCGCCGGCGACGATGCCGAGGGCGCGTTGTCCGAGCTCGAGAACCTGGCTGCCGCCACGGTCCCCTACCGCGACATCGCGGCCCGCCGGCACGTTCTCGCCCGCCGTCCGTCCTCGAGCTAGGCGGCGACCGGCGGTGGGGCGAAGCGCGGACATCCCCCGAGAGCACTCGCAGGGTGGCGGCGACGATGCCGGCTGCTCGATCCTGCACGTCGACATGGACGCCTTCTTCGCCAGCGTCGAGATCCGCCGGCGGCCCGAACTGCGCAACCGACCGGTGGTCGTCGGCGGCATCGACCCGCGGCGTCGTCGCCGCCGCGTCCTACGCGGCCCGGCGCTACGGCGTGCGCAGCGCCATGTCGATGTCGCAGGCACTGCGCCTGTGCCCGAACGCGGTGGTCCTGCCGCCTGATCGTGCAGGCCTACTCGGAGGCGTCGGCGGCGGTGATGGCGATCCTGCCGGTCGATCACCCCGCTGGTCGAGCCGCTGTCGCTGGACGAGGCGTTCCTCGACGTCTCGGGCGCCGAACGGCTGCTGGGCCGCCCGGCCGAGATCGCCGCCATCGATCCGGCGACGCGGTGCTCGACGAGCAGCAGCTGACCTGCTCGGTCGGCGTCGCCAGCACCAAGTTCGTGGCCAAGCTGGCGTCGGCGCGGTGCAAGCCCGACGGACTGCTGGTCGTGCCCGCCGCACGCACGCTGGAGTTCCTGCACCCGCTGCCGGTCACGGTTCTGTGGGGCGTCGGCGAGCGCACGGCCGAGCCGCTGCGCCGCCTGGGCATCAGAACGGTTGCCGATCTGGCCGACACGCCGGTCGAGACGCTGCGCCGGTCGGTCGGGCGTGGCCGTGGCCGACCACCTCAGCGCGCTGGCCCACGGCATCGACGAGCGCAGCGTCCAGGCCCGCGACGTCGAGAAGTCGATCAGCTCCGACCGCACCCTCGACACCGACCTGACCACCGAGCGCGCGGTCGTCGACGAGCTGTTCCGGCAGACCGTCGGACGTCTCGGGTCGATTACGAAGCCGGGAACTCGCCGCCCGCACGATCGGCATCAAGATCCGCTTCGCCGACTTCAAGACCGTCACCCGAGTCCGGACGCTGGGCGGCTGGACCGACTCGACCGGCGACCATCCACCAGGCGGCGGTCGAGCTCTACCGTGGGCTCGCCCTCGACCAGCCGCGCATCCGGCTGGTCGGCGTAAAGGCCGAGAATCTAAGGCCTGTGAGCACCGGCGGAGATCAGTTGACGCTCGACGCTGACCGCGGGTACCGCCGGCCCCGGCGCGATCGGCCGAGCTGAGCGCCGCCGAGCACGTCGCCGACTCGGTGCGACGCCGGTTCGGCAGCCTCCGCGGTTGGGTTCGGGTCGATGCTCGACGCCGGGTCAGCGCCGTTCACAGCCAAGTTGAGTCATAGTTGACTGTCAGTTCGGCTTTCGGATGCGGAAATCGGCTCGTATGCTGATGTTGCAGCTCCGCAGCGAAACTGCTGAGTCGAACTAACGAGTTTCGGGTATAGCGTCAAAGACCAGTACCATCGCCGATCCGGTGACGCCGGAATCGGGCAAGAGAAAGAAGGAGGGCAAGGGTGCCGCTCTCCGACCATGAGCAGAAGCTGCTCGAACAGATCGAACAGGCTCTCTACGCCGAGGATCCCAAGTTCGCCGCCTCGGTGCGCAAGGTCAAGGGCCGTCCGCGGCGCCGTCGCTGGATCGCGCTCAGCGTTCTCGGCGTGCTCGTCGGCCTGGGCCTCGTCTTCGTCGGTCTACTCGCCAAGTTGATCATTCTCGGCATCGTCGGTTTCGTGCTGATCGTTGCCGCCTGCGCCTACGGCGCCCACATGATGCGGCGCAAGACCACGTCGTCGCCGAACTCCCCGGCGCGGGCCGCCGGCAAGGGTCGCGACAGCGGGGGCCTGCGGGGCCGCATGGAAGATCGTCTGCGCCGCCGCTTCGACGAGAACTGAGTCGTCCCGCTCAGACCCGGCTGCCGGTTCGCCGGATGCTGTCCGAACGTTGGCCGTCCGCCACAGTGAGCTCGGCAGCAGTCGGGCCTTCCCAGCGCGTTCCCGATTCCGCGGCACCGATGAGCTGGCGGCGCACCACCCGCAGGCTTGCGCCCAGGTCCTGACCCAGCACCTCGTCCACGCCCGACGTGGGTCCGTAGCTGAAGAGTTCGACGGCGTCGGTGATCGTTCGCAACGCGATGACGCCCTCGCGGTCGAGCCCGAACTCGCGCAACCAGGTCACGACCTGGCGCGGCGAACGCGCGGACGACCAGCCGATACCCAAGTCGACGCAGGTGTCGCGTAGTTCGCTCCACAGAGCCAGCGGATCGCCCGCTCCCGCCGCAGCCATCCGTCGTCGTCGCCGGATCCAGCGCACCACCGCGGGAACCAGACCATACGAGCAGCAGGGCAAGAATGATCAATCCGACGAGCGGCCCGTACTTCGCCCAGCCACCCGCTCGCCGCGCTCGTGGTCGACTTGGTCGACGGCGCTGCTCGACGAACCGCTTGTCCTGCGATTGCTGCGGGTTCGGCACCGCGGACGGCACGACCGTGCTCGTACCGGTGTCGCCGGCGTTGCGGGGGGCCCACGGAAGGGCGGCCGCGCGAGCCGTGTCGGTGCCGGTCAAGCGGCGTCGGATCGAAGGGCACCCAGCCGATACCGCTGAAGTAGGCCTCGACCCAGGCGTGGGCGTCGTTCGTCGTGACCTGGAAGTGCCCGTTCTTGTCCGCGGGGGAGTGGGTGTAGCCGAGCACGACGCGTGCGGGCACCCCGGCCATCCGCAGCATGACGCCCATGGCTGCCGCGTACTGCTGGCAGTAGCCCTGCTCGGTTGTTGAGGAAGTCCAGCAGATCGCTGCCCGAGTCGCCGGGCTTGGTGCTGAGGTTGTAGATGAAGTTGTTGGCCGGATCGGCGAAGAAGTTGAAGATCCCCAAGGCCTTGTCGTAGGGCGTCGTCGCGCCGGGTGACCGCCGCGTCCTCGTACCGCTTGACCCCGGCCGGGATGTTGTCGGGCAGCTGCAGATCGCGCTGGGCGGCGGCCGCCACGGTGGCGTCGCTCGCCTTGAGCTGGGCGGCGGTCGGCCGTGGCTGCTGCGACCTGCTCGGTGTAGGTCTGGTTCTTCGACACCTGGCCGACGACGAGCTGGGTGCCGGTGTCCCAGTGCCAGTCGCTGCCCGAACCGGTCAGGGTATCTGCGGCAGGTAGAACACCGGCGGCGTGCCGCCGAGTCTGCTGGATGTGGATCTTGGCGGTGTACGTGTCGTCGGCCGTGCGGTCGGTGTGGACGGCCGGCACGCCGGTGAAGCGCACCCGGACTTGATCGGGCCGGGTACGAGGTTGTTCGAGCCGCCCGGGATCCAGGCCGCGCCCGTGTAGTCCTCGAGAACCTCCTGCCGCAGGTAGTACGGCTCGTTGCCCTGGCGTGTTCGCGAGCTGGACGTCGAACAGGTTGACCGGCGTCGACTTGGTCAGCTGGCCCTTGCAGGGTGGCCAGCGGATCCAGGTAGATCTTGCCCGAGCCGGTTGCCGTTGCCGTTGCCGTCGCCGTTGTTGTGGTGCAGGGCGTTGGCGACGATGTTGCCCGACGGGATCGGGACGAGCGCGGCGACCAGCAGGCGCGAGCACCAACGAGATCGCGCCGATCCGCCGGCCGGTCTCGCCGGCCCGGCTGCGCAGGGCCGGCGCCGCCCCCGCCGGGATCGGGCGCCCGCCGGCCCCACCGGGCGAGGTCGGCGTCCGGCGCCGGAGGACAGGACGAGCAGGTAGCCGACCGCCGCCAGCCGCGATCGAGCACCCAGCCGACGGCGTGCCGGCTGACCGCGCCGCTGAGCGTGGCGGTGAGCAGGAAGGCGATGCCGGTGAGCGCCGGCGCGCGCAGGCAGATCGCGACGACGTCGATCAGCGCGGCGACGCAGGGCCGAGCCCGGCGGCCAGGTAGAACCGGATCGCCGGGCTGGTGTGCACCGGCGCGGTGTCGTCCGACATCGCGGTGCGGACGAGTCGGCTCAGCTGGCCGAGGTCCGACGGCGTCGCCGACGCCGGGTACGAAGCCGAGGATCGCGTGGTCGGGCAGGAAGCGGGCGGTCAGGAACAACGCGGCCAGGACCAGGCCGGGCAGTAGCTGCCAGGCCGCCGGGCGCTGGCGTCGCCCGCAGAGCCACCGCCGGCAGGATGAGGATGGCCATCGTCAGCCAGACGTCGACGATCCAGCCCCAGTCGGTGAACATCTCCTTGATGGGCAGGATCCCGAGCGCGCGTGCCGACCAGCACGCGCAAGGTGGCGCGGGCGTCACGGCTCAGGGTGTTGCTCATGACCGCGCGTCGCCGAGGCGTGCGGGCCGACGACTGCTCCAGCAGCCGGCGCCCAGACGACCGCCGCGGTCTCGCCCTGCTCGGCGGTCGTGACCCACCAGCCGCTGGCCCGCAACGAGTCCACCGCCTCGGCGGTCGTCATCGCCGAGGTGAACTGCGATCTGTTCCGAAGCCAGGTGGGGGTGTCCAGCACGACGGCGTACGCGGCCGATCGCGAGCCCCGCGGGCGAAGAGCGGCCACGGCCTGCGATCGACACGACGTCCAGGCCGCCGAGCAACGGCGACGACGGCGCTCTCGCGACCAGCCGAACGGGCCGCCTCGGCGGTCGGGACGAGGTCGCGGTCGTGGCTCGTCTGCAACACCGTGAGCTGATCTTCGACGGCGGTGTCGTGCGGACCGTTCGGGCGGATCACGGCTGTTCCGGCGACCAGCGTGGTGTCGCGCCCGGCACGCAGCAGGTGGTCGACGACGCTGGCGGCGAAGCTGACCGCCCACTCGAGGCTGCTCGACTGGCGTGGATCGTCGGCGGCCGGTGTCGACGCCGTGTGGGCGACGGCGCGGACGTCGAGCAGCACGCAGGTGTGTCCCTGCCACGGCCGCTCCTCGTGCCGCACCATCAGGGCGCCGGTCTTGGCGGTCGAGCGCCAATGGACCTTGCGCAGGTCGTCGCCCTGGCGGTACTCGCGAATGGACGCGTCGTCAGCCCCGTGGGAGCCGATGGAGTGGCTGCTCTGGTTGTCACCGGCGTCCCACGACCGCGGCAGGGTCATGGGCGGCAGGATCGTCGATGACCGGGCAGACCAATGCCGTGGTCGTCGAGCGGAACGAGCGCGAGATGTCGATCAACCCGAACGGCTCGGTCAGACGCAGCCGGAGCGGACCCATCACGTAACGACCGCGGGCCAGGGCGGGCAGCCGGTAGCTGGCCGAACGAGACTCGCGGCTGCCCAGCGTCGAGATGACGAACCGCGCCCGACCGTCCAACTCCTTCGGAAGTTGATCTTCGAGCATCAGCGAGCCCGTCGGCAGCAGCGCCCGATTGGTGACCGACAACCCGATGGTGACCGACTCGCCGGCCGGTACCCGGACCGGCCCCGGTTCGCGTTGGCTGGCGATCGAGACCCGCGAGCGCCGCACGATCACCGCGGCGACCAGGGGGATGGCAACGGCGATCAGGCCGCCGCGCACCAGGTCGTACTCACCCAGGAACAGGCCACACAGGACCGCGGCGGCGCCGGCGGCGAGCAGGCACCCGGCGCGGGTGGTGAATCCGGCGGCCATCAGCTGGGCTCCCGGTTCGCTAGAGAGCCGGGACCGGCTTGACCGGACCGGTGGGGTTCGCGGGAATCGCGACGCCGGCCGCGATCGCGGTGAGCAGCTCGACGGCACTGCGCGGTCGCGCCCCGGCCTCGGGGCTGAGCAGCAGCCGGTGGGCGATGACCTGCGGCAGCAGGTGCTGCAAGTCGTCCGGGATGACGTACGCACGACCGTGCAGCGCGGCCCAGGCCTTGGCCGCGCGCAACAGCTGCAACGTCGCGCGCGGCGATGCGCCCAGGCGCACTTCGCTGGCCCGGCGGGTGGCCGCGGCCAGGTCGACCGCGTAGGCCTTCATGCTCTCGGCCACGTGCACGGCACGAACGACGTCGATCAACTTGCGGATCTCACTGGCGTCCGAGACGGCGACCAGGTCCTCGAGCGGGTCGGTCGAGGCGTGCTCGGAGAGCATCGCGATCTCGGCGGCCCGGTCGGGGTAGCCCATCGAGATGCGCGCGGTGAAGCGATCGCGCTGCGCCTCGGGCAACGGGTAGGTGCCCTCCATGTCGAGTGGATTCTGCGTGGCCAGCACCATGAACGGCGCTTCGAGCGGGAACGTCACGCCATCGACCGTGACCTGCCGCTCCTCCATGCACTCCAGCAGGGCGGCCTGGGTCTTGGGCGACGCGCGGTTGATCTCGTCGCCGACCACGATGTTGGCGAACACCGGGCCGGGCTTGAACTCGAAGTCGCGTGTCTCGCTGTTGAAGATGCTGACGCCGGTGATGTCGCTGGGCAGCAGGTCCGGGGTGAACTGAAGCCGGCGGACCGTGCAGTCGATCGACTTGGCGAGCGCCTTGGCGAACTTCGTCTTGCCGACGCCGGGGACGTCCTCGATCAGCAGGTGACCTTCGGCCAGCAGGACGGCCAGGCCGAGGCGGATCTCGTCACGTTTGCCCTCGATGACCTGCTCGATGTTGGTGACGATCCGCTCGCCGGCCGTGTGCACCGAGGCCACGTCTCCGCCATGGTCGGCTACTTGTTCGCTCATTGACTCCCGCTTGCGTGGTCGGCTGCGTGACTGTCGATATGTGGGTCGAGATGTCGGTCGTGATGTTGGCGACATTACTCCCGCTTTTCTACGGCCCAAGGTCGTCAAACGTTCACCCAGCACCCGGTGGGCGCCCGCGCAGCGCGCTTAGCCGCGAACCTCACCGGGCCCTTGTTTGGGGCGTGTCGGGCTAATTTTCGTCGGACGAGTGGGGCTCTGTGGGGTATGGTGGGGTCTCGTGGGGAGGGTCGCCGGAAAGACCGGCGATCGCGGACCGATCGAGATCGAGGTGGGCGCCGATGTTTCTCGGCACGCACACCCCGCGATTGGACGACAAGGGCCGGCTCGCTCTTCCCGCGAAGTTCCGATCCGACCTGGAGGGCGGGCTGGTGATCACGAAGGGGCAGGAGCGCTGTCTGTTCGTCTTCCCTGTGGCCGAGTTCGTCCGGCTGACCCGCGACCTGGGCGGATCGGTCACCGACAAGAAGGTGCGCAGCTACAGCCGGGTCTTCTTCGCGAGCGCTTCGCAGGAGGTGCCCGACGGCCAGGGCCGCATCACCGTCCCGTTGCCGTTGCGGGAGTACGCGGGCCTGGAGAAGGACTGCGTGGTCATCGGCGCCAACAACCGGGTCGAGGTGTGGGACGCAGCCAACTGGCAGGCCTACCTCGATCAGAACGAACAGGACTTCGCCGATGCCGAAGAGGAGACGATGCCCGGCTTCTTCTGATCAGTTGTTCGGTGTCGGCCTCCTCCCGTCGCCGACCTGGCGCACTTCCCCGCGCCAGGTCCATCGACGGGCGGGGACCCGGATCGAACAACACCCAGCCCAACATCGGCCCGATCTCCCGCATCTTCCCCACCGTTCCCCACCGAATCCCGCCCGCACACTTCGCAGAGGACTCAGGTTGACCGAGGACGTTGACGCCACCGGCGCTGGCGCGGGACACGTGCCGGTGATGCTCGACCGGGTGCTGGCGCTGCTCGCGCCCGCGCTCGTCGACAAGCCGGCCGTCGTGGTCGATGCGACCCTGGGTCTCGGCGGACATGCCGAGGCGCTCCTGTCGGCACACCCGCAGCTGACCCTCGTCGGCCTCGATCGCGACCGCGCGGCGCTGCGCTCGAGTGAGCGCCGGCTCGCGCCGTACTCGGCCCGGATCCATCTGGTCCATGCGATCTACGACCAGATGCCCGAGGTGCTCGACTCGCTCGGTCTCCGCCGCGTCGACGGCGTCCTGTTCGACCTGGGCGTCTCCTCGATGCAACTCGACCTCGCCGAGCGCGGCTTCGCCTACGCGCAGGACGCGCCGCTGGACATGCGGATGGACCAGAACACCGGGCCCACGGCGGCTGACATCGTCAACGGGTATTCGGTGCGCGAACTGGCCCGCGTCCTCCGTGTCTACGGCGAGGAGCGGTTCGCCTTGCGCATCGCCCAGGCGATCGTCCGCGCGCGCGAGGTCGCTGCGATGAACTCGACGGCCGAACTGGCCGAGCTCGTCCGGACGGCGATCCCGGCGGCGACCCGGCGGACCGGTGGCCATCCGGCCAAGCGGACGTTCCAGGCCCTGCGCATCGAGGTCAACGGCGAGCTGGACGCGGTGGCCTCGGCCGTCCCCTCCGCACTGGCCGCGCTGGCCGTGGGCGGCCGGATCGTGGTGCTGTCGTACCAGTCACTCGAGGACCGCCTGGTCAAGCAGGCTCTCGCGGCGCTTGCCACCGACACCACCCCGCCCGAGCTTCCGGTCCCGCTCGAGGAGCACCGGCCGCAGCTGAGGCTGCTGACACGAGGTGCCGAGCAGGCAAGCGCGGCCGAGACCGCCGCCAACCCCAGAGCCGCGTCCGTGCGCATGCGCGCCGCCGAACGAATAAGGGAGTCCGCGTGAGGTCGAGTGTTGCCGTCGATGCTGCCGCACCACCCGCTGGCAGCACGGGATCGGCCGGCCCGAAGCGGGCCGACGGCCCGAAGCGGGCGCCGTTCGTGGCGCTGGTGGCCGGGCTGCTCGGCGCCGGGCTCGCGGCGCTGCTGATGCTCAACACCGCCGCGGCCGCGGACGAGGTCGAAGGCCGCCAGCTCGCGTCCGACAGCGCCGACACCCAGGATCAGGTGACCCAGCTGCAGATCGACATCGCCGCCAAGCAGGCGCCGAACGCGCTGGCGAGCAAGGCGGCGGCGCTCGGCATGGTGCCCGACCCGAACCCGGTCTTCCTCTCGATCGCCCCCAACGGATCGGTGACCGTGCTCGGCAGCCCGGTGAAGGTTCCCGCGGTTGCCGTTCCCAGCGCGTCCGCGAGTCCGACCGCCACACCGGCGGCGCCCGCGGCGTCGCCCAGCCCGACCGCCACACCGACCGCGGGCGCGACCCCGACGCCCGGCGCACCGGCCCCGGCCCCCACCCCCGCAGCGTCACCGACCCCGGTCACGACCTCGACGTTGCCCGGTGGTGTCCGGTGAACCAGCCCCCCCGTTCGGGCGGACGGTTCGGACCACCGCCGGCGGCGCCACGGCAGCGACCACGCCCGGCCACCGGAGCGCCGGCGGCCAAACGTCCGCCGCAGCGCACCGTGCACCCCGTGGCCCGCAGGATCGCGAAGAAGCGCCGGGCCATGCAGCTGGGCCGTCTGCACACCCGGGCGACCACCGGCTTCGCGGCCGTCTGCGTGTTGCTGCTCGTGATCGGCGGCCGATTGGTGCAGTTGCAAGGCATCGACCACCAGAACTACGCCGATGCCGCGGCCGCCCAGCGCGCGGGCAGCATCGAGCTCAATGCGCTGCGCGGGCAGATCCTCGATCGCAACGGGGTGCCGCTCGCGTACACGACCGATGCCCAGGACATCACGGTCGATCCCAAGATCCTGCGTACCAACGGCATCACCGGTGACAAGCTCGTGTCCTACGCCGACGAGCTGGCGCCGCTCGTCGGCCAGTCCGAGGCGGCCGTGCTGAAGATCCTCGCGGCGCCGGGGGAGTACGGCGTCCTCGCGCAGGCGCTCGATCCGGCCGCCGCGAAGAAGATCACCGACCTCGACCTCTACGGCATCTATACGCAGGCGACGACGCAACGGCAGTACCCCGGCCAGACCACGGCGGCCAACATCATCGGCCTCGTCCACTCGGACGGCACCGGCGCGGCTGGGATCGAGCAGGAGTACAACAGCGTGCTCGCGGGCAAGAACGGCAGCCTGACCTACACGACCGACGGCAACGGCACGATCAATCCGAACGGCCTGGACTCGCAGACGAAGGCGATCAACGGGGGCACGGTCCGGCTGACCATCGACCAGAGCCTGCAGTACGTCGTCCAGCAGGACGCCGACGCCGCGGTCCAGCAGTCGGGCGCCCGCGGTGCCGACGTCGCGATCCTCTCGGCCAAGACCGGCCAGGTGCTGGCGCTCGCCTCGTCGGGCACCTTCAACTCCGCCGACCCGTCGACCCTCAGCTCGAGCGTGTCGAACAATCCCGCGATCCAGACGCCGTTCGAGCCGGGGTCGGTGAACAAGCTCGTGACGTTCTCGGCCGCGGTCGACAAGGGACTGATCGGCCCGCAGTCAGTGGTCGACGTGCCCTCGACGCTGCCCGAGGACGGCGTCGTCGTGCACGACGCCTGGACTCACCCGGACGAACAGTTCACCGCCACCGGCGTGCTGGCCGAGTCGTCGAACATCGGCACCATCCAGGTGGCGAACAAGATCGGTGAGCAGACCTGGTTCGACTACGAGAAGGCGTTCGGCATCGGCACGCCGACCGGCATCGAACTGCCGGGCGAGAGCGCGGGCTACGTCCCCGTTCCCGGATCGGCGGACTGGTCGGCCTCGACGTTCGCGAACGTCCCGTTCGGGCAGGGCGTGTCGATGACCGTGCTGCAGATGGCCGGCATGTATCAGACCATCGCCAACAACGGTGTCCGCATTCCGCCGCGCATCGTCAGTTCGGTGACCAATCCGGACGGCGCCACGGTCGTCACCAAGCAGCCGGCCGGTGTCCAGGTCGTCAAGCCGTCGACGGCGCAGACGCTCAAGACGATGCTCGAGTCGACGATGCTCACGGGCGGCACCGGCACCAAGGCGGCCATCGCCGGCTACCGCGTCTCGGGCAAGACCGGCACCGCGCAACAGCCCGACCCGGCTCACGGTGGCGCCTACTCGCAGTTACCTCAACTGGGACACGTTCGCCGGGATCGTGCCGGCCGACAACCCGCAGTTCGTCGTGGCGATCATGGTCGATGCTCCGGCCCACGGGCTCGAGGGCGGCGACGTCGCCGCGCCGCTGTTCCACGAGATCGCGACCTTCGAGTTGCAGCACGCGAACATCCCGCCGACCGGCTCGCTCTCGACCCACGTGCCCGCTGCAGGTGTGCACCGAGGCCATGAAGACGGGCTGGCAAAGTAACGTCTGCTGACGTGCTTCCCCGCCCGGCGCGAGTCGAGCGCCGACCGCTTCACGGCCGTGGCCGCGGCCGTCGGTGCTGCCCTCCCGACATCGGCATCCGCGTCGGTGTCGGTATCAGGGCTGACGGCGGCGACGCGGTCAGGTGCGTCCCGGCGACCTGTTCGCCGGCGTGCCCGGATCCCATGCCCACGGCGCGAGTTTTGCCGGTGCGGCCCTGCGCGCCGGTGCGGTCGCCGTCCTGACCGATCCCGCCGGAGCCGCCCTGCTCGACCCGGGCGATCCCGGTCGCTGTCGTCGACGACGTCCGAGCCGCGCTCGGCCCGGCGGCGTCGTTCGTCTACGGCTCGCCGAGTTCGAAGCTGGACGTCCTCGGCGTCACCGGCACCAGTGGCAAGACGACGACGACCTACCTGTTGCGGGCCGGATCTGGCCGCCGCCGGCGTCGATTCCGCGCTGATCGGCACCGTCGCCACCCTGATCGGGTCGGACACGATGTCGACCGGCTTCACCACGCCCGAGGCACCCGAGTTGCAGGCGCTGCTCGCGGTGGTCGCCGAGCGCGGCCTACGGTCGGTGGCGATGGAGGTGTCGAGCCACGCCCTGGCCCTGGGACGGGTCGGCGGCGTCGAGCTTCACGGTCGGCGCGTTCACCAATCTCTCGCGTGATCACCTCGACTTCCACTCCGACATGGAGGACTACTTCGCGGCCAAGGCCAAGCTGTTCGACGGCCGGTCCGAGCGGGCGGTCGTGGTGACCGACGACGACTGGGGACGGCGGCTGGCCGTCGACGTCCAGGCGCGTCACCGTCAACACCAGCGGGAGGCGATGCCGACTGGCGGGCCGTCGACGTCGCCGACCGGCCCGACGGCACGACCCGGTTTCGGGTGCTCGGACCGGACGTCGACTTCGAGAGCGGTTGCGCGATTCCCGGTCGCTACAACGTGGCCAATGCGCTGCTGGCGCTGGCAGTACTCGCCGAGTCGACGGCGTCCCGGTGCTCGATGCCGCGCGCCGGGGTCGCGGCCGCCGGCGTGCCCGGACGGATGCAGCGCGATACCGGGCGCGCCGTTCCTCGCCGTCGTCGACTACTCGCACAAGCCGGCCGCGGTCGAGGGCGCGCTGCGTGCGCTGCGCCCGCTGACCGCCGGGAAGTTGATCATCGTGCTCGGCTGCGGCGGTGACCGCGATCGCGAGAAGCGCCCGCTGATGGGCGCAGTCGCCGCCGAGCACGCCGACCTGTTGATCGTCACCGACGACAACCCCCGAAGTCGAGGATCCGGCCGACGATCCGCCAGCGCCATGCTGGCGGCGCGCGCGCGCCGCGCACGGTCGCGGCGAGATCGTCGAGATCGGCGACCGGCACGAGGCGATCCGCGCCGCCGTGGCCGGCTGCTACTGCCGGCGACACCGTGCTGATCGCGGGCAAGGGACACGAGACCGGCCAGGAGATCGCCGGGAGCATTCTGCCCTTCGACGACGCGGCCGAGTTGACGGCCGCCATCGGGGCGCTCGCGTGATCGCGCTGACCCTCGGCGAGATCGCCGAGCATCGTCGGCGGCGAACTGCACGCCGATCCCGACGCCGTCGTCGACGCGCCCGTCGAGTTCGACTCCCGGCGAGTCGGTCCGGGAGGGCTGTTCCTGGCCTTCGCCGGCGAGCAGGTGGACGGGCACGACTTCGTCGACGCCGCGATCGCCGCCGGAGCGGTCGCGGCGATCGTCACCCGCCCCGTGGACGCGCCGAGCATCGTCGTCGCCGACCCGATGGCAGCGATCGCGGCCCTGGCCGCCGCGGTGATCCGGCGGCTGCCCGATGTCGTCGTCGTCGGCGTGACCGGGTCGTCGGGCAAGACCTCGACGAAGGATCTGATCGCGCAACTTCTCGCCCGGCTCGGTCCGACCATCGCCCCGCCGGGATCGTTCAACAACGAGCTCGGTCATCCCTACACCGTGCTGCTCGCCGACTCGCGCACGCGCTTTCTCGTGCTCGAGACCAGTGCGCGGGGGATCGGCCACATCCGCTATCTCGCCGAGATCGCGCCGCCGGACATCGGCGTCGTGCTCAACGTCGGCTCGGCGCACCTGGGGGAGTTCGGCTCACGCGAGGCCATCGCCCAGGCCAAGGGCGAGCTGGTCGAGGCGCTGCCGTCCGCCGGGCTCGCCGTGCTGAACGCCGACGACCCGGTCGTGCTGGCGATGCGATCGCGGACGTCGGCGCGCGTCATCACGGTCGGCGAGTCGGCCGCCGCCGACCTGCGGGCCCACGATGTCGAACTGGACGAACTGGGGCGGGCCCGCTTCACGCTCGTGGCCGGGTCCGAATCGGCGTCGGTGCATCTGCAGCTGACGGGCGAGCATCACGTCGGCAACGCGCTGAGCGCGGCGGCCGTCGCGATCGAATGCGGACTGCCACTGCCCGACGTCGCCGCCGCCCTCGGCCTGGCCCGGGCCCAGTCGCGCTGGCGGATGGAGTTGACCGAGCGACCCGACGGCGTGCTGATCGTCAACGACGCCTACAACGCCAATCCCGAGTCGATGCGAGCTGCCCTCAAGGCCCTCGCCGGCCTCGGCCGGGCTCGGGGCGCCCGCACCTTCGCCGTCCTGGGCCCGATGGCCGAGCTCGGCGACGACGCCACCGCCGAGCACGACGCACTGGGTCGGCTGGCCGTCCGGCTGGACATATCACGCGTGATCGCCGTCGGCGAGGGTGCCCGCGCGCTGGCGCACGGCGCGGCCCTGGAAGGCTCCTGGAACGGCGAGTCGAGCTGGGTGGCCGATCCGAACGCCGCTCGGGACCTGCTGAGCCGCTCCCTGGAGCCGGGCGACGTCGTCCTGGTCAAAGCATCGCGCGCGGCGCGCCTGGAGCGACTGGCGCAGGCTCTGATCGACGATGGGAACGAGGCCGACGCAACGGTGGCAGGAGGGAACGCACCTTGAGGACCGCGCTGGCGGCGGCGCTCGCCGCGCTGCTCTGCTCGATCCTGTGCACCCCCCTCGTCGTCGTGTTCTTCCGTCGACGGGGCTTCGGCCAGGAGATCCGCGAGGACGGCCCGCAGTCGCATCTGGTGAAGCGCGGCACGCCGACGATGGGCGGGGTGGCGGTCATCGCGTCCACCCTCGTCGGCTACCTCGTGGCGCACCTCGTGTCGTGGGCGCAGGGCGGCGAGGGACCGACTGCGTCCGGCCTGCTGGTGCTGTTCCTCATGGTGGGTCTCGGCGGTGTCGGATTCCTGGACGACTTGATCAAGCTTCGGCGGCAGCGCAATCTCGGCCTGCGCGCGCGGGCGAAGTTCGGCGGCCAGCTGATCGTGGCGGTCGTGTTCGGTGTGCTGGCGCTGCAGTTTCGCAACGGGCGAGGGCTTACTCCGGCCTCGACGCACATCTCCTACGTCCGCGACATCGGCGGTCTCGGACTGGGTTCGGTCGGCTTCGTCGTGCTGGCCTACCTGATCGTGACCGCGACGTCGAATGCGGTGAATCTGACCGACGGCCTGGACGGGCTCGCCGCCGGCGCCGCGTCCATGGTGTTCGGCGCCTACACGCTCATTGCCTTCCTGCAGGCCCGCCACCTCTGCTCGTCGGCGGGTAGCCCGAACGGCTGCTACGAGGTCCGTGACTCACGCGACCTGGCCATCGTGGGCGCCTCGGCGATGAGCGCCTGCTTCGGCTTCCTGTGGTGGAACGCCTCACCGGCGAAGATCTTCATGGGCGACACCGGGTCGATGGCGCTGGGCGGTCTCATGGCGGGCCTGGCCATCCTGACCCGTACCGAGCTGCTTCTCGTCGTCCTGGGCGGCCTGTTCGCCGTGGTCACGCTGTCGGGCATCATCCAGACCGGCTGGTTCAAGTACACCCGAAGAACCACCGGCACCGGACGGCGCGTCTTCAAGATGGCGCCGCTGCATCACCACTTCGAACTGTCGGGCTGGGACGAGGTGACGATCGTCGTCCGGTTCTGGATCATCGCCGGCGTGGCGGTCGCCTTCGGAGTCGGTCTGTTCTACGCCGCGTTCTCGAGCACCTGAGTTCTGGCAGGCTGGACGGGTGAAGCGGGCTGAGCTCCGGGGCTGGGTCGAGGACGCGCTCGCCCGCCACGATCGCGACGCCCGCGAGCGCGACGAGACGATCGAGGCAGTGACGGTGCCCGAGATCGTGGACGCCGTGTGGGGCCGGCTGCCGCTGGAGGTTCGCCGGCAGACGAGTCGGGCCCAGGTGCAGGCCAGCCTCACGATGCTCACGTTGCGCACCGGCATGGCCAACGCCGCCAACGATCCCGAGGCGCCGCCCGTCCAGCTCGGCTGATCCGCCTCTGATCCGGACTGATCCGGGCTGCCTTTCTTTCGCCGATTGGCGCGTTGTCGGCCCGTTGGTGCGTTCCATCGCGCCAATCAATCCGCAACGCGCCAATCGACGTGAGTGGGGGGACGCGCGGGATCCCTCACGTCACATCCGTAACAGTGGATTCACGCGACACGCGTCGGATCTGCCGGGTTCGGGGCGGTCCAGGCCCGACGATAGGCGGATGACCAAGGCGGCCGAGTCACCAGGAGAAGCCGGCTCCCGGCGCCTGATGCGCGGCAGCCGCCTGGAGCCGCTGATCCAAGCCTGGCGGGGCTACCTCGAACGGCCCTACGCCTCGACGCAGCTCATCCTGTTCGCCGGTCTCGGTCTGCTCGCCTTCGGCGTCATGATGGCGACCTCGACGACCGTCTCGGCCTCGATGCAGGCCGGCAGCCACCAGACGATGTGGTCGCAGTTGACCAAGGAGATCGAGTTCCTGGTGCTGAGCGTGCCGGTGTTCTGGCTCGCGGTCTGGGTCTCGCCGCGCGTCTACCGACGTCTGGCCTATCCGGCGATCACCTTCGGCGGACTGGTCCTGCTCGCCACGCTCACGCCGGGCGTCGGCGTCATGATCAACGGGGCTCGCCGCTGGATCATGATCGGACCGCTGCAGTTCCAGCCCTCGGAGTTCGTCAAGCTCGCCGTCCTGCTGTGGGGTGCCGACCTGCTCGCCCGCAAACAGCATTTCGGGACGCTGACGCGCGCCAAGCACCTGTTCGTGCCGCTCATCCCGGGGTTCGCGTTCGTCTGTGCGCTGGTGGTGCTCGAGCCCGACCTCGGAACCACCCTCTGCTTCCTGCTGATCCTGCTCGGCCTGCTCTGGACGATCGGCACGCCGCTGCGCTATTTCGCGATGATCCTGATCGGCGTGGCCGCGTCGGTCGGGGCGCTGGCGGTGGCCGCGCCGTACCGGCTACAGCGGCTCACGACGTTCACCGACCCCTTCGCGCACGCCCAGACCTCGGGCTATCACACCGTCGAGGGCCTGTACGCACTCGCGTCAGGTGGCATCTTCGGCGTCGGCCTCGGCGCCGGCACGTCGAAGTACAGCTGGGTTCCCAACGCCAACACCGACTACGTCTTCGCGGTGATCGGCGAGGAGCTCGGCCTGATCGGCTGCGTGGTCGTCCTGGCGCTGTTCGCGCTCTTCGCGTTCACCGGGTTGCGGATCTCGCGGCGCTCGGCTGATCCGTTCGTCCGGCTGGCCGCCGGGGCGGCGACGGTGTGGATCACCGGGCAGGCAGTGATCAACATCGGATACGTCACCGGTCTGCTCCCGGTCACCGGCATTCCACTGCCGTTCATCTCGGCGGGTGGCACGTCGTTGATCGCGACTGCGATCGTGTTCGGCATGCTGGTCTCCTTCGCCCGTCACGAGCCGGCGGCCGTGGCTGCGGCCCGGGCGGCCGCCGCGGCCGCCCGGCGTCCGCGGGTGGAGCGGTGGCTCCGTATCCGGGTGCCGGCTGTCTACGTCGAGCCCAAGCGCAAGCCGCGCCCGGCCCGGCCGTCGGCAGCGCCGGCGCGCGTTCCGGTGCGCGCGGCCCCGCCTCGCGGCCGGGCGCCCCGAGTGCAGCGAACCGGCCAAGGCCGCGCCCCGTCCACGCCAGCCGCTGCGACCGACGGGCACCGAGGGGCAGCGCCGAGGCGGCCGATGACCGCGGCTCGTCGACCGGTGTCGGTGGTCGTCGCCGGCGGCCATTCCGCCGGTCACATCGAACCGGCGCTCGCCGTGGCCGACGCCGTTCGACGGCTCGACCACCAGGCGATGATCACAGCGCTCGGCTCGGTCCGTGGGCTCGACACGACGCTCATTCCGGCGCGGGGTTATCCGCTGGAACTGATCCCGCCCGTGCCCCTGCCGCGCAAGGTGAACCGCGCACTGCTCGAGACCCCGCTCAAGCTTCGGCGCGCCGTGCGGGCCGCCCGGGCGGTCCTCGATCGGGTCGAGGCCGATGTCGTCGTCGGCTTCGGGGGTTACGTGGCGCTGCCGGCCTATCTCGCCGCCCGGCGAGCCGGTGTGCCGATCGTCGTGCATGAGGCGAACGCCCGGGCGGGAGTGGCGAACCGGGTCGGGGCGCGTCTGACCAAGCATGTCTTCACGGCCTCGACGAGCGTGCGACTTCCGCACGCCCAGGCGGTCGGCATCCCGCTGCGCCCGCAGATCGCCCACCTCGACCGGATCGCCGAGCGACCGGCCGCCCGGGCCCGTTTCGGCCTGGACGACGAGCGGCCGGTGCTCATGGTCACGGGCGGTTCGCAGGGCGCCCAGGCGATCAACGCCGCGGTCGCCGCGGCCGCCCGGGCGGTGGTCGCCGCGGGCGTCCAGGTGCTGCACATCATCGGCCCCAAGAACGCGTTGGCGAGCGAGCTCGGCGACCTCGCCGGCTATGTCGGCGTCCCGTTCGTCGAGCAGATGGCCTCGGCCTACGCCGCCGCGGACTTCGTGCTGTGCCGGTCCGGCGCGATGACCTGCGCCGAGCTGACCGCGGTGGGCCTTCCCGCCGCCTACGTCCCGCTGCCGCTGCGCGGCGGCGAGCAGCGACACAACGCCGAGCCGATCGTCGCCGCCGGAGCGGCCCTCCTGGTCGACAACGCCGACCTTTCGCCCGAGTGGATCATCGACAACGTCGTGCCGTGCATCACCGATCCGGCCCGCCTGGCGGCGATGAGCGCGGCGGCCCGGCATGCTGGTTCGCGTGACGCCGACGTCGTGCTGGCCCGAGCCGTGTTGACCATCGCCGACGAGCATCGCCGCGCGAAGGAACGTCGATGAGCCGCCCGACCTCGGACGACACGTCCGACCGTCCCGAGGACTGGGCGGCGCCGGGCGCCGCCCTGGTGCGCAGCGCGGCGACCGCGGTGATCCCGGCGCTCGACGAACTGGGTCGCGTGCACATCATGGGCATCGCCGGCGCCGGCATGAGCGGCCTGGCCCGCATCCTGCTCGCGCGTGGCGTCGAGGTCATCGGGTTGCGAGGCTCGCGAGTCGAGCACGGTGGCGGCGTTGCGGGCAGTTGGCGCGCGCGTCGACATCGGCCACTCGGTCGAGCACGTCGCCGCCAACGACTCGTTCGTCTACACGACCGCGATCAACCCCAAGCATCCCGAGTACGTCGCGGCGAGTGAGAGCGGCAAGCCGTTCCTGCGCCGCGCCGCCGCGCTCGCCTCGGCCCTGGCCGACAAGCGGACGGTCGCGATCGCCGGAACGCACGGCAAGACGACGACCACCTCGCTGCTGACCGTCGGGGCTCAGGCCTGCGGGCTCGACCCGTCCTTCGCGATCGGCGGCAACCTCTACGAGACGGGCGTCAACGCGCATCTGGGCAGCGGCCGAGCTGGCGGTCGTCGAGGCCGACGAGAGCGACGGATCGTTCCTGCTCATGCGCCCGTTCGCCGCGGTGATCACCAACGTCGAGGCCGACCATCTCGAGAACCACGGCGACCTCGAAGGCATCTTCCGGGCCTTCGAGCAGTTCGTCGACCGGGTCGAGCCCGGCGGCCTGGTGCTGGTGAGCGCCGACGACGCCGGGCGCCCGCCGCATGGGCGAGTACGCGCGCGGCGCGCGATCACCGAGTGCTGACCTACGGCGAAGCGGCCGACGCCGACGTGCGGGTCACCGACATCGTCGAACGGCTCGACGGTGTCGCGTTCGTCGCCGAGGGCGGCCCGCTCGGTCGCACCGCGGTGCGGGTCGGTGCGCTGATCGGCCGGCACATGGCGCTCAACGCGACGGCCGCGCTGACGATCGCCGCCGAGCTCGGGCTCGACGTGGCCGTCGTGGCCGGACGCGGTGGGCCGACTTCGCCGGCGTGCACCGGCGCTTCGAGTTCCACGGCGAGGCCAACGGCGTCCGCGTCTATGACGACTACGCCCACCACCCGACCGAGATCGCGGCCGAACTCACCGCGGCGCGCGCGGTCGCCGGCGACGGGCGGCTGATCGCGGTGTTCCAACCCGGGACCTACAGCCGAACCCAGACGTTCGCCCGCGAGTTCGCCGACGCCATGGCCATCGCCGACATCGCCGTCGTGCTCGACATCTTCCCGGCCCGCGAGGAACCGAT
This sequence comes from uncultured Actinomycetes bacterium, assembly GCA_963708805.1. Lineage (GTDB taxonomy): Bacteria > Actinomycetota > Actinomycetes > Mycobacteriales > Jatrophihabitantaceae > CAVPUA01. The sequence continues at coordinate 2,752,556 of CAVPUA010000003.1, read as the reverse complement.
CCCGGGGATCACCGGCGCGACGATCGCCGACCTGATCGACCTGCCGCCCGACCGGGTGATCTACGAGGACAGCTTCGCCGCAGGTGCCGGCGCGGGTGGCCGCCGTCGCCCGTCCGGGTGACCTGATCCTGACGATGGGCATCGGCAACGTCCACCTGCTGTGCGCGCGAGTTCCTCGACGTCCTCGGCCCGGACCGCCCATGACCGGCGTGCTGAGCCGAGCGGCGGACGTCGATGCCCGCCGGGCGGCGTCCGCGCATCCTCGCTGGCGTCTGGGCGTGGCCGTGCTCGTCGTCGTCCTCGCGGTGCTGGCTCGTGGCGTTCAGTCCGGTGTTCGTCGGCCCGGACGGTGACCGTCAAGGGCGCGCTGCAGCGGCTGAACGTCACGCAGATCAAGAACGCCGCCGAGGTCCCGACTCGGCACGCCGCTCGTCCGGCTCGACACCGGCGCGATCCGCGACGCGGGTGGCCGCGCATTCCGGAGGTCGCGAGCGCGACGGTCACCGTGTCCTATCCCTCGACGGTGTCGATCACGGTCGACCGAGCGGGTCGCGGTCGGCTACCTCACGCGTGGCCGGGCGGCTACGCACTCGTCGACAAGACCGGGCTGCAGTTCGTCGTCGACGGCCGACAAGCCCGGCGAACTGCCGCACTTCGACCTCGCGCCGGGCGCCGACCCGCGGCCGAGCATCGCGGCGTCGGCACAGGTCGCCGGCGGCGCTGCCCAAGGACATCCTGGGCGAACTCGACTCGATCAGTGCCGGGTTCGTCCTCGGCCGTGTCGCTCGTCCTGCGCGACGGCCGGGTCGTGCGGTGGGGGAGTCCCGATCGCAACGCCGAGAAGGCGCAGCTGCTGATCCCGCTGCTCAAGCAGCCGGGCAACACCTTCGACATCAGCGATCCGGATTCCGTCGTCGTCAGCTGACGGCAACTTCCCGCGTGTCTTTCGGCGCGCCTCGCCCGATTCGTACGTGAGCGCCTTTACCTTCGTCCTCACCAGCTCAGGTTGACATAACGTTAAGCGTCTACTTGAGGGTGAGAGTTGTCAGACCGGTAGGTCACGCTGAACAGGCACGGCACAAGTACACGCGCACCGACGCAACCAGACGAAATCAGGAGTCCTCATGAGTGCACCGCACAACTACCTCGCGGTCATCAAAGTCGTCGGTGTCGGCGGCGGTGGCGTCAACGCGGTCAACCGGATGATCGAACACGGCCTCAAGGGCGTCGAGTTCATCGCGGTCAACACCGACGCCCAGGCCCTGCTGATGAGCGACGCCGACGTCAAGCTCGACGTCGGCCGCGAACTCACCCGCGGCCTCGGCGCCGGAGCCCAGCCCGAGGTCGGCCGCAAGGCCGCCGAAGACCACAAGGACGAGATCGAAGAGGTGCTCAAGGGCGCCGACATGGTCTTCGTGACCGCCGGCGAGGGCGGCGGCACCGGCACCGGCGGCGCCCCGGTCATCGCCAGCATCGCCCGCAAGCTCGGCGCGCTGACCATCGGCGTGGTCACCCGGCCGTTCTCGTTCGAGGGCAAGAAGCGGGCAACGCAGGCCGAGCAGGGCATCGAGCAGTTGCGCTCCGAGTGCGACACGCTGATCGTCATCCCGAACGACCGGCTGCTGCAGATCTCCGAGCACAACGTGTCGGTCATGGACGCGTTCCGCAGCGCCGACCAGGTGCTGCTCTCCGGCGTCCAGGGCATCACCGACCTGATCACCACGCCGGGCCTGATCAACCTCGACTTCGCCGACGTCAAGAGCGTGATGAGCGGGGCCGGGTCGGCGCTGATGGGCATCGGTTCGGCGCGCGGCGAGAACCGCGCTCGCGCCGCGGCCGAGATCGCCATCGCCAGCCCGCTGCTCGAGGCGAGCATGGACGGCGCCCACGGCGTGCTGCTGTCGATCTACGGCGGTTCAGACCTCGGGCTGTTCGAGATCAACGACGCCGCGTCGCTCGTCGCCGAGTCGGCGCACCCGGACGCCAACATCATCTTCGGTGCGGTCATCGACGACACCCTCGGCGACGAGGTCAAGGTCACCGTCATCGCCGCCGGATTCGACAGCGGGCAGCTGCCGTACAAGAAGGTCGAGTTCAAGCGCGAGGGTGCCGGGGCTCCGGTCGGAGCGGCCGCCGCGATCAACGGCAGCGCCAACGGCGCCAACGGCAGCGCCGGCGTCGGCCAGCACGGGATGGAGCCTGCCCGCGTCGGCCGTCACCCGCACCGCGGTCGACGTCGACGAGGACCTCGACGTCCCCGACTTCCTCAAGTAGCCGACATCTGCCCGCTCGAGCCGATGAGCGCTCCGCCTGACAATCGACGTCGGGCGGAGCTGCTCGCGTCGTTGGCCCGCGTGCGTACCCGGATCGTCGACGCGGCCAATCGCGCCGGGCGTGATCCGCGGACCGATCACCCTCGTCGCCGTCACCAAGACCTTTCCGGCCAGTGATGCCAGGACGTTGCTCGACCTCGGCGTCGTCGATCTCGGCGAGAGCCGCGACCAGGAAGCCAAGGCCAAGGCCGGCGAGCTGGCCGATCGCGCGGCCGCGGTGGCATTTCGTCGGGCGGGTCCAGACGAACAAGGCGCGCTCGATCGTGGGCTACGCGAGCGCCGTCCACTCGGTCGACCGCGCGCGCGGTCGTCGACGCGCTGGCCGACGCCGTCGAGCGCGGCGGAGCGCGAGCCACTCGAGGTGTTCCTGCAGCTCAGCATCGACGGCGATCCCGACCGCGGCGGCGTGCGCCGCGAGCAGACCTGCGCGCGCTGGCCGATCGCGTCGCCGGCGCGCGCCGCGCTGCGGCTGGCCGGCGTGATGGCGGTGGCGCCGATGGACGATGGACGCCCGGGCCGCGTTCGCCGAACTCGCCGCGGCGTCGGCGGAGCTGGTCGTCGAGCCATCCCGGGGCGACGGCGATCTCGGCCGGAATGAGCGGCGACTTCGAAGCGGCGATCGCCGCCGGTTCCACACATCTGCGTGTCGGCTCGGCGTTGCTCGGCCGCAGAGCGCCCGAGTTCGGCTAGCGTCGCGCTAGCGGCGAAATCAGGAGAACAACCCCAGCTCGACCCGAGCTGGCCAGCACAGGAGGACGACATGCCCGGAGCGATGAAGAAGATGGGTGTCTACCTCGGCTTGGTCGAGGACGACGACCCGTTCGTCGACGGCGCGGACTCCTACGACCGCGCGCCCGGTTCGCTCGCGAGCGGGCCGAGTACGCGCCCGAGAGCCGCGTCCGCGCGTCACGTCGAGCACGCCGCGCCTGCGCGCGAATGGCACGACCGAGGACGCCTACCAGGCGCGAGTACGTCGAGGAGATGCCGACCTACCGCATCACCACGCTGCACCCGCGCACCTACAACGAGGCGCGCACGATCGGCGAGCACTTCCGTTCCAGCACGCCGGTGATCATGAACCTGTCCGAGATGGACGACGCCGACGCCAAGCGCCTGGTCGACTTCGCCGCCGGTCTGACGTTCGGGCTGCACGGACGCATCGAGCGGGTCACGGCCAAGGTCTTCCTGCTCTCGCCGCACAACGTGACGGTCACCGCGCAGGACAAGGCGCGCATCGTCGAGGGCGGCTTCTTCAACCAGTCCTGAGCCGCGACAGGCCCGACGATGCCGACCGCGGAGATGGCGAGAACATGGCGTCTGGGTGTCGCGAGGTGGCCTGGCACCATTGGTGCCGGGCCATCGTTGTAATAATGGTCCCGCCCGGACTCAAGCCCGGGCTGACGGCAACGTCATGACACTGGGAGGAGGGGTCGATGTCGACGTTCTGGAGCGCGATCGGCCTGCTCCTGTGGATGTACTACATCCTCGTGATCGCCCGCCTGGTCGTCGAGATCACCCGCCAGTTCGCGCGAGCCTGGCGACCGGCCGGAGTCGCCGCGGTCGGAGTGGAGTTCGTCTACGTGAGCACTGACCCGCCCCTGCGCGCGATCAGGAAGGTGTGCCCGCCGGTCCGGATCGGTAGTGTGAGCCTCGACTTGAGCGTGATGATTCTGCTGTTGGCTATCCTGGCGCTGCGCACGGTCGCCTCGTACCTGGGGACGGTCACGTGACGCCGCCGGAAAGTGCGCAGATCGGACCGCAGCAAGAGCACGAGACACAGCACAGAACCGCTAAAGCACATTGGTACGGAAGCCCCCGTCCCGCAGACACTGAGGTGAACGAATGCCGCTGACACCCGCCGAAGTCCACAACGTCGCATTCAAGAAGCCGCCCATCGGCAAGCGCGGCTACGACGAAGAAGAGGTGGATGCGTTCCTCGACATCGTCGAGGTCGAGCTGGCCCGACTGCTCGAGGAGAACAACGACCTCCGCACGCACGGTGGCAACGGCAGCGGGCCGGCCCCGGTCGCACAAGCGCCCGCCGGGCAGCCGGACAACGGCGACCGCGAGGCAGTCGCGCGGGCCCAGGCCGAGCTCGCCCACCTGCGCGACGAGAACTCCCGCCTGCAGTCGCAGGTCGGCGAACTCGAGAAGGCGATGGGCCAGGGCTCGGACGCCAACCAGCAGCAGCTGGTTGCCGCGCAGCAGCAGCTGGCTTCGAGCGAGCAGGCCCACGCCCAGACGCGCTCGCAGCTCGAGCAGCTGCACGGCCAGCTCGACCAGCACCGTTCGCAGCTCGAGCAGACCCACAGCCAGCTCGAGCAGGCGCAGCAGGCCGCGGCGCAGGCCCAGGAGGCCGCACGCGTCGCCCAGCAGCAGGCGGCTCAGGCTCCGGCGTCGGGTCCGGCCGACACCAGCGCCCAGGCCGTCCAGATGCTCGCCCTCGCCCAGCAGACCGCCGATCAGCACCTCGCGCAGTCCAAGGCCGAGGCCGACCGCACGCTCACCGAAGCCCAGCAGGCGGCCGCCGCCCACCTGGCCGATGCCCAGCAGCGCGCCGAGGCGCACTGGAACGACGCTCAGCAGAAGGCGTCGACCCACCTGAGCGACGCGCAGTCGCGCTCGGAACAGCTCGATCGCGAAAGCAACGCCAAGGCGACCCAGCTGGTGCAGGACGCCGAGCAGCGAGCGGCGACGATCACGGCCCAGTTCGAGCAGCGCAAGGCGGCGCTCGAACGCCGGGTCGAGGAGCTGCGGACGTTCGAGCGCGAGTACCGCACCCGCCTCAAGAGCTACCTCGAGTCGCAGCTGCGTGATCTGGACGCCAGCGGGCGCGCCGAGCCGGCCAACGACGGCGACTCGCACAACGAGTAGGTCCGCGCGGCCGTACCGCATCCGCAGATGATCATCATTGCGCTGCTCCTCGTTGCTCTCGCCCTGCTCATCGCTGGGTTGGTGCTGGCCAGCGCGCCGCTGCTCATCGGCTCGCTCGTCGCGAGTGTGATCGCCGGAGCGTTGGTGCTGCGGATGCGCGCGAGCTTCGGTGCCCGTAAGACCTCGCCCGCTCGCTCCGGTCCACCGGCCGTCCAGACGCACGAGTCGCCCGCGTCCTCGACGGCCACCGACGAGACTCCCTCGACGGTCTCCTCGCCGGTCGTGGCAACCGACCCGCTCGTGTGGGTCATCGACGGACGGCCGCGCTACCACCGGTCCGAGTGCGAGATCGTCGAGGGCGCCGACCCTGAGTCGATTCCGCACAGTCAGGCGATCGAGGACGGTTTCATCGCCTGCTCGCTGTGCCAGCCGGACGTCGTCCGCACCACCTGACTGCGTGGCCTCGCCAGTCGCGACCTGACCGTACGGCCCTATTCGCCGATACGCGCGCGGTGCTAGCGTCTGCGCATTGTGATGATGACGTTAGCTCGCTAGGAGTTCACTCATGCTGTTCTTCGATGGTGCCTTCGGGCTGGTCATGCTCGGTCTGTGGATCTTCTGTCTCATCGATGTGATCACCACCGACAGCGCTCAGATCCGGAACCTGCCCAAGGCCGTGTGGTTGCTGATCGTCATTCTGATCCCCGACATCGGCTCGATCGTGTGGCTCGTCGCCGGGCACGACTGGTCGCCGCGGACCGCGCCCGCGCGCTCGCCGCTGCAGCGCGAGTTCCCGCAGTACGACCGCCCGGGCCGCCACGTCGCGACGAATCCGGACGACGACGAGGCGTTCCTGCGGCAGGTGCGCGAGCGGGCCGAGCAGCAGCGGCGGCGGGCCGACGAGTCGAACAAGCGCGAGCCGGAGGCGTAGGCCGCCGGCTGCTCGCTCGGTTCCTCGAGGCGGTCGGTTCCTCGAAGCGGTCGGTTCCTCGAGGCGGTCAGTTCCTCAAGGGGGTCAGTTCCTCGAGGCAGTCAGTGCGAAAGGGCGGTCAGCGACACGGCCAGGGTGATGACCGTCAGGACCAGGGCGCCGACCGCGAAGGGCTCACGGCGGCGGAAGGCGCGGATCGTCATCAACAGCGGCGCGATCCCGAGCACCACGAAGTGCGTCGAGAACGCGATCGCCAGGTACGCGATGCAGAGGAGCACGGCGATGCCCGAGATCCGGTTGCGCTGCCACAATCCCGGCGCGGCCGATCGCGACGAAACCACGCCCGGAACGCCGTAGCCCAGCGGAGCGCCCGGCTGGGCGGGTGCGCCGTAGACCGTGGCGCCGTTCACGGGGGCGTACTGATTCGGGGCGTACTGGTTCGTGGCGTACTGGCTCGTGACGGGCGGGTTCAGGGCGGATTGGCCCGGGCGCGTCTGGTCGGTCCATCGATCGCCGTTCCAGAAGCGGATCTGGCTCGAGTTCTGGGGGTCGGCGTACCAGCCGGGTTGAACGGTGGCCACGAGTCATCTGCTCCGATGGGTGATGTCGCCGGTGATCTGCGGGCGACTGATGCGCCCGGAAATAGTGCGACATGTGCCCCGGTCATGTCAAGTGACTGTTAACTATCACTGACCTTGCGCAGCCACACCGACAGGCCCATCTCCTCGTCGACAACCTCCGCGAAGCCAGTGACATCGGCCGGCTTGCCCTCGAAGATGCTCGTCGCGAGTACCTCCTCGGCAAAGGACTCCGAGTGCTCACGGATCGCCTGGCCGGCATCGGGCTGGCCGCCGACGCGCCACCAGACTTCGATGCGGTCGGTGACCTCGAACCCGGCGTTCTTGCGGGCTTCCTGGACGATGCGCACGACGTCGCGCAGCAGTCCGAGTCGGCGCAGTTCGGGGGTCAGCTCCAGGTCGAGGGCGACGGTGTCCGAACCTGATCCGGCGACGGCCCACCCCGAACGCGGTGTCTCGGACACGATTACCTCATCGTTGCTGATCGGCACGTCCTCGCCGTCGACCGAGACGCTGGCCGCGTCGGCCCGCAGTGCCGCGACGAACACGGCCGGGTCGGTCGCGGCGATCGCGGTGGCGACCGTCTGGGTGCGCTTGCCGAATCGCCGGCCGAGCACCCGGAAGTTCGCCTTCACGCTCAGTTCGACGAGTTCGCCCGTCCCGGCCAGGCTGGCCAACTGGACGACGTTGAGCTCGTCGGCGACCTCCTGCTTGAGGTCCTCGGGCAGCGCGTCCCATCCCGGCGCCGAGACGAGCGCGCGGGCCAGCGGCTGGCGGGTCTTGACCTTCGACTCGGCGCGCGCCGAGCGGCCCAGCTCGACGAGGCGGCGCACGGTCGCGACGTCGTCGACCAGCTTCGCGTCGATGATCTCCTCGGTCACGCCCGGCCAGGCCGCGAGGTGCACGGAGTCGACGCCGGTCGTGCGGGCGAAGAGAGCCGACCACACGGTCTCGGTGACGAAGGGAACCATCGGTGCCATCAGCAGCGTGAGCACGTACACGCACTCGTGCAGCGTCGCGAGCGCGGCCGGATCGCCGTCCCAGAAGCGACGACGCGAACGCCGGACGTACCAGTTCGAGAGATCGTCGATGCAGCCCGCGATGGCCTTGCCGGCCGTCGCGGTGTCATAGACCTCGAGGGCGGCGCTCACCTCGGCGACGACCTCGTGGGTGCGGGCCAGGGCCCAGCGATCCAGCGCCGGACGCCCGGCGACACCCGGAGCGGACTGACCCGGCTGCCAGTCGTTGGCGCGGGCGTACAGCGACTGGAAGGACGCGATCGACCAGTAGGTACGCAGCACCTTCGACGCGATCTCGTCGAGCACCTTGTGACCGACCCGGCGCGCCGACCAGGGCGAGCCGCCGGCCAGCATGAACCAGCGAACGGCGTCCGCCCCGTGCTCGTCCATGAGGGGGATCGGCTCGAGGATGTTGCCCAGGTGCTTGCTCATCTTGCGGCCGTCCTCGGCCAGGATGTGCCCCAGGCACAGGACATTGCGGTAACTGCTCTGCTCGAACACCAGGGTGCCGACCGCCATCAGCGTGTAGAACCAGCCGCGCGTCTGGTCGATCGCCTCGGCGATGAAGTCGGCCGGGTACGAGGCCCGGGCCAGTTCGGCGTTGTGGTGCGGGGCGCCGAACTGGGCGAAGGGCATCGACCCCGAGTCGAACCAGGCGTCGATGACCTGCGGCACGCGGCGGTAGGTGCCATCCTCGCCGTCGACCGTGAACGTCACGTCGTCGACGAAGGGGCGGTGCGGGTCGTCCAACCGCACACCGGACAACGCCTCGAGCTCGGCCATCGACCCGACGCAGATCAGCCGGGTCGGGTCGGCGTCGTTGCGCCAGACGGGCAGCGGCGTGCCCCAGTAGCGATCTCGCGACAGCGCCCAGTCGATGTTGTTGTTGAGCCAGTCGCCGAAGCGGCCGTGCTTGATCGTCTCGGGGAACCAGTTGGTGGCCTCGTTCTGGGCGAGCAGCTGGTCCTTGATCGCGGTCGTGCGGACGTACCAGGACGGCAGCGCGTAGTACATCAACGGCGTGTGGCAGCGCCAGCAGTGCGGATAGGCGTGCTCGTACGGCACGTGCTTGAACAGCAGGCCGCGCTCGTTCAGGTCAGCCATGACCGGCTCGTCGGCGTCCTTGAAGAACAGCCCGCCGACGATGGGCAGTCCGGCGGCGAAGTGACCGTCCTTGCCGACCGGATTGACCACGGGCAGGCCGTACCGGCGGGCGGTGGCGAAGTCGTCGGCGCCGAACGCGGGGGACTGGCCGACCAGGCCGGTACCCGAGTCGACGGTGACGTAGTCGGCGAGCGCCACGTAGTGCGCGCCGTCGACGCCGTCGAGCTCGTACGCCTTCTGATACCGGGTGTGTTCCAGCTCGGTGCCGCGGTAGCTCGCCAGCACCTCCGCGCCCTCGCCGAGCACCGACAGCAGTGGCTCGGCCACGACCAGCACGTCGCCGGTCGCCGTGCGGGCCGCGACGTAGGTGACCTCGGGATTGACGGCGATGGCGGTGTTGACGTAGATCGTCCACGGCTGCGTCGTCCAGACCAGGAAGTCGGCGCCGAGCTCGGCCAGCGGACCGTCGAGCACCGGCATCCGGAAGTAGACGGACGGATCGGTGATGTCCTCGTAGCCCTGGGCGACCTCGTGATCGGACAGGCCGGTGCCGCAGCGCGGACAGTAGGGCGTGACCCGGAAGTCCTCGACCAGCAGGCCCTTGTCGAAGATCTGCTTGAGGGCCCACCACACGCTCTCGATGTACTCGGGGTTCATCGTCCAGTAGGCGTTGTCGTAGTCGGCCCAGTAGCCCATCCGCTCGCTCATGGCCTCGAAGGCGTCGACGTGGCGCTGGACGTTCTCGCGGCACTGGGCGTTGAACTCGGCGATGCCGTAGGCCTCGATGTCAGGCTTGCCGGTGAAGCCGAGCTCCTTCTCGACGGCCAGCTCGACCGGCAGTCCGTGGCAGTCCCAACCGGCCATTCGCGGGACGTGGTAGCCGCGCATCGTTCGGTAGCGCGGGAAGACGTCCTTGAAGACGCGGGCCTCGATGTGGTGGGTGCCCGGCATGCCGTTGGCCGTCGGCGGGCCCTCGTAGAACGTCCAGCGAGGCCCGCCGACCGTCTGCTCCAAGGTGCGGCCGAAGATCTTCTGGAGTCGCCAGAACTCGATCACCTGCCTGTCGAGGGCGGGCAGGTCGACGTGCGGGCTGAGCGGCCGGTAGTGGGGTTCGGAGACGTTCACGGGTGGCTCTCTGCTAGGGGGGTACGTCGGTGCTCGGGTTGCTTGCTGGACCCGAGGGACGACAGCCGGGGCCGCCGCGGTACCACCCTCGTTGACACACCATGATCGGCGCGCCCGCTCTGGTCGTTCGTCCGGTTCTACTGAGTCCGTTCGGACCGTTCTTCCGGTGCTCGGAGGTGATTTCGCCTGGGCCGGCTACTTGTCCTCGTCGTCGCGACCACCATGCTACCGGCGTCGAGGGCCGGCTGCCGAGTGGTTACGGCCCCGGCGCGCCCAACCCCGTCGGCGCGATGCCAAGTCGCGACGCCGAAGCATCGAGACGGTTGCGAGGGGGCGAATCGGGGAAGACATTTCCCTCGCAGTCGGACTCATCGACCGTCGAGCGGCGTGGTCAGTGGCGGCGCCGCCCGGCGGGTGGGTATTGTGCCGCATTCGTCGGATCCAATTGCTGGACCGGCGCCGCGTGCTTCGAGAGGGTGGCCCATGGCTGCAGTAACGGACCGGATCGGACGTGCATTGCGCCGGGGCGCCCCGGCCAAAACGACCGAAAAAGCCTCCGCTGCGCTCAAGAAGGCCGTGCCGGTCACGAAGTCGGTGACGACGGCAGCCGCGGTCAAGAAGGCGGCCGCCGCCACGAAGTCCGCACCGGCGAAGAAGGTCGTCGCGAAGGCGCCGGCCAAGAAGGTCGCGGCGAAGGCGCCGGCCACGAAGGTGGCGGCGAAGGCGCCGGCCAAGAAGCCTCCGGCGAAGACGGCTGCCGCGGCCAAGGCCGTTCCGGTCACGAAAGCCGCCGCCAAGAAGGCAGGCGCGGTGAAGGCACCGGTGAAGAAGGCCGCTGCGGTGAAGGCACCCGTCAAGGCACCGGTGAGAGCCCCCGTGAAGGCGCCGGTGAAGGCCGCTGCGAAGGCGGTGGCCAAGAAGTCGACCCCCGCCAAGAAGGGTGTCGTGAAGGCACCCGCGAAGGCGGCGGTGACGGCCCCGGTCACGGCACCGGCCAAGAAGGGGGTGCCGACCAAGGCGGCGACCGCCGCAAAGGCTCCCACCACGAAGGCGGTTCCGGTCGCGAAGTCCGCCCCGATCACGCCCGCCCCGATCAACGCGGCCCCGATCAAGACGGCCCCGGTCAAGACGGCCCCGGTCAAGACGACGCCGGTGAAGGCCGCGGCCGCGCCGGCCAAGGCCGAGGACCGTATTCAGTGGACGGCCGCCGAGCTGAAGGCGATCCGCTTGGAGCTTCAGGCCGAGCTGAAGTCGATGACCAACGAGTACGAGCTGTCGCTCACCGAGATGAACGAGTTCCAGCAGTCGGGGCCCGACGGTGCCGGCGACGACCAGGCCGACGCCGGCGCGAAGACGTTCGAGCGCGAGCAGGAGATGTCGATCGCGGCGAACCGGCTCGACCTGCTCACCCAGATCCGGCACGCCGTCGAACGGATCGACGCCGGCACCTACGGCTACTGCGAGAGCTGCGGCAAGCCGATTCCCAAGGCGCGCCTCAAGGCGTTCCCGATGGCGACGCTCGACGTGGCCTGCAAGCAGCGCGAGGAACGCCGCTGACCGAGAGCCGGCCGACGTACGGGACAATGGCCGGGTGAGTGCCGCGAGTTCGCAACCGTCCGATGGCCCGGGGATCGACGTCCCGGCCAGCGGTTCCGGGGCGGGCGTCCGCCCGCGGCGCATCGCGCTGTTCGCCGTGGTGGCGGTCGTCGCCTATGCGGCCGACCTCATCAGCAAGACGATCGTCGTCGCCGAGATCCACGGTTATCGCACGATCCGCCTGCTCGACGGCGCCCTCTATCTGATCCAGACTCGCAACTCCGGCGCCGCCTTCTCGGTCGGCACGGGCGCGACGATCCTCCTTTCGGTCGTCGCCCTGGTCGTCGTCGTGGTGATCTTGCGGGTGGCGGCCCGGATGCGCTCGGTCGGCTGGGCGGTCGCGCTCGGATTGATCCTGGGCGGCGCGCTCGGAAACCTCACCGACCGCATCTTCCGCGCGCCGGGTGTCGGGCGGGGGCACGTCGTCGACTGGATCAGCCTGTTCAGCAGCGACGGACACATCTGGCCCGTCTTCAACCTGGCCGACTCGGCGATCGTCTGCGGCGCCGTGACGGCCGCAATCGTGGCCGTCCTGGGCATCGACATCGACGGCAACCGCAAGAAGTGAGCTCACGACTGCTGCCGGTGCCCGACGGGCTCGGAGGCCTGCGCCTGGATGTCGCCCTCGCACGGCTGTTCGGACTGTCGCGCACCGCGGCGGCTGATCTGATCGATGCCGGCGAGGTGCAGGTCGACGGCCAGCCGGTGGCGCGCTCGGCCAAGGTCCGTGGCGGCTCGTGGCTCGAGATCACCCTGCCCGAGGCGGCGCCACCGACCGCACCCCCGGCGCAGACCATCGACGGGTTGTCGGTGATCTACGACGACGACGACATCGTGGTGGTCGACAAGCCGGTCGGCGTGGCCGCGCATCCGAGTCCGGGATGGAGCGGCCCGACCGTCACGCAGGGCCTGGCCGGTCTGGGCTATCGCATCTCGACCTCCGGCGCCGCCGAGCGTCAGGGCGTCGTTCATCGCCTGGACGCGGGGACGACCGGTGTGATGGTGGTCGCCAAGAGCGAGCGGGCCTACACAGTGCTCAAGCGGGCGTTCAAGGAGCGCACTGTCGACAAGGTCTACGGCGCGCTCGTGCAGGGCCATCCCGACCCGAGCAGCGGAACGATCGACGCGCCGATCGGGCGCCATCCGTCCTCGGACTGGAAGTTCGCGGTGGTGGCCGAGGGCCGTCCGAGCGTCACCCACTACGAGACGGTCGAGGCGTTCCGGGCGGCGTCCCTGCTCGATGTCCACCTCGAGACCGGTCGGACGCATCAGATTCGCGTCCACATGGCGGCGCTGCGGCATCCGTGCGTCGGCGACCTGACCTACGGCGCCGACCCCGCCCTGGCGCGCCGGCTGGGACTCACCCGCCAGTGGCTGCACGCGCGCAAGCTCGGATTCGCCCATCCGGGCGATGGCCATCCCGTCGAGTTCGAGTCGCCGTTCCCGGCCGATCTGCAGCACGCGCTGGACGTGCTTACCGCTGAAGACTGACGGGTAAGGCTTCGGCATGGTCGATCTCGTAGTTGCCTCCAATCGTGGCCCGATCTCGGTCGAGGCGGTCGAGGACGGCGACGACCAGATCCGGCGGGGTGGCGGGGGACTGGTGAGCGGGCTGCAGGCCGCCTTGTCCGCCTCACCCGACGCGGTCTGGGTGTGCGCCGCGATGAACGACCGCGAACGGCAACTCGCCCGCCAGGCCGAGAACGGGCGGCTGTCGCGGATCGCCGAGGTCGCCGACGCCCTCAACGGCGACTTCGACGTGACGATGCTGCCGATCGACGGCCAGACCTTCCGGCAGGCCTACGACGGCATCGCCAACGCGACGCTCTGGTTCGTGCTGCACATGCTGTACGAGCCGGCCCGTACGCCGATCTTCGACGCTCAGTGGCGCCGCAACTGGCGCGGCTATGTGCGGTTCAACCAGGCCTTCGCCGACGCCATCGCCCGCGAGGCGGCCGACGGCGCCACGGTGATGGTGCAGGACTACCACCTCTTCCTCGTGCCGAAGATGCTGCGCGACGTGCGCCCTGATCTGAAGATCAGTCACTTCACGCACACTCCGTGGGTGCGGCCGGACTCGTTCCGGATGCTGCCCGACGACGTCGCCTCGGCCCTGCTCGAAGGCATGCTCGGCGCCGACTTGATCGGCTTTCACACCGCCCGCTGGGCCGACGGCTTCGCCGCCTGCTGCCGGGCGGTGCTGGGTGTCGAGCCCAAGGATCAGCTCGGCGTCTTCGCGCTCTCGACGGAGACCGACGAGCTGACCGAGCGAGCCCACCGACGTGACGTCGAGGCGGCCGTACGCCGCCTGCGGGGCCAGATCGGCGACCGCCTCGTCATCGGCCGGGTGGATCGCACCGAGCTGTCGAAGAACGTCTATCGCGGACTGCTCGCCTATCGCGAACTGCTGCGCACGCGGCCCCAATGGCACGACAAGGTCGTCCACGCCGTCTTCGACTACCCCTCGCGGGAGAGCCTGCCCGAATATCGCGAGTACACCGCGCTGATCGAACGACTGGGGCGCGAGATCGACGACGAGTTCGGCACCGATTCGTGGACGCCGCTGTTGCTCGAGATCGGTAACGACTACCCGGGGTCGCTGGCGGCGCTGCGACTGTCCGACGTGATCTTCGTGAACTCCGTGCGCGACGGCATGAACCTCGTCGTCCTCGAAGGCATCGTGCTCTCCGAGCGAGACCCGATGGTCGTGCTGTCGCGCGAGACAGGGGCGGCCGAGGTACTCGGCGACGACGCGATCTTGATCAATCCGTTCGACATCTCGCAGACCGCCGACGCCCTCGACCGCGCATTGACGACGACGGTCGGCGATCGGGTCGACCGTGCCGCGCGCCTGCGCGAGAAGGCGGTGCGCCTACCGCCCGCCCAGTGGTTCCAGGCTCAGCTGGACGCGCTGAGCTGATCGAGGAGGTCGACGACGTCGGCTGGCGTGGCCACGGTCACGGTCGCCGCGTCGCCGATCTGCGGGACGTCCGGGGTGACCACACCGACCGACCACGCGGTGCGTCCGTTGCGGCGAAGGGTCGAGATCAACTCGAACGCCGGCAGATCTCCGAGATCGTCGCCGGCGTACACCACGCACTCGGCCTCGGTCTGGTCGAGCAACCGGTGCAGCGCCGCGCCCTTGTCGAAGCCCGGTAACCGCAGCTCGATGACCCCGCGGCCGGGGTGGACCTCGAACCCCAGCCGTTCGGCGAGTTCGGCGACCGGTTGCTGCAGCGGGGCGAGCACGCCCTCGGGATCGTCGGCCAGGCGGCCGTGGACGACCAGTGAGAGCCGCTTGTCCTCGATCCACACCTTGGGGTCGGCGTGTTCGCGCGCCAGCAGGGCGGGCAGTTCGGCGCGCAAGGCGTCGACGCGCTCGGGTGTGTCCGGCGTCGACAGTTCGCCGCCGCGCCACTGTTCGGCGCCGTAGATCCCTTCGACGATCAGCCCGGGAACGTCCTGCAGGCCGCTCAGCTCCAGCACGGTCTGTGCATCGCGGCCGGTGATCACGGCGAGCCGGCACCCCCGCGCGGCCAGCGCCGACAGAACACCGGCCGTGCCCGTGACCACGCGCGAGTCGGCGGGATCGGGGACGATCGGCGCCAGCGTGCCGTCGAAATCGAGCGCGATCAGCGTCCGATCGAGCCGGCCCCGCAGGGATTCGATCAACGCGGCGACGGTGCTCACGGCTCCATCCTGGCCCACCGTCGAGATAGCCTGTGCCGGTGACCCGGGCCGCTGTGATCGCCGCCGCGTGCGCCACCGTGCTGGCCCTGGCCGGCTGCTCCAGCCAACGCGTGGTGCACCGAGCGATCGTGGTGTCGGCCGCGCCGGTAGCGGTCACCAGTTCCGCGACGCCGACCCCGACGATCACCACTCCACCACCGACTCCCACGCCGACCCCTACCCCCACCCCGCCGAACGAGTGCGCGGCGAACACCGCCAACCAGTTGATCTTGGTGAGCGTGAGCACCCAGACGGCCTGGATGTGCAGTGGAGCGACGACCGTCTACACGACGCCCGTCACCACCGGCGCGACGTCCGACGGCTACGACGACACGCCGCAGGGCACGTTCCACGTCGAGAGCCGCCAGACCGATCGCACGCTGACGTTGCTCAGCGGCGCGCAGTACCACGTGAAGTACTGGATTCCGTTCTCGGGCACGCTCTACGGCTTCCACGACGCCACCTGGCAGACGATGCCCTTCGGCAGCCAGGACTATCACACGCTCGGGTCGCACGGCTGCGTCCACCTGCCCTCGGACGCGATGGCGTGGCTCTACAGCTGGGTGACGGTCGGCGCCACGGTGACCGTTCGCGCCTGAGTCGCGAGCGCCCGCGCCAGGACGAATCCCGGCAGCAGCAGCAGGGCGAGGACGGTGAACGCGATCGCCGGACGGTGCACGAGCGCCTGGACGATGAGCGCGGCGACGAGACCGGCCGCATTTCCCGCCATCCAGATCAGCGCGGTCGCCGTGCCGCCCGCGGGGCCGGCGCGGCGTTCGGCAAGCTCCAGCACGATCGGCAGGTCGGTGAGCAGCAGGACGCCGAGGACGAACAGGACGGGAATGCCGCTGGCCAGACCCGGTGCGGCCGCCAGGACGAGACAACCGCAGACGCCGCCGATGATCGACACGACGAGAAACGTCAGCTCGCGGTGGTTGCGGGCGATCACTGGTGGCAGCAGCGCCGAGCCGATCACGCCGGCCACGACCATGATCAAGAGCAGCACGCCGGCGGCCGACGACGACACGCCGGCCGGATCGAGCAGTGCCTGCAACCACGTGGTCAGCGCCACGAAGACGCCGAAGCCGACACAGACCAACCCGATCAGCACGCGCAGGTAGCCGTCGGACCAGACCGTCCGCAGTGGCACCGAAACGATCAATGCCTCGTGGGCGCGCTCGCGCAGCGCGACGCAGAGGGCGAGTGCGACCACCACCGCGAAGATCGCCTGCGTCAGGAGCAGGGCCTCGAGGTGATGTCCGCCGATCGCGGCGCCCAGCACGAGAGCCAGCACCATGCCACCGAAGATCCCGGCCGACGAGACCGCGATGCCGGTCGGCCGGTCGGCGGCCCGCAGGTAGGACCCCGACAACTTCGTCACCGCGTTCAGGATCAACGGTTGGGCGATCGCGACCAGGATCTGGCCGCCGAGCGCCGCCAGGTACGAGTGGTCGTCGAGACGGATGACCGCGCCGAGGGCCGTGAGCAGACCACCGGCAGCCAGCCCGCTCCCGAGGTGGCGGTCGATCACCCGCCCGGCCGGCAGCGCGAGCAGGACGTACAACAGCGGGAAGATCTCGGCCAGCCAGCCGATGGCGCCCTCCGAGACGCCGTAGTGGTGACTCGCGTCCGTGGTGATCGGCGTGTAGGTCAGCCAGAGCATCTGGTTGGCGGCACTGACCGCCGCGTAGGCGATCACCGGCGTCCAGCGCGAGCGCTCGGTCACAGGAACGTCTTTCCCTCACCGCGATACGTCGGCCAGCGCTCGGTGATCTTGTCGTTCGCCACGACCTCGAAGGCATCGACATGCTCGCTCAGCTCGCCCGCCTTGGCGTGCCGGAACCAGACCCGGTCGCCGACCCGTAGGCTGATCCGCCGCGGGACCGGAGAGCGGCGTCTGCACCTCGCCGGCGGCCTCGGTGCCGAGGTAGGAGAGCCCCTCGGGGAAGGACGGCACCGGCAGCCGGTCACGTCCCGGGCGGACCGGAAGCCACCCACCCGCCACCGGCCACCGTGACGATGCCCGGTGCCGGGTCGACGGGTGACCGCGAGGGCGAACAGGGCGGCCGGGCGCGCCTGGAAGGCCCGGTAGGCGTCGAAGATCCCCGGAGCGAACAGCCCCGAGCCCGGCCGCGACCTCGGTGACGGCCGCCTCGCTGGCTCGTCGTCTCGAGACTGCCGGTGCCCCCGCCGTTCACGAACTCGAGCTCGGCGACCTCGCGGACCGCGGCCACCACGTCCGCGCGCCGGACGGCCAGCTCGCGCGCCGACAGCCGCTGAATGCCCCGGATCACCGCGGCGCGGTCCGGCCGGCCGCGCGGCGCGTCGCCGACTCCGGCGATCTGTCCTTCGTAGGCCATCAGCCCGACGAGGCGCACGCCGGACCGGCGGACGACCTGACGGGCGAACTCGGCCGCCTCGTCGGCCGTGTACAGCGGCGAGCGGCGAGTCCCGATGTGCAGGCGGCCCGACATCAGCTTCAAGGACGCATCGAGGTCGATGCACACGCGCAGCCGGAAGTCGCCGCCGAGCGACTCGATCAGGTCGAGTTGCTCGGCGCTGTCGATCATCAGAGTGACGCGCTTGGCCAGCGCCTGATCACTGGCCAGGTGCGCGATCGCGTGGCGTTCGGCACTCGGGTAGGCGACCACGATGTCGTCGAAATCGGTGGCCAGCCAGCGTGGCCTCCGCGACCGTGTAGCCGAGAATTCCGCGATAGCCGGGGCGGGCGAGAACCCGCCGGATCACCTCGCGGCTGCGGATCGATTTGCTGGCCAGCCGGATGGGCTTACCGCCGGCGCGGCGGACGAGATCGTCGGCGTTGGCGTCGAGAGCGGCCAGGTCCAGGACCGCGAACGGAGGGTCGAGCGCGGCGGTTGCCCGGTTCAAGCGCTGCCCGTCGATGCCCATCCAGCGAGGATTGGTGGGTCGGCGCGGAGAAAGTCAACTTCGCTGGGTCGCTTGACTTGGACAAGCGACCCAGTACATGCTGGGCTTCTGTGACCCCCGGCTTGCCCCAGCGCTGGCGCACCCCCGAATGCAGCCAACGTGACAAGCCGGGGGTCGCTCTGCGTCTCAGCGGCCGCGCCGCCCGCTCGCCGGGCTGGTCGAACTGGGCCGGAAACCTTAGCGCCGAGCCCGAGATCGTCCATCCCCGTGGCGAAGAGATCGCCCGAGTGATCAAGGACGCCGCCGGACGCCGGGCCAAGGCCATCGGCTCCGGGCACTCGTTCACCGGCATCGGGCGTCCGGACGATCTGCAGCTGGTCCTCGATCGCCACGACCGGCTGCTCGCGGCCGACGCCCGAACCGGCCTGGTGACCGTCGAGGCGGGCATCACCCTGCGCCGGCTCAACCGCGTGCTCGAGAGCCGCGGGTTGTCGATGACCAACCTCGGCGACATCGACGCGCAGACCGTCGCGGGGGCCGTCTCGACCGGAACGCACGGCACCGGCTCCCGCTTCGGAGGTCTGGCAACGCAGGTTCGGGCGTTCGAACTGGTGCTCGCCGACGGCTCGACGGTCACCTGCTCGCCGTCGGAGAACGCCGACGTGTTCGCTGTCGGGCGGGTCGGTCTCGGCGCGCTGGGCGTGCTCAGCACCGTGACCCTGCAGACCGAGCCGCTTGTTCGCGCTGCGGGCCGAGGAGGCGCCGATGGACCTCACCGAGGTGCTCGAACGCTTCGACGAGTTCGCCGACGGCACCGACCACTTCGAGTTCTACTGGTTCCCGCACACCGAGAGCACGCTGACCAAGCGCAACACCCGCGCGGCCGGGCGATTCGCTCGATCCGTTGCCGCGCTGGCGGGCGTTCTGGGACGACGAGTTCCTGGCCAATGCCGCGTTCGGCGCGGTCGTCGCCGCCGGGCGTCGCGTGCCGTCGCTCGTCGAGCCGCTGAGCCGATTCGCCGGCAGTGCGCTGGGCGCGCGGACGTTCACCGACGTGTCGCACAAGGTGTTCGTCTCGCCACGGCGGGTGCGCTTCGTCGAGATGGAGTACGCGATCCCGCGGGCGGACGCGATCGACGTGGTGCGCGAGATCAAGGCGACGATCGAGCGCCGGGGCTGGCGGGTCGCGTTCCCGATCGAGGTGCGGGTGGCCGCCGCCGACGACATTGCGTTGTCGACCGCATGCGGGCGCGACAGCGCCTACGTCGCGGTCCACATGCCGGCCGGCACCGACCACGAGCCGTACTTCCGGGCGGTCGAGGCGATCGCCGGCCAGGTGGCCGGTCGCCCGCACTGGGGCAAGATCAACTATCTTGACCGTTCGGCGCTGGCCGCGAGGTACCCGGCGTTCGAGAAGTTCATCGAGGTACGCGACCGGCTCGATCCGTCCCGGATGTTCGCCAACGCCTATCTCGACCGAGTGCTGGGAGCGTGACGTGGCGCGGATGTCGGTCGACGAGCGGCGGGCGCTGCTGCTCGACGCGGCGCTGGTCGTGATGGCCCGCGACGGCGTCGCCGCGGCCACCACGCGGGCCATCGCCGCCGAGGCCGGCATGGCGCTGGCCAGCTTCCACTACTGCTTTCGCAGCCGCGACGAACTGCTGGCCGAGGTCATCGGCCGCGTCGTCACCAGTGAGGCCAATGCGGTCCTCGACGCCATGGCCGCCGGCGCCGGAGACGACGAGGGGACTCCGCAGGTGCGACTGGTGGCCCTGCTGCGGCGCGGTTCGCGCGGCTACCTGACCCATGTCGCCGACAACGCGGGCGCCGAACTGGCGCTCAACGAGCTCAACCACCTCGCCCTGCGGACGCCGGCGCTGCAGTCGCTGGCCGTCGAGCAGTTCCAGACCTACTACCGGGCGGCCGAGCAGATTCTGGTCGCCGCCGGCTCCGCGTCCGGGGTGACCTGGAACGCTCCGCTGCCGGTCCTGGCCCGCCTGGTGACGGTGGGCATCCACGGGGCGACCGCCTGCTGGCTGGTCGACCGCGACACCGAGGCGACCCTGGCCACGCTCGACGCCATCTCCGACCAGCTGGCCGCGTCGACCGTCTGAGGCTGCACGTCGAGTCGACGTCGAGAGACTCGGACGTCCGGCTCCCACACGATTGTCGGTGGTCGGAGGCAGAATGTCCGACGTGGCAAACGGTGGACAACGATTCCTTCGTCCACCTCCACGTCCACACCGAGTACTCGATGCTCGACGGCGCCGCCCGGCTGACCGAGCTGTTCGCCGAGACGTCCCGGCTGGGCATGGACGCCCTGGCCATGACCGACCACGGCAACGTGTTCGGCGCCTACGACTTCTACGCCAAGGCCAAGGCCGCCGGCGATCAAGCCGATCATCGGCATGGAGGCCTACCTCACGCCCGAACACGTCGCGCTTCGAACGCACGCGCGTGCGCTGGGCCAACGGCGGCGGCGACGACGTGTCGGGCGGCGGCGCGTTCACCCACATGACGCTGTTGGCCGAGAACACCAAGGGCATGCACAACCTGTTCCGGCTCTCGTCCCGCTCGAGCGCTGGAGGGGTTCTTCTACAAGCCGCGGGCCGACCGCGAGCTGCTCAACGAGTACGCCGACGGCCTGATCGGCACCACCGGCTGCCCGTCCGGTGAGATCCAGACCTGGCTGCGCATCGGCAACTACGAGAACGCGCGCCGAAGCGCGGCCGACTTCCAGGACATCTTCGGCAAGCAGAACTTCTTCCTCGAGCTGATGGACCACGAGCTCGACATCGAGGTCCGGGTGCGGGACGGGCTGCTGCGGCTGGCCAAGGACCTCGCGCTGCCGATGATCGCCACCAACGACCTGCACTACACGCACGCCGCCGACGCCGCCGCCCACGAGGTGCTGCTCTGCGTCCAGTCGGGCAAGACGATGGCCGACCCGGGCCGGTTCAAGCTCGACGGCGACTCCTACTACGTCAAGAGCCCGGCCGAGATGCGCTCGCTGTGGGCCGACAAGCACGACCTGCGCGAGGCCTGCGACAACACCCTGCTCATCGCCGAGCGCTGCGAGGTCAGCTTCACCGAGGGCAACGGCACCTACATGCCGCGCTTCCCGGTGCCCGACGGGCGAGGACGAGAACTCCTGGTTCGTCAAGGAGGTCGAGACCGGCCTGCTGCGGCGCTACCCGAACGGCATCCCCGAGGCGGTCCGCAAGCAGGCCGACTACGAGGTCGAGGTCGTCATCTCGATGGGCTTCCCCGGTTACTTCCTCGTGGTCGCCGACTTCATCAACTGGGCCAAGGAGAACGGCATCCGGGTCGGCCCGGGCCGCGGCTCGGGCGCCGGCTCGATGGCGGCCTACGCGATGCGCATCACCGACCTCGACCCGCTCGAACACGGGCTGATCTTCGAGCGGTTCCTCAACCCCGACCGCGTCTCGATGCCCGACTTCGACATCGACTTCGACGAACGTCGGCGCGGTGAGGTCATCCGCTACGTCACCGAGAAGTACGGCGACGACCGCGTCGCCCAGATCGTCACCTACGGAACGATCAAGGCCAAGCAGGCCGTCAAGGACGCCGCCCGGGTGCTCGGCTTCCCGTTCTCGATGGGCGACCGCATCACCAAGGTCATGCCGCCGCCGGTCATGGGCAAGGACGTCCCGCTGTCGAAGATCTTCGACAAGACGCACGACCGCTACGGCGAGGGCGGCGAGTTCCGCTCCCTGTACGAGGCCGACCCCGAGGTCAAGAAGGTCGTCGACACCGCGCAGGGGCTCGAGGGCCTCAAGCGCCAGTGGGGCGTGCACGCGGCCGGCGTGATCATGTCCAGCGACCCGCTCGCCGACCTCATCCCGATCATGAAGCGCGAGCAGGACGGCGCGGTGATCACGCAGTTCGACTATCCGACCTGCGAGAAGCTCGGCCTGATCAAGATGGACTTCCTGGGGCTGCGCAACCTCACCGTCCTCGACGACGCGCTGACCAACATCAAGGCCAACCGGGGCGAGACGCTCGTGCTCGAAGAGCTCGACCCTCGACGACCTGCCGACCTACGAGCTGCTGGCCCGCGGCGACACGCTGGGCGTCTTCCAGCTCGACGGTGGGCCGATGCGCGCGCTGCTGCGATCGCCTGCGCCCGGACAAGTTCGACGACATCTCCGCGGTCGTCGCGCTGTACCGGCCGGGCCCGATGGGCGCCAACTCGCACAACGAGTACGCCGACCGCAAGAACGGCCGCAAGCCGGTCACGCCGATCAGCGAGGAGCTGCGCGAACCGCTCGGCGACATCCTCGACGAGAGCTACGGCCTGATCATCTACCAAGAGCAGGTCATGGCGATCGCGCAGAAGCTGGCCGGCTACACGCTGGGCCAGGCCGACCTGCTGCGCCGGGCGATGGGCAAGAAGAAGAAGTCCGAGCTGGACGCCCAGTACGAGAACTTCAGCGCCGGCATGCAGTCGCGCGGCGCCAGCCCGCAGGCGATCAAGACGCTGTGGGACATCCTCGTCCCGTTCTCCGACTACGCGTTCAACAAGGCCCACTCGGCCGCCTACGGGCTGATCTCGTACTGGACCGCCTACCTCAAGGCCAACTACCCGGCCGAGTACATGGCCGCGCTGCTGACCTCGATGCGCGACGACAAGGACAAGTCGGCGATCTACCTGGCCGAGTGCCGGCGGATGGGCATCAAGGTGCTGCCGCCCGACGTCAACTCCTCCGACGCCGACTTCACCCCGACCGGCACCGACATCCGCTTCGGGCTGGCCGCGATCCGCAACGTCGGCGCCAACGTCGTCGCCTCGATCGTGGCCAGCCGCAAGGCCCAGGGCGCGTTCGCCGACTTCGGCGACTTCCTCAAGAAGGTCGACGCCGTCGTCTGCAACAAGCGCACCATCGAGGCGTTGATCAAGGCCGGCGCGTTCGACTCGATGAGCCACCACCGCCGGGCGTTGATCAACGTCTACGAGCCGGCCGTCGACGCCGTGCTCGACACCAAACGCAACGAGGCCATCGGCCAGTTCGACCTGTTCGGCACCGGCGACGGTCGACCTCGGCTCGGACGACGTCTTCGCCGTCACCGTGCCCGAGGGCGAGTGGGAGAAGTCGGTGCTGCTCGCCTTCGAGCGCGAGATGCTGGGCCTCTACGTCAGCGACCACCCGCTGCTGGGCGTCGAGCACGTGCTGGCCGCCGCGGCCGACGTGTCGATCGCGACGCTGCAGTCCGAAGGCGTTCCCGACGGCCAGCCGGTGACGGTCGCCGGCATCCTGTCCTCGGTCAACCGCCGGGTGACCAAGGCCGGCGCGCCGTGGGCTCGGGCGACCCTCGAAGATCTCGAGGGCTCGGTCGAGGTGCTGTTCTTCCCGGCCACCTACGCCCAGGTCGGCATCAACGTCGTCGAGGACGCCCTGGTCGTGATCAAGGGCCGCCCGCAGGCTCGCGACGACACCGTCGAGCTGATCGCGTCCGACCTGTCGCTGCCCGACCTTCGCGTCGGTTCGCAGGGGCCGGTGGTCGTGCGGATGGCGCCGGCCCGCTGCACGCCGCCGATGGTCGAGCGGCTGCGTGAGGTGCTGGCCGCCCATCCCGGGTACGACCGAGGTCCACCTGCGCCTGGTCAACGGCGAACGCGAGCAGCGACTGCGCGCTCGGCGAAGTTTCCGGGTGGCCGCCAGCGCGGCGCTGATGGGCGACCTGAAGGCGCTGCTCGGTCCGAACGCCATCGTCTGAGCGGCGCCGGCCTGAGCACCGATCTGGCGCGGTCCGGCGTACCGTGGATTTCGTGACCGCCGCGATCCCGCTTCCGCCCGACGGGACGCCGCCCCGAGGTCGGCGACTTCCGCCAGGGCACCCCGGGCAGCCGCTGGGCGCTGGGCCGCTACCTGGTCGGCCGCGCCGTCGTCGCCTACCTCGACCGCGCGCTGTATGTCCTGGCCGTCGTGATCCTGGTCGTCGGCGCGCTGGCCTGGTGGCTGGTCAGCGGCTGGCTCGGCGTGCCGCTCGTCCTGATCGGGCTGGCCGTGCTGGCCGTCCGCGCGCTGGCGGCCGCGCTGGTCCGCGGCCTGACCGGCAGCCGACCAACCCCGACCCGCGGCTCAACTGCGGCGCTGGTCGACGAGACGCGCGGCGACGTGCGGCGCGAACTGCGCCGGATCGGCCTGCCCAGCCGGCCCTGGACGCTGCCCTTGCTCGCCGTCCGGCTGATCGGCCGGCGCCGGGCCGCACACGCTGCAGAAGCTGCGCGAGTTCCGCGCCGACAACGTCGTCCCAGCCGAGCCGGGTCGACGAGCTGCACCTGCTGCTGGGCGTGCACACCGAGCTGGTAGCGCTGCGCTGGCGGGTCGAGCGGTGCCGAGGTCGCCTCGACTGCGAGGATGGGCGATGAGCGTGCGCGAGGGTCCGCGTCCGGGTCGCGGGCGCTCGGCGGGCGGTGGTCGATCGGGCCGCCGACGCCCTGCGGACCCGCCGCGCCCCCGCACCCGGTGAGCACGACATGGCGCCGCGGGCTGGTGCTGACCGGCACGGTCTGGGCCGGCGGCGACACCGAACCGCTCGACGGCGCGGTGGTGCTCGACGAGCGCGGCGTGGTGACCTACCTCGGCCCGCTCGCGTTCGTGCCCGGCGTTCGGGGACCTGCCCGAGCTCGGCGGCGAGGAGTGCTGGATCGGCCCGGGGATCATCGACGCCCACGTCCATCTGGCGTTCGGGTCGACTCGACGGGGTGTTGCGCTCCGGGCTGGTTGCCGTCCGCGACCTCGGCGCGCCCGCGGCGCGGCCCACGCTGTGGCGCACCGGACATCGACGCCCGCAGCGGCGAGCGGCCCGTCGTCGCCGTAGCCGGGCCCGGTGATCACCGCGCCGGGCGGCTACCCGAGCCGGACGCTGGGGCAGCGAACGGGTTCGCCAGCTTCGTCTTCTCGCCGGCCAACGCCCGCCAGGTCGTGCATCGCATCGCCGCGGTCGGGCGCCGACGTCGTCAAGATCGCGCTCGAGCCCGGCGACGCGGGCTGGCCGGTGCCCGAGCCGCGCGTCGTCCGGGCGGTCGTCGAGGCGGCGCACGACGCCGGCCTGGCGGTCGTCGCCCACGCGCTGCGCGCCGAGATGGTCCGCCGGGCGGTCGACGCCGGAGTGGACGAGCTGGCGCACACGCCGACCGAGCGGCTGTCCGAGGCGCTGGTCGAGCGGATCGCCGACGGCCGGCATCTCGGTCGTGTCGACCCTGCAGACCTTCTTCTCCGCCGGCGTCGGGCGGGTGGCCGCCGAGAACGCCGCCGACCTGCACGCGGCCGGCGTCCCGCTCCGCTACGGCACCGACCTCGGCAACGACGGCACCCGCCCCGGCGTCG
The DNA here is from genome assembly GCA_963708805.1 of uncultured Actinomycetes bacterium. Taxonomy (GTDB): domain Bacteria; phylum Actinomycetota; class Actinomycetes; order Mycobacteriales; family Jatrophihabitantaceae; genus CAVPUA01. The sequence continues at coordinate 2,727,023 of CAVPUA010000003.1, read as the reverse complement.
ACCCGCGCGAGCTCGACCGGCTGGCCGACGCCGGGATGGGCCGGCTGGGCGCGCTGCGAGCGGCCACCGAGTTCGGCGCGCGAGCGCGCCCGGGATCCGCGGCCGAACCGGGCGGCTCGAAGTCGGCTCGCGGGCGGCCCTGGTCGTGCTCCCAGGCAATCCATTGGACGAGCCGGGAGTGTGGCGATCTCCGATCGGCGGTCGTGGCCGACGGCCGGCTGCTGGTCAACGCCCAGCCGCCTGACACACTGGACGGGTGAGAGGCACAACGCGGTGACCGAAACACCGAACAGCCCGGGCGAGCAGGGCAACTGGAGCGCCCCGGACGCGTCGTTCGATCCGAACGCGCGAGGTACGCGCCGATCCCGGGCTACGGCGAGCCCGAACCGGCGCCGGTCGCTCCGGAGCCCGCGGAGCCGTGGGCGACTCGGGCCGAGCTGGCGTTCGGGGCCCAGCTGGTCGGAGCGTTGCTGATCGCCGGCATCGTGGTCGGCCTGCTCTGGCGAGCTGTGGTCGCGCACACCGACCCGTGGGCTCGTCTACTACAACAACACGATCCTGCCGGACGAGACCGAAGGCTTCGTCTCCTCCGACGGCCGGTTCGTCGTGCTGACCGGCGCTGCTCGGACTGATCGCCGGGACGCTGACCTGGATGCGGCGCCCGCGGCGCGGTCCGGTGACGGTCGCGGCCCTCGTCGTCGGCACCGTCGCCGGCGCTGAGCTCACCAACCTCATGGGCCATCTCGTCGGCGGCGGCAGCACGGCCGGCAAGCTCGGCACGCAACTGGCCCGGCTGCCGCTCGAGGTGCACGCGATCGGCTTGCTGTTCGTCGAAGGCGCGCTGGCCCTGCTCGTCTATCTGCTCTGCACGCTGTTCGCGACGCCCGACGATCTGGGCGTGACGCCGCCCGCGGCGAGGGACGCCGTCCTCAGCGCGCCCTGATCAGCTCAGTTCGACGTCGACGACACGCGCAGGACGTGCGGTGAGACGGGAACGGTGCGGGTGCTCGTGAGCAGCGCGGTCTCCTGGCGCAGCACCGCGATCGAGTCGTACAGGCGCGCGGCCGCGGTCTCGGCCTCCAGCAGCCGCTGACGGTCGGGCCCGGGCAGCCGGATGCGCGCGGCGATCTGGTACGAGAGGCGAAGCGGGTCGTCGGACAGGTCGTCCTCGGGTGGCTCGCGGCCCGACGCGGCGGCCAGCGCACCGCAGTAGCGGCGGCACAGCACCCGGGCGGCCGCCACGTGCTCGGGCGTGATGTCGCCGTCGTTCTCGTCGAGCCACTCGACCTGCCCGCGCAGGTAGGGCTGGCTGTTCTCGTCGACGTCCAGCAGCCGGAAGCGGCGGCTGCCGATGGTGAGCAGGTCGCTGCGCCCGTCCGGGTACGGATCGACCTCGATGACCTCGGCCATCGTGCCGACTTCGGCCAGTTCGAGCTCGCCGTGCGAGTAGTCGCCCGCCGCGGGTGGGCCGTGCCGCAACGAGATGACCCCGAACGCCCGCGGGCCGCCCGGTGCGCAGACGTCGCTGAGCAACGAGCGGTAACGCGGTTCGAAGATGTGCAGCGGCAGCGCTGAGCCCGGCAGCAGGACGACGTCGAGCGGGAAGAGTGCGACGGTCGTCGATCCGCGATCGGACATACCATGACGGTAGAGGACTCGGCCGGGGAACGGTGGGCGGCCAATTCGCGAGTGGGGCCCCCGTAGAATCGGGGCGTGCTGCGACGTATCGACCTGTCCGCCGCCGGATCGCCCGACCCGCGGCGCGTCCTGCCGCGGGCCCGGGTCGATGTCCAGGCCGCGCTCGCGGCGGTCGCGCCGGTCGTCGAAGCAGTCGCCGAGCGCGGGTACGCCGCCGCGCGGGAGGCGACGCTGCGCTTCGACGGGGTCGACGTCCCCGAGCCGCGCGTTCCCGGCGCGGCGCTGAAGCAGGCGCTCGACGAGCTCGATCCGGCCGTGCGCGACGCGCTGGCCGAGTCGATCCGCCGCGCCCGCATCGTCCACGAGGCCCAGCGCCGCGAGGACGTCCGCGTCGATGTGGTGCCGGGCGGCACGGTCACCGAACGGTGGATCCCGGTCCGCCGCGTCGGCCTGTACGTCCCGGGCGGCCTGGCGGTCTACCCGTCCAGCGTCGTGATGAACGTGGTGCCGGCGCAGGTCGCGGGCGTCGAGTCGCTGGTCGTCTGCTCGCCGGCCCAGAAGGAGTTCGGCGGCCTGCCGCACCCGACGATCCTGGCCGCCTGCGCGCTGCTGGGCGTCGACGAGGTGTACGCCGTCGGCGGTGCCCAGGCCATCGCGCTGCTCGCCTACGGCGACGCCGCCCTCGGCATCGAGCCGGTCGACGTCGTCACCGGCCCCGGCAATGTCTACGTCGCCGCGGCCAAGCGGCTGCTGCGCGGCGTGATCGGCATCGACGCCGAAGCCGGACCGACCGAGATCGCCGTGCTCGCCGACGCCGGCGCCGACCCGGTGCACGTCGCCGCCGACCTGATCAGCCAGGCCGAACACGATCCGCTGGCGGCCTCGGTGCTGGTGACCGATTCCGTCGAGTTGGCCGACGCTCGTCGACGCCGAGATCGAGCGCCAGGTCGAGCTGACCAAGCACGTCGAACGCATCAAGGCGGCCTTGTCCGGCGAGCAGTCGGCGACGGTGATCGTCCGCGATCTCGACCAGGGCCTGGCCGTCGTCGACGCCTACGCCGCCGAGCACCTCGAGGTGATCACCGCCGACGCCCGCCACTGGGCCGAGCGCGTCCGCAACGCCGGCTGCGTCTTCGTCGGCACCTACTCGCCGGTGTCGCTCGGTGACTACTGCGCCGGTTCCAACCACGTGCTGCCGACCGGCTGCACCGCCCGCCACGCGTCGGGCCTGTCGGTGCAGTCGTTCCTCAAGGGCGTCCACCTCGTCGAGTACTCGTCCGAGGCGCTGGTCGAGGTCGCGCCGCACGTCCTGGCCCTGTCCGCGGCCGAGGACCTGCCGGCGCACGGCGCGGCGGTCGCGGTTCGGCTCTCACCGTGACCGGGCTCGACCAGCTGCCGCTGCGTGATGAGCTGCGGGGGGCCGAGCCGTACGGCGCGCCGCAGCTCGACGTCGCAGTGCAGCTCAACACCAACGAGAACCCGTACGGACCGAGCGAGACCGTGGTCACCGCGATGGCCGCCGCAGTCGCCGACGCCGCCCGCACGCTGAACCGCTACCCCGACCGCGACGCGCTCGATCTCCGCTTCGACCTGGCCGCCTACCTCAACGGCGACGGCGCGCCCGGTCTGGGCGTGGACGAGGTGTGGGCGGCGAACGGCTCGAACGAGATCATGTTGCAGCTGATGCAGGCCTTCGGCGGTCCCGGGCGCACGGCGGTGTCGTTCGCGCCGACGTACTCGATGTATCCGGAGTACGCGCGCGACACGCACACCCGGTGGGTCACCGGTCGCCGTGATGGCGACTTCGTGCTCGACCTGCCGGCCGCGCTCGAGTTGATCGAGCGTGAGCAGCCTTCGATCGTGCTGCTGTGCTCGCCGAACAATCCGACCGGAACATCGCTGTCGCCGAGCGAGATCGACACGATCTACGCCGCCGCGCCCGGGCGTGCTGATCGTCGACGAGGCCTACGCGGAGTTCCGCCGCTCGGGCACGCCCAGCGCCGTCACGATGCTGCCCGAGCGCCCGCGCCTCGTCGTCACCCGCACGATGAGCAAGGCGTTCGCCCTGGCCGGTGGCCGCCTCGGCTACCTCGCCGCCTCCGGTGCCGTGGTCGACGCCGTGCGCATCGTCCGGTTGCCCTATCACCTCTCGACGCCGTCCCAGGTGGTCGCTCGGGTGGCCCTCGCCCACGCCGACGAGCTCCTGGCCCGCGTGGACGACCTGCGCACCGAGCGCGACGCGACCGTCGCGTGGCTGCGCGCCAACGGCTTCACGGTCGCCGACAGCGACGCCAACTTCGTGTTGTTCGGCCTGTTCGACGATCGGCACGCGATCTGGCAGGGTCTGCTCGACCGCGGCGTCCTGATCCGCGAGACCGGCCCGGACGGCTGGCTGCGGGTCTCGATCGGCACGGCCGAGGAGATGTCCACGTTCCGCACGGCGCTACTGGAGGTTCGATCATGACCCGTACCGGGCGTGTTGAGCGGCAGACCAACGAGACGAAGATCCTGGTCGAGATCGACGTCGACGGCCGGGGCGTCACCGACATCTCGACCGGCGTCGGCTTCTACGACCACATGCTCAGCTCGTTCGGCAAGCACGGGCTGTTCGATCTCACCATCCACTGCGACGGCGACCTGCACATCGACGCCCACCACACCGTCGAGGACGTCGCGATCGCGCTGGGCCAGGCGTTCGCCCAGGCGGTCGGCGACAAGGCCGGCACCCGCCGCTTCGGCGACGCCCTGATCCCGATGGACGAGACGCTCGTGCAGGCGGCGGTCGACCTCTCCGGACGTCCCTACCTCGTGCACCACGAGCCCGACGGCGCGCCGCGCGACCATCGGCGCCGACTACGCGACGACGCTGACCCGCCACGTCTTCGAGTCGTTCGTCTATCACGCGGCGATCGCGCTGCACGTCACCGTCCAGGGCGGCCGCGACTGGCACCACATCACCGAGGCGCAGTACAAGGCGGTCGCGCGCGCGCTGCGGGCCGCCACCGAGCTCGACCCGCGCGTCGAGGGTGTGCCGTCGACGAAGGGCGTGCTCTGAGTACGCGGTCTGCGTCCTCGACTACGGGTCGGGCAACCTGCGCTCGGCGCAACGAGCGCTCGAACGGGTCGGGGCCGGACGTGACGGTGACCGCCGACTTCGACACCGCCGTGCACGCCGACGGACTCGTCGTGCCCGGCGTCGGGGCCTTCGCGGCGTGCATGGCCGGGCTGCGCGACGTCGACGGCGGCAAGATCATCGCGGCCCGTCGTGAAGCTGGACCGTCCGGTGCTGGGCATCTGCGTCGGCATGCAGGTGCTGTTCGAGGCCGGCCTCGAGCACGGCGTCGAGTCCGGCGGTCTCGGTGTGCTGCCCGGCCGGGTCGAGCTGCTGCGCGCGCCGATCCGTCCGCACATGGGCTGGAACACCGTCGAGTTCGCGCACGACTCCCTGCTGTTCGAGGGGATTCGCGGCGGGCACGCGGTTCTACTTCGTGCACTCCTACGCCGCGCACGAGACCGACGGGATGATCAGCACCACCGTCCACGGCGAGCCGTTCGTGGCGGCCGTCGAGGCGGGCCCGATCAGCGCGACGCAGTTCCACCCCGAGAAGTCGGGCGACGCCGGGGCGGCCGTGCTGCGAAACTGGCTGCGGTCCCTGTGAGTGGGCAGTCGTGAGCAAGCAGCGGCAGGTTGCGCGCGCCGAACGGGAGGCCGCACGAGTACAGCGGATGGCCGAGGACGAAGCACGACGCGCCCGCGAGATCGCCCGCACCGCACGAGTTCGCCGGCGCCAGGAGTTCTGGCGGCACCTCCGTTGGTGGCAGCACGGCACCGGGTTTCGTCGCGACCGGTGGGCCTTGCTCGCGATGATCATCTTGGTCTGCCTGGGGATCACCTTCCTGTTGACCAGTTCGTGGAAGACCGTGGGCGCCGTCGCGCTCGTCTGCCTGGTCGCCGCACCCGCGCTCGGCGCCTTCGTCTTCGATCGGAGATCACGATGAGTTTCACCCTTTTCCCGGCCGTCGACGTCGCGGACGGTCAGGCGGTGCGGCTCGTCCAGGGCGCGGCCGGGTCCGAGACGTCCTACGGCGACCCGATCGAGGCGGCGCTGGCGTGGCAGCGTGACGGCGCCGAGTGGATCCACCTCGTCGACCTCGACGCCGCCTTCGGGCGCGGCTCGAACCGGGACCTGCTGGCCGACGTCGTCGGCCGCCTCGATGTCGCCGTCGAGCTGTCCGGCGGTATCCGCGACGACGCCTCGCTGAAGGCGGCGCTGGCGACCGGTGCCGCGCGCGTCAACCTCGGCACGGCCGCGCTGGAGTCACCCGACTGGGTTCGCGCGGCCATCGCCGAGCACGGCGACCTGATCGCCGTCGGCCTGGACGTCCGCGGAACCACGCTGGCCGCCCGGGGGTGGACGCGCGAGGGCGGCGACCTGTGGGAGACGCTCGCCCGCCTCGATGCCGATGGGTGCGCGCGCTACGTCGTCACCGACGTCCACCGCGACGGCACGTTGACCGGACCGAATGTGGCGCTGCTCGCCGACTTGCTCGAGCGCACCGCGTCCGAGGTCGTCGCCAGCGGCGGAGTGTCGTCGCTGGATGATCTTCAGACGCTGGCGGCGGTCCGCTCCGGGGCCGGCCGCGCCATCGAGGGCGCGATCGTCGGCAAGGCGCTGTACGCCGGCCAGTTCACGCTGTCCGAGGCGTTAGCCGCTGTTCGCTAGTTCGGCGGCGATGCGGTCGCGCAGGACGTACTTCTGGATCTTGGTTCCCGACATCGGCCACTCATCGACGAACCGCACGTGCCGCGGCACCTTGTACGAGGCGATCTGGCCCGAGCAGAAGGCGATCAGCTCGTCGGCGCTGAGCGTCGCGCCCGGCACCAGTTCGAGATAGGCGGCCGGCACCTCGCCGTACTTCTCGTCCGGCGCGCGCGACGACGGCGACGACCTGTATCGCGGGGTGGCCGATGAGATAGGCCTCGACCTCGACCGCCGCCACGTTCTCGCCGCCGACCTTCATCATGTCCTTGAGGCGGCCGTCGAAGTGGAACGCGCCGTCGGCGTCGATCGTCGCCAGGTCGCCGGTGCGGAACCAGCCGTCGACGAACGCCGTCGCGTTGGCCTCGTCGTCGCGGTAGTAGCCGCTGAAGATCTGCGGGCCACGAAGCTGTACCTCGCCGCGTCCGCCCGGTGGCACGGGCAGCATCGTGTCGGGGTCGACCAGCCGGATCTCGACGCCGGGGAGCACATGGCCGGCGCTGTCGCAGCGATAGTCGACCGGATCGTCGGGCATCGTCATCAGCACCGAGCCGACCATTTCGGTGCCGCCGTAGTTGGCCATGATCGACACCCAGGGCAGGCGCTCCTGCACCCGCCGGAGCAGTCCGGACGTCCCGGCGACGATCATGATCCGCAGGTCGCCGACGGTCTGCTCGGTGAACTCGGGCAGCGCGATGATCGGCGCGAAGATCGTGTCGAAGGCCGGCTGCCACACGGTGACGTTCTCGTCGGCGAGCTGCGCACAGGCGGCGGCCGGCGCCATGTAGGAGCTGTGGCAGTACTTGGCGCCCGCGAACAGCGCGGCCGCGTAGATGGCCAGCCCGGCGATGTGGAACAGCGGCAACGGTGAGACCAGGCAGTCGGAGGCGTCCATCTGCAAGTGCACCTCGGCCAGGCTCTGGGCCTGGCGGCTGATCGACTCGTGCGAGATCACGCAGCCCTTGGGATTGGCCGACGTGCCGGAGGTGAACAGGATGAAGGCCGGATCCGAGACGTCGACGAGGGCGGCCCGGCGCACCACCTCTCGCCGGGGCGTGGTCGGCTCGCCCAGCCGACCCAGCGTCAGGACGGCGCACGGCGCGCTCTCGCGGGCGGAGTCGAGCGTCTCGGCCAGATTGCCCCACGGCCCACTCTGATCGGAGGTGATCACGACCCCGAGGTCGGCGCGACGTACCGCGTAGGACAGTTCCGTCGTCTTGAAGCGCGAGCTGATCGGCACGCACACCGCGCCGGCCAGCGACACGGCGAACATCCCGACCAGGCTGTCGAGCGTGGGTGGCAGCAGGATGCCGACCGGATCGCCCGGCTCGACACCGAAGTCGATCAGGTGGCGGGCGAGCCCGGTTGCGCGCTCCTGTAGCTCGGCGAGTGTGCATCGCGCGTCGGGGAAGACGACCTCGCAACCGGGATCGCGCTCGGCGGATCGAGCCAGCAGGCCGGCCCACGTCGAGACAGTGATCTGGAATCCGTCGGGCCAAGTCGCCATCGCGAAAAGATAACTCGGTGTCGTGAAAGAGTGGTGACATGAGTGACCAAGTCGCCGGGATCGAGCGGTTCGGGTCGGGTGGCCCGTACGAGGACCTCATCGGCTACAGCCGGGTGGTTCGGGCCGGTCATCTGTTCTTCACCGCCGGATGCACGTCGACGGTCGGCGGGGCGCTGGTTCACCCGGACGATGCGTACGAACAGGCGATCACCGCCTTCGGCGTCGGCATCGACGCGCTCGAACTCGCGGGCTGCTCACGCGACAAGATCGTCTCGTCGCGGATGTACATCGTCGATCGCGACAACGCCGGTGCGGTCGGGCGAGCCCACTCGGTGGTGTTCGACAAGATCCGTCCGACCAGCGCCATGATCGTCGTCGGCGGCTTCGTCGACCCGCGCATGCTCGTCGAGATCGAGCTGATCGGTTCGCTGGCGTGACCGTCGCCGTCCGGGTCATCCCGTGTCTCGACGTCGACGCCGGGCGAGTGGTCAAGGGCATCAACTTCCAGGGTCTGCGGGACGCCGGTGACCCGGTCGAGCTGGCCCGCAAGTACGACGCGGACGGCGCCGACGAGCTGACGTTCCTCGACATCACGGCGTCCTCGGGCGGGCGCGAGACGACGTACGACGTGGTGCGGCGGACCGCCGAGCAGGTGTTCATCCCGCTGACCGTCGGCGGCGGCGTCCGGTCGGTGGCCGACGTCGACGCACTGCTGCGCGCCGGCGCCGACAAGGTCGGCGTCAACACCGCAGCCGTCGCCCGGCCCGAGTTGGTGCGCGAGATCGCCGAGCGGTTCGGCAACCAGGTACTCGTCCTGTCGGTCGACGCGCGGCGGGTGCCCGCGGGTTCGCCGCCGACCGCCAGCGGCTTCGAGGTGACCACGCACGGCGGACGGCAGGGCACCGGCATCGACGCGATCGAGTGGGCCGAGCGCGCCGCCGAGTTGGGCGCGGGCGAGATCCTGCTCAACTCGATGGACGCCGACGGCACCAAGGACGGCTACGACCTGCCGCTGATCCGGCTCGTCCGGGCGCGGGTGGACGTGCCGGTCATCGCCAGCGGGGGAGCGGGCGCGCTGGCCGACTTCGTGCCGGCGGTGCGCAGCGGCGCCGACGCGGTGCTGGCCGCCAGCGTGTTCCACTTCGGCGAGTTGACGATCGGCGCCGTCAAGTCCGAGATGCGAGCAGCCGACATCGTCGTACGCTGAGCCAATGTCGGACGAGCACCAGGTCGAGGCCGGCATGCCGCCGTCCGTGATCGCGGCCGTGTCGCTGGGTATCGCGCCGGTTCCGTTCCTGGGCATCTACGCCACCTTGTTCATCCTGCGCGGCACGATCTTCCCGGTGTCGCCTCCGGACATCACGTCGACGCGGGGCGGCGAGGCGCTGAGCGGGGTGGTCGCCCTCGTCTACCTGATCGCGATCGTCGTCGGCGTCTATCTGCTGCTCTCGCAGCGCGATCGCTGGTTGTTCCTGGTCGGTCAGCTCGTCTGTCTGGTCGTCTCGGTCGAGTTCGTACTGCACCCGTCGTCCGGCGAGCCCGGCGTACCGATCCTGCTGGGCGTGACGTCCGCGCTGGCGATCCTCTTCTGTCTCGTGGGGCCGTCCTGGGCGTGGGTAGCGGGACCCGGCACGCGGCGGATCCGGCTACCGCGCCGCCGCCGGCCTGTCGTGGTGTCCGAGGACTTGGCCGCCGAGCAGAGCGACGCACCGCTCTAGTCCGGGCTGACGGGCCAGTTTGCGGTGGGCCGGTCTTCGCATAGCCTGTTCACAGCTAGTGCTCACGTCTGGCTCATTACAGACGCCCAGGGTGATCACAGGCAGGGCACGAAAAGCGCGCCCAGACCGAAGCAGGGATGCCGCGAATGACGTCGACAGCAGATAGGGACCTCCGATGACCGCCACTGCCACCAAGCGCCGAGTACTGGTCGTCGATGACGAAGAGAACGTGACCCACCTGGTCTCGTCGGCGCTGCGCTTCGACGGCTTCGAGACCACCACCGCTGACAACGGCACCTCCGCCCTCGCTGCCGTGGCCGAGACCGAGCCCGACCTGATCGTGCTCGATGTGATGATGCCCGGTCTCGACGGCCTCGGCGTCCTGCACAACCTCCGCGCGGCCGGCTCGCAGGTACCGGTGATCTTCCTGACCGCCCGCGATCTGTCGACCGACCGCATCGGTGGCCTGCGGGCCGGAGCCGATGACTACGTCGTCAAGCCGTTCAGCGTCGAAGAACTACTCGCCCGTGTCCACGCCGTCCTGCGCCGCACCGCGCCCGACAGTGGTCGCGACGGCGTACTGCGCGTCGCCGACCTCGAGCTGGACGAGAACAGCCACGAGGTGACTCGTGCCGGCGAAGAGGTGCACCTGACCGCGACCGAGTTCGAGCTGCTGCGCTACCTCATGCGCAACGAGCGAGTCGTGTTGTCGAAGGCGCAGATCCTCGACCGCGTGTGGAAGTACGACTTCCAGGGCCAGTCGAACATCGTCGAGCTCTACATCGGCTACCTCCGCAAGAAGGTCGATCACGTCGAGCCCAAGCTGCTGCACACCGTTCGCGGCGCCGGCTACGTGATCAAGGCTCCGCGCAGCTGACCCCTTGACCGATGAGTACATAGTCGATCAGACGCCCCTCGAGGCGCCGTCGGCTCCCGGCGCGGCAACGAAGCCGCGCAACTGGCGATTCCTGCCGCGCACGCTGCTCGCCCGTCTCGTCAGTGGCGTCGCGGTGCTGGTCATCGTCGTCGTCTTCGGCATCGGGTTCACGACCTACGAGCTGCTACGGCACTCGCTCTACTCGCGGTTGGATCAACAGCTGGACAGCACGGCCAATCCGGCGGCGATCAGGAATCTTCTCGCCGACCGCCCGTCGAACGCATACGGGGGGCTTCACGGCCCGGTCTCGGTTCGGCTGGTCGTTCTGGACAAGCAAGGGCAATCAGGACTCGGACTATCAACCAAGTTCCCCCAATATCGACTTGATGAACCTCGGGGCCGAAAGTCGGTCGAGACTTGTCGCCGGCATCAATCATCCGATCACGGTGTCGACAACTGACGGCGTGTCTGTCCGAGTCACCGCCCTGACCGGATTCGTGGCGACCATCACCGACGCCACGACGGGGTCACAGCAAAATGTGCCGGTCGTGGTTGTGGTCGGATTGCCGACGGAGGAAGCGGACAACACTCTTCATCAACTCGTCGTTCTGGAACTTGCCCTCGGCGGCGGTGCTGTACTGCTCGCGCTCGTCGCGACGGGTATCGGTGTGCGGTTCAGCCTCCGGCCGATCCGACGGGTTTCCGAAACCGCTCACGCAGTGACGGCTGAACTGTCCCCGGAAGGAGCCGGCTTGGATCGCCGGGTTCCCGTCTCGAGCGCTGAGGCCGGGACCGAGGCCGGTCAGCTCGCCGAGTCGATGAACACCTTGCTGAGCGCCGTCGAGACCCAGTTCGCGGCCCGCATCGAGAATGAACAGCGCATGCGCCAGTTCCTGGCCGACGCCTCGCACGAGCTGCGCACGCCGCTGACGTCCATTCGCGGCTACGCCGAGCTCTCGCGGATGCGACGCAACTCCGGTCGGGGTGAAGCAGCCGATGACGCCGAGACGCTCGACCGCATCGAGACCGAGGGCAATCGCATGTCGCGGCTGGTCGAGGACCTGTTGATGCTGGCTCGCGGCGATCAGGCCAGCGAGCTGCACATCAGCCCGGTCGACATGGCGGCCGTGGCCCAGGACGCCGTGATGGGTGCACAGGTCGCGTACCCGGACCGGCCGATCTCGGTCGACATCCGGTCGAGCGCAATCGTCAACGGCGACCATGATCAACTTCTGCGGGTCATCCGCAACCTGGTCAACAACGCGTGCGTCCACACGGCGCCCGGCGGACCGATCAGCGTCATTGTCTGGCGCGAAGCATCCGTCGTCGTCCAGGTCGCCGACTCGGGGCCGGGCCTGCCCCCCGACCAGGCCGCTCACGTCTTCGAACGCTTCTGGCGAGCCGACTCGTCGCGCGCGCGCAGCAGCGGCGGCAGTGGACTCGGCCTGTCGATCGTCGCGTCGATCGTCGCCGCGCACGGCGGGACGATCCACTTCGACAGCGACGTCGCGACCGGCAGCACCGTCACCGTCGTCCTGCCCAGCGCCTGATCTGCTTGGCCACCCTCCGAACCACGGTGGATGGTCTGTCGGCGGCGCCGAGGGTGGCCGAGTGAGTTCTGGGGTCGGTCAGCCTTCGACGATCTCGCGCTGGTCGCGGTCCTGCCAGGTGCAGACGCACACCTCGTTGCCGTCGGCGTCGGCCAGGATCCAGAACGACCGGGCAGCGGCGTCGCTGACCATGACGCCGCCCGCCTCGAGCGCGGCCTGGATGCGGCCCTCGGCCTCGTCGTGCGCGACCGTGACGTCGAAGTGGATGCGGTTGCGGACAGTGCGTGGCTCGTCCATCTGTTGGAACCAGATGGCCGGCAGTTGGCCGAGCGGGTCGACGATCGCATTGGGAATCTCGTAGTTGGGCGACTCGTCGACGTAGGCGAGCACCGCCTTCCAGAATGGCCGGATGCGAGGGATGTCCATCGCGTCGATGGCTACTTCGAACATCTGGACGGGACGGTCGACTTCCCACGAGGTGGCGCCCCCGGTGCCGTAGCCGAGCGTCGTCACCGTCGCCGACAGCTGCCGGGCCAGCGTCACGTCCCGCGCCGTCAGGGTTCCGTTCGAGCGCGTCTGCAGCGACAGTTCGACGCGGTCGGGGCGAACGTCCAGGCGCAGATGACCGTCGGCGAGTTCACCCGCGACCGAGACGCAGAACTGGGCGACCTGGGCGGCCTGTTCCAGCGACGACACCGCAACCGACGTGCAGAGCGTGCCGAGCAGGTGCCGCCAGCCGATGGCCGCGACGGCCTCGGACGACGCGGTGCGACTCAGCGGAGCGTCAAGATCATCCATCTGCCCACCTTCTCATCCGTAGACGACAATGGACTCAGCATCAGGTCCCCGTCATCGCTCGGCGAGGCGGCGCGCGGCCCGGACCGTCGGGCAGGATCTGGTCGGCGCTCGGTTCCCGTTATCGTCTCGATGCAGTAGTCCCTCGTCAAGGAGTTCCGATGCCGTTGTCGTCCGACGATCTTGTCGAGATCAACCAGCTGGCCGTGCGCTACTGCCACGCGGTGGACTCCGGCGACGGCGAGACCTTCGCCGGCACGTTCCTGGACGACGGAGTGCTGAACGCGCCGGCTGGTCGGATCGAGGGCCGGGCGGCCCTGGTGGACTTCGGCAACAACGGCCCCAACCGCCGGCCGCGGCCTCGGCACTTCTTGAGCAACGTGCTCATCGACGGCGAGGGCGACACGGCGCGATTTCGCGGCTACGTCCAGCTTTTCACCTTTCCCGCCGGCGCCACGAAGGCCCAGCTCGACGTCACCGGCGCGTACGACGACACGGTCCGCAAGGTGGACGGGCGCTGGTTGTTCGAGACCCGGACGTTCTACTCGGACTGAACGCTTGGCGCGTCCTGGCAGAATCGAGGGGTGCCCCGCCAGATCCCGTCCTCGCTCGCGCCTGAGATCGCCGCGCGCCTGAAGCACGATGCCGACGGTCTCGTCGTCGCCGTGGTGCAGCAACACGACACCGGCGAGGTGCTCATGGTCGGCTGGATGGACGACGAGGCGCTGCACCGGACGCTCACCTCCGGGCGCGCGACGTACTGGTCACGCAGCCGGCAGGAGTACTGGGTGAAGGGCGACACGTCGGGGCACATCCAGGTGGTCAAGTCGGTCGCGCTCGACTGTGACGGTGACTCGGTGCTGCTCAAGGTTGATCAGGTCGGTGCGGCCTGCCACACCGGCGACCGCACCTGCTTCGACGCGGGGCAGCTGTGACGATCAGCCGCGAGGAGCTGGGCAAACTCGCCTCGACCCACCGGCTCGTTCCCATCACCCGAACGGTCTTCGCCGATGGTGAGACCCCGGTCGGTGTCTACCGCAAACTGGCCGACGGACGCGCGGGTACGTTCCTGCTCGAATCAGCTGAGCCGGGTGCGTCGTTCTCGCGCTGGTCCTTCGTCGGGGTCGACGCGGTAGCCACTCTGTCGGTGAAGGACGGGCGATCGAGCTGGACCGGCCGGGTTCCCGAGGGCATCGCGGTCGAGGACGACCCGTTGCAGGCGCTTGGCACTGCGTGGCGCGCGATCTCGGCGCCGCGGTTACCTGACCTGCCGCCGCTCACCGGTGGTTTCGTCGGCTACCTGGGCTACGACGTCGTGCGGCACATCGAACGGCTGCCCGAGAACTCGGTTGACGAACTCGGCCTGCCCGAGCTGAACATGCTGCTGGTAACCGACCTGGCCGCGGTTGATCATCACGAGTGCACCGTGGTCCTGATCGCGAATGCCCTTGTTTCGCCGACCTTCGACGATGCCGAACTCGACGCCGCCTACGACGACGCCATCGCCCGTCTCGACTCGATGCAGCGTCGCCTGGCCGCCCCGGCACCGTCCACGATCGCGAGCTTCGAGGTGGTCGCGCCGGTTCAGGCCACTTCGCGCACTCCGGCCGGCGAGTACCAGCCAGCCGTCGAGAGGGCCCTCGAGGCGGTGCGCGCCGGCGAGGTGTTCCAGATCCAGGTCGGTCAGCGCTACTCGGTTCAGACGACGGCCGATCCGCTCGACGTCTACCGAGTCTTGCGCACGTTGAATCCCTCGCCCTACATGTACTTCCTGCGTACGGACGACGTCGACATCGTCGGCTGCAGCCCTGAGGCGCTCGTGACGGTTGCCGGCAACCGAGCCGTCCTGCACCCGCTTGCGGGCACGCGCCGTCGCGGCGACACGGCCGAGCGCGACGCGGCGCTGGCCGCCGAGCTGGTCAGCGATCCGAAGGAGCAGGCCGAGCACGTCATGCTCGTCGACCTGGCCCGCAACGATCTCGGCCGGGTGTCGGCTCCCGGCAGTGTCGAGGTGATCGAGTTCGGCGCGGTCGAGCGCTACAGCCACGTCTGGCACATCGTCTCGACGGTCGAGAGCACGGTCGCGGCCGGCAAGGACGCGTTCGACGTGCTGACCGCGACGTTCCCGGCGGGCACGCTGACCGGGGCTCCCAAGGTGCGCGCGATGGAGTTGATCGACGAACTCGAGCCGGTTCGCCGAGCCGTCTACGGCGGCGCGGTCGGCTATCTGGATGCGGCCGGTGACCTCGACATGGCCATCGCCATTCGCACGGCGGTCATGAAGGACGGGGTCGCGCACGTGCAGGCCAGCGCCGGCATCGTCGCCGACAGCGTGCCCGAACTCGAGGAGCAGGAGACGCGCAACAAGGCGCGCGCGGTGCTGCAGGCCATCGCCACGGCCGAGACGCTGCGACCGCTTTCACCGTGAACCGCCGGCTGTACGCGATCGCGCTCCTGCTCGAAGTGGTCGGGGCCGGTGGCGCGTTGCTGCTCTCGACGCGCACCTGGCAGACGATCACCATCGACCGCGAGCGGCCCCTGGCCGACATCACCATGGGCGTCACCGGCCGCACGCTCGATTCGGCGATCCTCGGCGCGACCCTGGTCGCTCTCGCCGGGGTCGTGGCGATCCTGGCGACGCGGGGGGTCGCGCGGCGGATCGTCGGCGGCGTGGTGGCGCTGTCGGCGGTGCTTCTCGCCTGGCGCGCGCTGTTGCACGCCGGCGCTGTCAGTCGCGCGCGCGCGATCGAGCTGGCGTCGTCCAAGCAAGGCACGATCGGCATCGAGCTGGACTCGCACTCGCACGTGGCCGTGCACCCCGAATGGATGATCTTGACCGTTCTCGCCGCGGTGCTGATCCTGGCCGCCGGCCTGCTCGTGGCGATCTTCGGTGGCCGCTGGTCGTCGATGTCCAACCGGTACGAGGCGCCGACATCGAAGCCGGTCGCCGGCGACGAGGCGATGTGGACCGCTCTCGACCGCGGGGACGACCCGACCATCCGATCCGATACGTGATCCACACCGACTCCTGAGGAGCAAGATGGCCGCGAAGTTCGAGGGCATCCGCCTGAGCAAGAAGACGATCGAGCACAGCCGCGCCAGCCATCCGCTGACCAACGTGACCGCTCGCCTCGAGACGGGCGGCCAGCTGCGTGAACGGGTCGATCCGGACGACGTCCGGATGTTGTCCGGACTGCGCTCGCAGCTGCTCAAGGAAGGCGTCAACGACGCCGCCCCGTACCTCACCGTGAGCGGTCCCGGGTTCGAATGGGCCGTGCCGATCACCGGCGACAAGATCCCCCGCGCCCGCGAGTTCGCGATCAAGGTGAACGAGGCATCCGTACCAGATCCTGATCTCTAGTTGACCGGTTTCGGGCTTTGCGAGTCGTAGAGTTCGCGCGTGACCGCCTCTGCCGCTCCCCGCGGGCTGATCCTCGTCGTCGAGGACGAACCGGCGATCGCCGACATCGTGCGGATGTATCTGAGCAAGGCCGGTTACGGCGTGCAGGTCGAGCGGGACGGCGAGCGCGCGCTGGCCGCCGTCAACGCCCTCAAGCCGGCTGCCGTGCTGCTGGACGTGGGGCTGCCCGGGATGGACGGCGTCGAGGTGTGCCGCCGCATGCGGGCGAACCACGACTGGACGCCGGTGCTCTTCGTGACCGCACGCGACGACGAGGTCGACCGCATCATCGGCCTCGAACTCGGTGCCGACGACTACATCACCAAGCCGTTCTCGCCGCGCGAGGTCGTGGCCCGGGTGACCGAGCGTGCTGCGCCGAACCCGGGGCGTTCCCGAGTCCTCGCCCGAGCTGATCGTGGGATCGGTGCGCCTCGATCCGACCCAGCGCCGGGTGTTCGCCGGCGACGACGAGATCATGCTGACCGCCACCGAGTTCGAGCTGCTCTCGCACCTCATGCGCCGCCCGGGCCGGGTGTTCAGCCGAGAGCAGCTCCTGTCGGACGTGTGGGGCTACTCGTCCGCGGCCGGCACGCGCACCGTCGACGTCCACATCGCGCAGGTACGCGCCAAGCTCGGCGACGCCAGCCCGGTACGAACGGTCCGCGGCGTCGGGTATGCCGCTGAAGCTCCACGATGAACAGCCCGCGCCGCCGCGGTTCGCTCGCGGTGCGCATGGCGTTGCTGACCACGGCGATCGCGGTGATCACGGCCGTGATCGCCGGGGCGCTGAGCATCCAGTTGATCCGCACGAACAACGCTTCGACGGCCCAGAAGTCGCTGGCCAGTGTCGCCGACTCCGCGCAGGCGGAGGCCAACTCCGGGACGACAGCCGCCGAGGGACAACTGCGGGCCCGGGCGACGCTGCGCGCTCTCAAGATCCAGTTCGTGCCGATCTCGGCCAAGGGCGCGATCCAGGGCGGGACGGCCGGCGCCCTGGCGCGCGAAGCCCTCACACCGACCGACATCTCCTCGCTGCTCGCCGGGAAGTCGCTGTCGGCCTCGCGGACCGTCGGCGGCGTGCGGTTCCTGATCGAGGGTCGCCCGACCAACGACGGTGCCGCCCTCGTACTGCTGCAGCGACGGGCGGATGCGACGGCCGTCGGCGAGCAGGCGATCCGCCGGTTGATCGTGGCCCTGGCCATCGCGGTCGGCGTGGCGATCCTGCTCGGCCTGCTCGTGGCGTGGCGACTGGCCCTGCCGCTGCGGCGTACGGCCCAGGCCGCCCATGCGCTCGCCGACGGCCGCCGCGACGTCGCCGTGGAGCCACAGGGTCCGCAGGAGGTCGCTCAGGTCGGGGAGGCGCTGAACGTGCTGGCCTCGAATCTGGCCCACTCCGAAGCGCGCCAGCGTGAGTTCCTGATGTCGGTCTCCCACGATCTGCGGACCCCGCTGACGGCCATCCGCGGCTACGCCGAGTCTCTGGCCGACGGTGTCGTGCCGAGCGAGGACGCGCCCCGCGTCGGAGCGGTGGTGCTCGCCGAGTCCCAGCGCCTCGAACGGCTGGTCGCCGACCTTCTCGACCTGGCCCGCCTCGACGCGCGTGAGTTCCGCATCGATCCGACCCAGGTCGATCTGAACGCGGTGCTCGAGGCGGCTGCGCAGGTGTGGGCGAGTCGCTGTGCTCAGGCGGGGGTGCTCTTCGCCCTCGAACTCCCGGGCCATCCGCTGACTGTGCACACCGACGCCGCGCGTTTGCGACAGGCGCTGGACGGACTGTTCGACAACGCGCTGCGCATCACCCCGGCCCAGCGCCCGATCGTGCTCGCGGCTCGCGTCGAGCAGTTCGGCCCGCAGTGGATCGCCGCGATCGACGTCCGCGACGGTGGACCCGGCTTCACCGACGCCGACCTGGCCGTCGCGTTCCAGAAGTCCGTCCTGTACGAGCGATATCGAGGAGAACGGTCCGTCGGCACGGGCCTGGGCCTGGCCATCGTGGCCGGGCTGGTCGAGCGCCTCGGCGCGACGATCGAGGCCGGCCACGCGGTCGAAGGTGGCGCCCGGTTCACCATCCGCTTGCCGTTGTTGCACTGACCGGTGGCAAGTGGTGCCGGCGACCTGGTTTAGCCTTGAGGCGGAAACCACCGCACGCACCCACCGCACGCACAGCCGGGAGGCGATAGTCGTGACCACCGTCCTCGACGAGATCGTCGCCGGTGTGCGCGCTGACGTCGAGGCGCGGCAGGCGCTGATTCCGCTCGACGAGGTCAAGGCACGCGCCACGACGGCCCGGGCCGCCCGCGACGCGTTGGCGATACTGCGCGCACCCGGTGTCGGTGTGATCGCCGAGGTCAAGCGTCGGAGTCCGTCCAAAGGCGCCCTCGCCCGGATCGAGAACCCGGCCGAACTGGCCGGCGAGTACGAAGCGGGCGGCGCGCGAGTGATCAGCGTGTTGACCGAAGAGCGCCGATTCGGCGGCTCACTCGATGACCTCGACGCCGTGCGCGCCCGGGTGCTCATTCCCGTGCTGCGCAAGGACTTCGTGGTCGGTTCCTACCAGGTTCACGAGGCGCGCGCCCACGGTGCGGATCTCGTCCTGCTGATCGTCGCCGCCCTTGATCAGAACACCCTGACCGGACTGCGCGAGCGCATCGAGTCGCTGGGCATGACGGCGCTCGTCGAGGTGCACACCGAGGACGAAGCCAGCCGCGCGCTCGACGCCGGCGCGCGGGTGATCGGAATCAACGCCCGCGATCTCAAGACCCTCGACGTCGATCGTTCGGCGTTCGAGCGAATCGCACCAGGGTTGCCGGGCGACGTCGTGAAGATCGCCGAGTCGGGCGTACGCGGTCCGCTCGACCTGATCGAGTACGCCGCGGCCGGCGCGGACGCCGTGCTCGTCGGCGAGGGCTTGGTGACCAACGCCAATCCGCGCCAGGCCGTCGCCGAACTCGTCACCGCGGGCGCGCATCCGGCCACGCCGCGCGCCGCGCGCTAGCTCACTTCTCAGCCGCTGTTCGCAACGCGAGCATGTCGGCGGCGGCGTCGGAGCCCGACTCGTCGAAGAACTCCGAGAAGCCGAGCGTGCTGAAGTCGGCCCACACGCAGATCGTCGTCTGACCGGAGACGCTGCCGCACTTGAGCGAGCCGCCGAGTGGCCCGGCGTCGTATTCGGCGATGTCGGTCGCGTCGGCGCCGTTGAGGAACTGGTTCGTGTGTGCGCGGTCGGTGCCGTTGTGCAGCATCTCGGCGTTGGTCGAGCTGTCACCGGCCTTGATGCCCAGGAACACGATCGACGGCTCTCCGTCGGATACCGGGTCGTATGCGGCGACCTGCGCCTTGCCGAGGATCTTCGCCGTCGTCGACCCGCCGGCGAGGATGTTGTCTTGCACTCGCGCCCGCACGTCGTCGGCGACGCTGCCGGTGACCAGGTTGTGGTCGCCGAAATGGGCGGGGATCGACAGCGACCTGGTCGGCCCCGTGCGGCGGCTGGACCCTCCGACGACGGCGATGGCGGCCACGGCGACCACGAGGACCAGTACGAGCGCGCCCACGCCCAGACCGATCCACAACCCGGTGCGGCGGTGCGGGGCGGGCGGCGGCGCGTACGGCGGCGGGCCGTACGCGGGTGCGCCGTACGACGGCAGTGGCCCGTACTGCGGCGGCCCGTACGGGGGCGGTGGCCCGGAGACCGGTGGCCCGTACTGCGGTGGCCCGTACCCCGGCGGGGCAGACGGCGGCCCCCACGGCGGCGGTCCGGTGTACGGGTCGGTCATGATCGAACTATGACATGTGCACCGGTAATGCGCTGTTCGGGTGCCGGTAGGCTGATCGATGTGCAGAACGGTCCTGACCGCGTCGGCGATGGCGGCGGTCGATGGCGTCGGTGACGCCCCGTCACCCGTCCCGCCTTCCTTTCGGAGCTTCCCGTCATGACGCTGCACACCGCTGAATCCGTTCCCGCCACGACTCCCGACGCCACCGGTCACTTCGGTGAGTTCGGTGGCCGCTTCGTCCCCGAGGCGCTCGTCGCCGCGCTGGACGAGCTCACCGAGGCCTTCCAGACGGCGCAGGCTGATCCGGCCTTCCGCGCCGAGCTCGACACGCTGCTGCGCGACTACGCCGGCCGACCATCGCCGCTCAGTGATGCCTTCCGCTTCGGCGAACACGCCGGCGGTGCGCGTGTCCTGCTCAAGCGCGAAGACCTGAACCACACCGGCTCCCACAAGATCAACAACGTCCTGGGCCAGGCGCTGCTGACTCGGCGGCTGGGCAAGACCAGGGTGATCGCCGAGACCGGTGCCGGCCAGCACGGCGTGGCCACTGCGACCGCGGCCGCCCTCCTGGGCCTCTCGTGCACGGTCTACATGGGCGAGGAGGACACCCGACGGCAAGCGCTCAACGTCGCCCGCATGAAGCTGCTCGGTGCCGAGGTCGTCCCGGTGTCGACCGGATCGCGCACGCTCAAGGATGCGATCAACGAAGCGTTTCGCGACTGGGTGGCCAACGTCGATTCGACCCACTACCTTTTCGGCACAGCGGCCGGGCCGCACCCGATTCCCTTGATGGTGCGCGAGTTCCACCGGGTGATCGGCATCGAAGCCCGGGCGCAGGTTCTCGACCGGGTCGGCCGGCTGCCCGACGTCGTGGCGGCCTGTGTCGGGGGCGGTTCCAACGCCATCGGCATCTTCTCGGAGTTCCTGCCCGACGACGGTGTCCGGCTGGTCGGTCTCGAGGCCGCGGGTGACGGCGTCGAGACGGGACGCCACGCCGCGACGATCACCGGTGGATCACCCGGTGTGCTGCACGGAGCCCGGTCGTACCTGCTGCAGGACGAGAACGGCCAGACGATCGAGTCGCACTCGATCTCGGCCGGGCTCGACTATCCCGGTGTCGGTCCCGAGCATTCGTACCTGCGCGACATCGGCCGGGCCGAGTACCGCCCGGTCACCGACAAGCAGGCCATGGAGGCGTTCGCGCTGCTCTGCCGCACCGAAGGCATCATCCCGGCGATCGAGTCGGCGCACGCCCTCGCCGGCGCCCTCGAACTGGGGCGCGAACTCGGTCCGGACGCGGTGATCTTGGTGAACCTGTCCGGTCGGGGCGACAAGGACGTCCAGACCGCGTCCGAGTACTTCGGGCTGACGACGTGACCGCGCTCGCCGACGGGCTGGCTCGTGCCCGCGACGAGAACCGCGCCGCTCTCATCGGCTACCTGCCGGTGGGTTATCCGACGGTGGACGAGTCGATCAACGCGATGGTGGCGATGGTCGAGGGCGGCTGCGACGTCATCGAGATCGGCGTGCCGTACAGCGATCCCGGTATGGACGGCCCCGTGATCCAGCAGGCCGTCGATCCCGCCGTCCGGGCCGGGGTGAACATTGCCGACGCGTTGCGCGCCGTGCGCGCGGTGGCCGATGCCGGTGCCGCCGCCGTCGTCATGTCGTACTGGAATCCGATCGACCATTACGGCGTGGCTCGGTTCGCGGCGGATCTGGGCGCGGCCGGGGGATCGGGGACGATCACTCCCGATCTCATCCCGGACGAGGCCACCGAGTGGATCAAGGCCTGCGACGCCGAGGACCTCGACCGGATCTTCCTCATCGCCCCCTCCTCGACCGATGAGCGCGTGGCGTCGACGATGGCGGCCTGCCGCGGCTTCGTCTACGCGGCGTCGACGATGGGCGTCACCGGCACGCGGGCGACGGTCGGCGACGCCGCGCAGAGGCTGGTGACCCGCGCCCGCTCGGTCAGTGACCTGCCCGTGTGCGTCGGCCTCGGCGTGTCCGATGCCGACCAGGCGGCTGAGGTGGCCTCGTTCGCCGATGGCGTCATCGTCGGGACGGCGTTCGTGCGGCGGCTGCTCGACGCACCGGGCCCGGCCGGGGCGGCCGCGGTCCGCGATCTGGCCCTCGACCTGTCCGAGGGCGTTCGCCGGCGTTGATCGGCGTCTCGATTCGGGAGCAATAAAGGTCGTGGGGGCCCTCATTCCTCCCATATATCGGCGTCAAGGGACCAAGATCAGCTTGCCCATCGTGCGCCGGCCTTCGAGATCGTCGTAGGCACGGGCGGCATCCTCGAGCGCGTACTGTCCACCGATCTCGACGCGCAGGTCGCCGTCGGCCACCGACTGCAGGATGTCGGTGGCGCGCCACAGCAGCTCCTCGCGCGTCGCGACGTAGTTGCCCAGGGTCGGACGGGTGAGGAACAGTGACCCGCCGAAGTTGAGCCGCTGGATCTCGAAAGGCGGCACCTGGCCACTGGACGCGCCGAACAGCACCAGCATCCCGCGCGGCGCCAACGAGGTCAGCGACGCGTCGAAGGTCGTCCGCCCCACGCCGTCGTACACGACCGCCACGCCACTACCGGCATTCGCGGCCACCAGCGCGGCCCCCAGGTCCGCGGTCTCGTCGTAGCGGATCACCGCGTCGGCGCCGAGCTCGCGCGCCTTGTCGGCCTTCGGGGCCGAGCCGACGGTCGCGATCACCCGCGCCCCGCGGCGTTTGGCCAACTGCACCAGCAGCTGACCCACTCCGCCGGCTGCGGCGTGGACGACCACGGCGTCGCCGGACTGCACCACAAACGTCGAGTTGACCAGATAGTGCGCGGTCAGCCCCTGCAGCATCACCGCTGCTGCGACCGCGGGAGAAACCCCCTCGGGCACCGCGATCGCGACCGCGGCCGGCACGATTGCCTCACTGGCGTGGCTGCCCGGCGCGGTTGCCCAGGCCACGGTCTCGCCGACCGTGAAGCCTTCGACGTCGGTCCCCACCTCGACGACCGTCCCGGCGCCCTCGCCGCCGAGCGTGAACGGGGGACTGACCGGATAGATGCCCTCGCGCTGATAGACGTCGACGAAGTTCACGCCGGACGCCGCAACCCGGACCCGGAGCTGACCCGGCCCGAGGGGTGGCCGTTCGATCGACCGAACGGCCAGCACCTCCGAGCCGCCCCTGGCCGTCACGATCAGGGCGCGGATCCCGTCATCGGTCATGCCCTCAACGCTAGTGAACTACCGTGGCAGCGTGCGAGTGCTCGCGACGATCCCCAGCCCCACCCAGTCGGTGTGGCATCTCGGACCCATCCCGATTCGCGCCTACGCGCTGTGCATCGTGGCCGGGATCTTCGTCGCGGTCTGGCTGACGGTTCGGCGTTGGCGGCAGCTCGGAGGCAAGGACGACGAGATCTGGGACGTCTCGGGCTGGGCGATCGTCTTCGGCATCCTCGGCGGCCGCATCTATCACGTGATCAGCGACCCGGAGCTGTACTTCGAAAAGGGCCGCCACCCGATCGACGCGTTCAAGATCTGGGACGGCGGGCTCGGCATCTGGGGCGCGATCGCGCTCGGCACGCTGGGCGCCTGGATCGGGTGCCGCCGCAAGGGCATCCGGTTGACGGCCTTCGCCGACGCGGCGGCGCCCGGCGTGATCTTCGCCCAGGGCATCGGGCGCTGGGGCAACTGGTTCAACAACGAGTTGTACGGCGGTCCCACGAGCGTTCCGTGGAAGCTGCAGATCCACGACATCGACGTCGTCACCGGGCATTCCGCGCTCGACGCGGCCGGCCATCCGATCGTGCTCGGCTATTTCCAGCCGACGTTCCTGTACGAGTCGATCTGGGACATCGCGCTGGGTTTCCTCTTGCTGTACCTGGTGAAGCACAAGACGTTCGGCCGCGGCAACGTCATGGCGCTCTACGTCATGGGGTACACA
This sequence comes from uncultured Actinomycetes bacterium, assembly GCA_963708805.1. Taxonomy (GTDB): domain Bacteria; phylum Actinomycetota; class Actinomycetes; order Mycobacteriales; family Jatrophihabitantaceae; genus CAVPUA01. The sequence continues at coordinate 2,703,069 of CAVPUA010000003.1, read as the reverse complement.
GCGGGCCGGGGTTGGATCGAGGCGCTGCGTCACGATCATGCCAACCACATCCTGGGCCTGCGCCTCAATGACTGGACGGCGATCATCGTCTTCCTCGGCGCGCTGGTCTGGTATCTGCGCCACCGCGACAACCCCGACGAATCGCGATACCTCGACGGGCGCGAGCCCAAGATCGAATCGGCCGGCACGGACGAGGAGGCCGACGAGGAGGTGCCGTCGTGAGCGACGTGCGGATGAGCGCCGGCAACGCCGAGATCCATCATGATCACCGCGACGTCACCGGCGGCTGGCTGCGTCCCACCGTCTTCGGCACCATGGACGGGCTGGTGTCGAACTTCGCGCTGATCGCCGGCGTCGCGGGCGCCAGCGTGCCCAGTCACCAGGTCGTGCTCGCGGGTCTGGCCGGACTGGTCGGCGGGGCCTTCTCCATGGCGACCGGCGAGTACGTGTCGGTGCAGAGCCAGAACGAGTCCGCGCGGGCCGAGATCGCCGTCGAGCGTCACGAGTTGACCCACAACGCCGAGGCCGAACTGGCCGAGCTGGCCCAGCTGTACGTCGACCGCGGGGTCGATCCGGACCTGGCCGAGAAGGTCGCGCGTCAGCTGTCGGTCGATCCCGAGCAGGCGCTGGAGATCCATGCCCGCGAAGAGCTCGGCGTCGACCCGCGCGATCTGCCGTCGCCGCTCGTCGCCGCCGGCAGTTCGTTTCTCTCCTTCACGGTCGGCGCGCTGATCCCGCTCCTGCCCTACCTGTTCGGGGCGAAATCCGTCCTGGTGTCGGCCATTCTGGCCTGTGTGGCGCTGTTCGTGACCGGCGCACTGACGTCGCGCTTCACCGCGCGGGGATGGCTGTACGCCGGTCTACGGCAGTTGGTCCTGGGTGCTGCTGCTGCCGCGGTCACCTACGGCGTCGGGCACCTGGTCGGCGCCAACATCGGCTAGGGCCCGCGCGGCCGCCTCGGTCTGCGCCGGCGTACCGCCCACGTCGACGGCACCGCCCGGCTCGTCGGGCTGCAGCGGCTCGAGCGTCGCGATCTGGCTGTCCAGCAGCGCGGGCGGCATGAAATGCCCCTGGCGTCCCTGCAGGCGGGCGAGCAGCACGTCATGAGCTCCGGTGAGCCAGATGAAGCGGACGTCGGGATGCCCGGCGCGCAGTTCGTCGCGGTACGCGCGCTTGAGCGCCGAGCAGGTGATGACGCCGCCCGTACCGGCCTGTTCGCGCTCGCCGATCCATTCGGCGATCGTGCGCAACCACGGCGCGCGGTCCTCGTCGGTGAGCGGATGGCCGGCGTGCATCTTGGCGATGTTGGCGGCCGAGTGGAAGTCGTCGCCCTCGGCGAACGGGTAGCCCAGGTCGCGGGCCAGGGCCTGGCCGACGGTGCTCTTCCCCGTTCCGGTCACGCCCATGACCACGAGGATGGGTGGGGTCATGGGCTCGGAGTCTGCCACCGGGCAACTGGGTCTTGCCAGACCGACCGGTCGGTCCCTATGGTCGGGCTCGTGACTGAGCTCCCCGGACTCGACCTCGACGCGCTGCGCGAGTGGCTCGCCCGAGAGCATCCCGACCTCGTCCATGCCGAGGAGCTCGGCGGTGAGCTGATCGCCGGCGGCAAGAGCAACCTCACGTACCGCGTCAATGACGGAGTGAGCGAATGGGCGGTGCGCCGCCCGCCGCTCGGTCATGTGCTGCCGACCGCGCACGACATGGTCCGCGAGTTCACCGTCATCAGCGCGCTGGCCCCGACCGACGTCCCGGTGCCACCCCCGATCGCGCTGTGCACCGACGAGGCCGTCCTGGGAGCGCCGTTCTACATGATGGAGTACGTCGACGGTCGCGTGCTCGATCACGCGGACTCGATCGCCGCCCTCGATGCTGACACGGCGGCCAACCTCGGTGATCAGCTCGTCTCGACGCTGGCGGTTCTGCACTCGATCGAACCGGGCGCGGTCGGCCTCAGTGACTTCGGTCGGCCCGACGGGTTCCTCGAACGACAGCTGCGCCGTTGGCACCAGCAGTGGCAGTCGTCCGAAACGCGTCCGCTGCCGATCGAGGGCTCGGTCGTCGAGCGGCTGAACCGGTTCCTGCCGACCTCGGGCGCTCCGGCGATCGTCCACGGCGACTACCGGCTGACCAACGTGATCTACACGAGCTCGCTCGATCGGATCGCCGCGATCGTCGACTGGGAGATGGCCACGCTCGGCGATCCGCTGGCCGACGTCGGTCTGCTCCACGTCTATCACGAACTGGCCGAACACGATTCGTTCACGATGCCGATGATGGATCCGGCGCTGGGTTTCCTCAGCGCCGGTCAACTCGACCGGCGCTACGCCGAGCTCTCCGGTCGGGATGTCTCGTCGCTGCCGTGGTACGTCGCCTTCGGCTACTTCAAGCTCGCGGTGATCGCTGAGGGCATCGCGGCCCGCTACCTGCAGGGCAAGACGGTCGGAGCCGGGTTCGAACGCTTCGGCGCGGCCGTTCCGGGACTGCTCGAAAACGCCGTCGCACGCGCTCGATTCGTTGTAACCGAAGGAGATTCACGTGGACTTCCAGCACAGTGAGCGCTCGCAGGCGCTGCAGGGCGAGGTCGAGCGCTTCCTCGACGAAGTGATCTATCCGGCCGAGCACGAGTTCGAGCACGAGGCGGCCGAGTTCCGTCGCGCCGGCACGCCGTTCCGCACGCCGATGATCATGCAGGAGCTGAAGCGGCAAGCTCGGCAGCGCGGACTGTGGAACCTGTTCCTTCCCGATGATCATCACGGAGCCGGTCTCATCGGTGCTCGACTACGCCCCCATCGCCGAGCTGTCCGGACGCTCGCTCGCGCTGGCCCCCGAGGCGATGAACTGCGCGGCGCCCGACACCGGCAACATGGAGTTGCTCGCGATGTTCGCGACGCCCGAGCAGAGCCAGCAGTGGCTCGAGCCCGCTGCTGGCCGGCGAGATCCGCTCGTGCTTCTCGATGACCGAGCCGGAGGTCGCCAGCAGCGACGCCACGAACATCTCGACCCGGATCGAACGCGACGGCGACGAGTACGTGATCACCGGGCGCAAGTGGTGGTCGACCGGCGCCATGCGTCCCGAGTGCAAGCTCTCGATCGTCATGGGCGTCACCGACCCGGGCGAGAGCTCGCACGCCCGGCAGTCGATGATCCTGGTTCCGCTCGACACCCCGGGCGTCGAGGTCAAGCGGTCGACGACGGTGTTCGGCTACGACGACGGACCGCACGGCGGCCACGGCGAGATCGTCTTCCACGGTGTCCGGGTGCCGGCGACGAACCTGCTCGGCGGCCAGGGACAGGGCTTTGCGCTCGCCCAGGCCCGGCTCGGGCCCGGCCGCATCCACCACTGCATGCGCAGCCTCGGCCTGGCCGAGCGGGCGCTCGAGCTCATGTGTCTGCGCGTCATGTCGCGGTCGGCGTTCGGTCAGCCGCTCGCCAACCAGGGGGTGATCCGGGAGTGGATCGCCGAGTCGCGGATCGAGCTCGACCAGGTCCGGCTGCTCGTGCTCAAGGCGGCGTGGTTGATCGACACCGTCGGCGTCCGGCACGCCCGCACCGAGATCGCGGCGATCAAGGTCGCCGCGCCGCGCGCCGCCCTGCGCGTCGTCGAGCGGGCGATCCAGGCCCACGGGGCGGCCGGCGTCTCGGGCGACACGCCGCTCGCCGAGGGATGGGCCCAGTTGCGAACGCTCCGCCTCGCCGACGGTCCCGACGAGGTGCACCTGCGGTCGGTCGCTCGCGAGGAGTTGCGCGACTACCAACAGGCGGCGATCGGATGACGTCCGAACCCGGCGTACGTGATCGGGTGCTGACGGCCGCGGTCGAACTGTTCGCCGCGCAGGGCTACGACGGGACCAGCGTGGCCCAGGTGACCGAACGGGCCCGGGTGGCCAAGGGCGGCTTCTATCACCACTTCGCGAGCAAGCAGGAACTGCTCTACGCGGTGTACGGCGACCTGATCACCCTGCAGCTCGACCGCATGCAGGCGATCCTGGACGCCGGGCTCCCGCCGGCCGGAACCTTGCGCGCGCTGATCGACGACCTGGTGATCACCACCGCCGAGAGCTCGGAGCGGGCACTGGTGTCGTTCCGCGAGATCGCCCGGCTCGATGGCGAGCGCGGGGCGTTGTTGCGCACCGCTCGCCGGCGCTATCACGACGCGATGATCAAGCTGATCCGCGACGGTCAGGCGGACGGCTCGTTCGCGCGGGTGGCCTCACCCGAGACGATCACGTTCACGATCTTCGGCGTCGATCAACGAATTGCCGCTCTGGTATCGGCCCGGCGGCCGCAAACGGCCGGCGCAGCTGGCGTCCGAGCTGGCCGAGTTCGTTCTCGCCGGACTGGGCGTCCAGTGATGGGCTGGGGACTGACGATTCCGCTGACCGGACTGCCGCTGCCCGACCATGCCGCGTTGATCAGGGCGCTGCCCGGCCTCGGCTACACCGATGTCTGGTCGTCGGAGGTGAACGGGGCGGATGCGTTCACCCCGCTGGCCCTCGCCTCGGCGTGGGAGCCGTCGATGCGACTGGGCACGGCGATCGTCCCGGCCTTCACTCGCGGTCCGGCCCTCATCGCCATGTCCGCGGCCACGATGGCCGCGGCCGCGCCGGACCGATTCGTCCTCGGGCTCGGATCGTCCAGCCCGGCGATCGTCGGTGACTGGAACGGATTCGACTTCACCGAGCCGTACCGCAAGACGCGTGACGTGCTGCGGTTCGTCCGGCTGGCGCTGGCGGGGGAGCGCGTGGACGGTGACTTCGACACGTTCACCGTCCACCGGTTCAAGCTCGACAACGTGCCGTCCACCCCGCCGCCGGTGCTGCTCGCCGCCCTGCGCCCGCAGATGCTGCGGCTCGCCGGCACCGAGGCCGACGGCGTGATCTTGAACTGGCTGGCCGCCACCGACGTCGCCCAGTGCCTGGACGCGGTGGGTGATCCCGAGGCCGATGTCGTCGCCCGGGTGTTCGTCTGCCCGACCGAGGATGTCGACTTCGCGCGAAATCTCGGCCGGATGATGATCACGAGCTATCTGACCGTGCCGGCCTACGCCGCGTTCCACGAGTGGCTCGGTCGCGGACCGAAGCTGGGTGCGATGTGGGACAACTGGGCGGCCGGCGACCGCAAGGCGGCCTTGGCGGCGGTGCCGGACGACGTGATCGACGAGCTGATCCTGCACGGATCGCCGCAGTCGTGTCGTCAGCAGCTGCAGACGTACGCCGATGCCGGCGTCCGCACGCCGGTCATTGCCCTGCTGCCGACGCCCGAGCTGGCCGACCCGGAGGCGCTCGTCCCGACCCTGAAGGCGCTGGGTTCATGATCATCAAGGATTCGATCGTCGTCATCACCGGTGGCGGCAGTGGCATCGGCGAAGCGATGGCCCACCGCTTCGCCGCCGACGGGGCGACCGTGATCGTCTCCGACCGGGACGGGGACGCCGCGGCGCGGGTGGCCGGGGAGATCGCCGGCACGGCGGTGGTCACGGACGTCACCGACCCGACGGCGATCCAGGCGCTCGTCGACCAGACACTGGACGCACACGGCCGCGTCGACCTCTTCTGCTCGAACGCCGGGATCACCACCGGCGCGGGCGTGGAGGACCTCGCCGCCTGGCAGCGGGCGTGGGACGTCCATGTGATGGCGCACGTCAACGCCGCCCGCGCTGTGCTGCCCTCGATGCTGGAGCGCGGCCAGGGCTATCTCTGCAACACCGCCTCGGCGGCCGGACTGCTGACCGCGCCGGGGGACGCGCCGTACACCGTCACCAAGCACGGGGCGGTCGCGTTCGCCGAGTGGCTGTCGGTGACCTATGGCGGCCGGGGCATCGGCGTCAGCGTGCTGTGCCCACTGGGCGTGGCCACGCCGCTGCTCATGGAGCCGCTGGCCGAGGGCAATGCCGCCGCCCAGGCGGTCGCAGCGTCCGGCGAGATCATCAGCGCGGCCCGGGTCGCCGATATCGTGGCCGAGGCTGTGACCCAGGAAACCTTCTTGATCCTTCCCCATCCAGAGGTCGGTACGTTCTGGACACAGAAGGCGTCCGATCCCGCCCGTTGGCTGGCCGGGGTCCGCCGCCTCGTCGACCGCCAGGATCAGCAGACCGTCTGAACATCAACAGGAGGAACTTCATGCCAGGAGTGCAGGATCGCGTCGCCCTCGTCACGGGAGCCGCCCAGGGCATCGGTGCGGCCATCGCACACCGGCTCGCGCAGGGTGGCGCCAACGTCGGCGTCCTCGATCTGAACATCGACTCGGCCCGCAAGGTCGCCGACGAGATCAAGGCCGCCGGGGGCTCGGCGATCGCCCTCGAGGCCGACGTCTCCAAGCGCGATCAGATCCAGGCCGCGGTCGACGGCGTCGTCGAGATGTTCGGCGGTCTGCACATCCTCGTCAACAACGCAGGCGTGATCCGCGACAACATGCTGTTCAAGATGACCGACGACGACTGGTCGCTCGTCATGGAGGTCCACCTGCGCGGTGCGTTCCTGGCCAGCCAGCTCGCCCAGAAGCACATGGTCAGTGCCAAGTACGGCCGCATCATCTCGATGTCGTCGACGTCGGCGATCGGCAACCGCGGCCAGGCGAACTACTCGACGGCCAAGGCCGGTCTGCAGGGATTGACGAAGACGCTGGCGATCGAGCTGGGTCCGTTCGGGATCACGGCGAACGCCATCGCCCCCGGCTTCATCGAGACCGAGATGACCAAGGCCACCGCCGAGCGCACGGGCACCACCATCGAGGCGATGCGCGAGGCGGTGGCCGCGGCCGTGCCGGTCCGCCGCGGTGGCCTACCGGCCGACATCGCCAACGCCGTCGCCTTCTTCGCCGGCGAAGAGGCCGGATACGTCACCGGCCAGGTGCTCTACGTCGATGGCGGCGCCCGGATCCACTAGGCGATCGTGGAGTGTTTGCCGCTCCTGCCGCGGCAAACACTCCACAATCGAACGCCGACCGATCGCCACGTAGGCTTGAGCCGTGTTCGACACCCTCTCCGACCGCCTGAACAAGGTCTTCACCGGTCTTCGCGGCAAAGGCCGGCTCTCCGAGGCCGACATCGACGCGACCGCGCGTGAGATCCGCATCGCCCTGCTCGAGGCCGATGTCGCCCTGCCGGTCGTCCGCGGGTTCATCGACGCGGTCAAGGAGCGGGCGCGCGGCGAAGAGGTGTCGCGCGCGCTGAACCCGGCGCAGCAGGTCATCAAGATCGTCAACGAGGAGCTCGTCAAGATCCTCGGCGGTGAGACACGCCGGTTGCAGTACGCGAAGAATCCGCCGACCGTGATCATGCTGGCCGGACTGCAGGGCGCGGGCAAGACGACGCTGGCCGGCAAGCTCGGCTACTGGCTGCGCGAGCAGGGCCACACGCCGATCCTCGTCGCCTGCGACCTTCAGCGCCCCAACGCGGTCAACCAGCTGCAGGTGGTCGGCGAGCGGGCCGGGGTCGCCGTCTTCGCCCCCGAGCCGGGCAACGGGACGGGCGATCCGGTAAAGGTCGCGCGCGACTCGATCGACTTCGCCCTGCGCGCCCAGCACGACATGGTCATCGTCGACACCGCGGGCCGCCTGGGCATCGACGCCGACATGATGCAGCAGGCGGCCGACATCCGCGACGCGGTCCAGCCTCAGGAGATCCTGTTCGTCGTCGACGCCATGGTCGGTCAGGACGCCGTCAACACCGCTCAGGCCTTTCAGGAGGGTGTCGGCTTCACCGGCGTCGTGCTGACCAAGCTCGACGGCGACGCCCGTGGTGGTGCCGCGCTGTCGGTGCGCGAGGTCACCGGCGAGCCGATCATGTTCGCCTCGAACGGCGAGAAGCTGGCCGATTTCGACGTCTTCCACCCCGACCGGATGGCCTCGCGCATCCTCGGCATGGGCGACATGCTCACCCTCATCGAGCAGGCCCAGAAGTCGTTCGACGAGGGCGAAGCCGAGAAGATGGCGGCCAAGTTCGGTGCCGGCGGCGAGTTCACACTCGAGGACTTCCTCGGCCAGCTGCAGCAGATCCGAAAGATGGGCCCGATCGGCAACCTGCTCGGCATGCTGCCGGGCATGGGTCAGATGAAGGACGCCCTCGCCCAGGTCGACGACAAGGATCTCGACCGGACCGCCGCGATCATCCGCTCGATGACCCCGGCTGAGCGGGCGAACCCGAAGATGATCAACGGCTCCCGTCGGCTGCGTATCGCCAACGGCTCGGGCGTGAAGGTCAGTGACGTCAACCAGCTCGTCGACCGATTCTTCGAAGCGCGCAAGATGATGGGCAGCCTCAACACTGCCGGGCATGAAGCGCAAGGTCAGCGCCACCAAATCGTCCAAGAACACCCGCAAGGGCAAGAAGGGCAAGGGCGGCCGCGGTCCGACGCAACCGCGCATCCCCGCCGGCTTCCCCGGCGGCGGTTTTCCCGGTGGCGGCCTTCCGGGGGGCATGGGCGGCTTCGATGCGTCCCAGCTGCCGCCCGGCATGGAGATGCCTGACCTGTCCAAGCTCAAGCTGCCCAAGCAGTAGCGCTAGTCGACGACCAGTCCCTGCGCGGCGGCGCCGTACGCGTCGAGATAGCCCGCGATCTGGTCGTGCGCTTGCTGGTAGGTCGCCCGGTCGGCGGCCGAGGTCGAGGGATCGGCGAGGGCCGCCGGCAGGTCGATCAGCCGGTACGCGGGCGAGAGCTGCATCCAGGTGGGCACCGCCTCGACCTTGGTCACCTTCCACGACCCGGCTGTTTCGGTGAACGTGAAGATCGGCATGACGCCTTCGCGGTTGTCGTCGTTGGGCGGGTCATGGGCCGAGATCTGATCACCCATGCAATAGATCACCCACTTGCCGTTGATCATCTGCAGCGGCTGGACCGCGTGGGCGTGATCGCCCAGGATCAGGTCGATGTCGGGCGAAGCCAGCAGTTGGGCCGCCTGCGACTTCTGCAGGTCGGTCGCCGTATGCGTGTATTCGGTGCCCCAGTGCATGCTCAGCACGACGATGTCGGCGCCGGCCTGCTTGGCGGCGTGCGCGGCGGCCAGGATCTTGGGCACGTCGGTGAGATTGGCCAGCCAGGGCTCGTTGGAGGGAACGCTCAGCCCGTTGAACCCGAACGAGTACGCCAGCTGCGCGACCTTCACGCCGTTGGGCATGGTCAGGATCAGCGGCGTGGCCGCCTCCGCCGCCGACCGCGCACTGCCGGTGTGCGCCAGCCCCGCCGCGTCCAGTTCGTCCAGCGTGCGGGTCACCCCGGCCGCGCCCTGATCGATGGTGTGGTTGGACGCCGTGGTGCAGCTCTTGTAGCCGATGCCCTTGAGCGCAGTGAGCACCTGCGGCGGGGCATCGAAGGTCGGGTAGCCGGTGAACGGACCGCTCGGTGTTCCCAGGGGGGTCTCCAGCTCGCAGGTGGCCAGATCCACCTTGCTCGTGACGGGCTTGATCGAGGCGTAGATCTGGCTGAAGTCGTAGCCGGTCTCGCCGGCGGCCTTGGCATCGGCCGCCGCCTGGACGATGAGCGGCGGATGGATGAGCACGTCGCCCGAGCCCAGCACGCTGACCGTCCGCGGCGCCGGCGCGGCCGAGGTCACCGGCGGCGCTGAGGACGACGCTGAGGACGACGCTGAGGACGACGCAGCGGACGCCGTGGCAACCCCCGTCGTCCGTGTGGTGCTCGCCGGTCGGGACGGGCGCGCGTGGCTGCAGCCGGTGAGCACGAGCGCCGTCATGATCGCGGCGACCAGCACCGGCCCGCCGCGTCGTCCCATGGCCGCACGGTACGGCGTGAGGTGGCCGCAATCGACACCGACACCAGGAGCGGGGAGGCCCCACCCCTCCGCCGTGGGATCACGCGCGAGCGGTTCGGCCCGCCGAGTCAGCGCCACTGATCCGACCCGGCGCTGACTCTCACCTATCCTGAGAGTCAGCCAGTTTCCCGAAAACCGATCGGAACCCCGCCGCGTGCTCAACGTCCATGCTCGTTCCTTCTTCAGCCGCGGCATCGCGCCGCTCGGCGAGCGGCTGGCCCGCGCCGGCGTGAGCCCGGACATCATCACGGTCATCGGGACGCTCGGGACGGTCGCCTCGGCGTTGATCTTCTTCCCCCAGGGTCATTGGTTCACCGGCGCCGCCCTGTGCTGGGCGTTCGTGATGCTCGACATGCTCGACGGCGCGGTGGCCCGGGCGAGCGGCCGGTCGAGCAAGTTCGGCGCCGTGCTCGACTCGGCCTGCGACCGTGTCGCGGACGCCGCGATCTTCGCGGGTCTGGCCTGGTACTTCGCACGGCACGACCAGCCGTGGTTGCTCGCCGCCTGCCTGTTGTGCCTGGTGCTCGGCTCGCTGACGTCCTACATCAAGGCTCGGGCCGAAGGCGTCGGCCTCACCTGCAACGTCGGGATCGCCGAACGGGCCGAGCGGTTGATCATCGTGCTCGTCGGAACGGGCGTCTCGGGATCCTTCCTGGGCATCCCCTACGTGCAGGCGATCTCGTTGTGGCTGCTCGTCGCGGCGTCGACGATCACCGTGGGTCAGCGCTTCGCCACCGTCTACCAGCAGTCCAAGCAGCTGGCCGCGAAATGACGACCGTCCGCAGCGAGCTCGACGAGCTCCGCGGGCAGTTCGTGTCAGCGGGTTTCGCCGCCGGTTGGGGCGTCGTCAAGTCGATTCCCGCGCCCGTGGCGGCCCGGACGTTCCGGGCTGCTGCCGATGCCGCGACCGTCCGAAACGGAGCGGCCGTCCGACAGCTGCGCAAGAACCTCCGGCGCGTTGTCGGCGCGACGCCCGGCGAGCACGAGATGGACGAACTGGTCGGCGACGCCATGCGCTCCTATGCGCGGTACTGGCTCGAGACCTTCCGCTTGCCGCGGATGGACAAGAAGTCGGTCGTCGAGCGGGTGGCCGCGAACACGATCGGGGCCGAGCACCTGGACGCGGCGATGGCGGCCGGTCGCGGCTACGTGATCGCGCTGCCGCACACGGGCAACTATGACGTCGCCGGGCTGTGGGTTGTCGGGCGCTACGGGCAGCCCTTCACGACGGTCGCCGAACGGCTCAAGCCCGAGTCGCTGTTCGATCGCTTCGTGGCCTACCGCGAGAGTCTGGGCATGGAGGTGCTGCCCCTGACTGGTGGCGAACGCCCCCCGACCTCGGTGCTGGTCGAACGGCTGCGGGCCGGCGGGGGAGTGTGCCTGGTGGCCGACCGCGACCTGTCAGCGCACGGCATCGAGGTCGAGTTCTTCGGCGCCACCGCGCGCATGCCGGCCGGCCCGGCGATGTTGGCGGCGATGACCGGTGCCGCCCTGCTCCCCGTCGGCCTCTGGTTCACCGACGACGGGGGATGGGGACAGCGCATCTTCGATCCGATCGAGCTGCCCGAAGGACGGCTGCGCGATCGGGTTCAGGTGGGCACCCAGCTGCTCGCCGACCGGTTCGCCGAGGTCATCTCGGCCCACCCCACGCATTGGCACATGCTCCAGAAGCTCTGGCTCGACGATCTCGATCCCGCGCGCCGGCCGGCCTGACATGCGCGTCGGACTGGTCTGTCCGTACGCGTGGGGAATTCCGGGCGGTGTCCAGGCGCACGTCCGCGACCTCGCTGAAACCCTTATCGCGCAAGGACATTCGGTGTCGGTCCTGGCGCCCGGCGACGACGAGACTCCTGGTCTGCCGACCTATGTCACGGGCGCCGGCAAGGCCGTTCCGATCCCGTACAACGGCTCGATCGCACGACTGCAGTTCGGCCTCGTCTCGGCCGCACGCGTCCGAAAATGGTTGCGCGACAATGCCTTCGACGTGGTCCACGTACACGAACCGGCACCGCCGAGTCTGTCGTTGCTGGCCTGCATGATCCACGACGGCCCGCTCGTCGGAACGTTCCACATGGCCACAACCCGTTCGCGATTCCTGTCGATGTTCGACAGTGTCCTGCAACCCTTCCTCGAGAAGCTGACCGGACGGATCGCCGTCTCGCCCGCCGCCCGCCGAGTCATCGTCGAGCACCTCAACGCCGACGCGGTGGTCATCCCGAACGGCGTCGCCACCAAGCACTTCGCGGCGGGGGGACGCCTGGAGGGCTACCCGCGCGACGGCGGCACGATCGGCTTCATCGGACGCTACGACGAACCGCGCAAGGGCATGGACGTCCTGGTGGCCGCGATCGAGTTGCTCGCCGCGAGCCGGCCCGGGCTGCGGCTGTTGATTGCCGGCCGGGGCGAGAGCGAACCGTTCCTGGACTCGCTGCCGCGAGCCGTACGCGACCACGTCGTGCTGCTCGGCCAGGTCGACGAGGCCGACAAGACCCGGCTCCTGCACTCGGTCGACCTGTACTGCGCGCCCAACACCGGCCAGGAAAGCTTCGGCGTGATCCTGCTCGAGGCGATGGCCGCCGGCACACCGATCGTGGCCAGCGACCTCGAGGAGTTCCGGCGCGTGCTCGACAACGGCCGCGCCGGACGGCTGTTCCGTACGGGCGATCCGTCCGATCTGGCCGGTGCGATCAGCGACGTCCTCGACGACGCCGAGCTGCGCGCGCGGCTCGTCGCGGCCGGGTCCCGGGCCGTCGCGCCCTACGACTGGAACGTGGTGGCCGCCGAGATCATGCGGGTCTACGAACTGGCCATCGCGGGCACACCGGCCACGCCGTATCCGGAAGGCCGTTAAGATTCGCGCCCGTGCTGTCCGCCGGGTGGTTGGTCCTTGCGGTCTTCCTGGCCGTCCTGGTCACGGCGTGGATCACGTTCACCCTGACCCGCCTCGACCGGTTGCATGCGCGAGTCGACGCCGCCCAGGCCGCGCTCGACGCTCAGCTGGTCCGCCGGGTGGCCGCCGTCTCACACGTCGTCGACGGCACCGACACCTCGCTGACCGAGGCGGATCGCAGCCGGTTCCAAGAGCTCGCCCGCCACGCGCTGACTGCCCAGGGCGATGATCGCCAATCCGCCGAGAGCTCGGTCGGGCGCGCCGTCCTCGAGCTGGTGAACGAACGCGGTGATCTCACCGACCCGGCGGCCGACGAGCTGGTGGAGGCGGCCGTTCGCGTCCTGATCGCGCGGCGCTTCTACAACGATGCGGTCAGCGACACCCGCGCGTTGCGCGAAGGACGCATGCCTAGGCTGCTACACCTTGCAGGACAACGCCCGATGCCCAAGTTCTTCGACATCGACGACACGGTGCCCGTCCGGCGCTGACCACCGGCCTTGCTGATTGCCCGCACTCCCCGCGAAAGGACCCGATGAAATCCCCCACCTGGGTTGTGGCCCTCTGCACCATCTCAGCGCTCGCCCTGATCACGGCCTGCGGGGGTGGCGCCAAGGCCAAGCCCTCGGCGACGCCGACGAGCACACCGGCATCGAGCACCGAGCCCGTCTCGACCTCGGCGGCACCCAGCTCCAGCGCGCCGGTGGCGGCGCCGGTCAATCCGCTGACCGGGCTCGGCCCGGTGCCCAGCGGCCCGGTGGTGGCCGTGAAGATCGACGACACGCCCAATGGCCGGCCGATGCGCAACATCAACCAGGCCGATGTCGTCTACATCGAGCAGGTCGAGGGCGGGCTGACCCGGCTGCTGGCCGTGTTCGCCACCAACAAGCCGATCGTCGAGTCGGTTCGCAGCACCCGAGCCAGCGATCCCGAACTCGTCGCCCAGTACGGCGCGATCGACTACGTGGCGTCCGGTGGCGCGGCCAATCCGCTGCAGGTGCTCGACGACTCGCCGCTCAAGACGACGATCAACGACCGCAACGGGCCAGGCTTCGCTCGCGACAACAACCGGTCCATGCCGTACAACCTGACAGCGGACCTGGCCAAGGTGTCGGCCGCGCTCAACGGGAACGGCGTCCAGAACGTCGGGTTCACCTGGTCGGCCGACACCACGTCGCTGGCCGCCGATCCGTCGGGAGCCTCCCTGGCCACCGTGGTCGGCGCGACGCCGGTCAAGTTCACCTACGACAGCGCGTCCGGCAAGTACGACCGCGTCATCGGTGGGGTCACGCAGAAGCAGTCGGACGGCGCGATCGTCGCGACGCCCAACGTCATCGTCCAGTTCTGCAGCGTCACCCCGTATCCGCAGGACATCGACGTCAACGGCAATCCGTCGCAGTACACCCACTCGATCGGATCGGGGAACGTGTCGATCTTCCGCAACGGCAAGCGGATCGACGGCACCTGGTCGCGCGCCTCGGCCACCTCGCCCACGACGTTCACCGGCGCCGACGGCCAGCCGATCGCCCTGCAGCCGGGTGGAACCTGGGTGGTCCTGGTGGCCAACGGGACGGCGTTAACCTCGAGCTGACGGACGTAGAATAGGGGCCATGTCAGTCGAGAACACGCACTCCACCGCCGCCGCGACCGGGACCGGCACGGTCAAGCGGGGCATGGCCGAGATGCTCAAGGGCGGCGTCATCATGGACGTCGTCACCGCCGAGCAGGCCAAGATCGCCGAGGACGCCGGCGCCGTCGCCGTCATGGCGCTGGAGCGGGTTCCGGCCGACATCCGCGCCCAGGGTGGCGTCTCGCGGATGAGCGACCCCGACATGATCGACAGCATCATCTCGGCGGTCTCGATCCCGGTGATGGCCAAGGCGCGTATCGGCCACTTCGTCGAGGCCCAGGTGCTGCAGTCGCTCGGCGTCGACTACATCGACGAGTCCGAGGTGCTGACCCCGGCCGACTACGCCAACCACATCGACAAGTGGAAGTTCACCGTCCCGTTCGTCTGCGGTGCCACCAACCTGGGCGAGGCGCTGCGCCGGATCACCGAGGGCGCGGCGATGATCCGCTCCAAGGGCGAGGCCGGCACCGGCGACGTCTCGAACGCCACCACGCACATGCGCAAGATCCGGGCCGAGATCAAGCGGCTCACCTCGCTGCCCGAGGACGAGCTGTTCGTCGCGGCCAAGGAGCTGCAGGCGCCCTACGAGCTGGTCCAGGAGGTCGCCGAGCTGGGCAAGCTGCCGGTCGTGCTGTTCACCGCCGGCGGCATCGCCACCCCGGCCGACGCGGCGATGATGATGCAGCTCGGCGCCGAGGGCGTCTTCGTCGGCTCGGGCATCTTCAAGTCGGGCAACCCGGCCCAGCGGGCCGAGGCCATCGTCAAGGCCACGACGTTCTTCGACGACCCCGACGTGATCGCCAAGGTGTCGCGCGGCCTGGGCGAGGCGATGGTCGGCATCAACGTCGAGGACATCCCCGAGCCGCACCGGCTGGCCGAACGCGGCTGGTAACAGCGACGTCCGTCGGATCGCGGCCGAACGGCCGACCGATCCGTAGAGCGTTCGCCGCTCACCCGACGGCTCGCTCGCGCCATCCGTCTGTCCGGACCGGGCATCGCGTAGAGCGTTCGGAACGCGCTACGACCCGATGCGAGCAACTTCCGCTCGCGCCATCCGTCTGCCCGGACAGGGCATCGCGTAGCCAACCAACGCGTTCGCGCTGATACTTGGTGCATGTGCCGCAACATTCATACTCTGCGCCCGCCGTTCGTCGAGCACGTGACGCCGGAGGACGTGCACGCCGCCGCGCTGCAGTACGTCCGCAAGATCGCGGGCATGCGCAATCCGGCCGCTGCCAACGTCGCCGCCTTCGACGACGCGGTGGACGCCGTCACCGCCGCCACCCAGCAGCTCCTCGAGAGCCTGGTGCTGCGGCCGACGACCTCCAAGCATGCGCGCGAGTTCGCCAACCACACCGCGCACGCCAAGGCGCACGCGCAGCACCAGCACTAACCAGCGATCGGCGCTTTGCTGCTCCATTGGCGCGTCACAGCGCGCCAATGGTCGGCCAACGCGCCACTGGAGGAGACGGGCGTCGGCTCTGAACTAGGCTGAACCACCGTGCCCACCGTCGGAGTCCTCGCACTGCAGGGCGACGTCCGGGAGCACCTGGCCGCGATCGAGGCGGCCGGCTGCGACGCGATCACGGTCCGCCGCGCTCGCCGAGCTCGAGGCCGTCGACGGCCTGGTCCTGCCCGGCGGCGAGTCGACCACGATCGTCAAGCTGGCCAGGGTCTTCGACCTGCTCGAACCGCTCAAGCAGCGCATCGCGGACGGTCTGCCCACCTACGGCTCGTGCGCCGGCATGATCCTGCTCGCCGACCGCCTCGCCGCCGACGGCGATCAGCTCGAGGACACCTTCGGCGGCCTGGACGTCACGGTGCGGCGCAACGCGTTCGGCCGGCAGGTCGACTCCTTCGAGGAGGACATCGACGGTCGACGGGCTTGGACGGCCCGCCGGTGCACGCGGTGTTCATCCGCGCGCCGTGGGTCGACGACATCGGTCCGAAGGCCGAGGCGCTCGGCCGGATCGGATCCGGACCCGCTCGCCGGTAGGATTGTGGTAGTTCGCCAGCAGCATCTGCTGGCCACGTCCTTCCACCCGGAACTCACGGGGGACGGACGCATTCATGCGTACTTCTGCGAGATGGTGAGGCGACCAGCGTGAGCGGGCATTCCAAGTGGGCGACGACCAAGCACAAGAAGGCCGTCATCGACGCCAAGCGCGGCAAGCTGTTCGCCAAGCTGATCAAGAACATCGAGGTCGCGGCGCGCACCGGCGGCGGTGACCCGGACGGCAACCCGACGCTGTACGACGCGATCCAGAAGGCGCGCAAGACGTCGGTGCCGCTGGACAACATCGAGCGGGCGGTCAAGCGCGGCTCGGGCGCCGAGGCCGGCGGCTCCGACTGGCAGACGATCATGTACGAGGGGTACGGCCCGAACGGCGTCGCCGTGCTGATCGAGTGCCTGACCGACAACCGCAACCGGGCCGCCGGCGAGGTCCGCATTGCCATGACCCGCAACGGCGGCTCGATGGCCGACCCGGGTTCGGTGGCCTACATGTTCACCCGCAAGGGCGTGGTCATCGTCCCCAAGGACGGCACGAGCGAGGACGACGTGCTGGCCGCCGTGCTCGACGCCGGGGCCGAAGAGGTCAACGACATGGGCGAGGTGTTCGAGGTCGTCAGCGAGCCCACCGACCTGGTCGCGGTACGCACTGCTCTGCAGGGCGCCGGCATCGACTACGACTCGGC
Source organism: uncultured Actinomycetes bacterium (assembly GCA_963708805.1). Lineage (GTDB taxonomy): Bacteria > Actinomycetota > Actinomycetes > Mycobacteriales > Jatrophihabitantaceae > CAVPUA01. Next base: position 2,686,087 of record CAVPUA010000003.1, on the reverse strand, counting down.
CGACTCGCCGTTCATCCCGAGCGTGCAGGTCGAACTGGACGAGGACGGCGCCCGCAAGGTCCTGCGCCTGGTCGACGCGCTCGAGGACTCCGACGACGTGCAGAACGTCTACGCCAACTTCGACATCAGCGACGACGTGCTCGAGGCCGTCGAAGCCGGCTAGCGAACGGGCCACACCAGCCGGCGAACGGCCACCCCGGCTAGGCGAGCCGGTTCCAGAAACGGAAGAGCACGTAGCCGTTGCTCCACAAGGATCCTGACGCGCCCGACAGGCCGTACAGCCAGTTCACCAGGTCGAAGAAGTGCCCGTTGATGGTCTGGATCTGAAGCAGCACATAGACGCCGAGCATCCCCCAGGGCTTGACCTTCTCCATCGAATGGACGGTCGCCGGGTCGAGGTAGGGCTCGATGATCCCGTAGCCGTCCAGGCCGGGGATCGGCAGCAGGTTCAGCACGGCCGCGCTGACCTGCAGGAAGCCGAGGAAGCCGAGCGCGGCCCAGAACGTCCCGTGGCTGTCCAGCGCAGAGTGCGACCGAGCGACGGTCAGCAGGATCGCCGCGAACACGACGTTGCTCAACGGGCCGGCCGCGGCGGCCAGGCTTCGCTGCGCCCTCGTCCGGAAGGTGTGCGGGTGCAGGTAGACGGCCCCGCCGGGCAGCCCGATTCCGCCTTGGATGATGAAGAACAGCGGCAGCACGATCGAGAGCACCGGGTGGGCGTACTTGAACGGGTTCAGCGTCAGATAGCCGCGCGCCTCGACGTCGCGGTCGCCGGCGAGGTAGGCGGCGAAGGCGTGGCCGAACTCGTGGAAGCACAGCGTCACGACCCAGCCGGCGACCACGAACAGGAAGACGCCGAGCCGGCCGGGCGTGGGCCCGTCGCCGAACTTCGGGACGGGTGCGGTCCAGCACAAGAACGCCCCGAGCGCCCAGGCCGCGACGAACGCCAGGAAGATGGGGCTGGGCCGGACGGCGCGGCGTCGGCGTTGCCCCCACTGGTCGGGTACGGAGTACACGACGACCGAGCGTACGGGCGTGTCGCCCGCGATCGGCGCCCGGAGCTTGATCTACTGACGTCGAACGCCCGTTCGATCTCGTCCGGATTCCAGCGAAAGGTGTGCCGTGCGCGTGCTCGGAGTCGACCCCGGACTGACGCGCTGCGGCGTCGGCGTCGTCGAAGGTGCACCCGGGCGACCCCTGTCGCTGGTCGCGGTCGACGTCATCCGCACCCCGGCCGACGACGACATCGGGCGCCGGCTGCTGGCCATCGCCGACGCGCTGACGCTGGCCATCGCCGAGCATCGACCGGACGTCGTCGCGGTCGAGCGGGTCTTCAGCCAGCAGAACGTCCGTACGGCGATGGGCACGGCCCAGTCCGCGGGCCTGGCGATCGTCGCCGCCACCCGGGCGGGCATTCCCGTCGCGCTGCACACCCCGACCGAGGTCAAAGCGGCGGTCACCGGTTCGGGACGGGCCGACAAGGCGCAGATCGGCGTCATGGTCACGCGCCTGCTGCGCCTGGCCGAGACCCCGCGTCCGGCCGACGCCGCCGACGCCCTGGCGCTGGCGATCTGCCAGATCTGGCGGGGAAGCGCCCAGGCGCGCATCGCCAGCGCGGTCGCGAAGGTGGCCAGGTGATAGCCAGCGTCCACGGACGCGTCGCCGCACTCGGGCCCGACGGCGCGGTGATCGAGGTCGGCGGCGTCGGCCTGTCCGTCTCCTGCTCGCCCGCAACACTGGCTCGGCTGCGCCTGGGGGAGCCGGCTCGGCTGGCGACCAGTCTGGTCGTCCGCGAGGACTCGCTCACGCTCTACGGCTTCGCTGACGACGACGAGCGGGCGTTGTTCGAGCTGCTGCAGACCGCGAACGGCGTCGGCCCGAAGCTGGCTCAGACGATCTTGGCCGTGCATCCGCCGCGCGAGGTCCGCCGGGCAGTCGCCACCGCCGACTATTCATCCCTGGTGAAGGTCCCGGGCATCGGCCGCAAGGGCGCCGAGCGCATCGTCCTCGAGCTGCGCGATCGCATCGGCGCGATCGACGAACCGAGCGGCGGGACGGTCGCCGCGGTGGCGCCCGTGGCGCGACCAGCTGGCGCACGCCCTGGCCGGGCTCGGCTTCACCGGCAAGGAGGCCGACGAGGCGATCGACATCGCCGCGAGCCGAAGCACGGGGACGAGACGCCCGACCTGTCGGCGCTGCTGCGGCGCACGATCCAGCTGCTCGGCCGCACCCGATGAGGGCCGCCGACCGCACCAGCGCGAGATGATGGCGTCGTGAGCGAACCGGTCGAGGACGTCGTCAGCCCGCTGCCGGCGATCGACGAGCGCGACGTCGAGGCCAGCCTGCGCCCCAAGCGACTCGCCGAGTTCGTCGGCCAGCCCAAGGTGCGCGAGCAGCTCGAACTGGTGCTGGCCAGCGCGCTGCGGCGTAACCGGCCGCCCGATCACGTCCTGCTGTCGGGGCCGCCCGGCCTGGGCAAGACGAGCCTGGCGATGATCATCGCCGCCGAGCTGGGCGCGCCGATCCGGGTCACCAGCGGGCCGGCCATCGAACGGGCCGGTGATCTCGCCGCGCTGCTGACCAGCCTGAGCGAGGGCGAGGTGCTGTTCATCGACGAGATCCACCGCATCGCGCGCCCCGCCGAAGAGCTGCTCTACATGGCGATGGAGGACTACCGGGTCGACGTCATCGTCGGCAAGGGCCCGGGCGCGACGGCGATCCCGCTCGACCTCGCCCCGTTCACGCTGGTCGGGGCCACGACGCGCGCCGGCTTGCTCACCGGCCCGCTGCGCGATCGATTCGGCTTCACCGGCCACATGGACTTCTACGACGCCGACGAGCTCGAACACGTCCTGGGCCGCTCGGCCGAACTGCTCCAGGTCGACTTGCGCCCGGACGGCGCGCACGAGATCGCCGGTCGCTCGCGTGGCACGCCCCGCATCGCCAACCGGCTGCTGCGCCGGGTGCGCGACTACGCCGAGGTCCGGGCCGACGGCGTCGTCACGCGGGAGATCGCGCGCGCCGCGCTGGCCGTCTACGACGTCGACCAGCTCGGCCTCGACCGCCTCGACCGGGCGGTCCTCGACGCCCTGGTCCGCCGGTTCAACGGCGGCCCGGTCGGGGTCGGCACGCTCGCGGTGGCCGTCGGCGAAGAGGTCGAGACGGTCGAAGAGGTCGCCGAGCCGTTCCTGGTCCGCGCCGGCCTGCTGGCCCGAACGTCTCGCGGGCGGGTCGCCACGCCGGCCGCCTGGGCGCATCTGGGACTCTGTCCCGCCCGGAAACCAGGGACCGACCCTGTTCGGCGGGTAGCCTCGGCGGCGTGAACTACGGCCTGCTACGTCATCCTGGCCATCCTGATCGTCGGAGCGTTCATGCTCTCGCGGCGCAGCCGGGCGCGGATGGCGGCCCGGCAGGGCGCCCAGCGGCGACAACATCACGCTTCGGCACCGAGGTCATGACGACGTCGGGCCTGTACGGCACCGTCGTCGGCATCAACGACGACGACAGCGTCCAGCTGTCGATCGCGCCCGGCGTCGAGGTCAAATGGGCCCGCGCGGCCCTGCGCGACGCCGCATCGCTGCCCGTGCAGTACCGCAAGCCGATCACCGGCGACGATTCGCCCGACGGCCCGGACCACCCCGGCGACCGCGACATGGCGATCCGCCCGATCGCGCGAGCTGAGCAAACCCGGGCTGGTCCTGAGCGGAACTTTGGCGGTCGTCGGTCATACTGGTCCGCGACTGCGTCCAACCACGCGGCAGATTCACGTTGGCTCGACCACGCCCAACCGGGCGAAATGGACGTCCGAGGTGGGCTTGGCCGCGCGCCCCGAGATCGTCGAGGAGATCATTCCCCGTGGCACCACCCGCCGGAACGCTGCGCGTAGGGCGCTATTTCCTCGCCCTCGTCGCCATCTTGGCCGTGCTCTACGGCCTGGTCTTCTGGCCCGGGCACTCGCGCGCGCCCAAGCTCGGCCTCGACCTCGAGGGCGGCACTCAGGTCATCTTCAAGGCCGCAGACCCCGAACGGCAAGGCGCCGTCGAAGTCGTCCATGAACGAGGCCCGCACGATCATGGAGAACCGGGTCAACGGCTACGGCGTGGCCAACGCCGAGGTCGTGGTCGCGGGCAACAACCGAGATCCAGATCTCGGTGCCCGGCAAGGGCTCGAGCGCGATCGCCAACATCGGCGCCGCCGCCGTCCTGAACTTCCGCCCGTTGATCATGGCGCCGGTGCAGACCGCCGCCGCGGCCGCCGCCGAGGCCTCGGCCGCGGCGAGCGCACCGCCACGCGCGTCCGGCCAGCGCACCGGCGTCGGCCAGCGCGAGCGCGTCGGCCACCGACGGCGCGTCGAGCCCGGCCGCGTCGTCGAGCAGCACCCACTCGACGTCGAACCTCAAGGACGAGCCGCTGACGGCGGCCAGCCCGTCGAGCACGCCGACGGCCACGTCGGCCAGCACCAGCCCGTCGGCAACGTCCGGCCGCGCGTCGGCTCGGCCACGCCGACAGCCACCGCGACCTCGTCCACGGCACGCCGCAACGTCGGCGACCCCGCTGGCCAACCTCGGCTTCGCCGGTGCCGCACGACCGAGGACGCCTACGACAAGCTGACGACGACCCAGCAGACCGCGCTGCAGAGCCGCGGTCGCGAACTACGACTGCGGCGCCAAGCCGGCCGGACACCACGAAGGACCAAGTACTTCCTGGCCTGCGACACCAACGACGCCAAGACGGCGACCGCGGTCTTCCTGCTCGGTCCGGTGATCGTGCCCGGCACCGAGATCAAGTCGGCCAGCGCGGTCGCGCCCGGCTCGTCAGCAGGGCCAGACCCAGTGGGTCGTCTCGCTGCAGCCTCAAGAGCACCGGCCAGGCGAACTGGGCCAACTGGACGTCCAAGCACAACACCGGCGGCGCGACGCCGTCGAGCGCGGTCACGGCCTGTGGTGACACGACGGACGCCACGACCGGCACCGCCGGCACGCCGTGCGCCGACTACGTCGCGTTCACCCTCGACAACGCCGTGATCACCTACCCGTACACCGGCGGCAACCATCAACGGCGACACGCAGATCTCGGGCAGCTTCAACCAGAAGTCGGCGACCGACCTGGCCAACCAGCTCAAGTACGGCGCGCTGCCGCTGAGCTTCAAGACCGAGACCAACCCGACCGTCTCGGCGACGCTGGGCAGCGGCCAGCTCAAGGCCGGCCTGCTCGCCGGCGGCATCGGCCTGATCCTGGTCGTCATCTACTCGCTGCTCTACTACCGCGCGCTCGGGCTGGTGACGATCGCGTCGCTGCTCGTGTCCGGCGGGCCTGACCTACGCGATGCTGGTGATCCTGGGCCGCGAGATCGGCTTCACGCTGACCCTGGCCGGTATCGCCGGCTTCATCGTGGCGGTGGGTATCACCGCCGACTCGTTCGTCGTGTTCTTCGAACGAATAAAGGACGAGGTGCACGAGGGCCGGTCGATGCGCGTCGCCGTGCCGCGGGCCTGGGTGCGCGCCCGCCGCACGATCCTGTCGGCCGACACCGTGTCGTTCCTCGCCGCCGCGATCCTGTACTACTTCGCCGCCGGCGACGTGAAGGGCTTCGCCTTCACCCTCGGCCTGTCGACGATCCTCGACCTGGTCGTCGTGTTCCTGTTCACCCACCCGCTGGTGTCGTTGCTCTCGCGCAGCGCGGCCTTCGGCTCGGCCCGGTTCACCGGCCTGGACTCGGCCCGCGAGGGTGGCGTGGTGAAGAGCGGCCGAGGCGCCGCACCCGGCGGCACGCGCGCGAGCCGTTCGCGTTCGAGCGTGGCGGTGCTCGAGCCCGAGGTCGACGAGCCGCTCACCGATGATGATGAACTCGACGGCATCGGCGACACCGCGATCGTGCCTGACGTTCACCGAGGACGCACCGGACCGCGAGCACCGACCCGCGTCCACCGAGCCGCACCGTCGCCACCGGTCGAGGGCGCGACCGCGGCCGAGCGCGCGGCCGCCCGCCGGGCTCGCATGCGCGGCAAGCCGCTGCAGCCGAGCGACGGCGACGCCGACGATGACAGCACCGACGCCGACACCGACGGGCAGAACTGATGGCGATCCGGCCGAAACTTCGCAGGCTCTACCGCGGCGAGTCGCAGGTCCAGCTCATCCCGCACCGCAAGCGCTGGTACTTCGCGTCGCTGATCATCGTGCTGGTCAGCCTGATCAGCTTCTTCACGCGTGGCTTCAACATCGGCGTCGAGTTCGCCGGTGGCAGCCAGTTCCAGATCCAGGCCTCGGGCACCAGCCTGACCGTCAACAAGGTCAACAACGCGTTCACCTCGATCGGCCTGAACAGCGAGAACCTGCCCCAGGAGGTCGGCTCGGGCGCCACCCGCCAGTTCGTCGTCACCACCAAGGCCCTCGATCAGGTCGACGCCACGAACGACCCGGGCAAGCTCGCGTCCAGGCGCTCGGGATCAACCGCGACAAGATCAGCATCACGACCGTCAGCTCCGACTGGGGCCACGACATCACGGTCAAGGCCATCGAAGGCCTGATCATCTTCCTGATCGCGGTGACCATCTACATCTCCATCCGCTACCAGTGGCGAATGGCCGTGGGCGGCGTCGTCGCCCTGCTGCACGACCTGCTGGTGGCCGCCGGCGTGTACTCGATCGTCGGTTTCGAGCTGACCCCGTCGACCGTGGTCGGTCTGCTGACGATCCTCGGTTTCTCGCTGTATGACACCGTCGTGGTCTACGACAAGGTCGCCGAGAACTCCAAGGATCTGCTCGCCGGCTCGCGCATGACCTACTCCGAGGCCGCGAACACCGCCGTCAACCAGACGCTGATGCGCTCGATCAACACCTCGCTGATCGCGCTGCTGCCCGTCGCCGGGCTGCTGTTCGTCGGCGCCGGGCTGCTCGGCGTCGGCACGATCAAGGACCTGGCCTTGATCTTGTTCGTCGGCATCGCGTCCGGCGCGTACTCGTCGCTGTTCCTGGCCACGCCGATCGTCGTCGACCTGACCGAGCGCGAGCCGGCCTACAAGGCCCTCGCGCGCCGGGTCGCCGCCAAGCGGGCCGCCGAGGCTCAGCGCGCCAGCGCCGCCCCGGCCGATGAGCTGGTCGGCGCCGGCCCGCGCCGGGTCGTCGTCGGTCCGGCGCCCGCGCCGCGCCCCGGCGCTCGCCCGCAACGCCGCAAGAAGTGACGGAAGCAGCGTGAGCGAGCCCGTCGGCGACGCCGGAGCCGACGTTGCGCGGTTCATCGCCAGCCGTCTGCGGGACGTCCCGGACTTCCCCCAGCCGGGCATCGTGTTCAAGGACATCGTGCCGCTGCTGGCCGACGGCCAGGCGTTCGCGACGGCGATCGGCGCGCTCGCCGACTTCGCCCGTTCGGTCTGGCCGGTCGACCTCGTCGCCGGTGTCGAAGCGCGTGGTTTCATCGTGGCCGCCGCGCTCGCCCGTGAACTGGGCTGCGGCATGCTGCCGGTGCGCAAGGCCGGCAAGCTGCCGCCGCCGACCCTGCGCCGGGCCTACACCCTCGAGTACGGCACGGCCGAGATCGAGGTGCCGGCGGGAATCCTGAACGGCCGGCGCGTGTTCTTGGTCGATGACGTACTCGCCACCGGCGGGACGTTGGAGGCGGCCGCCGACCTGCTGATCGAGTCGGGTGCCGAGGTCACGAGCATCGCCACGCTGCTCGAGCTCGGCTTCCTCGGCGGCCGCCAACGCATCACGGCGGCCCCCGTGCGCACGCTGCTCATGCTCTGAACCGGCGCGTGAGCTTCTCCGCATAGACTGGGCGCAACTTGGAGGGAGGCGGACCTGACAACCGAGGCAGTCCACCCCAGCTCGTCGACGAACGTCGTCCAGGACGTCGACGAGTCCTCGCCTGCCGCCGCCTCCCCGCCCGTGCAGGTCGCAGTCCGCCGCCAATCGCACCCCGTCCAACGAATCGCCCGACGAGGCGACACGCCTCGACCGCGCTGCAGCGCCGCCGGGTCCGCGACCGCCTGGCCCGCCGCATCACCACCTCGAACCGGCAGACGGTCGTCCGTCCCGTCCTCGAGCCGCTGCTGGCCATCCACCGCGGCGCTCACCCCAAGGTCGACGCCCGGCTGTTGCAGCGTGGCTACGACGTGGCCGAGACCGCTCACCGCGGCCAGCTGCGCAAGAGCGGCGACCCGTACATCACCCACCCGCTCGCCGTGGCCACGATCCTGGCCGAGCTGGGCATGGACACCACCACGCTCGTCGCGGCGCTGCTGCACGACACGGTCGAGGACACCGGCCTGACCCTGGCCGATCTCGAGGCCGAGTTCGGCGCCGAGGTGGCCCACCTGGTCGACGGCGTCACCAAGCTCGACAAGGTCCGCTTCGGCGAGGCCGCCGAGGCCGAGACGATCCGCAAGATGGTCGTCGCCATGGCCCGCGACCCGCGCGTCCTGGTGATCAAGCTCGCCGACCGGCTGCACAACATGCGCACGCTGCGCTTCCTGCCGCCGGCCAAGCAGGAGCGCAAGGCCCGCGAGACGCTCGAGGTGCTGGCCCCGCTGGCCCACCGCCTCGGTATGAACACCATCAAGTGGGAGCTCGAGGACCTCGCCTTCGCGACGCTGTACCCGAAGCGCTACGACGAGATCGTCCGGCTGGTCGCCGAGCGGGCGCCGTCGCGCGACACCTACCTGACCGAGGTCATCGACCGGATCAACGCCGACCTCAAGGCCGGCGACATCAAGGCCGCGGTCACCGGACGGCCCAAGCACTACTACTCGATCTATCAGAAGATGATCGTGCGCGGCCGCGAGTTCACCGACATCCACGACCTGGTCGGCATCCGCATCCTGGTCGAGTCCGAACGCGACTGCTACGGCACGCTCGGCGTGATCCACGCGAACTGGCAGCCGGTACCAGGCCGGTTCAAGGACTACATCGCGATGCCGAAGTTCAACATGTACCAGTCGCTGCACACGACGGTGATCGGTCCGGGCGGCAAGCCGGTCGAGATGCAGATCCGCACCCACGCGATGCACCGCACCGCCGAGTACGGCATCGCCGCCCACTGGAAGTACAAGGAAGCCAAGAACGCCGTCGCGGCCGAGCCGTCAGCGGTCTCGGACGAGATGGGCTGGCTGCGCCAGCTGCTCGACTGGCAGCGGGAGACGCAGGAGCCGGGGGAGTTCCTCGACTCGCTGCGCTTCGACCTGGGCGCCTCCGAGGTCTACGTCTTCACTCCCAAGGGCGACGTCATCGCGCTGCCGGCCGAATCCACTCCGGTCGACTTCGCCTACGCCGTGCACACCGAGGTCGGCCACCGGTGTATCGGCGCCCGCGTCAACGGCAAGTTGGTGGCGCTCGAGAGCACGCTCGACAACGGCGACACCGTCGAGGTGTTCACGTCCAAGGCCGAGGGTGCCGGACCGTCGCGTGACTGGATGCAGTTCGTCAAGTCGCCGCGGGCGCGGGCCAAGATCCGTCAGTGGTTCGCCCGCGAACGTCGTGAGGACGCGATCGAGGCCGGCAAGAGCGCGCTGACCCGGGCGATGCGCAAGGCCGCACTGCCGCTGCAGCGACTGCTCGGCGGCGACGCGCTGCTCAACGTCTCGCGCGACATGCACCTGGCCGACATCTCCGCGCTCTACGCCGCGATCGGTGAGGGCCACGTCTCGGCCCAGCACGTCGTGCAGCGCATCGTCGCCTCGCTGGGCGGCCTCGAGGGCGCCGTCGAGGACATCGCCGAGACGGCTGTCCCGGCGCAGAACTCGCCCGACATGACCTCGCGGCGCAACGACGCGGGCGTGATGGTCAAGGGCGTCACCGACGTCTGGGTGAAGCTGGCCCGCTGCTGCACTCCGGTGCCCGGCGACGACATCCTCGGCTTCGTGACCCGGGGCGGTGGAGTCTCGGTGCACCGCAAGGCCTGCACGAACGCCTCGGGACTGCTCGAACAGGCCGATCGGCTCGTCGAGGTCGAGTGGGCGCCTTCGGCCGACTCGGTCTTCGTGGTGTCGATCCAGGTCGAGGCGCTCGACCGGCACCGCCTGCTCTCCGACGTCAGCCGGGTGCTCTCCGACGAGCGCGTCAACATCCTCTCCGCGGCGGTGTCGACCAACCGCGACCGGGTCGCCGTCAGCAAGTTCACCTTCGAGATGGCCGAGGCGAAGCACCTCGGCCATCTGCTGCGCACGATCCGCAACGTCGAGGGCGTCTACGACGTCTACCGGGTGAGCAGCGCCAACTGAGCTGAGCGCCCACCGGCACCTGGCGACGGCTGGAGCCGACCTGGACATCGCGCCCAGCCACCCTCCCGACCATGATCGGTGCGCCGACGACGGTCGGAGGGGTGGCTGAGTCGCTAGCTCACCGGGGACGCGCTCTTGGTCGGAGCGCTCGAGATGGTGTCCGAGGCCCCAGCCGACGAGCTGGCCCCGGCTGACGAGCTGGCCGCGGCCGTGAGCTCGCCGGCGCGGTCGGGGTCGGCGTCACGAAGGTGCCACTGCCGGCGACCGGCGGCGCCGCCGTCACCTTGGTGAAGGTGATCGCCAACTTCGGCTTGCCGTCGCCGGTGCCGTTCGAGTCGTCCTCGCCGGCCGCGGCGACCTTCTGCACGATGTCCATGCCGGCGGTGACCTTGCCGATGACGGTGTAGGTCTTCTGCAGTCCGGTGCTGGAGTCCTTGCAGATGATGAAGAACTGGCTGCCGTTGGTGTCGGCGCCGGAGTTGGCCATCGCGATGGTGCCGACCTGGCTGTAGTCGGCGTTGGTCAGGTTCTCGTCCTTGGCGGTGTAGCCCGGCCCGCCCGAACCGGTGCCGGTCGGGTCGCCGCACTGCAGGACGTAGATGCCGCTGGTCACCAGGCGGTGGCACGGCGTGTTGTCGTAGTAGCCCTTGGTCGCCAGGTAGGCGATGCTCTGCACGTTGCACGGCGCCGCCGCGCCGTCCAGGGTGAACGTCATGGGGCCGAGGTTGCGTCGTGACGTCCAGGACCTCGTTCGTCGTCGGGGTCGTCGCCGGGTCGGGCGGAATGCCGACGTCCTTGCTGGCGGCGGCGCCCTGCGGTGTAGCCACACGCGCCGGCGGTCTTCGCGGCCGTCGAGCTGGCCGACGGGCGAGGCCGAGGCCGAAGTGCTGGCGCGGCCGCCGGCTTCTTCTTCGAGCCGCCGGTGGCCATCACGACGACCAGGATGACCACCGCGAGGATGACCACGACGCCCGACCACGGTGGCGATCAGGTTGCGCTGCTTGCGCCGGGCCGCCTCCTGCTGGCGGCGTTGCAGCTGGCGCTCGAGATGACGGCGCGCGGCTTCACGACGCTGCTTGTTGGTCGGCACTCGGCGGTCCTTCCGGATGAAATGGCTTCGGGCGAGCGGGCTGCGTGTGGCTTCGAAGTCCTCGGGCAGTGTACGGAAGTCATCTGGGACCGGCTCGGTAGGCTGTTGTTCAGAAACGGCGAAGGAGTCGGCTGCCCTACGAAGCCGCCGTGCGAAGTGGCCGTACAAATCGATCGGAGTCGGGTGTTCATCGCGGGTTTCGCGTCCGACGTGACGGCCACCAACTGCTGGGTCGTCGCTGCCGGGCCCGGCGAGCAATGCGTGGTGATCGACCCGGGGATCGGCGTCGGGCCGCGCCTGGACGAGATCATCGCCGAGAACCGGCTGCACCCGGTGGCCGTGCTGCTGACCCATGGGCACATCGATCACACTTTCTCGGTTCTGCCGGTTTGCCAGGCGCGCGACGTCCCGGCCTTCATCCACCCCGCCGACCGGCGCCAGCTGGCCGATCCGTGGTCGGGCCTGGGCGCGCCCTTCGGCTCGCCGCTCATGGGCGTCGCCGGGCTCACCTTCGCCGAGCCGGACGACGTCCGCCTGCTCGAGGACGGCGCCGACCTGGAACTGGCCGGGCTGCCCCTGCGCGTCGAGCACTCGCCCGGTCACACCGAGCGGGTCGGTGATCTTCTGCGCCGCCGATGCCGACGGCACCCCGACGATGTTCAGCGGTGACCTGCTGTTCGCGGGCTCCATCGGCCGGATGGACCTGCCCGGCGGCTCGGAGTCAGCCATGGCGTCGCTCGCTGCGCGGGTCGTCCTGCCCAAGCCGGACGCACATGGTGGTCCGGCCCGGCCACGGGCCCGACGACCACGATCGGCCGCGAGCGCGCGGCCAACCCCTACCTGCGGGAGTTCGCGATGAAGCATCACCCCGCTCTCCGGCTTCCCGGAGCTGCGCCCGGCGGAGCGCTTCGTCGAGCTGTCCGTGCTCGACTCGCTGCGCCGGACGTTCGAACTGCACGGCTTCGCCCCGATCGAGACCCGCGCCGCCGAGCCGATGGACCAGTTGCTGCGCAAGGGCGAGATCGACAAGGAGGTCTACGTGCTGCGCCGGCTGCAGGCCGACGCCGACTCCGGCGACTCCGGTCTGGGCCTGCACTTCGACCTGACCGTGCCGTTCGCCCGCTACGTGCTGGAGAACGCCGGCAAGCTGGAGTTCCCGTTCCGGCGCTACCAGATCCAGAAGGTGTGGCGGGGCGAGCGGCCGCAGGAGGGCCGCTATCGCGAGTTCACCCAGGCCGACATCGACGTCGTCGCCCGCGACGCGCTGCCGTTCCACCACGACGTCGAGGTCGCCCGGGTGATGGCCGAGGCGCTGTCGACGCTGTCGTTCCTGCCGCCGCTGCGGCTGCAGGTCAACAACCGCAAGCTGATCGAGGGGTTCTACCTCGGCGTCGGGCGCCGAGGACCGCGGCCGCGTCATGCGGGTGATCGACAAGATCGACAAGGTGCCGGTCGCGACGCCGTGCGGACGATGCTGGCCGGCGAGGCCGGACTGGACGAGAAGCAGGCCGAGACGTGCCTGGCCCTGGCCGACGATCCGATCGGCCGACGCGCTCGTTCGTCGACCAGGTGCGCGCGCTCGGGGTCGAGCACCCGCTGCTCGACACCGGCCTGGACGAGCTGGCCGCCGTGATCTCAGGCGCGGCGACGATCACCGGCGATCGGGTGGTGGTCGAGGCCGATCTGAGCATCGCGCGCGGCCTGGACTACTACACCGGGACGGTGTTCGAGACCCGGATGGCCGGGTCCGAGTCGCTGGGCTCGATCTGCTCCGGCGGGCGGTACGACTCGCTGGCCTCGGACGGCAAGACCACCTACCCCGGGGTCGGCATCTCGCTCGGCGTGACCCGGATGCTGATCCCGCTGTTCAACAGCGGACGCCTCACCGCGTCGCGGTCGGTGCCGTCGGTGGTGCTGGTCGCGCTCGTCGACGAGGAATCGCGGGCCGACAGCGACGCGGTCGCCCAGGCGCTGCGGGCGCGCGGGATCGCGGCCGAGGTCGCGCCGAGCGCCCAGAAGTACGGCAAGCAGATCCGGACGGCCGAGCGGCGCGGCATCCCGTTCGTCTGGTTCCCGGACCAGAGCGAGGTCAAGAGACATCCGGTCCGGTGATCAGGTAGCGGCCGATCCCGGCGACGTGGACGTCCGCCCGAGAGCGACCTGAAGCCCCAGGTCGTCATCAACGCAGATGGCAAGAACCAATCAGGAGTGATTCAGTGATTCGCACGCACGACGCCGGCACGCTTCGCGCATCCGACGCCGGCCGCACGGTGACGCTGGCCGGCTGGGTCGGCAGCCGCCGCGACCACGGCGGAGTGGCCTTCATCGACCTGCGCGACGCCTCCGGCGTCGTCCAGGTCGTCGTCCGCGACGACGAGATCGCCCACGACCTGCGCAACGAGTGGTGCCTGGCCGTCACCGGCGAGGTGCGGGTGCGGATCGAGGGCGCGATCAACCCGCGACTGGCGACCGGCGAGATCGAGGTCGTCGCGTCCCGCGTCGAGGTGCTCAACGAGTCGGCTCCGTTGCCGTTCCCGGTCGACGACACGTCGACGGTCGGCGAGGAGGCGCGGCTGAAGTACCGCTACCTCGACCTGCGCCGCCCGTCCTCGGGCAACGCGCTGCGGCTGCGCAGCGAGGCGAACCGGATCGCGCGCAACACCCTGCACGATCAGCACTTCGTCGAGATCGAGACGCCGACGCTGACCCGTTCGACGCCGGAGGGCGCGCGCGACTTCCTGGTGCCGGCCCGGCTGCAGCCGGGCAGTTGGTACGCGCTGCCGCAGTCGCCGCAGCTGTTCAAGCAGCTGCTCGATGGTCGGCGGCATGGAGCGGTACTACCAGATCGCGCGCTGCTACCGCGACGAGGACTTCCGCGCCGACCGCCAGCCCGAGTTCACCCAGCTCGACATCGAGATGAGCTTCGTCGACCAGGACGACGTGATCGACGTCGGCGAGTCGATCGTCACCGCGCTGTGGCGTGAGCTGGCCGCACCACGAGATCCCGACGCCGATCCCGCGGATGACCTACGCCGAGGCGATGGCCCGCTACGGCTCGGACAAGCCCGACCTGCGCTTCGACCTCGAGACTCACCGAGCTGACGCGACTACTTCACGGACACGCCGTTCCGGGTCTTCCAGGCCGACTACGTCGGCTGCGGTCGTGATGGCCGGCGGCGCGTCGCAGCCGCGCAAGCAGCTCGACGCCTGGCAGGAATGGGCCAAGCAGCGCGGCGCTCGCGGGCTGGCCTACGTCCTGGTCGGCGAGGACGGCGAGCTGGGCGGACCGGTCGCCAAGAACCTGTCCGAGGACGAGCGGGCCGGCCTGGCCGAGGCCGTCGGGCGCCAAGCCGGGCGACTGCGTCTTCTTCGCCGCCGACCGTCCGGCCAAGGCGCGCGGCGCTGCTCGGCGCGGCCCGGCTCGAGATCGGCAAGCGGCTCGAGCTGATCGACGAGAGCGCCTGGTCGTTCCTGTGGGTCGTCGACGCGCCGCTGTTCGAGGCGGTCGAGGACACCACCGACGTCGCCGTCGGCAGCGGGTCGTGGACGGCGGTGCACCACGCCTTCACCTCGCCGAAGCCCGAGTTCCTCGACACGTTCGACACCGATCCGGGATCGGCCCTGGCCTACGCCTACGACATCGTCTGCAACGGCAACGAGATCGGCGGCGGCTCGATCCGTATCCACCGCGCCGACGTCCAGCAGCGGGTCTTCGACGTCATGGGCCTGGACGCCGAGCAGGCGCAGGACGAAGTTCGGCTTCCTGCTCGACGCGTTCGCCTTCGGCGCGCCGCCGCACGGCGGCATCGCGTTCGGCTGGGACCGGATCTGCGCGCTGCTGTCGCACACCGACTCGATCCGCGACGTGATCGCCTTCCCGAAGACCGGCGGCGGCTTCGACCCGCTGACCTCGGCCCCGGCGCCGATCACGCCCGAGCAGCGCAAGGAAGCCGGCGTGGACGCGCCAGCCGGTAACTGACGGGTGGTCCTGACTCGTCGGTCATGGTCGATTTCTCGCTGTCCGACGAGCAGAAGGCCGTGCGCGACACGGCGCGCGACTTCATCACCAAAGAGGTCATGCCCCTCGAGCCCGAGGTGCTGCGCCGTGAACGCAAGGGCGAGCCGGGCCTGACCCTCGACGAGGTGCGCGAGCTGCAGCTCAAGGCCAAGCAGTTCGGATTCTGGGGCCTGTCGCACGCCCGAGGAGTACGGCGGCATGGACCTGCCGGCGCTGATGCAGTCGTTGATCACCACCGAGGTCGGCCGGTCGTTCGTCCCGTTCCGCTTCGGCGGCGAGGCCGACAACATCCTGTACTACGCCAACGACGAGCAGAAGAAGGAGTTCCTGCTGCCGACGATCGAGGGCGAGCGGCTGTCGTGCTTCGCGATCACCGAGCCGGGCGCCGGATCGGACGCCGCCAACATCAAGACCAGCGCGCGCAAGGACGGCGACGACTGGGTCATCAACGGCGAGAAGACGTTCATCACCGGAGGCAACGACGCCGACTTCGCGATCGTCATCGCCATCACGTCGCCGGGCGAGAAGGCGCACACCGGGGCCACGGCGTTCCTGGTCGACCGGTCGATGGGCTGGACGTCGCACTTCATCCAGACGATGGGCGAAGGCGGCCCCGCGTCGCTGGTCTTCGACGATGTCCGCGTACCTTCGCGCAACATCCTGGGCGAGGTCGGCCAGGGCTTCGAGCTGGGCATGAAGTGGATCGGCAAGGGCCGCTACCTGATCCCGGCCGGCGCGGTCGGCGCGGCCGAGCGGTTGCTCCAGATGGCGATCGACCACGCCAACACCCGGGAGACGTTCGGCAAGCCGATCGCGGTCAATCAGGCGATCCAGTGGATGATCGCCGACGCCGAGGTCGAACTCGAGGCGGCCCGCTGGCTGGTGCTGCACGCGGCATGGACGGTCGACCAGGGCCGCGACCCTCGGCATGCCTCGTCGATCGCCAAGCTGTACGGCGCGACGATGGCCAACGACGTCGTCGACAAGGTGCTGCAGATCCACGGCGGCATGGGCTACACGCGCGAGCTGCCGATCGAGCGCTGGTACCGCCAGGCCCGCCTGTGGCGGATCTTCGAAGGCACCGACGAGATGCAGCGGCTGATCATCTCGCGCGACCTGCTGCGCGGCTACACGAAGGTCGGCGGCCATCTCGCCTAGCGACGGCAGTCGTCCGGTCGCCCGGGCGCAGGCGGCGGCAGGAAACTCAGCGCGGCGGTGAGGACGGTCGTCGCATCGCCTTGCCGCCGGCCCGCATGCGCAGCACCATCGCGATCATCTGGAGACCGAGTCGCACCGTCTTGTCGAACTCGCCGGTGACCGACGACGTCCCCACCCGCGGGTGGTAGTTGACCGGCACCTGGACGACCTTGATGCGGCGCAGCAGCGCGATGAGCAGCATCTCGAGGCCGAACGACGAGCCGGCGATCGTGAACTTGGGGCGGATGTCCTGCACGGTCCGGCGATCGAGCACGCGGAAGGTGCAGCCGACGTCGCTCAGGTAGCCGCTGTTGTAGAGGACCTCGATGAGCTTGGCCACCGCCCAGTTGCCCCACTGCAGGAAGAAGCCCATGTTGGCGCCGTCCCAGATGAAGTTCGAGACAGTGCGCGAACCGACCACGAAGCCGCACTCGACGGTGAAGGGCAACAGCTTCGACAGGTCCTCGGGGTTGAACGTGCCGTCGGGCTCGCAGATGCACACGAGGTCGGCGTCGACCTCGGCCAGCCCGCGCTGGATCGCCGCGCCGTAGCCCTGGCGGGTCTCGACCACCTCACGGGCGCCCGTCGTGGCGACCTCCTCGGAGGTGCCCGCGGCGGCGTTGTTGTTGACGACCAGGATGTCGTCGACGACGCCAAGGCTCTCGAAGCGCTTGATCGTCTCGGCGATGCTGTCCTTCTCGTTGTAGGTGGGCAGGACTACCGCGACCGACTTACCCATCCACACCGAGGGCCTCCAATCTGCCCGGGGAACGATCCGAAGGCGGGCGAATGCTGACGATTGTCCAGACGAGCAGGGCGGCGCCGACCGCGCCGAGAACCAACCAAGGTCCCCAACCGAGACCCGGTCGCCATTGCGAACGGCCGAGGAACCAGATCGGGCCCATCGAGCCCACAGCATAGCGGCGGGCGTTCAGGTAGATACCCACGAATTGCAGGACGGGAAGGGATACCGCAAGGACGCCGAAGAACCGGCGCAGCACGGCCGGATCCCAGCCGTCCAGTCTCTCGCTGACGCTCACACCCGCGAGAATCGGAACGATCATGAAGAACGGCAGCAGGTGTCGCCCTTGCAGCCCGGCGAGCACCGGATAGAACACGGTCGTGTACGTCAGGTACGCGACGGCGACCGTGGCGAGCAGCCAGACGACGAGCGTCCAGCGATCCGCGTTCGATCCGACGAGAATCGCGAGCCCGACCAAGCTGATGAGCAGGATCAGGTAGGCCGCGTAGAACCAACGGGGCATGACCGTGTCGAGCCAGCCGAAGTTGCCGATGGCCGACTGGATCACTCCGTAGGACTGCTGACTGAACGGCGCGATGGCCTTGGCGCTGAATGCCTTGCCGGTATAGGCCGGATGATCGTATTTCCGCTCCCACACCGCGATAGCCGCGGCGGCCAGCACGAGAATGCCGACCGCTGAAAAGAACGCGGGTCGATGGGCGCGCACGAGGTCCCAGAAGAATCGAATACCCAGGCGCACGACCAGCAACACGAAGATGGCGCCGAAGGTCACGATGCCCAGCTGTCGACTGAGAATGAGCGCGGCGCCGACGCCGGCCAGCAACAACTGGGTCCCGCCTTCGGCCAGGGACGCCGGTATTCGGATGGCGACGACGGCGATGCACGCCACCGCGAACGCGCCGGTGATCTCTACCCCGCTCAGGCCGACCATGGCCGAGGTGAAGGTCACCATCGGGGTGAAGGCGATGACCGCACCCAGCAGCGCGCGCCGCCCGAGCCAGCGGATCAGGTGGGTGCACCCCAGCCACATGAGCAGGGCGGCCATGACGATGCAGACCGCCCGACCGGCGAGGAACGCGTGGTAGGGCGTATTGGTCAGGCGTGCGATCAGCCCGATCGGCACGTAGAGGAAGGGCGGGTAGCTGCCCAGCGGAGTGATCGCCGATGTCGTTCCTCGACCTGCCGGCGGGGTGGTCGGGAGGCAGGCCGCCGTCGCCGTCGGGTTGAAGGCGTCACAGGGGTAGCCCGTCGGGCTCAACTTCGCCGGTATCGGCACCACCCGGCTGATCGAGGCGTTGCGCTTGTCCACATGCGTGTCGCCCAGCGGCGCGCCGGTGTACTTGGCTCCGATGTCGAACCGAGCCATGCCCAGGGACTTCACCAGGTGATCCGGCTCGTCCGGCGCGGAGCCGGGCGGGTTGGACGCCGCCCAGGCGATCATCATGATCAAGTAGGGGAGCACGAACAGCGCGGCGACGATTCGGGGATTGCTCCAGCGGCCCGGTCGCGTCTCATTCCGCGCGTCCGCGTTGGATTCCGCCTCCGGCGGGTCGGCTCCGGCCGGCGGCTCGGTCGCCGCCGCGCTCGAACGAGCGTGGCTCATCGAGCGGGGGTCGACGCGACCACGAGCATCTGACCGGCCAGGGGCTTGATCGGCGACCGGAGATACCACGGGACGAGGAACGACAGACCCGCGCCACGCGACTTCATCGTCAGCGGCAGGAATCGGGCGAAGACCTGGTCGATCGTCCAGCCCGAGGCGGCCAACAGATCCCGTAGAGAGCGGTCGGTGAAGATCGCGACGTGGGTGTAGTCGTCGAAGTACTCATTCGGGTTGAGCCGGAAGTTGGGTTGGATCAGCAGCAACCGCCCGCCCGGGCGCAGCACGCGCTTGGCCTCGGCCAGCAAGCGCTCGGTGTCGGCTCGCTCCAGGTGCTCGAGCAGGTTCGAGGCCAGCACGCAGTCGAAGGACCCGTCCTCGAAGCGTGACAGGTCGGTACAGTCGCCCACCACCGCCTGCACGCCCGGTTTGGCCGCCTTGACGACGGTCGCGTCGATGTCCATCGCGGTGACGCTGCGCGCGGTCACGGCGTTGGAGAAATCGCACCAACCCGCGCCCAGCTCGAGCACGTCGGAGTCCGCGGGAATCCAGCGGCTCAGGTAGTCGCAGATATGCCGCCAGACGACCTCGCGATTGGGGTCCTGAGCCAGACGCGTTTCGAAATACCCCGGGCGGTAGACCCCGTCGGCGGACCCGGTGCCTGGACCCGGGGTGGCTGTCATCCTGGTTCCTCGACTCTTCTTAATGACGTGTGCTTACGGATCGGAACCTGGCGAAGATACCAGCCGGCGCTCACCGAATCGGCCAGCGATCGTCACTGCGTGTTGCCTCGATGTCGGTCGGTCGACCGCCGTCCTAGGCTGGGAACATGTCCGGGCCGACGCTTTTCGACTCCCCCTCCGCTGGGGTCGATCCGACCGCGCCGCTAGCGGCCAGGATGCGTCCACGCGCTCTCGACGAGGTGGTCGGACAGCAGCACCTGCTGGCCGCGGGCTCGCCGCTGCGACGTCTGGTCGAAGGCGATTCGCCGATGTCGCTGATCCTGTTCGGGCCACCGGGCACCGGCAAGACGACGCTCGCGTTGATCGTCGCCTCGGCCACCAACCGGCGCTTCGAGCAGTTGTCGGCGTTGAACGCCGGGGTCAAGGAAGTGCGCGCCGTCATCGAACAGGCCAAACGAGAGCTGAGCTACAACGGCCGTCAGACCGTCCTGTTCATCGACGAGATCCACCGCTTCTCCAAGACGCAGCAGGATTCGCTGCTCGGGGCGGTGGAGGCGCGCACGGTGACCCTCGTGGCCGCGACGACCGAGAATCCCTTCTTCTCGATCGTCTCGCCGCTGCTCTCGCGCAGCCTGTTGCTGACGCTCGAACCGCTCACCGACGACGACGTGACGACGTTGGTCAAGCGGGCGCTGGTCGACGACCGCGGCCTGGACGGCACGATCGGATTGGACGACGACGCGTTGGCCCATCTGATCCGGATGTCGGACGGCGACGCGCGCCGCGCGCTGACCGCGCTCGAAGCGGCGGCCGGCACCGCCCTGGCCGCGGGTGCCGCCACGATCGACCTGCCGACGCTGGAACAGGCTGTCGACACCGCGGCCGTCCGGTACGACCGCGACGGCGACCAGCACTATGACGTGATCAGCGCCTTCATCAAGTCGATCCGGGGTTCGGACGTCGACGCCGCCCTGCACTATCTGGCCCGGATGCTCGAAGCCGGCGAAGACGCCCGGTTCATCGCCCGGCGCCTCGTCGTGCACGCCAGCGAGGACATCGGCCTGGCTGACCCGACGGCCCTGCTCGCGGCCACCGCCGCCGCCCAGGCGGTCCAGTTGATCGGCCTGCCCGAGGCGCGCATCAATTTGGCCCAGGTGACGATCCACCTCGCGCTGGCGCCCAAGTCCAACGCGGTGATCGCGGCGATCAGCGCGGCCCAGGCCGACGTGAAGGCCGGACTCGGCGGAGGGGTGCCGCTGCCCTTGCGTGACGGCCACTACCCGGGGGCGGCGAAACTGGGTCATGCTCAGCGTTACCAGTACCCGCACAGCGTGCCCGAGGGCGTGGTCGCCCAGCAGTACCCGCCGGACGAGTTGGTCGGGCGCGACTACTACGAACCGAGTGGACGCGGGGCTGAGCGCTTCCTGGCCGAGCGGCTGCCCAAGTTGCGGGGGGCCGTCCGGGGCGAGGAACCGGTCCGCGGGGAAGAACCGGCGACGGACTAACCGATAGGCTCAGCGGAGATAGCTCGTCCATCGAAGAAGGAGGCTCCGCGTGTCCGCTGGGGCGATCGCCGGTCTGATTGCGGCCGGGGCGTTCGTGCTGCTCGTGTTGCTGCTCGCCATCCCGCTGCTCAAGCTCGGGAAGACCCTGGACGAGGCAACCCTGGCCATCCGGGCGACCCACGAGGGCGCGACCCCGCTGCTGGCGTCGGCCCAGACCACGATCACGTCGGTGAACGCGCAGCTGGACTCCGTCGACTCCATCACCAAGGACGTCGGCACCATGACCACCAACGCGGCGGCGCTGACCTCGATCGTGTCGAGCACGCTCGGCAGTCCGCTGATCAAGGTCGCGGCGTTCTCCTACGGCGTGCGTCGCACGATCTCGAGCCGGCGCGACGAAGAAGCCGTCCGCACCGCGCGCCGCTCGCGCCGCGGCCGCCGGAGCAAGTGATGCGCCGGCTCTTCTGGCTCGCCCTGGGCGTCACGCTGGGCGTCCTCATCGTGCGCAAGCTGACCGCCGCGGCCGAGCGGCTGACCCCGGCCGGGATGTCGCGCAGCTTCGGCGAGGGCTTGTCGAACCTGGCCGAGAGCATCGGCGAGTTCGGCGCCGACGTGCGAGCGGCCATGCAGGATCGCGAGAGCGAGCTGCGGGAGGCGAGCGGGCTCGACGGATCGGCCGGCGCATGAGGATCGAGCAGTGAAATCCGACGAGATCCGCCGCCGCTTCCTGGGCCACTTCGAGGCGAACGGCCACACCGTCGTCCCGTCGGCCCCGTTGCCCTTCGACGACCCCAACCTGTTGTTCGTCAATGCGGGCATGGTGCAGTTCGTGCCCTACTTCATCGGCCAGCAGCAGGCGCCGTTCACGCGCGCCACGAGCATCCAGAAGTGCATCCGGACCCTGGACATCGACGAGGTCGGCAAGACCACCCGGCACGGCACGTTCTTCCAGATGAACGGCAACTTCAGCTTCGGTGACTACTTCAAGGCCGAGGCGATCCGGCTGGCCTGGGCGTTGTCGACCAACTCGATCGATGCGGGTGGCTTCGGCCTGGACGGGGACCGTGTCTGGGCGACCGTCTACCTCGACGACGACGAGGCGATCGACATCTGGCACCGCGAGGTCGGCCTGCCGATGGAGCGAATCGTCCGGCGCGGAAAGGCCGACAACTTCTGGTCGATGGGCATCCCTGGTCCGTGCGGTCCGTGCTCGGAGCTGTACTACGACCGTGGTCCCGACTACGGGCGCGAGGGCGGCCCCGAGGTCGACGAGGACCGCTACATGGAGTTCTGGAACCTGGTCTTCATGCAGAACGTCCGCGGGCCGGGAACGACCAAGGACGACTACCCGATCCTGGGCGAGCTGCCGGCCAAGAACATCGACACCGGCATGGGCATGGAGCGGATGGCCACGCTGCTGCAGGGCGTCGACAATCTCTACGAGATCGATCAGACGCGGCCGGTACTGGCCCGGGCGGCCGAGCTGACCGGCAAGGTCTACGGCGCCCACTCGGGGCACGCGGCCAGCGAGTCACACCCGGACGACGTCCGGCTACGGGTGATAGCCGACCACGTCCGCACCGCGTTGATGCTGATCGGCGACGGCGTGACCCCGGGCAACGAGGGTCGCGGCTACGTGCTGCGGCGCATCATCCGGCGCGCGGTCTATTCCATGCGAGCACTTGGCTACGGCGACCCGGTGCTGCCCGAACTGCTGCCGGTGTCGCGCGACGCCATGGCCCCCTCGTACCCGGAGTTGGCGACCGATTTCGATCGGATCTCGACCTACGCGTACGGCGAGGAGGACGCGTTTCGGCAGACGCTGACCCGGGGCCGGTTCATCTACGAATCGGCAGCGAACGAAGTGGTTCACGCGAGCGGGCCGGCGCAGCTCTCCGGTGATCATCGCATTCCAGTTGCACGACACGTACGGCTTCCCGATCGACCTCACCCTCGAGATGGCGGCCGAGCAGGGCATCGCGGTCGACGAAGACGGGCTTTCGTCGGCTGATGGCCGAGCAGCGCTCGCGGGCCAAGGCGGACGCGCAGGCCAAGAAGACCGGCCACGGTGACCTGTCGGCCTATCGCGCCGCGCTCGACCTGGGAACGAACGAGTTCACCGGCTATCGCGAGGTCGTGCGCGAATCACGGGTCAACGCCATCGTCGGTGACGACGGGCTGCTGCCCGCGGCCGGCGAGGGTGACGAGGTGCTCGTGGTCCTCGACATCACACCGTTCTACGCCGAGGGCGGCGGCCAGCAGCCCGACTGGGGTCGGATCGCGGTCAGCGCGCCCGGCCACGACGGCGTACTCGACGTGATCGACGTCCAGTCTCCGTTGCCGGGTCTGATCGCGCACCGGGTTCGCGTCGTGAGCGGCGAGGTCCGTCCGGGCGACCAGGCGCTGGCCGAGGTCGACACCAGCCGCCGGCGGGCGATCTCGCGCAGCCACTCGGCGACCCACCTGCTGCACACGTCGCTGCGCCGCAACCTCGGCGACACCGCCGCCCAGGCCGGTTCGCTGAACGCGCCGGGGCGCCTGCGCTTCGACTTCAACACGCCGGGCGCGGTCCCGGCGAGCGTGCTCAACGACATCGAGGACGAGATCAACGAGGTGCTGCTTCGGGACCTCGAGGTCCGCTGGTTCGTCACCGACCAGGACGAGGCGCGACGCATCGGAGCCATCGCCATGTTCGGCGAGAAGTACGGCGACCAGGTACGGGTCGTCGAGATCGGCGACTACTCCCGCGAACTCTGCGGCGGCACGCACGTCGATCGCAGCGCGGTGATCGGCATGGTCAAGTTGCTGGGGGAGTCCTCGATCGGTTCGGGCGTGCGCCGGGTCGAGGCGCTGGTCGGGCTCGACGCGTTTCGTTTCCTCGCCCGCGAGCACGTCCTCGTCCATCAGATCGCCGGCGATTTCAAGGCGCAGCCCGACGAGCTGCCCGAACGGATCGCGGCGTCCCTCGACCGGCTCAAGGCCGCCGAGAAGGAGCTCGACCGGCTGCGCGCGGCTCAGGTGCTCTCGTCGGCCGGGACGATCGCGGCCGGCGTCCAGCAGATCGGGTCGGTCCAGCTCGTGCTGGCCGAGGCGCCGGCCGGAGTCGGTGGCAACGACCTGCGCTCGCTCGTGCTCGACGTCCGCGGGCGCCTGCGCGCCGGTGACCCCGCGGTGGTCTTGATCGCCTCGCCGTCGGACAACGGCGTCGCCTTCGTCGCTGCCGTCAACCAGGCCGGTCAGGACGCCGGGCTCGCCGCCGGCGAGATCGTCCGGACGTTCGCGCCGGTGATCGGCGCCCGCGGTGGCGGCAAGGCCGACTTGGCTCAGGGCGCCGGCGGGGATGCGACGAAGCTGGCGCCGGCGTTCGAGGCGGTCAGCGCGTCGATCTCCGCCCGCTGAGACGGTGAACGATCGCATCGGCGTGTGGCTGGGCGTCGACGTCGGCACGGTCCGGGTCGGAGTCGCGCGAAGCGACCCGTATGGGCTGATCGCGTCGCCGGTGGCGACCCTCGCCCGCGACACGAAGAACCGGTCAGACCTGGATGAACTCGCCGCGTTGATCGCCGACGAGGACGCCGCCGGAGTGGTCGTCGGACTGCCCGTGACGCTGGCCGGCCGCGAAGGCGCATCGGCCGAAATGGCCCGTTCCTATGCGGCTGAACTGGCCGCACGGATTGCCCCGATTCCCGTCGAGATGATCGACGAGCGGCTCAGCACGGTGAGCGCGCAGCGTACGCTCGCCACTCGTGGCATCAGAGGAAAAGCCAGCCGGGCGGTCGTCGACCAGGCGGCCGCGGTCGTGCTTCTGCAGCACTGGCTGGACTCTCGGCAGTCCACGCTGAACGATCACGAAGTCGCCGCCGCCCGCGGCCGACTGGACGGAGTCAGACGCGGTGAGCTTCGACGAGGACGACTCGTCCGAGTCCCATGACTTCACCGATCCCCACGACCTGATCTTCGGCACCGAGCATCACGACGATGATCACGACTGAGGTCACGATCACGCTCACTCGCGCCGCTCTCGGGCCGAACGGGTGCGTGATCGTCGTCGTACCCGGCGGCGGCGGATCTTCGGCTGCGCTGGCGTTCCTCGTCCTGGTCGCGCTCGTGATCATCGGCTTCGTCGCCTACAACCCGACCACCACGGCCAAGGACTACACCGGCGGAGGAACGGGATCGGTGACGATCCAGGTGCACCCGGGCGACGGCATCGACGCCATCGGCACGACCCTCGTCGCACGCAGGGTGTCATCGCGTCGACCGGAGCGTTCAGCGCCGCCGCGGCGGCCAACGACCAGTCCAACAGCATCCAGGCCGGCTACTACCGGCTGCACAAGCAGATGTCGGCCAGCGCCGCCTTGACGCTGCATGCTCGATCCGGCCTCGCTCGTGAACGCCAAGGTCGTGATCCCCGAGGGCACTGATCGAGAAGGACGTCGTCTCCAAGGTGGCGACCGCGCTCGGCGAGAGCACCGCGACCGTGCAGACGGCGGCCGACAACGTGACGCACGCTCGCTCCGAGTGGCTACGCGCCGGCCGGCGGGATCGCTGACGTTCACTCGAAGGCTTCCTGTTCCCGTTGACCTACACGTTCAATCCGGGAACCAGCCCGAGCGACGCCATCAAGCAACTCGTGACGGCGTACGAGAACGAGGACCAGAAGATCGGGTTCGCCGCGGCCGCCACCAAGATCGGGATCACGCCGTACCAGGCATTGATCATCGCCTCGATCGCCCAGGCCGAGGTCAAGTTCCCCGAGGACGCCGCGAAGGTCGCCCGGGTGATCTTGAACCGGATCGCGGCCGGTGACCCGTTGCAGATCGACGCGACCAGCGCCTACGCGGCCAAGGTGCAGGGCCTCGACCCGTCCAAGGTCGTCTACGCCGCAGATGCCCGGGCCGTACAACACCTACGTCAACAAGGGCCTGCCGCCGACGCCGATCGGCAATCCGGGGGAGTCGTCGATGATGGGCGCGGTCAACCCGCCCGCCGGCGACTGGCTCTTCTACGTCAACATCGACGCGGCCGGGCATCTGGGCTTCTTCGACAACCAGGACGACTTCACCAAGGCCCAGCAGACCTGTCACGACAACGGCTGGGGTTGTGCTGCGCCGTGAGGCGGGCGGCGGTGCTGGGCCGTCCGATCGGCCACTCGCTCTCACCGATGCTGCACCGCGCGGCCTACGCCGCCCTGGGGCTGGACTGGACCTACGACGCGATCGACTGCGGCGTCGACGAGCTGCGCTGAGGTGCTCGCGGCCCGGTCGGACTGGGCGGGCTTCTCGTGCACGATGCCGCTCAAGCGGGCGGTCGTCGAGCGTCGCCGACGAGCTGGGTGACTTCGTCCGGCTGATCGGCGCCGGCGAACACGCTGACGCCGCTCGGGGCGGGCGCTGGCGCGCCTGGGCGACCGACGTCGACGGCATCGTGGCGGCGCTGGCCGAGCGCGTCGGTGCGTCCGGCGTCGGCCACCCTGCTCGGCGCCGGCGGCACCGCGCAGAACGCCCTGGCCGCGCTCGGCACTCGTCGGGATCGGACGGGTGGACGTGCTGGTGCGCGATCCCGCCCGCGCCGACCGAACTACGAGCGTGCGCCGAGCGGTTGGGCGTGACGATCGACGTCGATCGCCTGGACCCGGCGCTGACGGCGTTGGATGCCGACCTGATCGTGTCGACGCTGCCGGGCGGCGCCGAGCATTCGCTCGCGAGCCGGTCATGGTCGTCGCGTCAGGCGCTGCTCGACGTGGTCTACGACCCGTGGCCGACGCCGCTCGCGATGTCGTTCGCGGCCGCGGGAGCGACGGTCGTGAGCGGTGCCCTCATGCTGCTGCACCAGGCCGGCGGCCCAGGTCACGTTGATGACCGAGCACGCCGGCGCCGCTCGAAGCCATGCGCGCGGCCCTGCTCGACGCCGCCCCCGGATGCGGAGCCGACGCCTAGGCTGGCCGTATGGGTTCGATGACGGCACGGCGCGCGATCGTCCGGGTGCGCGAGAGCGGTCAGCAGTCGGGCGCCGGATGATCTCGCCGTCGAGGCGCCGCTCGTCGTGGCGTTGGACGGCGACGTGCTCGCGACGCTCATGCGCACGCCGGGGCACGACCTCGAACTCGTCGCCGGCTGGCTGGTCGTCGAGTCTGGCGTCCGGGTCGCCGACGACGTCGTCCAGTTGCGCGCGTGCTGGGAGAACGAGACCGACCGCGTGCACGTGACGCTGCGCGACGGCGTGCGTCCGCCCCGGCCCCGCGCGTTCGTCACCTCGGCCGCCTGCGGGGTCTGCAGCGCCGACGTGCTGGACCTGTCACTGCTCCGGACGTCGCCGCCGCACCGCGCGGGGTGGACCGTCGCCGCCGACGTCCTGGTGTCGCTGCCCGATCGGATGCGTCCGTTGCAGCGCGCCTTCGCCCGCACCGGGGGCCTGCACGCGGCGGCGCTGGCCACCGCGAGCGGCGAGTTGCTGCGCGTGCGCGAAGACGTCGGCCGGCACAACGCGGTCGACAAGGTGATCGGCCGGGCCCTGTTCGACGGCGTGCTCCCGGCGACCGATCTGGTGCTCGTGGTCAGCGGCCGGGTGTCGTTCGAGATCGTGCAGAAGGCGGTTGCCGCCGGCGTGGCCGGGATCGTCGCCGTCTCCGCGCCGTCCAGCCTCGCGGTCGACCTGGCCCGTGAACACGGTCTGCTGCTGGCCGGACTCGACGCGCGAGGATCACTGCAATGTCTACGCGGGCGCCGAACTAGTCGTCTGAGGCACGGCGCGAGCGCAAGGCGCTGGGCGGTCCGGGCCGCCTTCTCGACGGCGGCGGCACCACCGCCGTTGGCGCCGGCCGCCAGGCCGACCAGGAACGTCGTCAGCGGCGCGGCCGGACGGGCGACGTGGTGCGCGGCGTCGCGGGCGACGTCGAGCAGCAGCGTCACCGGCACGGCCGACGCGTCGAGGCCGAGCTCGGCGCACAGTTCTTCGGTCCAGGTCTCCAGTTCGTTCACGGGTTTCCTCTCGCGCGCTCGATGTCGTCCCAGGTGTCGCAGTCGGCGGACCAGCCTTGATCATCCGCCACGGCCAGCACATCGGCGCCCGCCATCACCGAGCGCATCGACGCGCCCGCCGGCTGAGCCAGGGCGTTCACGCGGTTGCGCAGAGCGCCAACGTGCCACGCCGCCGCCAGATGGTTCAGCCGACCACCGGCGCTCAGGACGGCGGCCTCGTGATCGGCGAGCGCGCGCAGCAGCACCGGGACGGCCGGCGCGATGCCCGGCAGGTCCGCCGCCAGGACGACGACGAGGTCGGCCCCGATGTCGGGTAACCCAGCCGCCAGCGCGGCGACCGGTCCGCCTCCGGGCGGCTTCTCGCGGCGCCAGGTGACGCCCTCGATGCCGTCCCGGCGCGGACCGACAACCACGATGCGTCCCGCGTCTCGTACCGACTCCAGCGCAAAGTCGAGCAACGTGCGACCGTGGATCTCGATCATCGGCTTGTCGGCGCCGCTCAGCCGACGCGCCGAACCACCCGCGAGGACGATCGCGTCGAAGCTCGGCATGAGTTCACCGTAGGCTGCACAGCCATGTCGCACGGTCAGCTCGCCGCCGAGGCGCTGGGCGCTGCCTGCGGTCTGGTCGCGTCGCCGTACGTCGCCCGCCTCTCGCTCAGCGTTCCCGATCGCGAGAACGCCCGTTGGTGGGCCGGTGTCCCCGCGTCGGGACGCCGGGTCGGGGCCGCGCTGGTGGTCGGTGTCGTGCTCGGCCTGCTCGCCGGCCACGGCGTCGGCTGGTCGGCGCTGCTGCCGTTGTGGCTCGTCCTGACCGTCCTGTGCGCCCCGCTCGTGATGATCGACTTCGAGCACCACCGGCTGCCCGACCGGCTCGTCGTCGGCTGCGCGGTCTCGACCGTGGTGCTGCTGATCGTGGCCAGCGCCGTCCGATCCGACTGGCACGCGCTGCTGCGGTCCGTCGAGGCCGGGGCGGTTGTCTTCGCGATTTTCTTCCTGCTGGCCCTGTTCGCCCCGTTCGGCTTCGGCGACGTCAAGCTGGGCGGCGTGCTGGCCGCGGCGCTCGGCTGGCTGAGCTGGGGATACGTGATCTACGGGCTGCTGGCCGGCTTCGTCCTGGCCTCGGTGGCGTCACTGCCCCTGGTCGCACTGCGCAAGGCGTCGATGAAGAGTGCCATCCCGTTGGGGCCGGCGCTGATCGCCGGCGCGTTCCTGGTCGTGGGCTTCCACCTCGTGCCGAGCTATCTGCGCTGAACGGGCGCGCGTCATCTGAGAGACTGGGCGCCGTGTTGCGCTGGATCACCGCAGGCGAGTCGCACGGCCCCGCGCTCGTCGCCGTACTGGACGGGCTGCCCGCCGGCGTCGAAGTGACGAGCGCCGAGATCGCGACGGACCTCGCCCGACGGCGCCTGGGCTACGGCCGCGGTGCCCGCATGAAGTTCGAGCAGGACGAGGTCGAGCTGACCGGTGGCGTGCGGCACGGGTTGACCATGGGCGGTCCGGTGGCCATCCGCGTGGGCAACACCGAATGGCCCAAGTGGGAGACGGTGATGTCGGCCGACCCGGTCGATGCCGTCGTGTTGGCCGAGCAGGCGCGCAATGCGGCACTGACGCGGCCCCGGCCGGGGCACGCCGATCTGGCCGGCATGCAGAAGTACGACGTCGACGACGCCCGTCCGGTGCTCGAGCGCGCCAGCGCCCGCGAGACGGCGGCCCGCGTCGCGATGGGGACGATCGCCCGGGCCTTCCTGCGCCAGGTCGCCGGTGTCGAGGTGCTCAGCCATGTCGTGTCGATCGGCTCGGTGGCCGCGCCGGTCGGAGTCGTTCCCGTTGCCGGGCGACGAGGCCCGGGTCGACGAGTCGCCGGTGCGCTGCCTCGACCCGGGTGCGAGCGCGGCGATGGTCGACGAGATCGACGAGACGCGCAAGGCCGGCGACACGCTCGGCGGCGTCGTCGAGGTGCTGGCCTACGGACTCCCCCCGGGGCTGGGCAGCTTCGTCCAGGGCGACCGCCGACTGGACGCCCGGCTGGCCGGGGCGCTGATGGGCATCCAGGCGATCAAGGGCGTCGAGGTCGGCGACGGTTTCGAGCTGGCCCGGATCCGCGGATCGCAGGCTCAGGACGAGATCGTGCGCGACGACGGCGGGCGTGATCCACCGGGTGTCGGGCAAGTCGGGTGGCACCGAGGGCGGCATGACGCACCGGCGAGGTGCTTCGGGTGCGCGCGGCGATGAAGCCGATCTCGACGATTCCGCGTGCGCTGCAGACGATCGACACCGCCACCGGCGAGGCGGCGGTCGCGATCAACCAGCGCTCGGACGTGTGCGCGGTGCCGGCTGCCGGCGTCGTCGCCGAGGCGATGGTCGCGCTCGTGCTGGCCCAGGCGCTGCTCGAGAAGTTCGGTGGTGACTCGGTCGCCGAGACCAGCCGGAACGTCGCGGCCTACCTCAAGCGGCTCAGTGATCGAGGACTGAGCGCGCCGTGACGTCCACGTGCGGTGCTGGTCGGATTGCCCGGCGCGGGCAAGACGACGTCGGGCCGCCGGCTGGCCAACCGGCTCGGTGTCGCCTTCGTCGACTCCGACGCGCTGATCGAAGCCCGGGCCGGGATGCCGGTTCCGCAGATGTTCGCCGAGCAGGGCGAAGCCGCTTTTCGCGCGCTCGAAGCTGACGTGATCGCCGACGCGCTGGTCTCGTTCGACGGCGTGCTCTCGCTCGGTGGCGGCGCCGTGCTGGACGAGGGCACCCGAGCCCGCCTCGTCGGGTCGCGGCGTGCCCGTGGTGCTGCTGCGCTCGTCGGTCCGGACGCTGTCGCGGCGGGTGGGTGACGGCCGCGGGCGTCCGCTGCTGGCCGACGACCCGACCGCCGCCCTCAGCCGGCTCGCCCAGGCGCGGGAGCCTCTCTATCGCGAGGTGGCCACCCATGTGGTCAGCACCGACCGTCGCACCAGCTCGCGGGTGTCACTCGAGATCGCCGAATTGCTGGGAATCACCGCATGATCACCAAGATCCCAGTCGATGGCGACCAGCCGTACGAGGTGATCATCGGCACTGGCCTGCTCGGCGAGCTGCCGCCGCTGCTCGCCGGCGCGGCCCGCGTCGCGGTGATCCATCCGCCGACATTGCGAGTGACGGCCGAGGCAGTGCGCGACGACCTGGCCGCCGGCGGCTTCGACGCCCACGTGATCGAGATCCCCGACGGCGAGGACGCCAAGACGCTGCCGGTGGCCGGGTTTCTGCTGGGACGTCCTGGGCCAGATCGGGTTCACCCGCAACGACGCGATCGTCGGTCTCGGCGGGGGAGCGACCACCGATCTCGCCGGGTGGGTCGCCGCGTCCTGGCTGCGCGGAGTGCGCGTCGTCCACGTGGCGACGACGCTGGCCGGCATGGTCGACGCCGCGGTCGGCGGCAAGACCGGCATCAACACCGAGCGGGGCAAGAACCTGGTCGGCGCGTTCTACCCGCCGGCCGGCGTCATGTGCGATGTCGCGACGCTCGAGACGCTGCCGGCCAACGACTACATCGCCGGGCTGGCCGAGGTCGTCAAGTGCGGCTTCATCGCCGATCCGGTGATCTTGGACGTGATCGAGGCCGACCCGGCGGCCGTGGTGCGGCCGGGAAACCCGTACGAGCAGGAGTTGATCGAGCGATCGGTGCGCGTCAAGGCCGAGGTGGTCGGCAACGACCTCACCGAACAGGGCCGGCGCGAGATCCTGAACTACGGCCACACGCTCGGCCACGCCATCGAGCGGGCCGAGCGGTACAAGTGGCGACACGGCGCGGCGGTGTCGATCGGCCTCGTCTACGCCGCCGAGCTGTCACGCGCGCTCGGGCGCCTCGACGACGCGACCGCCGACCGGCACCGCGCGATTCTGGAATCGCTCGGGCTGCCGACGCGCTACCGGGCGGATGCGTTCGCCGCGACTGCTCGACTCGATGAAGATCGACAAGAAGGCGCGGGGCAACTCGGCTTCGGTTCGTCCTGCTCGACGGCCTCGCCAAACCGGTGACGGTGGCCGATCCCGACCCCGCGGTGCTCGCGGCGGCTTATGCGGAGGTTTCGTGACCAGGCGCGTGTTGGTGATCAACGGCCCCAACCTCGCTCGACTCGGTGTGCGCGAACCGGACATCTACGGAACGGGCACGTACCCCGAACTGGTCGAGCTCGTCACCGAGGCGGGCGCCGAGCTCGAACTCGACGTCGAGGTTCGCCAGAGTGAGCTCGAAGGCGATCTGCTGGGCTGGCTGCACGAGGCCGCCGACGAGGACGTCTCGGTGGTGCTGAACGCGGGCGCGCTGACGCACACGTCGGTGGCCCTGGGCGATGCCTGCGCGATGCTGACCGCGCCGCTGATCGAGGTGCACATCAGCAACGTCTACAAGCGCGAGGATTTTCGGCACCACAGCTACATCTCGGCCCACGCAACCGGCGTCATCGTCGGGCTCGGCTTCGAGGGGTACGTGCTGGCGCTGTCGTGGCTGGCGTCATCGCTGGACGTCGCTGACTAGGACCCTGGATTCGCCGCTGGGTAGAGTGAGCGGCTGGCCCGAAACGTTTGCACGACCCGATCGAGGAGAAGTACCCAGCGTGGCAACGACGAATGACCTGAAGAACGGCCTCGTGCTCAACATCGACGGCCAGCTCTGGACGGTCGTGGAGTTCCAGCACGTCAAGCCCGGCAAGGGCGGCGCGTTCGTCCGGACCACCCTGAAGAACGTCCTGTCGGGCAAGGTCGTGGACCGTACGTTCAACGCCGGCACCCGGGTCGAGACGGCCAACGTCGACAAGCGCGCGATGACCTACCTCTACCGCGAGGGCGACGACTTCGTGTTCATGGACGGCGAGAACTACGAGCAGCTCTCGGTCCCGGCCGCCACGGTCGCCGAGAACGCCAACTACATGCTCGACAACACCGAGGCCGTCGTGGCCGTGCACGACGGGGTGGCGCTCTACGTCGAGCTGCCGACCAGTGTCGAGCTGCTGATCAGCCACACCGATCCCGGCCTGCAGGGCGATCGGTCGACCGGCGGCACCAAGCCGGCGACGCTCGAGACCGGTGCCGAGATCCAGGTGCCGCTGTTCGTGACCACCGGCGAGAAGGTCAAGGTCGACACCCGCGACGGCCGCTATCTCGGCCGCATCAACAGCTGACGAATGGCCGCCCGCAGCAAGGCCCGCAAGCGAGCCGTCGACGTTCTGTACGAGGCGGACCTTCGGGGCACCGATGCCGTCGAGACGCTCGCCGACCGCGTGAGGATGGCCGACCCGCCGGTCAACGACTACACCGTCGAGCTGGTCGAGGGCGTCCAGGCCCACCGCGTTCGCATCGACGAGATCCTGACCGAGTACGCCGACGGCTGGACCATCGATCGCATGCCCGGCGTCGATCGGGCCGTGCTGCGCATCGGTGTCTACGAGCTGCTCTGGCGTGACGACGTGCCGCCGGCGGTCAGCATCGACGAGGCGGTCGAGTTGGCCAAGGCGCTCTCGACCGACGAGTCGCCCCGGTTCGTGAACGGCGTGCTGGCCCGCGTGCTGCGTGACGCCCCGCCCGTCACTGTCTAGCCATCGCTGGGGCCGAGGCGCCGGCCCGGCATGGGCTCGGCGAGGGCCAATCGCGACGCCGGTGCGGTGAAGGGATCGGCGAAGTACTGCGTCTCGTGTGTCACCTGGTCGTCGGCAAACTGCATGATCGAGATCGAACAGGTCGGCACTCCGTCGTAGGTGATGACGCATTCGCTCACCCACAGATCGCCACCTCCGACTATTCGGACCACCGTGAAGTGGCGATCGGCCGGATGCCCGCCTCGCTGGGCAGCGATCGTCGAACGGCCGCGAAAGCGCTCCCCGGACTGGGGATAGTCCAGGATCGCGTCCGTGGCGTAGATCGAGTGTTCGGCTTCGGTGTCACCGCTCTCTGATGCCCGCCAGTGTTCCTCGATCGCGGCCCTGGTCGAATCCATCACGGCATCCGTTCGTAGGAGAGAACCCTGTCACCGTAGACCGATCGTTTCGCGGTAGCAGCCGCCCGCCACCGACGGAGGAATGGGAGCGGTGAGACCCGCCGACCTGTTCAGTGCAAGTCACTCCTTAGTCGGACAGTCCCGGCCCGCGGGCCCAGCTGGATCGGGACCGGTTAGGTGTCGACGGGGTGGTGGAGGTAGTTGCGGCGGGGTCGTTGCTGGGGGTCGATCCAGGGAGGTGGGATGTAGTGGGGGATGCCGTTGATCATCGTGGCGGTCCAGCCATTGTGGTCGAGGTTGGGGTGGTCGCCGCCGGCGCACAGGAGGGCTCCGTTGGCGACGCTGGTCTGGCCGCCGTCCCTCCAGGGGACGACGTGGTTGACCTCGCACATGCTGGGTGGTTGGTCGCAGCCGGGCCAGGTGCAGCCGCCGTCGCGGGCGATGATGGCGTAGCGCTGGGTTTTGGTGAAGATGCGGTGCGCGGTGCCGTAGGCGGTGATTTCTTTGGCGTGGCCGAGGATGACGGGCACGATGCGGGCGTCGCCGCCGGCGATGCGGTGCGCGGTGGGCACGCTGATGAGGGCGCCGTGTCCGGTAGTGACGAGGCCGTGCCCGGTTTCCCATTGGTCGGCGGTGGCGGTGAGCAGGATGGTGGCCGGGATGCCGCCGGTGGCCGGGAGTTGTCCGGAGGACACGATCGGGCGCAGGACTTCGACGAGGGCGTCGTGGCGGCGTTGTCCGGGGGTGCGGGTGTCGGACGCGACTGCCGGCGCGGTGCCCTCATCGGTCGCCGCGGCGGGGGCGTCGGCGGACTCGGCCTCGCCGCCAACGGCCTCGACACCATCGAGACCAGGACGATCGGAACTGTCACCGCTGGCTGTCGCGGGGCGGGTCGGGCGCAGGCCGAGAGAGTCGAACACCACGGCCAGTAGTTCGGTGAGGTGGGCGTCGGTGGTGCCGCGCAGGGTGCCGGTGCCATCGGCGTTGATCACGAGCGTGAGA
Source organism: uncultured Actinomycetes bacterium (assembly GCA_963708805.1). Lineage (GTDB taxonomy): Bacteria > Actinomycetota > Actinomycetes > Mycobacteriales > Jatrophihabitantaceae > CAVPUA01. Next base: position 2,651,072 of record CAVPUA010000003.1, on the reverse strand, counting down.
TCGCGGCGCCGTGCTCGGTCGGCGTCGTCGCTCAGGGTGCCGTCGGGATCGAGGAGATCGATCAGGTGGCATCCGACTTTGGCCAGGGTGGCTGGGTCGTAGTCGGCGGCGTGGGTCACCAGGGACACCTCGACCGGCTCGGCCCAGTCGGCGCGGGCGGCGGCCGGGATCTTGTCGAGGACGTCGCCTATCACCCGAAGGTGCCCGGGCGAGAGCACGCCCTCGGCCTGCGCCTGCGCGGCGACCGCAAGCAGCGGCTCGAGGGCCTGCCCATCCAGCGCCTGCCGCGGCCCGGCCACCGCCGCCGCACGCAACCGGGCCGCCGCCGCCGACGGAGAGACCCGCAGGACGTCGCGCAGCAACGCGCCCAGCGACCGATAACCGACTCGCGTCGCGACCCCGCGTTGCGCCAACTCCGCGAGCAGAACCTGGTCGAAGAACGCGAGCTGCCGGTGGGCGGCCTCAGCCACGCGCAGCATCTCGAGCAACTCGTCGTCCGAACACGGCGCGATCGGCACGGTCGTCAGCTCCAGCGCGACGTCACTGAGTGCGGCGACCCGAGTGGGTGCCTGCGCCATTGACAATGTCTCGAACACAAGTTCGACGATACCGAGAATGCGACGCCGTCGAGGATCGTTCCGACCGACTGTGGATAAACCCGAGCCTCACATGCCTCTGTGGATAGAACGAGCGTCTGGCGAGATCCCAGTGGTACAGCGGAACCGGCGAAGTTGATCGAGCCGAGGTAGCGCCTACCGGGCGGTCGCTACCTCGGCTCGGTCAAGCCCTATTGGGTCAGTCGTACCGGCGTGCCGTCGATGCTGGCCGCCCACGACGTCGTGTCACTCGGCTGGTTGCCCGCGCCGTACTGGTAGGTCAGCGTCACCCAGCACCCGGTCACCGACAGATAGCTGCAGGTGTAGGTCGCCGGTATGGGTATCGAGATCGTCTCCCATTTTCCGTTGTAGGCCGAGCTGGGGACGATCGAACAGTTGGTCAGCGCCCCGGTAGCGGGCCCCGCGCCGACGCAACCGCTGAACGCTCCCACGTTGGAGTCCGAGGGCGGATTGACCGTGATGGACGGCTGTCCGCCGGAGTAGGTCGCGTCCCCGATGTCGAAGAAGCGCAACTGCAGCACCTGTCCGGCGGCGCCAGGCTGCACCTGGGTGAGATAGAACGTCGTGGTCGCGCTCGGCGCGTTGGCGTAGATCGCCATGTCGGTGTAGCCCGAGATCGAGATGTGCGAGCTGTCTCCGCCACCGCTGCCCGTAGCCCTGATCGAGAAGCGGTTGTGCCCGTTGCCGCTCGTGTTGTCGCCGGAGGCGTTCGTCTGGACCTGCACGAAGTAGGTCCCGGCCGACACGGTGCCCGGGAAGGTACAGAGGGTCACCCACTGACGGAATTCGCTGGCCACTGCCGGCTGATACGTCGCCGCCGGGGTGGCCGGCTGGGTGATCGCGCCGTTGGTCTGGTTCCACTCGTTGAGCGCGGTGTACAGGTCGCCGCTGTAGCCCTTGAACGTTTTGGTGCAGCTGGCGACGACAGGATATGAGGTCGGGTCCCAGGGATTCGACGACGAAGACGGCTGACGGATCGTGAAAGTCGTGTCCGGCGCCTGGCTCGCGAGCAGCGATCCGTACAACTGATCACCCGTGCAGTACGGGCTTGACGCTCCGGCGGCGTAAAGCTGGCTGTCCTCCTTGTAGGTCGAGGACGTGACGTCGTAGTTCACGTCGTTCTTGGCGTTGACCGCGGCCGTCGCCCCGCTGCCGAAGTTGCTGCCGCAGGTGTCGGAGACTGAGACGAACGCGGGGTCGAACGACTGGATGGTCAAGTTGGTCACCGGGGCGGACAACTTGATGCTGTAGAAGTAACCGTTCGTCGAGTAGTCGGAGTTCGTTCCGGAGCAGTTGTCGATTCCGCTCGCGCAGCCGCCGTCCTGGTACGCGTCGCCGTAACTCTTGGTGGCGAGCGGACTGCCGACGTTGCCCCAGAACGATCCCGCGGAACTGCAGTTGGAACTGCGCTGGTTGATCGCGCCTATGGTCGGGTCCGGGCCGTTGCCGAACTCGTTGCACGGACTGCCCAACGGCAGTGGCGCCTGGTAGTTCGCGACCGCGGTCCGGGTGATCGTCTCGGTCGGCTTGCCGAGCAGCTGCCCGAACGAATTGCTGATCGTCTGCGTGATCGTCACGCGCAGTTGGTTCGGGTTGCCCGACACCGGTTCGGGATCGACGACGACGGAGTCGACGCCGTTGGTGTAGCCGTTCGCGGCGGCCGTCTTGACCGCCTGCGCCTCGGCGGCCGCGAGGTTGCCCGGCAGGTACGTCACGCCGGCGAGCGAGGCCGCGTCGGCGGCGCGCTGGATGTTGTCGGCCTGGGCGTACCAGTTGCCGACATCGACGGTGAACGCGGCCAGGCCGAGCAGCACCGGGGTGATGATCGCGGTCGCCACGGCGATGTAACCGGAGTCGTCACGGTGACCGCGCCACCGGAGTCCGGCCCGCCAGCGACCGCGAACGCTCGGCCTCACGGCCGGCATCCGGACGCGTCGGCACTGACGTAGGGCTCGAGCACCATCACGGTGTTGCTACTGAGGTCGATCGAGCTGAAGAACACGTCGGTCACGCCGTCGTGCTTGAAGTTGAGATAGACGCCGACACTGTCCTGTTCGCCCTGGCAGGCGTCCTGACTGGCGGCCGGCCACGAGCCACCGGACACGACGAACTGGCCCGCGCCCGCGTTCCAGGTGAACTGCACGCAGCTGGAGTTGCACGACGAGAACGTGCCGCCCGCGCCGAGCGGATGGCCACTGGCGTCGGCCTTGAAGACCCAGAGCGACTTGACCTGCGTGAAGTCAAGCGCCGATCCCTCGCGGGCCACGGCCGCGGCGGCGTCGGTGGCGAACGTGGGGTTGCGCGGCTCGGCCGAGGCGATGCGCGCGCCGGCCCGCACGGCCGATGTCACGGCCAGCTGGTCCTTGAAGACGAGGCCGAACTCGAGCACGCCGACCAAGATCAAGATGAAGATCGGCGTGATGATGGCTGCTTCGACCGCGACCGCACCGCGATCGCGGGGTTGGGTCAGCCGCCTTCGGAGACGTGCGCGCAGATTCATGGACGCGACGCTAAGACCGAGCAGGCGCAGTGGGAATGGATCTTGGCCAGGTGCACCCGATCGACGCGCGATGTCGGCCGAACGGCTGACACGTCGGCTGATCGGCTGGCCAAAGACAGTCGATCAGCCGCTACGCCGCGAGCTCGCCGGCCGAGAAGCTTTGCGAGTCGGGTGGCACGAGGTCACCCACCGCCCCGGTGAACGCGGCGAACCTCCAGTCAGGGGATGCACCATGGAAAAGATTCTGAAGCTCATCGTCGCGATGCACGTCCGCGTTGCCGACTTCCGTGAGGACCGCGGCGCGACCGCGACCGAGTACGCACTGCTCGTCACCTTCATCGCGATCGCGATCATCGCCGGCGTGACGGCTTTCGGTGGCGCAGCTGAACACGTTCTTCAACGACCTCGGCACGCACATCGGCATCACGTCCAACGCTGCCAAGTAACCACTCGGCCCTCGGGCCGACGCACTGATCCCCATCTGTCGCCATTGGCGTCGGGGGTCGCCAGTGGACGCCGGGGTTCCGGCCGCACGCAACACGTGCGGCCGGAACTCGGCTCCGTTTCCGCACTCTGTTCTCGTACGTCGTTTCCACGATGTGAACGTCAATCGGCGGCCGTGTCCGCCGCACTCAGCACGGCCGGCCTTCCGCTCGGCTGATCAACATGAAGGAGATCGATGAGATGAAGCGCCGATCAGTGCTCGTCGCTGCCGCAGTCGCCCTGGCCCTGGTCGGGACGCTCGCGGTGTTCGCCTACGTACGCGGTGCCGACAAGCGCGCCGTCTCGGCCACCAAGGCCGCCCAGGTCCTCATCGCCCACAAGCAGGTTCCCGCAGGCACCAGCTGGAGTGACGCCGTCAAGGACGGCGACCTGAAGGTCGAGACCGTGCCGGCCTCGTCCGTTCCCGAGAGCGCATTGACCAGCATGGTCGACTCCGGCGTCTCGGACTCCGCGGTCGCCAGCGCCGACATCGCGTCGGGCCAGATCGTGCTGAACGAGATGTTCGGCACCGCGTCGTCCAACACCGGCGCCGTGTCGATCCCCAAGGGTGACATCGCGATCTCGGTCTCGATGACCAGCAACGCCGACGTCGCCGGCTTCGTCCAGCCCGGCTCCGAGATCGCGATCTTCGGGACCTTCCAGGTCACTCCGCAGCAAGTCCCCGGCGCGACCACGGTTCTCGGCACCCAGCCCTACCTGACCAGCCTGGTGCTGCCCAAGGTGCTGGTGACCGCCACCTCGCAGTCCGCACCGACCGATGTCGACGGCAGCAAGAGCGCGTCGACGAGCACGGTGTCCTCGGGCGGAACCGTCCTGGTGACGATTGCTGTCTCGCAGGCCGAGGCCCAGCAGGTGATCAACGCCCAGTCGGCGGGGACGCTCTACTTCGCCCTGCTGTCGGACTCCTCGGTCACGGCCACCGGCGGGGGCACCACCAACGTCGCCGGCACCGTCCACGCCGCTCCGCTGATCGCGCAGTGACGGGCGGTTCGGGGGATGACCGTCACCAGCGATCCGGAACAGCAAGAACCTGACACCACTGCAGACGTCCTCGAAGACGGGCCGCGGTTGCCCGGCCAAGTGGTCGTCGTCTTCTCGCCCAAGGGCGGGACGGGCAAGACCGTGATCTCGGCGAACCTCGCCCTGGCGCTCAGCGCCGGGGGAGGCCGCCGGGTCTGCCTGGTCGACCTCGATCTCGAGTTCGGCGACATCGCGATCTCGCTCGGTCTCACCCCGTCGCGCAACCTGATCGACGCCGTCGATCAGAGCCCGTCGATGAGCGAGGACGACCAGGTGGCGGCGCTCGTCACCTCATGGCAGCTCAACCTCGACTGCGTGCTGGCCCCGGTCGATCCGGGCGACTCCGAGCGGATCTCACCGGCCCTGGTCGGCTCGCTGTTGCGGCGGCTCAAGCAGCGCTACGAGTACGTCGTGGTCGACACGCCGGCCCAGTTCTCCGAATGCGTTCTCGAAGCGCTGGACGTTGCCGAGCACCACGTGTTGATCACCACGCCCGAGATCCCGGCGCTCAAGAACCTGCGGCTGACGCTCGACATGCTGGAACTGCTCTCGTACGGGCAGGTCACGCGCACCGTCGTGCTCAATCGCGCCGATCCCAAGGCCGGACTGAGCGTCGAGGACGCCGCCAACGCGATCAAGACGGGGATCAACGCCACCATCCCGGCCAGCTTCGACGTCACGGCGTCGATCAACGCCGGCGTGCCCCTCTCGCTGTCTCACCCCGAACACCCCGTCTCGCTCGCCGTCCAGGCCTTGGCCGATCGCGCGATCACCGGGACACCCGCCACCGTCGGTCGGCGTAACAGCCGTTTCGGCCTGAAGTTGAGGATGCGTACGTCATGAAGCTCTCTGACCGGCTCGCAGCCGCCCGCAACGATGTGGCGCCGAGCGCCGCGGCCGAAGCGCGCAGCCTCACATCGGCCCCCGCGCCGAAGTCGTCAGCGCCGACGTCGGCCACAGCGTCAGCCCCAACGTCAGCCCCAGCGGCTCGGACGACCAAGCGGACGCCGGCCGCCCGGCGTACCCCCGCTGCCCGCCGCACCCGGCCCGCAGCGGTCGAGGCCGTCACGTCGCCGGTGGCCGACCCGGTGGTCGAGACGGACACGGTCACGAACACGGGCGACGTCACCGCCGCCCCGGACCCCACGTCCGAGCAGCCCACCGCCCAGCCGGTCGGCGAGACGGCGCCCGAAGCCGTCCTCGAATCGGCCGCCGACACCGACTCGGCCGAGCCCGCCGCGGCTATCGTCGTGCCGATCGAAAGCGTCCCGGACGAGGTTTCCGCGGAGCCCCCGGCCGACTCCGCGCCGTCGCCCGTCGGCCTCACCGAGGCCCTCTTCGACGCCGAGCCGTCCCGCGTCGACCTGACGCGGCCCGCGAGCCGCCACAGCACGCGTTACGTCGATCCGCTGGCCGGCGATCAAGCGCAAGGTGCACGCCGCCCTGCTCGACGCGCTCGGCCCCACGCTCTACGACGCCCAGATGAACGAGCAGGAACTCGCCTTCCGGGTGCGCAACACGCTGCACCAGGTCATGACCTCGGACGACACGCTGATCAGCACGGCCGACCGGACGCGGATCTCGGAGGAGATCTTCGACGAGATCCTCGGCTACGGACCGCTGGAGCCCTTCCTGCGCGACCGCGAGGTCACCGAGATCATGGTGAACGGGGCCGACCAGATCTACATCGAGCGCGCCGGCAAACTGCATGAGGTCGAGGCCGCGTTCTCCGACGATCAGCACCTGCGACGCACCATCGAGAAGATCGTCGGCCGGGTGGGGCGTCGCATCGACGAGTCGAGCCCGATGGTCGATGCCCGCCTGCCTGACGGCTCGCGTGTCAACGCGGTCATCTCGCCGGTGTCGCTGGACGGCCCGATGCTGACCATCCGGAAGTTCGCCGCCGAGCCGCTCGGCGTCAACGATCTGATCGGCTACGGCACGATGACGCCGGCGACGGCCGGGTTGCTGCACGCCTGCCTCGTCGGACGGCTGAACGTCCTCATCAGCGGCGGCACGGGCTCGGGCAAGACGACGACGCTGAACGTGCTGTCGTCCTTCATCCCCGACAACGAGCGCATCGTCACGATCGAGGACGCGGCCGAACTGCAGCTCAACCAGGCCCACGTGGTCCGCCTGGAGTCGCGGCCGGTCAACATCGAGGGCAAGGGCGAGATCACCATCCGGCATCTGCTGCGCAACAGCCTGCGTATGCGGCCCGATCGCATCATCATCGGTGAGGTTCGTGACGGCGCCGCGCTCGACATGCTGCAGGCGATGAACACCGGCCACGACGGCTCGCTCACCACCCTGCACGCCAACTCGCCCCGCGATGCGCTTTCCCGCCTCGAGACGATGGTGCTGATGGGTGGCGTCGAACTGCCGGCCCGGGCGATCCGTGAGCAGGCCGCGTCGGCGATCGACCTGATCGTGCACCAGTCCCGCCTGCGCGACGGCACACGCCGCATCACGCACATCACCGAGGTCACCGGCATGGAGAGCGACGTGATCACCCTGCAGGACCTGTTCACGTTCGACTACCACGCCGGCCTGGACGAGAACGGCCGCTTCCGCGGGACGCTGCGCAGCACCGGCATCCGGCCGATGTTCCTGCAGCGGCTCTCGGATCAGGGCATCCAGCTGCACCCGGCCCTGTTCGCGGGAGACCTGTCATGAACCTCGTCGTGGTCTGCGTGCTGGTGTTCCTCGGCATCCTCGGCGTGGCTCTCGCGGCGCTGCTGTACCCGGCCACCGTGGCCCAGCGCGCCGAACGGCAGAACCGGCTCGCCGAGGTGGGCCGCTACCGGCTGATCGGCGCCGTCACCCCGGTCGAGGACGTCACGGCCGTCAAGGCGACGCAGAGTGCCTTCACGACCAAGACGCTCGCATTGCTCGACCGGGCTGTCCGCGCGCGCGGGCAACGGGCCCGGCTGGTCTCGCAGCTCGAACGGTCCGGGTTGCGGATGCGGCCCGAAGAGTGGGCGGCCATCCAGCTCGCGTCCTTCTTCGTCCCGGCCCTGGTCGTGGCCTTCCTCGCCAAATCGCCGCTGGGCTTCATCGCCGGCGGCGTGCTCGGTGCCCTCGGCTGCTGGTGGTTCATCAGTGTGAAGATCCGCCGACGCGCGAGCGCGTTCGAGGCCGCGCTGCCCGACGCCCTGCAGCTGGTCGCCGGCGCGATGCGAGCCGGGTTCACCCTGAACCAGGCGATCGGCACGGTTGCCCGCGAGGGCAACGAACCCACCGCGAGTGAGTTCGGCCGGGTCCTGACCGAGGTCCGGCTCGGCGCCGAGCTGGAGGATGCCCTCGACAGCGCCGCCAAGCGGTTGCGCAGCTACGACCTCGAACTGGTCGTCATGGCGATCCGCACTGCGCGCGAAGTCGGCGGAAACCTGGCCGAGGTCCTGCAGACCACGGCGGCCACCATGCGCGAGCGGGTGCAACTGCACCGGCAGGTCGAGGTGCTCAGCGCCGAAGGCCGGTTGTCGGCCAAGGTGCTCACCGGGTTGCCGTTCTTCCTTGCCGGTTACCTGCTCCTGTTCAAGCGCGGCTACCTGAACCCGTTGGTCACCAATGGGGTCGGGATCTTCCTGCTCATCGCCGGGATCGTGCTGCTCGGCGTCGGTTCCTTCTGGCTCAGTCGCATCGTCAAGATCGAGGTCTGACATGGCAATCGCATTGATCATCGGACTCGCCGCCATTGCCGGCGCGATCGGCCTGGGCGTCTATGCCGCCGTGGGCAGTCAGGCCGTCCAGCCGGCGGTGCCGGAGGGTGGCTCCCTTCCGACCGGATTCGTGGGCGGTGAACAGCCGGCGACGTCACTGATGAGGCGCCTGGCCGGCCTCACGTCCAAGCTGACGCCGGGCGACTACGTGCACCGCCTGCAGCGTCGTCTGGACAAGGCGGGCAACACCTCGGGCTGGACCGTGGAACGAGTGCAGGCGCTGAAGGGCGTCGGGCTGATCGCCGGTGTGGTGCTCGGCTTGCTCTTCGGCTCCAAGCACGGGGCGCTGGCGGTCATCGGTGCGCCGATCGTCTTGGGGGTGTTCGGTTTCTTCGTTCCCGACCTGTTCGTGAACATCCGGGGCGAGAAGCGTCAGCTCGAACTGCAGAAGGGCCTCCCGGACGCGATGGACATGATGACCGTCGGCGTCGAGGCCGGCCTCGGTTTCGACGCGGCGATGAGCCGGGTCGCCCGCAACCTCGAGAGCCCGATCGCGGGCGAGTTCGCCCGCGTGCTGCAGGAGATGCAGTTCGGCCTCTCCCGTATCGAGGCGCTGCGTTCGCTGGCCGAGCGCACCGACCTGCCCGAGCTGCGTCGCTTCGTCGCCGCGATCGTCCAGTCCTCCGAACTGGGCATCTCGATCGGCGGGGTGCTGCGGGAGCAGTCGCACGAGATGCGGGTGCTTCGCCGTCAGCGGGCCGAGGAGAAGGCGCAGAAGCTGCAGGTCAAGATCCTGCTGCCGCTGATCACCTGCCTGCTGCCCGCGATGTTCATCGTCGTCCTGGCACCGGCCGCGATCCACATCATGAGCTTCTTCCACAGCGTGAACGGCTAGCCGTTCACCCGGCCAGCCAGCAAACCAACGAGTGGCCGATCCTGGCCCGAGTGGTCATGTACAGCTGACCACTCGGGCCGGGATCGGCCACTCGCGTTGGTACCAGGTCGGTAGTGGGGAAGAGCAGGATCAGCCGACGGCTTCGACGAGCTCACCGTTCGCACTGTCAGCCCGGTAGTCCTCGAACAGGCCGAGGCGGACGGCGCTCATGAGGGCCTGGGCCCGGTTGCGAGCGCCGAGCTTGTCGTACAGCCGGGCCACGTACGTCTTGGCCGTCGAGAGGCTCACGTAGAGCTCCTTGGCGATCATGGGCACCGACATGCCGTCGTGCAGCAGCAGCAGGATCTGCGCCTCGCGAGCGCTCAGCGCGGTGCGCTGGCTGGTCTCGCGGCGGCGGCGCAGCGCAACGGCGAGGCCGGCCGCGCTGAACGAGCCCGACGCGAACGCCGAGTGCCGGATCGCGCTGATCACCTCGACGATGGGCGCCGACTTGGCGACGAACGCCGAGGCGCCGGCGTCCAGGGCCCGGAACAACTCGTCGTCGGTGCCGGACGCGGTCAGCACGACGATGCCGAGGGTTGGGCTCGAGTCGCGCAGATTGCGCACGAGCAGCCATCCGTCGCTGTTGGGCTGCGAGCAGTCGACGGTCACGACGTCGGGCTTGAAGGCGAAGGCCTGATTCACACCTTCGCCGGCATTGGCCACCTCGCCCACGACGAGGATGTCGGCCTGGTCGCCGGCGATCTGGGTGAGGGCCCAGCGCACGAGCGGGTGCTCGTCCACGATCATCAGCCGGATTCGCGCCGTCGGCGTTGCCTTCTGACTCGGAGCGAGGAGATGCAGTGATGCTTCGTCTGAGCCGTTCGTCATGTCTGCCCCCGGAGCAGTCAGCCGGCCCGAGGGCCGGCACGAAATGCAGTGCTGTCACGAAATGCAGTGCTGTCACGAAATGCAGTGCTGTTCAGTGGGTGCCGAGACGCTCTCGGGGGCGGAGCGTCGCGTCACGGACGGTGCGGGTAGAGCCGAACTTTCCCCCGGGCCAAACCTTGAAGTCGTGACGATCTTAGCGCCATCGCAGTCATTAGCAAACCCCTTCAACACACAGAGTTATTTTAATAAATCCGACAAATTATGCCGTGAATCTGGCAAACAACGCAGAACTTGTTAAGAAGCGGTCGTAACTTTTACTGAGCGTGGTCGTTATTCATCGCTCTCCGCGACACAGGTCGGCGCTGATCACACACGGTGAGTTCGCCGTACCCATCACTCAGAGTGGGCAGCGCGCGCTCGCGAGAGCGACAGCTCGCGTTCCCGGGCATTGGTGCTCAGCTCGCGCCGCTCGCTCGAACTCGCGTCTGGCCTCGGCCGAGCGACCGAGGCGTAGGAGCAGGTCTCCGCGCACGCTGGGCAACAGGTGATAGCGCGCCATGGTCGGTTCTGTGCCCAGTCGATCCACGAGATCGAGCCCGGCTTGCGGCCCGTGTGACATCGACACCGCGACGGCCCGGTTCAGCTCGACGACGGGGGAGGGCAGCACCTGGACCAGCTCGCCGTAGAGCGAGGTGATGCGGGGCCAGTCGGTCTCGTCGGCGCGGAACGCTCGGGCATGGCAGGCCGCGATCGCCGCCTGCAAGGTGTACGGCCCGCGCGCCCCGCCCAGTTCGACGGCTCGGTCGAGGGCGGCCAGCCCGCGGTTGATGAGCAACCGGTCCCAGTGAGACCGATTCTGATCCAGCAGCAGGATGGGCTCACCGCTCGGCCCGGTGCGTGCGGCCGCCCGTGATGACTGGATCTCCATGAGCGCCGTCAAGCCGTGAGCTTCGGCCTCGTCGGGCATCAACGAGGCCAGGCCGCGTCCGAGCCGCAGGGCGTCGGCGCACAGTTCGGGCCGCATCCAGTCGTCGCCGGCCGTGGCCGAGTAGCCCTCGTTGTAGATCAGGTAGATGACCTCGAGCACCGACTTCAGCCGAGCGGCACGATCGTCACCGGTCGGCACCTCGAACGGCACTCCGGCCGCGGTCAGCGCCTTCTTGGCCCGCACGATGCGTTGGGCGACAGTCGGCTCGGGCACCAGGTACGCGCGGGCGATCTCGGTCGTGGTGAGGCCGCCGACGAGGCGCAGGGTCAACGCGACCCGGGCCGGCACGGCCAGGATCGGGTGGCAGGCGATGAAGGTCAGGCGCAGTACGTCGTCGTCGATCTCGTCGCCGAAGGCCCGGTCGAAGTCGGGTGTCTCGGCGGTGATCCCGTTCGGGGCGTCGATCTCCAGATGACGCACCAGCTCGGCGTACTTGCCCCGTAGCGCGTCGTTGCGACGGAAGAGGTCGACCGCCCGCCGCTTGGCTACCGTCATGAGCCACGCACCGGGATTGCGCGGAACGCCCTCGGTCGGCCACTGCTCGAGGGCGGCAACCACCGCGTCCTGGGCCAGCTCTTCGGCCAGGCCGACATCGCCGCCCGCGAACCGGGCCAGGCCACCGACGAGCCGGGCGTACTCGAGGCGGACGACCGTGTCGATCGCGCGGGGGACCGACTCGAGGGCATGCCTCGATGAGATCACCTGCCGGTGACCGACGATCGAACGGGGCCGCCCGAATGGACGGCCCCGTCGCCGGTGCGTCAGGCTTGGGTCTCGTGCCAGCCCGGCGGCAGTTCGTCGCCTGGCCCGAATGTCTGTCGGAGGATCGTTTCGCCGCCGCCGACGATGGCGAGGAAGCGGCGGGTCCACTCGATCGCCTCAGTCCCTGTCGCGGACCTCGATCAACGCCCAGCCGCCGACCAGTTCCTTCGCTTCGGTGAACGGGCCGTCGGTCACGGTGACCTGGCCGTCTGTGAGGCTGACGACGGTCTTCTCGGCCAGGGGCGCGACGCCGCCGGTGGCGAGCATGACGCCGGCCTTGGTCGCCTCCTCGACGAGGTCGTCCATCTGCTGCATCAGCTCGGGGCTCGGCGGCTCCATGGGCTGCTCTTGGCCGAGGGTGTACGCGAGGAATCGCATGACGTTCTCCTTCAACTCGATGTTCCTGCTCTTGCCCATGCGTCGAACGGGCGACGCCGAAATCGACAGGCGCGGGAAAGTCGCAGAGAACGTTCGAGAATCGGGTTACGGGGCGCCGTCGAGGATGAGCGACGTGGCGGCCAGCACCTGCCACTTGACCAGCTGAGCCGTGAGCGACTCGACCGATGTGTCGTACATGATCGCCAGCGAGCGCAGGTCGTCGGAGCGGATCGAGAGCACCCGGTTGCCGTAGTCGCCGCGCTCGCGCTGGATCGCCGAGGTGAAGCGCAGCAGCGGGCCGGCCTCGTCGCGCGGGACCTGCTGCAGGCGCTCCAGGTTGATGACGATCTTGTTGGGCATCGGGCCGCCGCTCGAACTCGACGAGCGCTCCGAGGGCAGCAGTTCGCTGACCGGCACGCCGTAGAAATCGGCCAGCTCGGCCAGTCGCTGAACGGAGACGGCTCGATCGCCGCGCTCGTAGGAGCCGATCACGACCGCCTTCCAGCGACCGTTCGACTTGCGCTCCACCCCGTGCAGCGACAGGTGCTGCTGGCCGCGGATCGAGCGCAGCCGAGCGCCGAGCGCCTTGGCGTATTCGCGGCCGGCCGATACCTCGTCGACCTCGTCCACCACCGGCTTTGCGTCTCCGATCAGCGAGGCTCATGGTCTCGACGTTGCCGTCATCGGTCACAGTGCGTCTCCAAAGTAATCATTGCGTCGCCCGAGTTTCGGGATTTCCGTGCGTTCGTTCTGCCGTGACGGTAACGCTTCGTGTTCGCCGGGTCAACGATCGACGGGCGTGTTTCGTGCCGGCGCAGTGTCGCCGCGTCATTCGAGCGGCGATCGCGCGCTGCTATCGTGAACGTGGACCGGACATCCTTTAAAGGCCCGTCCCGCGAGGCGGACAAGGAAGCCCAAGGTGAGTGATGTGACCGACGCGCTGAACGCTGCTCAGGAGACCTCTGGGCTTGCGCCCGATCCGGGCATTCCCGGCGCTGTGTTTGCCAGTGCTTCCGGCGTCGCCGATGCCCCCGCCGTCGCTCGAGCCGCCGGTACTGGACAGCGCCGCCTCGCGCGGACGGTCGACCGGCTCGCCCACCAGATCCTCGAACGTTGCGCGAAGACCGAGGCCCCCTGCGTGCTGCTCGGCATCCCCAGCCGCGGCGTCCCGCTGGCGCGTCGGCTGGCCGAGCGCGTCGCCGACTTCGATCCGGCCCTGGCGCTGCCGGTCGGCTCGCTCGACATCACCCTCTACCGCGACGATCTGCGCCTGCGCGGCGTCCGGGCGCTCGACCAGCACCGTCGAGCCCGACGGCGGCATCACCGGGCGCTGCGTGATCCTGGTCGACGACGTCCTCTTCTCCGGCCGCACGATCCGCGCCGCGCTCGACGCGTGAAGGACCTCGGCCGGCCGCGCTCGGTGCAGCTGGCCGTTCTCGTCGATCGCGGTCATCGCGAGCTGCCGATCCGGGCCGACTACGTCGGCAAGAACCTGCCGACCGCACTGGATCAGAGCGTTCGGGTGCGTCTGCACGAGACCGACGGCGAGGACGGCGTCTGGCTCGACGACGGGAGACTCGACGACGGGTGAAAGACATGATCAAGCATCTGCTGTCGGCCGGCGATCTTGACCGCGCCGATGCGCTGTCGATCCTCGACACGGCCGAGGAACTCGACCGCTCGCTGGCCGGGCGCGAGGTGAAGAAGCTGCCTCCGCTGCGCGGACGGACCGTCGTCAACCTCTTCTACGAGGACTCCACGCGAACCCGAACGTCGTTCGAGCTGGCGGCCAAGCGCCTGTCGGCCGACGTCGTCAACTTCTCGGCCAAGGGTTCGAGCGTGTCGAAGGGCGAGTCGCTCAAGGACACCGCCCTGACCCTCGAGGCGATGGGCGCCGACGCCGTCGTGATCCGGCACTCGTACTCGGGCGCGGCGGTGCGGCTGGCCAGCTGGGTGCGGGGCAGCGTGATCAACGCCGGCGACGGCACCCACGAGCACCCGACCCAGGCGCTGCTCGACGCGTTCACCATGCGGCGGCGGCTGCGCCACGGCGAGGGCGATCTGGACGGCCTGCGGGTGACGATCGTCGGCGACGTGCTGCACTCGCGGGTGGCTCGCTCGAACGTGCTGCTGCTGCAGACCCTCGGCGCGCCGCGTCACCCTGGTCGCCCCGCCGACGCTGCTGCCCGTCGGGGTCGAGACTGGCCGGCTCACGGTGAGCTATGACCTCGACGACGTGCTGCCCGAGTCCGATGTCGTGATGATGCTGCGCGTGCAGCACGAACGGATGAACGCGTCCTACTTCCCGTCGGCGCGCGAGTACTCGCGGCGCTACGGCCTCGATCAGCGCCGGATGGACGCGCTGCCGGCCGACGCCATCGTGATGCACCCGGGCCCGATGAACCGGGGCATGGAGATCGCGGCCGAGGTGGCCGACGACCCGAAGCGCTCGACGATCGTGGAACAGGTGACGAACGGGGTGTCGGTACGGATGGCTGTCCTGTACCTCCTGCTCGGGGGGTCCGAAGCGTGAGTGCTGCTGCTGCGCAACGTCCGGCCCTACGGCGAGGACGCGGTCGATGTCCTGATCGACGACGGCGTGATCGCCGCGATCGGATCCGGCGCTCGGTCGGCGACGAGGTGATCGACGGTGGCGGGAGCCGTGCTGCTGCCGGGCCTGGTCGACCTGCACACCCATCTGCGCGAGCCGGGTCGCGAGGACGCCGAGACGGTCGAGACCGGATCGGCGGCGGCCGCGCTCGGCGGCTACACCGCGGTGTTCGCGATGCCCAACACCGATCCGGTCGCCGACACCGCCGGCGTCGTCGAGCAGGTCTGGCGCCTGGGTCGCGAGCACGGCCTGGTCGACGTCCAGCCGATCGGCGCGGTGACGCGTCGGCCGGGCCGGGCTAGCAGCTGGCCGAGCTCGGCGCGATGGCCGATTCCGCGGCAAAGGTAAGGGTCTTCTCCGACGACGGCTCGTGCGTCGCCGATCCGGTGCTGATGCGTCGCGCGCTGGAGTACGTGAAGGCGTTCGACGGGGTGATCGCCCAGCACGCCGAGGAGCCGCGGCTGACCGCCGGCGCCCAGATGAACGAGGGCGTGGTGTCGGCGCGCCTCGGACTGGCCGGTTGGCCGGCCGCGGCCGAAGAGGCGATCATCGCCCGCGACGTGCTGCTGGCCGGGCACGTCGACTCGCGCCTGCACGTCTGCCACGTCTCGACCGCCGGTTCGGTCGAGATCCTGCGCTGGGCCAAGAGCAAGGGCTGGAAGGTCACGGCCGAGGTCACCCCGCACCACCTGCTGCTGACCGACGATCGGGCCGAGAGCTACGACCCGGTCTTCAAGGTCAACCCGCCGCTGCGCACGGCCGCCGACGTCGAGGCGCTGCGCGCGGGGCTGGCCGACGGCACGATCGACTGCGTCGCCACCGACCACGCGCCGCACGCGCTCGAGGACAAGGAGACCGAGTGGGGGGCCGCCTTGCCCGGCATGCTCGGGCTGCAGACCGCCCTCTGCGTGGTCATCGAGTCGATGGGCGACCGGCTCGACTGGCGCGGGATCGCCGACCGGATGAGCGTCGCGCCGGCCCGGATCGGCGGCCTGGCCGATCACGGCCGGCCCGATCGCGGTCGGCGAGCCGGCCAACCTCGTGCTGGTCGATCCGGACGCCCGCTGGACGGTGTCGGCGGCCGGCCTCGCTTCCAAGTCGCGCAACACCCCGTTCGCCGGCCTGACGCTGCCCGGCCGGGTGGTCGCGACGATCCTGCGCGGTCGTCCGACCGTCCTCGACGGGGCTCTCGTGACGGGGGTTCGGGCATGACTCGTTCGCTGCTCGTGTTGCTCTGCGTGGCGTTCTTCGTCGTCGCCTTGTGGGGAATGCGCACGGGCTGGCGGCACCGAGCCGCACGGCAGACCGATCTGGCTCCGCTGCCGCTGGCGCCCGCCGCGATCGGAGCCGCATCGCCGCCGACCTGGTGGGCGTCTACGTCGGATCGACCTACGCCACCAGCTGGCAGGACCGCATCGCCGCCCACGGGCTCGGTATCCGCTCGAACTGCACCGCGTCGCTGTCCGAGGCCGGGGTGCTGATCGACCGCGAGGGCGCCGAGGCGATCTTCATCCCGCGCGCGGCGATCGTCGAGGCCCGGCTGGCGCCCGGACTGGCCGGCAAGGTCGTCGGCGCGGGCGGCCTGCTCGTCGTCCGCTGGCGACTCGGTGACCGCCGAGCTCGACACCGGCCTGCGCGGCGACGACAAGACGATCTACCCGCAGTGGGTGCGCACGATCAACGAGAAAGTGAAGGCGGTTCATGAGTGAGGCTCTGCTCGTCCTCGAGGACGGGCGCACGTTCACCGGCGAGGCGTACGGCGCGCGGGGCGAGACGTTCGGCGAGGCGGTCTTCTCGACCGCGATGACCGGCTATCAAGAGACGCTGACCGATCCGTCCTACCACCGCCAGGTCGTCGTGCAGACCGCCCCGCACATCGGCAACACCGGCGTCAACGACGAGGACGACGAGTCGCGCCGCATCTGGGTGGCCGGCTACGTCGTGCGCGATCCGGCCCGCCGGCCGTCCAACTGGCGCTCGCAGCGCTCGCTGGACGACGAGCTCGAGGCCCAGGGCATCGTCGGCATCAGCGGCATCGACACCCGGGCGCTCACCCGGCACCTGCGCGAGCGGGGCGCGATGCGGTGCGTCGTGTCGTCGACCGATCTCGACCGCGAATCCCTGCTGCGCAAGGTGATCGACTCGCCGCAGATGCGCGGCGCCGACCTGTCGGCCGAGGTCACCACGCCGGAGCCCTACCGGGTCGACGCCGTCGGCGAGCACCGGTTCACCGTCGCCGCGCTCGACTACGGCATCAAGGCGATGACGCCGCACCGGATGGCCGAGCGGGGCATCACGACGCACGTGCTGCCCTCGACGTCCACGGCCGAGCGGATCAAGGCGACCGGTGCTGACGCCGTGTTCCTGGCCAACGGCCCGGGCGACCCGGGAACGGCCGACGCCGCCGTCGAGACGGTGCGCGAGCTGCTCCGCGCGGACGTGCCGATCTTCGGCATCTGCTTCGGCAACCAGATCCTCGGCCGCGCGTTCGGGTTCGGCACCTACAAGCTCGGCTACGGGCATCGCGGCATCAATCAGCCGGTGCAGGACCGCCGTACCGGCAAGGTCGAGATCACCGCCCACAACCACGGCTTCGCCGTCGATGCGCCGCTGGATGCGCCCTACCGACACCGAGTTCGGTGCGGTCGAGGTCAGTCACGTCTGCCTCAACGACAACGTGGTCGAGGGGCTGAACGCCCGCGACATCAAGGCATTCAGCGTCCAGTACCACCCCGAGGCCGCGGCCGGCCCGCACGATGCCGCGTATCTGTTCGATCGGTTCGTGGAGTTGCTCGAGGGGAAGTAGATGCCCAAGCGCACGGATATCCAGCACATCATGGTGATCGGCTCCGGGCCGATCATCATCGGCCAGGCCTGCGAGTTCGACTACTCGGGTACCCAGGCCTGCCGCGTGCTGCGCGAGGAGGGCTTTCGCGTCAGCCTGGTCAACTCGAACCCGGCGACGATCATGACCGACCCGGAGTTCGCCGACGCGACCTACATCGAGCCGCTGACGCCCGAGTTCGTCGAGAAGGTCATCGCGCTCGAACGTCCGGACGCGCTGCTCGCCGACCCTCGGCGGGCAGACCGCGCTGAACCTGGCGGTGTCGCTGCACGAGGCCGGCGTGCTCGAGAAGTACGGCGTCGAGTTGATCGGCGCCGACATCGAGGCGATCGGGCGCGGCGAGGATCGCCAGCGGTTCAAGGAGATCGTGCGCTCGGTCGGCGCCGACGTGCCCGACTCCCTGGTCTGCAAGACCCTGGACGAGGCGATCGGCTTCGCCGAGACGGTCGACAACAAGGTCGTCATCCGGCCGTCTTTCACGATGGGCGGGCTCGGCTCGGGCCTGGCCAACGACGCCGCCGAGGTTCGCACGATGGTGGCGCGCGGGCTCGCCGCCAGCCCGGTCCACGAGGTGCTGGTCGAGCAGAGCGTGCGCGGCTGGAAGGAGTACGAGCTCGAGCTGATGCGCGACAAGCACGACAACGTCGTGGTCGTCTGCTCGATCGAGAACATCGACCCGATGGGCGTGCACACCGGCGACTCGATCACCGTCGCGCCGGCGATGACGCTGACCGACCGCGAGTACCAGCACATGCGTGACGTCGGCATCGACGTGCTGCGCGAGGTCGGCGTCGACACCGGCGGTTGCAACATCCAGTTCGCGATCAATCCGGCCAACGGCGAGATGATCGTCATCGAGATGAACCCGCGCGTCTCGCGGTCGTCGGCGCTGGCGTCCAAGGCCACCGGCTTCCCGATCGCCAAGATCGCCGCGAAGCTCGCCGTCGGCTACACGCTCGACGAGATCAGCAACGACATCACCAAGAAGACGCCGGCCTGCTTCGAGCCGACGCTGGACTACGTCGTGGTCAAGATCCCGCGGTTCGCGTTCGAGAAGTTCCCGGGCGCCGACCCGGTGCTGACCACGCACATGAAGAGCGTCGGCGAGGCGATGGCGATCGGCCGCAACTTCACCGAGGCGTTCGGCAAGGCGCTGCGCTCGATGGAGACCAAGCAGGCCGGCTTCTGGACGACCCCCGATCCGCTGCTGACCGACGACGAGCTGATGGCCGCTGTCGCCACGCCGACCGACGGCCGGCTCTACCGGGTCGAGCAGGCGCTGCGCGCCGGCGTCTCGGTCGAGGACGTCCACGCGGCGAGTGGCATCGACCCCTGGTTCCTCGACCAGATCCAGCTGCTGGTCGAGCTGCGGGCCGAGCTGGTCGACGCGCCGGCGCTCACGCCGGCGCTGATCCGCCGGGCCAAGCGGCACGGCATCTCCGACCGGCAGCTCGCCGCGCTGCGCCCCGAACTGGCCGGCGAGGACGGCGTGCGGCTGCTGCGACTGCGTTCGGGCATCCGGCCGGTCTACAAGACGGTCGACACCTGCGCCGCCGAGTTCGCCGCGACCACGCCGTACCACTACTCGTCCTACGACGAAGAGACCGAGGTCGCGCCGCAGCCCGATCGGCAGAAGGTGATCATTCTCGGCAGCGGGCCCGAACCGGATCGGGCAGGGCATCGAGTTCGACTACTCGTGCGTGCACGCGGTCATGGCGCTGCGGGCGGCCGGCTACGAGACCGTGATGATCAACTGCAACCCCGAGACGGTGTCGACCGACTACGACACGGCCGACCGCCTGTACTTCGAGCCGCTCACCTTCGAGGACGTCCTCGAAGTCGTGCACGCCGAGCGCGAGTCCGGCCCGGTCGCGGGCGTCATCTGCACGCTCGGCGGGCAGACTCCGCTCGGCCTGGCCCAGCGGCTGAAGGACGCCGGCGTGCCGGTGCTCGGCACCCAGCCCGAGGCGATCGATCTGGCTGAGCACCGCGGCGCGTTCGGGCGGGTGCTGGCCGCGGCCGGGCTGCCCTCGCCCAAGAACGGCGTCGCCGTCTCGTTCGACGACGCGAAGTCGGTGGCCGACGAGATCGGCTACCCGGTGCTGGTCCGGCCGTCCTACGTGCTGGGCGGACGCGGCATGGAGATCGTCTACGACGAGACGCACCTGTCCGACTACATCTCCCGGGCCACCGAGATCACGCCCGATCACCCGGTGCTGGTCGACCGATTCCTCGACGACGCGATCGAGATCGACGTCGACGCGCTGTACGACGGCACCGAGCTGTACCTCGGCGGCGTCATGGAGCACATCGAGGAGGCCGGCATCCACTCCGGCGACTCGGCCTGCGCGCTGCCGCCGATCACGCTGGGCAAGTGGGACATCGACAAGGTGCGCGAGTCGACGCTGAAGCTGGCCGAGGGCATCGGCGTCCGCGGCTTGATCAACGTCCAGTACGCGCTGGCCGGCGACGTCCTCTACGTCCTCGAGGCCAACCCGCGGGCCAGCCGCACCGTGCCGTTCGTGTCGAAGGCGACCTCGGTGCCGCTGGCCAAGGCGGCGGCCCGCATCGCCCTCGGCGCGACGATCGCCGAGCTGCGCGCGCGAGGGGATCCTGCCGCGCGACCAACGACGGCGGCACGCTGCCGGCCGACGCGCCGATCGCGGTCAAGGAGGCCGTGCTGCCCTTCCACCGGTTCCGCACGCCGGCCGGCGACCTGGTCGATTCGATCCTGGGACCGGAGATGAAGTCGACCGGCGAGGTGATGGGCTTCGACGCCGTGTTCGGCACCGCCTTCGCCAAGTCGCAGGCCGCGGCCTACGGCTCGCTGCCGACCAAGGGCACGGTGTTCGTGTCCTTCGCCAACCGCGACAAGCGGGCGGCGATCTTCCCGATCAAGCGGCTGGCCGACCTCGGCTTCCGGGTGCTGGCCACCGAAGGGACGGCCCAGGTGCTGCGGCGCAACGGCGTGCGGGCCGAGGTCGTCGGCAAGTTCAGCGAGGGCGGCGACAACATCGTCGACCGCATCCAGGCCGGCGAGGTCGACCTGGTGATGAACACGCCGTGGGGCGCGGCCGGCAACTCCGGCCCCCGCCTGGACGGCTACGAGATCCGGACGGCCGCGGTCACCGCCGGCATCCCGTGCCTGACGACCGTGCAGGCCGCGGCCGCGGCGGTGCAGGGGATCGAGGAGCTGGTGCACGGCGACGTCGGGGTCCGTTCGCTGCAGGACTTCCATCGGTCGCTGGCCGAGTGGAGGCGGGCATGAGTCCGGTGCAGGAGCAGGCCGAGATCTTCGCGGTGCAGAAGGTCGGCGCGTACGTCCAGTTCACCGCTGGTCGCGCCCGGCATCGCGAAGGATGCCAAGCCGGGCCAGTTCGTCGCGGTCGCCGTCGGCGGACCGAACACGTCGATGCTGCTGCGGCGCTCGTTCGCGCTGTACGACGCGACGCCCGGCGGCGAGTTCGCCGGCACGATCCAGTTCGTCGTCGCCGCGCACGGACCGGGCACGCAGTGGCTGGTCGAGCAGTCGGCCGGTGCGAAGCTCGACATCGTCGGACCGCTCGGCAAGGCCTTCCCGATGCCGGTCGATCCGGTGCCGGCCGTGCTGGTCGGCGGCGGCTACGGATCGGCGCCGCTGATCCCGCTGGCCCACGAGCTGCTCGAGGCCGGTTCCGAGGTCGAGATCATCATCGGCGCGGCGAGCGCCGACCGCCTGTTCGGCGAACTCGTCGCCCGGCGAACGGTCGGGAAGGTGTCGGTGACGACCGACGACGGTTCGGCCGGCGTCCAGGGACTGGTCACCGACCTGCTGCCCTCGACGATCCAGCGCATCGGTGCCCAGGTCGTCTACGCCTGCGGGCCGATGGGCATGCTGCGCGCGGTCGGCGACGTGGCGCGCGAGCACGCGATCCCGGCCCAGGTGGCGGTCGAGGAGTCGATGGCCTGCGGCATCGGCGTCTGCATGACCTGTGTGCTGCCGGTGCGCGGTTCCGACGGCCGGTCGCGGTTCGTCCGCTCCTGCGTCGACGGACCGGTGTTCCTGGCCGACCGCGTGCGCTGGACCGACGTCGGCACGATCCCGGACGACCTGGTCGGCGCCGACGCGATGAAGGGGCACTGACGTGGTTGACCTGTCGACACGGCTGGCGTCGTTCGAGCTGCCGAATCCGATCCTGACCGCCTCGGGCTGTGCCGCCGCCGGACGCGAGCTCGGGCAGTTCTTCGACGTGGCCGAGCTCGGCGCCGTCGTGACGAAGTCGATCATGATGCAACCGCGATCGGGCCGGGCCACCCCGCGTATGGCCGAGACGCCGAGCGGCATGCTCAACTCGATCGGCCTGCAGGGTCCGGGCATCGACTCGTTCATCGAGAACGACCTGGCCTGGCTGGCGTCGCAGCGGAGCGCGGACGGTGGTCTCGATCGCCGGCGGGACGAGCGACGAGTTCGTGTCGCTGGCCCGGCGGCTCTACGGCCATCCCGCGGTGTCGATGCTCGAGGTCAACATCTCGTGCCCGAACGTCGAGAGCCGCGGGCAGGTGTTCGCCTGCGACATCCACGCGTCCTCCCGGGTGATCGGGGCCGTGCGCCGGGCGGCCGACCCGAACATCCCGATCTTCGCCAAGCTGACGCCCGACGTCACCGACATCGGCACGATCGCCCGCGCCTGCGCCGACTCCGGTGCCGACGGCGTGTCGTTGATCAACACGGTGCTGGGAATGGTGATCGACACCGACACGCTCGGGCCGGCCCTGGGTGGCGTCACCGGCGGGTTGTCGGGCCCGGCCATCCGTCCGGTGGCGGTCCGCTGCGTGTGGCAGGTCCGCCAGGCCGTTCCGCACCTGCCGATCCTGGGCATGGGCGGCATTCGCACCGGGCTCGATGCGCTGCAGTTCATCCTGGCCGGCGCGTCGGCGGTGTCGGTCGGCACCGCCGTGTTCGGCGACCCGAACGCGCCGCTGCGGATCCTGCGCGAACTCGAAGCAGGCGCTCGACGAGCGTGGGTTCGCGTCGGTCAGCGACGCCATCGGCCTGGCCCACCGACCGCCCGCGCACCGGCTGGTGCCGGCCGCCGCTGAGGCCGCCGCCCAATGACGTTCGGTCAGCGGCTCGACGACGCGCTCGGCGTCCGCGGTTCGCTGTGCGTCGGGATCGATCCACATCGAGCGCTTGCTCGAGTCGTGGGAACTGCCCTATGACATCGAGGGTCTGACCCGGTTCGCCGACATCTGCGTCCGGGCCTTCGGCGGAGTCGCTGCCGTCGTCAAGCCGCAGTCGGCCTTCTTCGAGGTGTTCGGCGCGGCCGGGATCGGCGTTCTCGAGACGACGCTCGCGCGCGCTGCGCTCCGAAGGGGCGATCAGCATTCTCGACGTCAAGCGGGGCGACATCGGCTCGACCATGGCGGCCTACGCCAGCGCCTATCTGGACCCCGCCTCGACGCTCGCGGCTGACGCGATCACCGTCTCGCCCTTCCTGGGCGTCGGCTCGCTGCAGCCCGCGTTCGATCTCGCGGCCGAACACGATCGTGGCGTGTTCGTGCTCGCCCTCACGTCCAACCCGGAGGGGCCGCAGGTCCAGCGGGCGACCAACGTCGACGGCGTCCCCGTCGCCCAGACGATCGTGAACGAGCTGGCCGCCCGCAACGGCGGTCGTCGAACCGACCGGGCCGCTGGGCGTCGTCGTCGGCGCGACCATCGGCGACAGCGGCGTCGAGTTGGCCAAGCTGAACGGACCGTTCCTCGTCCCCGGCATCGGCGCCCAGGGCGGCACGGCCGACGACGTCCGGCGGATCTTCGCCGACGCCCGCCGGCATGTGGTGCCCAGCGTGTCGCGCGAAGTGCTGCGCCACGGCCCCGACGTGGGGGCCCTGCGCGACGCCACGCTGCGGCTGGTCGAGGACTTCGCCTTCCTGCGCGCTTAGACGCCGGGGACGATGCGGATCTCGCGCACCGCGCCGCCGTCGAGGGCGGCCAGCGCCTCGGCGTACGCGTCGCTGTCGTGGGCGTTGCGCGCCGCCTCGACCGAGTCGAACTCGATCACCACGGTACGGACGCGATCGCCGCTTTCGTACGTCTGCTCGGGCAAGCCGCGAGCCAGGAAGGTTCCGCCGGCGCCCTCGAGCGCGGGGCCGGCCAGCTTGGCGTAGGCGGCGAGCTTGTCCTCGTCCACGATCTGCTTGTAAATACTGATCCAGTAGGCAGCCATGGCTCCCATCCTGCTCACCGTCTTCGGCCGCCTTGAACCGGGTACCGGGCGCGCCTCTCGCCTAGGGCTGGATCTCCGAAATTGCCGCGCGTGACGCGAGCGTGGTGCCGACGCTGGCCGCCACGACCAACACGATCGCGGCCACGGTCAGCAGGTGCAGGCGCTGGCCGAGCACGATCACGCCGGCGAGCGCGGCGGCAGCCGGCTCCAGGCTCATCAGCAGGCCGAACGACTGCGCGGACAGGCTGCGCAGTGCGGTGATCTCCAGCGAGTAGGGGATCAGCGACGACATCAGCGCGACGACCAGGCCACCGCCGAGGACGACCGGGGTGACGAGCGCGTGACCGCCCTGGATCAGCCCGGCCGGCAGCACGAGCAGCGTCCCGGCGCACAGCGCGATCGACAGCCCGTCCAGCCCCGAGAACGAGCGCCCCACCCGCTTGGACGCGAGGATGTAGCCGGCCCAGCACGCCCCGGCGAGCAGAGCCAGCCCGAACCCGGGAACGCTGAGCGAGCCACCGAACGCGTTGCCGGCGAGCAACGCAACGCCGGTCGCAGCCAGCAATGCCCACAGCAGGTCGAGCGCCCGGCGCGATCCGGCGATCGCCACGGCCAACGGGCCGACGAACTCGATCGTCACGGCCACGCCCAGCGGCAACCGGTTGAGCGCCTCGTAGAAGCTCCAGTTCATCCCGCCGAGGATCAGCCCGAACACCACCGCCCAGCCGAGGTCGACCGCGGGAGCGGCCGTGGACCCGAGGCCGGACGAACGCAACGAGGATCAGCGCCGACAGGCCGAGCCGGAGCAGGACGACGCCCGCCGGGCCGGCCCGATCGAACAGGCGATCGGCGAACGCGGCGCCGAACTGCACTGACGCGATCGCGCCGAGGACCAGGACAGGAGCGGGCGCGGGCGGACGCCTCAGGATCGCGCCTCGGCGATCGACGCCGGCGGAGCGCCCTCACCCGAGATGATCATGCCGGTGGGCACCGTCCAGGCCAGGTACTCGACGTCGAAACGACCCGCGACCACGCTCGGGTCACGCGACATCAGCGCCGCGGCCGCGTCGACATCGCCACGAATCAGGCTCAGTCCGCGCACGCGACCGTCGCCCTCGGCGGGTCCGGCGGCGAGCAGGTTGCCCTGCGACCACAGCTCGTGCAGATGGGCGAGATGCCCGTCCTGCAAGTGCGAGAGGTCGTCGGCGGTCAGCTGGTCGGCGTGCGGGCCATCCACCATCCGGCAGAGCGTGAACGCTTCGAACTCCATGTCCGGCAGCCTATCGGCGACCGGTCTATTCGAAGCGGTGAACGGTGATCCGACCTACTCGGCGTGATTGTTCGCGGCGACGTTGCTCGGGGGTCATCAGCAGCTGGTCGGCGCCCCAGCTGAAGATCGAGATCAGCAGGCCGCCGAGGACGGCCGACCAGAAGCCACTGACGTCCAGTCGCGACGACAGCCAGGCGGTGATCCCGAGCAGGGCGGCATTGACCACGAGCAGGAACAGCCCGAGCGTCAAGATGATCAACGGCAGGCTGATCAGCCGCAGGATCGGGCCGATGACCGCGTTGACCAGGCCGAAGATCAACGCGATCCAGAGCAGGGTGAGGAAACCGCCATGGACGGTCATGCCCGGCGTGATGGCAGCCACGATGCCGATGATCACGGCCATCAAGATCCACTTCAGAATCAGTCGCACGAGCTGAAGCCTACGCAGATTCCGCGGTCGATTTCCCCGACAGCCGAGGCAAATCGACCGCGGACCGCCGCCGCCGTAGCGTTCTCCCTCGTGCCCGGCCCCCGCGCAGCTGTCGCCACCGTGTTCGTCATCCACGGCGTGCTGTTCGCCTCGTGGACGGCCCACGTCCCTCAGGTCAAGGCCCAGGCCGGTCTGGACGACGCCGGACTCGGGCTGGCGCTGATCGGCGCGCCGGTGGGGTCGGTCGCCGCGGTGCTCACCTCGGCCCTGCTGCTGCACCGGTTCGGCAGCCCGCGGGTGGTTGCCGTGGCGCTGATCGGCTACTGCGCCAGCGGCGTGCTGGTCGGCCGGTCCGGATCGTTGATCTCCGCTGGCCGGTGCGCTCGCGATCTGGGGGGCGTTCATGGGCTTTCTCGACACGTCGATGAACACCCAGGCCGTCGCGGTCGAGCGCACGCTTGATCGTCAGTTGATGACCGGCCTGCACGGCCGCTGGAGTCTGGGCGCGTTCGCCGGTGCCGGACTGGGCGCGCTCGGCGTGGCCGCCGGCGTCTCGCTGACGGTCCAGTTGGCCGTTCTCGGCGCGATCGCGATCGTGGTGGGGGCCTGCGTACTGCCCGGGTCTGGTCCCCGATCCGCCGCCGATCGAGGTTCTGGGCGGTGAAGGGCCGACGCGCCGGCTGTCGTGGCCGGTCGATCGCGCTCGGCCTGATCGCGCTCGCCTCGATGCTCGCCGAAGGCGCGGCGGCCGACTGGGCCGCCGTGTATCTGCGCGGTTCCGTCCACGCGACAGCCACCGTCGCCGGGTTCGGCTATGCGGTGTTCGCGTTCGGGATGGTCGTGATCCGGCTCTCGGGTGATCGGCTGCTGGCGCGGTTCGGTGCCCGCCGATTGTTGCCGACCCTCGCGCTGATCGGCGGTCGTTGGCTTCGGCGGGGGACTGCTGCTCGCCCAGGTCGCGACGGGGTTGATCGGCTTCCTGGCGCTGGGATTCGCGCTCGGTCTCGTCGTGCCGGCGGTGTTCAGCGCCTGCGGTCGCCTGCCTGGGATCAGCGCCGGCACCGCAATCTCCACCGCGGCCGGCCTGGGCTGGTTCGGCTTCCTGCGTCGGACCGCCGGTGATCGGTCAGCTGGCGGGCGCGACGTCACTGTCACTCGCGCTGGTGTTGCTGCCGCTGCTGCTACTCGGCATCGCCGTGTCGACGGCGACGAACCGCGCGATGGACCTCAGCGGTCGGTGATCTTGTCGAGCTCGGCCAGGTCGGCCGCGGTGGGCTCCCACATGCCGGCCGCGACGTTCGCGTGCACCTGCTCGGCCGACGTGGCGCCGGCGATCACGCTCGACACCGCGGGTTGAGCCGCCAAGCCACCCATCGCGACGTCGAGCATGGTGACCCCGCGATCAGCGGCGAACGAGTCGAGCGCCTCGAGCACGGTCGAACGTCTCGTCGGTCAGCACTCGATTCGCATCTTCCACGCCTTGAGCCGCGACCCTTCCGGCGGCTGCTCGCCGCGCCGGTACTTGCCGGTGAGCAGCCCGCTCGCGAGCGGGAAGTAGGGGAGCAGCCCGATGTCGTACTGCTCGAGCGCGGGCACGACATCCTTCTCGATGCCCCGTTCGAGCAGGCTGTACTGGTTCTGCGAGCTGATGAAGCGTTCGTAGCCGTTGGTCCGGGCGATCCACTCGGCGTCGGCGATCTGCCAGCCGGTGAGGTTCGAGCTGCCGACGTAGCGCACCTTGCCCTCGTGCACCAGGTCGTCGAGCGCCGAGAGCGTCTCCTGCATCGGGGTGAGCGCGTCGGGGAAGTGCAGCTGGTAGAGATCGATCCAATCCGTACGCAGCTTGCGCAACGACGACTCGACGGCCCGCTTGATGTAGCGACGTGAGCCGCGGGCCTTCCAGTCCTCGCCGTTGTCCTGACCGAGGCGCCGGACGTCGCTGCCGAACTTGGTCGCGATGACGACGTTGTCGCGGTGTCCCTCGAGCAGTTCGCCCAGCCGCGCCTCGGACTCGCCGTACGAGTCGGACGTGTCGAACAGCGTGATGCCGGCGTCGAGCGCGGCGTGCACGACCTCACGGCTGGCGTCGGCGTCGAGCTTCATGCCGAGGTTGTTGGTTCCGAGACCGACCACCGAGACGGCCAGGCCGGAGTTTCCGAGACGACGAAAGATCATGGAATCAGCCTAACGAGTGGACGTCAGAGGGCGCGCAGGATGTCCTCGACGCGCTCCTTGGCGTCGCCGAACAACATCTGCGAATTGCTCCTTGAAGAACAGGGGATTCTGAACTCCGGCGTACCCGGTGCTCATCGACCGTTTGAACACGATGACGTTCTGGGCCTCCCACACGTGCAGCACGGGCATGCCGGCGATCGGGCTGCCGGGCTCGTCAGTTGCCGCGGGGTTGACGGTGTCGTTGGCGCCGATCACGAGAACGACCGAGGTGTCGGAGAAGTCGTCGTTGATCTCGTCCATCTCCAGGACGATGTCGTAGGGCACCTTGGCTTCGGCCAGCAGCACGTTCATGTGGCCGGGCAGGCGGCCCGCGACCGGATGGATGCCGAAGCGGACGTCGATCCCGCGCTCGCGCAGTTTGCGGGTCAGGTCGGCGACCGGGTACTGGGCCTGGGCGACCGCCATGCCGTAGCCCGGCGTGATGATCACCGACGTTGCGTCCTTGAGCAGGTCGGCGGTGTCGACGGCGTTGATCTCGCGGTAGTCGCCGTAATCGGTGTCGCCACCGGTCGCGGCTTCGACGCCGAAGCCGCCCGCGATCACCGAGATGAACGAACGGTTCATCGCCTGGCACATGATGTAGGACAGGTACGCACCGGACGAGCCGACGAGCGCGCCGGTGACGATCAACAGGTTGTTGTTCGAGCAGGAAGCCCGACGCGGCCGCGGCCCAGCCCGAATAGCTGTTGAGCATCGAAACGACGACGGGCATGTCGCCGCCGCCGATCGAGGCGACCAGGTGCCAGCCGAGCGCGAGCGCGACCGCCGTCACCGCGATCAGCAGGATCAGGTTCGGGTGGATCACGAATGCGACGGTCAGTGCGACGAAGGCGGCCAGGGCGCCGAGGTTGATGAAGTTGCGCCCGGGCAGCATCAGCGGGTTCGACTTGATCCGCGCCGACAACTTGAGGAACGCGACGATCGAACCGGTGAACGTCACCGCGCCGATGAAGACGCCGATGAACACCTCGGCGTGGTGAATGCGCAGCAGCGAGCGGGCGATCTCGGTCTGGGCGCTGCCCTTGTCCTCGACCTGGTAGTAGCCGTCCCAGCCGACGAGCACCGCGGCCAGGCCGACGAAGCTGTGCAGCATCGCGATCAGCTCGGGCATGCCCGTCATCTCGACGCTGCGGGCCCGCAGGATGCCGATCGTCGCGCCGATCGCCATCGCGACGAGCAGCAGCACGATGCCCGTCCAGGCGATGCTGCGCGAGGCCAGTCCGATCGTGGCGACCAGCGCGATCACCATGCCACCGATGCCGAAGACGATGCCCGAGCGGGACGTCTCGTGCTTGGACAGCCCGGCCAGGCTCATGATGAACAGCAGGGCGGCGACGATGTACGCGGCCTGGGCCGCGGTCTCGGCGCTCATGCCTTGCTGAACATGCTGAGCATGCGGCGAGTCACGGCGAAGCCGCCGAAGATGTTGATCGATGCCAAGAGGATCGCGGCAAACGACAGCACGGTGATCACGGTGTCGTGGTGACCGATCTGCAGTAACGCCCCCACGACGATGATCCCCGAGATGGCATTCGTGATCGACATCAACGGAGTGTGCAGGGCGTGGTGGACGTGCCCGATCACGTAGTAGCCGATCACGATGGCCAGGACGAACACGGTGAAGTTGCCGATCAACTGATTCGGCGAGAATGCGGTGAGCAGGAACAGCGCCACCACACCGATGCCGACGATCGTGTACTTGCGCGTCTCGGTCATCGGCTGCTTCTCGGCCTTGGCCGGGCGCATCGTCGCGGGCGCGGTCGTCGGCGCGGCCGATACCTGTACCGGTGGCGGTGGCCACGTCTTCTCGCCGTCGCGGACCACCGTCATGTTGCGCTGGACGACGTCGTCGAAGTCGAGCGTCAGCTGACCGTCCTTCGCCGGTGTCAGCAGCTTCATCAGGTTGACCAGGTTCGTCCCGTACAGCTGCGAGGCCTGGGTGGGCAGCCGGCCGGCCAGGTCGGTGTAGCCGATGATCGACACGTTGTTGTCGGTGACGATCAACTCGCCGGCCACCGTCCCGGCCACGTTGCCGCCGTTGGCCGCCGCCATGTCGACGATCACGCTGCCCGGTTTCATCGAGGCGACCATCTCCTCGGTGATCAACCGGGGCGCCGGACGTCCGGGGATCAGCGCGGTGGTGATGATGATGTCGACGTCCTTGGCCTGCTCGGCGTACAGCCGCTCGGCGCGGGCGTTGTAGTCGTCGGACATCTCCTTGGCGTAGCCGGTCGCGCTCACCTCTGCCTCGGCCGACTCGACCGAGAGGTACTCACCGCCCAGCGACTTGACCTGGTCGGCCACCTCGGGCCGCGGATCGGTGGCGAGCACGATCGCGCCCAGGCTCCCGGCCGCGCCGATCGCCGCCAGTCCCGCGACGCCGGCGCCGGCAACGAGCACCTTCGCCGGCGGCACCTTGCCCGCCGCGGTCACCTGACCGGTGAAGAACCGTCCGAACGTGTGGGCCGCCTCGATCACCGCGCGATAGCCGGCGATGTTGGCCATCGAGCTGAGCACGTCGAGCGACTGCGCCCGTGAGATGCGCGGTACCGCATCCATGGCCATCGCCGTGATCGGGCGGGCGGCCAGCTTCTCGACCAGCTCCGGGTCGAGGGCCGGACTGAGCAACGCGATCAACGTCGAGTGATCGAGCAGCAGGGCGATCTCGTCGTCCGAGGGCGCGTTGACCGCGAAGACGATGTCAGCGCCCCACGCCTCCTCGCGCGAGCCGATCCGCGCGCCGGCCTCGGCGTAGGCGTCATCGCTCAGGCTGGCCGCCTCGCCCGCGCCGGCCGCCACCACGACGTCGTAACCGAGACCGATCAGCTGCCGCACCGTCGCCGGTGTCGCCGCCACCCGGGTCTCACCCGGACGGGACTCGTGACTCACTCCGATGAGCACGCGCATGCACTCCCAACGATGTCCGACCGGGCCCAACCTCGATAGGCATACTGCCGTACCGAGAGCACCGATGCGCTTCATGATGTGCCCTGGCTCACGTCGGGCGCCGCTCGCTCTACTATCCGCCAATGGCCACCACGCAGGAGCAGATCACCGCCGAGCGCCATCGCAGCGCCGATCTGCTCGAAACCCTCGACGAGGCTCAACTGTCCACCGAGAGCCTGTGCGGCGGGTGGACCGTCCGAGACGTCTTCGGGCACGAGCTGATGCCACTGGTCACGCCGATCGCCAAGATCGTCGTTGGCATGATCAAGGCGCGCGGTAGCTTCGAGAAGGCAAACGACACCCTGTCGCGGCAGGTGGCGCAGCGTCCGGTCGCCGACATCGCAACCGGTCTGCGGCAGCGCGCGCGGAGCTCGTTCCACGCACCGGGATTCCCGCTCGAGTCGGCCTTGGTCGACCTGATCGTGCACGGGCAGGACATCCGCCGGCCGCTGGGCTTGCGCCGGGACTTCGGCCCCGATGTCCTGCGCAAGGCCTTGGACTTCTTGACGCTGCCCAAGGCCCAGCCGGTCTTTGTGGCCAGGGCGCGGCTGGACGGGTTGAGCTGGAACGCCAGTGACATCGAGTGGACGTACGGCACGGGGCCCTCGGTCACCGGGCCGGCCGAAGCGTTGATCATGGTGATGGCCGGTCGCGATGTCGCTCTCGACGACGTGACCGGCGACGGCGTCGCCACGCTGCGCAGCCGGTAGGTTCGCCTCGTGGCCAGCCGTCTCACCGTGCTCTCCGGGCCGTCGGGCGTCGGCAAGGGGACGGTCGTGCGAGCGATCCGAAAATCGCACCCGCACGTCTGGGTGTCGGTGTCGGCCACCACGCGCCACCCTCGTCCGGGCGAGCGGGAAGGCGTCGAGTACCACTTCGTGACCCGTGACCGCTTCGAGCAACTGATCGCCGCGGGCGAGCTGCTCGAATGGGCCGAGTTCGCCGGCAATCTCTACGGCACGCCGCGGGCGCCGGTGCTCGAGAAGCTGGCCGCGGGCGTCCCCACGCTGCTCGAGATCGAACTGCAGGGCGCACGCCAGGTGCGCGAGAGCATGCCGGAGGCCCAACTGGTGTTCCTGGAGCCGCCGTCGTGGCCCGAGCTGGAGCGCCGGCTGACCGGCCGGGGGAGCGAATCGCCCGAAGTAATTGCAACCCGACTCGACCGGGCGCGCATCGAGATGGCGGCCCGCGACGACTTCGACGCCCGCGTCGTGAACGACGATGTCGGCCGCGCGGCCACGGAATTGGTAGGATTGATCGAACGCGTCTGCGCGTGATCACCAAATACCCGAAGCAAAGAGGTCTGACGTGCCCGGAACAGCATTCACCCCTGAGGGGATCACCCACCCTCCGATCGACGAACTGCTCGACCGCACACAGTCCAAGTACGCCCTCGTGATCATCGCCGCCAAGCGCGCGCGCCAGATCAACGCCTACTACAGCCAGCTCGGCGAAGGACTGCTCGAATACGTCGGCCCGCTGGTCGAGACCGCGCCGCAGGAGAAGGCCCTGTCGATCTCGCTGCGCGAGATCAATGCCGACCTCATCGAGTTCAAGCCCACCACCGAAGCCTGACCCACCGCACGCCCCCATGAGCAAGATCGTGTTGGGCGTCGGCGGCGGCATCGCCGCGTACAAAGCGGCTGACCTACTTCGCAAGCTGACCGAGGCCGGTCACGACGTGACCGTCGTGCCGACCCGGTCGGCCCTGCAGTTCGTGGGCGAAGCCACCTGGTCGGCGCTCTCGCATCACCGCGTCGCCTCCGACGTCTGGACCGACGCCGAACAGGTGCCGCACGTGCAGCTCGGACGCCAGGCCGACCTCGTCGTCGTCGCACCGGCCACCGCCGATTTACTGGCGCGGGCGGCTCACGGCCTGGCCGACGACCTGCTGACCAACACACTGCTGACCGCGCGCTGTCCGGTGCTCTTCGCTCCCGCCATGCACACCGAGATGTGGGACCACCCGGCCACCGCCGAGAACGTCGCGACCCTTCGGCGTCGGGGCGCGACCGTGCTCGAGCCCGCGTCCGGCCGGCTCACTGGCTCGGACACCGGCAAGGGCCGTCTGCCCGAGCCGGCCGAGATCGCCCAGTTGGCCCAGCTGCTGCTCGCCCGACCCGAATCGCTGCCGTTCGACCTCGCCGGTCGGCGCGTCGTCGTGAGCGCCGGCGGCACCCGGGAGGCGCTCGACCCGGTCCGCTTCCTGGGCAACTCGTCCTCGGGCAAGCAGGGCTACGCGCTCGCGTCGGTCGCCGCCGCCCGTGGTGCACACGTCACGCTCGTCACGGCCAATACCGACTTTCCCGATCCGGCCGGCACCGATGTGGTCCATGTCGTCTCGGCCGAAGAGTTGCGCGCTGCCGTGCACAAGGCGGCGATCGATGCCGACGTCGTGATCATGAACGCCGCTGTCGCCGACTTCCGGCCGCTCCACTCGGCCGAATACAAGATCAAGAAGGACGATGGTGTCCCGGCAGCCGATCGAATTGACCACGAATCCCGACGTCCTGGCCGAACTGGTCGCCGAGCGCCGACCCGGACAGATCGTGGTCGGATTCGCGGCCGAGACCGGCGACGAGAAGGCCGACGTGCTCGCTCACGGCCGCGCGAAACTGGCCCGCAAAGGCTGCGACCTGCTCGTCGTGAACCGGGTTGGGCCGGGCACCGCGTTCGGTCAGCCCGACAACGCCGCCGTGATCCTCGACTCCGAGGGTGGCAGCGTGGTGGTGCCGCTCGGCCCCAAAGCTCAGCTCGCCGCGGCGGTTTGCGATGCTGTGGCGCTGCGCTTATAGAAAAGTCCGCGCCTGCCGTAGTCTTTGAGCCTGAAATCCGATCGAAGTACTAGAAATGTCAACCTGAGTTTGGAGCACTTGTGACCCGCCGCCTGTTCACGTCCGAGTCCGTCACCGAGGGACACCCGGACAAGATCGCCGACCAGATCAGTGACTCGATCCTCGACGCCCTGCTCGCGCAGGATCCCGCGAGCCGAGTTGCCGTCGAGACCCTGATCACGACCGGGCAGGTCCACGTGGCCGGTGAGGTCACCACCGATGCGTACGCCGACATCCCGACGATCGTGCGGGAGCGGATCCTCGAGATCGGCTACGACTCGTCGCGCAAGGGATTCGACGGTGCTTCGTGCGGCGTCAACATCGCGATCGGAGCGCAGTCGCCAGACATCGCTCAGGGCGTCGACACCGCCTACGAGTCGCGGGTCGACGGCGCGGTGGACGAGGTCGCCCAGCAGGGCGCCGGCGACCAGGGCCTGATGTTCGGCTTCGCGGTCGACGAGACGCCCGAGCTGATGCCACTGCCGATTCACCTGGCCCACCGGCTGGCCGAGCGGCTGACCGCGGTGCGCAAGGACGGGACGGTGCCCTACCTGCGTCCGGACGGCAAGACCCAGGTGACCATCGAGTACGTCGACGGCAAGCCCGTCCGGCTCGACACGGTCGTGGTCTCGAGCCAGCACGCGGCCGACATCGATCTCGACACGTTGCTGAAGCCGGACATCGAGGAGCACGTCATCCGCCCCGTCCTGGCCGCTCTCGACATCGACACGACGGGTTACCGGCTGCTCGTGAACCCCACCGGACGTTTCGAGATCGGCGGCCCGATGGGTGACGCCGGTCTGACCGGTCGCAAGATCATCGTCGACACGTACGGCGGCTACGCCCGCCACGGTGGCGGCGCGTTCTCGGGCAAGGACCCGTCGAAGGTCGACCGCTCGGCGGCCTACGCGATGCGCTGGGTGGCCAAGAACGTCGTCGCCGCGAAGCTGGCCACCAAGGTCGAGGTCCAGGTCGCCTACGCGATCGGCAAGGCCGAGCCGGTGGGCCTGTTCGTCGAGACGTTCGGCACCGAGACCGTCTCGATCGACAAGATCGAGGACGCCATCAACGAGGTGTTCGACCTGCGTCCGGCCGCGATCATCCGCGACCTCGACCTGAAGCGCCCGATCTACGCGCAGACGGCGGCCTACGGTCACTTCGGCCGCGAGCTGCCCGACTTCACCTGGGAGCGCACCGACCGCGCCGACCAGCTGGCCAAGATCGCGCTCGGTTAGGCGTTCAGCACTCCACGAAGGGCGATCTGCGGCGCGAAACACCGAGTTCGGCGCCGTGAATCGCCCTTCGTCGCGTCGGTGGGATCGCCGCCGGCCGAATCTGACGCACCGTCCTGATAGGACTGCACTGTGAAACAGGCGGCCCCGCGGGACCCGGTCGCTCGCGTGATCGTCGACGTCCCGCTGGCCCATCTCGATCGTCCCTTCGACTACCTCGTACCCGAGGAGTTGGACGACGTCGTGGCCGCGGGCCTGCGCGTGCGGGTCCGCTTCGCCGGACGCCTCGTCGACGCCTACGTGCTCGAACGACTGCCGGTCTCCGACTCGGGCGCCAAGCTGGCGTTCCTCGAACGAGCGGTGGGCACCGAGCCGGTTCTCACCGCGGAGACGACGCGGCTGTTCCGGGCCGTCGCCGACCGCTACGCCGGCAGCTTCATCGACGTCGCGCGCCTCGGAATCCCACCCCGTCACGCCCGCGCCGAGGCCGCCGTCAGCCCGGTCGCCGAGCCGGTCGCGGCCCCGTCGGTCGCCGGGTGGAGTCGCTACGTCTCGGGCGAGAGCTTCGTCGGGGCCGTTGGAGCCGGTCGTCCGGCGCGGGCGGTCTGGTCGGCGCTGCCGGGTGAGGATTGGCCGCGCCGGCTGGCCGAAGCGGTGCAGGCCGCGCTGGCTGCTGGTCGTGGCGCGGTGGTCGTAGTCCCGGACGCGCGTGACCTCGCTCGGCTGGACGCGGCGCTGAGCTCGACGTTGGGCGCGGGCCGCCACGTCGCGCTGAGCGCCGAACTCGGGCCGTCCACCCGCTACCGGCGCTGGCTGGCGGTACGCCGCGGGGCGGTCCGGGCGGTGATCGGAACCCGGGCGGCGGCCTACGCACCGGTGGCCGACCTCGGCCTGGTCGCCGTGTGGGACGACGGCGATGACCTGCACCGCGAACCGCGCGCGCCCTACCCGGATGTGCGTGACGTGCTCGCGCTGCGTTCGGCGCAGGTGGGCGCGTCGCTGCTGATCGGCGGCTTCGCGCGCACGGCCGAAGCGCAGCAGTTGATCGACTCGGGCTGGGCGCACGAGCTGGTCGCCGCCCGGGACGCGGTGCGCTCGGCGTCCCCGCTGATCGCCGCGACCGGAGACGACTTCGAACAACTGCGCGATCCGGCCGCCCGCGCCGCCCGCCTGCCCTCGCTGGCCTGGCGAACCGCCCGCGAGTCGCTCGAAGCCGGCCGTCCGGTGCTCGTGCAGGTGCCGCGGCGGGGCTACATCCCGTCGCTGGCGTGCGTGCGGGACCGGACGCCGGCGCGCTGCTCGATCTGTGGCGGCCCGCTGGCGGCGAGTTCGGGTCATGCGATTGCGACCTGCCGGTGGTGTGGCTCGCCCGCGGGGGACTGGCAGTGCCCGGTGTGCGGTGGACGTCGGATGCGAGCGGTCGCCGTCGGATCGGGGCGGACCGCCGAAGAGCTCGGGCGCGCCTTCGCGAACGTTCTCGTGCGGACCTCGGGTGGTTCGCAGGTCCTGTCCGATGTCCCCGACGAGCCGGCGTTGGTCGTGGCGACGCCGGGCGCCGAGCCGGTCGCGGCGGACGGCTACGGCGCGGCGTTGCTCCTCGATGGCTGGGCGCTGCTGGCCCGTCCGGATCTGCGCGCCGGCGAGGAGGCGTTGCGGCGGTGGATGAATGCCGCCGCCCTCGTCCGCGCGGACGGCAAGGTCGTCATCGCCGCGGAATCGTCGGTGCCGGTCGTCCAGGCCCTGGTGCGGTGGGATGCGGCGGGGGCGGCCGCTCGCGAACTGGCCGATCGCGGCGAGTTGCACTTCCCTCCCGCCGTGCGAATGGCGTCGCTGTCGGGGCGCCCGCCCGCCGTCGAGGAGTTCCTCGCCGCCGCCGACCTGCCCGACCCGCACGAGATCATCGGTCCGGTTCCGCTCGAGGAGGGGCTGGTGCGCACGCTGGTACGGGTACCGCGCGAGAACGGCACGGTCCTAGCCGCCCGGCTGCATCAGGCTGCCGGGTCACGTTCAGCCCGCAAGGCGGCGGACGTCGTCCGGGTCATGATGGATCCGGTCGAGCTGTTCTGAATCGCGGTTGAGACGGTCGGCGTGATCGGCGGCGCTCGGCCCTGGCACGGGTCCGACGAAGGTCGATTTGCCCGCCGACACGCCGTCAGACCGCCTGCAAGCGGCCCGTCGTCCAGGGTGGGCTGGGCCATCGTCCACAGCCCGTAACTGGTCGGATGCGGATGAGCCCGAACTTTGACACGATGTCACCTGTGCGCCGTCTTGTCTGTTTCATAGGCCTCTGTCTCATGCTCGCCGCTTGCGGCGGCGGCGGCGGCCCGGATCGCTCGCCCGATCCGAGCGCGTCTGCGAGCGGCGCCCCGAGAACGTCGGCATCTGCCAGCTCCACCCGCACCGGTCCGCTGACGACCGGCCCCGGCGTCACGCCCGGCGAAACCCCGCCAACGATGCCCGCCATCGCGCGTCAAAACTCCGTGCTGGGCGCATCTAACTTTGCGGCGTACTTTTACCGCGCTCTCGACTGGAGCCTCGCGACAACCGATCCATACCTTCTTCAATCGATCAGTTCCGTCGACTGCGAGTCATGCCAGGACTACATAACCACTCTCGACGCTCTCAGGGCACAGGGCGGACATGTGAGCGGTGGGCGAATCCTGATCACGGGGGTCGCCGTTGCCCAAGGCACGTTGGTGCGGTCCGACTACGTCTTTAGCGTGACAGTCAACCAAGAGCCTGGGTCGGCTATTAGGCCGTCGCAGAGCCCTTCCTCGGTCGCCGTGGGGGCAACCGGCGCTGTCAACTCCCTTTACGTACTGTGGGTTGGCGACCAATGGCAAGCGCGTGAGATCGGATGAAGCGATCTCTTCTCGCCCGTCTGGTGGTCGCGTTGACATCTGTAGTCGTGTCTCTCGAGTTCATGTCTTGTCTGCCGTGCGCCGAAGCTGCGTCGAGGTCCGCCGGCTGCGCGACAGTGAGCGCGGGCAGTGTGGAGCCGGGAAAGCTCGACGTCACCGTCACGAGGAGGTGTCCAGGTGGGTCGGGTAGCCAAGCTTCGCCGGTCCCGCCACCCTGCGAGTCGATTGCGGAGTGAATCCGGCTACGTCTTCGCTCGAAGAGTGTCAGTTCATTCCAGCCAACTGCACAGCTGAAGCGGCAGCCGAATTGCCGGGAACCACGGTAACGGCTATTGCTACCTACACGTTGGCGAATGGAGCACTCAGGTTCAGTGCAGTCGATTGCGTCACCCGGGGGCCGGTGGCGCCGGGGTTGTCCGAGGCGGACGTCCGAGCCGAAGTGATCAAACTGGTGCCGAGCGTGGGGATCAAGACGGCACCAGGGAGTTACGCACTCACGCAGTTCGAGTCGATCTTCTGGACCGACACGCCGACTGTGCGGGATCTCGGCGCCGTCGAATTGCTCGGCCACCAGGTGGCGATCACGATCACCGCGCAATCCACGACGTGGTCGTTCGGCGATGGAACCTCAGCGTCCAGCACCGGCCCGGGACGCCCGTACACGGCGGCCGAACCGTGCCGAGAGGTGCAATGCCCGGCGTGGTTCGGGCACACCTACACGAGGACCGGGTCGGTCGTGGTCAGTGCGACGATTGACTGGGCCGCGACCTACACCGTCGACGGCGGCGCGCCCGAACCGATCGAAGCAACGGTGGCGGGTCCGACGGCGAGCATGACCCTGCCCGTCAAACAAGCCCGGGCCGTGCTCATGCCCGACCCGACGCACTGACCGGTGCCTGGCGTGCAGTCGATTTCCTTCGTCCCTCGGCGAGGAGCGAGCGCAGAACAGCAGAAGCGGTCAGGGTGACTTGCGACCGGCCAGGGCGTCTTCGTAGGCGACGTCCTCACCGGGCGCGGCCGGAACAGCCAGGGCCGCGCCTTCCCGCGCCACCGCCTCGACCACGGCCTCACCGGCCGACTCAGAGGTGGCAACGGCGTCGGCGTGCACGAACTTGTTGCCGCGCATGAGCGACGCGGCCGCTGCGATGAGCAGCATGATGATCGACGCGCCGAACGCGATGAGCAGTCCGTGCGTGAACGGTTCGGAGATGACGCGGGGGAAGAACTCCTTGCCGTACAAGGTCGACGTGTCGACTCCCGCCCCGGGGTTGGGCACCAACGACCGCAGCGGGTTGTCGCCCAGGAACGCGGCGAACAGCGTCCCGACCGGTGGGATGTGTGACGCCTGCGTCGCCGTCGACGGGTCGACGCCCAGCCCGGTCAGGCCCTTGTACAGCGACGCCGGCAACTTGCTCGCCAGCCCGATCGCCATCAGCGTGAAGAACCCGCCCATCGAGATCACCATGCCGGCGTTCATGCCGGTGGCCCGGATTCCCGAGGCCGCGCCGCGCTGATCCGCGGGAACGGCGTTCATGATCGCGGCCGAGTTCGGCGCCGCCATCAGGCCCATGCCGATGCCGTTGAGCGCCAGCAGCGCCGCGAACTCGACGTAGTTGAAGTCCGCTGGCAACAAGATCAATCCGACGAAGGTCAACGCGACCAGCAACAGGCCGCCGGTGGCGAACGCCCGCGCCCCGAACCGATCCGAGACCGCGCCCGACGCCGGACCGGCGATCAGGAAGCCGACGGTGAGCGGCAACATGTAGATGCCGGCCCACAGCGGCGTGTCGGAGAAGTTGTAGCCGTGCAGCGGCAGCCAGATGCCCTGCAGCCAGATGATCAACATGAACTGCAGGCCGCCGCGGGCCATCGATGACAGCAGGTTCACGGTCTGTCCGGCCGCGAACGCGCGCACCTTGAACAACCGCAGGTTGATCATCGGGTTCTCGACGCGGTTCTCGATCACGCCGAATGCGATCAGCAGCACCACGCCGCCGATCAGCCCGGTCAGGACCCAGGGCGACGTCCAGCCCATGGTGTGCGCGCCGTAGGGCTGCAGCCCGTACGTCATGGCGACGAGCAGCGCGATCAGGCCGAGACCGAACGAGATGTTGCCCCACCAGTCGATGGTGATACGCGCCTTCGAGGTGCGTGGCTTGTCGTGCAGGGTGCGGTAGCCGATCCACGTGCCCCAGATGCCGATCGGAACGCTGACCCAGAAAACCGCCCGCCAGTGCCACTCCGACAGGAGCCCACCGATCACCAGGCCCATGAACGACCCGGCCAGCGCCGCGACCTGGTTGACGCCGAGCGCGAAGCCTCGCCGGGCGGGCGGGAACGCATCGGTGATCAAAGCGGTCGAGTTGGCCGTCAGCATGGCGCCGCCGACGCCCTGCACGATCCGCATCGAGATGATCTCCATGGCGCCGGCCGAACCGCTGTTGGGCGCAAGTGCGCAGCCGATCGACGCGATCGTGAAGATCAGGAAGCCGAGATTGAACAGCTTGGCGCGGCCGTACTGGTCTCCCAGCCGTCCGAAGGTCACTACCAGTACGGCCGTGACGAGCAGGTAGCCCATCAACATCCACAGCAGGTACGAGATGTTCTGCGGCGCCAGCGGGTTGAGCCCGAGTCCGTTGAAGATCGCCGGAAGTGAGATCAACAGGATCGACGAGTTCAGCGTCGCGGCGAGAATTCCGACTGTGGTGACGGACAGAGCGACGCGCCGGTCATGAACTTCGGTGTGGGACACAGGGCTGCTCCTTTCGTTAGCCAGTCTAACGACTTGACGACATGGGGCCAACCGCGACGCATGTGACATCGCTTTCCCTAGACTCGTGGATGTGACCGCGCTGCCCATCCGTCTGTTCGGTGATCCCGTGCTGCGCACACCGGCCGAACCAGTCACCGAGTTCGACAAGGAACTGCGCACCCTCGTCGCCGATCTGACCCAGACGATGCTCGAGGCGCCGGGTGCCGGTCTGGCCGCGCCGCAGATCGGCGTCGGGCTGCGGGTGTTCACCTACTACGTGGACGACGAGCAGTCCGGGCATCTGGTCAACCCCGTACTGCACTTCCCGTCGGAGGAGGAACAGGACGGTCCCGAGGGCTGCCTGTCGATCCCCGGTCTGACGTGGGACTGCGTGCGCAAGGAACACGTCGTGGCGCACGGCCAGAACATGTACGGCGACCCGATCACGATCGAGGGCACCGCCCGGCTCGCCCGCTGCATTCAGCACGAGACCGACCACCTCGACGGCGTCCTGTTCGTCGACCGGCTCGACAGCGAGACGCGCAAGGCCGCTATGAAGGCGATTCGCGAGGCCGAGTGGTCCGGACTGTCCGGCCTGCCCGCGCCGAGGATCAAGGTCAGCCCGCACGGCTCGGTCTGGTGAGACTGGTCTTCGCCGGCACACCCGCGCCCGCCGTCCCGGCCCTGAACGCATTACTGGCCTCTGGTCACGAGGTCGATTGCCGTCGTCACCCGTCCGGCCAAGGCGGCCGGACGCGGGCGAGTCGCCCGGACCTCGCCCGGTCGAGCAGGTGGCCCGCGATGCCGGCATCGAGGTCCTCACGCCGGACCGTCCGTCCGACGCGCAGTTCCGCGAACGGCTCGGCGCGCTGGCGCCGGACTGCTGCCCGGTCGTCGCGTACGGGGCGCTCCTGCCCACCTCGGCGTTGACCATCCCCAAACGCGGCTGGGTGAATCTGCACTTCTCGCTGCTGCCGGCCTGGCGCGGCGCCGCTCCCGTCCAGCACGCGATCCTGCACGGCGACGACGTCACCGGGGCATCGACGTTCGAGATCGAAGCCGGTCTGGACACCGGCCCGGTGTTCGGCGTCGTCACCGAGACCATCCGTCCATGGGACACCGCGGGCGACCTGCTCGACCGGCTGGCGTCGTCCGGCGCCGGCTTGCTGGTCGCGACGATGGACGGCATCGAGGACGGCAGTCTGGTCGCCCGGCCGCAGCCCTCCGACGGCGTCTCGATCGCCGGCAAGATCACCGTCGCCGACGCCCGCGTCGACTGGACTGCGCCGGCCGTTCACGTCGATCGGCTGATCCGCGCCTGCACGCCCGCACCGGGCGCCTGGGCCGAGTTCCGCGGCGAGCGGGTGAAGCTCGGCCCCGTCCGCATCCGCGACGGCCGACCTGCCGGCCGGCGAGCTCGCGGTGACCAAGAAGTCGATCTTGGTCGGGACGGCGACCGACGCCGGTCGAGCTGAGCACGGTGCAGCCGGCGGGCAAGCGCCCGATCCCGGCCGCCGACTGGGCGCGCGGTGCTCGCGTCGTCGACGGCGATCGCCTTGACTAACCGGGTGGATCCGGCTCGCCTGGTCGCCTTCGAGCTGCTTCGGGCGGTCCGCGAGCAGGACGCGTACGCCAACCTGCTGCTGCCCAAACTGATCGCCGACGCACGAGCTGCACGGCCGCGACGCCGGGCTGGCCACCGAGCTCGGCTACGGCACGCTGCGGGCAACCGGAACCCTGGACGAGATCATCGACGCCTGCGTCGATCGTGACCTCGACCCACCGGTCCGCGACTTGCTGCGCATCGGCGCCTACCAGGCCCTGCGGACGCGGATCCCGCCGCACGCCGCCGTGGCGACGACGGTCGACCTGGCTCGGGCCACCGGACAACGCCCGAGCGGCCGGGTTCGTCAACGCCGTCCTGCGTCGCGTTGCCGAGACCGACTGGGACAGCTGGGCCGCGCGGCTCACGATCGGCGCGAGCGCCCATCGGGTGCTGGCGGTCGAAACGGCGCACCCGGAATGGATCGTCGATGCCTTCGCCGACGCACTCGGCGAGGACGAGCTCGGCCCCGCATTGCGGGCCGACGACGAGCGCCCCGTCACGCACCTGGTCGCCTGGCCGGGTCAGTTCGACCGCGACGAGCTGGTCGAACTGTCCGGCGGCGACGCCGGGTCCGTGGTCGCCGTACGCCGTCCGGCTGGACGGGGGAGATCCGGGCGATCTCGCCCCGATCCGCGACGGCCGGGCCGCCGTGCAGGACGAAGGCAGCCAGCTGTGCGCGATCGCCCTCGCCACGGCCCCGCTCGGCGGCCCGGACGAACAGTGGCTCGATCTGTGCGCCGGGCCCGGAGGCAAGGCGGCGCTGCTGGCGGCCCTGGCGGTCGAGCGCGGCGCGCGGCTCACCGCCAACGAGCTGCACCCGCATCGCGCCGAGCTGGTGGGCAAGGCGACCGCCCGGTGGGACGTCGACATCCAGGTCGGTGACGCCCGCCAACTCAGCGGTCAGTACGACCGGGTCCTGCTCGACGCCCCCTGCAGTGGACTGGGTGCGTTGAGGCGGCGCCCCGAAGCGCGGTGGCGTCGCCGTCCCGAGGACATCGCGCCGCTGGCCGAGCTGCAGTCGCAGTTACTCCAGGCGGCGCTGGGCCTCGTCCGTCCCGGCGGCGTCGTCGGCTACGTCACCTGCTCACCGCATCTCGGCGAGACTCGCGGCGTCGTCGCCGGGCCCGACACTCGAGGACGCGCGCCCGTTGTTCGCGCAGCTGCCCGAACTCGGCGACGGGCCGACGGTCCAGCTCTGGCCCCACCGGCAGGGCACCGACGCGATGTTCTTCGCGCTGATCCGTCGTCGTGCGGCGAACTAGACTGCTGCGGTGACGAGATCGGGTACACCGGAGCCGATGATCGCGCCCAGCATCCTCTCGGCTGACTTCGCGCATCTGGCCGACGAGGCCGACGCCGTCGCCAACGCCGACTGGCTGCACGTGGACGTCATGGACGCGCACTTCGTGCCCAATCTCACGCTCGGTCTGCCGGTGGTGAAGAGCCTGCACAAGGCCACCGATCTGCCGCTCGACTGCCATCTGATGATCGACGATCCCGACCGTTGGGCGCCCGGCTACGCCGAGGCGGGGGCGGCCAACGTGACCTTCCACGTCGAGGCCGCGAACGACCCCGTGCAGACCGCCCGGGCGATCCGTCGAGCGGGCGCGCTCGCCGGGCTCAGCGTGAAACCGGGGACTCCGCTCGAGCCCTACCTCGAGATCCTGCGCGAGTTCGACACACTGCTCGTGATGACGGTCGAGCCGGGATTCGGCGGGCAGAAGTTCATGGCCGAGGTCCTGCCCAAGCTGCGATTGGCCCGCGAGCAGGTGACCGCCGGGCATCTGCGGCTGTTCGTCGAAGTCGACGGGGGCATCGACGCCGACACCATCGGCGCCGCGGCCGAGGCCGGAGCCGACGTCTTCGTCGCAGGCTCGGCGGTCTACGCCGCCGACGACCCGGGGAAGGCCGTGGACGCTTTGCGCGTTGCAGCTCGTGCCGCGATGAGGCGGTGACTGACATCTCGACTTCGAGATGGGCTTCCAGATCGGCATCGAAAGGGCACCATGCCAGCGCAATGAGCACGAGCTCGCCGCGATGCGCCGTGCCCTGGCGCTGGCCGAGACGGCTCGGGGCCGCACCAGCCCCAATCCGGCGGTCGGAGCGGTGATCATCGACGCCGACGGGGATCTGGTCGGAGAGGGCGCGACTCAGCCGGCCGGTGGCCCGCATGCCGAGATCATCGCGCTGGGCCACGCCGGGGACC
The DNA here is from genome assembly GCA_963708805.1 of uncultured Actinomycetes bacterium. Classification (GTDB taxonomy): domain Bacteria; phylum Actinomycetota; class Actinomycetes; order Mycobacteriales; family Jatrophihabitantaceae; genus CAVPUA01. The sequence goes on along the minus strand of CAVPUA010000003.1, from coordinate 2,606,842 downwards.
GCGCGCGGGGCGCCACCGCCGTCGTGACGCTCGAACCCTGCGCGCACGTCGGCCGTACCGGCCCGTGCGCCGACGCGCTCGTCGAGGCCGGCATCGCCCGCGTCGTCTACGCCTTGGACGATCCCAACGTCGTCGCCGCCGGCGGAGGCACGCGCCTGCAGGTCGCCGGCGTCGAGGTCGAGGCCGGTGTGCTGGCCGACGAGGCCGCGAAGGGCGCGATCCGGCCGTGGCTGCACGCGATCAGCACCGGTCGTCCCTTCGTCACCTGGAAGGTCGCCAGCACGCTGGACGGCCGGGTCGCGGCGTCCGACAACACCTCGCGCTGGATCTCGTCGGCGATCTCGCGCGCGGATGCCCATCTGGTCCGGGCCGGAGTCGACGCGATCATGGTCGGCAGCGGGACGGTGCTGGCCGACGATCCGCAGCTGACCGCCCGGACGCCCGACGGTGACCTGGCCGACCACCAGCCGCTTGCGGGTGGTGCTCGACCGCCGGCACCGCGTGCCGCAGCACGCCCGGGTGCTCGACAACGCCGCCGAGACGCTCGTACTCGACACCGCCGTGCCCCGCTTCGCGATGAAGGCGCTTGTACGACCGGGGTGTTCGCCATCTGCTGCTCGAAGGCGGCCCGACCCTGGCCGGCGCGTTCGTCGAGGCCCACTGCGTCGACGAGGTGATCGCCTATCTCGCGCCGAAGCTGCTCGGCTCCGGTCCGGCCGGCCTCGGCGACGCGGGCATCAGCACGATCGCCGGCGCGGTCACCCTCGAGATCGACGAGGTCGAGCGGCTCGGTCCCGACGTCAAGATCACTGCCCGCCCGGTATGGCCGGAAGAGGAGAAGTAACGATGTTCACCGGAATCATCGAAGAGCTCGGTCAGGTCGCGGGCCTCGAGCGCCGGGGCGACTCGGCCGTACTGTCCGTGCGGGCGTCCAAGGTCGCCGCCGATGTCGTGCACGGCGCGTCGATCGCGGTGAACGGCGTCTGTCTGACCGTCGTCGGCTGGTCGCGACTCGACGCCGTCCGAGCTCGGCTTCGACGTGATGGCCGAGACCCTCGACCGCTCCGACATCGGCGAGCTCCAGCCGGGTGACCTGGTCAATCTCGAGCGGTCGGTGCGCGCCGACGGACGGCTCGACGGGCACATCGTCCAGGGTCACGTGGACGGCACCGGGACGCTGATCTCGCGGACGCCGGGTGACGGCTGGGACTCGCTGCGCTTCGGGCTGCCGCCCGAGCTGCGCCCGATTCGTCGCCGAGAAGGGGTCGATCGCGGTGGACGGCGTCTCGCTCACCGTGTCGGCCGTCGGCGACGACTGGTTCGAGGTCGGGCTGATACCCGAAACGCTGCGGGCGACTAACCTCGGGGCGAAGCTTCCGGGCGAAGCGGTGAATCTGGAGACGGACGTGTTGGCGAAATACACCGAACGATTGCTGAGTCGGTCATGACGGTTGTCCTGGACCCGGTCGAGCGGGCGATCGCCGACATCGCGGCGGGCAAGGCCGTCGTCGTGATCGACGACGAGGACCGCGAGAACGAGGGCGACCTGATCTTCGCCGCCGAACTGGTCACCCCTGAGCTGATCGCGTTCATGGTCCGCTACACCTCGGGCTACATCTGCGTCCCGCTGTCCGAGGCCAACGCCGACCGGCTCGATCTGCCGCCGATGTTCCGCGTCAACCAGGATCGCCGCGGGACCGCCTACGCCGTGACCGTCGACGCCCGCGAGGGCATCTCGACCGGAATCTCGGCCTCGGACCGGGCGCACACGATCCGGTTGCTCGCCGACCCCACGACCAACGCGGCCGACCTCGCTCGACCCGGCCATGTCGTGCCGCTGCGCGCGCGCGACGGGGGCGTGCTGCGCCGCCCGGGGCACACCGAGGCGGCGGTCGATCTGGCCGAGCTGGCCGGCCTGCAGCCCGCCGGAGTGCTGTGCGAGATCGTGAGCGAGAAGGACCCCTCGGGCATGGCCCGCGGCGAGGAGCTGCGCGTGTTCGCCGACGAGCACGGGCTGGCGTTGATCTCGATCGCCGATCTCATCGCCTACCGCCGCCGGTTCGACAAGCTGGTCGAGCGCGTGGCCGAGGCTCGGGTGCCGCTGCGCTACGGCGAGTTCACCGCGGTCGGCTACTCCAGTTCATACGACGACCGCGAGCACGTGGCGTTCGTGTTCGGCGAGGTCGGTGACGGCGAGGACATCCTGGTCCGCGTCCACTCCGAGTGCCTGACCGGTGACGTCTTCGGCTCGCTGCGGTGCGACTGCGGGCCGCAACTGGATGCCGCCCTCGCTGCCGTCGCTCGAGAGGGCCGCGGGGTCGTGCTCTACATCCGTGGTCACGAAGGTCGCGGGATCGGCCTGCTGCACAAGCTGCAGGCCTATCAACTGCAGGACGCCGGAGCCGACACGATGGACGCCAACCTGGCCCTGGGCCTGCCGGCCGACGCTCGTGACTACGGCACCGGCGCGCAGATCCTCGTCGACCTGGGCGTCCGGACGATGCGGCTGCTGTCGAACAACCCCGACAAGCGTTCGGGCCTGGAGGGTTACGGGCTTCGGATCGTCGAGCGCGTGCCGATGCCCACGCACGCCAACCCGCACAACCTGCGCTACCTGCAGACCAAACGCGATCGCATGGGCCACGACCTCGATCTCGGTTCGCTCGACCCGACGGTGACCGGATGAGCGGAAACGCGGGGCCGCGGCCGGGTCGCGTCGAGGGGGCGGCCGACCTCAAGATCGCCGTCGTCGCCTCGCTGTGGCACACCGAGATCATGGACGGACTGCTCGCGGGTGCCTGGCGGGCCATCGAGGACTCGGGTGTCACCGACGTCACCGAGGTCCGGGTGCCCGGAGCCTTCGAGCTGCCGGTCGCGGCCGGCCCGGTTCGCCCGCGGCTTCGATGCCGTCGTGGCGTTGGGAGTCGTGATCCGGGGCGGCACGCCGCACTTCGACTACGTGTGCCAGGGGGCGACGCTCGGCCTGACCCTGCTGGGGCAGCGCACGGGTGTGCCGATCGGTTTCGGCCTGCTCACCTGTGACACCGAGCAGCAGGCTCTCGACCGCGCGGGACTCGAGGGATCCAGCGAGGACAAGGGCTACGAAGCCACCCAGGCGGCGCTGATGACCGCCGTGGCGCTGGCCGGCCATCCCGCCCACTGCTGAATCGCTTCGCGGGCGGTTGGTGGGCGTCGGTAGGCTCTGGCCGTGACGTTCGACGAGTTGTTCGCTCTGCTGACCGAGCGCAAGCAGTTGCGGCCCGCCGGTTCCGCGACGGTCGAGGCGCTCGACGCGGGGGTCCATGCGCAGGGCAAGAAGGTCGTCGAAGAGGCCGCCGAGGTCTGGATGGCCGCCGAGCACGAATCGGCCGAGCGCACCGCCGAAGAGATCAGCCAGCTGCTCTACCGCATTCAGGTCATCATGATCGATCGCGGCATCGGGCTGGCCGACGTCTACCAGCATCTCTGACACTTCTGTCACCAATAGAGAAAAGACTCATGGCCGACACCATTCGCATTGCCGTTCCCAACAAGGGATCCCTCTCCGATCCGGCGAGCGCGATGCTGCGCGAAGCCGGATACCGCCAGCGCACCGACAGCAAGGAACTGGTGCTGGTCGACTCCGACAACGACACCGAGTTCTTCTTCCTGCGTCCGCGCGACATCGCGATCTACGTCGGTTCGGGTCGGCTCGATCTCGGGATCACCGGCGAGGACCTGCTGCTCGACTCGGGCGCCACCGCCCAGGCGATCCTGCCGCTCGGGTTCGCCCGCTCGACGTTTCGGTTCGCGTCGCACGCCGGCAAGCACGGGCGGGTCGAGGACCTGGCCGGCGCCCGTATCGCCACCGCCTATCCGGGCATGGTCGAGGCCTATCTGGTCGAGCGCGGCATCGCGGCCGAGGTGATCCGGCTCGACGGTGCGGTCGAGACCGCCGTGCGCCTGGGTGTCGCCGACGCGATCGCCGACGTGGTCGAGACGGGCACGACGCTGCGCAACGCCGGGCTCGAGACCTTCGGCGAGCCGCTGCTGCAGTCGCAGGCGGTTCTGATCCGCCGGACGGGTGCCGAGCAGTCGGCGCGCATCGATCAGATCGTGCGTCGTCTGCAGGGCGTGATCATCGCCCGCCAGTACGTGTTGATGGACTACGACATCAGTGACGACCTGGTCGAGAAGGCGGTGGCCATCACGCCCGGCATCGAGTCGCCGACGGTGTCGCCGCTGCACGAGGGCGGCTGGTCGGCGGTGCGCTCGATGGTTCCGCGGCGCGACACCAATCGGATCATGGACGAGCTGTGGGACGTCGGCGCCCGCGGCATCCTCGTCACGGACATCCACGCGTGCCGGCTCTGACCGTGGTCCGGGCTCGTCCGGTCGTCCTCGGCCGGATCGGCTGGTCGTGCGCGGGCGCCGTCGTGGTGATCTTCGTGATCATCTCGCTCGTCATGCGGCGCGACAACGCCGGAGCCTCGTTCGGGCCGAAGGACCAGATCGGCACCGTGGTGCTCGGCCTGCTGATCGCGGCCGGGTTCTGGTTGCTGACCCGTCCGCGTCTCGAGGCCGACGCCACGTCGGTCCGGCTGCGCTCCTTCGCGGGCAACTACCGAACGGTGTCCTGGGACGTGATCACCGCGGTCGAGTTCCCCAGCAACGTGCGGTTCGCGCGTCTGGTGTTACCGGCCGACGAATCGTTCGCGGTGTACGCCGTGCAACGACTGGACGGCGAGCGGGCGGTGCAGACGATGCGCGAACTGCGGGCGCTGTTCGCGGCCGTCCGCGGCGACTGAGTCGCTAGCTGGCCGCGAGCTGCGGGCGCGGCCGCAGGCTCGTCAGCAACTGAGCAATCTCGTCGGCCGCCGCCGCCCCGTCCTCGGACAGCACCGTGATCAACAGCGCGTGGTCGTCGATGCGTTGCGCGGCCGCCGTGCGCGAGAGGACGACGGTGCGAGCCTCGACCGACGGCCCGGCGAGAAGGACCGACGAGAGCACGCGATGGCCGGCCACGAGCCACTCGCGCCGCCCGGCGTCCCTCAGGTCGATGCGCTGACGCAGCAACGGCCGCCCGGCTCGCCGCACGTCCCAGTCGAGCGTCGCGGCACCCGGGCCGGCGTCGCCGTGTCGCCCGAGCACGACCGTCTCGTGCCATTCGATGCTGGCCGTGGCCGCGAGGTCGAGCGCCACCGAGGCGGCCACCCGGCTGCCTTCGCAGACGATCAGCGCGCCCGGCTCGGCGTGCAGCGACGCATCGGTGCCCACTGAGGCCGCGAGGTGCACGTGCGAGGCCGCCGACGACCGGCCCTGCGCGATGCTGGCCCCGGTCGCGTGCAGTGATGCCCGGGCCCCGTCGGCCACGTCGATCGTCAGTGACAAGTCATCGCCGGCGAGTGGACCGGCGGCCGAGCCGACCAGGCACAACGCGCACACCGCGGCGTCGTCGGAGTGAACGCGCCGCAGGGTCAGAGGCGGCTGCGAAGTGGTCGTTGCGAGGCGGCCGCCGGGATGCACGAGGGCCGACGCCGATGCGATCACCCGATCTCGACGGCACTCATGGCCGCCCGCACCGACCGGACCCACGCGGCGACGTCAGTGGCGCCGGGGTCATCGGCCAGCGAGGTGAACAGGACGGGGCGGCCGTCCCGTACGGCGCTGGCGTCGCGAGCCATGACCGAGAGGTCGGCCCGCACCATCGGCGCGAGGTCGATCTTGTTGATCACGAGCAGGTCCGACCGGGTGACACCGGGGCCGCCCTTGCGCGGCACCTTGTCGCCGCCCGCCACGTCGATCACGAAGATCTGCTGATGGATGAGGCCGTACGAGAACGTCGCCGTCAGGTTGTCCCCACCGCTCTCGACCAGGATCAGATCGAGCGCCGGGAACGACGCCTCGAGGCCCTCGACGGCGTCGAGGTTCGCGCTGATGTCGTCGCGGATCGCCGTGTGCGGGCAGGCGCCCGTCTGCACCGCGCGGATCCGCTCGTCGGGCAGCACGCCGGCTCGACGCAGGAAGTCGGCGTCCTCGGTCGTGTAGATGTCGTTGGTGACGACGCCGATCATCAGCTCGCTGGACAGGGTGCGGCACAGGGCGGCGACCAGCGCGGTCTTGCCGCTGCCGACCGGGCCACCGATGCCGATGCGCGGGATCCGACGGCCGCTGGGTCCGGCCGACGGCAGCTGCTCGTGATGATCTTCGTGATCGCCGTGCGCAGGCGGCGACATCAACCAGTCAGGACGCAAACAAACGCACCTCTCTCGTCAGGTGGAAATCGGCCAACAGGTCGAGGGCGGGCGCACTGTCGGCCGCCACGTCATCGAGAGCGGCCGCCTCGAGCGCGAGGTCGTCGATCAACGGCGTGAGGCGCGCCAGCACGCCGTGCACCGCGAACGGGTCGAGGCCGAGCAGCCGGACCGCCGCGGACGCCGACGAGGTGCACGTCGACAGCAGGGCGGCCCCGGCCGCGGTGATCGCGTCCGCTCCGCTCAGCGAGCAGGCCGCACCGAGCACCAGCGGCTGGTGGGGCGGCTCGTCGATCAGCGACCAGGCGGTGTCGATGGGCGCTGCCGGCACGCTGACCCGAAGCAGGCGTCGCAGGCCACCGCCGAGCTGGCGCGACGCGGCGCGCATGGCCTCGGACGGCGTCCGGGCGCTCACCTCGTCGTCCAGCGACCGCCAGCCTCGCGGATCGTCGAGGCTCAGCCGAGTCGCAGCCGCCGCGGCGGACGCGGCGACCAGTCCGGAGGTGTGCAGCCGGCCCCGGCAGAAGTCCTCGACGTCGGCGACGCTGTTCACCCGGCCGGCGTCGACCGCCGCCTCCATGCCGCCCGAGTGCGAGTGCGCGCCCGCCGGCGAGCGCGAGTCGAGCATCAGCAACAACAACGCGGGCAGTTGCATCAGAACAGGAAGTAGCGCTGGGCCATCGGCAGCTCGGACACCGGCGCCGGCTCGATCAACTGGCCGTCGACGTGCACGGCGAACGTCTCACTGTCGACGTCGATGGTGGGCAGCGCGGTGTTCTCCGGCAGGTCGGCCTTGGACAGGTTCGACACATCGCGCGTCGCCACCAGCGGGCGGTCGGACTCCCAGCGGTCGGCGAACCCGTCGTCCAGCGCGGCCGGGGACACGAAGTGGATGCCGAGCCGGGCGGCCAGCCCGCCGTACGAGCCGAACATGGGTCGGGGCAGCTGCGGCTGGGGCGTGGGGATCGAGGCGTTGGCGTCGCCCATGTTCGCGTAGGCGATGACACCCGACTTGATCACGAGGTGCGGGCTGACGCCGAAGAAGGCCGGCTCCCACAGCACGAGATCGGCCAGCTTGCCGGGCTCGACCGAACCGATCTCGGCGTCCAGTCCGTGCGTCACGGCCGGGGCGATCGTGTACTTGGCGACGTAACGACGGGCGCGGTGGTTGTCGGCCGGGCCGTCGCCGGGCAATGCCCCCCGGCGCTGCTTCATCACGTGCGCGGTCTGCCAGGTGCGGATGATCGTCTCGCCGATCCGGCCCATGGCTTGCGAGTCCGAGCCGATCATCGAGATCGCGCCCAGGTCGTGCAGCACGTCCTCGGCCGCCATCGTCGACGGCCGGATCCGCGACTCGGCGAAGGCCAGATCCTCTGGGATGGACGGCTTGAGGTGGTGGCACACCATCAGCATGTCGAGGTGCTCGTCCAGGGTGTTGCGCGTGTACGGACGGGTCGGGTTGGTCGACGACGGGAGGACGTTGGGGTACGCGGCGACGCGGATGATGTCCGGAGCGTGGCCGCCCCCGGCACCCTCGGTGTGATACGTGTGGATCGGGCGTCCGCCGATGGCTTCGAGGGTCGACTCGAGGTAGCCCGCCTCGTTGAGCGTGTCGGTGTGGATGGCCACCTGGACGCCGGCGTCCTGCGCGACGCTCAGGCAGGCGTCGATCGCGGCGGGCGTGGTGCCCCAGTCCTCGTGCAGCTTGAAGCCGGCGGCTCCTGCGCGCAGTTGCTCCCACAGCCCCTCGCGGCTGACGGTGTTTCCCTTGCCGAGCAGGACGACGTTCACCGGCCACTCGGTGAGCGAGCGCAGCATCGCGTCGAGCCAGAACTTGCCCGGCGTCACCGTCGTGGCCTTGGTGCCGTCGGCGGGTCCGGTGCCGCCGCCGATCAACGTCGTGATGCCGGCCGCGAGGGCGACGGGGATCTGCTGCGGCGCGATCAGGTGAACGTGGCTGTCGACGCCGCCCGCGGTCAAGATCATCCCGTTCCCGGCGATGATCTCGGTCGACGGTCCGATCACGAGTGACGGCGTGACACCGTCCATCGTGTCGGGGTTTCCGGCCTTGCCGAGCGCCACGATCCGGCCGTCGCGGACGCCGACGTCGGCCTTGATCACGCCCCAGTGGTCGAGCACGACGACACCGGTGATCACCAGGTCGGGCGTGCCCTCGGCTCGCGTAGCAACTGCCTGGCCCATCGACTCGCGAATGACTTTGCCGCCACCGAAGATCGCCTCGTCGCCCGGGTTCGGCGCGCTGCGATCCTCGGTGACCTCGATGAACAGGTTGGTGTCGGCCAGCCGCACCCGGTCACCGACGGTCGGTCCGTAGAGCGCGGCGTAGCGCGAGCGCGAGAGCTCAGCCATCGAGCGCTCCGGCCGACTCGAGGCGCAGGCCGGGGATCACCCGACGACCGCTGATCGCCACCAGTGAGACGTGCATCGACAACCCCGGCTCGAACCGGACGGACGTGCCGGCCGGGATGTCGAGCCGGAAGCCGCGCGCCGCGGCCCGGTCGAAGCTCAGGGCCGGATTCGCGGCCGCGAAGTGGTAGTGCGATCCGACTTGGATCGGACGGTCGCCGCTGTTGAGCACCGTCATCGAGATCCGCGGCCGACCAGAGTTGATCTCGATGACGCCGTCCGGGGTGACGATCTCGCCCGGCTTCATGCGATCGGCCCGTGCAGGGTGACCAGCTTGGTGCCGTCGGGAAAGGTCGCCTCCACCTGCACCGACTCGATCATCTCGGGCACGCCGTCGAGCACGTCGTCGCGGGTGAGCACGGCGCGACCCGACGTCATCAGTTCGGCCACCGTCCGGCCGTCGCGGGCCCCCTCGAGCACGTACGACGTCAGGATGGCGACCGCCTCGGGGTAGTTCAGCTTCAGCCCGCGCGCCCGGCGCCGCTCGGCCACATCGGCGGCGAGCGTGATCATCAGCCGCTCCTGCTCGTGCTCGGTCAGCCGCATGGACGAACCGTAATGCCCGACGTGTTACGTCCAGGTTCCGGGCGTCGTCGGTCGATAGACGGCTAGCGCAGGTACTTCTCGCCCGGGCCCTCGCCCGGCTCGTCCGGATACGAGGACGCCTCGCGGAACGCCGCTTGCAGGGTCCGCACGCCGTCGCGCAGAGGCTGGCGGTGGATGCCGAGGAAGTCCTGGGACGCGGCGACGAGACCGGCCAGCGTGGTGATCAACCGGCGCGCCTCGTCCAGGTCGATCGCCGGTTGTCCGCCCGGGGCCAGGCCGAGCTTCTCGGCCGAGGCGCTCATCAGCATCACCGCGGCCCGGCTGATCACCTCGACCGCGGGAATGTCGGCCAGCTCGCGGACCGGCAGTTCGTCCAGTTCGTCCAGGCGGTCGAAGCCGTGTGCGGGCAGCGGGATGCTGCTGTTGGGGTGCGGCGACGAGGCGCTGCCCGGAATCTGCGCGCCCGGCGCGGCGTTCTTCTCTTGCCGGTCGCCATTTACGGAATCGTCAGCCACGCTGATACCCTGTCATTGCGACCAACCTCCGTCCAAGGCGGGGGTGTGCAAGCGGAAGCTTCTCGAAGCGTCCCACCCGTGCCACCAGACCAGATCGGTGCGCCGGGTCCGGTCCGTCAGGTTCGGCCCGAGCCGGGTCGGCCCGGCTCGTCATCGGCGTGCCGTGAGCGGACTCGGTCGGATGTCAGAGAGGCCCCGTGCGTACGCCGCAGCGGGGCCTTCGTCATGTCGGCCCCGATCAGCAGCACCAGTGACACCAGAAGACCAAACGTAGGAGGTCCCATCAGTTCCGAACCGAGGATCAACGACCGGATCCGTGTTCCCGAGGTCCGTCTAGTCGGCCCCGAGGGCGAGCAGGTCGGCATCGTGCCGATCGGCAAAGCACTCGAGCTGGCCGCCGAAGCCGATCTGGATCTGGTCGAGGTCGCACCGATGGCGCGCCCGCCAGTCTGCAAGCTCATGGACTACGGCAAGTTCAAGTACGAGAACGCGCAGAAGGCCCGTGAGGCTCGTCGCAATCAGGCGTTGACCGTCATCAAGGAAATGAAGCTCCGGCCCAAGATCGACTCGCACGACTACGAGACCAAGAAGGGTCACGTCGAGCGGTTCCTGAAGGCCGGCGACAAGGTCAAGATCACGATCATGTTCCGTGGCCGCGAGCAGTCGCGTCCCGAACTCGGATTCCGGTTGCTGCAGCGACTGGCCGAGGACATCCAGGAGCTCGGCTTCGTGGAGTCCTCGCCCAAGCAGGACGGCCGCAACATGATCATGGTCGTCGCACCGCATCGCAGCACGAAGATCACCCGAGCGTCCAGAGAAGTCGAACCGGAGCCCGTGGCCGAATAGGCCCTCGGCCCCGCCAGCGATCCGTTTAGCAGAGAGAGCATTTCGATGCCGAAGAACAAGACCCACAGCGGGATGAAGAAGCGCGTCAAGGTGACGGGCACGGGCAAGCTGCTGACCGAGCAGGCCGGCAAGCGCCACCTGCTCGAGCGCAAGTCCTCGCGGATCACCCGCCGCCTCACCGGCACCGTCGAGGTCGCGCCCGTCTGACGCTCCCCGCGTCAAGCGCCTGCTGGGTCGCTAACAGCGCCGCCGATCATCTCTGTCCCGATTCACCGACTAGAACTGAGGAACCACCGTGGCACGCGTCAAGAGGGCAGTGAATGCCCAGAAGAAGCGCCGTAGCACTCTCGAAGCAGCGTCGGGCTACCGCGGCCAGCGCTCGCGGCTCTACCGCAAGGCCAAGGAGCAGCTGCTTCACTCGGCCACGTACTCCTACCGCGACCGCAAGGCGAAGAAGGGCGACTTCCGCCAGCTCTGGATCACCCGCATCAACGCGGCGGCCCGCGCCAACGACATGACCTACAACCGCTTCATCCAGGGTCTGCGTCTGGCCGGCGTCGAGGCCGACCGCAAGGTGCTCGCCGACCTGGCCGTCAACGACGAGGCCGCGTTCAGCGCGCTCGTCGAGGTTGCCCGCGCCGCCGTGGCCGCCGAGGGCACTGGTGGCGCCGCCGCTCAGTCCTCGGCCGCCTGACAGCGGTCTGGCCACTGCTCAGCGACAGCAACGCCCGGCTCGCCTCGGCTCGGCGGCTCACCAGCCGCAAGGGTCGTCGCGAGGCCGGGCTGTTTCTTGCCGAGGGCGCACAGGCCGTGCGCGAGGCGCTCGCGGCCGACGCGGTCGTCGAGTTGTTCGCGACCGCTGACGCCATCGACCGCAACGCCGACCTGCTGGGATCGGCCACGAGGTCGCCGAGATCAGCGTCAAGGCTGCTACCGCCCTGTCCGAGACGGTGACCCCGCAGGGCCTCGTCGCGGTCTGCCGCCGGGTGGATGTCCCTCTCGGCGCCGCGCTCGCCGGGGCGCCGCGCCTGGTCGCGGTGCTGGTCGAGCTCCAACGACCCGGGCAACGCCGGCACGGTGATCCGGACCGCCGACGCCGCCGGTGCGGACGCGGTCGTCCTGGCCGGCGGAGTGGACGTCTACAACGGCAAGTGCGTCCGGGCGAGCGCCGGAAGTCTGTTCCACCTGCCCGTCGTGCTCGACGTGACCGCCGTCGAGGTCGTGGCCGCCGCGCGGTCGGTCGGTCTGAGGTCGCTGGCCACGAGCGGATCGGGCGAGCGCGATCTCGATGACCTCGACCTCGATGGCAGCTTGAGACGTCCGACGCTCTGGTTGTTCGGCAGCGAGGCGCACGGCCTCCCGCCCGACGTCTTGGTCGCCGCGGACGAGCGGGTGCGAGTCCCCATCCACGGACGGGCCGAGAGCCTGAACCTGGCCGCCGCGGCCGCCATCTGCCTCTATGCGAGCGCCCGCGCCCAGCGCCGGTGACTCCTTCGCCGACGTCGTGACCGTCCAGTCGGCCCCGCTCGGCGTTTGCCCGCCCGCTTGGACACCCTCCCAGCCACATTTCGGGCGCTCACACGGTCGGCAGGGTGGCCAAGCGACAAATGACCACGGGGCCGACCCTGACGGAAGTGAGTGGGCGCCTGCGGGACAATGGACACTCATAGCCACCCGCCGATCGAGAACAAGGAATCCGCATGCCCCCGAACCCGAGCTTCGACCCGGTCGAGGTGAGCGTGCTGCAGCCCGAGGCGATCGCCGGCTACGTCGCGGACGCCAACACCGCCGTTGCCGCGGCGTCTGACCTGGACGAGTTGAAGGCCGCCCGGTTGGCCCATGACGGCGACCGCTCGCCGTTGGCCCTCGCCAACCGCGAGATCGGCGCCCTGCCGCCGGCCGCCAAGAAGGCCGCCGGCCAGCGCGTCGGACAGGCCCGCACTCTGGTTCGCGAGCTGATCGAAGCCCGGCAGGCCGAACTGGAGTCCGAACGCGACGCCCGCGTCCTGATCGACGAGAGCGTGGACGTGACGTTGCCGTGGGACCGCCAGGTGCAGGGGGCACGGCACCCGCTCACGACGATCCAGGAGTACCTGGCCGACGTCTTCGTGGCGATGGGCTACGAGGTCGCCGAAGGGCCGGAAGCCGAGTCCGAATGGTTCAACTTCGACGCGCTGAACATGGGCCCCGACCACCCGGCCCGCTCGATGATGGACACGTTCTTCCTCCAGGGCGCGGATGGCGCGGCCGACTCAGGCGTGGTGCTGCGCACGCACACCTCACCGGTCCAGGTCCGCACGATGTTGACGCGCGAACCACCGATCTACGTGGTCTGTCCGGGCAAGGTGTTCCGCACCGACGAGCTCGACGCCACCCACTCGCCGGTGTTCCACCAGCTCGAAGGGTTGGCGGTGGACGAGGGCATCACGATGGCGCACCTCAAGGGCACGCTCGACCACATGGCCGCCGCCATGTTCGGGCCCGGCATCGTGACGCGACTGCGCCCGTCCTACTTCCCGTTCACCGAACCGAGCGCCGAGGTCGACCTCATCTGCTTCGTCTGCCGCGGTGAGTCGGTGGGTAATCCCGACCGCCCGTGCCGTACGTGCGGCAGTGCCGGCTGGATCGAGTGGGGTGGCTGCGGGCTGGTCAACCCCCGGGTGCTCACGGCCTGCGGTATCGATCCCGAGCGCTACTCGGGCTTCGCGTTCGGCATGGGGATCGAGCGGACGATGATGTTCCGCAACGACGCCGCCGACCTGCGCGACATGGTCGAGGGCGACGTCCGTTACACCGCGGCTTTCGGCATGGAGGCCTGACATGCCTGGTGGTGGCGTCGTCCACGCCCCCGTGGGCTGGATCGCCGAGTTCGCCGATCTGCCCGACGGGATCAGTGCGCGCGAACTCGGTGACGCCCTCGTGCGGGTCGGACTCGAGATCGAGGCGATCGACGCGGCCGGCGACGCGGTGCGCGGTCCGATCGTGGTCGGACGGGTCGAGTCGGTCGAACCCGAGCCGCAGAAGAACGGCAAGACGATCAACTGGTGTCAGGTCGACGTCGGTGACGGTGAACCGCGTGGCATCGTCTGCGGCGCGCACAACTTCGGTGCGGGCGACCTCGTCGTCGTTGCCCTGCCGGGCGCCGTCCTGCCGGGGGACTTCGAGATCTCGGCGCGCAAGACGTACGGCCACGTCTCGGACGGCATGATCTGCTCGGTCCGCGAGCTCGGCATCGGTGATGATCATTCCGGAATCCTGGTGCTCGACAGCGGCACTCCCGGGGCAGACGCGCTGGACGTGCTCGGTCTGCGCGACGCGGTCCTCACGATCGCCGTCACGCCCGATCGTGGCTACTGCCTGTCGATTCGTGGCCTGGCGCGCGAAGCCGCCACTGCGCTGGACGTGCCGTTCCGCGATGTCGCCGACCTGACGGTCCCGCCGGCCGACGGGGGGGCCTACCCGGTCGTGGTGAGCGATCCCGAGGGCTGCGACCAGTTCTCGGCCCGGGCCGTCAGCGGCCTCGACCCGAACGCTCCGACCCCGGACTGGATGCGACAGCGCCTGCGTGCGGCCGGCATGCGCTCGATCTCGTTGGCGGTCGACGTCACCAACTACGTCATGCTCGAGACCGGACAGCCGCTCCATGCCTTCGACCGCTCGAAGCTCACCGGCGGGCTCGGTGTCCGTCGGGCGAACCTCGGCGAGAAGATCACGACGCTCGACGGATCGGCGCGGGCGCTGGATCCCGACGACCTGGTCGTGACCGACGACACCGGCCCCATCGCCGTCGCCGGCGTGATGGGCGGTGCGTCGACCGAGATCGGCGACGCCACCACCGAGATCGTCCTCGAGGCGGCGCACTGGGACCCGGGGTCGATCGCCCGCGCCGTCCGGCGCCACCGGCTGCCGAGCGAGGCGGCCAAGCGATTCGAGCGCGGCGTCGATCCGGCCATCGCCGGCGTCGCGTTGCAGCGCTGTGTCGACCTGCTCGTCGAGTTCGGCGGCGCCACGGCCGCGCCCGGCTACACGGTGGTCGGCGACGGACCAGCTCCCCAGTCGATCGCCCTGCGGCCGGCCCGTCCGTCCGAGCTGGCCGGGATGCCGATCGATCACGACACCGTGGTGTCCGCGCTCGAACGAGTCGGCTGCACCGTCGACGCCGGCGAGGTGCTGACCGTCATCCCGCCGTCGTGGCGTCCTGATCTCACCGATCCGGCTGACCTGGTCGAAGAGGTCGTGCGCCTGGTCGGCTACGACAAGTTGCCCTCGGCGCTGCCCACGCCGCCTCCCGGGCGGGGGCTGACCGATGCCCAGCGGTGGCGGCGGGCGGTCACGCGCGCGGTTGCGGCGGCCGGCTTCTCCGAGGTACTGAACTATCCGTTCAACGCGGCCTCCGTACACGACGTGTTGCGTGAACCGCTCGATGACCCGCGGCGCGATGCCAGCCGCTTGGCCAATCCGCTCTCCGACGCCGAGCCCGAGTTGCGGACGTCGCTCCTGCCAGGGCTGCTCGGAGCGCTCGCCCGCAACATCGGCCGCGGCAACCGTGACGTTTCGCTGTTCGAGGTCGGTCTGGTCTTCCTCGCCAAGCCGACCGCGGCCGCCCCGACCGTCGGCGTCTCCGCTCGGCCGTCCGACGATCAACTCGCCGCGCTCGAGGCACTGCTCCCGGCGCAGCCGCGTCATCTCGCGGCGGTCCTGGCCGGGTCCACGCAACGACCTGGCTGGTGGGGGGCCGGCCGTCCAGGGATATGGGCGGACGCGGTCGAACTGGCTCGCGTCGTCGCCCGCACCGCGCGGGCCGATCTCGGCGTCCGCGCGGCCGAGTACGCGCCCTGGCATCCCGGCCGGTGTGCCGAGCTGACCCTGGACGGCGTGGTCATCGGGCACGCCGGTGAGCTCGATCCCCGCGTCGTCGAGGCGATGGGCCTGCCGCCGCGGACGTGCGCCGTCGAGCTCGACCTCGACGCGTTCGCCCCGCCCCCGCCCGCGCACGCCCCAGTGCTGTCCACGTACCCGCCCGTGTTGCTCGACCTCGCGCTGGTCGTGCCGGTCGAGGTCGCTGCCGCGGACGTGCTCGCCGCCGTGCGCGCGGCGGCCGGGGAACTGCTCGAGTCGGCGCGGCTGTTCGACGTCTACACCGACGCCGACCGGCTCGGTCCGGACCTGAAGTCGCTCGCCTTCGCGTTGCGTTTCCGTGCACCCGACCGGACGTTGACCCTCGAGGAAGCCACGGCCGCCCGTGACGCGGCGGTGGCGCGGACGCACGAGCTGTTCGGGGCGCGGTTGCGCTCGTGACGCGGCGCGGCTGACCGCCGACGGCCCGCGGCTCGACCACCGCGTCGTATGAAGTTGCGACACCATGCATAATAGTTCGCATGGGATATCGGGTCGCAGTCGCCGGAGCCAGCGGGTATGCCGGAGGGGAACTCCTTCGTCTGCTCGCCGGCCATCCGGAGTTCGAAGTCGTGGCAGCGAGCGCATCGTCGAATGCGGGCGCGTCGATCGGAGCGGTGCACCCGAATCTGCGCTCCCTGGCCCATTTGACGTTCTGCGCTCCCGACGCGATCGGCGACGCGGATGTGATCTTCCTGGCCCTGCCCCACGGTGAGTCCGGTGCGTTCGCGCAGTCGATGCCGGGCGAGACGAAGATCGTCGACCTCGGCGCCGACCACCGTCTGGTCGACGCCGACACCTACGTTCGGTACTACGGCGGCACCCATCCGGGCACGTGGACGTACGGGCTGCCCGAGTTGCCGGGGCAGCGCGCCCAGATCGCGCGCGCCGACCGGGTCGCGAACACGGGGTGCTACGCGGTGGCGATCACGCTGGCCTTGGCGCCCCTGATCGCGGCCGGCCTCGTCGAGGCCGAGGACGTCGTGGTCGTCGCCGCCAGCGGCACGTCGGGCGCGGGCCGCTCGGCCAAGGTCAACCTGCTCGGCAGCGAGGTCATGGGCGACCTCTCGCCGTACAAGGTCGGGAGCCACCAGCACGTACCTGAGATCAAGCAAGCCTCGGGTGCGAGTTCGCTGTCGATGACGCCGATCCTGGCTCCGATGCCGCGCGGCATCCTGGCCACTGTCACGGCCCGGCCGGTCAAGCGGGTGACTCCTGCCGACGTCCGGGAAGTCCTCGAGTCGGCCTACGGCAGCGAGCAGTTCGTGCACGTGCTGCCGGAGGGGCAGGTCGCGCACACGGCCGCGACATTCGGCTCGAACTCGGCGCACCTGCAGCCGGCCGTCGACATCGACTCCGGGCGGGTGATCGTCATGAGCGCCATCGACAACCTCGGCAAGGGGGCCGCCGGTCAAGCCGTCCAGAACGCCAACATCATGCTCGGCCTGCCCGAGGGTGCCGGCCTCTCCGTCGACGGCGTCGCGCCGTGATCACCGCGCCGAACGGCTTCCGGGCCGCCGGTGTCGCGGCCGGCATCAAGATCAGCGGCGGACGCGATGTCGCCCTGGTCGTCAACGACGGGCCGTCCGATGCCGTGGCGGCCGTGTTCACGTCCAATCGGGTGCAGGCCGCGCCGGTGCGGTGGAGCCGGCAGGCGGTGGACGACGGCCGGGCCAAGGCCGTGATCCTGAACGCCGGCGGCGCCAACGCCTGCACCGGTCCCGAAGGCTTCGCCGACACGCACACCACCGCCGAGCACGTGGCCGAGCTACTGGGCATCGGTGCCGGCGAGGTCATCGTCTGCTCGACCGGCCTGATCGGCGAGCGCCTCCCGATGGACAAGTTGCTCAGCGGGGCCGACGCCGCCGCCGCCGCGTTGAGCACGGCCGGTGGTGAGTTCGCTGCCGACGCGATCCGCACGACCGACACCGTCGCCAAGCAGTCGCTCGTCATGGGCGAGGGGTGGGGCGTCGGCGGAATGGCCAAGGGCGCGGGCATGCTCGCGCCGGGCCTGGCCACGATGCTGTGCGTGATCACCACCGACGCCGTGGCCGACCCGGCCGTCCTCGACGTCGGTTCTGCGGGCGGCCACTCGGGTCACCTTCGACCGGGTCGACGCCGACGGCTGCATGTCGACCAACGACACCGTCGTGCTGATGGCCAGCGGGGCGTCGGGCGTCGAGCCATCCGTCGCCGACCTGCAGGACGTCGTGACGTCGGTGTGCGCCGACCTGGCCGCCCAGCTCATCGCTGACGCCGAAGGGCGCCACCAAGGAGATTTCGATCCTGGTCCGCGGCGCCGCGTCCGAGGACGACGCCGTCGAGGTCGCGCGCTCGATCGCCCGCAACAACCTGCTGAAGTGCGCGCTGTTCGGCAACGATCCGAACTGGGGCCGGGTGCTCGCGGCCATCGGCACGACGTCGGCGGTCTTCGAGCCGGACGAGCTCGACGTGTCGATCAACGGCATCCAGGTCTGCCGGGCCGGCGCTCCCGGCGAGCCTCGTGACCGTTGCGACCTCAGCGGCCGGGACATCGCCATCGTCGTCGACCTGCACGCCGGCGACCAGGCGGCGACCGTCTGGACGAACGATCTCTCGCACGCCTACGTCGAAGAGAACTCGGCCTACAGCTCATGAGCCGCGAGCAGGCCCTGACCAAGGCGGCGGTGTTGATCGACGCGCTGCCCTGGCTCGAGCGGTTCAACGGAAAGATCGTCGTGATCAAGTACGGCGGCAACGCGATGACCAGCCCCGAGTTGCAGCGGGCCTTCGCCGAGGACATCGTCTTTCTGCGCTATGCCGGGCTCAAGCCGGTCGTCGTCCACGGTGGCGGACCGCAGATCACCGAACATCTCGGCAAGTTGGGCATCGAGAGCGAGTTCCGCGGCGGGTTACGGGTCACGACGCCCGAGGCGATGGCCGTCGTACGCATGGTGCTCGTCGGGCAGGTGAACGGCGACGTGGTCAATCTGATCAACGACCACGGACCGTTCGCCGTCGGGCTGTCCGGCGAGGACGGCGGTCTGCTGACCGCCGAACGCAAGCCGGCGCTGATCGACGGTGTGCTCGTCGACATCGGTCAGGTCGGCGATGTCTCTGCCGTTGACCCGTCGACGATCACCGCTCTGCTGACCGGCGGTCGGATACCCGGTCATCGCGACGGTGGCGCGGGGCGTGGACGGACTGTCCTACAACGTCAACGCCGACACGGCAGCCGCCTCGCTCGCGGTCGCGCTGCACGCCGAGAAGCTCATCGTGCTGACCGATGTCGAGGGTCTGTACGCCGACTGGCCGGCCAGCGACGAGGTGATCAGCCAGATCGGCGTCGAGGCGCTGCGGCGGCTGCTGCCGAACCTGTCGAGCGGCATGGTGCCCAAGATGGAGGCCTGCCTGCGGGCGGTCGACGGGGGAGTGCCGGCTGCGCACGTGCTCGACGGGCGGGTTCCCCACTCGCTGCTGCTCGAGGTGTTCACCACCGACGGCATCGGCACGATGGTCCGGCCGAGTGAGGAGAAGTCATGACCGACATCCAGACGTCACGGTGGAACGCCGTGATGATGCCGAACTACGGCACGCCCCCGATCGCGATCGATCACGGTCAAGGCGTACGCGTCTGGGACGTCGACGGGCGCGAATACCTCGATTTCGTCGGGGGAATCGCGGTTTCCGCGCTCGGCCACGCTCATCCGGCGATCGTCGAGGCGGTCAGCCGCCAGGTCGGCCGAGCTCGCCCACACGTCCAATCTGGCGATCCACGAGCCGGGTGTCGCGCTGGCCGAACGGCTGATCGAACTGGTCGGCGTTCCGGGCCGCGTCTTCTTCGCCAACAGCGGAGCCGAGGCCAACGAGTGCGCGATCAAGCTGTCGCGCAAGCACCGGGCCGGCGGCACGATCATCGCCAGCAACGGCGGGTTCCACGGCCGTACGCTCGGCGCGCTGTCGATCACCGGCAACCCGCCCAAGCGCGAGCCGTTCGAGCCCCTGCCCGGCGGGTGACCTTCGTCGACTTCGGCGACGTCGAGGCGATCCGGGCGGCGGCCGGACCGCAGACCGCCGCGATCTTCGTCGAGCCGACCCTCGGTGAGGGCGGCGTAGTGCCGGCGCCGGACGGGCTTCCTGGCCGCCGTCCGGCGGATCTGCGACGACACCGGGGCGCTGATGGTGGTCGACGAGGTGCAGAGCGGCATCGGGCGCACCGGCCATTGGTTCGCCAGCCTGGCCGACGGCGTCCGTCCGGACGTGATCACGCTGGCCAAGGGGCTCGGCGGCGGGCTGCCGATCGGCGCCTGCATCGGGCTCGGCGCGGCCGGTGACCTGTTCGCCCCGGGCGATCATGGCAGCACCTTCGGCGGCAACCCGATCTCGTGCGCGGCGTCGATGGCCGTGCTGACGACCATCGCCGACGAGCATCTGCTCGATTCGGTCAAGCGCGTCGGCGAGCATCTCGGTCACGGGCTTGGCCGCGATCGACAGCCCGCTCGTCACGGGCACGCGCGGCACCGGACTGTGGCGCGGGGTCGTCCTCAATGACGCCAAGGCGGGAGCGGTCGAGGTCGGCCGCCCGCGAACGCGGCCTGCTCGTGAACGCCGTGAAGCCGGACGTCGTCCGGCTGGCGCCGCCCTTGATCCTGACCGAAGCCGAGGTGGACGAGGCCTTACCGCTGCTCGTCCAGGCGATCGACGAGGTGGCCAGATGACCCGGCACTACCTGCGCGACGACGACCTCAGCCCCGACGAGTTGATCGCCGTGCTCGACCTGGCCGATCGGATGAAGGCCGATCGGCACGTCCACCAGCCGCTGGCCGGGCCGCGCGCCGTCGCGGTGATCTTCGACAAGCCGTCCACGCGGACGCGAGTCTCTTTCAGCGTGGGCATCGCCGAACTCGGCGGCTATCCGCTGGTGATCGACGCGCAGTCGAGCCAGCTCGGACGGGGCGAGCCGATCGAGGACACCGCCCGTGTGCTCGACCGGCAGGTGGCCGCGATCGTCTGGCGAACCTTCGGCCAGGAGCGTATCGAGGCGATGGCCGGCGCCAGTCGGGTGCCGGTGATCAACGCGCTCACCGACCAGTTCCACCCGTGCCAGATCCTGGCCGATCTGCAGACGATCCGTGAACACAAGGGCAAACTCGCCGGCCTGACCTTCGCCTACGCCGGCGACGCGGCCAACAACATGGCCAACTCCTACCTGCTCGGCGGGGCGCTGGCCGGTCTGCACGTTCGGATCACCGGCCCGTCCGAGTTCCTGCCCGATCCCGAAATCGTGGCCGAGGCCGAGCGGATCGCCGCCGAGACGGCGGCTCGATCAGGATCACCACGGACGCCGACGAGGCCTTCGACGGCGCCGATGTGCTGGCCACCGACACCTGGGTGTCGATGGGCCAGGAGGCCGAGCCCGGACGAGCCGAGCCGTTCGTCCCGTACGCCATCGACGACAAGGCGCTCGCCCGCGCCGGCAGCGAGGCGATCGTGCTGCACTGCCTGCCGGCCTATCGCGGCAAGGAGATCTCGGCCGACGTGATCGACGGCCCGCAGAGCGTCGTGTGGGACGAGGCCGAGAACCGGCTGCACGCCCAGAAGGCGCTGCTGACCTGGTTGCTGGAGCAGAACCGATGAGCGCCCGCGAGGCGTCGGTTTCCGAGCTGCACAGCAAGGCCGCCCGCCACGCCCGCATCGTGTCCGTACTGAACGAGCGGACCGTCCGATCGCAGGCCGAACTGGCCGCGATCCTCGCCGGCACCGGCTTCACCGTCACCCAGGCCACCCTGTCGCGCGACCTCGACGAACTGGGCGCGGTCAAGCTGCGTTCGCCCGACGGCGGGCTGCCCGTCTACGTCGTCCCCGAGGACGGCGCGCCGCTGACGTCGCGATCGAGCGACGACGCACCCGCCGCAGCGCCTGGCCCGGCTGATCGCCGAGATGGTCATCTCGGTCGAGGCGAGCGCCAACCTGGTCGTCCTGCGCACGCCTCCGGGCGCGGCGGGCTACCTCGCCTCGGCCCTCGATCGGGCCGGCATGCCCGAGGTTCTCGGCACCGTCGCCGGCGATGACACCATCCTCGTCATCAGCCGCGACCCGAAGGGCGGCGACGCGCTCGTGAGACGCTTGCTCGCCTTGACCGCTGGCCAACCGCGCAATGATTCTGGAGACGTTGTCGTCGTGAGCCGCACATTCAACTGCAGATCGGGCCGTATGAGCAAGGTCCTGACCTCCCTACCGGTCGGCGAGCGCGTCGGCATCGCGTTCTCCGGCGGTCTCGACACGTCGGTGGCCGTCGCCTGGATGCGCAGCAAGGGCGCCGTCCCGTGCACCTATACCGCCGACATCGGGCAGTACGACGAGCCCGACATCTCCGGTGTCCCCGAGCGGGCCAAGCAGTACGGCGCCGAGATCGCCCGCGCCGTCGACTGCCGGCGTGAGCTCGTCGAAGAAGGGCTGGCCGCCCTGGCCTGCGGCGCGTTCCACATCCGCTCGGCCGGTCGCGCGTACTTCAACACGACCCCGCTCGGGCCGGGCCGTGACCGGCACGATGCTCGTGCGCGCCATGCAGTCCGACGACGTCCACATCTGGGGCGACGGTTCGACGTTCAAGGGCAACGACATCGAGCGCTTCTACCGCTACGGCCTGCTCGCCAACCCGAGCCTGCGGATCTACAAGCCCTGGCTCGACGCCGACTTCGTCGGTGAGCTGGGCGGCCGGGCCGAGATGAGCCAGTGGCTGGTCGAGCACGAACTGCCCTACCGCGACAGCAAGGAGAAGGCGTACTCGACCGACGCCAACATCTGGGGCGCGACGCACGAGGCCAAGAGCCTCGAGCACCTCGACGTCTCGCTCGAGACCGTCGAGCCGATCATGGGCGTCAAGTTCTGGGACCCGTCGGTGTCGATCGACGCCGAGGACGTCACGCTGCAGTTCGTCGACGGCCGGCCGGTCGCGATCAACGGCGTCGACTTCGACGACCCGGTCGCGCTGGTGGACGAGGCGAACAAGGTCGGCGGCCGGCACGGGCTGGGGATGTCCGACCAGATCGAGAACCGGATCATCGAGGCCAAGTCGCGCGGGATCTACGAGGCGCCGGGCATGGCGCTGCTCTGGATCGGCTACGAGCGACTGCTCAACGCGATCCACAACGAGGACACGATCGCGAACTACCACGCCGAGGGACGCCGACTCGGCCGGCTGCTGTACGAGGGACGCTGGCTCGATCCCCAGTCGCTTGATGCTGCGTGAGTCCATCCAGCGATGGGTCGCGTCCCTGGTGACCGGCGAGGTCACGCTTGCGACTGCGTCGCGGCGAGGACTACACCGTGCTCGACACGCGCGGCCCGAACTTCTCCTACCACCCCGACAAGCTGTCGATGGAGCGCACCGAGAATGCCGCGTTCGGTCCGGTCGATCGCATCGGCCAGTTGACGATGCGCAACCTCGACATCGCCGATTCCCGGGCGAAGCTGGAGCAGTACGCCGCCAAGTCCGGCGCGCTTCTCGGTCGTACGCCCCTGTTCGGCGAGTTGGAGTCCGGCCTGGGCGAGGGCGGCGCCGCGCAGATCGCGGCGAACCCCGTCTCCGAGGGCCGTCCGATCACCGACGAGACCGCTCTGGACGACGCCGCGATGGAGTTCGGCGTTGACTGAGCGACCCCTCGCTCAAGCTCTGGGGCGGTCGCTTCAGCGGCGGCCCCGCCGACGCGCTGGCGGCGCTCTCGGTGTCGACCCACTTCGACTGGCGACTGGCCCGGCACGATCTCGCCGGGTCGCGTGCCCACGCTCGCGTCCTGCACGCGGCGGGCCTGCTCACCGAGGACGAGCTGACTCGCATGATCGCCGGCCTCGATGCCCTCGACGCCGATGTGCGGTCGGGTGCGTTCGTGCCGTCGCCCCACGACGAGGACGTCCACACCGCACTCGAGCGTGGCCTGCTCGAGCGGGTCGGCCCCGAACTGGGTGGTCGACTTCGGGCCGGGCGTTCGCGCAACGACCAGATCGCGACGCTGATCCGCATGTACCTGCGCGAGGAGGCGCGGGAGTTGACCGCCGAGGTCGGCGGTGTGATCGACGCGCTCGCCGAGCAGGCCGACCGACACCTGGGCGTGGCCATGCCGGGCCGCACGCACATGCAGCACGCCCAACCCGTCCTGCTCTCGCATCACCTGCTCGCGCATTGCTGGGCCCTGCTGCGCGATCTCGACCGATTGCGCGATTGGGACGCTCGGGCGGCGGTCAGCCCGTACGGTTCGGGCGCACTGGCCGGATCGTCTCTGGGCCTCGACCCGCAGGCGGTGGCGGCCGACCTGGGATTCTCGACCGCCGCCGAGAACTCGATCGACGCGACGGCCGCGCGAGACGTCGTCGCCGAGTTCTCGTTCATCACGACGATGATCGCCATCGACCTCTCGCGCATCGCCGAAGAAGTGATCATCTGGGCGACGAAGGAGTTCTCGTTCGTGACCCTCGACGATGCGTATTCGACGGGGTCGTCGATCATGCCGCAGAAGAAGAACCCGGACGTGGCCGAGCTGGCTCGGGGCAAGGCTGGTCGGCTCATCGGTGACCACGCCGGGCTGCTGGCGACGTTGAAGGGCCTGCCGCTGGCCTACAACCGCGACCTGCAGGAGGACAAAGAACCTGTCTTCGACGCCATCGACACGCTCCATCTGCTGTTGCCGGCCTTCACCGGCATGGTGGCCACCCTCGTCTTCGACACAGCGCGACTGGAATCCCTCGCGCCTCAGGGCTTTTCGTTGGCGACCGACATCGCCGAATGGCTGGTGCGGCAGGGCGTCCCGTTCCGGGACGCCCACGAGGTCGCGGGGGAATGCGTGCGGGTCTGCGAACAGCGCGGCATCGAGCTCGACGAGCTGAGCGACGAAGACCTCGCAGGGATCTCGCCCGACCTGAACGCCGGCGTCCGGGCGGTCCTGAGCGTCGAGGGGTCGCTCGCCTCCCGTTCATCGTTCGGCGGCACCGCTCCGGTCCGCGTGCGGGAACAACTCGAGCGACTGCGAGCCGCGCGCGGCGCTCATGCCTGATGCGCGCGGCGTCGCGGCGATCGCCCGATGACTGTCGAGCGTGAACGCCTCGAAAGATCCGCGCTGATCGTCGCGCCGCGACTGATCGGCGCCGTCATCCGGTCACGGGTGGATGGCGAGACCGTCGCCGTCCGGTTGACCGAGGTCGAGGCCTACGAAGGCCTCGACGACCCGGCGTCGCACGCCTTTCGCGGCGCAACGCCGCGTACGTCGGTCATGTTCGGCCCGGCCGGGCATTTGTACTGCTACTTCACCTACGGCATGCACTGGTGCGCCAACATCGTGTGCGACGTCGATGGCCGCGCCGCTGCCGTGCTGCTCCGCGCCGGCGAGGTCGTCGAGGGGCTCCCGGCGGCGCGGGCCCGACGACCGACCGCCCGGCGCGACGTCGAACTGGCCCGCGGCCCGGCCCGGCTGGCCTCCTGCCTGGGGCTCGGACGAGCCCAGAACGGCGTCGACCTCTGTGTGGACGGGGCGGACGTCGAACTGGTGTCGATGCGGAGCCGGCGACCGGCGGTGGCCGCCGGCCCTCGAGTCGGCATCACCAAGGGCGTCGAGCAGCCGTGGCGTTTCTGGCTGCCGGACGACCCGACCGTCTCGACGTTCCGCGCAGGCGCCCGTAAGCCCGGTCGGGCGGTTCGGCAGACTGGAGCATCGTGAACGAGACTGGACAACTGTGAGCGAGCCACTGAGTGATGCCGTCCGGCACGCCGCCGAGATCCTGAGTTCGGGGGCCGCCCAGATCCTGCCGGCCGACGGCCTGGTCGAACGGTTGACGGCAGCCGAACGCGAGAACCGCCCGCTACGGGTGAAGCTCGGCATCGATCCGTCCGGTTCCGACCTCACGCTCGGGCACGCGGTCGTGCTGCGCAAGCTGCGCCAGTTCCAAGATCTCGGGCACGTCGCCGTGCTGGTCGTGGGCGGTTTCACCGGGCAGGTCGGCGATCCGTCCGGGCGAACCGCGACCCGGGTCGCTCAGAGCGCCGAACAGGTGGTGGCCAACGCGAAGGGCTATTTCGACCAGTTGATGCGCATACTGGACCCCGATCGGACCGAGGTCGTCGACAACGCCGACTGGCTCGGCACCATGAACCTCGCCGAGATGCTGGACTACACCCGTCGGATCACCGTCGCCCAACTGCTCGAGCGTGACGACTTCTCACGCCGGTTCCGAGCCAATCAGCCGATCACGCTGTCCGAGTTCTTCTATCCGCTGCTCCAGGGAATCGACTCGGTCGAGATCCGGGCCGACATCGAGCTCGGCGGAACCGACCAGACCTTCAACAATCTCGTCGGGCGCGAGCTGCAGCGGTCGCGGGGTCAGGCGCCACAAGCTGTCCTCACGGTGCCCTTGCTCGTCGGCACCGATGGCGTCGAGAAGATGGGCAAGTCGCTCGGGAACTATGTCGCGATCGATGAACCCGCCGCCGAGCAGTTCGGCAAACTGATGAGCATTCCGGACTCGGTGGTCGTGACCTACGCCGAGCTCTGCACCGATTTGCACCCGGACGTGATCAAGACCATCGCCGGGCAGATGGCCGCGGGCGGTGGTGAGGCCAACCGTGCGAAACGATTCGTCGCCGAGCAGATCGTCGCCCTCTACCACGGCCCGGAAGCGGCTTCAGACGCCCAGCAGCGCTTCAACGCGGTGTTTCGAGACCGCGAGCTGCCGACGGATCTGCCCGAGTACGCGCTACCCGACGATGATCCGATCCACGTTCCGGCGCTGCTCGTCGCGGCGGGGCTGGCCCAGGGCACCAGCGCGGCTCGCCGCCTCATCGATGAGGGTGCTGTGAAGCTCGACGGCCACGCCCTGGCGCCCCGCGTGTACGACCGGCCGCGCGCGGTCCTCGCGGGCGCTGTGCTGACGGTGGGCAAGCGACGCGGGGTCACGCTCGTCGAGCGACCGTGAACATTGAGAATCTCCTTGTACAACAGGGGATTCTCGCCAGACGACACGCGGATACCCCCCCGGATTTGACTCGCGTTTTGGCCCTGCGTAAGGTTCTACTTGTTCGGCGGTACGGCAGCCAAGAGGTACTCGACAGAGGCCCTCGGGCACGAACGCTCGAACATCCTCCAAGCGCGACGCGCGGGTATGTCCGCGTCGACGTCCAAGCGGGAATCAGCAAGATCTGGGCGGTGCCGATGTCGGCGCCCGTCGGGTCCGGAAACGGGCGCGTCGGACTTTGACAGGGCGAAGCCGACCGGGTAGTGTTTCACAGGTTGCCCCGAAGTCGCCCGAGAGGGTTGCGACGGTGCGCATCCGCTCCTTGAGAACTCAACAGCGTGCCGAAAGTTAGTGCCATTTAATTAACTCTCGTCAACAGTCATGGACAACAGGCTTCCGCCTGCCAGTCGGACTGTGAAGAGATTCCTTTGGTACATCGAGCAAGGATTTACACCAGCTCGTATGACCAGTGATTGAAACAGTTGCCAAAACTGTGACTTTCTGTGTCGACAATGCCGGTTCGCCGGTGCGTCATATAAACATTCACGGAGAGTTTGATCCTGGCTCAGGACGAACGCTGGCGGCGTGCTTAACACATGCAAGTCGAGCGAGGCTCCTCCTTCGGGAGGATGCCCTAGCGGCGAACGGGTGAGTAACACGTGGGCAACCTGCCCCTAGCACTGGGATAACTCCGGGAAACCGGGGCTAATACCGGATATGACCTTCGAAGGCATCTTTGAAGGTGTAAAGGATTCTGGCTAGGGATGGGCCCGCGGCCTATCAGCTTGTTGGTGGGGTAATGGCCTACCAAGGCGACGACGGGTAGCCGGCCTGAGAGGGCGACCGGCCACACTGGGACTGAGACACGGCCCAGACTCCTACGGGAGGCAGCAGTGGGGAATATTGCACAATGGGCGAAAGCCTGATGCAGCGACGCCGCGTGAGGGATGACGGCCTTCGGGTTGTAAACCTCTTTCAGCAGGGACGAAGCGAAAGTGACGGTACCTGCAGAAGAAGCACCGGCCAACTACGTGCCAGCAGCCGCGGTAATACGTAGGGTGCAAGCGTTGTCCGGAATTATTGGGCGTAAAGAGCTCGTAGGCGGCTCGTCGCGTCGGCTGTGAAAACCTGGGGCTCAACCCCGGGCCTGCAGCCGATACGGGCGAGCTAGAATTCGGTAGGGGAGACTGGAATTCCTGGTGTAGCGGTGAAATGCGCAGATATCAGGAGGAACACCGGTGGCGAAGGCGGGTCTCTGGGCCGATATTGACGCTGAGGAGCGAAAGCGTGGGGAGCGAACAGGATTAGATACCCTGGTAGTCCACGCCGTAAACGGTGGGAACTAGGTGTGGGCCACATTCCACGTGGTCTGTGCCGCAGCTAACGCATTAAGTTCCCCGCCTGGGGAGTACGGCCGCAAGGCTAAAACTCAAAGGAATTGACGGGGGCCCGCACAAGCGGCGGAGCATGTGGCTTAATTCGATGCAACGCGAAGAACCTTACCTGGGCTTGACATGCAGGGAAATCTCGTAGAGATACGGGGTCCGCAAGGGCCTTGCACAGGTGGTGCATGGCTGTCGTCAGCTCGTGTCGTGAGATGTTGGGTTAAGTCCCGCAACGAGCGCAACCCTCGTCCTATGTTGCCAGCACATAATGGTGGGGACTCATAGGAGACTGCCGGGGTCAACTCGGAGGAAGGTGGGGATGACGTCAAGTCATCATGCCCCTTATGTCCAGGGCTGCACACATGCTACAATGGCCGGTACAAAGGGCTGCGATACCGCAAGGTGGAGCGAATCCCATAAAGCCGGTCTCAGTTCGGATTGGGGTCTGCAACTCGACCCCATGAAGTCGGAGTCGCTAGTAATCGCAGATCAGCAACGCTGCGGTGAATACGTTCCCGGGCCTTGTACACACCGCCCGTCACGTCACGAAAGTCGGTAACACCCGAAGCCGGTGGCCCAACCCTTGTGGAGGGAGCCGTCGAAGGTGGGATCGGCGATTGGGACGAAGTCGTAACAAGGTAGCCGTACCGGAAGGTGCGGCTGGATCACCTCCTTTCTAAGGAGCATCTGGTCCTGCGTTGATTTATCAGCGACAGGATCCAGGCTCTCGCCTCAGACGAACGCTCTGAGGGAGAAGCTCAAGGGTGGAACACTAACTAGTTCGTCGGATTCGTTGATCGACGTCGTCAGTACAGCCCCACCGGTTCGCCGGCTGGAGCAGGAACCTCGACCGACATGACGATGACTGCGTAGGCACGCTGTTGAGTCCTGAGGGAGTGGGTAACCACGAACTCAGGGCTTGTTCGCATGTAACAGTGCGGCAGGCCTTGGTCCGACTTCATAGATCGTCGAACGGCACCGGGTCTCTCGGGGTACGCGGCGGCAAGTCTGTGGAGTCGCCCGTACCTTGAGAACTGCATAGTGGACGCGAGCATCTTTAGTTAGTTTTTGCGCAAGTTAATAAGGGCGCACGGTGGATGCCTTGGCACCAAGAGCCGATGAAGGACGTAGGGGACTGCGATAAGCCTCGGGGAGTTGTCGACCGAACTTTGATCCGAGGGTGTCCGAATGGGGAAACCCGGCAGGAGTCATGTCCTGTCACCCATGCCTGAACACATAGGGCATGCGGAGGGAACGTGGGGAAGTGAAACATCTCAGTACCCACAGGAAGAGAAAGCAACCGCGATTCCGTTAGTAGTGGCGAGCGAAAACGGAACAGGCCAAACCACATACGCGTGATAGCCGGCAGGCGTTGCGTATGCGGGGTTGTGGGGCCGCTTAGTTGACTCTGCCGAGTCAACAAGGAGTCAAAAAGCGTCGTTGTTAGTCGAAGTCTCTGGGAAGAGACGGCACAGAGGGTGATACCCCCGTAGACGAAAACACGACGCCTCCTTAGCGTTACCCCAAGTAGCAGCGAGCCCGTGAAATTCGCTGTGAATCTGGCGGGACCACCCGCTAAGCCTAAATACTTCTTGGTGACCGATAGCGGACAAGTACCGTGAGGGAAAGGTGAAAAGTACCCCGAGAGGGGAGTGAAATAGTACCTGAAACCGCGCGCCTACAAGCCGTTGGAGCGTCGCTGCACCTTGAGTGCAGTCGTGACAGCGTGCCTTTTGAAGAATGAGCCTGCGAGTTAGCGGTATGTGGCGAGGTTAACCCGTGAGGGGTAGCCGTAGCGAAAGCGAGTCTGAATAGGGCGAATCAGTCGCATGCTCTAGACCCGAAGCGAAGTGATCTACCCATGGCCAGGTTGAAGCGCGGGTAAGACCGCGTGGAGGACCGAACCCACTTAGGTTGAAAACTGAGGGGATGAGCTGTGGGTAGGGGTGAAAGGCCAATCAAACTTCGTGATAGCTGGTTCTCCCCGAAATGCATTTAGGTGCAGCGTCGCGTGTTTCTTGCCGGAGGTAGAGCTACTGGATGGTCTAGGGGGCCTACAAGCTTACCGAAATCAGCCAAACTCCGAATGCCGGTAAGTGAGAGCGCGGCAGTGAGACAGTGGGGGATAAGCTCCATTGTCGAGAGGGAAACAACCCAGAACACCAGCTAAGGTCCCTAAGCGTGTACTAAGTGGGAAAGGATGTGGAGTCGCACAGACAACCAGGAGGTTGGCTTAGAAGCAGCCACCCTTTAAAGAGTGCGTAATAGCTCACTGGTCAAGTGATTCTGCGCCGACAATGTAACGGGGCTCAAGTACACCACCGAAGCTGTGTCATTCAGGCAATATCCCGCGGTTCACCTCGAGTGAACCGCCAGGAGCTTGGATGGGTAGGGGAGCGTCGTATGCCGAAAGAAGCGGCGGGGTAACCCAGCCGTGGACGGCATACGAGTGAGAATGCAGGCATGAGTAGCGAAAGAGGAGTGAGAAACTCCTCCGCCGAATGACCAAGGGTTCCTGGGCCAGGCTAATCCGCCCAGGGTAAGTCGGGACCTAAGGCGAGGCCGACAGGCGTAGTCGATGGACAACGGGTTGATATTCCCGTACCCGCGAAAGAGCGCCCATGCTGACCCTGGTGATGCTAAACGTCTGAAGCCGCAAACCCTTCGGGGCGAGAGGTGGAGCACGTGACCCGAACCAGTAGTAGGCAAGCGATGGGGTGACGCAGGAAGGTAGTCGTACCGGTTATTGGATTTCCGGAGCAAGCATGTAGGGCGTGATGTAGGTAAATCCGCATCACACGTAGCCTGAGACGCGATGCATAGCCGATTGAGGCGAATTCGATGATCCTATGCTGCCAAGAAAAGCCTCTAGCGAGCTCTGAGCGGCCCGTACCCCAAACCGACACAGGTGGTCAGGTAGAGAATACCAAGGCGATCGAGCGAACTATGGTTAAGGAACTCGGCAAAATACCTCCGTAACTTCGGGATAAGGAGGGCCGGTTTTGGTGAAGGGACTTGCTCCCCGAGCTGAGGCCGGCCGCAGAGACTAGCGAGAAGCGACTGTTTACTAAAAACACAGGTCCGTGCGAAGTAGCAATACGATGTATACGGACTGACGCCTGCCCGGTGCTGGAAGGTTAAGAGGACGGGTCAGCCGCAAGGCGAAGCTCAGAATTTAAGCCCCAGTAAACGGCGGTGGTAACTATAACCATCCTAAGGTAGCGAAATTCCTTGTCGGGTAAGTTCCGACCTGCACGAATGGCGTAACGACTTCTCGACTGTCTCAACCATAGGCTCGGCGAAATTGCACTACGAGTAAAGATGCTCGTTACGCGCGGCAGGACGGAAAGACCCCGGGACCTTTACTATAGTTTGATATTGGTGTTCGGTTCGGATTGTGTAGGATAGGTGGGAGACTGTGAAGCGGGCACGCCAGTGTCTGTGGAGTCAACGTTGAAATACCACTCTGTTCGAATTGGATGTCTAACCTCGGTCCGTAATCCGGATCAGGGACAGTGTCAGATGGGTAGTTTAACTGGGGCGGTTGCCTCCTAAAATGTAACGGAGGCGCCCAAAGGTTCCCTCAGCCTGGTTGGCAATCAGGTGTTGAGTGCAAGTGCACAAGGGAGCTTGACTGTGAGACTGACAAGTCGAGCAGGAGCGAAAGCTGGGACTAGTGATCCGGCACCGGCAAGTGGAAGCGGTGTCGCTCAACGGATAAAAGGTACCCCGGGGATAACAGGCTGATCTTCCCCAAGAGTCCATATCGACGGGATGGTTTGGCACCTCGATGTCGGCTCGTCGCATCCTGGGGCTGGAGTCGGTCCCAAGGGTTGGGCTGTTCGCCCATTAAAGCGGTACGCGAGCTGGGTTTAGAACGTCGTGAGACAGTTCGGTCCCTATCCGCCGCGCGCGCAGGAGATTTGAGAAGGGCTGTCCTTAGTACGAGAGGACCGGGACGGACGAACCTCTGGTGTGCCAGTTGTTCCGCCAGGAGCACTGCTGGTTAGCTACGTTCGGAAGGGATAACCGCTGAAAGCATCTAAGCGGGAAGCTCGCTTCAAGATGAGATCTCCCATCCTTTATGGAGTAAGGCCCCCGGCTAGACCACCGGGTTGATAGGCCGGAAGTGGAAGTGCAGTAATGCATGGAGCTGACCGGTACTAATAGGCCGAGGACTTGCCTAAAACTTCTTCACCCTTCGGGGTGTCTAATGCGCTCGCGTCCACTGTGCGGTTCCTGAGGTACGGTTCCCGCTCGACGATTTCCGACTCTTCGGAGTGGATCGGATCGACTGCGGAGGGACCGATATCTCCATAGAGTTTCGGCGACCATAGCGAGAGGGAAACGCCCGGTCCCATCCCGAACCCGGAAGCTAAGCCTCTCAGCGCCGATGGTACTGCGCGGGCCACTGCGTGGGAGAGTAGGACGTCGCCGGACACAACTTCGACGAGGGTCGTTCGGTTTTCCGAACGGCCCTCGTTGTAATTTCTGCAATTCTGCATGGCAAAGGGATGGAAGTTCAGGCATGACAACACCTCGCGACCGCTCTGGTCGATCGAACTCTGAGTCCGGCCGTTCGACGACTGGGCGCGCCAGCTCCGGTCGCTCGAGTTCCGGCCGCGCTCCGCGGCCTTCCAGTGGCTCTGATCGCGGCGGCGAGACACGTGGCTCCGCTCCTCGCGCCGGTTCCGGCCGTCCCGTCGCTGGTCGAGCCGGAACGTCGCGGTCTTCCGGTTCGAGTGCCGCGTCGAGTCGCAGCGGTGGCCCGCGGGACGGCCAGCGGGTCCGTTCCGATCGCCGCGCTGAGTTCGAGCCGGAGGATCGTGGTCCCCGTTCGGGCGGTAGTCGTCGCGGCGGCGCGCCCACTCGCGGGGCGAGCGCTCGGAGCGAGTTCGGTCGTGCGAGCGACTCGGATCGAGGAGGCCCCACCCGTTCGGGCGCTCCGCGGACCGGCGCTGTGCGGGGTGCGTCGCGATCGGCCGAATCGCGTTCGGGCTCCCCTCGCACCGGCAACAGCACTTCCCGAGGCTCTGGGTCGGCCCGGACGCAGGCTCCGCGTCGGGGTGGCAACTCCTCTCAGACCGACAATCGCCGAGCCGGTGCCCAAGCCGGCCCGCGCGTCAGCGGCTCCGGATATCGCGAACGGAGCTCCGCGGCCAAGGGCGCTCGCGATACGCGGGCACCGCGGATGAGTCGAGCTGAAGTCGATGCCCCGCGCGTCGACGAGCCCGCTATCCCGCCTGGCGTAGAGGCCAAGCAGCTTGATCCGGCGGTCCGCTCCGAGTTGCGAAGCCTGTCCAAGTTGAACGCCGAGGCCGTTGGCGCCCACCTGGTGGCCGCCGGACAACTGCTCGACTCCGACCCTAAGGCTGCACTGGCCCACGCCCGGGCCGCTCGCCAGCGGGCGGCCCGGGTGGGCGTGGTTCGCGAGGCGGCCGGAATCGCTGCTTATCACGCCGAAGAGTGGGCGGAGGCGCTCACCGAGTTGCGGACGGCCCGGCGAATCTCCGGCGATCCGCGGACCCTTCCGATGATCGCGGATTCGGAACGCGCGCTTGGCCGACCCCAGGCAGCTCTGAAGGCACTCGACGATCCTGACGTCCGCCGGTTGGATGCCGAGGGGCGCGCGGAGTTGTTCATCGTCGTCGCCGGCGCTCGTCGAGACCTCGGTCAGGCCGAAGCCGCTTTGAGCGTGCTGGCTCGCGGTGGTCTAGACCGGTCCAAGCCGAATGCGGGGTCGGTGCGCCTCTGGTACGCCTACGCCGACACCTTGGCCGAACTCGGGCGAACGGACGAGGCGGCCCAGTGGTTCGCCGCGAGCGCTGCGATTGACCCCGAGGGTGAGACCGATGCCGTCGAACGGGCGGCGGCGTTGCTCTGATCCGCTAGACGGCTTTTCTGGGATTTCGTCAATCGGTCGTCCACAGCCGCAACGGCCGTCCACATGCGCGTCGTTCCGCCGACTTACGTCTCGGCTGGTTGCCATCATCGACTCATGAGCGACGCCGACGACATTCCGCACGAAAACTCCGTCCATCTCAGGGGGCTGCTGGCTGATGAGGTTCGAACACGGACGCTGCCCAGCGGTGACGAACTCTGCATCTTTCGGCTGACGGTGCGGCGGCCGGCCGCATCGGCACGAGGTCGCACCAAGGTCGACAGCATCGATTGCGCCAGCGCGAGCAAGAGCGTGCGCAAAGCTGCACTTCACGCTCAGCCGGGTGACGTCGTTGAGGTGAGCGGACGGCTGCAGCGGCGGTTCTGGCGAGGCCCCGCGGGACTTGCGAGCCGCTACGAGGTGGAGGCGAGTTCGTTCAAGCGGCAGCCGATCAACGCTCGTCGCGGGCGGCGTCAGACTCAGTCATCAAGTTGATCAGCGAATCGCGTCATGACCAACCCCGACGCGGGCTTCGGGGTGAACAATGTCGACTTGCGGGGCATCCGGGCGCCAGCTCGCGCAACGGCCGTCACTTCTGCAACTGGTGTGGGGCGCAGAAGTATCGCCGTGCCGCCGAGCGCCTGCGCTTGGTCGACGGCTTCCGCGACGTCGTGGGCGTAGCGCACGTTGTCCTCCGAATCGACCACGTCCCACACCCGCGGAATGACACCACGGTGCAGGATCGTCACGTCCAGGCCCGCCATCGCCGCTGGCTCGGCGTCGTTCAACAGCCCGGTCGTGACGGCGGGATCCTCCAGCCGGAATATTGCGCTCCTGGTTCCGTCGCTGAGAACCGCGGCGAAGCCCCTGGCATCGACGATGCCCGCCAGACCGGACGCTGGTTCCGCGACCGATCTCGATCGTGCCGTGCCGCGCGGCCGATTCCAGCGCCTCCGTGAACGGGACCCCGGACAGAACGCGATGTATCGCGTGGACCTGAGGGCCGTAACTCGAGGAATCGACGAGCAGCGTCAGACCGCGATCCCACGGACCAGGTCCCCGTTGAGCCGTGCAGCTGACGCTGCAGCGCGAGGTAGGTGGCGTAGCGATGGTGACCGTCCGCGATGACCCCCTGTCGCCGGCTGAGGTCGAGGTCGACCGCCGCGTGGACTTGGGGATCGTCGATGACCCACAACCGATGCGTGGTCCCGTCGGGAGTCGTGGTCTCGACGACGGGCGAGCCCGCGGCGTTGGCCACGACGTCCGATGCCGCGCCGCCGCCGTCGTAGACCAGATAAATCGGTTCGAGGTTGGCCTCGGTCGCCGTCATCAGAGCGAGGCGGTCGGCCACCGGGCCGGCCATCGTGTTCTCGTGCGGCAAGATCACGTGGTCCTCGTAGTCGCGCAGCTCGATGGCGCCCAGCAGGCCACGGGTCACCGAGCCGCCGGGGGCGGTCATTTCATAGACGTAGAGCACTGGCGACGGGTCTACTTCCAGCACGCCGGCGCTGACCCAGTCGCGCAGTCGGTCGGCCGCCCTGTGATACGGCAGCGGATCGTCCGGGTCGCCTCCGAGGTTCGGCAGCACCAGCGCCACCGCGTTGTGCGGGTCGATGGCAAGCAGTTCGTCACGCAACGCGGCATCGATCACGTCGTACGGCGGCGACAGCAGGTTGCGCAGCGAATCGCCGTTGGCCGCGTATCGCACTGCGCGCAGCGGCGACAGCGACAGTCCAGGCCGAGTGTTCGCAAAGTTGCCGTCGTTAGGCTCCGTCATGTCCAGCGATCGTACGCAGGCACCGAAGGGGCACTCCGTGACCAGGCCGACCGGCGAACGACCCACCGACCCGGCGCCGCTCGCCGGCAGTTCGCAGCCTTTGTGCGACACCTACGACGTGGCCCTGCTCGACTTGGACGGGGTCGTCTACATCGGCCCCGACGCGGTTCCGGGAATACCGGCGGCGCTGGACGAGGCACGCTCTCGAGGGATGCGTCTCGCCTTCGTCACGAACAACGCGGCGAGACCGCCCAGCGTGGTGGCCGAGCACCTCACGACGCTCGGGATCGGTGCCACGCCCGAAGAGGTGATCACGTCGTCGCACGCAGCGGCGCACTATCTGGCAGACCGGCTTCCGGCCGGTGCCAACGTGCTGGTGGTCGGCACCACAGGGCTCACCGAAGCTCTTCGCGAGCGCGGTCTGACCCCAGTCCACTCCGCGGACGATCAGCCGCAGGCGGTGGTACAGGGCTACTCACCCGACGCCGACTGGCGACTGCTCGCCGAAGGAGCGATCGCAATCAGGCGCGGCGTGTTGTGGGTCGCGACCAATCTCGATCCCACCGTCCCCTCGCCGCGAGGGCCGTTGCCAGGCAACGGCTCGCTTGTGGCGGCATTGCGCTGCGCGACCGACGTCGAGCCGGTATCGACCGGGAAACCCGATCCGGCGATGCACCGCGAGAGCGTCGAGCGATCGCACGCCCAGCATCCGATCGTGGTCGGAGATCGCCTCGACACCGACATCGAGGGGGCGGCCCGCGTCGGCTGCGACAGCTTGCTGGTGCTGACCGGGGTCACGGATCCCCGTCGACTGCTTGACGCCTCGGGGAGTCAGCGCCCCACCTATGTCGCTCACGATGCGGCGGGACTGTTGGTAGCGCACCGTGCCGCCACGCCCGATGGCGACGCCGTCAGATGCGGGAATTGGCGGGTAGACGCGCAAGGGCGCCTTGCCCGCCTCGGCCCACCCGGGGCGAATGTCGACGGTCTGGACGCATTGCGGGCGCTGTGCGTCTCGCGGTGGGCGGCCGAATGGAGCACGGCAAGCGGAGGCGACGAAGCTGGGCGCGCGGAACTCGCGCGCCTCGGGCTCTGAGCGCGTCCGAGTTCCTCGGAGTGCCTTGGGCGCCCTGCGATCAGATCAGCGTGCGTAGTTTGAGCAGATCGAAGACGCTGGCGTCGATGCGCAGGCGACCGCTGGCCCACGCTTTGGCGAAGGGCAGCGTTCCGTCGGTCAGCGCGATCAGGTCGTCGCTGGTGACGGCCAACCGCAGCTGGGCCTCCGCCGAGTCGACCTCCCTGATATCGGTCAGATCGCCATCGACGAGATGCGCGGCAAAGATCACGTGAAGGTCGCGAAGGGTGCAACTCACAGTGCGATCGAACTCGGCCTTCTTGCGGGAATCCGAATCCAGGCCGGACAGGCGGTGGGCCAGTACCTTGAACGCGGCCTCGCACTCGGGCACGGTTGCCACTTCTTGTCCTCCTCGACGTCATCCGGTTGTTGTTGCGCGGGTACCCGACACCATTGCAACGAGTCGACGTTACCCGTCAGGAAACCTGGTCGCCCGGTACGTTCAACCCGAGCAGTCCGACAGAAGGGCCCGATTCACATGAGCGAGCACACCGCCGATGTCGGCGAGCAGCCCGATCGCGACTACCGCGACGGCGGCCGAATGGTCGCGACCGACCTCGACGCGCTCCCAGCCGATCTGCGTGACGCGCTCGGATCGTTGGACGAGCTGCGTGATCTACCCCTGACCGAGCATGTCGATCGCTACCAGGGTATTCACTCCGGACTGCAGAGCGCGTTGAGCGACATCGAGGGCGTCTGAACCGTGCCGCGTCTCACCCGGCTCGACGCGGAGTTGGTCCGCCGCGGCCTGGCGCGGTCGCGGGAGCAGGCGGTCGAGCTCATCGCCGGCGGTCGCGTCGAAGTGCGCGGCGTCATCGCCCGTAAACCCGCGACCAGCGTCGCGGACGGCGTGTCGGTACGGGTGATCTCCGATGCCGACGACCCTCGCTACGCAAGCCGGGGCGGCTTCAAGTTGGCCGGAGCACTCGACTCGCTGGGCGGGCCGAGCATCGAGGGTCGGCGTTGCCTGGACGCCGGCGCGTCGACCGGCGGCTTCACCGATGTGCTCCTGCGGGCCGGAGCGCGCGAGGTGGTGGCAGTCGATGTCGGCTACGGCCAGCTGGTCTGGGCCCTCCAGACCGATGGCAGGGTGCACGTGATCGACCGCACCAACGTCCGCACCCTGACGCCGGAGACGATCGGCGGCGTCGCCGAGGTCACGGTTGCCGACCTTTCTTTCATCTCGCTGACCCTGGTGCTGGCCGCGTTGGGGCGCTGCACCTCTCCTGACGGCGACCTGGTGCCGATGGTGAAGCCACAGTTCGAGGTCGGCCGTGAGCGGCTGGGCAGCGGCGGCGTGGTTCGCGATCCGGGCCTCCGAGCCGATGCGGTCACCGAGGTCGCGCGTTGTGCGGGCGAGCTCGGTTGGCATCCCGTCTCGGTCGCTACCAGCCCCCTGCCGGGGCCGGCGGGCAACGTGGAGTTCTTCCTGTGGCTGCGACGCGACGCTCGCCCGGCCGACCTCGGCTCACTCCGCCGCTCGATCGAGACAGGTGACCTGCCATGAGTTCCACACCGCTTCGAGCGGCGCTGGTCGTCGCGCACACGGGCCGGGACCGGATCACCGAGATGGCCACGTCGACGGCCGATCAGTTGCATGCGGCCGGCTTCGAGGTGCGGATGGTCGCCGCGGATGCCGCCGACTGCCGGCGAGCCGCGGCTGTCCGCGTCGTCGACGCGGCCGTGGCCGCCGAGGGCGCCGAGATCGTGTTCGCCTTCGGCGGCGATGGCACCTTCCTGCGCGCGGCGGAACTGGCTCGCCCGGCGCAGGTGCCCTTGCTCGGGGTGAACTTCGGACACGTCGGCTTCCTCGCCGAGGCCGAGCCGGACGGCCTGGCGGACGTGATCGCCGATGTGATCGCGGGCCGGTACGAAGTCGAGGAACGAGTCACCGTCGATGCCGAGATCCTCGCCGACGGCGCGCTCATCGGCACGGCGTGGGCCCTCAACGAGGCGTCGCTGGAACGCAGCAATCGCGCGCGCATCCTCGAGGTCGAGGTCGCCATCGACGGTCGCCCACTGCTCCGCTTCGGCTGTGACGGCATCCTGTGCTCGACGCCGACCGGCTCGACCGCCTACGCCTACTCCGCCGGTGGCCCGATCGCGTGGCCCAGTGTCGATGCGCTCCTGGTCGTGCCGAATGCCGCCCATGCATTGTTCGCGCGGCCGATCATCGTGGCTCCCGAGTCCGTCGTCGACATCGATTTGATGGCCGGCGAGCATGCCGGCGTGCTCAGCTGCGACGGTCGGCGCTCGTTGCCGGTCCCGCCCGGCGGCCGTGTCCGGGTCCGCAAGGGAGCCATCCCGATCCGGATCGTCCGGCTCGCCAACTGGAGTTTCGCCGATCGTCTCGTCGACAAGTTCCAGCTACCCGTCCGGAGCTTCCGCGACGGGGATCCGCTCGGACTCGACTAGCCTGCAAAGTCGTGCTGGAAGAGCTGCGGATCAGCGGCCTCGGGGTGATCGACGAGGCCGTCCTTCCGCTCGGTCCTGGACTCACGGTGCTGACCGGCGAGACCGGCGCCGGCAAGACGATGCTGGTCACCGCGCTGCTCCTGCTCTTCGGGAATCGAGCCGACCCCGCCCGTGTCCGGGCCGGCGCGACCCAGGCCACCGTCGACGGCCGGCTCACTGCCGTGGATGCGCGCACCGTCGAGCGGGTCGAGGCTGCCGGGGGCGCGATCGACGACGGCGAGCTGCTGATCCGGCGCATCGTCTCGACGAGCTGGGCGGTCGCGAGCCGTCATCGGGGGAGCGCCGGCCCCGGTCTCGGTGCTCGCCGAGATCTCGGAAACGCTGCTGGCCGTCCATGGACAATCCGACCAGCTGCGACTCTTGCGACCCGCGCAGCAGGCGATCGCCCTCGATCAGTTCGCCGGCCTCGATCTCAGCGAATACCGCGCCGCGTTCACCGCCTGGCGCGACGCGGTCCAACGGCTCGAAGACCGCACCACACGCGCTCGAGAGCTGCGGCGGGAATCCGAGCTGCTGGAACACGGCATCGGTGAGATCACGGCGGCCGACCCCCAACCGGGTGAGGACGTCGACCTCGCCACCGAAGCGGGCCGCCTGGCGCACGTCGACGGGCTCCGGCTCGCGGCGCGAGCGGCCCATGACGCCCTCGTCGGCGACCCGGACGACCTCGGCGGTGAAGCACGTGACGCGACCAGTCGGCTGGTCGAGGCGCGGCGTGAACTGGCGCTGCAGGCCGGCGCCGATCCGGAGCTGGACGAGTTGACCACCCGCGTGGCCGACCTGGCCGCGCTGGCCGTCGACGTCGGCGCCGACCTGGCCGCCTATCGCGACGGGCTCGACGCCGACCCGGCGCGACTGGCCGAGGTCGAGGCTCGACGAGCCGTGCTGTCCGGCCTGGTCCGGCGCTACGGCGAAGACATCGACGCGGTGCTCGCCTGGTCGGCGGACGCCCAGCGCCGGCTGGCCGAGCTGGACGTCAGCGACGGCGCACTGAGCGCGCTGGCCGAGGCACGCGACGCGGCAGCGGGGCGATCGGCCGAGCTGGCGGCCCGGCTCAGCGTCGCCCGGACGGTCGCCGCCGAGAAGCTGTCGCGCGCGGTCACGGCTGAGCTGGCCGGCCTGGCCATGCCGGACGCCGGCGTCGAGGTCGTCGTGAGCGCCCGAACCCCGCTCGCCGGCGGGGCGACGCTGCGCATCGACGGCCAGGAGGTGGGCGCGAACGAGTACGGAGCTGACGAGGTCGAGATCCTGCTTCGGCCCCACCCGGACTCGCCACTGTTGCCACTGAGTCGGGGGGCCTCCGGCGGCGAACTCTCGCGTGTGATGCTGGCGCTCGAGGTCTGCCTGGCCGGGTCGGCTCCGGTACCGACGATGATCTTCGACGAGGTCGACGCCGGCATCGGGGGTCGGGCGGCGAGCGAAGTCGGCCGTCGCTTGGCCCGACTGGCCCGCGACCACCAGGTGATCGTCGTCACGCACTTGGCGCAGGTGGCCGCGTTCGCCGATCGCCACGTCGTCATCGACAAGCCCGACGGTCAACGCGGAGTGACCAGGAGCGACGTCCGTCTGGTCGAGGCGGAGGCGCGAATCGGGGAGCTGGCCCGCATGCTCGGGGGCACGGACACCGCCCGGGCCCGTGAACTGGCGGCCGAGCTGCTGGAGTCGGCGATCCCGTCGACCGCTCCGACCCGAGTACCGCGGACGGGTCCGCAAGCCTGCCAAAAGCACCCGATGACCGCGTGGCGTAACCGGTCGGTCTCACCCGCCGGTGGCAGCATGAGGCTCCATGAAGATGGCAACCATGCGCCGCGGGCGTAGCGACGCGCTGCCCGGAGTCGCCGGCGTAGCGCGGCTCGACCGGCGAACCAAGCGGCTGGTCGGACGGCTCAACCCCGGCGACATCGCCATCATCGACCATGTCGACCTCGACCGGGTGGCCGCCGACTCGCTGGTGGCGGCCAAGGTCTCGGCGGTGATCAACGCCCAGCCGAGCATCTCCGGCCGCTACCCCAACCTCGGCCCGGACGAGCTGGTGGCCAAGGGCATCACCCTGCTCGACAACGTCGGCTCCGAGATCTTCGCCGCGGTGAAGGAAGGCAGCCGGATCCGCATCGACGGCGACACCGTCTACATCGGCGAGCAGCCGATCGCGACCGGAACCGTGCAGGACACCGAGTCGATCGCGGCCATGATGGCCGAGGCGAAGTCCGGTCTGTCGACGCAGCTCGAGGCGTTCGCCGTCAACACGATGGAGTACATGAAGCGCGAGCGCGCCCTGCTGCTCGACGGCGTCGGCGTGCCCGACGTGCGCACCCGCTTCAAGGACCGGCACGTGCTGATCGTGGTGCGCGGCTACGACTACAAGGCCGACCTGGCCGCGCTGCGGCCCTACATCCGCGAGTACAAGCCGGTGCTCGTCGGCGTCGACGGCGGCGCCGACGCGCTGCGCGAAGCCGGCTACAAGCCCGACCTGATCGTCGGCGACATGGACTCGGTGTCCGACCAGGTGCTGCGCTCGGGCGCCGAGGTGGTCGTGCACGCCTACCCGACGGCCGCGCTCCCGGTCTGGCGCGCGTCCAGGACCTGGGCATCGACGCGGTGACCTTCCCGGCGCTCGGCACCAGCGAGGACATCGCGATGCTGCTGGCCGACGAGAAGGGCGCCAGCCTGATCGTCGCCGTCGGCACGCACGCGACCCTGGTCGAGTTCCTCGACAAGGGCCGCGGCGGCATGGCCTCGACGTTCCTCACCCGGCTGCGACTGGGCGGCAAGCTGGTCGACGCCAAGGGCGTGAGCCGGCTCTACCGCAGCCGGATCTCGGCGGCCGCGCTTGCTGCTGCTCGTGCTCGCCGCGTTCATCGCGATCGGCGCGGCGCTGGCCGTCTCCGAGGCCGGACGCACCTATCTCGACCTGCTCGGGGACAAGTGGGATCGCTTCTTCTCCTGGATGCAAGGACTGTTTTCGTGATCTCGTTCCGCTACCACGTCGTCTCGATCGTCGCGGTCTTCCTCGCGCTCGCCCTCGGCGTGGTCGTCGGCACGACCGCGCTCAACGGGCCGATCACCACCAACCTGCGCCAGCAGGTCGATTCGCTGAAGAAGGACCGGTCCTCGCTGGCCAGCCAGCAACAAGACCCTGCAGCAGCAGGCGGGCGACTCGGACTCGTTCGCGTCGACGTTCGGCCCGCGCATCGTGGCCAACACGCTCAAGGGCAAGAGCGTCGTGATCATCGGCATGCCCGGAGCGTCGTCGTCGATGAAGGACGCGATCAGCAAGCAGATCGGCCAGGCCGGTGGCACGGTCGCCGGTCGCATCCAGCTGCAGAGCGACTTCGTCGACCCCAAGCGGGCCACGGACGTCACGAACCTCGTGCGAGTCGGTGCATCCCGATCGGTCTGACGCTGCCCAGCACGAGCGACAGTGGAGCGCTCGGCGGTGCCCTGTTCGGTTACGTCTTGCTCAACACCAACGCCCAGCAGACCGATCGCGACAGCCGCGATCGAGGCCTTCACCAAGGCGCAGTTGATCACCGTCGAGAGTTCGGGCAGCGTCGCCCTGGCCGATCTGGCCGTGGTCGTGACGACCGGGTCGCTGGCCATCGCGGCGCCGAACGGGAAAGCCGAGTTGTCGATGGTCACCCAGCTCCAGCTAGCCGGTGGCAGCACGGTCGTGGCCGGCGACAACGCCAGCTCGACGCTCGGCGGTCTCGTCGCGCTCGTTCGCGGCAGCAGCGCGGTCAAGGACACGCGTCTCGACCGTCGACGATGCCGACTCGGCGATCGGGCCAGGTCACGACCACGCTCGCCCTGGCCGAGGCGTTGACCGACAAGAGCGGCGCCTACGGCAACGCGGCCGGCGCGTCGTCGCTCTTCCCGTCGCTGCCGAAGTAGTCCGATGCGCCGCGGGGGTATCCGCTCAGCGCTCGTTGTCCTACGGCGTCGGCGACGCGCCGCCCGTCGTCTACCCGAACCCGGCGTCGCCGGGTGGCGCCGCGACAACTTCCGCGGGCGATCGGTGAGTCTGTCGACCGGGCGCTCCGCGGCCCTCGGACTGCATCGCCGGGCTCGCCCTGGAGCCCGGCCGCGCTCGTCGCCGCGACCGCCGCCGCGGCCGCGGGCGCCTACGACGATCTGCGGGCGCCGGACGTAGAGGCGGCCGCGGACAAGGGTCTGCGCGGTCATCTGGCGGCCGCGCGGGCGGGCCGGCTGAGCGGTGGCGCCGTGAAGGTGGCCGGTGATCGGCGCGGCCGCCCTCGTCGACGGCCGGATTGACGCCGGGATCAGCCGCCGACGCGCCTGACGCGGGCCGCCCTGATCGCGGGTTGCGCGAACGTGATCAACCTGTTCGACCTGCGACCGGGCCGCGCCGGCAAGATCGCTCTCGTGGCCGGGCTGAGCGGCATCGCCAGCGCCGATCCACTGGTCGCGTCCACCTCCGGCGCCGTCACTGGCGCGGTGCTGGCCACGTTGCCGGACGATCTGCGCGAGGTGGGCATGCTGGGCGATCTCGGCGCCAACGCCCTGGGCGCCGTCATCGGGCTGCGCCTGTCCATGCTGGCCGCGCCGGCGCGATTCGTCGCCGTGGCCGGCGTGCTGGGCTTGACGCTCGCGAGCGAACGCGTCAGCTTTAGCCGGGTGATCGAGTCGGTGCCAGCGTTGCGCCGGTTGGACCAGCTCGGACGCACGTGAGCGACGCCCGCGCATCGGTTCGGCTCGCCCACGCCGCGGTACTGATCGCCGCGATCACCATCGTGGCCCGGGTCGCCGGCTTCGGCCGGACCGTCGTCTACGGCCACACCGTCGGCGGCGGTTGCGTCGGCGCGGTCTACACGAGCGCGAACGTGATCCCGAACATCGTCTTCG
This sequence comes from uncultured Actinomycetes bacterium, assembly GCA_963708805.1. Taxonomy (GTDB): domain Bacteria; phylum Actinomycetota; class Actinomycetes; order Mycobacteriales; family Jatrophihabitantaceae; genus CAVPUA01. The sequence goes on along the minus strand of CAVPUA010000003.1, from coordinate 2,562,883 downwards.
ACGTCGTCGCCGGTGGGACCCTGTCGGCGCTGATCGTCCCGATCCTGACGCCCGCGTTCGCGCAGCCGACGCCGCGAACTCGCGTCGAAGATCGTCTCGGCGCTGCTGACCTGGACGCTGCTCGTCATGGTCGTTCTCGCGGTGCGTGCTCATCGCGCTGGCCGGGCCGATCAGCCACCTGCTGCTGGGCGGCCAGCAGTGCGCGGGGTCGCTGGCCCTCGGCGCCCGGATGCTGGTCGTCTTCGCGCCGCAGGTCGTCTTCTACGGCCTCGGCGTCGTGCTCGGAGGCGTGCTGCAGTCGGCGGAGCGCTTCACCTGGCCCGCGCTCGCCCCGTTGCTGTCGAGCCTGGTCGTGATCGTCGCCTACGCGCGTCTACGGCGCCGTGGCGGGCAACACCGACGCAGGCGTCGCAGCTGTCGCGACCGCACGAGTTGATCCTGACCGTCGGCACGACGCTCGGCGTGGTCGTGCTGGCGCTGTGCGCAGGTTCCGGCCGCCCTGCGCCTGGGACTCCGGCTGCGTCCGACCCTGAGCTTCCCGGCCGAGCTGACGCTCGACCGTCCGGCAGGCGGCGATCGCCGGTGGCGCCACGCTCGGCGCGCAGCAGCTGGCCACGGCGGTCATGATCCGGCTGGCCAACTGCCGGTCGGCCGGTCGGTACGGCCGTCGTGGTCAACCAGGCGCAGACGGTCTACCTGCTGCCCTGGGCGGTGCTGGCCGTTCCGGTGGCCACCTCGGTGTTCCCGCGGCTGGCGAGCGGCCTGGAGCAACTCGGAAACGAGCCGAGGTCGCCCGGCTCTCGGCGCGGACGGCGCGGGTGGTGACCGCCCTCGCCGCGCTCGGCACCGCCGCGCTCATCGCGGCGTCCGAGCCGATCGCCCGGTTGATCCTGAACCCGACCGGGGCGCCGGCGCACGCCTCGTTGGGGCCGGCCATCACGGCGTTCGCATTCGGCTTGCTCGGCTGGTCCCTCGTGGCGTTGCTCGCACGCATGCTCTACGCGGCGCGTCGGGTTCCTGTGGCGGCCGGCGCCCAGGTTGTCGGGTGGGTCGTAGCCGTGGTGGCCGAGCTGATCCTGTCGAGCGCGCTTCCGTCCCACGATCGTGCCGTGGCGCTGGCGCTCGGCAACGCGATCGGGGTCAGCATCGCGGCGGTCCTGCTGGCCGTCGCCGCTCTGCGCATCGGCTTGCTCGCCGGGGGCGAGCTGACCCTCGACTGCCTACGGGCCGCGATCTCGGCCGCCGTGGGCGCGCTGGCCGGCTGGGCGGTTGCGGTCGTCTGCGGATCGGCCGGCGTGGCCGGTTCGCTGGTGATCGCCGCCGCGGCCGGCACGGTCGCCATCGTCTTCGCGGGCGCCGCGCTCGCGACGCTCGATCGTTCGCTGGTCTCGACGGCTCGCACCGTGCTGGCCCGGCGCTCGGCGCTCGGATGAGGATCGCGCTGGTGCTCGGTACGGCTACCGGGGGCGTCGGGGCCCACGTGCGCTCGCTCGCTGCCGGCCTGGTCTCCGATGGCTGGGACGTACTGGTGTGTGGACCTCGCCCCACCGAGCAGCTGTTCGGATTCACCTCGGTGGGGGCCCGGTTCGCGGCCGTGCCGATCACCGGGATCGGGCACGATCCGCTGGCGGTGCGCCCGTTGCGGCACGCGACCGCGGGCGCGGATCTGGTCCACGCGCACGGGTTGCGCGCCGGGACGGTCGCTGTGCTGAGCCGACGTCATCCCCTCGTCGTCACCTGGCACAACGCCGTCCTGGCCGGCGGGCGCGAAGGCGAAGCTGCTCGAAGTCGGCGAGCGGCTCGTGGCCCGCGGCGCGGACGTCACTCTCGCGGCGCTCGCCGGACCTGGTCGATCGCGTCGTGGCGATTGGGCGGTCGCGACGTGCGGTTCGCGCCGGTCGCTGCCGAGCCGATCATCGCCGAACGCTCGGCCGACGAGGTCCGGCGCGAACTCGGACGCGGTCGGACAGTCCGCTGATCGTCAGTGTCGGACGGCTGCACCCGCAGAAGTCGCACGACGTCCTGATCCGACGCCGTCGCCCGCCTCGACCGGCGAACCGGTCCTGGCGATCGCCGGCGACGGGCCGGCCGAGAGCGAGCTCCGTGCTGCTCGCGATCGAGGCGGCGAGTGCCGGTGCGATGGCTCGGGCGCCGGACCGACGTCGCCGATCTGCTGGCCGCGGCCGATGTCGTCGTCCTGGCCTCGCAGTGGGAGGCCCGCTCGCTGGCCGCCCAGGAGGCCCTGCAGCTGGGCCGGCCGCTCGTCGCGACCGATGTCGGGGGGATGCGGGCGCTGGTCGGTGACGCCGCCGTCCTCGTCCCGCCGGGCGACGTGGCGGCACTCGCGGCCCAGCTGTCCGCGTTGCTGGCCGATCCCGGCGAGCGCGCGGCCCTGAGCCGCCGAGCGATCGAGCAGGCCCGGACGTGGCCGAGCGTCCGCCGACACGGTGCGCCAGGTCGAGGCTGTCTACCGGGAGCTGCTCGGCCGCTGACGGGCGAATTCGCGGCGCGGCGGAGCGGCGGTGTCGGACTTGGCGCTAAGCTCGTGTTCCGTGGATCGCAAGGTCTGCACGTCCGCCTCGTCGAGCATGAACGACGTGGACGCGAACCGCGGGAGTCTCGTTGGTGCAATCGCCTCGGACCACTAAGCACATCTTCGTCACCGGCGGCGTCGCCTCGTCCCTGGGCAAGGGACTGACCGCCAGCAGCCTCGGCAGCCTGCTCAAGGCGCGCGGGCTGACCGTGACGATGCAGAAGCTGGATCCGTACCTCAACGTCGACCCGGGAACCATGAACCCGTTCCAGCACGGCGAGGTGTTCGTCACCGAGGACGGCGCCGAGACCGACCTCGACGTCGGCTCACTACGAGCGGTTCCTCGACACCGATCTCGTCGGTTCCGCCAACGTGACGACCGGGCAGGTCTACTCGGCCGTGATCGCCAAGGAACGGCGCGGGGAATACCTCGGCGACACCGTCCAGGTCATCCCGCACATCACCAACGAGATCAAGGCCCGGATCCGGGCCATGTCAGCGCCCGGCGCCGACGGCCAGCCGCCGCACGTCGTGATCACCGAGATCGGCGGCACGGTGGGCGACATCGAATCGCTGCCCTTCCTGGAGGCCGCCCGTCAGGTGCGCCACGACGTCGGCCGCGAGAACTGCCTGTTCCTGCACGTCTCGCTCGTGCCGTATCTCGCGCCCAGTGGTGAGCTGAAGACCAAGCCGACCCAGCACTCGGTCGCCGCCCTGCGCAGCATCGGCATCACGCCCGACGCGATCATCTGCCGCGCCGACCGGGAGTTGCCCGACAACGTCAAGCGCAAGATCTCGCTGATGTGCGACGTCGACACCGAAGCGGTCGTCGCGGCGATCGACGCGCCCAGCATCTACGAGATCCCGAAGGTGCTGCACAGCGAGGGCCTCGACGCCTACGTGGTGCGCCGCCTCGGCCTGCCGTTCCGGGACGTCGACTGGACGGTCTGGGGCGACCTGCTCGAGCGTGTCCACAACCCCAAGCACGAGGTGACCGTCGCGCTGGTCGGCAAGTACGTCGACCTGCCCGACGCCTATCTCTCGGTCACCGAGGCCCTGCGCGCGGGTGGGTTCGCGACCCGGTCGAAGGTGAACGATCGTCTGGGTGCCGTCGGACTCCTGCCAGACGCCGGCCGGAGCGGCCGCGGCGCTGGGCAAGCGTGGACGGTGTCGTGATCCCCGGTGGCTTCGGCGTGCGGGGGATCGAGGGCAAGATCGGCGCCGTCCGCTTCGCCCGCGAGAATCAGATCCCGACGCTCGGCCTGTGCCTGGGGCTGCAGTGCATGGTGATCGAGTCGGCCCGACACCTCGCGGGTGTCGCGGACGCGAACTCGGCCGAGTTCGACGAGAACACGCCCGACCCCGTCATCGCCACGATGGCGGACCAGATCGACATCGTCGCCGGCAACGCCGACCTCGGCGGCACCATGCGCCTGGGTGCGTACCCGGCCACGCTCAAGAGCGGATCGCTGGTCGCCGAGGCCTATGGCAGCACCGAGGTCTCCGAACGCCATCGGCACCGGTACGAGGTAAACAACGCTACCGCGATCAGTTGGAGGCTGCCGGGCTGTCGATCTCGGGCACCTCGCCGGACGGGCGGCTGGTCGAGTTCGTCGAGCTGATCGCGAGAGCAGCACCCGTTCTTCGTCGCGACCCAGGCCCACCCGGAGCTCAAGTCGCGACCCACCCGCGCCCATCCGTTGTTCCGTGCGTTCGTCGCCGCCGCGCTGGAGTACAACGACGCGCAACGGCTTCCGGTCGAGCTCGCCGACGAGACCGCGAACGGCTCTCGAACCCGTCACCGCTCGATGAGCGAATACGAGACCGTCTCGTCCCAGAACGATCTTCACGGGACGGGTGATCTCGCTGCACACCGACGAGGTCCGGATGAGCGACGGCTCGGTGTCGCGTCGCGAAGTGGTCGATCATCCCGGCGCGGTCGCCGTGGTCGCTCTCGACGACGATGACCGGGTCGTACTGGTCAACCAGTACCGCCACCCGGTCGGTGCGCGGCTCGACGAGCTGCCCGCCGGCCTGCTCGACGTGGCGGGGGAGTCGCTGCTGAAGGCGGCCCAGCGCGAGCTGTTCGAAGAGACCGGGCTGGACGCGGCTCAGTGGTTCCACCTGCTCACCCTGCACACGTCGCCCGGCATGACGAACGAGAAGATCACCATCTTCCTGGCCCGCGGACTGACGGAATCGACCGGGCATTTCCAGGCCGAGCACGAAGAGCTGACCATGACGGTCACCCGCCGGCCGCTGGCCGACGCCGTCGCCGACGCCTTCGCCGGCAAGATCACCAACGCGGCGGCGGTCGCCGGCCTGCTCGCGGCGAGTCGTCGTCCGCCCCGGCCAGCTCGCAACCGGCGTGACCACCGCACTCGAACGGCGGCTGGCCCCGCAGCGGGTCGTCGAGACGTTCCTCGATCACCAGGCCGTCGAGAAGGGCGCCGCGACCAACACGCTGCTGTCGTACCGGCGTGACCTGTCTCGCTACGTCGATTACCTTGACGATCAAGGTATTCGCTCGATCGTCGACGTTCGGGCCACCACGGTCGGTGCGTTCCTGGCCCGGTTGCGCGAGGGCGATGCGACCCACCAACCGCTGTCGGCCAGTTCGGCTGCTCGGGCGGTCGTTGCCGTCCGCGGGCTGCACCGCTTCGCACTGCGCGAGGGGCTGGTCGAGGTCGACATCGCGAGTGACGTCCGCCCGCCCGCGCAGCCCAAGCGGTTGCCCAAGGCGATCAGTCTCGATGACGTCGAGCGGCTGATCGAGGCGGCCGGAATCGATCAGACGCCGCTGGCCGTACGTGACCGGGCGCTGCTGGAGGTCCTCTACGGCACGGGCGCGCGCATCTCGGAGGCGGTCGGGCTGGCCGTGGACGACATCGACCTCGAAGGGCGCTCGGTGCTGCTCTGCGGGCAAGGGCGGCAAGCAGCGCCGGGTGCCGCTCGGTCGCTATGCCGCCGCGGCGGTCGAGGCCTATCTCGTACGGGTTCGCCCCGGCCTGGCCGCGGTCGGGCGAGGAACGCCGAGCTTGCTGCTGAACTCGCGCGGCGGTCCGCTCTCGCGTCAATCGGCCTGGACGATCCTTCGGCAGGCCGCCGACAAGGCCGGACTCACCGACACGATCTCGCCGCACACGCTTCGGCACAGCTACGCGACGCACCTGCTGGAGGGCGGCGCGGACGTCCGCGTGGTTCAGGAGCTACTCGGGCACGCCTCGGTGACCACCACCCAGATCTACACCCTCGTGACGGTCGATCAACTGCGGGAGGTCTACGCGGCCGCTCATCCGCGAGCGAGGGCCTGACGCCGGTGATAGCGCGAAACTCTCTAGCGAAGCTAGACCCCTGTCGAGTGCTTCTGCTGCGGTAGCCTCGGGCCGCAGCCGATCGACACAACTGGGTGGGGGTTTCGACGATTCATGGATATGTCGACAAATCCCGATGACGTCATGTTCGTCGACCTCGAACCGGTATTGCCCGCTCCGTCGGTAGTGCCCGTGGCCGCCGTACCCAAGCCGGTCAGCGAAGCGTCCCGGTCGGCCGACCCGGCCATTGCCCGCGCCAAGCGAGTGCTCGTCGAGCCCGCGCCGCTCGAGCGGCACGGCCCGGCGCGGATCATCGCCCTCTGCAACCAGAAGGGCGGCGTCGGCAAGACCACGTCGACGATCAATCTGGGCGCCGCCCTCGCCGAGTACGGGCGCCGGGTCCTGCTCGTCGACTTCGATCCGCAGGGCGCGCTGTCAGTCGGTCTCGGGTTTCAGCCGCAGCAGCTCGACCGCACCGCCTACAACCTGCTGATGGAGCGCAACGTCCAGGTCGAGGACGTCGCCATCAAGACCGGCGTCGCCGGCATGGACTTGCTGCCCAGCAACATCGACCTGTCCGCTGCCGAGGTGCAGCTCGTCGGTGAGGTGGCGCGCGAGCAGACGCTGGCGCGCGCCCTGAGCACCGCGACGGATCGCTACGACTACGTGTTGATCGACTGCCAGCCCTCGCTCGGACTGCTCACGGTGAACGCGCTGACCGCCGCCCACGGCGTGATCATCCCGTTGGAGTGCGAGTTCTTCAGCCTGCGTGGCGTCGCATTGCTGATCGACACGATCGAGAAGGTGCGCGAGCGCCTCAACCCGGGGCTGGAACTCGAGGGCATCCTGGCGACGATGTACGACGGCCGCACGTTGCACGGACGTGAGGTCTACACCCGCGTGCTGGAAGCGTTCGGCGACGACGTCTTCGACACCGTCATCTCGCGGACGGTCCGCTTCCCCGAGACGACCGTCGCCGGCGAGCCGATCACCTCGTGGGCCCCGACGTCACAGGGTGCGTTGGCCTATCGCAACCTCGCTCGCGAGGTCATCGCGCACGATGCGGCGCGACACGAGAGCGCGGGGTCGACGTCTTCGTGAGTCAACAACGGCGTGCCAGCCTGCCCGGCGCGTCCGAGCTCTTCCGGACGACTACCGCGGCGCCTGACCTTGTGCCCCCACCCGCACCACCGGTTCGCGATCCCGATCCGGCGGCCCGGCGGCCCCCGTCCGGCCGCAAACGGCACGAGGAGAAGATCACTGTCTACTGCTCGGCCGAAGAGTTGCTGGCGCTCGAGCGGGCCCGGCTCGCGTTGCGGGCCGACTACGGACTCGCGGTCGACCGCGGTCGCGTCGTGCGCGAGGCGCTCGCGCTCGTACTGGCCGACCTCGAGCGAAACGGTGCGGATTCGGAGCTGATCCGCCGGTTGCAGCAGACATGAGCTTGTCCGCGGACGACGCGGTCGAGATCGACGAACTCGCAACCGAGCCGGGCGCCGCGAGCTCAGGCCCCGTGCCGGGCGCCAGCGGGTTCCACGTCCGGCTGGACAACTTCGAGGGCCCCTTCGACCTGCTGCTCAGCCTGATCAGCCGCCGCCAGCTCGACGTCACCGAGGTCGCCCTGTCGCAGGTCACCGACGAGTTCCTGACCTACATCAACGCTGGAGCGAACTGGGACCTCGGCCAGGCGACCGAGTTCCTGGTCGTCGCGGCGACGCTGCTCGATCTGAAGACGGCCCGGCTACTGCCTTCGGCCGACGTCGAGGACGAGGAAGACCTCGCCCTGCTCGAGGCACGCGACCTGCTGTTCGCGCGACTGCTGCAGTACCGCGCCTACAAGCTGGCCGCGGCGTACCTCGCCGAGCTCGAACGAGGTCAGAGCCGGCGTCACGGTCGCGCCGTCGAACTGGAGGCGCAGTTCACCACGCTGCTGCCCGAGGTGGTCATCGGTCTGTCGCCCGAGCGCTTCGCCGCACTCGCCGCCTCGGCCCTCGCGCCCAAGCCGACGCCGGTGGTCGGCATCGAGCACGTGCATGCGCCCCGGGTCAGCGTCCGCGAGCACATGGCGATCCTGCGCGAGCGGCTCAGGCGCTCGGGGGCGTCGACGTTCCGGGCGTTGATCGCGGACTGTGATTCGACCCTCGAGGTGGTGGCGCGCTTCCTCGGGCTGCTCGAGCTGTACCGCGACGGCGCCGTTGCGTTCGACCAGGCCGCCGCGCTGGCCGAACTGCGGGTGCGCTGGACCGGTTCGGACGATGACGGGGCCGAGGACGACATGGACGGTAGCGACGCGCACGACACCGACCGGTCGGTGGACGAGGAGTACGCATGAGTGAGATCGAGATGGAGCTCGAGGCGCGGGTCGCCGAACAGGCTTCGGTCGAGCAGCAGACCGTCCTCGTCGAGGAGTCGATCGTCGACGACCCGGTCGTTGACGAGCCGGTCGTGCTGGGCTTGGACGATCCGGCCCGGCTGCGGGCGGCGCTGGAGGCCGTTCTGTTCGTCGTCGAGTCTCCGGTGTCCAGCGCGCAGCTCGCGAGCGCGTTGCAGCGTCCGGAGCCCGACGTGCTGGCCGCCCTCGGCGAACTGGGCGCCGGGTACGACGAACGCGGGGCCGGCATCGAGTTGCGCGAGATCGCAGGTGGCTGGCGCATCTACACCCGGCCCGAACTGGGCGCCGTCGTCGAGGCGTTCCTGCTCGAGGGTCAGCGCAGCAAGCTCTCGCAGGCGGCGCTCGAGACGCTGGCCGTCGTCGCCTACCGTCAACCGGTGACGCGGGCGCGCATCTCGGCCATCCGAGGGGTGAACGTCGACGGCGTCGTCCGGACACTCGTCAGTCGCGGTCTGGTCACCGAGGTGGGCTCCGACCCCGAAACCGGCGGTGGCCTGTACCGCACGACCGATGTCTTCCTCGAGAAGATGGGCTTGCAGTCGCTGGCCGAGCTGCCCTCGCTCGCACCGTTGCTGCCGGAACTGGACGCCCTGGAATCCGATGAACTCTGAAGTCGAGGGTGAGACTTCAGGGGGATCGCTCATCCGGCTTCAGAAGGTACTGGCCGCGGCGGGCGTCGGGTCGCGCCGAAAGTGCGAGGACCTGATCGCGGCCGGCCGGGTCAGCGTGGACGGTCAGATCGTTGATCAACTAGGCGCACGGGTCGATCCGGCGACGGCCCAGATCAGCGTGGACGGCGTTCGGGTGATCGTCCGGGACGACTTGGTCTATCTCGCGATCAACAAGCCCCGCGGCATGCTCAGCGCGATGTCGGACGACCGGGGACGTGCGACCGTGGCCGATCTGGTCGCCGACCGTCCCGAGCGGCTCTTCCACGTCGGCCGGCTCGACGCCGACAGTGAGGGTCTGCTGCTGCTGACCAACGACGGCGAGCTGGCCAATCTGCTCATGCACCCGTCCCACGGCGTGGTGAAGACCTACCTGGTCGAGGTCCCTGGCCCCCTGGATCGGGGGGTTGCCCGCCGGCTCCTGCAGGGCGTCGAACTCGACGACGGGCCGGTGCGGATGGACGCGGTGCACGTCGTCCAGGCCCAGGGCGACCGGGTGCTCGTCGAGGTGAAGTTGCACGAAGGGCGCAAGCACATCGTCCGGCGGGCCTTCGACGCGGTGGGTCATCCGGTGACCCGGCTCGTCCGCACGGCCATCGGACCGTTGCCGCTCGGCACGCTGCGGCCGGGCGTGGTCCGCGAGCTCACCAGCGCCGAGATCGGGGCGTTGTACGGTGCGGCAGGGGAGAAGGCGGGCGATCGACGCAAGGATGGAGCTGACGATTGATGGCAGTGCGTGCGGTGCGGGGAGCGATCCAGGTCGACGAGGACACCCGTGAGTCGATCCTCGAGGGCACGACGGCCCTGGTCACCGAAGTGATGGAGCGCAATCTGCTCAGCAACGACGACCTCATCAGCATCTGGTTCACGGCCACGCCCGATCTGACGGCTGATTTTCCCGCCTACGCCGCTCGCATGCTCGGACTGACCGACGTCCCGCTGCTCTGCGCGTGCGAGATCGCGGTACCGGGCGCCATGCCTCGCGTGCTGCGCCTGCTCGCCCACGTCGAGACCCCCTCGCCCCGCTCCGAGATCCGCCACGTCTATCTCCGAGGCGCGGCCCGGCTGCGGACCGATCTGCCGCAATAGGTCCATCGCCGGCGCGAGGTGGCGTCGCGGCGCCGAGCGGGTCCGTATCGTTTGCCCAGGCGCGAATCGCGCCGTCCGGCGCCGGATCGGCGCGCACGACGAGGAGGGGCAGTGCCAGGCGGGTCGACGTTCAGCGGAGTGATCGCGCTCGACGGCCCCTCGGGCACCGGCAAGTCGACCGTCGCCCGGCGGCTGGCTGAGCGGCTCTCGGCGCGCTACCTCGACACCGGCGCGATGTACCGCGCGGCGACCGTGGCGGTACTGGACGCCGGAACCGCCCTCGACGACCCCGACGCGATCGCCGCCACGGTTGCTCGCGCCGAGATCACCATCAGCACCGATCCGGCGGACGTCCGCGTCGAGGTCGACGGCGAACCGGTCGACTCCCGCATCCGCACGCCCGAGATCACCCTCGCCGTCAGCCCCGTCTCGGCCGTGGCCGCCGTCCGCACCCGGCTGGTCGCCGCTCAGCGGGAACTGATCGGCGCGGGTGGCATCGTGGTCGAGGGTCGCGACATCGGAACCGTCGTCTGGCCGGGTGCCCGTCCGAAGGTCTTTCTGACCGCCGATCCGCTCGAGCGCGCGCGCCGCCGGGCGGCCCAGGTCGGCGCGCACGACGTCGGTGCCATCGAGAGCGATCTGGCGCGCCGCGACGCCTACGACAGTTCGCGCTCGGTCAGCCCGCTCGCGGTCGCCGACGACGCAGTGCACCTGGACACCACCGAACTCGACCTCGACGAGGTCGTCGACATCCTGTTTTCGCCTGGCGGTGGGCGATGACTGACGCCGGGACCGACCCTGGCCGACCGGGTGAACGACTCGAGCGGCCTCCGGCGCCGGCGGATCGTCGCCCGGGCCCTGATCCACACGCTCGGGCGGGTCGACATCGATGGCGGGTCACGGGTGCCCGCGGCGGGACCGGTGATCCTGGCGGTCAACCACCGGTCGCTGATCGACGGTCCGCTGATCTTCGGTTTCGTCGACCGCCCGGTCGCCTGCCTGGTCAAGAGCGAGGCGTTCGTGCCCGTGCTCGGCCGGCTGCTGCGCGATGCCGGGCAGATCTCGGTCGTCCGCGACACGGTCGATCCACACCCTGTCCGGCTGAGCCTGCGGATCCTGGACGCCGGAGGCGTGGTCGGCGTCTTTCCCGAGGGCACCCGCGGTGACGGGGCGGTCGGCCGGGCCAAACCCGGGGTCGGCTACCTGGCGCTGCGGACGGGCGCGACCGTCGTCCCGGTGGCGTGTCACGGGACGGCTGAGCTGGTCCGTACCGTCCGCCGGACACCCGTACGACTGGAGTTCGGTGAGCCACTGCACTTCGCCAAGGTCCCGCGCGAGATGCCGTTGAACCGACGGTTGTCGGCCGCCGCGGCCGAACGGGTCCGCATCGAGTTGGCCGCGCTCGTCCGTCGCAGTGCGGCGACCCCTGAAGGAGCAGCAGCGTGAACGAGTTCGACGGCGAGACCGGCGACGACCAGACCGAGGCGGAGTCGGACGAGTCCACCCCGACCACCCCGGTCGTCGCCGTGGTGGGCCGGCCCAACGTCGGTAAGTCGACGCTGGTCAACCGGATCCTGGGCCGGCGCGAGGCTGTCGTCCAGGATGTTCCGGGCGTGACGCGTGACCGAGTGGCCTACGACGCGTTGTGGAACGGCCGCCGGTTCACCCTGGTCGACACCGGCGGGTGGGAGCCGGACGCCCGCGGGCTGCAGGCGATGGTCTCGGCGCAGGCCGAACGGGCCGTGGCCACCGCCGATCTCGTGCTGTTCGTCATCGACGGGCTCACCGGCGCCACCGAAACCGATCTCATCGTGAGCCGGACGCTGCGCAAGGCGGGGGTCCCGGTGCTGCTCACCGTCACCAAGATCGACGACGAACGCGGCGAGTCCGATGTCGCCGAACTGTGGCGGCTCGGGTTGGGCCAGCCCTGGGCGGTCAGCGGACTGCACGGGCGAGGCAGCGGCGATCTGCTCGACGAGATCCTGGCCAAGTTGCCGGACGGCGCCGCCCGACCGCGACTCCGAAGGCGGTCCGCGCCGGGTGGCGTTGGTCGGTCGCCCGAACGTCGGCAAGTCGAGCCTGATGAACCGGCTCACGGGTGAGCAGCGTTCGGTCGTCGACTCCGTCGCCGGTACGACGATCGATCCGGTCGACAGCCTGGTCGAACTCGGCGGTGAGGTGTGGCGCTTCGTCGACACGGCCGGGCTGCGCCGCCGGGTCAACCAGGCCGGCGGCATGGAGTACTACGCGAGCCTGCGCACCGCAAGCGCGATCGAGTCGGCCGAGGTCGCCGTGGTGCTCATCGATGCGTCCGAACCGATCTCCGAGCAGGACCAGCGCGTGATCGGCACCGCGATCGAGGCCGGTCGGGCCCTGGTGATCGCCTTGAACAAGTGGGATCTGCTCGACGAAGATCGCCGCCTCACCCTCGAGCGAGAGATCGACCGCGACCTGGCCCGCGTGCAGTGGGCTCCGCGCGTCAACGTGTCCGCCAAGACCGGCCGGGCCGTCGATCGGCTGCCGGTCGCTCTGCGCACCAGCCTGGCATCTTGGGACCGCCGCATCCCGACCGGTCGGCTGAACAGCTGGCTGACCGAGGTCGTGGCCGCGACCCCGCCACCTCCGCGCGGCGGCAAGGCGCCCAAGGTGCTGTTCGCGACCCAGGCCGACACCCGTCCGCCTCGCTTCGTGATCTTCACGTCGGGCTTCCTCGAGGCCGGCTATCGCCGCTTCCTCGAACGCAAGCTGCGCGAGGACTTCGGCTTCGAGGGGACGCCGATCGAGATCTCGGTCCGGGTGCGGGAGAAGCGTCGGCGCTGAGAGCATGGCCGATCGCACGATCTTCGTGCGCTAGGGTTTCGGTGCTCGTGTGAACGCGCGGGACGGGACGTGGCGCAGCTTGGTAGCGCACCTGACTGGGGGTCAGGGGGTCGCAGGTTCAAATCCTGTCGTCCCGACAGAACTGAGGTGAAGCACGGTGAGCGCGCGTAGGTTCGCGGTGCGCCGCTCGCCCATCCATGGCCGAGGGGTGTTCGCCCTCGGCGCCATCACACGCGGCGAGCGGCTGCTCGACTACACCGGCGAGCGGATCGCCTGGGACGAGGCGTGCCGGCGGTACGAGGAATCCGGCACGCTCGGGCACACCTTCTTCTTCGACATCGGCGACGATCGGGTGATCGACGGTGGCAGCCGTGGTAACGCGGCGCGCTGGCTGAACCACGGGTGCGCACCGAACTGCGAGGCGACGCTCGAGGGTTCGCGCATCGTCATCGCCGCGCTGGATCCGATCGCGCCGGGCGAGGAGTTGACGATCGACTACCGCCTGGTGGTCGACGATCCGGACGACGTCGAGGTCCGCGCCGTCTACGCCTGCCGGTGCGGCTCGCCGGCGTGCCGCGGGGCAATGCTCGCCCCCTGATCCGCCGACGAAGCCGTACCGCCTTAGAACGCTCCGAGCTGCTTGGTTCCGGTGCTCACGCCGACCGCCGCCGCCACGTCGGCCGGCAACGGGATCGCCACACCGGCCTGCGAGGAGATGTACGGGCCCATGGCGCTCATCGCCGTGTCGGTCGGGGTCTGCGCGTTGACCCAGCGACTGTCCGACTCCGGCCGCGAAGTCGCTGGGCGTCTCGTACTGCGTCACCGTCGTGTTGTCGGCTCCGCCCCAGCCGACCATGATCGGCTCCGAGTTGGTGTCCTTGTGGGTGAACAGGTTTCCCTCGACGTCGAGATTCATCGAGCTGGCCGCTCGCTCGGTCGACTTGTCGAGGACGTAGAACTGGAACAGCCCACCGGTGGAGTCGGCGAACACGTTGTTCTCGATCGTCTCGTTCTCGATCAACCACGGGTCGGAAGCCGACGGCTGGATCGACGCCGGCTCGTAGGACAACCCGGGCTTGTACCGGTCGTCCTGCGTCAGCCCGATGTCCCAGGTGCTGTTGTTGGACAGGTTGTTGTTCATGATCTTGACGTTCGCGGTGTCGAACATCGTGATGCCCTCTTGGAAGCCGGAGACGACGTTTCCGGCCACGATGCCCGTGCCCGACAGCTCGTTCGCGATGCCCGCCGTCGAGTCACGGCCGCGTGTTCCGTCGCTGGTCACGACGTTGTTGACGATGGTGAAGTTCGTGACGTTCTGGTCGGTCCAGATGCCGTTGATCCGCAGGTTGTTCTGCACGTTGTTGCCCCGGATCACCAACCCGTTCACGGTGCCGACCTTGATGCCGGCCGACGAGGGCGCCGCGTTGTAGTGGTGGGTGTTGTTGCCATCGAGCTCGGAGTACTGGATGGTCTCGTCGCTGATGACGGGGCCACCCGTGCCGATCTCGATTCCGGACATGCCGTTGCGATCGGCCGTGACGTGGTCGATGACGTTGCCACTCTGGCTCAGGTTGATGCCGATCAGGGCGTTGTCGCTCACGACCAGGTTCTGGAACGTGCTGTGCCCGGTCGGCCCACCTTCGTAGATCGCTCCGAGTTGCGGTCCGGACGTGGCGTAGCGCTCGACGCCGAAGCCACGCAGCGTCGCCTGGCCGGCGATGATGAACGCCTGCTGTAGATCGCTGGCCCGCATCGCATGCCCGTTCGGGATTGTCGCCGACGGTCAGCGTGTCGTCGGAGTAGTTGACGGCGAACTGCCCCGGTCCGGGCGTGCCCGACACCTGCTGCAACAGCACGCCATCGCGGAACACCTGATCGGGATGGGCGGCCAGCGGGTAGGCCGGGTCGATGTAGCTCGAGTCGTTGTCGCCCGAGTTGAAACCGGCGGTGGAGTCGAACTGGGCCGTCCAGCCGTAGTAGACCCAGGTGTTGCCCTGCTGGCTCCAGTCGCCGATCCCGGTCGAGCCGTCGAACCAGACGGCCTCTCCCGGGTAGGACTGGATCGTCACCCCGACGTTGGAGATGTAGATCGTCGACTGGTGGTAGGTGCCGCCCCGCAGCACGATCGTCCCGTTCTTGGGAACAACGCTGAGGGCCTGCTTGACGGTCGCCAGCGGCGAGTCGATGGTGCCGCTGCCGCTGTCGGATCCGTTCGTCGCGACGAAGATCGCTCCGGCGGGCACGGCGTAGGTGGTCGTGCCGACCGGAGCCGAACCGGCACTGTTCGACGACGATGACCCGGCGGCCGGCGGGATCGAGGTGACTGGCGCGGATGACGTCGCCGTCGCCGCCGAGGTCGTGGGCGCGGCCGTCGTGCTCGAGGCAGTGCTGGCCGCGGTGGTGCTCGGGATGGACGACGGGGTCGACGCGGACGTCGATGTCGCCGCCGAGGACGACGCGGACGGCGAGCCCGACGGCGCCGTGCCTGTCGACTTGGCCGTGAGCGCGTACGCGCCGAATGCCTCGTAGTTGGTGGTGACGGCCGCCGGGTCGACCGTGCTGCTGTAGTTCAGCAGTCCGACGGCGCCGCTGGCCTTGATCTGCGACGAGCCGCTGTCGGTCGTCGACACCTGCCAGTCGGGGATGCTCGTCGCACCGACCAGCCACGTCCGGGCGGCGATCAGCGGGCCACCGTCACTGGTGACGACGGCCTCTTCCACGTGGATCGGCTGACCGGCCGTCAAGGTGAACGGGGCCAAGACGTTGTCCAGCAGCGTGGCTTGACCGTTGGCGTCGAGACGCTGGATCGACAAGGTCACCCGGCCGCCCGGTTGCACGTAGTCGAACACCTCGTAGGCCGAACCGTCGGATTGCACGCGCGCGAGCAGGCCGGGGGACGCACCGAACGAGGTCGTCGGGACCTCGTCGGGCAGGTTGAGCACCGCCTGGACATCGACATCGGTGGCGGTGGCAGCCGGCAACCACGCGCGGCCGCTGTTGCCCGGCGGCAGCACCTGGACCATGCCCTCGCCACCGCTGGCGGTGGCGTCCGGTCCACTCGTGGCCCACTGGCCGCCGAGGTCGGCCGTCCCGAATCCGGTGCCGGTCCGGTTGAAGTCGTCGGCGGCGATCGTCTTGCTGTCGTACTGGGTCGAGAGTCTCGAGCTGAGTTCCAGGCCTTGCGCCCCGCCACCAGACACGATGAGCGTGAGACCGAGCGCGAGAGTCGCCGAGGCGGTGACCGTGGCGACCACGACCCGCCGGCTATTCTTCTTCACAGTTCGGACTTGCCGCAAAGTGTGGCGCGCGTTTGCTTTTTGCGCTGAATGTCGAGGCATGCGCGGAGTCAACCAGAAACCTGCGTAAAGCCGAGATCAGTGAGCGATTACAAGCGAATTCGTGTCGGCGCGCTGCCCGGTCATTGTCGGACAGACGCATAAACTTCAGGCACGCCCGGAGCGGGTGATCGGGCCGAAGACGATTGCGGGTAAGCGGTGAGCGGGGCAGACGTACCGGCGACACCGGGACCGAAACCGCAGGTAGCGGACGCCGGGATCGTCACCGTCCCGAACGGCTTGTCGGTACTCCGTCTGCTCGGCGTACCGGTGTTCTTGTGGCTTCTGCTCGGTCCCCACGCCGACGTCATCGCGATCGTCCTGCTGGCTGTCTCCGGCTTCACCGACTGGCTCGACGGCGTCATCGCCCGCCGCTTCAACCAGCAGTCCAGCTTCGGCGCGCTCATCGATCCGCTGGCCGATCGCCTGTACATCCTGGCCACGCTCGTCGGGCTGGTACTGCGCCACATCATCCCCTGGGAGCTGGCCGCCGTCCTGGTGCTGCGCGACCTGTTGTTGCTGACTGATGGCGCCCGGCCTGCGACGACGCGGCTACACGGCACTGCCCGTTCACTATCTCGGCAAGGCGGCGACGTTCGCGCTGCTGTACGCGTTTCCCCTGTTGCTGCTCGGCAACGGGCACAACACGCTGGCGCACATCGCCAAGCCGATCGCCTGGGCGTTCACGCTCTGGGGCACCGGCCTCTATCTCTGGGCCGGGATCATCTACGCCGTCCAGTACCGGGCGCTCGTTCGCCAGGAGCCGGCGTGAGCTCGCCGAGGACGCCGGCGCAGGGACCGGCCCTGCTGATCGAACTCGTCAACGAGACGCTCGACCCCGGTTATGCCGCGGCGGCGAAGCGGCGCGGGGGACTGCGCGAGTCACCCCCTTGGTACGCGCGGGGGGCCAGCGCGATCGCCGCGGCGCTCATCGGCTTCCTGCTGGTTGCGGCCTGGGTGCACGAGAATCGCTCGGCGCCGGAGTCGACCAAGGTCCACAACGCGCTGGTCCAGCAGGTGCGCGCGGCGCAGTCGGCCGGTGACTCGCTCGATGCGCAGGCGCGGGCGCTGGCCGATCGGGTCGACGCCCAGCGAAACGCCGCCCTCGGATCGGGCACGCCGGCCGACCTGGCCAACGAGCAACTGCTGGCGGGAACGACGGCGGCGAAGGGTCCGGGTCTGCAGGTGACGCTCAACGAGGCCAAGGTGACGAGTACGGCGTCGGTCAACACCCGGCAGGGCAGCGTGCCCATCCACAGCCGTGGCCGTGCTCTCGGATCGCGACGTCCGCGATGTCGTCAACCAGTTGTGGAGTGACGGGGCCGAGGCGATTGCCGTCAACAACATCCGGCTCACCCCGACGTCGGCGATCCGGTTCGCCGGCGAAGCCGTGCTGGTCGACTTCCAGCCCATCACCGCGCCCTACGTCATTCGAGCCATCGGCGACGCGAACGGACTCGACACCGGTTTCGCCGCGAGCGACATCGCGACTCGGTACCAAACGCTTTCCGCCGCCGGAAAGATCACGTTCAACTTCGACGAGGAGAAGTCCTTGAGTCTGCCGGCCAGTGCCGCGACCACTCTGCAGGAGGCGACGACGCCACCGACCGCAACCGCATCGCCGTCGCCGACCGCGTCACCCAGCGGACCGACGAACGGGCCGACGCGATGATCGCCGCCATCGCTCTCGTCATCGGGATCGTCGCCGGATTGATCCTGCAGCCCAAGGTTCCGGTCTCGCTCGAGCCGTACCTGCCCATTGCGGTCGTCGCGGCGCTGGACGCGGTGTTCGGTGGCATCCGGGCACGACTGGACGGGATCTTCGACTCGAAGGTGTTCGTGGTCTCGTTCGTGTCCAACGTCGTCGTGGCCGCCCTGATCGTCTTTCTGGGCGACAAACTCGGTGTCGGGAGCCAGCTGTCGACCGCAGTGGTGGTGGTCCTCGGCATCCGCATCTTCGGCAACGCCGCCGCCATCCGGCGGCACGTGTTCCGCGCATGAGTGACGAACGGCCCGAGCCGGCCGACCTGTCGACGGCCGCACCGGAGCCCAGCGGTAACCCAATGCGGAATCGGCATCTTCGATCGACCGCGCTGATCGGCGTCCTGCTGGCTCTGCTCGGATTCGCGATCGCGGTGCAGCTCAAGTCGAAGTCGGTCGACAGCTGGCCGGCCTGCGCGACGACGACCTGATCACGATCCTCGACGACCAGAACTCGCGGGCCGATCGGCTGCGCGATCAGATCACCCAGCTGCAGGTGACCGAACAGCAACTGCAGGCCAGTGGCAACCGCGACGCGGTCGCCCGTCAGCAGGCCGAGCAGCAGGCGCAGGCGCTCGGGATCCTGCTCGGCACACTGGCCGCCACCGGACCCGGGCGTGCAGATCCAGATCACCGACCCGCAGCACAAGCTCGGCGCCGAGGATCTGCTCGACGTCATCGAGGAGCTGCGCGGCGCCGGCGCCGAGGCGATGCAGTTCGGACCGTTCGGGTCAGCACGTCCACGTCGTTCACCGCCTCCAACGGCGGCGTCGAACGTCGACGGCCAGACTCCTGAAGGCGCCGTACACCGTGCTCGCGATCGGAGACCCGCAGACGCTCGAGACGGCGCTGGAGATCCCGGGCGGGGTGGCGGCGACCGTTCGCGCCGCGGGTGGAACGGCCAGCATCAGCCAGCAGAGCAAGATCGACATCACCGCGTTGCGCGCGCTTCCGACTCCGCGTTACGCCAAGCCCGCAGGCCGGTAGGGTCTCGGGTCATGGCCCTCGTACCTGACGATCTGAAGTACACCGCCGAGCACGAATGGGTGCGCGTCGAGGGCAACAAAGCCCGCGTCGGCATCACCGACTTCGCCCAGCAATCCCTGGGTGATGTCGTCTACGTGTCGCTGCCCGCGGTCGGCGACAGCACCAGCTCGGGCGCCGCACTCGGCGAGGTCGAGTCGACCAAGAGCGTGTCCGATCTGTACGCGCCGATCTCGGGCATCGTCAGCGCCCGCAACGACGAACTCGAGTCGCGACCCGAGCTGGTCAATGCCGACCCGTACGGCGAGGGGTGGATCGTCGAGATCGAGTTCGGCGACTCGACCGAGGTCGACGGCCTGCTGGATGCCGCTGCCTACGGGACGATCTTCGAGCTGATCGTTCCGGCTCCGGGACGCGACAGGATCTCGACGCGATAGGCTCGATCTCGACCTTCGATTGACCCTCGCGCGAACCGCGAACTAGGCTCGCGCGAGCTGAAATCCCCGCTGGAAGTGCTGACGGAAAGGCGACCGCCGAGTGTTCTGCACCGCGTGTGGCACCGAGAACCCACCCGGCAACCGTTACTGCGCCAACTGCGGAACGGCCCTGCCCGAGGCCTCGTACCCGAGCGCCCCTGACGCCACGAGCGTCATCTCGTCCGGCACGCCGGTCGCCGACGGCGACGGTGACTTCTCCGCCGAGGCCCACCAGGGCGCCGTCGACGCGCTGGCCCCCGGCTCGGCCCTGCTCGTCGTCAAGCGCGGCCCGAACGCGGGCAGTCGTTTCCTGCTCGACCAGGACGTGACGACAGCCGGCCGCCATCCGGACAGCGACATCTTCCTCGACGACGTGACGGTCTCTCGCCGGCACGCCGAGTTCCGCCGTGAGGGAAGCGGGTACGCCGTGCACGACGTCGGCTCGCTCAACGGCACGTATGTCAACCGCGCCCGCATAGAGCTGGCGCCGCTGGCCGGCGGTGACGAGGTGCAGATCGGAAAGTTCCGCCTGGTCTACCTGACCGCGGCGCCACGGTCGGCGGCCGGCTCGTGACGGCGGCCAAGGCCCGCGGCGAGGCGCGTTCGGGCGGCGTCTCGATCGGTGAGGTCCTGTCCCAACTGCGCGGCGAGTTCGCCGACATCACCATCAGCAAGATCCGGTTCCTGGAGACCGAAGGCCTGGTCTCGCCGGAGCGGACTCCGTCGGGCTACCGCAAGTTCTCGCCCGACGACATCGGCCGACTGCGCTACGTGCTCTCCCAGCAGCGCGACAACTACCTGCCGCTGCGCGTCATCAAGGAGCAGCTCGACGCGATCGATCGCGGGCTGGTTCCGCCGGGTGCCGGCGGGGTCCCGCAGACGGCCCACCTCGGCGTCGCCGACTCCGCGCCGGGCGCCGATCATTTCCGTCCGTCCACGCCGTCGATGCGACTCTCGCGCGAGGAGCTGCTGAACGCGAGCGGACTCACCTCGGACCAGCTCAGCGAGCTCGAGCAGTTCGGGCTGCTGGCCAAGCGTCCGGGCGGCCACTACGACGACGACGCCCTGGCGATCGCCCAAGTCGTCGTCGAGATGGCGCGCTTCGGCCTCGAAGGGCGTCACCTGCGCGCCTTCCGGACCTTTGCCGACCGCGAGATCGGGATCTTCGGCCAGGTCGTCGGGCCCGATGTCGCGACAGCGCAATCCCGAGGCCAAGGCCCGGGCCGAGGAGACGGTGCGCGAACTCGCCTCGTTGTCCGTTCGCCTGCACGCGGCGCTGGTGTCGATCGGATTGCGCGAAGTCACCTCCTGATCTCGCGTTTGCCGCCCTCGCCCAGCTGAAGCGTGTAGCGTCGATCGGGTCGATGGAGCAGCCGAGTCGACCCTGCTGTCACTTCTGAAACTGGAGCGTGGACGTGCATCCGATGCGAGTGGTCGGGGTTCGCGTGGAGCTGCCGGCCAACCAACCTGTCCTGCTGCTGCGCGAGGAAGACGGCGTGCGCTACCTGCCGATCTGGATCGGCGCGGTCGAGGCCTCGGCGATCGCCTTCCAGCAGCAGGGCGTCAAGACTGCTCGTCCGCTGACCCACGATCTGCTGCGCGATGTCGTGCAAGGCCGTCGGGTCTCGGCTGGAGGCGGTGCACATCACCGAGGTCCGCGACGACACCTTCTACGCCGAGCTGCGCTTCGCCGGCGGGGTGACGGTCAGCGCCCGCCCGTCGGACGCCGTCGCGCTGGCCCTTCGATGCGACGCCGCGATCCTGGGCAGCGACGCCGTCCTGGAGGCGGCGGGCATCGAGATTCCCGACGAGCAGGAGGACGAGGTCGAGAAGTTCCGCGAGTTCCTCGACAACATCTCGCCCGAGGACTTCCTGTCCGAGGGCGGGGCGTCCTGACCGTGATCGTCGGCGGTCAACTGTAAAGCTTTTGTCGAGGGTTAGGTTTCACGGCGAGTCGCGTTGACCTCGGCCCCGGCCCGATCTAGCGTCTGTCTCGTTCGGGGGAATCCCAACGGTGATATTTGGCCGTAGGATCTCCCTTGGGCCGCCCAGCTGGCATTGCAGCTCGGGTCGTCGTCACCGAGGGAGTGCCAGTGATCGAGCAGCGACCGCCGGAGCAGGGTGCGCTCTTCGATGCGCCTGAGAGCTCGGCGCCCGACGAGCACATCGGCTACCGCGGACCGACCGCCTGCTCCGCCGCCGGCATCACCTACCGCCAGCTCGACTACTGGGCGCGCACCGAACTCGTCGTCCCGTCGGTCCGTTCGGCGACCGGCTCGGGCACGCAGCGGCTCTACTCGTTCAAGGACATCCTGGTTCTCAAGATCGTCAAGCGGCTGCTCGACACCGGCGTCTCGCTGCAGAACATCCGCCTGGCCGTCGACACGCTGCGTCAGCGCGGCGTCGACGACCTGGCCCACATCACCCTGCTGTCCGACGGCACCACGGTCTATGAGTGCACCTCCTCGGAGGAGGTGGTCGACCTGCTGCGTGGCGGCCAAGGCGTCTTCGGCATCGCGGTCAGCGGTGCGCTGCGCGAGCTGGTCGGCTCACTGGCCCACCTGCCCGGCGAGCGGGCCTCGGGCAGCGGTGACGGTGCCGCCACCCCGTCCGTCGGCCGACGAGCTGACGCCAGCGCCGGCTCAAGCGCAGCGCGACCGCCTGAGCCTCGCCGCCGGCGACTCGGCCAAGCTCACGCGCGCCGCGCCGTCGCGAATCCGCTGAACGCTGGTAAATTCGGCGACTGGCTGATACGTCTTGCGCGGGAGAGTTCGCTAGAAGTCGCAGCGGCGCCGAAGGGGCAACATCCCCGGAACCTCTCAGGCACACGAACCGTGCCGGACAAGCCACTCTGAAGGGCATCCGCCCGACAGAGGGGGAGTCGGCGCGCACCCGCGCGCATCGATCCCGGGGAGACTCTGCCCTCATGCCCGACCAGATCCCGAGCCGACCAGATCCCGGCCGACGCCTTCGCCCGCCGCCACATCGGCGTCGCCGACGCCGACGACCAGCAGCGCATGCTCGAGACGGTCGGCTACGCCTCGATGGCCGATCTGCTCGCCGACGCCGTACCGGCCAGCATCCGCGAGAAGCTGGCGCTGGCGCTGCCGGCCGCGGCCTCCGAGGCCGAGGTCGCCGCCGAACTGGCCGAACTGGCCGGGCGCAATCAGGTGCGCACCTCGATGATCGGCCTGGGCTACTACGACACCATCACGCCGGCCGTCATCCGCCGCAACGTGCTCGAGAACCCGTCCTGGTACACCGCGTACACGCCCTACCAGCCCGAGATCAGCCAGGGCCGGCTCGAGGCGTTGATCAACTTCCAGACGGTCGTCGAGGACCTCACCGGCTTTCCGGTCGCCGGCGCGTCCCTGCTGGACGAGGGCACCGCCGCCGCCGAGGCGATGACGCTCTCGCACCGGGCGGCCCGCGGCGGCTCGATCGTTCGTCGTCGATGCCGACGTGCTGCCACAGACTCTCGACGTCGTGCGCACGCGCGCGCTGCCGCTCGGGCTCAACGTCGTCGTCCATGACCTGTCGACCAGCCGCTGCCGGACGGTGAGATCTTCGGGGTGCTCGTGCAGTACCCCGGGCGCGTCCGGCGCAGGTACGTGACCTGGCGCCGGTCGTCGACGCGGCCCACGAGCGAGGCGCCCTCGTCACCGTCGCGGCCGATCTGCTCGCTCTCACCCTGCTCACCGCGCCCGGCGACGCCGGCGCCGACATCGCGGTGGGCACCTCGCAGCGCTTCGGCGTTCCGCTCGGCTTCGGCGGTCCGCACGCGGGCTACCTCGCCGTCCGAGCGGGTCTCGAGCGGCAGCTGCCGGGACGGCTCGTCGGAGTCTCGCTGGACGCCGACGGCCAGCCCGCCTACCGCCTCGCCCTGCAGACGCGCGAGCAGCACATCCGCCGCGAGAAGGCGACCAGCAACGTCTGCACCGCGCAGGTGCTGCTCGCGGTGATCGCCAGCATGTACGCCGTCTATCACGGCCCGGACGGTCTGCGCCGGATCGCGACGCGGGTGCGCTCGCCACGCCGCGTCGCTGGCCGCCGCGCTGCGGCGCGGGTGGCCTCGCCGTCGCCGAGGGACCGTCTTCGACACGGTCACCGTCTCGGTGCCCGGCCGGGCCGACGACGTGCTGGCGGCCGCGCTCGCCGCCGGCGTCAACCTGCGCCGCGTCGACGCCGACACGATCGCGATCGCCTGCGACGAGACGACGACGCCGGCTCACCTGGACGCCGTGCTGAACGCGTTCGGCGTCGCCGGGTCAGGTCGCGATCGCCGACGCGCCGGCCCTGCCGGCCGCGCTCGCGCGCACCGCGCCGTACCTGACCCACCCCGTCTTCTCGGCGCACCACTCCGAGACGTCGATGCTGCGCTACCTGAAGAAGCTGGCCGACAAGGACTACGCCCTCGACCGCGGCATGATCCCGCTCGGCTCGTGCACGATGAAGCTCAACGCGACGACCGAGATGGAGCCGATCACGCTGCCCGGCTTCTCGCGGATGCATCCGTTCGCACCGGCCTCGCAGGCGGACGGGTACCTGCGGCTGTTCGACGACCTCCAGGTCGTGGCTGGCCGAGATCACCGGCTACGACGCGGTGTCGCTGCAGCCGAACGCCGGCTCGCAGGGTGAGTTCGCCGGGCTGCTCGCGATCCACAACTACCTGCGGGCGAACGGTCAGGATCATCGCGACGTCTGCCTGATCCCGGCCAGCGCCCATGGCACCAACGCCGCGAGCGCCGTGATGGCGGGGCTGCGGGTGGTGGTCGTCAAGACCGGCGGCGAGCAGGGCGAGATCGATCTCGACGACCTGCGCGCCAAGATCGCGCAGTACGCCGACACCCTCGCCGCGATCATGCTGACCTACCCGTCGACCCACGGCGTATTCGAAGATCACATCGGCGAGGTGTGCGCGCTCGTCCACGACGCCGGCGGTCAGGTCTACGTCGACGGCGCGAACCTCAACGCGATGGTCGGGCTGGCCCGCCCCGGGCAAGTTCGGCGCCGACGTCTCGCACCTGAACCTGCACAAGACGTTCTGCATCCCGCACGGCGGCGGCGGTCCGGGAGTGGGCCCGATCGGTGTGCGTGAGCACCTGGCGCCCTACCTGCCCAACCACCCGCTGCAGCCACTGGCCGGTCCGGCGACGGGCGCCGGTGCCATCTCGGCGGCGCCGTGGGGCTCCGCTTCGATCCTGCCGATCAGCTGGGCCTACATCCGGCTGATGGGCGGTGACGGGCTGACCGCCGCCACCGGAGCGGCGATCCTGGCCGCGAACTACGTCGCCCGCCGGCTCGACGAGCACTTCCCGGTGCTCTACACCGGCGCCAACGGGCTCGTCGCCCACGAATGCATCCTCGATCTGCGCCCGATCACCGCGGCGACCGGAGTCACCGTGGACGACGTGGCCAAGCGGCTGATCGACTACGGCTTCCACGCGCCGACGATGTCGTTTCCCGGTCGCGGGCACGCTCATGGTCGAGCCGACCGAATCCGAGGATCTGGTCGAACTCGACCGGTTCGTCGCGGCGATGATCGCGATCAAGGCCGAGATCGACCGCGTCGGGTCGGGCGAGTGGCCGGTCGAGGACAACCCGCTGCGCAATGCGCCGCACACGGCGTCCTCGGTGCTCGGTGAGTGGGAGCACCCGTACTCGCGAGAGCTGGGCGGCGTTCCCGCCGGGCGTCGACCGCGCGAGCAAGTACTGGCCGCCGGTGCGGCGCATCGACCAGGCCTACGGCGACCGCAATCTGGTGCTGCGCCTGCCCGCCGATCGAGGCGTTCGCGGAGTAGGTCCGGGTGGCCTCTCATCGGCGGCTGGGCAGCGACGTGGGATCCTGAGTCACATGGCCCGCCCGCTGTCTCGTGCCCGTGCCTCGCTGGCCGGCACCCGGACGGCGCTGGCCACCCGGGCCGGACTGCTGGCTCGTCCGGGCGAGTCGGTCCCGGCCGAGCCGCCACCACCCGTACGGACGTACGTGCAGCCGCGCTGGCTCGTGATGCACGTCCTGGTCCTCGGCGCGGCGATCGCGATGATCTTCCTCGGCCGATGGCAGCTCGACGTGTCGAACAGCAAGCACTTCGACCTGCAGAACTTCGGATATGCCTTCCAGTGGTGGGCGTTCAGTGCGTTCGCCTTCTGGCTCTGGTTCCGCATCGTCCGAGATTCCCGTCGCCGCCGAACCTCGGCGCCGGGTGATCGCGTCACCCTCGTACCCGGCCAGGGCCAGACCGACGACGCGCCGTTCGTCGGGCCGGCCGACCTCATCGCGTGGCCGCGCAACCCCGACGAGGCCCCGATCGTCTATCGGGGCTATGTGCCGCCGCAGAGCGCCACGTCACCGCCGCACAGCGAGGGCGACGGTTTCCACGCGTCCTACAACGACTATTTGTGGAAGCTGGCGATGGCCGACGCCGCCGGATCCAAGAGCACCGCGGCGAATCCGATTCAGGGACCCGACGTCGAGGGCGGCGAGCCCCCGCGCGCGGTCGAGGGCTGAGCGCGACCGGGCCCGGCTCGGCGCGCTAGGTTCACGCGGTGAGCGACACCGCCGCGACCCGGCACAGCTACGACGCGGTCGCGCAGCGCTACGCCGACGAGCTGCGCGACGAGCTGCGGAGCAAGCCGCTGGACCGGGCGTTGCTGTCGGTCTTCGCAGGGCTTGCCGGTGACGGCGTGAGCGCCGACCTGGGCAGCGGACCCGGACACGTGGCGGGGCAGTTGGCGGTCGCCGGCGTCCGGATGATCTGCCTGGACCTCTCGCCAGGGATGTGTGCGGTCGGCGCGCACGAGACCCGCCTGCCCTTCGTCGCCGGTGACCTGACCGCGCTGCCGCTGGGCTCGTCGACGTTGTCGGGGGTCGTCTGCCTCTACGCGGTGATCCATCTGAGCGAGTCGGCGCGTGATGCCGCGTACGCCGAGTTCGCCCGGGTGCTGCGCCCCGGCGCGCCGGTGTTGATTGCCTTCCACACCGAGGACGCGCAGACCGCCACGGGGCAGGCCCGCGCGGCCACGGAGTTCTTCGGGCGCGACGTCGAGCTCACTTTCCATTTCCTGGACGCCGCCCGCGAGGCCGACGCCCTGCGGGCGGCCGGCTTCGAGCTGCTCGCGCGCCTCGACCGCGCGCCGTACGACGGCGTCGAGCATCCGAGCTCTCGCAGCTATCTTCTTCTTCGCCGCACGGCGATCCCGAGCTAGGACGGCCGCGGCTCGCAACAGGGACGAGCGCCCGGGGCGGCCGCGACGCATGATGGAACGGTGGCCACCGAGGATCGCGACACCGTCGAGTGGATCGACTTCGGCGCCCAGCCCGATCCGGACGTCCTCTCCGCGACCCGCTGGCAGTGGCGGTGGTGGTACTCGCTGATCGGCGTCGGCCTGCTCGCCGCGGCGGTCGTCGTGCACTCGTCATCCGAGCCGCACCGGAAGGCGACGGCCTCGGCCATGGCGACGTCGAGCAGCGTGCGCGTGGAGCCCAGCGTCGGGCCGACTTCGGGGCCGCCCACCGCGTCGTCGGCCTCGGTAGCCGCCCAGCCCGTGGTACAGACCGGACGCCCGATCCTGGACGTGCCGCCGACCTGGGATCTGTTCGCCCAGGGGTCCGGGATGTTTGTGAGCATCCGGCTGGGGCTCGGCCAGATCACCACGACGAGCGTCCCGCAGTTCAGCACCGGGCGCCCGGTGTCCCTTCTCGCCGGTGCCGACCGGGTCCTCGTTCGGCCGTATGACACCGGCACCGGGTTCGAGATCCCGGACGGGCAGCCCGCAATGGCGACGCCGGGCGTCTTCGCCGGAGCCGGTCCGTTGCTGCCCGGTCCGGACGCCGCCCACGTGTGGGTGTTGTCCGCCGGCAACTCGCTGGCCCTGGTGGGCCTGGACGGTTCCGCTACCGGCGTCACCATCTCGATCCCGGCCGACGCCGGGATTCCGGTCAGCGACCAGGCGGGCTACGTGGTCTTCTATGCCACGAGCGGCGCCTACGACGATCGGCCCGGCTCGGTCACCCGGATCACGACCGGCTACCTGCTGGCCGCCGGACCGAACGACTGGCTGGTGAACGACTGCGACGACGAGCACCGGTGTGCGAGTTCGGTCGTCGACCGGACGACCGGTGCCCGGCGCGCGATCCCGGTCACGGCGTCGGCCTACACGCCCGACTCGGGAATCATCACGGCCGACGGCTCGACGGCGGCGATGGTGAAATCGGACTCGAGCGGAAGGTTGTCCCTGCATCTGCTCGATCTCGCAACCGGAGTCGACCGCGACGTCCACGTGGGACTCGACACGAGTCTGGGTTACCAAAGTGGCATCGAGGAGTGGTCGCCGGATGGCCGCTGGCTGTTCGCGATCGGAAATGGTGGCCGCCTGCTCGCGATCAGCCGGCAGTCGGGCGAGGTCACCGACCTCGGTGTGAACGGGACCTTCTCGGCCCTGGCCCTCAGGACGACTAAATGACGCATGGCCATGATTGACCCATGACGCGCGACGACCCGGCCGTCGAGTGGATCGACTTGGACCCCGAGCCGACCCCGGATGTCCTCACGCCCGGTCGGCGGCGCGGCCGCTGGTGGTACGTGGTCGCGGCTGCGGTCCTGATCGCGGCGCTCGTCATCGTCCGGGTGAACCAGTCGAGCTCGCGGCACGTGGCCGCGCCGCGCCCGACGCCCGCCCGTCCCACCGTGTCGGCGCCGCCGCCGCAACCGGCATCCCCCTCGGGGTCGTCGGCCAGCGCGCCCCAGGTGTCACACGCGCCCGTCCCGCTGGCCGTGCCGGCTGATTGGCAGCTGTTCGGGCAGGGCTCCGGCGCGGTCGTCCGGGTCGACTTGAGCAGCGGGACCACGACGCGAACGTCCGTTCCTATCGCTGGTGACAACGGTCCGGTGTCCCTCGTCGTCGGGCCCACGGGCGCGCTCGTCCGCGTCGACGACTCGGGCGGCGGATACGAGGTGCGCGACGGGCAGCCTGCCACCGCCCTGACCGGCCCGGGCGCCGGCAGTGGTTCGGCGCTGCCTGGTCCCGATCCACAGCACTACTGGCTGGTCAACGGCGACGGAACGGCCGCCACACTCATCGGCTTCGACGGCTCGACGACCAGCACCACGCTCGCACTTCCGGCCGGCACGTCGCCGACGGCCGACGGTGACGGCTATCTGATGTTCACCGGCGTCGGCGGCACGTACGACCTGACGCCGCACGGCGCCCGGCGCATCACGACCGGCGGGGTGCTGGCCAGCGGCCCGTCGAAGTACCTGGTGACCGAGTGCAGCACGACCTACGCCTGTTCGGCGGTGGTGATCGATCGCCGCTCGGGCGCCCGGCATCCGGTCAACGTCCCGGGGGCGCAGACGTTCGCCGGAATGGGATCGATCTCGCCGGACGGCAGGACGGCCGCCCTGCTGGAGTCGTTCGCCGACGCCCAGTCCTCGATCCACCTGATCGATCTGTCGTCCGGGCACGACACCGACACGAAGGTACAGATCGATCTGAATCTCAGCTTCGGCGCGGGAGCGTTCGTCTGGTCGCCGGATGATCGGTGGCTCTTCGCCGCCGTCGCCGGCCGGGGCATGCAAGCCCTCGACGTTCAGACGGGAGCGGTGACCGGCCTCGACTCGA
Source organism: uncultured Actinomycetes bacterium (assembly GCA_963708805.1). Taxonomy (GTDB): domain Bacteria; phylum Actinomycetota; class Actinomycetes; order Mycobacteriales; family Jatrophihabitantaceae; genus CAVPUA01. The sequence goes on along the minus strand of CAVPUA010000003.1, from coordinate 2,533,890 downwards.
GCGCGGGGATCACGCAGGTGGCATTGCGAACAGCGACGAACTGAGCTCAGTGCTTGCGGTGGGCCGCCGCGCTCAGCAGTTCGCGTCGCCGGGCTGCGATGCTCTGTCCGTCGGGCAGCAGCTCGCCGGTGTCCTCGAACAGGACGACGCCGTTGCAGAGCAGGCTCCAGCCCTGCTCGGGGTGCGCGACCAGGACGTGCGCGGCGTCGCGATCGAAGTCGTCGCAGGACGGGCAGGTCGGGGTGTGCTGACAGAGCCGGTTCTCGGCCACAGCAGAAGACGCGTTCATATGTCCCTCACGTTGCGTCAGCAAGCGCCTGTAAGCGTTTGCTGTCATGTACATCACAAGTGTGCTCTGTGTTTAATGAAATTTCCAGCGCCGCGCCGAAAAAAGTTTCGCGGCCATACAAACACTGGTCGGCATCAGCCGTCAGGAGCGCCCGAAACGCTCCTGAACGTCACGAAGCGCTCGGTCCCGGGGTAGCCAATCGGCGAAAACAGCGGGCAACCCCGCGCCGAGCGCGGCATCGATGACCTCGACGTCGTCGTCGATGAAGGCGGCGATGCCACGCGGAGCGAGGCGGATGAGGGCCTCGAGCTTGAAGCGGCGGGCGGGACGGAAGTCACCGCCGGGGCGCATGTGCAACTCGTCATGCGGCAGTTCGTGGGCCGCCATCCAGTCGATGGTGTCGCGCCGCAGCCAGGACGGACGGCCGGTCAGCCAGACGATGTCGTGCCGTTCGGCCATCTCGGCGACGAGGTCGAGGCCCTGCTGCAACGGCGCGTCGGCAGCCGACGTCGGAGAAGAAGCCGTCCCAGTCCTTCCAACCGCTCTCGACATAGTGCAGGCGGTGGCGCAGATCGGCGACGACGCCGTCCACGTCGAACACCGCGATGGTCACGACTTCCAAGAGTAACGGGGGCCCAAGGAGTAACGGGGGCTCAATGAGTAACGGGGCCCAAACGAGACGAGGCCATGCGCGGCCGGACGCCGGTAGACTGCCTATCTCGTGCGCTTCCTCGATGCCCGGCCGCCCTACGACCTCACCTATGACGACGTCTTCATGGTGCCGGGTCGATCCTCGGTCACGTCCCGGTTCGACGTCGACCTCGAGACCCTGGACGGCAGCGGCGCGACCATCCCGCTCATCGTCGCGAACATGACCGCGGTCGCCGGGCGACGGATGGCCGAGACGGTGGCGCGGCGCGGGGGACTGGCCGTGCTGCCGCAGGACATCCCGGCTGATGTGGTCGCCCAGGCCGTCGCCCAGGTCAAGGCCAGCCCGGTCGTCCACGACACGCCCGTCACCCTGTCGCCGAACGACACCGTGGGCGACGCGCTCGCGCTGCTGCCCAAACGCGCGCACGGCGCGTTGATCGTGATCGACGCCGAGCGGCGTCCGGTGGGCGTCGTCACCGAAGCCGACTGCGTCGGGGCCGACCGGTTCGCGCAGCTGCACCAGGTGATGTCGGCGCAGTTGGTGACCCTGCACCAGTCGGTCGACCCGCAGAAGGCGTTCGAGGAGTTGGACGCTGGCCCGGCGTCGGCTGGCGCCGGTGATCGATGACGACGGACGTCTCGTCGGCATCCTGACCCGTACCGGCGCGCTGCGCGCGACGCTGTACACGCCGGCCGTCGATGCCGACGGTCGGCTGCGGGTGGCGGCGGCGATCGGCGTGAACGGTGACGTCGCCGGCAAGGCCGAGCGACCTGCTCGCGGCCGGAGTCGACCTGCTGGTGATCGACACCGCGCACGGGCACCAGCAGCGGATGATCGACGCGTTGACCGCGGTGCGGGCGCTGTCGCCGCCTGTCCCGATCGTGGCCGGCAACGTCGTCTCGGCCGAGGGCACGCCGAGATCTGATCGAGGCCGGAGCCGACATCGTGAAGGTCGGCGTCGGCCCGGGCGCCATGTGCACGACGCGGATGATGACCGGCGTGGGCCGGCCACAGTTCTCGGCGGTGCTGGAGTGCGCGCAGGCCGCCGCCGAACTCGGCCGCCACGTCTGGGCCGACGGGGGCGTCCGGCACCCCCGTGACGTCGCGCTCGCCCTGGCCGCCGGCGCCTCGGCCGTCATGGTCGGTTCGTGGTTCGCGGGCACCTTCGAGTCGCCCGGTGACCTGCACACCGCGCCGGACGGACGGATGTACAAGGACAGTTTCGGGATGGCCTCGGCCCGGGCGGTCGCCAACCGGACGAGCGGCGAGGGCGCGTTCGAACGCGCCCGCAAGGCGCTGTTCGAAGAGGGCATCTCGTCCGGGCGCATGTACATCGATCCGGCTCGTCCCGGCGTCGAGGACTTGATCGACGAGATCGTGGCCGGCGTGCGGTCGGCCTGCACGTACGCCGGCGCGCGATCGCTGACCGAGTTCGCCGAGCGGGCCGTCGTCGGGGTCCAGAGCAGCTCCGGCTACGCCGAGGGCCGGCCGTTGTACTCCAGTTGGTGAGACACTGGGGGCGTGGGACACGAGCACGCGCATCCGTCGGTCGCTGACGCCGACCGACGGTGGCTGGGGCTGTCCCTCGGGTTGTTGTCGATCTTCCTGATCGGCGAGGTGATCGCCGGTCTGCTCGCGCACTCGACCGCACTGCTCACCGACGCCGCGCACCTGCTGACCGACGTCGTCGCCCTCGGCACCGCCCTCGTGGCGATCCGGGTCGCCGCCCGGCCGGCGCGGGGCTCGTACACCTATGGTTTCGCCCGGGTCGACGCCCTCGCCGGCCAGGCGAACGGGATCACCTTGTTGATCCTCGCGGCCTGGTTCGTCGTCGCCGCCGTCCGCCACCTGATCCACCCCGCCTCGACGACCGGCTCGGTCGTCACCGTCGTCGCGTTGATCGGCGTGCTGGTGAACATCGTCGCCGCGGGTGCCGCGGCCAAAGCCGATCGAAGCCGACTGAGCGTGAAGGGCGCGGTCGCTCACCTCGTCAATGACCTGTGGGCCTTCGTCGCCACCGCGGTGGCCGGCATCGTGATCGTGGTGACCGGGTGGACCCGGGCCGACGCCATCGCCTCGCTGGTCATCGCCGCGCTGATGATCTACACCGGCGTCGGGCTCGTCCGTGCCGCCGGGCGAGTGTTTCTCGAGGCCGCTCCCCGGGAGCTCGACCCCAAGACGCTCGGCGCGCAACTGGCCGGTGTCAGCGGGGTGGCGGAGGTCCACGACCTGCACGTCTGGCAGATCGGACCGGCCGAACCGGCGTTGTCGGCCCACGTCCTGGTGAGCCCGACCTACAGCTGCCACGAGGTTGGTGCCCGGCTGCGTGAGCTGCTCGCCGTCGACCACGGGCTGGCGCACGCCACCCTGCAGCTCGACCACCAGGTACTCACCGACGACGGCACGATCGCCAGCCACGTCTGCGAAGACTCGCACGGACCGGTGCACACGAGCCACTGATCGCGCAGAGCGCCGCCGAGTGACACAATCAGGGGTCAACCCCGGGGAGGCGCGATGTTGCTGCCGATGAGTCCGCTGGATTCGCTATTCCTATTAGCCGAATCGCGTGAGCATCCGATGCACGTCGGCGGCCTGCAGCTGTTCCAGCCGCCCGACGGCGCCGATGCGATGGACGTGCGGACCCTGTTCGACGCGGCGATCCTCAACGACGAGCCGTCGCCGCTGTTCCACAAGCGGGCCCGTCGGTCGATCACCACCCTGGGCCAGTGGGGCTGGGAGCGCGACAACCACTTCGACATCGAGCACCACGTGCGCCGCAATGCGCTGCCCGCTCCCGGACGGGTCCTCGAGCTACTGGCCCTGTGCTCGCGCCTGCACAGCACGCTGCTCGACCGGCACCGTCCGCTGTGGGAATGTCATCTGATCGAGGGCCTGGAGGACGGGCGCTACGCGGTCTACACGAAGGTGCACCACGCGGTCCTCGACGGCGTGGCCTCGCTGCGACTCCTGCAGCGCCAGCTGTCCGAGGACCCCGACGAGCGCGACATGCTCGCGCCGTGGGCGGGTGGGCTCGCCCGGCGCGAGAGCGCGAGGGTGGCGGCAGCCCGGTGAGCCGGGCGACTCTGCGCAGCGCGCTGCAGCTGGCGGCCGAAGCGGCCGGCCTGCCCTCGGTGCTGGCCAAGACGGTCAGCCGCGGACTGCACGACCAGAGCACCTCGTTGTCGTTCTCGGCCCCGAAGACCATGTTCAACGTCCCCATCACAGGCGCGCGTCGCGTCGCCGCCCAGTCGTGGCCCATCGATCGCGTCAAGCAGGTCGCCAAGAGCGCGGGCGTCACGCTGAACGACGTCGTGCTCGCGATGTGTTCCGGCGCTCTGCGGACGTACCTGCTCAGCCTGGACGCGCTGCCCGAAGAGCCGTTGATCGCGATGGTGCCGGTGTCGTTGCGGTCGAAGTCCGACACCCGGGGCGGCAACGCGGTCGGCGCCGTCATGACGAACCTCGCCACCGACCTGAGTGACCCGGCGCTGCGGATCTCGGCGATCTCTCGGTCGATGAACAGTGGCAAGCGGGCGCTGCGTGAGATGACTCCGGCCCAGATCCTGGCCATGACCGGTCTCGGGATGTCGCCGTTGCTGCTCCCGATGCTGGGCCTGCCGGAGCTGTCCCGGCCGCCGTTCAACCTGATCATCTCGAACGTGCCGGGTCCGCGGCGGCCGATGTATTGGAACGGCGCCCGTCTGGACGGGCTGTACCCGTTCTCGATCCCGGTCGACGGGCAGGCGCTGAACATCACCTGCACGAGCTACTCCGACGAACTGGCCTTCGGGCTGACCGGTGATCGCCGCAACGTGCCGCACCTCCAACGGCTGCTCGGCTTTCTGGACGAGGAGCTGTTCGATCTCGAGAAGGCCGTTCTCTAGAGCTTCGTGACGTCGGCTCGAGCGAGTCGTCGCTGCAGGCGGGGGGCGAAGCGGTCGAGCAGCAGGAACAGACGGGCTTCGGGGGTGATCGTCACGACCGGCTTCCCGCTGTCGATCGCATCGACGATCCGGCGGGCGGCTCGCTCAGCAGTGTAGTTGCGGCGACCGTAGCTGCGCGCCGCGTGATCTTGTTTGGCCCGCTCGGTGGCCGCGTCGACGCCGACGTAGGTCGTCGTGCGGGCGATCGGCGTGTTGACGAAGCCGGGGCAGACGGCGGTGACCGTGATTCCGTCCCGCGCGAAGTCGGCCGTGAGGCATTCGCTCAACATCAGGACGGCCGCCTTGCTCGTCGAGTAGGCGACCATCACGCGCGAGGGCGAGTAGGCGGCCGCCGACGCGATGTTGACGATGCGACCGCCCAGGCCGCGTTCGACCAGTTGCCGCCCGAACACCCGCGAGCCGTGCAGCACGCCCCAGAAGTTGACGTCCATGACCCGTTTCCAGTCGGCCGGCGAGGTGTCGAGGAACCCGCCCGCCATGCCGATCCCCGCGTTGTTGATCAAGATGTCGGCGACGCCGTGATCGGACCTGATCTGGGCCGCGACGCGCTGCCACTCGTCGGCGTCGGCCACGTCGAGGTGATACGCCTGGGCCCGGCCGCCGGCGCTCATGATCGATTCGGCCGTCGCCTTGGCCGTCGACTCGTCCAGGTCGGTGACGACGAGGTCGGCGCCGAGCCGGGCCAGCTCGATCGCGGTCGCGCGCCCGATCCCGCTTCCCGCCCCCGTGATCACGGCGAGCCGGCCGGCAAAGCGCCCGGCCGCACGATCGGATCGGGCACCGGCGTGTTCGATCTCGTCGATCAGCTCGGCGGCCAGGCCGGCGACGACATCCGGGCGGTCGGCGACGATCCAATGCCCGCCCGGCACGATCCGGGTTCGCAGGTTCGCGGCGAACGGCCGGGGCGCATCCAGCTGCAGCGCCGGAGTGACGAACGGGTCGGACGCCGGTGCGATGACCAGCACGGGGACGTCGGTCGAGCGCGGCTGCGCCGGCGTCCGGGTGAGCATGTTCGCGCGGTACAACTGCAGTCCGCCGGTCAGGTCGGCGTCGGCCCGCTCGCGCGGCTCGACCCGCCCCCGCGACGTCCGCCCGACCGCCTCGCTGCGCCGGAACAGCCGCCGCCCCACTTCGCTCGTCATGGCCTTTTCGGGCAGGGACGGCAGCTGGAAGAGCCCGATGTAGTAGCTCGACTTGAGCTGGCGCAGGGCGCGGCCCAGCGTGCGCGGCCGGCGCAGGCTCGCGCTCAGCCACACCCGGGCGTGATCGAGGTCCGGCCCTGACACCGAGGTGAACGAGGCGATCCGTCCGTGCAGGCTCGGGCTGGTGACGAAATGCCAGCCCTGGATCGAGCCCCAGTCGTGCGCGATCAGGTGCACCGGGCGCTGCGGACTGACGGCGTCGATCACCGCCGTGAAGTCGGCCTGCAACCGGTCGAACCGGTAGTCGACGCGGTCGTCGGGCCGGCCCGAGGCGCCGGCGCCGCGCACGTCGTAGCGGACGACGCGCAGCCGGTCGGCGAGCGCATCGGCGACGCCGTCCCACACCGTGTGATTGTCGGGATAGCCGTGCACGCAGACCACGATCGGAGCGTCCTCGAGACCCTGCTCGTACACGGCCAGTTCGACCCCGTCGGCCGAGGTGATACGCCGTGTCACAGTCATCTTGCGACTATCGGGCGGCGGCCGGGCGTTGTCAAAGCGAGGCCGCGACCTCATCGGCCATGGACATCAACGTGGTGACCGTGCGCCAGTTGCGCATCGTGCCGATCTTGAGACCCTTGCGCCGGCCGATGTCCTTGAGCAGGGGGCTGTGCCCCACGCCCGAGGGCAGGTTGAAGTAGACCTCGCGCCGGTGGACGCGAACCTCCTCGGGCTCGTAGCGGGCGAGGTCGACATCGGCGAACAGGTCGGCGGCGACGTTGCCGGAGAAGAAGACGACGTGCTGCTCGTCCGCGTCGTGGCCCGCCTTCAGGAACGGGTTGGCGTCGATCACCTTGGTCAGCTGGGCGCGGGTTCGGATGATCATCGCTATGTCGAGTCCCAGGTCGGCCTTGAGGCCGGCGTTCAACTCGGCGGCGATCGTGTCGATCGATCGCTGCGGGCTGGCGAACACGAGGTTTCCGCTCTGGATGTAGGTGCGGGGCTCGGTGAACCCGCGGGACTCGGTGACGCGGCGCAGGTCGGCCATCGGCAACCTGACGCCCCCGACGTTCACGCCGCGGAGCAGGACGACGTACACGGTCATGCCCCCATCTTGCCGGTGGGGTTGAGTTTCGCGGCCGTCCGAACTGGAGATCATCGAGCATGGCCATCGCTACCAGCGCTTATGCACACGTCCGCCTGACCGTCACCGACATCGACCGCTCCCGGGCGTTCTACGACGCGATCTTCGGCTTGCCGGTCGCCGTCGAGGTTCCAGCCGACGCCGACGAGGCCACCAAGAAGAAGCTCTGGTTCGTCTTCGGTGGCGTGGTCTACAAGTTGGGTGACTCGCTGCTCGGCCTGCGCCCGGTCGCCGACGACTCGTTCTCCGAGGACCGTGTCGGCCTCGATCACGTCAGCTTCGCCGTGGCCGATCACGCCGAACTCGAAACCGCGGTGACCACGCTCGACGAGCACGGGGTGAGCCACGAGGGCATCAAGGACATCGGATCGGGCTACATCCTGGAGTTTCGCGACCCTGACAACATCGCGCTCGAACTGTTCGCGCCCAAGGGCTAGTGGGCGACGAGGTTGGGCAGCAACTCGCGAATCTGGGCCGACATCTCGGCGAGCGCTCCGTCGTCGCCGGCGTGATGACGGAGCAGCGCCTGCTGGAAGAGTCCGTCGAAGATGGCGTACGCCGACCCGGGAGTGACGATGAGATCGGCGCCGCGCAGTTCTGAGTAGCGCTCGACGATGCGCCAGATCATCTGCAGCAGGCTCTCGTCGATCTCGACGACGTCGACCTGGAAGGCCGGCTCGAACATCGACTGTGAGCGCATGTCGTACCAGAGCCGGTGCAGGGGGGCGTCGTCGCGCGCGGTGGCCGCCATCGCCTCGGCGAAGCCGTCACACAGCTGCGCCGCGCTGGTGGAGGTTTCGACGATCTCGTCGTAGCGGCGAACGCACGTGGCCTTGTACTGCCGCACGCAGTGGATGATCAGGTCGACCTTGTCGGTGAAGTAGTAGTGCAGCACCCCGTGGGAGTAGCTCGAGTTCTGGGCGATCTCGCGCAGGCTCGTGCGGGCGTAGCCGAGTTCGGACAGCGTCTGCAGGGCTGCCGCGGCCAGCTCGTCGCGGCGGACCGAGAACTTGTCGACCTGACGCTGCGACGCACGTCGCGAGACGCGCTCGCGGTTGGACGCGGGCGCAACGGTGGAGGTCATCAGCTCGGCTCCCGTCGGCATTTCCGTCAACTCTAGCGGCGTCGATGAGAGTTTGGACAGGTGTCCAAGAAAAGCTTGACACTTGTCCAGATTCGCTCATACGTTGTGATCCACGTCGCAATCGAAGCTCTAGTGATCAGGAGGCAGTCGATGACAGCAGTGCAGCTGGCCGGCAAGAGAGCACTCGTGACGGGGGGCGCCCGCGGGTTCGGCGCCGCGATCGGCCAGGCGCTGGCCGAGGCGGGAGCCTCGGTGATGATCGGAGACATCCTCGAAGACCTCGGCCGGGAGACGGCCGAGCTGATCGCCAAGACGGGCACGCCGGCGGCCTTCACGACACTCGACATCACCGACGAGGCGAGCTGGGAGGCGGCGGTCGCCGCCACCGTCGCCGAGCTGGGCGGGTTCGACATCCTGGTCAACAACGCCGGCGTCGAGGTCTCGGCGCTGGTCGTCGACATCGATGCCGCTGAACTGTCACGCATGCTGCAGGTCAACATCGTGGGCACCGCGCTCGGGCTCAAGCACGCCTTCCTGGCCATGAAGCCCGGCGGCTCGGCCGGCGCCGGTGGCTCGGTTGTCAACATCTCCTCGGTCGCGGCCACGATCGCCTTTCCCGGCATTGCCGGGTATTCGGCGACCAAATCGGCGGTCGACCGGTTGACCCGGGTGGCCGCGATGGAATCGGGCAAGCTCGGCTACGGCGTGCGCGTCAACTGCATCTATCCAGGACTCGTCCCGACCGAGATGGGCATCAAGCTGGCCGTCGACCTGACCGGCATCGGCTTGTTCCCGAGCGTCGAGGCCGCGGTCGGCGCCGTCTCGGAGCAGACCCCGCTCGGACGGCTCGGCGAGGCGCACGAGATGGCCGACGCGGTCGTCTTCCTGGCCTCGGACGCGGCGCGATTCATCACGGGAGTCGGCCTGCCGGTCGACGGCGGAATGGGAATGTGATCATGGCCGACTCGAAGCCAGTCGTCGTCTACGGCGCGTCGGGGTACACCGGCCGTCTCATCTGCGAGTACCTGCGCGAGCTGAACGTCCCGTTCATCGCCGCGGGCCGCAACAAGGATCTGCTGCACGAGGTGGTCGGACGCATCCCCGGCGTCGAGACGATCGACTACGACGTCGTCGAGGTCGAGCACACCGTCGAGGCTCTCACCGAACTGTTCACCGGGGCATCCGCGGTGTGCAACACGGTCGGGCCGTTCATCAGCTTCGGCGACGAGGTGGCCGAGGCCTGTCTCAACGCCGGCGCCCACTACCTCGACACGACCGGTGAGCAGAACTGGGTGCTGCACGCAGAACAGCTGTGGGGCAAGAAGTTCGCCGACGCCGGCCTGCTGCTCTCGCCCGGCATCGCGCAGATGTACACCACCGGCGAGATTGCGGCGAACATCTGCCTAGAGAACCCAGGGCTCGACACGCTCGACATCGTGGTGCTGTGGAAGGGCTTCCCCACCTACGCGTCGACCCAGACGATCTTCACCATCCTCACCGCGGACTGGTTCCACCTGGTCGAGAACCAGTACGTCAAGTGGGACACCCAGGCCAACTTCGAGGTCGTGATCCCCGGCCAGCACGACCTGTCGCTGGCCGTGCCGTGGGGCGGCACGAGCCACCCGGTGTGGTTCAAGAACGATCCCCGCGTCGCCACGTGTCGAGCGATCGGCGGCGTCATGAACCGTCCGGTGATGGAAGCGGTGATCGCGACGACCAAGGTCGTCGACGAGCAGATCAAGACGCTGCCCGAAGATCAGCAGGGGCCGGCGCTCGGCGAGATCGCGAAGCAGTGGCAGTCGGGCATGCCGCCTCGCGAGAACCCGCGGCTGAACACGTCGGTCGACTCGGTCTACGCATCGGGGCCGCTGGGTCGTGCGCATTGCGTGATCCACGGCAACTCCAACTACAAGCAGACGGGCCTGTTGCAGGCCTGGGCCGCCATGTCGTTGACTCAGCAGCCGCCCCGACGGGTTGGACTGGCCTCGGCCTGCCAGGCGTTCGGGCACCGCGAGTTGTTGGGTGTGCTGCGGGCGTTCGGGCTGGTCCTCGATCCGGTCGTCACCGTCCACTCGTGAGCCGCAACTCGTGAGTCTCGCCGGTTATCTCGACAAGGGGGCGTCGCTCGGACCGGACGCCGTGTGTCTCGTCGCCGACGAGAAGATCTTCACCTACGCCGACGTGGTCGCGCTCAGCCACCGGGTGGCCGCGGCGCTGGCGTCCTCGGGCGTCCGGCCGGGTGACAAAGTGGCGATCTTGTCGAGCAACGACCCGGTCGCGTTCTCGTCGGTGTTCGGTATCTCGCGTCGCGGGGCTGTCTGGTGCCCGATCAACCCGCGCAACGAGGCCGGCGAGAACCGTGGCCTGCTCGACCTGTTCGACTGCACCTGCCTGATCTTCCAGAGCGCGTATGCGCCGATGGTCGAGCAGATCGCCGGGCAGCTGCCGAAGGTGACGACCTATGTGTGCCTCGACGCCGAGACCCCGCTCGGATCGTCGTTCGACGATTGGCTCGACTCGGCCGGCTCGACCTCGGGCGAGGCGGCCGGCGCCGACGACACGGTCATGCTCGTCGGCACGGGCGGCACCACTGGAACCCCGAAGGGGGTCGTACTGACCGATCGCAACCTCGAGACGATGTCGGCGATCACGCTGATGAGTTACCCGTTCTCGGGACGGCCGGTCTATCTGGCGTTGGCGCCGCTCACCCACGCGGCAGGAGTGTTGTGCTTCCCGATCATGGCTCTGGGAGGGAGAGTCGTAATCATGGCCCATGCCGACGTGGGGGAGTTCCTCGAACTCGTCCAGTCGCACCGGGTGACGCACACATTCCTGCCGCCGACGGTGATCTACATGGCGCTGGCGCACCCAACCGCGCGGACGACGGACTACAGCTCGCTGCAGTGCTTCTGGTACGGCGCCGCACCGATGTCGTCCGCGCGGTTGGCCGAAGCGATCGAGGTGTTCGGCCCGGTCATGGGTCAGCTGTTCGGCCAGTCCGAGGCGCCGATGATGGTGTCGACGATGGCGCCGGCCGAGCACGTCGGTCCGGACGGGTCGGTGCTGGTCGAGCGCCTGTCGTCGGCGGGGCATCCCTCGCCGCTGGTCACGGTCGCGATCATGGCGGGCGACGGCTCGCTGCTGCCGCCGGGTGAACGCGGCGAGATCGTCGTGCGCGGCTCACTGGTGATGGCGGGGTACTACAAGAATCCCGACGCGACGGCCGAGGCCGGTGTGCACGGCTGGCACCACACGGGCGACATCGGGTATCTGGACGACGACAACTACCTCTACATCGTCGACCGCGCGAAGGACATGATCATCACCGGCGGCTTCAACGTCTATTCGGCTGAGGTCGAACAGGCGCTGATGCAGCATCCCGATATCCACGAGGCGGCGGTGATCGGCCTGCCCGACGACAAGTGGGGCGAGCGGGTGACCGCGGTCGTCCAGCTGGTGCCCGATCACGCGGTCGACGCGGTCGAGGTCACGGCCTTCGTCAAGGCTCGCATCGGAAGTGTCAAGACGCCCAAGGAGATCCTGGTGTGGACCGACCTGCCGCGTTCGAAGGTCGGCAAGGTGCTCAAGACCGAGATCCGCAGTTCGCTGCTCGAAGCTGACTGACGGAGCGCCCCCGCAGCCGACGATGTGCCGATCCCGGGACCCCCGACCCCGCGGATCGGCGCATCGTCGGTCAGCTTTTTGCGGCCTTACGGACGTTGACCAGCGGCATGACGTGATCGCCGTACGCCGCGAGCGTCTCGGCCTTGGCGTCGTGCTGCAGATAGAGCGCGAACTGATCGACGCCCAGCTCGCGCAGCTGTTCGAGGCGCTCGACCTGCGCGGACACCGGACCCAGCAGGCAGAAGCGGTCGATGATCTCGTCGGGGACGAAGTCGGTGTGCTCGTTGCCCGCCTTGCCGTGCGAGTTGTAGTCGTAGCCCTGACGATTGGCGATGTAGTCCGACAGCGCGGCCGGAACAGCGGCGCCCTCGCTTCCGTAACGACCCACGATGTCGGCGACGTGGTTGCCGACCATGCCGCCGAACCATCGGCATTGATCGCGCGCGTGCGCCAGTCCGGCCGCCGAAGCCGTCGGTGACGTAGGCCGGCGCGGCCACGCAGATGCGTGATCGAGTCCGGGTCGCGCCCGGCGTCGGCGGCCGCCTTTCGCACGGCGGCGATCGACCAGGCCGTGATGTCGGGATCGGCCAGCTGGAGGATGAATCCGTCCGCGACCTCGCCGGTCAGGGCGAGCGCCTTCGGGCCGTACGCCGCGACCCAGATCGGCAGCGTGGAGCCCACGCTCCACGGGAACTGCAGCAGATTGCCCTTGTAATCGGCCTGTTCTCCGTTGGCGAGCGCTCGGATCACCGTGATCGCCTCACGTAGCGAGGCCAGGGTCACGGGCTTGCCGTTGATCACCCGGACGGCCGAGTCACCGCGGCCGATGCCGCAGATCGTCCGGTTGCCGAACATCTCGTTCAGCGTCGCGAAGAGGGACGCGGTGACCGTCCAGTCGCGCGTCGCGGGGTTGGTGACCATCGGCCCCACGATGACCTTGCGGGTCTGGGCCAGGATCTGGCTGTAGACGACGTAGGGCTCTTGCCACAGCAGGTGCGAGTCGAACGTCCAGACGTGGGTGAAGCCGAGCAGTTCGGCCTGCCGCGCGAATTCGACGACCCGCGCTGCTGGCGGATCGTTCTGCAGTACGACGCCGAAATCCATCAGATCAGGTTCTGCGACAGGCTGCGCTTGACGAACTGGCCGTGGCTCTTCGTGCCGATGTAGCCGGTGTCGTCCTTGATCACCACGCCGCGCGAGATCACGGTGTCGACGTGCCCGTCGATCTCGTAGCCCTCCCAGGCCGAGTAGTCCATGTTCATGTGATGCGTCTTGTTCACTCCGATCGAGGTGTGCCCGTTCGGGTCGTAGATCACGATGTCGGCGTCGGCGCCCGGCGCGATCACGCCCTTCTTGCCGTACAGCCCGAACATCCGCGCCGGGGTGGTGCAGCAGACGTCGACCCAACGCTCGAGGCTGATCTTGCCGTCCTTGACGCCCTGGAACAGAAGATCCATCCGGTGTTCGACCGAGCCGATCCCGTTGGGGATCTTGCTGAAGTCTCCGATCCCCATGTCTTTCTGGTCCTTCATGCAGAACGGGCAGTGGTCGGTCGACACGGTGGTGACGTCGCCGGTGCGGATGTACTTCCAGAGCTCGTCCTGGTGGCCTTCGGCGCGCGAACGCAGGGGAGTGGAGCAGACCCACTTGGCGCCCTCGAAGTCGCCCCACTGCTCGCTGCGGGCCCCGAGCTGCTCCTCGAGCGACAGGTAGAGGTACTGCGGGCAGGTCTCGCCGAAGACGTTCTGGCCGGCGTTGCGGGCCTCGGCGATGCGCGCAAGCGCCTGCTTGGCCGAGACGTGGACGACGTAGAGCGGCGCGCCGGTCAGGTCGGCCAGCATCACCGCCCGGTGGGTGGCCTCCTGCTCGGTCTGCCACGGCCGGGTGACGCCGTGGAAGTACGGACCCGTCTCGCCCCGTTGGAGCGCCTGCTGCACGAGGACGTCGATCGCCGAACCGTTCTCGGCGTGCATCATGATCAGCCCGCCGTTGCCGGCCGCGGTCTGCATCGCCCGAACGATCTGGCCGTCCGAGGACAGGAACACCCCGGGGTAGGCCATGAACAGCTTGAAGCTGGTGATGCCCTCGTCGATCAGCTCGTCCATCGCCTTGAGCGACTCGTCGTTCACGTCGCCGATGATCTGGTGGAACGCGTAGTCGACGGCGCAGTTGCCGCCCGCCTTGTCGTGCCACAAGGCGACCTGGTCCTGGACCCGCTGGCCGTGGGCCTGGACGACGAAGTCGACGATGGTGGTGGTTCCGCCCCAGGCCGCAGCCCGGCTGCCGGTCTCGAACGTGTCCGAGGCGAACGTGCCGCCGAACGGCATCTCCATGTGGGTGTGGGCGTCGATGCCGCCGGGAATCACATACTTGCCTCCGGCGTCGATCACCGCGTCAGCGCCGGCGCCGAGGTCGGAGCCCGGAGCGAGCAGCGCCACGATCGTCTCACCGTCGATCAACACGTCGGCCGGGCCGGATCCGGTCGCGCCGACCACGGTGCCGTTCTTGATCAGCGTGCTCACGGAGCGGTGATCCGCACGTACGACTCGGGCCGGCGATCGCGGTAGAACTGCCAGTCGTTGCGGACCTGGGTCAGGAGGTCGAGGTCGAGGTCGCGGACCACTGTCTCTTCCTTGTCCTCGGAGGCGACGGCGCCGACGTAGTTGCCGCGGGGATCGACGAAGTAGGACGAGCCGTAGAAGTGCGGGGCGTCGGCACCGAACTCGCCGACTTCCTGCCCGATCCGGTTGTTGGCTGCGACGAAGTACTGGTTCGCGGCGGCGGCGGCCGGCTGCTCGATTTCCCACAGCCGGTTCGACAGCCCGGGCTTGGTCGCCGACGGGTTGAAGACGATCTGGGCGTTGTTCAGGCCCAGCTCGCGCCAGCCCTCGGGGAAGTGCCGGTCGTAGCAGATGTAGACGCCGACTCGGCCGATCGCAGTCTCGAAGACCGGATAGCCGAGGTTGCCCGGGCGGAAGTAGAACTTCTCCCAGAACGCCGGCAGGTGCGGGATGTGGTGCTTGCGGTACTTGCCGAGCAGCGTCCCGTCGGCGTCGATCACCGCGGCGGTGTTGTAGTACTCACCGGCGTTCGCGACCTCGTAGATCGGCAACACGATGACCATGTTCAGCTCGCGAGCCAGCGCCTGGAACCGCTCGGTCGTCGGCCCGGGAATCGACTCGACGTACTCGTAGTACTTCTGGTCCTGCACCGCGCCGAAGTACGGCCCGTAGAACAGTTCTTGATAGCCGATGATCTGGACGCCCGTCGGCGGCCGCCTCGCGCGTCAGTTCCTCGTGACGGGCGATCATCGACTCCTTGTCGCCGGTCCACTCGACCTGCGTGATTGCGGCTCGTACGACGGTCATGGCAACACCTTTCTCGACCGGAGCCGACGTCGTGTCCTGAACGCCGGAACTCGTGATCCTCGGCCCTGAACATTTCACATCGATGAACGGCTGTCGATCAGCCCCGGTACGGCCCGCGTCAGCGCACGCCGGTCGACGGCCCGGAGCGCGCCGCGGCGGCCAACTCGCCGGCGATGCGCTCGAAGTCACCGGGCACCAGGCCGGCCGTGACGCGGATGAACGACTCGGATGTGGGGATCGAGGCGAACGGGGCGCCAGCGGCGGCTCCGATCCCGTGGCTGGCCAGCCGGATGAGCGCTCCCGACTCGTCGGCCACGCGCAACCAGATGTTCAGCCCGTCGTCGCCGTCGATCTGGACGTCGTGTTCGGCCAGTGCGCTGGTCAGCGCGGATCGTCGTTGCGCGTAGGTGACGCTGGGCCCGGTGCGACTCGTTCGATCGACGTCTCGCGGGTCAGCAGGTCGAACAGCATCGACTGCAGCAGACGGCTCGTCCAGCCCTGGCCCAGCAGGCGCCGATCGCGGATCCGGTCGATCAGATCGGCCGGCCCACTGAGGGCGGCGATGCGCAGGTCGGGGCCGTGCGACTTGGAGAAGCTGCGGATGTGCAGGGTTCGCTCGGGCAACTGCCGCCCGAGGCTGATCGGGGCCGTGGCGCTGATCGCCCCGTTCGAGTCGTCCTCGACGACGAGTACGTCGAAGCGGCCGATGACGGCGGCCAGTTCCGCGGCCCGGCTGGGCGTCATCGACACGCCGGTCGGGTTGTGTGCGCGCGGCTGCAGGAAGACTGCACGCACATCGGACTCGAGGGCTTCGGACAGGCGGCGACGTCGAGCCCCTGCGCGTCGACGGGCACACCGATGAACCGGACGCCGAGCGACTCGAGCAGGTCGAGCAACGGCGGGAAGCAGGGATGCTCCACCACCACACGGTCACCGAAGCGCAACAAGGTCGAGGCAATCAGATCCTGGGCGTCCATTGCGCCGTCGGTGATCAGTGAACCTGTCGGCCGAGTAGGGCCACGCGCCCCGCAGGACGTCGACGAGTTCGGGCAACACCGGATCGTCGAGGTAGGTGTACGCCGACCGACGGCCCGCTGCTCTGCGCATCGACGGGCGCGAGGTCGGGCAGCAGGGCGGTGTCAGCGACGCCGGTCGACAGATCGAGTTCCGGCCGCGCGTCGCGCTCGAGCGCTCGCCGGTAGCGCTTGGGCCCGACGTCGCGGCGCGCCGGCCACGACGGTGCCGCGCCGGCCGTCGGTGCGGATCGCGCCGGCCCGGATCAGCAGCGCCCAAGCCGCGCTGACGGTCGTCGGAGACATCGCCAGCTCGCGGGCGAGGGGCCGGATCGGCGGAAGCTTGTCGCCCTCCTTGAGCACGCCGTCGCGGATCGCGCTGCTCACGGCGTCGGCCAGTCCGCGCCCGGTCGGCTGCGTCGAGGCGCCACCGAAGCGTCGTCGATCATTTTTGTAACATAGCATTAGGCGGTTTGTATCTGGACCATGCATGACGTAAATTTCGACCATGCCGCAGAACATCCCGCACTGGATCGACGGACGCCGCACGCCCAGCAACTCCGGACGCACCTCGCCGGTGTTCAACCCGGCGACGGGGGAGCAGACCGGTGAGCTCGGACTCGCCGACGCCGCCGAGATCGACCAGGCCGTCGCGTCGGCCGTGACCGCCGCCCGCAGTGGCGCCACGCCTCGCTGTCGACGCCGCTCCGCCGTGCTGTTCGCGTTCCGCGAGCTGCTGCACAACCGCAGCCGACGAGCTGGCCGCGATCGTCACCGCCGAGCACGGCAAGGTGCTGGCCGACGCCGGCGGCGAGATCGCCCGCGGCCTCGAGAACGTCGAGTTCGCCTGCGGCGTGCCGCAGTTGCTCAAGGGCGGCTTCTCCGAGCAGGTCTCGGCCGGCGTCGACGTCTACTCGATCCGGCAGCCGCTGGGCGTGGTCGCCGGCATCACGCCGTTCAACTTCCCGGCCATGGTGCCGCTGTGGATGTGCGCCAACGCGATCGCCTGCGGCAACGCCTTCATCCTCAAGCCGAGCGAGAAGGATCCGTCGGCCTCGCTGTTCCTCGCCGAGCTGTGGAAGGAGGCCGGCCTGCCCGACGGCGTCTTCACCGTGCTGCACGGCGACAAGGAGGCGGTCGACGGACTGCTGACCCACCCCGACGTCGCGGCCGTCAGCTTCGTCGGCTCGACGCCGATCGCGCGCTACATCTACGAGACCGGCACCGCGCACGGCAAGCGCGTCCAGGCCCTCGGCGGGGCGAAGAACCACATGGTCGTGCTGCCCGACGCCGACGTCGACCTGGCCGCCGACGCGGCGGTCTCGGCCGCCTACGGCGCGGCCGGCGAACGCTGCATGGCGATCTCGGTGGCCGTCGCGGTCGGTGACGTCGGTGACAAGCTGGTCGACGCCATCGCCAGCCGGCTGCCCAAGCTCGTCGTCGGGCCGGGCAACGAGTCCGGCACCGACATGGGCCCGCTGATCACGCGCGAACACCGCGACAAGGTCGCCGGCTACATCGCCGCCGGCGCCGAGTCCGGCGCGAACGTCGTGGTCGACGGCCGCGAAGGCGACTTCCCGTCCGATGGCTTCTTCCTCGGCACGACGCTTCTCGATCACGTCACACCGCAGATGTCGGTGTACACCGACGAGATCTTCGGTCCGGTGCTGGGCGTCGTCCGCGCCGAGACGTACGACGAGGCGCTCGAGCTGATCAACGCGAACGAGTTCGCGAACGGCGTGGCGATCTTCACCCGCGACGGCGGCGCGGCTCGTCAGTTCCAGTTCGACGTCGAGGTCGGCATGGTCGGCATCAACGTCCCGATCCCGGTGCCGGTCGCGTACTACTCCTTCGGCGGCTGGAAGGCTTCGCTGTTCGGCGACACGCACATGTACGGCCCCGAGGGCATGAACTTCTACACCCGGGGCAAGGTGGTGACCTCGCGCTGGCCCGACCCGGCGACGTCGGCCGTCGACCTCGGCTTCCCCCGCACGCGATGACCGACGTCGAGATCCGTCGTCCCGGATCGGGATTGGACGAGGGACAGGTTCGCGCTCTCGACCGGGCGCACGTGTTCCACTCGTGGTCGGCGCAGGCCCTGATCGACCCGATGCCGATCGCCGGCGCGTTGGGCAGCTTCTTCTGGGACTACGACGGCAAGCGCTATCTCGACTTCGCCAGCCAGCTGGTCAACGTCAACATCGGCCACCAGCACCCGAAGCTGGTCGCGGCGATCCAGAAGCAGGCCGGGCAACTCTGCACGGTCGCGCCGACGTTCGCCGATGACGCCCGCAGCGAGGCCGCGCGGCTCATCGCCGAGTTGGCGCCCGGCGATCTGAACCAGGTCTTCTTCACCAACGGTGGCGCCGAGGCGAACGAGAACGCGATCCGGATGGCTCGCCTGCACACGGGCCGCTACAAGGTCTTCGCGGCCTACCGCAGCTACCACGGCGGTACGGCGGGCGCCATCGCGCTCACCGGCGACCCGCGGCGGTGGGGATCGGAGCCCGGTTTCCCCGGCGTGGTGCGGTACTGGGGCCCGTACCTCTACCGCTCGGCGTTCTACGCCCAGGACGAGGCCGAAGAGTGCGCCCGCGCGCTCCAGCACCTGCGTGATCTCTTGATGGTCGAGGGAGCTCACACGGTCGCTGCGATCATCCTCGAACCCGTGGTGGGCACCAACGGCATCCTGGTGCCGCCGGCGGGTTACCTCGCCGGCGTGCGCGCGATCTGCGACGAGTTCGGCATCGTGCTGATCTCCGACGAGGTCATGGCCGGCTTCGGCCGTTGCGGCGAATGGTTCGCTGTCGACCACTGGGGCGTCGTGCCCGACCTGATCACCTTCGCCAAGGGTGTCAACTCCGGCTACGTGCCGCTGGGTGGCGTCATCATCTCCGACGAGATCTCGGCGACGTTCCAGACGCGCGCCTATCCGGGCGGCCTCACGTATTCCGGCCACCCGCTGGCGTGTGCGGCTGCGGTGGCGTCCATCGAGATCTTCCGTGAGGAGCGGATCGTCGAGAACGCGCGCGAAATCGGCTCGTCGGTGATCGCGCCCGGCCTGGCCCGGCTGGCCGAGCGCCACCCGTCGGTCGGTGAAGTGCGAGGGTTGGGCGTCTTCTGGGCCATCGAGCTCGTCCGTGACCGCGCGCACCCGCGAGCCGCTCGTTCCGTTCAATGCGGCCGGTCCGGACGCCGCGCCGATGAACGAGTTCGCGGCAGCGTGCAAGCAGCGGGGCCTCTGGCCGTTCACGCACTTCAACCGAACCCATGTCGTGCCGCCGTGCACGGTCTCGGTCGAAGAGACCGAGGCCGGCCTGGCGATCCTGGACGAGGCGCTCGACGTGGCCGATCGCCACTACGTCGGCTGACCCGCGCTCTCGCGGACCACTTCGGCTGGCACCATGTGCCTGTGGCAGCGGCAGCGGAGAAGAGCTATCGCCGGTCGACCGGATCGGAACGCGGCGAAGCGCGGCGGCGGGCACTGCTCGACAGCATCACCGACGATCTGGCCGCGAACGGTCTCGTCGACTTCTCGCTGCGACGGGCGGCCCGCGCGGCCGGCGCCACCCACAAGGTGCTGCTGTACTACTTCGACGGCGTCGACGACCTGCTCGTTCAGGCTGTTCTCCGACTGCGCGATCGTCGAATCGACAAGGGTGTCGCCGCCGCGGCGACGGGAAGTCTGGCCGAGCGCGTCCGCGCGATCTGGCCGATTCTCGTGGGGGACGAGGCGCGGGTTCTCGATCAGGCCATCGGACTGTCGATGTACGACCCGGACCGGTACGCCGAGCTGGGTCGCGGAGCCACGGACCAGTACCTGCCCGCCTTGTTGGCCATCTGCCCGCCGTCATGGACCGAGACGCGCAAGTTCGAGGTCGCGCAGCTGATCCTGGCGACCCTTCGCGGACTGCTCGTCCATGCGCGGACCAGTGGCGACCTGGGTGCAATCGAGGCCGGGCTGACCGCGCTGGCGCGGGCGCTGGATCGCGAAGAAGCCGCTCCCTGATCCGTCGACAGAATGTGAACCAGGTGGTTCACTAAAGGGATCAACACCGTTTCCGGAGGTCCGGATGGCTGAGCAGCGGGAGAAGATCCGTTTCGGCAATGACGGCAACAAGTGCGTCGCGTGGCACTACGTGGGCGCAAATGGCGCCTGTGTGGTCATGGCCGGGGGAGCGGGTGTCATCAAAGAACCGGGCACCGATCGTTTCGCGCGCCGGTTCCACGAGAAGGGCTACAGCGTGCTGGCGTTCGACTTTCGCCACTGGGGCGAGAGCGACGGCGAGCCGCGCCACGTGATCCGGATCGGTGAACAGCTCGCCGATTGGGACGCCGCCATCACCTGCGCGAGCGCCCTGCCAGAGGTCGATCCGACGAAGATCACGATCTGGGGCTTCTCGCTGGCCGGAGGCGAAGTGTTCGACGTGGCGGCCCGGCACCCGGAGCTGGCGGCGGCCATCGCACAAACACCGTTGGCCGACGGACGGGCCGCTGCTCCCGAGGCACTTCGCCACACGACGCCGGCTGCGTTGGGGCGATTGCTGTCGACGGCCCTGCTCGACGCCGTCGGTTCGCTCGTCGGTCGCCCTCCGCGGCTGATTCCACTGGCCGGCACGCGGGGCGAGGTCGCCATGCTCACCACCCCGGACGCGCCGCAGGGGTCGTTGGCCCTCGACCCGGACGGCACCTATCCGCAGTGGCAGCAGACGGTCGCGGCGCGCTTCGCTCTCCGGGTGGGCTCGTACCGGCCCGGTCGTCGGGCTGCATCCGTCCGGGTGCCGCTCCTCCTCGTCGTCGGCGATCACGATCGGTCGGCGCCGCCCGGCCCGGCTGTGAACGCGGCCCGGCAAGCTCCGCGCTCCGAGTTGGTCCGCCTGCCCGGATCGCACTACGCCCCGTTCCTCGAGGCGCACGAGTCGGTGGTCGACGCCGAGCTGTCGTTCCTGAATCGGCACGGTCAATAGCGCAACCTAAGGTTGCGTTAGTGTCGAACAGCGTCTAGCCTGATGTGCAACCAAACGTTGCATAGATGGGATGGACATGGAGTTCGGCAGCATCGAGCGAGAACTGCACATCGACGCCTCCCCGCAGGTCGTCTACGAGGTGCTCACCACGCCCGAGTACATCCGGGACTGGTGGAGCGCTGAAACCGACCTCGAGCCGATCGTCGGGTCGACCGGCAACGTGACGTGGACCGATCAGGGGAGCGGTCAGTGCCAGTCCGCGCCCTTCACGGTGGTCGAGGCCGATCCGCCGCGGACGTTCTCGTTTCGCTGGACGTACGACGAGGGCGTGGTCGCCGGCCCGGCCAATTCCCTGTTGGTGACGTTCGAGCTGACTGCGGCCGATGAGGGAACGACGGTCCGCTTTCGAGAGACCGGCTATCGCGAACGGGGCTGGGAGGCAGCGGTCCTCGAGGCTCACTACAACGATCATCGACAGGGCTGGGACTTCTACCTGCCGCGCGTGGCCGAGGTCGCGAACCGGCGCGCGGCCGTCCGGTGAGAACCGCGATCGACGACGACTTGTGGTCCGCGATCGGGGATCCAACCCGCCGTCGGCTGCTCGATCTGATGCTGGCCGACGGTGAAAGCACCGCAACGACGCTGAGCGCCGCGCTACCGGTGACACGCCAGGCGGTGGCCAAGCACCTGGTCGTGCTCGACCGCGTCGGGCTGGTCCGCTCGACGCCGGCCGGACGAGAGAGGCGATATCAGGTGGACGAGGCCCAGTTGGCCCGCGCCGTCGCGCAACTGAACTCCGTCGGCGCGTTGTGGGACGCGCGCCTGCGCCGCATCAAGAGCCTCGCCGAGGCGATCGAACGAGCCAAGAAAGCCGAGAAGTAGGGGAGATCGAAATGGTGGACATCCTGCACCGCGTAGGGATCACGACCACGCCGGACAAGGTCTACGACGCGTTGACGACCGTCGACGGGCTGGCCGCATGGTGGACGACGGACACGAGCGGCGACGGCGAGGGCACCGTGCGGTTCCGCTTCGGCGACGTCGGTGGCTTCGACATGAAGGTGATCGATCTGCAGCCGAGTTCGAAGGTGGTCTGGGAGGTGGTCGACGGGCCCGCCGAATGGGTCGGGACGACCGTGACCTTCGACCTCGCGCAGGACGGCGAATGGACGATCATCCTGTTCGAACACGCCGGCTGGCGCGAGCCGGTCGAGTTCATGAACCACTGCAGCACGAAGTGGGCGAGCTTCTTGATGAGCCTGAAGGCGCTGCTCGAGACCGGCACCGGTCAGCCGCACCCGCGCGACGTCCAGATCAGCAACTGGCACTAGGGACGGGGGTCCACCCGGCTGGAGGAATCGATCGCGCGCCTTGCGCCCGTCGGCCTGCGCACACCGACCCGGAAACGACAACCCTGCGAGTCAACGCGCTGGCCCGACGTCGTGGGCCGTCTGCGCATAGCCGTGACCTTCGGCTCCGCTGCCGTCGGCGTTGCACCGGCCGACAGTTTGGGCAAAGCTCGATGGTGCTTCGTGATCCGGTCCGCCGCGGACGGTCATCGTCGAATGCAGCAGCGGGGCAGGCACCCCGGATGACCGTTCGTTGGATTGACATAATGTCGATTATCGGCGAAGCGGAGACAAGCCGCGAGGGGCCGAAGGTCTGGTCCTGCCCGCTGATCTGCCCATCGCCGGCCGGGGCTCCATGGGTCCCACGTGGCTGTCGGTGCTCCATGGGTACGGTAGGGCCGCCGAGCGCCATGCCCGCTCGCCGGGCACTCTCGCGTGGTTACTGTTGGAACATCGACGGCCGCTTGGCTCGCCCGCCGGAGTCCTCGTTCCAGTACCTGGACTCGTAGGTGATGACCGGGGCGCGACCGACCTAGGTTGACATAACGTTGCGGGGCATCGACGAAGCGGCGCCTCACGTTGGGGATCAGGCTCCTGACGTCAGCGGCGGAAACGGCGAACGTTGCGACCGGGCAGGTGTGGCGCGAAGTGGGCTCGGACGTCGGGCCGGGTGACGAAGAACAGCAGGCCGGCCAGCACGAGCGCCTGGATCAGCTGCTCGATTCGCATCCACGCCGGGTAGGGCGTCGTCTGCAACAACAACAGAGCGACGATGCCGGCGGCGCCGAGCCAGATGACGCGCCGGTACGCCCAGCGGCGGCCGCGCAGCAGTGCTCGCACGAGGAACACGTAGACGACGCTGACCACGATGTTGCCGATCACGCGTCCGACGATCGCGCCGACGTAGCCGTTTCGAAGGGCCGCCCGTTGACTCGGATCGGTGATGTGGCGGTGGTCGAGCTGGTAGTCGACGATGCTGTGGCGCGCGACGATGGTCGCCACCGTCAGCCCGATCGACAGGATCAAGTTGACGACGAGCAGGATCAGCACGATCCGCAGCTCGGTCGGCGCGGCCGGCCCGAAGTCGGCTGTCGGTTGCGGCTCCGAGGTTGTCACGTGCTCAGTTCTGCGCCCGGAGGGCGTCGAGTCCTGGGGCAGCGCGGCGAAGTCACGCTTGGCCTTGCGGTACCAACCCATCCCGCCGATCGGGTTCTTCCACCGGCCCTTCATCTCGTTCAGTGCCGTCTGATGCGTCGAGTCGCCGCCGGCCACCGCTTCGCGCAGATGCTTGTCCTGGAGTTTGATCACGTCGTTGGCACTCTCGCCGTGAAGTTCGAGGTCGCACGGGCCGCCGAGCTGCCGGCAGGTCATCGACTTCATCACGCGTCACTCCCCTCGAGTTGCTGCACTCGGATCAGGTTGCCGGCGGGATCGCGCAGGGCGCAGTCGCGGACGCCATACGGCTGATCGGTCGGTTCCTGGACGATGTCGACGTCACTGCTCTGCAGCCGCTCGAACGTCGCGTCGAGGTCGTGCGTCGCGAGCAGAAGCGTTCCGTAGGTGCCTTTGGCCATCATCTCGGCGATCGTGCGCTTCTCCCCCTCGGTGATGCCAGGGCTGGCCTCGGGTGGGTAGAGCACGATAGACGTGTCCGGGCTGGCCGGGCGGTCCGACGGTGATCCAGTGCAGCCCGTTGTAGCCGACATCGGCGCGGACCTCGAAGCCGAGGGTGTCGCGATAGAACGCGACCGAGGCGTCCGGGTCGGTGTGCGGAAGGAAGCTCGAATGAATCGTGATGTCCATGACCGTCACGCTAACTGCGGTGCGGACGCCGGCGCTTCTCGATTCCTGACCGGTCGCGTGACCTGCTTGGCCACGCACGAGGGCAGGCCCGCCGTCGCCCGGCCGGCGTCGCGCCGATAGACGCTCGGAGCAACGCCGACGAGTTCGGTGAAGCGAGTGCTGAAGGTTCCGAGCGAGCCGCAGCCGACGGCGAAGCAGACTTCGGTGACACTCAGCTCGCCCCGTCTCAGCAGCGCCATCGCGCGCTCGATCCGGCGCGTCATCAGGTAGCCGTAGGGGGATTCGCCGTAGGCAGCGCGAAACTCGCGACTCAGGTGCCCGGCCGACATGTGCTCGCCGCGCGCCAGCGCCTCGACATCCAGCGGCTGGGCGTAGTCCCGATCGATCCGATCGCGGACCCGGCGTAGCCGCGCGAGGTCGTCCAGGCGGTGCGCTGTGGTCGGGCGACTCGTCACGTCCAAATCGTGCCACAGGCCCTCGCGGTAGCTTGACCGCCATGAAGGCGATGGCGTTCGACGAGTTCGGCGGCCCGGAGGTCCTGCATGAGATCGACGTCGAGCGTCCCGAACCGGGACCGCGCCAGGTTCGCGTTGCGGTACGCGCGGCCGGGGTCAACGCCATTGACGGCAAGCTGCGCTCCGGGGCGTTCGGCGTGCCCTCCGGCGGCTTCCCCGCGATCCTCGGGGTCGACCTGGCCGGCGTCGTCGATGCCGCCGGTGAGCAGGCGCCCTTCACGGTCGGCGACGAGGTGCTCGGCTGGGGCGTGACGGGCTCCTACGCCGAGTTCGCGCTGGCCGAGAAGGTCACGCCAAAGCCGGCCGGACTGGACTGGGCGACGGCGGTCGCGCTTCCCCTCGGCACCGAGGCCGCTCATCGCGTGGTCGACAGTGTGGGTGTCGCGGCCGGCGAGACCGTGGTGATTCATGGCGCGGCGGGCCTGGTCGGTGCGTACGCGGTGCAGTTCGCGGCCCGTCGAGGAGCAACGGTGATCGGCACCGCGGCGCCGCGCGATCACGACTACGTCCGCACTCTCGGGGCGACTCCGGTCGCCTACGGAGCCGGCTGGCTCGAACGGGTACGGACCGTTGCCCCCCAGGGTGTGGACGCGGTGATCGACGCGGTCGGCGCCGGCGTGCTGCCCGAGTCGATCGAACTGCGCGGTGGTGTCTCGCGGATCATCACCCTCGCCGACGGCGCCGCGTCCGAACTCGGCGTGCTCTTCTCGAACGGCACCGCCGAGGAGCAATCACCCGATGATCTGAGGGACTTCGCGCGATTGGCCGCCGACGGCGAGTTGATCGTGACGATCAGCCGGACGTTCCCGATCGCTGCGGCCGCAGCCGCTCACGCGTACGCGCAGGAACCCCACTCCCCCGGCAAGATCGTGCTCAGGGTGGGCAGCTACCAGTGAACTCCGCGCGTCGCCCGGGCGAAGGCGACCGCCGCCGCTGAGGTTTCCTCATCCGGAGCGGACGACTCGCCCTTGGCCGCGTGCGAGTCGGGGAACATGTGGAAGCCACGATTGCGGATCCGGTCCATCAACTGCGGGTTCAACGCATCGGCGACGGCCGCGAGCGACCCGAAGGCCGGGCTCAAGCGGCGCGGCCGATACACGACGGCGTCGGCAATCGTCTGGGCGGCCTGCTCAGGGGTGAGCGTGGGGAACTTGTCGTAGGTCTTGGTCGGAGCGATCATCGGGGTCCGCACGAGCGGCATGTGCACCGTGGTGAACCGGACGTTGTCGTCGTGCACCTCGGCCTGCACGGCATCGGACCAGGTGTCGAGAGCCGCCTTCGATGCGATGTAGCCCGCGAAGCGCGGCACCCGGGTCTGGACGCCGATGGACGAGATGTTGATGATCTGCCCGGACTTGCGGGTGCGCATGACCGGTAGCAGGCGCAGGATCAGCCGGACGGGCGCGAAGTAGTTCAGCTGCATGGTGCGCTCGAAATCGTGGAAACGGTCATAGGACAGTGCGATCGAGCGCCGGATCGAGCGGCCGGCGTTGTTGATCAAGATGTCGACTGCTCCGTGCTCAGCCAATACCTTGACGGCCATGACATCGATGGCGTCGAGATCGGTGAGATCGCAGGGATAGATGTGCGCCACTCCCCCGGCGTCCTCGATCTCGCGACGGGCCTCCAGCAGCTTCTCCTCGCCACGCGCCACCAGCAGCACGATGGCCCCCGCGGCCCCCAGCTTCAGCGCCGCCGCGCGCCCGATGCCCGACGACGCCCCGGTGATCAGCACGACCTTGCCCGTCACCGCTCGTTCGAGGGCCCCGTCGCCCATCCGCTCGAGCGCGTTCAGGCCGTGCAGCGGACCCTGTCGGGTGACGCCCATCGGCCGGTTGGCCAGGTGCGCGGCGACGGCGACCGGCTTGGTCACCAGTCCCTTCAAAGGACCGAACGGGCCGAGGCTGGGCATGGCGAGTCCTGCTTTCTGATCGCGTGCGTGGCCTGAACCCTAGCGCGCAAACCATCGCGTGCTCCTGTCAGAAACAGGGCGGTCGAACCTATGCTCGGGGCATACCGGCCGAGGGAGCCCTTCCGTGACGGACGACGATCGCACGTTCTGCCAGGCCTTCCAGCAGACCGCGGCGGCCCATCCGGATTCGATCGCGCTGAGGGTTCCAGGTGGGGCGACGACGGTCAGCTGGGCTCAGTACGCCCAGCGGGTCCGGGCCATCGCCACCGGGTTGTCGACCCTCGGCGTGTCGCCCGGCGAGACCGTCGGGATCATGCTGACGAACCGCCCCGAGTTCCACCTGGTCGACACGGCTGCGCTGCACGTCGGCGCCACCCCGTTCTCCATCTACAACTCCTCGGCCCTCGACCAGATCAACTACCTGTTCTCGAACGCGGGCAACCGGGTCGTCGTGTGCGAGAGCCAGTTCCTCGACCGCGTCAACCAAGCCATCGTGGGGACCGCCGTCGAGCACGTGGTGTGCGTCGACGGCGTCGGCACGGGGACGATCACCCTGGCCGAGCTCGAGGAGCTGACGAACGACGCCTTCGACTTCGAGGCCGCGTGGCGTTCGGTCCGGGCCGACGACGTCCTGACGATCATCTACACATCGGGGACGACCGGACCCCCGAAGGGCGTCGAGCTGACGCACGCCAACATGATGGCCGAACTCGACGCGATGTTGTCGATCCTGCCGGTGGACTTCACCGATCGGCTCGTCTCGTACCTGCCCGACGCCCATGTGGCCAATCGATGGGGCGTGCACTACACGCAACTGCGCACGGGCTTCGAGGTGACGACCGTGGCCGATCTGAAGATGATGATCGCGACGCTGCCCGAGGTCCGTCCGACGTTCTTCGGCGCGGTGCCCCAGATCTGGTACCGCGTGAAGGCCGCCATCGAGGCATCGCTCGCCGCCGAACCCGACAAGCGCAAGCGCGCGATCGCGAACTGGGCACTGGCGAGCGCCTCCGAGGTCGTGCGACGCCGCTCCGACGGCCGGCCGGTTCCGATACTGCTCGCGGCGCAGGCATCGGCTGGCCGATCGTCTCGTCTTGCGCACGGTGCGCGAGCGGCTCGGCCTCGACCAGGTGAAGGTCGCGGTGACCGGGGCCGCCGCGATCGCGCCCGAGGCGCTGACGTTCGTCCTGGCCCTGGGGATCCCGTGCTGCGAGGTCTGGGGGATGTCCGAGACGTCGGCCGTCGCAATCTCGAACCGCCCCGACGCGTACCGGATCGGCACGGTCGGCCGTCCGGTGCCGGGCGTCGAGATCGAGATAGCCGAGGACGGCGAGTTGCTCGTCCGCGGTCCGTTGGTGATGAACGGCTATCGCAACGACCCGGTGAAGACGGCCGAGGCCATCGATCCGGACGGGTGGCTGCACACCGGAGACATCGCCACCCTGGACGCCGACGGCTACGTGACGATCGTCGACCGTAAGAAGGAACTGATCATCAACGCGGCCGGCAAGAACATGTCGCCGGCCAACATCGAGAACACCCTCACGGTGTCGTGTCCGCTCGTGGCCTCGGCGGTGGCGATCGGCGACGACCGGCCGTACGTGGTCGCGCTGATGACGCTCGACCCGGACGCGGCGGCCGCCTACGCGAAGGCCAACGGGCTGCCGGACGACGATCCGGCCGTCCTGGCCGCTGATCCGGGTGTGCGGTTGCTGATCGAACTGGGCGTGAAGCAGGCCAACGAGAAGCTCTCACGCGTCGAGCAGGTCAAGAAGTTCACCATCCTGCCCACGGTCTGGGAGCCGGGCGGTGAGGAGCTGACTCCGACGATGAAACTGCGACGGCGCCCGATCGCCGCCAAGTACGCCGCGGAGATCGACGCCCTCTACTCGTGAACTCGAGGTTTCTCGCGGCAGCGACGCCGATCGCAATGGCCCACCGCGGCTACTCCCCCGACGGTGGCGAGAACTCGCTGGCCGCCTTCCAGCGAGCGGTCGATCTCGGTTATCGCTACCTCGAGACCGACGTCCGGGTCACGGCCGACGGTGTCGCGCTGGCCTTCCACGACGCCGCGCTGGATCGGGTGACCGACCGGCGCGGAACGGTCGGCCGGCTGCCGTGGTCGCAGGTCCGCGAGGCGCGGATCGGCGGCATCGAGCCCATCCCGCTGCTCGCCGACGTTCTCGCGACGTGGCCCGACGCGCGGGTGAACATCGACGTGAAATCCGACACCGGGGTGGGGCCGGCGATCGACGCGATTCGGCGTACGGGCAGTCTCGATCGGGTCTGCGTCGGGGCGTTCTCGGATCGACGAATCGCGCGGTTGCGGCACCGGCTCGGACCCGGGGTCTGCACCGCCATCGGGCCCGCGGACGCGATCCGGTTGCGGCTCGTCTCGCGGTTCGGGCGAAGCCTTGGCGTCCCCGCCGGACGCTGCGCGCAACTGCCGGCGCGCCTGGCCGGGCGACCGGTCATCGACCAGAAGTTGATCTCGACTGCGCACCGGGCCGGACTGGCCGTCCACGCCTGGACGGTGAACGAGGCGGCCGAGATGACCAGGCTGCTCGACCTGGGGGTCGACGGGATCATCACTGATCGGTGCGACATCCTGAAAGACGTGTTGAGTCGGCGTGGCCAGTGGCCGACCGGCTGACGATCACCAGCCGCAGTTCAGCGAATCCGTTCGGCGACGACCGCGCCGATCGCGGCCGCGCCGGCCGCGAGCAGCACCATCGGGCCCGCCGACAGGATCGGCAGCCGCTTCTCCCGTACTGCCTCGGCGATCGCCAGCGAGTCGACGAGATCGCTCACGGCTCCCCCGACCAGCCACGGGACGCAGTCGCGTCGACGCAGCGCGCTGGTGAGGGTCCCCACACCCAACGAGATGTCGCGAATGGCCGTCATGCGAGCGAGCCAGGTGATCCGACGGGCGGTGACGGCGTCCAGTCCGAGGATCCGGGTCGACTGTTCGGGCAGCACGAGGAACGACGATCCGAGCCCGACGCGGCCGGCACCGATCGCGATCGCGGCGGTCCGAGCGCTCGGAACGGGCAGGCGAGGGCTTC
Organism: uncultured Actinomycetes bacterium; assembly: GCA_963708805.1. Taxonomy (GTDB): domain Bacteria; phylum Actinomycetota; class Actinomycetes; order Mycobacteriales; family Jatrophihabitantaceae; genus CAVPUA01. The sequence continues at coordinate 2,504,019 of CAVPUA010000003.1, read as the reverse complement.
GCGCGAGCATGAATCTCCCTCTCTACGGACGGCTGAAAGCTGAGAGCGCGCTGACGGGCGCGCGACTCAGGCTAGTCCGCGCGAGATGGTGAAGGACGGTCGCGGGGACGACCGGGGATTCGCGTCCGGTCTCGATACCTCGAACACCGGGAATCTCGAAGACCGGTTGTTCGTTGTCCTTCACAGTGGCCGGTGCATCGTCGGCGGGCCGAACCACTGATATCGCCGGCAAACCACGCACTAGGCAGAAGATGTAGAGAGGTGCTCACCATGGCAGATCGCACCCTTCGGGGTAGTCGTCTCGGCTCGGTCAGTTACGAGACCGAATACGGCGCCGAGCCCGCACCCCGCAACATCGCCGAGTACAAATGCCCGGCTGGGCACAACTTCCGCGTGCCGTTCTCCGAAGAGGCCGAGATCCCGGCCGTCTGGGAATGCCGCACCGACGGCAATGCCGCGCGTCTGGTCGATGGCCCCGAGCCGGAGGCCAAGAAGGTCAAGCCCCCGCGCACGCACTGGGACATGTTGATGGAGCGTCGCACGGTGGCCGATCTCGAAGAGGTGCTCGCCGAGCGCCTCGACGTCCTGCGCGCTCGCCGCGGCACCTCCAAGAGCGCCTGAGCTCGCCGCGCCCCTGAGCTAGCCCTTTCCCTTGAGCAGGGCGCGCACCTGCTCGACCCGGTGAGCGGCGCCCCACTGGGTGACCCGAAGAAGCGCCTCGCGCACGATCGAACCGCTCATCTTCGATTCGCCGCGTTCGCGCTCGGCAAAGCGGATCGGCACCTCGACGACGCGGAACCCGGCCCGGACGGCCCGCCAGGCGAGGTCGACCTGGAAGCAGTAGCCCTCCGAGGCCACGGCCCCGTAGTCGATGGCCTCGAGGACCGAGCGCCGGTAGGCCCGATAGCCGCCGGTCGCGTCATGCAGTGAGATCCCGAGCGCGATGCGGGTGTACAAGTTGCCGCCACGCGACAGCACTTCGCGGCGCTTGGGCCAGTTGACGACCGAACCTCCGGGAATCCAGCGCGAACCCAGGACGAGGTCGGCGTCCTCGAGCGCCCGCAGCAGTTCGGGCAACTGCTCGGGTGCGTGCGAGCCGTCGGCATCCATCTCGACGAGCACGTCATAGCCGCCGTCGATGTCTGATGCGAGACCCCAGTCGAATCCGGCGATGTAAGCCGCGCCGAGTCCGGCCTTGTCGGTCCGGTGCAGCACCTGGATGCGTTCGTCCGCGGCGGCCATCGTGTCGGCGATCGCGCCCGTTCCGTCAGGGCTGCCGTCGTCGACGATGAGCACGTGGGCTCGTCCGACACTGCTCAGTGTCCGGCCGACGATCATCTCGATGTTGTCGCGCTCGTTGTAGGTCGGAACGATCACGAGCACCCGCTCGATGGACCCATCGCCGTTCGTCATCCGGGCACAGCCTCCCTTGTCGCGCGCGTCTCCATGCGTCCGCGCAGTGTCATGCCCAAGCCGCCGAGGACCATCACCGCGGCGATCGCGGCCAGTACGTACTCGGGAATCGACCCGAGTCGGACCGCCAGCGTAGTGCTGCTCTCCAGCGGGGCCTGAACGTAGAGGATGTCGGGCGTGTACAGCGCTCCCGACTCGCTCATCGTGTGGCCATCGGGACCGATGACGGCGCTGATCCCGGTGGTGGCCGCCTGGATGACGGTGCGCCCGGTCTCGACCGCTCGCAGCCGGCTCATCGCCAACTGCTGGTAGGTCTCGGCCGTGTGCCCGAACGTCGCATTGTTCGTCTGCACCACGAGAAGCTGGGCGCCGGCCTGGACCGACGAGCGCACCAACGAGTCGTAGGCGACCTCGAAACAGATCACGTCACCGATCGGGTACGGGCCGCCGCTCAGCAGGCCGTTGCCCTTGCCGGCGACCATGTCCTGCTGGACCAGATCGACGTCCGAACTGAAGATCTTGGCGATGTTGCGCAGCGGGATGTACTCGCCGAAGGGCACCGGGTGGCGTTTGGTGTACTCGCTGCCGGGGCCGGTCGTCGGCGACCAGAGAATGCCGACGTTGCGCCGATGCGTCGGGCCCGGACCCTGCAGGATCGCGCCGACGAGGATCGGTGCGCCGACGGCCTTCACCGTGTCGTCGATCTCGGTGTAGACGGCCGGATCCTGGAAGGGATCGAGGTCGGACGCGTTCTCGGGCCAGACCACCAGGCTGGGCCGGGCCACGGTGCCGGCCTTGATCTCGTCGACGAGCTTCATCGTCTCCGCGACGTGGTTGTCGAGGACCTGTCCGGCCCGGTCCTCGAAATCCAGGCCGATGTCGGGCACGCTGCCTTGGATCACCGCGATCGTGGCGGTCTTGCCGACCGTCGGCTTCAGCGCCAGACCGGACAGGCCGCCGATGAGGGGGACGGCGAGGAGCAGCACCAGACCGGTGACGATCGAACGCCGCGGCGCGATCCAACGCGGTTGTCCGGGGCGGACGAGTTGAGCCAGCCCGGCCCCGGCGAGGGCGACGGCGAACGTCACGAGGGGTGCGCCGCCCAGTGTTGCGAACCACTTCAGGGGTGACGTCGACTGGCTGAAGGCGAGGCGGCCCCAGGGGAATCCGCCGAACGGCAGCCGGTCGCGCAGTGCCTCCTGCAACACCCAGGCCGAGGCGACGAACAACGGCGCGAAGCGTTGCCGCTGCGCAACGGCCAGCACCGCCCCCAGCCCCGCGAAGAACAGGCTCTCGGCCGCGGCCAGGATGAGCCACGGGACGGGACCGACGTAGACGCCCGTCCACGACAGCAGCGGCACGGTGAACGCGAGTCCGTACAGGTAACCCAACCAGGCCGCGGTGCGCGGGCGCCGTCCGTCGACCGCGACGCTGAGCAGCGCGACGCTGATGATCGCGAGCGGCCAGATTCCGAACCGCGGGAACGCGACGAGGCCCGACAGGCCGCCAGCGATCGCGACGAGCGCGGACCAGCGAGATTTCACGACGAGGCCCGATCGAAGATCGTCTGTCCGCGGACGACGGTCCGGACGCAGGTCGGCAACACCGCGCCGGGGGCGAGGTCGGGCAGCCCCGGCACGGCGGCCCTCGGATCGGTGCTCCAGCGGGCCACCCGGTCGTCGGGGCTGTCGACGCCCAGTTCGCCCGCCTCCCACACCGCGAAGCTCGCCGTGGCGCCCGTCGCCAGCGTCCCCTCCCCCGGCTGGCCCGCGGCCCGCCACCCACCGCGCGTGTGGGCGGCGAACGCCGAGCGCGGGCTGATCGCCGACGCCGGGTCGTGCGGGTAGGCCGCGGCCTGGACGCCGGCCCAGGGGTCCAGGGCGGTGACCGGGGCGTCCGACCCCAAGGCGAGTGGTACGCCTGCGGCCGCCAGTGCGCTCAATCGGTTGAGCCGGCCGGCCCGCCCGGCACCGAGCCGCTCGGCGTACATCCCGTGGTCACCGCCCCACGTCGCGTCGAACGCCGGCTGGACGGAAGCCGTGAAGCCGGCGCGGGCGAACCGCTCCGGGTCGGAGACCATCTCGGCGTGTTCGATGCGCACCCCGGCGCCGGCTAACCGTCCTAGCTTGGCTCGAGGCCCGCTCGGCGGCGGTGACCAGCTGGTCGATCGCGGCATCACCGATGGCGTGGAAGCCGGTGGGGACGCGCGCGGTGGCGCACGCGATCAGGTGCGCGACCAGCTCGTCGGTGTCGAATCGGAGAGCGCCCGAGATCTCCGGCTGATCGCGGTAGGGCTCGAGGAGGGCGGCCGTGTGCGAGCCGAGGGAGCCGTCGCAGAACAAGTCGCCCCCGGGCCCGATCGCGCCGAGCTCGCGGGCTGCGTCGATGCCGCCCAGCTCGCCCCAGTACGCGATGACCTCGGGGCCCGCTTCGTCGGCCGCCAGTTTCAGCAGGCCGGTCAGATCGTCGGCGCCGCTGACCTCGGGGCCGGCCATCTCGTGCAGGCAGGCGATGCCCAGTTCGGCCGCTCGTCGACGGGTGGCGCGTTGGGCGTCGATGCGCTGAGCCGGCGTCAGGGTCGAGTAGGCCGCCGCGCGGACGGCGTGATGAGCGTCCAGGGTGAGCAGTTGCGGGCCGGACCCGGACAAGGTGGCCAGCCCCGGCACCGACATGGCCAGGGCCGAGGAGACGACGGCGGAGTGAACGTCCACGCGGGCCAGATAGACGACGCCGCCGTAGCCGGCCCGGTCGAGTTCGGCCCGAGTCGGAGGACGCCCTTCGGGCCAGCTGGAGTCGTCCCAGCCGCCACCGATCACCGGCCGGCCCCGCGAGGCGCGCGAGTGCCGTTCCACCAGGTCGAGGGCCTCGGCCAGGGTGCGGGCCCCGGCGAGGTCGAGGGCGGTCAGCGCCAGCCCGGCGCCCGTCATGTGGACGTGCGCGTCGACGAACGCCGGGGTGACCAGGGCATCGGCCAGGTCGACGGTCTCGTCGGCGTCCATCGTCGAGGCCGCGTCGTCGGTGCCCAGCCAGGCGATCGTGCCGTCGTCGACCAGAAGCGCGGTCGCGAACGGATCGGACGGGCTGTAGACACGCCCGTTGCGATAGAGACTGCGCATCCGACCAGTCTCCCATCGTGGCCTGAGCGAACGGATCGCTGACCATCGTGGGTCAGGCGTGACCAAGTCGATGTGCCAGATTTGTGGTGCGACTGTAAGCGCATACGTTAGGTTGATTCGAAGAGCCATGGCAGCGAGCATCGAAGACGTCGCGCGACTGGCCGGCGTGTCAATCGCGACGGTGTCCAGGTCGCTCCGCGGGCTGCCCGACGTGGCTCAGTCCACCCGTGATCGCGTCCTGGCGGCGGCCCGCGAGCTCGACTACGTCGCCTCGCCGTTCGCGGCGCGCCTGGCCAGCGGCCGCTCGGCCACGGTCGGCGTGGTCGTGCCGTTCGTCAATCGCTGGTTCTTCGCCGAGGTGCTGGGCGCGGTCGAGGGTGTCCTGAACGACGCCAACATGGATCTGCTGCTCTACAACCTGGGCGATATGGCCGGGCGGGAGCGCTTCTTCCGCGATCTGCCGGTCCGCAAGCGGGTCGACGCGATCATCATCGCCACGCTCGTGCTCACCGACACCGAGATGGACGCCCTGCGGTCGCTGGACGTGCCGATCGGCATCATCGGAGTCGATCATGACGGCTTCCACTCGACGCGCATCGACGACCGGGCCGGCGCGGCGACCGCGGTGGGCCATCTGATCGACCTGGGCCACCGGCGCATCGGCCACGTGGCCGGTGATCAAGAAGACCCGATGCGCTTCACTCCCCCGCACCACCGCCGTCGCGGCTACATCGATCGGCTGGCCCAGGCCGGCATCGACTACGACCCGAGTCTCGAGGTGCTGGGCTACTACACGATCGACGGCGGTCAGTCGGCGACCGAGAAGCTGCTGGCGCGCCCGGATCGCCCGACGGCACTGTTCGCCGAGTCCGACGAGATGGCCTACGGGGCAATGCGGGCAATACGGCGGGCGGGTCTGCGGGTGCCCCAGGACATCGCCGTCGTCGGATTCGACGATCACGCCAGCGCCGGGCTGCTCGATCTGAGCACGATCCGGCAACCCGTCCACGAGCAGTCCGAGGAGTTGACGACGCGCGTCCTGGCGGCGGCCACCGGCGATCCGGCCAAACCGGAGTCGCATGTACTGCCGACCGAGCTCGTCGTTCGTGGTTCGACCGACCCCGACCACAGCGTCTACTGAGTCGGTCCATGGCTGGCCCGTTGATGCTGGTCGACGCCGCCGGTCTGTACTTCCGGGCCTTCTACGCGGTGCCTGATTCGGTCACCTCGCCCGACGGCCGCCCGGTGAACGCGATCCGCGGCTACCTCGACATGTCGGCCAGCCTGATCACCCGCCGCCGCCCGTCGCGTTACGTCGCCTGTCTGGATCTCGATTGGCGACCGGCCTTCCGGGTCGCGCTGGTGCCGACCTACAAGGCGCACCGAGTGGCGAAGGACGGGGCCGAGGACGTCCCCGACACCCTGTCGCCGCAGGTGCCGGTCTTGCTCGAGGTGCTGGCCGCGCTCGGCCTGGCGACCGCCGGTGCCCCGGGCTTCGAGGCCGACGACGTGATCGCGACGATCGCGGCGCACGATCCGGGACCGACCGAGATCGTCACCGGCGACCGCGACCTGATTGCGCTGGCGACGCCGCGGGTGCGCGTGCTCTACACCGGCCGCGGCCTGGCCAAGATGGAAGATCTCGGACCGGTCGAGGTCCTCGCGAAGTACGGCGTCGACCCCGAGCGTTACGCCGACTTCGCCGTCCTTCGCGGCGACCCCAGCGACGGACTTGCCGGGCGTGGCGGGCGTCGGAGAGAAGACGGCGACCGCGCTCGTCACCCGTTTCGGTGCCGTCGAGGACATCGTCGCCGCGGCCGAGGCCAACTCGGACGGATTTCCGGCGGGTGCGGCGGCCAAGGTGCTGGCCGCGCGCGACTACCTCGACGGCCGCGGTCGACGTGGTGCGCGGGCGCACGGACGTGCCGCTGCCCGCGCTCGACGACGCGCTGCCGGCCGAGCCGGCCGACCCGGCGCGACTGGTCGAGCTGGCCGACGAGTACGGCCTGGACAGCCCGGTCAACCGGATGCTGGCCGCGATGAAGACCGTCAGCTGACGGGCGACCAGACGTAGTTGCCGCTGCTGTCGGTGATGGTCACCTTGATCCGCTTGTTGCCCGCAGCGGTGCACTGGAAGGTCGTCCCGGTCTTGACCTTCTCATTCGACGGGCACGCGACATTGGTGTAGTCACCGCTGCCGTTGGCCGACTGCTGCTGGATCGTCTGCTCGACCGAGGTGTGGTCGAGCACCTTCTTGAACAGCGGGCTCGGCTTGACCGCGAAGATCGCGACGATGACCGCCGCGATGACGACGATCACGATCAGCAAGATCCACAGGCCGCGCCGTGACTTGCGCTTGGTGCTGGTTGTTGCGGCGCCCGGCGCGTACTCGGGTTGCTGATAGGCGGCCTGCTGATAGCCCGACTGCTGGTAACCGGGCTGTTGATACCCGGGCTGCTGGTAGTCGGCCTGCCCGTAGGCCGGCGGCTGGTACGCCGGTTGTTGATACCCCGGTTGTTGATACCCCGGTTGCGGGTAGGTCGGTTGCGGGTACGTCGGCTGCCCGTACGCGGGCGGCGGATACCCGGGTTGCTGGTAGGTCGGCTGGCTGTAGTCGGGTTGGCCGAAGACCTGGGTCGGCTGCGCCGGCGGCTGGTAGGCCGGTTGTTGATACCCCGGCTGCTGGTAGGTCGGCTGGGTGTAGTCGGGCTGGCCATACACCTGGGTCGGCTGCGCAGGTGGCGGGCCGGGCTGCTCGTAGAGCGGCTGCTGGCCGAAGTTCTGAGTCGGATATTCCTCGCGGTACCCCGGTTGCGCCTCCGGCGTCGGCGGGGACGGCAACTGCTGGGTGTGGGCGTCGCTGCGTTCGCTGAAGGTCGGCTGGGCCGACGGGTCGTCGGTGTTGCCTTCAGCCGGCACGGTCGGGAGCACCTGGGTGTGCTCGTGCTGCTCGCCGCGATCGTCGTCGTCGCCTGGCTGCATGTCGCACCTCTTAGTCGTCCGGACGTCCGCTGTTCCAAAGACCCTAGCGCGGACGCCGCGGCGCGAAGGTGACGCGGCAGACTGAACGGCGTGGACCCGTACGAGCTGATCGGGAGCTGGCGCCTCGAGCGCCGGCTCGTCGACCGTCGGGCCGCCAAGCGCGGCCGCGTGTCGGGCCAGCTCGTCGTCGAGCGGGTCGACGGTGGTCTTCGCTGGCTGGAGTCAGGCGAGCTGTCCTGGGATGGTCTGCGGCTCGACGTCACTCGCGAATACGGCTTGCGAAATGATCTTGGCGATTGGTGGATGACGTTCGCCGATGGGCGTCCGTTCCATCCGTGGACTCCGGGCGAGTACGTGACCCACCCGTGCGTCGACGACGTCTACCGCGGCCTGGTGGACACGGCGCCCGTCACGCATCCGCACCCTGTGGGACGTGACCGGGCCCGCCAAGTCACAGCGGATCTTCACCCGACTCCTGCGTGACCAGAGCGGGCCCTGACCGATCAGGCCGACATGCCCTGGGCGACGACGCCACGGCGGATCGACACGATCGCCTCTCGAGCCGCGGCCGCGATCGTGGCGTCGGCGTTCGCGGACGAGGCGACCTGTTCGAGCAGGTCGACGAGCTGCTTGCACCAGCGAACGAAGTCGCCGGCCGACATCTCCTCACCGGTCGCCGAGGCCGACTCGAGTACCCGGTCGAGGTTCTCGCGCTTGGCCCAGCGGTACGCCGCCCACGCGAAACCCAGTTCGGGCTCCCGGCTGACCGGCAGGCCGTGTTCGCTCTCGTCGTCGGCCAGTCCGCCCCAGATGCGCAACGTCTCGCCGATCGCGTCACGAATCGCCGCGGTCGGCAGCCGTTCGACCGTGCGCTCCTCGCGTCGGGCCTCGTAGACCAGCGTCGACACGACGGCCGCCAGCTCGGGTGCGTCCAGCCCGTCCCACGCGCCCGCTCGCAGGCACTCGGCGACGATCAGGTCGGAGTCCGACCAGATGCGGGCCAGCACCCGTCCGGAATCGGTGGTCGCGGTCGCCGTCGAGGTAGCCCCGCTCGTCGAGCAGCGCGCAGATCCGGTCGAAGGCCCGACCCAGCGACCCCGTGCGTCCGTCGATCTTGCGGCGCAACGCCTCGTTCTCCCGGCTGACCCGGGCGTGCCGCTCGGCCCAGCGCGCGTGCTCCTCGCGGTCGGCGCAGGCGTGGCACGGATGGGCGCGCAACTCGGCGCGCAGGGCGGTGATGCGGGCGTCGTCGTCGAGGTCGCGGCGCTTGGTCGTGCGGACCTCGGGCGGCGGGTTGATGGAGCGCAGCGTCGAGGCCAGGTCGCGCCGCTCCTGGGGTGAGCGGTAGTTGAAGTTGCGCGGCACCCGGACATGACCCAGCACCTCGACCGCGCCGGCGAAGTCGACCGGCGACAGCCGTCCCGACCAGCGTGCCTCGGTCAGCACGAGGGGTCGCGGATCGTCGCGCGGGCGCACGCCCGGATCGACGATGATCGCCAGCCCGTGCCGGCGCCCGCGAGGGACGCGCACCACGTCGCCGATCTTCAGCGCCTCCATCGAGGCGATCAGCTCACCCTGCCGGGCGCGCGAGCTCGAACGCGACGACTCGCGTTCGGCCTCCGATCAGCTGGCGGCGCAGCGCGGCGTAGGCGGCGAAGTCGCCGAGATGGCACGTCATCTTCTGCTCGTACTCGGCGAGCATCGAATCGTTGCGCCGGATCTGCTTGGCCAGCCCCGACACCGAGCGGTCGGCCTGGAACTGCGCGAAGGACGATTCGAGCAGCCGACGTCCTTCGGCGCGGCCGAGTTGGCCGACCAGGTTGACCGCCATGTTGTACGACGGGACGAAACGACGACCGCAGCGGATAGGTGCGCGTCGAGGCCAGGCCGGCAACGCGTAGCGGATCGACCTCGGGCGACCACAGCACGACCGCGTGACCTTCGACGTCGATGCCCCGGCGTCCGGCCCGACCGGTCAGCTGGGTGTACTCCCCCGGCGTGATGTCGGCGTGCGTCTCGCCGTTGAACTTGCTGAGCCGCTCGATCACCACGCTGCGGGCGGGCATGTTGATGCCCAGGGCCAGCGTCTCGGTGGCGAACACGGCGCGCACCAGACCACGCAGGAACAGCGTCTCGACGACCTCCTTGAACGCCGGGACCATGCCCGGCGTGGTGGGCGGCCACCCCGCGGCGCAGGCCGTCGAGCCACTCCCAGTAGCCCAGCACCTCGAGGTCGTCGGCCGGGATGTTGGCCGTGCGCTCCTCGACGATCGCGCTGATCTCGTCGCGCTCCTCCGGAGTCGTCAGCCACATGCCCGCCGCGACGCACTGGCGAAGCGCGGCGTCGCAGCCGGCCCGGCTGAAGATGAAGGTGATCGCCGGCAGCAGCCCCTCGCGCTCGAGTCGGTTGATCACGTCCGGACGATCGGGCGGTCGCCAGCCACGCGGCGGCCGCGCGGGTCCGGGTACCACCGCGCGCACCCGGGTCGATCGTGCGCATGCGGTCGTTGACGAAGCGGACGAGTTCGTTGTCGACGCTCGTGCCGTGGCCGAACAGGTCGAACATCCGGCTGCCCACGAGCATGTGCTGCCACAGCGGCACCGGACGAACCTCGTGCACGATGACCTTCGTGTGACCGCGCACCGACATCAGCCACTCGCCGAACTCCTCGGCGTTGCTGACCGTCGCCGACAGCGAGGCCAGACGCACCGACGCCGGCAGGTGGATGATCGCCTCCTCCCAGACGGCCCCGCGGAACCGGTCGCCCAGGTAGTGGACCTCGTCCATCACCACGTAGCCCAGGTCGGCCAGCGCCGGGCTGCCGACGTAGAGCATGTTGCGCAGCACTTCGGTGGTCATGACGACGACCTGGGCGTCGGGGTTGACCGCGTTGTCGCCGGTCAGCAGCCCGACGGCGTCCTCGCCGTGACGCTCGACCAGATCGGCGAACTTCTGGTTCGACAGCGCCTTGATCGGCGTCGTGTAGAAGCACTTCTGGCCCGCGGCGAGAGCCAGGTGGACCGCGAACTCGCCGACCACGGTCTTTCCGGCTCCGGTCGGGGCGCAGACGAGCACGCCGTAGCCGTCCTCGAGCGCCTCGCAGGATTCGACCTGGAAGTCGTCGAGCGCGAACGGGTAGCCGGCGCGGAAGTCGGTGAGCGCCGGATGTTGGACTCGGCGACGCGAGGCGGCGTACCGCTCCGCGGGGGTGGTCATGCTTCGAGCCTAGTTAGCGTTCGCGATCAACGTCGCAGGTGCGGCGGCAGCAACCGGGTCGGGACGAGCACCTTCAGCGCACCGGGCACGCAGGTCGTCGACGACCGGCAGCTCCTGCAGCCGCTCCCCGTCGGCGTAGGCGACGGTCGCCGGTGCGTCGAGGCTCACCCGGCTCGCCTCGTAGGTCGTGACGGCCGGATGCCCGATGTGACCAGCTCGGGGCAGAGTCGGAGCGAGGCGCGCCAGGGTGCGGCGGGTGACCGGTCCGACGACGGTCACCGCGAACCGTCCGTCGACCATCGAGGCGCTCGGTGTCATCTTCTTGCCACCGCCGTACTGCGGGGTGTTGCCCACGGCGATCAGCGTCGCGTCGATCGATCGGGGCCGGTCGTCGAGGCAGACCTCGAAGTGGCGCGGCGCGAGGCGTGAGGGCCTCGATGGCGATCGCCAGGTCATAGCGCCGCGGTCCTCGGGGCCAGCGCATCGCGTTGGCGCGTTCGTTGGTGGCCGAGTCGAATCCGGCGCAGAGCACGGTGAACCACCAGCGGCCGGCGTCGGTGCGACCGAGGTCGATCGACGTGGTCTCGTCCCGGCCGAGGGCCTCGAGGATCGCGTCGGCGGCCGCCAGTGGATCGGTCGGCATCCCGATCGTCTCGGCCGAGTCGTTGCCCGTGCCGGCCGGGACGATGCCCAACGGCGTGTCGGTGCCGGCCAGCGACTGCACGGCGAGGTGGACGATCCCGTCACCGCCCAGCACGACGACGGCGTCGACCCGGCCGACCTGCTCGGCGACGAGCCGGGCCGACGCCTCGGGCGAGTCGCCGGCGTGCAGTGTCACCTCGGCCCCGGCTCGCAGCCGCTCCAGCACGGGCGCCGCCCAGCTTGGCCGCGCGGTGGACGCCCGACACGGGATTGAGGATCAGCGCGATCTTCACGTCGTGTCGCTGAAGTCGTCGCGAGAGATCGGCCGCGGGATCGGGTCGATGGCCGATGGCGACGTCGTCGTCGAGCGTCGCCTCGATGACCCGCGCTCGCCTTGCGCCGGTCGTGGATCGACGGCGAACAGCACGGCGCCCTCGAACAGCACGCACATCGGCACGGCCATCGCGCACATGGTGAACGGGTCGGTGCTGGGGGTGGCCACGGCGGCGAACAGGAAGATCAGGAAGATGCCGATCCGCTGGGATTTCTTGAGCAACTTGGCCGGCAGGACGCCGACCAGGTTCGCCATCACGACGAGCAGCGGCACCTCGAACGCGGCGCCGAAGACGACCAGCATCAACACGACGAAGTTCAGGTAGCTGTTGATCGTCAGCGCCGCGGCCGTGCCCGCTGCCGGCGCTGCGTGATCAGGACGTTCAGGCCCTTGGAGAGCACGACGTAGGCCAGGACGACGCCGGCGGCGAACAGCACGCGTCGAGGCGATGATGAACGACAGGGTGTACTTGCGCTCGTTCTTGCGCAGGCCAGGGGTGATGAACGCCCAGACCTGATAGAGCCAGAACGGCGCGGTCAGGATGATGCCGGCGATGAAGCTGACCTTCAGCTTGGTGGTGAAGCCGTCCAGCGGTGCCGGTGAAGTAGAGCTCGCAGTGGTTCGCCGTCGCCCTTCACCCCGCCGAGGCGATGCTGGTAGGGCACCGAACAGTAGGGATGCTTCAGGAAGTGACAGGATCTGGTCGTAGAAGACCCAGCCGACGACCGCGCCCGCCGCGATGATCATCACCATGACGATCAGCCGCCGCCGCAGCTCGCGCAGGTGCTCGATCACCGACATGCGACCCTCAGGATCGCGGGGTCGGCGCCGCAGTCGCAGGCGGGCCATGGAGCGGATCAGCCCTCGGCGGTCGTGGGCCGGCTGATGGTCGCCGCGCGCAGCTGGATCGAGTTCAGCTCAGCCTGCAGTCCGGCCAGCTGCCCGACCGTGTTCTGCAGCTTCTCGGCGTCGGTGCGCAGGCGGCGCAGCTTCCAGGTCAGCTCGTACGCACAGAAGCCCAGGATCACCAGGGTCACGAGCACCGCGGCGATCCAGGCCAGGATGACGTAGAGCACGCCCGCGACTCTACTGGGCGAGCTCTACGCGACGCCCGGGCACGGGATCTGTTCCGCGACTGGTCAGGTTTGCGAGGCGTAGGCGGCCAGTGCCGCGGCGGCTTCCTGTCGGATCGAGTCGGCCAGCCAGCCGGGCGCGAGCACCTCGACGTTGCCCCCCGAGCCGAGGACGAGCGAGCGCACCCAGGACGGATCGGCCACTCGCAGGCTCAGCTGGATCCGGCCCGTCGTCGTCCGTCGTCTCCTCGCCGGGGTAGTAGTCGGCCACCCAGGCGTACGGCGAGGCCAGCCGCAGGATGACCAGCAGGTGCTCGGGGTCGGGCGTGTAGACGCCCTCGCTCAGATCGCGCAGTTGAGCGGCCGCCGGCGGCGGCCGACGGCTCGTCCAGCACCTCGACGTGCTCGATGCGGTCGACGCGGAACACCCGCATGCCCTCGGCGCTGCGGCACCAGGCCTCGAGGTAGGAGTTGCCGTCGAGCTCGAAGATCCGCAGCGGGTCGATGATCCGTTCGGTCGTCTCGTCGCGGGTCGCCGTGTAGTAGCGGATCGACAGCGCCCGCCCGGCGTCCAGCGCGCGCTGCAGTACCGGCATCGTCCGCTCGGCCTCGTCCAGTTCGACGGCCACGGTGGCGGCGTCGACCGGGCCGCCGGCGGCGCTCTCGATCTTGGCCAGCGCGCGCTCGACGGCGTCGCGATCGGTCAGGCCGGGCGCCTCGGCCAGGGTCCGCAGCCCGATCATCAGGGCCAGTGCCTCTTCGGCGGTGAGCCGCAGCGGTCGCGAGATCCCGGCGTCGAAGATCACCGACACGGTGTCGCCCTCGAACGAGAGGTCGATCAGGTCGCCAGGGCTGTGGCCGGGCAGCCCGCACACCCACAGCAGCTGCAGGTCGCGCCGCAGCTGGGCCTCGGTGATGCCGAAGTCGGCGGCGGCGTCGGCCGCCGCGATCCCCTGATGGGCCAGCAGGTACGGCACCAGGGCCAGCAGCCGCGGCAGCCGTTCGACCTCGCCGGTCATGCGAGCACCGCCTGCAGCCGGCGGGACACTTCGGCGACCAGTTCCGGCGGGTCGAGCACCTGCGCCGCGGTGCCGGTCGACGCGACGACGCGGGCCAGCCAGCCGAGGTCGGAGAAGGTGACCGTCAGGACGTCGCCGTCCTGCTCGCTGGCCAATCGTCGCAGCTGGCCGGCGCCACCGCCAGTGACCTTGATGTGCGGCGATCTCGGCTCGATCCGGCGGGCGCTGCGCGACGTAGGAGGCCAGGTCGATGTCGGCCGGTCGTTGGAACTCCCCCGCCTTGCCGAACTGCTGGACGTCGCCCGATGATGCGCGAGAGCCGGAAGCTGCGGGCCTCGCCGCGATCACGGTCGAAGCCGACGACGTACCACCGCCGCCGCCACGACAGCACGCCCCACGGCTCGATGGTGCGTCGCTCGGGCTCGTCGGCCCGGGCCTTGGTGTAGTCGAAGCGCACCGGCCGCGAGCGCCGGGCCGCGTCGAGCAGGGCCGGCAGGCTCGGGTCGCTGGCGTCGACGTGCGGCACGGCGCCGGCCAGCGAACCCTGGCTCGGCCGCCGGCGTCGATGTCGGTGCCACCGGCGCGGAGCTTGAGCAGCGCGTTGCGGGCAGGCGTACCCAGGGTCGCCGACTGCCAGAGCCGCGCCGCCAGGCCGACCGCGGTCGCCTCGGCGGCGTCGAAGCTGACCGGCGGCAGCTCGTACTCGCGGCGGGTGATCCGGTAGCCGTCCTCGGAGTCGAACGCGCTGTTGCGCCCGGTCTCCAGCGGCACGCCGAGATCGCGCAGCTCGGCCTTGTCGCGCTCGAACATCCGCTTGAACGCCTCGTCGGTGCTGCGCGATCCGTCGGCCGCCTCGTAGCCGGGCACGGCCGCTCGGATGCGCTCGGCGGTCAGGAATTGGCGCGTCGACAGCAGGCAGATCACCAGATTGACCAGTCGTTCCGCCCGCCGCGCTGCCATGTCCTCGAAACTAATGCCCGTGCGCGAACGCCGGCCACCGGCACGCCGCGCGGTGCCCTTCGGTGCCGAGGAAGCCATGCGAGAACCCTAGAGTGTGAACGTGACGCGGTTGTGATGCTGTCGTGATTCGGTGGCGGTCGGGGACGGTCGTATCGTTCGTCGGCGAATGGCCCGGCGTGCGTGAGGTCGAGGTCGAGGTCCCCGGCGACGGGCGGATCAGCGCCCTGGCCTACCCGGCGCTGGTCGGCGCGCCCGAAGTCGGTGAGCGGGTGCTGCTGAACACGACGGCGCTCGCCCTGGGCCTCGGTACCGGCGGGCACGCGCTCGTCGTCGCCATTCCCGATCGACTGCCGCCCGACCCGTCCGGTCCCGGCCACCTGGTCAAGGCGCGCTACACCCCGCGCCAGGCCACGGTGCTGGGCGTCGACGATCAGCAGTCGCCGCACCACGACGTGATCGCGGCGGCGACGTCGCTGGACGGCATGCCCGTTGTGGTCGCCGACCTGCACTCGGCGCTGCCGGCCATCGTGGCCGGGATCCTGGCCGACCTGCCTCCGGCGCGGATCGCGTACGTCCTGACCGACGGCGGCGCCCTGCCGATCTGGTACTCGCGAACCGTCGCCGCGCTGACGCCGCTGCTGTGCGGCACGGTCACCACCGGGCAGGCGTTCGGCGGCGACCTCGAGTCGGTGACCGTGCACACGGGGCTGCTCGCCGCGCGGCACGTGCTGGACGCCGACGTCGCGATCGTGACGCAGGGTCCGGGCAATCTCGGGCACCGGCACGCCGTGGGGTTTCTCCGGGGTCGTCGCCGGCGAGGTCGTCAACGCCGTGGCCGTGCTCGGTGGCCGGCCGGTCGGTGCGTTGCGGCTCTCAGACGCCGATCCGCGCGAGCGGCACCGCGGCGTTTCGCACCATGCGCTGACCGCGTTCGGCCGGGTCGCGCTCGCTCGCCGCCGACCTGGTCGTCCCGACGGGCTTGCCGGCGGAGCTGGCCGCCGCGGTGGAACACGACCTCGAACCGCTCGCCGCGCGCCACCGGCTCGTCCACGTCCCGGTCGACGGACTCGACGGCGCGCTTCGAGCCCTGCCGGTGCGGCTGTCGACGATGGGCCGCTCGCTCGACGAGGATGCGGCCTATTTCCTGGCGGCGGCCGCGGCGGGGCGGCACGCAGCAGCGTTGATCAAATCGACTGGATGAGCTTCTCGACCCGGTCGTCGACGGCGCGGAACGGGTCCTTGCACAGCACGGTCCGCTGCGCCTGGTCATTGAGCTTGAGGTGCACCCAGTCGACGGTGAAGTCGCGCCGCTTCTCCTGCGCACGCTTGATGAAGTCGCCCCGCAGCTTGGCCCGGGTGGTCTGCGGCGGCACGCTCTTGGCTTCGAAGATCTCGAGGTCGTCGGCCACCCGCGTGACCGCCCCGCGCTTCTGCAGCAGGTAGTACAGCCCGCGCTTGCGGGAGATGTCGTGGTAGGCCAGGTCGAGCTGCGCGATGCGGGGCGAGGACAGGGGCAGGTCGTGCTTGGCCCGGTAGCGCTCGATCAGCTGATACTTGGTGGCCCAGTCGATCTCACGGTCGATCATCGAGAGATCCTGCTTCTCGACGGCATCGAGCGTGCGTCCCCACAGCTCGGTGATGCGCTCGCTGATCGCGTCCGAGCCGTTCGCGTCGAGGAAGTCGACCGTTCGCGTGAGGTATTCGCGCTGGATCTCCAGCGCCGATGCCGTCCGTCCTGATGCCAGGCGCACCGACCTCGTGCCGGTCAGATCGTGGCTGATCTCGCGGATCGCCCGGATCGGGTTCTCGAGCGTCAGGTCGCGGAACGTGACGCCGTTCTCGATCATGCGGAGTACGAGGTCGGCTGTACCGACCTTGAGCAGGGTCGTCGACTCGTTCATGTTCGAGTCGCCGACGATGACGTGCAGCCGGCGATAGCGCTCGGCATCGGCGTGCGGCTCGTCGCGGGTGTTGATGATCGGCCGGCTGCGGGTGGTCGCCGACGACACGCCCTCCCAGATGTGCTCGGCGCGCTGGCTGAGGCAGTACACGGCGCCGCGCGGCGTCTGCAGGACCTTGCCCGCGCCGCAGATCAACTGACGGGTCACCAGGAACGGGATCAGCACGTCGGCCAGCCGGCTGAACTCCCCGTGGCGTCCGACGAGGTAGTTCTCGTGGCAGCCGTAGGAGTTGCCGGCCGAGTCGGTGTTGTTCTTGAACAGGTAGATGTCGCCGGCGATGCCCTCGTCGTGCAACCGGCGCTCGGCGTCGGCGACCAGGCCCTCCAGGATCCGTTCTCCGGCCTTGTCGTGCGTCACCAGGCTGACGAGCGAATCACATTCGGGGGTGGCGTATTCAGGGTGGCTGCCGACGTCGAGGTAGAGGCGGGCGCCGTTCTTCAGGAAGACGTTGGACGAGCGACCCCACGACACGACCCGGCGGAACAGGTAGCGGGCGACCTCGTCCGGCGAGAGGCGGCGCTGGCCGTGGAATGTGCAGGTGACACCGTATTCGTTCTCGATGCCGAAGATCCGTCGCTGCACGCCTCCAGACTATGCCCGTGACGCCATGGACCGGTGAAACGGCGCCGCCCGTTACGTGATCGTTCAGGTCCCGATCAGTGCGTCGGGTCGGGCACGAGGACTGCTCGTGCTTGCTTGACGGCGAGCGGGAGCGTGGCCACCGGTCCGGTGACGGTACCCGTGATCGTCTGGGTGGGGCCCGCGTCGACGGTGTACGTGGCGGTCCAGCCGACGGCCGCGGTGACGGTCACCGCCCCGGTCTGGGTATAGGTGTGACCGAACCAGCCGGGGCACTGGACCTGGCGGCATGGGTCGGTGGCGACGTAGGGGCGCCCGGGTCCGCTGCTGGTGGCCCGCGCGCCGTCGCCGAAGCTCCAGGCGGTGCTCTGCGCCGTGACCGTGATTGCGATCTGGTGGCCGAGCAGCGCGGCGCTGCCGAGATCGCGGACGGTCGGCGTGTCGGCCCAGAAGATCGACTCGAACTGGGTGAGCGCGTACCCGCCGGGAGGCGCGGACTTGATGGCGACGGCCGGGAGCAGCTTCACCACTTCGGCCCGGACGTCGACCTCCGACAGACCCGGAGCCGCCGGCCCCCGCGACACACACGCCGCATTCGTCCTGCTCGAACCCCCGTTCAGCAGCGTGTAAGTGACGATCGTGGTGACTGTCGTGTCCGCGGGCGCCGCAGCGGCCTCCGACTGCAGTCAGTCGTGACGCGATTCGCACTCGGGCAGTGCCGACGTCAGCCGGAGTAGACGCCGCAGTCGACGATTCCGTCGGCGGGCTGAGGTCGATTACTGGCGCGCCCGGTCTGGACACGCTGGCTCGCTGGTTTGCTCACATCGCACACTCCGTGGTTGGCGACATAGACCGCTGCCATCCGTCACGCCGCCGAGCCGTGGTCGCTGCGCAGTCGGGCGGGGCGACGCGCTTGCAGTTTGTTCGCGTGTGCCCATAGGTCAACGACAACGAGGACGGCGAGAGATCGAGCGAAGCTCTCATGACAAGGCCGATCTCCACAACGTCCAACTGCGAGGCTGTCCACGACAGGTAGAGCCTGTGACAGTCGGTCCGCATTGGCGGCGCAGCAGGCGCGGCGGACGTTGAGCGCCAGCTCGAGACGATCGACCGTCGCGGTCCTTGCTGGCTGGCTGGTTCGTCGACCGACGTAGTCCGCCGGTGCACCAGGATCGCCGTTGGCTATGGCCGACTCCGCTGACTACGACCCTGCCCCCGCGTCAGACGGCCACCCTTCGATCTGAGGTTCTCGATGCTCGTCGATGTACGCTGGCACGGCGCCGCAAGTGTCGGCGCTCGAGTCGCCTTCAAGAGGTAGGCATCGTTGTCGCGACGCTCCAGTCCAGACCGCTTTGAAGAAGTAGCCGGCGAAGTTCACCGCGTCCTTCGACGGTGTCCTCGAGACCGCCCGAGACATCAGCGTCGGCGGGGTTTCGCCGGGCTTGACGCCGGGACCGGTGGTCAACGGGCCGGTCCGCGAGGGGGACGGCGGCGCTGACGGAGAAGACGGCGTGCTCAAGCCGGTCGGCGTGGGTGTCGTGGATGGCTCTGGCTCATTGCCTGAACCGCACGCGGACAGCAGGGTGCAGACAATCACGAAAGCGGCAAGACGGCGCACGGGTGACATGCTGCCAAAGTTCCGTCACATCCGCATCTGTCCCATCACTGTCTGTGGACAAGCCGGCTGCTCTGCGACCGCGCCTCCGCTTTGTATCTGGGATCGTTGCTTGAGGAGCGGTTTGCGGCCTCCGAAGCAACGATTCGAGGTACAGAGCTGTGGCCCCGCCCCGCCCTGGCCCCGGTGCCGTCGAGTCGACCAAGCCAGCCCACCGTCAGGGCAGCGCAGATCGGTTTGCGCCTCGCGGCGGTCCCGCTGCACCAAGCGGAGGCCGTGAAGGACTGGTTCGAGGGGCAAAGCCAGCCGCTCCAGGGGTGATGGCCGTCCGAGATCGACACGGGGTCGTTGCCAGTGGTCCGGCGGCCAGGCCGTCAGGGTGTCAGGGTGTCAGGGTCAGCAATGGTGTGGCGGCCCCGGGCGCCGTCACCTCGACCGACGCGATGTCCGAGACGGCCAGCGACGTACCGGCGCTGAACTGCGTCACGTGACCCGGCGTGGCGTTCCAGCTCCCGGCATCGTGCGCCGTCCCGCTCTTGTCGATCACGACGAGGCCGTAGGCGTATTCACCGGCGACGACCGAGGCGCCGTACGTGCAGCGCAGATCGATCCGCGTCCCCCAACCGACGGTGGTGAGCGCGGCGTTGACCTGCAGCGGAGCCGACGACGTGTTGGTCATCGCCCGGAACGCGGCGGTGGTCGGCGTCGGCGTGGGCGTCGACGTCGAGCCGTGTCCGGCGATCAGCGCCGTCGCCAGCACGAGCACGGCGGCGGCGGCGAGCGATCCGGCGGCGTAGTACCACCGTCGGCGATTGCGACCCCGACGGACTTCTCGCTGTAGTGAGAGCAACAGTCCCTCGGGCGGCGGCGGGTCGGCCACCGCGAAGGCTGCTTCCGGCAGCCCGCGCAGCAGCGCCGGCATGGCGCTCAGCGACGCCACCCGTTCGAGGCACTCGTCGCACTCCTCGAGGTGGCGCTCGAACTCGAGTCGCTCGGACGGACTCAGCGCACCCAGCACGTAAGCCGCGTCGAACTCCTCGAACCGGTCGGCGCTCACGCCTGCACTCCCATCTCGTCCAAAGCCGCTTTCAACGCGCGTAGCGCATAGTGCGCCCGCGACTTCACCGTCCCCGGCGCCACCCCCAGGCGCTTGCTGGCGTCGTCCACCGACGATCCGCGGTAGAACGTCTCCAGCAACACCTCGCGGTGCAGTGGCGACAACGTCCGCAATGCGGCGGTGACGACCTCGCTGATGACGACCTGCTCACTCTGGTCGGCTACCCCCCGCTCCGGCGGTTCGGCCGTCGAGACCTCCGGACGGCTCTGCCGCGCGCGCCAGTCGTCGATCACGATCCGCCGGGCCACGGTGAACAGCCACGCCCGCGGTGAACCCTGCGACTGGTCGAGTACGCGCGGATTGCGCCACGCCCGAAGCAGCGTTTCCTGCACGACGTCCTCAGCCCGTCCCCGGTCTCCCGTCAAGCGAAGGACATACGCCCACAGCGCGCCCGCATGCTCGTCGTGCAGGGCACGCAGCAGTTGGGTTTCGCTCACTCGCCCAGCTTCCACCGCGGTCATCGTCCAGAACACGGTTCGGCCGCCGAAAAGGTTCATCGGGCGGCGAACTCGGAGCCCGGAAGGGACGAATGCCGCGGTCGATCACAAGCCGCAGGATCAGTCGTCGTGGGGCGGCGTGTCGGCCGGACTCGGTTCGGACGGCTGCTCCCCCGCCTCGGCCGCGGGAAGCAGGTCGGTCAGCGCGGCACCGGTGATCCGCTTGAACTTGCGCTTGCCCCGCGTGCGATCGAGTACGGCCACTTCGAGCTGGGCGGCGGGCAGCGCCCGCGGCGCGCCATTGCCGCCGACCGAACCCAATGCCTGGACAGCCATGGCGAGCGCGTCGGTCAGCGTCTGCCCGGCGGCGAACGAGGTGCGCAGCTCGGACGTCAACGCCTCGGCCTGGCCGCCCATGACCAGGAACCCGGTCTCGTCGACGATCGTGCCGTCGTAGGAGAGCCGGTACAGCTGGTCATCTTCGGCGGTCTCACCGACCTCGGCCACGCAGATCTCGACCTCGTAGGGCTTCTGCTGCTCGGTGAAGATCGAGCCGAGCGTCTGCGCGTAGGCGTTGGCCAGCGCGCGGGCCGTCACGTCACGGCGGTCGTAGGAGTACCCGCGCAGGTCGGCCAGCCGGATCCCGGCGACCCGCAGGTTCTCGAACTCGTTGTACTTGCCCACAGCCGCGAAGCCGATGCGGTCGTAGATCTCGCTGACCTTGTGCAATGCCGAGCTGGCGTTCTCGGCGACGAAGAGCACGCCATCGGCGTAGGTGAGCACGGCGACGCTGCGTCCCCGCGCGATGCCCTTGCGGGCGAACTCCGAGCGATCGCGCATGATCTGCTCGGCGGAGGCGTAGAACGGCATCGACATTCGAGTTGCTCCTGCTGGGTTGCTGGTCAGGCGCCGGGATGGGCGGCGCGGTCGGCGAGGATCTCGCGCACGATCGCGTCCAACTCGTCGTCGGGGGCGCGCGACGTGCCATCGGCGGTGGCCGACATGACGACTGGATAGATGCGGCGCGTCAGGTCCGGACCCCCGGTCGCGGAGTCGTCGTCGGCGGCGTCGTACAGCGCCTCGACCAGCACGCGGACGACGCCGGCCCGGTCGAGTCCCGGTCGCCACAGCTTCTTCAGCGAACTCTTCGCGAAGATCGATCCCGAGCCGACCGCGTCGTAGTACTGCTCCGGGTAGCGGCCGCCGGTCACGTCGAAGCTGAAGATCCGTCCGGCGCTCGACGGGTCGTCGGCGTCGGTGTCGAAGCCGGCGAACAGCGGCACGACGGCCAGGCCCTGCAGTGCCTGGCCGAGATTGCCGCGGATCATGGTCGAGAGCCGGTTGGCCTTGCCCTCGAGGGTCAGCTGGGTTCCCTCGATCTTCTCGTAGTGCTCGAGCTCGACCTGGTAGAGCCGCACGATCTCGACGGCGATTCCGGCCGTGCCCGCGATCCCCACCAGCGAGAAGTCGTCGGACGCGAAGACCTTCTCGATGTCTCGCTGCGCAATGAGATTGCCCATGGTCGCCCGCCGGTCGCCGGCCATGACGACGCCGCCGTCGAAGACCGCCGCGGCGATGGTCGTGCCATGCGGTGCGAGGGCGTCGGTCTGTGGGCGAGACTGAGGCATCAGCTGAGGGGCGGCGTCGGACAGGAACTCGGCGAACGACGACGAGCCGGGTGACGTTGCGAAACGCAGCAGGCCACCGTGCTGATTCGGGGTCACTGGCCGCCCTTCTGCACAAAGCTGCGGACGAAGTCCTCGGCGTTCGTCTCGAGCACGTCGTCGATGTCGTCCAGGATCGCGTCGACGTCCTCGCTCAGCTTCTCGTGCCGCTCGGCGACGTCAGAACTGGATTCGGCCTCGACCTCTTCGACTTCCTCGTTCTGGCGTTGCGGGCGGCTCTGACCACTGTCGTGTGTTGGCATGCGGGCCTCCGTTGTGTCGAACCTGAAAGTCACACTAGTCGGACGTTCGTTCTAGGGTCGGGCGCATGACGATTCCATCGATTGTGAGCCTGGTGACGCTGGGCGTCCGGGACCTCCCGGCATCGACTGCGTTCTACCGCCGGCTGGGCTTCCCGCTCTCCTCGGCGTCCGTCGAGGGCGAGGTCAGCTTCTTCCGGACGACGGGCGGTCTGCTGGGCCTGTACGGGGTCCAGGATCTGATGAACGACGCCCAGGTCGAATCGACCCCGACCGACGGATTCCGGGGTGTGTCGCTCGCGATCAACCTCGCATCGCGCGGCGCGGTCGACGCCGCTCATGCGGTGGTCGAATCGAGCGGCGCCACGATCACCAAGGAACCGGTGGCGACCGAGTGGGGTGGTTACCACTTCTACTTCGCCGACCCCGACGGTCATGCCTGGGAGATCGCGCACAACCCCTTCTGGCCCCTGGACGACGACGGCCTTCCGCAGCTGCCGGACTGAGCCTTCGCGGCCTGACGGCGGCACGGTCGGCCGGTCAGGCGCGGGGCGGACCAACCAGCGCGTCGATCAGTTCGGCCGCCGTCGCGCAACGATCGAGCAGCGCGCCGACGTGCGCGAACGTCCCGCGTTCGGGCTCGAGCATCGGAACCCGGACGAGCGACTCGCGGCCGACGTCGAAGATCACCGAGTCCCAGGACGCCGCCGCCACCGACGGGCCGTAGCGGCGCAGGCACTCGCCCCTGAAGTAGGCGCGCGTGTCCCGCGGCGGAGTGTCCATCGCCGACACGGCCTCCTCGGCGCTGACCAGCGTCTGCATCGCGCCCCGCGCGACGAGGCGGTTGTAGAGCCCCTTCTCGGGACGGACGTCGGCGTACTGGAGGTCGACGAGCTGCAGTCGGGGCGAATCCCAGTCCAGCCCGTCGCGCTCGCGGTAGCCGTTCAGCAGGCGCAGCTTGGCCACCCAGTCGAGTTCGTCGGCGAGCTGCATCGGGTCGTGATCCAGGCGCGTGAGCACCGACTCCCAGCGCCGCAGGACGTCGACCGTCTGCTGCGTCCGCGTCGTCGCCGTAACGGTCGTCGACGAACTTGAGGGCCCGGTCGAGGTACTCGGCCTGTAGCTGGATCGCCGTGAGTCGCCGGCCGTCGCTGAGGCGGATCTCGTGCTTGAGCGAGGCGTCGTGCGACACGTCGTGCAGCTCACGGATCGGCTGCGCGACGGCCAGCTCGGGCTCGCTCAGGAAGCCGTCTTCGATCATGGCGAGCACCAGGGCGGTGGTGCCGACCTTGAGGTAGGTCGAGATCTCGGCCAGATTGGCGTCGCCGATGATCACGTGCAGACGCCGGTAGCGGTCGGCGTCGGCGTGCGGCTCGTCGCGGGTGTTCACGATCGGGCGCTTCAGCGTGGTCTCGAGACCCACCTCGACCTCGAAGAAGTCGGCCCGTTGCGAGATCTGGAAGCCGTGCTGGCGGCCGTCCTGGCCGATTCCCACTCGACCGGCGCCGCAGACGACCTGGCGGGAGACGAAGAACGGCACGAGGTGGCGAACGATCATGTTGAACGGCGTCGACCGCGCCATCAGGTAGTTCTCGTGCGAGCCGTAGGACGCGCCCTTGTTGTCGGTGTTGTTCTTGTACAGGTTGATCGGGGCGTTCACCCCCGGCATCGAGGCCACCCGTCGGGCCGCCTCGGCCATGACGCGTTCGCCGGCCTTGTCCCAGCGGACCGCGTCGAGGGGGTTCGTGACCTCGGGCGCGGAGTACTCGGGGTGGGCGTGGTCGACGTAGAGCCGGGCGCCGTTGGGCAGGATGACATTGGCCATGCCGGCGTCTTCCTCGGCTTCGATGAACTCCTGCGCAACCGGTCCGCTCGCGCCGCCGAGCTCGAAGCCCCGCGCATCCCGAAGGGGTGACTCCTCCTCGAAATCCCACGCGGCCCGACGCGCTCGCCCCGCGGGCAACCGGCTGGCATAGGCGTTGACGACCTGCGCCGACAGCAGCATCGCGTTGGCCGACGGCTGGCCGGGCAGGCTGACGCCGTATTCGACCTCGGTGCCCATCACGCGTCTCACGCTCACACGGTCAGGCTACGCACCCGGGCTGAAATCGTCCCCGGTGATCAAATAGGCCAGTGCCAATCCGTAGGCCTCGGCGGTCGTCAGGGTCGCTCACCTCGTGCTCCTCGTCGCTCACGCGAAGAAGCACGTGCCAGCGATCCTCGCGTCGTTCGAGACGGACGAAGCTGCCGCCGAGCAGCTCGCGCAGCTGCGACTCCCCCGGCAGCCACAACGCGTCGTCGGGCTCGACCGCGTCCAGAGCCCATTCGGTGGTGCCGTTGAAGCCGATCAGATCGCCATCGGGCAGATGGTGCAGCTCGACGGTCATGTCCGACAACACGAATACGTCCTCGTCCATGTCCCGGTCGACGACGACAAAACGATCACCTCGCGCGGGCACCCAGCGAAGGCCACGGTCGCGCAGGTGACGGGCCAGCTCGATCGAGATCATTCGTCCAGTATGGGCAGCTCAGGCGAGCAGCTTGACCAGAGCCGCGATGCCGACGACGACGATCAATCCACGCAGCGCGGCGGGCGGCAGTCGGCGTCCGATGCGGGCCCCGACCATGCCGCCGATGATCGATCCGCCGGCGATGAGCCCGGCCGCCGCCCAGTCGATGTGCGCGGTGAACACGAACACGATCGCGGCCACGAAGTTGACGCTTCCGGCCAGAACGTTCTTGAGGGCGTTCTGCCGTTGCAGCGTCTCGGCCAGCAGCACGCCCATGATCGCCATGAGCAGCACGCCCTGGGCCGCGCCGAAGTAGCCGCCATAGATTCCGGTGCCCAGCACGGCGATCCAGAGCAGCGGCGTGACTCGATCGGTGGCCGCGTGCGCGGTGGTCGCCAGCCGCCGGTTGAGCCTCGGCCCGAAGACGACGAGAAGCAGGGCGATCACGATCAGCGCCGGCACGATCGCCTTGAACGCGTCGGCGGGCAGCGTCAACAGCAGGACGGCGCCGACCGCACCGCCGATCACCGCGGCCGATACCAGCCAGAGCAGCCGCTGCCGCTGTCCGGCCAGTTCGCGGCGGTAGCCGTACGCACCGACGAACGAGCCCGGGAACAGCCCCAGCGTGTTGCTGACGTTGGCGGTCACCGGCGCGATTCCCACGCCGAGCAGGACGGGAAACGTGATCAACGTGCCGGATCCGACGACGGTGTTGATCGTCCCGGCCGCGATACCGGCGACGAAGACCAGCAGACCCTGCCAGATGTTCATTCAGTCAAACTTCGGGACGGACAGCCGCGCTCAGCGCGGACATCCGACCCGAAGTGCGACGGTCACAGGTACTGGCCGGTGTTGCCCACCGTGTCGATCGCCCGTCCGGCGTCCGAGCCCTTGCTGCCCGAGACGAGCGTGCGGATGTAGACGATCCGCTCGCCCTTCTTGCCCGAGATCCGCGCCCAGTCGTCGGGGTTGGTCGTGTTGGGCAGATCCTCGTTCTCGCGGAACTCGTCGACGCAGGCGGCCATCAGGTGCTGCAGGCGCAGACCCTTCTGACCGGTGGTCAGCAGATCCTTGATCGCCATCTTCTTGGCCCGGTCGACGATGTTCTGGATCATCGCGCCGGAGTTGAAGTCCTTGAAGTAGAGGGTTTCCTTGTCGCCGTTGGCGTAGGTGACTTCCAGGAAGCGGTTCTCTTCGGCTTCGGAGTACATCCGCTCGACCGTGTGCTGGATCATCGCGGCCACCGTGCCCTCGCGGCTTCCGCTCTGCTCGGCGAGATCTTCTTCGTGGATCGGCAGCGTCGTCGTCAAGTACTTGGAGAAGATGTCTCGGGCGGCCTCCGCGTCCGGCCGTTCGATCTTGATCTTGACGTCCAGCCGGCCCGGACGAAGGATCGCCGGGTCGATCATGTCCTCGCGGTTGGAGGCGCCGATCACGATCACGTTCTCGAGGCCCTCGACGCCGTCGATCTCGCTGAGCAGCTGCGGGACGATGGTGTTCTCGACATCGGATGAGACGCCCGATCCGCGCGTGCGGAAGATCGAGTCCATCTCGTCGAAGAAGACGATCACCGGCGTGCCGTCGCTGGCCTTCTCGCGCGCCCGCTGGAAGACCAGCCGGATGTGGCGCTCGGTCTCGCCGACGTATTTGTTCAGCAGTTCCGGGCCCTTGATGTTCAGGAAGAACGCCGTGGCCTTCTCGTCGCCACCGTGCACCTTCTGGACCTGCTTGGCCAGCGAGTTGGCCACGGCCTTCGCGATCAGCGTCTTGCCGCAGCCGGGCGGGCCGTACAGCAGGATGCCCTTCGGCGGCCGCAGCTCGTGCTCGCGGAACAGCTCGGCGTGCAGGAACGGCAACTCGACCGCATCGCGGATCGACTCGATCTGGCTGCTCAGGCCACCGATGTCGCTGTAGTCGATGTCGGGCACCTCTTCGAGGACGAGATCCTCGACCTCGCTCTTCGGGATGCGTTCGTACACGTAGGACGAGCGGGGCTCGAGCAGCAGTGAATCGCCGACGCGCATCGGCTGGTCGCGAAGGACGTCGGCGATGTGGACGACCCGCTCCTCGTCGGTGTGCCCGACGACCAGGGCGCGGTCGCCGCCCTCGAGCAGCTCCTTGAGCATGACGATGTCGCCGACCCGCTCACTGCCCCGCGCGGCCACGACGTTCATGGCCTCGTTCAGCATGACCTCCTGGCCGTGCTGAAGCTCACCGACCTCGACCTGGGGCGAGACCGCCACGCGCAGCTTGCGCCCGGAGGTGAAGATGTCGACGGTGCCGTCCTCGAACGTCTCGAGGTACACGCCGTAACCGCTCGGCGGCTGGGCGAGGCGATCGATCTCTTCCTTGAGCGCCACCATCTGGTCGCGGGCCTCGCGCAGGGTGGTCGCCAGGCGCTCGTTGCGCTCGGTGAGGCCGGCGACGCGGGCCTGCGATTCGGCCAGGCGGTCTTCGAGCGCGCGCATGTGCCGCGGCGACTCGGACACCTTCGCGCGCAGCAGGCTGAGCTCCTGCTCGAGGAAGGCGGTGCGACGACGAAGTTCCGTTTCGTCGGCAGCCTCGTATGACCCGTCGTGATTGCCAGGCTCGAACGCCATGCGGCACCTCCGAAATGCTTCGGTGTTCGCGAAAACCAACCCTACACAGACGGAACGTTCGAGTGCGGGGTGCCACTCCTCACGAACTAGTCTCAACATTAGGCAACACTAGGCACCTTGCGCGTCGCTGGGCGCGCCGATGAGATGACGAACAGAGGAAGAGAACGTGACTGACACGACTTCGGCGGGTCTGCGGGTCTGGATTGATCAAGAGCTGTGCACGGGCGACGGCCTGTGCGTCCAGTACGCGCCTGAGGTCTTCGAGTTCGACATCGACGGTCTGGCCTACGTCAAGGACGACGACGGTGAGCTGCTGGCCGCCGAGGGTGCGCGAACTCCCGTGCCCGGAGCGACTTCGCCTGGACGTGATCGACTCGGCCAAGGAGTGCCCGGGCGCGTGCATCCACGTCGAGCGCGAGACCGACGGCGTCGAGGTCGCCGGTCCCGAGGCCTGACGTCAGGGAAGTACCCGCGGCGGGCGGATGTCCTCCGGACCCGTCGGACAGCGCGGCCTCCAGCTCGGCGTTCTTGGCCGGACGCCGCTGGCGAGCCGGGGCGTCCACGCCGGGTGCCAGTCGTCGTGTCGTCATCAGGAACGCGGTGTGCCCGATCATTCGATGCTCGGGCCGGACGGCGAGGCCGACCACGTGCCAGCCCGCGGACCATCGTCTCCCACGAGGTGGGCTCGGTGTAGCCGCCGATCGCCCGGACGGCTTCGACCAGACGCGACAGTTGCGTCGTGGTGGCCACGTAACCGACCAGCACGCCGCCGGGGCGGAGCGTCGCGGACGCGGTGGGCAGCACCAGCCAGGGCGCGAGCATGTCGAGGATCACCCGGTCGGCCGGCTCCCCCGGATCGTGATCGGCCAGGTCACCGAGGCGCAGCTCCCAGTTCGACGGTCGCTCGCCGAAGAAGGTCTCGACGTTACGGGCCGCGAACTCGGCGTGATCTTCGCGTAGTTCGTACGAGATGACCCGTCCGGTCGGCCCGACCGCGCGCAGCAACGAGCAGGTCAGCGCACCCGACCCGGCGCCCGCCTCGAGGACGGTGGCGCCGGGGTAGATGTCGCCCAGGGCGACGATCTGGGCGGCGTCCTTGGGATAGATCACCGCGGCGCCTCGGGGCATCGAAAGCACGAAGTCGGCCAGCAGCGGTCGCAGGGCGAGGTAGGCCGTACCGCCCGTCGACACCGCCAGACTGCCCTCGGGCTGGCCGATCAGCGCATCGTGCTCGATGGCGCCGCGGTGGGTGTGGAACTGCTTGCCCGGCTCGAGTGTGACGGTGTGCAGGCGGCCCTTGTTGTCGCTGAGCTGAACCCGCTCACCCGCCTCGAACACCCCGCTGCGGTTCATCGCCGGCCCCCGCCGAGCGCCGCGGCCAGATCGCCGGCGGCCAGGATGCCGGCCGGATGTCCGTCGGCGCCGACGACGAGATACTCGCCGGCCGGCGTCGAGCGCACGGCGTTCATCAGGGCGGCCCCGCCCAGCGTGTCGGAGATCACCAACCCGGGCTCGAGCGGACGGGCGACCGCCGTCACCGGCGTCCAGGCCTGTCGCTCGACGGGGACGTCGCGCACTCGGTTCTCCTCCACGATTGCTTGCGGGCGGTATTCGCTGTCGACGACGACGATCCCACGGGCCGAACTCTCCCGGGCCCGCCGCATGGCCTCGGCGAGCGAGGTGTCGGGCGAAACGAGGACGCCCGGGCGCAGCAGGTCGCCTGACCCGCACCGTCGCGGTCCGCTCCCGGAAGGCGGCCGCGGCAAGCGCGCGGCCGGCGCCGAACCACATGAAAGCCGCGACGAGCAGTCCCACGATCGAACGTCGGCGACGCCCCAGGTCTGGCCGAGAGACAGAGCGCTCCCCACGGCGATGACCACCGCCAGCACGCGGCCGACCCAGGCGCCGACCACCGTTCCGGTGCGTACCGAGCGAGTGAGCGCCCAGACGGCCGCGCGCAGGACTCGCCCGCCGTCCAGCGGCAGCCCCGGCAGGCGTTGAACACGGCCACTCCGACATTGCTCCACGCCAGTAAGGCCAATAGCGCCAGCCATAGGCTGCGATCGGGCGCGAACAGGGTCAGCGCGCCCGCCAGCCGCGGCGATCAGGCCGGAGGCCAGCGGCCCGGCGGCGGCGATGAGCAGTTCGTCGCGGGGACGCTCGACGTCGGTGTCGATCTCCGAGACCCCACCGAGCAGGTAGATCACGATGCGCCGGACCGGATGCCCGAGCGCCAGGCTGACCGCCGTGTGGCCCAGTTCGTGCGCGAGAACGCAGAGGGCCAGGGCCACGGCGAACCCGAATGCCGCCAGATAGGAGGTGCGGGTCGAGAGCCCGTCGACCAGCGAACGGAGCAGTCCGCTGTAGGCGATCGTGACCGCGGTGGCGACCAGTACCCAGGAGGGCGCGAAGTACACCGGCACGCCCAGGATCCGCCCGACCCGCAGCAGCGCCGCCGGCCGGGACGCCGGCGCCCGGCGAGGTGGTGGCGCCGGCGAATCCACGCCGCGGATCGTACGGGCACGGCGCCGCGGCGACCGCTCAGGACCGTTACCGTACGACCACGATGGACGACGACGACCTCCGCGCACGCCTCGATGCGCACATTGCCGCGCGCCGCGCCGCGGGCGAGACGAGGGGCAAGCGGCGTCGCGTCAGCGAACCCAGACGCCGTAGTCGATTCGCCCCGCTGATCCGCCTGGTCACGGTCGTCGCGCTGGCCGCGGTATTCACCTTCGTGTTGCGGACGTTCGTCCTCGAGCCGTTCTACGTGCCCTCGGAATCGATGGAGACCACCCTGCACGGCTGCTCGGGCTGTCAGGACGACTACCTGCTGGTCAACAAGCTGTCCTACCACTTCCACTCGGTGCACGACGGCGACATCGTCGTCTTCTCGCGCCCACCCGACTTGGACACGACCGATTCGGTGCTGGTCAAGCGAGTGATCGCCGTCGGCGGGCAGACCGTCACCATCAACTCAGGTCACGTCTTCGTGGACGGCAAGCAGCTGACCGAGAAGTACATCAATCCGGCCTGCCAGTCGGGGACGACGCTCGGCACCGAACCCGCCACCGTGGCGATCCCCAGGGGCGACGTCTGGGTGATGGGCGACAACCGGTGCGACTCGAAGGACAGCCGGTACTTCGGCCCCATCAAGGCGTCGACGATCGTCGGCCGGGCCTTTGTCGTGGTCTGGCCGCTGAGTCGGATCCATTTGCTGTGAGCGGTCCCCGCTGCCCGCGTGCCGACCGGAAACTGTCGTACCCGCGGCCTACCGTGAGGACATGACGGTGACCGTGGACGAGACGACGACAACCGCGAACGACGACGCCCCCGTGGTGCTCGGTTCGCTGTCGCCGTCCCGCGCGGCCGACTTCAAGACCTGCCCGTTGCTGTATCGCTTCCGCACCATCGACCGGCTGCCCGAGGCGGCGTCGCGGGCCGCCACGCGTGGCACGGTCGTGCACTCGGTGCTCGAGCGGGTGTACGACCTGCCGGCCGCACAGCGCACCGTCGAGGCCGCCCGCGAACTGGTCGGTCCGGCCTGGCAGCAGTTGCTGATCGACGACCCGCGGGTCGGCGAGTTGTTCGCCGCCGACGAGAACGGCACCGAGCTCGCCGAATGGCTCGCCTCGGCCGGCGATCTCGTCGACAACTACTTCGCGCTCGAAGACCCGACCCGGCTCGAGCCGGCATCGCGCGAGGAACTGGTCGAGATCGTCATCGACGGGTTGCGGCTTACGGGGCTACGTCGATCGCATCGACGTCTCGCCGGCCGGCGACATCCGGGTCGTCGACTACAAGACCGGTTCGTTGCCACGGGAGGCGTTCGAGGCGAAGGCGCTGTTCCAGATGAAGTTCTACGCCCTCGTGCTCTGGCGGCTCCGCGGCGTCGTCCCGCGCCAGCTGCGGCTGATGTACCTCGCCGACCGTGACACGTTGAGCTACGCACCCGACGCCGACGAACTCGAGCGCTTCGAGCGGACGCTGCAGGCGATCTGGAAGGCGATCGCCCGCGCCGTCGAGGCCCGGGATTTCCGACCGAGCCCGAGCCGGTTGTGTTCGTGGTGCGATCACCAGGCGCTGTGCCCAGCGTTCGGCGGAACGCCGCCACCCTTTCCGGCCGATGCCCTCGCTGCCTCAGGCCGTGATCGCCGGGTCGCGGCGCCGGTCGAGGGCTCAGCCGGCCAGTAGCACCAGTTCGTCGACCCCGACTCCGACCAGGCTGTGGATGATCGTCACGCCGGACGTCGGTGGCACCGCCACCTCGCTGGGCACCGCGATCACCACGCAACCGGCGGCGCGGGCCGACGCGACGCCGGTGATCGAGTCCTCGATCGCGATGCACGTGGACGGGGTCGCGCCGGCCAGCGACGCCGCGCGCAGGTAGGACTCCGGATCCGGCTTCGACCGTCCGACCTCGTCTCCGCAGACCGAGGCCGTGAACAACTCGCGACCCATGAAGCCCAGCGCGATGTCGGTCAGCCGTCGGTGGGTGGCGGTCACCAGGACCGCGGGCAGCCCGGCGTCGCGAACAGCGACCAGGAGATCGCGCGCCCCCGGCTTCCATTCCAGATCGGTGGCGAACAACTCGGCCATCCGCTCGGTCAGGTAGGCGCTGCTCGTCTCCGGGTCGGCGTCGATGCCGAGATCGTCGTGCAGGATGGCCGTCGAGGAGCCCATGCTGCCGCCCACCATCTGCGCGCGGGCGGCTGAGGAGAGCTCACCGCCCAACTCGGCCGCGAGATCGTGCAGGGCCAGGGCCCAGACCTTCTCCGAATCCAGCAAGGTCCCGTCCATGTCGAACAGCACGCCCCGCAGGTCCTGACGCCGCACCGCGCTACTCGTTGTCCGACCGGTAGCCGAGGTTGGGCGACAGCCACTTCTCGGCGACGGCGACGCTCCAGCCCTTGCGCTCGGCGTACTCCTCGACCTGATCGCGGCCGAGCTGACCGACGACGAAGTACTGCGACTGCGGGTGCGAGAAGTACAGGCCGCTGACCGATGCGCCGGGCCACATGGCCATGCTCTCGGTCAGCTCGATCCCGACGTTGGCCTTGACGTCGAGCAGCTCCCAGAGCGTCTGCTTCTCGGTGTGCTCGGGGCAGGCCGGGTAGCCCGGCGCAGGACGGATGCCGACGTAGCGCTCCTTGATCAACGACTCGTTGTCGAGCTCCTCGTCGGGCTGGTAGGCCCAGAACTCGGTGCGGACGCGCTCGTGCAGCCGCTCGGCGAACGCCTCGGCCAGCCGGTCGGCCAGCGATTCGAGCAGGATCGCGCTGTAGTCGTCCAGCGCGGCCTTGAACTCCTCGATCTTGGTCGAGATCCCGAGTCCGGCGGTGACGGCGAAGCCGCCGACGTAGTCGCGCAGCCCGGTCGGCTTCGGGGCGACGAAGTCGGCCAGCGAGCGGTGCGGCACGCCGGCCCGGTGCTCGGTCTGCTGGCGCAGTTCGTGCAACGTCGTGAGGACGGTCTGCCGGGTCTCGTCGGTGTAGATCTCGATGTCGTCGTCGTCCACCGTATTGGCCGGGAACAGGCCGAACACGCCGGCGGCGGTGAGCCACTTCTCGCTCGATGATCGAATCGAGCATGCGCTGCGCGTCGTCCCACAGCTTGCGGGCGGCCTCGCCGGATGCCGGGTTGTTGAGGATGTCGGGGTACTTGCCCTTCATCTCCCAGGCGTTGAAGAACGGCTGCCAGTCGATGTAGCGCCGCAGCTCGGACAGCGGGTAGTCGTGGAACGTCTTGACGAACTGGGTCGGGATGGCCGAGGCGTGGTAGTCGTCGGTGTGCACGTCGCGGGCCTGCTGGGCGAGCAGCCGCGGCCGGGGCGGCCGGTAGCCGGTCCAGTCGATCGGCGTCCTGTTCGCGCGCGCCGCCGCGATCGGCAACGATCACCTTGGCGTCGCTGCGGGCCGCGTGCCGTTCCCGCAGCGAGTCGTAGTCGGCCTGCACCTCGGCGAGCAGCGCCGGCCGCTGATCCTGTCGACAGCAGTGCGGCGACGACCGGGACCGACCGCGACGCGTCCTTCACCCAGATCACCGGCCCGTGGTACTTCTGGTCGACCTTGACCGCGGTGTGGGCGCGCGAGGTCGTCGCCCCACCGATCAGCAGCGGGATGTCGAGTCCCTGGCGCTCCATCTCGGCCGCGAAGTTGACCATCTCGTCGAGCGACGGCGTGATCAGGCCGGACAGGCCGATGACGTCGGCGTCGTGCTCCTTCGCCGCGTCGAGGATCTTCTGCGCCGGCACCATCACGCCGAGGTCGATGACGTCGTAGTTGTTGCACTGCAGGACGACGCCGACGATGTTCTTGCCGATGTCGTGCACATCGCCCTTGACGGTGGCCATGATCACCGTGCCGTTGCTGCGACCGGCGTCCTCGGGCGACTTGCCGGCCTCGATGAACGGGATGAGATAGGCGACGGCCTTCTTCATCACCCGCGCCGACTTGACCACCTGCGGCAGGAACATCTTGCCCGCGCCGAACAGGTCGCCGACGACGTTCATGCCGGCCATCAGCGGACCTTCGATGACCTCGATCGGCTGGCCGCCGCGGGCCTCGATCAGCGCGCGCAGCTCCTCGGTGTCGGTCTCGGCGTAGTCGTCGATGCCCTTCACCAGCGCGTGCGTGATCCGCTCGTCGACCGGCAGCTGGCGCCACTCGTCGTTGACCGCCTCGACCTTCTTGCCGTCGCCGGCGAACTCGGTCGCGATCTCGAGCAGCCGCTCGGTGGCGTCCGGACGGCGGTTGAGGATGACGTCCTCGATGCGCTCGCGCAGCCGTGGATCGACCTGGTCGTAGACGACCAGCGCGCCGGCGTTGACGATGCCCATGTCCATGCCGGCCGCGATCGCGTGATACAGGAAGACGGCGTGGATGGCCTCGCGGACGGCGTTGTTGCCGCGGAAGGAGAACGACACGTTCGAGACGCCGCCGGACACCATCGCGCCGGGCAGGTTCTGCTTGATCCAGCGGGTCGCCTCGATGAAGTCGACGCCGTAGTTGGCGTGCTCCTCGATGCCGGTCGCGACGGCGAAGATGTTCGGGTCGAAGATGATGTCCTCGGCCGGGAAGCCGACCTCGTCGACCAGGATCCGGTAGGCCCGCTCGCAGATCGTCTTGCGCCGTTCGAGGTTGTCGGCCTGGCCGTCCTCGTCGAAGGCCATGACGACGACCGCCGCGCCGTACTTGCGGCACAGCGTCGCCTCGCGGCGGAACTTCTCCTCGCCCTCCTTCATCGAGATCGAGTTGACGATCGGCTTGCCCTGCACGCAGCGCAGGCCGGCCTCGATGACCTCGAACTTCGACGAGTCGATCATGAGCGGCACCCGGCTGATGTCGGGCTCGCTGGCGATCAGCTTGACGAAGCGGTCCATCGCGGCGACGCCGTCGATCATGCCTTCGTCCATGTTGATGTCGATGACCTGCGCGCCGCTCTCGACCTGCTGGCGGGCCACCGACAGCGCGGTGTTGTAGTCGCCGTCGCGGATCAGGTTGCGGAACCGGGCCGAGCCGGTGATGTTGGTGCGCTCGCCGACGTTGACGAACAGCGACTCGGGCGTGATCGTCAGCGGCTCGAGGCCCGGACAGCCGGCAGCGCGGCCGGCAGCTGGGCGGGCACCCGCGGGGCGATGCCCGTCGATCAGTGCGGCCATCGCCGCGATGTGATCGGGGGTCGTGCCGCAGCAGCCGCCGAGGATGTTGACCAGGCCGCTCTCGGCGAACTCGCGCACGATCGCCGCGGTCTGGTCGGGCGACTCGTCGTACTCGCCGAAGGCGTTGGGCAGGCCGGCGTTCGGATAGCAGGAGACGAAGCAGTCGGCGACCCGCGAGAGCTCGGCGAGGTAGGGCCGCATCTCGGCGGCGCCGAGCGCGCAGTTGAGCCCGATGAGCAGCGGCTGGGCGTGCCGCACCGAGTTCCAGAACGCCTCGGTGACCTGGCCGGACAGCGTGCGGCCGGAGGCGTCGGTGATCGTTCCCGAGATCATGACCGGCCAGCGCCGGCCGCGCTGCTCGAACAACGTCTCGAGGGCGAAGATCGCGGCCTTGGCGTTCAGCGTGTCGAAGATCGTCTCGATGATCAGCACGTCGGCGCCGCCGTCGACCAGCCCGTTCGCCTGCTCGAGGTAGGCGTCGACGAGTTCGATGTAGGTGACGTTGCGGGCGCCCGGGTCGTTGACGTCCGGCGAGATCGACGCGGTGCGGTTGGTCGGCCCGAGCGCCCCGACGACGAAGCGCGGCTTGGCCGGGTTCGGCCGCCGTCACCGCGTCGCACTCGGCCCGGGCCAGCCGGGCCGACTCGAAGTTGAGCTCGTAGGCGAGGTCCTGCATGCCGTAGTCGGCCAGCGAGATGCGCTGCGCGTTGAAGGTGTTGGTCTCGATCAGGTCGGCCCCGGCTTCGAGGTAGGCCCGGTGGATGCCGCTGATCGCTTCGGGCTGGGTGAGGGTCAGCAGGTCGTTGTTGCCCTTGAGGTCGCTGGGCCAGTCGGCGAACCGCTCGCCGCGGTACTCCTCCTCGCTGAAGGTGTGCCGCTGGATCATCGTGCCCATCGCGCCGTCGAGCACCAGGATGCGCGAGCGTCAGCGCGGCGGACAGGACGTCGGTCGCGTCCGGGCGAACGGATGGAGCAGCAGGCACGATTTCGGCATCCTCGGTTGGCGACTGGTCGGACGGTCGGGCAGCCCGCAGGGCCGGATTGCTCGAATGTCCAGCATACGGGCGGGCGCGCCGGGATTCGGCGTTCGAGCACGGTGACGCCGACCAGTCGTAGGGTGGGAGGGTGACTGAGTTCGAGGGCTGGCCCACGCTGACCAACCCGGTGCTGGTCGCCGCGTTCGAGGGCTGGAACGACGCCGGCGACGCCGCGAGCGGAGCCATCGAGCACCTCGAGCTGGTCTGGGACGCCCAGCCGCTCACCGAGATCGACCCCGACGACTACTACGACTTCCAGGTCAACCGCCCGGACGTCTCGCTGGTCGACGGGGTCAGCCGCCGGATCACCTGGCCCACCACCCGCATCTCGTGGTGCCGCCCGCCCGGCGCCGACGTTCGACCTGGTGCTCGTCCGCGGCATCGAGCCGAACATGCGCTGGCGGGCGTTCTGCGGCGAGCTGCTCGGCGTGATCGCCGAACTCGACGTCCAGACGGTGTCACCCTCGGGCGCGCTGCTCTCCGACACGCCGCACACCCGGCCCACCCAGGTCACCGGCACCGCCTACGACGCCGAGGCGGCGGCCCGCTACGGGCTCGAGCGCTCCCGCTACGAGGGGCCGACCGGCATCGTCGGCGTGCTGCAGGACGCCTGCGTCGCGGTCGGCATCCCGGCGATCTCGTTCTGGGCCGGCGTGCCGCACTACGTCTCGCAGCCGCCGAACCCGAAGGCGACGCTCGCGCTGCTGCACCGCGTCGAGGAGGTCCTCGACATCCCGGTGCCGCTGGCCGAACTGCCGCAGCAGGCCGACGAGTGGCAGAAGCTCGTCGACGAGATGGCGGCCGAGGACGACGAGGTCACCGAGTACATCCGCAACCTCGAGGAGCGCGACGACGAGGGCGAGCTGCGCGAGACGTCCGGCGACGCGATCGCGCGGGAGTTCGAGCGCTACCTGCGCCGTCGCGACCGCGGCGACCGGGGCCCGGGCGGCGGCCCCGGCTTCGGCAGGCCGCTGATCAACCGCTAGAGCGCCACGCCGAGCAGCGCGTCGACCATGTCGCGGGCCAGCGCCGGTGCCAGCGGGGTCGTCGCCGCCCGTCGCGCGGCCCAG
This sequence comes from uncultured Actinomycetes bacterium, assembly GCA_963708805.1. GTDB lineage: Bacteria > Actinomycetota > Actinomycetes > Mycobacteriales > Jatrophihabitantaceae > CAVPUA01. The sequence continues at coordinate 2,466,753 of CAVPUA010000003.1, read as the reverse complement.
GCGTCGACGGCGGCGATCGCGCCGGCGGTGTCGAGGTCGTCGGCGAGCCGCTCGCGCACCTCGGCCAGCAGCGGGCGCGCGTCGGCACCCGTCGCGGCGCGCACCGCGGCGCGCCAGCGCGCCAGCCGCGCCTCCGCGGCGCGCAGCCGGCCGCCCGTCCACTCCCGATCGGCGCGGTAGTGGCCGTCCAGCAGGGCCAGGCGGATCGCCATCGGGTCGACGCCGGCGTTGCGCAGCTTGGAGACGAACACCAGGTTGCCGCGCGACTTGCTCATCTTCTCGCCGTCGAGCCCGATCATGCCGGTGTGGACGTAGAGGCCGGCGAACGGATGCTCGCCGGTCAGCGCCTCGGCGTGGGCGGCCGAGTGCTCGTGATGCGGGAAAGATCAGGTCCGAGCCGCCGCCCTGGACGTCGAAGTCCATGCCGAGCCGGTTCAGCGCGATCACCGAGCACTCGATGTGCCAGCCCGGGACGGCCGGAGCCGACCGCGGTGTCCCAGAACGGCTCGCCGATCGCGGTGCCCGCGCCACAGCAGTGAGTCGAGCGGATCGCGCTTGCCGGCAGTGGGTCGGATCGCCGCCGCGCTGGCCGAACAGTTCGAGCATCGTCTCGCGGTCGTAGTTCGGACTCGTAGCCGAAGCGCTTGCTGGCGGTGACGTCGAAGTAGATGTCGTCGTCGACGCGGTAGGCCGCGCCGGACTCGAGCAGCGTCTCGATGGCCTCGGTGATCGGGACGACCGACTCGACGGCGCCGACGTACTCGTCGGGCGGCAGCACCCGCAGGGCCGTCATGTCCTCGCGGAACAGCTCGATCTCGCGCTCGGCCAGCTCGACCCAGTTCTCGCCGGTCTGGCCGGCCCGCTCGAGCAGCGGGTCGTCGACGTCGGTGACGTTCTGGACGTAGTGCACCGTGCGGCCGGCGTCGAGCCACACGCGCTGGACGAGGTCGAAGGCGAGGTAGGTGGCGGCGTGGCCGAGGTGGGTCGCGTCGTAGGGCGTGATCCCGCAGACGTAGATGCCGGCTTCCGTCGTCCTCGCGCGTCGGCCTGGATCTGGCCGGTCGCCGTGTCGTACAGGCCGAAGACCGCGACCCCGTCCGGGCAGCTCCGGCACTTCAGGTCGCGTCCACGATTCCATGCCGACCACGTTATCCGGCACAGTCAGGGACATGAGCGCCTACCTCGTCACCGAGACCCGAGTGATCGCCGCCGATCCCCAGCGGCTCTTCGACATCGTCGCCGATCCGGCCATGCATCCGGTCATGGACGGCTCGGGCAGCGTGCAGGCCGCGCGCACAGGCAATCCGGCTCGGCTGTCGATGGGCGCCAAGTTCGCGATGGACATGAAGCTGGGCGCCACGTACAAGATCCTCAACACGGTCGTCGAGTTCGACGAGCCGACGACGATCGGCTGGCGTCACTTCAACGGCCACATCTGGCGCTACCGCTTCGAGCCGGTCGAAGGCGGCACGCTGGTCACCGAGCAGTGGGACGCACGACACGTGGCGAATCGGCTGGCGTTGCGGCTGATGGGCTTTCCCACCCGCAATCGCAAGGGAATGCAGGCCACCCTCGAAGCAGCTCGCGAGCGAGCTGCCGACTACATCGGCGGCCACGGAATAGCCGGCCAGTCGCCGCGACGGCTCGGGGTGCTTGCCGTTACGCAGCAACTGATCGACCCGCCGGATCGTGCGTCGAACCTCGCGCGTGGTCAGCAGCTCGTGCAGCCGCTCGCCGAGGGCGCCGTCGAGCAGGGCTCGGCACCTCACGCAGCCGATCGACTTCGGCCTCGGGAAGGGGTTGCCCCGCCCACTGCCACAACAGCGTGCGCAACTTGGGTTCGACCGAGAACGTCACGCCGTGATCCACGCCGTAGACGCGGCCGTCGCGGGTCGGCAGCAGGTGGCCGCCCTTGCGATCGGCATTGTTGATGACCGCGTCGTACACGGCGATCTGGCGCAGCCGTTCGGACTGCCCACGACGGACGAACGCCATCACGTCGATCGACTCGTCCATGTCGATCCACAGCTGCACCATTCCCGGGCCGTGGGGGCCGTCCCGATAGATCGTCGGCGGCACGATGTTCCAGCCGGACAGCGCCGACAGCTCGTACGCGGCGACCTCCCGCTCGGCCAGGGTTCCGTCGGGGAAGTCCCACAGCGGCCGCTCCCCCGCCACCGGCTTGTAGACGCAGGCGGCGACCACTCCGTCCAGGCTGGCCGAGCAGTACAACGTGGCGTTCGACGCGTCGAGCAGTCGGCCCTCGACCTCGAGTGTTCCGGCCGTGAGCAGCATGATCGCCTCGTCGACGGGAAGATCCCGCGCGGGCGTGAGATCGCGCTCGCTGGCCATTAGAGACCGAGCGGGCTGCTGCGGTGATATCCGTTCTGACGCGGGCAGACATGCCCGGACGGGTCGAGCGGCAACGCGCAGAGCGGGCACGGCGGTCGGCCCGCGGCCACCACGCTGCGCGCCCGGCCACGAAGGCGCGGGCCCGGCCGGGCTCGATGCGCACGCGAACCGCATCCGGTCCGTCGTCGACGTCTTCCAGCAGGGTGGCTTCGGCGATGTCGGTGTCCTCCGAGGGCGCCTGGGCCTCGATCACGACCAGCCCCTCGTCGCCGTCCCAGGCCAGTCCCATCGCGCCGACGCGAAACTCCTCGTCGACCGGCTGCTCGAGGGCGTCGACGTCCGGCTCGCCCGAGGCCGGCAGCGCCGTGCCGGTGCGCGTCACGATGTCATCGAGCAGCTGTTCGATGCGATCGGCCAGAACCGAGACCTGCGTCTTCTCCAGGGCCACGGACACCACGCGCGGACCGTCGGCCACCTGCAGGTAGAAGGTGCGGTCGCCGGGCACACCGACAGTGCCCGCAACGAAACGTCGAGGGCGTTCGAAGAGGTGAAACAGCCGCGCCATGATGGTTGTCAGCCTAGTCGTCGCCGGTAGGACGTGGGTCTCAGACCGTTCCCGAGCCGGCGCCCCCGCCCACGGTGGCGTCGCTCGATCGCTTGCGCGATCGTCGTTTGGGCGGGACGAACGCGTCGAGCGAGCTGCCGATGTCGTTGGAGCGCAGGACGTAGGGCCGGGTGGCGGTGTAGCGCACAACCGAGACCGAGCAAGGATCGACCACGATTCGCTGGAACTGGTCGAGGTGCAGGCCCAGGGCGTCGGCCAGGATGGCCTTGATCACGTCGCCGTGGCTGCAGGCGACCCAGATGGCGTCCTCACCGAGCGTGGCGTCCCATTCGCGGATCGCCTCGATGGCGCGGGCCGAGACCTCGACGAGGGTTTCGCCACCGGGGAACCGGGCCGCGGACGGCTGGGTCTGGACGATCTTCCACATCGGATCCTTGGCCAGGTCCTTGATGGCCTTGCCCGTCCAGTCGCCGTACTGGCATTCGATGATGCGCTCGTCGACGTGTCGTTCGAGCGCGGCCGGTTGGGCGGCGGCGATCGCCTCGGCGGTCTCGGCGCAACGATCGAGGGGGCTGGTGACGATGGCCCGCAGCGGGAGCACGGCGATGCGCTGCGGCCACGGCGTCGGCCTGCTTGCGGCCGCGATCGTCCAGGTGCAGGCCGGGCGTCCGCCCGGCCAGCACCGGGCCGGTCATCGCGGTCAGCCCGTGGCGGACCAGCAGGACGGTCGACATCGTCAGGTCGCCGACAGGGCGCCGCTGGACAGCAGCCCGATCAGCAGGATGCCGAGCAGGATGCGGTAACCGATGAAGATCCATGTGCTGTGCTTGCCGAGGAAGCGCATCAACCAGGCGATCGAGGCCAGGCCCGACGACGAACGCGATGATCAACGCCACGCCGGTGATGCCGACGCCGGGCGCACCTGACCCGCCGATCTTGCGCGCCTCCCACCCCGCCGACAGGACGACGGCCGGGATCGAGAGCAGGAACGAGAACCGGGCCGCGGTCTCGCGATCGAGCCCGCGGAAGAGCCCCGCGGTGATCGTCACGCCCGAGCGTGACGAGCCGGGAACCAGTGACACCGCCTGGGCCAGACCGACGACGATGGCGTCGCGCGTGTTGAGGTCCTCCTCGGATCGTGACCGGCTTGCCGACCCGTTCCGCGACGGCCAGCACGATCGCCAGCGCGATCAGCGCGATCGCGATGAACCAGAGGTTGCGCGCACCCGTCTCGATCTGGTGACTCAGCACCATGCCGATCACGCCGACCGGGATCGTCGCCGCGATCAGGTACCAACCCATTCGGCTCTCGAGGGAGCTGCGCACCGACTTGTCGACCAATCCGCGCGCCCAGGCCACGGTGATGTGGAGCAACTCGCGCCAGAAATACAGCACGACGGCGAGGGTGGTGCCCAGCTGGATCACGGCGGTGAACGCGGTGAACCCGGCTTGGTTCTGCTTGTCCGAGTAGGCGGGGTCGAGCCAGGCCTGGACGATCCGCAAGTGGCCGGTCGAGGAGATGGGCAGGAACTCGGTCAGGCCCTGCACGACGCCGTAGATGACTGAATGGAACAACGAGAGATTGTGCGTCATGCGGCATCCACGCGGCCAACCTTAGCGACTACCTCACGTATCGGCGGTCTCCCGCGCGCGGCACCAACGGGCGGCCGTGGCACACGCTAGGTTCCTAGCCGTGGAGTTGCGACGCGCGGGCGCGCAGCGGGCTGACGGTGTCGAGCCTCGGGCCTGGGGACGATGACCTGGGGGCGCGAGACCGACGCCGACGAGGCCGCCGCCCAGCTGGTCGCGTTCCATGACGCGGGCGGCCTGCTGGTCGACACCGCCACTTCCTACGCCGGCGGGCCATTCCGAGGAGATCCTCGGCCAGCTGCTCGCCGACGTGATCCCCCGCGACGAGCTCGTCGATCGCCACCAAGGGCGGCTTCCACCGCGGCGAGCGACGACTCCGCATCGACGCGTCGCGGGGCGGCCTGCTGCGGGATCTGGACGCGTCGCTGCGCCGGCTGATGATCGACCACGTCGACCTCTGGCAGGTGCACGTCCCCGACGACGGCGTGCCGTTCGAGGAGACGCTCGGCGCGCTGGACTCGGCGGTCGCGAGCGGGAAGGCCCGCTACGTCGGCGTCTCGAACTACTCCGGCTGGCGCACCGCCGCAGGCCGCCGGCCTGGCAGCGGGCCGTGCCCGGCCGGGCGCCCCTGGTGACGAACCAGGTCAGCTACTCGCTGCTCGAGCGCGGCGTCGAACGTGAGGTCGTCCCGGCCTGTGCCGCGGCCGGGCTCGGGCATCCTGGCCTACTCACCGCTCGGCGGCGGCGTCCTGACCGGCAAGTACCGCGGCGGAGTTCCGGCCGACTCGCGCGGCGGCGAACGGGCGCCGCAACCTGGCCCAGTACCGGCGCGCGGAGCTGGCCGGCGTCGTCGAGGCGGTCGCCACGGCGGCCGAGGGCCTGGCCACCAGTCCGCTCGCGGTCGCGCTGGCCTGGGTCCGCGACCAGCCCGGGGTGACGTGCCCGATCGTCGGCGCCCGCACGCTCGGACAGCTCACGGCGGCCATCGCCGCCCAGTCGCTGGAACTTCCGGTCGAGATCCGCGACGCGCTCGACGACGTGTCCGCTCCCCTGCTCGGCTACCCCGAGAACTACCCGTCCGCCTGCGCTGAGTCCTGATCGTTGACTGCTCCCGCTACGCCGTCCGACCCGGTGTTCGCCGCCTTCGCCGCGGCCGGTCTGTGGCCCGGGCTGGGCCGGGTCGCTCGCCGGCGCGCTGGCCGACGCCGAGATCCACTCGCCGGCCGACGTCACGGTCGACGAAGCTGGCGACGCTGCCCAAGGTCGGGCCGACCCGCGCCGGGCGGCTGCGCTCGTCGTTCATCGCGGCCGAGCCGGTCTATTCGCTCGTCGAGCTGCTGGTTCCGGCCGGTCTCGACGCCCGGGTCGCCCGCCGGGTCGTCGACGGCTTCGGCGCGGCGGCGCCGCGCCTGGTGCGCGACGATCCGTGGACGCTGCTGTCGGTTCCCGGGCTGACGCCGGACGAGGTCGACCGGGTCGCGCGGCTGGCGATCCCCGGGCGTCAGCGGCGACGACGAGCGGCGCGGCCGCGGCCTGGTCGCCTACGTCCTCGGTCGCGAGGCCCGCGACGGACACACGCTCACCGCCGCAGGCGGAAGTCGTCGTCGGCGCTGGCCGAGTTCGGGGTGCGCGACGCGGCGGGCGCCGCGGTCGACGCCGCGGTCGTGCCGGCCGGCAGTCGGCGATTCGAGTGACGATCGGCGATCGGGCGGCCTCGGCCTCGCGCTGGCCCGATGCGCGCCGAGTCGTCGATCGCCGAATCGATCGCCCGGCTGCTGGCGACCGCGGAGCCGATCAAGACGCGCAAGGCGGCGCTGCCGCACCTTCGACGAGGCGCAGCGCGGCGCCGTCGCGGCCGCCCTGCAGTCGGGCGTCAGCGTGCTGACCGGCGGCCCGGGCACCGGCAAGAGCCGAACGGTCGCGACGATCGTCACGCTGGCCGAGAAGGCCGGGCTCGACGGTCGCGCTGGCCGCGCCGACCGGCCGCGCCGCCAAGCGGCTGGAGGAGCTGTGCGGCAGTCCCGGCCTCGACGATCCACCGGCTGCTCGGTGCGCAGGCCCGACAGGACGGCGAGGAGCTGTCGTTCACCGGCGGCTTCGCCCGCGGCGCCGACGAGCCGCTGGACGAGGACGTCGTCGTGGTCGACGAGGCGTCGATGCTCGATGCCGAACTGGCCGAGGCCCTGCTTCGAGGCGTGCGCCGACGGGACCCACCTCGTCCTGGTCGGCGACGCGGCCCAGCTGCCCTCGATCGGGCCGGGACGGGTGCTCGGCGACGTGATCGACGCCGGCGTCGTGCCGACCACCGAGCTGACCACCCTGTATCGCCACGCCGAGGGCGGAACGATCGCGCGGGTCGCGGCCGGTGTGCGCGACGGGCGTTCTGCCCGAGGTCGACGACCCGACGCGCGAGGTCGTCGTGATCGCGGCGCGCGACCTCGGCCGAGGCGGCCCACCGCGTCGTGCAGCTCGTCACCGACTCGATTCCGCGCGCGCTCGGCATCCCGGCCGAGCAGGTGCAGGTGGTCACGGCCGTCCACCGCGGCGATGCGCGGCACGCAGGCGCTGAACGCTGTGCTGAAGGCCAAACTGAACCCGGGTGGCCGCGGTGGGCGCTTCGACGCCGGTGATCGGGTGGTCGCGACGGCGAACCATCTGGAGGCCGCGCCGTTCGGGTACGCCAACGGCGAGGTGGGCACGGTCACCGCCGTGGCCGGCGACGGCACGGTGACGGTCGAGTTCGCCTCCGGACCGGCCGAGGTCAAGGGCAAGGCGCTGGCCGACCTGACCCACGGCTGGGCGATCACCGTCCACCGGGCGCAGGGCTCGGAGTTCCCGGCGGTCGTGGTGGTGCTGTCGCCCGAGGCCGGCGGGTTGCTGTCGCGTCCGCTCGTCTACACGGCGCTGACGCGGGCCCAGCGCCACCTGTCGATCGTCCACGCGGCCGGTCCGCGCCTCGTCCACGCGGTTCGCGCGGTCGGCAGCAAGCCGCGGCGCACCGACCTGATTCGGGCCCTGCATGCCGCCGTTTCGGACTAGGTGATCGCGTCTCACGGCCGGGCGCGGTTCAATAGACCGCGTGGCCGACCCGACGAGCGCTGATCCCGACTGGGAGTACGCGCCGCTGCGCATCCCGGCCGAGGTGACGCGCGTCAACGCCGCGGTGCAGCTGTCCTTGCACGCCGAGTACGGCGGCTGGGAACTGGCCCGGGTGCTGCGCTACGCCGACGGCACACGACGGGTGTGGCTGCGTCGCAAGCGCCGTCCGAACGCGCTGCCTCTGCCGGTACTACCCCGCTAGATACGAGCGCACCGTCTCGATCGTGTCGGCCTCGCTCGGCGGGCTTGTCGTCGCGGTACCGGATCACCCGGGCGAAGCGCAGCGCGACGCCGCCCGGATAGCGCGTTGACCGCTGCACGCCGTCGAACGCGATCTCGACGACCTGTTCGGGTCGCAGTTCGACGACCCAGCCGTCGGTCGGCCCGTTCGCGAGTTCGGTGAAGCGCTCGGTCTGCCAGGCCAGCATGGCGTCCGTCATGCCCTTGAACGTCTTGCCGAGCATGACGAATCCGCCCTCGGGGTTACGCGCCCCGAGGTGGATGTTCGAGAGCGTTCCGCGACGACGACCAGAACCGTGTTCGACCGCGAGTACGACCAGGTCGAGCGTGTGCACCGGCTTGATCTTGAGCCAGCCCGCTCCGCGACGCCCGGCTTCGTAGGGCGCGACGAGTGACTTGGCGACAACGCCCTCGTGGCCCTGAGCGAGCGCCGCGTCGAGGAACGCCTGGGCCTGGGCGGCGTCGTCGGTGACGAGTCGAGGCGTGCGCAGCTGCTCGGGCACGACCGATTCGAGCACGCTGCGGCGGTGCTCGGCGGTGTCGTCGAGCAGGTCACGCCCGTCCAGATGCAGCAGGTCGAAGATCATCGCGGTCAGCGCGGCCGAACCCTGCTTCGATCCGAGACGCGATGCGGTGACCTGGAACGGCAGCGGACGGCCGTCGGGGCGCAGGGCGATCGCCTCGCCGTCCAGGATCAGGTTCTGCGCCGGCAACGCACGCACCATCGCGACGATGTCGGGCAGCCGCGCCGTCACGTCGTCGAGACTGCGGGTGAAGATCGACACCTCGTCACCGTCGCGATGGATCTGGACGCGCGCGCCGTCGAGCTTCCATTCGAACGCGGCGATCCCGCCGAGCTTCTGCAGTGCGTCCGACCGGATCGGACGCCGTCTGGGCCAGCATCGGACCGATCGGCCGGCCGACCTGGAGGGTGAACGCGGCGAGCGGATCGTCGTCACCGCCGAGCGCCGCGGCCGCCACGACCGAGAGGTCACCGCGCAACATCGCCGCCCGCCGCACGCCGTCGAGGGGCAGTCCCGACGCCGTGGCGATGGCGGCGGTCATCACGCCGGCGAGGGCCCCCTGCCGAAGATCGCCGGAGAGCAGTCCCCGCAGGAATCTCTGCTCGACGTCGGTGGCCGCGGCGAAGATCGACATCAGCAGCTCGCGCCGCCGGGCCTGCGACCCGGCGCCACTGCTCGACTTGATCAGGTCGAAGGTCTCGTTCACCGCGGTGACGGTGAGGGTCGCCGTGGTCGCCGGATCGGGCGTCGAGCGCAGTGCGGCGTAGCCGACGCCGATCTGGCGTTGGGGCAGCTCCCCCGACAACCACGACACGACGAGGGCCGGTTCGTCGGCACCGGCCAGCAGCTCGGCCAGTGAGTTGATCTTGGTCAGCCGTGAACTCTCCGCCGCCACGGCAGCGGACGCCGCGGCCACCTGCTCGAGCAGCACGTCAGCAGTTGGACAGGAACCGGTCGAGCACCCGAACTCCGAACTCGAGGCCGTCGACCGGAACGCGCTCGTCGATGCCGTGGAACAGCGCGGTGAAGTCGAGGTCGGGTGGTAGTCGCAACGGCGCGAAGCCGAAGCAGCGAATGCCCAGCGTGGAGAAGGACTTCGCGTCGGTGCCGCCGCTCATCAGGTACGGAACCGGGTGCGCGTTCGGGTCCTCGGCCTTGAGCGCGGCCGACATCGCGTCGACCACCGCACCGTCGAAGGACGTCTCGACCGCGATGTCGCGGGCCGCCCACTCGCGAGTCACGCCTTCGCCGATCAGCTCGTCGATCTTGGCCAGCAGGATCTCTTCCTGGCCGGGCAGGAAGCGGGTGTCGATGATCGCCTCGGCCTTGGAGGGAATGACGTTGGCCTTGTAGCCGGCGTCGAGCATCGTCGGGTTGGCGGTGTTGCGCAGCGTCGCGCCGATCATGCGGGCCATCGCGCCGAGCTTGCTCAGCGCGGGCTCGGGGTTGTCGGGGTCGATGTCCAGCCCGGTGATCTCGGCGATCGATTCGAGGAAGCGCCGCACCGAGTCGGTCACGGTGATCGGGAACTCGTATTCGCCGACCCGGGTCACCGCCGCGGCCAGCCGGGTGACCGCGTTGTCGTCGTGCAGCATCGACCCGTGGCCGGGCCGCCCCTCGGCGCGCAACCGCAGCCAGCCCAGGCCCTTCTCGGCGGTCTGGATCGGATAGAGGCGAAGATCGGACCCCATCGACACGCTGAAGCCGCCGACCTCGCTGATCGCCTCGGTGCAGTCGGCGAACAGCTCGGGGTGATTGTCGACGAGCCAGTGCGCGCCGTGCACGCCGCCCGCCTCCTCGTCGGCGACGAAGGCCAGCACGATGTCGCGCGGAGGTTTGCGCCCGGTGCGGGCCCAGTCGCGGATGACGGCCAGCGTCATCGCGTCCATGTCCTTCATGTCGACCGCGCCCCGCCCCCACACGAAGCCGTCGCGAACTCTCGGCCGCGAACGGGTCGACCGACCACTCCGCCGCGTCGGCCGGGACGACGTCGAGGTGGCCGTGGATGAGCAGCGGAGCGCGGCTGGAGTCGCTGCCCTCGATCGCGCGCGACGACCGACGCCCGGCCCGGCTCGGATTCGTAGATCGTCGACTCGATGCCGACCTCGTCGAGCTTGGCCGCCACCCACTCGGCGGCCGGCCGCTCGGGATGCGTCGGGTTGGACGTGTTGAAGCGGATCAGGTCACGAAGAAGGTCGACGACCTCGTCCTGCGCGGTCACCGGCGGGTTGCTGCTCATTGGTCGTTCCTACCACCGCGAGAGGACGCGGGTGGTTCGGGCCAGAAAGAAGAGGGCCGGACGCGTCAGTGGGCGCGTCGGCCGCCGAGTCCGACGATGGCCGTCACCGCGAGGCCGAAGGCGGCGACGGCGATGGCGAGCAGCCACGGCGCGCCCAGACCGAGGATCGGCTTGGTGCCGAGATCGACCAGCGCCTGGCCGGAGGTGTTGTCGGGTTTCGAGGGCGACGTCGGCGCCGCCACCGCCGACGACGTCGACGAGTCACTCGCGACGGGCACCGGAAGAACACCCGCCGAGGACTGGTTGGTCGCGACGGGGGCGCTCGTGGTTGCCGTAGCACTGGGCGTGCGTGCCGCGCGGTTGACGTTCGCGGCCGCCGTCGTCGGCTTGGCCGTGGGTTGCGCGGCCGGGGTCGTCGGCGCGGCCGACGGGGTCGGCGAGTCGGCCGCCGTGCTCGGGCTGGACGGCGCCGTGACGGTCGATCCGGTCGAGGTCGACGCCGAGGACGACCCGCCGCCCGGCGGGCGCGAGTTGATGATCACCTTGTGCCGCTGGAGCTGGCACTGGCCGAGGTGCTGGTGGACGCGGACTCGCTCGTGGTTGCGGTGCTCGTCGCCGAACTCGTGGCCGAACCGGAATCGGTGGCCGTCCCGGTTGCCGACGTCGTCGCCGAGCCGGTGACCGACGTCGTCGCCGAACCCGTGTCGGAGGTCGTCACCGAAGTCGTCGTGGTGACCGAACCGGTCGGTCGCGGACCATGCGAATGAGAACGCGTCGGCGCGGTCGGTTGATTGCTGGTGGTGTCGGACGGGTGACCGCTCGTCCACGGTGCGGGCGAGGTCGACATCTCGATCGTCGAGGTGAGTGACGGCGCCGGGCCGTGGTGATGGTTACCGGTCAGGCCGGTCGCGCCCGCGGCGGGCGCGGACAAAAACCCGAGTAGCGCAACCACGCCCAGCGAAGCGCACGCCAAAGCTATGCGTGCCCTTCCCCGGGTCAAGCTGTCAGCCATCGGTGGCCTTCCACGAGGAGTCGGCGCACAAGAAGGGGACAACCCCGGCCGGAGAGCCGAGAATTGCGATTCGCCCCTTGTGCAGTTCACCTGAATCTTAGCGAACACCACACCCGAAAAGCCAGCAAGCCGTGTCAGTTTTTTGTGTGTCGCTGTGCGTCAGGGTAACTCAGCGCATCCGAAGGGCCTCCATCGGTATGGGCTAGACTCTTCGAGGCACTCGTCCGGGTGGCGGAATGGCAGACGCGCTAGCTTGAGGTGCTAGTGCCCTTAACGGGCGTGGGGGTTCAAGTCCCCCCTCGGACACCAACCTCTTCATTGGGCTGCGGCGGAACGCCCTCGGGCCGATTCGCTGGTCCACGGCCCGCCCGTCGGAGCACCTCGAGTCGGACGGGCTATTGAAGCGGTGTGCCCGGGTCGCGTCCGTGATAGCGCTGCGGATCCAGCTCGAAGTAGTGCCGGGCCTGGGCCAGCACCTCGCCGGTGGTGAGGTTGTCGATGTCCGCGCGTATGTCGGCGACGACCTTGGCCGCCACATCGTGGTCGTGCTTCTCGACGTAGGCCACCCACTGGTGCGACGCGTTCGCCTTGCCGTTGCCGTGCCCCAGCAGCAGGATCGACCGCGCCGGACGCAGCGCGTCGGTGATCTCTCGCCAGTACTCAGGATTGCCGGCTTCGTAGTTGCCGTCCGGGTTCCCTGCCTTGTGGGCGATCTCCTGCGAGTGGCCCTCAGGATCGACATCCGCGACCAGCTCAGGCGACCCGTCGTCCCCGCTGACTATCGGGTAGATGCGCGTTCGGTGAAAGTCGATCGCGGCAACCACGAAGTGGTCCCGAGTCGATGTCACGTTCGACGTGTTCGGGTCTTCCGACTGCCCGGCGTGCTGGGCCACGGTGCACTCCTCAGGTTGTTCGTGCTCGCTGTCACGACCGTACTCAGGCGGTTCGGCTACTTCCCGGCGCTGAGTTCGGCCCGCGCGGCGGCCACGATGTCGGCGCTCGTGTTGGCGTGGCCGTTGATGCCCCAGCCACCCTCGGGCGATTCGGTGATCAGCACCCACGTGCGCCCGGTCAGGGACGGATCCCCCGCCGCGGCGGCGACGATCTCGGTCAGTTCTTGGACGACTCCCAGTTGCTTGTCACGGTCGAGGACGTTCACCGGCGTGAGCACCTGGACGCGTACGTAGTTGCTGTCGCCGACGGCGTTCGAGATCGCCTCGGACGGCAGGTCGTGGATGAAGGCAGCGGTGTTGTTGCTGAACAACGAGATCGGCGGCACCTGCTCCCAGCGCATCACCGCGTTGGCCAGGTTCTTGGCCAGGGTGTGCTTGTCAGCGAACAAACCCTTACTCGCGTACACGTCGATCATGGGCATGGCGGGCTCCTCCGATTATGATGATCGTCATAGTGGCTCGGACAGCATGCCCTATGCTGATCGTCATAGTCAACTCCGGGAGCGACATGGTGAACGACAGCCGGGCGAGCATGGTGCGCAGCGCGGCGTCGCTCATCGGCACCCGCGGCGTGAGCGCGACGTCCTTCTCCGACGTCCTGGCCGACAGCGGCGCGCCCCGAGGCTCGATCTATCACCACTTTCCCGACGGCAAGGCGCAGCTCGCGGAAGCCGCCGTCAGCTGGACGGCCGAGCGGGTGCTCGACTACCAGCGGGCCGGCGAGTTCTCGGCACCCGCCCAGGTGCTCGAACGCTTCATCGGGATGTGGCGTCAGGTTGTGCTGAGCTCATCCGGGCGGGCTGGGTGCGTGGTCGCGGGCGTCGCCGTCGACACCGATCACGGCGACCTGCTGCTCGAAGCCGTCCGGACGACGTTCCGGTCCTGGATCGCCCTGCTCACCGATCAACTCGCCGCGGCCGGCCTCTCGCGCCAGCGCTCGGCCGCAGTCGCGACCGCGACGCTGGCCGGCATGGAGGGAGCGCTCATCCTCTGCCGCGCCGAGCGAGACGTCGCCCCGCTCGACGCGGTCGCGGCCGAACTGCTCCGTTCCGTCAGCTGATGATGGGCCGCTCAGAACTTCGCGGCTGGCAACGGGCCGCTCAGAACTTCGCGGCTGACAACGGGCCGCTCAGAACTTCGCGGCTTCGGGAATCACCCGTTCGCCGAGAATCTCGAGCGGCGTGATCGTGTCGACGTTGGGCACACTTCCGTGCATGTGCGTGATACCCAGAGCGGCCAGCCGCTGCAACGTCTCGAGGATCGCGTCGACGTTCTCGCCGTTCGGCCCTGGATCGATCGGGCCCATGACGGTCTTCTCGATCTCGTCGTAGTCACGGCCGACGTCGGCGCAGTGGCCGCGCAGGATGTCGAGCTTGCGTTCGACATCGGGCCCACCGAAGAGGTTGCAGGCCTGGGCGTACTGCGCCACGAGCCGCAACGTCTTCTTCTCCCCGCCGCCACCGATGAGGATCGGCGGGTGCGGCTTGCGAAGTGCCTGCGGTGAGTTCAGGGTGCGGCCCAGCTTGTAGTGCTGGCCGTCGAAGGGCGCTTCGCTGTCACTCCACATCTGAAGGCAGATCTGCAACGCCTCTTCGAGCCGCTCGAACCGCTCGGCCGTCGAGGGGAACGGAAGTCCGAGCCCGTTGGACTCCTCCTCGTTCCACGCGGCGCCGATGCCCAGCCAGGCCCGGCCCTCGGACAGCACGTCCAGGGTCGTCACGGCCTTGGCCAGCAGCCCCGGCTCGCGGTAGACGACGGCGGTCACCCACGTCAGCAGGTCGATCTTGGACGTACAGGCCGCAAGGTAGCCGAGCGCGGTGTAAGCCTCGAGCATCTCCTGCTCCGGCGGCCCGATCACGTGGATCTGCCAGAGGTGGTCCATGACGCTCAGCTTGGCGAAGTTCTGCTCCTCGGCCGCCTGGGCCACCCGCTTCAGATCCTTCGCGATCGTCTGCGGACCACCGGTCCAGGTAAAACTCGACACGTGCAGGCCCAGCTCCATGCAGTGAACTCCTCTACTCGTAGCTTCTAGTGCCAGCCTAGTGCGGCCACGGGTCGGCCAACATGAGAATGACGTTGCGCTCGTCCGCCGCTCCCGCGCGCGGATGCGACTCGAGCGGCACCCGTCGCCACTGCCAGTCGTTGGCGGCCAGTTCGCGCGACAGGCCGGCGAGGCTCTCGATCGACTCGGTGCCGCCGTCCCACGGGGCGCTTCCGGCGTGATCGAACATCGTCGCCGCGATGCGGATGGCGCCGTCGCCGCGTGTCAGCTCGACGATTCGTCCCTGCTGCGGCCAGTCGATGAGCGACGGCGCGACGACCTGCCAGTACGTCTCGCGGGCCACCACGGCCGACTGGTGGGTGTGTCCGGCCAGCCACAGGATCACGCTGGGATGGGTGCGCAGCAGCACGTCGACCTCGGCCTCGAGAACCCGATCGGGACCGGTCGAATTGACGAGCCGTTCGAGCGGGTGATGGCTCGCGAGCACTACGTAGCGCCGATCGACATCGGCGGCGGCCAGTTCGGCGTCCAGCCACTCGAACTGCTCCCGATCGAGCGAGCCCTCCCAGCCGCCGTATTCGTCGACGGTGTCGAGCACGAGCAGCGAGACTCCACGGACGTCGGCGCGGTAGTACGTGGGCCCCGCCTCCCGCGTGAAGCCGTGTCCGGACGGACGCGATCGCGGCGAGAAGTGGGCTCGGACGAACTCGTCCTTCGTCGTGATCCGACGACCGGCGTCCGGCGTGATCGGACGTGTCGTCATGTTCGGGAACTCGGCCAGCGCGGCCGGGTCGCAGTCGTTGAGCCCCATGATCAGCTCGAGGGCACGTTCGGGCGTCCAGCCGGCCGGCAGTGCGATCGGCTTCCGGTCGCCGACAGCAGCGTCGAGTCCCGTGGCGGGGACGGTGCCCTGGATCAGGCGGTCGTGGTTGCCGTGGACGGCGTACCACGCGACGCTCAGGCCGGTCGCGTCGAACGGCCGACGAGCCGCGTCGAGCAGCCCCGGAACCGACGGGAAGCCCCAGCGTGACCGGGGAAGATCATCGGCGACGGACGACGGATGCCAGAACCGCTCGTCGTCGTGGTCTGGGTCGGCCACGCCCTCGTAGCGATCAAGATCACCCGAGTCCGGCCGGACGGTGCCTCCCTCGAGCAGGCTCAAGTACCACTCCAGCTCGTTGAGCTGGGCGTTGTCGGTGTTGTCGCCCGTGCTGAGGGCGAAGTCGATCGGCGCCCCGGACGTCGGGCCGCCCCTCAACGCGTTGACCGCCCGCACGCACGCCTCGACGACCTGGGCGGTCAGCATCTCGTGGGCCCGGTAGGTGCCGACCTCGCCGAGGTCGTCGACGATGGGCGAATCCGGGTCGGCCCACCGATCGAGGAACTCCACCCGGGCCGGTGACTGCGCGTCGCACACGTGCAGGTCGGACACGTGGACGATCGTCGCGAGCACCTCGGACGTGACCGCATCGTGGTCGAACAGGTCGTGCCGGACCACGTGCGAGTGCCCGGCGCCGGGTGACAGCGTCCGATACCCACCCGGTCCGGGCGGTCCTGGCTCGAGCGCGTGGACGTCAGTCGTCATCGGCAGCGAGCAGCACCGGACGGTCGAGCAGTGACACCGTCACCCGGGTACCAGGTGTCAACTCGCCGGCCCGGTGGGACGCGACGTCGCCCAGCAGTTCCACGCCGTCAGTTCGCAGCAGCTGCAACCTCGTGGTGGCGCCGCGGAAGGTCGCGACGACGACCGTTGCCTCGCCCGCATCGTCGCTGGTCACGACGAGCGCCTCCGGGCGGACCAGCACGGTGACCGCCGATCCGTCCCGGGGCATCGCACCGTCGGCCGGCAGCAGTTGGCGTCCGATCCTGACCAGGCCATCGCCCTCGGCTCGCGCGTCGAGGCGGTTCATCGAACCGACGAACTCCGCGACGAACGGCGTCGCCGGCCGGTCGTACAGTTCGGCCGGCGCGGCGCACTGCTCGAGCCGGCCGGCGCGCATCACCCCGACCCGGTCGGCGATCGACAGGGCCTCCTCCTGGTCGTGGGTCACGAAGACGGTCGTGACACCGAGTTCGAGCTGAAGACGCCGGATCTCGTCGCGCAGCTGAGCCGCGCACCTTGGCGTCCAGCGCCGACAGCGGCTCGTCGAGCAGGAGGACGCGTGGCGAGATCGCCAGCGCGCGGGCCAGGGCGACGCGCTGTTGCTGGCCGCCCGAGAGCTGGTGCGGGAACTTCTTGAGGTGCTCGGCCAACCCGACGAGTTCGAGCAGTTCGGCCGCGCGAGTGCGGCGGGCCGCGGCCGAGGCCCCGCGCATGCGCAGGCCGAAGGCGACGTTGTCGAGCGAGCTCATCGTCGGGAACAGGCTGTAGGACTGGAACACCATGCCCATGTCGCGCTTGTTCGCCGGTACTCGCGAGATGTCCTGCCCATCGACGAGAACCGAGCCGGTGGTGGGTTGGTCGAAGCCGGCCAGCATCCGCAGCGCGGTCGTCTTCCCGCATCCGGACGGCCCGAGCAGCGCGATGAGTTCGCCCGGCTCGATGCGCAGGTTCAGGCCGTCCAGCGCCGACATCGCGCCGTACCGGCGGTGGACGTCTCGATACTCCACGGTCGTTCCGGTGATGGTGGGCGCGATCGCCACAGTGCTCATCGCCTCAGCCTTTCTTCTCTGACGATCGACGCCAGTTCAGCACGCCGATCAGCAACAACAGGACTTCGACGAGCAGCAGGCTGAAGACCGAGACCGCGGCCTGCACCGATCCCGACGTCGTCGGAAGCTGATACAGCCAGACCGGGAAGGGCTTCGTGTACAGCAGGATCGAGGCGATGGTGAACTCCCCCATCACCAGCGCGAAGCACAAGAACGCCGAGTTGATCATGGCCGTCCGCAATGACGGTACGAGTACCCGCACGAGGATCGTCGGCCACGAGGCGCCCAGATTCTGGCCGGCCTCGACCAGCGTCCGCGAATCGATCGCGCGGATGCCGGCGTCGAGAGTGCGGTAGACGAACGGCATCGACAGCATGACGTACAGCAACGGCAGGATCAGCGGATGGCTCGCCCCCCGCGTCCAGGACACCACCGAGTAGAGCGGGCTGCCCTTGTCCTGACCGATCCACGAGAACGTGTCGTCGACACCGACGACCAGCACCACGGGCGGGAAGACCAGTGGCAGCAGGGTGAGTACCTCGACCAGACCGCGGACCTTCGGGTAGCGCAGGCGGATCAGCAACTGGGTCGGCAACATCAATGCCAGCGTGATCACGATGGTGATCAGCGACAGCTCGATCGAATAGACGAGCGCGGTCGTGAAGCCGACCTGGCCGGTCGCCGACGTGGTGAAGATCTGCCGGTAGGCCGAGAAGGTGATGCCGCCGTGCGGATCGCGCAGCGTGAAGCTGATCGCGGCGATGAGCGGTCCGATGAAATAGACGGCCGCGATCAACAGCACGACGGTGCGGAACACGCGTCCGTCGCGGTTGCGCCGCCGGCGACTGGATGGCTCGTTCGCCGGCTGCGTCTCGGTGACCGCGGCGGTGCCGTAGCCCGTCGTCGTCACGCCAGCCACCGCGTCGTGCGGCGTTGCAGCAGCTGATAGACGACCGTCAACGGCAGCACGATGACGATCATGTCGAGGGCCAATGCCGCCCCGAGATTCTCCTGCCCTGACAGGACATTGCCCGACAGCACATTGGCGATCTGCGTCGGTACCAACGGGAACGACTGGCCGACGAGCGCGTCCGCCGTCGCGTAGGCCGAGAACGACGAGCAGAACAGCAGCAACACCGAGCCGAGGAAGTTCGGCAGGAGCACGGGACCGGCGACGAATCGCCAGTAGTGCCAGCGACTGGCCCCGAGATTCTCGGCGGCTTCGGCCCACTGCGGCTTCAGACCCTCCAAGGCCGGGGTCATCACGAGAACCATCAACGGCACGAGGAAGTAGAGGTACACCAGCGACACTCCGGCGATGCTCGTGATCTGGAAATGCAGATCGTTCTTGAGCGAGATCCCGAAGTGATCCTGCAATGTCGTCGTGAGCACGCCCGCGTTACCGACCGTCGCCAGGAACAGGAAGGCCAAGGGAATGCCGCCGAAGTTGGCGGTCACCGCCGATCCGGCGACGACGAGCTGGCGCAGGATGACGCTCTTGCTGCGCACGACCGCGTAGGCCAGCAGCACGCCCGTCACCGCGCCGAGGATTCCCACGACGGCGGACAACTCGACGCTGTTGACCAGTGATGTTCGGTAGATCCCGGTCAACGATGTCGACACGTTCGACCCGGTGTAACTGGTCTTCGACGTGTGGATGAACTGCTGGGTGACCGGGTCACGCTCGGTCGCCTTGGACGTGATCGTCTGGCGGAAGGCGTTGTAGAGGATGAACCCGATCGGGACGAGGAAGAAGAGCACGACGTAGCCGAAGAAGGGCGCCAGTCCCAACCAGCTCAGCGAGACCCGGCGGGACCGGTGTGAACCGGTCCCGCCGCTGGCCGAGACATCGCCTGACACTACGTCCGCCGAAGTCGCCGGCGGGTCAATGGTTTCGCTCACCGATCAACCTAGGCGACCGCAGCCGCCCACTTCTGGGTCACGACTGCCTTGGCCGCCGTGACCTGATCTTGCGTGGGGTTGAACGGGTTGCTGTCGTTCACCTGCGGAACGGCGGCCAGCGCGGTCGCGTCAGCCGAACCGTTCTTCTGCATTGCGGCCAACTCGATCGGACGGGCGAAGCCGGTCAACCAGCCGTTCTGGCCCGCGCCGGGAGCCTGGCTGTACAGGAACTCCTCCCACAGCCGAGCTGCGGCCGGGTGAGCGGCGTTGATGCTGACCGCCTGCGCGTAGTAGCCGGACACCAGACCGTCGGACGGGTCGTTGGTCGTCCAGGTGATGCCCTGTCCCTTCAACGTGGCGGCGTTGCCGACGTTGAGATAGTCCCAGTCGAGGACGATCGGCGTCTCACCCGAGGCCACCGTGGCCGGCGTCACCTTCGTCTTGTTGAAGATGCCCTCCTTGTTCAACTTGGCGAAGAAGTCGATGCCGGGCTGGATGTTCGTGGCCGACCCGCCGTTGGCGAGGGCGGCCGCCCAGACCGCTTCGAACGCCGCATTGGCGCTCGTCGGATCGCCGTTCAGCGCGACGTCGCCCTTGTAGGCCGGGTTGTCGAGGTCCTTGATCGTCTTCGGGCAGGTCCCGCCGACCTTGGCCGCGTTGCAACCGATCGAGATATAGCCTCCGTAGTCGCTGTACCAGAGGCCGCCGGAGTCCTTCTGCGCATCCGGGATGTCGGACCAGGTCGCCACCTTGTAGGGCGCGTACAGGCCTTCCTGGGCTCCGCTGAGCGCGTAGGAGTTGCCGACATCGACGACGTCGGGGGCCGAGGCCTGGCCCTTGGTCGACTTGATCGCGTTGATCTCGTCGCCGCTCGACCCGTCCGGGTTCTCACTGTTGATCTTGATGTTGTACTTGGCGGTGAACGCGTTGATGATCGCTCCGTAGCCGGCCCACGTGGGCGGAACGGCGATCAGGTTGAGCGTTCCCTCCTTCTGGGCGGCGGTGACCAGCGCGCTCATCCCGCCCAGGTCGGCCGCCGACTGCGCCTGCGCGGCGTCGGTGGTCTTGGCCGCGGCGCTGCTCGACGAACCGCCGCTCGATGACGACGAACTCTTGCTACTGCTGCTGCATCCGCTGATCGCGATGCTCACGGCCACGGTCGCGACCGCTATCCCCGTCCATGCTCGACGCACGTTTAGTCTCCCGATTCGACGATCGAATCCGGGCGGCTGCCCGGTTCGCCGTCGTCAGGCTGGACTGCGCGGTTGCGAAACAGTGGCCGTAGGGATGACCGGCAAGTGAACGTCACGGGAACGGTGTACGCAGCCGCTCATCGCACCATCAGCCGCTCGGTCCGAACCGCTCGACGCGGATGTCGGCCGAGTCGACTCCGGCGTCCATGAGCAACATGCTCGTCGGTCTCGGCGAAGGCGGTCGAACCGCACACGAAGTAGGTGGCTCCGGGTCGACGTGACCGGCGCGAGGTCGACGACGGTCAGCCGGCCTTGCGGGCGGCCGATGCCGTCCTCGCGCGTCAAGGCGATGTGCGCGCCCGCCGCGGTCAACTCCTCGGCGTAGGGAAGCTCGGCCAGCGTCCGCGCGGAGACGGCCAGCTGCAACAGCTCCGGATGGCCCACGTCGCGCGCATGACGCAGCATCGCGATCGAGCGGCACGATGCCGGAGCCGCCGCCGACGCCGACCGCTGGCGTGTCACCGCGCCAGACGAACCAGCCACCGATCGGGCCGCGCACCTGCAGCTCGTCCCCGACCTGCACCACGTCGGCCAAGAAGGTCGACACCTCGCCGTCCGGCAGCCGCTCGACGTACAGCTCGATCAGCGGATCGGACGGCGGCGAGGACAGCGAGTACGACCGCTGGGCGACGTAGCCGTCGGGTGCGGTCAGCCGGACCACGTAGTGCTGGCCGGGCAGGTGATCGATCCGATCGGCGACTTCGAGCCGCAGCAGGACGGCGTGCGGCGCGGGATGCTCGATCTCGCGGACGATCGCCGTGTCGCCAGCCCCCGGCCGGCGCGAGCGACTCAGTCACCCTGGTAGCGCTGTTCGAGCCACGGATCGCCGAGATCGTGATAGCCGTTGCGTTCCCAGAACCCCTGCTGGTCGTGGTCGAGCAGCGTCAGCTTGGTGACCCACTTCGCGCTCTTCCAGAAGTACAGATGCGGAACGAGCAGACGGACCGGACCGCCGTGCTCGCGCGGCAACGGCTTGCCCTCGTGGGTCCAGACGACCCAGGCCTGACCGCCGCGCAGATGCTCCAGCGGCAGGTTCGTCGTGTATCCGGTGGTCGAGGTGGCCAGGACGTGGGTCGCACTCGGCAGCGGCTCGACCGCATCGAGCAGGACGTCGACGCTCACGCCGGCGAAGCTCGTGTCGAACTTCGACCACGTCGTCACGCAGTGGATCGCGCCTTGATATTCGGTCTGCGGCAGCCCGTGCATCTCGTCCCACGTCCAGGTGCGGGTGCTGGCGACCAGGCCGTCCACCGTCATCGTCCAGCGCTCGGGGTCCAGCCGCGGCGTGACCTCGGCGGTCAGGACGGGAAAGCCGTTGCCGACGTCGTACTGACCGGGTGGGAGTCGCGGATCGCGCTCGGTGTGTCGTCGGCCGAGAAACCCTCGCGTTGGTCCAGTCATCGCAACTCCCCTCGCGTCGCCGTCTGTCGAAACGAGCATTCCACGCGCGGGCGTCGGCGGGGAGCGGGCGGGAAACATCGATCGGTCCGATGCCTGACCGGAATATTGGTAACGGTGAGTTAAGGTCCGCTTGTGACCGCGTTCGGAAACCCCTCGCCGTTCGACGATCTCGTCGGCATCGCGCTGAGCGAGGTCGGAGCCGACCGGGTCGTCCTCGAGTGGGACGTGCGCCCGTCGCACCTCCAGCCGTTCGGGATAACCCACGGCGGCGTGTACTGCACCGCCGTCGAGACCGCCGCGAGCCTCGGCGCCGCCACCTGGTTCGGTGATCGCGGCACCGTGGTCGGCGTGGCCGAATCACACCGACTTCCTGCGCGCGGTCTCCGAAGGTCATCTGACGGCGACCGCCACGCCGATTCATCGAGGGCGCAGCCAGCAACTCTGGCTCGTCGAGATAACCGATGAGCAGCAGCGCCTGGTCGCACGGGGCCAGGTGCGGCTGCAAAACCTCACGACCGGCTGATCGTCGATGGCCGCCGAGCTGCCCATCGACGCCAACGGCGCCCGCCGTGACGCGATCATGAGCGCGGCGGCCACGTTGTTCGCCGCGCGGGGCTTCCGGGCCGTGAGCATGGCCGATGTCGGGGCGGCGGCCGGGATGAGTGCCGCGTCGCTGTACCGGTTCTTCGGGGGCAAGGGCGAGATCCTCGCCGCGATGTGGGACCGCGCGCTCTCCGACGTCGCTGACGCCGCCGCCCGGGTCGTCGCCGCTCCCGGCTCGCCGGAAGCACGGCTGGAAGGAATCCTGCGAGCGCACGCCGAGCTTCTGGTGACCCGCCACGCCGACGTCGGCAACCTCGTCCGTCGAGGAACCGTCGGATTGCCCAAGCGCGAACGCGAGGCGTTGCAGGCGAAGGAGGTCGCGTATCTCGGCCTCTGGAGCGCGCAGCTCCGGCTGCTCGTCGCGGCCGACGACGACGAGATCGTCAGCCGGATCTTCGCCGGTCTGGCCATCCTGCACTCGGTGGCGACCAGCAACCCCCGATCCTCCAACGAGACGCTGATCGGGCAGCTCGTCGCGATGGCCAAGGCCGGGATGCTGGCCGACGCCCACGGCGTGGAGGCCGACGATGAGTGAACGCCGCGAAGAGATCCTCGCCGCGGCGATCGCGCTCTTCTCCGAGCGCGGCTATGCCGAGGTCGGGATGGTCGACATCGGTGCCGCCTGCGACATGAGTGCCGCCGCGATCTATCTGAGCTTTGCGAGCAAGACCGCGGTGCTTGATGCGGTGTGCACCCGCTTCATGTTGCGCGTCGAGGCCCATCTGCGTTCACAGCTTTCGGCCCTCGACGATCCGCGCGTCCGGTTCCGTCGCCGAATGCTCGCGCACGCCGAGTTCGTCGTCGCTCATCGTGACGAGCTCCGCGTCGTGCGACGTGATGTCGAACACCTTCCCGAGCCCGACCAGGCCCGTCTGCGGGATGTCATCCGGTGGCTGATGAGCTTCTGGATCGAGGATCTTCTCGTCGTGCGACCGGAACTTCCGCGCAGCGAGGCCCGAGTGGCGGCCTACGCCGGCCTGGCCGTGCTGCAGTCGATCGCGACCCAGCCGTCACCGGTTCCGGACGCCGACCTCGTCCAGCTGCTGGCCTCGATGGCCGCCGCGGCGCAATTGTCACAGTGGCCACCCGAGCCGATGGTGAAAGTCGCGCACTAATGTCGGAAGGGGTCGGGCACGTTCGTGTCGACCGCTTGCCGAGAGGATTTCTGGATGCCCGACAGTCGATCCGAAGCCGCATCGATCACCATCGGCGACGGCTCACTCGATCTGCCCATCGCCCGTTCCACCGAGGGAGCCGACGGCGCCGACATCAGCAAGCTGCTGAGCAAGACCGGCTACGTCACCTACGACCCTGGCTACGGCAACACGGCCTCGTGTACGTCGGCGATCACCTACATCGACGGGGACGCGGGCATCCTGCGCTATCGCGGCTACCCGATCGACCAGCTCGCCGAGAAGTCGAGCTTCGTCGAGACGTCCTATCTGCTGATCAACGGCGAACTGCCGACGGCGCCCCAGCTCGAGGCCTTCCAGGACGAGATCCGCCGGCACACCCTCTTGCACGAGGACCTCAAGCAGTTCTTCGACGGCTTTCCCCGTGACGCGCACCCGATGCCGGTTCTCTCGTCGGCCGTCTCGGCCCTGTCGACCTTCTACCAGGATTCGCTCAACCCGTTCGACCAGGCCCAGGTCGAACTCTCGACCGTCCGGCTGCTCGCCAAGCTGCCGACGATCGCCGCCTACGCCTACAAGAAGTCGGTCGGTCAGCCCTTCCTCTATCCCGACAACTCCCTGGGCCTGGTCGAGAACTTCCTGCGCATGACGTTCGGATTCCCAGCTGAGCCCTACATCGCCGACCCGGTCGTCGTACGAGCGCTCGATCTCTTGTTGATCTTGCATGCCGACCACGAACAGAACTGCTCGACCTCGACGGTGCGTCTGGTCGGCTCGTCCCAGGCGAACCTGTTCGCGTCGGTGTCGGCGGGGATCAACGCCCTGTTCGGACCTCTGCACGGTGGCGCGAACCAGTCGGTGCTGGAGATGCTCGAGATCGATCAAGGCCGACGGCGGCGACGTCGCCTCGTTCGTCGACAAGGTGAAGAACAAGCAGGACGGCGTGAAGCTGATGGGCTTCGGCCACCGCGTCTACAAGAACTACGACCCGCGCGCGGCGATCGTCAAGCGCACGGCCGACCAGCTGCTCTCGGCCTTGGGTAAGCGGGACGATCTGCTCGACATCGCATTGGAACTCGAAGGAGTCGCGCTGTCCGACGACTACTTCATCGAGCGCAAGCTGTACCCCAACGTCGACTTCTACACCGGCCTGCTCTACCGGGCGATGGGCTTCCCGACCCGCATGTTCACCGTGCTGTTCGCCATCGGCCGGCTGCCGGGCTGGATCGCGCAGTGGCGCGAGATGATCGACGATCCGCAGACCAAGATCGGTCGCCCGCGTCAGCTCTACACCGGGCCGACCGAGCGCGGGTTCGTCCTGATGGGTGATCGTGACTGACGAGTTCAGACTTTGACCGACTGCGCGAACGCGAACAGGTTCTGCGGGTCGTACTGCTTCTTCACGGCCTGCAGCCGGGGATAGTTCGCTCCCCAGTACGCCGACGGGTAGTCGGTGAGCGACGCGTCGGCGTAGCCCACGTAGGCGCCGTCGCCGGTCCACTGCGACAGGGCTGACCGCCCGGCGCGTACGTACGCGTCGAACGGGGCCGGATCCGGTGAGCTGGCCATCGACGTCCAGGTCGCGGTGAACTGGATCGAGGCCAGCGCGGTTCGGTGGACGAATGCCGTGTCGCTCGCAGCCACGTCGGCCACGGCACCACCCAACGAGTCGAACGAGATGCCGCCTTCGAACAGGCCGGGTACACCGGACGCCGCCTGGGCCCGGGCCACGGCGGCGCTGATGCCGGCGGCAGGAAGCGGCTGGTCGAGGATCGCCGATGTCGCCGCGAAGGGCTGGCGCTTGGCCGGTGTCAACGCGCTGGTCGCGCACTGCGTCGCCGTCTGACCGCTGCAGCCCGCCTCCAGCAGCATCGCGTGGGCGTAGTCCTGACTGGTCTTCGAGGTGCTGGAGGGCCCGGCGCCGATCGCGCTGAGCAGGGGCGCGAGTTGGGCGTCCAGTGAAGCTTGCGGCCCGATCCACGTACCTGACACGGTGGCGACGGCGGTGCCCTTGGGCGGGTCACCGAGCAGTTTGCAGGTGGACCACAACTGCCGATCGGTCCCGCCGATCCAGTTCTGCCAGGCGGCCAGAACCTGCGGGCCGTGCGAGATATCCCATGAATAAAAGAAGGTTTCGACCTGGGGAGCGGGCTTGACGGCCAGGGTGAGCGCAGTGACGGCGCCGAAGCTGCCACCGCCTCCCCCGCGCAGCGCCCAGAACAGGTCGGGGTCGTGCGTGGCGTCGACTTCGCGCAGGGTGCCGTCGGCGGTCACCAGCTGCACCGATTCGACGAGATCGCAGGTCAGCCCCCAGGCGCGCGCGAGCACGCCGACTCCCCCGGCCAGGCCGAGTCCGGTGATTCCGACCGTCGGGCACGACCCGGCCGCGATGGCCACGCCCTGCGCCGCCAGGGCGGCGTAGACGTCGATCAACTGCGCGCCGGCGCCGATCCGGGCGGTGCCGGATGCGGTGTCGACGGTGACCGTGGACATCGGCCGGACGTCGACGACCAACCCGGGTCCGGACGACCATCCGCCGTACGAGTGACCACCGTTGCGCAGAGCCAGCGGCGCGCCGCCCGCCGCGGCGAAGCGCACGCAGGCCACGACGTCGTCGGTGGAGGCGCACCTCGCGATCGCCGCGGGGTGGGACGACGCGTCGAAGCGCGGGTTGTAGAGCTGGGCGGTACTCGCGTAGGCCGAGTTCCCGGGCAGGATCAACGGCGTCGACAGCTGCTGGCTCAGTGACGCGAGACTGGGTTTGCCGCTCGTCGCGCTCGGGCTCGGTGACGCGGCCGTCGTCGACGGGGACCCGTGACCGGACGTGTGGCCGGTGCAGGCGGCCAAGGCGGCGGCCAGTCCGAGCCCGCCGGCACCGCCCAGGAACGCGCGCCGCGTCGGGCCGCCGGTCATGCCCGTCCGAGGCGGTTGGCCTCGTCGGCGACCCACAGCTCGACGAGCCCGTGGAAGTGGGCGACGAAACGATCGTGCTCGTGCGGCGGATAGGTCGAACGCACCGTGTCCCACAACAACCGCTCGAAGTCGGCGCCGGTCACCCAGTCCAGCACTCGCTCATCCAGGTCGGGCAACTCGTCGGCGCAGAACTCCTGGTAGCGGTCGACGTCGAAGTAGGCATCCGACAGGTCCCGGTAGGCCGTGAGCTTGTCGGCGTAGCTCCAGTCCGCGCGATCGGCAATCTCGAAGTAGCTGCGCGTGTCGAGGTCGATTCGCGCCTGCCGGTCGGTGGCCAGGCAGAAGATCGTCCACTTCACCAGGGCCTTCATCGCCCACGGGAAGTAGTAGTGCAGCGAGGTGAGCGAGACGTCCGGGCACGCGTTGGCATAGTCGATCGGGTACACCTCACCGTCGCGGACGAGCACTTCGCAGGAGTTGAACTCCCAGCGGAAGAAGGCGTTCACCGTGCGCGAGATCGTCACGACCTCGCGGCCAACCATGGGATCGAGGAAGCCGTGCTGGACGCGGTAGCGCTCGTGCATCGGGGCGTCCGGATCGAATCGCATGACCATTGTCTCGGCGCCGATGGACAGCGCGCGGGCGAACACGTCGAAGTTCTCGACCGAAGCCTGCAGGTGCATGAGCATTTCGCCGGACGCGTCGTAGGCGGCATGCAACTCGGCGGTGTCGCGGATCCGCGAAACGCCGCGCCACGCGCCGCCGTCGTACGGCTTCATGTACAACGGGAACCCGACTCGGGCAGCGACCTCGTCGAGGTCGAACCGCTCGTTGTACCGCTCGGACGTATAGGCGTATTTCGCGTGGTCCAGCGGATTCTTGTACGGCACCAGCACCGTCTCGGGGACCTTCAGGCCGAGCCGCATCATCGCGCAGTACGCGGCGTGCTTCTCCATCGACTGGAACGTGAAGGGCGAGTTCAGCAGGTAGACGTCGTCCATCAACGCGATCTTCTTCAGCCACTCGCGCGGGTGGTAGTACCAGTACGCCAATCGATCGATGACCAGATCGGTGCGGGGCTTGTCGCGCAGCGAGAACGGCTCGATGCGCAGCCGTTCGACATCGAAGACGTGACGGCGTCCCGCGTTGTCGATGTGCGGGCTCTGCGCGGTCAACAACGCAGTGAACGCCCGCGGCCAGTCGTCCTCGGTGCCCAGCAGCAGGCCGACGAGGTGCCTGGTCTCGCGATCCATGACTCGACGCTAGCCGCGGGCGGCGGGCGCGGCTAGCAGAATCGCGGCAGATGATGGGCGAGCTCCCGCCGCCACCACACCCAGTCGTGCGACACATCGCCGCCCCACAGGTCCAGATCGCACCGAATCCCCTTCTCGGTGAGCAGACCGGCCAGCCGGACCGTCGAGGGCAATGCGCCGGTCGGGTGCGTCTCCCAGGCGCCCCGCCCGGCGACCAGCACGATGGTCAGTCGTTCTCGCAGCCAGCGCAGATGATCACCGTGCAGGTTGGGGACGTAGGCCGTCGGATTGGCGAAGTAGGTGGCATCGCCGAGTTCACCCCAGCCGTGCCAGCTCGACGGGTCGTAGTTGCCCGACAACCCGATCGCGGTCGGGAAGAGGTCGGCTCGTCGCAGGGCGAAGTTGACCGCATGGAAGGCGCCCAGGCTCGGGCCGACGGTCAGGACATCGTCGCGTCCATCGCAGTCGCGGCGGACGAAGGGCACCACGTCGTCGACGATCCACGACTCGTAGGCGCCGTGACGGCGGGCTCGCTCCTCGGTCGGCCGGTCGTTGCGCGACCACGTCTGGCCGTCCGCGGAGTCGACGCAGTAGATCTTGACGCGGCCGGCCTCGACCAGGTCGGCGACCGCGTCGAGCAGCCCGTTCGTCTCGAAGTCGACGGCCCGCCCGCCCTCGGCGGCGAAGGCCAGGACGGGGCGGCCCCAGTGGCCGTGGACAACCACGGTCGGCGCGTAGCCGAGGGCCGAGGACCACAGCTCCCCCTGCTCGCGCCTCACGTCCACACCCGCCGCAGAAGATCGACAAGATGTGGGTCGAGGGCGTCGCGCCAGCCGGTGTAGGTGTGGGCATCGGCGACCTCGGACAGTTCGACGCGGTTTCCTCGTCGGGCGAGCAAGGCCGCCATACGACGGTTGTTGGCCAAGTTCTCCTCGCCCAGGCCGCAGGTCATTCCGATGTCGGTGGGTGCGTGGGTGGGGCCGCGGCCGATCGCAGAGACGAACTCGACCACCGCTTCGAATCCCCCGAAGGAGCTCTCGTGCGCGTCCAGCTCGTGGTCGAAGAACGAACCCGATTGCAGGAACAGCCCGCCGAGCAGTCCCGGCGCAGTGAAACCGGCGTGCAGGGCGGCGAGGGCGCCGAGGCTCGCTCCGGCGAGTACGGGACTGCCCTGCGTCGGCACTCGATGATCGATGGCGGGCACGACGACGTCGGCCAGGGCCGAGGCATAGGCGGGCAGCGCGGCGTACCAGCGGTTGCGGTCACCGGGCGCGAGCAGGGCGACCCGGTGGGGCGGTAGCCGGCCGCCCGCGATCATCGTCGAGCTGAACCGGGTGATCCCGGCCAGCTGATCGAACTCGGGGCCGTCGTGGACGAGCAGCAGGGGCAGCGCGGCGTCGTGCATGCCGGGTGGTGCGCAGAGAGTGATGGCCAGCGGTCGCAGAAGTCCCGGCGCGGTCACCGAGAAGCCGTCGCGCGACAGCGCGGGCGCGTCGTTCGAGAGCCAGGCCGGTGGGCGATAGCCCGCAAACTCGAGTACCGAGTGGTCGCCGAAGGCGGTGGCCACCCGGAGCGGATTGCCGGGATCGGTCACCATCGACTCGGTCGCGCCGTGCCGGAGCACGAACAGGTACTCGACCCGCTGCACAGGGGGCCGTTCGATCTCGAGCTGCCAGCCGGCAGCGACACGGGTCAGGGGTCGCGGGATCGCGTCGTGTCTCAGGTCGAGCCACAGCGATACCTGGTCGGCGTCGTGATCGAGTTCGTGTGGCAGGCGGAACATCGCCCCGTCCGAAGTGGCCCCGGTCGCGAAACTCATCCCTGGACCGTAACCTGCGCGTTAGTTTCGCACTGCGCTCGTCCGGGGACGAAGTAGATCGACCACCGATGGAACCGACCGGACAAGGCCCAACGAATGAGTGATGTGGAACCAGCGCTCGCCGAGATAGGTGACCGGCTCGTCCTGGGCGAACCCGAAGCACTCGAGGAGTGTTACCGGACGCTCGGGCCGCTCGTCATGTCCTATCTGGGCCGCTATGTTCCACAATCGGACGTGGAAGACGTCATGCAGCGCGTCTTCTACGAGGTGTGGCGATCACACGCTCGCTTCGACCCGTCGATGAGCTTGCGCGGCTGGGTGCTCGGGAATCGCCAGAAAAAGGGCGATCGATCACTTGCGCAAGCGACGCGACGCGGTCGTCTCGATCGACTCGGTACGCGAGATCACCGGGGACGACGGGCGCGAGATCGCCGATCGGCTCGCCTGGGCCGATGAGGTGCGCACCGCGTTGGAGAAGCTGCCGGACATGCAACGGGAGGTGATCGCGATGGCGTACTACGGAAGCTATTCGCAGAGCGAGATCGCGACCGCACTCGACATACCGCTCGGCACGGTCAAGACACGGACATCACGGGGCTTGCAGCGCCTGGCCGGGCTGCTCGAGAGCGGGCGGCAGTCATGAGCGAACAGCACGTCTTCGACGACCTGCCCCTGCTGCTGACCGGCGAGGCCGATCGGGCGACCGTCACGTCGTCCGCGGCCCATCTGCGCGGCTGCGAGGACTGCCGGCAGGAGTTGATCTCGGCTGTAGTGGCGCACGCTGCCCTGAGTTCGGCCGTGCGCATCGCGCCCGAACTGGCCGACGCGTTCCCGCTGGCCGGCGCCGACCTGCCGATGTCGGCTGAGCTACCCGACTTCTCCTCGATGTTCGCCCAGGTGCGCTCCGAGGTCGTCCCCCCCGCCGCGGTGCCGATCGCGCGGCCGACGCGGCGGATGCAGCCGCGCTGGCTCGCCGCGGCGGCTGCAGTGATCGTCGTCGGCGGCGTCGGTGGCGGACTGGCCGCGGCCAACTCGGGTGGCACGTCGCAACCCACCCGCTCGGTGGCCCTGGCCGCCTACGACCGCGGCACGTCCCCCGCCACGGCCAAGTTGATCGACGACCACGAGATGAAGCTCGATGCCTCGTCGCTGCCGGCTCTGCAGACTGGCGAGTACTACGAGGTCTGGCTGACCGATGCGGCCCGCAAGAACATGGCCGCCGTCGGACAGCTGAATCAGAGTCGGGTCGGAACCTTCGTGGTGCCGGCCGCGGTCATGAACACGTACTCGGCCGTCGAGGTCAGTGTGCAGCAGACCGCGAGCACCGGTGGCTACTCCGGTGTGAGCGTGCTGCGCGGAAGCTACGCCTGAACCGAGCCACGGTCGGTCCGCGGTTGGCTCTAGCATCTACCCATGGATGCCCTGCGCACAGCCGATCTCCTGCACCCTGTCCTGCTCGATCTAGGTGACGTGGTCGACGGTATCGACGAAGATCAACTCACGGCGCCGACGCCCTGCAACGAGTGGGACGTCAAGACGCTTCGGGATCACGTCCTCGCCTGGGTAGTGACCTTCGCCGACGGGTACAGCGATCCCGACGGTCAGGCGCCGGTCGAGCAGACCCGCAACTACCAGGCTCCGGACGATCCCGGCGCGGCGGTCCGCTCGGCCGCCGACCGGCTGGATGCCGCGATCCGCGCGGGTGCCGGCGAGCGGCCGTTCAAGATCGGCGAGAGCGGCATGCCGGGCGACATGGCGCTGTCGATGGTGCTGTGGGAATATCTCGTGCACGGTGCGGATCTGGCGATGGCGACCGGTCAGGCGTGGCGGCCGGGCGACGACGCGGCCGAAGCGGCGCTGGATTTCGCTCCCACCATGCTGACCGACGACTACCAGGGTGAGGGCAAGCCGTTCGCCCCACGCGTGGAGGTTGCCGACGACGACTCGCCGATGGATCGGTTGCTGGGGCTCTCGGGCCGTGACCCGTCCTGGACGCCCGCGGCCTGACGCGAACTAGCCGGCCGCGGCAGGCTTCTTCGGCGGTAGTGGGAAGAACTCGCTCGTCCGGGCCGCGTACTCGTCCCACCCAGGCCGGGTGGACATGTGCTGTTCCATGATCCGCGCGCCCGATCCCTTGGTCAGCAGAAGCGTCATGATGACCGGCGCCGGCAGGGTGAGGACGCCGGGCCAGTGCGCGGCCGCCACGAGGAAGATTCCCCACCAGACGCAGGCGTCGCCGAAGTAGTTCGGATGCCGGGTGTAGCGCCACAGACCGACGTCGATGATCTTGCCCTTGTGCGCCGGGTCGGCACGGAATCGTTCCATCTGGGCGTCGCCGATCGACTCGAACAGCACGCCGACGACCCAGACGGCGATGCCCACGTACGCCAGCGGCCCGAGGCCCCCCGACTCGAACATGCCGATCTGGATGGGTGCCGAGATCAGGAAGGCGAGCACGCCCTGCAGCAGATAGACCATGCGCAGTGCGTAGAGGTCGGGATTGCCCTTCGCCTTGGCCAGCAGCTTCTCGTAGCGCGGATCCTCGCCCTTGCCGCGCGAACGACGGCCGATGTGGATGGCCAGCCGCAGGCCCCAGACCAGCGGCAGCACGAGCAGGACCAGCCGTTGCGCGACGTCGGCCGTGCCGAGCGCGCAGCCGGTGACGGCGACGGCGACGAAGAGCAGACCCCACGCGACGTCGATGACGTTGTGCCGGCCGATGATCTTGGCCGTCACGAAGGTGGCGGCCAGCACGACGACGAATCGAGCCGGCAACGAACGGGCAGCGCCGAGAGGAAGCCCGAGCGTGTCGAAACCGCTCATGGTCAGCGGGGCAACGCCCACGGCCGGCGCATCGGCATGTCAGAGACGCCGTCGGTCGTCGGCTTGACCGACAGGATCTGGTCGACGCCCATCCGGCCCTCCTCGAAGCTCAGCCCGCCGCCGACGAGGTACAGCCGCCAGACCCGCGCGACCTCCTCGCCGACCAGGTCGACGACGGCGGCGTAGTTCGACTCGAACGTCTCGATCCAGGCGTCGACGGTGCGGACGTAGTGCTCGCGCATCGCCTCGACGTCGCGGATCTCGAAGCCGGCGCGCCTCGAGGAACGCCACCGTCGACGACATCGGCCGCATGTGCATGTCGGGCGCGATGTAGCTCTCGATGAACGCCCCGCCGCCGGGCGCGGTGTCGGCGCGCCGCGACATCTGCTGCAGCAGCAGGCGGCCGCCGGGACGCAGGTGGCCGAACAGGGTCGACGGCGTAGACGGGGTACTGCTGCTCGCCGACGTGCTCGCCCATCTCGATCGAGCTGACGGCGTCGAACGGCTCGGTGTCGGAGATCTCGCGGTAGTCCTGCAGCCGAACGGTGACCAGGCCGTCGAGGCCGCGGTCGGCCACCCGCTTGGCCACGAAGTCGCGCTGCTGGGCCGACAGGGTGACGCCGGTCGCGTGGACGCCGTAGTGCTCGGCGGCGTGCAGGATCAGCGATCCCCAGCCGCAGCCGACGTCGAGCAGTCGCATGCCCGGGCTGCAGATCGAGCTTGCGGCAGATGAGGTCGAGTTTGGCGCGCTGCGCCTCGGCGAGGGGCTGGTCGGCCCGCTCGAAGTAGGCGCTCGAGTAGGCCATCGTGTCGTCGAGCAGCAGGTGATAGAAGTCGTTGGACAGGTCGTAGTGGTGCGAGATCGCCGCCCGGTCGCGGGCCCGCGTGTGCAGGCCGCCCGAGAGCCGAGCCTCCGACGCCGGCGCCTTCGGGGCGGGGGCCGATCGCGCCCAGCCGGACGGCGGCGACGAACGCGCGCAGCCGATCGGCCACGCCCGAGCCGTACGCCGGCCGTCGGCCGGGCGCGCGCGGCGGCCCAGACGCGGCGGAAGCCGTCGGCCAGATCACCCTCGACGTCGATGTCGCCGGTGACGTACGCGCGGGCCAGCCCCAGCTCCCCCGGGCTCCAGACCAGCCGCCGCAGCGCGCGGCGTGATCGGATGACCAGGACCGGGCCGCCGGCCGGGCCGGTCTCGCTGCCGTCCCAGGCGCGCAGCCGGACAGGCAGTGCGACGCCGGCGATGTCTTCGAGGACGGATGCGAGACGCTCGGCGGTAGTGGTCGCGGGCATGGGCTTCTCCGTGTCGTCGTGCGGTCGGGGTTGAACGGGCAAACCCTTGAGATACAGGGCGATTCCGTGGCGCAGGATCGCGGCTCTTCACCCGCCAGGTGGCGAGCGGGTTCGCCAGCGCCGCCGTGAGTGCACCCCGTAGCCCGGCCGGCCGGCGGACACCGCGCATCGAGGCGGTGAACGGACGTCCGTCGGGCCGGTGCAGCGTGATCGTGACGGCCAGCCGGTCCGCCGGGCTCGGCGACGCTCATCCGGTAGAAGCCGTCGACCGGATAGAAGGGCGAGACGTAGAACCTCTTCTCGGTCTCGGCCCGCCCGGCATCGTCGGGAGTGATCAAGTAGCAGTGCTTGCCGCCGTAGGTGTTGTGGACTTCGGCGATGACACAACGCAGCGAGCCGTCCGGGTCGTGACACCAGAACAGTGAGAGCGGGTTGAAGACGTAGCCGAGGCTGCGCGCGTTGCTGAGCATCGTGACTCGGCCGCCGCTGCAGATCGATGCCGGACGCGGCGAGGAAGGCGTCGACGTTGGCTCGGATCGACAGCGACGGATCACCGAAGTGATCGGCCGCGCGAAAGGTGGCCAGGCCGGGCAGGTTCGGCAGGTCGTCGACATCGACGTACCACTGATAGCTCGATGCGTGCACCTCGTGGTGGATCGGCGCGGACCGGACGTGCGCGATGTCGACGGCGTAGATCGCCGGCGTCGGATTCGGTGCGGTCACCGGGTCCGCTGAGCTCACCATGGCGAGCCGAGGCTCGCCGCGGCCTCGGCTCCCGAGCGGCAGCCGTCCTCGTGGAAACCCCAGCCGTGGTAGGCGCCGGCGTAGGCGAGCACTGCCGTCGTTGAGTTCACCCAGGCGCCGCCGGGCGGCGACCGAATCGGTGGTGTAGACGGGATGTTCGTAGGTCATCCGGTCGATGATCTTGGCCGGGTTGATCACGTGGTCGTCGTCGTTGAGCGTGACGATGAACGTCTCCGGTGTGTCCAGGCGCTGGAGCCGATTCATGTTGTAGCTCAGGTGGACCGCGGTCGGTTGGGCGTCGCAGGCGGGCAGCCGGTAGTTCCACGACGCCTGGGCGCGAGCGGTCTTGGGCAGAACGACGCGTGTCGGTGTGCAGAACGGTTGGATTCGTCGTGTATCCGATGGCCGAGAGCACCTCCCGCTCGACGCCCGTCGGGGCCGCCAGCATGCGCAGGGCCTGGTCGGGGTGGGTGGCGATGACGGCCGCGTCGAAGTGTTCGACGGCGTCGGAGTCGTCGCGCAACTCGAGCCCGGCGCCGACGCGCGCGATCGATCGGATCGGAGTCGACGTCTGGACGGCGGTCAGACCCTTGGCCGCCTTCTCGACGTAGCGGGCGGACCCGCCGACGACGGTGCGCCATTGCGGCGCGCCGGTGACGCTCAGCATGCCGTGGTTCTCGAGGAACTTGAACAGGAAGCGCGCCGGGTACTCGCCGGCGACGTCCGGCCCGCTCGACCAGACGGCCGCCACGAGTGGCGTGACGAAATGGGCTTCGAAGTAGGCCGAGAATCGCTCACGCCGGAGGAACTGCGACAGTGTCAGGCGGTCGTCGTCGCTCGCGAGGAGTTCGTGCGCACGGTGGTGGAAGCGTCGGACGTCGGTGAGCATCTTCAGATAGCGCGGGTTCGTGACGGCTCGCAGCCGAGGGCAGCAAGCCGCTCACCCCGCGGCCGCCGGCGTACTCGAGACCGCAGCCCCGCGCAGCTGATCGACATGCTCATGTCCGAGTCCTGGGTGGCCACCCCGAGTTCGTCGAACAACCGGCACAAGCAGCGGGTAGGTCCGCTCGTTGTGGACGATGAAGCCGGTGTCGACGGGCACGGTGTGCCCGTTGCGGCTCGCGACCTCGTGGGTGTCGGAGTGGCCGCCCAGCCGGTCGTCGGCTTCGTACAGGCGTCACGTCGGCTCGGCGCTGCAGCAGGTACGCCGCGGTCAGGCCGGCGATGCCGCTGCCGATCACCGCGATCCGTCGTCGTGACTCGCTCACCGTGGTACCTCCGCCGACTGTCCGGCGGACTGGCCGCCGATTTGCGTTCTGTACCCCGGGATTCGAGTCGGGCCGGGTGTTCGGTTCCATCCTCGGCGGTCGAGGTCGGGTCCGCGACCCGGGGCCCCCGGGTGCGAAGTCGACGTGAATAGCCGGTGAGACCGGGGTGAAGGAAAAGTCGGGAAGGCTAAGTTTGAGTGAAGTGTTCGGTCGCGCCGCACAAAAGGAAGAAGCGGCGGCACGGGAGGGATGTGCCGCCGCCCCTTCGACGATCACTCTAGGACATCGCATGGGGGCCCACGCAAGTAGCTGTGCCCAAGGCTTTGCGGCTGGAATATCGTCCGTGGTGTGGACGAATCGTTCTTCGTCGCCGGTGACCACTCTACGCACACATACGCGTACAGAGCGACGTCGGCGACGATCGGACCGTGGTCGGGTCAGCTTCAGCACGGCGGGCCGCCGTGCGCGCTCCTGGTCCACGTCGCGGAGCACGTACGTGGCCCACGAGTCGGGTCGCCTGGATCTCGTCGCGTTGCGAATCGCGGCGGAGTTCGCCGGCCCCGTTCCCGTCGGTGAGGTGTTGATCGACGTCTCGATCGTTCGCGCTGCCCGAAGTGCCGTTTTGGTACGCGCCGATCTATCGTCCGGTGGCCGCCGTTGCCTGTCGGCCGGCATCTGGCTGCTCACGCAGCCCGAGCGACCGCCGGATTCCCCGGTGCCGGTGACCGCGGTTCAACCGCTGGTGGTCCCGGAGACGTCGGCGCGCTGGGGTGGGTCGTCCTTTCCCTACGGCCAGGCGCTGGACTGGCGGGTCGAGGCAGGTTCGCTGACCGGCGCCGGGGCCGTGCCGGGTCTGGGCCCGCCAGCGAATCCCGCTTGTTGCCGGTCGGGCGCCGTCCGGCCTTCAACGGGTCGCGCTGGTGGCCGATTCCGGCAACGGTGTGTCGGCCGTGCTGGACTGGAGGACGTGGTCGTTCATGAATGTCGATCTCGACGTCCACCTCGCCCGCCCGCTGCGCGGCGACTGGGTACTGGCTGGATGCCGCGACCCAGCTGGGCCCGGCCGGCACCGGTCTGGCCAGCTCGACCCTGTCGGACGTCGACGGCGTCTGCGGCACGGGGGCCCAAACCCTGGTGGTGCGTGAGTTGCAGTCATGAGGACACGCACGGCGACCACGAAGATTGAACTCGCAATAAAACTGGACTAGCGTCAGTTGGTAGTAGTTGAACCTTCACATAAACGTTCCCAACTACCGCAACCGCCAGGAGGCACCAATGACCACCGCAACGATCCCCGGCTACAAGGTCGGCACCTGGAAGATCGACGCCACCCACTCCGACGTCGCCTTCAGCGTTCGCCACATGATGGTGAGCAAGGTCAAGGGCAAGTTCACGACGTTCGACGCGACGATCGTCACGGCCGAGAACCCGACCGACTCCTCGGTCACCGCCGAGATCGACCTGACCTCGATCAACACGAGCAACGACCAGCGCGACGCCCACATCAAGTCGGCCGACTTCTTCGACGTCGAGACGTACCCGACGATGACCTACCGCTCGACCTCGCTCACCGCCGACGGCGAGCGACTGGAAGCTCGAGGGCGAGCTCACCCTGCACGGCGTCACCAAGCCGGTCCCGCTGGAGCTCGAGCTCAACGGCTTCACCGCCGACCCGTACGGCGGCCAGCGCGCCGGCTTCTCGGCCACCGGCGAGATCAACCGCAAGGACTTCGGCATCGACATCTCCATGCCGATGGACGGCGGCGGCGTGGTCGTCGGCGACAAGATCTCCATCTCGCTCGAGGTCGAGGCCGTTCTCGAGGCCTGATCCCGGCATATCGAGCAATCTCTGTCGCTCCGATAGAGATGAATCGCAAGATCGCTCACGGCACCGTAGATTCGGTGCCGTGAGCGATCTTTTTCATTTCCCGAACCCGGTCAACGAGCTGGCGGCCCGGTCCGTGGCCGCCGGTGTCGTGGTGCTCTCCCTCGTCACGCTCGGACTCTCGATCGGCGTCGGAAGCGGATGGCTGTGGCTCACGGTCGTGATGGCGCTCGGGTTCCTGGCCCGCGTCGCCACCGGCCCGACGTTGAGCCCGCTCGGCCAGCTCGCCACCCGGGTCATTGCCCCGCGGCTCGGCCCGGCCCGGCCGGTGCCCGGGCCGCCGAAGCGCTTCGCGCAGGGGATCGGTGCGTCGTTCTCGGTCGCGGCTGCGGTCGCTCACCTCGGGTTCGGCGCCGACGGACTGCGCCGAGGTGCTCGTCGGTTTCGTGCTGGTCGCCGCAACGCTCGAATCGGTCTTCGGCTACTGCCTGGGCTGCAAGGTCTTCGCGATCCTCATGCGGCTGGGCGTCATCCCCGAGAGCGCCTGCGCGGCGTGCGGCGACGTATCCCGGCGCATCGCCGTCTCGGCTAGCTGACCACCTCGCCCGCGCCGAGGTACTTCAGGAGATTCGCCGAGAAGCGCTCGCCGGTCTGCTGCATCGTCACACTCATCACCTTGCCGACCGCCGGCGCAGCCACCTTCGGCAGCGGCAGCTCGATGCAGAGGGTCAGGCTGATGGCCAGGTGCGTTCCCCCGGCGACGTCGGACAGCTCGTAGAACCCTTCGCGCCGACGCCCGTTCGCGAACCCCCGGCGGCGGCTCGTGCGTGAAGTCGATGCGGCGCTCGGCGTCGAAACTCATCCGCTCGGTGAAGGCCGGATCGATGCTGACCCCTAGAGCGGCGATCCGGATCAAGTGCCACCGCCACAGGTCGCCGTTCGTGTCGATCTTGCTCAGCAGCGGTGTCAGCCTCGGGCAGCAGCATCGGGTCGGTCAGGGCGGCCCAGATCGCCGGCCGGGCGGCGGCAACGACAGCCTCGGACTTGGTGGTCGCGGTGAAGCGATTCATTGGACCAACGTGCCCGATCTTCTGGGTGTTCACACCGCGAGCCAGAGATGAGTGAGGTGACCTCAGCCGCAGTCGGGGTGACGGCCGGCCGATGTGGGCATGCTCACTGCATGCCAAAGACCGTGCTCGTGACCGGTGCGTCCGGTTTCATCGGGTCGCACCTGACCACTGCCCTTGTCGACAAGGGCTACCACGTGCGCGCCATGACTCGGCAGCCCGAGGCGTACGACGGCGACGGCGAGGTCGTCTACGGCGACGTGGCCGACGCCGGCAGCCTGGCGGTGGCCTTGGACGGGGTCGACGCGGCGTACTACCTGGTCCACTCGCTCGACTCCACCGACTTCGAAGACAAGGACGCCGACGCGGCGCTGAACTTCTCCGAGGCGGCGGGCGCGGCCGGGCTCGAGCGGATCATCTATCTCGGCGGTCTGGGCGTCGACGACGGCGAACTCTCGGCGCACCTGCGCTCGCGGCGTCAGGTCGAGGAGTTGCTGCACGCCAGCAACGTGCCGGTCACGGCGCTACGGGCGGCCGTCGTGATCGGGAACGGCGGCATCTCCTGGGAGATCACCCGTCAGCTCGTCGATCATCTGCCGGCGATGCTCACTCCGAGCTGGGTCAACACGCGGACCCAGCCGATCGCGTTGGCCGACGTCATCCGCTACCTCGTGGGCGTGCTCGAGCCGGAGGAGGCCAAGGGTCGCGTCTTCGAGATCGGCGGGCCCGAAGTACTGCGCTACATCGACATGCTGCAGCGCGCGGCCCGCATACAGGGCAAACGGCTGCCCAATATCAGCGTCCCGATGCTGTCGCCCCGGTTGTCCTCGGGCTGGCTGTCGTTCGTCACCGATGTCGACATCGAGACCGCGCGCAACCTGGTCGACTCGATGACCAACGAAGTCATCGTCAAAGACGATTCGATCAAGCAGGTCGTGCCGGGCCCGACGATCGGTTACGACGAGGCCGTCAAGATCGCCCTGGCCGATCGCGAAGAGGCCCAGCGTGCGAAAGACTCTGCTCCACTATGAGGACGTCGTGGCAGATCCTGGTCGATCGCGCGGTGGCTCCCGCGTTGATCGAGAAGGTGCCCCGCGACCATGATCAACCAGACTCGGACTTCCGTCGGCGTCGGGTC
The DNA here is from genome assembly GCA_963708805.1 of uncultured Actinomycetes bacterium. Lineage (GTDB taxonomy): Bacteria > Actinomycetota > Actinomycetes > Mycobacteriales > Jatrophihabitantaceae > CAVPUA01. The sequence goes on along the minus strand of CAVPUA010000003.1, from coordinate 2,427,092 downwards.
GTCACCGCGGTCGTGCTGGTCGTCGGAGCCACCCTGCTCGGCTTCTCGCTGGCCGTGCGCCCGGGTGACTCGCTGTTCTACGTCCTGACCCTGGCCGTCGCCGCGACGTGGATCATCGGCGGCATCGCGTCCGGGCCGTTGCATCTCGGCTACATCCCGTTCAGGGGAAGCCTGCGCCGCCCGATCGTGACTCCGTTCGTCATCGGCCTGGTGGCCAGCGCCGTATTCGTCGTGGGCGCCCTGATCGTTCGCGAGATCCCGCCCCTGCGCGATTACGTCGAGAACGTCCTGGACCACGCCCGCAAGGGATCCATCGTCTTGATCATCGTGGTGACCGTGCTGAACGGGATCGCGGAGGAGGTCTTCTTCCGGGGAGCGCTGTTTGCCGCCATCGGCCGACGGCAACCGGTGGTCATCTCGACGATCATCTACGCCTTGGCGACGGTGGCGACCGGCAACCCGATGCTGGTCTTCGCCGCCCTGACGCTGGGCCTGGTGCTGGCGCTGCAGCGACGGGCCTCGGGTGGGATCCTGGCCTCGATGATCACGCACGTGACGTGGTCGATGATCATGTTGTTCGCACTGTCGCCGGTCTTGAGTTGATCGATGACCGATCCCGGACGAGCCCGATTCCGACTGGCAGCGACCGTCATCAGCGCGCCGGACGCGGTGGCGCTGGCCGCCTTCTATCAGGCGCTGCTGGACTGGCCCGTCAAGTACAGCGAGCCGGGCTGGGTGATGCTGCAGGCACCCGCCGGCGGCGCCGGTCTCTCGTTCCAGACCGTGGACGACTATCGACGCCCCGTCTGGCCCGAACGGGCTGATGAGCAGCAGATGATGGTGCACCTCGACGTCCGGGTCGACGACCTTGCGGGCGCAGAGCGCCAGGCGATCGAGCTCGGGGCGCGGCTGGCCGACTTCCAGCCGCAGCCTCACGTACGGGTCCTGCTCGATCCCGACGGGCATCCGTTCTGCCTTTTCGAGGACTGATGCTCAGTCGGGCAGCATCGGCACGGTCAGCCCAGGATCGTGACCCAGCAGGACGCCACGGGTGATCGAGGCGGTGCCGTAGCGATCGCGGACCCGATCGAGAACCTGGTCCAAACCGAGGGCGTCGCGACCGGCGAACGGGAGCTCGAGCTGGATCGAGTGGGCGTCGTCGAGGTTGGCCAGCGCCACGCCGATCAGGGTGATGCCACCGGCGTCGATGACGGGGCCGGCGGCGGCCAGCAGCTCTCGTAGTGCGCGCAGGACGACGCCGGTATCGCTCGTCGGCGCCGCGAGCGTGTGCGACCGAGTCGCCCGCGTGAAGTCGTCGAACCGCAGCCGCAGCACCACCGTCCGGCAGACCCGGTCGGCACCACGCAGCCGGCGGCAGACGCGATCGACCAGGCCGATCAAGCGGACATCCAGTTCGGCCGAGGTGCGCCGTCGATGACCCAACGCGCACTGGGCTCCGATCGAGCGTCGGCGACGCCCGGTCGTCACGGGGCGGGGATCGCGATTGTGGGCCAGAGCGTGCAGATGCCGGCCCGCGGCCGGGCCCAGCATCGACACGAGAGCCATCTCGTCCAGCGCCGCGACCTCGGCCACCGTGAGGATCCCGCGCTGGCGCAGCTTCTCGGCCGTCACCCGGCCCACCCCCCAGAGCCGCTGGACCGGCAGCGGATGAAGGAACGCCAGCTCTCCCCCGGCCGGCACGACGAGCAGCCCGTCGGGTTTCCCGACACCACTGGCGACCTTGGCGAGGAACTTGGTCGGGGCGACGCCGACCGTGATCGCCAGACCGACCCGCTCGCGGACGCTCGCGCGCAGGGCGGCGGCGATCAGGGCGGGCGGACCGGCGACCTGACGGAGCCCGCGGACATCGAGGAACGCCTCGTCGATCGACACCGCTTCGACGAGCGGCGAGGTGTCCTCGAACACCTCGAAGACCGCCTTGCTCGCCGCCGCGTAGGCGTGCATCCGAGGTGGCACGACGATCGCGTCCGGACACAGCCGCAGTGCTTGTCGACCACCCATGGCCGTGCGGACACCGCAGGCCTTGGCCTCGTAGCTGGCCGCGAGCACGACGCCACCGCCGACGATGACCGGACGGCCGCGCAGCCGCCGGTCATCGCGTTGCTCGACTGATGCGTAGAAGGCGTCCAGGTCGGCGTGCAGGATTCCTGGCTCCTCGGACACATCTCACTATCGCACATACGTTCGAATTGCGGAAGAGAGCCGCGCCCGCCCACAGCCCGTTCGGGCAAACTGAGTCCGTGAGCGATGCCGTGACCGATGCCGTGACCGACCCCGGCCCCTCGACTGATCAGCCGATCGCCGTCGACTCTGGGCCCACCGAGGTCCGCGAACGCTACGGCTGGGAAGTCATTGCCGTACTCGGCGTCTCGCTCGGCATGTCGGGCATCTATGCCCTGCTCAGCTTCATCCGTGACCAGCTCACCGTCAGCGGTGGCATCGCGAACGCGACGCACACCGTCGCCTCGGGCGCCTCGAGCACCTATCCCCTGCTGGATCTCGCGGACGACCTGGCCGACGTCCTCAATGGGCTGGCCCCGGCCCTGCTCGCGCTGGTGTTGCTGGCGCGCACGCCGGGCGGTCGCGGATTCGGGGTGGGACTCGACCTGACCCGGTGGCGGCGCGATCTCGCGACCGGGTTCGGATTCTTCGCGTTGATCGGCATCCCCGGACTCGGTCTGGTCTATGTGGCGCGCCAGCTCGGCGTGAACGCGAATCTCGATGTCGTGAGCTTTCCCGACATCTGGTACCGCGTGCCGGTGCTGCTGCTGGACGCGGCGCAGAACGGAATCCTCGAAGAGATCGTCGTCGTCGGCTTCATGCTCACGCGCCTTCGACAGGCGGGCTGGACCGACCAGCGGGCGCTCGGCGCCAGTGCGTTGCTGCGGGGCAGCTATCACCTCTACCAGGGGCTGGGTGGCTTCGTCGGCAACATGATCATGGGTGTGATCTTCGGTTGGTGGTTCCAGCGGACCCGGCGTGTGCTTCCACTGGCCATCGCCCACTTCTTCCTGGACGCCGCAAGCTTCGTCGGCTATGTCTACCTGTCCTCGCACTTCAGCTGGGTGTGAACAGTCGTGATCCCCGTGTCGATGATGAACGTCCCATTTTCGTAGTCAGGCCCTGACTACTCAGCTAGGTTCTCGAATCATGAAGATCTCGGTCCCTCGGGTTCGCCGTAGCGGTGTGGTCACTGGTGGCGGGTCGTCGTTGGCCGCGACGATGCAGGTCGCGGTCCCGAGCGTTCCCCTGGGCTCAGCCGAGGCGGCGGTCGTCTACGTCACCGACGTCCTCAGCGCGGCGGGATTCGAGTCACCGTGAGCCGGCCGCTGATCTAATCAGCCCGTGTCCCGTCGAACGGATCGAGCCCGGCGTACCGGCGTGGTGCGCGAGCGCACGCCGGTACTGCTCATCCCGCCGGCCGCCATCGGCGCGCTGTTCCTGTTGCTGCCGACGGTCGGCTTGCTGATCCGCATGCCGTGGCGTGGGTTGCGTGGCATCTTCGCGCAGTCGGGCGTCACACAGGCCCTGCGCCTCTCGATCGAGTGCTCCACGGCGACGGCCGTCGTGTCCCTGATCCTCGGGGTGCCGCTCTCGTGGATCTTGGCCCGCTCCCACCTCAAGATCATGGCCATCCTGCGTGCGGGCGTGACGCTCCCGCTGGTGCTTCCACCGGTGGCCGGCGGTGTCGCGCTCTTCCTCGCCTTCGGTCGGCTCGGTGTCGTCGGCCAGTACCTCGACCGCTGGTTCGGTTTCACCCTGCCGTTCACGACCTACGGGGTGATCGCCGCCGAGACGTTCGTGTCGATGCCGTTCCTGATCGTCTCCGTCGAGGGCGCGTTTCGCAGCGTCGGCCGCGCCCAGGAGGAGGCCGCGGCCACTCTGGGAGCCGGTCCGATCCGCGTGTTCGCAACCATCACCCTCCCGGCCGTCGCGCCATCGATCCTGGCCGGGACCGTCCTGTGCTGGGCGCGGGCGTTGGGCGAGTTCGGCGCGACCGTCACCTTCAACGGCAGCCTCGCGGGCACCACCAAGACGATGCCGATAGCGGTGTCGCAGGCATTGGACGACAGCCCCCAGGCGGCCGAGGCGCTGAGCCTGGTGCTGCTGGTGATCGCCGTCGTGATCCTCGGCAGCCTGCGGCAGCGCTGGCTCTCGCCGGCGGTGTCGGCGTGAGGGAGGACGGCCTGGCGGTCGATGCGGTGATCAGACGAGGCTCGTTCTCCGTCGGCGTACAACTCGAAGTGGCGCCGGGCGAGCTGGTGGCGGTGCTCGGGCCGAACGGGTCGGGCAAGTCGACGCTGCTCCGCTCGATCGCCGGCCTGATCCCCGTGTCCGAGGGCAAGATCACCTTGGCCGGCCACGTTCTCGACGAGGCCGCCAGCGGAGCATTCCGGCCCGCCGCCAAACGTGGTGTCGGATTGGTGTTCCAGGACGGGCGCCTCTTCGACCATCTGCGGGTGATCGACAACGTCGCCTACGCTCCACGCGCACAGGGACGGTCACGCCGCGAAGCGCGGGCCACGGCCGAGCACTGGCTGACCCGGGTCGGTATCGCGGAGCTCGCCGGCCGCAAGTCACGTCGAACTCTCCGGCGGGCAGACCCAACGGGTCGCGCTCGCCCGGGCGCTCGCCTCGTCGCCCGCGCTGCTCCTGCTGGACGAGCCGTTCGCCGCGCTCGACATCCAGACCCGCTCGGCCATGCAGGCGGAGCTGAGTCGCCACCTGCGCGAGTTCGCCGGACCCGCGTTGCTGGTCACTCATGATCCACTCGAGGCACTGGTGCTCGCCGACCGGATCGTCGTGCTCGAACTCGGTCGGATAGTCCAGCAGGGCGTCCCGTCCGAGATCAGTTCCCGACCACTGACGCCCTACGTCGCCGGACTCGTCGGAGTGAACCTCTACCGCGCGAATCCATCGGACGATCCGCGCCGGGTCGATCTTGTCGACGGTGGCCAGTTCACCTTGGCCGAGCCCGCGCCGGGTGCCACCCTCGTCGCACTGCGCCCGTCGTCGGTCACGGTGCACTCCGATCCCCCGGGCGAGATGAGTGCCCGCAACGTCTGGCCCGGCCGTATCGACTCGCTGCAGATCGTCGGCGACCGCGTCCGGCTCAGCGTTCGGGGAGCACCTGACGCCCTCGTCGACGTCACCGCCGCCGCGGTCGCCGACCTTCGGCTCTCGGCCGGCTCGGACGTGTGGCTCAGCGCGAAGGCCACCGACCTGAACGCGTACGTCGCGCCGTAGCCAGCTCGGAGCCAGATAAGCGGATGCTTCTCCCGCGCCGGGCTGAGAGAGTGGCGTGGTGAGTGAGTTGCAGATAGTGCACCCGGTGCCCGCCGACGAAGCCGTCGCGTGGACCGCATCGATGATGACGACGTTCCTCGGTGACCCGGCCGAGAGCCGCCCGTGGGCCCAGTTCCGCAGCGAACACGGCTGGGACCCCGACCGATCGTGGGGCGGGCGCGACCGTGGCCGGTGGGTCGCCACGCTGCGCACGCTGGATCGCACCCTCACCGTTCCTGGCGGCGCGTCCGTGCGTGCCGACGCACTCACGAACGTGACGGTGACCGCGACTCATCGGCGTCGCGGACTGCTGACGACCATGTTGTCGCGCTCGTTGGACGCCGCCCGTGAGCGTGGCGATGCCGTCAGCATCCTGCTCGCCGCCGAGTACCCGATCTACGGCCGGTTCGGCTATGCCCCGGCCTCGACCGGCGCGTACTACACGCTTCACCCCCGGCGGCGTGACGCCCGGCTGGCCACGGCGGTCGAGTCGCGTGTGCGACCCATCGACGCCGAGGAGCTGCGTTCGATCGCGCCCGCCGTTCACGCCGCCGCGCGCCGGGTGCGTGCCGGGAACATCAACCGGCCCGAGCACTGGTGGGACACGCTGCTGGCGACGAACGGCTACCCCGAACCGCTCAAGCCACTGCCGGCCTTCATCGTGCACGAGGGTGAGGGTGAGGGTGGCGTGGACGGATTCCTGAGCTGGACGTCGCGCGGTGACTGGGACGACACCGAGGTCGGCGGCGAGATCGACGTCCGGCAGTTCTGGGCCGCGTCCGACGACGCGTACCGGGGACTGTGGCAGTACCTGCTCGGACTCGATGTCGTGGACAAGATCCACATCCGGACGCGTCCGGTCGACGAGGAGCTTCGGTGGCTGCTCGTCGACGGGCGGGCACTGCAGCTGACCTACGCCGGTGATCATCTCTGGCTGCGGCTGCTCGACGTCTGCGAGGCGTTCTCGGCCCGGACGTACTCCACTCCCGGGCGGCTCGTGTTCGAGGTGATCGACGACGACGCGGGCGGCTACGCGGCGGGGACGTACCTTCTCGACGACGGAGCCTGTACGCCGAGCACCGAGCTCCCGGAGCTCCGGCTGCACCAGCGCGCGCTGGCCGCGGCCTACCTCGGCGGCTTCAGCCTGGCGGCGCAGCGGCTGGCCGGATTGGTCGAGGAGTTGCAGCCCGGCGCGCTGGCCCGCGCGGACGCGCTGCTCGCCACTGCGATCCAGCCGTGGTGCGGCACCGACTTCTAGATCAGCTCGTCACGAAGTCGATCAGCTCTTCGACGGCGCGCAGCAGCGGCACCTCGACATCGGCGAAGCTGTCGACGCTCGCCAGCACCCGTCGCCACATCTCGCGCGGCTCGCTGACACCCAGCGCCGCGCAGACGCCGTCCTTCCAGTTCGTGCCCCGGGGTACGACCGGCCATCGATCGATGCCCAGCGCGGCCGGCTTCACCGCCTGCCAGATGTCGATGTAGGGGTGGCCCGTCACATGGACGTTGGGGTCGCGAACGGTGGCCACGATGCGCGACTCCTTGCTGCCGGCCACGAGATGGTCGACCAGGACACCGACCCGGCGGCCGGGTGCCGGCCGGAAGTCGCGCACCGCGGCGGCCAGATCGTCGATGCCGTCCAGCGGCTCGACGACGATGCCCTCGACACGCAGGTCCGCGCCCCAGATCCGCTCGACCAGTGCGGCGTCGTGAACGCCCTCGACCCAGATCCGACTCGCGCGGGCTACGCGGGCGGGTGCGTCCGGGACCGCGTACGAGCCGGACGCGGTGCGCGAGCGGGCTTTGGCGGCGGCGGGACGCGGCGGTGGGGGCGATCAACGTCACCGGCGCCCCGTCGACGAGGAACGCGGCCGGCAACATCGGGAAGACGCGCACCGCGCCCCGCCGATCCTCCAGGCTGACCGTCAGGCGCTTCTCACCCGCCACGACGGCCTTTCCGGTTGCGACGACGGCACCGCAGAAGCGTCCGTCCGCGGTCTCGACCACGAGGCCGTCCTCGGCCGGGACCTCCGGAACGGTGCGCCGCCGGGCAGCGGGGGCGGCGAGGACGTCATCCGGGTACTTCGGCACGTCCGCGAGCCTAGGTCGACGGACCTGCGCAGCCCGCGCGCGACGCGCTGCCTTAGCGTGATCATCGTGACTGCTCGACTGGCCGGCCAGTTCGGCGCGTGGTGCATCGGCCTGGCTTGGCGGCACCGCGGCCTTCGACGACGTGCTCACCCGAGCGGGTGTGCCGGGAGCCACCGTCGTCGATCACACCAAGGCGGGCGGCCTGGGCTCGGTGGCCGACGTGCTGGTGGCCTGGCGGCGCGCCGATTCCCGCGGCGTCCGGGCGGTGTTTCCGGCCGCCGGTGACGTGCGCGGGCTGCCGGGCCCGGCCGGCTTTCGAACAGCGGCCATCGATGCCGGCTCGGCCGTCTGGACGTCGGCGCTCGGTGTGGTTCCGGTGCGTGTCGCCCGGACGGTGAGCAGCGCCCGGGAGTTGGTCGTCTGGCACGCCTACGACATCGGCGAGGCACCGCTGGATCATGTCCAGGTGGACGAGGCGGCCCACGACCTGGGCGCCGCGATCCGCGAGTCGGCCAGCGCGCTGTCGGCCGCCGAGGTCGCCGGGCGCGGGGCCGACGTCCGCGAGGAGCTGGACGACGCCCGGCGGGCGGGCGAGCGGTTGAACCTGCCACCGGGCTTCCCGCAGCGCGCCGTGCTGCTGTTGGCGCAGGCCGAGCGCCTGGCCGCCGTCCTCGACGTCGCGGCCGGTGACCCGCACGGCGGCGCGATCGATCGTCACGGCGTGCAGGCGCGCGCCGAAGCGCTTCGCCCGCTGACCACCGCCGTGCGCCGGGCCCGGGTGGCCGGATACAACGCGCTCGTGACGGCCGGTTAGAGCGTCCGATATCCCGGATGGATCGCCGGCGTCAGCTCGAGCGATGCCGCCAGCTTGCTGAGCAGGTCGTGGAGTTGGCTGCGTTCGTGGTCGTCGAGTGCGGCCGTGATGTGCCTCTCGTGTTCCTGGGCGACAGCGGCGATCGTGCCGAATGCCGATCGGCCCTCGTCGGTGAGGGAGATGACGTTGACGCGGCGGTCGTTCGCGTCCCGTTCGCGCCGAATCCAGCCCCGTCCCTCCAGGTCGTCCACCAGAGCGACCATGCGGCTCGGTGCCATCCCGAAACGCTCGGCCAGTTGTTGCTGGCTGGCCCCCGGGCCGGTGACCAGCGAGCGCATGATCCCGACCAGCGGCGGCGTCAGGTCGTGCGGGGCGAGTGCCTGGGCAAAGCGATCGGCCGCGCGGGCGCCGATCTGAGCGAGAAGGAAGGCGTTGCCGATGGGAGGTCGCGTCTGTCGGGGCACACGATAACCATAGTCGACAAGAATCATTCTGTGATAGAACGATTACATGGCCAATCCAACTTTGCGGACCAGGACGCGGCCGATCGAGCAGGCCTGCTACACGGTCGGGCTCGTGCTGATCCTCTCCGGCCTGGCCCACTTGGGCGTCGCCGCCGTCGACCACCGCGCGTGGCTCGGACCCTTGTCGTGGCGCAAGCCGGTGACGTTCGGTGTGTCGTTCGGTTCGGTGCTGATCTCGATCACCTGGGTCTCGTCGTCGCTCCGGCTGCCCGCTCGGACGCGCGACTGGCTTCTGGGCGTGTTCGCGGCCGACTGCGTCGTCGAGGTCACCGGGATCACCGTCCAGGCCTGGCGCGACGTCCCCTCGCACTTCAACGACACCACGCCGATGAACGCGGTGATTGCGTACAGCCTGGCCATCGGCGGCGGTGTGTTGATCGGTGTGCTCGGCCGGCTCGCGTCGACGGCCCTGCGCGGTCACGTCGACGGGGCGCCGAGCATGCGGCTTGCGGTCCGGGCCGGGTTCGCCCTGCTGCTGGTGGGACTCGCCGCCGGTGTCGCCATGATTGCCCGGGGCGAGATCTTGATCAGGACGGGACATCGCTCCGCGGCCTATGACACGGCCGGGTTCCTGAAGTGGCTGCACGCCGAAACGCTGCACGGAGTCCTCGTGCTGCCGGCCCTGGCCTGGCTGCTTAGCCGGACGACGATGCACGAAGACCGACGGGTGCGGATCGTCCAGGCGGCGGTGGCGATCTACGTGCTGGTCGCCGGGATCACCTTGGTCATCTCGCTGGTCGAGGTCTAGGCGGCCGACCGGCGCGGGGACGGGCAGCAGCCAAGCGGACAGTCGATCCCGCACAGCCCCAGCCGGCCGAGCGAGCGGGCGGGCGCACCCGACGTCCGCTCCAGCAGCAGCTCGCGAATCATGGCGACGAAGGCCGGATGGGTGCCGGCGGTGGCCGCCCGCGCGAGATCGATACCCAGCTCAGCCGCGGTCTGCGTGGCCTCGTTGTCGAGGTCCCAGATCACTTCGAGGTGATCGGACACGAACCCGGTCGGGCTGATGACCACTGCGCGCGTGCCCTCGGCCGCCACTGATCGCAGATGATCGTTGACGTCGGGAGCCAGCCAGGGCACTTGCGGCGGTCCTGACCGTGACTGCCAGACGAGGTCGAAGGCAGCGCCCGGGCCGCGGACGGCCTCGGCGACCAGACGCGCGGTCTCGCGTTGCTGAGCGAGATACAGGCCCCCCGACGGCCCGGCCGTCTCGTTCATCGTCACCGGGATCGAATGCGCGGTGAAGATCAGCCGGGCGTCGGGCGCCGACGGTGGCGAGCGCGGCGCGGACAGCGTCGACGTTCGCCTCGATGAAGCCGGGATGATCGAAATAGTGCCGGAGCTTGATCATTCCGGGTTGGTCGTCGGACTGGGCGCGAGCGAGATCCTCCCGGTACTGGCGGCAGCCCGAATAGCCCCCGGTCGCGCTGGTGGCGAACACGAACGCCCGCGTCACGCCGTCGGCCCGCATCTGTGCGACCGTGTCGTCGACGTACGGCGCCCAGTTGCGATTGCCCCAGTACAACGGCAGGTCGACGCCGTTGGCGCGCGAAGTCGTCCTCGATCGCGGCGAGCAGCGCCCGGTTCTGGGCGTTGATCGGAGACACCCCGCCGAAGTGGTAATAGTGCTCGGCGACTTCGGCCAGTCGCTCGTCGGGTATGCCCCGTCCACGGGTCACGTTGCGCAGGAAGGGCAGCACGTCGTCGGGGCCCTCCGGACCGCCGAACGAGAGCAGCAGAAACGCGTCCGCACACTCAGACGCCCATGGCGTGAAAGCCGCCGTCGACGTGGACGATCTCGCCCGTCGTCGCCGGGAACCAGTCGGACATGAGCGCAAGGGTGCTGCGGGCGACCGGGCCGGCGTCGGTGTTGTCCCAGCCCAGCGGTGCCCGGCCGTTCCAGGCATCCTCGAACTGCGAGAAGCCCGGGATGCTCTTGGCGGCCATGGTCCGAATCGGCCCCGCTGCCACGAGATTGACCCGGATGTGGCGCGGCCCGAGCTCGCGGGCCAGGTAGCGCGAGGTCGATTCCAGGCCGGCCTTCGCGACGCCCATCCAGTCGTAGGCGGGCCAGGCCTGGGTCGCGTCGAAGGTCAGGCCGACGAGCGAGCCGCCCTGGTCGCTGAACAAGGGAAGGGCCGCCACGGCCAGGGACTTCAGCGAATACGCCGACACCTGGACGGCCGTGGCCACGTCCTCCCACGGGGCTTCGAGGAACCCGCCGCCGAGACAGGACGCCGGCGCGAAGCCGATGGAGTGCAGCACTCCGTCGACGCCGTCGACGTGTTCGCGGACCCGGTCGGCCAGCGAATCGAGGTGCTCCTGGGACGCAACATCGAGTTCGACGACCGGGGCCGGCTCGGGCAGCCGTTTGGCGACCCGCTCGACCAGGGACATGCGGCCGAAGCCGGTCAGGACGACTTGAGCACCCTCCTGCTGGGCGAGCTTGGCCACGGCGAACGCGATCGAGGCGTCGGTGATCACGCCGGTGATCAGCAGTCGCTTGCCGTCCAGAAGTCCCATTGGTCAACCCTTCAGAGTGACTAGATGCCCATGCCGAGACCGCCGTCGACCGGCAGCACGACTCCGGAGATGTACGCGGCGGCGTCCGAGGCCAGGAACACCGCGGTGGCCGCGACCTCGTCGACCTGGCCGTAGCGCTTGAGCGGCACGCCGGCCAGGATCTCGTCGCGTCGCGCGTCCGACAGCCCGGCGGTCATGTCGGTCTCGATGAAGCCCGGCGCGATCACGTTGGCCGTGATCGACCGGCTGCCGAGTTCGCGCACGATCGAGCGGGCCAGACCGATGAGCCCGGCCTTGCTCGCGGCGTAGTTGGCCTGACCCGGAGAGCCGGCCAGGGCGACGACCGACGAGATGAAGATCATCCGTCCCGAGCGCGCGCGCAGCATGCCCGAAGCGGCCCGCTTGGCGACGCGGTAGGCGCCGGTCAGATTGGCGTCGACGACCCGCTCGAACGACTCCTCGCTCATCCGCAGGAGCAAGGTGTCGTCGGTGATTCCGGCGTTCGAGACGAGGACCTGGACCGGTCCGAACTCGGCCTCGACGGCACTGAACGCCGAGTCGACGGACTCGCCGTCGGTGACGTCACACCGGACGCCGAACAGGCCGTCGGGGGCCTCGCCGCTGCGATGGGTGACCGCCACGTTGTCACCATTGGCGGCGAAGGCGCGGGCGATGGCCAGGCCTATTCCGCGGTTGCCGCCGGTGACGAGGATCGTCTTGCTCATTCCGGCAACGCTAGTCGAGGTGGCAACCGCACCCCGTATCGGACGGGGCGGCCTGTCTCACAGAAGCCGGCCGGCCCACAGCAGGGAGGTGGCCGCCGCCCCCAGCGCCAGCAGGAGGCCGAGGATCAGGAACCGCCAACTGATGTCCTTCTGCGCGGTCGTGTAACCGATCTGCGAGCCGATGTTCTTGTAGACCGACGACAGTTCCTGCTCGGACGCGGCCGTGTGGAAGCTGCCGCCGGTCTGGCTGGCCAGCTCGCTGAGCGTCTGCTTGTCGGCCGGAACCGGCACGGTCTCACCGTCGATGGTGACGGTGCCGTCGTCGGTGCCGAAGGCGATCGTCGACACGGGGACGCCGTCCGCCTTGGCCGCGGTGATCGCGTCGCTCACGCTGTGGCCCTTGTTGTTGGCACCGTCGCTCATCAGCACGATTCGCCGCGGCGGCGGTTTGTCGCCCTTCGCCGTCGTCGACTTGTCGAAGGTGTCCATCGAGTCCAGGCTGGCCAACACGGCATCGCCGATCGCGGTGGAGTTCTCGAGTTCGAGTCCGTCGATCGCGGTCTTCATCGCGTCGCGATCGAGCGAGGGCGGAAGCACGACGCTGGCCGATCCGCCGAACTTCACCAGCCCCAGGTTGATCTGCTTGGGCAGGATGTCGGCGAACGTCTTGGCGGCCGCCTTCGCGGCGTCGATACGCGTCGGCAGGACGTCGGTGGCCTGCATCGACTCCGACACGTCGATGGCGAGCATGACGGTCGCGCGATCGCGGGGAACCTTGACGGCCGCGGTCGGCCGGGCGACTCCGACCGACAGCACGGCGAGCGCCGCGAGTAATAGCGCGAAGGTCAGATGGCGCCGCCAGCCGGGGCGGCGCGGGGCGACCGAGGCGAGCAGGTCGACGTTGCTGAAGCGGGCGACGTACTTCTTGCGGCGCAACTGCAGCAGGGCGTAGCCGGCCGCGATCGCGGCGACGGCGATGAGGAGCAACAGCCAGTACGGCGAGGCGAAGCTCATCGCGAACCCCCCACGCCCACGGCCCCGGGGCCGACGTCGTGCGTGACAGCCGCCGAGGCGTTGCGCCGGGCGATCACGAAGCGGACGACGTCGGAGATCCAGTCGCGATCGGTGCGCAACTGCAGATGCGCGGCGCCGGCGTGCCGGAGGGTCGCGGCGATCTGGGCCCGCTGGGCCGCGGCGGCGTCGGCGTACCGCGCGCGAACGCCGGCGTCCGAAGTCTGAACCTCGAGTTGAGATCCAGTCTCGGGATCGGAGAACGTGACCAGGCCGGCTCGCGGCAGCTCGAGTTCGCGCGGATCGAGGATCTCGATGCCGAGCAGCTGGTGACGACCCGACAGCGCCCGCAGCGGACGTTCCCAGCGAACCGTCGCCGAGGAAGTCGGACACGACCGCCACCAGGCCGCGACGGCGCGGCGGGCGCCGCAGCTGATCGAGGGCGGCGCCCAGATCGCCCCGGCCGGCTGTCGCCGCTTTGGGGGTCGCGGCGACCTTGCGGATCAGATGTCGCGCGTGCACGACCCCGGCGCGGGCCGGAATCCGGTAGCTCGACTCCCCCGTCGTGACGATCGCCCCGATGCGGTTGCCCGAGCGAACGGTCAGGTGAGCGACCGCGGTGATGCCGGCGAGGACGAGTTGGCGCTTCTCGCTGTTCGCCGTCCCGAAGTCGAGACTCGGTGACAGGTCGGCGACGATCCAGGTCTCGAGCTCGCGATCCGCGACGGTCTGGCGGACGTACGGGACTGTCGTGCGGGCGGTCACCGGCCAGTCCATCCGGCGCACGTCGTCGCCCGGCACGTAGGGCCGCGACTCGCCGGCCTCGGTGCCGGGACCGGGTACCAGCCCGAGATAGTTGCCCTGCAGAAGACCGTCCAACTTGTTGCGAACGGTGAGCTCGAGCTTGCGGAGCAGCGGCTCGGCCGCCGTCAGGTCCAGCGTCGGCAGCTCACCGCTCGTTCGCGTCTGGGCCCATACCTGAGCTCACGTCTGGACTCACGTCTGAGCTCACGTCTGTGGCGGCCACGGATTCGCTGCCGGCGGCTGCTGTCCGGACTGAGGCGCGGGCTGACTCTGGGGCGGCTGGCTCGGCTGGGGCGGCTGATACTGCGGCTGACCCTGGGTTTGCGCGGCTCGGCCGTAGACGAGGGGCGCCGGTCCCTGGCCCGGCTGGTACTGCGGCTGCCCGGGCTGGCCCTGGCCCGGCTGGAACTGCGGCTGCCCGGGCTGGCCCTGGCCCGGCTGGTACTGCGGCTGGCCGGGCTGGCCCTGCGGGGGCGGATAGCTGCCGGCCGAGCGCTGGCGGGGCGCGACCTGCGGTAACGGGACGGCTTGCAGCACCTGGCGGACGGCATGCACGGCGGGCACGCCGTCGGCGATCGCGTCGTAGGACAGCACCATGCGGTGCGGAAGGACGTCGACGGCGACGTCGAGGACGTCCTGCGGCAGCACGTAGTCACGACCGCGCAGCAGCGCCATCGCCCGCCCGGCAGCCACCAGACCGAGGCTCGCGCGGGGGCTGGCGCCGTACGCCACCCACCCCGCCACGTCGTTGAGGCCGTACTGCTTGGGCTGGCGGGTGGCCACGACCAGCCGGACGACGTAGTCGACGATCGCGTGGTGGACGAAGACGCGCGCAGCAGTCTCTTGCAGCCGGGCGAGTTCGTCGGTGGTGATCACCGCGGTCGCCACGGGAGGCTGGACGCCCATCCGGTAGATGATCTCGCGCTCCTCGGCCGCGCTCGGATAGTCGACGTTGATCTTCATCAGGAAGCGGTCGCGCTGCGCCTCGGGTAGCGGGTACACGCCCTCGGATTCGATGGGGTTCTGCGTGGCCAGCACGAGGAACGGCGAGGGCACGGGATAACGCTGGCCGCCGATGGTGACCTGCCGTTCGGCCATGACCTCGAGCAGTGCCGACTGGACCTTCGCGGGCGCCCGGTTGATCTCGTCGGCCAGGACGAAGTTGGCCATGATCGGGCCCAGTTCGGTGTCGAAGCGCTCGGAACCGGGCCGGTAGATGCGAGTGCCGACGATGTCGGACGGGACGAGGTCCGGGGTGAACTGCAGACGCGAGAACGTGCCGCTGACCGTCTTGGCGAGGGTCTCGACGGCCAGCGTCTTGGCGACGCCGGGCACGCCTTCGAGCAGGCAGTGGCCCCGGGCGAGCAGGCCCACCATCAGCCGCTCGACCATGCGCTCCTGGCCGACGATCACCCGCTTCACCTCGAACAGCACCCGCTCGAGCGCGCCGGCGTCAGCGGCCGGTGTGCTCGCCGGCGTGCTGGCTGGCATGGCGGGCAGACCAGAAGCTGCGGTCACTGAAAATCTCTCCTTGCCGACGGCGGTTGCTGTTCGGCTTCAAGGTACGTGACCTAGATGTACGTTGCCTCTGATGTCAGAGGAAGCCGGCGCCGAGGAGCGACCGCGGTGCTCGGCGCGAGATTGCCGGGCCGCCGCGACCGTCGACCTCGCCTGGCGCAATCCATCGCTGCACGACGAAGCCCGGCGCAAGCACTGGCTGGCGTGTGACGAGCACGCCGATCATCTCGCCGACTTCCTCGACCGCCGTGGGTTCCTGATCGCCCGCGGCCCACTCGGCTGATCGGCGCTCGCTGTCGGCCCGTCGAACGGCCCGCTCGCCTGATCGAGCTGCTCGGCGAGTCAGCCGCCGATGGCCGACATCGGGCGGGACGGCTGGACGAAGCCGATCTGGCCGATCGAATGGCCGGCCTGCTTGCCACGTACGGCGAGCCTGATGGTGTCGCGCAGCTCGTCGTCCGTCGCGCCCGCGCGCAACTGGCCGCGTAGGTCGGTCTCGGCCGTCGCGAACAAGCACGTCCGCAGCTGCCCGTCGGCGGTCAGGCGCAGCCGGTCGCAGTCACGGCAGAACGGCCGCGTCACCGACGCGATGATGCCCACGCTCGGCCGCCGGCCGCCGACCGACCGGCTCGCGTCGAACCCAGGGCCGTCCACCACCTCGAACTCCTCGGCGGGCGCCTGACCGGTGCGGCCACCGTGGCCGAGCGGGACGAGCGTGAAGTCCTTGCCGAGCAGGGTGAGGATCTCGTCGGCCGTGACCATGTCGTCGCGGTTCCAGGTGTGGTCGGCGTCCAGTGGCATGTGCTCGATGAAGCGCAGCTGGTATCCGCTGCGCAGGGCCCACTCCACCAGGTCCGAGGCCTCGTCCAGGTTGTGCTCACGGGCCAGCACCGCATTGATCTTGATCGGCGACAGACCCGCCGCGGCCGTTGCCGCGAGTCCGGCAAGGACGTCATCGAGTCGATCGCGTCGGGTGAGGCGACGGAACCGCTCCCGATCCAGCGTGTCCAGCGACACGTTGATCCGGTCGAGGCCGGACGTTGCCAGGGCGCCGGCGTCACGGGCGAGGGTGACGCCATTGGTGGTGAGCGACAGTTCGGGTCGTGGGGCGAGCGCGGCGAGACGCGAGATGATTGCGGGCAGCCGGGGGTGCAACGTCGGCTCGCCACCGGTCAGCCGAATGCTCTCGACTCCCAGTGACACGAACACGTCGGCCAGCCGCACGATCTCGTCGTCGTCGAGCAGCTCGGACTTGCGCAGCCACTGCAAGCCGTCTTCGGGCATGCAGTAGGTGCAGCGCAACTGGCACCGATCGGTCAGTGAGATCCGCAGATCCGTCGCCGCGCGCCCGAACGCGTCGATCAAGTGATCATCGGGCGCCATGACGCCACAGTAAGCGACTGCGGCATCGACGGCAGGTGTTCGAGACGTCAGGTCAGCGGGCGGGTGGCACCGAAGTAGCCCGAGTCGACCTGGTTCCACGGCGTGATCTTGACGACGTCACCGCTCTCGGGCGCCTGGACGACCTTGCCGTTGCCGATGTAGATGGCGACGTGGTGGATGCCGCCCGCGGTCCCGTCGTCACTCCAGAACAACAGGTCGCCGGGCATGAACTGCGACGAGCTGGGGTGCATGTGGCCGGCCACGGTGTACTGCGACGCCGCGTAGTGCGGCATCGAGATGTAGGGCGCCCAGGCGTACATCGACAGTCCCGAGCAGTCGAAGCCGATCACGTGGCAGTCGTTGAAGGCTCCATCGCCCGCACACACGCCGCGGCCGGGACCGCTGAGGCCGCCACCGTCCCAGGCGTAGGGCCAGTTGAGGTAGCCGAGGGCACGGTTCGCCGCGGTCTGGCCGGCCGCCGCGGTCCACGAGCCACCGTTCGTCGCGCCGATGGGGACCGCTGGTCCCGACGGCGCCGTCCCGGACGACGCGGGATGGGCGGCACGAGCCGCGGCCGCCGCCGCCGCAGCAGCCGCCGCGGCCGCTGCCGCCGCAGCAGCGATGGCCGCCTGCTGTGCCTGGTACGCGTCATAGGCCTGACGTTGGCCGTTGAGGGTCGCCAGATTGGCCTGGGCCGTCTGCAGCGCGCTCTGCTGGGCCGAGAGGGAGGCGGCCACCTGCTGCTGCTGGGAGTTGGCCGCCTGCACGGCCGCGACGGCGTTGTTCTCGGCCGTCGTCGCGGCCGTCGTGGCTTTCTGCTGACTCAGCACGGCGGCGCGCGCGGTGGCGTCGGCGTTGGACTTGGCGACGGTGGCCGCGTTGAGGGCATCGATCGCGTTGAGCTGATGGTCGGCGGTGTAGTTGACGTAGTCCGAGTGCTGGAGCAGTGCCTCAGGGTCCGACGCCGTCAGCAGGGCGCCGGCCGTTCCGGTTACGGGGCTGCTGATGTAGGTGGTGCGGACGAAGTCGGAGTACTTCGCGCGGGCGTCGGTCACGGTCTGCTGAGCGGTCTTGACGTTGTCGGCGGCCTTCGTCGCGGCCGTCTTGGCGTCGTCGAGTTGCTGAAGGGCGAGAGCGAGCTTCTGCTCGGCGAGTTCCTCATCGGACTTGAGCTGGTCGAGCTGCGACTGGAGGCTCGCGACCTGCGCCGAGAGCTGGCCCACCTGCGTCGACAAGGCGTCCTTGGCCTGCTGCGCCGCTGAGAGCTGCTGGTCGCTCGGATTCGGCGGCGGGGTGGTGGCCGACCCGTTCGAGGGAGCCACGAGCAGCGCGGCGATTGCCACCACGAGCGCGAGGAGGGCGGTCAGCCGGGTGCGAAGTCCGGTGTGGCCAGCAACTCTCAGCGGCCCTGCCTGTGACTTCGCGGTCGTATTCGTGGGCACTTCGCGAGATCTCCCTCGGTCCTATGGCCCCCGCGCCAATCGAACGAACTCGGTCAGGGTGTCACGTTCGTACCACGAACAGCAACAGTCCCGTGGGAACCACGCGCCCCAACACGCGGTAAAGCGGGTTAATCGGGCGCCGACCAGAGTTAATTCTTGGTTAAGTCGAGAGTGTGGCACTTCGGCGTTCGGCGCGCCAGACCTCCCAGCGGCGAATCGCGAAGTGGGTGATGAGCGCATAGACCACCCCGGCGACGACGTCGATCACGTAGTGCTCGCCGAGGTAGACGAGCGACAAGCCCATCACCACCGGATAGAGCACCATCGCGTACCGCCAGGGACGCGGCAGCCGGCTGCCGACGTAGAGCGCGATGATCGTCGCGAACGCGGTGTGCAGCGATGGCATGGCGGCCACGGGGTTGGCCGCGGCCTGGCCCTCGCTGAGCAGGTTGCCCGCGTGGTTGATGTGCAGCCAGAGCCACCCGCGAGACGACGCGCGAATCACCGGGTCGATCACACCGTCGCGGGCCGCGTACCACGGAGGGGCGGCCGGATAGAGCGTGTACGTGATCAAGCCGAGCACCGACAGCGCGATCACCCGCCGGACGAACTCGATCCAGGCCGCCCGATCGCGCAGCCAGAGCACGGCCGCCACGATCGGTGTGGCGAGGAAGTGCGACGTGTAGACCAGAGTCGCCACCGCGTCGTACCAGTGCGGGCTGCCCGGGGTCAGGAAATGGTCCTGCAGCCAGACCGTCGGCACGGTGCCGCCGAAGGCCCACTTGTCCACGGCCGCGACGTCCGTCTCGTGCAGCGGCAGCCCGATCGCTTTGGCCAGTCCACGCGACTCGTCATAGATGATCAGTACGACCGTGAACGGCAGCCAGTCGAGGATGACCCGGCCGAAGGACTTCCACCCCCGCCCCAGGCAGGTGATTCCCAGGCCGGCCAGGATGATCAAGAACAGGCTGAACCGGTCGGTCGGGACGCCGACGAAGATCACGATGAGCACGAGCAGGGCCAGGTAGCCCCAGCCGGTGCGGCGACGGATGCGTGTCCAATCCCGTCCCGCTGGCTCTTCCTGCACCGGCCCAGGGTACGGACCCGACACCTCGCTCACGGGCGCCGCGCGCACCGGGGCTGGGCATCGGCCGTCCCGGAGGCCAGGATGGAAGGAGAGTGACATAGTATCTTGACGTCAAGATACTTTTACGCTTGGAGGAGTTCGTCGTGCCAGACAGCCTCAACAGCTTCGGAGCCCGCGCCAGTCTCGGCGTGAACGGGACGAGCTACGACTACTTCCGACTCGATCAGGTCGAGGGCGCCGAGCGCTTACCGTTCAGCCTCAAGATCCTGCTCGAGAACGCCCTGCGTACCGAGGACGGCGGGAACGTCACCGCCGACCAGATCAACGCCCTGGCGAGCTGGGATCCGAGCGCCGAGCCCGACATCGAGATCCAGTTCTCACCGGCCCGGGTGGTCATGCAGGACTTCACCGGTGTGCCGGCCGTCGTCGACCTGGCGACGATGCGTGAGGCGGTCAAGGATCTCGGCGGCGACCCGGCCAAGATCAATCCGCTCGCGCCGGCCGAACTGGTCATCGACCACTCGGTGATCGCCGACCTCTTCGGCACCCCCGATTCCTTCGCGCGCAACGTCGAACTCGAGTACGAGCGCAATGTCGAGCGCTACCAGTTCCTGCGCTGGGGCCAGACCGCGTTCGACGAGTTCAAGGTCGTCCCACCGGGCACCGGCATCGTCCATCAGGTCAACATCGAGTACCTCGCGCGGGTCGTCTTCGCGCGCAACGGCCTGGCCTATCCGGACACCCTGGTCGGCACCGACTCGCACACCACGATGGTCAACGGCCTGGGCGTGCTCGGGTGGGGGGTCGGCGGCATCGAGGCCGAGGCGGCGATGCTCGGCCAGCCGGTCAGCATGCTGATCCCTCGCGTCGTCGGCTTCAAGCTGACCGGCGAACTGCCCGACGGGTCCACCGCGACCGACCTCGTCCTCACGATCACCGAGATGCTGCGCAAGCAGGGCGTCGTCGGCAAGTTCGTCGAGTTCTACGGCAGCGGGGTGCCGGCCGTTCCGCTGGCCAACCGCGCGACGATCGGCAACATGAGCCCCGAGTACGGCTCGACCTGCGCGATCTTCCCGATCGACGACGAGACGCTGCGCTACCTGCGCTTCACCGGCCGCAAGGACGAACAGATCAACCTGGTCGAGGCGTACGCCAAGACCAACGGCCTGTGGCACGACCCGTCGGTCGAGCCGATCTTCAGTGAGACGCTCGAACTCGATCTCTCGACGGTCGAGCCGTCGATCGCCGGCCCGAAGCGCCCACAGGACCGGGTGCTGCTCGCCACCGCCAAGCAGAGCTTCCGCACCGCGCTGGCCGACTACGTCGATGGCGACTCCGTCCAGGATTCCGTCGACGAGTCGAGTGCCGAGTCGTTCCCGGCGTCCGACCCGGCGGCGCCCGGCGAGCACGACGGTCAGGCCGAGCCCGAGCCGTCGGCTGCGCACGGGGCAACCGGCCGGACATCGAACCCGATGCCGGTGACGTTCGCCGACGGGTCCAACTGCGTCGTCGACCACGGCGCGGTGGTGATCGCCGCGATCACGTCCTGCACGAACACCTCGAACCCGTCGGTGATGATCGGCGCCGCGCTACTGGCCAAGAAGGCGGTCGAGAAGGGCCTGACCCGAAAGCCGTGGGTGAAGACGTCGCTCGCGCCCGGCTCCAAGGTCGTCACCGACTACTACGACCGGGCGGGTCTCACGCCCTATCTCGACAAGCTCGGCTTCAACCTCGTCGGCTACGGCTGCACCACCTGCATCGGCAACTCCGGTCCGATCATCGAAGAGGTGTCCGCGGCGGTCAACGAGGGCGATCTCGCCGTCACGGCGGTCCTGTCGGGCAACCGCAACTTCGAGGGCCGGATCAATCCCGACGTCAAGATGAACTATCTGGCGTCGCCGCCCCTGGTCGTCGCGTACGCGCTGGCCGGGTCGATGGACGTCGACCTGCAGAACGACCCGCTGGGCACTGATCACGACGGTCAGCCGGTCTATCTGCACGACATCTGGCCGTCCCCGCAGGAGATCCAGCAGACGATCGACCAGGCCATCGCCAGCGAGATGTACTCCGACGACTACGCGAACGTGTTCGCCGGCGACGAGAAGTGGCAAGGCCTCTCGACGCCCGACGGCGACACCTTCGAGTGGGACCCGAACTCGACCTACGTCCGCAAACCTCCGTACTTCGACGGCATGGCGGCCGAACCGTCGCCGGTGACGAACATCGACGGCGCCCGGGTGCTGCTCAAGCTCGGCGATTCGGTGACGACCGACCACATCAGTCCGGCCGGATCGATCAAGGTCGACTCCCCCGCCGGTAAGTACCTGACCGACCACGGCGTCCAGCGCAACGACTTCAACTCCTACGGCTCGCGCCGTGGCAATCACGAGGTGATGATCCGCGGCACCTTCGCCAACATCCGGCTGCGAAACCAGTTGGCTCCCGGCACCGAGGGCGGCGTCACGCGGGACTTCACCCAGCCGGACGGGCCGGTGACCTCGATCTACGAGGCGTCCGAGAACTACGCCCGCGGCGGCGTTCCCCTTGTGATCCTGGCCGGCAAGGAGTACGGCTCGGGCTCATCTCGCGACTGGGCGGCCAAGGGCACCGCGTTGCTCGGTGTCCGCGCCGTGATCGCCGAATCCTACGAGCGCATCCACCGCTCGAACCTGATCGGCATGGGCGTCCTGCCGCTGCAGTTCCCGGACGGCGAGACCGCCGAGTCGCTCGGCCTGACCGGCGGCGAGACGTTCTCGGTGACCGGCGTCGAGGTCCTCAACGAGGGCACCACTCCCCGCACGGTCACCGTCTCGGCCGACGGCAAGACGTTCGAGGCCCGGCTGCGCATCGACACACCGGGCGAGGCGGACTACTACCGGCACGGCGGAATCATGCAGTACGTCCTGCGCTCACTGCTCTGAGTCGCGACTCGGGCGTCGTCGTCTGCTAGCGTTTGTTCAGACGTTAAACAAACTAGAGAAGGTAGGCCTCGATGACGCAGCCGACGCGTGCGGACAAGTTCTCATTCGGGCTCTGGACGGTCGGCTGGCTCGGGCGTGACCCGTTCGGTGAGGCGACCCGCGAAGCCCTGGATCCGGTGGAGGCCGTCCACCGGTTGTCCGACCTCGGCGCATACGGGATCACCTTCCACGACGACGACCTGATCCCGTTCGGCTCCTCCGACACCGAGCGGGCCCGGCAGATCGACCGCTTCAAGACGGCGCTGGCCGACACCGGCCTGATCGTGCCGATGATGACGACCAACCTGTTCACCCAGCCGGTGTTCAAGGACGGCGGGTTCACCAACAACGATCGGGCGATCCGTCGCTACGCGCTGCGCAAGGTGATGCGCAACCTCGATCTCGCCGCGGAGCTCGGGGCCGAGACGTACGTGTTCTGGGGTGGCCGCGAAGGGTCGGAGTACGACTCGGCCAAGGACATCCAGGCGGCGCTGGATCGCTATCGCGAAGGCATCGACCTGCTCGCGTCGTACGTCCTCGACCAGGGATACGGTCTTCGCTTCGCGATCGAGCCCAAGCCCAACGAGCCGCGCGGCGACATCCTGCTCCCGACGCTGGGCCATGCGCTCGCCTTCATCTCCCAGCTCGAGCACTCCGACATGGTCGGTGTGAACCCGGAAGTCGGTCACGAGCAGATGGCCGGCCTGAACTACACCCACGGGATCGCGCAGGCGCTGTGGGCCGGCAAGCTGTTCCATCTCGACCTCAACGGTCAGCGCGGCATCAAGTTCGACCAGGACCTCGTCTTCGGCCACGGCGACGTCTTCAGTGCCTTCGCCACGGTCGACCTGCTCGAGAACGGCGCGCCCGGCGGCGGCCCGGCCTACGACGGACCCCGGCACTTCGACTACAAGCCCTCGCGCACCGAGGACATCGACGGAGTGTGGGTGTCGGCCGCGGCGAACATGCGCACCTACCTGCTTCTCAAGGAGCGCGCGGCGGCGTTCCGTGCCGACCCCGAGGTCATCGAGGCGATGGCCGCCGCGAAGGTGGCCGAACTCAGCACGCCCGACGCTGGGGGCCGGTGAGTCCTACGCCGAGCTGCTCGCCGATCGCGACAGCTTCGAGACGTTCGACGCGGTCGCGGCCGGTCGCCCCGGCGCCGGGTTCGTGCGCCTGAACCAGCTGGCTTTGGAACACTTGCTGGGCGCTCGCTGACCCGAGCCGCCCGACAGGAAGGCTGCCCGTGCCGCTGGTGATGGGAGTGGACTCGTCCACGCAGTCGTGCAAGGTCGTGGTCCGGGACTCGTCGACCGGGCGCGCTGGTGCGGCAGGGGCGCGCTCGACATCCCGGACGGAACCGAGATCGACCCGACGTTCTGGGAGACCGCCGCCCGAGCGGCGATCGACGAGGCCGGCGGCTGGACCGGCATCGCCGCGTTCGCGGTCGGCGGCCAGCAGCACGGCATGGTCTGCCTGGACGAGCAGGGCTCGGTCGTCCGGCCGGCCCTGCTCTGGAACGACACGCGCTCGGCCGCGGCCGCGGCCGAGCTGGTCGCGGAGCTCGGCGCCCAGTTCTGGGCCGACGCGGTCGGAAGTGTGCCGGTGGCGTCGTTGACGGTCACCAAGCTGCGCTGGCTCGCTGAACACGAACCCGAGAACGCGCGGCGCGTGGCTGCCGTCTGTCTGCCGCACGACTGGTTGACCTGGCGGCTCTCGGGCTCGACCGACCTCGATGACCTGACCACCGACCGCAGCGACGCCAGCGGCACCGGCTACTGGTCGCCCGCCGCCAACGAGTATCGCCTCGATCTGCTTCGCGCACGCCTTCGGTCGTGAGGTCGCGCGTCCCTCGGGTGGTGGCCGTCGGCGGCCCGCGCCGGACGCACGGCCGACGGAGTCGTGATCGGCCCGGGCGCCGGCGACAACGCCGCCGCCGCGCTGGGCGTGTCGGCCAGCGCCGGCGACGTGGTCGTGTCGGTCGGCACGTCCGGGGTCGTCTCGGCCGTGAGCGCCAAGCCCAGCGCGGATCCGACCGGGCTGGTCGCCGGCTTCGCCTCGGCCACCGGCGACTTCCTGCCATTGGCCTGCACGCTCAACGGAGCCCGCGTGCTGGACGCCGCCGCGACGATGCTCGGCGTCGATCACGCCGAGCTCTCGCGGCTGGCGCTGACCGCCCCGGCGGGCTCGGATGGCCTGACCCTCGTCCCCTATCTCGAGGGTGAACGCACGCCGAACCTGCCGGAGGCGCAGGGCGCACTGCACGGAATCCGGGTCGGCAACGCCGACGCGCGAGAACCTGGCCCGGTCCGCGGTCGAAGGGCTGCTGTGCGGCCTGGCCGATGCCGTCGACGCGCTCGAGGCCCAGCACGTGCGGGCCGAGCGGTTCGTCCTCATCGGTGGCGCGGCCGCCTCGACCGCGCTGTGCGAGATCGCCCCGAGCGATCTTCGGTGCCGCCGTGACCGTGCCCGATCCGGGTGAGTACGTCGCCGACGGCGCGGCCCGGCAGGCGGCCTGGGTCCTCGACGAGACGGCCCAGCCGCCGGCCTGGCCGCTGGCCGGGGCCAAGGTCTACACCGCCGATGTGACGCCTGAGGTCCGCGCTCGCTACGCCGAAGTCCGGGACCTCACCCGCCGATGAGCGGCCGCGACGCGCGCCGCGCCGGCCGGGCAGCAGAGCGTCCGGGGACACAACCTCTCGCTGGTGCTCGGTGCCATTGCCGATGACGCCGACGGCCTGTCGCGCGCGCAACTGGCGGCCACGACCGGGCTCACCCGGGCGACCACCGGCGCCCTCGTCGACGAGTTGATCGCTTCGCGGCTCGTGATCGAGCGGGCGCCGCAACGCGGTGGCCGTGGCCGCCCCGGCAGCCCCCTCTCGCTGAACCCCGCCGGTCCGTCCGCTCTCGGGCATCGAGATCAACGTCGACTATGTCTCGGCGTGTGTCCTGGATCTGACCGGCGCGGTACGGGCGATCGACGTGGTTCGCCGCGACAACCGCTCTCGGCCGCCGGCCGATGCTCTCGAGGATGCGGTGGCACTCGGCCGCCGGGTCGTCGCCCAGTCGGGTCTCGACCCGGCCGGCATCGGCCTCGCGCTGCCCGGTCTGGTCGACGACAACGCTGTGCTGCGCCGGGCGCCGAACCTGGATCAGTGGCGAGACGTCGCGCCGACCCGCGCCCTCGGCGCGGGCCTGGGCGAGAGTCTGCCGATTCGGGTCGAGAACGAGGCCAATCTCGCCGCGCTCGCCCAGCTCTGGTACGGCCGCCCGACCGGTCTGCGGGACTTCGTGCACGTCTCCGGCGAGATCGGCATCGGCGCCGGCGTGGTCCTGCGCGGTGAGTTGTTCCGTGGCGTGAACGGGTGCGCCGGCGAGGTCGGCCATGTCATCGTCGACCCCGGGTGGTCCGCGCTGCCATTGCGGATCGCGGGGATGCCTGGAGCAGCTCGCCGGTCAGGATGCGCTGCTGCGTGATTCCGGCTGCGCCGATGTCGATCAGCTGCTCGCCCGGGCCACGGCCGGAGACGATCGGGCCGGTTCGGTTCTCGCCGGAGCCGGGTCAGCCCTCGGCATCGCGCTTGGTATCGACCATCAACGTCTCAGACGTCCCCTGTGTGGTGCTCGGGGGCATCTACTCGACGCTCGCGCCGTGGCTGCTCGAGCCGCTGTCGACGTGAGCTCGCCCGGACCGTGGTCGGGCGCGTGGGCTCAGCCGCGCGTGGTGGCCAGCAGCCTGGGCGACGACGCCGCCGTGCGAGGCGCGGCGGGCACCGTGGTCCACGAGATCGTCGAGCGGGCGGGCCGCGCCGCGACCACAACACTTATTTCGTAAACGTTTTCTGCTCGTGACCCGTCGGTAACAAATTCGTCTCGGCGCTAGCGCAAGTCCTTGTCGTTTCTTGATCAACGGCATATGTTGACGCCCGCAACATAACCCTTGATCGGGCCCCAATCGACATCCGCCGAGAGGCCGATCTCCACCAAACGAAAGGCGGTACGGCATATGCGCAGACGCGCACTCGGCCTGTTCGTCGTCGCTGGCGTCACCGCATCGCTCGCCCTGAGCGCATGTAGCTCCAGCTCGAAGTCTTCCTCGTCGTCCTCCACCCCGGCCGCCGGCTCGTCCGCCGCGTCGTCGAGCAGCTCGGCTTCGGGAACCTTCGACGGTAAGGGCGCCAAGGTCGGCATCATCCTTCCCGACACCACGTCCTCCCCGCGGTGGGTCAGCTCTGACCCGCAGGCGCTCGCCGCCGACTGCAAGAAGGACAACCTCAGCTGCGACATCCAGAACGCCGGCGGTTCCGCGTCCAAGATGCAGACCATCGCCCAGCAGATGGAGGGCAACGGCGTCAAGGCGCTCATGATCGTCAACCTCGACTCCGCGTCGGGTGCGGCCATCGAGCAGGCCGCCAACAAGCTCGGCATCATCACCGTCGACTACGACCGACTGACCCTCGGTGGCGGTGC
Source organism: uncultured Actinomycetes bacterium (assembly GCA_963708805.1). GTDB lineage: Bacteria > Actinomycetota > Actinomycetes > Mycobacteriales > Jatrophihabitantaceae > CAVPUA01. Next base: position 2,400,433 of record CAVPUA010000003.1, on the reverse strand, counting down.
GTCGCTGTACGTCTCGTTCGACAACACCAAGGTCGGCACGCTGCAGGGCAACGCGCTCACGCAGTGCTCGCAGGTCAAGGGCCAGTCGGCGGTCAAGTACGTCGAGATCGACGGCGCCGCGACCGACAACAACGCCACCCTGTTCCACGCGGGCTACGACGCGGTTCTGTCGAAGACCCCGGGCTGGACCAAGGTCGCCGAGACCAGACGGTAACTGGGACGGCCCGACGGCCGGCCAGCAGTTCAACACGATGCTGGGTGCCAACCCGGACATCAAGGCAGTCATGGTCGCGAACGACACGATGGCCAACGCTGTGATCACCGACCTGCAGAACCAGCACCTCAACGGCCAGGTCGCCGTGTCCGGTCAGGACGCGACCTCGCAGGGTCTGCAGCACATCATGGATGGCGACCAGTGCTTCACCATCTACAAGCCGACGGCTCAGGAGTCCGGCCCGGCGATCGACGCGATCGCCCAGCTGGTCAACGGCAAGACGCCGGCCGGCACCACGACGGTCACCGACACGCAGACCAACAAGCCGGTTCCGGCTCTGCTGGCCACGCCGATCGTCATCACCCAGGCGAACGTCGCCGACCCGATCAACGCAGGTGACACCAGCAAGTCGCAGACTTGCACCGGCGCCTACGTTGCCAAGTGCACCACCGCCGGAGTCAAGTAACTCTGGTGTGGGGTGGTCGTCTCCGGCACTCTGGAGACGACCACCCCGTTTTCTTGCCACCTTCCAGCAGTGAGAACGGACCTGACCCGAGTGAGGCATCCTCTTGACTGACGAACCGATCCTTGAGCTACGCGGCGTGAACAAGAGCTTCGGCCCCGTTCACGTCCTGCAGGACGTGAACTTCGCGGTGTATCCGGGTGAGGTCACGGCCCTCGTCGGCGACAACGGCGCCGGCAAGTCGACGATGGTCAAGTGCATGTCCGGCACCTACACGATCGACTCCGGCGAGTACCTCTTCGAAGGCAAGCCGGTGTCACTCCACACCCCTCGCGACGCGGCCGCGCTCGGCATCGAGATCGTCTATCAGGACCTCGCGCTCTGCGACAACCTCGACATCGTCCAGAACATGTTCCTCGGCCGCGAGCGCACCAAGCGAGACCTCCTCGACGAGCCGTCCATGGAGCATGCCGCGCAGGAGACCCTGGCCTCGCTGTCGGTCCGCACCGTGAAGTCTGTCCGGCAGCGCGTATCGAGCCTCTCCGGCGGTCAACGCCAGACGGTGGCCATCGCCAAGGCCGTCCTCTGGAACTCCAAGGTCGTCATCCTGGACGAGCCGACGGCGGCCCTCGGTGTCGCGCAGACCGCGCAGGTGCTCGATCTGGTCCGCCGGCTGGCTGACCGTGGCCTCGGCGTCGTCCTCATCTCGCACAACATGCTCGACGTCCTGCAGGTGTCCGATCGCGTCTCGGCGCTCTATCTCGGCCAGATGGCGGCCACCGTCAAGCGGGTCGACACCAACCAGCAACAACTGGTGGAGCTGATCACCACCGGACAGTCGTCCACGCTGAATCAGTCTGCCTCGGACCTGAAGGGGGCCTCGGCATGAGCACCACCGAGCAGGGCGCGCCGGTGACCGATCCCGACGCCCACGCCAGCGACGCAACTGCCGCCGAGGCCGGCACCCCGCCGATGGGCGGCGGTATCGGCGACTACTTCCGCAACTATGTCCAGCGCCTGCGCGGCGGCGAGATGGGCTCGCTGCCGGCCGTCGCCGGTCTGGTCGTGCTGGTCATCTTCTTCCGGATCGCTCACCCCACCTTTGGTGGGTTGTTCAACTTCGGCAACATCCTCACCGAGGGCGCCGGCCCGATCTTCATCGCGATGGGCCTGGTCTTCGTCCTGTTGCTCGGCGAGATCGACCTGTCGGCCGGCTACGCCGCCGGTGTCTGCGCCATGGTGATGGTGCGGCTCATGGTCGGCTACCACTGGCCCGACGTGTTCTCGATCGGGGCCGCGTTGCTGACCGGTGTCGTGATCGGCTTCTTGATCGGCTGGCTGCGGGCCAAGATCCGCATCCCGTCGTTCGTGGTCACCCTGGCCTTCTTCCTGGCCTTCCAGGGCGTCGCTCTCTACATCGCCAACAACGGCAAGGGTCAGACCGGCAACATCACGATCACGAGCAACTTCGTCAACGGCCTGGAACACAACCAGATGCCGATCTGGGGCGGCTGGCTGTTCGCGGCGATCATCGTCTTCGGTTATGCGGGGAACAAGCTGCTCGCCCAGAACGCTCGTCGTCGCGACGGGTTGCCGTCCGAGCCGTTCGTGATCACGGCGATCAAGATCGGCGCGTTGGCCGTCGGCACCTTCCTGTTCGTGTTCGCGCTGAGCCAGAACCGCTCGCTGCACAAGCAGGCGGTCCCGCAGAACATCAACGGGCACATCCAGTTCGTCTCTCCGCCCAAGCTCGAGGGCATCCCGTGGGTCGTCCCGCTCATCGTCTTCTTCTTCATCCTGTGGACGTTCATCCTCACCCGTACTCGCTACGGACGACACGTGTACGCCGTCGGCGGTAACGAAGAGGCTTCGCGCCGCGCCGGTATCGCGGTCGACCGGGTGCGCATCTCGGTGTTCGTGCTGTGTTCGTTCATGGCGGCCATCGGCGGCATCATGATCGGCGCGAACATCAAGTCGGTCAGTGTCGACAACTACGGCGGCAACACGCTGCTGCTGGGCGTCGGCGCGGCGGTCATCGGCGGTACCAGCCTCTTCGGTGGCAAGGGCCGCATGATCGACGCCCTGATCGGTGGTCTGGTCGTCGAGGTCATCTACAACGGCATGGCCGACCTCGTGCAGGGCACCAACAGCTCGGCCGTCCGCTACGTCGTCACCGGCCTGGTCCTGTTGCTCGCCGCGGCCATCGACGCCCTGTCTCGACGTCGTGCGGGCGCTAGCGGGCTGGGCTGATTCCGGCTTATGGCGGGAGGCCTTCGATGGCGCGGGCGGTAGCGCGTCCCGACGAGATCAGGCGACACAACCTGGGACTGTCTGCTCGAGCAGGTTCATCGCGACGGCGAACTGAGTCGCGCCGAGCTCACCCAACGGCTGGGCTTGAACCGTTCGACCATCGGCGTGCTCGTCGCCGGGCTGACCGAGCTCGGCGTCGTCAGCGAGTCGGTGCCCAAGGCCAACGATCGGGCCGGACGCCCGTCGCACGTGGTCGGGCCCGAGCGAGAACGGCCCGTACGCCGTTGCGGTCGACCTCGACGTCGATCACGTGGTGACCGCCGCGATCGGCCTGGGCGGCCGGGTGATCGTGCGGCACGAAGGTGTCGATCGGCGAGTTCGACCGGACCCCGGATCTGCATCGCCCGGCTGATCGCCGACCGGGTGGCGGCCCTGACGGCCGAGGTCGCGACGGGCTGGCCGATCGGGATCGGCGTCAGCATTCCGGGCACGGTGTCGCGCGGCGGGATGCGGGTCGACAAGTCCCCCAACCTCGAGTGGGTCGACGTCCCGTTCGCCGAACTGCTCAGCGAGCGGCTGGCCACTCGCCCCTGCCGGTACGCATCGGCAACGACGCCGACCTCGGTGTGCTGGCCGAGCACCTGCGCGGGGCCGCGCGCGGCTGCGCGAACGTCGTGTATCTGACCGGCCGGATCGGCGTCGGCGCCGGGATCCTCGTCGAGGGCGCCCCGTTGCGAGGACGCTCGGGGCTGGCCGGCGAGATCGGCCACGTGGTGCTCGACCCGAACGGACCGCTGTGCCACTGCGGCAATCGTGGCTGCGCCGAGACCTACATCGGCCAGCTCGCGGTGCTGGAAGCCGCGGGCCGCGAGCTGCCCCCGGGTCGCGACAGCGCCAGCCTGCTCGTCGGCGCCGTCGCCCAGGGCGATCCGGCCGTCGTGGCCGCGATGTGCAACTGTGCCGACTGCCGCTCGGCCGCACCATCGCCGCGCTGGTCAATGTCCTCGATCCCGATCGGGTCGTGCTGGGCGGGATCCTGGCCGAGATGCTGGCCGTCGCTCCGGACGACTTGGTCGATGCGGTCAACCGGCACGGCTTCGGTGACGCGCGCGGCGAGTCGATCTTGTGCGCGGCCGGCCTCGGCCCGGACTCGTCGCTCGTCGGCGCGGCTGAGCTGGCGTTCCAGAAGCTTGCTCGCCGATCCGCTGGCGCCGCGCTGATCAGGCTGCCGCGGCAGCCACGACCGGCCTGACTCTCGAACTGCACGCGGTACAACTCGGCGTACACGCCGGCCGCGGCTGATCAACTCGCGCGTGCGTGCCGCTCTCGACGATGCGTCCGTCGTCGACGACGAGGATCCGGTCGGCGTTGAGCACCGTCGAGAGCCGGTGCGCGATCACCAGCGAGGTCCGTCCCTGCAGGGCCTGGGCGAGGGCGGCCTGGACGGCGACCTCGCTCTCGCTGTCGAGGTGGGCCGTCGCCTCGTCCAGGATGACGATCTCGGGCGCCTTCAGCAGCAGCCGCGCGATGGCCAGTCGTTGCTTCTCGCCGCCGGACAGGCGGTAGCCCCGGTCGCCGACGACGGTGTCGAGCCCGTCGGGCAGGCTGTCGACGAGTTCGGCGATCTGGGCCAGCGCGATGACCTCGAGCAGCTCGGCCTCGGTCGCCGACGGCTTCGCGTAGAGCAAGTTGCCGCGGATCGTGTCGTGGAACATGTGCGCGTCCTGGCTGACCACGCCGATCCGGTCGCGCAGCGACTGCTGGGTGACCGAGCGGACGTCGTGGCCGCCGACGAGGACCGCCCCCGAGCGCACGTCGTAGATCCGTGGAACGAGCTGGCTGATCGTCGTCTTGCCCGCGCCGGACGGCCCGACCAGCGCGACCAGCTCTCCGGGCTCCGCGCGGAACGACGACGCCCGCGCAGCACTTCCTGCGGCCGCGCCGGAGTCGAGCACGGCGACGTCCTCGAGCGAGGCCAGCGACACCTCGTCCGCGCGCGGGTAGGAGAAGCGCACGTCCTCGAACTCGATGCTGCGGGCGTCGGCGGGCAGCTCGATCGCGTCGGGTGCGTCGGCGACCATCGGCTGGAGATCGAGGATCTCGAAGACGCGGTCGAAACTGACCAGTGCGCTCATCACGTCGACGCGCGCGTTCGACAGCGCGGTCAGCGGTCCGTAGAGCCGCGAGAGCAGCAGGGCCAGCGTCACGACGGTGCCCGGCGGTGAGCTCACCCTTGATCGCGTAGTAGCCGCCCAGTCCGTACACGAGCGCCTGGGCCAGGGCGGCGACGAGGGTGAGGGCGACGAAGAACGCCCGCCCGTACATCGCCGACGTGACTCCGATGTCGCGGACGCGGGCGGCCCGGTCGCGGAACGAGCCGTCCTCGTCGTCGGGATGGCCGAACAGTTTGACCAGCAGAGCACCGGCGACGTTGAAGCGCTCGGTCATCGTCGAGTTCATCGACGCGTTCAGGTTGTAGGACTCGCGGGTGATCGCCTGCAGCCGGGTGCCGATGCGTCGGGCCGGGATGACGAAGATCGGCAGCAGGATCAACGACAGCACGGTGATCTGCCACGACAGCGAGAACATCACCGCCGCCGTGAGCACGAGGCTGATCACGTTCGACACCAGACCCGACAGCGTCGAGGTGAACGCCTGCTGGGCGCCCAGGACGTCGTTGTTGAGGCGGCTGACCAGGGCGCCCGTCTGCGTGCGGGTGAAGAAGGCGAGCGGCATGCGCTGGACGTGGTCGAAGACCGCCGTGCGCATGTCGTAGATCAGTCCCTCGCCGATCCGCGCGGAGTACCACCGCTGGGCGAACGAGAGCCCGGCGTCGACGACGGCCAGGACCGGCGATGGTCGACCGCGATGCAGCACGACGACGCGCACCTGATCCGTGGCCGACGATCTGGTTGACGACCCGTGCCCGGCCAGCACCGGGGTGGCGACGCCGATCAGCGCATCGAGGACGATCGTGATCAGGAAGACGATCAGCTCGCGTCGATAGGGGCCGGCGAAGCCGGAAGACCCGCCGCCAGGTTCCCTTCGGGATCTGCTTGTCGAGCACCGAGCGATCGCCCTTGCGCAGCGAACGCGTGGCGCTCATCGGGTGCATCATCACGTACATGTCGAACACCTCCGGTCGGCGAACGCGCATCCGGAGCTCGGTGTGTCCCGGCAGACGGTTCAGGACTCGCCGTCGAGGCCGAGTAACGAACGAAGACGACGGTACTGCGCGTCGCGTTCGGCCCGCTCCTGCTGGGCCTGCGTACGGTCCGACGCGGCTGCGAGCAGCGCCTTGGTCTCGGCGGCCGCACCGCGATCGACCGCGAGCAGAGCGTCGACGGTGCCGGCCACGGTGCGCTCGAGCGAGTCCGGCGCGACGACGCGCGACGCGAGACCGATGCGTAACGCCTCGTCGGCGGGCACGCGACGCCCGGTCAGGCAGATGTCGGCGGCGATCGAGTACCCGACCAGATCGACGAGGCGCTTGGTTCCGCCCAGATCCGGGACGAGGCCCAGGGTCGGCTCGGCCATGGTGAACTGGGCGTCGTCGGCGGCGATCCGCAGGTCGCAGCCGAGAGCGAGTTGGAATCCGGCGCCGATCGCATGCCCCTGCACGGCCGCGATGCTCACGACCGATGCGGACGAGCGCCAGTCGAATGCCCGCTGCCAGTCGCGGATCCGATCCGTGGCCGCTTCGGCCGGGCCACCGGCGAGCGACAGGACGCCCGGCGCGCCGGGGACGCCCTCGGCACTGAACATGCGCCGATCAAGACCCGCGGAGAACGATCGGCCCGCCCCGCGGATGACCACCACGCGCACCGTTCCGGGCAGCGAACGGGCGATGCCCACCAACCCGTCCCAGGTGTGTGGTGTCTGCGCATTGAGCGCGTCGGGCCGGTTGAGGGTGATGGTGACGACCTGCGGCGTCCCGGGCCCGTCGAGATCGTGGCTGAACTGCGTCAGCAGGCCCGCCTCGGGCGAAGTGTCGGTCGTGGCGTCGTCCGAGGCGGGCGTGTTCAGGGCTACTTTCCCTTCGTCGTTCGAGCCGTGGCCTTGCGAGCCGGGGCCTTGGCGGCCGCCTTCTTGACGGCCTTCGGTGCGGTCTTGGCTGGTGCCTTCGCTTTCGTCAGCACCTTCGTACGGGTCGCGCCGCCACGACCACGCAGAGTCACTCCCGACTCGGCGAGGACACGGTGCACGAAGCCGTAGGAACGTCCACTCGATTCGGCCAGCTCGCGGATGCTGGCGCCCTTGTCGTATCGCTTCTTCAGGTCGCCTGCGAGCTTCGAGCGGTTTGCGCCCGTAATCCGGGCACCCTTCTTGAGCACTGCCATCTGATCGGTTCCCCCCCGATAGTGAATGCCCGAATGGTTTTCGGGCACAAGATCAGCGCAGATGCTACCAACGGTGGATCATTGACCCAACAAGACTCACGCCAAAGTGATCAGATCACGCAGATCGTCGCTCCACGAGTCCTCGACGCCGTCGGGCAGCAAGATCACCTTCTCGGGCGCCAGGGCGGTGACCGCACCCTCGTCGTGGGTGACCAGAACGATCGCTCCGGCGTAGGTTCGCAGCGCATCCAGCACCTGGTCGCGGCTGACCGGATCGAGGTTGTTGGTCGGCTCGTCGAGCAGCAGCACATTCGCCGAGCTGGTCACGAGCATGGCGAGGGCCAGGCGCGTCTTCTCGCCGCCCGACAGCACGCCGGCCGGTTTCTCGACGTCGTCGCCCGAGAACAGGAACGCGCCGAGGATCTTGCGCAGCTCGGTGTCGTTCAGATCCGAACGGCCCACGCTCGACGCGGCCGTGCGCATGTTCTCGAGGATCGAGCGGTCGTGATCGAGCGTCTCGTGCTCCTGGGCGTAATAGCCCAGCCGCAGGCCGTGACCCGGCACGACCTCGCCGGTGTCGGCCGGCTCGACGCCCGCGAGCAGCCGCAGCAGCGTCGTCTTGCCGGCGCCGTTGAGCCCGAGCACGACGACCCGGGTGCCCTTGTCGACGGCCAGGTCGACGTCGGTGAACACCTCGAGCGAGCCGTAGGACTTCGACAGGCCTTCGGCGCGCAGCGGTGTCCGTCCGCACGGAGCCGGCGCCGGGAAGCGCAGCCGGGCAACCTTGTCGCCCACCCGCACTTCGGCCAGTCCGGCCGCCAACTGCGCGGCCCGGCGGTCCATCTGGTGGGCGGCCCGGGCCTTGGTCGCCTTGGCCCGCATCTTGTCGGCCTGCGTCTTCAACGACTCGATCTTGCGTTCGGCGTTGGCCCGCTCGCGGTGGCGGCGCTTCTCGTCGGTCTCGCGCTGCTGGAGGTAGGTCTTCCAGCCGACGTTGTAGACGTCGACGGTGGTCCGGTTCGCGTCGAGGTACCAGACCTTGTTGACGACGGCGTCCAGCAGGTCGACGTCGTGGCTGATCACGATCAGGCCGCCGGTGTGCTGGCGCAGGAAGTCGCGCAGCCAGGTGATCGAATCGGCGTCGAGGTGGTTGGTCGGCTCGTCGAGCAGCAGCGTCGTCGGCTCGCCGCCGGAGTCCTGGAACAGGATGCGGGCCAGCTCGACCCGCCGCCGCTGGCCGCCCGAGAGGGTGTCGAGGGTCTGCTCCAGAACGCGGTCGGGCAGACCGAGGTTGGCGCAGATCCGGGCCGCCTCGCTCTCGGCCGCGTAGCCACCGCGCGAAGAGAACGCCTCTTCGAGATTGCCGTAGCGCCGGATCAGTGCCTCGTCCTCGGGCGTCTCGGCCAGCTGCATCTGCACCTTCGCGATGTCGGTGACCAGCTTGTCGAGGCCGCGCGCCGACAGCACCCGATCGCGGGCGGTGACGTCGAGGTCGCCCGGTACGCGGGTCCTGCGGCAGGTAGCCGATCGGCCCTCTGGTGGTGATCTCGCCGGTGTGCGGGGCGGTCTCGCCGGCCAGCACCCGCAGGCTCGTCGTCTTGCCGGCGCCGTTGCGCCCGACCAGGCCGATGCGGTCGCCCGGCTGGACGCGCAGGTTGATGGGTTCGAGCAGGATGCGCGCGCCAGCACGCAGCTCGAGGCCAGTGGCGGTGATCATGATCGGTGACTCTCGGGATAGACAGAGATGGACTCGGACGTTCGAGTCGGCTACTCCCGCTGCGGAATCACGGCTCGAGTCTACCGGCGAAGTTGCCCCTATTCTGTCGGCGTGCAGTACAACGACGACGCCCAGCTCGACACATCCGCCGTCTCGGACGCCCGCTCCGGCGGCGATCGGCGGTCTCGGCAAGGGCGGCCTGGCCATCGGCGGCGGGGGTCTCGGCATCGTCGGCGTGATCGTGGTCGTGCTGCTCAACGTCCTGGGCGGCGGCGGCAGCTCGACCTCGGCGATCACCGACGTCCTGGGCCAGCTCGGCTCGGGCACGACCGCGGGCCAGACGGCCGACAACACGACCGCTCGCCGCAGGAATGCAAGACAGGGGCGGACGCCAACACCAAGTTCGACTGCGCCGATCGTCGCCGACATCGACTCGATCCAGAGCTACTGGACGACCGAGCTGCCCAAGCTCGGCGCGCAGTACACGCCGGTGAACACCGTCTGGTTCACCGGCCAGGTCAACACCGGCTGCGGCGCGGCATCGAGCGCGGCCGGACCGTTCTACTGCCCGGCCGACAAGCTCGTCTACATCGACCTGACCTTCTACAACGACCTGCAGACCCAGTTCGGCGCGACCGGCGGCCTGTTCGTCGACGCCTACGTGCTGGCCCACGAGTACGGCCACCACGTGCAGGATCTGCTCGGCACCGAGGCCAAGGTGAAGCAGGGCGAGACCGGCCCGACGTCGGGATCGGTGCGTCTCGAGCTGCAGGCCGACTGCTTCGCCGGCGTCTGGGCCAATCACGCCTCGACGGTTCCGGACGCCAGCGGCCAGCCGCTGATCTCGAACATCACCCAGGACGATTTCGCCAACGCGCTCGACACCGCGGGCAAGATCGGCGACGACTACATCCAGACCAAGATCGAGGGTCAGACGTTCAACGCCGGCTCCGAGACGCACGGCACGTCGGCGCAGCGGCAGAAGTGGCTGACGACCGGCTACAACTCGGGCGACCCGGCCCAGTGCGACACGTTCAGCGCCACGACGCTCTGACCGGGGACTCGGCACCGACGCTCATGTCGAGGCGTCGCCAGCACGACGTACCTGCATGAGCGTCGCGCGATCCGGTCAGACGTTGAAGCCGAGCGAGCGCAGTTGTTCGCGACCCTCGTCGGTGATCTTCTCCGGGCCCCACGGCGGCATCCAGACCCAGTTGATCTTCACCTCGGACGCGAGCGGCCTCGGACCACCGGTCAGCGCGGTGTTCGCCTGCGCCTCGATCTCGTCGGTCAAGCGGACAGGCCGCCGAGGTCAGGGTCATGTCGATGGTGATGATGCCGGGCTCGGCCTCGTCGGCGCCCGGGTCGATGCGCAGGTCGTAGACCAGGCCGAGGTCGACGACGTTGATGCCGAGTTCGGGGTCGACGACATCGCGCATCGCCTCTTCGATCTCGTCGCGGCTCGCTGCGATCGATGTCATGCCGTGTCTCCTGCGCTGCTCAGTAGCGGTCGCCTCGGCGACCGCGCTCTTCATGGCCATCCAGCCCAGCAGCGCGCACTTGACGCGAGCCGGGTACTTCGAAACGCCTTCGAATGCGACGGCGTCGTCCAGCTCGTCGGACTGCTCGTCGGTCAGCGTCATGGTGCCCCGCGACTGCATCAGCTCGAGGAAGACCGCCGACAGCTCGAGCGCCCGCTCGACCGGCTCGCCGACCACGAGCTCGCTCATCACCGAGGTCGAGGCCTGGCTGATCGAGCAGCCCTGGCCGTCCCACCCGAGGTCGGCGATCCGGCCCTCGTCGACGTTCACCCGCAGGGTCACCTCGTCGCCGCATGTCGGGTTGACGTGGTGGACCTCGGCGTCGAAGTCGGCGAGCAGCTCGTGGTGATGCGGGTGCTTGTAGTGATCGAGGATGATCTGCTGGTACATCGATTCCATGGGCAGCGTCATGCGAACATCTCCTTCACCCGTTGCAAGCCAGCCGACCAGCGCGTCTATTTCCTCGGTCGTCGTGTAGATGCCGAACGACGCCCGAGTGGTGGCCGGAATGCCGTACCGCACACACACCGGACGCGCGCAGTGGTGGCCGGCGCGGACGGCGATCCCCTGCTCGTCGAGCAACTGGGCCACATCGTGCGGATGCGCGTACGGCACCGTGAACGAGATCGTGGCGCCGCGGTCGACGGTTGGTGCCAGGGCCGATGATCCGCAGATCAGGGACGGCATGCAGCACGTCGAGCGCGTAGCCGACCAGTTCGTGCTCGTGGTCGCGGACGTTGGTCCATGCCGAGCGCGCTCAGGTAGTCGATCGCCGCGCCCAGGCCGACTGCTTCGGCGATCATCGGCGTGCCGGCCTCGAAGCGGTGCGGCGGCGCGGCGAAGGTGGTGCCGGTCATGTCGACGGTCTCGATCATCTCGCCGCCACCCAGGAACGGCGGCAGCTCGGCGAGCAGTTCGTACCGTCCCCACAACACACCGACGCCGGTCGGACCGTAGAGCTTGTGCCCGGTGAACGCCATGAAGTCGACGCCGAGCGCCTGGACGTCGAGCGGCAGATGAGGGGCGGACTGCGACGCGTCCAGCACCGTCAGGGCGCCGACGGCCCGCGCCCGCGCCACGATCCGTTCGACGTGGTTGATCGTGCCCAGCGCGTTCGACTGGTGGACGAACGCGACGATCTTGGTGCGCGAGTTGATCACCTCGTCGATCGCTGACTCGACCAGCCGGCCGTCGTCGTCGATCGGCAGCCAGCGGAACGTCGCCCCGGTGCGCTGCGCGAGCAACTGCCACGGCACGAGGTTGCTGTGGTGCTCCATCTCGGTGACGACGATCTCGTCGCCGGGACCGATCCGGAACCGCTCGGCCCCGGGCGTGGTCGTGGCGTTCGAGATCGTGTAGGCGACCAGGTTCAGCGCCTCGGACGAGTTCTTGGTGAAGACGATCTCGTCGCGGCTCGGCGCGTTGATGAACGCCGCCACCTTGTCGCGAGCGTCCTCGAAGGCGTTGGTCGCCTCCGAGCCCAGGGTGTGGACGGCCCGCGCCACGTTGGCGTTGTGTCGCTCGTAGAAGTCGGTCAGCGTGTCGAGCACGACCTGGGGCTTCTGCGAGGTGTTGGCGCTGTCGAGGTAGACGAGTGGAACGCCGTGCACCTCGCGCGACAGGATCGGGAAGTCCTTGCGGACCGCCTCGACGTCAATCCCCATCGATTACTTCCCTTAAACAGAAGCGGTCTCGGGCGAACCGAAGCGGGCGTAGCCCTCGGCTTCGAGCTGGTCGGCCAGCTCCGCGCCGCCCGACTCGACGATGCGGCCGTCGAAGAAGACGTGGACGAAGTCAGGCTTGATGTAGCGCAGGATGCGCGTGTAGTGCGTGATCAACAGCGTGCCGATGCCGGTCTCGCGCACCGCGTTCACGCCGGCGCTGACCGAGCGCAGCGCATCGACGTCGAGGCCCGAGTCGGTCTCGTCGAGGATCGCGATCTTGGGCTTGAGCAGCGCCATCTGCAGGATCTCGTGGCGCTTCTTCTCGCCGCCGGAGAATCCCTCGTTGACGCTGCGCTCGGCGAACGCCTTGTCCATCTCGAGCGCGCCCATCGCCTCGTTGACTTCCTTGACCCAGGTACGCAACTTCGGCGCCTCGCCGCGAACCGCGGTCGCCGCGGTGCGCAGGAAGTTGGCCACCGAGACACCGGGCACCTCGACCGGGTACTGCATGGCCAGGAAGAGTCCGGCGCGGGCCCGCTCGTCGACGGTCATCGCAAGAACGTCCGCGCCGTCGAGCAGCACCTGACCGCTCGTCACGGTGTACTTGGGGTGCCCGGCGATCGAATAGGCCAGCGTCGACTTGCCCGAGCCGTTGGGCCCCATGATCGCGTGCGTCTCGCCGGAGGACACCGTGATGTCGACCCCCTTGAGGATCTCGGTCGCGTCCGCTCCGTCGCCGACGGTGACGTGCAGGTCGCGTACTTCAAGCGTGCTCATCAGTTCTCCAACTCGTTTTCGGGCTCGTCCGCGATGAAGCCGAGGCGGCCCTCGATCGCGGTCATGATCGTGTGTTCGAGGTCCGGGATGCCGATGCGATCGACCACGTCGGCGAAGAAGCCACGGACCACCAGTCGCTGCGCGTTCTCGGCGTCGATGCCGCGCGACTGCAGATAGAACAGCTGCAGGTCGTCGAATCGTCCTGTGGCGCTGGCGTGGCCGGCGCTGACGATCTCGCCGGTCTCGATCTCGAGGTTGGGCACCGAGTCGGCGCGGGCGCCGTCGGACAGCAGCAGGTTGCGGTTCATCTCGTAGGTCTGCGTACCGGTCGCGGCCGGACGGATGCGGACGTCACCGATCCACACCGTGCGCGAGGTCTCGCCCAGCAGCGCGTTCTTGTAGAGCACATCCGACACGCATTCCGGAACCGAGTGGTCGATGAACAACCGGGACTCGAAGTGCTGCGCGCTGCCGGCGAACGACACGCCGTAGCACTCGACCTTCGCACCCGGGCCGGCGAACTGGACCGTCGGGCTCAGCCGCACGATGCCGCCGCCGAGGTTGACGACGACGTGCTTGAGCGAGGCGTCGCGGCCCAGCGCGAATCGCGTGCGCGCTGACCTGGATCGCCCCGGCGTCCCAGTTCTGCAGGCTCACCACGGTGACCTTGGCCCCGTCGCCGACGACGATCTCGACGTTCTCGAGGACGCTCGTGCGGCCGCGGTAGTCGACGACGACCGTCGCCTCGGCGAACGCGCCGAACTCGAGGACCAGGTGGGCGTAGTTCGGCCCCTCGCTCCCCTGGGCCGCGACCGTCACCGGCGCGTCGAGCACCGCGTTGGCCGGCACGCGCACCGCGAAGGCCTGCTCGGCGTGGGCGAAGGCGAGCACGCTGGCCTTGTCCGCCGGCTGCAGCACCTGACCGACGACCGGGTCGGTCATCGGCACGGCGCCGTAGGTCGACGGCCGTCGGCGCGATCGACGGTGGCGCTCAGCGAACCGGTCGCGGTGAACGGCTCGAACAGCGGCCGAAGCGCGCTGAGCGGGGTGAACCGCCACAGTTCGTCGCGCCCGGACGGTGTCTCGAAGGCCTCGGGATCGCGGGAGGTGAAGCGCTCCGACGGTGACCCGGTGGCGCCGCGTCCGTGGTTCTTGGCCAGTGCTGCTGTCGAGGCCGTCACTCAGCCCACCGCTCCTTCCATTTGAAGCTCGATGAGCCGGTTGAGCTCGAGCGCGTACTCCATCGGCAGTTCGCGGGCGATCGGCTCGACGAAGCCGCGCACGATCATCGCCATCGCCTCGTCCTCGGTCAGGCCCCGGCTCATCAGGTAGAAGAGCTGGTTCTCGCTGACCTTGCTGACCGTCGCCTCGTGGCCCATCGACACGTCGTCCTCGCGGACGTCGACGTAGGGGTAGGTGTCGCTGCGGCTGATCTCGTCGACCAGCAGCGCGTCGCACTTCACCGTCGAGCGGCTGTGGTGCGCGCCCTTGTTGACCTGGACCAGGCCGCGGTAGGACGTGCGGCCACCGCCGCGGGCCACCGACTTGGAGATGATCGTCGAGGACGTGTGCGGCGCCAGGTGCAGCATCTTCGCGCCGGCGTCCTGGTGCTGGCCCTCGCCGGCGAACGCGATCGAGAGCACCTCGCCCTTGGCGTACTCGCCGGTCATCCAGACGGCCGGGTACTTCATGGTCACCTTCGAGCCGATGTTGCCGTCGACCCACTCCATGGTGGCGCCGGCCTCGGCCTTGGCCCGCTTGGTGACCAGGTTGTAGACGTTGTTCGACCAGTTCTGGATCGTCGTGTAGCGGCAGCGGCCGCCCTTCTTCACGATGATCTCGACGACGGCCGAGTGCAGCGAGTCCGAGCTGTAGATCGGCGCGGTGCAGCCTTCGACGTAGTGCACGTAGGCGTCCTCGTCGACGATGATCAGCGTCCGCTCGAACTGGCCCATGTTCTCGGTGTTGATCCGGAAGTAGGCCTGCAGCGGGATGTCGACGTGCACGCCCTTGGGGACGTAGATGAACGAGCCGCCCGACCACACCGCCGAGTTCAGCGCCGAGAACTTGTTGTCGCCCGACGGGATGACCGAGCCGAAGTACTCGCGGAACAGCTCCGGCTGCTCGCGCAGCGCGGTGTCGGTGTCGAGGAAGATCACGCCCTGCTGCTCGAGGTCCTCGCGGATCTGGTGGTAGACGACCTCGGACTCGTACTGCGCGGCGACGCCGGACACCAGGCGCTGCTTCTCGGCCTCGGGGATGCCCAGCTTGTCGTAGGTGTTCTTGATGTCGGCGGGCAGGTCGTCCCAGGTCGCGGCCTGCTTCTCGGTCGAGCGCACGAAGTACTTGATGTTGTCGAAGTCGATGCCCGACAGGTCCGAGCCCCAGTTGGGCATCGGCTTCTTGTCGAAGATCGACAGCGCCTTGAGCCGGAAGTCGAGCATCCACTCGGGTTCGCTCTTCTTGTCCGAGATATCACGGACGACCGCCTCGGACAGACCGCGCTTGGCGGTGGCGCCGGCGTCGTCGCTGTCGGCCCAGCCGAAGCTGTAGCGGCCGAGGGCGTCGATCTGCTCGTCCTGGGTGAGCGTCTTCTCCGGAGCTGCGGTCATATCAAGTCCTCACTGGTTGCGTGACGGTGGCGGTCGGGCTTGATCGGAACATGGGTGGTGCAGACACCGTCGCCGTGCGCGATGGTGGCCAGTCTCTGTACATAAGTCCCGAGGACGCCTTCGAATGCCCGCGTCTCGGCTTCGCACAGTTGCGGGAACTCGGCCGCGACGTGCGCGACCGGGCAGTGGTGCTGGCAGATCTGGACGCCGGCCTCGGCGACGGGCGCGTCGGCGGTGCTGGCGGCGTAGCCTTCGGCGCTCAGCGCGAGGGTCAGTGACTCGACCCGCTCGCGCGAGCCGACGTCCCCGTGGACCCGATCGGTGATCACCGAGGCGAGGGTGCTCGGCGCGGTGCTCGGCGAAGGCCGAGACAGCGGCCTCGCCACCGGTGTCGCGCAGATACCGCAGGGCAGTCGTTGCCAGGTCGTCGTAGGCGTGCGGGAAGGCGGCCCGGCCGGCGTCGGTGAGCGCGTACGTCCGTGCGGGTCGGCCTCGCCCGGGTCGGAGCGGCCGGCGGCTCTCGACCTCGACCAGCAGTCCGTCGGCCACCAGGCAGTCCAAGTGCCGTCGGACGCCGGCGGCTGAGAGGGCGAGCCGTTCGGCCAGCACGGCCGCGGTCTGCGGTCCCTGTTCGAGCAGGAGCCGGGCGACCGCGTCGCGCGTGCGACCCTCGGTCGGCGATCCAGCTATTTTCACAACACCAGTATGACGTATTTCCCGCCCGCCCGTGGAGCTGGGTCCTTCGAGCGTGGCGTGATGTCGAGTACGTTTCTGCCCGTGCTCTACCGAACCCTCGAACTGACCGTCTCACCGGCGTTGCGGATCGTGTTCCGGCCCGAGGTCGAGGGTCTGGCCAACGTCCCGCGCGAGGGGGCGCGTCATCGTCGCGGGCAACCATGTGTCATTCGCCGACGAGGTGTTCACGCCGCTCGCGGCTCGCCGCCAGGTCTTCTACCTGGCCAAAGCGGAGTATTTCGACACGCCCGGAGTGCGGGGCCGGGCAATGGCTGCCGTCTTCGAGGGGCTCGGACAGGTTCCGGTCAAACGTGAGGTCGCCCGCTCGGCGGCGGCATCGGTCGAACTGTGTGTCGATCTGCTCGACCAGGGCCGCGCGTTCGGGATCTATCCCGAAGGCACCCGCTCCCGCGACGGCCGGCTCTACAAGTTCCGCACGGGCGTCGCCCGTATCGCCCTGCGAACCGGCGCGCCTGTCGTCCCCGTCGGACTGGTCGGCACCGATCGACGTGCTGCCGCCCGGGTCGCGACGGTGGCACCGCCAGCCGGTGGCTGTTCGCTTCGGCGCCCCGCTGGACTTCTCCGGACGGCCCGAGGACGAACGCAGCGCGCGCAAGCTTCGCGAGATCACCGAGGAGATCCGGATCGGCCGTCCAGGCGCTCTCCGGTCAGGAGTACGTCGACTCCTACTCGCCCAGCAGCGCTCATCCGCCCTCGCTCAGCTGATAGCTTGCTCGGCCTGATCACGGCCCGATCCCGGCTCATTCCTAGACTCATGGCGTGGATGCCGCCGTCGAGTTGACCGACCTGGTCAAGTCCTATGGCGATCGGCGAGCCGTGGACGGGCTGAGCCTCGTCGTCCCGCAGGGTCAGGTGCTCGCGCTGCTCGGGCCCAACGGCGCCGGCAAGACCACGACGATCGAGATCTGCGAGGGGTTCCGGCGGGCCGACTCCGGTCAGGTTCGCGTCCTCGGCCTGGACCCGGTGCGCGACGCGGCACGCCTGCGGCCCCAGGTCGGCGTGATGCTGCAGGACGGCGTCGGCGGCTATACCGGCGCGCGCGCCGGCGAACTGCTGCGGCTGTTCGCCTCCTACGCCGCCAACCCGCTCGACCCCGCCGAACTGCTCGACCGGGTCGGACTGTCGGCGTCGGCCCGGACGGCGGTCAAGCGCCTGTCGGGCGGCCAGCGGCAACGGCTGTCGCTGGCCATGGCGCTGGTGTCGCGGCCGGCACTCGTGTTCCTCGACGAGCCGACGGCCGGCATGGACCCACAGGCCCGCCGCGGGACGTGGGACCTCATCAGCAAACTGCGCACGGACGGGGTGACCGTCGTGCTCACGACGCATTTCCTGGACGAGGCCGAGCACTTGGCCGACACCGTCGTGGTCGTCGACGCCGGCCGGGTGGTCGCCGCGGGGTCGCCGGCCGATCTGACGCACGCCGGTGCCGAGGGCCAGATCCGCTTCCGCGCGCCCGCCGGCCTGGTCCTGACGTCGTTGATCGCCGCGCTGCCGCACGGCACCCACGCCGTCGAGATCGAGGCCGGCCGTTACCTCGTCACCGGCGAGGTCAACCCGCAGCTGCTGGCCACGCTGACGGCGTGGTGTGCGGCGCAGGGCGTGCTCGCCCAGGATCTCGCTGTCGAACGGCGCACCTCGAGGACGTCTTCCTCGAACTGACCGGCCGCGAGCTGCGCCCATGAGCCTGACCTTCGCGCCGTCGCCCTCGGCCGCGCCCCGATCGCGGATGCTGCTTGCGCAGGCCGTGATGGAGCTCAAGCTGCTGCTGCGCAACGGCGAGCAGGTCGGGCTGACGCTGGTCATCCCACTGCTGCTGGAGTTCTTCTTCAACCTGCCGTTGCTGTACTCGATCAGCAGCGGCGACGACCACCGCCGCATCGACTTCGTCGTGCCCAGCATCCTGGCGCTGTCGGTCATGAGCGCGGCCTTCACCGGGCTGGCCATCGGCACCGGTTTCGAGCGCAAGTACGGGGTGCTGAAGCGGCTGGGCGCGACCGCGCTGCCCCGATCCGTGCTGATCGGCGGCAAGACGCTGGCGGTGCTGGCGCTCGAGGTCGTCCAGACGATCTTGGTCTGCGGCGTCGGCCTGGCCCTGGGCTGGCACCCGCACGGCGATCCGTTCTCGGCGGCGGTGCTGATCGTCGTCGGGACGCTCGCCTTCGGCGGCCTGGGGCTGCTCGTCGCCGGGACGCTACGGGCCGAGGTGACGCTCGCCGCGGCGAACCTGATCTGGCTGGTCCTGCTGTTCGCGGGCGGCATCGCGATCCCGTTGTCGAAATATCCCGCCGGCGCGCACGACGTCCTGCAGTACCTGCCGTCCGCGGCGCTCTCGGACGGATTGCACCGGGTTCTGCAGGGCGGGCACTTCCTGCCGGTCGGCCCGCTGGTGACGCTGCTGGTCTGGGCCGCGGTCGCCTTGCCCGCCGCCGCCCGGTGGTTCAAGTGGGAGTGACGACCCTGGACGCGCCCGCGCGCGATCGGCTACCCGCCTGGACCGCCCGTCCGGACTTGCTGCGCGGTCTTGCGCTGGCGTCCGTGATCGCCAACGTCGTCATCGTCGTCACAGGTGGCGCGGTCCGCCTCACCAACTCCGGCCTGGGCTGCCCCACCTGGCCGCGGTGCTCAGGGGGCTCGCTCGTCCCGACACGCAAGCTGGGCATCCACAGCGCGATCGAGTTCAGCAATCGCTCGCTGACGTTCGTCCTGACCGTCGTGGTCGTGGCGACGCTGCTGATCGCCTGGCGGCAACGCACCGAGCAACGGCTGGCCCTGGTTGCGTTCCTCGGCATTCCGGCCCAGGCGGTGCTCGGCGGCATCGTGGTGCTGACCGACCTCAACCCCTGGCTGGTGGCGCTGCACTTCCTGCTGTCGATGTCGCTGATCGCGGTCACCCTGTTGCTCTATCTCCGCCTGCGCGGTGTCACACCGGTCGTGTCGCCCGCGCCGGCGCAGCTACTCGCCCGCGGGCTCGTGGCCGTGACTGCGTGCGTGCTCGCCATCGGGACCATCGTCACGGGCAGCGGACCACACGCGGGCGATCTGGACGACAACGGCCGACTGCACCGCACCGGCCTGAGCCCGGCCGGTGTCGCGCAGCTGCACGCTGACTCGGTGATGGTGCTGATCGGACTGACCGTCGGCTTGATCGCGCTGCTCTACGCACTGCGCGTCAACGCCCACGCGCGCACCGCGGCCTGGTGGTTGTTCGGCGTCGAACTCGCGCAGGGTGTCATCGGCTACACGCAGTACTTCCTGCACGTACCGCCTCTGCTCGTCGGGCTGCACATGTTCGGCGCCTGCCTGGTGTGGATCTCCGCGCTGGTCGTCCTGGTGCAGCTCGATCCGCGCTGGATGCGGGTCGCTCAGAGCAGCCGGCCGACGGT
Source organism: uncultured Actinomycetes bacterium (assembly GCA_963708805.1). GTDB lineage: Bacteria > Actinomycetota > Actinomycetes > Mycobacteriales > Jatrophihabitantaceae > CAVPUA01. The sequence continues at coordinate 2,380,716 of CAVPUA010000003.1, read as the reverse complement.
GTAGATCAACAACCCCACGAGCGCCCCCACGACGGTCCCGTTCACCCGGATGAACTGCAGATCGCGACCCACCTGCACCTCGATCCGACGCCCGGTCTCGTACGAGTCCCAGCGCTCGATCGTGGAGGAGATGATGCCCGCGATGTCGTCGGAGTACCGGGTCAGGACGAAGCTCGTCGCCGACGTGATCCAGCCGTCGACCTTGGCCCGCAGCTCGGTGTCGCCGCGCAACGCGTTGCCGAGCTGCATCGCCACCGAGGCGACGGTCCGCTGGAGCTCGGACTCCGGTTGCCGCGATCCGCTCAGGACGGCCGCCCGCAGGTGCGTCCAGATCGTCGCGAGCCACGCGTGCACCTCGGGATGGTCGAGCAGATGGGCCTTGGCCAGTTCGGCATTCGCCGCGGCGACCGGATTGGTCCGCAGTTCCTGCGCGTAGTCCCGCAGCCGCCGGTCGAACTGGTGGCGCAACTCGTGTTCGGGGTTGTCCATCACGTCGGACAGGAACTCCTGGACCGCGACGAAGGCCCGGTTGAACACCCGCTCGTCGACCCAGTTGGGCACCCAGTCGGGAGACTCTTCAGCCACGCGCTGACGAAACAGCGCCCGGTTCTCCTCGAGAAAGCGGGTCAAGCCCCGCAGGCCGGCGGTCAGCGCGACCTGGTGCTGTCCGGAGTCGCAGATCGCATCGACGGTTCGCGCCAGGATCGGCGCCAACTCGACCTCGTGCAGTTTGCGATCGATGAAGGACGTCACGGCCTCGCGCAACTCGTCGTCCCGGAGCAGGCCCGCGGCCTGGCCGACGGCCGCGCCGAGCTCCTCGGACAACCGCGCGGCGTGGGCCGGCGTCGCCAGCCACTCGCCGAGCCGTCGCGGCACCTCGACCGCGGCGATCCGCTCGCCGACGACGTCGGCGGTCAGGAAGTTCTGCTCGACGAACGACGCGAGTGCGGCGCCGATCTGGTCCTTCTTGCGAGGCACGATCGCGGTGTGCGGGATCGGCAGGCCCAACGGGTGGCGGAACAGCGCGGTGACCGCGAACCAGTCGGCCAGACCGCCGACCATGGACGCTTCGGCCGTGGCCTGGATATAGGGCCAGGCACCGCGCCCGTTGCCGACCGTGACGCAGATGACGAAGACCGCGGCAGCAACCACCAGCAGACCACCGGCGACCACCTTCATTCGGCGCAGCGCCCGAACCCGCTCGGGAGCGGGACTGGGCAACGTCATGCCGTGAGCCGATTGGCGATGGCGGCCGCCGCCCGGCCGGCCGCGCCGTCGGCGAACTCGAGGAACAGGGACGGCTCGACGAGCTCGAGCTCGATGACGACCGGCCCCTGGTCCGCCGGGAGCAGATCGACACGGGTGTAGACGAGGTCGCCGAAACGGGAACGGACGAAATCGACGACACGTTCGCCGAGCGCGAGTTCAGCGGCGCTCGGTTCGCGGGCCGAGATCTTCTCCTCGACGTAGAGGGTTCGCGAATAGCCCAATCGCAGCTCGTTGACCGAGGCCGATGGCAGCATCGCCGCCTTGCGTATCGCGTGGCTGAACCGGCCGCCCAGGTAGACCAGGGCGGTCTCGCCGACGGTGTCCACGTCGGTGACGTAGGGCTGGATCATGACCGTCCGCCCGGCCGCGTGCAGCCGGGACGCGTGGGCGAGGGCCGGCTCGTGGTCGCCGGCCGTGAAGCGTCCGACGCCCATCGAACCGGCGCCCACCGAGGGCTTCACGACGAACTCCACTCCGTCGGGGAGCACCACCGGCTCGCCCGGCGCGGACCACGTGGTGGCGACCACGGGTACCCCGGCCGCGCCGAGATCGCGCAGGTAGGTCTTGTCGCTGTTCCACGCGACGACGTCCGCACCGTTGACGACTCTGTCGAGCGAGCCGACCCAGCGCAGGAAGTCGTCGTGCTCGGACGTGTAGTCCCACGTCGACCGCAGCACGACCAGGTCGTACGCGTCCCAATCGACGTCCGTGTCGTTCCAGACGCACCATTGCGCGCCGACTCCGAGGGCGGCCAGAGCATCGCGCAGCAGCGCGGCGTCCTCGTCGCCGTCGGGCAGCATGGAACACGTGGCGATGGCAATCGTCATGATCCGAATCGTAGGGGCCGCGCTCGCTTGTCGAGATTGTCCGGCGTCTGCCAACATTCAGGCTTCCCCCACGTCAACGAGACAGGTGGCGCCCATGGCCGAGGCCGGCTGGTATCCGGACCCCGATCACGAGGGATGGCTGCGTTACTTCGACGGACAGGTCTGGAGCGAACACCGCGAGCAGGCCGTCGCGCCGACGAGTGCGCCTCCCCTGCCCGCCCGCAGGCGGATCTCGCGCAGCAAGGTCATCATCGGCGGCGCCGCGGTGGTCGTTCTCGTCGCCGGACTCGTCACCGGCGGCTACTTCGCGTTCTTCCGGAGCAGTCCGTCCTTGACCTACCAAGGTCACAAGATCGACAACGCGGCCGGCACGTTGAGCGCGGCCGAGTCGAATCTGGACGCGGTCGTCGCCAAACGACACGGCGCCAAGGACGGCGACACCCGCTGCTACTACGCCGTCCCCAAGACGCCCGCCGCGGGTGCGAAGAAGACCGACGTCGACACCGATCTGCGCTGCGGGCCGGTGCTCTTCGTCGATGGAGACCCCGCGCAGAGCTATCTCAACTTCGGCCTGACGACGTCGTCGACGGCGGGCGCGGTCCGACTGACCGCCGCTGACCAGCCGGAATCGGCCACGCCCGCCGAGCTGCCTACAGAGCTCCAACTGAAGCGGCCGGACGGCAAATCCGCGCCCGCGGGAAGCGGTGGACTCAAGGCGCCGAGTCCGCCCCCAGCCGACAAGGACGCGCTGGTGAGCGCCGACCTCACCGGCCAGACGGTCGCCAAGGCGCCCGCGACCGCGGTCATGGGGTCGTTGAGTGGCGGCATCGCCCTGACCAACCTCGGCCCGGTCAGTCGTTATGGCCACGGTGACGACGCGCGGACCGCGCCGGCCGGCCAGAAGCTGATCGCGTTTGCGACCACCGGCGCGATGGGGAACGACGGAACGTCGGCCGACCTGTCGGCCCAGGCCGCCGTCTCGGTCGACGGAGGCACGGGACGCCCGCTACCGGCCAAGGCGGCGGCCGACTACGTGGTGGCGGTGCCGACGACGGCAAAGACCGTCGATCTCGTCCTGAGCGACAGCGGCCTCACCCAGTCGATCTCCCTGTTGGACGGCAAACCTGGCGCCGGCAACATCGCCGTGCTGGCCCGCCAGAACCGCGAGCTGAACTCCGGCGCCACCGCGGCGATCACGTTCAGCTATTCACCGGCGGTCGGGTTCGAGGACGGCACGACTGGAACCTCGCAGACCGCGACGGCCACCTTCTCCCGGGCCACGCTGAGCTACACCGACGACGGTGGGGCCACCGCGGTGACGGCCAGCAGTCCCGGCACGGCGATCCTGCACGTGGGGCTGAGCTACAGCGGAACCCACGACGCCGGGCCGTTCGCGTTCCCCGCCGGTCTCGTGACCTTCACGCCCACGGGCAGCGCGGCCGTGCCCGCCAAGAACACCGGCACCGACGACCAGGTCTATCTCGTGTTCGAGGTGCCGGCCGGCGTGACCACCGGCACCATCACGATCGGCGGGACCGTGAACCAGACGTACGGCAACACCAGTGGGACGTACAAGGAGTCCGTGCCGACGCCGGCGTCGATCCCGTTCAGCCTGACCGCGGGCTGACGCCTCAGCGGACGAAGGTGTCGACAGCAACCGCGACGAACACGAACGCGAGGTAGCTGTTCGAGAGATGGAACAGCTGCATCGGCTGGGCCGGCTCGCCCGCCCGGCTGCGCGCGTAGAGCCGGTGAGCCGTCACGAGAAGAGCGGCTCCCGCCAGTCCGGCGAGAATCGGGTAGAGCCAGCCGGTCGCGACGGGCCAGAGGGCCAGGGACGCCGCCACCGTGAGCCAGGCGTAGATGACGATGTCGCGCGCGACGCGGATCTCGGACGCAACGACGGGAAGCATCGGGACGTTGGCGCGCGCGTAGTCCTCGCGATAGCGGATGGCCAGCGCCCAGAAGTGGGGCGGCGTCCAGAAGAAAACCACCAGGAACAGGATGAACGGCGCCCACGACAGCCGATCCGTCACCGCGGCCCAGCCGATGAGCACCGGCATGCAGCCGGCCGCCCCGCCCCACACGATGTTCTGGGACGTGCGGCGCTTGAGCAGCATCGTGTAGACGATGACGTAGAACGCGATGGCCACCGCGGTCAGAACGGCGGCGAGCCAGTTCGTGGCGGCGGCCATGACCCCGATGGCGATGACGCCCAGGACGCTGCCGAAGATCAGGGCGGCCCGCGGCTCGACCTCGTGGCGGGCGAGGGGCCGATGCCCGGTGCGGCGCATCAGGGCGTCGATGTCGCGGTCGACGTAGCAGTTCAGGGCGTTCGCGCTGCCGGCGGCCAGCGTGCCGCCGATCAGGGTGGCGATCACCACGGTGAGCTTGGGCAGCCCGTGGGCGGCCAGGATCATGGCCGGGAGCGTCGTCACCAGCAGCAGTTCGATGATCCGCGGCTTGGTCAGTGCGACATAGGCGGCGAGCCGGGAACGGCGACGGGTCCGCGAGGTGCGCTCGACGCCGGGTACCGGATCGGAGCCCGCGGCAGCGGGCGCAACCGGCGTCTGCGTCACGCTGACAGGGTATCCGGCGCCGTGACCGCGCCCGAATCGGCCTCGGCGAGCAGCCAGCTCGAGCGCGCGGGCGGGTGCGGAAAAGTGTTCATCCCCGCTTGGTCCAGGCATACGGCGGACATGACTAGGCTGACAGTGGGTCAATCCACCAGCGAGAGCAAGCGCTTTCAGCCGAGAGGATCACAGTGAGTACGAGTTTCGCCACGCCCGTCCCCGACGTCGTCACCACGCACCCCGACTGGTGGACCGAGCTGGACACCAAAGCCGTCGACACCGCTCGCCTGCTCGCGGCCGACGCGGTTCAGAAGGCCGGCAACGGTCACCCTGGCACGGCGATGAGTCTGGCCCCACTGGCCTACCTTCTCTACCAGCGCGTGATGCGCCACGACCCGATGGACCCGAACTGGGTGGCCCGCGACCGCTTCATCCTCTCCAACGGGCACTCGTCGCTGACGCAGTACTGCCAGCTGTTCCTCTCCGGCTACGGCCTGGAGCTCGCCGACATCGAGGCGCTGCGCACCTGGGGCTCGCTGACGCCGGGTCACCCCGAGCACGGTCACACCGCTGGGCATCGAGGTCACCACCGGACCGCTCGGTCAGGGCGTCGGCAACGGCGTCGGCATGGCCATGGCCGCCCGCCGCGAGCGCGGCCTGTTCGACCCGAACCCCGACGAGGGCCAGTCGGTCTTCGACCACCACATCTACGTCATCGCCGGCGACGGCTGCATGGAAGAGGGCGTGGCCAGCGAGGCGTCCTCGCTCGGCGGCCACCAGCAGCTCGGCAACCTCATCCTGTTCTACGACGACAACCACATCTCGATCGAGGACGACACCGCGGTCGCGTTCAGCGAGGACGTCCTCGCAGCGCTACGCGCGCCTACGGCTGGCACACCCAGCGCGTCGACTCGGGCGAGGACATCGTGGCCCTCGAGGCGGCCATCGAGGCCGCGAAGGCCGAGACCGACCAAGCCGTCGATCATCGCCGTCCGCACGATCATCGGCTGGCCGGCGCCGGACAAGCAGAACACCGGCGCCGCCCACGGCTCCGCGCTCGGCGAGGACGAGATCCGCAAGACCAAGGAGATCCTCGGCTTCGACCCCGACGTGCACTTCGCCGTCGATCACGGCGGTGCTCGAGCACACCCGCCAGGTCGTCCAGCGCGGCCGCGACGCGCACGCCGAGTGGCAGAAGGACTTCGACGCCTGGGCCAAGCGCAACCCCGAACGGGCGGCCCTGCTCGACCGGATGAGCCGCCGGGAGCTGCAACACCGGCTGGGTCGAGGAGCTCATCAGCTTCCCCACCGAGAAGGACGGCAAGCCCAACGCGATCTCGACGCGCGCCGCCTCGGGCAAGGTTCTCAACGGCCTGGCCGACATCCTGCCCGAACTCTGGGGCGGTTCGGCCGATCTGGCCGAGAGCAACAACACCACGATGGACGGCCAGCCCAGCTTCGTCCCGGCCGAGCATCAGACGAAGGACTGGCCGGGCGGCCCGTACGGCCGGACCCTGCACTTCGGCATCCGCGAGCACGCCATGGGCGCGATCATGAACGGCATCGTGCTGCACGGCGGCACCCGCGTCTACGGCGGGACGTTCCTCGTCTTCAGCGACTACATGCGTCCGCCGGTGCGCCTGGCGGCCCTGATGAAGCTGCCGACCATCTACACCTGGACGCACGACTCGATCGGCCTCGGCGCCGACGGCCCGACCCACCAGCCGATCGAGCAGCTGGCCGCGCTGCGCGCGATCCCCGGGCTGGACGTCGCCCGGCCGGCCGACGCCAACGAGACGGCCGCGGTCTGGCGCGCGGCGCTCGAGCACACCGACCGGCCGACGGCGATGGCGCTGTCGCGGCAGAACCTGCCGGTACTCGACCCGGCCAAGGCGGTCGACGCCGGCAAGGGCGCGTACGTCCTCGAAGAGGCCTCCAGCGGCCTGCCCCAGGTGATCATCGTGGCCACCGGCTCCGAGGTGACGCTGGCCCTGAAGGCGCGCGAGGTGCTCGAAGGCGAAGGCACGCCCACCCGGGTCGTCTCGATGCCCTGCGTCGAGTGGTTCCACGCCCAGGAGCGCTCCTACCAGCAGCAGATCCTGCCGCCGGACATCAAGGCCCGCGTCTCGGTCGAGGCCGGCGTCGCGCAGGGCTGGCGCGAGATCGTCGGCGACTCCGGCGAGATCATCAGCATCGAGCACTTCGGAGCCAGCGCAGACGGCGCCGTCCTGTTCGAGCAGTTCGGATTCACCCCCGACCGCGTCGTCGCGGCCGCGCACGCAGCAATGGAACGCGCCGGGCAGATCCGCGGCGCGACGACCGGCAGTTAAACCATCGAGAATCCCGTTAGGGGAACAGACATGAGCGACTCACTCGCGGATCTCTCCGCCCAGGACGTATCGATCTGGCTCGACGACATCAGCCGCGAGCGCCTGGCCAGCGGCAACCTCGCCGACCTGGTCGCGAACAAGCACGTCGTCGGCGTGACCAGCAACCCGACGATCTTCCAGAAGGCGCTCGAGAAGGGCACCCGCTACGACGACCAGCTGCGCGACCTCGCGACTCGTGGCGTGTCGCTCGAGGAGTCGGTCCGGCTGCTCACCAGCTTCGACATCCGCTGGGGCTGCGACGTCCTGCGCCCGGTCTACGACAGCACCGACGGCAAGGACGGACGCGTCTCGATCGAGGTCGATCCGCGCATCGCCCACGACACCGACAAGACGACGGCCGAGGCCAAGGCGTTGTGGTGGCTGGTCGACCGGCCGAACGTGATGATCAAGATCCCGGCCACCGAGGCCGGCCTCCCGTCGATCGCCGCGGCCACGGCCGAGGGCATCAGCGTCAACGTCACGTTGATCTTCTCCCTCGAGCGCTACGACAAGGTGATGGACGCCTACCTGACCGGTCTCGAGCAGGCCAAGGCCGCCGGCATCGACCTGTCGACGATCCGTTCGGTCGCCTCGTTCTTCGTCTCGCGCGTCGACACCGAGGTCGACAAGCGGCTGGAGAAGATCGGCGGCGACGCGGCCACGGCGCTGCGCGGCAAGGCCGCCGTCGCCAACGCCCGGCTGGCCTACCAGCACTACGAGGAGGTCTTCTCCTCCGAGCGCTGGAAGGCGCTCGAGACGGCGGGCGCCCACGCCCAGCGCCCGCTCTGGGCCTCGACCGGCGTCAAGGACCCGACCTACGACGACACGATGTACGTCGTCGACCTGGTCGCACCGAACACGGTCAACACCATGCCCGAGGCCACCCTCGACGCGGTCGCCGACCACGGCGTGATCCGAGGCAATACAGTCAGCGGGACCTACGCCGAGGCCCAGGGCGTTCTCGACGATCTGGCGGCCGTCGGGATCGACTACGACGACGTGGTCAAGGTGCTCGAGGACGAAGGCGTGCAGAAGTTCGAAGACGCGTGGAGCCAGCTGCTCGAAGGCGTGCAGAAGCAGCTCGACGCCAATCGCGGCTGATCCCATCGATAAGGGCTGAACAGACAGTTCCGGAGGGACTTCACACGTGAGCGATACCGACCGCCGTCGAGCAGGACACCGAGACGCCGGCGCTGGTCACCGGCATGCGACGAGCCGTTCAAGCCCGTGTCTGCCCAACCCGCTGCGTGATCCGGGCGACCGCCGCCTGCCGCGCGTGCCGGCACCGTGCGCGCTGGTCGTCTTCGGCGTGACCGGCGACCTGTCGCGCAAGAAGCTGCTGCCGGCGGTCTACGACCTGGCCAACCGCGGCCTGCTGCCGGCCGACTTCGTGCTGCTCGGCTTCGCCCGGCGCGACTGGGAGGACGGCGACTTCGAGTCGCTGGCCAAGAAGGCGGCCAAGCAGCACGCCCGCACCGACTGGAACGAAGAGGTCTGGGAGCGGCTTTCGGGCGACATCATGTTCGTGCCCGGGCTCCTTCGACGACGACGAGGCGTTCGACACGCTGGCCAAGACGCTCGACGAGCTGTGCCGCTCGCACGGCATCAAGGGCAACGCGGCGTTCTACCTGTCGATCCCGCCGAGCATGTTCCCGACCGTGCTGCAGCAGATGGAACGCACCAAGATGGCCGACAACGAGCTCAACGGCGGTTGGCGGCGGGTCGTCGTCGAGAAGCCGTTCGGGCACGACCTGCGAGAGCGCGCTGGCGCTGAACAAGCTCGTCGACGACGTGTTCACCGCGCCCGGACGTGTTCCGGATCGACCACTACCTGGGCAAGGAGACCGTCCAGAACCTGATGGCGTTGCGCTTCGCCAACCAGCTGTTCGAGCCGGTCTGGAACGCCAACTTCGTCGACTCGGTGCAGATCACCATGGCCGAGGACGTCGGCATCGCCGGTCGCGCGGCGTTCTACGACGCCACCGGCGCGGCCCGCGACGTGCTGCAGAACCACCTGCTGCAGCTGCTCGCGCTGACCGCGATGGAAGAGCCGGTCGAGTTCACCGCCGAGGCGATCCAGACCGAGAAGCTCAAGGTGCTGCGGGCGATCACCCTGCCCAACGACCTGGCGACCTACGCCGTCCGCGGCCAGTACGACCAGGGCTGGCAGGCCGGCGAGCGGGTGCTGGCCTACACCGCCGAGAAGGACGTCCCGGCCGACTCGACGACCGAGAGCTATGCCGCCGTCCGGCTGGGCATCGACACCCGCCGCTGGGCCGGCGTGCCGTTCTACCTGCGCACCGGCAAGCGACTCCCCCGCCGGGTCACCGAGATCGCGGTGCTGTTCAAGAAGGCGCCGCACCTGCCGTTCAGCCACACCGACACCGAGGAGCTGGGCCACAACCAGCTCGTCATCCGGGTCCAGCCCGACGAGGGCGTCACGCTCAAGTTCGGCTCGAAGGTCCCCGGATCGATGATGGAGGTCCGCGACGTCTCGATGGACTTCCTCTACGGCGAGGCGTTCACCGAGTCCTCGCCCGAGGCCTACGAGCGGCTGATCCTCGACGTGATGCTCGGCGACTCGACCCTGTTCCCGCGCAACGCCGAGGTCGAGGCGTCCTGGCGGGTGCTCGACCCGCTCGAGGCGTTCTGGGCGACTCACCCCCCGGCGAAGTACCGGGCCGGCGAATGGGGTCCGAAGCTGGCCGACGAGATGCTCGAACGCGACGGACGCGCGTGGAGGCGGCCATGAGCACGCCAACAGATCGCTCGCTGCGTTCACGATTCGCCGGGAGCCCCGCATGACCACTCTGTGGGACACCACCGGCACCGCGGTCGTCAAGGCGCTCGCGGCCGAGCGGCGAACCGGCGGCGGCGTGACGTCGGGGCTGGCTCTGACGCTGGTCGTCGTGATGGAGGAGAAGGACGCCTCCGAGGTCGAGGCGGCGGTGTCAGCATCGCCTCCTCGCGGCACCCGATGCGGGTGCTGACCGTGCTGCGCCACCAGATCGAGGCGCCGGTTCCGCGGCTGGACGCCGAGGTGGCCATCGGCGGCCGCTACGGACCGGGCGAGTCGGTCGTCCTGCGGATGTACGGGCGGCTCGCGCTGCACGCCGAGTCGGTCACCCTGCCGCTGCTCGCCCCGGACGCACCGGTCGTGGCGTGGTGGTACTCCGAGACGCCCGAGACGATCGCCTACGACCCGCTCGGAGTGTTCGCCGACCGGCGCATCACCAACGTGATCCGCGACGCCGATCCGGCCGAGTCGCTGCGGCACCGGGCGGTCGACTACGCCCCTGGCGACACCGACCTGACCTGGACGGTGATCACCCCGTGGCGGGCGGCGCTGGCCTCGGCGTTCGACACCGTCCACAGCGCGGCCGAGGCGGTCGTCGTCCGCGGCAATCCGCTCGACCCGTCGGCCCAGCTGCTGGCCGGCTGGCTGTCGAGCCGGCTCGGGCTCTACGTGCCGGTCGAGAAGGCCGAGGGCAAGTACATCTCCTCGGTCGAGCTCACCTTCGCCGACGGACACTCGGTCGACCTGCGCAACGAGGGCTACAAGCTGGTCCTGCGCCGCCCGAACCAGATGGACTCGATCGCGCCGTTCCCGCAGCGCTCGACCGGCGACCTGCTGGCCGAGGAGCTGCGCCGGCTGGACGCCGACCAGTCCTACGCCGAGGCGCTCGGAGCGGTGACCGGCAACGTCGGCCTGAGCAACAAGCCGTCGGTCCGCACCCACATCTGGCACGACCCGGCCATGGCCGCGCAGGAAGGCTGACGTGGGCGCACCGCCAGAGGTCATCGTCGCCGACTCGGCCACTGAACTGGCGGCCGACGTCGCCGGTCGACTGCTGGCGACCTTGGCGGCAGCGCAGCAGGAGCACGACGTCGCCTCGCTGGTCGTTACCGGCGGAAGCATCCTCGAGCAGGTCTTCGGGGCGCTGCGCGACACGGCCGACGATGAGTCCGTCGACTGGAGCCGGGTGTCGCTCTGGTGGGGCGACGAGCGCTTCGTCGCGTCCAGCTCGCCCGACCGCAACGACGCCGCGGCGTTTCAAGCGCCGGCCTCGGTGGCGCTGGCGTTCGCCCCGGTCTCGTGCACCGCATGCCGGCGTCGGACGGCCCGCGTGGCGAGGACGTCGAGGCGGGCGTAGCCGATTACATCGCGGCTCTGAAGGCCGACGCGCCCCCGACGGCGAGGAGGTCCCGCGCTTCGACGTGATCCTGCTCGGCGTCGGGCCGGACGGGCATTGCGCGTCGCTTTTCCCCGACCAGCCCGGGGTGCACCAGGTCGAACCGGCGGTGATCGCTGTGCACGACTCGCCCAAGCCGCCACCGACCCGGACGTCGTTCACGTTCAGCGCGCTGACGGCGGCCGAACGAGGTCTGGGTCATCGCTTCGGGCACCGGGCAAGGCCGACGCGGTCGCCCGGGCACTCGGCGGGGCGCCGCGCATCCAGGTGCCGTCCGCGGGCGCTCAGGGCCGCCAGCGGACGCTGTGGCTGATCGACCAGGACGCCGCGGCCGAACTACCCGCAAGCTAGCCACGCAGGACTCGTCGCCCGGGCGGCTCAGGATTCGCCGCTATCGCCCGGGCGGCTCAGGATTCGCCGCTGTCGCCCGGGCGGCTCAGGATTCGCCGCGGCGAGCCTTCAGCTTGGCCAGTGCCTCTTCGAGGATCGCCGCGCCGTCCTCGTCCGAGCGGCGCTCCTTCACGTAGGCCAGGTGCGTCTTGTACGGCTCGGTGCGGGGCGCGTTGGGCGGCGCCGCCGACTCGCGCCCGGCCGGATAGCCGCAGCTGGGGCAGTCCCAGGTGTCGGGGACGACGGCGTCCAGAGCGAACGCGGGGCGAATCGAATGGCCGTTGGCGCAGAAGAATGCGACGTGCTGGCGCGGTGCGGATTCGCCGCGCTCCTTCTCGCCCATCGGACCGGCACCGATCCGGCTACCCCGGATCGCACTGCCACCAGCCACGTCGTCTCCTTCGAAGTTCGGTACCGGATCGGGCGGTTGTTCAGCTGTTCTTGTAGAGCAGGCCCAAGCCGACGATGCAGACCGCCCACAGCACGCCGGCGATGACGGTGATCCGGTCGAGGTTGCGCTCGACCACCGACGAGCCGGACAGGCTGGAGTAGAACGAACCGCCCAGCATCGAGGACAGCCCGCCGCCCTTGCCGCGGTGGAGCAGGACGAGCACGACGAGCGTCAGGCTCACGACCGCGAGCACGATCGTCAAGAACAGGATCATCGAAACGCCTTCGAACGGGGCTGGAGATATTGCTTGGGAAGATTACCTTGCCGAGCGCGACTGGCACGATCAGGCGCCGGTCAATTCGTCGGCGCGGCAGAGCCGCAATGCAGATCGCGGCGAACTCGGCGCCGTCCAGGCTCGCCCCGCCGACCAGCGCGCCGTCGACGTCGGCCGGGGCCGAGCAGTTCGCGGGCGTTTCCGGGCTTGACCGAACCGCCGTAGAGCATCCGCACGCCGGCGGCGAGTTCCTTGCGTACAGCTCGCGCCAGCTCGCCCCGGATCGCCGCGCACACCTCTTGCGCGTCCTCCGGCGTGGCCACCTCGCCGGTGCCGATCGCCCAGATCGGCTCGTAGGCGATGACGACCTTCTCGGCCTGCTCGGCGGTGACGTCCGGCCAGGGCGGCGTCGACCTGCGCGGTGCAGTGCGCGACGGCGCCGTCGCCGGCCGCGGACTGCTCGAGCTGCTCGCCGACGCACAGGATCGGGACGAGGCCGTGCTTGAACGCCGCCTTGACCTTGGCGTTCACGACCTCGTCGGTCTCGCCGTGGTACTGCCGGCGCTCGGAGTGCCCGACGATCGACGTAGCTGCAACCCAGCTTCGCGAGCATCGCCCGCTGATGTCGCCGGTGTAGGCGCCCGAGTCGTGCGGTGAGAGGTCCTGCGCCGCCGTAGCCGAGCAGCATCCGGTCGCCGTCGATCAGCGTCTGCACGCTGCGCAGGTCGACGAACGGCGGGCAGCACGACGACCTCGGCCGCCGTCAGCTGCGCCTCGTTGAGGCTGAACGCGATCTTCTGGGTCAGCGCGATGGCCTCGAGGTGGTTGAGGTTCATCTTCCAGTTGCCGGCGATGAGCGGTCGGCGCGCTCGGCGCCATCAGCGCGTCTGCAAGCACGTCGACGCCGGGCAGCGTCTTGCCCTCGAGGTACTCCAGCGAGGCCCCGCCGCCGGTCGAGATGTGCCCGAAGGCGTCCTCGTCCAGGCCGAGCGCGCGCACGGCGGCAGCCGAGTCGCCGCCGCCGACCACGCTGAGTCCGTCGACCGCCGCGACCGCCTCGGCCACGCCCTTCGTCCCGGCGGCGAACGGCGCCAGCTCGAAGACGCCCATCGGACCGTTCCAGAACACCGTCGCGCGCCCGGCGAGCTCGGCGGCGAACGAGGCGACCGACGTCCGGCCGATGTCGAGGCCCGAGCCAGTCGGCCGGGATCGCGTCGGCCGCGACCGTCCGGGTCTGGGCGTCGGCGCTGAACGCGCGTCGGCAACGACGACGTCGGTCGGCAGGACGATCTTGTCGCTGGCGGCGAGCAGCGAGCGGCAGGTCTCGATCTGGTCCGGTTCGAGCAGCGACTTGCCGACCGAGTGGCCCTGCGCGGCCAGGAACGTGAAGCACATGCCGCCGCCGACGAGCAGCTTGTCGACCTTGGGCAGCAGCGACTCGATCACGGCCAGCTTGTCGCTGACCTTGCTGCCGCCGAGGACGACCACGTACGGCCGGTCGGGGCTCGTCGGTGAGCGCGGTCAGCACGTCGAGTTCGCGGCTGACCAGCGTGCCGCAGTAGTGCGGCAGCAGCGTCGCGACGTCGTAGACCGAGGCGTGCTTGCGATGCACCGCGCCGAAGGCGTCCTCGACGAACGCGCCGCCCTCGTCCTCGCCGCCGGTGAGCTCGGCCAGCGCCGCGGCGAACGGTCAACCGCTCGGCATCGTCCTTGCTGGTCTCGCCGGCGTTGAAGCGGACGTTCTCCAGCAGCAGCAGCTGGCCGTCCTCGAGCCCGTCGGCCATCAGCCGGGCGCTCTCGCCGACCGTGTCGAGCGCGAACTCGACCGGAGCGACCGAGCAGCTGGGCCAGCCGGTCGGCGACCGGGCGCAGCGAGTACTTGTCCTCGGGCGCACCCTTGGGCCGGCCGAGGTGGGCGACGACGATCACGCGGGCGCCGCGCTCGAGCAGCTCGGCCAGCACCGGCACCGAGGCCCGGATGCGGCCGTCGTCGGTGATCGAGGCGCCGTCCAGCGGAACGTTGAGGTCGGAGCGGACGAGGATCTTGCGACCCTTGACGCCGAAGCCGAGCAGGTCGTCGAGCGTCTGCATGGTGCTCAGAGCGTCGAGCCGACGAGGAGGCGTCAGGTCGACCAGCCGGTTGGAGTAACCCCACTCGTTGTCGTACCAGCCGACGACCTTGACCTGGTTGCCGATGACCTTGGTCAGTTCGGCGTCGAAGATGCACGACGACGGGTCGGTGACGATGTCGGAGCTGACGATCGGGGCCTCGGTGTAGGTCAGGTACCCCTTGAGCGGCACCGTCGGCCGCGGTCTTGTAGGCGGCCTTGATCTCGTCGACCGTCGCCGCCTTGGCCAGGGTGACGGTGAGGTCGGTGGCCGACCCGGTCGGGATCGGCACGCGCAGGGCGTAGCCGTCGAGCTTGCCCTTGAGCTGCGGCAGCACGAGACCGATCGCCTTGGCCGCGCCGGTCGAGGTCGGCACGATGTTCAGCGCGGCGGCCCGCGCGCGGCGCAGGTCCTTGTGCGGTCCGTCCTGCAGGTTCTGGTCCTGCGTGTAGGCGTGGATCGTCGTCATGAGGCCGCGCTCGATGCCGAACGCGTCGTCGAGCACCTTGGCCAGCGGGCCCAGGCAGTTCGTGGTGCACGAGGCGTTGGAGATGATCGTGTGCTTGGCCGGGTCGTAGGTCTCGTGGTTCACGCCCATCACGATCGTGACGTCCTCGTTCGACGCCGGCGCCGAGACGATGACCTTCTTGGCACCGCCGTCGACGTGCGCCTTGGCCTTCGCGCCGTCGGTGAAGAAGCCGGTCGACTCGATGACGATGTCGACGCCGAGTTCGCCCCACGGCAGCGCCGAGGGGTCGCGCTCGGCGAAGACCTTGATCTCGTGATCGTCGACCCGGATGAAGCCGCCGTCGGTGCTGACGTTGCCGTCCAGGCGGCCGAGGATCGAGTCGTACTTGAGCAGGTGCGCGAGCGTCGCGGAGTCGGTGAGGTCGTTGACGGCGACGATTTCGATGTCGGCACCGGCCGCGCGAGCCGCCCGGAAGAAGTTGCGGCCGATGCGGCCGAAGCCGTTGATGCCCACGCGTACGGTCACTTCGATGTCTCCTTGATCACGAGCCAGTCAAGTTGTGACGCAACCCTATCTGGTCTCGCGGCCTGGATCTTCATGCCGTCGGGCGGTCAGCACCGACCAGGAACGGCAGGATCCAAGAGACGACGCTCAGTTGGCGAGCATGTCGGCGGTGACCGCCGACTCGGTGTCCGGAATCCCGAGGTCGGCCGCCCGCTTGTCGGCCATGGCCAGCAGCCGCCGGATACGGCCGGCCACCGCATCCTTGGTCATCGGCGGGTCAGAGATCGCGCCGAGTTCTTCCAGTGAGGCCTGCTTGTGCTCGATGCGCAGCCGGCCCGCCTGCAGCAGGTGCTCGGGGGCGTCCCCGCCGAGGATGTCGAGCGCCCGCTCGACGCGGGCGCCGGCCGCCACCGCAGCGCGGGCCGAACGGCGCAGGTTCGCGTCGTCGAAGTTGGCGAGCCGGTTGGCGGTGGCCCGCACCTCGCGACGCATGCGGCGCTCCTCCCAGGTCAGCACGCTCTCGTGCGCGCCGATCCGGGTCAGCAGGGCGCCGATCGCGTCGCCGTCACGGATCACGACCCGGTCGGCGCCGCGGACCTCGCGGGCCTTGGCCGCCAGGCCGAGCCGCCGGCCGACGCCGACGAGACCGAGGGCCGCCTCGGCCGACGGGCAGGTGATCTCGAGCGAGCAGGCGCGGCCGGGCTCGGTCAGCGAGCCGTGAGCCAGGAAGGCGCCCCGCCACGCGGCCTCGGCGTCGGCGACGCCCGCCGGAGACGACCTGGTGGGGCAGGCCGCGCACCGGACGTCCACGCAGGTCGACCAGACCGGCCTGACGAGCTAGCCCCTCACCGTCCTTGGTGACGCGCACCAGGTAGCGGCTGCCCTTGCGCAGGCCACCGCCGGCGACGATCTGGACCTCGGAACCGTGGCCGAAGACGTCGGCGATCTCCTTGCGCAGACGGCGCGCGACCGAGCCGGTGTCGAGTTCGGCCTCGACGACGATGTGCCCGCCGACGAGGTGCAGCGCACCGGCGAAGCGCAGCATCGTCGCGATCTCGGCCTTGCGGGCCGTCGACTTGGCCACGGTCACCCGAGACAGCTCGTCCTTGACTGTCGCCGTCATCGCCATGTACTTCCCCTAACCGTCACTGTCGCCACCGAACGCCTCCCTCAAGGCCTGTGCCAGGCGAAACGGGTCGTGCATCGCTGCGTCGTCGTCGGTGGCAAGCGTTGACAGTACGAGACGCGCGCCCGTCGTGCGCGCGAAGTCCGTCCAACTGCCGTGCATCCAAGACCGCTTCGCGGTCGGCGACGATCGCGTCGATGCGCAGATCGGGGCGATGGTCGAGCAGGGCGTCGAGCAGTTCGCGGGGCGAGAACCCCTCGGTCTCCCCCGCCTGCGGGACGAGGTTCAGCACGACGACGACTCGGGCCCGCGTGGTCTCGATGGCCTGGCCGAGCTCGCGGACCAGCAGGTGCGGGATCACGCTCGAGAACCACGAGCCCGGGCCGAGCACGACCAGATCCGCCGCACGAACCGCATCGACGGCGGCCGCGCAGGCGGGCGCCCCGGACGGCAGCACTCGCACCGACGCGGACGCGTCCGACCGTGGTCGCGATCGACGACTGGCCTCGGATCGTGCGCTGCTCGGCGGGGTCGTCGCCGATGCGGTCCACGTCGGCCACCAGGTCGAGAGGAACCGGACTCATCGGCAGGACGCGCCCGACGCGCGCCGATCAGCCGACCGGCCTCGTCGAGCGCCAGCAGCGGGTCGCCGTAGCGCTCCATCAGCCCGGCCAGCAACAAGTTGCCAACGGGATGACCGGCCAGCGCGCCGGCGCCGCCGAAGCGATGCTGCATCAGCTGCGACCACATCTCGTCCCGAGGGGTGCCGCCGGCGAGCGCGCTGAGCGCCATGCGCAGGTCCCCCGGTGGCAGCAACCCGAGTTCGCGCCGGATGCGACCCGACGACCCGCCGTCGTCGGCCACCGTCACGACAGCGGTGATGTCGGTGGTGAGCTCGCGCAGGGCGGTCAGCGTGGCATGCAGACCGTGCCCGCCCCCCAGCGCGACAGCGCGAAACCCGGTGGTCGGCGCGACAGCGCGAAACCCGGTGGTCGGCGCGACAGCGCGAAACCCGAAGGGAATCAGGGCTGGGCGGATCACTCACGCCCGAGGTCCCGGTTGACGACCGTGGCGCGGACACCGAGTTCGCTGAGTCGGCGGGCGAACTCTGCGGCCATCACCACCGAGCGATGCTTGCCGCCGGTGCACCCCACCGCGAGCGTGAGGTAGTGCTTGCCCTCGCGGGTGTAGCCGGCGCCGATGATCTCGAGGATCTTGGTGTACTCAGCCAGGAACTCCGCCGCGCCCTGCTGGGCGAGGACGTAGTCACGCACCTCGACCGACTCCCCCGTCAGCTCGCGCAGCTCGGGGATCCAGAACGGGTTGGGCAGGAACCGGACATCGACGACGAGATCGGCGTCGACCGGCAAGCCGTACTTGAACCCGAAGGACACGACGGTGGCGCGCAGCACGGCCGGGCCGTCGAGGTCGCCGCCGAGGGCGAACGCCCTTTCGATCTCTCGCCGGAGCTGCGGTACCGAGCGTTCGCTGGTGTCGAGCACCAGATCGGCCTCGTCCCGCAGGGCGCTGAGCAGCTCGCGTTCGGCGTTGATCCCGTCGGTCAGCCGACCGTCGCCTTGCAGGGGATGGGCCCGCCGGACGCTTTCGAAGCGCCGGACGAGGACGTCGGTGCGCGCTTCGAGGAACAGCACGCGGGGACGCATTCCCCGCTCGGCCAGGTCGACGATCACGCTGCGCAGATCGCTGGAGAACGCCCGGCTGCGGACGTCCATGACGACCGCGATGCGCGTCACCGCGCCGTGCGTCCGGCTGCCGAGGTCGACCATCGTCGCGACCAGTTCGGGCGGCAGGTTGTCGACGACGAAGAAGCCGAGGTCCTCGAGGCACTTCGCGGCGGTGCTGCGGCCGGCACCGGACAGACCGGTCACCACGACCGTGTCGAGGGACGCCTCGCTCGGACGGCATGTCGGTCTCGGCGTCGGTCACCGACGATCATTGTTCCAGCGATTCAGTCGTCTTCGAGCACCTCTCCGGTCGTGACGTTCACGGCGGGCGCCGACTGTCCCGGCCGATGCCGCCAGCGCGGCCACGATCGGACTCGGCGGTGCGCAGGCCGATCCCGGGCACCTGCATCACCGCCTCGACGTCGGCCTGGCGCAGTCGCTTGAGCGAGCCGAAGTGCGCGAGCAGCGCCTTGCGCCGCGTCTCGCCGAGCCCGGCTATGCCGTCGAGCGCGGAGGTCGTCATCGCCTTCGAGCGCTTCTGACGGTGGTAGGTGATCGCGAAGCGGTGCGCCTCGTCGCGCACCCGCTGCAGCAGGTACAACGCCTCGGACGTCCGTGGCAGGATCGTCGGATATGGCTCGTCGGGCAGCCAGACCTCTTCGAGACGCTTGGCCAGGCCGACCAGCGCGACGTTGTCGATACCCAGCTCGTCGAAGACGGCCTGGGCCGCGGCCACCTGGGGGGCACCACCGTCGACCACGAGCAGGTTCGGGGCGTAGGAGAACTTGCGCGGCCGCCCGGTGGTCGGGTCGATGCCCGGCAGTTCGTCGCGGGCCTCGGCGGCCGGATCGGAGTCGGCGTCGGCGCCTTCGGCCACCTGCTCGTCCAGATAGCGGGCGAAGCGGCGGCGGACCACCTCGGCGATCCAGTCGGTGTCGCCGGTGCCCTCGCGCATCGCAAAGCGCCGGTACTCGCTCTTTCGGGCCAGGCCGTCCTCGAAGACGACCATGCTGGCCACGACGTTGGTGCCCTGGACGTGGCTGATGTCGAAGCACTCGATGCGCAGCGGCGCCTCAGCGAGGCCGAGCGCCTCCTGCAGTTCGGAGAGCGCCTTCGACCGGGCGGTCAGGTCAGAGGCGCGCTTGAGCTTGTGCTGGACGAAGGACTGCTCGGCGTTGCGGGCGACCGTCTCCATCAGCGCCCGCTTGTCGCCGCGTTGCGGTACCCGGATCTGGACGTGGGTACCCGCGGCGGCGTGACAGCCACTGGGACAGGGCGTCGGCGTTCTCGGGCAGCTCGGGAACCAGGATCTCGCGCGGGATGCTCGCGAAGTCCTCCCCGCTGTCGTCGCCGACCCCGTAGAACTCGCCGATGTACTGCTCGACCAGGTCAGGAACACCGCCGTCGGAGTCGACCCGGTTGTCGCGGTCGATCACCCAACCGCGCTGCCCGCGGACCCGCCCGCCCCGGACGTGGAAGACCTGGACGGCCGCTTCGAGCTCGTCGGTGGCGAAGGCGACGACGTCAGCGTCGGTACCGTCACCGAACACGACCGTCTGCTTCTCCATCGCTCGGCGGAGCGCCTCGAGGTCGTCACGCAGCCGGGCCGCGCGTTCGAACTCCAGCTCGACGACTGGCCACCGTCATCTGCCGTTCGAGTCGTTTCATGAGCTGGTCGGTCTTGCCGGCCATGAAGTCGCAGAAGTCGTCGACGATCGCGCGGTGCTCGTCCTGGCTGACTCGCCCGACGCACGGCGCGCTGCACTTGCCGATGTAGCCCAGCAGGCAGGGACGTCCGACCTGTCCGGCGCGTTTGAAGACGCCGTTCGAGCAGGTGCGGGCCGGGAATACGCGCAGCAGCAGGTCGAGCGTCTCGCGGATGGCCCAGGCGTGCGCGTACGGCCCGAAGTAGCGCACGCCCTTCTTCTTCGGGCCGCGCATCACCTGCAGCCGCGGGTAGTCCTCGTAGAGCGTCACCGCCAGGGACGGGTAGGACTTGTCGTCGCGGTAGCGGACGTTGAAGCGCGGGTCGAACTCCTTGATCCAGGTGTACTCGAGCTGCAGTGCCTCGACCTCGGTGGTGACGACCGTCCACTCGACGCTGGCCGCGGTAGTGACCATCTGCCGGGTGCGCGGGTGCAGCGCGGAGATGTCGGCGAAGTAGGAGTTCAGCCGTTGACGCAGACTCTTGGCCTTGCCGACATAGATGACACGGCGCTTGTCGTCGCGGAAGCGATAGACGCCCGGCTCGACGGGGATCGTCCCCGTCGCGGGTCGGTACGTCGACGGATCAGCCACGACTTCGAGGGTAGTCAGCGCATCTGACGTCGGGCGTGTTCAGCCGATCGGCTTGTTCAGCCGGCGGCTGGTTCAGTCGGCGGCGCGGACGGAGAGCACCGGGCAAACGGCCGACAGCATGATGCGCTGGGCGTTGCTGCCGAGCAGTGCCTTGCCGACCGATGAGCGCCGCGCGCAGCCCGACGACGATCAGTTCGGCCTCGGTGTCCTCGGCGAGCGAGATCACCGCGTCGGCGACGTCGTGGTTGGCGGTGATCTGACGCACGTCGTGCGCGATCCCGAGTTCGGTCAGCCGGGCGCGGACCGCATCCAGGTCCTTCTCGTCGGCGAACGTCGGCACCGATGCGTCGCTGCCCGACCAGCACGTTCACGACGGTGATCGAGGTCTTGCGCCAGCGGGCCTCGTCGATGGCGGCGCCGAGCGCGACGAACCCCTCCTGGGACGGCACGTAGCTCACGATGATCGTCATGCCGCGAGCCTAGGCGGGATTTGATGGGAGGCAATACAAATCTATTTGTTGTATCAGTGCCCGCTTTCCGGCGGGATCCAGGAAGGACTGCCGCACGGCGGCCCGGGCCAGGTCGGCCAGGCCGGATTGGTCCAGGTCCGAGCAGCTCGGCGGCGACCTCGTACTCCCGTTCGAGCGTCGTCGAGAACATCGGCGGATCGTCGGAGTTGATCGACACCGGCACGCCGGCGGCGACCAGTCGCGGGCAGCGGGTGCTCGGCTCGATGCTCGCCACCGACCGCGTGCAGACGTTGGACGTCGGGCAGACCTCGAGCGCGATGCTGTGCTCGGCCAGGTACGTCATCAGCTGCGGGTCGCCGGCCGCGGCGATGCCGTGCCCGATGCGCTCGGCGCCCGAGTAGTTGATCGCGTCCCAGATCGTCTCCGGCCCGGTCGACTCGCCCGCGTGCGGCACGCTGTGCAGCCCGGCGGCGCGGGCCGCGGCGAAGTGCTCGGCGAACTGCCCGCGGCCGACGCCGATCTCGGGGCCGCCGAGGCCGAAGCTGACCAGGCCGTCCGGCCGCTGGGTCAGCGCGACGTCCAGGGTGACGTCGGCCGACGGCACGCCGGCCTCGCCGGGGATGTCGAAGCACCAGCGCAAGCTGCAGCGCCGAAGTCGCCGCGCGGCCCGCGGCCGGGCGTCCTCGACCGCCTCGCAGAACGCCTCGGCGGGAATGCCCCGCACGATCGACGAGTACGGCGTCAGGGTCAGCTCGGCGTAGCGCACGTTCTGGCGCGGCCAGGTCGCGGGCGACCTCGTAGGTCAGCGTCCGGATGTCCTCGGGGTCGCGGATCAGGTCGACGACGGAGAGGTAGACCTCGATGAAGTGGCGGAAGTCGGTGAACGTGAAGTAGTCGGCCAGCGCCGCCTCGTCGGCCGGCACGGGCGTGCTGCCCTCGTGCCGCGCGGCCAGCTCGGCGACCGCTCGCGGCGAGGCCGACCCGACGTGGTGGACGTGCAGTTCGGCCTTCGGCAGCCCGGCGATGAACGGTCTGGAGATCGGTCACCCGATCATGATGCCGACCGCGCGCGCATGGGTCGTCAACCGCATCATGATCGCCAGCTGATCGGCGCTTGATCCGGTAGACCACGTGCGGTCGCAGCGGATGTCCCTCGGGCAGCATCGGGTACTCGAAGTCGTCCGCCGGGTCGTACGTCAGGCCGAGCTTCTGCATGACGCGTCGGGACTTCGCGTTGCCGACAGTGGTGATCGACACGACCTCGTCCAGGCCGAGCTCGGTGAAGGCGAAGTCGAGCGCGGCTCGTCCGCCCTCGGGCGCGTAGCCGTGGCCCCACGCCCCGCGCGCGAGCCGCCAGCCGACTTCGACGGCTGGCGTGAAGTGGGCCTCGAACGTTTGCCAAGCCAGACCGATGAAGCCGATGAACTCCGGTCCGTCGATCACCTCGACCGCCCAGAGGCCCCAACCGTCCTCGGACAGGTGCTGCTGGATGCGATCGGCGAACGCGTCGCTCTCGGCTCGGGTCAGGATCCCGCGAAAGTGGGCCATCACCTCGGGGTCGGCGTTGAGGGCCGCGAACGGTTCGAGATCGGACTCGGTCCAGTCGCGCAGGATCAGGCGTTCAGTACGGATCAGCTGCACGACCATCAGGACCGAGCCGCCGCCATCTCTTGCGCGGGTGCGCGGCCTTGACGGGTGCCTTCTTGCCGAGCCGCTTTGGCCTTCGCCGGAGCGACGGCGCCGACGTTCAGGATCTCTTGCAGGAACTGTCCGGTGTACGAGCCGGCGACACCCGCCACGTGTTCGGGCGTGCCCTCGGCGACCACGAGGCCGCCGCCCGACCCGCCTTCGGGTCCCATGTCGACGATCCAGTCCGCCTGCTTGATCACGTCCAGGTTGTGCTCGATGACCAGCACCGAGTTGCCCTTGTCGACCAGCGACTGCAGCACGCCCAGCAGCTTCTTGACGTCCTCGAAGTGCAGACCGGTGGTCGGTTCGTCGAGGACGTAGATCGTGCGGCCGGTCGACCGCTTCTGCAGCTCGGACGCCAGCTTGACCCGCTGGGCCTCGCCACCGGACAGGGTCGGCGCGGGTTGTCCCAACCGGACGTAGCCCAGCCCGACGTCCACCAGCGTCTCGAGGTGACGCGCGATGCGGGTGATGGGCCGCGAAGAACTCGGCCGCCTCCTCGATCGGCATCTCGAGGACTTCGCTGATGGTCTTGCCCTTGTAGTGGACTTCGAGCGTCTCGCGGTTGTACCGGGCGCCCTTGCAGACCTCGCAGGGGACGTAGACGTCGGGCAGGAAGTTCATCTCGATCTTGATCGTGCCGTCGCCGGCGCAGTTCTCGCAGCGCCCACCCTTGACGTTGAACGAGAACCGACCCTGCTGGTAACCGCGGATCTTGGCCTCGGTCGTCTCGCTGAAGAGCTTGCGGATGTGGTCGAACACGCCGGTGTAGGTAGCCGGGTTGGACCGTGGGGTGCGGCCGATCGGTGACTGATCGACCCCGACCACCTTGTCGAGATGCTCGATCCCGCGGACCCGCTTGTGGCGTCCTGGTGGCAGCTTGGCGCCGTTGATCTTGTTCGCGAGCGTGGCGTAGAGGATGTCGTTGACCAGGGTCGACTTGCCCGACCCGCTGACGCCGGTGACGGCGACGAAGCAGCCGAGCGGGAACGACACGTCGACGTTGCGCAGATTGTGCTCGCGCGCCCCCTCGACGACCAGTTCGCGATTGGGCTGCGGCGGCCGGCGCAGGGTCGGGATGTCGATCGTCCGTCGCCCCGAGAGGTAGGCCCCGGTGATCGACTCCTTGCTCCGGAGCAGCTCGTCGACCGTCCCGGAGACCACGACGTTGCCGCCGTGCTCGCCGGCCAGCGGTCCGATGTCGACGATCCAGTCCGCGGTGCGGATCGTGTCCTCGTCGTGCTCGACGACGATCAGCGTGTTGCCCAGGTTCTTCAACCGGACGAGTGTCTCGATCAACCGGCGGTTGTCGCGCTGGTGGAGGCCGATCGACGGCTCGTCGAGGACGTACAGCACGCCGACGAGCCCGGACCCGATCTGGGTGGCGAGCCGGATGCGTTGCGCCTCGCCCCCGGCCAGCGTCGCCGCGGCCCGGTCGAGCGACAGGTAGTCCAGACCGACGTCGACCAGGAAGCCCAGCCGGGCGTTGACCTCTTTGAGCACCCGCTCGGCGATGAAGGTGTCGCGATCGTCGAGCTCGAGCGAGTTCAGCCACGCCGATGCGTCCCCGATGGAGAGCGAGGACAGCTCGGCGATCGAGCGCCCGCTGACGGTCACCGCCAGGATTTCGGGCTTGAGCCGGCTGCCCTCACAGGTCGGGCACGGCACCTCGCGCATGTACCCCTCGTACTTCTCGCGCGAGTAGTCACTGTCGGTCTCGGCGTGGCGGCGCTCGATCCACGGAACCACGCCCTCGTAGGCCGCGTAGTAGGAGCGTTGCCGCCCATAGCGATTCTTGTACGACACGTGCACCTGGTCGGCCGTCCCGTAGAGCACCGCCTTCTGCGCGCGCACGGGCAGGTCCTCCCACGCGGTGTCGAGACTGAAGCCGATCGCGTCGGCCACCCCCTGGAGTAACCGCAGGAAGTATTCGCTGCTCTGGCCGGCCGCCCACGGCGCGATCGCCCCGTCCGCGACCGAACGCTCGGGATCGGGGACGACCAGCTCGGGGTCGACCTCCTTGCGGGTGCCCAGGCCCGGTGCAGACCGGGCAGGCACCGAACGGCGAGTTGAACGAGAACGAGCGCGGCTCGAGCTCGTCGACGGCCAGCGGGTGGTCGTTCGGGCAGGCCAGCCGCTCGGAATAGCGACGCTCGCGGTGGGCGTCGTCCTCGGGCAGGTCGACGAAGTCGAGGATGACCAGGCCGCCGGCCAGCCCGAGCGCGGTCTCGATCGAGTCGGTGATGCGCTGCTTGCTGGACGGCCGCACGACGAGCCGGTCGATGACCGCCTCGATCGTGTGCTTCTCCTGCTTCTTCAACTTCGGCGGTTCGGTGAGTGAGTAGACGGTGCCGTCGACGCGCACGCGGGCGTAGCCCTTGGTCTGCAGGTCGGCGAAGAGGTCGACGTACTCGCCCTTGCGCTCGCGGATCACCGGGGCCAGTACCTGGAACCGGGTGCCGTCGGCCATCTCGAGGATGCGATCGACGATCTGCTGCGGGGTCTGCTTCGAGATCGGCTCGCCGCAGACCGGGCAGTGTGGCTTGCCGATGCGGGCGTACAGCAAGCGCAGGTAGTCGTAGATCTCGGTGATCGTGCCGACGGTCGAGCGCGGGTTGCGGCTGGTCGACTTCTGGTCGATCGACACCGCCGGCGACAGTCCCTCGATGAAGTCGACGTCGGGCTTGTCCATCTGGCCGAGGAACTGGCGCGCGTACGCCGACAGCGACTCGACGTAGCGGCGCTGCCCCTCGGCGAAGATCGTGTCGAAGGCCAGGCTCGATTTGCCTGAGCCGGACAGGCCGGTGAACACGATCATCGAGTCGCGGGGCAGGTCGAGGTTGACGTCCTTGAGGTTGTGCTCGCGGGCGCCGCGGACTACCAGCCGATCGATGGAACTTCCGGTCACAAGTGAACTTTCTACGAGCGTGGAGGCAACGGGTCGACGATCACTTCCACCCTAATGAAAGGCACCGACATCGGCAGGCGCGCGAACGGCACCCGCCCGTGACGGCGGTCGCCTCAGAGGCAACGCGTTTCGGTCGGGAAACAGTCCTGTTTCCGACGCTGACGCGGCCGGGGCGGCACCGTCCGGACATCCGTACACTGCGCGCGTGGCTGTCCACGTATCCCTCGAACACGGCACGACCTATCGCTTTGACCGACTCGTCGGCCTGGGTCCGCACGTGATCAGGCTGCGTCCCGCCCCGCACTCGCGCACGCCGATCGAGTCCTACTCGCTGACGATCACGCCGGCCGAGCATTTCATCAACTGGCAGCAGGACGCCTACGGCAACCACCTGGCCCGCGTCGTCTTCCCGGAGAAGACGACCGAGCTCTCGATCACCGTCGACCTCGTCGCCGACCTGACGGTCATCAACCCGTTCGACTTCTTCGTCGAGGACTACGCCGAGACCTATCCCGTTCCACTACCCGCCGGCGCTCGCCGCCGACCTCGAGCCGTATCGCCGGCCGGTCGGGGGCCCGGGCGATGGAGAGCCAAGCCCGCTGCTGGCGCAATGGCTGCGCGACTTGGGCGCGGGTGAGCCGGTGCGAACCGTCCAGTTCCTCGCCGACGTGAATCGCCGGGTCGCGCAGACGATCGGCTACACCGTCCGCATGGAGGCCGGCGTCCACTCCCCCGACGAGACGCTGAGCCGCGGCATCGGCTCGTGCCGGGACAGCGGCTGGCTGCTCGTCGCGGCCCTGCGCGAGCTGGGGTTCGCCGCCCGGTTCGTGTCCGGCTATCTCGTCCAGCTCAAAGCCGACGATCCGGCCAAGGGCGGCCCGGCCGAGGACTTCACCGACCTGCACGCCTGGGCCGAGGTCTATCTGCCCGGTGCCGGCTGGGTCGGGCTCGACGCCACGTCGGGGCTGTTCGCCGGCGAGGGACACATCCCGCTCTCGGCCACCCCCAACCCGGCCGACTCGGCTCCGGTCACCGGGCTGGTCGACCCCTGCGTCACGACGATGGAGTTCCACAACACCGTCCGCCGCTTCCGCGAGGATCCGCGCACGACGCTGCCCTACACCGACGACCAGTGGCACGAGGTGCTGGCGCTCGGCGACCAGGTCGACTCACTGCTCGACAAGGCAGACGTCCGCCTGACGATCGGCGGTGAGCCGACGTTCGTCTCGGCGACCGACGGCGAGTCCGCGCAGTGGAACATCGCCGCCGACGGCGAGGACAAGCGGCGGATGGCGACCGTGCTGGCCGCCGAGCTGAAGCAGCACTACGCGCCGCAGCGGCGTCCTGCACCACGGCCAGGGCAAGTGGTATCCCGGCGAGCCGCTGCCGCGCTGGCAGATCGCGATCACCTGGCGGGCGGACGGCCAGCCGCTGTGGCACGACGACGCGCTGCTCGCCGATCCGTGGGCCGATGCCGGCAGTCGCCGGCGACGCCCGACCAGGCGGCCGTCGCTGGCCTACGGGATCGCCGGCCGGCTGGGGATCGGCGGCGACTTCGTGCTGCCCGCCTACGAGGACCAGCTGGCCCGGCTGGCCGCTGAGGCGCGGGTGCCCGACGGCGCGACCGCCCGGCCTCGATCCGGACGCGGGCGAGCTGGGCCGCGTCGGACGCGCGGGCGGCGCTGGTGGCGACGCTCGACGCGGCCATCACGACGCCGACCGGCTGGGTGATCCCCTTGCACCGCCGCGAGGACGGCGCGCGGTGGGCGACGGCCCGCTGGCGCTTCCGCCGCGGACGGCTGGTGCTCGTGCCCGGATCGTCGGCGGTCGGCCTGCGCCTGCCGCTGGACTCGATCGCGTGGACGCCGCCCCCGGCGCGGCCCGAGACCGTCACCGTTCGTGGTCACCGAGGAGCTGCCGCCGCCGCCGGAGCACGCGCCCGAGTCGGCGTCGGTCACCCCGGTCGACGACGCGCCGACGACCGCGCTCGCCGTCGAGATCCGCGACGGCCACCTGTTCGTCTTCCTGCCGCCGCTGGAGGAGTTCGGCGACGCGCGTCGACCTGCTGGCCGTCATCGAGGACTCGCGCGAGCGCCATCGGCGTTCCGGTCGTGCTCGAGGGCTACCCACTGCCGGGTGACCCGCGGACACGCACGCTGACCGTCACTCCCGACCCCGGCGTGATCGAGGTGAACGTCCAGCCGGCGTCGTCGTGGCGCGAACTCGTCGAGATCACGACCTCGCTCGACGCGGCGGCGCGCCGGTGCGGACTGGCGACCGAGAAGTTCGCGCTGGACGGCACGCACACCGGCACCGGCGGCGGCAGTCACGTGACCCTCGGCGGGTCGACGCCGGCCGACAGCCCGCTGCTGCGGCGACCGGAGCTGCTGGTCAGCCTGCTGACGTTCTGGCAGCACCACCCCGCCGCTGTCCTACCTGTTCTCCGGCCGGTTCATCGGCCCGACCAGCCAGGCCCCGCGCGTCGACGAGGCTCGCCACGAGTACCTGTACGAACTCGAGATCGCGTTCGCCGAGCTCGACCGGTTGACCGACGACGACGGCGAGGCCCGGCCCTGGGTGGTCGACCGCGCCCTGCGGCACCTGCTCACCGACATCACCGGCAACACGCACCGCGCCGAGTTCTGCATCGACAAGCTCTACAGCCCCGACTCGGCCCGCGGGCGGCTCGGGCTGCTCGAACTGCGCGGTTTCGAGATGCCGCCGCACCCGCAGATGTCGCTCGTCCAGGCGCTGCTGGTCCGCTCGCTGGTGGCCCGCTTCTGGGACGAGCCCTACCGCGCGCCGCTGGTGCGCTGGGGCACCGGCCTGCACGACCGCTTCCTGCTGCCGGCGTTCGCAGCGGCTGACATCGCCGATGTGGTCGACGACCTGCGCGCCCACGGCATCGCCTTCGAGCCGGGCTGGCTCGACCCGTTCGTCGAGTTCCGGTTCCCGCGGCTCGGTTCGGTCGACCGTGGGCCGGTGACGCTCGAACTGCGCTCGGCGATCGAACCGTGGCACGTGCTCGGCGAGGAGGCCACCGGCGCCGGCACCGCGCGCTACGTCGACTCCTCGGTCGAGCGGCTGCAGATCCAGGTCACCGGCGCCACCCCCGGGCGGCACGTCGTCACCTGCAACGGCGTCGCGGTGCCGCTGCACCCGCCGGGCTCCGGTGACGGGCAGGTGGCCGGTGTCCGGTTCCGGGCGTGGGCGCCGCCGTCGGCACTGCATCCGACCATCGACGTCCACGCGCCGCTCGTCTTCGACGTGGTCGATCTGTGGAGCGGGCGCTCGCTGGGCGGCTGCACGTATCACGTCGTCCATCCCGGCGGCCGCGCCTACGAGCGACCGCCGGTCAACTCCAACGAGGCCGAGGCCCGGCGCTCGGGACGGTTCGAGACCGACCGGCCACACGCCCGGGCCGATGGTGATCGACGCGCCGGCGCCGGACGCGGAGTACCCGTACACGCTCGATCTGCGTCGCGTCCGGCCGCGCCCGGCATGAGCCGCACGGGGAGGGTGTGGTGACGAGGTCTCGCGGCGGTCCTGACGTCGTCGAGGCGTACGCCCGGCCGAGTCTGGGCGCGCCCGTCGCGCTGGGACGAGATGGTCGACCAGACGACGGGCGTGCGCGACACGTGGCGTCAGGTCGGCTCGGTGCTGCGCCTGCTGGGCGCTGACGGGCTGGCCGAGCAGAGCCGGACGGTGGCCAACCTGCTGGCCGACGATGGCGTCACCTACCGGCCGTACGGGTCGCGGCAGGAGCAGCCCTGGGGGCTCGACCCGGTGCCGCTGCTCGTCGATGAGACGGAATGGCGCGGGCTCGAGGCGGCTCTGGTGCAGCGCTCGGTGCTGCTCGACCTGATCCTCACCGACCTCTATGGTCCGCGGCGCTTGCTGGCCGATCGGCTGCTTCCGCCCGAGGTGGTCTACGGCCACGCCGGTTTCATCCGGGCCGTCGACCAGATCCGGGTGCCCGGGCCACGACAGCTGTTCATCGCCGCGGCCGACCTCGCGCGCGCACCGGACGGGCAGTGGACGGTGCTCGGCGACCGGACCCAGGCCCCGTCGGGCACCGGCTACGCGATGGCCAATCGCCGGGTCGTCTCCCGGGCGCTTGCCCGGCCTGTACCGCGACACCCGGATCCACCGGATCGCGCCGTTCTTCCAGGCGATGCGCATCGCGCTCCAGTCGCTCGCACCGAGCCGGGCCGAGGTCCCCCGCATCGTCCTGCTGACGTCCGGCGCGGGCAGCGAGACCGCCTTCGACCAGGCGTTCCTCTCCTCGCTGCTCGGTTTCCCGCTGGTCGAGGGCACCGACCTGCTCGTCCGCGACGGCAACGTCTGGCAGCGCTCGATCGGTCGGCTCGAGCCGGTCGACGTGATCCTTCGCCGGGTCGACGCCGGCGTTCTGCGACCCGCTCGAACTGCGCCCCGACTCGCAGCTCGGCGTTCCGGGGCTGGTCGAGGCCAGCCGGCTGGGCAACGTCTCGATCGTCAACGGCCTGGGCACGGGCGTCCTGGAGAACCCGGCGCTCTTCCCGTATCTGCCGCGACTGGCCGAGGTCCTGCTCGGCCAGCCGCTCGCCCTGCCGTCGGTCCAGACCTGGTGGTGCGGCGACGACGCCAGCCGCAAGCACGTGCTGGCCAACCTCGACTCGCTGGTGCTCAAGCCGGTGTCGCGCCGGATCGTGAGCACCAGCCGGTTCGGCTGGCAGCTGTCGTCGGCCGAACGCGACGAGCTCGCCCGCTGGATCGACGCCGAGCCCTACGGCTGGGTCGGGCCAGGAGGCGGTGCTGCCCAGCACCGCGCCCGGCGTCGGCGGCAACGGCCTCGAAGCCGAGCCGGTCGTGCTGCGCTCGTTCGCGGTCGCCGACGGCGAGAGCTACCGCCTGCTGCCCGGTGGCCTGAGCCGGATCGCCCCCGACACCTCGTCGCTGGTCGTCACGACGCAGGACGGGCGCACGCGCCAAGGACGTCTGGGTGCTGTCGAGCTCCGCCGGTGCAGGCCGACGAGCGGACCGCGCCCGAGCTGGTGCGCGGGCAGGTGGTCGCCGCCATCTCGCCGCGTGTCGCCGAGGCGTTGTTCTGGCTGGGGCGCTACGCCGAGCGCGCCGAAGACGTCTCCCGCCTGGTCGCCGTCGTCCGACAACCGCTGGCAGGACGTGCATCCGGGCGCCGACCCGGCCGTGCGCCAGTGCGTCGACGTCCTGCTCGAGGCGGTCGTCGCGATCGCGTCACCGCCGTGCGCCCGGGTTCCGCGATCGCCGCGGTCTCGATGCCGACCCGCAAGCTCGGCTGTACGCCGTGATCGGTGACGCGCAGCGGGCCGGGACGCTGGCCCACGACGTCCGGCGGGTGCGCGAGCTGGCCAGCGCGAGTCGCGATCAGTTGTCGACCGACACGTGGGCGATCCTGAGCGATCTCGAACGGGGTCTGGTCCGCTTCGACGGCGTCACGGGCGGCAACGTCGCGACGGCGATGAGCTCGCTGCGCGAGGCGTTGATGGCCTTCGCCGGGCTGGCGGCCGAGAGCATGGTCCGCGACGCCGGTTGGCGGTTCATGGACATCGGCCGCCGGCTCGAGCGGGCCCTGCAGATCGCCCGGTTGCTGCGGGGCACGCTCGTCCAGCAACGGTTGCCCGACGTCGACGCGCTGGTCATCGAGTCGACGCTCGATCGCGGCCGAGAGCATCATCACCCACCGCCGCCGCTACCCGGCCCAGGCCGGCGCCGACACCGTGTTCGAGCTGCTGCTGCTCGATCGCGACAATCCGCGCTCGCTCGCCTTCCAGCTCGATCGGCTGACGGCGGATCTCTGGCGCATCGACACGCCGGAATCCGGGCTGATCGACTACGTCGACCGCGTGCGGCGCCCGCCTGCTCGCCGTCGACCCCCGAGCGCTCGACGCCGTGTCGCCCGACGGCCGGCGCGCCGAACTCGACGAGCTGCTCGGTGCGGCGATCGAGGATCTGCACGGCTTGGCGCTCGCGGTCGAGAAGGCGCACTTCGCGCACCAGGGCCGGCTGCAGCAGCTGGTTCCGATCGGCGACTTCCAGAGTCTGGAGTCGGTGTGACGCGACGGCGACGAACTTTCGGGTCGTCCACGCGACCGAGTATCGGCTACTCCGACGACGTGACGGCCAGCTACGGGCGGGCCCACCTGCTGCCGCGCGCGATCCCCGGCCAGCGGGTCGTGGCCGGCGACGTCGACCTCGACCCGGGCGCCGACGAGATGCGCAGTCACGTCGACTTCTTCGGCAATGTGTCGACGTACTACGTCGTCCGCACCAGGCACCGTGCGCTGCGGGTCACTTCGACCAGCGACGTGGCGGTCGACCGGTCGCCCGTCCCGATCGACGACGCTCGACGCGATGAGCTGGGACGAAGCGCGGGACGCGGCCGCGCGACGACGTCGATGCGCGGGCCTACCTTCTCGCGTCGCCCCTGGTCGGGCCGGACGGCGGCGGTGGCCGACTACGCCGGCCGTCACGTTCCGCCCTGGTCGGCCCCTCGGGTCGGCGCTGGTCGAGCTGATCTCGCGCATCCACGCCGACTTCGAGTACGTCTCGGGTGCGACGAACGTCAAGACGACGCTCGGCGAGGTGCTGCACAAGCGGCAGGGCGTCTGCCAGGACTTCGCGCACCTCGCCGTCGGCTGCCTGCGTTCGGTCGGCCTGCCCGCCCGCTACGTGAGCGGCTATCTCGAGACCACCCCGCCGCCGGGCCAGCCCAAGCTGCAGGGAGCGGACGCGTCGCACGCCTGGGCGGCCGTCGACGTGCCCGGGCGTCGGGCTGGGTCGATCTCGACCCGACGAACGACCAGTTCGTCGACGCCCGTTACGTCGTCTCGGCCTGGGGACGCGACTACAGCGACGTGCCGCCGCTCAAGGGCGTGATCCTCTCGCAGGCGAAGAAGTCGACGATGAAGGTGAGCGTGGACGTCACCCGGGTCGGCTGACCCGGCAGACTGGTTCGCATGCCACGAACCATCGCCACCAACACCCGAGTCGGACGTGACGAGCTGCTCGACTTCGTCCGCCCGCGTCACCACCAGATCCTGATCACGACCCGGTCGGACGGAACGCCTCAGTCCTCACCGGTCACCGCCGGCGTCGACGCCGAGGGTCGCATCGTGATCTCGACCTATCCGGAACGGGCGAAGGTGACCAACCTGCGCCGGAACCCGGTCTGCGGCGTTCTCGTGCTCTCCGACGAGTTCAACGGCGCCTGGGTGCAGGTCGACGGCACCGCCGAGGTGATCGATCTGCCCGAGTCGATCGAGCCGCTCGTCGACTACTTCCGGTCGATCTCCGGCGAGCACCCGGACTGGGACGAGTACCGCGACGCGATGGCACGCAGGGCAAGTCGCTGATCCGCATCACACCCACTCGATGGGGTCCGATCGCGACCGGCGGCTTCCCCGCC
This sequence comes from uncultured Actinomycetes bacterium, assembly GCA_963708805.1. Classification (GTDB taxonomy): domain Bacteria; phylum Actinomycetota; class Actinomycetes; order Mycobacteriales; family Jatrophihabitantaceae; genus CAVPUA01. Next base: position 2,347,743 of record CAVPUA010000003.1, on the reverse strand, counting down.
CGGCTAGCCGACTGACCAACCGGAGAGCGCCAGCGCCAGTGCAGCCACTTCGAGGTGATACCACTCGTCAGGCGATATTCCAGTCGACCGCCGCGGCGCCCTGGGCGGCCAGCAACTCGTTGGCCCGGCTGAACGGACGCGAGCCGAAGAAGCCGCGGTCGGCCGACATCGGGCTCGGGTGCGCCGACTCGATGCACGGCGTGGCGCCGAGCATCGGACGCAACGTCTGGGCGTCGCGGCCCCAGAGGATCGCCACCAACGGCCGGTCCCGAGCGACCAGGGCGCGGATCGCCTGGTCGGTGACGGCCTCCCAACCCTTGCCGCGGTGCGACGCCGGCGCGCCCGGGGCGACGGTCAGCACCCGGTTCAGCAGCAGCACGCCGTGCCGCGTCCACGGCGTCAGGTCGCCGACCCGTGGTGCCGGGACGCCGAGATCGGCACCCAGTTCGCGGTAGATGTTCTGCAGGCTGCGTGGCAGGGGCCGGACCTCGGGCGCCACCGAGAACGACAGCCCGACCGCGTGCCCGGGCGTCGGGTACGGATCCTGGCCGACGATCAGCACCCGAACGTCGTCGAAGGGCTGGGTGAACGCCCGCAGCACGTTCGGTCCGGCCGGCAGATAGGTACGCCCGGCCGCGATCTCGGCCCGCAGGAACTCCCCCATCGCGGCGATCTGGCCGGCGACCGGTTCGAGGGCAGCGGCCCATCCCGGGTCCAGGAGTTCGCTCAGGGCCGCCACGTCACGAACGGACGGCAGCGACGATCCGGTCGGCCGCGTCGGCCACCGGCACCTCGGCCCGATCGCCCGACTTGCGGTCCCGCAGCTCGATCACGCCGTCGGCGAAGCCCTTGCCGACGATGACGATGGTCGGCACGCCCAGCAGCTCGGCGTCCTTGAACTTCACCCCGGGCGACACTCCGCGCCGGTCGTCGTACAGCACCTCGACGCCCTGCGCCTCGAGGTCGGCGGCCAGCGAACGCGCGGCGTCGAAGACGGTGTCGTCCTTGCCGGTCGCGACCAGGTGGACGTCAGCGGGCGCGATCGCCCGCGGCCAGCACATCCCCTGCTCGTCCCAGGTCTGCTCGACGATCGCGGCCACCGCTCGCGTGACACCGACCCGTACGACCCCATGGTGACGGTGACCGGCTTGCCGTCCGGTCCGAGGGCGGTCAGCCCGAACGTCTCGGCGTACTTGCGGCCCAGCTGGAACACGTGGCCGAGCTCGATGCCCCGCGAGATGATCAACGGCGAGCCGCACAGCGAGCAGCGGTCACCGTCGCGGATCTCGACCGCGCCGATCTCGCCGTCGGGCGTGAAGTCGCGCCCGCGAGTGACGAACGCGGCATGCTGACCGGGCGAGTTGGCGCCGGTCACCCAGGCGCTGCCCTCGACGACCAGCGGATCGACCAGATAGCGGATCTTGGCCTCGGCCAGCACCTGCGGGCCGATGTAGCCCTTGATCAACGCCGGTGCCTTGGCCAGATCGTCGGCGTCGGCCTGGACGACCTCGACCGGCTCCAGCTGTCCGGCCAGCCGCTTGAGGTCGACCTCGCGATCACCCGGCACGCCGACGATCAGGAGTTCCCACTCGCCGCCCGGAGCCCGCGTCTTGAGGACGACGTTCTTGAGCGTGTCGGCGGCCGTGAACGTCCGTCCGAGTTGCAGGGTGTTGAGCCGTTCGACGAGCGTGTCGATGGTCGGCGTATCCGGGGTGTCGAGCACCTGCTCCGGGGGCACCGATGACGGGTCCTGCGCTTCGGGACGGGCGATCTCGACCGCCTCGGTGTTGGCGGCGTAGTCGCAGTTCGTGCACTGGACGAAGGTGTCCTCGCCCGACGGCGTCGGCGCGAGGAACTCCTCGGAGGCGGAGCCGCCCATGGCGCCCGAGACGGCGAAGACGATCCGGTAGTCGAAGCCGAGCCGCGCGAAGATCCGCTCGTAGGCGTCGCGATGCGCCTGGTACGACACGGCCAGGCCGTCGTCGTCCAGGTCGAAGGAGTACGAGTCCTTCATGATGAACTCGCGCCCGCGCAGGATGCCGGCCCGTGGACGCGCCTCGTCGCGGTACTTCGTCTGGATCTGGAACAGCGTCAGCGGGTAGTCCTTGTACGAGGAGTACTCGCCCTTCACCAGCAGCGTGAAGAGTTCTTCGTGCGTGGGCGCGAGCAGATAGGCCGCGTCCCGGCGGTCGTGCAGGCGGAACAACAGAGTCGCCGTAGTCCTGCCACCGTCCGCTGGTCTCGAAGATCTCGCGCGGGATGATCGCCGGAAAGTGCACCTCCTGGCCGCCGATCGAGGCCATCTCCTCGCGGACGATCTTCTCGACCTTGCCCAGCACCACGAGGCCCAGCGGCAGCCACGAGTAGATGCCCGGGGCGACCCGGCGCACGAAACCGCCCCGTACGAGCAGTTTGTGGCTCGGGACCTCGGCGTCGGCCGGGTCGTCGCGCAGGGTTCGCAGGAAGAGAGTCGACATGTGCAGCACGCGGTAAGGCTACTGACACATGCCAACGCTTACCGCCCGGTAGCGTCGTAGGGGTGCCGCACTTCGACCTGATCATCATCGGATCCGGGTCCGGGAACTCGCTGCTGACGCCCGACTTCGCCGGTATGCAGATCGCCATCGTCGAGAGCGGGACGTTCGGGGGCACCTGCCTCAACGTCGGCTGCATCCCGACCAAGATGTACGTCTACGCCGCCGATGTCGCCGAGGCGATCCGCGGCGCCGCCAAGTACGGCGATCGACGGCCGGGTCGACGGGGTCCGCTGGACCGACATCCGCGACCGCGTCTTCCGCCGCATCGACGCGATCTCGGCCGGTGGTCGCGAGTACCGCGCCTTCGGCGAGGGCATCACGCTGTACGAGTCCGAGGCCCGCTTCACCGGGCCGCGCTCGCTGGTCCTCGCCGTCCGGTGAGCACCTCACCGCCGATCGCATCGTCGTCGCGGCGGGTGCGCGTCCGTCCATCCCGCCCGTGATCGCCGATTCGCGCGTCCCGTACTCGACCTCGGACGACATCATGCGCATCGACGAGCTCCCCCGGCGCCTGGTGATCCTGGGCGGTGGCTACATCGCGGCCGAGTTCGCCCACGTCTTCAGTGCGCTCGGGCGTCGAGATCATCGATCGTCTGCCACAGCTCGCCGCTGCTGCGCGACCTCGACCACGACGTCTCCGAACGGTTCACCCACCTGGCCCAGCGACGGTGGGACGTCCACCTCGACGTGCACGTGACGGCGGCGCACACGCACCGGATCCGGCGTGCGCCTCGAACTCAGCGACGGCACGTCGGTCGACGGCGATCGTGCTGCTCGTCGCCACCGGCCGCGTCCCGAACACCGACCGTCTCGACGTCGAGGCGGCCGGCCTCGAGCTGCATCGACGACGGACGCCTGGTCGTCGACGACCAGCAGCGGACGAACGTCGAGGGCGTCTGGGCGCTCGGGGACGTCAGCTCGCCGTACCAGCTCAAGCACGTCGCCAATCACGAGGCGCGCGTGGTCGCCCACAACCTGGCCCATCCCGATGATCTTCGATCGCTCCGATCACCGGTTCGTGCCGTCCGCGGTGTTCACCTCGCCGCAGATCGCGAGCGTCGGCCTGCACCGAGCGCGAGCTGCAAGAGGCGGGCGTCGAGTACGTCAGCGCCACGCAGGACTTCGGCGGCACGGCCTACGGCTGGGCCATGGAGGACATCACCAGCTTCGCCAAGCTGCTGGCCGACCCGGTGACCGGGCAGCTGCTCGGCGCGCACCTGATCGGGCCGCAGTCATCCATCCTCATCCAGCCGCTCGATCCAGGCCGCGTCGCTGGGCACGAGCCTGCGGGGGTTGGCGCGCGCCCAGTACTGGATCCACCCCGCGCTGAGCGAAGTCGTCGAGAACGCGCTGCTCAACCTGAAACTGGACTGAAGCGTCGCCGCGAATCACCCTTGAACACGCTGTGAACGCCCTAGGCTGGGCGCGCGATGGGTACCTATTCGCTTGACGACACTCGGGACGACCACCGGTCTGCTCGACCTGCCGTTCTCGATCCCGCTGGCCGAGTGGGACGACCCCCGGCTGGTGTCGGTGCCGCGCGGCATCTCGCGGCACGTGGTGCGCTTCGTCGACATCGACGGTGACGTCTTCGCGATCAAGGAGGCCACCGATCGCTACGTGCTCAAAGAACACGCGCTGCTGCGCGAACTGGCCGAGCGCACGGTGCCGGTGGTCGACGCCTACGGCACGGTCGTCGACCGCACCGGCGTCGACGACGAGCCGCTCGACGGGCTGTTGATCACCCGGCATCTGCCGTTCTCGCTGCCCTATCGGTCGCTGTTCACCGGCCGCCAGCTGACCGATCTGCGCGGGCGGCTGCTGGACGCGCTCGCCGAGCTGTTCGTCCGCATCCACCTGGCCGGCTTCTATTGGGGCGACTGCTCGCTGTCGAACACGCTGTTCCGGCGCGACGCCGGCGCGCTGGCCGCCTATGTCGTCGATGCTGAGACCGGCGAGACGCACGCGCGCCTCTCGGACGGTCAGCGCGCCTACGACGTCGCAGATCGCCAGCGAGAACATCGTCGGTGAGATGTACGACCTGCAGGCCGGTGGCTACATGGACGAGTCGATCGATCCGATCGAGGCGGCCGAGGCGTTCAACGCCCGCTACGAGCAGCTGTGGACCGAGCTGACCCGCGACGAGGTCTTCCACCGCGACGAGAGCTACCGCATCGACCAGCGCGTGAAGCGACTCAACGCGCTCGGCTTCGACGTCGCCGAGATCGGCATCACCACCGAAGCGGGTGGCCAGCGACTGCGCTTCGGCACACACGTCGTCGAGCCCGGGCACCATCAGCGGCGCATCCGGGCCCTCACCGGTCTGATCGTCCAGGAGAACGAGGCCCGCGCGCTGTTGTCGGACCTGGCCCGGTTCCGGGCCCGGCTGCAGTCGGCGTCCGGCGTCGAGATCCCCGAGGACCTTGCTGCTCGTCGCTGGCTCGACGAGAAGTTCTACGGCGTCCTGTCCCTGCTGCCGATGGACCAGCGGCGCAAGCTGCCCGATGCCGAGCTGTTCTACGAGATCAACGAGCACCGCTGGTTCCTGTCCGAGGCCCGCGGCCACGACGTCGGCCGCGAGGCGGCGGTGGCGTCCTACCTCGACAGCGTGCTGCGCTACCTGCCCGAATCGAAGGTCGATCTGCTCGTCGGGACCACCGACCGAGGAGTTCGAGGCGATCACCGACTAGGTTTCGTCCCATGGCTGAGTACACGGGCAAGGTCGAGGTCGGCGGCGCGTGGGACACCCGGGAGCTGCCCGGGTCTGACGATCACCAAGCTGGCCGTCGGGCCGATGTCGAACAACGCGTACCTGCTACGCGATCCGTCGACCGGCGAGGGACTGCTGATCGACGCCGCGAACGAGGCCGATCGCCTGGCCGCTGCTCGTCCGGCTCGGCGGGCCAGCCGTGGCCGCCGTGCTCACCACCCATCAGCACCAGGATCACTGGATGGCACTCGAGGCGGTCGTCGCCGATGCGCGACGCCGCCGTCTACGCCGGTGGGGCCGATGCCGACGCGCTGCCGGTCGCCGTCGACGAGCGACTGGAGGACGGCGACACGATCACCGTCGGCGATGTGTCGCTGTCGATCATCGGCCTGCGCGGCCACACGCCCGGCTCGATCGCTGTCCTCTACCGCGACCCCGAGGGCACCCCGCACCTGTTCACCGGCGACTCGCTGTTCCCCGGCGGGGTCGGCAAGACGCACGACGCCCGAGGACTTCACCTCGCTGCTCGACGACGTCGACCGCGCGGGTCTTCGACGTGCTGCCGGACGAGACCTGGTTCTACCCCGGCCACGGCGACGACTCGACGCTCGGCGAGCAGCGCCCGCACCTGGCCGAGTGGCGCGAGCGCGGCTGGTAAAGCAATTGGATCGGGCGATCTCGATCGATTCGGTTGGCTTGCTCTCGCCCGCAATCGTTGCTCTTGTGGTTGCCAGGGGGTCGCCCAGCGCCTGGGCTCGCCTTCGGGCGATCTCGATCGATTCGGTCTGGCTTGCTCTCGCCCGCAATCGTTGCTCTCGTGGTTGCCAGGGGGTCGCCCAGCGCCTGGGCTCGCCATCGGGCGATCTCGATCGTTGCTTGTCGGTCGTTCGGCCGACAGACTGCGGCCGAACGAGCGCCTACATTTGGCGATGGTGGTGGGTGCTAACCCCCGAGCGTTGCGCCACCGGCGATTCAGCGGTTTCGCGGATTCGTCGTAACCGGGGGTAGCAGCTGTCGTTGTTCCCCTCGAGGTCGAGACATCGAGCGGGAGGGCTACGGCCGTGATCACAGGCGAGTTGATCGGTGGGGCACGGGACGGCGTCGTCGTGCGCATGGAGAAGATCCCAGCCGTTCTCGGCCTGCCGGTCGCGTTCGACGACAGCATGCACTGGTACCTGCTGAGCCACGTGCGCGACGACGACGTGCGCATCTACCGAGCCGTCTCCGAGTTCGAGGCGTTGTCGGCCAGCACCGCCCAGCGCTCCTGACCAGGCCGCCGCGCAATCCTCACGCCAATCGGCGCTAGGTTCGACTCATGGCTCAGGCAATGACAGCGGACCAGACTCGCGAGTTTCTGGCGTCCGGGCAGCGGACGGGCAAGGTCGCGACCGTGCCGAGCGGACGGCCGTCCCCACGTCGCGCCGGTCTGGTTCGTCCTCGACGGTGACGACATCCTGTTCATGACCGGCGCCAGCACGGTCAAGGGCAAGTCGCTCGCTCGCGACCCCCGCCTGTCCATGGTCGTCGACCTCGAACAACCGCCCTACGCGTTCGTCATCCTCGAGGGAACGGCGACCCTCTCGGACGATCTCGAGGCGATGTTGCCGTGGTCGATCGCCATCGCCGAGCGGTACGTCGCCGCGGCGGACGCCGAGGCCTTCGGACGCCGCAACGCGGTTGCGGGCGAACTGCTCGTGCGGTTCACGCCGACCAAGATCTCGGCGTTCGACGACATCATGGGCTGAGCGGCGCTCATCGCTGGCTATGGTTCGACGGTGGCCCCGCTCGAGAACACGCTGCTGCGCGCGCCGGCTCACCACGTGAGCCCGCGCGCCAAGTGGTTCTGGGCCACGCGCGCCGCTCTGGGCTGGGTCCTCGTCCTCGGCGTCGAATGCGGCCGCCGTCTTCGCCGCGGGCGTCGCTGCCGCTGATCGATCACGCTGGCGTCGACGGGATTCGTGGCGATCGTGCACCTCGCGGTCATGCCGCAGTGGCGCTATCGGGTCCACACCTGGGAGGACGCCGGCGGCGCCGTCTACACCCAGACCGGCTGGATCACCCAGGAGCGACGGATCGCTCCGGTCAACCGGATCCAGACGGTCGACACGCAACGCGGGCCGATCGAGCAGCTGTTCAAGCTGTCGAACGTCACGGTGACGACGGCATCCGCGGCCGGGCCGCTCAAGATCCACGGCCTCGATCGCGACGACCGCCGACCAGCTGGTGGCGACCCTCACCCAGCGCACCCAGCAGAGCGAGGACGACGCGACGTGAGTCGGCCCGCTGACGTTCCGGGCGCGGACGGGTGGCGGCGACTGAGTCCCCGCATGCTGCTGATCCATCCCGTCGTCGAGCTGGGAAAGTCCTTTCCGTTGCTCATCGGTGCGTTGTTCGCGGGCTCGAACACCGGCGCGGGCGAGTACTGGGGACTGGGCGTCGCCGTCATCGTGATCGGGCTGGCGATCAGCCGATGGTTCACCACCCGCTACCGCATCGACGCCGAACAGATCCAACTGCGTCGCGGGCTGCTGCGCCGCCAGACCGTGAACGCCCGGTTGGATCGGGTGCGAACCGTCGATGTCACGTCGCACCTGCTGCACCGGGCCCTCGGGCTCGCTCGCGTCACCATCGGGACCGGCACGTCGGATCGACGGCGGCACGAAGGTCTGACCCTGGACGGGGTCGACGTGGACGCCGCGCAGCACCTGCGCGCCGAGTTGCTGCACAACCAGCCGTTCGACGCCGACCCCGACGATCGCCCGCCCGGCCTACGAACAGGACCTGGCCGTCTTCGATCCCCGGTGGGTCCGCTTCGCTCCGTTCAACCTGTCGGGTGCGATCACCGCGCTGGCCGTCGTGGGTTTCGTGGCGCGCATCGTGAACGACGCCCACGTCGACCTCGAACGGGTCGGCCCGGTCCGCTCCGCCGGGCACGACCTCAGCTCGACGTCGACTCGCGGCCATCGTCGTCGTCGGACTTCTCGTCGTCCTGGTCTTCGTCGCGCTGACGTCGACGGTGGGTTATGTACTCGCGTTCTGGGGATTCCACCTGACCCGGCACGAAGGCGGAAGCCTGCACGTCAGCCGCGGTCTGCTCACCACCCGCAACACGAGTATCGAGCATCGACGGCTGAGAGGCGTCGAGCTCTCCGAGCCCCTCTTTCTCCGCTGGGTCGGCGGTGCGCGGGCGTTGACCATCGCCACCGGTCTGCGGGTCGGACGCGGCGCCGAGCGAGGCGGCACCGTTCTGATGCCTCCCGCACCGCGCGCCGAGGTCGTCCGCGTCGTCGATGCCGTACTGGCCACGGATCGCCCGCTGGGGGCCACCCTCACCCGCGCACGGTCAGGTGGCCCGCCGTCGGCGCTACGTACGCGCGGTCGGTGCCGTGCTCATTGCGCTCGTCGGGCTGTTGATCGCCGGCGTTCTCGAGGGCTGGCCGCTCTCGGTCGGGTTCGCCGGTCTGGTGCTCGTACCGGCCGCCGCCCTGGCCGAGGACCGCTATCGCAACCTCGGTCACGCAGTCGTGGCCGATCACCTGGTGACCCGGTCGGGTGCGCTCGTGCGCCGCCGGGTCATGATCGAGTCGGACGGGATCGTCGGTTGGAAGATGCGCCAGACGTTCTTCCAGAGGCGGGTCGGAGTGATGACCTTGACCGCCGCCACCGCGGCCGGGCGTCAGGGCTACCGCGTGGTCGATGTCGACCCCCGCTGAAGCCGAAGGTGTGATCGCGGCGTGCAGTCCCGGCCTGACGGATGGTTTTCGGTGCTGACGCCGGCGCTTCGACATCGGTGGAACGCACGTCAGCGCCGGCTTGATCGACACCGAGTCCTGGCGGATCACCGGACCCGTGGTCCGGATGGCGCTCGACGCGCACGCGCCTTCGGGCGCGCTGCTCGACGCCCTGGCTGCTGGCGGCACGCGAGCCGGGGCGCCGGCGGGGGCGGTGTGGGGCGTGGGCATGCCCGATCCGTTCGACTACGAGCACGGCATCGGACGCTTCCACTCGGTCGGCAAGTTCGAGGCGCTGTCCGGGGTCGACGTCCGGGCCGGACTGCTCGCCCGGCTTCACCCGGCGGCGTCCGGCGTCCGGTTCGTCAACGACGCGGAAGCGTTCCTGCTCGGCGAGTGGGTCGGTGCCGGCTGCCCGGCCCCCGCGCGCTGGGCGGCCGTCACCCTCGGCACCGGCGTGGGTTCGGCTTCGCTCGTCGACGGCCGATTGATCGACACCGGCCCGGATCTTCCGCCGGGCGGCCGGGCTCATCGCTTCGACATCGACGGCCGACCGCTGGAAGACGTGATGTCGCGCCGGGCGATCATGTCCGCATACCGGAACGCCACCGGCGTCGAGGCCGACGTCCGCGAGATCGCGGAATCGGCCCGGCGCGGTGACGCGGCGGCACATCGCGGTCCTCGAAGCGGCGTTGTTCGCGCTCGGATCAACTCTCGCGCGCTGGCTGAGCCACTTCGACCGCGTCGTGGTCGGCGGTTCGATGACCCGATCATGGGACATCCTCGGCCCGCCGTTGATCGCGGCCCTGCCGACGGGCCTCGATGTCGTGCTCGCTGACGACCTCGAAGCGTCCGCGCTGGTCGGTGCGGCCTACTTCGCGGTGAGCTGATCAGCCCGGGCCGATGAGGATGCGCGGCGCCGCGGCCGGATCGAGCCAGTCGAGGATCGACACCTCGGTCGCCATCGGCACGCTGACGCAGCCGGCCGTGGGGTTGCCGTCGGTGACGTGCAGGAAGAACGCGCTGCCCGCACCCTGCACGACCGGCGCCGTGTTGTAGTCGATCACGACCGCGTAGTCGTAGAACGGGACCTCGTAGTACAGGTGCTCGTTCGGGTCGCCCTGCGTGAAGGCGCAGCCGCTGGCACAGCGCTGATGGGTGTTGTACAGCGGGCCGGTCTGGCTGATCCACCAGTCGTCGGGCGTGGTCTGCAGGTAGGGCAGCTTCGTGCCCGGATTGGCGTCGCGGCCGAAGGCCTGGGTCAGCGTGAAGCTGCCGATCGGGGTGGCCGACAGCGATTCGCTCGGGTGGGTGGTCATCCCGGCTGACCCCAGGTGGGCGGTGACGGCCACGCCATAGGGCAGCCAGCCGGTGCCCGACTTGGTCCAGCGCTGCAGGGTGGCGGTCGTCGAACTCGTCGACCGGGCCGACGACGGTGATGACCTGCGTCGCCGAGCCGGTCGCGTACGACAGAGGCAGGGCCTGGGGCGAGGGGGCGGCGGGGGCCACGGCGACCGACTTGGCCGGCGTCGGCGTGGGGGTCGCTGTCGTCGGGGTGGGGGTCGGGGTGGGCGCGCTGGTCGTCGGCGAGGGAGTCGGCGTCGGACTCGTGGCGCTGGCCTCGACGCCGAGGAGCTGACGGGACTAGTCGTGCCGCGGGCCGCCGGCTTCGATCCAGCGGTGCAGGCCACCAGTACGGCGAGCAGGGCGGTGGCCGCCGATGTCGCCAAGATCGTCCGTGGATACCGTCCGAGCATGGCTCCAGGGTGTCATGCCACGCCGATCAAGATCCGCGGCGAGGCGGCCGGGGTGAGCCACTGCATGATCGGGACGAGGTTGGCCTGCGGAATCGCGACGCACCCGGCGGTGGGTTTTCCGTCGGTGACGTGCAGGAAGAACGCGCTCCCCGCGCCTGGCGACGACCGTCCCGGCATTCGGGGTGTTGTAGTCGATCACGACCGCGTAGTTGTAATACGGCGTCTCGTAGTACAGGTGCTCGTTCGGGTCGTGGGACCCTTCGGGTTGTTTCGAAGGCGCAACTGCCGACGCAGTGCTGGTGGGTGTTGTACAGCGCGCCGGACTGGCTGATCCACCAGTCGGCCGAGTCGGTCTGGAAGTACGGCAACGCGGTGCCCGGATTGCTCAGAGCGCCGAACGACTGCGTCAGCGAGAAGCTGCCGATCGGGGTGGCCGAACGCGATTCGCTGGGGCTGCTCGACAGGCCGTCGGCGCCGAGGTGAGCGGTCACGGCGCCGCCGTGCTTGAGCCAGCCTCCCCCGGCGGCCTTGTCCCAGGCCTGAAGCGTCGCCGTGGTCGATCCGGCCGACGACGCCACCACGGTGATCACCCGAGTGGCCGAGCCGGTGCTGTAGTCGAGGGGAAGCGCCTGGCCGGTGACCACGGCCGGCGCGGGGGCGGGCGCGGCGGCGGTCGTCGACCTGGCCGTGGTTGCCGCTGGAGCCGGCACCGTCGCGACGGCGGGCTGACTCGTTACGGGCGCCGCGGCGGCCGTGATCGCGGCTGACGTCGGCGTGACCGCCGCGGACGTGCTGGCTGTGAGGCTCGGCGCGGCCGGGTCGCTCGGGGTCGCCGGGATCGACGTCAGCGGCGTGTCGATCGCTGTCGTACTCGTATCGGCAGTCGGTTTGGGCGCGGCCCCGGCCATGCCGATGACCAGCGCGGCAGCGGCACCGATCGCCGCGACCACTGCCGTCGTCGACAGGATCCGGGCCACCCGCATGGGGTCAGTGTGACAGAAGTGACCCCTGGGACCAACCCTGACGCCGACCACCGCGGCGAGCTCCCGCTGCCTGGCACAGTGGCAGTCATGGTTCTGGAAGTCGCCGACATCATCGTGACGCCGGGTTCGGCCGCCCGGTTCATCGACGCGTACCACTCGGCCCGCGACGTGCTCGCTGGCACCGAAGGCTGCCGGTCGGTCCGGATGACCAACGGCATCGAGTCGCCCGAGCGCTTCGTGCTCCTGGTCGAGTGGGACTCGGTCGAGGCGCACCTCGAGAACTTCCGCGAAACCGACCGCTACGGGCGGTGGCGGGGCGCGATCGGGCCGTTCTTCGCGGCACCGCCGCGCGTCGAGCACTTCACCGACGTCTGAGCGGCGTCATTCCCTGACGACCGCTTCGACGAGGTTGCCGTCCGGGTCGGCCACGATCGCGCCGAAGTACCCCCGCCGGTAGATCTCCCACGTCGCGAGGAGCCTGCCGGCCGGCTCCGCCGTGTTCGCTCGCCTGCCGCCAGAACTCCCCGACCGCCTCGCGGTCGGGTGCGGCGAAAGCCAGATGGGCCCCCGTCGTCGCGGGCGAGCCGGCGACGACCCAGAGCACCGGGTCGGATCCCGGGCGGCCGTAGGACGCGGCGTCGACTTCGGCGTCGCTCTTCCTCCTCGTCCGGGAAGTCCGAGTGCCGCGCGACGCCCAGCGCGCCCAGGACGGCGTCGTAGAAACGCAGTCCGGCGGCGAGATCGGACGGCACGACCGTGACGTGCAGCAGCACATCGACGGGGTCGGCGCGCGGTGAGGGACGTCATCGTCGGCGACAATATCGTCGCGTGCGCATCGAACCCGAGGTGGCTGACGCCCTGGCCGACGGACGGGCGGTCGTCGCGCTCGAGAGCACGATCATCAGCCACGGCCTGCCCCGCCCGGACAACCTGCGCGCCGCCCGCCGCATCGAGCAGGCGGTGCGCGACGCGGGTGCGGTTCCGGCCACGATCGCGCGTGGTCGACGGCGAGGCCCGGATCGGACTGGACGACGCCGCGCTCGAACGGATCGCCACCTCTCCCGACGTGGTCAAGGCCAGCGTGCGGGAGATCGCCGCGGTCGCCGCGGCCGGCGGCGACGGCGCGACGACGGTTGCCTCGACCGCCCACCTGGCCGCCCGGGCCGGCATCGGTGTCTTCGCCACCGGCGGGCTCGGCGGCGTGCACCGCCTGGCGCGCGATTCGTGGGACGAGTCGGCCGATCTCAGCACGCTGTCGCGGACGTCGATCATGGTCGTGTGCGCCGGCGTGAAGTCGATCTTGGACGTCCCGGCGACGCTCGAACGGCTGGAGTCGCTCAACGTCGGCGTGCTCGGGTACCGCACCGACGCCTTTCCTGGCTTCTACCTGGCCGACTCGGGCTATCCCGCTGCACTGGCGCGTCGATTCGCCGGCGGCCGTCGCCGACGTTCTCGCGGCCCGGCGGGCGCTCGGCACCGACGTGTACGGCCTCGTGCTGGCCAATCCGGTCCACCCGCACGACGAGCTGGACCGCGCACTCCACGACCGAACCCTCGCCGACGCGCTCGCCGCCGCGGACGCGCAGGGCGTCACCGGCAAGGACGTCACTCCGTTCCTGCTCGGGTGGTTCAACCGGGAAACGCACGGCGCCTCGCTGGCGACCAACATCGCCCTCGTCCTGTCCAATGCCAAACTGGCCGGCGAGGTCGCGGTCGAGTACGCCCGCCGATGAGCCAGGGCAGTGATCTGCGTCGGCGACGTGATGATCGACATCGTCGCCGCGCTGCCGGGCCCGCTCGCGACCGGTTCGGACACCCCGGCGAACATCCAGTTCCTCGGCGGCGGATCGGCGGCGAACACCGCCTGCTGGCTGGCCGCGGCCGGTGCTGAGGTGGTCCTGATCGGCGCGACCGGCAACGACCCGCTCGGACGGCTCGCTCGCGGCGACCTCGACGCGGCCGGCGTCGAGACCGTCCTCGTGACGCCGCGGCCGCACCGGCAGCTGCATCGTCCTGGTCGACCCGTCGGGCGAGCGGACGATGATCCCCGATGCCGGCGCGAACACCGAGCTCCGGCCCGCCGATCTCGAACCGTCGCTGTTTGCCGACGGCCGGCAGCTGCACCTGTCGGCCTACTCGCTGTTCCACGACGCCCACGATGCCGCCCTGCGTGCCCTCGAACTGGCCCGCGCGGCCGGGCTCCCGATCTCGGTCGACGCCGCGTCCGCGGCCCCGCTCGCCGAGTTCGGGGCGGCCCGCTTCGCCGAAGAGGTCGTCGGCGCCGGCATCCTGCTGCTGGCCAATCTCGACGAAGCCGCGGTGTTGACGGGCACGACCGCGCCCGAGGTGGCCGTGCGCGAGCTGGCCGCCCGGTTCGGTGCCGCCGTCATCAAGCTCGGCCCGGCCGGCGCGATCTGGTCGGATGGGCAGTCTGTCGTGCGGTCGCCCGCGATGTCGCTGGAGCTGCTCGACAGCACCGGCGCGGGTGACGCCTTCGCGGCCGGCTTGCTGCAGTCGCTGCGGCGGGGAGCCGAACCGGCGGCCGCACTGCGCGCCGCCAACACGCTCGCCGCGACGGCGTGTGGACTGCGGGGCGGGCGCCCGCCGCGACCGGATCGCCGTCGGAGCAGGGGTCCGAACAGTTGTCGCAGTAGTTGTCGGGGTGGCCCGGCAGACTCCGTGAGTGGACTTCTTGATCGAACGGATGACGCGCCAAGGGCTCGCCGGGCCACTCGACCGCACACCGATCGAAGTAGTCGCGCAAGCGGCCGGGATCCAGGCCCAGGATCTGGGCGCGGCCCGGCTGGGCGTCCGGGCCCGGACGAGCACGCTGGGCGAGGCCTCTCTGATCCGCACCATCGACGCCGAGCGTCGCCTCGTCCGCACCTGGCTGATGCGTGCAACCGTCCATCTCGTCGGCGCCGAGGACGTGCGGTGGCTGACCGCGTTGTTCGGTCCGATGATCGAACGGCGCTTCGCCAACGTGCGCTGGCGCCGCTTGGGCCTGACGGCCGACATCATCGACGCCGCGGTTCCGCACGCCCGTGAGGTCCTCGCCGGGCGCCGGCTGAGTCGCCATCAGCTGACCGACGAGCTCGCTGCCCGCGGGGTCCGGCTCGCCGAGGACGGTCAGGCGGCCACCCACCTGCTGCTGGCGCTCAGCGCGCGGGGGGTGACCTGCCGCGGTCCGGACGAGTCGGGTCGAGACGTCCTTCGCCCTGCTCGACGACTGGATCGGCGACTCGGAGTCGCCGCCGGATCCGATGGCCGAGTTGGCCCGCCGGTACTTCCGCGCGTTCGGGCCGGCCACGGCGGCCGACTTCACAACCTGGTCGGGGTTGCCGTCCGGCGCCGCGATCACGGTCGATCCGCGATGAGCTGACCGAGGTCGAACTCGGCGGCCGGCGTGGGTTCCGGGCCGGGGAGGTCGAATCGCACCGCGCGCTGCGGTTACTGCCCATGTTCGACAACTACCTGATCGGCTACCGCGACCGCAGCGCCCTGCTCGATCCCGCGTTGCATCGCGAGGTCTACGTCGGCGGAATCATCAAAGCCACTGTTGTCGACGACGGGCGAGTGATCGGAATCTGGAGAACCGTCCGGACGACCACGACGCATACGGTCGAGGTCACCCCGTTCGCACGACTCACCAGAGCACAGCGCACCGGTATCGAGGCGGAGCGGGCGGCGATCGAGCGCTACCTCGACCGGCCGGTCGGCCTACTGATCGTGAAGTGAGGCGACTTCGGGCATACCGCCGAAGCCAAGGGTGATCGTCGGTGGCACCTGGCCCAGGCCGTGTCCTTCGTGGCACACCAGGCCGGCGAGGGCGAAATCGGCGAAATCGCGACCGACCGCCCCCGGGTCCATGCTGCCGTCGACCCGGAACCACTGGTAGCTCCAGTTGACGATTCCGAGGATGGCGAACGTCGCCAGCTTCGGGTCGACGTGCTCGCAGATCGAGCCCTCGAGCTGGCCCAGCGTGATGAGATCGCGCAGGAACTTGTCGTAGTTGTCCCGCTCACCGACGATGAGATGGCGGCGCTCGGCGTCGAGGGAACCGAAATCCTGGAAGAAGACGGTCGCCGCGACCAGGTTGTCGCAGAGGTACATGAACTGGCTCTGGACGAACAACCGGATCAACGTCAGGGGGTCCGTCGACAGCTCGGCGAACCGCTCGATGTTGGCCGATGCCGATTCGTGCAACTCCTGCAGCACGGCGAACAGGAGTTCCTGCTTGGTGTCGATGTAGTAGTAGACGCTGCCCTTCAGGATTCCGAGTTCGTCGGCGATGTCCTGGATCGACGCCGCCTCGTATCCGCGCACCTCGAAGACCCGCGCGGCCACCTTGATCAGCTCCTGCCGACGGCGCGGTGGCTTCGCGCCGGCCACCGACAGAGCCCCGACTCGGGGCTCGACGGAAGCCGGCGTGGTCTTGGCCGAGCTCTCTCTCATCAGGCGGTGCCAATCTCACTGGCGCGGGGCGCGGGGTCTGGGCGTTGAAATACCTATACACCAACCAACCGGTCGTTGGAATAGCTGGCCGGAGTGGATTGCCCGTTTACTGCCCGACGCCGGCGGCATCCATTCCGCGCAGTTCCTTCTTCAGGTCGCCGATTTCGTCACGCAGGCGGGCGGCGACCTCGAACTGTAGCTCTCGAGCGGCGGCCAGCATCTGGTCGTTGAGCTGCTGGATCAGGTCGGCCAACGCCGCGCGGGGCATCTCGGAGACGTCCAGCTTGCCGTCGGCATGCGCGCCGACGCCGAGGACGCCAGGCGATACCCGGGCGGCAGCGCCCCGACCACCGCGACCGGGCACGGCCGACTTTCCCCGTGACTGCGACCGCCCCGATCCGCCGACCGGCACACCACCGTTCAGCAGCGACTCCGTGTCGGCGGCCTCCTGCGCGATGCGGTCGGTGATGGCGGCGATTCGCTTGCGCAACGGCTGCGGGTCGATGCCGTTCGCGACGTTGTAGGCCACCTGCTTGGCCCGGCGGCGGTTGGTCTCGTCGATCGCCTTCTCCATCGAGGGCGTGATCGTGTCGGCGTACATGTGCACCTGACCGGAGACGTTGCGGGCGGCGCGGCCGATGGTCTGGATCAACGACGTCCCGCTGCGCAGGAAGCCCTCCTTGTCGGCGTCCAGGATCGACACGAGCGAGACCTCGGGCAGGTCGAGGCCCTCGCGCAGCAGGTTGATGCCGACCAGGACGTCGAACTCGCCCATCCGCAGCTCGCTGAGCAGTTCGATGCGGCGCAGGGTGTCGACCTCGGAGTGGAGGTAGCGAACCCGGATGCCCAACTCCAGCAGATAGTCGGTGAGATCCTCGGACATCTTCTTGGTCAGTGTCGTGACCAGAACCCGCTCGTTGCGCTCGGCCCGCAGTCTGATCTCGTGGACGAGGTCGTCGATCTGGCCCTTCGTGGGCTTCACGATCACCTCGGGGTCGATGAGGCCGGTCGGACGGATCACCTGTTCGACCACATCGCCGTCGACCTTGGCCAGTTCGTAGGTGCCGGGGGTCGCCGACATGTACACGGTCTGGCCGATCCGCTCGACGAACTCCTCGAACTTCAGCGGCCGGTTGTCCATGGCCGAGGGCAGCCGGAAGCCGTGATCGACCAGCGTGCGCTTGCGGGACATGTCGCCCTCGTACATCCCGCCGGTCTGCGGGACGGTGACGTGCGACTCGTCGATGACCAGCAGGAAGTCCTCGGGAAAGTAGTCCAGCAGGCAGTTGGGCGCGCTGCCCCGTTCGCGGCCGTCGATGTGCAGCGAGTAGTTCTCGATGCCCGAGCAGAAGCCGACCTGGCGCATCATCTCGATGTCGTAGCTCGTGCGCATCCGAAGTCGCTGCGCCTCGAGCAGCTTGTTCTGAGCCTCGAGTTCGGCCGAGCCGCTCCTCGAGTTCCTTCTCGATGCCACGAATGGCCTTCTCCATCCGCTCGGGACCGGCGGCGTAGTGGGTGGCCGGGAAGACGAAGACCTCTTCGACCTCGCGAATGACCTCGCCGGTGAGCGGGTGGAGGTAGTAGAGCCGTTCGATCTCGTCGCCGAACATCTCGGCGCGGATCGCCAGCTCCTCGTACACCGGGAAGATCTCGACGGTGTCGCCGCGGACGCGGAACGTCCCGCGTGTGAACGAGAGATCGTTGCGGGTGTACTGGACGTCGACCAGGCGACGCAGGATCTTGTCGCGCTCGATCTGCTGACCGGTGTGCAGCCGCACCGAGCGGTCGACGTACTCCTGCGGCGTGCCGAGGCCGTAGATGCAGGACACGGTCGCCACCACGACGACGTCACGCCGGGTCAGCAGTGACATCGTCGCCGAGTGACGCAGCCGCTCGACCTCGTCGTTGATCGAGGAGTCCTTCTCGATGTAGGTGTCGGTCTGCGGGACGTAGGCCTCGGGCTGGTAGTAGTCGTAATAGCTCACGAAGTACTCGACGGCGTTGTTCGGCAGCATCTCGCGCAGCTCGTTGGCCAGCTGGGCCGCCAGCGTCTTGTTCGGCGCCATCACCAGCGTCGGGCGCTGGAGCCGCTCGATCAACCAGGCGGCCGTCGCCGACTTGCCGGTGCCCGTCGCTCCCAGAAGCACCGAGTTGCGCTCGCCCGTGCGGATGCGCTTCTCGAGCGCGTCGATGGCCGCCGGCTGGTCGCCGGCCGGCTCGAAGTCGGAGACCACCTCGAACTTGCCGGTCGTCGGGGCGATGTCGCTGCGAACTCTCACGTGGTCAACCGTACGAGGCGGGTACGACAATCGGGGCCACGAGCGCTGAACTGCCCGCCACCGTTCGCCGCGAGCGATCGTTCATATCGAAAACTTAACAAGTTGTTTATACTCGGCCCAGCACACACCGATGTGCGAGGGGGACGAAGATGAGCGAGTCAACACCGGCGCCCGAGGGCGAGCCGACGGCGCCGCAGCCCGCGACCGACGCGGCACCGGAGCCGGCTGCGCCTACCGCCGCCCTGCCGCCGACTCCCCCACCCGCGGCCGCCGTTGCGCCCGGTACCCCGGTGACGCCCTACGGCGCCTACCCGCCCCCGTACTCGTTCGCGCCGCCGCCCCCGAAGCCTCCGCGTGAGCGCTGGATCAACCCGTCCAAGCGGGTCGCGTTCTCGGTGATCTCGATCGTGGCCGCCCTCGTCCTGCTGTTCGTCGGTGCCGTGATCGGCCACGCCGTCGCCACCCACAACGGCCGGTTCGCCGACCACGGCATCGTCCGTCAGCGCACCGGCCCCTTCGGTGGGTACGGGCCTGGCTACGGCACCGGCAATGGGAGCAACGGCGGGCGTCAGTTCCCGAACCAGCAGCGTCCGCGGACGGTGCCGTCGGGATCCCGGACGGCGCAGCCGGCCGCGCCGTCGGCTACCACCACCAGCTGACGCGGCCAGGTCACGGCCGGGCCGCCGTACGGAGCAGGCTGGCCACCGCGGTCACGCCCAGCGTGCCGACGATGACGGTCAACGACACCCAGATGGGGATGTCCGGCGCCCAGCCGACGGGCCGGCCGCCGTTGACGAACGACAGAGTGTTCTCGTGCAGCGCGTGCAAGATCAACTTGGCGCCGATGAAGGCGAGCAGCAGCGACAGACCGAGACTCAGGTAGACGAGGCGTTCGAGCAGGCCGCCGAGCAGGAAGTAGAGCTGTCTCAGTCCCATCAACGCGAACATGTTGGCGGTCAACACCAGGTACGGCTCACGGGTGATGCCATAGATCGCCGGGATCGAGTCGAGCGCGAACAGCAGGTCGGTCACGCCGAGCGCGGCCACGACGAGCAGCATCGGGGTCGCCAGCCGCCGGCCGGATTCGCGAGCGGTCAGCCGCGCACCGTGGAAACCGTCGGTGACCGGGACACGGCGCCGCAGCCAGCGGACGGCCCGCGGCTCGACATACTCCTGAGCCGAGTCGTCGTGCGAGCGCGACTCCTTGGCCAGCGTGACGGCGGTGTAGAGCAGGAACAGACCGAAGAGGTAGAACACCCAGCTGAATCGGTTGATGGCGGCCGCCCCGACCGCGATGAACACACCGCGCAGCACCACCGCGGCGACGATTCCGGTGAACAGCGCAGCCGACTGCAACTCGCGGGGCACGTGCAGTTTGGTCAGGATGATCAGGAACACGAACAGGTTGTCGACCGACAGCGAGTACTCGGTCAGCCAGCCGGCGACGAACTGGCCGCCGTAGCCGGGACCGCTGATCAGCCAGACGCCGACCGCGAACAGCCCGGCCGTGCCGACGAAGAACGCCAGGTGCCGCACAGATTCGGACGTGGACGGCTCGTGGGGACGGCGCCCGATCACGACCATGTCGATCGTGAGGAAGGCGGCCCACGCCGCGAGCGTGACGATCCAGACCCAGGTGTGGACGTGCATTGATGCCTCCGGTCAGCGGCGACCGCGCACGGCCGCCTGGCCCGGAGGTCTCACCCGCCCGACGGCCGAAGCCGACGCGGACCGGCGCCCCGGGGCCGCAGACGCACGGCCCGTGATGACGAGGACACCGCAGGGGGTTACTCCCCTCCAATAACGATCAGCTTACGGGCGATAGAGGCCGACCCGCGCGGGTAACACGACTCTGGCAGGGTGGGGGCGTGCCGCCTCCGAGAAAAGCCCAGACGCGAACTTCGAGGAGACCCATGCAGGTTTGGCCCGGTACCGCCTATCCCCTAGGCGCTACGTACGACGGATCGGGCACGAACTTCGCGCTCTTCAGCGAAGTGGCCGAGCGGGTCGAGTTGTGCCTGTTCGACTCCGACGGAACCGAGACCAAGATCGAGCTTCGCGAGCAGGACGGCTTGGTGTGGCACGCGTTCCTGCCGAGTGTCGAGCCCGGTCAGCTGTACGGCTACCGCGTCCACGGCCCGTACGACCCCTCGAAGGGCCAGCGGTGCAATCCGACCAAACTGCTGCTGGATCCGTACGCGAAGGCGATCGACGGCACGTTCGACTGGGACCAGTCGCTGTTCAGCTACAACTTCGGCGATCCCGATTCGCGCAACGACGACGACTCCGCGGACCACATGCCCAAGTCGGTCGTGATCAACCCGTTCTACGACTGGGGCACCGACCGGCCGCCCAAGCGGCAGTACAACGAGACCGTGATCTACGAGGCCCACGTCAAGGGCCTCACCGAGCAGCACCCGGAGATCCCCGACGAGATCCGCGGAACGTATGCGGCGATCGCGCACCCGGTCATGATCGATCACCTGAAGTCGATGGGCATCACCGCCATCGAGTTGATGCCCGTGCACCACTTCGCGAACGACTCGACGTTGATCGACAAGGGCTTGTCCAACTACTGGGGCTACAACACGATCGGCTTCTTCGCGCCCGACTCGAAGTACTCGTCATCCGGCACGCCCGGCGGGCAGGTGCAGGAGTTCAAGACGATGGTGCGCACGCTGCACGACAGCGGCATCGAAGTGATCCTGGACGTCGTCTACAACCACACCGCCGAGGGCAATCACATGGGCCCGACGCTGTCGATGCGCGGCATCGACAACGCGGCCTACTATCGCCTCGTCGACGACGACCAGCGCTACTACATGGACTACACCGGAACCGGCAACACCCTGAACGTGCGGCACCCTCACTCGCTGCAGTTGATCATGGACTCGCTGCGGTACTGGGTCACCGACATGCACGTCGACGGTTTCCGCTTCGACCTGGCGGCAACGCTGGCGCGTGAGTTCTACGACGTCGACCGGCTGTCGAGCTTCTTCGAACTCGTGCAGCAGGACCCCACCGTCAGCCAGGTCAAGCTGATCGCCGAACCGTGGGACGTCGGGCCCGGTGGCTACCAGGTCGGCAACTTCCCGCCGCAATGGACGGAATGGAACGGCAAGTACCGCGACACCGTCCGCGACTTCTGGCGGGGTGAACCGGCCACCCTCGGTGAGTTCGCGTCGCGTCTGACCGGCTCGGCCGACCTCTACGAGCACTCGGCCCGTCGGCCCGTGGCGTCGATCAACTTCGTCACAGCGCACGACGGCTTCACCCTGCGCGATCTCGTGTCGTACAACGAGAAGCACAACGAGGCCAACGGCGAGGACAACAACGACGGCGAGAGTCACAACCGGTCGTGGAACTGTGGCGCCGAGGGCCCGACCAAGGACCCCAAGATCAACGCGTTGCGTGAGCAGCAGGAACGCAACTTCATCGCGACGATGTTCCTGTCGCAGGGCGTGCCGATGATCTGCCACGGCGACGAACTGGGGCGCACTCAGGGCGGCAACAACAACGGCTTCTGCCAGGACAACGAGATCACCTGGATCGATTGGAAGAACGTCGACGTCGACCTGCTCGCGTTCACCCGCAAGGCGGCCGAGCTCCGCGAGAACCATCCGACGTTCCGCCGCCGCCGCTTCTTCGTGGGCCGGCCGGTGCGCCGCCGGGGCAAGGAGGGTCTGCCCGACATCGCGTGGCTGCAGCCCGACGGCAACGAGATGTCGGAAGAGGACTGGGACTCAGGCTTCGGCCGGGCGGTCGCCGTCTTCCTGAACGGCAACGGGATCACCGACGTCGACGCGCGCGGCGAGCGGGTCGTCGACGACACCTTCCTGATGTGCTTCAGCGCCCACGATGCG
Source organism: uncultured Actinomycetes bacterium (assembly GCA_963708805.1). GTDB lineage: Bacteria > Actinomycetota > Actinomycetes > Mycobacteriales > Jatrophihabitantaceae > CAVPUA01. Next base: position 2,325,428 of record CAVPUA010000003.1, on the reverse strand, counting down.
GCCCTCGACTTCGTCATGCCCACGGTCGAGTACGGCGCCGGCTGGCAGGTCGTCATGGACACCGCCGACGCCGACGCCGACGAGGAGCGGGTGTACGGGGCCGGCGAGAGCGTCTCGGTCGGACCGCGCGCGTTGGTCGTGCTGCGGCGGACGGACTGAGTTGGCTATCCCGACATCGACGTATCGGCTGCAGATCCGTTCCTCGTTCCAACTGACAGCCGCGGCCGGTATCTGCGACTACCTGGCCCAGCTCGGAGTGGGAGCGGTCTACTGCTCGCCGTTGCTGACCGCGTCCGCGGGCTCCGACCACGGTTACGACGTGATCGACCACGACGAGATCGATCCGGCTCGTGGTGGCCGCTCCGGCTGGCTGGCGCTGCTCGAGGCCGCCCGCGAGAACGGCCTCGGTGTCGTGGTCGACATCGTCCCCAATCACGCCGGCGTCGCCGACGCGGCCGAGATGCGCGCGTGGTGGGACGTGCTTCGACTGGGCCGCTCGTCGGACTACGCGCAGTGGTTCGACATCGAGTGGTCCCGGGGGCGGATCCTGCTGCCGGTGCTCGGCGACGACTTCGACCCGACGCAGTTGACGATCGAGGACGGCGAGCTGCGCTACTTCGAACACCGCTTCCCCATCGCGCCGGCGACCATGGGCGGCTCGCCGTCGGAAGTCCACGACCGTCAGGCGTACGAGTTGGTCAACTTCCGCCGGGCCGACACCGAGCAGAACTACCGGCGCTTCTTCGCCGTCACGACACTCGCCGGGCTGCGGGTCGAGGACGAGACCGTGTTCGACGCGACCCACCGCGAGATCCTGCGTTGGACGGGTGCTGACGGCATCGACGGACTGCGAATCGATCATCCCGACGGGCTGGTCGATCCGGAGGGCTACCTGTGGCGACTGCACAACGCGGCCCCCGACGCGTGGGTCACCGTCGAGAAGATCCTGGAACCGGGTGAGGCGCTCCCCGAATCCTGGCCGGTGGCCGGCACGACCGGCTACGACGCGCTGACCGAGGTCACCAATCTGTTCGTCGATCCGGCCGGCTCCGAACCCATGACCGCGACCTACCAAGCGGCAACCGGCGACACGCTCGACTTCCATGATCATGTCGAAGCGGGCAAGCGGTTCGTGGTGACGACCATCCTGCAGGCCGAGGTGTCGAGACTGGCCCGGCTCGTGCCGGCGATCGAGAACGCCGAGGCGGCGCTCGCCGAGCTCTTGATCGCGTTCCCGGTGTACCGCTCGTATCTACCGCTCGGAGCCGAATACCTGTCCGAGGCGATCGAGACGGCGCGCGATCGCCGTCCCGATCTGACCGAGACGATCGCCTCCCTCGTGCCCCGGTTGGCGGACCCGGCCGATGAACTGGCTCGACGCTTTCAGCAGACGTCCGGCGCGGTGATGGCCAAGGGCGTCGAGGACACCGCCTACTACCGCTACAACCGCTTCATCGCGCTGAACGAGGTCGGCGGGGATCCGGCGACGTTCGGCGCGCCGGTCAGTACGTTCCACGACCGCGCGGCGACGCGGCAGCGGGACTGGCCGTACTCGATGACGACCCTCTCGACGCACGACACGAAGCGGGGTGAGGACGTGCGCGCCCGCCTGTTCGTCCTGGCCGAGATCCCCGACGAATGGCGGTCGCTGGCCGCCCAGCTGATGGCCGAGGCACCGGTGCCGAATCCGGCGTTCGGTTATCTCCTCTGGCAGACGTTCGCCGGTGCGGGGCTGATCGAGCGCGAGCGGATGCACGCCTACGTCGAGAAGGCGATGCGGGAGGCCTCGGACGGCACCCGCTGGATCGATCCCGACCTCGCCTTCGAGGCTTCGGTGCACGCGGCCGTGGACGCGGCCTACGACTCCCCCTCGGTGCATGACCAGTTGCACGCGTTCCTCGACCGCATCGAGCCCTTCGCCCGCAGCAACTCGGTGGCCCAGAAGCTGGTTGCCCTCACGATGCCGGGCGTCCCCGACACCTACCAGGGCACCGAGCTGGCCGAGGATTCGCTGGTCGACCCCGACAACCGCCGCCCGGTCGACTTCGACGATCGGCGCCGACGGCTCGACACGATGGCCGATGCCAAGCTGGCCGTGGTGGCCTCGGCGCTCCGCCTGCGCCGTGACCGGCCGGACCTGTTCGAGGATTACACCCCGCTGTACGCCACCGGAAGCGCGGCTGACCACGTCGTCGCCTTCGACCGGGGCGGGGCGATAACGGTCGCCACCCGGCTGCCGGTGCGACTGGCGGCGCACGGCGGGTGGGGTGACACCAGCCTCGAGCTCCCGTTCGAGTCGATCAACGTGCTCACCGGTGAGCCGGTCGACCGCACCGTCCGAGTCGCCGAGCTGCTCGCCGAGTCGCCGGTCGCCCTGCTCGCGCGGGTGTGATCAGCGGGCGCGCATCGAGTTGTTGCGTGCCTCGTGGGTGACCTCGGCGAGGCCGAGCGCTTCGAGCAGCGGCGGCAGGTACATCCCGAACCGCCCGCGGTAGCCGTTGCGCAGGCCGTACCAGCCACCGACCGGATTGTCGGGCGAGCGTCCCCACGCCTCGACCGTGCCGTCGGCGGCCGGCTTCTTCTCATCGGCCGCGCCGAGGGGAACCCAGTCGCCCTGAGCGACGAGCCACGAGTGCAAGTCGTCGATCGCGCTGAGCCGGTACTTCAGCGTGGTGCTGCCGGCCTGGCAGATGAGCGCTGGTGGGTCCGAGTCCTCGTCGCGGTACATCGTGAACTCGGAACTTCCGGGCGGGGTCATGAGAACCCAAGGGTCGGTCTTCGTGCCTGCGGCCACGGTTGTTCCTTCCGGCGTGGAGATCGTCTCGTTACGTCGACGAACGGTGGGCGTCCGGATCGACAAGTAGCGGCATCAGCTCATCGTCGAGCTCGCGATCGGAATAGGCGACCCGCGCTTGTCCGTCGTTGGCGTCGACGCGCAACCCACGATCGACGAGCCCCAGCGCGACCGCCACTCGTCGTGACGGCGTGTTGTGGGCGGCGGCCCATGCGATCACCGCGACCGTGTCGTCGTCCGAGTGCGCGGCAGCCAGGGCCGCCCGGCCGAGCTCGGTCGCATAACCGTTGCCCTGGGCGGCGGTCGCGATCCGGTAGCTCAGGTTCCAGGTGCCCGATCGATGCCGCTGCGCTCCGCCCAGACCGATGATCACACCGGTGTCGCGCAGTCGCACCGTCCAGTAACTGAGTCCCTCCGCCCACCGTTCGGCGGCCCGGGCGGCGAACCGCCGCGTCGTCTCGATCGACCCGTGCCGATTCTCCGGGTCGTACCACCAGCCGGCCGGGTCGCTGAAGATCGGGAACAGCTCGTCGGCGTCGGCTTCCGCGGTCGCGCGCAACTCCAGCCGATCGGTGACGACGACCTCGTTCATGATCAGTACGGGGGCCGAAGGCGGGCGTGCAGCCGGTCCATGTCGAGGTCGGGCTGCGGATACTGCGGGTCCATCTCGGTCAGCGTCTCGCCGACGATCTGGGCGATCGCCCAGTTCCGATAGGCCTTGGCGTCACTCGGGATCACGTACCACGGTGCGTCGGCGGTCGAGCAGTTCTGCAGCATCGCCGCGAAGGCCGCCTGGTAGTCGGACCAGTAGGCCCGCTCGTCGATGTCGCTCTCGTGGAACTTCCATCGCTTCGTCGGGTCGTCCAGGCGGGCGAGCAGCCGCTCACGCTGGGTCGTGTACGAGATGTTGAGGAAGCACTTGATGACGGTTGTGCCCTTGGCCGTCAGGTCGGCCTCGAACGCGTTGATCTCGTCGTAGCGCTGGGCGACGACCTCGGCCGACTCGGTCTCGTGCACCCGCGGGACGATCACGTCCTCGTAGTGGGACCGGTCGAAGACGCCGACGATGCCCGGGGCGGGCAGCCGTTTGCGGATGCGCCACAGGAAGTGGTGAGCCTGCTCCTCGGCGCTCGGTCGCTTGAACGCGCTCGTCATGACACCTTCGGGGCCGAGCAGCGCCACGACATGCGAGACCACTCCACCCTTGCCGGCCGTGTCGATTCCCTGCAGCACCAGCAGGACGCTGCGAGTGCCCTCGGCGAACAGCCGCTCCTGCAGGGCCGCGAGGTCGTAACGGGCGTCGAGGCCCTTCTTCTGCTTGGACTTGTCCGCCGGCGCTAGTGGGGTTGCTGCGCTGTCGTAGCCGGCCAGGTTGACCGTTCCCGGCTGCAGACGTAACGCCTCGCGAACGGATTGTGATTTGCCCATTGCGGAAGCGTAATCCGTCGAGCATCCGGGCAAGATCTACGCCGTGACTCGCTTCGAGGTTTGGGCCCCGATCCCGTCCGACGTCCGGGTGCTGGTCGACGGCGAGGTGCATACGCTGACCCGCGCCGGTGAGTGGTGGTCGGCCGAGATCGACTGTCGCACCGATGCGGTCTACGCCTATCTGCTCGATGGCAGCGACGACCCGATTCCCGATCCCGCGTCGCGACGGCAGCCTGAGGGCGTTCACGGCCCGAGCCAGCTCTATGACCAGGACGCTTTCGAGTGGGACGACCGCGAATGGACGGGTCGCGCCCTGCCGGGCGCGGTGATCTACGAGATGCATGTCGCGACGTTCACCCACGGCGCCACCTTCGATTCGGCCATCGAACGGCTGGGCCACCTGGTCGATCTCGGCGTCACGCACGTCGAGCTGCTGCCGGTCAATGCCGTGAACGGGATCTGGAACTGGGGTTACGACGGCGTCGACTGGTACGCAGTCCATGAGCCGCTGGGCGGCCCGGACGGTTTGAAGCGATTCGATCGACGCGGCGCACCGCCACGGCCTGGCCGTGATCCTGGACGTCGTCTACAACCACTTCGGTGCCAGCGGGAATTACGCGCAGCACTATGCGCCGTACTTCAAGCCCGGGCGCAACACGTGGGGCGACCTCGTCAACCTCGAGGCCGAGCCGGTGCGACGATTCATCATCGACAACGCGCTGATGTGGTTGCGCGACTACCACGCCGACGGCCTGCGGCTCGATGCGGTGCACGCGCTGGTCGACACGTCCACTCCGCACATCCTGGCCGAGCTCCAGAACGAGGTGGACGCGCTACGGGCCGAAGTCGGGCGGCCGCTGACGCTGATCGCCGAGTCCGACCTCAACGACCCGGTCATGATCACCGACCGCGCCGCGGGCGGGTACGGCCTGGACGCCCAGTGGGACGACGACGTCCACCACGCGCTCCACGCCACGCTCACCGGTGAGACCCAGGGCTACTACTGCGATTTCGGCCCACTGCACGTCCTGGCCAAGGTCTTGACGTCGGCGTTCTTCCACGACGGCACTTATTCGACGTTCCGAGGTAGCAAGCACGGCAAGCCCGTCGATCGGTCCACCACGCCGGGCTACCGGTTCGTCGTGTGTCTGCAGAACCACGATCAGGTCGGCAACCGCGCGGTCGGTGATCGGCTGCCCGAACTGACGACCCCCGCGCGCCTGCGTATCGGGGCGGTTCTGCTCATGACCTCGCCGTTCACGCCCATGCTCTGGATGGGCGAGGAGTGGGCCGCGTCCACCCGCTGGCCGTTCTTCACCTCTCATCCCGAACCCGAGCTGGCCGCCGCCATCGGACCCGGGCGGCTGAAGGAGTTCGACGGTCACGGTTGGGACACCTCGCAGATGATCGACCCGCAGGACCCGGAGGCCTACCGCGAGGCGATCTTGAACTGGGACGAGGTGCCGACGGGCGCGCACGCGCCGATGCTGGCCTTCTACCGGCAGCTGATCGAGCTGCGACACGTCGAGCCCGGAGCTTTCGCGACCCGACGGCTGGATCGGGTTGTCGTCGACTTCGACGACGACGCGCTGTGGCTCGTCGATGCATCGGGGCGGGCTGCGGGTCGTCGTCAACCTCTCCGACGAGACCCGACAGTTTCCCTTTGCTCACACGGACGTTCTTCTGGCGACGGCCGACGTGAAGCCGGACGGCGACACGACGCTGCCGCCGCCAGAGCGCCGCGATCGTTCGCGTGGAGTGACGCTCACGCGTTGATGATCCGCGGGCCGAGGTCGGTCGGGGGTCGTCCGAATGCGCGCTTGGCCGCCTTCGACCGAGGCCCGGCCGAGGGCCAGATTGCCGACCGCGCCGATGCCCGCGCCCACCCCGAACGGAAGGGCGCGCCCGACCGCCAAGGCCCCTTGCCGGGCGCCGAAGTGGGTCAGGAATCGCCGCAGTAGGGCCTTGTTGATGTTGCCCGACCCTTCACGGTCGACACTTCGCGCGAGCAACGGCGCCCAGTGCGCTCCTGAGATCGCCGCCGATTCGATCGCCGTGCCACCCACGTCACCCAGGATCACGCCGAGCACGAGAGCCCGTCGGGTGTCGGGATCGTCGAAGCGATAGCCGTACACCTCGGCGACGGCCAGCGTGAACAGGGCGGTCGACTCGACGAACGCCGCGACCTCGGCGACCGCTGACGCCACCGAGGCGGCCGTCCCCACTCCTGGCACCGCGGCCGCCCCGCCGGACGCCGCGCCGATCGCCGCGACCGAGCCCAGGTAGCGCTTCTCCAGGCCGGACAGCACCGATGCCGGCGTGGCGCCGCTCTGGCGCCGCAGTCGGTCGACGTAGGCGACGACCGCGCTGCGCTGGAGCTTCAGCGCCTTGTCGAGAACCCCGTCGAGGGCGTTCTCGACGCCGGGCGGGACCATCGCCTCAGTGAGGCGCCCCTTCATCGACTTCTTCGCCATCGCGCGTTGCCTCCAGCCTGCTCAAAGCCGCGAGCCGGCTGATCGCCCGCCGGTACTTCTTCCTGTACCCACCAGCCAGCATGCCCGAATCGAAGATCTGGTCGACGGGCACTCCGCTGACCGCGAACGGGATCTGCCGGTCGTAGAGCCGGTCGGCGAGCACGACCAGGCGCAGGGCGACGCTCTGGTCGCCTGCGGGCTCGGCATCGCGGACGTAGACGGCAGTGATCCCGTCCAGCAACGCCCCGTAGCGAGACGGGTGCAGGGTCGCCAGCTGACGCATGAGCGCCTCGAAGTCGTCGATGCTGGCGCCCGGAGTCTGCGCCCGGCGCTCGAGGGTCTCGGTGTCGTACGGGGCCGGGGCCGACGGCAGCCCGCGGTGTCGGTAGTCAGGGCCGTCGATGTGCAGCGTCTCGAAGCGGGCCGCCAGCGTCTGGATCTCGCGCAGGAAGTCCTCGGCGGCGAAGCGGTCCTCGCCCAGCCGGTCGGGCAGCGTGTTCGACGTGGCGGCCAGCCGGACGCCCCGCTCGGACAGGCGGGCGAGCAGGGTCGAAACGAGCACCGTGTCGCCCGGGTCGTCGAGTTCGAACTCATCGATCGCCAGGAACCGCATTCCGCCCAGTGCCTCGACGAGCCCCGCGAAGCCGAGGGCACCGGCGAGGTGGGTCAGCTCGACGAAGGTCGCATACGCCTTGGGTGCCGGCGCCGCGTGCCACAGCGATGCGAGCAGGTGGGTCTTGCCCACGCCGAACCCCCCGTCGAGATAGACGCCGGTGGGTCCGGACGGGGTGGCCGGACGCCGGAATCGCCGTGCGCGACCTGGCGGCGAGTCGAGCGTCGCGGCGAAGTCGCGCAGCCGGGCGACGGCCGCGGACTGGGTGGGCTCGTCCGGGTCCGGTCGGTAGCTGTCGAAACTGACGTAGGCGAACAGAGGCGGCGGCACGAGCGCGGCGACCAACTGGTCCGCGGCGACCTCGGGGCGTCGATCGACGAGGTGCAGGGCCATGATCACCGAGCCTAGAGGCAGCGGCTCGACTGCGATGATGTGGCGATGCGCTCGCTGCTTCCCGACCTCGCTTCGGAACCCGATGTGCACGCGCACTACGCGGACGGCTGGTTGGACGCCGGCGGGATTCGGGCCAACTTCATTGCCAGTGTCGACGGCGCGATCTCGGCCAACGGCCTGTCGCGCGGGTTGCAGACGCCGGGTGACAACCGTGTGTTCGGCGCGCTGCGGGACCTGGCCGACGTCGTGCTCGTCGGCAGCGGCACCGCCCAGGCCGAGGGCTACGAACCCATCCAGCTGTCGGCCGCCCGCCAGCGCCGACGGCTGGATCTCGGGTTGTCGGCCCAGCCGGTGACGGCCGTCGTGAGCGGGTCACTGCACGTGGACGCGAGCGCGAAGCTGTACTCGGACCCGGCCACCGTCGTGTTCACGAGCGCCCGGGCCGATCATCGTGAGATGGCGGCCGAGGTGCGGGTCACCGGCGAGAGTCACGTCGAGTTGCGGTCGGTCGTCGCGACGCTGAAAGATCGCGGGCTGACGCGCGTCCTGTGCGAGGGCGGACCAACACTGCTCGCGTCGGTGGGCGGCGCGGGCCTGCTCGACGAACTCTGCCTGACGCTCTCACCGCTGCTGGTCGGCCCCGGACCCGGCCGGCTCAGCGCGGGGGCGCCGTGGGAGCAGCCCCGGTCGATGACGCTGGTCGGGCTGCTGGAAGAGGACGGCGCGTTGTTCTGTCGCTACCGCTCAGCGCCGCAGTCCGGGGACGATGTCGTCTAGGTCGAAGTTCACCGGCTCCTCCAGCTGTTCGTAGGTGCAGGACTCCGGATCGCGGTCGTCGCGCCAGCGGACAAAGTGCGCGAGGTGACGGAACCGGGTGCCCTCCATGTGCTCGTACTTGACCTCGAGCACCCGTTCGGGCCGCAACGGGACGAATGAGAGATCTTTGGTCGCGTTCCACCGGCTCACGTTGCCCGGCAGTCGCTGGCCCTCGTGCGCCTGGGCGCTGGCCCATTCCTGCCACGGATGATCTTCGCCCTCTCGCGGCGTCAGCGGTTCGAGTTCGTCCACGAGTTCGGCCCGGCGCTGGGCGGTGAACGCGCCGACGACTCCGACGTGCTGCAGGCGACCATCGGCGTACAGGCCGAGCAGCAGCGAGCCGATCAGAGGCTGCGCTTCGGTCGACGTCTTGTGCCAGCGGAATCCGGCCAGGACGCAGTCGGCGGTGCGGACGTGTTTGATCTTGAACATCACCCGCTTGTCGGGTTGATACGTTCCCTCGAGTGGTTTGGCGACCACGCCGTCGAGTCCGGCGCCCTCGAACTCGGCGAACCAGCGCTGGGCCACGTCGCGGTCGGTCGTCGCGGGCGTCACGTGCACCGGCGGCCGGGCGCCGGACAGCGCCTGCTCGAGCAGCGCGCGCCGCTCGGTGAACGGCCGCCCGGTCAGGTCGTCGTCGCCCAGGGCCAACAGGTCGAACGCCACGAACGACGCCGGTGTCTGCTCCGACAGCATGGTCACGCGTGAGACGGCGGGGTGGATGCGCTGCTGCAGCGCCTCGAAATCCAGGCCGTCGTCGGTGGCGATCACGATCTCTCCGTCGACGACACACCGCTCGGGAAGCTCGCTCAGAAGGGCTCGCACCAGTTCGGGGAAGTAGCGCGTCATCGGCCGTTCGTTGCGGCTGCCGATCTCGAGCTCGTCGCCGTCGCGGAAGACGACCGAGCGGAAGCCGTCCCACTTGGGTTCATAGGACGCCCCGGGCGGGATGGCCGGAACCGACTTGGCGAGCATCGGCGCGACCGGCGGCATGACAGGCAGCTTCATGTCGCCCAACTTGTCACAATCTCGAATCGGACGGTACCGGGACGACCGGTCGCAGATATCGACTGGGTAGCCTGCAGAACATGCCGACGCGCCGTTCACACGTGGTCCGGTCCGTCGTGGTGCTGGCCGTGGCCGTGCTCGCCCTGGCGTCGTGCACGACCTCGATCAAGGCCAAGGGGACGCAGGCCACGGCGGCGACGTCGGCCTCTCCGTCGCCCTCGGCCTCGATCGCAGCGCCGAAGATCGCGTTCAGCGACTGCTCGAAGTTGCTGAACCTGAACGCCCTGAACCTGCCGGCCAAGCGGGCCAAGACGCTGCAGTTCTCCTGCGGCAAGTTGGCCGTTCCGCTGAACTACAACGACCCCACCGGTCGCAAGATCAACATCCAGGTCCTCAAGGTCCACGACACGACCCAGCCGAAGAAGATCGGCGACCTGCTGATGAACCCGGGCGGTCCGGGAGCCCCTGGCCTCAGCCTGCCTCTCGACCTCCTGTCGTCGCTGTCGGACTCGATCATCGACAACTTCGATCTCATCGGGTTCGACCCGCGCGGTGTCGAGTTGTCGAGCCCGGTGTCGTGCATCACCGATGCCCAGAAGGACACCCAGATCAACAGCTTCATCGACGTACGGACCCCGGCCGGATTCGCCCAGGCCAAGGCCCAAGCGGCCACGATCGCGAACGAGTGCGCCGCCAAGTACGGCTCGGCGCTGGCGGACTACAACACGGTGTTCACCGCGATGGACATGGAGCAGATCCGCCTGGCGCTGGGTGACGCCCAGCTGAACTACCTCGGCTTCTCCTACGGCACCGAGCTCGGCGCGGTGTACGCCCACCTGTATCCGAAGACGATCAGGGTGGCGGTGCTCGACGGCGCGGTCGATCCGACCACCGACCCGATCACGTCGTACGCGAATCAGCTGCAGGGCTTCGAATCGGCCTTCGACCAGTTCGCGGCCGACTGCAAGACCCGCCCCGCCTGCGCGGTGCTCGGCGATCCGCGACAGGCCGTCTACCAGCTCGTCGCGAAGGCCAACGCGACTCCGATCAAGACGAGCGCGGCCAACGACCCGCGCACCGCCAGCGGCGGCGTCGTCCTCTACGGCGTGCTCCAGGCGCTGTACTCCAAGTCCGAGTGGGTGCCCCTCGGCGAGGCGCTCATCGCCGCTCAGAAGGGTGACGCGAAGGGTCTGTTCGCGCTCTCCGACACCTACAACGAGCGGCAGGACGACGGCACCTACACGAACACGATCGACGCCAACCTGACGATCGGCTGCAACGACTCGCCCGCCGGCCCCACCGACGCCCAGGTCAGCGCGACGGCGACCGCCTGGGCGACCCAGTTCCCGATGTTCGGCATCTGGTCGGCGGCCTCGCTCTTCTCGTGCCAGCCGTGGCAGCCGACCCGCACGCTGCTGCCGACCGAGTCGGCCGCGGGCTCGGCGCCGATTCTGGTGATCGGGGGCACGCATGACCCGGCGACGCCGTACGCCGGCGCCACGAACCTCGCCAAGACGCTCACCACCGGCCAGGTGCTGACCTGGGAGGGCGAGGGCCACACCGCCTATCTCGAAGGCAGCACCTGCATCGACAACGCGGTGAACACCTATCTCGTCTCGGCCACCATGCCCGCCGCGGGAACGGTCTGCCCGACCTGATGACGGTTCAGGCCGTCGGCGACCCGTTTCTGCACGTCGTCACGCCGTCTGTGCGTGTCACCGCCGTCGCGCTCGTCCTGCACGGCGGCCGCTCCACGGGCACCGATCCGGTGCCGCGTACGGCCGGCGCCGCCCTGCGGATGATCCCGTTCGCCCGCTCGCTGCACCGCGCCGGCGGCCGCGAGGGCCTCGTCGTGGCCAGACTGCGGTACCGGCAGCGAGGCTGGAACGGCCCGGCCCAGTCCCCCGTCCACGACGCGCGGTGGGCCCTGACGCAGCTGCGTGAACGGTTCCCGGACGTGCCGGTCGGGCTCGTCGGGCACTCCATGGGCGGTCGGACGGCCATGTACGTGGCCGACGATCCGGCCGTCCGATGCGTCGTCGGGCTGGCGCCGTGGATCGAGCCGTCCGATCCCACCGCTGGGTTGCGCGCGCGGCGGGTGCTCATCGTGCACGGCGACCAGGACCGGATGACCAGCCCGTCGTCGTCGGCCGCGTTCGCCGCGCGGCTGCGTGGGGTGGCCGAGTCGGTCAGCTACGTCGTCGTCAGCGGCGAGAAGCACGCGATGCTGCGGCGCGCTCCGGTGTGGCATGAACTGGCGACGGGATTCACACTCGGCGTTCTGTTCGGTAAGACTTCTGTGGGAACCACTGACGCCGCCACCGCGAACGTGATCATGAAGGCTCTGGCGGGACAGCCCACGCTGTCCGTCTGAGCCGCGACAGCGAAGGAGACGCGAATGACCGCGAGCCCAACCACCGCGCGCCCCAGTCGATCGCGCGTCGATCCACAGCTGTGGCCCGACGTGGCGTCGGTGCCGCAGTCCCCGATCCGGGCGTCCATCGCTCGACAGCTCTGGCAACGGGCCGTCCCGCGGCTTCCGCTGCGCGTGATCGAGAGCACCGGGGCCGTCTACGGCGGCGGCGGACCGGACGCCCCAGTCATGCGGCTCGAACGGCCGGCGGCATTCTTCGCCCGGCTCGGTGCCACCGGGACGATCGGTTTCGGCGAGGCCTACATGGCCGGCGACTGGACGTCCGATGACCCGGCCGGAGTGATCACGGCCTTCGCGGCGAACATGCGCAACCTGGTCCCGGCGTCCTTCCAGCGCCTGCGTCACGCGGTGCTGAGCCGCTCACCGCTGCACGAGGACAACACGATCTCCGGCGCGCGACGCAACATCTCGCGCCACTACGACCTGTCCAACGACCTGTTCAAGCTGTTCCTCGACGAGTCGATGACCTACTCGTCGGCGTTGTTCGACGGCGACCCGGCCGACTCCGAGGAGCCGTTGTCGACCGCCCAGGGTCGCAAGATCGAGCGCTTGCTCGACATCTCGCACGTGGGCCCCGGTAGCCGGGTGCTCGAGATCGGCACCGGCTGGGGCGAGCTGTCGATCCGGGCGGCCCGGCGCGGGGCGAACATCACATCGATCACCATCTCGACCGAGCAGGCCGAACTGGCCCGCGAACGCATCGCCGCCGAGGGACTGAGCGATCACGCCACCGTGCTGCTGCAGGACTATCGCGAGACGACCGGTGAGTTCGACGCCGTCGTCAGCGTCGAGATGATCGAAGCCGTCGGCGGCAACCACTGGGGCGAGTATTTCGGCACCGTCGATCGGCTGCTCGCGCCCCGGGGCCGATTCGGATTGCAGGCGATCACCCAGGACGACCAGGCGACGCGGGCGAGTCAGGACACCTACACCTGGATTCGCAAGTACATCTTCCCCGGCGGCCAGATCCCCTCGGTCGAGTCGATCAGCCGCAGCGTCGCCGAGTTCACGTCCATGCGGGTGGCTGACCGGTACATGTTCGGCCGCCACTACGCCGAGACACTGCGCCGGTGGCGGGCGACGTTCGAGGCGCGCGCAGCCGAGGTGGACGCGCTCGGTTTCGACGAGACCTTCCGCCGGATGTGGTCGCTGTACCTCGCCTACTCCGAGGCGGGCTTCCGCGCGGGCTATCTCGACGTCGGACAGTTCACGCTGATCAAGAGCGCCTGACGGCAGGCGCCTGACCGAACCCGTTTGGCCGACGCGATAGCGTCGGCGGTCGTGACTGTCCTGCTGGCCCTGGTGGCTGCCGCTATGTACGGCGTTGGCGACTTCGCCGGTGGCATCGCCTCCCGGTCGAAGAGCGCGATCACGATCCTGGTCACCGCGTACCCGATCGGTGCCGTGCTGATGGCGCTGTGCCTGCCGCTGTTCCCGGGTCACCTGAGCTGGACCACGACCTTCTACGGAATCGGCGGCGGCCTGTCCGGCCTGGTCGGCGTGGTCTTGATGTACAGCGCGCTCGCCCGAGCCCCGATGAACGTGATCTCTCCGGTGACCGCGGTTCTGGCTGCGGTCGTGCCGGTCGCTTTCGGGGTGACCGTCGGTGAGCGGCCGGCGGTGACCGCCTGGATCGGCATCGCGATCGGCATGGTGTCGGTGTTCCTGGTCAGCCGCACCGCCGAAGATCACCCGCACGGTCCGATCGCGCCGAAGTACCTGGCGATGGCGCTGGTCGCCGGTGTCGGCTTCGGTCTCTACTTCATCTGCCTTGGCCACGCCCCGTCCAACTCCGGCGCGTGGCCGTTGGTGATCGCTCGCATCACGTCGGCCGTCCTGATCGTTCCGCTGGCGTGGCGGACACGACGTATGGGTGCGGTGCGCGGCCGACTGCTGGCGATCACGGCTGTCTCGGGGACCTGCGACGCGGGCGCCAACCTGTTCTTCCTCATCGCCACCCGCCACGGATACCTGTCGGTGGCCAGCGTCATCACCTCGCTGTATCCGGCGGGAACGGTGCTGCTCGCCGTGCTCATCCTGCACGAGCACACCGGACGAATCCAGCGAGTCGGCCTGGGCCTGGCGGCGGCCTCGGTCGTACTCATCACGGTGTGATCCGCTCAGGTCAGGTCCTGCACCTCGATGGCGTCGTCCTGCCGCGGCGACCAGTTGGCCTTGTTCATGCGTGAGGGCTGAACTCGCGGCGGCTCGCCCTCCTGCTTGGGGAAGTTAGGCGGGTACGGCGCGTCGCCCAGCCCGCGGTCGGTCTCGTCGCGCTCGGCCCATTCGAGCAACGGTTCGATCGACCACACCGCGTCGTCGATCCCGGCGTGCACGTCGCCGAGCACGGCGAACCGCTCCGGCATTGTCTCGATGGTGAAGTCATTCATCTCGACCGACGGCAGCTCATCCCACGTCACGGGCGCCGACACCAACCCGAGGGGCGAGGCGCGTACCGAATACGCCGACGCGATCGTGCGGTCGCGGGCGTTCTGGTTGTAGTCGAGAAAGATCTGCTCGCCGCGCTCCTCGCGCCACCACGCCGTGGTCACGAGATCGGGGGCCCGCCGCTCGATCTCCCGGGCGAACGCCAAGGCCGCGCGGCGCACCTCACGGAAGCCGTAGTCGGGCCGGATGCGGACGTAGATGTGCACCCCCTTCGAGCCGCTGGTCTTCGGCCACCCGACGGCGCCGACTTCATCCAACAGTTCGTGGACCAGGCCGGCCACCACTTTCGCCTCGGCGAAACCCGTCCCCGGTTGCGGGTCGAGATCGATCCGCAACTCGTCCGGGCGCTCGGTGTCGGCGCGGCGGGAGTGCCAGGGGTGGAACTCGACGGTCGACATCTGCACGGCCCAGATCACATCGGCGAGTTCGGTCACGCACAGTTCGTCCGCAGTGCGTCCGGACGGGAACCGCACCTCCACCGTCTCGACCCAGTCGGGCGCGCCCTTGGGTAGCCGCTTCTGATAGATTCGCTCGCCGGCCGTGCCGTCGGGAAAGCGGTGCAGCATGCAGGGCCGCTCGCGCAGCGCGCGCACGATTCCGTCACCGACCGAGAGGTAGTACTCGGCCAGATCGAGCTTCGACTTGCCGAGGGCGGGGAAATAGATCCGGTCGGGGTTGCTGATCCGCACCCGCCGGTCGCCGACCTCGAGTTCGGTTGCCGGAGACGCCGCCATGCCGCAGACGGTAATCGCTCGCTTGCCGCTACGGTCGGAAGATGAGCGAAATCCATCCGGCCGCCGCCGGCCTCGACCCGCTGGCGAGCATTCGCAGCGACAGCGCGGCGCTGGTCGTCGCGGCTCGCGATCACCTCGAGGTGCCGGTGCCGAGCTGCCCGGAATGGACGATGGCGGGTTTGGTCTTCCACCTGCAGGAGGTCCAGTACTTCTGGGGCGAGATCGTGGCCAACCGGCTCACCAGCGAGGACGAGGTGGCGCCGCGCGGCTTTCCGCCCGACGATGAACTGCTCGACTGGCTGAGCGAGGCCACCGACACCATGCTGGCCGCGTTCGCCGCCGCCGACCCGGTCACGCCGGTGTGGACCTGGGCGAGCCAGAAGGACGCCGCCTTCGTGATCCGTCATCAGGTCCAGGAGGCGGCCGTCCACCGCTGGGACGCCGAGAACGCGATCGGCCGGCCCACACCGATCGAAGCGGCCGCGGCCGTCGATTCGGTCGAGGAGTTCCTCACGTTCACGGCGTCCTACCGGCCCGAGGGCGCGCCCGACCTGCCGGCGCCGGTCTTGCTGCAGGCCACCGACGTCGACGCGGCCTGGATCGTGGACGAGGACGCCGACCACGACATCCACTGGCGCCGAGCGGCCGCCGGCGAAAGCGCACCAGCCGCGGTGTACGCCACGGCGTCGGACCTGCTGCTGTATCTGTACAAGCGCGTGCCGGCCAGTTCGCTGGACGTCCGCGGGGACGTCACCGCGGTCGAGATCCTGGG
Organism: uncultured Actinomycetes bacterium; assembly: GCA_963708805.1. Lineage (GTDB taxonomy): Bacteria > Actinomycetota > Actinomycetes > Mycobacteriales > Jatrophihabitantaceae > CAVPUA01. Next base: position 2,309,514 of record CAVPUA010000003.1, on the reverse strand, counting down.
CGTTCGCAACCACACCGCGTGACCACTTCGCCCGCGTCGTCCGCCTGGCCGCGGACCGGGACTGGCGGCGACGCCGAGAAACATGCACGCTGAGTGGATGTTGCGCGACCCCGCTGATGATCCGGTCGACCCGATCGACCCGGCCGACGCCGAGGCTGATCGCCGCGTGTTGTCGTGGGGAAGCGCCGCGAACCCGAATACCGTCGACGGCGAGTTGCAGAACATGGCCGCGTTCGCGTCCGCGGCGTCGCGGGCGACCGGATGGCGCCGGCATGCGGCCCGACTCGGGGCGCTGATCGCCCTCGGGCTCATCGGGTTGGCCCTGGTGGCCTCGCTGATCATCTCGATGCGCGGCCACTGATACCGGGCTAGGGCAGGGCAGCGATCAGATCAGGCACGTCGCGCCGCGTGCCGGTGTAGAACGGCACCTCTTCGCGGACGTGTCGGCGGGTTTCCGATCCGCGCAGGTGCCGCATGAGGTCGACGATGCGGTGCAGCTCATCGGCCTCGAACGCCAACATCCATTCGTAGTCGCCGAGGGCGAACGACGCGACGGTGTTCGCGCGCACGTCCGGATAGTCGCGGGCCATCTTGCCGTGCTCGGCGAGCAGGGCCCGGCGTTCGGTTTCGGGCAGCAGGTACCACTCGTAGGAGCGGACGAACGGGTAGACACAGATGTAGGCGCGGGGCGTCTCGTCGGCCAGGAACGCCGGTACGTGGCTCTTGTTGAACTCGGCCGGCCGGTGCAGCGCCATGTTCGACCAGACCGGTTGCAGCCGGCGGCCGAGAGCAGTTCGCCGCAGCCGCGAGTACGCCTCCTGCAACGCTTCGGCGGTGGACGAGTGCCACCAGATCATGAGGTCGGCGTCGGCCCGTAGCGCGCTGAGGTCGTACGTCCCGCGGATCGTGACGTCCTTGGCGTCCAACTGCTCGAACAAGGCCGTCACCTCGTCGGCGAGGGCGACCCGGTCGCCGTCACCGATCGGGTCGGACACCTTGAACACCGACCAGGCGGTGTAGCGGATGACATCGTTGAGCTCGCGCGCCTGCTTGCCGTCGACCATGCCTCTAGTGTTCCAGAGCCGCTACGACGCGGTCGGCGGCCCGGTGGGCCGATGCGATGCAGGCCGGTATGCCGACCCCCTCGTACGCCGCGCCGCACACCGCCAGCCCAGGGATCGCTTCCACCGCGTTGCGGATGGAGATGATCCGGTCCGCGTGTCCGACCGTGTACTGCGGCAGCGCGCCCCCCCAGCGGGTCACCAGCGAGTCGATCGGCGTTGCCTCGATGCCGGTGAGCAGCGCGAGGTCGGACCGGACGAGGTCCACCAGATCGCCGTCCTCGCGTTGCAGGTCCTCGGTGCGTCCGATCCGCCCGACCGATGCCCGAAGCAGCGTCAGCCCGTCCGGGGTGCCCGGCCACTTCTGCGACGAGATGGTGATGGCCTTCACCGCGACCCGCTCACTGTCACCGACCAGCAGGCCGCTTCCCTGCGGCGGCCGGACGTCCTGGTAGGCCAGCGACACGATCGCCATGCTGCTGTACTCGATCTCGGCCAACAATGCGCTCGCCGGCGGCACCAGCGACTTGAGCAGCCCGCTCGCCTTTGCCGCCGGTGTGGCCACAACCACCGCGTCAGCCTCGATCAGCTCGGGATCAGGTACCGGCCCGCACTCGAGCGCGAACCCCGCGGGCGTCCGCACGATGCTGCGGACGGTCAGGCCCGTCCGCACCTCGAACCCGCCATGCCGCGCGACGGCCCAGGCTAAGTTCCCTAGCCCACCGGTGATCGAGGCGAAAACGGGATCGGTCGACGTGGCGCGGGCCGCGTTGGCTGTGACGGTCCGGGCGGCGTCGACGACCGATCCACCGACCACTCCGAGACGGGCCGCGAGCGCCGGAATCGTGGCGCGAAGCGAGAGCTGATCGGCCCGACCGGCATAGACACCGCCGAGCAGCGGCTCGACGAGGCGTTCGAGCACCTCCCGCCCCAGCCGCTCGCGGACCAGTACGCCCACCGCGACATCGTGGTCGAGCGGCGGCAGCGGATCGAGCTGGGGTTCGGCTGCGATCCGGGCGAGCGCATCGTCGGTGAACAGGCCGCTCACCCGTGCGCTCTCCACATCGGCGGGCACGCCCATCAGAGTCTTGGCGGGCAACGGGTGCGGCGCCCCGTCGGCGAACACGCGAGCGCTCGTGGTCAGCGGGGAGATCATCGACGCGCCCAGCCCGACCCCGTGCGCGAACTCGACGCCTTCGGGCCGGCGGGCCAGCATCGCCTCCGCGCCGACGTCGACCGACTGGCCGGCGAGTTCGGCCACCCGCAGCTTGCCGCCGATGGTTGACGAGGCCTCGATCAGCAGAACTTTGGCGTTCGGCAGCCGACGGCCGATCTCGTGCGCGGCGGCCAGGCCGGCGATGCCGCCGCCGATGACGACGACCTTCGGCATCAGTCCCCCAGCGAGTGGACGAGCTCGACCACGCGAGTAAGAACGCCGGGGTCGGTCTCGGGCAGCACACCGTGGCCCAGGTTGAAGATGTGCGCGCGGGCGGACTCACCCTCTCGAACGATCCGGCGTACCGCCCGCTCGACCACCGGCCAGTCCGCGAGCAGTAGCGCCGGATCGAGGTTGCCCTGCAACACCGGGTCGGGTCCTACCCGCGCGGCAGCCTGGTCGAGGGGCACGCGCCAGTCGACACCCACCACGTCGGCACCGGCGGAGCGCATGAGGGCCAAGAGTTCACCGGTGCCGACGCCGAAGTGGATGCGCGGCACGCCGGTCGCCTCGAGCGGCTCGAGTACGGCACGGCTGTGCGGCAGGACGAACTCGGCGTAGTCCGCGGCCGACAGCGCGCCCGCCCACGAGTCGAACAGCTGCACCGCCGACACGCCCGCGTCGATCTGGACGCGCAGGAACGCGCGGGCGATGCCCGCCAGCCGATCGAGCAGCGCGTGCCAGAGCTGCGGTTCGCCGTGCATCAACGCCTTCGTTCGCGCGTGCTCCCGGGACGGGCCGCCTTCGATCAAGTAGCTCGCGAGGGTGAACGGGGCACCGGCGAAGCCGATCAGTGGTGTGCCACCCAGCTCGCTCACGAGGGCGGTCACGGCCGCCGTGACGTAGTCGACGTCGTCCGGCTCGAGCGACCGGAAACGATCGAGATCGGCTCGTTCGCGGACTGGCTTGTCGATCACCGGTCCGACGCCGGGCACGATCTCGATGCCGATTCCGACCGCGACCAAAGGCACCACGATGTCGGAGAACAGGATCGCTGCGTCCACACCGTGACGGCGGACCGGCTGCAGGGTGATCTCGGTGATCAACTCGGGCGTCTGACAGGCCTCCAGCATCGGTCCGCCGGCCCGAAGGGCCCGATATTCCGGCAACGAACGACCCGCCTGGCGCATGAACCACACCGGCGGCACCGAACCGCGTTCGCCCCGCGCGGCGCGGACGAACAACGAGTCGGAGGCGGGGCTGACGGGCGGGCTGGTGGTCATTGGGGCCCATCGTACGGACCTGCGGCGAGCCTCCCGATTCCTGTCGGTGGGTTATGCGACTGTCCGACGTGAGGATCGTGAAGATCGCCACGGAGGAACCACCATGCTCGAAGTGCAGCTCGATCACCGGTACTGCCCGACCTGCGAGTCGGAGCAGCTCTTCGAGGCCCCGCTGTGCCAGGACGGGCATGGCAAGAACTGTCCCGACCTCGCCTGCGTCGCCTGCGGAACCGCGCTGTTCGTCGTGGTGATCTCCGATACGGCATCGCCGGTGGCCGCCTCGGCCCGTGAGTCGGCGAACGCTCGGCGCACGGCGTGACCTCCATCGCCACCGGGTCCACCTCGCCCTCGGCCGCCCCCGACGCACCGACCCCCGAACCCTTTCGGGCCGCCGTCGCGGCGATCGAAGCGACCACCACCCGGCCCGAGGTGAGAGTCGAAGCGATCCGGCCGCCGCAGCGCTTGGCCCCCTGGAGCTACGCGATCTCGGCCGATGTCCTCGCTGCCGACAGCACCGAGCTGGCCACTGGACGCCTGGTTCTGCTCTACGACCCGGATGGCGCCGAGGCCTGGGACGGCGAGCTGCGACTGGTGGCGTTCGCGTCGGCCGAGCTCGAGGCTGACATCGCCAGCGACCCGATGCTGCCCGAGGTCTGCTGGAGCTGGCTCACCGGATCGCTGGCCGAGCGGGGCGCCCGCTCGCTGGCCGCCGGCGGCACCGTGACCCAGACGAACTCGACCCGCTTCGGCGACCTGCACGGGCCGCAGACGACGGTGGCCATCGAGCTGCGCGGGTCGTGGACCGCACTCGACGCCGACCTTGCGCCCCATCTGCTCGGTTTCGTCGACCTGCTGTGTACGGCGGCCGGACTGCCTCCCGAAGGAGTGACGGCCCTTCCGAGGTCGTGAGGTGAGCGCCGACAACGCCGAGGGCGGCACCGAGGACGAGATGACGCCGGACCAGCCGACGCCCGACAGTGCCGAGGCCCAGCCGGATGTGCCCGTACTTCGCGAACCGGCCGACGGCACGCCCGAGCCGATCACCACCGCCGCCCAGCTCGCAGACGCCGTCGCCGGCCTGCGGGCCGCCCGGGGACCGGTCGCGATGGACGCCGAGCGGGCGTCGGGCTATCGCTACAGCCAGCGCGCCTACCTCGTCCAGCTGCGGCGAGAGGGCTACGGCACGGTGTTGATCGACCCGATCGCGTTGCCCGATCTCAGCAGTCTCGACGAGGCGCTCGACGGGGTCGAGTGGATCTTGCACGCCGCCCACCAGGACCTCGCCTGCCTGGCTGAGATCGGCCTTCGGCCCGGGCGCCTGTTCGACACCGAGCTGGCCGGACGGCTGCTCGGCGAGGAGCGCGTGGCCCTGGGCACGATGGTCGAGTCACGCTTGGGGGTCCGGCTGGAGAAGGGGCACTCGGCCGCCGACTGGAGCACCCGGCCACTGCCCTACGACTGGCTGGTCTACGCGGCACTCGACGTCGAGTTGTTGATCCCGCTGCGCGACCTTCTCGCCGCCGAGCTCGCGGCAGCCGGCAAGCTGGAGTGGGCCGAGCAGGAGTTCGAGGCCGCTCGCACCGCCCCGCCGGCCCCTCCTCGCCCGGATCCTTGGCGGCGCACGTCGGGGATTCACACGATTCGTGACCGCCGGCGGCTGGCGATGGTGCGTGCCCTGTGGACGAGCCGTAACGAGCTCGCGATCGAACGCGACATCGCTCCGGGACGCGTGCTGCCCGATGCGGCCATCATCGCGGCGGTCAAGCGCAACCCGACCGAACTGTCCGAGCTCACCGCGCTGCCCGTGTTCAGCGGACCGCGCCAGCGGCGTCAGGCGCCGCGGTGGCTGGCCGCCCTCAAGTCGGGCCGGGAAGTGCCTGACGCGGACCTGCCCACGCCGACGTTGGTCACGGCCGACTGGATGCCGCCGCCGGCGCGCTGGCGCGAGCGCTTCCCCGAGGCCGCCGACCGGCTGGCCGCGGCCCGCGAGGTTGTGGCGGCGATCGTCGAAGAGCGCCAGATCCTGGCCCAGAACCTGCTCGCCGGCGACGTGCTGCGCCGCCTCGCCTGGGAGCCGCCCGAACTGACCGAGCCCGCAGTCAATGCACGCCTGCGTGAACTCGGCGCCCGCGCGTGGCAGGCCGATCTGACGGCTGGGCGCCTCGCGCGGGCCATGGCCGATCCGCCCACAGCGCCGACGACCGAGCGCCCCTCCGCGTCAGCCGACGCCGAAGACGCCGGTTAAGGGCCTTCCAGCTCGTCCGCGGTCGCCTTGGCCGCCTCGGTGTCGGTCGTCGTGCCGTCGGCCTCGCGCTTGAAGACGTCGGCGTATTTGAGATCCGACGACGTCTGATCGCCTACTTCCTTCGCCATCTCTTCGTCGGAGATGCCCTCGCCGGCCGGCTGCGTGTTCTTGTCGTCAGTCATGATCGATCCCTACCCAGGTCTCGCCCCGCCCACGCCGACTCGCGACGGGCATACGCTGGGCGGTAGAGTTGTTACTCGTCGGTAACAAGCGTTCGTCTAAGGAGACGACAGTGCCAGCAAACGCTCGACCCAACCGGGACGTCGTCTTCGTGGATGGGGCCCGTACCCCGTTCGGGAAGGCCGGACCGAAGGGGATCTACGCCGAGACCCGTGCCGACGACCTCATCGTTGCCGTCATCCGCGAACTGATCCGCCGCCACCCTGAACTGCCGCCGGAGCGAATCGACGAGGTGGCGATTGCGGCCACCACCCAGATCGGTGACCAGGGCCTGACCCTCGGACGCACCGCCGGCATCCTGGCCGGGCTTCCCCGCAGCGTGCCCGGCTACTCGATCGATCGCATGTGCGCCGGCGCGATGACCGCCGTGACCGCCGTGGCGGGGGGCATCGCCTTCGGGGCCTACGACATCGCGATCGCGGGCGGCGTCGAACACATGGGCCACCATCCGATGGGCGAAGGCGTTGACCCCAACCCCCGCTTCGTGTCCGAGAAGTTGGTCGACCCGTCCGCTCTCGTGATGGGTTCGACGGCCGAGAACCTGCACGACCGGTTCCCTCAGCTGACCAAGGAACGAGCCGACGCCTTCGCCGCGGCCAGCCAGGCCAAGTTGGCCAAGGCGTACGCCGACGGCAAGATCGAACCAGATCTGGTGCCGATCGCGACACGGTCGACCGAGAACGGCTGGGGGCTGGCCGTCAGGGACGAGCCACCGCGTCCGGGCACGACCGTCGAGGAACTCGCCGGCCTCAAGACTCCGTTCCGGCCCCATGGTCGAGTCACGGCGGGCAACGCGGCGGGCCTGAACGACGGCGCCACGGCCGCGATCTTGGCGTCCGCTGACGTTGCCGAGGAACTCGGCCTGCCGGTGAAGATGAAGCTGGTCAGCTACGGCTTCGCCGGGGTCGACCCCGCCGTCATGGGCGTCGGCCCGATCCCGTCGACCGAGAAGGCGTTGAAGGCGGCCGGCCTGAGCATCGACGACATCGGCCTGTTCGAGCTGAACGAGGCGTTCGCCGTCCAGGTGCTGGCCTTCCTCGATCACTACGGCATCGCCGACGACGACCCGCGGGTGAACCAGTACGGCGGCGCGATCGCCACCGGCCACCCACTGGCCTCCTCCGGTGTGCGGCTGATGACCCAGCTGGCGCGTCAGTTCGCCGATCACCCCGAGGTGCAGTACGGCCTGACGGCGATGTGCGTCGGCATCGGCCAGGGCGGCACCGTCATCTGGGAGAACCCTCACTTCGATTCGCGATCCACCACAGACACGGGAGACGACGCATGACCGAGTTCGCCGACGAGGTCGTCACGCAGGCGATCGTGCGCTATCTCGACGTTCCCGGGGTGGCCGGCGAGATCGCGCTGATCACGCTCGACAACGGCCACGATCACACCCGTCCCTCGACGTTCGGGCCGGCCGGACTCGCATCGTTCGACACCGCGCTCGACGACATCGCCGGACACTCACCGAAGGTCGCGGCGATCGCCGTCACCGGCAAGCCGTTCATCTTCGCCGTCGGCGCCGACATCAGCGGGGTCGGACTGATCCAAGACCGCGCGCAGGCGCATGAAATCGGCGCTCTCGGTCACCGAGTGTTCCGCCGGTTCAAGGACAGCGATGTCCCGACCTTCGCGTTCGTGAACGGCGCCGTGATGGGCGGCGGCCTGGAGCTGGCCCTGCACTGCGACTACCGGACGCTCGCCCGCAAGGCGGCCGCCATCGCGTTCCCTGAGGTGTTCCTCGGGCTCGTCCCCGGCTGGGGCGGCACTCAGCTCCTGCCGCACCTGATCGGCCCGGACGCTGCCGTCACGGTGATCGTCGAGAACGCCCTCAACCAGAACAAGATGCTCTCGCCCGAAGAAGGCGTTCGAGCTGGGATCGTCGACGAGCTGCTCGACGACGCCGACTTCCTGGCCCAGTCTTTGCTCTGGGCGTCCAAGGTGCTCGGACGGCTCCATCCCCGATCGAGCGGGCCGACCACGGCGCCGACGACTGGGACGCCGGCGCTCGCGCGCGGGCGCGGCTTCGCCGACGCCAAGGTGCACGGCTCGGCGCCGGCGCCGTACCGCGCTCTTGACCTGATCGCACTGGCCCGGACCGCCGACTTCACCGCGGGCACCGCGGCCGAGGACGACGCCCTGGCCGACCTGATCATGAGCGACGAGTTGCGCGCCGGCCTGTATGCGTTCGACCTCGTGCAGAAGCGGGCCAAGCGGCCCGCGGGCGCGCCGGACAAGTCACTGGCCCGCAAGGTGACCAAGGTCGGCGTCGTCGGCGCCGGGCTGATGGCCGGTCAGCTGGCACTGCTCTTCGCCCGCCAGCTGGAAGTGCCGGTCGTGATGACCGACCTGGACCAGGATCGTCTCGACAAGGGTGTCGCCTACGTCCACAGCGAACTCGACCAGCAGCTGGCCAAGGGACGCATCAACACCGACCGGGCCAACCGCCTCAAGGCGCTGGTCACCGGCTCGCTGACCAAGGACGCCTTCGCCGACGCCGATTTCGTGATCGAGGCCGTCTTCGAAGAGATGGACGATCAAGAAGCAGGTCTTCGCCGAGGTCGAGCAGTTCGTCAGCGCCGAGGCCGTCCTGGCCACCAACACCTCGTCGCTGTCGATCACCGAGATGGCCTCGGAGCTGACCCACCCCGAACGGGTCGTCGGATTCCACTTCTTCAACCCGGTCGCGGTGCTGCCGTTGCTCGAGATCGTCCGCGCCGAGCAGACCGACGACGCGACGCTGGCCACCGCCTTCGCGGTCAGCCGGTCGCTCAAGAAGTCGTCGGTGCTGGTGAAGGACGCGCCGGCGTTCGTCGTCAACCGGCTGCTGACCCGCTTCCTCGGCGAGGTCACGCGGACCGTCGACGAGGGCACCCCCATCGAGGTCGCCGACCGGGCTCTCGAGCCGCTCGGTCTGCCGATGAGCCCGTTCGTGCTGCTGCAGCTGGTCGGGCCGGCGGTGGCCCTGCACGTCGCCGAGACGATGCACGCCGCCTTCCCCGAGCGATATGCCGTGAGCGAGAACCTGCGGCGGCTGGTCGAGGCGAAGAAGTCGGGCATCTACGTGTGGGACGAGAGCGGGCAGCACGTCGACCCCGAGGTCGAGGCGATGTTCGTCGGCGGCGACTCCCCCAGCACGCCTGACCAGGTCCGCGAGCGCGCGCTCTCGGCCATCGCCCAGGAGATCCGGATCATGCTCGACGAGGGTGTCGTGGCCGAGGCCCAGGACATCGACCTGTGCCTGATCCTCGGGCGCCGGCTGGCCGTTCCACCTCGGTGGAGTCACGCCCTATCTCGATCGCACCGGAGTGGCCGAACGGTGACCGGGCGCCGCTTCCTGGCCGGGGGCATCGCCTCGGTGCACTGAGGCGGCGGCTCAGGTCAGTCCGCGGCGGACGTAGAGCGAGTGGTGCCCGCCGCTGGCGAGCTCGGTCAGATCGACCAGGCTCGCCAGCAGCGGGGCGAAGAGGCGGGTCAACTCGACCCGCGAGACGCATGACGCGCTCGTGACCCGGGGTCACGCGACGCACCAGATCGAGTTCAGCGGGAGCGATCGGGCGCGCACCCGATCCGGTTTCGATCTCCGACGTCGACCAACTGCGCACGACCTCGCCGTCGGGCAGTTCGACGTGATCACCATTGAGCGTCAGGCCGCTGTGGGTACTCGAAAGGAGCACGGTGGGCACCTCGACCGGCGCGAAGGCGCGAGCCACCCGTCCAGACTCCATGTCGACGAGGGCGACACCGAATCGGCCGGCCATGGCTGAGCGCAGCTTCTTCGCTTGCATGCAGGCCAGCGGCACGGTTTCGGGTTCGAGCCGGGCATCCGGAACGCCGAGGACGCGAAGGGCACTGACGCCGACGGTGTGATCGCCCCAACTGAGCACGGTGCGGAGGGTTGCGGCATCGCTCACCGCCCGCTCGGTCAACCACTGCTCGCGCCACTGGTGAACGCGCTCGAAGATGTTCGCCAGGTCGGGGTGCGAGCCGTCCGAGGGCGGCCGGAACCGCCAGTCGATCAACTGACCGTGATGGTCGAGCACGGGAGCGACGACGTCGCGCAGCTCGGCCGGCGGCGACGTGGGCACGGGCTGGTGATGCATCATCAGCCACACCATCGCGGTACCAGGATCGGTCAGCAGTCCGGCGGGAGTCGACACCGCCTGTGCGCTCGTCATCGTGGGCTCCTCTCGGTGCCGTGCGTTGCGCGCTCGTCAGCTCGGCGTCGGGATCGGCCGGGCAGACTCAGTCAGGTTCTGTCTTACTCGGCCTGCCTGAGAGTCCGCGATGGGCGGTCAGGCGCGGGGCAGCTCGATGCGCAGGGCCAGGCCGCCGAACGGAGGCGCCGAGGCCTGCACCTTGCCGTGATGCGCCTCGACGATCAGTCGCACGATCGAGAGCCCCAGCCCGGAGCCGCGGGTCGCGGTGCGCACCCGACCGCCACCGCGGCGGAACGGCTCGAACAGCCGCTCGACGTCGCCGGGCGGGATCACCTGACCGCCGTTGGAGACCTGGAGCCAGGCCTTGTCGTCGGACTGACCGCAACTGAAGCCGCAGCCAGCCGCCCTGGACGTTGTGGCGGACGCCGTTCTCGACCAGGTTGCCGATCAGCCGCTCGAGCAGGCGCGGGTCGCCCTGGGTGACCGCCGGCGCGACCTGCGACCTCGATCGTGACCTCGCGCTCCTTGGCGTCGTTCTCGACCGCCGACAACACCGACGGGACGAGCTCGGCCAGATCGACGGTCTCGTTGATCTCGAGCTCGGCGCGGTGCCCGGCCTGCAGGCGGGCCAGCACGAGCAGCGAACTGACCAGCTTCTCCGCGCGGTCGGTGGCGCCCAGCGCCACCTCGGCCATCCGGCGCAGCTCGTCGGTGGTCGCGTCCGGATCCGAGGTCGTGACGTCCAGTTCGGTGCGGATCACCGCGAGCGGCGTCCGCAGTTCGTGGCTGGCGTTGGCGACGAACAGCCGCTGGCTGTCGAAGGCGGCGTCCAGCCGGCCCAGCATCTCGTCGAACGTGTCGGCCAGTTCGCGCAGCTCGTCGTCCGGGCCACCGAGGTTGATCCGCTGGTCGAGCGTCTCGGTCGAGAGCTGCTGCGCCGTACGGGTGACCTTCGCGATCGGCCGCAGGGCCTGCTTGGCCAGCAGGTATCCGCCGGCCGCGCCGATGACCACGATGATCGCCGAAGTAGATCAGGCCGGTGCTGCAGCAGATAGTCGCGCGCGCTGGCGCGGGCCTCCTGCCGAGCCGTCGCGGTGTTGAGGGTGACCTGCTGCCCGTTGGGCAGATGGCCGACCAGATCGCCCTGGTAGCGGAAGAAGGTGAGGTGCGCGATCGACTGATCGACGCAGGACCACCGCCGTGAACAGCAATGACACACCGACGAGCAGCACCAAGCCGCCGTACAACAACGCCATGCGTACGCGCAGCGTTGAACGGAACAGGCTCACTCGCGAGATGATCCGGCAATTTCCTCGACCGGAGCAAGCGCAGCCGGGTCGATCCGATATCCCGATCCGACAACGGTGTCGATGATCGCCGGCTCACCGAGCTTGCGCCGCAGGGTCATCATCGTCACGCGAACGGTCGTGGTGAACGGGTCGGCGTTCTCGTCCCACACCCGGTCGAGCAGCTCCTCGCTGCTGACGACCGAGCCGTGGGCCATCAGCAGCGTCTCGAGGACGCCGAACTCCTTGCGGGTGAGGTCGATCACCTCGCCCCCGCGAACCACGGTCCGCTTGGCCGAGTCCAGTTCGATGTCTCCGGCGGTGAGCACCGGCGGGGCCGCCGGCGTCGTCCGCCGGCCGAGCGCGCGCACCCGGGCGACGAGCTCGACGAAGGCGAACGGCTTGGCCAGGTAGTCGTCGGCGCCCAGCGCCAGGCCTGAGACCTTGTCCTCGACGGTGCCGCTGGCGGTCAGCATCATGACGCGGGTCAGCACGCCCTCGTCGGAGAGCCGGCGGCAGATCTCGTCGCCGGGCATGCCGGGCAGGTCGCGGTCGAGCACGACGACGTCGTAGCGGGTCAGCGTCGCCTTGCGGTACCCGTCGTCACCGTCGAAGGCGACGTCGACGGCCATGCCCTCGCGGCGTAGCCCGCGGGCCACCGCCTCGGCCAGCTGAGATTCGTCCTCGACAACTAGCACTCGCATTGCGTGCCCCCAAGAAGAAATATCCCCAAAAAAATCGTGCGGTGTCCGCGCTCAGCTCGCATCGAGGTCGTCTCGGCGAAGAATCGCCGACACGTCCTCCGCGTCGGCAGCCCCAGTCGTCGACGCGTCGTCCCCGTGCTGAACGAGCGCCGACCACTCCACGATCCGCCGACCGATGTCGGTGGCCGTGAGGCCGGTCTTCGCCCGAACGTCGCCAATCTTGCCATGTTCTAGGAATTCCGTTGGGATGCCGAGCTCGCGACCCGGCACGTTCACCCCGGCCATACGGAGCGCCTGGATTTATCCGGGCGCCCGCGCCACCGACGGCGACGCCGTCCTCGACGGTCACGACGAGGCGGGTCTGGCGGGCGAACTCGATCAGCTGCGGGTTGACCGGCGTCACCCAGCGCGGGTCGACGACGCGCACGCTGTATCCCGCGTCGGCTGCCGATCGAGATGCCTGCAGAGCATCAGCGCAGGTCGCCCCGATGGCCACGATCAGAACGTCGACGACGGCGTCCGGCGCCGGGCTCGGCGAGCACATCGACGCCGTTGACACTGCGCAGCGACGGAATCTCGGCGGGCAGTGGCGTCTTCGGGAATCGGACGACGGTCGGGCCGTCCTCCCACGCGACGGCCTCACGAAACTCCGAGCGCAGTGTCGGCTCGTCGCGCGGGGCGGCGATGCGCAGTCGCGGGACGACGCCGAGCAGCGCGAGATCCCACATGCCGTTGTGGCTCGCGCCGTCGTCGCCGGTCAGCCCGGCCCGGTCGAGCACCACCGTCACCGGCAGCGTGTGCAGTGCGACGTCCATCAGCAGCTGGTCGAACGCGCGGTTGAGGAACGTCGCGTAGATGGCGACGACCGGGTGCAGGCCGCCCGAGGCCAGGCCGGCCGCCGAGGTCATGGCGTGCTGCTCGGCGATGCCGACGTCGTAGATCCGGTCGGGGAAGCGCCGGCCGAACGCTCCCAGCCCGGTCGGCTCGCACATGGCGGCGGTGATCGCGACGATGTCGTCGCGTTGCTCGCCGATCTCGACCAGCTCGTCGGCGAACACCTCGGTCCACCGCCGAGCCGCGGCGGCGACCACTCGGCCGGTAGCCGGGTCGAACGCGGCCGACTGGTGCATCTGGTCGGCCTCGTCGTTCTCGGCCGGCGCGTAGCCGAAGCCCTTGCGGGTGACGCAATGGACGATCACCGGGCCGCCGAATCCGCGAGCGAGTCCGAACGCGGCCTCCAGGGCGGCCCGGTCGTGGCCGTCGATCGGACCGAGGTACTTGAGGCCGAGATCCTCGAACATGCCCTGGGGGGCGAGGACGTCCTTCACCCCGCGCTTCATTCCGTGCAGCGCGTCGTAGAGCGAACGCCCGACGAGAGGGACGCGCGGCAGTCCGGCCTTCACCGTCTCGAGCACGCGCTCGTAGCCGGGTCGAAGACGCAGCCCGGTCAGGTGCTCGGCGAAACCGCCCACGGTCGGTGCGTAGGAGCGCCCGTTGTCGTTGACGACGATGACGACCGGACGGTCGGCGCCGGCGATGTTGTTGAGGGCCTCCCAGCACATGCCGCCGGTGAGCGCTCCGTCGCCGACGACGGCCACGACCGGGCGGCGCTCGCCGCGCACGTCGAACGCCTTGGCCAGCCCGTCGGCATAGGACAGCGCGGTCGAGGCGTGGGAGTTCTCGATCCAGTCGTGTTCGCTCTCGGCCCGGCTCGGGTAACCCGAGATGCCGCCGGTCTGACGCAAGCGTCGGCATCCGGTCGGCGCGACCGGTGAGGATCTTGTGTACGTAGGCCTGGTGGCCCGACATCGAACAGGATCGGCTCGGTCGGCGAGTCGAAGACGCGGTGCAGCGCGATCGTCAGCTCCACGGCGCCCAGGTTCGGGCCGAGGTGACCGGCGGTCCGCGCAACCGTATTGACCAGGAGGTCGCGGATCTCGGCGGCGAGGGCGACCAGCTCGGCGTCGCTCAGGTTCCGCAGGTCGGCCGGGGACGAAACTTGACTCAGCACACGGGACACGCTTGCAGACTACCTACGGGCCACGCTCAGCGGGCTCAAGACGGGCTCAAGACGGCGACGCACTCGACGTGGGCCGTCATCGGGAAGGCGTCGAAGGCCCGCAGCCCGGACAGCCGCCAACCCGACGCGGCGACGTCGCGCGCCAGCGAGGCCGGGTCGCACGCGACGTAGACGATGACCCGGGGACCCAGTTGGGTCAACAGTCGCATCACGTCGGCCCCGGCACCGGCCCGGGGCGGATCGAGAACCACGATGTCGGGACGGATCGCCAGCTCGACCAGCGATGCCACCGTCACCCGGGCGTTCACCATGCTCGCCTGGGGCAGCGCGGCCAGGTTGCGGCCGGCGTCGGCGACCGCATCGCGGGCGGACTCGACACCCACCACCCGACCGGACGGCCCGACCAGGTCGGCCAGGACCGCGGTGAACAAGCCGGCGCCGGCGTACAGATCCAGGACGGTCTCGCCTGCGCCGGGTCGGCTGGCGGCGACCACGGCCTCGACGAAGGTCGGCGCGGCGTGCGGGTGCACCTGCCAGAACCCGCCGGCGGCCACGGCGAAGTCCCGTCCGGCGACCTGGTGGTGCAGAGTCGCGGGACCGTCGACGAGCCGTACCTGATCGGGCGGGCGCCTACCCCGGTGGGTCGATCGCACACGGTGGTGGGACAGGACGGCCAGGTCACCGTCATCGCCGGCGGCCAGCTCGAGACCGTCCGCGCCCGGTAGCCGCCGGGCCAGCGCGTCCGGGCCGCCGATGTCGGGCTCACCCAGCGGGCACGAGTCGAGCACCTCGACGGCGTGCGAACGATGCCGGCGCAGTCCGAGCCGGCCGTCGGGGGTCGTCGCGTAGACCGTCCGGGTGCGCCAACCGAGCAGCCCACCGGGCAGCTCCTCGACGTCGACCTGAACGTCCAGGCCGGCCAGGCGCTGGAACTGCTCGCGGACCACGTACGCCTTGAGTGCTCGCTGGCCGACGGCGGACACGTGCTGCCAATCGCAACCGCCACACCGTCCGGGTCCGGCGTGGGGGCAGGGCGGCGTAACCCGCTCGGGCGCGGGATCGAGCACCTCGACGGCGTCGCCGCGGCAGTAGGCGCCACCACCGTCCTCGGTGATCGTCACGATGACGCGCTCACCCGGCAGGGCGTGACGCACGAACACCACTCGGCCGTCAGCGGGGCCGCCGCTGATGCGGGCCACGCAATGACCGCCGTGGGCGACCGGCCCGACCACCAGCTCGAACGCGCGAACCGGTCAGGTTCAGTTCAGCCACGGCCGGCGGTGGTGGCCACCTCGTCCTCATGGCCGGCTGATCCGGTCGGCGCAGTCGGCTCGGTCGCCCGGTAGACCGCGGGCGGCGAAGCCGCGGCCCGCGCCTCGGCAGCCGCTTCGGAACGCAGGCGCGAGGACGCCAGCTGGTACGGGACGCTGGTGACCATCACGCCGGGCTGGAACAGCAGCCGCCCCTTGAGGCGCAGCGCCGACTGGTTGTGCAGCACCTGCTCCCACCAGTGACCCACGACGTACTCCGGGATGAACACGCTCACGATGTCGTGCGGGCTGTTGCGGCGCAGCTCGCGGACGTAGTCGACGATCGGGCTCGTGACCTCGCGGAACGGCGATTCGAGCACCGTCAGCCTGATCGGCAGGTCGTGACGTTCCCAGTCGGCCAGCAGGTTGCGGGTCTCCTCGTCGTCGACGTTCACGGTCAGCGCGGTGAGCGTGTCCGGTCGGGTCGCGCGGGCGAACGCCAGCGCGCGCAGCGTCGGCCGGTGCACCTTCGAGACGAGAACGACGACGTGGTTACGGGCCGGCAGCACCAGTCCGTGCTCGGCCGTCGCCAGCTCCCGGCTGACCCGCGTGTAGTGCTTGTTGATGCCGCGCATGATCGCGTAGAGGATCGGCATCGCGATCAGGACCAGGTACGCGCCCTTGGTGAACTTCGTGATGATCACGATGACGAGGACGACCCCGGACAGGCTCGCGCCGAAGCCGTTGATCACCCGCGACCGCATCATGCTGCGGCGCTCGACCTGGTCGCGTTCATGTCGCAGCAGCCGGTTCCAGTGCCGCACCATGCCGGTCTGACCGAGGGTGAAGGAGGTGAAGACACCGATGATGTAGAGCTGGATCAAGCCGGGTGACGTCGGCCTTGTAGATGAAGATCAGCAGACCGGCGACGATCGCCAGCATGACGATGCCGTTGCTGTAGGCGAGGCGGTCGCCACGGTTGTGCAACTGGCGGGGCAGGTTCTTGTCCTGGGCCAGGATCGCGCCGAGCAGCGGAAAGCCGTTGAAGGCGGTGTTCGCGGCGAGCACGAGGATGAGCGCGGTGGTCGCCTGGACGTAGAAGAAACCGACCGAGTGGGCGCCACCGAAGACGGCCGCTGCCACCTGGGCGATGACGGTGCGTTGCGGCTGGGTGCAGTCGAAGTGGGTCAGATCGCAGGGGTTGGCCGCGATGTGGACCTTCGAGATGAGCGCGAGCGCCGTGATGCCCGCGAACATCGAGGTCGCGATCGCGCCCATCAGCACCAGGGTGATCTGGGCGTTGCGGGCCTTGGGCTTCTTGAACGCGGGCACTCCGTTGGCGATCGCCTCGACACCGGTCAGGGCGGTACAGCCCGAGGAGAACGCCCGCAGGGTCAGGAAGATCAGGGCCAGCGCGCCCAGCGAGCCGTAGCCGTGCTGCACCGTGATCCCGTACTTGGCGCTCTCGGCGACGGGCGCGTCGCCGACGATCGCCCGGATGAAGCCAGTGATGATCATCACCGCGATGCCGGAAGCGAAGAGGTACGTGGGGGCGGCGAACGCCGCGCCCGCCTCGCGGAGCCCGCGCAGGTTCACCGCGGCCAGCACGACGACGAACGCCAGGGCCATGGGCACCCGGTATTCGTGCAGTGACGGCGCGGCCGAGATGATGTTGTCGACGCCCGAGGACACCGAGACGGCGACCGTCATCACGTAGTCGACGAGCAGCGCGCTCGCGACGACGACCCCGGCTGACCGACCGATGTTCTTGGTCGCGACCTCGTAATCGCCGCCACCAGTCGGGATAGGCCTTGACCAGCTGGCGGTAGCGACATCACGACCGCGATCATCAGGATGATCACCGCGGCGGCGATCCACGGCGCCAGGTAGAAGAACGCCGTGCCGCCGAGAGTCAGAACGAGCAGGATCTCCTGGGTGGCGTACGCCACGCTCGAGAGCGCGTCGCTGGCGAAGATCGGCAGGGCGAGCTTCTTGGGCAGCAGCGCGTGCCCAGCGTTGGCGGTGCTCACCGGGCTGCCGATGATCAGCCGCTTCAGGGCGCGCGTCATGACGGTCACGCGCGCGACAATACGTCGGTCTGTGTGACGGATGTGCCTCCGGGTTGTGTAGCGTCCCCGCTCGTGCACATCGTCGTGATGGGTTGCGGACGGGTCGGCTCGTCGCTCGCCCACCATTTGGAGCGTCTCGATCACAGCGTCGCGGTGATCGACCAGGACGCAAGCGCCTTTCGGCGTCTGGGCGAGTCGTTCGCCGGCCGTCAGGTCGTCGGGGTCGGATTCGACCGGAAACGCTGATCGACGCCGGCATCGAGCAGGCCAGCGCGTTCGCCGCCGTCAGCAGCGGCGACAATTCGAACATCATCGCCGCGCGGGTGGCCCGCGAGACGTTCAACGTCCAACGGGTCGTCGCGCGCATCTACGACCCGAAGCGGGCCGAGGTGTACGAGCGGTTGGGCATCCCGACGGTGGCGACCGTCCCGTGGACCGCCAGCCGACTGCTCAAGAGCGTGCTCGGCGAGGCAACCGCGGAAGTCTGGCGCGATCCGTCGGGCACCGTCGCGATGGTGCACGTGAGCCCGAACGAGGCCTGGGTCGGTCACCGCATCGCCGACTTCGAGTCGGCGACCGGCACCCGGGTCGTCGTCGTCACCCGGTTCGGCATCGGCGAGCTCCCCGTGCAGTCGAGCGTCATCCAGTCCGGTGATTCGCTGCACGTCATGTCGACCGACGACAATGCCGATCACCTGGCCGCCGTCGCGAGCCAGGGACCCGAGGGGACAGCCTGATGAAGGTCGCCATCGCCGGGGCCGGCGCGGTCGGACGTTCGATCGCTCGTGAGCTGCTCGCCAACGGCCACTCGCTGCTGTTGATCGACAAGAACCCGGCGAAGATCACCCCGGCGCGGATTCCCGGTGCCGAATGGCTGCTCGCGGACGCCTGTGAGGTCGAGAACCTCGAGAACGCCGATCTGCAGGCGTACGAGGTGGTCATCAGCTGCACCGGCGACGACAAGGTCAACCTCGTGGTCTCGCTGCTGGCCAAGACCGAGTTCTCGGTGCGCCGCGTCGTCGCCCGCATCAACCACCCGGCCAACGAGTGGCTGTTCACCGAGGCGTGGGGCGTCGACGTCGCTGTCTCGACACCGCGCGTGCTCGCGGCGCTCGTCGAGGAGGCCGTGTCGGTCGGCGACCTGGTCCGGCTGTTCAGCCTCCGCGAGGGCCAGGCCAACCTGATCGAGATCACCCTTCCCGACGCCGCGCCCTGCGCGGGCCGGCCGGTCCGCGATCTCGAACTCCCCCAGGACGCCGCGCTCGTCGCCATCGTCCGCGGCAATCGGGTGATCGCCCCGACGCCGGAGGAGCCGCTCGAGCCCGGCGACGAACTGCTCTTCGTCGCGCTGCCCGAATCCGAGCCGGCGATCCGTCAGTCGGTCTGCGCGGCCTGAGACACGGCTCGGTTCCTGGTCGGCCCGTAGCCGCCGGCGGGCTCGGCTCACGATCCAGAACCCGAAACCGACGGCGGCGATGTAGAGCGGATAGCCCATGGCGATCCGCGCGACAGCCAGCCACCCCGTCTGGTTGTGGCGGAACAGGGTGAACTGGACGACGCCACGAGCCAGGAAGATCAGCGCCGCGAGCAGTGTGGCGAGGTCGTAGGCACGAAGCAGCGGACGGCACCGTTGCCAGGTCTGCCCGTCCGGCAGAGGCGTCGGATCGAGGAACTCCCACGCCAGCCCGACCAGCGGCCGCCGCACGAGGATCGAGATCACGAACGCCCCGCCGTAGGCGAAGCTGGTCCAGATCCCGAACAGGAAGTAACCCTTGGCGTGTCCGGTGCGAGCGGCGATGGCCGCGGCGACGACCACCCCGAACAGCCCGCTCAGAGCCTGCTGCACCGACTGCCGGCGGACGAGGCGGTAGACCGTCAGGACCGCCGCCGAGCCGACCGCGGCGACGATCGCCGGACGCAGGCCGGCGAACGCGTTGACCGCGACGAACACCACCGTCGGAATGGCCGCGATAACGGTGCCCGACCACCCGCCGATGCTGGCCAGCAGCTGGGCGCGATATTGCTCACGGATGTCGTCCACCCGGGATTCGCGCGAGTCGACTCCGCGGTCGGCGCCCTCGCCTGCCTCAGTCATCGGGGTCGCCGATCACTGATGGGCCCGCAGGCTGTACCACGGGTTGTAGATGGCCAGATGCCCGTCGTGAACCCCCACCCGCCCCCGCGCCACCAACCGGCGGCCGGGTTCGATCCCGGTGATGCGGCGCCGACCGAGCCAGACGAGTTCGATGCTGGACGTGCCGTCGAACAGCTGGGCCTCGAGCGTGGGCAGCGAGCCTCGCGGGTTGTAGACCACCGACTTCAAGCGACCGGCGACCATGCACGACGCGCCGCGGGCGAGACGATCGATCGGCGCGCAGGCGAGCGCGGTCATCTCTTCACGCAGCTCGTCGGCGTCCAGCTTGTGCGGCGTTGACGGTCAGGCGTTGCAGAAAGGATCGATGCGTGCCCACGCCGCCAAGGGTAGAGCGCGCCGGGCTCAGACGGTGGACGCATCCTCGTCGCTGCCGTCGTCGGCCGTCGGAATCGCCTCCTTGGGCAGCTCGAGGACGACCGGCTCGCGCACGGGCAACGGGTTCGATGCCGCGCACGACGACGATCTGACGCAGGACGCGCTCGAACGGCTCGGCCCGCACCGCCTGGCTGGCGATATCGCCGACGAACATGCCACGCAAGAACCAGCGCGGCCCGTCGACGCCGATGAAGCGCACGGGCGTCGGCTTGCCGTCCACCTTGAGCGTGCCGACCAGTTCGGTGCCGAAGGGGCTGTCCTCACGGTCCTTGCCGCCCCCGCCCTGCTCGATCAACGACGTCCGGATCTCGGCGCGAACCTCGTCCCAGATGCCCTCGTTGCGCGGCGCCGCGTACACGCCGAGCTGGAGCTGACCGAAGGCGTTCACCAACGTCGCCGACATGACCCGCTGGGCGTCGTCGATGTCCAGCCGGAGGTCGAGGCCGGGGCTCGCCGGGATGCGTAACCCGCCGAGATCGATGCGCGGGATGTCGTCGTCGGGCGCGTCGAGCACGTCGTACGGACCGGTGGTCGCCTCGGGCTTCTCGCGCTGCTTGGCGTCCCAGGGCGGCGTCGCGTCGATCTTGGACCGCTCGGTGCGCTTCTCCCGACGCCGTAGCGCCATCACGAGTCTCCTGTCGTAGCGACCTGATTGGACGTGCTCGCACCGATCTTCCCGCGCGCGTCCAGCGGCCTGTCCGGCGGGTTGGCAGTCCGTTCGAGCGCTGCGGCTCCGCCGGTCGAGCCGTGACCACCCGCTCCACGCTCGGACGGCGGAAGCGCGGACACCTCGACGAAGGCCGCCTGCTCGACCCGCTGGAAGACGAGTTGGGCGATGCGATCGCCGCGGCGCAACTCGATGGGATGTCTGGGGTCCAGGTTGACAACGATCACCTTGACCTCGCCGCGATAACCGGAATCGATGGTCCCGGGCGAGTTGACCAGCGACAGCCCCGCCCGCGCGGCGAGACCAGAGCGAGGATGGACGAAGGCGACGTAGCCCTCAGGCAGCGCGATGGCCAGCCCGGTCGGCAACACGGCCCGCTCACCCGGCGCGAGGTCGAGCATCCACGGCCGTCACGATGTCGGCGCCGGCATCGCCGGCGAGCGCGTACGCCGGCGGCGGGAGTTCCGGGTCGAGGCGGTGCAGCAACACACGCAGCTCCCCGGCTCGAGCGGGTCCTGTTCAGCGCTCGGGGAGGCCGGACTGTTCGCGGCGTCAGAGCGTTCGGTGGTCACGGCGGCCAACGCTACCGGCGTTAGTCTTTCCGGGTGAGTGCCGGAGCCGAGTCGACCCAGCACGGCGGTCGTCTATCGCGAGCGCCTGCGCACGCCGTGGTGGTGGTATCCGGTCGGCCTGGCCGTGGCATCGGTGCTGGCCGCCGAGTTCCACATCGCGGGCTACGCCCTGACGGATTGGATCCCGTGGATCGCCCTGCCCGTTCTCGCGGTCGCCGTGACCTGGTCGCTCGGTCGGAGCCAACTGGAGATCAGCGGCGGTGAGCT
The DNA here is from genome assembly GCA_963708805.1 of uncultured Actinomycetes bacterium. Taxonomy (GTDB): domain Bacteria; phylum Actinomycetota; class Actinomycetes; order Mycobacteriales; family Jatrophihabitantaceae; genus CAVPUA01. The sequence continues at coordinate 2,288,001 of CAVPUA010000003.1, read as the reverse complement.
GCGCATTCGACGGGCTCACGTCCCGGTCGAGTACATCAGCGCGGCGATTCGCCTCGACGAACGTTCGTTACGCCGGCTGGTCGGCCGCGACGGTGATCCGACTGGCCTTCGTGTCGATCCGACCGTGGATCGGGCCCGGCGTACAGCTTCTGCTCGACGACGCCGACGACCCGACGCCGTACTGGGTGATCAGCAGCCGGCACCCGGAGCGAGTCGTCAAGGTCCTCAACGAGCCCAACCGGCCGAGCTGACGCTGAGGTCGCCGCGGCGCGCCGATATGGTCACCGGATGAATCGCTTCGAGGGCAAGGTCGCACTGATCACCGGGGCCAGCCGCGGAATCGGGCTGCGCTCGGCTACCCGGATCGTCGCGAGGGGGGCCGCGTCTGCGATCACCGCGCGCCAGCCCGATCCACTGGCCGCGGCGGTCGAGTCGCTGGGGGCCGACGTCGCGATCGGCATCGCGGGTAAGGCCGACGACACGGCACATCAGGCCGAGGCGGTGGCCGCGGCGCATCGAACGATTCGGGCGGCTGGACGTGCTGGTCAACAACACCGGCATCAACCCCGCCTACGGAACGCTTCTCGAACTCGACCCGGGAGCCGCCCGCAAGATCATGGAGGTCAACGTCCTCGCGGCGCTCTCGTGGGTGCGAACAGCGGTCGAGCAGGGACTCGGCGAAGGGGCCTCGATCGTGAACGTGGCGTCGATCGCCGGTCTGCATCCGGCGCCCGGAATCGCCTACTACGGCGTCAGCAAGGCGGCGCTGATCGGGCTGACCACGCAGCTGGCCGAGCGAGCTCGCGCCCCGCGTACGGGTCAACGCCGTAGCGCCTGCCGTGGTCAAGACCCGGTTCGCGACTGCCCTGTACGAGGGGCACGAGGCGGAGTCGGCCGCGAATTACGCGCTGGGCCGGCTGGGCGTGCCCGAAGACGTCGCCGCGGCGGTTGCGTTCCTCGCCTCGGACGACGCGGCCTGGATGACCGGGCAGACGCTCGTGCTCGACGGCGGGATCACGCTCAGGAGCGCGCTCTGACGGCGCCGCTCGCCGGCGTGGCCCCGCTCGATGTCCAGGTCAGACGGCCTGAGTCAGGCGCAGTCGCGGCAGATCATCTGGCCGTTCTTCTCGCGCGCCAGCCGCGAACGGTGGTGCACCAGGAAGCAGCTCGAGCAGGTGAACTCGTCCTCCTGCTTGGGGATCACCCGAACGGTGAGCTCCTCACCGGACAAGCTGGACAGATCCGCGCCCGGCAAGTTCGAGCGCTTCGTTCAGTTCGGTCTCGTCGACGTCGATCGTGCCCGACTGGGCCTCGGCGCGGCGCGCCTTGAGCTCCTCGAGCGAATCCTCGCTCAGTTCGTCGACGTCGCCGCGACGGGGGGCGTCGTAATCGGTGGCCATCGGCCATCACTCCTGTTCCTAGCTACTAGCGGGGGGTCGTGCTGTCTTTACTCACCGTGTCAGCTGCTCGTCCGCCACGATCCGAACTCAGCCAGCGCCCATGCAACGCACTGGGATGCGATTTTGTGCCCGGCCCGTGCAAACTCCTAACGATCGTGCCCTGCCCGAAGGCATTCGACGGCGAATCGAACTCAGCGGGCGCCACGCTGCACCTTCTGCGACATCGCAGCGCCCAGGACGAGAAGTGCCTCGCTCGCGGTCCTAGATAGCCCAGGCCGCGGAACGGTACCGCGTTTACGCCACGCCCAACACCACGGGGAGGCGTCCCGATTCCCGGAGCGGGCCGGGTTAGTCTTCTGTTCATCCAGCCGGCGGCGGTTTCCACCGATGCGCCGCTTGGCTGGCGCGGTTTCACCTCGGTGTCAAAACCGTGTCGGGGATGTCCGGCACGTCGAGCGAGCAGGGAGCGAACGCGGTTCATGTCCCAGCCCGAGCGCTCGACATCGGTACGCCGACCGCTGCCAGCACTGGCTTTTCTGCTGGGTCTGGCCCTGCTGACCGCGCTCGTGTGGTGGCGCGTCATCCATCGATCGGGCGAGTCGTCGGCTCAGGCGACCACGACGAAGACCTGCTCGACGACGGCGGCCGCGCCCCCCAACACCGTCCTGCCGGCAGCGGCCTCGGTGAGCTTCGACGTGTTGAACTCCACAACCAAGAACGGACTGGCGACGACCACGAGCGCTGATCTGGTCAAGCTCGGTTTCAAGCAGGCGGCGGCGCCGGCGAACGACACGACGAGCCGGTACCCGGTCGCCGGGGTCGCCGAACTCCGATTCGGGCCCAGCGGGAAACTCGGCGCCGACCTGCTGCTGTACTACCTTCCTGGTTCGGTCGAGGTCCCCGATCAGCGTGCGGGAGCGATCGTCGACGTCGCCGTCGGAGCGAAGTTCACCGCCGTCGCCACCCAGTGCGGCCGCCGCGGCCGCGCTCAAGGCCGCCCACGTGACCCAGGCCGCGCCGGGCGCCGTGATTCCGACCCCGACGGTGACGCACACGTCGACGACCTGCTGATCGTCATTCCGGCAGATCGGCACCGACGTCGGCCGAGCAGTCCGAAGAAGGCCGCGCCGGCATCCGCGCCGCACACGGCCGTGAAGCCGGTGCCGGCGGGCCGCCCGCGCAGCCCGCTCGACACGCAGCCCGCCTCGTGCGCGATCAGCAGGCCGGCCGCGTAGTCCCACAGGTTCAAGCCGACTTCGAAGTAACCGTCGAGCGTGCCCGCCGCGACGGCGCACAGGTCGAGGCTGGCCGCCCCGAGCCGGCGGATGTCGCCGATCCTCGGCAGCAGCTCCGGAAGGACCGCCGCCTGCGCGCGGCGGCGCCGGGCGTCGTAGCCGAAGCCGGTGCCGACGACCATGCGATCGACGGGCACTCCGCGCGGACCGTGCAGCCGGGTCGCGCCGCCGGCGTCGCGCCTCAGGAACGCCCCATGGCCCACCGTGGCCGAGAAGGTCTCGCCGGACTCCGGGTTGTGGACGCAACCCGCGACCACGTCGCCGTCGACTTCCACCGCCAACGGACACGGCGTACTGCGGCAGGCCCAGCGTGAAGTTGACCGTGCCGTCGATGGGGTCGACGATCCAGCGGACCGACGAGGTGCCTTCGCGCGCGCCACCCTCCTCACCGAGGACGGAGTCGGCCGGTCGCGCGGATCGGATCGCGTCGCCCAGCCACGTCTCCACCCGCCGATCGACCTCGGTGACCACGTCGGTGTCGGTCGACTTCGTCGCGACGAGGAATCCCGCCCGACGACCCTCCCTCGCGATCACGCCGGCCGACACAGCAAGCCGGGTTGCCAGCTCGCCCAGCTCACGGACGTCGGCGTCCGCGGGCGTGATCTCGTCAGTCACGGACTGATCGCAACATACCGTGCGACATCGCAGCACACGGCGGGATAGGGTTTGTTGTCGTCGAGACCGAAACCCCACTCGCGCAACGCGGCGCAGCACAGGAGTGACATCATGGCCGAGTCGAATGGCTCAAGCGGGTCGACCGGATCGAGTGAGCCCATGGACGACCGCGGCGCCTCGCCGGATCCCTCCGACACGGCGGCGTCATCGGCCGGGTCGAGTGCCGCGCCGCCGGACACATCCCAGATCGACGCGTCGGACACCGCCCTCGGGATCGACATCGGCGGCAGCGGCATCAAGGGCGCGCTCGTCCACACGACGACCGGCAAGCTGATCACTCAACGGCTGCGGATCGTGACTCCCCAGCCCTCGACCCCGGACGCCGTCGCGGCTGTGGTGCGTCAGCTGGCCGAGCAGATCGGTGGGCAATCCCCCATCGGCGCGACGTTCCCCGCCGTGATCCAGCACGGCGTGGCGCGCTCAGCCGCCAACGTGGACAAGAGCTGGATCGGCACCGATGTCGATGACGTCTTCACCAAAGCGACGTCGCGCTCGGTGACCGTGCTGAACGACGCCGACGCCGCGGGCGTCGCCGAGGCTCGGTTCGGCGCGGCCAAGGACGTCCCCGGGGTCGTCATCCTGCTGACCTTCGGAACCGGCATCGGCAGCGCGTTGATCATGGACGGCCAGCTGGTCCCGAACACCGAACTCGGGCCATCTCGAACTCGACGGCTACGACGCCGAGACGCGCGCTGCGGCATCGGTCAAGGACGAGCACAAGATGTCCTACGCGAAGTGGGCCAAGCGGGTGCAGAAGTACATGGCGCACGTCGAGCACCTCTTCACTCCGGACCTGTTCGTCGTCGGTGGCGGCGTCAGCAAGGATTCCGAGAAGTGGGTGCCATTGCTCGACCTGCACACGCCCGTGAAGCCGGCCGTGCTGCTGAACAACGCCGGAATCGTCGGTGCGGCGATGGCCGCGCTGGAACGCCAGAAATCCTGATCCGACACTCCAGAGCGTGATCGACGAGCTCGGCTCGCAATCGCAGCGGCGCGAAGTACAATGGCCTACGGCGCCTGCGCCGCTACGCGATAACTGGGTTCGATTTGAGCCAACCGACAGTCCGCGAGCCGGGGTCCATTCTCTTCCGCTCAGTGCGGATCCGTTCCCGCGCGCGGGTTTTGCCCGCGCCCACGTTTGGTCGAAAGGTCACAGTGGCTCCCAGAACGACGACAACGGACCTGACTAGCCCCACCAGCTCGGAAACCTCGGCCGGCTCCACGTCCGCGGTCCGTCCGGCGGTCGAGACTGCCGCGACCGCGACCAAGCGGGTTACCAGCGTGAGCGCGGCCAAGCCCGCGAAGGCGGCTCCGGCCAAGGCGAGCGCGCCCACCAAGGCGGCGGCTCCCGCCAAGTCGGCTACGAAGTCCGCGGCCAAGACGGCACCGCCGGCCAAGTCCGCGACCAAGCCCGCCACGAAGGTCGCGGCCAAGACCACCGCCAAGACCAGCAAAGCTGCTCCGGCCAAGACCTCGGCCAAGGGTGCGGGCAAGGGCGACGTCGAGGAAGTCGTGCTCGAAGAGGTCGTCATCGAAGACGAGGTCGACGTGGTCGAGGTCGTCGGCGCCGACGGTGCCGAGGGCGAGGCCGCTGCGCCGGCCGCCGAGGGCGAGTCCACCGAGTTCGTCTGGGACGACGAGGAAGAGTCCGAGGCGTTGCGGCAAGCCCGCAAGGACGCCGAGATGACCGCCTCGGCCGACTCGGTCCGTGCCTATCTCAAGCAGATCGGCAAGGTCGCCCTGCTCAACGCCGAGGAGGAGGTCGACCTCGCCAAGCGAATCGAGGCTGGGCTCTACGGTGCCGAGCGCCTTCGGCAGGCCGAGGAATCGAACGAGAAGTTGGCAATGCAGATCAAGCGTGACCTGCGCTGGATCGTTCGCGACGGCGAGCGGGCGAAGAACCACCTGCTCGAGGCGAACCTGCGGCTCGTGGTGTCCTTGGCCAAGCGTTACACCGGTCGCGGCATGGCCTTCCTCGACCTGATCCAGGAGGGCAACCTCGGCCTGATCCGTGCCGTCGAGAAGTTCGACTACACCAAGGGCTACAAGTTCTCGACCTACGCGACGTGGTGGATCCGGCAGGCCATCACGCGCGCCATGGCCGACCAGGCGCGCACGATCCGCATCCCCGTCCACATGGTCGAGGTCATCAACAAGCTCGGACGTATCCAGCGTGAGCTGCTCCAAGACCTCGGCCGCGAGCCCACGCCGGAGGAGCTCGCCAAGGAAATGGACATCACCCCGGACAAGGTGCTCGAGATCCAGCAGTACGCCCGCGAGCCGATCAGCCTCGACCAGACGATCGGCGACGAGGGCGACAGCCAGCTCGGTGACTTCATCGAGGACTCCGAAGCCGTGGTCGCGGTCGATGCCGTGTCCTTCACCCTGCTCCAGGACCAGCTGCAGTCGGTGCTGCAGACGCTCTCCGAGCGCGAGGCCGGCGTGGTCAAGCTTCGGTTCGGTCTCACCGACGGCCAGCCCCGCACGCTCGACGAGATCGGTCAGGTCTACGGCGTGACCCGCGAACGGATCCGCCAGATCGAGTCGAAGACGATGTCGAAGCTGCGCCACCCCTCCCGGTCGCAGGTTCTGCGCGACTACCTCGACTAGTCGATCACGTCTGGCCCGGGCGCAAGATCACCCAGAGGCCTTCGACATCGGCAACGCGCGTCTCACCGTCCTCCAGCGTGCCGCGGACGAACACCTTGCGGCCTTCTTCGCGCTCCACCCAGACGCGAAAGGTCAGCTCGTGGCCGAACATGGCCGGGCTACGGAAGTCGACGTGCAGGTACGCCGTGCGCATGCGGGGCCGCTGGTAGGCGCCGGTCCAGCCCATCAGTTCGTCGAACAGCAGGGGAATCGCGCCGCCATGGATGGCGCCATTGCCTCCGATGTAGAACGCGCTGAAGTCCACCCGGCCGCGCAGGGTCACCCCGTCGAAGTCGTCGATGACGTAGGCCGGAATCAGCGCCTGCCCACGTCCTGGTCGGTCGAGCAGGCGGCCGACGAGCTGATGGCCCATCTGAGCGGTGTGCGGCTGGAGAAGCTCGATCGCCGCATCGAGGAGCTCATTCACGCGCGCGCAGGCCGCCGGAGTAGGCGTCACCGAGGCCAGCTGGTCCTGAAGCGCCCGTAGCCGGCCGACGCTGTCGTCGAAGCCGTCGGCGGTGGCCGGGTCGATGGGTCCGATCCCGAACCACCCGTCGCCGGCCGCCCGGGCGCCGATGAAGTCCTGCGCCACATAGTCAGCCATTCATTGGACGCTAGCGAGTGCGGGCGGCACCCGCAGTGACGCAGCGGACAGAGAACGCCGAAGGCCCCGTCCGCGGACGGGGCCTTCGGTGTAGTGAACGAACTGGTTGAGGGCGCGCTCAGCGCTCCTCGACCGGAGCGACGGCCGGCGTCTCGGCCAGCCGGTCGGCCTCGTTGTAGATGTCAGCCTCGATCGCCCGGAGCCCGTTGTCGTACTCACGGGCGTGGTGGGCACAGAACAGTAGCTCGGACCCTGATGCCAGGGTGGCGCGAATGTAGGCCTGGGCACCGCAACGGTCGCACCGGTCGGTGGCCGTCAACGGACTAGCGGTCAATGTGGTCACATCAGCACCCTCTTTCTCGACTCGTACGTCACGGGCTGGACTGCCATCCGGATCGGGCCGGAGAGCCAATAGTCCACCTCGTCACGCCATACAACCAGCAAACGCGCCGTGACATGCCCGACAACCTCGCTGTTGTGAGAATGTTCGCGTCCAGCGAAACAATCGGTTCCGTAGCCGCGTTCATGAGCGATACATTTCGCCGCTGTTACCGCTCATTTCGGCGCCAACCTCCCCCGTTTGTCGGCTGTCGTCGACTGTCGTGACTCCGTCCTACCCACCAGTCGTTCGAACGTCCCACGACACGGGGTGTCGCGCCGCCCACAGCCGAGAAGGCCCACCCCAGGTCGGTGGTGCGAACCCGAGCCGGCTCTGGTGAAGAGGGCGGGCAGGCGGGACAGATACCAGCACAGCTGTAACCCGGCGATCGGTGAGCGGGCGGAGCCGTCGCACGTAACGATCCGGCGACGGCGTGGCGATCGCCGGGCTAACGCGCCAGCTGCCCCATCAGATGTTCGCGGCGCGCTTCGAGCACGTCCGCGCTGGCCGAGGCGCTCGGCGGACCGGGAACCGCCCGTCGCAACTGGGCGTGGACCTGGGCGTGGGGAACGCCCTGCCGGGCGGCGAGCACCGACACCATCCGGTTCACGTCGCGACGCAGTTCGGCTGCTGCTCGCCACGCCGAGACCTCGGACGGCACCTCTTGTCCCGTCGCGGCCGGCTGACCCTCGGCGGCGCGCTTTCGCAGCGACGCGTCGCGTCGAGCCAGCAAGCTCGCCGTCTGCTCGGGCGAGAGCAGTCCAGGCAGGCCCAGGAAGTCCTCGTCCTCTGCGCCGATCACGGCGGCATCGGCTACCACGGCTCGCCCGGCGTGCAGGACGTGGGCGAACTCGGCGTCGGCGTCGAGCGCCTCGTATTCCGACACCCCGGCCTCCGCCCGTTCGGGCACCTCGACGTCCAAGGTGTCCGATGAAGTCTTCGGCGGCGGGATGACGTGATTGCGCTCGCTCTCGAGCTCGGCGGCCAGCGTCAGCAACGGCCGGACCGCCGGCAGGAACACCGTGGCCGACTCCTGCGAGCCCCGAGCCCGGACGACGCGGCCGACGGCCTGGGCGAAGAACAGGGGCGTCCGGTAGGACGTCATCCAGGCCAGACACGCCGCGCGTGGGATGTCGACGCCCTCGCTGACCATCCGCACGCAGACAGCGATTCGTTCGCTGCCGTCGGTGAAGCGCGCAATGCGTTCGCTGGCCTTCGGGTCGTCGGAGACGATGACGACCGCAGCATGCCCCGTCACGCGTTCGACGATCTCGGCGTAGGCGCGGGCGTCGTCCTGGTCACTGGCCAGCACCAGGCCCGCCGCGTCCGGCATGCCGGAGGCCCGAAGGTGAGTGATCCGCTCGTCCATGGCGGCGATGACGTGGGGCACCCACTGACCCTTCGGGTTCAGTGCTGTTCGCCAGGCATGGGCCTCGGTCTTGCGCGTGGCCGCCTCGCTCAGGCTGGCCGCCACCACCTCACCGGCGCTGTTTCGCCAGCGCGACGTACCGGTGTAGGCGGCGAACACCACCGGACGCACCACCCCGTCGCGCAGGGCATCGCGATAGCCGTAGGCGAAGTCGGCGCGGCTGGCCAGCCCGCCGTCGGACTCGGGGTCGTAGCGGACGAACGGGATTCGCTCCTCGGGTCGCGTCCTGAACGGCGTGCCGGTCAGGCAGAGCCGCCGTTCGGCCCGCTCGAACGCCTCGGCGACGGCCTCACCCCACGACAGGCCATCGCCGGCGTGATGGACCTCGTCCAAGATCACCAACGTGCGCTTGGCCGTGCTTCGCGCAGCGTGCACCCCGGGCCTCGCGGCGACCTGCGCGTAGGTCGTCACGTAACCGGTGAGGCCCGGCCGTACCGGCCCGACCGCGTTGGAGAGGGTCGGATCCAAGGCGATTCCGGCGCGGTCGGCGGCCTCGGCCCACTGGGTGCGCAGATGGTCGGTCGGGCAGACGACGACCACGCGATCTATTGCGCGCCGGGCCAGCAGGCGGCCGGCCAGGGCCAGGGCGAAGGTCGTCTTGCCCGAGCCGGGCGTCGCCGTCACCAGGAAGTCGCGCCGCGGCGAGTTGGTCTCGTACGCGGCGAGTGCCGCGCTCTGCCACGCCCTCAGCCGACCCAGCTCGCCCAGCGCCGACTGGGAGGCCGCCTCGGATGGCTGCTGCAGGTGCGCAGCTGAGTCCACCCGGGTCCTCCGTTCACGGCCGGCCGCGTCGACCGCGGCGCACTGATGCCCCGCGGCCAGGCCGGCCCGGGGCACCTGGTGAACCCTAACCGGCGGCAGCGGGGCCGTCGTCCCGGCGCGCCGGGAACCGATCGTCAGGCGCCGGCCTGATCGGCCACGTCGCGCGGGTGCGGTGCGGACCAGTGCCGTCGCAGCGCGATCACGCGGAGGCCGAACACCACCACGACGGCGACGATCTCGCCGACGACCGCCTGCACGTGCGTACGGTCGGCGACGCAGACGATGACCGCCCCGGCCAGGGCCGCCACGGCGTAGATCTCGCGCCGGAGCACGACGGGAATCTCGCGCAGCAGGACGTCACGCAGGACACCGCCGCCGATGCCGGTGATGAGCCCGATGGCGCAGGCGCCCGCCACGCCCAGTCCGGATTGCAGGGCCAGCCGCGTCCCGGTGACGGTGAACAGTCCCAACCCGGCGGCGTCGAGCACGAGGACCAGATGGCGCGCCCGTTCGACGTGCGGATGCCAGTAGAAGACGACCAGTCCCGCGGCCGCGGGAACGGCCAGGTAAAGCCAGTCCTTCAGCGCTGACGGCGGGGTGCGCCCGATGAGGGTGTCGCGAAGCAGACCACCGCCGATCGCGGTGACCGTGGCGACGAACAGGACGCCGAATACGTCCAGCCGGGCCCGCACCGCCGCGAGCCCACCCGACAGCGCGAACACGAACACACCGACCAGGTCCAGGACGACCAACTGGGTGGGCTCGTGCGACACGCTCGCAGCGTATGTCCTCAACACCGTCCGGAAGTGCCACCGGACGGCACACTGGTGCCCCGTGGACGTGGCGAGATTCGGGCGAGCGGTGCGGAGCCTGCCGTACCTGCTGCGACGGACCATCGCCGCGAGCTGGAACGATCGCGTGCTGGGACTGTCGGCCGAAGCCGCCTTCTGGCAGTTGCTCAGCCTGCCGTCGCTGTTGCTGGCCCTGATCGCCACGCTCGGTTACGTCTCGCGCTGGCTCGGCCACAACACGGTCAACCGCACCGAGGCCCAGCTGGAGTCGGTGTTCAGCAAGGCGTTCAGCAGCGAGGTGGTCCAGCAGCTCATCGCGCCGATCCTGAATCAGGTCCTGCACGGCAACCGGGCCGACATCGTCAGCATCGGCTTCCTGATCGCGCTCTGGGCCGGGTCGTCGGCGACGGCCACCTTCGTGAACACGATCACGATCGCGTACGGCATGCGCGACATGCGCGGGGCGGTTCGCAGCCGGCTACTGGCCCTCTGGCTGTTCCTGGGCTCGATGCTGGTCGGTGTCGTCGTGCTTCCGCTGCTCGTCTTGGGGCCGACCCTGCTCGCCGACATCTTCCCCCGACGTGAGCGGGCCACGGCGAGCGCGGTGATCCACGCCGCCTACTACCCGACGATCGTGATCCTGCTGCTCTTGGGCCTGACCACGCTGTACCACCTGGCGCCGCCGCGACGGTTGCCGTGGCGACGGGGAGTTCCCGGCGCCATCCTCGCGATGTTGATCTTCCTTGGCGGCTCGGCCGGCCTGCGGGCGTACATCACGTTCATCCTGTCCCACAACCACGCCTACGGCACGCTGGCCGCCCCGGTCGCTGCATTGCTGTTCTTCTTCATCCTGGCGCTCGGGGTGCTCATGGGGGCCGAGTTCAACGCCGCCGTCGAGCAACTGTCACCGACGCCCACCCGAACGCCACGAGTCCTGGCGCCGCGAGCGTGGCGGCGGGTCGACGATCAGTCGGATCGAAGCGACTCGTAGATCTCCTTGCAGGCTGGGCACACCGGGGAGCCCGGCTTGGGCGCCCGCGTCACCGGGAACACCTCGCCGCAGAGCGCCTCGACGAACGACCCGGTCACCGCACTCTCGGTGATCTTGGCCTTGCGCACGTAGTGGAAGACCGGGCTGCCGGAGTCGGTCTCCGTGGTCGACGGCGATTCGAGCGTCTGGGTCGTGGTCACAGGCCGATTCTGCCACTCGTCGAGGGGGCGCGGACAGGTTCGGTGCGAGCTCAGCCCTCGATGGTGCGAGTTTCCTCGCCGGGAGCCGGCAGGGTGCGCTCGAGCGGCGGCACGACGTGCTCGCGCCGTTTCGCGCGTTTCTTGGCCGGACCGTCGTTGGCGATCAGCACCGCGCACCACGGCAGTACCGCCCCGCCGGCGACAAGCGCCAGTGCGAGCCAGATCGAGATCTCGTAGACGCACGCCGCGCCGATGACACACACCACGCGCAGCGCCATCATGATGCCGTAGCGCCGGCGTCGGCTTTGGAACTCAGCCGCGGCGCTCATCTTCGCATCGGTGATGAGGGTCGGCTCATCAGCTCGCAATCGGCGCACACCCCATAGTGACACTGCTTGCGCTTACCCGCCGCAGTCCCGGTTCTCAGGCAACGTCACTGGGGCAGGATCAGGCACTATGCAGCCTTTGCTCGACGCTCGTGGTGTGGAAGATCTCCAAACGGCGCTGCGCGACTACACCGTGGACGGTCTGCACGAACTCGTCGGGTTCGCCGGTCAGCTCGCTCTGGCGCGCGGCGAACTGGACGCGCTCGACCGCTGTCTCGACGACTCCCCGTTGGGGGACCTGGTGCGCCTGTTCCTGCTCGGGCAGGCCCTCCTCTCGTCACGTGCGGCTCGCGCTCTCGCGCCCCTCGACCTGGCCCGCGCTGAGGAGGGCGGCCTGATCTCTCAGACGTCCGACGTCGTCATCGCCGGCGTCGACCTGCGGCCCTACGCCGAGGCCGAGGGGCCGAACTGGTGGGTGCTGTCGGATTTCGGCAGCGACGTGCGCCCCGGCCCGGTTGCCCCGTCTCATGTCCTGGGAATCGGAGCGGCATCGATCTCGCTCGCTCAGGCAACCGTCCGCTCGCCGGTCGCCCGCTCGTTGGACGTCGGAACGGGGTGCGGGATCCAGTCCCTGCACCTGTCGCGCCATTCGGCCGCCGTGACGGCTACCGATGTCAGCTCCCGGGCCCTGCGACTGGCGGCGACGACCGCGGCGCTCAACGGGCTCGACTGGGATCTGCGCCAAGGATCGCTGCTCGAGCCGGTCGGGGCGGACGAGTACGACCTGATCGTGGCCAATCCGCCGTTCGTCCTGTCGCCCGGGGCGATCCACTACGACTACCGCGACGGTGGCCTACCCGGCGACGAACTCTGCCGGCGACTCGTCAGCGGCCTGCCCGCTCGTCTGCGCCCGGGCGGCACGGCGCAGTTGCTGGCGAACTGGGCGATCGGACCTGAGCAGAGCTGGGACGAACGGGTGAGCGGCTGGCTCGACGGATCGAACTGCAGCGCCTGGATCTGGCAGCGCGAGGTGGTCGAGCCCAGCGCCTACGTCACGATGTGGCTCCGCGACAGCGGCGAGACGCCTGCCTCGCCGACCTGGAACGAGCGTTACGGGCGATGGCTGTCGTGGTTCGAGTCGGCGGGCATCGTCGCCATCGGGATGGGTTTGATCAACATCCGCGCGCACGCCCGGGCCGGTCGTCTGCGAGGACGTCCCGCAGGCGGTCGATCAGCCGTCCGGACCGGCCATAGCCGGCTGGTTCGACCGTCAGATCTGGCTGTCGGCCACCGATGCCGCCGAACTGCTGGGCACCCACCTGCGGATCGCCGACGATGTCGTGCTGGCGAGCGAGGCGCAACCCTCCGCGCAAGGCTGGGAAGCAGTCGACCAGTGGCTGCGGCAAACGAGCGGAGTGCGCTGGGAGATCCCGACCGACGACGCCACGGCGAGGCTCCTCGGCGCCCTCACCGGCGACGTGCCGCTCGACGCGGCGGTTCGGGTCCTTGCCGCCGCGTACGCCGTCGAACCCGGCGACTGCGCGAGGCAGGTAGTTCCGGTCGTCCGCGATCTGATCGCCCGCGGGCTGCTCCTCCCAGGGTGATCCGAGGGCTGTGCGCCACCTGAGAGCCCGGTAGCCGCTCAGGCGATTCGGGAACACCTGAGCCGGAAAAACGTTGCTAAGAGTGAACCGATCAGGGCTTTGGGACGAACTCCTAGATGGAGCCCGACACGAAGATTTAGGTGGTCTACGCACCGTGACAACTTCCCGCACCACGAACCGTCCGACATCCGCAACTCCCCCACGCGCCGAGAAGATCGCGACTCGCGCGCACCGCAGCACCCGTTCGACCAAAGCGCCTGCCGTCGACGAGACGAGCACCCGCGCCGCCGCGGCGAAGGCCCCGGCGCGCGCGAAGTCGCCGGTTCGCGCGACGGCCGGCGCCAAGACGGCCAAGCCGGCAGCCAAGACGCGTGCGCGTGCCGCCGCGATCGACGAGGTCGAGGTCGTCACCGTCGACCAGGTGGAGGAGAGCGCAAGCGAGGACGTCACCGAGGTCGCAGAGGTGGTTGACGAGGTCGAGATCCGTTCGACCGATCTCGACGAGGTTGCCACGTCGGCCGACCTGGTCCGCGTCTATTTGAACGAGATCGGCAAGGTCGCGCTCCTGAGCGCCGTCGACGAGGTCGAACTGGCGAAGCGAATCGAGGCCGGCCTCTACGCCGGGCACCTTCTCGACTCGGCCAGCAACCTCAAGCCCGCTCGACGTCGTGAGCTGCGCCTCATCGTGGCCGACGGCGAACGGGCCAAGGACCACCTGCTGCGCGCCAACCTCCGTCTCGTCGTGTCCTTGGCCAAGCGTTACACCGGCCACGGCATGCCGTTCCTGGATCTGATCCAGGAGGGCAACCTCGGCCTGATCCGCGCCGTCGAGAAGTTCGACTACACCAAGGGCTTCAAGTTCTCGACCTACGCGACGTGGTGGATCCGCCAGGCGATCAGCCGGGCGATGGCCGACCAGTCGCGCACCATCCGCCTGCCCGTCCACCTGGTCGAGCAGGTGAACAAGATGCAGCGGATTCGCCGCGAGCTCAACCAGGGCCTCGGTCGTGAAGCGACTGACGCCGAACTCGGCGCCGAGCTCGACATCACCGAGGAGCGCGTCCGCGAACTGCTCGACCTCTCGCGCGACCTGGTCAGCCTCGACCAGACCGTGGGAGCCGACGACGACGCCGCACTCGGTGACTTCATCGCCGATGAGAAGGCGACGGCCGCCGAGGAGGCGGTCGAGGCCGGGCTCATGCGTCAGCAGTTGCACGCGGTACTCGGGAGCCTCGAGGACCGCGAGGCCGCCGTCGTGCGGATGCGGTTCGGACTGGACGATGGCCAACCCCGCACCCTCGACGAGATCGGACGCTCCTTCAAGCTCTCCCGCGAGCGGATCCGGCAGATCGAGCGCGAGACGATGGCCAAGTTGCGCCACCCGTCCAGAGCTCAAGCGCTTCGCGACTACCTGGACTGAGTCGATCGTTCGAACGCAGAGCCACTCGCGCCCTCACGGCGCGGGTGGCTCTCCGCGTTCCACGGGGCGGTTCGGGTCGGTGATCCACTCGCTCCACGATCCGGGGTAGAGCACCGCGTCGATCCCCGCAAGCCGCATCGCCAGCAACGAGTGAGCGGCGGTCACACCCGACCCGCAATAGACGCCGATCGGTCCGGACCGGCCGGCCAGCGCCGAAAAGCGAGCACGCAGCGCATCCGGCGCCAGGAACCGTCCGCTGCCGTCGACATCGCCGCTTGTCGGGATGTTGCGAGCGCCCGGGATCCGGCCCGCGACGGCGTCGACCGGCTCCTCGTCGCCGAGATACCTGACCCTCGCACGGGCGTCGACGAGGTGCCCGCTCACACCCAGCGCCGCCGCGCCGTCCGCGTCCAGGACCGGCAGGGCACCGGGACGAGCCTGGAAAGGGACCGCCGGAGGGCCGACCGCGCCTTCCAGACCTGACTCGACCGGACCTGACTCGACCGGACCCGACTCGACCGCGAGCCCCCGAGCCACCCAGGCACCCAATCCCCCGTTCAGAACCCTGACGTCACTCATTCCGGCCCACCGCAAGGTCCACCAGGCACGCGCCGCCGCGACTGAATCGGCGTCGTCGTACACGACCGCTGGCTGTCCATCGGCGATCCCCACGCGATCGAGCGTCTGTTGCAGCCGTTCCGGGCTGGGCAGTGGATGCCGACCGCGCGCACCCGGCGGGTCACAGAGCTCGAGGTCCAGGTCCACCCACCGCGCGCCCGGAATGTGGGCGTCGAGGTAAGCGGGATAGCAGGACGGTTGGTTGAGCTGCCAGCGCACGTCCAGAACCGCCGGCGCAAGGTCGGTCGGCTGCTCGACCTCGCCCGGCACCGCGAGCCGGCCGGATGCCAGCCAGCCGGCGAGTTCGTCCGGCTCGATGAGATCTGACATGACTTGCCCTCACGCTCGAGCCCGGCGCCGGCCCGAACGCCGCATCACCGTGGCCTCTCGTTCTAACATGAACCCTGATCCTCTGAGATCGCCCCAATCGAGATTGAGCAGCGTGAGACATCGGTGAGCCACCACAGCGATCTGATCGACACGACCGAGATGTATCTGCGGACCGTGTACGAACTCGAGGAAGAAGGCGTTGTCGCGCTGCGCGCACGAATCGCCGATCGGTTGGGGCAGAGCGGTCCCACGGTGAGCCAGACCGTAGCCCGTATGGAGCGCGATGGCCTGCTGCACGTCGCGGACGACCGCCATCTCCAACTCTCGGAGAAAGGACGCCGCGAGGCGATCGCGGTCATGCGTAAGCACCGGTTGGCCGAGCGCCTGCTGGCCGATGTCATCGGCCTGGACTGGGAGCAGGTGCACATCGAGGCGTGCCGCTGGGAGCACGTGATGAGCGAGGCGGTCGAGCGCCGCATCGTCGCGATGCTCGCCAAGCCCCTCGTGTGCCCGCACGGCAACCCGATTCCAGGGTTGGAGGACCTCGGACTGCCGTTCGCGACGGTCGACGACCCGAAGGGCCTGATCACGATGACGACGGCGGCGACCGCGGCGGATGCGACTGTGCGCATCGACAGGATCAGCGAACAGTTGCAGCCTGACGCGGGGTTGATGCACCGGCTTTCGGATGCGGGAATCCGTCCGGGCCGCGTGGTCACCCTCGCAACGACTCCTACGGGCGTCGAAGTGGGCAGCGGCGACGCGCTGACGAACTTCGACCGAACCGTGGCCGACCACGTCTTCGTCCGGGCCTGCTGACCCCACGCCAGAACGGGCCGACCGCCAGACGGCGGAGTGCCGCTGCGGCCGGGGCGGTATTCGGACGACCCCGGAGCGGGCGTGACCTAGACTTGCGGTCCGCGAGCCATCGTCGCCTCGCTGTTCTTTTCTTCAGCGAGAGGTTTGACGGTGGCGTATGACCCGCAGGGCTTCCTGAAGCACGGCCGGAAGGATTCGGCCAAGCGCCCGCCGGCCGAGCGGGTACGCGACTGGAAGCCGATTTATCTCCGCTCGTCAGCCGAGCAGGTGGCCGAGCAGGCCGGGCGGTGCATGGATTGTGGCGTCGCGTTCTGCCACAGCGGCTGCCCGCTCGGAAATCTGATTCCCGAGTGGAACGAGTTCGCAGCCGCCGGCGACTACCTGCGCGCCAGCGAGCGGTTGCACGCCACGAACAACTTCCCGGAGTTCACCGGCTGGATCTGCCCCGCTCCGTGTGAGGCGGCCTGCGTCCTGGCTCTCAACACCGACCCGGTGACCATCAAGCAGGTCGAGGTCTCGATCGTCGAGCGGGCCTTCGACGAGGGTCTCGTCGAGCCGCAACCGCCCCGAGGAAGCACCGGAAAGACTGTCGCTGTCATCGGTTCCGGCCCGGCCGGACTGGCCGCCGCGCAGCAGTTGACCCGGGCCGGGCACGCCGTGACGGTGTTCGAGCGCGACGATCGGCTCGGAGGCCTGCTGCGGTACGGCATTCCCGACTTCAAGATGCCCAAGGACGTCATCGATCGGCGCCTCGCGCAGACTTGCGGCCGAGGGCACGACGTTCCGCCCCGGGGTCGAGATCGGGCCGGCCGACGTCGATGCGCTGCGCGCCGACTTCGACGCGGTCGTGCTGGCGGTCGGCGCGTTGCGTCCGCGCGAACTGACCACGCCGGGCCGTGAGCTCGCCGGCGTGCACCAGGCGATGGAGTACCTGCCGTGGGGAAACCGGGTGCAGGCGGGAGACATCGCGCAGCCGCCCGATCGACGCGGCCGGCAAGCACGTCATCATCATCGGCGGCGGCGACACCGCGGCAGACTGCCTGGGCACCGCCAACCGCCAGGGCGCGCTCTCGGTCACGGTGCTCGACCACAACGCGCGGCCGGTGCCGCGCACCAGCCTGGTCAACCCCGTCTGGCCGTCCGCTCCGAGCAGCCGGGGCAGCTCGCCCGCCCACGACGAGGGAGTCCACGAGGCGTGGGCTCGCGAGGTGGTGTCGTTCGTCGGCGACGCCCGAGGGCGCCGTACGGGCAGTAGTGGTCGAGGAGGTCGAGATCGTCCGGATCAACGGCGCGCGGGAGTTCCGTCCGGTCGCCGACTCGCAGCACGAGCTTCCGGCCGACCTGGTACTTCTCGCGGCCGGCTTCGTCGGGACCGATGTTCCGGAGCTGCTGGATGCCCTCGGCGTCGACGCGCACGAGACGCGGGCCACCGCCACGGTCGACGCCTCCTGGCGGACCAGCGCGCCCAACGTCTACGCGTGCGGCGATGCGACGCGGGGTGCCAGTCTCGTCGTGTGGGCGATCGCCGAGGGACGGGCCTGCGCCGCGGCCGTCGACGCCGATCTGGTCGGGACGACGGAGCTGCCATCGCCCGTGCGGCCCAACGCCCTCGCGCTCTGAGCGGGGCGCCGGCCAGCCACCGCCGCGCGACGCGCCGCGGCTCACCGCGACCTGAGCCGCGGGGTGCGAAACGGGTCGAGACCTGACTCGACCGCACCGAGCAACAACTCGGCCGCTGAATAAGCCGGGCTGCTCTCCAAGGCCCGCAACCGCCGCCTCTACGGCGAGAATCCCGTGCCCCTCGCGCCAGCTCGCCCACCCGAACAGGAACAGCGGCGCGGCATCGTAGGGCGCAGGCATGGACACCATCAGCTCCTGCCAGAGCGAGCGGCCGTCCAGCCGCCGTTGGTCGATGGCCAGCCACAGGGCATCGCGGATCTCGATATCGGTCAAGCCGACCGCATACCGGCAGAGGTCGGCGAGATGACCATCGGATTCGACCGGAAGGGGCAGGGTCTGATCGGCGCGGCGCGCGGCGGCGAAGACAGCTCGCTTGACGCTGCGCCGGTGGCGTTCGCCCGTGCCGACCCGCTCAGCCTCGTCACCGGCGTCCTCGTAGCGCGCGAGGTGGGGCTGCCGGGCACGACGCTCGGCCAAGGGCAACTGGTCGAATACGGCAAGCAGGCTCGCCCGGTCAGGTCGGGCGACCAGCCCCGCGTAGGTCGCCGAAGCGGCCGCCATCGACGAACCGTCCGCCAGCGATCGGCCGAGTTCCTCGTGCAACTCCTCGCCGTAGATCCAGAACCGCTGCTCTCGCACGACCAACACATCGAGAATCGGAAGGTCCATCCAGGCGGCGAGCTCTCGCAGCGGTTCGACGACGACCGCCCACGGGAACCCCCACGACTCGACGCGGGTGTCGGAGAAGCAGGCCGCCATCGCCGCATCGGATCCGGCCCGCACGAGGATCTGCAGCGCGTGGTGGAGGTCGTCGTCGCCGCAGTCCTCGAGGTCGAGTCGAGCGGTGACCGCGACCCGGCCTTCGGCCAGGCCCGACCAGGACGAGACTCTCGCTCGGGTGGAAGCCGACGAGATAGGGAACTGCGGCGAGGAACTCAGCCGCCGAGCCGAGCCGGATCGTCGTCGGCCGGGGCGTCTTCGTGGGCGGTCGATCGATTCGTTGAGTTGCGCATTCCTCGACGGTGCCGCGACCCGTCGCCGCCGCGCCACGCCGGTTCGGCGATTGTGGACGACGCCGTTCCCTGTGGACGGAGCTCGATGATCGGTCAGAGCCGCCAAGCTACGGCGCCTGGTTCAGGCGAGCGTCCCGCTGCGCCAGCGACGGGCCGAGTCGGCCAGGGCAACGGCGGCCTGGTCGTTTCGGGCCGCGGACAGCTCCTGCTGCTCCAGCCGGCCTTCGGCGTCGTCGGCCGGATCCTCTTCCGAACCGAGCCGACGGCGACCAGCCGCGACGACCCGGAAGAACGCGGCCGCCCGCTCGAGGGCCACCGCGAAATCACCCAGGAAGGCCCCGGTCAGAACGGCGTCGGCGAACTGCCTGCATGGCATCGTCGTCGTCGTGCATGCCCACGCCGGCAACAACCGCATCGGCCGCCGCGATGGGCGCCCCGGCCACCCAGAGTTCGATCACCCGCCGCGTGTTCGTCCGACACCATTGACGCAGCAGGTACAGCGACCACAGCGAGCCCGCGAGGCTCACCGGCTCAGCACCGCGCCACAGCGCACGCAACGTCTCGAGACCGACGACGTCGCCGAGTTCGACGAGAGCGGCAACGTCTCCATCGCCCGATCGTGCCGCGTCGAGAACCGTGTGCGCGGTGCTCGACGCCAGCTCACCCGGCACGACTTCGAACGCCCCACCCGACGCATCGATCATCGCCGTCAGGTCGGCATAGCGAGCCGGACGGTGGGGTCGTTCTGGTTCCTCGGCGATGACCGTCTCCTTCGCAGCTCGTCGCATCCAGCCAATCACCTTACGTCCGCGGCCCGGTCGCCCGTACCGACAGGCCGAGCCAGGTAGCCTTGACGTCGGCGTCGGTCCGATCCAAGGCCCCCGGTCCCAAATTCGCCGCCACGAGCGGCCTTCCGCCGAGAGGCGACCTGGCGGGCCGACGTCACCAACACCTGCCGGTTCGACCCCGGCTCGACGAACGGTGGTCCTGGACGCAGATGCGCGGCGACGGGGACGGCTGGACTCACTGTGCCCTCGGCCATCGGCATTGGGGGCTGTTCGGCGCAGCCGGTCTGCTGCTCACCGACGGGCACCGCGCCGTCCTTCAGCATCGAGCTCCGTGGACCCACGAGGGCGGCACATGGGCGCTGCCCGGCGGAGCGCGCGACAGCGCCGAGACCGCGGTCGGCGCCGCGTTGCGCGAGGCGCACGAGGAAGCCGACCTGGACGGCTCGGCGATCTCGGCGGCCGGCATGTGGATCGACGATCACGGCGGCTGGTCCTACACGAGCGTGATCGCGAGGCCACTGCGTGAACTGTCGCCGCATGCGGCCAACGCCGAGAGCGTCGACGTGCGATGGTGGTCGTTAGGCGACATCGACAGCTTGCCGCTTCACCACGGACTGGCCGCCGCCTGGCCGATCCTGCGTCGCCCGGTCCCGTCGCTCGCACTGCAGGTGCCGGCGGATCTGGTCGCGCCGAGCCTTCGTCTGCGCGAGATCGGCATCCGTGTCGACCGACTGCCGCCGCGGCTGATCGACACCGAACTCGATGTGATCGTGCCCAGCATCGTCACGAGCGCCGTCGACGACGCGCCGACCCTGATCGTCGGTCGCGACGTCACCCGCCGATGGCTCGATGAGCAGCTGGCCGCCGGCTAGCCCGAGACCTTCCTCGGGACCCTTGTAGCACTCGCCGCAGGACCCGCGTCGGCGGCCCGGCTGCATGCGCCGATGAGACGTGGTTCACGATGGCGGCATGCGATTGGATCACCTCTCCTACGCAGCCGGTTCCGAGGGACTCGCCTCCTGCGTGCAACGGCTCGGCGCCAGCCTCGGCGCGTCTTTTCGCGACGGAGGCCTGCATCCACGTTTCGGCACCCGCAACTTCGTCCTTCCCCTGACCGACAGCTGCTACCTCGAGGTCGTCGAGGCGCTGGACCATCCGGCCGCCGAGACAGCACCGTTCGGTCAGGCCGTCCGGGCCCGAAGCGACGCGGGCGGCGGGTGGCTCGGCTGGGCGGTTCGCGTCGACGACCTGGAGGCGATCGAGGCGCGACTCGGACGCCGAGCCGTGGACGGCCACCGGCGCCGGCCGGATGGATTCGACCTGCGCTGGCTCCAACTCGGCGTCAAGGATCTCAGCGAAGATCCTCAACTGCCGTTCTTCGTCCATTGGCTGACCCCCGCTGACGAACATCCGTCGACCGGCGGATCGAACGTCTCGCTACGTGAGCTCGAGATCGCCGGCGACGAGACCGTCGTGGACTCCTACCTCGGCGTGTCTACGCGCCAGCCGCTCGACGGCATCGAGGTCGAGTGGGTCGCCCCCGAGGACGAGACCGGCGTGATTGCCGCGGTGTTCGAGACGGCACGAGGACCAGTGCGAATCGACTGAGGACTACGACTCGCTCGCGGCGACGAGGGTCTCGCTCGGCCCCACGTCGACCAGCGGAGGCCGACGTCGGGCGGCCAGCACCGAGCCGGCCAAGATCAGCGGGAATCCGACGGCCATCCCGGCGGTGAAGCGCTCGTTCAGGAACAACACACCGAGAAGTACAGCGACGGCCGGGTTCACGTAGGTGATGACGGTCGCGCGAGCCGGTCCGATGTCGGCGATCAGGGCGAAGAACACCACGAACGCGAGCGCGGTGCAGATCACGCCGAGGGCGACCACGGACGCGATGGCGTTGCCGTGCCACCCCCGGGGCGGCTGGAGGATGGCGACCGGCAGGTAACCGATCGCGGTGAGCAGCAACGAGGCCGACACGACCGGCACGCTCGGCAGATCGGCCAGCCGCCGCGCCATGATCATGGGAGCGACGGCATAGCCCACCACCGTGATCGCGACCTCGATCAGCGGGAACGCCTTCAGCTGCCCGAGGTCGAGTCCGACGAGGCAGGCCACACCGGCTACGCCCAGCAGGAGCCCGACGAGACGCGACGGGTCGGCTCGGTCGTCTCCACCGGTAGCGGCGACCACCACGACACCGACGAGGGGGACGGCGGCGACGAGCAGGCCGGTCAGCGAGCTGGACAGCTTGGTCTCGGCGTCCGAGAGCATCAGCCACGGAATGGCGATCTCGATGATGGTGAACGCGACGAGCGGGCGCCACCGTTGCAGAACCGGTCCGAAGGCCGCCCGGAATCCGCGTCCGCGGATCGCGATCGGCAGCAGGATCAGTCCCCCGATCGCCGTCCGCCCGAACACGAGGGTGCCGGGCGAGAGATCACGAACCGCGACTCGGATCAGCAAGTACGGGATTCCCCAGATGACGCACATGGCGGCAAACAGCAGCCAGCTTCGGCGCGACATTGCGCAGGTGTCCCTTCGGTGGAGGTGCCTTTACCGTAAGCCTCAAGTCTGACGACGGCTGGCGGATTCCGGACGGGCCATTCGACTGCGGCCGGCCGGCCCGGTGCGACACTTGTCGGATGCAGAACATCGAGTTGAGCTGGCATCAGGCCGGCGGGCTCGCGGTGGTTCTGTATGCGGCTGCGTACGCCGCGAGCCGGCTCGATGCGACCGGCCGGACACGCGCCATCGGGCGATCTGAGGTCGGCGTCCGCCTCAGGGGCGCAGCGCGGCGATTGTGGCCGTTCTTGCGCGAGGCCGGCACCATTGCCGCCCTGTATGCCGTCTGGCAGCTCGTCGGCACGTTGTCGCTGATCGGCTCGGACGGCGCCTACGCGCGCGGGCGCTGGTTGGTGCGAGCCGAAGCCGATCTGCGGCTGCCCCGTGAGGCGACGGTGCAGAGCTGGGTGCTCCCACATCCCGTCCTGGCCCAGCTGTGCAATCTGTACTACGCGACCCTGCACTTCGCCGCCCTGTTCGCACTGTTGCTCTGGTTGTTCCTTCGCCACCGCGACAAGTACGCGCGCGCCCGGACCAGCATCATCGTGCTGACCGCGTC
The DNA here is from genome assembly GCA_963708805.1 of uncultured Actinomycetes bacterium. Classification (GTDB taxonomy): domain Bacteria; phylum Actinomycetota; class Actinomycetes; order Mycobacteriales; family Jatrophihabitantaceae; genus CAVPUA01. Next base: position 2,265,104 of record CAVPUA010000003.1, on the reverse strand, counting down.
CTGCCTCGCGGTGCAGCTGCTGCCGGTCGCGCCGCCGCGGCTCGTTCCCCAGGCCGGTGTGATCGATGTCGCGGCTCGCTATGGCCAGTCGGTGTACGGCTCGGGGGGTGCCGGTGTCGACCAGCTATCGGCCATGCCGTCGGTCCATGTCGGCTGGGCGCTGCTGATCGCCCTGATCGTGATTCGCACCAGCAGCAGTGCTTGGCGCTGGTGGGCGCTGGCCTATCCGGCCGTCACCGTGTTCGTCGTCGTCGCCACAGGCAATCACTTCTGGCTCGACGGCATCGTCGCCGGTGGGCTGCTCGTCGTCGGAGAACTTGCCATCGCCGCCGTCCGCCAAGTTGTAATCCGCCCGTCACGAGCCCGTCACGACAGCACTGAGAGCGTTTTCAGTCGAGCTTGATTCCAGGGCGTCTTTACCCCAAGCTGACGCCCATGGATGTCGAAACAGCGGCCGCCGCAGCTCTGGCGGACACCAACACGTTGCCAGCCGCGCGGGTGCCCATCGGCGACTTCGGCTTCCTCTCCGACGGAGAGGCGACGGCGCTGCTGTCGCCCGGTGGCGCGGTGGAGTGGATGTGCCTGCCCCGCATCGACTCCCCCAGCGTCTTCGGCTCGATCCTCGGACCTCACGCCGGAAGTTTCCGCATATCACCGGCCGACGTGAACGTGCCCGCCGCCCGTCGCTACCTGCCCGGAACGATGATTCTCGAGACGAGCTGGGGCACCGCAACCGGCTGGATCATCGTCCGCGACGTCCTGGTGATCGGCCCCTGGCGCCACGACGACCGAGCTGTCGCACACCCAACGCCGCACTCCGACCGACTACGACGCCGAGCACATCCTGCTGCGCACGATCCGATGCGTCTCCGGCGAGGTGCAGACGGTGATGGAGTGCGAGCCGGTCCTCGACTACGGTCGCAAGTTCGTCTCGTGGGAGTACACCGATCGTCTCTATCACCAGGGCAGTCGCTCGCGCCGAGGGCAGCGACATCCAGCTGCGGTTGACGACGGACATGCGGCTGGGCTTCGAAGGCGGCCGGGCGACGGCCCGCACGCTGCTCAAGCAGGGCGACGTTCGCTACGTCGCGCTCTCGTGGGGCAGCGTCGAGCCGCCCCGCGACTTCGCCGACGCCTACAGCCGGCTCGTCTGGACCGCCCACCATTGGCAGCACTGGCTGGGCCGCGGCCAGTTCCCCGATCATCCGTGGCGCAGCTACCTGCAACGCAGTGCCTTGACGCTCAAGGGATTGTCGTACGCCCCGACCGGGGCGCTGGCGGCCGCCGCGACCACCTCGCTGCCGGAGACGATCGGCGGCGAGCGCAACTACGACTACCGCTACAGCTGGATCCGGGACTCGACGTTCGCGCTTGTGGGGCATGCACAGCCTGGGCTTCGACTGGGAGGCCGTGGACTTCTTCTCCTTCATCGCCGACATCGCCGGTGGTGACGAGGAACTGCAGATCATGTACGGCGTCGGCGGCGAGCGCGAACTCGACGAGTACGAACTCGATCACCTGCCCGGCTACGCGAACTCGCAGCCGGTTCGAGTCGGCAACGCCGCGCACGCGCAGCGCCAGCACGACGTCTGGGGCGCACTGCTGGATTCGGTTTACCTGCACAGCCGGACCCACGCCCACCTCGATGGTCGCATCTGGCCGATCCTGGGCAAGCAGGTCGCGGCCGCGCTCAAGAACTGGCGCGAGCCCGACGCCGGCATCTGGGAGGTCCGCGGCGAGCCCAAGCACTTCACGTCGTCGAAGATCATGTGTTGGGTGGCCGTCGATCGCGGCGCCAAGCTCGCAGCCATGATCGGGCAGGACGCCGAGGCATCGCAGTGGCGCCTGGCCGCCGAGGAGATCAAGGCCGACATCATCGCCAACGGCGTCGACGAGCGCGGCGTGCTCACCCAGTACTACGGGACCAAGGCGTTGGACGCGTCGCTGCTGCTCGCTCCCCTGGTTCGATTCCTTCCGCCCGACGATCCGATCATCCGCAACACCGTTCTGGCCATCGCCGACGAACTCACCGAGGACGGCTTCGTCCTGCGCTACCGCGTCGAGGAGACCGACGACGGGTTCTCCGGCAAGGAAGGCAGCTTCACGATCTGCTCGTTCTGGCTCGTGTCGGCGCTGTCGGAGATCGGCGAGGACGAGCGCGCGCGGGAGCTGTGCGCCAAGTTGCTGTCCTTCGCCGGACCGCTCGAGCTGTACGCCGAGGAGATCGACACGCACAGCGGTGAGCAGCTCGGAAACTTTCCGCAGGCCTTCACACATCTGGCGCTCATCAACGCGGTGCTGCACGTGATCGCCGCGGAGCGAGCCGGGGCCGCCTGACCGGCGTGATGCGCTGAGTGCCAGAGTGGGGGTATGTCCAAACTCAGTGGGACGACTGCACTCGTCACCGGCGCAAGTAGCGGCATCGGTGCCGCCACCGCCAGCGCGCTGGCTGATCTCGGAGCGGCGGTGGCCCTGGTCGCCAGACGTCGAGACCGCCTGGACGAACTGGCCGCCACCATCACCTCGAGCGGCGGCCGGGCCCTCGTCGTCGAAGCGGACGTCTCGTCTCGCTCGGAGGTCGAGGCGGCCGTGGCGGCGACGGTGGCCGAGTTCGGCCGGCTCGACACCGTGATCGCCAACGCCGGCGTGATGCTGCTCGGCCCGATCGTGGATGCTCCGGTCGAAGAGTGGGACCGGATGATCACGCTCAACGTCCAGGGGCTGCTGTACACGGCGAACGCCGCGCTGCCTCATCTGCTCGCCGCGGCGGCGGACGAACCTCGCTCGGTCGCCGACCTCGTGTTGGTGAGCAGTGTCGCCGGGCGAGTTCCCCGCAACGGCAGCGGCGTCTACAACGCCAGTAAGCACGCGGTCGGAGCGTTCGGCGAAGCGCTTCGCCAAGAGGTCACCCAGCGCCACGTCCGGGTGAGCCTCATCGAGCCCGGCGCGGTGGCGACCGAACTGGCCAGCCACAATCGGCCTGAGGTCCTGACCGGGCTGCGGGCCCGCTTTGCCGACATGGAGCGACTCGAGGCTGACGACATCGCCGACCTCATCGCCTATGTCGTCAGCCGCCCGCGCCACATAGCGATCAACGAGGTCCTGATCAGGCCGACCGAACAACAGCAATAGCTGGACGTTGGCCGATTATTGATCAGAGGGCTGCGGTCGCATACAGACCACAGCCCTCTGATCAACATCAGCAAGCGTGCGGGACCGTGAGCGACGTCCCCCGTCGCCCACGGTCCAGCAGCGGCTGCTAGCTGCAGCCGCTCGTGCTGCCGCAGCCCTCGCAGACGAAGCAGCTACCCGCCGGGCGCATCTTCGTTCCGCAGTTCATGCACAACGGCGCGTCGGCCGAGGTCCCGATGAGCGACTCGAGCAACTCGGTCGAGCTGTGCACGCTCACCGACACCGGCTTGGCCGTCTCCTGCACCACGGCCTCGTCGGTCGGGTCATCGTCGATCACCGCCCCCGCTGAGGAATCAGTCGCAACCGGCACCGACTGCGACAGCGTCACCGTGTCGTCCTCGTCGCTGTCGTCCGGCGTGTACGTTCCGGTCTCCAGCTGACGAGTGCGCTCAGCGGCGGTGTAGATGCCCAGTCCCGACCGCGTCTCGAAGTCCAGATAGTCCAGCGCCAACCGACGGAAGATGTAGTCGAGCACCGACTGCGCCATGCGGATGTCCGGGTCGTCGGTCAGACCGGCCGGCTCGAAGCGCATGTTGGTGAACTTCTGCACGTACGTCTCCAGCGGCACACCGTGCTGCAGCGCGATCGAGATCGCGATCGAGAATGCGTCCATGACACCGGCGAGCGTCGAACCCTGCTTGCCCAGCTTCAGGAACACCTCACCGAGACCGTCGTCCGGGTACGAGCCGGCCGTCATGTAGCCCTCGGCGCCACCGACCGCGAACGACGTGGTCAACGACGGGCGCGCCTTCGGCAGCCGCTTGCGGATCGGCTTGTACTCGACGACCTTCTCGACGGCTGCCTCGACCTTGGCCCCGTTGTTGTCGCCCTTGCCGGCCGAGAGGGGCTGACCGACCTTGCAGTTGTCGCGGTAGACGGCCAGCGCCTTGATACCGAGCTTCCAACCCTGCAGATAGACCTCGGCGATCTCGTCGATCGTCGCGGACTCCGGCAGATTCACGGTCTTGGAGATCGCCCCGGAGATGAACGGCTGGGCCGCGGCCATCATCCGGACGTGACCCATCGGCTTGATGGCCCGGGCGCCCATCGCGCAGTCGAAGACCTCATAGTGCTCGGGCTTGAGCCCGGGCGCGTCGATGACGTGACCATGCTCGGCGATGTACTCGACGATCGCCTCGACCGACTCCTCCTGGTAGCCCAGCGCACGCAGCGCCCGCGGCACCGTCTGGTTGACGATCTGCATCGAGCCACCGCCGACGAGCTTCTTGAACTTCACCAGTGCGAGGTCGGGCTCGACCCCAGTGGTGTCGCAGTCCATCATCAGCCCGATGGTTCCGGTCGGGGCCAGCACCGAGGCTTGGGCGTTACGCCAGCCGTTGCGCTCGCCCAGCTTGTTGCCCTTGGCCCACTCCTCGGCCGCGACCTTGTAGAGGGTCCGGTCGTTCTCGTGCAACGGACGAGCGGCGTCGTTGGCCGCGGCGTGCTTGCGCATCACCCGAGCGTGGGCGGCCGCATTGCGGGCGAAGCCTTCGTACGGGCCGACGATGCCGGCCAGTTCCGCCGAGCGACGGTAGGCCGTTCCGGTCATCACCGAGGTGATCGCTCCGGCCAGGGCGCGGCCGCCGTCCGAGTCGTAAGCCAGGCCCGATGCCATGAGCAGCGCACCGAGGTTCGCGTAGCCGATACCCAGCTGCCGGTAAGCACGCGTGTTGACGCCGATCGGCTCGGTCGGGAAGTCAGCGAAGCAGATCGAGATGTCCATCGCGGTGATGATCAGCTCGACGGCCTTCACGAACTTCTCGGCATCGAAGGTGTTGTCGGTGTTGAGGAACTTCAACAGGTTCAGCGACGCCAGGTTGCACGACGTGTTGTCCAGGCTCATGTACTCAGAGCACGGGTTGGACGCGGTGATCCGTCCGGTCTCGGGATTGGTGTGCCAGTCGTTGATGGTGTCGTCGTACTGGATACCCGGGTCCGCGCACTCCCAAGCCGCCTTGGCCACCTTGGTGAACAGTTCGCGCGCGTCGATCGTCTCGATCACCTGACCGGTCGAGCGAGCACGCAGACCGAAATCGGTGCCGTCCTCGACGGCACGCATGAACTCGTCCGACACGCGGACGGAGTTGTTCGCGTTCTGGTACTGGACGCTCGTGATGTCGGAGCCGCCGAGATCCATGTCGAAGCCGGCGTCACGCAGGACACGAATCTTGTCCTCCTCGCGTGCCTTGGTCTCGACGAACTCGACGATGTCGGGGTGGTCGATGTCGAGGACCACCATCTTGGCCGCACGGCGGGTGGCGCCACCGGACTTGATCGTGCCGGCCGAAGCGTCGGCACCGCGCATGAACGACACCGGACCCGACGCGGTGCCGCCCGAGGACAGCAGCTCCTTGGACGAGCGGATACGCGAGAGGTTGAGTCCCGCCCCCGAGCCACCCTTGAAGATGAGGCCCTCTTCGCGGTACCAGTTCAGGATCGAGTCCATGGTGTCGTCGACGGCGAGGATGAAACAGGCACTGACCTGCTGAGGCGAGGTCGTCCCGACGTTGAACCAGACCGGGGAGTTGAAGCTGAACACCTGGTGCAGCAGCATCCAGGTCAGCTCGTGTTCGAAGATCTCGGCATCGGCGGCCGAGGCGAAGTAGCCGTTGACGTCGCCGGCCTCGCGGTACTTGTGCACGACCCGGTCGATCAGCTGACGCAGCGACCACTCCCGAGTGTCGGTACCGACCGCTCCCCGGAAGTACTTGGTCGTGACGATGTTGGCGGCGTTGACCGACCAGAAATCGGGGAACTCGACGCCGCGCTGCTCGAAGTTGATCGAGCCGTCACGCCAGTTCGTCATGACGACGTCGCGACGCTCCCAGGTCACCTCGGCATAGGGGTGCACGCCCTCGGCGGTGTAGACGCGCTCGACGACGAGCCCGTTCTTCGAATATCTCGGCGCCGACGTCGAGTCGGTGCTCGCCCCAGTCGAAGCAGCGCGCTTGGCCGTCGTGGCAGATGCGTCCTCAAGAGCCTCGGTCATCGGGTTCCCTTCCCTTACGGTCAGTTGGTCTTGCTGGAGTCGGTTGTGTCGTGCGCGGTAGATCGAGCGGTCGGTTGCGTCCGCAACTCGGTGATCGCCTTCTCGAAGTCGTCGGCCGAGGTGAACGCCTTGTAGACGCTCGCGAAGCGCAGGTAGGCGACCTCGTCGAGGTCGCGCAGCGGCTCGAGGATGACCAGCCCGACTTCGTCGCTCGGCACCTCGGCAACGCCGGTGGCGCGGATGGCGTCCTCGACCGTCTGGGCCAGCTGGGCGAGCGCGTCCTCGTCGACGGGACGCCCTTGGCAGGCCCGGCGCACTCCGTGCACGACCTTGGCCCGGCTGAACGGCTCGGTGACGCCGCTGCGCTTGATCACGGCAAGGGTGGCCTCTTCGACCGTCGTGAAGCGTCGGCCGCACTCAGGGCAGGAGCGGCGGCGGCGGATGACCTGCCCCTCGTCCTGCTCGCGGGAATCGACGACTCGCGAGTCCGGGAACCGGCAATACGGGCACCGCATGTCAGCTCCTCCTCACCTCGACGTCGAGCGGTCCGGCGGTCGGTCGGCCGCCTGTCACACGAGATCCGACAGCCCCAATGTGGAGGAGCTTGTCGACAAGCTGGGGACTGCCCTGTGGAGCAGCACCGACGCTTGTGGAGGACGAACCCCAACCTGTGGACGACTTACATCTCTGTAACTACTATATGTAGGGGTGAACCGTAGAGGCAACTCGAATGTTCCGCAAGCACGTGATCACTTTCCGGCGCGTCGCGAACAACAGGCACCTCATCCCCGGCGCGCGGCTGGCACCCGGCACGGGCGCAGAAATCAGTGCGTTCCCGAAGCTCAGTGCGTCCGGATCACTTGACCCGGCGCCAGCGACGCCGAACCCAGGTGATTGATTCGGGTCAGGTCGTCGACCTCGGCGCGCGGATCACGGTTCGGCGCAACCGACTGCGCAATGGACCACAACGTGTCCCCGGGCTGCACCGTGATCGCGGCCGGCACTGCGGGCTGAGCCGTCGGAGCCGGCGCGCTCATCCAGGAAAACAACGCGACGGCCGAGGCGGCCACGATCGCACCGAGACCGAGCACGGTCACACCTCGTCGCGTCAACCGCACGGGCGCGGAGTGGGCACCCGCCGTCGCGGCAAGGTCGACCGATGGCGTTGCCGACCGGTGCCAGGACGTCGCGCTCCAGTCCGCGTTCGCGTCAGACCCGACACGCCGGGTCGGGCGTTGCGTGACCGGGCACGATCACCAACCGGTTCGGACGCCGCACCGGACGGTGGCCGCGAGCGCGGTCCGGAATGAAGACGATGGGGGAAGCTCGGGGGCTGCTGACATTTCTAGCTCCTATCGGATCACCGCGTGTCGAACACGTGTTCGTCGAACCTCTGTGCGAATGTGTACCACCGAGCTACGACAGAAACCAGGCCGCACGGCGTGTCGTTCGAACAGATGTTTGAAATTGTTATCAAAGCTCGCTAGCGTTCCGGACAGATCAATCACGACCAAGGAGTCGCCTTGCCCAGCCAGCCCCGCAAGCCCGCCGCGAAGGCAGCATCCGCCACGCCTCTGACAAAAAAGGTCGCCGTCTCCGGCGGGAAGGCGGTCGCACCCGCCCGGAAGGCCGGGCGGCCGCCGAACCCGCCGAAGCCGGCACCGACCAAGACGGCGGGTGGCGCCGACGTGATCGCCCTGCCAGAGGTCGAGCGGGCCGACGGCCTCACGGCGAGGCAGCGCACGATCCTCGACGTGATCCACAACTCGGTCGCCACCCGCGGCTATCCGCCGAGCATTCGCGAGATCTGCGAGGCCGCCGGTCTGTCGTCGACCTCGAGCGTCGCGCACCAGCTGGTGGTACTCGAGAAGAAGGGCTATCTGCGCCGTGACGCCAACCGGCCGCGCGCCGTCGACGCCCGGTCCTCCTCGGAGTCGTCAGGCGCAGACGGCCGGCCGGCGGCCGATGTCACCACCGGCGCCGCGCCCGTGCTCGTCCCGGTGGTCGGGCGCATCGCGGCGGGTGGCCCGATCCTGGCGGAGGAGCTGATCGAGGACGTCTTTCCGCTGCCGCGTTCGCTCGTCGGCGAGGGAACGCTCTTCCTGCTGCGCGTCAGTGGCGACTCGATGATCGATGCGGCCATCGCCGATGGCGACTGGGTCGTCGTGCGCCAACAGCAGGTCGCCGACAATGGCGACATCGTTGCGGCGATGCTTGATGGCGAGGCCACGGTCAAGACCTATCGACGTCGTGACGGTCACGTCTGGCTGCTGCCGCACAACCCCGCGTACTCCCCCATCGACGGCGACCACGCAACCATCCTGGGCCGGGTGGTCACCGTGCTCAGGAAGATCTAGGTCGCGCTCGGCCGCACAGGCCATCGACGCCAGACGGCCACGTCGCGCCAGCTGCAGCACGTACCGCAGCACGATGGCGAGGCAGAGCGCTCCGACGAAGTCGCTGATCCAGTGGTAGTCGAGCAACGTCATCGATCCGATTACCGCGATCGGAGCGACCCACATGATCGTGACGAGCGTCCGTCGGATCCACTCATCGAGCGGGACGTCGAGCGCGCAGCTGGCTACGAGCCACCACAGAACGGTCGCGTTCACCAGGTGACCGGACGGGAACGACGCACCCGTGGCGATGTGCAGTTGGTCCAGCGGCGGTGCGCTGCGGTGCGTGCTGTCCTTGAGCCCGTACACGGTGACCGCGATCAACACCAGCGCCAGGACGTAGAGCCCGGCGATTCGGATCGAGCGGTCGCGCCAGCAGAGGATGAGCGCGATCGGCCCGCTGACGCCCAGGACGGTGCCGCGCTGACCGAACAGCGTGAAGGCATAGATCAGCGGCTTGGCCGCCGAGTGCCGGAGGTTCCAGCGGACCATCTCCCGCGAGACCGCGTGATCGAGGCCCGGAAGTACGCGGGTGTGCAGGATGTCGAGGACGACTGCGGCAAGCACCACCACCGCAAGCGCGGCCACCCAGAGTGGCGGAGTCCCGGTTCGGTAGCGGCGGCGTTCGAGGGCCGCAGGTGTGACCGCGGGCGGGTCAGTCCGCACTCGGCGGCACCGGCGGCCAGACGCCGGAGGCACTGCCGACTCGGCGGACACTGGGAGAGGCGACCGGCGAGCGCGGCTCGGTGATCGGCGCGACAGGCGGGGTGACGGGTGGCGCCGGAGTGATTGGTGCCGGGATCGATGGGACGATTGGCCGACGGGAGCCGGCGGTGCTGCCGGTGCCGCCGGAGTGGACTGCGCTCTGGTTGACGGACGCCGGCGCGGTGACCTGGGATGACCCCGTGGCGTAGGGATTCTCGCCGTACGGACTACTGGGGCCAGAATCGGCGTGCGCTCGACGAGCGGCGTCGTCCTCGGACAACCCCTTCATCTCGGTCTTGAAGATGCGCAGCGATCGAGCTACCGAACGCGACATGTCCGGGAGCTTCTTGTAGCCGAACAGCGCGGCGAGAACGATCACCACGATGATCCAGTGCCACGGTGAATCGAAACCCATGACGCCTCCTCCGCCCGCGCGCTCGCCGGTGCTCCCTCGCTAGCAGCGAGAGTACGCCAAGCTACTGGCTGAATCCGGCCAGCGAGGCGGCCAGCGCTGGATGTACGCGGGCGGTAACAAGTGTGCCGGCCTCGGTGTGCTCGGACGCGAGCACCTCACCGCGCGAGTGGATCCGCGCCACCAGATCGCCCCGCGTGTAGGGCAAGCAGCACGGTGAGCTCGACATCCGGATGGGGCAGCCGGGCGTCGATGGCCGCGCGCAGGCGGTCGAGGCCTTCGCCGGTGTGAGCCGACACGAACAGGGCGTCCGGATCGAGTCGACGAAGTCGAGCGAGCACCTCCGGGTCCGCGGCGTCGACCTTGTTGAACACCAGCTGCTCCGGGATCGACAGCGCGTCGATCTCGCCCAGTACCGACGCGGACCGCGCGGATCTGCGCCTCGGGGTCGGCGTCGGATGCGTCGACGACGTGGACGATCAGATCCGCCGCGGCGACCTCCTCGAGCGTCGACCGGAACGCCTCGATGAGTTGGGTCGGAAGGTGACGGACGAAGCCGACGGTGTCGGCCAGCGTGTACACCCGGCCGTCGGCGGTCTCGGTCCGCCGCACGGTCGGGTCGAGCGTGGCGAACAGCGCGTTCTCGACGAGCACGCCGGCATCGGCCAGTCGGTTGAGCAGGGAGGACTTGCCGGCGTTGGTGTAGCCGGCGAGCGCCACGGCCGGGATGCGCCGGGCCGATCGTCCGCTGCGCTTGACGTCACGGGCGGTCTTCATGGCGGCGATCTCACGACGCAGCTTCGCCGTGCGGGAGTTGATGCGGCGTCGATCGATCTCGATCTTGGTCTCGCCCGGGCCGCGGCCGCCGATGCCGACACCGTTGGCGGCCCGGCCGCCGACCTGCCGGGACAACGACTCGCCCCAGCCACGAAGACGCGGGAGCAGGTACTGCAGTTGGGCCAGCTCGACCTGCGCCTTGCCCTCCTTCGAGCGTGCGTGCTGGGCGAAGATGTCGAGGATCAGCGCGGTGCGGTCGACGACCTTGACCTTGACGACGTTCTCGAGCTGCCGCAGCTGCCCGGGTGTCAACTCACCGTCACAGATCACCGTGTCGGCGCCCTCCGCGCTCACGACATCACGCAGTTCCTTCGCCTTCCCGGATCCGATGTAGGTCGCCGGGTCGGGACGGTCGCGGCGCTGGATCAATCCGTCGAGGACGAGCGAGCCGGCCGTCTCGGCCAGCCGCGCCAACTCGGCGAGCGAGTTCTCGGCATCGGCGAGGGTGCCGGAAGTCCAGACGCCGACGAGCACGACGCGTTCGAGGCGCAGCTGCCGGTACTCGACCTCGGTGACGTCGGTGAGTTCGGTGGAGAGTCCGGCGACGCGCCGCAGTGCCTGGCGATCCGACAGCTCCATCGCGCCAGCGCTGCCGGATTCGGCGACTTCGGCCGAATCAGGCGGATAGAGCGAATCGTCGAGCTCGATGGAGTCGGCGTGAATCGGATCATCGGAGCGATCAGCGAAAGGCGAGGTCATCGTCTGTCAATCGTGACACGTGAGCCGCCCGGCGGGCGACCGTTTTAGCTGACGGCGAGCGAGAGCCACTCGTCGTCCACCTCGATATCGGCGACCAGGACGGCGGGACCGCACAGCTTTACGGTTCCTGCGCCGGTGCGGGTCACCCAGCACGTCCCGCCCGGGACGTCGACCTGCCAGCGTTCGAAGTCCCCGGCGTCGGCGACAGCGACGACGGCGGCGCAGATGCCCGTGCCGCAGGAACGGGTTTCGCCGACTCCCCGTTCGTGCACCCGCATGGACAACCGGCGGTCCGCGCTGCGCACCACGAACTCGACGTTCTGTCCGTGAGGCAGCGCTGGATCGACCTCCGGAGCCGCCGCCAGCGACAGCGCCGCCAGCTGCTCGAGCGAATCGAGCTCGACGACGACGTGCGGATTGGGGATATGGAGCACGCGCCCGGGCCACGTCTGACCGTCGACCGTCACTGTGACGAGCGGACTCCGACACCTCGGGCGGGCCCATGTCGACGGAGATGGTGCCGTCGTCCTCGAGGCGGACCTGCTTCACCCCGCCCCGAGTTCCCACCGACGTTTCGCGCCCGACCAGCCCCTCGCGCTGCAACCAGCGCACGAACACCCGCACGCCGTTGCCGCACATCTCGGCGATCGAGCCATCAGCGTTGCGGTAGTCCATGAAGAACGGCGCCGCGGGGTCCGCGCCGGGCTGCTGCTGCGAGCGGACGACGCGTAACACTCCGTCCGCGCCGATGCCGGCGCGGCGATCGCACAGCGCGCGGACGAGTTGGTCGGAGAGCTCAATGGTCGCGTCGAGATCGGGCACCAGCACGAAGTCGTTCTCGGTGCCGTGACCCTTCACCAATCGGAGCGCGCTCACGACTCCAGAGTAGGCGAGGCGAGCGCTCGCGCCGTCGCGACGAGGTCCGGGCGACCGGCGTCGAGCCACACGACACGAGGGTCGCGACGAAACCACGACCGCTGACGTCGCACGAAGCGCTTGGTCGCGCGAATGGTCGCCTCGATCCCTTCGTCGACGTCGCCGACGATCCGGCCGTCATCGTCCACGCAGGCCAGCAACTGGGCGTAGCCCAGCGCCTTACCGGCGGTCGGACTCGCGCGCAGTCCCTGGGGGAGCAGCCCGCGGATCTCGTCCAGCAGGCCCGCCGCCATCATGTGACGCACCCGGCGGGCGACTCGATCATCGAGATCCACGCGATCGAGGCCGAGCTGGACGCAGTCGTAGATTGATTCGAAGGCGGGCATCGTCGCGGTGAACGGTCGTCCGGTGAGCTCGATGACCTCGAGGGCGCGAACGATCCGGCGCCCGTTCGTCGGCAGGATCGCCGCCGCGGCGGCCGGATCCTGACGACCGAGCCGGGCGTGCAGGGCGGCGGGACCCGCCGTCTCGAGTTCGCCGTAGAGGCGGGCACGGATCGGCGGGGACTCGCCCGGGAACTCCAGATGATCAAGGGCACCGCGTAGGTAGAGGCCGGAACCCCCGACCAGGATCGGCAGCCGACCTCGGGCCGCGATCTCGTCGATGGCCGAGCGCGCCATCGTCTGGTATTCGGCCACGGCCGCCGACTTGTCGAGCGGCCAGACATCGAGGAGGTGGTGGACGACGCCGCCCCGCTCGTCCGGTGCCACCTTGGCCGTGCCGACGTCCATGCCCCGGTACAGCTGCATCGAATCGGCGTTGACCACCTCGCCGTCCAGCCGCTGGGCCAACGAGATCGCCAGCTCCGACTTTCCCGTCGCGGTCGGGCCGACGACCGCGATGACCCGGGTACTCATCGCTGCGTCCAACTCGCGACGAAGTAGCCCACGCCGAACGGCGCCCCGTCGTACAGCAGTTCGGCGGCGAAGTCCGAACCCAACACCGAAGCGGCGGCACGCCAGACGGGAGGGCCGACGGCGAGCAGCTCGTCGCCCAGTTCGACATCGACCCGGGCCAGCCGCGCGGCATCTCCGGCAGCGAGGGCAGCCGAGACATCACCGTCGAACGCGGCGGCCCGCGGGTCGAGATACCCCGGAGCCGACGTCGATCGCCGGGCGCTTCCGTCCCCCAGCACGATCAGCCCGACCCGCCACTCGTCGACCAGTCCGGCCAGATCGTCCAGACGGCCTCCGACGCGTCGGAAGCGATGCCGAACGCGACCACGTCGGTCTTGGTCTTGCTCGATGAGATAGGCCCCGATCGTCAGGGACAACGGCAGCACGTCGCCGGACCGCCCCCGCCCAGCGAGAACCGGACGTCTAGCCCCGAACGTGCAGCGAACCGGACACGTCGCGCGGGAATCGGCGGCTGCGTTGTCCCGCCCCAGGAGCACGAGGAGGTCCGGTGCACCGGCGAACAGAGCGGTCACCGCCCTCGCGCTGGCCGAGCGCAGAAGGCCGAGCTCCCCGGGCGCGCCGGTGCCCACGGCGGGCACGAGCGCGGGCGGATGAGGCACGAATGCGGCACCGGTCAGCACCCTCGCAGGCTAACCGGCTGCCAACATCGGGCGTCTCTCGTGTCTAATGGCTTGTCATGAGCTCGGAGTGGGGACGGATCGACGCCGACGGAACCGTGTACGTGCGGACGGCGGGCGGCGAACGCGCGGTCGGATCCTGGCAGGCCGGCGACGCCGACGCGGGGCTGGCCTACTACGAACGCCGCTATGAGGACCTGGCCACCGAGGTCTCGCTGCTCGAGCGTCGCTTCGCCTCGGGCGCCGGCGACGCCACCGCGACGCGCACGCAGGCCGCGGCGCTGCGCGAGTCGCTGCCGACCGCGGCCGCGGTCGGTGACCTGGCCAGCCTGGCCTTCCGACTCGACACGCTTGCTGGCCGGCGTCGAGCAGAAGGCCGCCGCCGACACCGCGGCCCGCCAGCAGGCCAAGGCCGACGCGATCGCGGCCAAGGAGGCACTCGTCGACGAGGCCGAGAAGATCGGCGAGATCCTCGACGTCGTGGAAATCCGCCGGCGACCGCCTGCGCGACCATCGTCGAGGAATGGAAGGCCATCAAGGGCGTTGACCGCCGAACCGACGAGGCGCTCTGGAAGCGATTCTCGGCCGCCCGCGACGCCTTCGGCAAGCGGCGTGGCTCGCACTTCGCCCAGCTCGACGCCGAACGTGGTTCGGCCAAGTCGATCAAGGAAGGCCTGGTCAAGCGGGCCGAGGAGCTCTCGCAGTCCTCGGACTGGAAGCAGACGGCCAGCGATCTGCAAGGACCTGATGACCGAGTGGAAGGCCGCGCCCCGGGGCGCCCGCGACGTCGACGACGCCCTCTGGGCTCGGTTCCGCGCGGCCCAGGACGCGTTCTTCCAGCGCCGCTCCGGCGTCTTCGCCGAGCGCGACGCCGAGCAGGTCGCACAACCAGCACGCCAAGGAGGCGATCATCGCCGAGGCCGCAGCAGATCGACATCAGCGATCCGCGCGCGGCTCAGAGCCGCGATCCGCGATCTGCAGGCGCGCTTCGACGAGGTCGGCCATGTGCCGCGCGACGCGATGCGGCGCCTGGACGAGCAGATGCGCGCGGCCGAACAGCGGGTGCGCGACGCCGTCGATGCCGAATGGCGGCGGGGCAGCGCGGAGTCCAACCCGTTCCTGGCCCAGCTGCGCGAGCGACTGGTCGAGGCCGAGGCCAAACTCGAACGGGCGCAGAAGTCAGGCGATCGCGGCGCGGATCGCCAAGGCCCAGGCCGACGTCGATCAACGGCGCTCGCTGCTGCCGTCCTGACCGGTTCCTAGCTCGGCCGCGTGCCGATGCGTCAACAAGCGGCGCGGCCTGTCGCCGGCCGGCCCGGCTCGGCACCCCGCCACGGGCGCAGGTCGCGTGATCGGGCGTCGGCCACGAGATGGTGCGGCGCGGCGTAGGTCACCGCCGAGGTGATGACGTCGCCGGGGACCACCGACCGACCGCCGGTCGAGACATGAACGAGCCGGCCGTCTCGCGCGCGTCCCGACACGCGACCGGTCGCGCCGTCCTTGCGTCCCTCGCCGCGGCTGACGAGGACTTCGACCGGACTCCCCGACGAGTGCCTTGCCCTCGCTCCACGCGATGTCGTCCTGGAGTTCGACCAGGCGCTCGTAGCGTTCCTGGACGACCTCCTTGGGCACCTGCTCGCTCATCCCGGCCGCCGGCGTTCCCGGACGGGGCGAGTACTGGAAGGTGAACGCATTCGCGAACCTCGCGGCGCGGACGGCGTCGAGGGTCTGCGGCGAAGTCCTGCCTCGGTCTCACCCGGGAATCCGACGATGATGTCGGTGGTGATTGCCGCGTCGGGCATCGCCTGCCGCACACGGTCGATGATGCCGAGGTAGCGCTCGCGGCGATAGCTGCGACGCATGGCCTTGAGGACCGTGTCCGAGCCGGACTGCATGGGCATGTGCAGCTGGTGGCAGACGTTCGCGGTCTCGGCCATCGCGGCGATGACGTCGTCGGTGAAATCTCGAGGGTGCGGGCTGGTGAAGCGCACCCGTTCGAGGCCGTCGAGTTCACCGCACGCGCGGAGTAACTTGCCGAACGCCAACGGATCACCGAAGGACCGACCGTAGGAGTTGACGTTCTGGCCGAGCAGGGTGATTTCGACGACGCCGGCGTCGACGAGCGCCCGGATCTCGGCGAGCACGTCGCCGGGGCGGCGGTCGGATTCGCTCCCACGCAGGCTCGGCACGATGCAGAACGTGCAGGTGTTGTCGCAGCCGACCGAGATCGAGACCCACGCCGAGAACGGTGACTCCCGGCGGGTGGGGAGGTCGGACGGGAAGTTCTGCAGGGCATCGACGATCTCGATCTGGGCTTCGGCGTTGTGCCGCGCGCGCTCGAGCAGGACCGGAAGACTGGCCAGGTTGTGCGTGCCGAAGACGACATCGACCCACGGCGCCCGGTCGAGGATCGTGCCGCGGTCCTTCTGGGCCAGGCAACCGCCGACCGCGATCTGCATCCCCGGACGGTCCTTCTTGGCCGGGACCAGGTGGCTCAGGTTCCCGTACAGGCGGTTGTCGGCGTTTTCGCGGACCGCGCAGGTGTTGAAGACGACGAGGTCGACCGCGTTCCCGTCCGACGGGTCGGCTCTCACGTAGCCCGAACTCTCCAGCAGACCGGCCAGCCGCTCGGAATCATGCACGTTCATCTGACATCCGTACGTCCGGATGTCGTAGGTGCGCGGGGCTGTCGTCATGGCGTTGTCGAGGATACGGGCGTCAGTGGGCGATCTCGGTCGATCGGGTCTCGCGCACCACGGTCACCCGGATCTGGCCCGGGTAGGTGAGCTCGTCCTCGATCTGCTTGGCGATCTCGCGGGCGAGCACCTGTGCGGCGAGGTCGTCGACGACCGACGGCTGAACCATCACCCGCACCTCGCGCCCGGCTTGCATCGCGAAGACCTTCTCGACACCGGGCTGGGTGGTGGCGATCTCTTCGATACGGGCCAGCCGCTTCACGTAGCTTTCGAGCGACTCGCGGCGAGCCCCCGGACGGGCGGCCGAGCACGTGTCGGCCGCCTGGGTCAGGACCGCCTCGACTGAGTGCGGAGTCACCTCGTTGTGGTGCGCCTCGACGGCGTGGGCGACGGCTTCGGACTCGCCGAACCGGCGCAGGAGTTCCGCGCCGATGATGGCGTGACTGCCTTCGACCTCGTGCGTCAGCGCCTTGCCGATGTCGTGCAGGAAGGCCGCTCGCTTGACGACGGTCGGATCTATGCCGAGTTCGGCGGCCATCACACCGGCGATGTGGGCTGTCTCGACCAGATGGCCGAGCACGTTCTGCCCGTAGCTGGTGCGGTACTTCAATCGGCCCAGAGTGGGGAGCAGACGCTCGTCGAGGTCATGGATACCGACATCGGCCAGCGCATCGGCGGCCGCACGCAGGCACAGCCCGTCCACCTCGGCCTTGCTGATCTCGTAGACCTCTTCGATGCGGTGTGGATGGATTCGGCCGTCCAGCACAAGCTTCTCCAGGGTCAGCCGGCCGACCTCGCGACGAACGGGATCGAAGCAGGAGAGCAGAACCGCCTCGGGCGTGTCGTCGATGATGACGTTGACGCCCGTGACCGATTCGAAGGCGCGGATGTTGCGGCCCTCGCGGCCGATGATTCGGCCCTTCATCTCGTCGGCGGGCAGATGCATGACGCTCACGACAGTCTCGGTCGTCTGTTCGCTGGCCACGCGCTGGACCGCCTCGACCACGACGGCCCGCGCCCGTACCGTCGCCTCGGCCCGAGCCTCGTTCTCGATGGTCGCGAGCGAGGGCGGCCGCTTCGCGTCGCGCACCCGCCTCGACGGACGCCATCAGCTCACCCTTCGCCTGCCTCGGCGCTCAGCCCGGCGATCGCGCTCCAGTTCGCGCAGATGCTCATGGGCCCGGGTTCGGAGCTCTTCGCGCCCGGCCGCCAAGGTCGTCTTGGCCTCCTCGATCGCGCGTTCGCGATCACTCAGCGCCGCCTCGCGCTCCCTGAGGTGTTCGTGGTCGGCGCTCAGCCGCGTGTGGTCGTCCTCGAGCCGCGCCTGAGCCGCCTGCAGGCGCCCGACCTCGACGTCGAGCTCAGCGGTCGTACGGCGGGCCTGCTCGGTGAGATCGGCGATCTCGGCCGCCGCCGCCCGGCGGGCGTCGGTGAGAGCCGCGTCGGCATCGCGGGCCGCCGTGGCGAGCACAGCGTCGGCGCTCGCCTTGATCGACGCAGCATCGCTCGTCGCCGCTCGCCTGATCGCGTCGGCCTCGGTGGCCGCCGAGCGCCGAACAGCATCGGCCTCGGTCTGAGCGGATTGCCGGATCGAACCGGCCTCCACCTCGGCCTGGCGACGCGCTGAGTCGAGAGCGGCTGAGTCGAGCGCGGCTGAGTCGAGCGCGGAGCCTCGGGCGCCGACCGATGAACTGGAACCGCGGCGGAAATAGGCACCGACGAAAGCGAGGCCGAGGAGCCCGAATACCGCGATTGCCGCGTACAGGACCCCGTTCACGGACGCCTCCAGCGTGCGTAGCGGTGGGTCGCAGTGTTCTGAACCCACGCCAGGGGCACGACCTCGGCAGCCGGCCGGTCACGGCCATCACCGAACATGGACACCACGCGCAGTAGCGCTGCAGTGGAACTGGTCTTCGAGTGCGCGTGCTGATGAAGCGTGAACTTTATCGTCTAAAACCGACACATCGTCGGGTCAAGGTTGTGCTCCTGGTAACCCTGAGGCTATGAAGCAGACAGCCAATGGTCAAGCGGCTACTCCGCGTGGTGAGCGCGGATTCAGGTCTCCGGCTCGAATCCGTCGGGGTCGGCTCCCCGCTCGCTGAGTGCCTCGCGAACCGTCGTCAATGCGACGCCGCTCGAATAGCCCCGGCGGCCCAGCATGGCGACGAGTCGTCGGGTCGTCCCCGCCGGGTCACGGCCGTCGAATCTCGTGAGCTTCGCATCGACCAGCTCGCGCGCGGCACGGCGCTCGCTCGCACCGTCGATCTCGGCGACCGCGAGGGCGATGTCCTCGTCGCTCACGCCCCGCCGGCGCAACTGAGCGGTGATAGCTCGGGGAGCGAGCCGGCGCTGTTGGTGTCGCGCGGCTGCAAAGCCGGCCGCAAACGCGGTGTCATCAATCAGGCCCACGCTCGTGAACCGGTCGAGCACGGCGTTCGCGGCGTCGGACGGCACACCCTTCTTCGCCAGCGCCAAGGCCAGCTCGGCACGCGTGCGGGCCCGCTGATCGAGCAGGCGCAAGCAGATGATTCGCGCCACTGACTCGGGGTCATTGCTCGGGAGATCCTCCGGTGAGCTGGAGGGGTGCTCACCGGACGATCCACCCCCGAACGAACTGCCATCAGGTTCTGACATGCGTGATCCAGCGCGACTCAGAAGTCGACCGGAGCCGCCGGGACCACGTCGATCGGCGCGTCGGCGTCGACGCGGGCCCCGATGCCGAGCTTCTCCTTGATCTTCTTCTCGATCTCGTTGGCCAGATCGGGATTGTCGCGCAGGAAGGTACGGACGTTCTCCTTGCCCTGACCGAGCTGATCGCCCTCGTAGGTGTACCAAGCACCGGACTTCTTGACGATGCCCTGGTCGACGCCGACGTCGATCAACGAACCCTCGCGGCTGATGCCCTGGCCATAGACGATGTCGAACTCGGCCTGCTTGAACGGCGGGGCAACCTTGTTCTTGACGACCTTGACCCGCGTGCGGTTGCCGACGGCGTCGCCACCGTCCTTGAGCGTCTCGATGCGCCGCACGTCCAGTCGGATCGAGGAGTAGAACTTCAGCGCCTTGCCACCGGTCGTCGTCTCGGGCGAACCGAACATGACGCCGATCTTCTCGCGCAGCTGGTTGATGAAGATCGCGGTGGTGCCGGAGTTGCTCAGCGCGCCGGTGATCTTGCGCAGCGCCTGGCTCATCAACCGAGCCTGCAAGCCGACGTGGCTGTCACCCATCTCGCCCTCGATCTCGGCGCGGGGCACGAGCGCGGCCACCGAGTCGACGACGACGATGTCGATCGCGCCGGAGCGGATCAGCATGTCCATGATCTCGAGGGCCTGCTCACCGGTGTCGGGCTGGCTGACCAGCAGCGCGTCGGTGTCGACGCCCAGCGCCTGGGCGTAGTCGGGGTCGAGGGCGTGCTCGGCGTCGATGAACGCCGCGATGCCGCCGGCGGCCTGGGCGTTGGCCACCGCGTGCAGGGCGACGGTCGTCTTGCCCGAGCTTTCCGGGCCGTAGATCTCGACGATGCGCCCGCGCGGCAGACCGCCGATGCCCAGCGCGACGTCGAGCGCGATCGAGCCGGTCGGGATCACCTCGATCGGGACGTAGGGCCGGTCACCCAGCCGCATCACCGAGCCCTTGCCGAACTGCTTGTCGATCTGCGCCGAGCGCGACGTCCAGCGCCTTCTCGCGGTCGAATCGCTGCCATCTGGTGCCACCTCTTCGGAAGAGTCGGATCTTGACGTCACGCAGAACGTTAAAGCGGGCCTACGACAATTTGCGGGGCGCAGGCGAAGTTGTGGACGGCCGTTCCGGTCATCCACAGATTAGACGAACACCTGTTCGAAGCAATGCGACACGCCGAAGAAGTCAGCGAACTGCCGCCGGCAGATCGAACGCGTCGCAGACGGCCCGCCAGATCGTCTTGGCCTCGTCACCCCGCTCGATCGCCTCGTCCACCGTGGCCCCGAGCGCCGGCAGGCGGAAGTCCGCGGCCACGCTGCGGGCGTAGGCCGCGCCGAACTGATCTTCCATCCGGGCCCAGAAGTCGGTGAAACGCACTCGACAAGCCTACGGATAGCTGCCAAAATCAGCGGCGTGAGTACACCCCAATCGCCCGAGGCAGCGGAGGTTTGGTATTCCCTGCCCGTGCTGGCCGGTCGACTCATCCGGCTCGAGCCGCTGGCGATCGAACACGCGCAGGGCTACCTCAGCGCCGCCGGCATCGGCGAAGTCGCCGACGAGGTCTTTCGCTGGCTCAATCCCGGCGCGCCGACCAACGTCGAGGATGCCCGCCGTCAGATCGCCCGATCGCCTCGCCGCGCGGTCGCAAGGCCTGCGGCTCCCCTACGCCCAGATCGACGCCGCCAGCGGTCAGGTGGCCGGCACGACGTCGCTCTACGAAGTCAATCCCGCCCTGCGAACGCTGGCGATCGGCCACACCTGGCTCGGCCGGCCGTGGTGGCGCACCGGGCCAACACCGAGTCCAAGCTCTGCTGCTCACGCTACGCCTTCGACGAGCTGGGCGCCGCACGCGTCGTCTGGCACACCGACATCTACAACGAGCGATCGCAGGCGGCGATCGCCCGCCTGGGAGCCACGCGGGAAGGTCGTGCTGCGCAAACACCGCATCCGGCGCGACGGGAGCTGGCGCGACTCGGTCCAGTTCTCGATGACCGACGACGACTGGCCCGGTGCTTCGCGCTCGGCTGAACGCCGCGCCTGACCGCGCGGCTGACGGCAAGCAGTTCTGTCGGTGGGCACGGGCAGACTGAACCTGTGACCACCGCCGTCCCCTTCTCCCCCGCCACCACGGCGTGGTTCGAGGGTGCTTTCGAGGCGGCGACGCCGGCCCAGCTCGGCGCGTGGGACGTCGATCGCACGTGGCGAGCACACCCTCGTCGTCGCGCCGACCGGGTCGGGCAAGACGCTCGCGGCGTTCCTGTCCGCGCTCGATCGGCTGTCCAACCTGCCGGTTCCCGAAGACCCACTGCGACGCTGCCGGGTCGTCTACGTCAGCCCGCTCAAGGCTCTCGCGGTCGACGTCGAGCGCAACCTGCGCTCCCCCCTGGCCGGAATCCGCCAGGCCGCGGTCCGTCTGGGCCTGCCCGAACCTGACGTCACCGTCGCGATGCGCTCGGGTGACACCTCCGCGGACGAACGGCGGCTGTTCGACCGACGGCCGGCCGACATCCTGATCACCACGCCCGAGTCGCTGTTCCTGCTGTTGACCTCGGCCGCTCGCGAATCGCTTGCGCGGCGTCGACACCGTGATCGTCGACGAGGTGCACGCGGTCGCCTCGACCAAGCGCGGCGCGCACCTCGCCCTGTCGCTCGAGCGACTCGACGCCCTGCTCGAACGCCCCGCTCAGCGCATCGGGTTGTCCGCGACGGTGCGGCCCGATCGAAGAGGTCGCCACGTTCCTGGGCGGGACCGCGGCCGTCGCCGTCGTCGCGCCGCCCTCGGCCAAGACGTTCGATCTCGAAGTGGTCGTGCCGATCGAGGACATGTCCGCCCTCGGCGAGCCCACCGGTGACCTGACCGGCGCGGCGGCCGGTGCCGAGCGGCGGGCCTCGATCTGGCCGCACGTCGAAGAGCGGGTGCTCGATCTGATCGAGAGCCACCGCTCGACGATCGTCTTCGCGAACTCCCGCCGGCTGGCCGAACGGCTCACCGCGCGCCTCAACGAACTCGCCAACGAGCGGGCGGGCGGCGATCAGCCGTCCGCTCGATCCGCCGGCCCAGCTGATGGCCCAGTCCGGGCAGGGAGGCGGCGTACCGATCACCGTCGCCCGGGCCCACCACGGCTCGGTCTCGCGCGAGCAGCGCACCATCGTCGAGGAGGAGCTGAAGGCCGGTCGGCTTCCTGCCGTGGTCGCCACCTCCTCGCTCGAGTTCGGCATCGACATGGGCGCCGTCGACCTGGTCGTCCAGGTCGAGTCGCCCCCCTCGGTCGCCTCGGGGCTCCAGCGCGTCGGCCGCGCCGGCCACCAGGTCGGTGCGGTGTCGCGCGGCGTCATCTTTCCCAAGTACCGCGGCGACCTCGTCGAGTGCGCCGTCGTCGCCGAACGCATGCGCGACGGCACGATCGAGTCGATGCGCTACCCGCGCAACCCTCTCGACGTCCTCGCCCAGCAGATCGTGGCGATGGTCGCCATGGACGAGCTGACGGTCGACGAGCTCGAAGCGCTGGTTCGGCGGGCCGCGCCTTTCGCTGGGCTGCCACGTTCAGCGCTCGAAGCCGTACTCGACATGCTCGCGGGTCGCTATCCCTCCGACGCGTTCGCCGAACTGCGTCCACGGCTGGTGTGGGATCGGGTGAGTGGCACGCTCACCGGTCGCGCCGGGGCCCAGCGCCTGGCCGTCACGAGCGGCGGCACGATCCCGGACCGTGGACTGTTCGGGGTCTTCCTCGCCAGCGCGGGCGGCGCCGACGGTGCCCCCCGTCGCGTCGGCGAGCTGGACGAGGAGATGGTCTACGAATCCCGCGTCGGCGATGTGTTCCTGCTCGGCTCGTCGTCGTGGCGGATCGAACAGATCACCCACGATCAGGTGCTGGTCACGCCGGCGCCGGGCGAGGTCGGCAAGATGCCGTTCTGGAAAGGGCGACGCGCCCGGGCGTCCCGTCGAGTTGGGCCGGGCCCTGGGTGCCTTCCTGCGCGAGGTGTCAGCGGCGGGCGACGACGACGCGCTCGCCCGTGCCCGCGCCGCGGGGCTCGACGAGTGGGGCGCGGCAAACCTGCTCACCTACCTTCGCGAGCAGCGTGAGGCGACCGTTCATCTACCCGACGACCGAACGCTCGTCGTCGAGCGGTTCCGCGACGAGCTCGGTGACTGGCGGCTCGTCGTCCACTCACCGTTCGGCGCGCCGGTGAACGGACCCTGGGCGCTCGCCATCACCGCACGACTGCGTGAGCGTTACGGGGTCTCTGCCCAGTCGATGCATTCCGACGACGGCATCGTGCTGCGGCTGCCCGACACCGACGCCGACGCACCCACGGCGGACCTCGTGATCTTCGACGCCGGCGAGATCGAGGCACTCGTCACCGCCGAGGTCGGTGGCTCCGCCCTGTTCGCCTCCCGGTTCCGGGAGTGCGCGGCCCGATCGTTGCTCCTGCCGCGGCGCGATCCCCGCCGGCGAACCGCTCTCTGGCAACAGCGCCAGCGGGCGAGCCAGCTGCTGCAGGTGGCCAGCGAGTACGGCCAGTTCCCGGTCGTCCTCGAGGCGATGCGCGAGTGCCTTCAGGACGTCTACGACCTGCCGGGCCTGGTCGCGATCATGCGCGACGTGGCATCGCGGCACGTGCGAGTCGTCGAAGTCGAGACACCCGTCGCCTCGCCGTTCGCGCGTTCCCTGCTGTTCGGCTACGTGGGCATGTTCCTGTACGAGGCCGACGCGCCGCTCGCGGAGCGCCGCGCCCAGGCCCTCTCACTCGACTCGGCGCTGCTCGCCGAGCTGCTCGGCTCGACCGATCTCCGCGAGCTCCTGGACGCCGGGGCGATCGCCGACGTCGAGGCCGAACTTCAACGCTTGGCCGAGGACCGTCACGTTCGCGGCCTGGATTCGACCGCCGACCTCCTACGCACGGTCGGCGATCTCACCGCCGACGAGGCGCTGGCTCGCGGCGCGACCGCGGCCGACCTGGCCGAGCTCGAGGCGACCCGCCGCGCGATCCGGGTTCGCATCGCCGGTGAGGAGCGCTTCGTGGCGATCGAGGACGCCGGACGGTTGCGCGATGCGCTCGGCTCGGCGCTTCCCGTCGGAGTGCCCGAGGTGTTCACCGAACCGGTACGCGACCCGCTCGGCGATCTGGTGGGCCGATTCGCCCGCACCCATGGGCCGTTCCACACCTCCGAGGTCGCGTCTCGCCTCGGCTTGGGCACCGCCGTCGTGGCGATCACGCTCGAGCGGCTGCGAGCCACGGGACGCATCGTGCAGGGCGAGTTCCGTCCGGACGGACAGGGCCTCGAGTGGTGTGAGGCCGAGGTCCTGCGTTCGATCCGTCGCCGCTCGCTGGCCGCGCTGCGCAAGGAGGTCGAGCCGGTCCCGATCGAGGCGCTGGCCCGCTTCGTGCCGGCGTGGCAGGGCGTCGGCGCTGGTTCCGGCGCGCGCGGAGCGGACGGCCTGCTACGGGTCATCGAGCAGTTGGCCGGGGCGATCGTGCCGGCTAGCGCCCTCGAGACACTCGTCCTTCCGTCGCGCGTCAGTCGACTACTCCCCGGCCATGCTCGACGAACTCACCTCGGCCGGCGAGGTCCTGTGGGCCGGGGCGGGCTCGCTTCCCGGATCGGACGGCTGGATCACGCTCGTGCCCGCCGACGCCGCGTCCCTGCTCCTGCCGGCGACCCGAGAGCTCGCGGACGGCGAGGCGCACCGAGCCGTCCTCGAGAGCCTGGCCGGGGATCAGGCGCTGTTCTTCCGGTCCCTGCTGGCCGATCGCCCCGAGGCGGAGGTCGCGCAGGCGATCTGGGACCTCGTGTGGTCAGGGCACCTGACCAACGACACCATCGCGCCCATCCGAGCACTGCTCGGCACGTCTACCCGGACGACTCGAAAGCGCCCGCCCCGGGCCCGCTACGGCCGCTATGCCAATCTCGCGGCCGGAGCGCCGCGCTCGACCGGTCCGGCGACGATGGTCGGACGCTGGTCGCGCCTGCCGGCCAGTGACCCCGACCTGACCCGGCGCACAGTCGCTCTCGCCGAGGCGCTGCTCGATCGGTACGGGCTGGTGACCCGAGGCTCGGTTGTCGCCGAGGACGTTCCCGGCGGGTTCGCCGCCGTCTATCCCGTACTGAAGGCCGCGGAGGAGTCCGGCCGGGCCCGACGGGGATACTTCGTCGAGGGCCTGGGCGCGGCACAGTTCGCCCTTCCCGGCGCGGTCGACCGGCTGCGAGCGCTTGCGCGCGAGCAGGTCTCGCCGGCGTCATCTCGTGCGGTCGTGCTGGCGGCCACCGACCCGGCCAACCCGTACGGCGCCGTCGCTGCCCTGGCCGGCGCGCTCGATCGACGTCGCCGACCCGCTGCCCAGCCTCGACGAGGATGCCCCGGAGGCCCACGCATCGCCGAGGCGCCGCGGCCATCAACCCGCCCGGAAGGCCGGAGCGCTGGTCGTCCTCGTCGACGGTGCCTGTGCGTTCTACGTCGAGCGAGGCGGCCGCACGCTGCTGTCGTTCACCGACGAGGACGCCCTGCTACAGCCGGCCGCCGATGCCCTGGCTCTGGCCGTGCGCGAGGGAGCTCTCGGCCGCCTGTCGGTCGAGCGGGCCGACGGTGCCCCGGTGGTGTCCTCACCGCTCGGTCAGGCCCTGGAGGCGGCCGGATTCCGGCCCTCGCCGCGTGGCCTGCGCCTGCGGGGCTGAGATGCCCGAAGGCGACACCGTCTGGCTGACCGCGCATCGACTCGATCAGGCCCTGCGCGGACGCGTGTTGACCGACTTCGATCTGCGGGTGCCGTCCGTTGGCCACCGCCGACCTGACCGGCCGCAGCGTCATCGGCGTGTCGGCCCGCGGCAAGCACATCCTCATCCGCATCGACGACGGACTGTCCGTGCACAGCCATCTCCGCATGGACGGATCGTGGTATCTGACGCGCGCGGGTGAACGGCCTCGCCGACATCCTGAGCACATGATCCGGGCGTTGCTGGGCAATGACCTGTGGCTGGCGACCGGATACCGCGTCCACGATCTCGCCGTGATCAGGACGTCGGACGAACACCATCTGGTCGGCCACCTCGGCCCGGACGTCCTCGGCCCGGATTGGGATCCGGAGCTGGCGATCAACCGGCTGCGCAACGGCCCGGCGCGGACGATCGGCGAGGCCCTGCTCGACCAGCGCAATCTGGCCGGCGTCGGCAACATGTACCGAGCCGAGATCCTGTTCGTCGAGGGCGTCGATCCCTGGACGCGTGCTCGCCGATGTGGACGATCTGCCGTCCCTGATGCGGACGACCTACCGCCTGTTGCGGATGAATCGCGACCACCCCGAGCAGTCGACGACCGGCTTCACCCAGCGCGGGCGCGATCACTGGGTGTACGGGCGCGCCGGACAACCCTGCCTGCGCTGCGGCACGCCGATCAAGTCCGCGGAGCAGGGCGAACCGCCGCGCCAACGCACGATCTACTGGTGTCCGAACTGCCAGCCGCCGCGGTAGCACCGACCTCGGTGCTACCGCTCACTGGGGCTGGGACTACTCCGACGCCGCTTCGGGCTGGGCCGCCGGCTGTGTCGTCGGACGTCGCCGTCGGAGCGGCCTCGACCGCGGGTGTCGCGGAGCCGCCGGCCACCGCCGTCGGCTTGCTCGGCCGCCAGCGAGGCGCGGATCTCGTCGAGCCGGGCCGAACCCTGCAGGTTGATCGTTTCGCGGCGAACGTCGAGCATCCGGCCGCTGACGCTGTTCTGGGCCAAGTCGGCCTGGCCGAGCGCCGTCGCGTAGCGCTTCTCGATCTTGTCGCGCACCTCTTCGAGCGAGGGAGTGTTCTTCGGGGCAGCCAGCTCGCTCATCTGCGACAGCGAGGCCGACACCGTCTCCTGCATCTTGGCCTGCTCGAGCTGGCTCAGCAGCTTGGTGCGCTCGGTGAGCTTCTCCTGCAGCAGCATCGCGTTGTCCTGAACGGCCTGCCGAGCCTGCTGGGCGGCGCCGATCGACTGATCGTGCAAGCGACTTGAGGTCCTGGACGTTGGACTCGGCGGTCACCAACTGGTTGGCCAGCGCCTGCGCCGTCTGCTCGAACTCCCCCGCCTTGGCCTCGTCACCGTCCGCTCGCGCCTTGTCGGCGAGCACGAGTGCCTGCCGGGCCTGGGCCTGCAACGTCTCGACCTGGCCGAGCTGACGATCGAGCTTCATCTCCAGTTGCCGCTGATTGCCGATGACGTTGGCCGCCTGGCGCGTCAGCTGCTCGTGCTGGTTCTGAGCCTCTTCGATCGCCTGCTGGATCTGGATCTTCGGGTCGGCCTTCTCGTCGAGCTTGGCACCCGACCAGGCAGACATGTAGCGCCACCACCGAACGACAGGGTTGGCCTTGGCCATTGCGGAGCCTCCAGAGATCGAGCCGCGTTTCGGCTGCAACAAGCAACGGTACGTCGTGCGTACTAGACATCTATGGTGTCACGCGATTCGCGCCGACGTGCAACCCGATAGCCGACGTGCGGTTCGAAACGGGCGCTCAGGCAGTCCGCGCGGCCGGCGTCTCGAGCAGCGACGGCAATCCGCGAACGAGCAATGCCACGTCCGCGGCGATCGTCGACGCGTCGCCAGGGGTCAGGAAGTAGGACGACAGCCAGCGCAGCACGCTTGTCGTTCCGCCGACGCCGGAACGGTCGAGCTGCTCGCGGATCGCGTCCCGCGCGCTACGCCAGCCGGGTGTCGTCAGATCCACGCGGCCGAGCGCGACGAGCGTGCCCGGCTCCAGCCGGGTCAGCGACCGCAACAGCCAACTCTCGGACAGGGCCGAGGCGACCGCGGTCAGCGCCGCCGCAAGGTCGTCGCCGGCGCGGCCCACGTCGATCAGCCGCGTGACCTCGTCCTCGAGCAGCGCGCTCAGCACGGCCTCGCGCGTGCGGAAGTGGTTGTACAACGTTGCCTTGGCGACGCCGGACGCCGCGGCGATCTGCGACATGGTGATCTTGGTACCCGACTGCTCGACCGCTCGCCGGGCGCCGTCGAGCAGCGCGGCACGAGTTCGGTTCATTGCGTTGCCGGCGCGAGCGCGCGTGCCACCCGGCCGGACCGGAGCGGCCGACGAACGGTCCTCGGCCAGCGTCGTCGGGCGAAACAAGGTGTCGAAGAGCGGATCAACCCGTCCGGAACTCATGGCCGGACGTTACCGCCGGCTGGGCCCGACGACCGGACGGCGCGCGGAACGACCAGGCAGCCGACGATCAGGCAGCCGACGATCAGGCAGCTACGGTGGCGACCGCACGCACCTGGGGCCCGCTCTCGGCCGAGCCCAGGGGTGAGGCGGCGAGACGCGCGTGCGCCAGCCCGGCGCCCGAGCGCAGCGCCAGCTTCTCCTCACGACGGAGCGTGTCGGTGACTTCCCTGAACAGTTCGGACAGCTCGACGTCGAGAGCACCGCAGATCGAGGCCAGCAGCTCCGATGACGGCTCCTTCTGCCCACGCTCGACCTCGGACAGATAACCCAGACTCACGCGCGCCGCTGCGGAGACCTCACGCAGGGTGCGGCGCTGGCGGAGACGTACGCCACGAAGGGTGTCGCCCACCACCTGACGAAGCACGGCCATGATGCGCATCTCCCTTCGACCTCGCTGGATCAACCACGCTACCCGGACCCACGGCTGGATTTCCGGTGGCGGAACTCAATCCGCTTACAGCGAACGTAACGCGGTAATCATCGCGCACATTCCGCTCGTTCAACGTCGGCCGTTCGGCCAGAGTTCCCGTCCGAGCGGACGCGGGACGGAAGGGCGCGCGATCAGTGGGCCTGCAGCGCCCGGCCCTCGCGCCGAAGCCTGATCGCCCGCGCGACGTAGTCGGCGCCGGTGACCAGCGCGACGACGACCGCCGCAATCATGATCACCGCGGCGACATCGTGCAGCCAACCGCTCAGCGGCAATACATAGAGACCGGTGGCCACGGCCTGCAGCAACGTCTTGAGCTTGCCGCCCCGGCTCGCCGCGATGACCCCGTGGCGAATCACCCAGAACCGCAAGACCGTCACTCCGACCTCGCGGATCACGATGACGATGCTGATCCACCAGGCCAGGTCGCCGAGAATCGAGAGGCCTACGAGCGCGGTGCCGATCAGCGCCTTGTCAGCGATCGGATCGGCCAGCTTGCCGAACTCGGTGATCAGGCCGCGCTTGCGGGCCAGATCGCCGTCGAAGCGGTCGGTCAGCGACGCGAGGGCAAATACCGCCCACGCCCAGATCCGCCAGCTCGTGACGTGACCGCCGTCGTGGAACAACACGACGACGAAGACCGGGACGAGCAGCAGCCGAAACACGGTCAGCGCATTGGCGATGTTCCAGGCCGACACCTGGCTCGGCGCGTCCGAGATGGGGTCAGCCGGCAGGGCGTCAGGGACCGCGCCGAGGCGGGCATCGAAGCGCTCGCTGTTGAACCGATCGCCGAACTGGGTCATCGGGGCGCGCCCACGACCGAGGCGACGAGGTCGACTCCGTCGCTGTCCAGAACGCTCGCGGTGACGATCGACCCGACCGCCAGGCCGGCCGGAGCGTGCCGCGAGCCGTCCACGAGTCGGGTCACTCCATCGACATCAGGGCCCTGGTGCGCCGCCCGCCCGACGACCTCGCCCGCGTCGTGTTCGACCAGAACGTCGACCACCGTGCCGATGCGCTCCTCGGCGCGCTGGCTCACCAACTCGTCGGCGATCGCGGTGACGTGCTCGACGCGCTCGGCGATCTCGTCGGCGGACAGCTTGCCGTCGAACGTTTCGGCCTCGGTGCCGTCCTCGTCGGAGTAGCCGAAGACGCCGATCGCGTCGAGGCGCGCGCCCTCGAGAAAGCGGACGAGCTCGGCCAGATCGGACTCGGTCTCGCCGGGGAAGCCGACGATCACGTTGCTGCGCGCCCCCAACTCGGGAGCCAGTTCACGGGCCCGACCGAGCAGGTCGAGGAAGCTGTCGGTCGAGCCGAAGCGCTTCATCCGACGGAGCACGGACGGACTCGCGTGCTGGAAGGAGAGATCGAAGTAGGGCGCGACGCCCGGTGTCGTCGCGATCACCGTCAAGAGGTCGGGGCGCAGCTCGGCCGGCTGGAGGTAGGCGACCCTGATGCGCTCGATGCCGTCGACCTCGGCGAGTCGCGGCAGGAGCTTCTCGAGCGTCCGCAGATCGCCGAGGTCCTTGCCGTAGGACGTCGAGTTCTCACTGACCAGCACGACCTCACGCACACCGGTCGACGCCAGCCAGGCCGCCTCGGCCATGATCTCGGCCGGCGGCCGCGAAACGAACGAGCCCCGAAACGACGGGATCGCGCAGAAGGTGCAGCGCCGGTCGCAGCCCGAGGCGAGCTTCAGGTAGGCGACCGGGCCCTTCGACAGCCGCGTCCGGGACGCCGCGGTCGGCAGCCAGGCGTGTCCGGGAAGTGCCACCTCGGCCGCGGCGGCGGGCCGGGCTGCGGGCGACACGGGCAACAAGGTGCGCCGATCACGTGGGTGGTGGGACGCGATCGGCCGGCCGGCCGCGACGTCGTCGAGCCGCGCGGCAATGTCGGCGTAGGACTCGAAGCCGAGGACGGCGTCGGCTTCGGGCAGCGACTCGGCGAGCTGATCGCCGTAGCGCTCAGCCAGGCATCCCACCGCGACGACCTTCTTGCCGGTGTCGGCCGCGGCCATCAGCGTGTCGATCGAGTCCTTCTTGGCGGCGTCGACGAAGCCGCAGGTGTTCACCACGATCACGTCCGCGTCGTCGGAGTCGACCAGCTGCCAACCCCCGACGCCCAGGCGCGCCGCGAGTTCCTCGGAGTCGACCTCGTTTCGCGCGCAGCCCAGCGTGACCAGCGCGACGCCGCGCGGTGATGGGGGCTGTGACACGCTTGGCAGACTACCCGTGTGAGGGTGCGTCCCCGGGCCGCTCGGAGTCCGCGCGACGAACCCGCTACGGTCTGAGCCGTGCCAGCAGAGGTTCGCCGCGCCCGGACCGCGGACGTCGCGTCGATCAAGTCGATCGTCGACATCTACGCCGGGTCCGGTCGCAAGTTGCTGGCCAAGGAGCTCGTCACGCTGTACGAGGACGTCCAGGACTTCCGGGTCGCCGAACTGCAGGGCGAGGTCATCGGCTGCGGGGCGCTGCACGTGCTGTGGGCCGATCTGGGTGAGATCCGCACCCTGGCCGTCCATCCCGACCACACCGGCCGCGGCGTCGGCGACCTGCTGCTCGGTCAACTCGTCCAGACGGCCCGCGAGCTCGGCCTGTCGAGGCTGTTCGCCCTGACCTTCCAGACCCGGTTCTTCGCCGCCCACGGCTTCGCCGAGATCGAGGGCACGCCGGTCGACCCCGACACCTACGACGCACTGCGCCGCTCGTTCGACCCGGGCGTCGCCGAGTTCCTCGGCCTGGAGTACGTCAAGCCGAACACGCTGGGCAACGCCCGGATGCTGTTGCATCTCTGAGAAAACTCTCAACTCAAGATCAACAGTTCACGGCGCGCCTCACGCGTCACATCAGTCTCCCCAGTTACTTTTCGTGCGGGAGGTGGCGACCATGAGCGCTGCAAATGGAGTATTCGGCTGGACCGGCGCAACGTCGCGCCCGGCCCAGGCGGCTGTGTACGAAGGCCGGCACCGCTCGTCCGCGCGGGTCCTGCTCGGCCTGTTCCGGATGTTCTACGTGGCCCGGCACCGCCGGCTCTAGTTCGGGGCGGCAGAAGAAGCCCACACCAACGGGGGTTGGTGTGGGCTTTTTGCCGTGCTCAAAGCAGGGACTGAGACCGGAAGCCTAGAACGGAGCCTCGTCGGCGATCTCTTCCTCGCTCTCGTCCTCGACCAGGTCCTCGGCCGTCCCGCCGTTGCGCAGGGCGTACAGCAAGCCGGCGAGCTCGTCCGGCTGGACCAGCACATCGCGGGCCTTCGAGCCCTCGGACGGCCCCACGATCGATCGCGACTCCATCAGGTCCATGAGCCGTCCGGCCTTGGCGAAACCCGACCCGCAGCTTGCGCTGGAGCATCGACGTCGAGCCGAACTGGGTCGACACGACGAGCTCGACGGCCGACAGGAACAGGTCGAGGTCGTCGCCGATCTCCTCGTCGACCTCCTTCTTGGCGGCCTGCGGTGCGGTCACGTCCTCGCGGTAAGTCGGCTGCAGCTGCTCCTTGCAGTGAGCGACGATCGCGTGGATCTCCTCGTCGGTCACGTAGGCGCCCTGGATGCGGGCCGGTTTCGAGGCGCCCATCGGAAGGAACAACCCGTCGCCCTTGCCGAGCAGCTTCTCCGATCCCGGCTGGTCGAGGATGACCCGCGAGTCAGTCACCGACGAGGTCTTGAAACCCAGCCGCGAGGGCACGTTGGCCTTGATGAGGCCGGTGACCACGTCGACCGACGGACGCTGGGTGGCGATGACCAGGTGGATACCGGCGGCTCGGGCCAGCTGCGTGATCCGGACGACGGCGTCCTCCACGTCACGCGGGGCGACCATCATCAGGTCGGCCAGCTCGTCGACGATGACCAGCAGGTACGGATAGGTCGTGTAGACCCGCTCTGATCCGGGCGGCGCCACGAGCTCGCCGCTGCGGACCTTGCGGTTGAAGTCGTCGATGTGCCGGACGCCGCTGTGCTCCATGTCCTCGTAGCGCAGGTCCATCTCGCGCACGACCCAGGCCAGCGCCTCGGCGGCCTTCTTCGGATTGGTGATGACCGGCGTGACCAGGTGCGGAATCCCCTGGTACGCGGCGAACTCGACCCGCTTCGGATCGATCAGGACCATCCGCACCTGATCGGGAGTCGCGCGAGTCAGGATCGACAGCAGCATCGAGTTGATGCAACTCGACTTGCCGGCACCGGTCGCGCCGGCCACGAGCAGGTGGGGCATCTTCGTCAGGTTGGCGATGACGAAGCCCCCCTCGACGTCCTTGCCGAGCGCGACGACCATCGGGTGCTGGTCGCGTTGGGCGACCGGCGCGCGCAGCACGTCGCCCAGCATGACGATCTCGGGATCGGCGTTGGGGACCTCGACGCCAACCGCGCTCTTGCCGGGGATCGGGCTCAGGATGCGGACGTCCGGGCTCTTCACCGCGTAGGCGATGTTGCGCTGCAACTGCGTGATGCGTTCGACCTTGACCGCCTGCCCGAGCGACACCTCGTAGCGCGTGACGGTGGGCCCACGGTTGAAGCCGGTGATCTCGCAGTCGACGCCGAAATCGTTGAAGACGCCCTGCAGCGCGGCGATGACCTCGTCGTTGGCGGCGGTGTGCTCCAGATGCGGCGCGCCCTGGCCGAGGTCCTTCAGCGACGGCAGCGTGTACATCCCGGCGCCGTTGCTCAGCTCGAGCTGCATCGGTTCGGCGATCGGCGGAAGGTCGTCCTCGACCGGCTTCACCCTGGCAACCCGCGGCTTGCGAGGCTTCGGTGCGTCGACCTCGGCATCGGCGTCGAGATCGGCGGTGGGGAACGGATCGTCGAGCAGGTCGTCGGGCAGTTCGGAGGTGATCATCGGGTCGGGCGTCGGCCGCGACGAGCGCAGCCGTCCCCTGTTGGCGATCACCGGTGCGTCCGGCTCGGCCTTGGCGAACAGCTCACGCACCTGCTGAGGCAGGTGGCGCAGTGGCGTGGCCGTAACGACCAGCGCACCGAAGGCGCCGAGCAGGAAGAGGACGGGAACCGCCAGCACCGCCGACAGTCCGGCCGTGAGCGGTGCCGCGGCCAGGTAGCCGACCCCGCCGCCGGCGTGCTCGATCGCCCGCAGGCGGTGCGGCGAGTCGGACCACAGGTGCAGCATCCCCAGAATCGACAGGGCGAGCGCGGTGCTGCCGACCAGCATCCGGCCGCGATGTTCTGGCTCGGGAGCCTGCCGCAGCAGGTGGATGCCGCCGGCGACGAACAGCACCGGCAGCAGCACGGCGCCGTTGCCGGCGATCACCCGCAGCAGTGTGGTCAGGGCGGATCCGATGGGTCCCGCCGAGCGCGCCCACACGGCGACGGCCGATACCAGGCCGAAGGCCAGCAGTCCCAGGCCGGCGCCGTCCCGACGGTGGCTCGGGTCGATGTCGCGGGCGGTTGCCGCGTTTCGGCCCGCGGCCCGAGCCGCGCCTCCGGTCAGCCGGGCCAGCCCGTGATAGACCGAGCCCAGGCCGCGAAAGCCGGCGACGATCGGGTTGGCCGCCGGCTTGCGACGCCCGGCCGAGGTGGACTTGCCGGGGCGGGACTTGGTCGAGGTAGGCACGAATCAACCCTAACCTTCAGGTCGAACGTTGCGGCTCAGGCGGGGCGTGGTGTCGCGCTCAGAGTCCAGCGGCCTCGAGGTCGGCGCGAAGGTGGCTCAGCTCGTGTTCGGTGGCCTCGACCAGGGGCGGCCGGACGCCGCCGACCGGCCGTCCGCGCAGGGCGAGCCCGGCCTTGACCAGGATCGTGCCCTGGGTGCGGAAGATGCCGGTGTAGATCGGCAGCAGTTCGGCGTGCCGGCGCCGCGCCGACTGGACGTCACCGGCGAGGTAGGCGTCGATCATCGCCTTCGTCCCGGGCCCGCTGAAGTGGGTCGACGTGCCGACGACGCCGACCGCGCCGACCGACAACAGCGGCAGCGTCATGCCGTCGTCGCCCGAGTAGAAGGCCAGCTCGGTTTCGGCGATCACCCGCGATGATGCGAGCAGATCGCCCTTGGCGTCCTTGACCGCGACGATTCGATCGTGGGTGGCCAGGTCGAGCATGGTGTCGGTGGCGATCGGGACGCCGCTGCGGCTCGGGATGTCATAGAGCATGACCGGCAGGTCGGTGGCGTCGGCGACCGCCCGGAAGTGCATCAGCAGGCCGGCCTGCGGCGGTCGCGAGTAGTACGGCGTGACGACGAGAAGACCGCCTGCGCCGGCCTTGGCGGCCTGCTCGGCGAGATGGACGGTGTGCACGGTGTCGAACGTGCCGACCCCGGCGACAACGTGAGCTCGGTCGCCGACCGCATCGACGACGGCCCGGATCAGGGCCGCCTTCTCGCCGTCGGTGGTCGTCGGGGACTCCCCGTCGTCCCGTTGACCACGAGCCCGTCGTTGCCCTGCTCGTCGACGAGGTAGTTCGCCAGCGCGACGGCGGCGTCGAGATCGAGGTCACCGGCGACGTCGAACGGGGTCACCATCGCGGTGAGCAACCGCCCGAACGGAGCGGCGGTGGACGAGGGCATACAGCGAAATCTACCGCCCGCGGCCAGCCACTATTGGGGATGTCCGGCGAAGAACTGCCAGATCGTGCTCGTCGCGTCGATCGCCGATGACGGCGGATCGGCGCCCAGCAGCTGCTGGATCCGCGAGTCCGGTGCGGCACCAGGCCACTGGTGCCCGGCGCCGTCGATGGTGATCAGCTCGACGGTCCGGGCGTCCGGGCAGGCGGCGATCGAGGTCGTCACCGCTTGCCCCGACGAGACACGAGTGGTGCTCGTCGGGGCCGCACACGAGTCGACGGTGCGCCAGCTGGCGTTCAGCGCCGGGACGGCTGGTCCGTCGATGTGCGCCGTGCCCGTGCCCTCGCCCCCGTTGTAGGGGATCCGGGTGTCCGCCGTCCCGTGGATGTGGATCACCGACAGCTGCGCCGGCGCCGGACACGGGCCGAGCTGAGTCGCCGAGTCCGGACCGATTGCGGCGAAGATCGAGGTCTGACAGGCCAGCGTGTAGGCCATGATCCCTCCGTTGGAGATGCCCGTCGCGAACACCCGGCGCGCATCGATCGGAGTCTCCCGCTCGATCGCGGTGATCATCGAGCTGATGAACGCCACGTCGTCGACGCCGCGGGTCGCCGGCTGGCCGCAGCACCCGCCGCCGGTGTTCCAGGCGCGGTTCAGGCCGTCCGGATACACGACGAGGAAGTGCCCGGCGTCCGCCTGCTCATCCCAGCCGTAGGAGTTCTCGGCCTGCGTCCCGGAACCGAAACCTCCGTGGAGCATCACGACCAAGGCGGCCGGCGAGGTGAGTTGGGCCGGCCGGTAGAGATGGAACGTCCGCGTCGTCCCGCCCGAGGAGATGCTCTGGTCGGACTTGCCGACCGGGATCGTCGCGCTCGACGACGCTGTGGGAGCCGCATGGTGTCGGGCGGTGCAGCCGCTCGCCACTGCGACGAGCACGACGAGAGCGACGCCGAGCAATCTGATCCGGACCACCCTGTGAGCGTGGGCACCGCGGGGCCACCCGGTCAACGCCCGCGTGGTCGGCCTTACCCGATCCGCACCCAGCTCTGATCGAACTGGGCGATTAACCCTCGGCGACGAAGGGACTCGACGCCACCTCGGTGCCGTCGGGCAGCGTCGCGATCTCGAAGTCGGCGAACACGTTGGCCGCGACCCGCTTGAGCTCGCGCAGGCAACTGATCGCCAGTGCGCGGATCTCGACGTCGGCATGTTCGGATGCGCGCATCGCGACGAAGTGCCGCCACGCGCGGTAGTTGCCGGTGACGACGATGCGGGTCTCGGTCGCGTTGGGCAGCAGGGCGCGCGCCGCCTGGCGGGCCTGCTTGCGCCGCAGCGTGGCGTGCTCGACATCGGCGAAGGTCTTCTCCAGGCCCTCGAGCAGCTCGGTGTAGGCGGTGACGGCGGCCTCGGTCGCGGCGACGAACTTGGCGTGCAGTTCGGGATCCTCGGCGATGACGTCCGGCTCGACCATGGCGGCGTCCCGCTCCGGGACGTAACGCTGCGAGAGCTGCGAGTAGGAGAAGTGACGGTGGCGGATCAGTTCGTGCGTCAGCGAGCGCGAGATGCCGGTCAAGTAGAACGTCACGGTGCCGTGTTCGAGCACCGAGAGGTGGCCGACTTCGAGGATGTGGTGCAGGTAGCCGGCGTTCGTAGCCGTTGCCGGGTTCGGCTTCTTCCACGACTGGTAGCACGCGCGCCCGGCGAACTCGGCGAGCGCCTGCCCGCCATCGGTGTCGGTGTCCCACGGGACGTCCTGCGGCGCCTCGAAGTGGGTCCAGGCGATGACCTGCGCGTGGGGCTGCACGATTTCGGGCACGAGTGAGTCTCCTGGCTACCAACGGGATCGGTCGAAATGAAGCGCGATCAGCCTAACCGCCGAGCGCCTCGGCGTGGGTCACGGCGCGCGCGAGTTCGGCGCTCAGGTCACCCCTCGGCTCGACCTCGACCCGGTCGAGACCCAGCCACTCGGCGGTGACGGCCAACTCGGCCGCCAACTCGCGCGCGACGACCGCTTTGTCCGCGCCGGCCTCGGCGTGCGCCGAGCGCACGCGCAGGACGGCGCCCTGCCGGTCCGACTTGAGGTCGACCCGGGCCACGAGCCGGTCGCCGAGCAGGAACGGCAGCACGTAGTAGCCGTAGATCCGTTTGGGTTCCGGGGTGTAGATCTCGATGCGGTAGTGGAAGTCGAACAGGCGCAGGGTGCGGTCGCGAAACCAGATCAGCGAGTCGAACGGCGACAGCAAGGCCCGGGCGTCGACGCGGCGAGGCTGGCGGGCGTCCGGCCACAGGTAGGCCGGCGCGGACCACCCCTCGACGTCGACCGGAATCAGCTCGCCCGCGTCGACCAGTTCGGCGACCCGTGCCTTCGATTCGGCCCGGCCCAGCCGGAAATAGTCGCCCAGGTCGGGTTCGGTGGCGACGCCCATCGCCCGAGCCGAGACCCGCACGAGCTCGCGCTGCGCGTCCTCGGCCGAGGGGGTCGGCGTGGCCAGGACCGAGGCCGGCAACACCCGCTCGGGCAGGTCGTAGAGCCGCTCGAAGTTGACCCGGCGCTCGGCCGTGATCTCGCCGGCCCAGAAGAGGTACTCGAGAGCCCGCTTGCCGTCGTGCCAGTTCCACATCTGACCGGGCTGCCGGGCTGGCCGCTCGACGCCGGTATCGCCCGAACGGATCGGGCCCTGGGTTCGGACGAGGTCGAGCACCTGCTGGACGAGCTGCGGGTTGGACTCGAACACCGCGACCATGCCGCCCCACGCCTGCTCACTCGCCCGCGCCGCCCGCCACCGCAGCAGCGGCTCGAAACGCACCGGCAGTAGCGACGCCTCGTGGGCCCAGTACTCGTACAGCTCGTGCCTGACCGGACCGGCGGTATGCGCGGTGATCGTGTCGAGCGCGGCGCGCGGGTACGGGCCCGAGGCGCGAGAAGAGCGGCATGTAGTGCGAACGGCAGAAGACGTTGACCGAGTCCAGTTGGAGGAGGCCGACCCGGTCGACCACGCGCCGCAGCTGGCGCGCGTCGACCCGGCCGGACGGGCGGGGATCGGCGAATCCCTGAGCGGCCAGGGCGATCCGCCGAGCGCGCGCGGCCGGGATCCGGACGGCTGCGCGTACCGAGGACGACATGCGGTTGACCCTAAGCGCACCGTCTGACGCCCGGCTCGTGACACCATTCAGTGATGTTCGAGTCGATCATGCGCAGCATCGGCGATGCAGTCGGCGTCTGGCTGTACGTCATCGCCGGCGCGCTGGCCTTCTCGGAAGCGGCGATCCTGGTCGGCTTCGTGCTTCCCGGCGAGATCGCCCTGCTCGTGGCGGGCTACTTCTGCCGCTACGGGCACCTCAACCTCGGCGTGATGATCGTCGTCGCGATCGTGAGCGCGATCGCCGGCGACTCGGTCGGCTTCGAGTTCGGCCGCAAGTTCGGCCCGAGCCTGCGCCGATCGCGAGTCGGCGGCTGGATCGGCGAGCGGCGATGGTCGGCGGTCGACGCCTTCCTGCACAAGCACGGCGGCAAAGCCGTCTTCCTCGGCCGGCTCGTCGCGCTCATGCGCGCACTGATGCCGTCGATGGCCGGCATGAGCGGCATGAAGTACCGCACGTTCCTGATGTGGAACGCCGCCGGCGGCATCATCTGGGGCGGCGGGTGCGTGATCCTCGGATACGCCTTCGCGTCCGCCCTCAACACCGTCAGCAGCTATCTGACGTACGCGCCG
The DNA here is from genome assembly GCA_963708805.1 of uncultured Actinomycetes bacterium. Lineage (GTDB taxonomy): Bacteria > Actinomycetota > Actinomycetes > Mycobacteriales > Jatrophihabitantaceae > CAVPUA01. The sequence continues at coordinate 2,226,197 of CAVPUA010000003.1, read as the reverse complement.
TTGATCATTCTGGCGGTGGGCGTCATCGTGTACGTCCTGCTCCACCTGCGCACGCCGGCGGCGGGAGCGCGCCGAGGGCGAGTCGTACGCCGCGGCCGACGCGACGCGCCGAACGACTGATCGTTAGGCTGGCCGTCATGGCCGATGTCAGCGTGCGTCCCGCCCGGCCGGCCGACGCCGCCGAGATCGGGCGCATCCAGGTCGAGACGTGGCGGCTCGGGTACGCGGCCGTGCTTCCCGCCGTCGTCCTCGAGGCGCTGTCCGCCGACGCCGCCGCTGAGTCGTGGTTGCCGGCGATCTCGGCACCCCCATCCGGACGGCATCGGCTGCTGGTGGCCCAAGAGGGCGAGTGGACGGTGGGCTTCGTCGCGGTGTCACCCGAGGACGAGACGTCGATCTCCATCGGGCCGCTGCTCGTCGAACCGCGGTGGGGCCGGCGCGGGCACGGGTCGCGCCTGCTCGCCGCCGCCGTGGACACCGCTCGCCCGGAGGGCGTCACTCGGGCGATCGCCTGGCTACCCGAGGCCGACGAGGTCTCGCGTACGTTCTTCGCCTCGGCCGGCTGGGCCGCCGACGGCTACGCCCGAGTGCTCGACACCGGTGCCGGCGAACTGCGCGAGATCCGGATCCACGCCTCGTTCGACTGAGCCGTAGGCGGCGAGGTTAGGGTCGAACGCGTGGCATTCACCGGCATTCCGATCGCGGCGCTCGATTTCTACGAGGACCTCGAGGCCGACAACAGCAAGGCGTTCTGGACCGCCCACAAGCACGTCTACGACGAAAGCGTGCGGGCGCCGATGGAGGCGCTGGCGGCGGAGTTGGAGAAGGAGTTCGGCCCGGCCAAGTACTTCCGTCCCTACCGGGACGTGCGCTTCGCGAAGGACAAGACGCCCTACAAGACCCACCAGGGCATCTGGTTCGGCGAGACCTCGTTGTACGTGCAGATCGACGCCGCCGGCCTGATGCTCGCGGGCGGCTACTGGAGCACCGAGTCGAGCCAGGTCGCGCGGCTGCGGCGGGCGGTCGCCGATGACGTCGCCGGTCCACAGCTCGAACGCGCGCTGGCGGCCGTCGAGCGGGCGAAGTTCGACGTGGGCGGCGAGCGGCTCACCCGAGTTCCGTCCGGCTTCGACAAGGACCATCCGCGACGCGAGCTCCTGCTGCACAAGACGCTCACCGCTCACCGCAGTGTCGGAGCGCCGGCGTGGCTGTCGACCAAGCGGGCCAAGAACGAGATCGCGAAGGCCTGGCGCTCGTTGGCACCGCTGACGAGCTGGCTCGACACGCACGTCGGACGCGACTGAACCCTGGACGCCGGACGCGGTGCCGTCCGGGCTCGATGCGCGCATGATGACGACGTGCGCCGGATTCGGACAGGCCACGGACACGACACCGACGGCATCGAGGCCGATGTCGGTGTCGAGTGGGTCGACCTCGTCCCGGCGACGGACGCTGAGCTGCTCGACGACGCGACGCGCGATCGCCGCTGGCCCTACATCGCGGCCGCGGTCGTGCTCGTCGGGGCGACGGCGGCCGGCCTGGTCACGCGCAGTTCGGACCGGGCGAGCCCGACCTCGCCCGTCGCGCCGGCACCGAGTCCCGCGTCCGCGGCGGCACCGATCCCGTTCGTCACCGGGACGGTCAGCGTCGGTCACCCGTTGTTGGCCGTGCCCGACAGCTGGCAGCTCTACGCACGCGGGGACGGCCAGGTCGTGCGGGTGCAGCTCGCGCGCGGTGTCATGACCTACACCGCGGTGCCCGCCCTCGCCTCGTCCGGGCCGGTCTCGTTCGTCGCCGGCACCGACCGCGTGATGATCCGCCCGCTCGATGCGGTCACCGGGTATCAGGTCGTCGACGGCCACCCGGCGCAACCGTTGCCGTCGTCACTGGACAGGGGGCCGATGCTGCCCGCCTCCGACACCGGGCACGTCTGGGTTCCGGACGGCGCGTCCTCGATGCGGGTCGTTGGCATCGACGGGACGCCGACGGGCACCACCGTCTCGCTGCCGCCCGGCGGCGTGCCCGAGACCGACGGTTCCGGCCGCCCGCTGTCGATCACGCCCACGGGGGCGTACGTCGCCGGACCAACCGGAGCGCGGTTGGTGACGATCGGCACCCTGCTGGCCGTGGGCGCGACATCGTTCCTCACCGCCGACTGCGGGGTCGAGCAGGGCTGCAGCACGAGTCTGGTCGACAAGGCGACCGGTCGCAGTGCCGTGGTGATCCACGGCGACAACCAGTGGACTCCGGACAGCGGAGTGATCTCGCCCGACTCCTCGACCGCGGCCCTGCTCGAACGCGACTCGAACGGCGTGTCGGTCCTGCGGCTGGTCGATCTCTCGACCGACCGCGTCGAAGCCGTCCAGCTGTCGGTCGAGCTGGGTTCGCGCTACGGCTCGGACATCATGGCGTGGTCACCCGACGGTGAGTACCTGTTCGTCGTGGATGCCACCGGGAGCCTGTTCGCGGTGTCGCGGGCCACCGGCGACTTCCTGGATCTCGGCGCCGAGGGCACGTTCTCGCAGCTCGCCTTCCGGGGCTGACGGACACCGACCCCTGTTCAGGGATGGTCGCAGAACTCACGCGCATGTAACATTGCCGCGACCAACGCGCCGCGCCTTCCCGGAGGAACGATGACCTACCCGCCGACTCCCTACGGCAGCGCACCCCTCGGCCAGCCGGTCGGACCTCAGCGAGCCACCGGCAAGCAGTTGCTCGCCGCGTGCTGGGGACTGCTCAAGCAGGACCGCGAGCTGCTCTGGCTACCGGCGATCGCGTCGATAACCGGCCTGATCGCGGCCGTCATCCTGTTCGTTCCCGGCTTCGCACTGGGTTGGGCCGCCAGCGGTGGCCAGCAGGACTCCTGGGGCGGTTGGGTCGGCGGCGTGTTCGCCGCGTTCGCGGCCTCGGTCGTGGCGATCTACTTCCAGGCCGCCCTCGTGATCGGTGCCAATCAGCGAGCCGACGGAGGGGACCCCACGCTGGGCAGCGTGCTGGCCGAGGCGTGGACGCACAAGGCCAAGATCCTCAGTTGGGCGGCGCTGACGACGACCGTCGGCACCGCGATCCGCGCGGTCGAGCAGCGGCTCGGACTCGTCGGCACTCTTCTGGGCTTTCTCGGCGGAATCGCCTGGGCCATCGCCTCGTTCCTGGTCGTACCGATCGTCGTCGCCGAGAACCTCGGTCCCATCGACGCCGTCAAGCGTTCGGCGGCGCTGATTCGCCAGACATGGGGCACCAGCCTGCGCACGACGCTGCGCTTCGGTCTCATCCAGTTGCTGCTCTTCGTTCCGGTGATCGTCGCGATCATCGGCATCGTCGCGGTCGCCAGCGGATCGGGGGCGGGAGTCGCCGTCGGCGTCGTGCTGATCCTCGTCGGCGTCGCCGGATTCCTTGCACTGGCCATGGTCTTCAGCGCCATCGCGACGTACGCCCGCGCGATGATCTACCGCTACGCCACAGGCCGCCCGGTGCCCGGCGTGAACCCGCAGCTGTTCTCGGGCGCCTTCCGGGCCAAGCGGGGTAAGCGCGGCTTCGCCTGAGCCGGAACACGACCGCAGCCGCGGCGGTTGAGCCTAGGTGGACGCGATCAAGGTTGATGTCTGGTCCGATGTGGCCTGTCCCTGGTGTTACATCGGCAAGCGGAAGTTCGAGGCCGGCCGGGACGCCTTCCTGAGCTCGGGCGAGGGGCGCGCGGTCGAGCTCGAATACCACAGCTTCGAGCTGTCTCCCGACACCCCGGTGGACTTCGACGGGTCGGAGTTCGACTTCCTCGCCCGCCACAAAGGCCTCTCCGCCGAGCAAGTGGCACCGATGCTCGAACGGGTCACCTCGATCGCCCGGTCGGTCGGGCTCGACTACGACTTCGACGCTCTGCAGCACACGAATACCGTCAAGGCGCATCAACTCCTGCACCTGGCCAAGCGACACGATCTCCAGTTGGAGATGAAGGAGCGCCTGCTTCGGGCCTACTTCGTCGAGGGACGCCACGTCGGACGCGTCGACGATCTCGCCGACCTCGCCGTCGACGTCGGGCTGGATCGGGACGAGGTCGTGGCAGCCCTGGAGACCGACGCCTACCTCGACGCCGTGCACGCCGATCAGCGCCAGGCGGCGGCCTACGGGATCACCGGCGTGCCGTTCTTCGTCATCGACGCCACGTACGGCGTCTCGGGCGCCCAGGATGCGGCTGCCTTCGCCCAGGTCCTCGAGAAGCGCTGGGACGAACGCTGACTACAGCCCGCTTCGACTGATCGCCTCGCGCATCGCCGCCCGGGCCCGGCGCCGGTCGCCGGCCAGGTCGTACGCTCGCGCCAGCTCATACCAGCGCCGCCAGTTCTCGGGATCGGACTGGACCTGCTCGCGACGCTGTTCGAACAGGTCGTCAGCCGCGCGCCGATCGACGCGGCCCGATGGCAGGCGCGGCAACTCCGGCTCGGGTGCAACGCCTTCGCGGTCGAGCTCACCGCCCAACCGTTGGGTCGCGAAACCGAAACGGATCTCGGCCACGACCACCCAGACGCCGACAAGGGGGAGCACCAGCACGGCGACGCCGAGGACCTTCAGGTCCAGTCGTCCCTGGTCCAGCAGGTAGACGCCGCGGTACCCGATCAACGCGAAGTACGCGGCCAGGGCCAGGACGAGCACGACGACGACGTTGCGGGCCTTCATCGAGCGGCGATCACAGACCGAGCAGGGTTTCCAGTCCCACCGTCAGCCCCGGACGGGACACGACGTCGCGAATGGCCATCAGGACGCCCGGCATGAAGGACGTCCGGTGCAGCGAGTCGTGCCGGATCGTCAACGTCTCACCCTCGGTGCCGAACAGGATCTCTTCGTGCGCGACGAGGCCGCTGACCCGCACAGAGTGCACGTGGACGCCGTCGACGCTCGCGCCCCGCGCACCGTCCATCGTCTGGGTCGTCGCGTCGGGCACCCGCTCCAAGCCGGCGTCCGAGCGGGCCTGCGCGATGATCTCGGCCGTCCGGATCGCGGTCCCGCTGGGCGCGTCCGCCTTGCCCGGGTGATGCAACTCGATGATCTCGACCGACTCGTAGAACCGGGCGGCGAGCTGGGCGAACTTCATCGACAGCACGGCACCGATCGCGAAGTTGGGCGCGACCAGCACACCGACCTGCGGTGCGTCGGCCAGCCATTCGCGAATGGTGGCGATTCGCTCCTCGGTGATCCCGGTCGTACCGACGACGGCGTGGATGCCCTGGTCGATCGCGAAACGGATGTTGTCCATCACGACATCCGGGTGCGTGAAATCGACCAGCACCTGGGCGCCGGCGTCAGCCACGCTGAACAGCCAGTCGCCGGCGTCGACCATCGCGACGAGATCGAGATCGTCGGCAGAGTCGACCGCGCGGCAGACCTGCTGTCCCATGCGACCACGTGCACCCAACACGCCGACCCGCGTCAGCTCACTCATCAGTCACTCCTAGACGGCGCCGTCGAAGTCGTGCGACCCGAACGGCCCGACCACGGTCAAACATCTCGGCTGGCTCAGAAGGTACCCGGCGACCGCGGCGACGTCCTCGGCGGTGACCGCGTCGATGCGAGCCAGCAGTTGGTCGACGCCCAACACGTCACCGTAGACCAGCTCGCTCTTGCCGATCCGGCTCATCCGTGAGCCCGCGTCCTCGAGGCCCAGCACCAGTCCGCCGCGCATCTGGCCCTTCCCGCGCTCGATCTCCTGGGCCGAGAGGTCGCCACCGGCCGCCTCGTCGAGTCCGCGAACCAGCAGCTCGACGACCTCGTCGGCCTTGCCCGGCTGGCACCCGGCGTAGGCGCCCAGCGTCCCGGCGTCACTGTAGGAGTTGATGAAGGAGTAGACCGAGTAGGCCAGCCCGCGCTCCTCGCGGATGCTCTGGAACAGCCGTGAACTCATTCCTCCGCCGAGCGCGGCCGACAGGACGCCGAGGGCGAAGCGACGCTCGTCGTGCCGGGACAGTCCGGGCGTACCGATGATGATGTTGGCCTGCTCGGTGTCGTCCTCGACGACGCGGATCGGGTGGGCCGGCCGCGTCGACGGCGTCGTGCGCCGACTCGACGCCGAGACGGCGCCGTCGAGCCGGCCCGCGAAGACCTGCCGCGCCTGGGCGACCAGTGCGCCGTGGTCGACGTTGCCGGCCGCGGCGAGAACCATCGCCGCCGGTTGGTAGCGCCGGTTGTAGTAGCCGGCGATCTGGCGCCGGCTCAGGCCGCGGATCGAGTTCTCGGTGCCCAGGATCGGCCGGCCCAACGGGGTGTCGCCGAGCAGGGCGGACGCGAACTCGTCGTGCACGAGGTCGGCGGGATCATCGTCGCGCATCGCGATCTCTTCGAGCACGACGCTGCGCTCGATCTCGACGTCCGGAGCGGCGATCGTCGCGTCGAGCACCACGTCGCCGACGATCTCGACGGCGAGCGGCAGGTCACGGTCGAGAACGGTCGCGTAGAAGCAGGTGTGTTCCTTCTCGGTGAACGCGTTCAGCTCGCCGCCGACCGCGTCCATGGCCGAGGCGATCTCGAGGGCCGACCTCGATGTCGTGCCCTTGAACAGCAGATGCTCGAGGAAGTGGCTCGACCCGGCCAGGCTCGGGGTCTCATCGCGGGAGCCGACACCGACCCAGACACCGATGGAGGCGCTGCGAGCGCCGGGCATCGCCTCGCTGACGATCCGCAGGCCGCCGGGCAGTTCGGTGCGGGTGATCACGCCACCGCCGGAGGCGGCCAGCTGGCGCGTGCGGGTACGTCCGGAGGCCATCAGCCGATCCTAAAGCCTGGCCAGGTACTGCTCGGCGCTCGCCATCGCCGGGCCGCCGAACAGGACCAGCCGCGCCTCGCCGGGCCAGCCCCGGAGCACGTCGACCGCGCGGCGGATCGCGTCGTCGACCGGCCAGCCGTAGGCACCCGCCGAGATGAGCGGAAAGGCGACGCTCTGGGCCGAGAGCTCAGTCGCCACCCGCAGCGACTCCACGTAGCAACTGGTCAGCTGGTCCGGGCCGCCGTGTCCGAAGATCGGCCCCACCGTGTGGATCACCCAGCGGGCCGGCAGGTCGCCCGCGGTGGTCGCGACGGCAGCGCCGACCGGCAGCCCTTTCGGCAGCTCACCGGCCCGCAGCTCACGACAGGCGGCCAGGATCGACGGGCCACCGCGGCGGTGGATCGCGCCGTCGACGCCGCCCCCGCCGAGCAGGGACGAGTTCGCCGCGTTGACGATGGCGTCGACGCGCTGCTCGGTGATGTCGCCCCGGACGAGGTGAAGCGTCATCGGCGGACCGAGATCAACGCGGCAGCCACGCGTCCGGGGCCTCGACCATTCGACGCACGTGCGGCGGCAGCTTGCCGCTGAGCACCTGGGCCAGCGTGGTCTCGTCCAGGACGCGGCGAAGGCTGGCCCGGACGGCGACCCAGACCTCGGGCAGGTGTTCGGCGACGCCGACGTAGCTCGTCTGGTCAGGGCGCAGTCCCCGCACCTCGGCCAGCGGGCCGTCCACCGCCCGGATGACCGAACCCAGGGTGATCTCACTGGCCGGTCGGGCCAGCGCATAGCCGCCTTCGGCGCCCCGCTGGCTGCGGACGAGGCCGGCTCGGCGCAGCTCACCCAGGATCGCCTCGACGAACTTGCGCGGCAGTTTCTGCTCGCTGATGATCACGTCGACCTTGACCAGCTCAGGGGCGCGCTCGGCGAGGCCGAGCAGCGCACGAACCGCATAGTCGGTCTTCGCCGAGATCTCCACAGCTGCATCCTCGCACCTATCGGAGCAAGTATCGCGGCCGGATCGGTATTTCAGGTAGGAAAGTAGGGAATCGCTCGGATTCAGCCGGCGTCGAGCATCGACGCGTCTCGGGCCGGCCGCAGCCAGACCGTCGAGCCGACCTCGAGACCGAGCGACTCGGCCTGCCCTCGGTTGAGCTGCACCCACGGCTCACTGGAACCGGCGTCGAGCTCGGCTCGCACCTCGAAGCCGATGCGCTGCAGGCGGGTCACAGTCGCCTTGACCGAGCCCGGCTCGTCGGCGGCGAAGACGTCGATGTCGTGCGGGCGGACGAGACGGTCCTCGAGGCGGGTGATCGGGCCGAGAAAGCCCATGACGAACTCGTTCGCCGGGTGGTCGTAGAGCTGCTCGGGCGAGCCCACCTGCTCGATCCGTCCGTCGTTGATCACGACGAGTTCGTCCGACACCTCGAGGGCCTCTTCCTGGTCGTGCGTGACGAACAGCGTCGTCACGTGCATCTCGTCGTGCAGGCGACGCAACCAGTCGCGCAGTTCCTTGCGCACCTTCGCGTCGAGCGCCCCGAACGGCTCGTCGAGCAGCAGCACCTTCGGTTCGACCGCCAGCGCGCGCGCCAGGGCCATCCGCTGTCGTTGGCCGCCCGAGAGCTGCGACGGGAGACGGTCGGCGAACTGGGAGAGGTGGACGAGGTCGAGCAGCTCCATCACCCGCTTGCGGATGTCTTCCTTGCGGCGTTTGCGGATCTCGAGACCGAAGGCGACGTTGCGATAGACCGACAGGTGCTTGAAGACCGCGTAGTGCTGGAAGACGAAACCGACATCGCGGTGTTGCGGCGCGAGCTGGGTCGAGTCGATGCCGTCGATCTCGACGACGCCCGTATCGGCCCGTTCCAGGCCGGCGATGATCCGCAGCAGGGTCGACTTGCCGCCCCCGCTGGGCCCGAGCAGCGCTGTCAGCTCGCCCGTCCGCACCGAGAGGTCGATGTCTTCCAGCGCGACGAAGTCGCCGAACCGCTTGCCCACGCCTCGAACTTCGATACCCATCAGTTGTTCCGTTCCTGCCTACGGCGGATGAGTGTGATCACCACGATGGCCAGCACGGCGATCGCGACGAGGACGAACGTGACGGCGTAGGCGGCGTTCGTGTCGAGGTCGGTCTCGTAGAGATTGTCGATGCGCAGGGTGGCCGTCTCGGTCTGCCCCTCGATGTTGCCTGACACAACGAGCACCGCGCCGTACTCGCCCAGACAACGAGCGATGCTCAAGACGATGCCGTAGGCGGCCGCGGCCCGGATCGTCGGGAGCGTGATCCGACGGAAGCGGGTGAGCGCGTTCGCGCCGAGTGACTGTGCCGCCTGCTCCTGATCGGTTCCCTCGTTCTCGAGCACCGGGATGATCGCGCGGGCCACGAGCGGCAGCGAAACGAACACTGTGGCCAGCACCATCCCCGGGATCGAGCCGATGATGCTGAGTCCGACCGAGCCGACCGCGGAACCGAGCCAGCCACCGTGCCCGTAGACGAGGATCAGGGCGAGCCCCACGACGATCGGCGAGATCGACACCGGCAAGTCGATGAACGCGCTGAGCAGACCGCGACCAGGGAAGCGGTACCGCGCCAGCAACAGCGCGACCCCGACGCCGAAGACCGTGTTGATCAGGACCGCGATGCCCGCGACGATCGCGGTCAATTTGAACGCATGCACGGTCTGGGCCTGACTGAGCGCCGTGAAGAACTCCCCCAGACCGGGACGGAACGTTCGCCAGACGACAAGCACGACCGGCAGCAGGACGAGGATCCCGACGTAGAGGACGGCGACGGTGCGCAATCCCCAACGCGACCGGTTCCGTTGGGCGTCTACGGGCGCTGGCGTGGGTGGCGCGACGAGGGTGTCAACCACGATGACTCACCCGGCGCCGCACGAGGTTCAGCAGCACGAGCACGATCGCGCTGGCCAGCAACAGGATCGTGGCGATGGCAGCCGCCTGCTGCTCGGACACCGACGGGTTGTCGGCATCCTGCAACTTGCCGTAGATGATCGATGAGGCGATCTCGGTCTTGAACGGCAGGTTGCTCGAAATCAGGACGACCGAGCCGTACTCGCCCAGCGCTCGCGCGAAGGTCAACGCGGCCCCCGAGAGCACCGCCGGCAGGATCGCGGGGAAGATCACCCGCCGGAAGACGGTCAGAGGTGAGGCCCCCAACGACGCGGCTGCCTCCTCGACGTCTCGATCGAGATCGAGCAGGACCGGTTGTGGTGTTCGGACCGAGAAGGGCAGCGTCACGAACAGCAGGGCCACGAAGATGCCCCACCGCGTCCCCACCAGGTGGATGCCGACCGGGCTGTCGCCGCCGTACAACGACAGCAGCACGACGCCGGCCACGATCGTGGGCAGCGCAAAGGGGATGTCGATGATCAACTCGAGCACCCGCTTGCCAGGGAACTCGTCGCGGACGAGCACCCACGCCACGAGCGTGCCGAGAACCGCGTTGAACACGGCGACCGCGAGCGAGAGCAGCAGCGTCAGACGGATGGCAGCCAGATCCTCACGGTCCGTCAGCGCCGAGACGAAGTCGTGCCAGCCGGAACCGAATGCCTTGCCCACGACCGCCGCGAGCGGCAAGAGCACGAGCAGGCTGAGCCAGAGGACGACAACACCCAGGCCGGTCGAGGAGACCGGCCTGAGTCGTTCGTGCTCGCTGCTCGTCGTCACAGTGTCGTCATTGTCGCCGGCTGCGACTCGCGCCTAACTGCTCTTCTCGATCTGCGTCACGATGCCCGTCGCACTGAAGAACTTGGCGTTCACCGCGGTCCACCCACCGAGATCGGTGATCGTGGTCAGCTTGTTGACGGTCGGGAACGGCTTGGACGGGTCGTTGGCCCCCTTCACGTCGCCGTAGCTCAGGCCCGGCACGACCGGACGGAAACCGGTCTGCGCGAAGATCTTCTGCCCGGCGTCGCTCTCGACGTAGCTCAGGAAGTCCTTGGCCGCGTTGGACGCCGTGAGGGTGACCGCCGCGGGGTTCTCGATCAGCATCGACTCGTTCGGGACGATGTAATCGACGTCCTTGCCCGCCTGCCGGGCGTCGATCGCCTCGTTCTCGTAGGAGATGAGGACGTCACCCGTCCCGCCGAGGAACTGCGTCGTGGCGACCGAGCCGCTGGACGCCCGGCTGACGACGTTGCCGAAGAACTTCGTCAGGTAGGTCTTGGCGTCGGCCTCGGTGCCACCGTCGGAGATGACGTGCTCATAGGCGGCGAGAATGTTCCACTTGGCCGAACCCGAGGACGCGGGGTCGGGCGTGACGATCTTGACACCGGGCTTGATCAGGTCGTCCCACCCCGTGATGTGCAACGGGTTCCCCTTGCGGACGGTGATCACGACGACCGAGTCCGAAACCAGCCCCTTGGTCGGGCCGGAGTTCCAGTCGGAGGCGACGTACTTGGGCACGAGGTTGGTGAGGTCGGGCGTAACTGAGAAGCCGACGTAATCGGCCTTGATGGTGCCCGACGAGACGTTCTTGCTCTGCGTTCCGCTCGGCCCGTACGAGGCCTTGAAGCTCACGCCCTTGCCGGCGCTCGTCTTCTGAAAGGCCGCGCTCAGGGCGTCGTAGGCCGGCTTGGGCACCGAGTACTCGACGAGGCTCACGCTCTGACCCGAGTTGCTGCCTGAGCCGCCGCTCGAGGCCGACTTGCTCTTGCTCGACGAGCAGCCGGCGATGCAGATCGCGACGGCCAGGCCGACAGCGGTGAACATCGTGGCGTATCTCTTGCTCATCGAGATCGTGCTCCTTGGCTGGGCGAAGTAGACCGATCATGTCGACCGGCCCGCTAGACAATATAGGAACGGCAGGAGAGCTGCGTAGGCGAGGGCGACGTGAGCCACAGTCACGGCGCGCGGTCCCGCATCGGTAAGCGAAAGAAGTCCGAAAAGGGCTGACCGACCGAGCACGTACCGGAGTTCCGGGCCCGGGCAGGGCAGAATCACCGTGATGGACGCTCAGGAGCACTCGCCCCCTGCGTCTGCTTCCGTTGCGATCGACGACTACTCCCCCGCGCGAATCCGACATTCGATCGACTTGGTCCGTCTCAGCTTCGTCGTGGTGGCCGTTCTGGTCCTGACCGCACTGGGAACCGTGGCCGGCGACACCGGGCGGGGCATCAGCGACGACGTCACCCGGCTGTCGCACGAGGTTCCCGCGCTGCTCGTCCGGATGTTCAGCGTCGTCGGGGTGTTCGCCGGTCTGGCAGTACCCATCGGACTGATGATCCACGAGGTCGTGCGCGGCCAGGCGCGCCGACTCATCGAGGCCACGGTGACCGGCCTCATCGCGCTGGGCGTCATCGAGGGGCTCGACGCGATCCTCCGGTCCTACCCGAGCAGCCAGCTCTACGAGTCGCTCGTCCGGGTCAGCGCGGCGGGTCACGTCCGCCCCCTCGATGCCTATCTCGCCGCCCTGTTTGCGTTCGTGACCTTCATCCGGCTCAACGACGACCCTCGCTGGAGCGGGTTCGTCGTGACGATGACGACGATCTACATCGTGTCCGCGTTCGTAGGGACGCAGGCCTCGCTGCTGTCGCTGGTCTCGAGCCTCACGATAGGCACGGCCATCGGCCTGCTGGTGCGATACGTGGCCGGGCAACCCAACGAGCAGCCCGACGGATTCCAGCTGGCCGAGGCGATCCGCCTGCGCGGCATCGATGTGTCGGCCCTCACCCGCGTCGACAGCCCGCAGAGCGATCACCGGGTCTATCGAGCGTTCACACCCGATGGCTGCGAACTCGACGTCCAGGTCTTCGACCGTGACCTGATCGCCTCGGGCGCGGTCCACCGGATCTCCCGGCGCATCCGATTGCGCCGCGAGATCGCCCCCGCCTCCGGCCTGACGCTCGAACGGGTGGCCGAGCACCGGTCGCTGCTGGCGATGAGCGTGGCCGAGACCGGAGTCGCCCTACCCCGCCTGGTCGCGGGTGTGCCCTGCGGCCCGGACACCGTCGTCCTGGTGTACGAGGCCCCGGTGACGACACCACTGCGGGCTCCTACCGACCAGCAACTCGACGAGCTGTGGGGCGACCTGGCCCGGCTGCACGTTCACCGGATCACGCACCGCGGGCTGGTCCCGGGGCAGATCGCGATCGACGCCGAGGGCCGCGTCGTGCTGCCGATCCCGGTCGACGGCAACGCGTTCGCCACCGACCTGCAGATCAGCCTCGACTGCGCCCAGCTGCTCACGACCTGCGCGCTGCTCGCCGATCCGGTGCGCGCCGTCCGCAGCGCCCGCACGGTGCTGAGCGTGGACGAACTCGCCGCCACCCTCCCGGTGCTTCAGCCCATCGCGCTCAGCGGCGACATCCGCAAGGCGGTGCGCCGCGACAGCGCCCTGATCGAGGAACTCCGCGACGAGATCCAGCTCCAGACCCAACACCAGGTGACCGAGCGGGCCCGAGTCGAGCGGGTGCGCCCGCGGACCGTGATCTCGATCGTGGCGATCATCGTTGCGACGTACCTCCTCGTCGGTGAGCTCGGCACGGTCAACCTCTCGACGGTCTTCCGGTCGGCGCACTGGGGCTGGGTGCCGCTGGTGCTGCTCGCCTCGGCCCTCACCTACCTCGCCGCGGCCCTGTCGCTCATCGGCTACGTCCGGGAGCGACTTTCCTTCCCGCGTACCGTCCTGGTCCAGTTGGCCGCCTCGTTCGCCGGGTTCGTGACGCCACCATCGGTCGGCGGCCTGGCGATCAACATCCAGTACCTGCGCAAGCAGCGGCTGAGCACGACCGGGGCCGCGACGAGCGTCGGTATGTCCCAGATCGTGAACGCCGTCTCGCACGTCGTCCTGCTGATCATCTTCGCCGCCGCCACGGGGACGACGACGCATCACAGCTTGCCGATCCCGGGCTGGGCGTTCATCGCGATCGGCGCGGCGGCGGCCGCCGGCCTGCTGAGCCTCACCATTCCCGCCACTCGGCGGCTGCTCGGCGAGCGCCTGCTGCAACCGGCCCGTGAGGCCCTGCCCCGCCTGATCTACCTGCTGACCAGCCCGGCCAAGCTGAGCGAGGGGCTGCTCGGGGCGCTGCTCCTCAACGCGTCCTACATCGGGGCGCTGTGGTTCGCGGTGAAAGCACTGGACGGCCACGTCAGCGTCGTGGGCGTCGCCGTCGTCTATCTGGCCGGAGCGGCGATCGGCTCGGTCGCACCGACACCGGGAGGCCTGGGCGCCGTCGAAGTCGCCTTGTCGACCGGCCTGGCCGCCGCCGGCATGTCGAGCGCGGCCGCGATCAGCGCGGTGCTGCTCTTCCGTATCGCCACCTTCTGGCTTCCTGTGCCGATCGGGTGGGTCGCGCTGCAGTACCTGCAGCGCAAGGATGCGCTGTGAGGACCAGCGCCGGCATCGTGCTGTACCGCCGCGCCGGCGGCATCGAGATACTGGCCGGCCACATGGGCGGACCGTTCTGGGCCCGCAAGGACGAGCACGCCTGGTCGATTCCCAAGGGTGAGTACACCGACGACGAAGATCCGCTGGCAGCGGCCCGGCGCGAGTTCAGCGAAGAGCTCGGTTCGCCCGCGCCCGACGGCGAGTACCTCGCACTCGGCACGGTGCGGCAGTCGGGCAAGACCGTCACGGCCTGGGCGGTCGAGGGCGATCTGGACGAGGCGGCGATCGTGAGCAACACGTTCGAGATCGAATGGCCGCCCGGCTCGGGGCAGCGCGCCGAGTTCCCCGAGTTCGACCGGGCCGCCTGGTTCGACCTCGACACGGCCGCCCGCAAGCTCGTCAAGGGCCAGTTGCCGTTACTCGATCGCCTGACCGCCACGCTGAGATGAGATGAGAACGACCATGTCCCGAATCGCTCTGGTCCGCCGTCCGTCCCCGCTGCTCGCACGGGGACTGGTGACCCACCTCGAACGCCAACCGGTGGACTTCGACTTGGCGGTCACCCAGTGGGACTCCTACGTCGCCACGTTGACCGCCGCCGGTTGGACGCCCCTCGAGGTCCCGCCGGCCGACGAGTGTCCCGACAGCGTGTTCATCGAGGACACGATGGTCGTCTACGGCCAGACGGCCGTGATCACCCGGCCGGGCGCCGACAGCCGACGCGCCGAGGTGCTCGCCGCCGACGGCGTGGTCACCGACCTCGGCTACGAGATTGCGCACATCGCCGAACCGGGAACGCTCGACGGCGGCGATGTCCTGCAGGTCGGCCGTACGGTCTACGTCGGACGTGGCGGCCGCACCAACGACGGCGGGATCGAACAGCTGGCCGCCGTTCTGCAGCCACTGGGCGCCGAGGTGGTCGCGGTGCCCACCACGAAGGTGCTACACCTGAAATCAGCCGTGACGGCGTTGCCGGACGGGACGGTGATCGGCTATCCGCCACTCGTCGACGACCTGACGTTGTTCGACCAGTTCCGCGCGGTCCCCGAGGAGTCGGGCGCCCACGTCGTCCTTCTCGGTGAGGATCGGCTGCTGATGGCCGCGGACGCCCCGCAGAGCGAGTCACTGTTCCGCGATCTCGGCTACGAGCCGGTCGTCGTCGACATCAGCGAGTTCCAGAAGCTCGAGGGATGCGTGACCTGCCTGTCGGTGCGCCTGCGCGAGCTGCCCTGAGCCCCCAACGCCAGGTGGGCGAGGAGCCGAAGCTCCCCGCCCACCTGATCACGCGTCGGTTCAGACGCTGGCCGGTGCCTCCACCGCAGCGGCGGCGGCCGGCGCGGCCTCGTCGGACACCAGCACGAGGCTGATCTTGCCGCGAGCGTCGATGTCGGCGATCTCGACCTGGATCTTGTCGCCCACGTTGACGACGTCCTCGACCTTGTTGACCCGCTTGCCCTGACCCAGCTTGCTGATGTGGATCAGGCCGTCCTTGCCGGGCAGCAGCGAGACGAACGCGCCGAAGGCCGCGGTCTTGACGACCGTGCCGAGGAAGCGCTCGCCGACCTTGGGCATCTGCGGGTTGGCGATCGCGTTGATGCGATCGACCGCCGCCTGCGCCGACGGACCGTCCGAGGCGCCGACGTAGATCGTGCCGTCGTCCTCGATCGTGATCTGCGCACCGGTCTCGTCCTGGATCGAGTTGATCATCGCGCCCTTGGGGCCGATCACCGCGCCGATCTTGTCGACCGGGATCTTGACGACAGTGACGCGCGGCGCGAACTCGCTCATCTCGTCCGGGCCGTCGATGGCCTCGGCCATGACGTCCAGGATGTGCAGGCGGGCGTCGCGGGCCTGGGTCAGGGCCGCGGCGAGCACCTCGGACGGGATGCCGTCGAGCTTGGTGTCGAGCTGCAGCGCGGTGACGAACTCCTTCGTGCCGGCGACCTTGAAGTCCATGTCGCCGAACGCGTCCTCGGCGCCGAGGATGTCGGTCAGCGCGACGTACTCGGTCTTTCCGTCGACGGTGTCGGAGATCGAGCCCCATCGCGATACCCGCGACCGGCGCCCGCAGCGGCACGCCGGCGTTGAGCAGGGCCAGCGTCGAGGCGCAGACCGAACCCATCGAGGTCGAGCCGTTGGAGCCGAGGGCCTCGGACACCTGACGGATCGCGTACGGGAACTCGTCGCGGCCCGGCAGCACCGGAACCAGCGCCCGCTCGGCCAGCGCGCCGTGGCCGATCTCGCGGCGCTTGGGCGAACCCACCCGGCCGGTCTCACCGGTCGAGTACGGCGGGAAGTTGTAGTTGTGCATGTAGCGCTTGGTGCGCTCGGGCGAGAGCGTGTCGAGCTTCTGCTCCATGCCCAGCATGTTCAGCGTGGTGACACCCAGGATCTGGGTCTCGCCGCGCTCGAACAGCGCCGAACCGTGCACGCGCGGCAGCACCTCGACCTCGGCCGAGAGCGTGCGGATGTCGGTCAGGCCGCGACCGTCGATACGGACCTTGTCGCGCAACACGCGCTGGCGGACGAGCTTCTTGGTCAGCGAGCGGTAAGCCGGGCTGATCTCGTTGGTGCGTCCCTCGAACTTGGGTCCGACCAGCTCCTTGGCGACGTCCTTGAGGCGGTCGAGTTCGGTCTCGCGGTCCTGCTTGTCGGCGATGGTGAGCGCCTGGGCCAGCGGGGCGCCGACCTCGGCCTCGACCGCGGCGAACACGTCGTCCTCGTAGTCGAGGAAGACGGGGAACTCGCGAGTGGCCTTGGCAGCGTGCTTGGCCAGATCGGCCTGCGCCCGGCACAGCTCGGCGATGAACGGCTTGGCCGCCTCGAGACCGGACGCGACGACCTCTTCGGTCGGGCGCGTGCCGCCGCCGGCGATGAGCTCGATCGACTTCTCGGTGGCCTCGGCCTCGACCATCATGATCGCGACGTCACCGGAGTCGAGTACGCGACCCGCGACGACCATGTCGAAGGTGGCGCGCTCGAGTTCGACGTGCGTCGGGAAGCCGACCCACTGGCCCTCGATCAGGGCGACGCGGGTCGCGCCGACCGGACCGTCGAAGGGCAGGCCCGAGATCTGCGTCGACGCGGACGCGGCGTTGATCGCCACGACGTCGTAGAGGTGGTCGGGGTTGAGCGCCAGGACGGTGATGACGACCTGGACCTCGTTGCGCAGGCCCTTGATGAACGTCGGGCGCAGCGGACGGTCGATCAGGCGGCAGGTGAGGATCGCGTCCTCGCTGGGGCGTCCCTCACGGCGGAAGAACGAGCCGGGGATGCGGCCCGCGGCGTACATGCGCTCCTCGACGTCGACCGTCAGCGGGAAGAAGTCGAAGCCCTCGCGGGGGGACTTTCCGGCCGTGGTGGCCGAGAGCAACACGGTGTCGTCGTCCAGATAGGCGACGACGGAACCGGCGGCCTGCTTGGCCAACCGGCCGGTCTCGAAGCGGATGGTGCGGGTGCCGAAGCTGCCGTTGTCGATGGTGGCGGTGGCTTCGTGAATGGTGCCCTCTGACATAGAGGTTTCCTCTCGTACGTGCGGTGGCGATCACGATTGATCGACCCGCGGGTTGCGCCGGGCGCAAGCGACGTACGAGCGTGCATCTGAGTGTTCAGATGCCGGTCTTCGATCGAAGTGAGCGGGTTAGTCCAACTCGTTCACCACTACCGAGGACCGGCGTCCTCGTAGGTGTCGCGGCGGACGTCAGGTGCGTCCGGCTGTGATGTCGTGCGATTCAGTTGTGAAACGGCGAAGGGGAGCAGCCGGTGGGCCACTCCCCTGACGAGCTATCGACGCAGACCGAGGCGCTCGATGAGCGAGCGGTACCGGTTGATGTCGGACTTCGCGATGTAGTTGAGCAGCCGGCGGCGCTGGCCGACGAGCAGCAGCAGCCCACGGCGGCTGTGGTGGTCGTGCTTGTGGAACTTGAGGTGCTCGGTGAGATCGGAGATGCGGCGCGACAACAGCGCCACCTGGACCTCGGCCGAGCCGCTGTCGGTCTCGGAGGAGCCGTACTCGGTGATGATCTGCTTCTTGACGTCGCTGGCCAGGGGCACGCGGACGACTCCTTTGCATTAGGTGCAGGCACGCCCCACCGGTCTGTGTCACGGCGGGAGGTTGACGTGAACTGCTGCGATCGCATGCGAAAGACGCCCTGCAACCGTCATCCAGACTACCAGTCCGGCCGCCAGACGCTCGACAACTGCCGTTTTGCCGGAAATCGGCGGCCCGGTGCTCAGCCCAGCGTGGCGGCTTCCTTGGCCAGCGCCTCGACCCGCGCCCAGTCCCCGGCCGCCACAGCATCCTTGGGCGTCAGCCAGGTGCCACCGACGCAGCCGACGTTGGGCAGGGCGAGGAAATCCGGGGCGGACGCCGGGGTGATGCCGCCGGTCGGGCAGAAACGCAGCTGCGGCAGGGGTCCGTACACCGCCTGCAGCAGTTTCAGGCCTCCGACCGCGACGGCGGGGAAGAGCTTCGCCTCGGTGACGCCGCGTTCGAGCAGCCGCAGCATGTCCGACGGGGTCGCCGTTCCGCACAGGAAGGGCACGCCACTCGCCTGCATCGCGTCGAGCAGCGCGTCGGTTGCCCCCGGACTGACCAGGAACGACGCTCCCGCGTCGACCGACAGCCGCACCTGCTCGGGGGAGTTGACCGTGCCGGCGCCGATCTGCATGCCGTCGACCTCGCCCGAGATGGCCCGGATGGCCTCGAGCGCGGCCGGCGAGCGCAGGGTCACCTCGATGACGCCGATGCCGCCGGCGAGCAACGCGCGAGCCATCGGAACCGCGTCGGCGACGTCGTCGATGACCACGACCGGCACGACCGGCGAGACGTCCAGCACGCTCACGCGGTCACCTCCAGTTCCTCGCGGGACGGATGCGGGCGCATGTCCTCGATCGACAGGCCGTGATCCTGCCAGCTGCCGGTCGGCTGTTGCTCGAGCAGCCCGAGCGCGGATGCCCCGGTGCTCGCCTGACCCACGAGGCCGCGCATGCCGGCGAACAGGCTGCGTCCGAGGGTGGTGGGCATCGGCGGCATCTTGGCGTGGCGACGGCTGTGCAGCTCACGGGCCTCGATGAGCACGTCGAGGGTTCCGGAGTTGCAGTCGAGCCGGATCACGTCGCCGTCCCAGAGGTAGGCGAGCGGTCCGCCGTCGGCCGCCTCGGGCGTCACGTGGATCGCGGCCGGGACGGTGCCCGACGCGCCGCTCATCCGGCCGTCGGTGACGAGCGCGACGCGATGGCCGCGCGAGAGCAGCACCGACATGGCCGGGATGAGCTTGTGCAGCTCGGGCATCCCGTTGGCCTTCGGCCCCTGGAAGCGGACGACGACCACGACATCGCGGTCGAGCTCGCCCGCCTCGAAGGCATCGCTGAAGCCGGCCTGGCTGTCGAACACCCGTACCGGCGCCTCGATCAGGCGGTGCGTGGCGTCGATCGAGGACACCTTGACCACGGCCTGCCCGATCGAGCCGTTCACCACCCGGATGCCCCCGTTGGCCTGGAACGGCGCGATCGCGGGGCGCAGCACACCCGATGCCGGGTCGGCGACGCCCGACGGCAACCACGTCAGCCGGCCCGAGCCGTCCAGCTGCGGTTGGAAGCGATAGCGGGACAGGCCACGCCCGGCCAGGGTCAGGACGTCCTCGTGCAGCAGGCCCGCGTCGAGCAGTTCCGCGATGAGCAGGGACGTCCCGCCCGCCGCGTGGAAGTGGTTGACGTCGGCGACGCCGTTCGGATAGATGCGGGCCAGCAGTGGGACGACCGCCGACAGCTCGTCCATGTCGGTCCAGGTCAGCTCGATGCCGGCGGCGGCGGCGATCGCGACGAGATGCATCGTGTGATTGGTCGAGCCGCCGCTGGCGAGCAGCGCCACCACGGCGTTCACGATCGCCTTCTCGTCGATCACATGACCCAGGGGCGTCCAGTCGTCGTCCAGCGTCGTCAGCTGGAGCACGCGCTGGGACGCGGCGGCGGTCAGCGCAGCACGCAGTGCGCTGTTCGGGGGCACGAACGCCGCGCCGGGCAGGTGCAGCCCCATGACCTCGACCACGAGCTGGTTGGTGTTGGCCGTGCCGTAGAACGTGCAGGTGCCCGCCGAGTGATAGCTGGCCTCCTCGGCGTCGAGCAGCGTCTCGCGATCGACCTTCCCCTCGGCGTACAGGTTGCGCAGGCGCTTCTTCTCGTCGTTGCCCAAGCCCGACGCCATCGGCCCGGCCGGGATCAACGCCGCGGGCAGGTGCCCGAACTGCAGCGCGCCGATCGAGCAGTCCCGGCACGATCTTGTCGCAGACGCCGAGCAGCACCGTGGCGTCGAAGACGTCGTGGGCCAGACCCACCGCGGTCGCCATGGCGACGACCTCGCGCGAGAACAGTGACAGCTCCATCCCCGCGTAGCCCTGGGTGATGCCGTCGCACATGGCCGGCACGCCTCCGGCGACCTGGGCGATGGCGCCGATCTCGCGCGCGGCGGCCTTGATGACGTCGGGGTAGGTCGCGTACGGCTGGTGGGCCGAGAGCATGTCGTTGTAGGAGGTCACGATCGCCAGCTGGCGGGTCTCGTGCCCACGCAGGGCCAGCTTCTCCAGCGGGCCGCACGTCGCGAAGCCGTGCGCCTGATTGGCGCACCCCAGCGAAGAGCGCCGCGGATGCTCGGCGTGGGCGACGGCGTGCAGCATCGCCAGGTAGTCCGCGCGAGTGGCCCGCGAGCGCTCGACGATGCGGTCGGTGACGGCCTGGACGATCGGGTGCAGTTCGACGGCGGACGCCGCTGCGGGGCGGCATCTCGACAGGTGTGGTGCGGCCGTGGTTGCTCACGGATCCCCCTGATGGTTGGGCCGGCATTCGGGTCTGAGGGGCACGCCACGCCGCGTGTGATAACGCTTACAGGCTATGGACTACCGACGGGTAGCCGAAATTGATAAATGTCCCGGACGCCGATCTCTCAGCGTCAGGTCAGCTGAGCAGCGCGCGCGTGGCGTCGACGTCGCGGTGCATCTGCGCGACCAGCTCCGAGATCGAGTCGTAGCGCTCCATCCCGCGCAATCGCTCGACGAACTCGATTCCGAGACCGTCGCCGTAGAGGTCGCCCTCGAAATCGAGCACGTAGGACTCGACCCGGCGCTCGTGACCCTCGAAGGTCGGATTCGTCCCGACCGAGATCGCCGCCACTCCCGAGCGAGCCCTGAGTCTGACCTCGCTCGTCGAGCCGCCACGCGGTGCCGGCATAGACGCCGTCGGCGGGGATCGCGGCGTACTTGTCGGTGCGCAGGTTCGCGGTCGGAAAGCCGAGTTCGCGACCGCGGCGGTCTCCTCGCTCGACCACGCCGTCCACGCGATGCGGGCGACCGAGTGCGTGAGCCGCCCCGCGGACGTCTCCGGCCTCGAGACGGCCCCGGACGTAGGTCGCACTGATCACGGCACCGCCGTCGGCCAGCAGCGGAATCCCGGTCGCCGTGAACCCGTACTTGCCGCCCAGCTCGACGAGGGTCACGACGTTGCCGGCCGCGCGGTGCCCGAAGCGGAAGTTGTCGCCCACCAAAACCGCGGCCGTGTGCAACCGCTCGACGAGGGCCCGGTGGACGAACTCGTCCGGCGTCAGGTGCGAGAACTCGGTCGTGAACGGCAACGCGCAGAAGACGTCGACGCCCAGGTCACCGACCAGCTCGCTGCGCCGGGTCTGTGTCGTCAGCTCCGGCGGGTGCGAGCCCGGACGCACCACCTCGGACGGATGCGGGGAGAAGGTCAGCACCACGCTCGGCAGTCCGAGTTCGTGACCCATCTCGACCGCGCGCGCGATGATCTCGGCATGCCCGCGGTGAACGCCGTCGAACACGCCGATCGTCACGACCGAGCGACCCCAGTCGTCCGGGACGTCGTCGAGACTGCGCCACCGTTGCACGGTGACCGAGCCTAGCTGGCGGCCGGTGGCTCAACCGGCGGGTGTGAACACGAGCACGGGGCGGGCACGCCCACCGTCCTCGGTGATCAACGCGACGACGACTCCGGCCGGATCGATCGCCCCGTAGGTCGACTCGATTCCGGCTGGAGCGAGCGAGCGGCCGAAGCTGAGCTCGCGGGCCTCGTCGGCATCGACGGCACGCACGGGCATGGCGGCGCGCACGGCCGCGGGAAGCGGCAGGGTCACCGGGTCGTCGAGGGCGGCCAGCTGGTCGAGGGTGCGGGCGGCGTCGATCGTGAACGGCCCGACGCGGGTACGCCGCAGCGCAGTGAGGTGGCCGCCCACCCCGAGCGCCGCACCGAGGTCACGGGCCAGCGCGCGCACGTACGTCCCGGACGAGCAGTCGACGACGACGTCGAGGTCGACGTAGTCGCCGACCGGCCGAATCGCCAGCTGCTCGAAGCGGCTGACCGTCACTGGTCGAGGCGGCAGCTCGACGGACTCCCCCGCCCGAACCCGTTTGTAGGCCCGCTCACCGTCGACCTTGATCGCCGAGACCGACGACGGCACCTGCATGATCTCGCCGGTCAGGGCGTCCATCGCCACGACGAGACCGGTCAGGTCGGTCGGCGCCGTGCCCCCGGTCGGCTCGCCCTCGGCGTCGTCGGTCGTCGTCGACTGGCCCAGCCGGATCGTCGCGAGGTAGCTCTTGTCGGCCAGGACGAGGTGGGTCATGAGGCGCGTGGCCCGGTTGACGCCGACCACCAGCACACCGGTGGCCATCGGGTCGAGAGTGCCGGCATGCCCGACCTTGCGGGTGCGGGCGATGCGACGCATGCGCGCGACCACGTCATGCGATGTCAGGCCGCCCGGCTTGTCGACGATGATCAACCCGTCGCCGCTGTTGGCGCTCATGTTCCGATCACCAGCCAGCGGTCGCCGCGCGTGCGAAGGACCATGCCGGCGAAGCGCACGAGGATGAACGCGGTGAGTCCGGCCCACACGCCGCCGATCCCCCAATGCCAGTGCAGCGCGGCCAGGTTGATCGGCGCGAAGGCGCCGACGCCCGCGATCAGCGTCAGGGTTCGCATGAAGGCGACGTCTCCCGCACCGATCAGCACGCCGTCGAGCGCGAACAGGACGCCGCCGAAGGGCTGCATGCCGGTGAACCAGGGCCAGAGCAGGTGGGCCTGGTGCTGCACGCTGCCGGATGACGTGAACGCCGCAGGGATGAGCGACCAACCAGCGCCGATGATCACGGCGAACACGACGCCGGCCCACAACCCGTACCGCGCGACCTGCCACGCGGTCGTGCGCGCCGTGTGCGGATCGGCCGACCCGAGAGCGGCTCCGACGAGGGACTGGGCGGCGATCGCGAACGAGTCGAGCAGTAGCGCGCTGAACTCCCACAACTGCAGGGCGATCTGATGGGCGCCGATCTGCGCCGAGCCCATGTGCGCGGCCACACCGGCCGCGCTCAGGAAGGCGACCTGGAACCCGACTTGACGCAGGATCAGATCGCGGCCGACGACGAGCTGGCGCCGAATGATCGCCAGGTCAGGGCGGCGCCGACCACGGGCGGCTCGCCGCAGCGCCCGAAGGAACAGCACCGACCCGACAGCCTGGGCCCCCACGTTGGCGATGGCCGAGCCGTTCAGTCCGAGATGAAACGCGTACACGAGGACGGGCGAGGCGATCGCCGACAGCCCGTTGGCGAGCAGCACGATGCGGACCGGCTCGCGCGTCTGTTGCACCCCGCGCATCCAGCCGTTGCCCGCGAGGACGAGCAGGATTCCCGGCACGCCGATCACCGCGATGCGAAACCAGGATTCGGCGGCGTGCCGAGTGTGCTCGTTGTTGCCGGCGAGCAGGGCCACCAGCGGATGCGCAAGGAGTTCACCGGCCAGGACGACGACCAGGCCGAGGCCCACCGCCAGCCACGACGCTTGGACGCCCTCGTTCACCGCGGCCGGATGATCACCGGAACCGAACAAGCGGGCCGCGCGACCGGTGGTGCCGTACTCGACGAAGGTGCCGACGAGCACGACGAACCCCAACAGGGCGACCCCGACTCCCAGCCCGCCCAGCGCCGTCGTGCCGAGATGGCCGACGACGGCGGTGTCGACCAGCAGGTAGAGCGGTTCGGCGGCCAGGACGACGAACGCCGAAGCGGCCAGGCCCAGCAAGCCGCGAGGCGCGGTCATGTCAGAAGTCGTCGTCCGCTTCGACCTCGCGTGGCTTTCGATAGGGATCCTCGTCGCCCGCGTAGGCCGCGTTGACCCGGGCCTGTTCGACCTCGGCGTCCGCGGCCGCGGCGGCGGCCAGCAGCTCGTCGATCTGATGAGCGGTGTCGGGAACCGCGTCCAGCCTGAACGTCAGTGTCGGCGTGAAGCGGACGCCGGTCTGGCGGCCGACCTCGGTGCGGATCGATCCCTTGGCCGACTCCAGCGCCTGGGCCGAGGCCTGCCGCTCCTCGTCGCTGCCCAGGACGGTGTAGAAGACAGTGGCGTCGTGCAGGTCACCGGTGAGGCGTACGTCGGTGATCGTCACCATCCCCAGTCGCGGATCCTTGACCTGCATCTCGATCGTCGACGCCACGATCTGCTTGATGCGGGCGGCCATCCGCCGAGCCCGCGGCCCATCCACCATGTCCGTTCCCCTTCCCACGTTCACATCACAACCGCGCCGACGAGCAAAGCCCAAGAGCAACCCCGAGCGACCCTCCTGTGCGAGTGGCCGCTGAGCAGTGCGAGTGGCCAGAAATTCGCGGCCACTCGCCCCAAAATCGGCCACTCGGCCCTGCTACCCAAGTTCGGGGAGCGAAGAAGCCGCCGAGCGAACTCCTACCGAGCGGAGCCGAAGCGGTGGGATGCGATTCGACAGCGTGAAAAACGCTCTACCAGCTGACGAATCGCATCCCACGGCGAAGGCTGACCCGCGAAGGCTGACCCGCGAAGGCGGACCCAACTACGTACGCGGCTTCTCCCGCAACTCGAACGTCTCGATCACGTCGTCGATCTTGATGTCGTTGTACGAGCCGAGTCCGATACCGCACTCGTAGCCCTCGCGGACCTCGGTGGCATCGTCCTTGAACCGACGCAGCGAGTCGACCGTCAGGTTGTCGGCGACGACCGCTCCGTCGCGGATCAACCGCGCCTTGCTGTTACGGCGGATCGTGCCCGAGCGCACCAGCGAGCCGGCGACGTTGCCGATGCGCGGGACCCGGAAGACCTCGCGCACCTCGGCGGTACCGAGCTGCACCTCTTCGTACTCGGGCTTGAGCATGCCCTTGAGGGCGGCTTCGATCTCGTCGATCGCCTGGTAGATGACCGTGTAGTACCGGACATCGACGCCCTCGCGCTGCGCGATCTCGCCGGCCTTGCCCGCGGGGCGGACGTTGAAGCCGATGATCACCGCGTCCGAGGCCATGGCCAGGTTGACGTCGTTCTCGTTGATCGCACCGACGCCGCGACCGATGACGCGCAGCGACACCTCGTCGCGGTCCTCGCCGATGTCGATGTTGAGCAGCGCGTCCTCGAGCGCCTCGACCGAACCGGAGACGTCACCCTTGATGATCAGGTTGAGCGACTCCACCTCGCCGGCGGCCAGCGCCTTGTCGAGGTCGTCCAGCGAGATCCGGCGACGGTTCTGCGCGAGCTGCGCATTGCGCTCACGGGCCGAACGCCGGTCGGCGATCTGCCGCGCGATGCGGTCCTCCTCGACGACCAGCAACGAGTCGCCGGCGCCGGGGACGGACGTCAGACCGAGGACGAGCACCGGACGCGACGGCCCGGCCTCCTCGACCGTTGATCGCCGTTGTCGTCGAGCATGGCGCGGACGCGTCCGTAGGCGTCACCGGCCACGACCGAGTCGCCGACGCGCAGCGTTCCGCGCTGCACGAGGACGGTCGCCACCGGCCCACGACCGCGGTCGAGGTGAGCCTCGATCGCGATGCCCTGCGCGTCCTGGTTCGGGTTGGCCCGAAGATCCAGGGCGGCGTCGGCCGTCAGCAGGATGCCCTCGAGCAACCCGTCGATGTTGAGGTTCGAGCGAGCCGAGACGTCGACGAACAGCGTGTCGCCGCCGTACTCCTCGGCGACGAGGCCGTATTCGGTCAGCTGCTGGCGGACCTTGGCCGGGTTGGCGTCTTCCTTGTCGATCTTGTTCACCGCGACGACGACCGGCACGCCGGCCGCCTGCGCGTGGTTGAGCGCCTCGATCGTCTGCGGCATGACGCCGTCGTCGGCCGCCACGACCAGCACGACGATGTCGGTGGTCTGCGCGCCACGGGCACGCATGGCGGTGAACGCCTCGTGACCCGGGGTGTCGATGAAGGTGATCGCGCGGTCTTCGCCCTCGTGCTCGACGTGGACCTGGTAGGCGCCGATGTGCTGGGTGATGCCGCCCGCCTCGTCGGCGATGACGTTCGTCTTGCGGATCGCGTCGAGCAGGCGCGTCTTGCCGTGGTCGACGTGACCCATGACGGTGACGACCGGCGGACGGGCGATCAGGTCGCCGTCGACGCCCTCGTCCGCACCGAAGGTGAGGTCGAAGGAATCGAGCAGTTCGCGGTCCTCGTCCTCGGGGCTGACGACCTGGACGGTGTAGTTGAGCTCGGCGCCGAGCAGCTGCAGCGTCTCCTCGTTCACCGACTGCGTCGCCGTGACCATCTCGCCCAGGTGGAACATCACCGTGACGAGCGATGCCGGCTCGGCGTTGATCTTGTCGGCGAAGTCGGCCAGCGAGGCGCCGCGCGGCAGACGAAGAACCTCGCCGTTGCCACGGGGAACCTGCACGCCGCCGAGCGACGGAGCCGACATGTTGTCGAACTCCTGACGGCGCTGCTTCTTGCTCTTGCGTGCCCCTGGCCGGACGACCACCCTGACGGCCGAACGCACCGGCCGTGCCGGCACCGCGACCACGGCCACCGGGACCGCCGCCACCGGGACGCGGCGCCGAAGCCGCCGCCGCCGCCGGGGGCACCGCCAGGAGCACCGCCACCGGGACCGCCACGGAAGCCGCCACCGCCACCGGGCGCACCGCCGGGACCGCCGCGGAAGCCGCCGCCGGGCGCGCCGGGACGAGCACCGGGACCACCGGGACCACCCGGACCGCCGGGACAGCGCCGGGACCGCCCGGACCGGGACGGGTTCCGGGCGCGCCGGGACGACCGGTGCCCGGGCGCGGCCGGCATCATGCCGGGGTTGGGACGACCCGGCATCATGCCCGGGTTGGGACGAGGACCACCGGGGCCGGCGGTGCCGCCCGGACGCGGGATGCCCGGACGCGGCGCACCGGGGACGCCCGGACGCAGGCGCGCCGGGCACCGACGCCGGGTCGGGGCGCGGGCGGACGGGTGCTCGGCGAGCTGCCGCCGACACCGAACGGGTTGTTGCCGACGCGCGGACCGGGACGGGCGCGCGGCCGGGCGCGTCAGGTCGGGTGCCGGCGCGGCCGGCGCGGCCGGCGCGACCGGAGCCGGGCGTGCGGGCGCCTCGGCGGCGGAGCGACCTCGACCGGGCGTCGGAACGGGCGCGACCGGGGTCGCGGGCACGGGCGGTCGGCGACGGCGTCGCGCGCGTGGTCTCGCCGAGCGTCGGTGCCGGGCGCGGTCGGCAACCGCCTTGGCCGCGGCCTTCTTGGCCGGAGCCTTCTTGGCCGGGGCGGCGCCCTCGGCCGGGGCGGGGAACGCCTCGCGCAGTCGGCGCTCGACGGGCGCCTCGACGGTGGACGAGGGTCCCTTGACGTATTCGCCGAACTCGCTCAATTTGGCGAGAACGTCCTTGCTGGTGACTCCGAGCTCTTTCGCGAGCGCGGAAACGCGGGCCTTGCCTGCCACGTGACTCCTTAAAGGAGGGCCGGGCGGCATCCCGCTCGACCCCGTCAGACGGGTGAGTTGCTCATTGCTGGCGCTTCATCGAGTGCCCATAGCTCTTCTTCTCACTGACTCTCGGTCGCGGCGATCGATGATCACCGCGATGTTCGGTCGGTACGTGCCAACTCCGCGAGGTAGCCGGCGACTGCGTCGGACGTCCACCCGCCGCCCCACCGGGATCCGGAGGGCGCGGGCGAAGGCCCGGCGCTTGATCGCCTGCTCTACGCAGACCGGATCGGGATGCACCCAGGCTCCCCGACCGGCCGCACGCCTGCGCGGGTCCGGCACGACGAGGACGTCAGCGTCGGACGACGCTGGCGTGCTCGATGTCTGCCGGCGCCACGACGACGCGGAGCAAATCGCTGGCCGGCGCCTTTCGGCGGCATCCGACGCACGTCCGTGTCCGGCGCCGATTTCGTCGGTGCGAGGGACGGGAACGTGGTCCGAAACCGCCGTCGTTCGGACGGCCACTTGCGAAGTCTACCCCTCGCGCTCGGGCGTGTCGCCGTCCGACCGCGCCGCGCTGGCAGACGCGGCGTCGACGTCGCGGCGGCATCGCTGTGGATGTCGATGCGCCAACCGGTCAGCCGAGCGGCCAATCGGGCGTTCTGCCCTTCTCGTCCGATTGCCAGCGACAGCTGGTAGTCGGGAACGACGACGCGAACCGACCGCGCCTCGGCGTCGACCACCTCGGCCTCGACGACGTTGGCCGGCGACAGCGCGTTGCCGACCAGCGTGGCCGGATCGTCCGACCAGTCGATGATGTCGATCTTCTCGCCGTGCAGCTCGGCCACGACGTTGCGGACGCGCTGGCCCATCGGTCCGATGCAGGCGCCCTTGGCGTTCAGCCCGGCGACGGTGCTGCGCACGGCGATCTTGCTGCGGTGGCCGGCCTCGCGGGCGACGCCGACGATCTCGACGCTGCCGTCGGCGATCTCGGGCACCTCGAGGGCGAAGATCTTGCGGACGAGGTTGGGATGGGTGCGGCTCAGCGTGACCTGCGGTCCGCGCATGCCCGCGCGAGACGCCCACGACCAGGCACTTGATCCGGGTGCCGTGGGTGTACTCCTCGCCCGGCACCTGCTCGGCGCTCGGCAGGATCGCCTCGATCTTGCCGATGTCGACGATCACCAGACCGCGGCTGGCCGCCTGGGCGTCGGCCTGGATCACGCCGGTGACGATGTCGCCCTCGCGTCCGGAGTACTCGCCGTAGGTCTGGTCGTGCTCGGCGTCGCGCAGCCGCTGCAGGATCACCTGGCGGGCGGTCATGGCGGCGACCCGGCCGAAGTCGGTCGGGCGTGTCGTCGTACTCCTCGATCAGCTCGCCCTCGGCGTTGAAGTCCTGCGCCCAGACGGTGACCTCGCCGGTCTTGCGCTCGATCGACGACCCGGGCGTGCGGCATCGAGTGCGGCGTGTGCTTGTAGGCGCTGAGCAGCGCGCCCTCGAGAGCGTCGATCAGCTGCTCGAACGGGATCTCCTTCTCGCGCTCGATGCTGCGCAGCGCGGAGATGTCGACGGCCACCATCACTCATCGCCCGCTTCGCTCGTCGGTCTCGTCGTCGGCTCGTCGTCGCTGTCGACATCGGCCTGGGTCGTTGGCCCGGGCCGGTTGAACTCGACCTGGACCTTGCCCGGCACCCAGCGAACTCCAGCGGCACGACTCGCGTCGCGCCGTCGATCGTCGAAGGCGACGCCGTCGCCGTCGGCGCTCAGCACCCGCCCCGTGATCGGCAGGCCGTCGACGGGCGCCGTGACCAGCCGTCCCGCGGCCCGGCGCCAGTGGCGTGGTTCGGTCAGCGGCCGGTCGACGCCGGGCGAGCTGACCTCGAGGACGTAGGGCCCGGCGAAGCCGTCGCCGGCATCGGCGTCGAGCGCCTCGGACACTGCCCGGCTGACGTCGGCGACGGCGTCGAGATCGACGCCGTCGTCACCGTCGACGATCACGCGGACGACGCTGCGCCGCCCGACGACGGAGACGTTGCACGTCTTCGAGATCGAGCTGGAGGCCGGACGACGACCGGCGTGAGCACCTCGAGCAGGTGGCGGCGAGATTCGCTCGCGGCGGGCATCGTTCGCTCCTGTCTCAGTGTGCAGTTGTGCACCCGTCACCCGTAGTGCGGGTACTGGTCGCGTCCGAGTGTAGGTCACGCGGCGGCCGGCCACCGGTGAACGCCAGGCGCATTTGCGACACTGGTGGCCTCATGGGACTGATCACGCGCCGTCGGCTGCTCGGACTGGGTCTCGGCGTGGGCACGGTCGTCGCGGCCGGAGGGGCGGGCCTGGCTGTCGGCGCCACCCGACACCGTCACGTGCCCCGCGAAACGCCGCCGGCGTCGCTGGTCGCGGCGCTCGCCCGCGAGCAGCAGTTGCTCGCGTCGCTGGACGCGGCCATCACTGCCGGCGCGACGACGCTGGCCCCCATCCGCGCCGATCACGAGGCTCATCGCGCGGCGCTGCAGGCGCTCGTCGATCGAGCGACGGCACCGCGACCGACCGCCACGAGCTCGCCGACCGCGACCACGGCGCCCAACCCGGCCGACCTGCTCGCGGCCGAGAAAGCGGCCCAGAGCGCCGCCGCGACCGCGTCGGCGCAGGCGAGCGGCGCCCTCGCGGCCCTGTTCGCGAGCATCTCGGCCTGCGAGGCGAGCCACGTGGTGCTGCTGTCGTGACGACTCCGACTCCGACTCCCACTGCGGCTCCCACTGCGGCTCGGTCTCAGCCGACCGCGACGCCCGCTCCGGATTCGGCCACCGACGCGTGGCAGCAGGCCGTCGCCGCCGAGTACGCAGCCGCTTTCGGATACGGCGCGCTCGGACCGAAGCTCACGGACGCCGCGCAGATCGCGCTCGCCCACACCTGCGAGCAGGCGCACCGTGACGGGGCGAACGCGAACGCCGAGAAGCTGGCCGGCCTGGGCGTGGCCCCGGTCGAGCCACGGGCGAGCTACCCGCTGCCGTTCGCGCTCACTGATGCCGCTGCCGCCCAGCAGCTCGCGCTGCGCCTCGAGACCGCCTGCGCCTCGGCGTGGCGGTACCTGACGTCGATCGACGACGCGACGGCCGACGTCCGCGCGCTCGCACTGTCCGCGCTCACCGACTCGGCGGTACGCGGCGTCCAGTGGCGCCGCCTCGTGACGCCGGCGACTCCGACGGTGGCCTTCCCCGGCATCTAGTTCGCTCCCAACCACCCGTCGATGATCGGAGCAGGTCGGCCAGCCGGTCGATCACCGCGTCCGGCTCACCCTCGACGTGGCCCCGCTGCTCGGGCGGGATGGCGCTGTGCGGAACCAGCACCGCTCGCATGCCGACCGACTTCGCCCCGTGGATGTCGTCGAAGGGACGATCACCGACGAACACCGCCCGGCCGGGATCGCTGACCCCGACCGCGCGCCAGCGCCGCCAGGAACGCCTCGGGATGTGGCTTCGTCCAGGGCACCTCGGAGGTGTAGACAGCACCGTCGATCAGGGCCAGTACGTCGTCCCGGGCGAAGATCTCCTCGTGCACGGCACGGGGCCACAGCGTGTTCGACAGCACGCCGATCCGGATGCCGCGCTCACGCAGTCCGGCGAACAGGGCCGGCACATCCGGGTCGAGTGAGCGTGTGCGGCTCCCACCAGCCGTGATAGCCCGCCAGGAACGCGTCGTCCTCGTCGACACCCGCCGCGGCCAGCACGTCGGCCAGCGAGGCACTTCGCTGTTCGTCCCGCGACGCCGCCCACGCCGCGAGTTCGGCTTCGTGCAGCCGGACGGCCCGCTCGTCGTCGCCGGCCGCCGCGAACCAGGAGGCCCGGACGTCGATCTCGTGCCACGGCGTCAGCGTGCCGCCCCAGTCGAAGATGACCGCGTCGATCTCGCTCATGGGGTCACCCTAGGAGGCGCCTCTGACACGACCGGTCAATCTCGAGTGAGTGGCCGATTGCGGCGCGAGTGGTCGCTCACGGGTGGCCACTCGGCGCGAAGGTGACCACTCGGCGAAGAACGCGCTCGCTCAGAAGCCTTCGATGCGCAAGGACTGGGTCGGGCACTCGCGGACGGCCTTGGCCACCGTCTCGTAGTCCTGCTCGGAGATCTCGGCCTCCTCGACGACGACGCGTGAATCCTCGTCCAGGACGAAGCGATCCGGGGCGGTCATCATGCAGTACGCGTTGCCCTCGCACGTCTCGCGCCGCGCGATCACGCGCAGTCCGGTGTCTTCAGGAGTGCTCACGATCCGATCCTCTCAGCTGCGAGGAGCGGCGTCATGCTCGACGTGCAAGGTGTCCATCGCCCGGGCGGCCAGCGATTCGTGCCAGTGGATCTCACCCTCGGCCAGGCGCAGGTTCGGCAGCCGCTGGATGATCTTCTCGACGGCGATGCGCATCTCGAGCCGGGCGAGCTGGGCGCCGATACAGGCGTGGATCCCCCGCCCGAAGGCGATGTGCGGGTTGGGGCTGCGCCGGATGTCGAGCGAGTCGGGGTCGGCGAAGACCGCCGGATCGCGGTTGGCGGCGGCATTGAGAAGGTAGACGCGCTCGCCGGCCTTGATCGTTTGGCCGCCGATCTCGACGTCGCTCGTCACGTACCTGATGATGGTCTTGATCGGGCCGTCGTAGCGCAGCAACTCCTCGATCGCCGTGGGGATGAGCGACGGGTCGGCTTTCAGGGCAGCCAGTTGCTCGGGGTGCTCGAGCAGCGCGAGCGTCGAGTTGGCGATCGAGTTGATCGTCGTCTCGTGACCGGCGAACAGCAGCAGGGCACACATCGACAGGATCTCGTCGTCGTCGAGCAGCTCCCCTGTCGCGCTGGGTTGCAGCAGCACCGAGACGATCGAGTCGCCGTCCGTTCCGCGAAGCCGCTCGACCAGTTCGCGGAAGTAGGTGAACATCTCTTCCAGGCCGGCCAGGGCGCGCTCGTGACGGTCGTCCTGGGCCTCCCCGCCGGCGCCGAACGCGACGAGTGCGAGCTCGTCGGACCAGTCGCGGAACCGGTCGCGATCCTCCTGCGGTGCGCCGAGGAGCTGGGCGATCACCGAGCCGGGCAGCGGGTGGGTGACGTGCTCGATCAGGTCGGTCTCACCGCTGGCGATGAACTCGTCGAGCAGCGCGTCGACCCGGGCCTCGATCTGCTCGCCCATGATCGCGATCTGTTGACGCTTGAAAGCAGCCGCCGCCAGCTTGCGCAGGCGCGTGTGCGACGGCGGGTCGGACACCACCATCCAGTCGCGCATCATCTGCAGCACCGGCATGACCGCGCTCGAGTCGTCGCCGATCAAGCGATTGATGCGATCCGAGGACAGCTGCTTCATCGTGTACGCGGCGGACGCGTCCTTGTGCGAGGTCACGAGCCACGCCCGGTGCGCGTCGCTGTAGAAGACCGGCGCGTACGCACGAAGCTCCGCCAGGATCCGGTAGGTGTCTCGGCTGGCCTCGGGCGAACGCAGATCGACGGAGGCGTATTCGATCTGGGCACCGGTCATGGTCGATCTCTCCTCGGGTGGGTGACGTCGTCGAGTCTGCGTCCTTACTTGTCGACCGTCAAGTAGGCTGAGACCGAGTCCACGAGGATGGTGACCACTTGCTGGAGACGCCGGTACGCGACGACACGCGCTCTCGGATCATGCGGGCCGCGCTGAGCCTGTTCACCGAGAAGGGCTTTGCGGCGACCTCGACCCGCGAGCTGGCCGAGGCGCTCGACTTCACCAAGGCGGCGTTGTACTACCACTTCCGCACGAAGGACGATCTGCTCGCCGCGCTCGTCGCGCCCGCGTTCGGGCAGTTGCGCGTCATCCTCGACGAGGTGCCGGCCCGTCCGTCGATCGACCAGCGCCGGCACCTTCTGACGGGTTATGTCGAGCTGACGATCGGCAGCGCCCAGCTCGTGCAGGCGTTCGCCTCCGATCCCTCGATGGCCCAACGGCCGGTGATGCGCGCCAACTGGCCGATGTTTCACGAGCTGGCGAGCAAGCTGGCGGGAACCGGCCGCCCGGACGCCACGACCAGGACCCGGGTGCGGTTCGCGCTGGGCGGGATCCACGCGGCGCTGCGGGATCTCGAGCGCGCCGACGACCTGACCGTGGTGCGCGAGGCGACGCTGACCGCCGCGTTCGGCGCGCTGGGAATCTAGAGCTAGAACATCACCGTCGACAGCGTCGCGACCTGGCGCATGCCGAGGTTGGCGTAGACCGCGCGGGCGGGCAGGTTGAAGTCGTTGACGTACAGACTCACCGTCGGCGCGAGACGCAGGCCGAAGTCGACGACCGCCGAGACGGCCGCCGTCGCCAGCCCATGCCCGCGCAGGTCGGGGCGAACCCACACGCCCTGGATCTGGCAGGTCGCCTCCGACACCGCGCCGATCTCGGCCTTGAAGGCGACCTGACCGCGTCGGTCGAAACGGACGAACGCCTGGCCGGCCTCGATCAACTCCGGCAGCCGCCCCCGGAGCAACGACCGGGCGGCCCCGTTCGGCGGATCGATGAGCAGTTCCTCGTTGAACATGGCGATGGCCGCCGGCAGATACCGATCGAGGTCACCGAGTTCGGCCGGTCGTACCGAGTGGTCGGGCGTGACGGTCGACGGCCGGTCGAGCAGGAGCAGGGGCTGGGCCGAACGGATCGAGCCGCGCCGGGTCCCCAGTACCGCGCGAGCACCGGCCACAGGACCTCGACGGCCTCGGCGCGTCCGATCAGCGAGGTGCAGGTGCGCCGGCGGACGCCGAGATAGTGGGCCAGCGCGTCCCAGGACACCTCGCGGCCGCCGACCGGTAAGAGGTTGCCGCCGCAGAAGCAGGCCGCCTCGAGCTCGCCCGGCGAATCCGCGTCATCGACGCCGACCAGGTCACCGCCCAGCCGGTTCGGCGTGATCGAGTCGGCCAGTCGCAGACGGGAGGACAGCACCGCGTTGACGATCGGGTCACGGTCGACCAGGAACCGGACGGCGCCGGCGTCCGCGTCGTCGAGCAGGCGGAACTGGCGAGTCGCCGGGCCGCTCTGCAACGCAGTCACGGCGCGAGATTACCCCGACGAGCGGCTCAGGCGATGGAGACCGACGGAGCGCCGGACGCGACACCCGCGTCGCCCATCTCCTCGGCCATGCGCAAAGCCTCTTCGATGAGCGTCTCGACGATCATGCGACTCGGGCACCGTCTTGATCACTTCGCCCCGCACGAAGATCTGACCCTTGCCGTTTCCGCTGGCCACGCCCAGGTCGGCCTCGCGCGCCTCGCCCGGACCGTTGACGACGCAGCCCATGACCGCGACGCGCAACGGAACCTCGATGCCTTCTAGGCCGGCGGTGACCCGCTCGGCCAGGGTGTAGACGTCGACCTGGGCCCGACCGCACGACGGGCACGAGACGATCTCGAGCCGACGCTGACGCAGGTTCAGCGACTCGAGGATCTGCAGCCCGACCTTGACCTCTTCGACCGGCGGCGCCGACAACGAGACGCGGATCGTGTCGCCGATGCCCTTGGAGAGCAGCGCACCGAACGCGACCGACGACTTGATCGTGCCCTGGAAGGCCGGACCGGCTTCGGTAACGCCGAGGTGCAGCGGGTAGTCGCAGGCTTCGGCCAACTGCTCGTAGGCGGCGACCATGATCACCGGGTCGTTGTGCTTGACCGAGATCTTGAAGTCGCGGAAGCCGTGCTCCTCGAACAGGGCGGCCTCGTTCAGCGCCGACTCGACGAGCGCCTCGGGCGTCGCCTTGCCGTACTTGGCGAGCAACCGCTTGTCGAGCGAGCCGGCGTTGACGCCGATGCGGATCGACACCCCGGCGTCCATGGCCGCGCGGGCGATCTCGCCGACCTTGTCGTCGAAGGCCTTGATGTTGCCGGGTTCACCCGGACGGCGGCACAACCGGCGTCGATCGCGGCGAACACGTACTTGGGCTGGAAGTGGATGTCGGCGATCACCGGAATCTGCGACTTCTTGGCGATCGCGGGCAGCGCGTCGGCGTCGTCCTGGCTCGGGACGGCCACCCGGACGATGTCGCAGCCGGTCGCGGTCAGCTGGGCGATCTGCTGCAGCGTCGCGTTGACGTCCGAGGTCAGGGTCGTCGTCATCGACTGCACCGACACGGGCGCGTCGCCGCCGACGAAGGTGGTGCCGACCTTGATCTTGCGCGACTTGCGCCGCGGGGCCAGGACGGGCGGAGGGGCGGTGGGCATTCCGAGAGAAACCGAGGTCACGTGTCCAGTATCCGCTTTCGAATCCGAAGTTGCCTCAACCGGTCATGTGAATTGGTTTGAAAATGTCGGCGTACACCACCAGAAGGGTCATCAGCACCAGCACGCGACGCGATCGTGTAGACGACCGGAAGCATCTGCGCGGTGTCGACGTAGATCGGTTCCCGCGTCCGGACCGTGCCGTCAGCCGCCACGGTGTTGCGCACCCGCAGCCGAGCGCGACCCCGCTTCGCCGCCTCGACCAGGGCCCCCGCGACGTGACCGCCGTCGAGTGGCAGCAGCGGCAGCAGGTTGAAGAAGAACAGCAGCAGGTTGACGCTGGCGAGCAGGCCGATCAGGAACGCGATCTTGTCGCGGACGTCGATCGAGTGGTCGGACGCGACCTGGCCGCCGATCTCGCCGAGGCCGACGACGCCGATGGCCCCGTTCGGGTCACGCGCCTTGCCCTCGAACACCGTCTGCCACAAGCTGTGGATCTTGGACGGGTAGGCGCCGAGCGCGTCGACGCCCTGTCGCACCTGCGATGCCGATCTGGCCGGGCAGGCCGCTGATCGACTCGCGTCTTGTAGTAGGTGTGCACCTGCGATTCGACGCCGATGTAGCCGGCCTTCTTGGTCTTGGTGCCCTCCGGTCGGCGTACTTCACGTTCTCGACCGGGGTCACGGTGACGTCGCGGATCACGCCGTTGCGCTGGATGCACGAGTCGGCACCGGCTTGTTCGCGGACTTCTCGATCACCTCGACGACGTCGTCCCACGAAGTGACCTTCTGCGCCGGCGACGGTTTTGATCGTGGTCGCCGGGCTGGAGCACGCCGTAGCGCGGGGGCGATCACCGCGTTGGCCGGGCACGTGCGTCGACTCGGTCGCGCGTCGAGTTGGCCGGGACGACGCAACTGCTCGACGGAGGCGACGGTCGTGGTCGAGTCGTCGTGCCGCAGCCCGACGACCGTACAGCACGATCACGGTCAGGACCAGGTAGATGACGAAGTTCATGAACGGCCCGCCGATCATGACGATCATCTTCTTGCCCGGCGTCAGCCGGTAGAACTGCCGGGCTCGTCCTCGGCGCTGAGCACTTCGGAGCGGCTGGCGCTGCGGAACTCCTCGACGGCGGTGGCCATCCGGCGCGGCCAGCGCGACTTCTTGCCGTCGGCGCGGGGCGGCACCATGCCGATCATGCGGATGTAGCCGCCCAGCGGGATCGATTTGATGCCGTACTCGGTGTCGCCCTTGCGCTTGGACCACAGCGTCGGGCCGAAGCCGACCATGTACTGCGTCACCTTCACGCCGAACTTCTTGGCCGGCACCATGTGCCCGACCTCGTGCAACGCAATGGACGCGAGCAGGCCGAAGGCGAAGATCAGCACGCCGATCGCGTACAGCACGCTCTACCTCCGGATTCCGGTGAAAGCTCAGGCGAAAATGGCCCGAGCCTGGGCACGCGCCCAGGTTTCGGCCGCTTCGATCTCCTCGACGGTACCCGGAACCGAGCCCGGTGTGTGATTCGTGTTCAGCCAGTTCTCCAAGATGGAACCGACGCCGTCCACGATGCCGAGGAATTCCAGGCGTCCGCTGTGGAAGGCGTCGACCAGTTCCTCGTTGGCGGCGTTGTAGACGGCGGGCGCGCAACCGCCCGGCGATGCCGGCCTCGCGGGCCAGTCGGACGGCCGGGAAACGCGTCGTCGTCCAGCGGCTCGAACGTCCAGGTGTTCGCCGTCGTCCAGTCGACGGCCGCGGCGGCGCCCGGCACCCGATTCGGCCAGCCGAGGGCGAGCGAGATCGGCAGCCGCATGTCGGGCGGCGACGCCTGCGCGATGGTCGAGCCGTCGACGAACTCGACCATCGAGTGGATCACCGACTGCGGGTGGACGACGACATCGATGCGCTCGAAGGGGATGTCGAACAGCAGATGGGCCTCGATCACCTCGAGACCCTTGTTGATCAGCGTGGCCGAGTTGGTGGTGACGAGCTTGCCCATGGCCCAGGTCGGGTGGGCGAGCGCCTGCTGCGGCGTGACGTCGGTGAGTTCGGCCCGCGTGCGGCCGCGGAACGGTCCGCCGCTCGCAGTCACCAGCAGGCGGCGTACCTCGTCGGGCGTTCCCGACGCGCAGACACTGGGCGAGCGCCGAGTGCTCGGAATCGACCGGTACGAGCTGGCCGGGTTTGGCCAGTCCAGTCACGAGTCCCCCGCCGGCGATCAGCGACTCCTTGTTGGCCAGACCGACCGTCCGGCCCGCCTCGAGCGGCGGCCACCGTGGCCCGCAGTCCTTGGGCGCCGGCCACCGCGTTCAGCACCAGGTCGGACTCGTAGGTCGCGAGTTCGTTCGTCGCGTCCGGGCCCGCGAGGATGCGTGGCAGCGGAGCGTCATGCGTCCACGCGGCGGTGATTCGTTCGCGCAGCTCGTCGACCGAGTTGGCGGCAATGCCGACGGCCTCGACCGCGAGCGAGACGGCCTGCTCGGCGAGGAGCGCCACGTTCGAACCACCGGCGCTGAT
Source organism: uncultured Actinomycetes bacterium (assembly GCA_963708805.1). Taxonomy (GTDB): domain Bacteria; phylum Actinomycetota; class Actinomycetes; order Mycobacteriales; family Jatrophihabitantaceae; genus CAVPUA01. The sequence continues at coordinate 2,187,672 of CAVPUA010000003.1, read as the reverse complement.
GGCCGTGATCCGAAACCGTTCGGGCGCGCCGCGGACGACGTCGATCGTCTGCGTGCCGATGGATCCGGTCGATCCGAGCAGGACGATCCGGCGCTGTTCACCCATGCGGCCCATTGTGACGGAGGTGCATCGCACATCCGGGCAGGCGGGGTGCGAGAATCGCACCAGATCACTCGTCAGATTGGAGCGGACCCGTGGCATTCAAGCCCGAGAGCGCGGCGCCCAACGAAGGTGCGCCCGAGGACTACTCGGCCGACCACCCGCGGGAGCACCCCTCCGACTGGGGCTGGCACGCCGACTTCGGCGGTCCGGCCCGCATCGCCGGGTGGATCACCGTCGTGATCCTGCTCGTCATGCTCACGGCGACGCATTACAACGACGCCGGTTCAGTGGCCCTGATCGCCACCGCCGCTCTGCTCGTGGTCGGTCTCCTGTGGGACCGGCAGCACCGCAAGACGTCCTGGCGCAAATAGAGAGCCCTTACTGCTCGCGCTGGCCCCAGGGCGAGCCGTAGTCCTCGGCCAGTTTCTCCAGGAACGGCACCGCGTCGAACGCCTCGGGACCGAGCACGCCCGCGCCCGCCCACACTCCTTCGGCAATGAGCTCGAGCGCGACGACCGGATTGACCGCGGTCTGCCAGACGACGGCCTGGGCGCCGTACTCGCGCATCGACCACTCGTTGTCGACCACGTGGTACAGGTAGGTCGCGCGCGGGCGGCCGTCCTTGCCGGTGCCGGTGACATACAGCCCGGCGCAGGTCTTGCCCCGCATCCGGTCGCCGAGCTGCGCCGGGTCGGGCAGGCAGGCGGCGACGACGTCACGCGGACTCACCTCGACTCCCCCGACCCTGACCTTTTCCGTCTGGTCCAGGCCGAGCAGGTGCAGCGTCTTGAGCACCTGGATGAACTCGTCGCCCAGCCCGTACTTGAAGGTGACCCGTTTCGCATCGATCCAGCGCGGAATCAGCAAGACCTCTTCGTGTTCGACGTTCACGCACTCGACCGGGCCGATGCCCTCGGGAAAGTCGAAGACCTCGGGCTCGCTGAACGGCTCAGTGGTGAACCAGCCGCGGTCTTTTTCGAAGATCACCGGCGGGTTCAGGCACTCCTCGATCGTCGTCCAGATCGAGAACGAAGGGGCGAAGTCGAATCCCTCGACGGTCAGGTTGCCGCCGTCGCGCACACCGGCCTCGTCGATCTCGCTGAACAGGTGGTCGGCGGCGTACCGGGCGAAGACGTCGGCCAGCCCCGGCTCGACGCCCATGCCGACCAGCGCGACATGGCCCGACGCCGCCCATTCGTCGGCCAGCTCGAACTGCTCGTCGCCAAGTTTCACGCCGGTCTTGGCGTACGGGTCGGACGGATGCGGCTTCGACAACGACATCGCCATGTCGAGGTAGTGGATCTTGGCGGCCAGCGCGGCCCGGAAGATCGGCATCGTGAAGCGCGGATCGGTCGCGCCCAGCACGGCCTCGATCTCGTGCTCGGCGATCAGCTTCTCGATGGCCACCTGGTCGGACGCGTCGAGCTGCGCGGCCACGAATCGCTCGTCCGATGTTGCGGCGGCGGCCCGTTCGGCTCGTCCGAGGTCGTAGTCGGCAACGACCACGTGGGTGAAGAACGGTCGCCGGGCCGCGATGAGCGCCGCCGCCGACCCGACGCCACCGGCGCCGAGGATGAGGGTGCGCACTCAGCGCCCGTCCAGTAGCGGCTGCCGCGGATCCCATGTCGTGCCGTTCGCCGCGTCCTGCCGCCGCCGCGCGATGCCCGAGAGCGCCTCGAGGACGACGCGGTTGGCCAGGAACGACGTGATCTCGGCGTGGTCGTAGGGCGGGCTCACCTCGACGACGTCCATGCCGACGACCGGCAGTTCGTAGGCGATCCGCCGCACCGAATCGAGCAGTTGCCGCGCGCTGAGGCCACCCGGCTCGGGCGTGCCGGTGCCCGGGGCGTGCCCGGGATCGCAGACGTCGATGTCCACCGACAGGAACACGCCGTCGCAGTCGTCCATCGCGATCCTGAATGCCTCGGTGAGGCACTCTTCGAGTCCGCGGGCCCCGATCTCGGTCATCTCGTAGGAGCGCATCCGCTGCTCGGCCATCCAGGCGAGCGTCTCGGGCTCGGGCCAGTAACCGCGCAGGCCGATCTGCAGGAAGCGATCACCGCGCAGCGCCCCCGATTCGATCAACCGGCGCATCGGCTGCCCATGCCCGATCAGCGAGCCGAACTCGATGTTGCCGGTGTCGGCGTGCGCGTCGAAGTGGATCATCGAGATCCGTCCGTTGCCCAGGTGCTGCGCGACACCAGCCGCGTCGGGCCAGGCGATCGTGTGATCACCGCCGAGGATCAGCGGGATCGCGCCGTTGCGGGATACCTGCGTACACCGCCTCGCGCAGATCGCTCACCGACTTCGCGCGCGTCGCCGGAGAACATCTCGACATCACCGGCGTCGAAGACGCTGAGGTCCTGCAGCCCGTCGACCCGCATCGCCAGCGACGGACGTGAGCCGTCGTGCGGCAGATAGCAGGTCTGCCGGATGTACTGGGGCCCGAACCGCGTACCCGAGCGGTGCGACGTGCCGCCGTCGAACGGCGCCCCGAGGATGACCACGTCGGCTCCGGCGTAGGTCGACGCGTCAGCCCAGTCGCAACGCTCCACACCCGAGGAAGGTGATGTCCGGACCGAACTGCGCGCCATACCTAGCCATGCACGAACAATGTCACTCGGACTCGTTCAATGCGACACCGAGGTGCGAACCAACCGGCACCCCGGCATCAAGCTCGCGCGCCGTCTGTTCGCGGTGGCGCTTGCCCATCCACCAGAACCAGACGCTGATCGCCAGGAACAGGACGAGCGGCACGGCGACCGTCAGCAGGTAGCTCCACTTGTCGCTCTGCGTCCACTGATCCGACGGGCCGGTAGTCGTCGCCGAACCACTTGTCGCCCGCGCCCGGGAAGATCGTCTCGATCGTGCAGAACACGATCGCAGACAGTCGAGATGATCGTGGTGAACGACAATCCAGCGGCGACTTGAACGGCCGGGCGATCATTGCGGTCGCTTGTGGCGCAGCACCCACGCGGCCGGGAAGATGCCCAGGTAGGAGATCAGCGTCGTCGAGATGGCCAGGTTCAGCGCCACCGAGAAGAACTTGTAGGCGTTGCCGCCGGTGATCTCTTCGGTGGCGATGAAGATCGCCGGTGGACACCACGCCGGACAGGACGTTGACCCGCAGCGGAGTACCGAAGCGGGCCGAGAACTTGCCGAGCGCCCGCGGGCCGGCGCCGTCGTAGCACGACACGGCGAGCGTGCGGTCCGAGCCCATGATCCAGGTCAGGCCGGACGTGAAGGCGACGATGGCGACGAGGACGCCCATGATCCAGCCGAGGCCACTCCCGAAGCCGCTCGAGCGTCGAGGTCACGGTGCCGTCGCTGGCCGTGTCGTGACGTGCCCGCCGAAGACCGTCATCGCCTGCTTCATCGCATCCGGGAAACCGGCAAGCCCGGTCGACTGACTCCGACGGCAGCACGACCAGGATGCCGAGCACCGGCAACCCGTAGAGCAGAGTCGTCGCGATGACCGATTTGGCGATGCCGGCCGGCACGTCGTTGGCGGCGTCCTCCATCTCCTCTCCGGCGGCGCTGGGCAGCTCGAAGCCGACCAGGCTGAACAGGATGAGCGGCACGAGCAGCGACGAAGCTGGACTTGGTCGGGCTTGTAGTCGCTGATGCCCGGGCCGTGGAAGCCGTGCTTGGCGCCGTAGACGATCACGATGATCGAGAAGAAGCCGAGCAGCAGGAAGCGGGCGATCGCGCCGACTGTGGCGACCCACTTGCCGACCTTGAACGAGAGGATCGCGAACAGCACGCCGAGCCAGATGAAGACCAACCCGAAGATGTAGGTCGGCGTCTTGCTCCAGCTGTTGTCGTTGTTCATGAACACGACCAGGCCACCGATCGCCGTACCGACCAGCGTGCCGCCCATCCACACCGGGTTGGTCACCCAGTAGAAGAAGTTGTTGATCGCGCCGGCCAGGTGACCGAAGGCCAGCCGGACCCAGACGTACGGGCCGCCCTCCTCGGTGTAGGCCGCACCGAGCTCCGACAGGATCAGCGCGGTGGGGATGGCGAAGAAGACGACGCGACACGATCAGCCAGGTGAAGCCCGGCCCCACCCTCGGTGGCCAGCGTGCCCAGACCGTCGACGCCGACCAGCGTGCAGACCAGGAAGAAGAAGATGTCGGCGCCGGCCGAAGTGCTTCTGGAGCTTGGCCTTCTCGGCGGCGGCGTCGGCCGGTTCACCAGCGTCGATGGGTGGAGCTTGCGTCATGAGGTCTCCCCGTGCGGCTTGGACACTGGCATGGACACTGGCGTGGGCTGGCGTGGTCTCGGTGGCGAAACGGTAAATCAAACGCTGCGCGAAAGCTAGAGTTCTCGCACATATGTTTCCCCCGGATTACGTCGAGCCTGTGCGTCTGCACAACGGAATCAATCGCGACTCAAGCCATTCGAAGATCTATATCGTCGTTCACTCTGCGCAGCAGCTACCTTCATGCGCGTCGGCGCGCTGCCCACCTCCGTGGCCAGGACTCGGGTGCGACGTCCAGCGCCGGGTTGCGGTCGAAGAAGCCGGTCGGCTTGAGCCAGAACGAGACCGTGTCGGCCGGCATCACCGGCCAGTCCTCCATCCGCGGCACGTGGTGGATGCCGAACGACGTACCAGAGCACGATGTCGGTGTTCTCGATCGAGCGGTTCGGCCGGCCGTCCAGACCGGCAGGCCCGGTGTCGGTGCCGCTCTGGTTCACGAACTCGCCGCACGGCCAGCGTTCGTCGGCCGCGAACGGCGTGACCCAGAGCGTGTGCCCGATGACCTGCGCCCGCTCGAGCACCGGCGACGCCGGGTCGATCATCGCCGGCAGGGCGGCACCCGGGCACCAGCTTGTAGGCGACGGGGTGCCGACGTGGTTGGTCCGGGCCGGGTTGGTCACCTTCCACGCTCGTTGCGTGCCCCAGTCGTAGTCCTGCTTGCCCTCGGCCTCGGTCCGCAGCGGCAGTCGTTCGCTGCGTCAGGCCGAGCCCGTGCGGGTTGTCCGGTCCGATCGGCACGACTGCGCCGTCTCGGACATGACGACGGTGTTCTGCTCGCCGTCGACCTCCATGTCCAGGCGGGCGACGATGAAGTGCTGGTGGATCGGCGCGTAGGTCTGGGTGTCGACGACCGTGCCGTACGGCGGCGGCGTCTCGCCGGCGAACGGCGTCGTCACCAGGATGCCGGTGGCCCGCACCTCGCACTCGATGTTGCCGTCCTGGTAGAAGCGCCAGTAGACGAGGTACTCGTAGTTGGCCACCGTCATGTGGGCCGAGACGACCATCCGCCGCATCCGCCGCACCTCGGTGCCGGCGTCGTGATCGACGTGCTTCCACAGGACGGCGTTGTCCTCCTCGTGCAGGCAGATCGCGTTCTTGATCGTGTACGGCTCGCCGGCCGAGTCGTGCAGGACCGCGTCGACATAGACGATCTCGCCGAGGCAGTCGCAGCCCAGTTCGAGCGAGGTCGTCATGAAGCCGAGACCCCATTCGCCGATGTCGTAGGCGGTCCGGCGCGCGTGATCGGGCGTCGGGTCGCGGTAGGGGACGATCATCTCGGCCAGCGACAGCCGGTGGGCGATCGGCCGCACCCGCGGCGACCCGTCGTCCTGCGACGCCGTCCTCGTAGCCGATCCGATGCAGGACCAGGCCCTCGCGGTAGTTGAAGCCCAACCGCATCCGCCAGCCCTGCCAGCGCAGCTCGTTGCCGTCGAGCGTGAACGAGACGCCGTCGGGCTGGGTGATCTCCAGCGGCTTGAGGTCGTCGCGTTCGACCTGGTCCGGGACGAACCGCGGGACGTACTCGCCCATCACCGGCGGCATGCCCGGATCGCCGGTGTCCTCGATCTCGAGCAGGCGTCATGTCGTTCAGGTCGACGATCAGCTTCAGCCCGCTGACCGCGTGCGCGTACGGGTTGCCCTGCGGCTGCTCGCGCACCCAGAGGTCGCACCAACCCACGCGCCGGTCGAGGTACTGCGGCGGGATCACGTGCCGCCCGAACGTCCACACGTCGACCAGGACGAGATCGATGTCGGTGATCCCCCGGCGCGTTCAGCGCGGCGATCACCTCGGGATGTGCCCGCATCGCCTCGTCGCACTCGCTCCACTCGTCGACCGTCGCGTTGGGCTGGACGTCGGGCTGGTGGTCCCAGCTCGAGCACCGCGTCGTCGTCGAGCGAGACGATCGCCTTGTAGACGGCGCCGCCGGCGCGATTCCAGCAGACGGCGATCGCGGTGCGCACGATGGCGTCGCCGGGTCGGAACGAGCGCGACGGCTGCTTTGCTCGGCTCGCGCAGTTCGATCGAGGCGATTCGCCAGGACGGGCCGAAGTCGGTGTCGCGGCGCAGGATCGCAGCGACCTGGCGGAACTCGTCGGCGCTCAGCGGGTCGAGGGGGTGGCGCGGGTCGAGGGGATGGCGCGTCGTCGTCCATCGCGACAGCGTATCGGGCGGATGTCGTCATCGCGGCGGTAATCCGCACACTTCACGCCGGCCTGAACGACGAGATCAACAGATTCGCGGCGTGCATTATGCGGATTCGCTTGCGAGCGGCCGGTCAGTACGTCAAGCTCTACCCGTGCCCAAGCCGACCCCGCGCCAGTCGCCGGACGACGTGAGCAAAGCGATCATCGCCCAACTGCAGGAGGACGGCCGCCGCCCCTACGCCTCGATCGGCAAGGCGGTCGGGCTCTCCGAGGCCGCTGTTCGGCAGCGGGTGCAGAAGCTGGTCGACACCAACGTCATGCAGATCGTCGCGGTCACCGACCCGATGCAGATCGGCTTCGACCGCCAGGCCATGGTCTCGATCGTGGCGACCGGCGACCTGGAGAAGATCGCCGCCCAGCTCGGCGAGATCCCCGAGGTCGTCTACATCGTGATCACCGCCGGCTCGACCGACATCCTGGCCGAGGTCGTGGTGACCGACGACGACCATCTGCTCTCACTGATCAACGACAAGATCCGTTCGATCGCGGGCGTCATCCGCACCGAGACGTTCCTCTACCTGAAACTGACCAAGCAGACCTACAACTGGGGTGCCCGATGACCACGACGCCGATCCGCCCGACCCACGAGGACACGGTGGCCGACACGTTCGACGCCGAAGCGCTGTCGGCCAAGGCGCGCGATCACCTGTGGATGCACTTCACCCGTCAGTCGTCCTACGCGAGCGCTCCGGTCCCCACGATCGTCAAGGGCGACGGCGCCTACATCTGGGACGCCAACGGCAAGAAGTACCTCGACGGACTGGCCGGGCTGTTCGTCGTGCAGGCCGGGCACGGACGGGTCGAGCTGGCCGAGGCCGCCTACCGCCAGGCGTCCGAGCTGGCGTTCTTCCCGATCTGGTCCTACGCGCATCCCAAGGCGATCGAGCTGGCCGACCGGCTGGCCGACTACGCGCCCGGCGACCTGAACAAGGTCTTCTTCACGACCGGAGGCGGCGAGGCGGTCGAGACGGCCTGGAAGCTGGCCAAGCAGTACTTCAAGCTGCAGGGCAAGCCCATGAAGACCAAGGTGATCAGCCGCACGATCGCCTACCACGGCACCCCGCACGGGGCCCTGTCGATCACCGGCGTCCCGGCGATGAAGTCAGATGTTCGAGCCGCTGGTGCCGGGCGCCCTCAAGGTGCCCAACACCAACTTCTACCGCGCGACCGAGCACGGCGACGACCTCGAGGCGTTCGGACGGTGGGCCGCCGACCAGATCGAGGTGGCGATCGAGAACGAAGGCCCCGACACCGTGGCCTGCCGTCTTCCTCGAACCGGTGCAGAACTCCGGCGGGTGCTTCCCGCCGCCACCCGGCTACTTCCAGCGCGTGCGCGAGATCTGCGACCGTCACGACGTGCTGCTCGTGTCGGACGAGGTCATCTGCGCCTTCGGACGGCTGGGCACGATGTTCGCCTGCGACAAGTTCGGCTACGTGCCCGACATGATCACCTGCGCCAAGGGTCTGACCAGCGGCTACTCCCCCATCGGCGCCTGCATCGTCAGCGACAAGATCGCCGCGCCGTTCTGGAGCGGCACCGACTACTTCCCGCACGGCTACACCTTCGGCGGGCATCCGGTGTCGGCCGCGGTGGCGATGGCCAACCTCGACATCTTCGATCGCGAGGGGCTCAACCAGCACGTCCTCGACAACGAAGGCGCGTTCCGTTCCACTCTGGAGAAGCTGCTCGAACTGCCGATCGTCGGAGACGTCCGCGGCGACGGCTACTTCTACGGCATCGAATTGGTCAAGGACAAGACGACGAAGGAGACGTTCGACGATGATGAGTCCGAGCGTCTGCTGCGGGGTTTCCTCTCGAAGGCTTTGTACGACGCCGGCCTGTACTGCCGCGCGGACGACCGCGGTGACCCGGTCGTCCAGCTCGCCCCGCCACTGATCGTCGGCCAGCGAGAGTTCGACGAGATGGAGCAGATCCTGCGCTCCGTCTTGACCGAGGCGTGGGCCCGGCTGTAACCCGGCCCGGTTCTCACGCCAGCAACCGAAAGGGCACAACCCATGAAGGTCGGTATCCCCCGCGAGATCAAGAACCACGAATACCGGGTGGCGATCACCCCGGCCGGCGTGCACGAGCTCGTGCGCAACGGCCACGACGTCTTCGTCGAGCAGGAGGCCGGTGTCGGCTCGTCGATTCCCGACTCCGACTACATCGCGGCCGGCGCCAAGATCCTGTCCACCGCCGACGAGGTGTGGGACACCGGCGACATGGTCCTCAAGGTCAAGGAGCCGATCGCCGAGGAATACCACCGGATGCGCAAGGACCAGGTGCTGTTCACCTACCTGCACCTGGCCGCCGACAAGGCCTGCACGGACGCACTGCTCGCGGCCGGTACGACGGGCATCGCCTACGAGACCGTCCAGCTGGCCGACAACTCGTTGCCGCTGCTCGCTCCGATGTCCGAGGTCGCGGGCCGGCTCGCGCCGCAGGTCGGCGCGTTCCACCTGATGCGCCAGGGCGGCGGACGCGGCGTGCTGATGGGCGGCGTCCCGGGCGTCTACGCGGCGAAGGTCGTGGTCATCGGCGCCGGAGTCAGTGGTCAGAACGCGGCCGTGATCGCGCTGGGCATGCAGGCCGAGGTGCTGCTGCTCGATCGCAACGTGGCCCGACTGCGCCAGATGGACGCGATCTACCAGGGGCACTGCCAGACGATCGCGTCCAACGCCTACGAGGTCGAGCGGGCGGTGCTCGACGCCGACCTGGTCATCGGAGCGGTGCTGGTGCCCGGAGCGAAGGCACCCAAGATCATCAGCAACGAGCTCGTCTCGCGGATGAAGCCGGGATCGGTGCTGGTCGACATCGCGATCGACCAGGGCGGCTGCTTCGAGGACTCACGCCCGACCACGCACGCCGACCCGGTCTACCAAGTGCACGAGTCGATCTTCTACTGCGTGGCCAACATGCCGGGAGCCGTCCCGCACACCTCCACCTACGCGCTCACCAACGTGACGCTGCCCTACGCCGTCGAGCTGGCCAACCACGGCTGGAAGCAGGCGCTGCGCAACGACCACGCGCTGGCCCTCGGCCTGAACACCCACGACGGGCAGCTCACCAACGGACCGGTCGCCGAAGCCCACGGCTATGCCGCCGTCGCGCTGGAAGACGTGCTGAGCTGACCGACTACCGCGCCCTGTCCCTCTGGCACGAGACGGTCCCGAGCTCGCTCGACCCGCGGCCGTCCCTGGCCGGTGATCTGGCCGTCGACGTGGCGATCGTCGGCGCGGGCTTCACCGGACTCTGGACGGCCTACTACCTGCACGAAGCCGATCCAGCGCTGCGGATCGCCGTCGTCGAGTCCGAGATCGCCGGCTTCGGCGCCTCCGGACGCAACGGCGGCTGGTGCTCGGCGCTGTTCCCGATCAGTGCGTCGGCGCTGGCGCGCGAGTCCGGTCACGACGCGGCAACGGCCCAGTACGCGGCGATGCGCGAGGCGGTGGACGAGGTCGTGCGGGTGGGGGCCGTCGAGGGCATCGACGCCGACATCGCTCGCGGCGGCACCGTCGTGCTCGCCCGGTCGGCACCACAGCTGGAGCGCGCACGCGAGGAGGTCGCCGAGTCCGATCGGTTCGAGCTCGGCACGCTGTTGCTCGACGCGCGCCGAGGCCCGCGATCGGCTGGCCGCCACCGAACGTCGTCGGAGCGACGTTCACCCCGCACTGCGCCGTGATCCACCCGGCCAAGCTCGTCCGCGGACTGGCCGACGCCGTCGAGCGCCGCGGCGCGACGATCTTCGAACGCACGCGCGCGGTCGGCATCGAGCGGGGTCGGGTCACGACCGAGCAGGGCGTCATTCGGGCCGACACCGTCGTACGGGCGACCGAGGGCTACACCCCACGGCTGCCGGGCTCAAGCGCGCGATCGCCCCGGTCTACTCGCTGATGATCGCCACCGAACCGCTTGACCGATGCGGTCTGGGACGAGATCGGCCTGGCCCGAGCGCGAGACGTTCAGCGACGGTCGGCACCTGATCATCTACGGCCAACGGACGGCCGACGGCCGGCTGGTGTTCGGCGGCCGCGGCGCGCCGTATCACCTCGGTTCGCGCATCGACGCCGTCCTACGACCGGGTGCCGGCGGTGTTCGCCGCTCTGCAGCGGACCCTCGTCGAGCTGTTCCCGATCCTGCGCTACGACCAAGATCACCCATCGCTGGGGCGGCCCGCTCGGCATCGCCCGTGACTGGCACGCCTCGGTCGGGCTGGTCGACGGCGTGGCCTGGGCCGGGGGCTATGTCGGCGACGGCGTCTCGACCACCAACCTGGCCGGCCGAACGCTGGCCGACCTGATCACCGGCCAGGACGCCGAGTCTGACCGACGCTGCCCTGGGTCGGCCACCGATCACGCGACTGGGAGCCCGAGCCGCTGCGCTGGCTGGGCGCGAACGCCGGGCTGCAGGCGATGACCTGGGCCGACGCGCGCCGAGGCCCGACGCGGCCGTCCTCGCGACTGGCCGGCGCTGGTCAACTCGGTGATGGGCCGATGACGCCGACCACTCGGATCACCCGCCTGCCCGAGAAGGCCAGCACCGACCGCGCCGAACTCGATCGGCTGCTCGACGACGTCCACATCGGCCACTTCGGGGTGATCGACGATGGGCATCCGGTCGTGATCCCCACCGCGATCGTGCGCGACGGTGACCGGGTCCTGGCGCACGGCTCGACCGGCTCGCGCTGGATGCGCGCCCTCGCGGCCGGCGCGCCGACGTCGCTGGCCGTCACCTCCTTCGACGGACTGGTCATCGCGCGGTCGGCGTTCGAGTCGTCGATGCACTACCGCAGCGCTGTGCTCTTCGGCTCGTGCACGGTCGTCGACGACGCCGAGCCGCGCGCTGGACGTGATCACCGACGCGCTGATCCCTGGGCGGGTCGCCGAGCTGCGGCGCCCGCGCGCGAAGGAGCTGGCGGCGACGCTCGTGCTCGAGCTCCCGATCAGGACGTGGTCGCTGAAGATCTCAGCCGGCTGGCCCGACGATCCGGACGACGACGTCGACGGCCCGGCCTGGGCCGGCGTCATCCCGGCGCGCGTCACCTATGGCGCGCCGCGATTGCCGGCGCCAGATCTGAAACCGGGCCGACCGGTGCCGCGAATCGGTGTCGCGAGATCGCTCAGGCCGACGGCACGCCGTAGCGGAGGCCGTCACACAGCAGCGAATCAGTCGCAGGGCCTGCTCCTGCCAACCCGGCTGGTCGCTGATCAGGCAGAAGCCGCTCATCGCGCGCAGCACGTCATCGGGATTGGCGTCGGCCCGCACCGTCCCGGCGTCGACGGCGGCATTCACCAGCCGGCTCATCGAGTCGTTGATCTGGGCGCGGGTCGCCGCGAACAGCTCGGAGCGCGCCGACGACCGACTTCAGTGCGCTGGCCATTCCACGCTTGGTGGCGACGTAGCTGACGAAGCGGCGCATCCACTCCTCGAGCGCGTCGGCCGGCGGCAGCTCGGCCAGCAGTTCGTCGACGCCGCCGCACAGCTGCTCGACCTCACGTCGATAGACGTCGGCGATCAGCGCGTCACGGGTCGGCGAAGTTGCGGTACAGCGTGCCGATGCCGACGCAGGCGCGGCGGGCGATCTCCTCCAGCGAGACGTCCACGCCCTGCTCGGCGAACAGCTCGGCCGCGGCGGCCAGCAGCGCGTCCGCGGTTGCGCCGGGCGTCGGCCCGCATCGGACGACAGTCGGCGTCCGTGCTCGTTCCGCCACAACCTCGGCCTGCGTCACGGTTCCAACTCCTGCTCGACGGGCAATTCCACAGTCAACTTGCTAAACGGAGGACACCTCCGTATTGTTTCCGGAGGAAGCTTCCGTTTAGCAAATGTACTCCACGAACTCCGCTAAGGAGAACAGCAAGTGACTGTCGAATCAACAACCGACTACCCGGACTACCTGTTCGAGGTTCCGGTGCGCGAGCCGCGGCGCAAGATCCGCAGCCGGCTTCCGCGTCCCAACCACGCGGCGCTCGTGCTCGCCGCGATCCTGACCTGCCAGCTCATGGTCGTGCTGGACGCGACCATCGTGAACATCGCGCTTCCCGAGATCAAGACCGACCTGCACTTCTCGGCGGCGAACCTGTCGTGGGTCATCAACGCCTACACCCTGGCCTTCGGCGGCCTGCTGCTGCTGGGCGCGCGCGCCGGTGACATCCTCGGCCGTCGCCGCACCTTCCTGGCCGGCATCGGCCTGTTCACCACCGCCTCGCTGGCCGGTGGCTTCGCCAACTCCGAGGCCATGCTGCTGACGATGCGCGCCTTGCAGGGCGTCGGTGGTGCGCTCGCCTCGCCCTCCGCGCTGGCCCTGCTCATGACCCTCTTCCCGGAAGGGCGCGAGCGCATCCGCGCCATCGGGCTCTACACGACCGTGTCGATCGGCGGCAGCGCCGTCGGCCTGCTCGCCGGCGGCATGCTGACCCAGTGGGCGTCCTGGCGGTGGGTGCTGTTCGTCAACGTCCCTATCGGCCTGGTGCTGATCGCCGTCTCGCGCGCCGTCCTGCCTGAGACCGACCGCCGGCGCGGCCACTTCGACATCGCCGGCGCGCTCACCTCGACGATCGGCATGACCGCCCTGGTCTACGGCTTCGTCCGCGCGGCCAGTGACGGCTGGGGCGATACGACCACCCTGGTCTCGTTCGTCGTCGGCGTCCTGCTCCTGGGTGGATTCGTTGCCACCGAGATGCGGGCCTCGTCGCCGATCACGCCGCTGCGGCTGTTCGCCGACCGCAACCGCGTCAGTTCCTACCTCGCCCGGCTGCTGCTCGTCGCGGGAATGATGGGGATGTTCTTCTTCCTCACGCAGTTCCTGCAAGAGGTGCTGGGCTACAGCGCGTCTGACGACCGGCTTCGCGTTCCTGCCGCTCACCCTGGTGCTGTTCGCCGCGTCCCAGCTCAGCGCTCGCACGCTCACCCAGCGCTTCGGCCCTCGGATGGTGATGGCCGGTGGGCTGACGCTCCTCGACGGTCGGGCATGCTGTGGCTGACCCAGCTCTCCGAGAACAGCAGCTACTTCTCGGTGTTGGGCCCGCTGGTGCTGTTCGGTCTCGGCGCCGGGTTGTCCTTCGTGCCGCTGACGATGATGTCGCTGGCCGGCGTCGATCCGCGTGACGCGGGCGCCGCGTCGGGTCTGGTGAACGTCATGCAGCAGGTCGGCGGCGCGCTCGGTCTGGCCATCCTGGTCACCGTGTTCGGCTCGGCCAGCAAGCACGCGGCCGCCCATCCGGCACCCGGTGCTTCGGCGGCAGAGGTGGCTCGGCACGCGTTCCTGGTCGGGGCCGATCGTGGCTTCCTGGTCGCGGCGCTGCTCCTGGCCGCGACGGTCGTGCTGGTGATCTCGGCCATCCGCAACCCCGACGGCGGCCAACCACGAGCCGGTGCTGGTCGACTGACCGATCTGAAGATCCACGAAGCACGAACGGCGCGTCACCTCCGGGTGGCGCGCCGTTCGGCTGGGGCGGATTCAGCCGTTGGCGGCGAGCTGGCCGCAGGCGCCGTCGATCTCGCGGCCGCGGGTGTCGCGAACGGTCACCGACACGCCGCGCAGTTCGAGCAGCCGGACGAACTCGCGCTCGACCTTCTTGGGCGAGGCGTCCCATTGCGATCCCGGCGTCGGGTTGAGCGGGATCAGGTTGACGTGCGCCAGGCGGGAGCTGAGCAGATCGCCGAGCAGCTCGGCCCGCTCGGGCTGGTCGTTGACGTCGCGGATCATGGCGTACTCGATCGAGTAACGGCGTCCGGTCTTCTCGGCGTAGGCGTCGGCCGCGGCGAGGACCTCGGCCACCTTCCAGCGCGTGTTGACGGGCACGAGGGTGTCGCGCAGTTCATCGTCCGGCGCATGCAGCGACACCGCGAGCGTCACGCTCAAGTCCTCGTCGATCAGCCTGCGGATCGCCGGAACCAGCCCGACCGTCGACAGCGTGATCGAGCGACGCGAAAGTCCCAGCCCCGCCGGGGACGGGTCGACCAGACGGCGGATCGCCGCGATCACCCGGCTGTAGTTGGCCAGGGGCTCGCCCATCCCCATGAACACGACGTTCGACAGGCGACCCGGCCCCCCGGCCATCTCGCCGCGCGCCGCGGTGCGCGCGGCCGCCACCACCTGGTCGACGATCTCGCCGGTCGACAGATTGCGGGTCAGGCCGCCCTGGCCGGTCGCGCAGAACGGGCAGGCCATGCCGCACCCGGCCTGGCTCGAGATGCAGACGGTCATCCGCTCCGGATAGCGCATCAGAACGCTCTCGACGAGCGTGCCGTCGTGCAGCCGGTACAGCGTCTTGCGCGTCGTCGCCTCGTCGGTCTCGACGTGGCGCACCTCGGTGAGCAACTGGCGGCAGCAGTCCGCCGCCGAGCTGCGCGCGCATCGCGGCCGGCAGGTCGGTCATCGTCGCTGGCGTCGCTGTCGAACCGGCCGAAGTAGTGCCGTGACAGCTGATCGGCGCGAAAGGCCGGCAAGCCCGAGTTCGGCCACCGCGGCCCGACGCCCGGCGGCGTCGAGGTCGGCCAGATGGCGAGGCGGCAGCCCGCGCTTGGGCGCGTCGAACACGAGCGGAAGGGCAGCGGGCACGACGCCCATTCTCCCACGGTTGCGGGCGACTCACTCCAGCCACGGATCGAGGCGGACCGGTCGCTGGAGGGCGTCGATCTCGGCCTGCTCGGCGGGCGTCATCGCGAAGCCGACCAGCCAGTCGGCGTCGATCCGGAAGTACGCGATCTCCTCGGCCAGCTCGGCGGGGTCCATGCCGTAGGTCAGGACGAGGTGGCGGTGAAGCGCCGCCCGCTCGCCCGCGTCCGGCAAGCGGCTCGCGACCCCGTGCAGGAACACACCCAGGCCGTCGCGCGGCGTGTAGGACGCGCTGATCGCCGGCCGGCTCACCAGCTGGCGTGACTTGGGCGAATCGGCCGACGTCGAGAAGTACCACCGACCGTGCAGCAGATGCCCGTCCACCGCGCTGAGGCGCGGTTCGCCGCGGCGGGTGACGGTTGCGATGTTCAGCACCGCCGGCGACGGAACCAGGCCGGCCAGCGCTACGGCGCTGAGCCGACGCTCGATCGTCATGATCGATTTCAGGTGCTCGGAGGCGGCAGCGAAACTGGCGTCCAGCAGTCGTTGCAGGGCGTGAAGCTCGTCGGCGGTCTCGAACATGGCCGAAGCCTCGCACCCGATCCTGACAACGGCGGCTGTGAATAGGGATTTTTCCGGATGCGGCAACCGGCCTCAGGCGAGCACTCTGGAGAGGTCAAGAACCGAAGGGAACGGACCATGTTGTTACTCGATGAACGCGTCGGCGCGATCGTCGACGTACCCGCGCGCCGACGGGACCGGGCCGCTGCCCGCCTTCACGCCGCGTCGCTCGATCGCCGACTCGCCGCCGGCGAGTCGCCTGACTCCAGCCTGATGTTGGCTCTGCGGGCCCGGAAGCTGACCGGACGACGGGACCGACGCGCCCTGGCCGCCGGGATCCAACGAGTCCTGCACGAGGCGGCGCGGCCGGCCAACCTCTACGCGCTGCCCTTCGATTGGCCGCGCATCCGGCTGCTGACCGACGAGCTGGCAGCCCTGCGCGACGTGCTGGCCGATGGCGGCCTCGTCGACCCGCGAGGAGTCGCCATGGTTCAGCTGCTGCTCACCGACGGCGGCGGCCCACTTCACCGTCCCGGCGGGCCGGTGCGACTGCGGGACGCAATCGACGACGCGGTGTACGCGCTGCGTCCCGCCTCAGACCGGGGCGAACGCCGACAAGATCAGATAGGCGACGGCGGCGCACGGCAGCAGTGAGTCCAGACGATCCATCAGGCCGCCGTGGCCGGGCAGCACATTGCCCATGTCCTTGATCCCCAGGTCGCGCTTGAGCATCGACTCGCCCAGATCGCCGAGCGTGGCCACCACCGCGATCGCCAGCCCGTACAGGACGCCCTTCCACCATTCGTGGTGGAAGGTCAGCGTCAGGAACAGCCCGCCGGCAACACTGCAGGCGATGACCGAACCGGCGAAGCCCTCCCAGGTCTTGCCCTTCGAGACCATCGGTGCCATCGGATGCTTACCGAAGAGCACACCCGTCGCGTAGCCGCCGGTGTCGCTGCAGACCACCGTCGCGATGAACGACGAGCACCCGGGCGACACCGTCGTGCGGATGGGCGAGCAGCACGGCGAAGCCGCCCAGCAGCGGAACGTAGGCGGCGACGAGCGTCGACGCCGCGGCATCACGCAGGTAGCCGGACGCACCATCGGCCAGTCGCCACACGAACACGGCGCAGACGGTGATCAGCAGCGCCAGCACCAGACCGTTCGTCCCGCGGAACCAGGCCGCGACCTGCATCGCAATCGCCGCCGGCCAGCAGCGGCAACAACGACGGACGGGCCTCGACGGTGGCCATTGCGCGGCAGAGTTCGTACACCCCGTAGGTGACGGCCAGGCCGACGATCACCGCGAAGCTGGCGCGGTAGATCAGCAGGCTGGCGATGATCGACCGCGGCGAGCGCCGAGCCCGACGCCGATCGCGACCGGCAGGTTGCGGCCGGCTCGCGACGTGGGCGGCGGTGTCGCGCCGGTGCCGTCCGCGGTGTCGATCGCCTGTACGGCCGAG
The DNA here is from genome assembly GCA_963708805.1 of uncultured Actinomycetes bacterium. GTDB lineage: Bacteria > Actinomycetota > Actinomycetes > Mycobacteriales > Jatrophihabitantaceae > CAVPUA01. The sequence continues at coordinate 2,170,518 of CAVPUA010000003.1, read as the reverse complement.
GGGGCGTGACGCGCCCGACGGGCACCAGCAACGCGCGGGACCCGGACGACCTCGGGTTCGCTCATGGCTGTCCCTGGCTCATTGGCATCAGACCTCGAGCAGTTCTGATTCCTTGGCCTTGACGATCTCGTCGATGACGGCGGTGTAGCGGCCGGTGGTCTTGTCGAGCTCGCCCTCGGCGCGGTGGGCGTCGTCCTCGCCGACCTCGCCGTCCTTGGCCAGCTTGTCGAGCGCCTCCTTGGCGTGGCGGCGCACCGAGCGGATCGACACCTTCGCGTCCTCGCCCCGCTGGCGGGCGATCTTGCCCAGCTCGCGGCGGCGCTCCTCGGTCAGCTGCGGGAACACCACCCGGATGATCTGACCGTCGTTGGACGGGTTGACGCCCAGGTCGCTGTCGCGGATGGCCTTCTCGATCGCGTTGAGCTGCGCCGGCGTCGTAGGGCTTGATGATCGCCATGCGAGCCTCGGGGACGCTCACCGACGCCATCTGCGGAATCGGGGTGGGCGAGCCGTAGTAGTCGACGACCAGCCGGGCGAAGCTGTTCGGCGTGGCCCGTCCCGTCCGCAGACTGTTGAGCTCGTCCCGCGCGACGGAGACAGCCTTCTCCATCTTCTCCTCGGCTTCGAAGAGAGTCTCGTCGATCACGTCGATTGCGCCTTTCTCTCAAGTCGGCCGGTGTCGCTACCGGTGTTGTTCACAAGCGTGCCGATCTTCTCACCCCGTACGACCCGGGCGATGTTGCCGTCGGTCAGGCCGAAGACCACGATCGGGAGGTTGTTCTCGCGGCACAGGCTGAACGCGGCGGCGTCGGCCACCTTGAGATCGCGGCCGAGGATCTCGTCGTAGCTGATCACGTCGAACTTCACCGCACCGGGGTCGGCGTTCGGGTCGGCGTCGTACACGCCGTCGACGCCGCTCTTGCCGAGCAGCAGGACCTGGCAGCCGATCTCGAGCGCCCGTTGGGCCGCGACCGTGTCGGTGGAGAAGTAGGGCATGCCCGCGCCGGCGCCGAAGATCACGACGCGGCCCTTCTCCAGATGCCGGATGGCGCGCCGTGGGATGTACGGCTCGGCGACCTGACCCATGGCGATCGCGGTCTGCACGCGGGTCGGCGGTGCCGGTCTTCTCGAGGAAGTCCTGCAGCGCCAGGCAGTTCATGACGGTGCCGAGCATGCCCATGTAGTCGGCGCGACCGCGTTCCATACCGCGCTGCGAGAGCTCCGCGCCGCGGAAGAAGTTGCCGCCGCCGACGACGATCGCCACCTGGACCCCGGTGGCCACGACCGCCGCGATCTGGCGGGCGACGTTGGCGACGATGTCGGGATCGACGCCGACCTGGCCGCCACCGAACTCCTCGCCCGAGAGCTTGAGCAGCACCCGGTCGTAGGCGCGCGGCTCGACGAAGTCGAAGGAGCCGCAACAACCTCGGTATCAGTCATTGCGGCTCCTCTTCGACTTGGTCGTCGACCCTGCTGTCGGCTTCGATCCTGCCCTATCGAATCAGGCGGCGCCGATCTCGAAGTGCGCGAAGCCGAGCACGGTCACGCCGGCCTCGGCAAGCTGCGCCTTGACCGTCTTCTTGCTGTCCTGCACCGAGGACTGCTCGAGAAGGACGTTGTCCTTGAAGAAGCCGTTGAGCATGCCCTCGACGATCTTGGGCAGCGCCGCCTCGGGCTTGCCCTCTTCGCGGGCCTTGGCCTCGAGCACCCGGCGCTCGTTCTCGACCGCGTCGGCCGGAACGTCCTCGCGAGCGAGGAAGCGCGGCCGCATCGCCGCGACCTGCATGGCCGCCCCGCGAGCGGCGGCCAGATCGCTGCCGTCGAACTGGACGAGCACGCCGACCTGAGCCGGCAGGTCGGAGGCCTTCTTGTGCAGGTAGGTCGCGACCTGGCCCGAGAGCTTGACCGCGCGGCGCAGCTCGATGACCTCGCCGATGATGCGCGGCGACGGCCTCGATGTTCTCGGCGACGGTGCGACCGTCCTTGAGGGTGTCCTTGAGCAACCGCTCGGCCAACCCGGCCGGGTCGGTCGCGCCCTGGGTCGCCTCGTAGGCGTCGGAGTTGGCCAGGTGGGTCACGATGTCGCCGGCCAGGGTCTGGAAGTCCTCGCCCTTGGCGACGAAGTCGGTCTCGCAGGCCAGCTCGATCATCGCGCCCTCGGCGGCGGCGATCAGGCCGTTGGACGCGGTGCGCTCACCGGCCCGCTTCTGCACCTTCGCGCCCGACTTGACCCGCAGGACCTCGACGGCCTTGTCCAGGTCGCCGTCGGCCTCGTCGAGCGCCTTCTTGCAATCCATCATCCCCGCGCCGGTCAGGTCGCGGAGCTTCTTCACGTCAGCGGCGGAATAGTTCGCCATCTCGGTATCTCGTCCTTAAAAGTTGTCGGTTCTGTTGGTCAGGCGGTCGGAGTGGCGGCTGGTGCGGCGTCCGCGGCGATCTCAGCGGATGTCGCACCGTCGGCGGTCTCGGCAACCACTCCGGCATCGGCGACCGACGGCTCGCCCGCGGGCACCTCGGCGGCGGTCTGATCCGAGCAGGTCGACTGCTGCGTGCCGGCCGGCTCGAGCAGATCGCGCTCCCACTCGGGCAGCGGCTCGTCGGTGCCGAGCTGGCCCGGCTCCGGCTTCTCGTCGCGGCCGGCGTTGGCGGCGTTGGCGGCGCGCGCGATCAGACCCTCGGCGACGCCGTCGGCGACGACTCGGGTCAGCAGCGCGGCGGAGCGGATCGCGTCGTCGTTGCCGGGGACCTTGTAGTCGACCTCGTCGGGGTCGCAGTTGGTGTCGAGGATCGCGATCACCGGGATCCCCAGCTTGTGGGCCTCGCCGACGGCGATGTGCTCCTTCTTCGTGTCGACGATCCAGACCGCGCTCGGCACGCGGGTCATCTCACGGATGCCGCCCAGCGTCTTGAGCGAGCTTGTTCTTCTCGCGGGTGAGGATGAGCTGTTCCTTCTTGGTGGTGACACCGGCCCAGCCGTTCTCCTCCATCGCCTCGAGCTCCTTGAGGCGCTGCAGCCGCTTGAAGACGGTCTGGAAGTTGGTGAGCATGCCGCCGAGCCAGCGCTCGTTGACGTAGGGCATGCCGACGCGGGTCGCCTGCTCGGCGATCGAGGCCTGAGCCTGCTTCTTGGTGCCGATGAACAGGATCGTGCCGCCGTGGGCGACGGTCTCCTTGACGAACTCGTAGGCGCGGTCGATGTAGCCCAGGGTCTGGTGCAGATCGATGATGTAGAGACCGTTGCGCTCGGTGAGGATGAACCGCTTCATCTTCGGGTTCCACCGGCGGGTCTGGTGCCCGAAGTGGACACCCGATTCGAGCATTTCTTTCATGGTCACGACGGGCATGCTGCTTGCTGCTCCTAGCTGTTCGCGTGCGATCGCGACGACCGCACGTCCTCGGTTGTCGCGGCCGACCGGTGGTTCCGGTTGCCCTGGCGCCTGGTGTCGCGGCTCGGATGGGCCGCCGCCATCCCGCAGGATCGGGGCGGACCGAGGATCGAGTCGCCACCCGGCTGAGGTACGCCGGCCGGGAAGGCGCGCGAAGTCAGCCCACCGGTGGCAGGCTGCCCGCCAAGTGTAGCGGGTTGGCGGGCTCACCTGCCGCGGAACCTCAGGCGCCTCGCGCGAGCGCCGCCGCCTCGGCCCGGCTCCGCACGCCCAGTTTGGCCAGGATGTTCGAGACGTGGACGCTGACCGTCTTCTCGCTGATGTAGAGCGCCTTGGCGATCTGACGATTCGTACGGGCCTGCACGAGCAGTTCGAGGACCTCGTTCTCGCGATCGGTGAGCGTCTGTGGATCGGGCTTGGCCCGCGCGCGGCGCACCCAGTCGGCGCTAACTCGGCCAGCAACGGCCGCGCTCCGACCTCGGTGGCGAAGCGTGCCGCGAGCTCGACGTTTGCCCGCGACTCCTCGGCCCGACCGGCGGCCCGGAGTACGGCGGCCAGACGCGTCCGGCAGCGGGCTGTCTCATAGGCGGGGGCGTAGCTCGAACGCCTCGAGCGCGCGCAGCCAGAGTTCGATGTGCTCCTCGGCAGTCGGGCTCGTCGACGCCGGCCCGCCAGCGCAGCCGCGCCCATTCGGCGTCGGCGCGGAGCAGCCAGGCCCGACCCTCGACGCCGAGCGGATGTTCGCGTTGGCGATGCTCGCCGGTCATGCGCGCGTCCGCGATCAGCGTTCGGCCCCGCTCGACGAACGCCGCCGCGCGCGACGGCGGCAGCGATTCGAGTTCGGCGCTGATCGCGGCCATCGTCATGCGCCGCCAGCCGGATGCGGCCCGGGAACCACTCGTACCCCCACAGCGGCGCGATGGCCTCGCGGACCGCGTCGTAGACGTCGATCGCCGCCTGCGCGTCCTTGGCGTGGGCCGCGACGTCGATGAGCGCACCGGCCGAGATGACCGACGGCCAGGCCGTCGCGCGTCCAGCTGCTCCGGACACCCTGGAGATCGGTGACCGCGCTCTCGTCGCCTCGTCCGGTGCGGACGAGGGCGCCGACACCGCAGTAAGCAGGTCGGCCGCGCTGCGGGGCGGATCCTCGGCGGCGAAATCGCTCACGCGCAGGCTCTCGTCCCAACGACCCAGGTCGTACAAGGTCTGGGCCAGCAGGACGCGGTCGTCGAAGCCGTACTCGGCCCATTCACGGCCCTGTTCGCGGGCGCGATCCCAGGCCTTTCGATACAGCACCGCCGCCTCGTCCAGTCGACCGTTCTCGTAGGCGACCCCGGCCAGGTTGTGCCGCGCCCGCAGCTCGGCGAGCACGTCGCCGAGCTCGATCGACGCCTCGATCGCATCGCTGAACAGCTGGCTCGCGGCGTGTGGATCACCGTCGACCCGTTCGAGCAGGGCGAGCGTGACCGGGGCATCGGTGGCGTTGGGCGCCAGGCCGAGCGCGTCGGTGATCGCGCAGGGCCTGCTCGGACCACCGGCGGGCCTCGGCCCACCGGCCGGCGGCGGCGCACGAGCGGGCGTGCAGCGCGGCGAGTCGCGCTCGCAGCCGGGTGGGTGGTTCGGCCGGCACGAGGTTGCAGCGCCTCGCTGCTCGCGTCGAACGCGGCTCGATCGGCGTCGATGGTCAGTTCGGCCCGAGCCAGCGCCGCCGAGCGTGCGCGCCCGATCGATGGTCCGACGCCGCGGCCGGCAGACTGATCGACGTGCCTCGCGGGCCAGGCTCACCGCCCGGAACCGGTGGCCGGCGGCGCTGGTCGCCTCGACGATGGCCTCGACCATCGGCACGTAGTCGGCCGGCTCGCCGACAGCGTCGTAGAGCTGGAACGCCGCCTCGTAGGAGCGCATCGCCTCCTGGGGCGCGGCGAGCGCCAACGCCTCGGCACCGGCCCGCCGGTAGGCGCGGTAGGCGGTGGCGCAGGTCATTGGACTCCCGCGCATGGCGCGCCAGTTCGGCCGCCGGGCCCAAGGTCTCGTCCTTCTGCAGGGCGGCGGCGTACGCCGCGTGCAGGCGAATCCGCTCGCCCGGCAGCAGATCGTCGTAGGCCGCCTCGCCGAGCAGCGCGTGCCGGAACTGGTAGCCGCTTGCGCCTACCGGTTCGAGGATGTGGGCGTCGACCGCCTCGCGCAGGGCGCGGTCCAGTTCGCCGTCGGGCAGGCCGACCACGGTGGCCAGCAGCGCGTGTGGGACACGCGCGACCGGCGACCGCGGAGACCCGGACGACATCGCGGGCCTCGTCGGAGAGCTGATCGAGCCGGACCAGCACCAGTTCGGCCAGTTCGGCCGGGACGGCCCCGACGCTGCCGCTCTGCTCGGCGGCCGCCAGCAACTCTTCGGCGAAGAAGGCATTCCCCTCGGCCCGGGCCACGATCTGGGCGAGCGACGGCATCGGACGCCGTCACCCGGCGCGACCGAGAGCAGCTCGCGGATCTCGGCCGGCGCGAGCGGTGCCAGGTCGACGCGGCGCACCACCGGCAGTCGCGCCCACTCCGCCACCACCCGGCGCAGCGGATGACGACGGTGCAGATCGTCACTGCGATAGGACACGACCAGCGCGATCGGGGTCGACGCCGAGGCGTGACAGCAGGAACCCCAGCAGATCGCGGCAGGCCTGATCGGCCCAGTGTGCGTCCTCGATCACCACCAGGACGGGCTGCTGTTCGGCGGCGTCCTCCAGAGCGGTCAGGATCGTCTTCGAACAGCACGCCGCGATCGAGGCGGTCGTCGGCGCTCCGAACCGCGCATCGTGCGACGACCGGGCAGCAACCGGGCCAGCCCGTCGTCGACCGTCGGCCAGCGGCAGCTGCGTGACGATCTCGGTGAACGGCAGGTACGGCAGCCCGGAGTCGGTGAAGTCGACGCAGTGACCGACGAGCGGGCGCATGCCTTCGGCCACGGCCGCCTCGAGGATGTCGTTGAGCAGTCGCGACTTTCCGACTCCGGCCTCGCCGGAGAGGATCACGGCGCCGGCTCGCCCGCCGCGGGCGTCGGCGAGCAGGTCGAGCAGCGCGGCCCGCTCGGCTGCGCGCCCGACGAGAGGAACCGTCGGCCTACCCACGGTGTCCATCCTCGCGGGTAGGTCCGACAGCGTCGAACGGATTGACCCGCCCATGTCCCGCTGCGCTCGGACCGGACCGCTCAGTCGGCCTGGTTCGCGCGGTTACGCGCCCGGTGCCAACGACGGCCCGAACGGTGCTTGCGGTTGTGGATCATCGCGAACTCGCCGGTGATCCGGTCGCGGCGGTAGTCGAGTTCGGCTTGCAGGTGGTCGATGCCGGGGTTCATGTCGCACTCCTCATTGGTTGTCTCACCGTCGAAGTCGACGATGCTCGCCTGAGGAGGGCGCCCACATCGGAACAACTACCTACTCGGCGGCCGCCGCGACTACCTAGGCGTGTGGACGGCCGATCAGGTCGTCCACAGTCGCTCGGGACGCCCTGGCGCGAGCTCGGTTCGCCCGAGACGCTTCGGACATGCTTCGCCTCGCCACCGTCCTTGCCGCGGCGCTGGCCGCACTGTCGTTCAGCGGCCGCGGCTCCCACCCGGCCCCGTTGCCCACCGCTATGGCCGACGTCTCGACCGCGCCGGGCGACGTCGTCGGCTACCGTACCGCCGCTGGCCGGATCACTCGTGATCGTGCACGCGTACGACGCGCCGGCCTCGCCCGTACGCGGCCGGCGAGCGCGGCGTCGATCTCGTCAGCTGCGGCCGGTGACGCCGGTCGCTGGCCGCCGGTCCCGGCGTCGTGACGTTCGCCGGCCCGGTCGCCGGTCGCGGCGTCGTGGTGATCAGCCCATCCGGACGGAGTGCCGACCGAGTACGAGCCGGTCGCCCCGTCAGTCCGCGTCGGCGATCACGTGCGCGCGGGTCAGCTGCTCGGGATCGGTGGCCGGAACCCACCAGGGCTGCGCCGCGAACGCCTGCCTGCATTGGGGCGCGCGGCGCGGGCAGCTCTATTTCGACCCGATGTCCCTGCTCGAGGCGCCGGGTGTCGTGCGCCTGCTGCCCTGGACGTGACCCGGGCCCGACCCCGGTTCAGGCGCGAGGATGGGCCTGGCTGAACGTCTGCGCGGAGGCGCTCGACCGACACGTGGGTATAGATCTGCGTGGTGGCCAAGCTGGCGTGGCCGAGCAGTTCCTGCACCGCGCGCAGGTCGGCGCCGCCTTCCAGCAGGTGCGTTGCCGCCGTGTGGCGCAGGCCGTGTGGTCCGATGTCGGCGGCGCCGGCGACTCCGGCGACGCGGGCGTGCACCACCGACCGGACCGCCCGCTGATCGATTCGCCGGCCGCGAGCGCCGAGCAGCAGAGCTGGCCCGCTGCCGCTGACCGCAAGGGCTGGACGGCCGCCGTCCAGCCACGATCCGAGGGCCCGCTCGGCTGGCACGCCGTAGGGAACGGTGCGTTCCTTCGCGCCCTTGCCCAACACCCGCAGCACGCGCCGCCGCCGGTCGACGTCGTCGATGTCGAGGCCGGTCAGCTCCGCGACGCGAATGCCGGTGGCGTACAGCAGTTCCAGGATCAGCGAGTCCCGGCGGCCGATCGGCGAGTCCTCGACGGGCGCCTGCATGAGTCGTTCGGCCTCGCCCGTGGTCAGCACCGGTGGCAGCGAGCGGTGCGGACGCGGACTGGCGAGCAGTTGCGACGGGTCGGTCGACGTGAGTCCGGCGCCACGCGCCCAGGCGCAGAAGGTCCGGACCGCGGCCGCGCGGCGAGCCAGCGTGCTGCGGGCGGCACCAGACGCTCGCTGGGCGGCGAGCCAGTTGCGCAGCGTGCGCGAGGTCCAGTTCGTCGACCTCGGCGATCCCGCCGCGCTGCGCGTGAAGGAGCAGGCTGACGACGTCGGCGACGTAGGCCCGGACCGTATGGACGGAACGGTTCCGTTCGAGCGACAGGTGCCGCTCGAACTCGTCGATCGCGTGTCCGAGCGGGCGGGGCAGCGGCCACGCGGGCCGTGTCGCAGCTCGGCCCGCTGAGATTGCGCGGCGCGCCGATGCCGGGGCAACGCCGACCGGTCCGCCTCGCTCACCCGATCACGGTGCGCGCCCGCGGCTCGCTGGGCAAGTCACCGCGCCGGGTCACCCTGCTTTCGCTCGTCGTAGCGCGACAGCCACGCGCACGCCCTCGGCATCGGTGTCGATCAGCCCCACCAGTCGCAGCTGCGGGATCGCGGCGAGCACGGCTCGCAGCTCGACCCCTGCCAGCACCGCCAGCCGGTCCTCGGACACCGCCCCACGGCCCGGGATGCCCTCGAAGACCCGCCGCGCGACCGGGTCGAGCCGATCGATCCGATCTCGGAACTCGTCCGCCGGCACCTCGCTCTCGTCGGCGGCGAGTCCCTCTCCAGGTGCGCCGATGACGGCCAGCACGTGATCGACGCTCTCGACCAGCACCGCGTAGCGCTCGTCGCTGCGAAGCAGGTCGTGGCAGCCCGCCGACATCGCCGACGTGACCGGGCCGGGAACGACCATCAAGGGACGGCCCAGCCTCCGGCAGTGCGCTGCGGTGTTCAACGCGCCGGATCGACGAGCGGCTTCGACGACCACGGTTCCCGTCGACAGGGCGGCGATCATGCGGTTTCGGGTCAGGAATCGCTGACGCTGTGGCGCGCTGCCCGGCGGGCTCTCGGAGATGAGCAGTCCATCGAGCGCGGCTCGCTCGTACAAAGTGCCGTTTCCCGCCGGATAGGGACGGTCGAGCCCACCCGCCGAGACGATCACGGTGCGGCCGCCGGCAGCGATCGCCGCGCGGTGGGCCGCGGCGTCGATCCCGTACGCGCCGCCGCTGATCACGTCGAAGCCATGACGGCCCAACCCGTAGGCCAGGTCAGCCGCGACATGCTCGCCGTAGACCGTCGCGGCCCGAGAACCGACCACGCCGACCGAGCGCAGTCCCAGCGTGCGCAGGTCGCCGCCGCCCTTGACCCAGATGGCCAGCGGCGGGACGAGTTCGACGGAGCGTTGCCGGCCGGCAGCGGGGTTGAGCAGCCGCTCATCGGCTGTGTGCTCCAAGGCAGCGAACGCGAAGTGCGGCCAGTCCGGCGATTCGGGCCCGACCAGCCGTACGCCGATCCGAGCGGCCGCCTCGAGATCGGCGTTGGCGTCGGCCGTCGTCCGGCGGGCCGCCGTCGCACCGCGCACCTCCTCGGTGACCTCGCCCGACCTGATCATCTCGACCGCGGCGACTGGACCGCGATCGCGCACGAGGCGCCAGACCGGAACGCACGCCGGCTCGCAGACTCGGCTGAGGTACGCCCGGGCCAGCACGATCTCGTCTGCCGGCTGGTTCACGCCGCCCATGACGACCCGCGCCCGAGCCGGAAGAACAATGCCTCGCCCACATCATCGACGCCGGGCTGGTCGCGCCCAGCCAGGTCCGCGATCGTCCAGGACATCTTGATCACTCGGTCGAATCCGCGCGCGGAGAGCTGTCCGCGTTCGACGTGACCTTCCGCCTCGGCTGTCACCGCTGGCTGGCAGCCGCCATCGTTTCTCCCGCAGCGCCAGCCCCGGAACCTCGGAGTTCGTTCGCCAGCCCCGAGGCGCCCACCGAGTCGCCGCCGCGGTGCGGGCCGTGCTGACCCGAGCGGCCACGGCGGCCGAGGACTCGGACGGCGCGGGCTCGGCTCCGAACAGTTCGGCGCGCGACACCGGGGCGACGTCGATGCGCAGATCGACGCGATCGAGCAGCGGACCAGAGAGCTTCTGTTCGTACCGGCGGCGCGCGGTCGGCGTGCAGACGCAGTCGCGCCCCGAGCGCCCGCACGGGCACGGGTTGGCCGCCAGCACGAGCAGGAATCGGGCTGGGTAGCGCACGGCACCGAGCGCCCTGGCCAACGTCACCTCGCCACTCTCCAGCGGCTGCCGCAACGCGTCGATGACGTGGGTGCTGAACTCCGGGGCCTCATCCAGGAACAGCACACCGTGGTGAGCAAGCGAGATCGCGCCCGGGCGGGCGAGCCCGGTTCCGCCGCCGACCAGGGCCGCCACCGACGCCGTGTGGTGCGGCGCCTGCAACGGAGGTCGGCGAAGCAGACCGGTCTCCGGGGGCAGCGTGCCCGCCACCGAGTGGACGGCCGACACCTCGAGCGCCTGCGTCGTCGGTCGAGCGGGGGCAGCAACCCCGGCAGGCGCTCGGCCAGCATCGTCTTGCCGGCCCCAGGAGCACCGACCAGGTAGAGGTGGTGGCCACCGGCCGCGCCGATCTCGAGACCACGCTTGGCCGTGCCCTGGCCACTGACCTCGGCGAGGTCCGGACCGCCCGGAGCCGGGGCGACCTCGCCGGTCTCGGCTGACGCCAGAGCGGGCCCATCGCCACTGAGCCACCCGACCACAGCAGCCAGGTCGTCGGCCACCCGCACGTCGATCCCGTCCACCAGGGCGGCCTCGGAGCCGTTGGCCCGTGCGACGATCACGCGACGAACGCCCGCTCGTCGGGCCGCCACCACTGACGGCAGGATCCCTCGGACCGGGCGCAGTTTTCCGTCGAGGCCCAGTTCGGCGAGACAGACCGCGTCGTGGATCGACTCCGGCCCGATCGCCCCCGGCGGCGGCCAGCACCGCCAGCGCCAGCGCGAGGTCGAAGCGCGACCCGCTCTTCGGGACGTCGGCCGGCAGCAGCGCGATCGTGATGCGCCGTTGCGGCCAATCCAATCCGGAGTTCTGCACCGCCGCCCGGATTCGGTCACGCGACTCGACGACCGACGCTGTCGGCCCGTCCGGTGAACGACAGCCCAGGCAGCCCGGCCGACAGGTCGGCCTCGACCTCGACGACCTGACCGTGGACTCCGTGCAGCGCGACCGCGAGCGTGCGCGCGATCGGTCATCAGAACGCCCCACGCAGGTGCTCGACGGTGGCCGCGACCCCGCTCGCTGCGCAGCACGCTGATCACGTCGAAGCGCAGCTCAGGCCAGAATGCGTCCTCACCGCGCTCACGTCGCTCGGCCAGCCAGGCCAGCGCCAGCCGGCGCACCCGAGCGGCCTTGGCGCCGACCACCGCCTCGGCCGGGTGAGCCGAAGCGCGCCGACGACCGGGTCTTGACCTCGACGAACACCAGCGCCGAACCGTCGGTGGCCACGATGTCCAGCTCACCGCCCCGGCAGCGCCAGTTGCGCTCGAGGACGGTCAGTCCGGCGTCCAGCAAGAACCGGGCCGCGACCTCTTCGCCGTAGCGCCCGACCGCATCCTTGGCTCTCATGGCATCGAGACTGGCCCGGTATCACCCGCCGCGACCCGTCGTGCGCGTCGATTGTGGACAACACGCAGGGCTGTGGGTGGTCGCTTGACAGCTCGCGCAGTTAATGTCGACCTGTGCAGAGCACCGGTACCTCGTCGCTGGGAAGCCTCGTGACCGTGCTCGTGATCATCGTGGTCGTCGCCGCCGCCATCTGCGCCTACGCGCTGTGGCGCAAGAACCGCTGAAGCTCAGCGGGAGAAGCCGGGCTTGTCGGGCAGCTCGAGCTCGGGCTTGTCGAGTTCCTCGATGTTGACGTCCTTGAACGTCACGACGCGCACCGTCTTGACGAACCGAGCCGGCCGGTACATGTCCCACACCCAGGCATCGCGCATCGTCAGCTCGAAGTAGACCTCGCCGTCGGCGTTGCGCGGCTGCAGATCGACGTCGTTGGTCAGGTAGAAGCGGCGCTCGGTCTCGACGACGTAGTTGAACTGGGCGGCGATGTCCTTGTATTCGCGATAGAGCTGCAGCTCCATCTCGGTCTCGTAGTTCTCGAGATCCTCAGCGCTCACGACGATTCACGACTCATGACGAGTACTCACTCGCTTCACACGGCCTCCATGACGCCAGTCGATCCCAGCGCGTCCAGGTCGGCCAGGCAGTCTCGTCGTCGAAGGCGTAGCCAACGACACCGTCATTGTCGCGTACGTCGCCGGCCGGCCGCATCACACGCCGCACATTGACGTAGCGCCGACGGTGCTCCGGGCACGGCCCGTGCCGCTCCAGCGCGGCTGAATGCTCGGGAGTGACGTAGCCCTTGTGCTTGCGCGAACTCGTATTCGGGCCACTGTTCGTGCAGATCGGCCATGATCCGATCGCGCGTGACCTTGGCCAGGATGGACGCCGCGGCGATGCAGGCCGACCACCGCGTCGCCCTTCCAGACCGCCGTGGCCGGCACGCCCAGCCCGGCCACCGGGAAGCCGTCGGTGAGCGCGTAGGACGGACGCGGCGACAGCAGCGCCGACGGCCCGCCGCATGCCGGCCAGGTTGGCCACGTGCAGTCCGTAGGCGTCGATCTCGGCCGGCGGGGATGATCACGACCGAGTGGGCGAGCGCGCCCGCTCGATGATCTCGTCGAAGAGCCGCTCGCGAGTCGCCGCGGTCAGCACCTTCGAGTCGGCCAGACCGTCGATCTCGCCCCGACGGCCCGCGGCGCAAGCACGCAGGCGGCGACGACCAGCGGACCCGGCGCAGGCTCCGCGGCCGGCCTCGTCGGCGCCGGCGACCGCGGCGAAACCGGCCCGCGACAGGGCCGACTCGTAGGCGTCCAGGCCGTTCTCGCGCCGGACGACCAGGCGCGGCGGACGAAACGGGACCGTCATGGCGTCTGAGATTACGCCGTGGTCACGGGGCACTCGGTCGGTCGACGTGGTCACGCACAACCTCCCGCACGAGTCCGGCGAGCCCGGCCGGGTAGAACATGTCGTCCGAGACGTCGATCTCGTCCGGGTACCACCAGCGGAATCCGAGGAACGTGTCCTGCTCCTGTCCGGTGAGCCGGTGCGCTGTCGGCGCCAGCCCGGTGGGAACCCGGACGGCGAAGAAATGGTTGGTCTGGTCGTAGGACATGCCGCCGTAGGACCACGTCCGCTGCTCGCGGAAGACCTCCGGCGAGTTCGGGTCGACGGTCAGCGTCAGGCCGGTCTCTTCGAGCGCCTCGCGCACCGCCGCCTGGCGCGGCGCCTCGTCCCCTCCACACCGCCGCCCGGGACGAGCCAGTACGGACGGCCGTCCTCGAGCTGCTCGTTGATCAGCAGCACCCGGGCCGTCCGGATCGATGATCAACAGCCGGCCGGCGATCCGCGGGACGGCGGCACTCACGCGCGGCGACGGCGCCGACGGCGGATGAAGACCGGCACGACCAACGCGCTGCCCACGACCGACGGCCCGAACGTCCCTCCGACACCCGAGCGCCAACTGCTTGAACGTCGAAGGCGTGCCCAGGGTGCGCCAGCGCGACGGGGGCCAGACGATCAGCACGGCCTTGCCGATCACCGAACTCACCGGGACGGTGCTACCGATCGGGTCGTGATAGCCGACCTGCCCCTGCGTGACGTAGTGGTAGCGGGAATCGGCCGAGACCGAACGGTGGTCGCCCATCACCCAGAGCCGGCCCTTGGGTACCGTGATCGGGCCGAACGTGGCGTCCGGGCCGGTGATGTTCTGGTAGACGTACGGCTCGTTCAAGACGTGCCAGGGGCCGTTCGGTCCCGAGGTGCTCACCTCGACGTTGCCGTTCGCGTCACCCTTGACGGTCTGTCCGCCGACGGCGATCACCCGCTTGACCAGGTCGTTCTCGTTCGGCGGCACCAAGCCGACAAGCTGACCGGCCCAGTGCAGTCCCTTGAGGACGGGGTTGGACGGCGCCGGCGGAACCGGCTCGTTGTCCCAGTGATCGGGCGCCTTGAAGACGACGATGTCGCCCGGATGGGGATCGCGCAGGTGATAGATCGGCTTGTTGACCAGGATACGGTCGCCGGCGCAGCCGGTGCAGCCGTGCAGCGTCTTCTCCATCGACTCCGACGGGATGTAGAACGGCTGCACCAGGAAGGTCTTGATCAACATCGCGACGACGACCGCGATCGCGATCAGCAGCGGGAGCTCCCACCACGGCGACTTGCCCTTGGTCTTCACCTTCTTGCCCGTCGGGGCGGGGTCGGCCGCGCTGGACTCCGACTTGCCGTCGGCAGCCTCGGCCCGCGGTCGCGGCTCCGGCGACGCGGCGGCCGGCATGCCGATCAGGCCGTCGGGTTCGTCCAGTGACTCGTCGAGCGCGAGGGCGTCGGCGAAGTGATCTTCGGCTGTTGGTGAGGACGAGAGCGCGTCAACCTCGGGGTCGGGCTCGTCGGCGGACGGGTCACGCGGCTCCGAGGTCATGCAGGTAGGTCAATCGGGCGAGCTCGCCGGGCGGCGGTGCTCAGCGGGCGACCGGCTCGCGCTTCTCCTTGATCTTGGCCTTCTTGCCGCGAAGGTCGCGCAGGTAGTAGAGCTTGGCGCGGCGCACGTCGCCGCGAGTGACGACCTCGATCTTCTCGATCACCGGAGTGTGCACGGGGAAGGTGCGCTCGACGCCGACGCCGAAGCTGACCTTGCGGACGGTGAACGTCTCGCGCAGGCCGCCGCCCTGGCGGCGGATGACGACGCCCTGGAACACCTGCACGCGCGAACGCGAACCCTCGATGACGCGGACGTGCACCTTCAAGGTGTCGCCGGCACGGAAGTCGGGAACGTCGGAGCGCAACGACTCGGCGTCGAGCGTGTCCAGGGTGTGCATGAGGGGTCCTAACCTAGTGACTACTGCGTCTGCGTCGCGCGGCGAACTCGACCTGTCGGTGTTCGGGCAACCCCACGATGATGCCACATGGACCCCTCCGACCGGAAAACGGCGCTCAGTCGAGCAGGTCGGGGCGAACCCGGGCCGTTCGCTCGAGCGACTGGGCGCGCCGCCAGGCCGCGATCTCGCCGTGGTGGCCCGACAACAAGACGGCAGGGACGTCCAGGCCGCGCCACGATGCCGGCTTCGTGTAGCTCGGCGCCTCCAGCAGGCCGTCGGCACCGGCGGCGAACGAATCGTCCGAGCGCGGAAGCCGAGTTCCCGAGGACGCCCGGCAACAACCGGCCCACCGCCTCGGCGATGACGAGCACAGCGACCTCTCCCCCGGCCAGCACGTAGTCGCCCAGGCTGATCTCGTCGACGCGCATACGCTGCGCCGGGCGTACTCGGCGACCCGGGCGTCGATGCCCTCGTAACGGCCGCAGGCGAACACCAGCCAGGGCTCGGTGGCGAGTTCGGTGGCGTACTGGTGATCGAATCGCCGGCCGGCCGGCGTCGGGACGATCAGCCGCGGCTGCGTCGCGGAGTCGGGGGGCGCCACGTGATCGAGCGCACGACCCCAGGGCTCGGGAAGCATCACCATGCCCGGGCCGCCGCCGTAGGGCGTGTCGTCGACGGTGCGGTGGATGTCGTCGGTGAAGTCGCGCAGGTCGTGGACGTCGACGCTCAACCGGCCGCGGTCGATGGCCTTGCCGAGCAGCGATTCGCGCAGCGGGGCCAGGTAGTCGGGAAAGATCGTGACGACGTCGATCTTCACGACGTGATCCTCACAGCTCGAACAGTCCGTCGGGCGGGGCGATGACCACGAACCCGCCCGCGACGTCGACCTCGGGGACGATCGCGGACACGAACGGGACGAGCCGCGCAGTGCCCGTCGACGTCGAGTTCGAGGTAGTCGGCCGGGCCGATGTGCACGACCTCGCGGATCGGTCCCGAACACCTCGCCCGTCGGCCGATCGGGCGGTCAGGCCGATCAGATCGGTGTCGTAGAACTCGTCCGGGTCGTCGAGCGCGGGTCGGTCGCCGGCGGCGAGCAGCAGCCGGGTGCCGCGCAGCGCCTCGACGGCATTGCGGTCGTCGACGCCCGCGAAGTGGACGACGAAGCGACCCGAGTGCAGTCGCGACGACTCGACGGTGAGCGAGCCGGAACCCGGCGGGTCGACGGTGAGGACGACCCCGGCGGCGAAGCGCTCGTCCGGGTCGTCCGTCCACGGTTCGACGAAGGCGTCGCCACGCGTGCCGTGCGCCGGGCCGATTCGGCCGACGGCGATCAGCTCGGCCGGATCGGGCACCGGCTCAGTCGCGGGCGAGAGTCGACGACGTCGACCCGGATGCCCTTGCCGCCGACACCGTTGACGACCTGGCGCAGCGCCTTGGCCGTCCGACCGTTGCGACCGATCACCCGACCGAGATCGTCGGGGTGGACCCGGATCTCGAGCCGGGTGCCGCGGCGGTTGGTCACGTTCTCGACGATGACGTCGTCGGGGTGGTCGACGATGCCGCGAACGAGGTGCTCGAGGGCTTCCTCGAGCACGTCAGCTCTCCGAGCCGGACTCGTCGGCCGGGGCCGTCTCGGCCGGAGCCCGCCTCGGCGACGGGCGCGTCGGCAGTCGCTTCGGCCGGTGCCGGCTCGGCGACCTTCTTGGGGCGGCCTTCTTCTTCGGCGTGGTGGCCTCGGTCGTCGGCTCGCCCGCGGTCTCGGCCAGCGCCGCGTTGAACAGATCGAGCTTGTTGGGCTTCGGCGCGGCCATCTTCATCGGCGCCGGAGCCGCCTCGCCCTTGAACTTCTGCCAGTCGCCGGTGACCTTGAGGATTGCGGTGACCGATTCGGTCGGCTGCGCACCGACGCCGAGCCAGTAGGCGACGCGCTCGCCGTCGACCTTGATGACCGACGGGTCGTTCTTGGGGTGGTACTCGCCGATCGTCTCGATCGACCGGCCGTCGCGCTTGGTGCGGGCGTCGGCGACGACGATGCGGTAATGCGGCTCGCGCATCTTTCCCAGACGCATGAGCTTGATCTTTGTGGCCACGGGCTCGGGTACTCCAGACGTTGCGGTTTCGGGTGGAATCGACCGCTCCGCGTGGGGTCAGCGAAGCGTGCGAATCCGGATGGGCCGGTCCGTCGCGGATGAGAGGGTCCACCGCGGGTCGGCACTCGACGAGCCATTGTGCCAGATCGGCGGAGGGCGTCCAGCAGCGAGCGGTTCAGCGCCGGTTGACGACCACCCCTCGAAGCATCGTGCACGTGGGTGTGAAGATCGTCGCCAACTCCCGGCGGGGGTCGTCGGCGAACACCAGCAGATCCGCCCGAGCGCCTTCGATCAGCCCCGGGCGCCCGAGCCACTCGCGGGCGCGCCACGACGACTGGGCGATGACGTCGCGCCTGCGGGATGCCGGCCTCGACCAGGGCGACGATCTCCTTCCGGATCAGTCCGTGCACGAGCGAACCTCCCGCATCAGTGCCGGTGAAGACCGGTATGCCGGCCTCCCACACGGTGCGGATCCGCTGCCGGGACGTGGCGAACAGCGCGCGCATGTGGGCCGAGTAGAGCGGGTATTTCGCTTCGCCCTGGGCGGCTATCTCGGGAAAGTTGTCGATGTTGATCAACGTCGGCACGACGGCCACGTCACGACCGCTCAGCCGGGCGACCAGGTCGTCGGTCAATCCCGTCCCGTGCTCGATCGAGTCGATTCCACCGGCGATCAAGCCGGGCAGCGCGTCCTCACCGAAAACGTGCGCCGCAACCCGACAGCCGAGCGCGTGGGCGTGGGCGATCGCCTCGGCGAGGACGTCGTCCGGCCAGACCGGGGCGAGGTCACCGACCGATCGGTCGATCCAGTCGGCGGCGAGTTTGACCCACCCGTCCCCCCGCGCCGCCTGTACGCCCACCTCGTGGACGAGCTGGTCCGGCTCGACCTCGACCCCGAGGTGCCGGATGTAGCGGCCGGGGCGAGCGATGTGCCGCCCGGCCCGGATGAGTTCGGGGAGGTCAGAACGCTGCTGGACGGAGGTGTTGTCGACCGGCGAGCCGGCGTCACGAAGCAGCAGCGCGCCCGCGTCCCGATCCAGGACAGCCTGGGCCGCCTGCCCGTCCGGATCGGGCGACGAAGCCATCCGGCGCGAGGCCGATGTGGCAGTGCGCGTCGACGAAACCCGGGAGCACCCAGCCCCGGTCGGCGATCGTCTCGTACTCGCCCGGGGGCCGTTCGAAGGTCAGCCGGCCGTCGATCGACCCACGCCTCGCCGCTCGATCTCGTCGGGCAGGAAGACTCCCCGCAGGTGCAACGTCACGTCGAGGCGCCGTCAGCTCGCGGCCGCGACGTAGCCGAACACATCGACGATCAGCTGCACTGTCCCGGCCGAGCCGTTGTAGAAATCGACCACGCCGTCCGAGCCGATCTGGGCAACCACCAGATTGGGTACCGATTGCTGAGCCAGGAAGTTCAGATTCGACACGCCCGGCAAGCTCGTGCCGTCACCCCAGACGGTGATGTAGCCGCTGGCCGTCGGCTGCGTCGACCGTCACGTTGAGCACGACCGCGGTCGCACCCGCCGGCACGCCGGCCCTACCGGCGACGTGCAGTTGAACGCGTGCCCATCGGGGCGACGGCGGTGCTGCCCGCGGAACGCGTGTCGAGTAGCGCGGGTGGGCGACACGGCCGTGCAGTACCCGTCCCGTGAGTCGCCCCGGACACGAAGTACCCGTTGACGTCGGCGATGAGCTGCACCGTCCCGGCCGAGCCGTTGTACAGATCGACCTCACCGTCGCTGCCGACCTGGGCCACGACCAGATTCGGGATGGTCTGATTCGCGAGGAAGTTGAGATTCGAGACGCCGGGCATCGTCGTGCCATCACCCCACACGGTGATGTAGCCGCTGGCCGTCGGCTGCGTCACCGTCACGTTGAGCACGACGGTGCCGGCGCCCGTCAGCGGTATTCCTCCACGTCCGGCGACCTGGAGGCGCACGGTGCCCCCCGGGGACAGGATCGTGCCACCGTTGCCGGCCCGGGTGTCCAGCACCCGGCTCGGCGCCACCGACACCAACGCGCCCGGACTCGGCGAGGAGACGACGTAGTACCCGGACACGTCGACGATGAGGTGCACCGTCCCGGCCGACCCGTTGTAGAAGTCCACATAGCCGTTCGGCCCGACCTGGACGACGACCAGGTTCGGCACCGACTGGCCGGCCAGGAAGTTGAGGTTGGACGCGCCCGGCATCGTCGTTCCCCCGGGCCAGACCGTGAGATAGCCGGTCGCGGTGGGCTGGGTGACCGTGGTGTTCAGAACGACCGCGGTGACCCCGGAGGCCGGTATGGCCCCGGCTCCCTCGACCTTCAGCGCGAGCGTCGCACCGGGTTGCATCGGAGTCGCCGTCCCGGTTCGGGTGTCGAGCAGTCGCGTCGGAGTGATGGGCTGATACGTCCCCGACGTCGGAGTGCCCAGGGCGAGGACGCCCGCTCCCTCGGCGTCGGTGGCCGGAGAGTTCGGAGAACCGTTGTTGGCCCGCTGCGACAAGAAGGTCTCGAGTCCGGAGGCCGAAAGGTCGGGATGAGCCTGGGCCACGAGCGCGGCGGCGCCGGCGACGTGGGGTGCGGACGCGGATGTGCCGCAGAAGGGATCACCCGCATTCGCGTTGTTCGTCACGCCGTCGAAGGCGGCCAGGTCGGGTTTGGTTCGGCCGTCGATGGTCGGGCCCTGCGAGCTGTAGTTCTCGAGCGGGTACGTACCGGTTCCCGCGACGCCGGCGCCGCACTTTGCGCTCCCGCTGCCGTCGACCGCGCCGACGGCGAACGCGTACGGCGAGCTGGCGGGTTCGGCGATGCTTCCGGGCGTCGGGCTGTTCGTCGTGCACAGGCCGGTGTTCAAGTCGGTGGCCGTGCAGGACAGGGCGTTGGGCCCGACATCGCCCTCGTAGTCGAGGTCGAACTGGATCGCGGGAACTCCCTGCGGCACCAGGACGCCGACCACGTAGGCCTGGCCCGCGCTGGGGAAGGCGTCGGTGTCGATGCAGCCGCCGGCCCCGCCCGGAGCGAAACACTGCGACAGCGTCGGCGTCGATCCGGCGGTCTGCGAGACCGTCTGGAAGGCACCCGTGGGCAGGCCGCCCGAACTGGGCGCAACGGCCAGGGAGATGTTGAGGCTGGAGTCGGGCCAGTCGTCCCACTGGAGGTAGAACTGCGCGGTCTGGCCCTGAGCGATCGTGACGTAGTCCAGGTCGGTGGCCGCGTTCAGGCGGGTCAGCGCGGTGCCGTTGGGCAGCATGGTCGCCGCGTCGTAGGAGAAGTCAGCGCTCCAATGGTCGACGCCCGAGTTGCCGGCCGATGCGACCCACAGGATGCCCGCATTGCTCGCCCGCATGACCGTGCTCGCGGCCGATGTCGCCCCGCCCCCGGTTCCGTCGCCCCGGTCGTCTCCCGGGAACGCTATCGACGCGTTGACGATCTTGATCCCAGCCGCCTCGATCTGGGCCTCCGCGCTGGCCAGGCTGATCGTGTCGGTGACGCAGTACAGCTTGAGCGTGGCCCCTGGAGCCATCTGGTGGACGATCTCGGCCACGGACGTTCCATGGTCGGTGTCGTTCACGTCGGAGCCGCAGAAGTTGCCGTCGACCTGGGTCCCGGCTGGGAGGTTTCCGGCCGCGACCTGGGTGGCGAGGCCGCTGAATCCGGCGTCCACCACCGCGACGGTGACGCCGGCGCCAGTTGACCCGTTGGCCTGCCAGACGGACGCGTCCGATTCGACGACACCCTGCGAGACCGCCTCGGTGATCACGCCGACGGGTTTGGTCACCGCGTGAACTCCGGCCGCCTTGGCGAGCGCCGCCAAGGAGCCGACCGGGACGGTGGCTGACACCACGCCGTCGGCGCCCGCCCTGACCTGGCCACCGGCAGCGGCCACCGCGCGGCGCTCGTCGGCTTCGCTGGCCCCGGCCACGTTGACAGCGACCATCTTGGTGGCGGACGAGGGCAGCAGCAGCTTCGGATCGACCCCTGGAATGGTCGGCTTCGTGGACTGGACGTCGACGCGCGCCAGAGCGGCCTTGGCGAATGCCGCTGCGGCCGCGGCCGGCTGACTCGCCACCACGGGCGAGGTCGGCGCCGCCGTGCTCGGCGCCGAAGCGACCGCGGCGGCCGACTTGCCGGCCGACGTGACGACGGAGGTCAGCGGGTGCGCCGAAAGGTGATCCGAGCCGGTCGGACGAGCGTGCGTCGAGACGGTGACGACGGCGGCGATACCCAGCGCGGAGAGCGCGATGGCCGCCGTACGACGTCGCATTCCGCTCCGTTCACTCCGCCGCAGACGTTTCGCGGCTCGGGAAACGGTAGCCGATCTTTCTGGTGTTAACTCGATATGCCGTCCAAACCCCACAGCATTACCGACCGCTTACGCCTTAGTTCACACGGGCCACGCGTCGGCCAGTATTCGCCTTGTTTCGGAGAGTAGCTGCGGCAGTACCCGAGTGTGAGCGATGATCGGCACGAAATTGGTGTCTCCGCCCCATCGCGGCACGACGTGCTGGTGCAGATGAGCCGCGATGCCGGCCCCGGCCACCGTTCCCTGGTTCATGCCGATGTTGAAGCCGTGCGGGGCGCTGACCCCGCGCATCACCGTCATGGCCGTCCGGGTCAGGGCGGCGATCTCGGCCACCTCGGCCTCGGTCAGCTCGGTGTAGTCGGCCACATGCCGGTACGGCACCGCCATGAGATGGCCGCTGTTGTACGGGAAGAGATTGAGGACCGCGTAGGCTCAGTTCGCCGCGCGACGACGATGAGACCGTCCTCGTCGCTCATCGACGGTATTCGGCAGAACGGGCACTGCTCCCCCGCCTCGGCATCACCGGGCTTGCCCTCGCCCTGGATGTAGGCGAGTCGATGCGGCGTCCACAACCGGCCGAAACCGTCCGGTTCACCGGCCAGCTCCCTGGCATCGACCACCTCGACGCCGTCGGTCTCGCCGCTCATGCCGAGAAGGACGACTCGCTCGGCGATGGATTCTCACGACGCTGGACCCAGTCGACGATCTCGTTGACCGCGCGCGCAATCGGGATGCCGTTGCGCTGCGTCCCGTCGCGATAGCGGAACGAGACGGCGCCGGCCTCGACGTCGGTCGACCCGGCCAGGACCATGAAGGGCACCTTCGAGCGCTGCGCGGTGCGGATCTTCTTCTGCATCCGGTCGTCCGAGGTGTCGACCTCGACCCGGATCCCTTGCTTGCGCAGTCGGGTGGCGATCTCGAGCAGATAGTCGATCTGATCCTCGCTGATCGGGATGGCGATCACCTGGACGGGCGAGAGCCACGCCGGGAAACGCCCCGGCGTAGTGCTCGGTCAGCACGCCGATGAAGCGCTCGATCGATCCGAACTTGGCCGAGTGGATCATGACCGGCTGCTTTCGCGAACCGTCCGCGGCCTGGTACTCCAGCTCGAAACGCGCCGGCTGGTTGAAGTCGTACTGGATAGTCGACATCTGCCAGGTGCGCCCGATCGCGTCCCTGCGCCTGCACCGAGATCTTCGGCCCGTAGTACGCCGCGCCGCCCGGGTCCGGAACGAGCTGCAACCCGGACTCGACCGCGACCTGCCTCAGCACGTCGGTGGCGACGGCCCAGTCCTCGTCGGACCCGACGAACTTGTCGGGCTTGGAGTCGTCGCGGGTCGACAGCTCGAGGTAGAAGTCGTCCAGACCGAAGTCGCGGAAGAGGCCGAGGCAGAAGTTCAGCAGGTGCTTGATCTCGGCCCGCGGCCTGCTCGGGTTCCACGTAGGAGTGCGAGTCGTCCTGGGCGAATCCGCGCACGCGGGTCAGCCCGTGCACGACGCCGGACTTCTCGTAGCGATAGACGTGCCCGAACTCGAACAGGCGCAACGGCAGTTCCCGATACGAACGCCCGCGGGAGCGGTAGATCAAGTTGTGCATCGGGCAGTTCATCGCCTTCAGGCGGTACTCACTGCCATCGACATCGAGCGGCGGGAACATTCCGTCGGCGTAATAGGGCAGGTGACCCGAGGTGTGGAACAGGCCCTCCTTGGTGATGTGCGGCGTTCCGACGTACTCGAATCCCTCTTCGATGTGCCGCCGACGGACGTAGTCCTCCATCTCGCGCTTGATGACGCCGCCCTTGGGGTGGAACACCGGCAGCCCCGAACCGATCTCGTCCGGGAAGCTGAAGAGGTCGAGCTCGACACCCAACTTGCGGTGGTCGCGCTTGGCGGCCTCGTCGAGCCGGACGAGGTAGTCCTTCAGGTCGTCGCGACTGGCCCAGGCGGTGCCGTAGATGCGCTGCAATTGCGGGTTCTTCTCGCTGCCGCGCCAGTACGCGGCCGCCGTGCGCATCAGCTTGAAGGCCGGAATGCGCCGCGTGGTCGGCAGGTGCGGGCCGCGGCACAGGTCGGTCCAGACGCGATCACCGGACTTGGCGTCGACGTTGTCGTACATGGTCAGCTGGCCGGCACCGACCTCGGCCTCGTGTTCGCCCTCGGAACCCTTGATGTCGATCAGTTCGAGCTTGAATCGCTCGTGGGCGAGCTCGACCCGGGCGTCGTCGTCGCTGATCTCGCGTCGCTCGAAACGTTGACCGGCTTTGATGATCTCCTGCATCCGCTTCTCGATCTTGGGCAGGTCGTCCGGCTCGAAGGGTCGGTCAGGAGCGAAGTCGTAGTAGAAGCCATCCTGGATGGGCGGGCCGATCCCCAGCAGCGTGCCCGGGAAGAGGTCCTGCACGGCCTGAGCCATGACGTGCGCGGCCGAGTGCCGAATCACGGACAGCCCCTCGTCCGAGTCGGCCGGGACCGGCTGCACCTCGGCGTCGACCGGTGGGCGCCAGGCGAGGTCACGCAGCGCACGCGAGGACAACTCCATGACGACGACCGCGCCGTTCGGGCCGACCAGATCGACGCCGGCGTCCTGCAGCGCCTCGGCCGCCGTCGTGCCGGCGGCCACCAGGACCGTCGACACGGATGGGGTATCAGGCGAGGCGTCCACGTCGGAGTCCAATCGAGATAGTCGAGTTGATCGTGCGACCCGATGTTAGTGGCCCACGCGTCGGCCTATTCCGGCTCGGTACGGCTCCCCGATTTCCACGCCGCGAGGTCCTCGGGCCGATCGAGATCGACCGGGTCGCCGCCGACGTCGACCTCGTCGACGAGTTCGGGATGGTCGGCCAGAAACCGGCGGGCTCCCTCGTCGGCCCCGGCCACCAGCAGCGCGGCCTGCCACAACTGGCCGGCCATCGCGATGGGGTGTCCGCGACGGCGACCGAAGCGGCCCACCGCCACCCGGCCGGGCCGCCACGCGCGTACGACGGCCTCGACGGACTCGGCCGGTACTCCGGGCAGGTCGACCAGCATGACGACGAGCACGTCCTGATCGCGGGCGACGTCGACCGCCAGCGCGAGCGAGCTGCGCATGCCCCGCTCGGGCGATGGATTGACGATCGTGCGCACACCGTCGACGACGACGCCGGGCCGGACAACCGCGATCAGCTCGTCGCACGCGCCCATCGCGGCCACCGCCCGATCGATCAGGCGGGCACCGTCCAGCACGATCTCGGCCTTCGGCCGGCCCATCCGGGTGCCCGCACCCGCGGCGAGTACGACGCCGATGACACGCGGCCGGCTCTCCGCCGGGACACCGGAGACGGTCATGGAGTCACCCTAGGCACGGTCAGCCGCGGCGGTCGATGCGCGTCGCGACGGCGCGGGCCAGCCGGTTCGTGTGAAGGGGGTGTTCTCTCCCACATCCGGGATGTGATCGGCGGCGGCGGGCGTTCTTGTCCACGTGGCCGCCGAAGACGTCGGTCACCCAGAACAGGAGCAGAAGAAATGAAGAAGTCCAGCATCACCCGCCGCATTCGCGCTCATCGCGCTCGTATCGAGTTCAACCGGGTCTACGACTCGGCCGACCCGTCGATGCGTCAGGAACTCATCGCGGCGGCCGCGTACCAGAACCTGGTGCGCTGACCGCACCCCGTTGTGGGGCTCACGACTCAGAGCCAGTCGCGCTTCTTGAACGATGTGTAGAGCGCAAGAGCGATCGCGACGATCACGGCGACGCTGAGCACGAAGCCCCACTCCTTGCCGAAGCCCGGGTAGGGAACGTTCTGCCCGAAGTAGCCGGTGACCGCGGTCGGCACCGCGATGATCGCCGCCCAGCTCGTCAGCTTCTTCATCACCGTGTTGAGCCGCGCGTCCTGCAGCGACAGGTTGGTCTCGAATACGGTGCTGACCATGTCGCGTAAGGATTCGGTCCACTCCGAGGCCCGCAGCACGTGGTCGTACAAGTCGTCGTAGTACGAGTCCAGCGTCGAGGCGGCTCCGATCGCCTTGCGATGACGGGCGATCGCGTTGACGACCTCGCGCATGGGCAACACCACCCGCCGCAACTCGACCAGGTCGCGCCGGATCCGATAGGTCTTACGCTGGATCAGCCGGTTCGGAATGGCGTCGTCGAACAGCTCGTCCTCGATCGCCTCCATCGCGTCGTCGAGGACCTGCACCGCGTCGAAATGGCTGTCGACGATCGCGTCGAGCAAGCCGTAGACCAGGGCGCCGATCCCCAGTTTGAGCAGGTCGGGGTTCTCCTCCCACCGCGACAGCACGTCGGCCATGTCGAAGCCGTCGCCGTAGCGCACCGTGACCATGCCGCGGTCGAGCACGAACGCCGAAACCCGCGAGACCTGCAGGTTCGATTCGATCGAGTCGGCTTCGGTCGGTCCGTCATCGCGCATCCGGGTCGCATAGGCGGTGACGAAGGTGTGCGTCGCGTACCGCGTCGCCTTGGCCCGCTCGGCTTGTGACACCGCATCCTCGACCGCGAGCGGGTCCAGGGTCAGCTCATCGGCCAGATCCTGTAACAAACCGTGGTCGGGATCGCACAGGTCGACCCAGACGAGGCAGTCGTCCTTCTCCAGGTAGTCCGAGATCTCGGCGAACGGGAAGTCCTCGGCTACTACTTTGCCCGCGCGCCAGACGCGCAGGCGGACCGCGGCGGGCGCGTCGTTTCTCGTGTCGACCACCTGACCAGTGTTACCGCATGCGGGCCACGCGTCGCCCAGCCGCGCCGCGCGGCCACCCGTTCGCCACCCAGTCGACCCGAACGGTCACGATGCGTCGAGCAGATAGCGCCGAAACCGGACTCCACTTGCAGAAGCGGTTACCCCGTGCAACCGTGGAACGGTCGGCCTCGGGGGAGGTCGGCTCGCAGGACACACGAGGATCGACATGTGGTTTTTCGAGGGACGCCGGGTTCGCTCGGCGCTGGGTCTGTTCATCACCGTCGCCGCTGCTATCGCCGCGACCGGCGTCTTGACGGCGCCAGTGGATCGACGCGGACGTGCCGCCCACCAGCAACCCCGCGCCGAGTACCGCGGCCGCCACCGTCACGAAGGGTGACGCGAAGCCCGGACTGACGGGGGACCAGTCCGGGCTTCATACATCAGCGTGAACGGGCGATCACGGACCGTCAAATCGAGACCGCCGTGCGGGGCGCGCGGCTGAGTGAGTGACGTTTTCGCGCGAAATCGTGAACACACAGTGAATGGCAAACAGGTAGTTGCCCGGAGGACTGGCACTTCTCCACATGTGTGTGTTAGGTTGTGGTTAAGTCACTGATTCCCGGGTGGGACAGTGGCTGAGTCTGCCCCCGCTCACACCAATGGCGAGAGCAGACGAGCCGGGGGGCGTGGCAGGTGCCGTTCCCGGAGGGGCGCTCTGGAGACTCTGGCTGGCCACGTCCCCCGGCTCACCCACATCATCGTCGTCGATCGCAGTCGTCGTCGATCGCAGTCGTCGTCGATCGCAGTCGTCGTCCATCGCAGCGGTCGTCCATCGCAGCGGTGGCCCACGACAGCACCATGCTCATGAGCCCGAGACCGCGTGGTCAGCCCCCTGCGGAAGCTTCTTCGGGATCGTCAGCGGCCGGCGCGACCAGCGACTTGAGCGCCTCGATCGCCCCCGCGTCCGGCGAGGCCGCCGCCCGGTTGGCATTCTGCAGTTCCCGGTAGACCTCCTCGCGGTGCACGTCGACCGAGCGCGGAGCGTCGATGCCGATCCGGACGCTGTCACCGCGCATCTCGACGACCGTGACGACGATGTTGTTGTCGATGACCACGCTTTCGCCTACCCGGCGGGTCAAGATCAGCAAGGTGTCTCCACTGCTCAAGGGAATGGAGTACCAGGTTATCCGGCCGCGGCCGCCCGCAGCGGAGCCCGCAGGGGAATCGTGTCGTCGGCGAGCACGACCTGCATCGCCCGGTGCCGATTGGGCGCCAGGATCACGGGGGCCAACAGGTTCGCCGTGGCGTCCCGGATCGAACCCGCGACGCTGATGATCACGAGCACCGAGAGGTCGTCCCCGTCGGCATCGAGCGCCGCCAACGCCTGCTCGTCGACCACCGGCACGTAGTCGGGGAAGAACGGCGCCGGCGGAGCCACGACGAAGGTCAGCTCGGGTGATCGCGTCGACGTGAGCGACCACAACACGCCCGTCGACTCCAGCGGCGAGAGCGTGAAGCTGGTCTCGTCGTCGAAGCCCAGGATCGGGCTGACGAAGTCCACCTGGTTGGTCAGGGTGGTGTCCAGAAGCGAAGTCACGGTGATTGGCCCGTCGTCGTAGGAGGCGGCTATTTGAGGTAGTCGAGCAGGGACGTCTGGCGAATGTTCGCGGTGGTCTGCAGCGAAGCCTGGTACGCCAGGTTGGCGGACGAGACCTGGATCGCCATGTCGGCGATGTCGACGTCCTGCAACGACGACAGCTGGCTCGTGGTCTGCAGCGCGTCGCTGCTGGCGTTCGTCTGCATCGTCTGGATTCGGTTGTACACGGCCCCCGCCTGTCCCTGTTGTGCGCTCAAGGTGCTCATGGCCGTGTCCAGTTGCCCGAGATCACCCGACAGATTCGCCGGGTTCGAGCGGAGATCCGTGGACACGGTGGAGAGCAGGTCGAACAGATTGCTGCCATTGGCGCCGAACACATCGGTGCCGACCTGATTGATCTGAACGTCGTCGTTCGCGCCGACGGTGCGCGAGATCGTCCCGCTGTCACCGACGTAGTTCCCCGAGGCGTCGAATGCCGTGGTCCCCGACACGGTTCCGCCGAAGATCGGCCGCCCCTCGTAGGTGGTGTTGGCCAGCGACAGCATCGACTGGCGAAGCTGGTCGACATTGTCGGCGAGTGCGTTCAGGGACGCGGCGTCGTTGGCGCCGGTGTTCGCACCCTGGACGACCAGCGTGCGGACGCTCTGGGTCTGGGTCTGAATCGAGGACAGCGTGCTGTCGACCTCGGTCAGCCAGCCGAGACCGGACTGGGCGTTGGCCTGGTACTGGTTGCTGCGCTGCAACTGTCCACGCAGCGCGAGGGCAGCGACGGTGCCCACCGGGTCGTCGGACGGTTTGGTGATCTTGCGGCCGGAGGACAGCTGGGTCTGCAGAGCGCTGAGCCGCGACGCCGTCGACTGCAGGCCCGCGAGCGAGCCCAGCGCTGACGTGCGTTCGGTGACGCGAGGTGTGGTCACAGTCCGACCCTCCCGGTCCGGTTGATCAAGGTGTCGAGCATGTCGTCCATCGTCGTCAGTACCCGTGAGGACGCCTGGTAGGCCCGCTGATAGGTCAGCAGATTGGTCACTTCGTCGTCGTAGCTGACGCCCGAGGACGAGGCCTGGATCGCCTGGGCGCTGCTCGTCACGGAGTCCTGAACCGTGCTCTGCTGGGTCGCCCGCTGGCTCGCGCTGCCGATGTTGGCCACCAGTGCCCGGTAGGCGGCGTCGGCGCCGCTGCTCGATGCTCCGAGGGCGCCGATCTGCTGCGCGACACCAGAATCGAGGTTGCCACCGGCCGAGGCCGTGCTGGATGCGGCGATCGCGGACGGGTCGGTGATCGCCACGCTGATCGTCGAGGCGGTCGTGCCGGTGAAGAACGCGCCGCCGGCGTTGCCCGAGAGGTCATATCCCGTGGTGTGCACGGCGTTGACGGAGGTCGTCAGCGCCGAAGCGACGCCGTCGAGGGCGCTCTGATAGCCGGGCAGGGTCGAGGTCAGGGCCAGTGACTGGGCCTGGGCCTGGCCGCCGGTGAGGGTGACGGCGGTGCCGCCGACGGTGACGTTGCTGGACGCGTCGACGCCGACGAGCGCCACCGTGTTGCCCGAGACGAGAGTCTGCCCACCCATGACGACCGTCGCCGAACCGTCGGCCTGCAGTTGGCTCTGGGCTCCGCCGAGCGTTGCCAGCTGACCGAGCATCACGTCTCGCTGGTCGAGCAGCGAGGGGTCGACGTGGCCGGTGGACTGCTCGATCGAGATCTCGGAGTTCAGCTTGCCGAGCGCGGTCGCCGTCGAGTTGATCTGATCGACGGAGGAGGCCAGCGCGGCCTGGGTGTCGCCGACCAGACCACTCAACGACGCGCTCGTCGAGTGCAGCGTGTCGGTGACGGTGCTGGCCTGCTGCAGAAGTGCGCTGCGCGCGGCACCGTCACCGGGGTTGTTGGCGACGGCCGACCAGTCGTTCCAGAAGGTGTTGAGCTGTTCGGTCAACCCGGTGTCGCTCGGCTCCGGGAAGTAGGTCTCGACGCTCGACATCGTGCTGGCGGCAGTATCGGCGAACCCACTCAACCCCTGCTCGGTGCGGACGTGCGCATCGACGATGGGATCGTTGAGGCGGCTCACGCCGTTCGTGGCGACGGTGCCGACGGTGTTCGAGGACGTGGCGTACAGCTGAGGCACGCCGGCCGCCGCGCCGGTGGCCACCTCGTTGACGCGCTCACGGGTGTAGCCCTCGGTGTCGGCGTTGGCGATGTTCTGGCCGGTGACCTGCATGCCGTAGCTCTGCGCGGCCAGTGCTGCGGCCGCGTTCGTCAGAGCGGAGAACCCGGTCATGATCAGGCCTGCTCGTCCAGTCGCGACAGCCGGGTGCGAACGGCGTTGGCGACGCCGCGGGAGTCGTACGTGCCCGCGGCGGCGGTGATCGACATCAGCGTCTCGCGTACGGACTTGGAGCCGGCATCGAGCAGGCGTCGGTTGCGCTCGACCGCGTCGGCGATCTCGGCCGCCCGCTCGAGCAGGGCGTCGCGGTGTTCCATCAGGATCGTCGACCACGGCTCGACCGCCAACTGGGCCACCGAGGCCAGGGTGGCGTCGGCCGGCAGCCCGAGGCTGACGGCGAATGCGCCCGACTGGACGGCGCGCAGGACCTCGACGGAGTGCAGCTGCCCGAGCGCGGACTCGAGCTCGCGGTTGGCGTGAGCCAGCCACCGGGTCTCGGCGGCCGCCACGACGAGCCGCTCGGCCGTCAGTTTGAACAGGACCAGGTCCAGAATCTCGCGCTCGCGCCACAGCACGGCGCACAGATCGGTGATCTCGCTCTGGTGATCGTCCATCTGACCGTCCATCTGCCTGTCCGCCTGTACCGCCATCGAACCGGGCCGCCTCCACCTTCAGACCTGTGAGAGGCGCGGCGACTGAGACTCCAGGGGCCGCGGTCCTCATCCTGCACCCCAGTCATCGTCGGCAGCGCTCGCTACTTGAGCGATCCAGGTGAGCAAGTTCACCGCGCACCGGACAAAACGTCGCGCCCAACGAGCCTTGACCTCTTCGGATACGGGCCCGGCTGTGAATGTGACGCAAATTTTACGGAAATTTAGCCGAAGAACTGGTGCGAACCGCGATCAGTCCGCTACTTTCTGTCACGCAGTCAGCTAACAGCGATCTAACATTGCACCAGGTTCCGGGGGAACCGCAGGAAACCGAGCCCGACAACGGCTCGCACGAGAAAGCCCAGGAGGACCCCCGATGGCCGAGGTTGCCCCGAGCCGCACCGCGCTCTCCCCCGCAGACGACTCGTTGGATCGCTCAACCGACGACTTCTCCGAGGCCCCGCTGCGGACGCGCCCCAGTGAGGAGACCGTCACGGCGCTCATCACGGCCAACCTGCCGCTCGTGGGCCACCTGGTGCGCGAGGCCCTCGCGAAAGTTCCCTCGCACGTCAGCGCGGACGAGCTGAGCTCCGCCGGCATGATGGCCCTGGTCGTGAGTGCCCAGAACTTCGACGACTCGCGCGGTGTGCCGTTCGCGCGCTTCGCGGCCATCCGCATTCGGGGCGCGATCATCGACGAGCTGCGCGGCATGGACTGGGCCGCGCGGTCCGTGCGCGGCCGGGCCCGCGAGGCCGACGCGGTCCGCTCACAGTGCGCCGCCGCCCTCGGACGCACCCCTCGGCCGGAGGAGATCGCCGCGGCCATGGGCATCAGCCTCACCGAACTGCAAGCCCTCGACGCCGATCTGGCTCGCGCCGGCGTCGTCAGCATCGACGGGTTCGCGCCCGAGACGGGGCGCACAGTTGATCTCCGACTCCTCCGCCGGCCCGGAAGCAATGCTGCTGACCCGCGAGCAGCTCGGCTACCTGCACGACGCCATCGCCGAGCTGCCCGAGCGGCTGCGACTGGTCGTGACGGCCTACTTCTTCCAGGAGCGGCAGATGCTCGACATCGCCGAGGAACTCGGAGTGACCGAGTCGCGCGTCTCCCAGATGCGGGCCGAAGCCATTCGCTTGATGCGCGACGGGATCTCCACCCAGTTCCAGCCGCCCCGACCGGATGCGGACGAACCCGGGCGGGGACGCGCGGCCGCGTCGCGGGCGGCTTACTGCAGTGCGGTCGGCGCGCGCAGCACCCTCAAGCGCGCGACTGGCCATGACCACCCCGCGCGGGGACGTGATCGTTTCGCTGCCCGCCGGCCCCGGCTGGAGCGCCGACGAGGAAATGTCATCGCCATTGCTCAAGTCCGCCGCGCAAGGGTCGATGTGAACGTCGTGCCAACCCACGGATGGGTCGGCCGGGTCACCAGGTCACACGCCTAGGACCATCCCCCGAGACTCAGGAATCATGGAGGAATCACAATGAGTCTGGTCATCAACACCAACGTTTCGGCTCTGAACGCGTATCAGAACCTGAACAACAACCAGAACATGATGAACGACGCGATCGAGAAGCTCTCGAGCGGTCTGCGCATCAACAAGGCGTCCGACGACGCTGCTGGTTTGTCGATCAGCCAGGGCCTCACCTCGCAGATCAACGGCCTGACCCAGGCCGTGAGCAACGCGCAGGACGGCACCGACGTCGCCCAGATCGCCGACGGCGCTCTCGGCACCGCGCAGCAGATCCTGCAGCGCATGCGCACCCTCGTCGTGCAGGCCGCCAACTCCGGTACGCAGGACGACTCGTCGCTGTCGGCCATCGGCTCTGAGATCACCTCGCTCAACAGCCAGCTGACCAACATCTCGACGCAGACGAAGTACGGAGCGACCAACCTGCTCGACGGCACGTTCAACGGCAACTTCCAGGTCGGCGCGAACGGTGGCGACACCATCGGCCTCGACCTGACCGGTGCCTCGACGTCGGCCACCTCCCTGGGGACCAGCGCGCTGAGCATCCAGACGGCGACCGCCGCCGACGTACAACTCGACCGCGGCCACCGCCGACCTGGCCGCGATCGACGCGGCCATCACCACGGTCTCGGACGCTCGTTCCGGCATCGGTGCGACGGAGAACCAGCTCAGCTACACGGTCAGCAACCTGCAGACCGCGATCACCAACGTCACGGCTTCCCGGTCGAACCTGACCGACGCCGACCTGGCCACCGAGGTCACCTCGATGACCCAGGCGCAGATCCTGACCCAGGCTGCGACGTCGGTCCTCGCGCAGGCCAACTCGGCCCCGCAGGCGATCCTGAAGCTGCTGCAGTAGTAGCCCGACGACGTGAACCGCGGGCCGGATCAACGGACTGACCAAGATCATCCGTTCGATTCGGCTCGCGGCTCACGTTCCTCAGCCGTGAACAGTTCGACGAAGAGAAGAGTGAGATGACCGCCTTCAACATCTCCGGTCTGGTGTCAGGCATCGACACCAGCTCACTCATCGACCAGCTCATGACGGCCGCGGCCGCACCCCAGACCGCGCTGCAGACTCAGGTCACGACCGACCAGACGACAGATCGCCGCCTACCAGGCCGTCAACAGCAAGCTCGCCGCCGCCCAGACCGCCGCCCAGGCACTGGCCGATCCGACACCTGGAACGCGACCACCGCGACGTCGTCGAGCCAGTTCGGTCGTCGCGACCGGCGAGCACGAGTGCCCAGGCCGGCTCGTACACGACCTTCTCGGTCCTGCAAGGTCGCCACCGCGCAGATCACCACCGTGGCCGCCGGCGGCGCGGCGATCGCCGATCCGGCCGCCGGAATCGACGTCATCGGGGCCGACGGCACCGAGCCACCACATCGCTCTGAGCGACGGCTCGGCCGCCACGGTCGCAGCGGCGGTCAACGACGCCGGGCTGGGCGTGCGGGCCTCGGTGATCAGCACCGACAACGGCCACGTCGCTCCAGTTCGCCTCGACCGGCACCGGTACGGCGTCCGCGCTTCACCGATCAACGGGCTCGACGAACCCGGCGCAGAACCTGGTCACGGCCCAGAACGCGCAGATCGCGGTCGGCGACCCGAGCGCCGGCGGTTACACGGTGTCGAGCTCGACGAACACCTTCACCAACGCCATCCCCGGCGTCACGTTCACCGTCAGCGCGCCGGCCAGCGAACGTGACCATCTCGGTCGCGTCCGATCGAGTCCACCATCAGCAACAGCGTCCAGGCGCTGGTCACCGCCGTGAACGCCGCGCTGACCGAGATCGGCTCAGGACACCGCGCAGGGCGCGGCGCTCACCGGTGACAGCACCGTCGAGACGTCTGCAACAGAAGTTGCTCGGCGTGGTGGCGGCCGGCACCAGCACGGGCGGCAGCCTTCGAACGTACGGCATCAGCCTGACCTCGACCGGCAGCCTTACCTTCGACGCCGGACGCTTCGCCGCGGCGTACAGCGCCGACCCGACCGGGACCCAGACGGCGGTGTCGGCCCTGGCCACCAGCATGTCGGGGGTGGCCACCGCCGCGGCCGATCCCAACACCGGCTCGGTCACCCAGTTGATCAACAGCCGA
The DNA here is from genome assembly GCA_963708805.1 of uncultured Actinomycetes bacterium. GTDB lineage: Bacteria > Actinomycetota > Actinomycetes > Mycobacteriales > Jatrophihabitantaceae > CAVPUA01. Next base: position 2,136,540 of record CAVPUA010000003.1, on the reverse strand, counting down.
GAACAGCGACGTCACCAACCTGAACTCCCAGATCGCCGACTGGACGACGAAGCTGGCCGACCAGAAGTCGGCGCTCGAGACCAAGTACGCGGCGATGGAGGCGGCCCTGGCGACGCTGAAGTCCGAGTCGAGCTACCTGTCGTCGATGTTCGGCCAGTCGTCGTCTAGTTCGTCCAGCTCGTCCAGCAGTTCCAGCTCGTCGAGCTGAGACAGCAGCCCCGCCCAGCCGATACCAGGAAGGAGGAGTCATGGTCATGAACGCGCAGGAGATCCGGCAGCGCTACCTGGCCGACAAGGTCAACACCGCGACGCCCGCCCAGCTCATCGTCATGCTGTACGACCGCTTGGCGATCGATCTCGAACGGGCCACCGCCGCCCAGTCCGACGACGATCCGGCCGCCGCGTCAGCCCCACTGCTGCACGCGCAGCAGATCGTCGCCGAGCTGCACTCGCAGCCTCGACACCTCCAGCTGGGACGGCGGGGAAGATCTGGCCGCGCTCTACCAGTACCTGCTCGCTCGAGCTCATCGCGGCGCGCCGCACGCCCGACCCGAGCTCGACTGCGGGCCGTTGCCACGATCGTCGCCGACCTGCGCTCGGCCTGGAGCGAGGCCGCCGTCCTGGTAACGAACCTCGACGGACCGGCCGCCGATCGGCCGGCCGTCGCCGGCGCCTGGGTCGGCTGAGCCATGCCGTCCGACTGCACGGCCCGCCGAGCTGGGAGGAAGTGCTCGCCGCGTTCGAGGCCAGCGCCGCGCAGGCCGAAGCCCTGCGTGTCAGGCGACGCGTCCGAGGTGCCCGCCGCGCCGGCGGTGGGCTACGACGTCTGGTCCCTGAGCCTGCCGCCGATGCCCGACGACCTGCGCGCCCGCGCCGAGGCGATCCACCAGCGCCAGCTGGCGGCCACGGCCGAAGCTGCGGACCGCGATGCGCTCGGTCCGAAGCCAGCAACTGCTCGCCGAACAGCAGCTCGACCCCCGCGCGCCCGCTCTACGTCGATCAGCTCGCGTGAGCAACGTCGATCACTGAACCGAACTGCTCAACTCCGGAGCAGTCGCTGCCGATCAGGACAGTGAGCACGGATCAGCTCACCCAGCGCGGCCATGGATGGCGAAGCCTTTCGCACGACGGAGGTTTCGTAATGCTCGACGATGTCACGTCCGTGACGCTCTCGACCGCCCTGTCGGCGCTCTCCCAGCAGCAGCGCATCGACGGCCGACAACATCGCCAACCTCGAGACGCCCGGCTACCAGGCGCAGCGGGTCTCCTTCGAGGACAGCCTGCGCGGCGCGGTGGCCGCCGGCGACCCGTCCTCGGCCATCGGTGTCGATCGACCTCCTCCGGCTGATCCCGTCGGGCGTCAACGGCAACAACGTCAGCCTGAACTCCGAGATGGTCATCGCCCAGAAGAACAACACCCAGTTCCAGCTGCTGACCACGGCCATCTCGGCCAAGTTCGACCTCATCAGCGACGTGATCAAGGGCTGATCGACGATGCCGATGTTCGACGCGATGAACGCCGCCGGCTCCGGGCTGTCCACCTACCAGACCTGGCTCGACGCGCTGAGCGACAACATCGCCAACGTCAACACGGTCGAGCCGACGTCCGGCAACGCCTTCCAGGCCGAGTACGTCCAGGCCCAGGCGATCGCCACCGGCGACCACGGCGTCGGCGGCGGCGTGCAGGTCGTCGGAATCGCGCACAGCAGCGCCGACGGCCGGCTCACCTACGACCCCGAGAACCCGCTGGCCGACGCCGACGGGCTACGTCCGGCTGCCCGACATCGACATGGGCGAGCAGATGGGCAACCTGATCATGGCCCAGCGCGCCTTCCAGGCCAACGCCGCAGGTCGTCGACCGCGCCTACGACACCTACCAATCCGCCATCGACATCGGCAAGAAGGCCTGAGAACATGACGATTCCCGCCATCGGCGCGATCAGCCGGCATGTCGCAGCTCGACCTCCGCATCGAGCCGCCGCCGCGCCGCCGGCCGGCCGCATCCGGCGGCACCGACTTCGCCTCGGTGCTGAGCAAGGGCCTGGACGTCGCTGCAGTCCGACGCAGACCAACGCCGACAACCTCGCGGTCAAGGCGGCCACCGGCGACCTGACCGACATCTCGCAGTACACGATCGCGGCCACCCAGGCCTCGCTGGTGACCCAGCTCGCGTCGACGCTGCGCACCAAGGGCGTCGACGCGTTCAACCAGATCATGGGGATGCAGGCATGAAAGAGAACGTCGCTCGCCGCGCTGCAGCGGATCAACCGCGACTTCCTCGCCTTCACGCCGGGCCAGAAGGCGGTCACCATCGTCGCCGTCCTCGGCGTCGTCATCGGCGGCTACCTGTTCTCGCACCTGGGCGTCGCGCACGACCTACGCCCCGCTGTTCACCAACCTCGCCGCCAGCGACGCCAGCGCCATCGTCGACAAGCTGAACTCGGCCAAGGAGCCCTACAAGCTGGCCAACGGCGGCACCGAGATCCTCGTCCCGCAGAAGGACGTCTACGCCGAGCGGCTGACGATGAGCTCGGCCGGCCTGCCGAACTCGGGGCAGAGCGGCTACAGCCTGCTCGACCAGGAAGGCGTCACGACCTCGGAGTTCGTCGAGCACGTCGACTACCAGCGGGCGCTCGAGGGCGAGCTCGACAACACCATCGGCTCGATCCAGGGCGTGCAGACGGCCCAGGTCAACCTGGCCATCCCGCAGAGCGACGTCTTCACCGACGACACCGCAGAAGACCACCGCCGCGGTGCTGCTGACCCTCACGCCGGGCACCCAGCTGACCACCGACCAGGTCCGGTCGGTCGTCAACCTGGTCTCCTCCAGCGTGCCCGGGCCTGACCGCCGACGAGGTCACGGTGTCCGACTCGACCGGCAAGGTGCTGTCGGCCGCCGGTACCGGCATCACCGACGCCGGCGGGCTGAGCACCCAGACCGAGCAGACCCAGGCCTACGACAACCAGCTCAGCCAGTCGGTCCAGCAGATGCTCGACCAGGTCGTCGGCGCCGGGCACTCGTCGGTGACGGTCAACGCCCTGCTCGACTTCGACAACGCGACCACGACCTCGCACAGCTACACCTACGCCTCGGGCGTGCCGCCGCTGGCCGTCTCCAGCCAGGGCGAGAGCTACAGCGGCAACGGCAGCGCCAGCGCGGGCGTGCTCGGCGCCGGCACGCCGGCGGCCGCCGCCGCGCCGACCGCGACGCGGCGGCGACTACGTCGAGCAACTCGGTCACCCAGAACAACGCCGTCGGCACGGTCGACCAGACCACCGTCGCCGCGCCCGGGCTCGGTCGAGAAGCTCGGCGTCTCGGTCGTCCTCGACAAGGCCGCCGCCGGCTCGCTCGACCAGGACCAGGTCGCAGACCTGGTCTCCTCGGCCGTCGGCCTCGACACCACACGCGGGGCGACACGCTGACCGTCGCCACCCTGCCGTTCGACACCACGTCCGCGCCCAGCAGGCCGCGGCCGCCGCGGCGGCGGCCAAGAAGGCGGCGGCCAAGGCCGCCAGCTCGGCCCAGCTGATGTCGCTGATCAAGACCGGCGGCGTGGTCCTGCTGGCCGTCGGCGTGGTGGTCGTCGACCGCGCTCATGAGCCGCCGGCGCCGGCGCACGCGACTGGACGACCCGACGCCGGTCGACGAGCTCGACCAGTTCCTGGCCACGCTCAACGACGCCGAACCACGAGCGGCGCGCCGATCGAGCCGGCGATGCGCGAGCTGCCCTCGCCCACGGCCGCGCGGCTCGAGCGCAACCGCCAGGCCGTGAGCGACCTGGCCGGCGAGCAACCCGACGACGTCGCCCGGTTGCTGCGCAACTGGATGAACACGAAGGAGTCCTGACATGACCGCAGACCCTGGTCGCCGACTTCCGACGACGCACCGTGCCGACGGCCAGCTCCCGCCCGTCGCCGACCTGCTGCGCGGCATGACCGGCTTCCGCAAGGCGGCCATCCTGATGATGCAGCTCGGACGGGTCGAGTCCTCGCGGGTGCTGGGCAACCTCAGCGACCGCGAGCTCGAGGAACTCAGCGCCGAGATCGCCCGGATGGGCGAGGTGCCGAGGCCGAGGTCGCGGCCGCCGTGCTGGAGGAGTTCGCGGCGATGATGATCGCCGGGTCGGTGACGACGCGCGGCGGCATGGACAACGCCCGCGAACTGCTCGTGTCCTCGGTCGGCGAGCGGCGCGCGTCGGAGATCCTCGACCGGGTCGCCGAGCACATGGTCGACCTGCCGTTCAGCTTCCTGCAGCACGCCGACCCCCGCCAGATCCTGTCCTACATCGGCGAGGAGCACCCGCAGACGATCGCGCTCGTGCTGGCCCACGTTCCGGCCGCGCTGGCCTCGCAGGTGCTGGCCGGCCTGGCCGGCGACCAGCGCGCCGACGTCGCCCACCGCATCGCCGTCATGGACCGCACCTCGCCGGAGATCATCCGGCAGGTCGAGGCCAGCCTGCGGCGGCGGCTGTCGACGCCTGATCGCGCCGAACGAGCTGTCGGCGGTCGGCGGCGTCCAGCCGCTGGTCGACATCATCAACCGGGCCGACCGCGGCACCGAGAAGATGATCCTGGAAGGACTCGAACAGCGCGACCCGGAGCTGGTCGAGCAGATCCGCGCCCGGATGTTCATGTTCGAGGACCTGATCAACCTCGACGACCGGGCGGTGCAGCTGGTCGTCCGCCAGGTCGAGGTCAACGAGCTGGCGACCGCGCTCAAGGGCGTCTCGGACGCCGGTCCGCGACAAGATCGTCCGCAACATGTCCGAGCGGGCCGCGGCCGACCTGCTCGACGAGATCGAGGTGCTGGGCCCGGTCCGGCTCAACGTCGTGGAGACCGCGCAGGCCACCGTCGTCCGAGCGATCCGCGCTCTCGAGGCAGGCCGGCCAGATCATGATCCGCCGCGGCGACGAGGATGAGTTCGTTGACTGAGCAGCTGGCCGCCCGCCCGTACACCTTCGACCAGGTGGGCGAGCAGCGCACCGTGGAGAAGTTCGTGCCCGCCTTCGAGCTCGGAGTCGGGCCGAGTCGTGCCGAACAGCTTGCTCGAACCGGCCCGGGCCGAGGCCCGCGCGGCCGGATACGCGGCGGGCTGGGCCCAGGGCGTGCGCGAAGGCGCGCGACCAGCTGGCCGCCGACATCGAACAGGCCCGCGCCGCGCGCCGATGACCAGCACGCCGCGCCGAGCCGCCGAGCTGACCCGGGCCATCGCCGCCCTGGACGACGCCGCGGCCGAGCCTGCGCAGCCGCGAACCGTCCCGGCCGCCGAGCAGATCGAGGACACCATCGTCGCGATGGCGGTCGAGCTGGCCGAGGCCCTGGTCGGACGACGAGCTGAAGTGGCGCCGCGACGCGGGCTGGATGCGCTGGCGCGGGCGCTCGACTGGCTCCCCGACGACGGGCCGGTCGTCGTCGAGCTCAGCCCGGCCGACCACGCCGGCGTCCTGGGATCGGCGCCGTTCGCCGAGCTGACGGCTACCCGCGCGATCACCCTCGTCTCCTCGAGCGGGCTCGCCGCCGGCGACGCCGTCGCCACCTGCGGCGCGACCCGGATCGACGCCCGGATCGCAGCCTGCCATCGAACGCGTGAAGGCGGCCCTCGGACTATGACCGCAACCACCGTCACGCCGCCCGAACGCCGGCTGTCGACCCGGCGGGCCGAGGCGCTCGCCGCTGCGGCGCCGCGCGGTCTACGGACAGGTCGTCAGCGTCCGCGGCCTGTCGATCGTGATCCGCGGACTGGCCGTCCGCATCGGCGATCTCGTTGCGATCGGTCGGACGGGCTGGCTGGCCGAGGTCGTCGCCGTCGACGGCGACCAGGCCAGCTGCCTGCCGCTCGGTCCCGCTGGACGGTATCGGCGGCGGCGACCGCGTCACGCTCGACGCGGTGGGCCGCTGCGGATCGCCGTCGGACGCGGAACTGCGCGGGCGAGTGCTCGACGGCCTCGGCCGGCCGATCGACGGCCTGGACGCCCCGCGCGGGCTCGAGCGCGTCGGAGTCGAGCTGGCGCCGCCCGCCGCGCTGTCGCGGCAGGCGCGTCGACGCCCCGCTCGGTGTCGGCGTGCGCGCGATCGACACGCTGATCCCGGTCGGGCGCGGGCAGCGGATGGGCATCTTCGCCGGCTCCGGCGTCGGCAAGTCCAGCCTGCTGTCGATGATCACCCGCGGCACGACGGCCAAGCTCACCGTCGTCGCGCTGATCGGCGAGCGCGGCCGTGAGGTGAACGAGTTCCTCGAGCACAGCCTGGGCGCGGAGGGCCTGCGCAACGCGATCGTGGTGGTCGCGACGTCCGACCAGCCGCCGATGGTCCGGCTGCGGGCGGCGTTCGTGGCCACCCGCATCGCCGAGTAGTTCCGCGACCAGGGCGACGACGTCCTGCTGCTGATGGACAGCATCACCCGGCTGGCCATGGCCCAGCGCGAGATCGGCCTGTCGGTGGGCGAGCCGCCGGCCACGCGCGGCTACCCGCCGTCGGTGTTCGCGATGCTGCCCCGGCTGCTCGAACGCACCGGCGGCGGCGCGAGCGGATCGATCACCGCGCGTCTACACGGTGCTCGTCGAGGGCGACGACCACTCCGAGCCGATCGCCGACACCGCCCGCTCGATCCTCGACGGCCACATCGTGCTCGACCGCAAGCTGGCCACGGCGGGTCACTTCCCCAGCATCGACGTCCTCGAGTCGGTGTCGCGCGTGTCGGGCGCGGTCACCACGCCCGAGCAGCAGGAGCTGGCCCGCACCGCCCGGCAGTTGCTGGCCGCCCGTCGCGACGTCCGCGAACTGATCGAGATCGGCGCGTACGTCGCCGGCACCAACCCGCTGGCCGACCGTGCACTCGCGGTCTGGCCCCGGCTCGAGCAGTTCCTGCAGCAGCCGATGGACGAGCAGGTGCCCTCGGCCCGGGCGTGGTCGCTGCTCGCCGACGCGATCGGGGTCTCCCCGGCGGTGGCCGCATGAGCCGGGCGTGGGTGTCGACCCTGCTCCGCGCGCGGCAGGCCCAGGAAGACGTGGCGCGCGGCCGGCTGGCCGACGCGCATCGCGACGCCCAGGAGGCCCGCGCCCGCCTGCTCGTCGAGAGCGATCGCCTCGAGTCGATGTCCTCCGATCACGGGTCGGCGAGCTCGCTGGCCTTCCTCGCCGCTGCCTCGGCTCAGCAGGCAGCGGCCGCCACCTGGTTCGCGGCCCGGCACGCGCACGCGACCGCCGAGGACCAGGTCGCCGCCCGATCCGGTGCGCTGACCGCGGCCGCCCAGGATCGCCGCGGTGTCGAGAAGCTGGCCGAGCGGGATGCCGAGACGGCCCGCGCCCGGGCCAGCCTGGCCCAGCAGAAGGAACTGGACGAGGTCGGCGGCCGGATTCATCACGAGCGAGGCACCGGATGACCGACATCGCTCTCGCGGCCGGCCCGATCAACAGCGTCCTGACCCGGATCGCCACGATCCAGGCCCAGTTCGCTCCCTCGACACCGGCTGCCTCGACCGTCAAGACGAGTTCGTCGAGCTTTGCCACCGCGCTCGGTCAGGCCCAGGGCAGCGCCGACGCCAACCCGTCCGGCCCGGTCGACGGCGTCACCTACTCGGCGTCCAGCAGCGACGTGACAGGCGAGGACGCGGTCAGCACGGCCGAGAGCTACCTCGGCGTTCCCTACGTCTGGGGCGGCACGAGTCGTTCCGGGATCGACTGCTCGGGGTTGACGCAGCAGACGTACAAGAGCCTCGGGATCACGCTGCCCCGTACGGCCGCCGAGCAGCAGCGGGTGGGCACACCGGTCGCCTCGCTGGCACAAGCCCAGCCCGGCGACCTGCTGTGCTTCGGTCAACCGGCCTACCACGTGGCGATGTACGTCGGTAACGGCAAGATGATCGAGGCACCGCAGACGGGCGAGGTCGTCAAGATCGCCAACGTCTCGCCGACGCCGACGTCCATCCGGCGCATCGTCGGCGACCCGTCGGCCGCGACCTCGGCCACGACCGCGTCGTCGGTGGCATCGAACGTCACGTCGTACCCGAGCGGGGTGGCGGCGTACTCCTCGGTGTTCGCCGCCGACACCGCCCGCTACAACCTGCCCGCCGGTCTGCTCGCGGCGGTCGCCCACGTCGAGTCCGGTGGCAATCCCGACGCGGTCAGCAAGGCCGGCGCGCAGGGGCTGATGCAACTGATGCCCGGTACCGCCAAGAGCCTGGGCGTCGACCCGCTGAACCCGACCCAGGCCGTCGACGGGGCGGCCCGGATGCTGTCCGGACTGCTGGCGAAGTACGACGGCTCGGTGACGCTCGCGCTCGCCGCCTACAACGCCGGGTCGGGTGCGGTCGACAAGTACGGCGGGGTCCCGCCCTACGCGGAGACGCAGGCCTATGTCGTCAAGGTGCAGCAGGCGATGGGACAGCCGTCGTGAACGCCGCCGCCCTGCTCGTCGCCGGACCGGGCTCCACGCCGGGGCCGGCGGTCTCGGCCGATCCGGCGTCCGCCGGCGCCTCACCGGGGACGCCCGACTTCGCGTCGATCATGAGCCAGTCGACCGGCGCGTCCGTGGCGACATCCGAGCCGGCCGACGCCAGCCCGGGCAACGCCAGCCCGACCGATGCCAGCCCGACCGATGCCAGTCCGGGCAACGCCAGCCCGACCGACGCCAGCCCGACGGTCGCCAAGCCGACCGACGCCAAGCCGACACCCGACGACGACTCCAGCGCCAGCCTGGCCAGCACGATGGCTGCGTTGCTCGCCCTCGCCGCACCGAGGACGCCGTCCGCCACACCGCCGGCCCGTTCCGCGGCCGCGCCGGCCTCCGCGGCGGTGGCCGCGGGTGCGCCCGCTACCCGGTCCACCGGACTCGCGGTCGCCGGCTCCCCCGCGCCCGATCCCGTCCCGAGCGATGGTGCGGCGATCGGGACCCCGGCGACTGGTATCCCCGGGACGCCCGGGACTGCTGCGTCGCCCCTGTCGCCCGTGCTGGCCGGCGGACTACCCCCGGCGCGGCTCGCTCGATCCCATCGCGCTTCCGGCGACCCGTCGGCACCCGTCGCCGCGGGGCTGGCCGGCACCACCGGCGTCGACAGCTCGACCGACCAGCCCAGCGCCGCTCCGGCCTCGACGCCGACCGCCATGTCACTGTTCCCGCCGATGGCGTCTGGGCCCGAGGCCGCGCAGCCGGTCGCGCCGCCGACCGCCCCGACCGGCGGGTCGAGCCCGACAGCCGCTCCGTCCGCGGTCGGACTCGCGAGCGGTGCCGGTCGTCCCCGGACGGGTCAGCGCGGCTCGCTCGATCCCGCCTCGGCCGCGCCGACCGTGACAGCCGCGCCGACCGGGTCGACGACCCCGTTCTCGGGCGTGCTCGCGGCGACGACGACTCCGACGACCGCGGCGACATCGACAGCGACATCGCCAGCGGCATCGCAGCAGCATCGCCAGCGCCGGTCGCGCAGCAACTGAGCACGGCCCTGACGCCGCTTCGCGCATCCGGCGACGGCCTGCATCACCTGACCGTTCGCCTGCATCCGGACGACCTGGGCCCGGTGACGATCCAGGCCCGCATCGAACACGGCGTCATCAACGTCGAGCTCAGCAGCGACAACAGTGCCGCGCACGACGCGCTGCGCAGCGCGCTGCCCGCGCTGCAGCAGGACCTGCGCGACGGTGGCTACACCGGCGTGGCGGTCGACATCGGCGGCGGCTCACGTCCGGACGCCGGATCGGGCCAGTCGGCTCGCACCACGACCGGCCGTCCCGATCCCGACACCGCCTCCGGCGCACGCCGGGGCGCCGCCGACCCGATCACGACCGGCTCGATTCGTCCGACGGCTGACGACTCGGCCCTGGACCGGTGGCTGTGACCACTGACCCGACGCGGGGCGGCACCCGGCGAAGACGACCGCCCAACCATCCCGATCCCGCCCTGACCGACCCGGAGACGAGACCATGACCACTCCCATCAGCTCATTGCCGACCGCGACGATCACCAGCGCGGCGCCGTCGACGACGACGGTGTCGACGGCCGCCGACCAGTCGCAGCTGTCCTCACAGCAGTTCCTGCAGCTGCTCGTCGCCCAGTTGCAGTACCAGGACCCGAGCAATCCCGGTCGACAACTCGACCCTCATGAACGAGACGGCCACGCTGAACCAGATCCAGACGATGCAACAGCTCTCGCAGGCCAGCACCTCCCAGATGCAGGCCCAGGAACAACAGACGGCGGCGGGCATGGTCGGCAAGACCGTCAGCTATCTCGACTCGTCCGGTACCACCCAGAGCGGCTTCGTCTCCGCGGCCACCATCGCCGGCACGTCGCCGAGCCTGGTCGTCGGTGGTCAGAACGTCGATCTGTCCCAGGTCCAGCAGGTCATCGCCACCACGACGTCCTGATCCCGCACAACCGAGTACCCCCAAACCGAGCACCGAAACCCAACCCCCAGGAGAACTCCCATGCTTCGCTCGCTCTTCTCCGGCATCTCGGGCCTGCGGGCCCACCAGCAGATGCTCGACGTCACGTCCAACAACATCGCCAACGTCAACACCACCGGCTACAAGGCCAGCTCGACCGTCTTCGAGACGACGCTGAGCCAGACGCTCGCCGGCGCCGGCGCCGCCGATGCCGCGACCAGGTGGCACCAACCCCGAGCAGATCGGGCTGGGCGTCCAGCTCGGCGGCATCTCGGCCAACATGTCGCAGGGCTCGAGCCAGGCCACCGGCCGCTCGACCGACCTGTTGATCAACGGCGACGGCTTCTTCGTCGTCTCCAACAGCACCGGCGACGAGCTACACCCGAGCGGGTTCGTTCTCCCTGGACGCGCAACGGCCACCTCGTCGCAGCCGGACGGCTCGATCGCCCAGAGCGCGACCGGCGGCAACCTCGACCTGTCCGCCCTGTCCAGCGGCACCTACGTCTCGTGGAGCATCGCCTCCAACGGCGACGTGAACGCCGTCGACGCCACCGGCGCCACCACGACCCTCGGCACCCTGGCGATCGCGACGTTCACCAACCCGGCCGGCCTGACCCGGGTCGGCGACACCCAGTTCCAGGCCAGCGCCAACTCCGGCGCCGCGCAGGTCGGCGCCCCGATGTCCGGTGGCCGCGGCAGCCTGTCGGCCGGCTACCTGGAGATGTCGAACGTGGACCTCGCCACCGAGCTGACCAACCTGATCATCGCCGAGCGTGGCTTCCAGGCCAACTCCCGCGTGATCACCACCTCGGACGAGGTGCTGCAGACGCTCGTCAACATGAAGAACTGATCCGGCGCAGCTGGCGGCCCGGATCACCTCAGATCCGGGCCGCCGTCGCCGATAGATTCGATATGCGCGGGCCCACGGATGGGCCCGCAGAACGACACCAGGATGGTATCAAGTTGATACTCCTCAGCCGGTTGGGCGGACCCTGACTTCGCCCTGAACCCTGATCTCATCGAGCGCGCCGAGGCGACGCCCGACACCGTCGTCACTCTGGTCGGCGGCAACAAGTACGTCGTCCGCCAGTCGCATCGACGAACTCATCGAGCTGATCTGCCTCGACCGGGCCCGAGATCATCGCCGCGGCCGAGAAGCTCAACGCCGCCAACGCCGATCTCGCCGACGCGCCTCGCGCCCCCGACCACCTCAGCCACGGCGCGAGTCCGTGCTGGCCCGCGACTCCGGCCGCTCGATCGGTCGTCTCGCTGCACCCGAAGGAGAGCTGATGGACCCGGCACTCGCGATCGGCGTCGGCGCGACCCTGGTCGCGATCTTCGGATCGATCATCCTCGAGGGCGGCAACCCGATGGCGATCGTCCTGATCCCGTCGCTGGTCCTGGTCTTCGGTGGCACCCTCGGCGCCGCCATCGCCGGCGGCGTCATGCGCGACGTCAAGGCGCTGCCCAAGCAGATCATCCGGGCCGCGACCGCCAAGGTTCCCTCGGCCGACCTCCTGGTCGAGACGCTGGTCCACCTGGCCGACCGGGCCCGCCGCGAGGGCATCCTGGCCCTCGAGGACGAGGTGGCCGGGGTCGAGGACCCCTTCCTGCAGCGCGGTCTGCAGATGGCCGTCGACGGCATCGACCCCGAGGAGGTCGCCGAGATCCTCGGCTCGCGAGGTCGACACCAAGCGGGCGACCGACAAGGCCGGGGCCAAGCTGTTCTCCGACATGGGCGGCTACGCCCCGACGATCGGCATCATCGGCACCGTCCTCGGCCTGGTCCAGGTGCTCGGCAATCTCAGCGAGCCGACCAAGCTCGGCGCCGAGATCGCCAGCGCGTTCGTCGCCACCCTCTGGGGCGTCATGAGCGCGAACGTCTTCTGGCTGCCGCTGGCCAACCGGCTCAAGCGGGTCAGCGAGGTCGAGTGCGAGCTGATGGAGCTGACCATCGAGGGCGTCGTCGCCATCCAGGCCGGCTCCAACCCGCGGCTGCTGGCGCAGAAGCTGCAGAGCCTGCTGCCCGCCGAGGAAGCGAAGAAGGAGGTCGCCTGATGGCTCGCGGAGCGGGCCACGGGCGCGGGCGCAAGCGAGGCGGCCATGGCGAGGAGGAGCACGTGAACCACGAGCGCTGGCTCGTCACCTACGCCGACATGCTGACGCTGCTGCTCGTCCTGTTCGTCGTGCTCTACGCGATGTCGGTGGTCGACACCACCAAGTTCGTCCAGCTGCGCACCGGGCTGGCGGCGGTGTTCAATCCCGGTTCGTCGGCGGTGTCCAGCTCTCAGGGGGCGATCACCTCGACCGGCGACGGTGGCTCGGATTCCAAGCAGGACATCGATCCGGAACTGATGCCGAGCCCGGCCTCGACGGCCGTTCTCGACCAGCAGGTCACGGCCAAGGTGCAGGCCGCACAGCGGGCGGACGCGCAGACGCAGGCCGACCGGGTGCAGACCGAGGTCGACGACCTCAAGAAGGTCCAGCAGGCCATCTCGGACGCGTTGGCCAAGCAGGGCCTCAGCGGCGACGCGCTGTTCAGCATCGACGAACGGGGTCTGGTGATCACGCTCGTCACCAGCTCGCTGGTCTTCGGCGGCAACAGCGCCGAACTGCTGCCCGGCGGCCAGCAGATCCTCGACGTCGTCGTGCCGCCGCTGGTCGGCCTGCCGAACGCGATCGAGGTCGACGGCCACACCAACCAGGACAACGTGAGCACCTACCCCTACCCGAGCGGGTGGGAGCTGTCCTCGGCTCGCGCCAGCTCGGTCGTTCGCTACATGATCGCCACGTTCGCGTTCCCGTCCTCGCGCCTGTCCGCCGTCGGGTTCTCCGACCAGAAGCCGCTGTACCCGCCCAGCGATCCGCGGGCCGAGACGCTCAACCGGCGCGTGGACATCGTGGTCCTGTCGACGCTGAGCGCGGCCGACCGCTCGCTGCTGTCGAGCACCGGGGGCGAGAGCCGACACCGTGAACATCCATCCGTCTCGTCGCAGGAGTGTCAGATCATGCCCGTTGAAACCAGCGCCCGGGTCGCCACGCCCGCGACCAGTCGGCAAGATCGCGGGGCCCGAGCGCCGACGCGGCACCGGCCAAGAAGAGCAAGAAGAAGCTGATCATCATCGTGGTGGTGGCGCTGCTCGTCGTCGGCGCCGTCTACCACTTCGTCCTGGCCAAGAAGCCGGCCAAGGCCGGACCGCCGGTGGCCGGCGCCGTCGTGGCGATGGACGACACGACGTTGAACCTGGCCGACGGCCACTTCCTCAAGATCAAGGTCGCGCTGCAGGCGGTGAAGGGTGCACCGGCCACGATCGACACCAGCAAGGCGCAGGACCTCCTGATCAGCGAGTTCACCGACCAGCCGATGGCCGCCCTGTCGACCGAAGCCGGACGCGACAAGCTCAAGAAGGACCTGCTGGCCAAGATCGAGGCGGCCTACCCGAAGCAGATCATGGCGCTCTACTTCACGGAGTTCGTCATGCAATAACGCCGATCCGGCTCTGGAACCACGCCGGTCAGATCCGGCTCGAACGCCGTTACGCCCGGTCGTCAGCTGGGCGCGCACCGCTAAAGTGACGGCCGGTCGCGGCCGATAGGGCTCGGTGTGGCAGCCAACCGAGCGCAGATGAGGACGTCCGGCGACGCCACTCGTCGCGGACCCGCAGGTGAGCCCGGGCGGCGCGGCGGCCTGCTCGCCGAGACGGACAGCGACGCAGATCGTCCTGTACGACTTCCGCCGCCCGACCAAGCTCGCGCGCGATCACATCCGCATGCTGCAGATGAGCTTCGAGACGTTCGCCCGCCGGCTCGGCACGCTGCTCACGAGTTCGCTGCGGGCGCTGTGCCAGGTCAACCTGCTCGCCATCGAGCAACAGACCTACGAGGAGTACATCTCGGGTCTGAGCACGCCGACGCTGCTCGCTCCGTTCACCGCCAAGCCGCTGCCCGGCACGTCGGTGCTCGAGTTCTCGGTGACGAGCGCGCTCGCCTGCATCGACCACCTGCTGGGCGGCCCCGGCGGCGCCCAGCCGACCCGTCCGCTGACCGACATCGAGAGCACGCTCATGCGCGGCCTGGTCGAGCAGATCCTGGCCGTGCTGCGTACGCGCTCGAGCCGATCGCCCCGGTCGAGACGGCCCTCGGTTCGATCGAGTTCAACCCGCCGTTCCTGCAGGCCGCCGGGCACGACCGACATGATGATCGTCGTCTCGTTCGAGACCCGGATCGGCGCCGACGTCGGCGTCGCCACCCTCTGCCTGCCGTTCGCCTCGGTGTTCCCGCGGCTTGCAGGCCACGCCGGGCCCAGCGCCCGCTGTCGGCGCTCGAGCAGGCCAACGCCGCGCACAACGCGGTGCGGGTGCGCGACGGGCTGGGCGAGGTGCCCGGTCGAGATCTCGGTCCAGTTCCAGCCGGTCCGCTCGACGCCGGCCCGATCGTCGAGCTCGCGCCCGGCGACCTCGTCGCGCTGCCGCACCGCGTCACCGCCCGCTCGCGGTGCGCTGCGGCGGCACGACCTACACCCACGCTCTGGCCGGTCGCGAAGGCTCGCGGCTCGCCGGCCTGGTCGTCGACAAGAAACTCGGAGAACGCTCGTGACCGAATCCATGATCGAAGCTGCCCACCACCGATCGAGCCATCGTCACCAAGTCGGCCGTCGTCGCGGCGCAGGCGATGCTCGGCCGAACTGCCGGTCGGCGAGCCACTGACCCTCGGCGCGATGACCCAGCACCGGCTCGAACTGGACGGGCAGGCCGTCAGCGTCCGGTTCTCCGGCGCCCGTACGGGCGAGCTGCTGATCGCCGTCGACCAGCCGGTGCTCGACGCGCTGGCGGCGTCACCGCTCGGCCCGCTCGATCCGAGCCACGCGCTGACGCCGGCGCTGGAGGCCGCGGCCGGACGATCGGCGCCGTCGCGCTCGGCCCGGCTCAAGCTGCTTCCGGTCGCCGCCGGCGCTCGACGGCCTGCTCGCCAAGCCGGCGCGTCCGTGCTGGTCCCGCTGCTGGCCGATGGCGGCGTCGCGGGCGATCGTCGGCCTGGCCGATCGAGGAGCACGCGTCGGCCGCGGCTCCCGGTCGCGGCCGAGCTGCCCTCGATGCAGGAACTGACCCGGCCCGGCGCGGCCACGGCGAGCGGCGACCGGGCCGGTCTCGACTTGCTGCGCGAGCGTCGAGATGGACGTCACCGCCGAACTCGGCCGCACCCGGCATGACCCTGAACGAGCTGCTGGCCCTGACCGACGGCGCCGTGATCGAACTCGACCGGGCCGCCGGCGCACCGGCCGACCTGCTGGTGAACGGCCGGCTGATCGCGCGCGGCGAAGTCGTCGTCATCGACGAGAACTTCGGCCTGCGGATCACCGAGATCGTCTCCGACCACGGGGTCCGCTGACCGTGGGCTCGGTCGAGTCGGTCGGGCGGGTGCTGCTGTCGCTCGCCTTCGTCCTCGGCCTGATGTGGATGCATCGGCCGCTGGGCGAAGTCGCGCACCGGCGGCAAGGGCAAGGCGCGCGACACCATGACCGTGCTCGCCCGCCAGCAGCTCACCCGCAACTCGGCCGTCGCCGTCGTCAAGATCGCCGATCGCGCGCTGGTCCTCGGCGTCACCGACGGCCAGGTCAACCTGCTCGGCGACACCGATCCCGCCCTGTTCGAGGAGCCCGCGTCGAACCCGGGCCGCGCGACGCCTTGCGCTCCCGGCGCGTTCGGGCGACGATCCGCCGACGCGGCCGAGCCGCCGGACGCCGGCGGCTGACGTCCCGCCGCTCCGACGCACGCCGGCGCGGCTCGCGTTCGCTCGAAGGATCGGCTCTGTCGGCCGCGACCTGGCTCCAGGCCGTCGACGCCCTGCGCGAGCGCACGGTCAGGCGCTAGGCGTCCCATGTCCATGTCCCGACCACGGGTCGCTCCCCCGTGCCGTGAGGCGATCGCTGCAGATCGTCGTTGCGTTCATCCTGGCCACCCTCTTCGCTCTGGGTACGGCCTCGCACGCGCACGCCGCGACGGCCGCGCCGACTCCGGTCGTCGCGGTCGCGACGCCGTCGGCCGCCGCGTCGGCAACGGCGTCGGCCGGCGTCGTCGCCCCGGACGGGCCGACGGCTCCCGCGACGCCGACCAAGCCGGCGAGCAGCTCCGGCGACGGAAGCGTGACCGTCGACGTCGGCGGCAAGCCGAGCACGTCGGTCTCGATCCTGCTGCTGCTGACGGTCGTCTCGGTCGCGCCGTCCCTGCTGCTGCTGATGACGAGCTTCACCAAGATCTTCGTGGTCCTGTCGATCACCCGTAACGCGCTCGGGCTCACCAGCGTGCCGCCGAACCAGGTGCTGGCCGGACTGTCGCTGTTCATCAGCGGCTTCGTCATGGCGCCGGTCTTCTCCAAGGTCAACAGCCAGGGCATCCAGCCGTACCTGTCACGGCAAGAAGACCCAGACCGGCGGCCTTCCACGACGGCATCGCGCCGCTGCAGACGTTCATGCTGCAGCACACCCGACCGGAGGAGATCGCGCTGATGCTGCGGGCCGGCCAGCTGCCGAACCCGCGCAAGCCGGCCGACGTCGGCCTGACGCACGCTGATCCCGGCCTTCGTGCTGTCCGAGCTGCGATCGGCGATGATCATCGGCTTCGTCGTCTACATCCCGTTCCTGATCATCGACATGGTCGTCTCGTCGTCGCTGATGTCGCTGGGCATGATGATGCTGCCGCCGGTGAGCGTGTCGCTGCCGTTCAAGCTGCTGCTCTTCGTCCTCGTCGACGGCTGGGGCCTGGTCATCAACTCGCTCGTCACCAGCTATCACACCGGTTAGCGAGGAACCCGATGACTGACACCGCAGATCGTCCACCTGGGCCTGCAGGTCATGACGATCACCTTCGAGCTGGCCGCGCCGACCTTGCTCACCGCGCTGGCGGTCGGCTTCCTCGTCTCGCTGTTCCAGTCGGCGACCCAGATCCAGGAGTTCACGCTGTCCTTCGTGCCCAAGGTCATCGCCATCGGCATCGTGCTGCTGATCTCGGGCCGCTGGATGATGCACTCGATGGAGACGTTCACCCAGCAGCTGTACGACCAGATCCCCAGTCTGCTGAGCTGATCGTGAGTGCGACTCGTTCAGCGCAGGCGACCCTGGTCGCGCTGCTGCTGTGCTCGGCCCGGATCCTGGCCTGGGTGACGATCTCGCCCGCCGTTCGCGACCTCGGGCCTGCCGCACGCGATCAAGCCGGTGATCTCGGTCGCGTCTGGCGCTGGCCGTGCACGCCGATCGCGTCGACCCACGCGCCGCCGGCCGAGCTCGCCCCGCTCGCTCGACAGCCTCGTTCACGAACGTGGTCATCGGGGCCGGCGCTCGGCTTCGGCACCCGGCTCGTGTTCGCGGCGGTCGAGGCGGCCGGCAGCTTGATCGACCTGTTCGGCGGCTTCTCGCTGTCGTTCGCCCTGGATCCGCTGTCGCAGAACAACACGTCGATCTTCGGCCGGTTCTACGGCCTGATGGCGACGACGCTGATCTTCGCCTCGCAGGCGCACCTGCTGATCATCGCCGGGTTCCTGCGGTCGTTCACGACGCTGCCGCTCGACGCGCAGCCTGTCGATGTCGAAGCTGAGCGCGCACCTGGTCGCCACGCTGACGTCAGCATGTTCGTCGCGGCGCTGCAGATCGCCGGCCCGCTGATCGTCGTGCTGTTCATCGCCGACATCGCGATGGGCCTGCTCAACCGCATCGCCCCGCAGCTGAACGTCTTCTCGCTGAGCTTCCCGCTCAAGATCCTGCTGACCCTCGGCCTGGTCGGTCTCGGGCTTCGCCCTGCTGCCGCGCACGGTCGAGGGCCTGGCCGGCCAGTCGGTGCAGTTGGTCGGCGGACGTGACGGGCTGATGGCCGAGAAACCGGCCGGTGAACGCACCGAGAAGGCGACCCCGCGCAAGCGGCGCGACCGCCCGCCGCGAAGGCCAGATCGGCAACACGCCCGAGATCGGCTCGTGGCTCGGCCTGCTGGCCGCCAGCTTCGTGATGCCGAAAGTCGTGCGCTCGCTGATGACGGCGGCGACGACCGCGCTGGTCCAGGCCGGTGCCGTCGCCCAGACGCCTGACACCGGCCAGGCCCTGGCGGTCGCCCGGGCGGCGTTCGAGCAGGCGGCCGAGGCGTTCGCCCCGCTCGTGCTGCTGATCCTGGGAGTCGTCGGTCGGTTCGGTCGTCCTGCAGGGCGGCTTCGCCTTCTCGCCCAAGCTGCTGACGCCGAAGTTCTCGCGGCTCAACCCACTGCAGGGCCTCAAGCGGATGTTCGGCCCGCAGGGCGCGTGGACCGCGCTCAAGTCGTTGATCAAGTCGGGCGTGCTCGCCGTCGTCGTCTATCTGTCGGTGCGCTCGCTCGTCCCGACGTTGGCCTCGGCCGGATCGCTGCCGCTGTCGAGCCTGCTCGGACGTGGCGACGACCGCCGTGCTGCAGCTGATCCGCTGGTGTGCGGTGGCCGGCCTGCTGATGGCGTTCGCCGACTACGCGGTCGTGCGCCGGCGCAACAACCGCAGCCTGAAGATGACCAAGCAGGAGATCAAGGACGAGATGAAGTCCTCGGAGGGCAACCCGCAGCTGCGGGGGGCCATCCGATCGCGGGCGCTGGCCATCAGCCGCAACCGGATGCTGGCCGATGTGGCGCACGGCCGACGTCGTGGTGGTCAACCCGACGCACGTCGCCGTCGCGCTGCGTTACGAGGCCGGCAACGGGCGCGCCGCGCGTGGTCGCCAAGGGCGCCGACACATGGCGGCCCGGATCCGGGAGATCGCGCAGAACGCCCGCGTCCCGATGGTCGAGGACGTCCCTCTCGCCCGCACGCTCTATCAGGTGGTCGACGTCGGGCGCGAGATCCCCGGCGACCTGTTCGAGGGCGTGGCCCGGGTGCTGGCCTTCATCATGACCCTCAAGGCGCGCGGATCGGTCGCCGGCACCCACAAGGTGCGCACGCTCGTCCGCCGCTGACCGTCGGGATGTCTCGCGTCGGATCGCTCAAGTCGGGTCCGAACCGGCCGAATGGTTGGTTGCCAGGACGGCGACGCTCCACCCAAGGACCGGGTCGGAACGATGCCGTCACCTGGAGCCCGCAGTTGAACACGCGCAGACTGAGCCAGTACTGGCCGTGCCGGTCGGCGTCGTCGGCATCATCTTGATGATGGTCGTGCCGGTGCCGGCCGCGCTGCTCGACTTCCTGATCGCGATCAACATCACCGCGGCGCTGGTCATCGTCCTGGTCAGCATGTACGTCAAGCGCCCGCTGGACTTCTCGAGCTTCCCGTCGCTGCTGCTGGTCGCGACCCTGTTCCGCCTGGCGCTCAACATCTCCGCCACCCGGCTGGTGCTGCGCAACGGCTACGCCGGCAGCGTGATCCACGCCTTCGGCACGTTCGTCATCGGCGGCTCGCTGGTCATCGGCCTGGTGATCTTCGCGATCCTGCTCGTGATCCAGTTCGTGGTGATCACCAACGGCGCCGGCCGGGTCGCCGAGGTCGGCGCCCGGTTCACCCTCGACGCCATGCCGGGCAAGCAGATGGCGATCGACGCCGATCTCAACTCCGGCGTCATCGACGACAAGGAGGCCCGCCGCCGACGCGCCGAGGTCACCGTCCGAGGCCGACTTCTACGGCTCGATGGACGGCGCGTCCAAGTTCGTCAAGGGCGACGCGATCGCCGCCATCATCATCACGATGGTCAACCTGGTCGGCGGCCTCGTGCTCGGCATCGTCCAGCACCACCTGAGCTTCTCCGCAGGCGCTGTCGACCTACAGCGTGCTGAGCGTCGGCGACGGCCTGGTCTCGCAGATCCCCGCGCTGCTGCTGTCGGTCGCGACCGGCCTGATCGTGACCCGGGCCAGCGGCACCGACGACCTGGGCTCCACGGTCGCCCGCCAGCTCGGCGGCCACCGCAAGGCGCTGCAGATCGCCGGCGGCGCCGCCCTGGCGCTCTGCCTCGTGCCCGGCCTGCCCAAGCTGCCGTTCCTGCTCGTCGGCGGCTTCCTGTTCCTCACCGTGTCCCGGATGCCGAAGACGCCGCAGCCGGACGAGGCCGACGCGCGCGGCTCCGTGCCGGCCCGGTGATCTCGCCCGACAGCCCCGAGGCGATCCTCACCGATCTGGGCGTCGACCCGCTCGAGCTGGCCCTGGCCGGCTGACCTGATCCGACTGGTCGAGGGGCCCGGCGGCGACCTGCTCGACCGGGTGCGGACGCTGCGCCGCAAGCTGGCCCTGGAACTCGGCGTGATCATGCCGCCGGTGCGCACCCGGGACAACCTCGACCTGCCGCTGTCCACCTACGCCGTCCTGATCAACGGCGTCGAGGTCGCCCGGGGCGAGGCGCCGGCCGGCTGCGTGCTGGCGATCGGCGACGGCCTGACCGGGCTGCCCGGCCGAATCGGCAAGGAGCCGGTCTTCGGCCTCGAAGGCAAGTGGATCGCGACGAGCCTGCGGGCCCAGGCCGAGCTGCTCGGCGCCACCGTCGTCGACCAGTCGTCGGTGATCATCACCCACCTGTCCGAGATCGTCCGTGCGCACGCCAGCCGACTGCTCGGCCGCGAGGACGTCGCCGCGCTGACCCAGTCGGTCAAGCGCACCCACCCGGTGGTCGTCGAAGACCTCACCCCGGCGCTGCTGACCCTCGGCGAGATCCAGCGCGTGCTGCACGGCCTGCTCGACGAGGGCGCCCCGATCCGCGACCTGGTGCGCATCTTCGAGGCGCTGTCGCTCGCGGCCAAGGGCGGGACCGACCCCGACCGGCTGCTCGAGGCGGCCCGCGGTGCGATCGGACCGGCGATCGCCGCGCAGTACGTGACGGACGGCCGGCTCACCGCGCTCACCATCGAGCCGCGTCAGCAGCAGACCTTGATCGAATCGGTACGGCCGGCCGAGGGCGGCTTGCAACTGCTGATCGATCCCGGCCTGGCCGAGAGCCTCGTCACCGACATCCAGCGCCAGTACCAGCACCTGGCGGACTCGGGACGGCGTCCGGTCCTCGTCTGTGCGGCGGCGCTTCGACTGCCGCTGCGCCGGCTGACCCGCATCGCGGTGCCGGAACTGCCGGTGCTGTCGTACAACGAACTGGCCGGAACGACCGTCCAAGTCGAGTCGGCGGGGGTGATCACCGATGCCCGAGACGCTGTACGTTGAGGGCCCCGGTCGCGACGAGGTCATAGCGCGGATCCGTAACGACTTCGGTTACACGGCCACGATCACCGATGTGAAGCGCATCCGCCGCGGCGGGGTGCTGGGCTTCTTCGCCCGCGAGTTCACCTCGGTCGCGTTCCATCTGAACGAGCCGGCCGCGGCTGAACTCGAGCCGGCCGAGCCCGTCCTCGATCCTGAACCCGACTCGCCGCCACCCACTCTCGAGGAGTTGCTCGAGCGGGCGGATGAGGCCGACGGCGACGGACGGCCGAGCGCCGCTGCGGCGGTGAGGCCCAGCCCGGCCGCGCCCGCCGAGCCGGCGCGCACGATGAGTTCCGACGACGTCTTCGCCGAACTGCTCGCCCAGATCGTCGCGGCCGAGGAGGAGTCGGTTGCCGAGTCGGTCACGGAAGCGGCTCCCACCGAGGCGCCCGAGGCACCCGTCGATGCCGCCGACCTGATCGTCCGCGCCCGTCCGACTCATCCCGAGCCGCGCCGTCCGGCGGAGTCATCGGCCCGGGTCCGGCTGGAGATGTCTCCGAACTCCGCTCGATCGGAGTGCCGGTCGCGATCGGCCCGGACGAGGGAGAGACCAATCTGCTACCGGGCGATCGAGCAGATCGTCGAGGGACTCCCCCCGGCCCCGGCGGCACCCAGCCGGGCCGGCGATGTGGTCGTCCTGGCCGGCACCGCCGACCAGCTGGACGCCGCCGTGCCGATCATCGCCAAGCTCGCCCGCGCGTCGAGCACCGCCGTCTGGCGGGCAGGCGCGCAGCTGTCCGGAGAGCGGACCCTGAACGGCCCGGCCGAAGCGGCCCAGCGCGCGCTCGAGATGCGCACCGCGCTGACCGCCTCGGTCGTCGTCGTCGAACTGGAGCGCGCCCGCTCGGCCGCCGAACCCTTCGACTGGTCGGCGCAAGTGATCGCCGCCGTCGCGCCGACCGCTCTCTGGGTCGCCGTGGACGCCGGCCGCAAGACCGAGGACGTGCGAGCCGAACTCGCCCACCTCGGCCCGATCGACGCCCTGATCGTGAGCGGAGTCGCCGACACGTCCAGCCCGGCGACCGTCTGGGACCTCGACCTGCCGATCGCGATCGTCGACGGCCGCCCGGCTACCCGCGGAACATGGTCGGGTCTTCTCTTCGACGCACTGGAATCCGGCGTCGAACGATGATGCTTCGCCCGACCACCGTCCTGCTCGCGGGCCTGATGAGCGCGCACGCCTTCTGGTCCGCCCTCGTCGAGCACCAGTCCTCGCTGACGACCGCCCTGATCTGGTTCCTGGTGGCTGTTCCCGTCGCGGGGCTGCTACTCGGCGCGTTGAACTCGCTCGTGGTCAACTATCGCCGGACCAACGCCCGAACCCGGCACACCGCGTCCGAAGCGCCGGACGAGTAGACCTCGCGATGAACGAGTCAGTGGCAGTACCCGTACGGGTCGATGCCTCCGGACCGGCGGCCGGTGAGAACCCACGAGTTGCTGGCCTCGTTCTTGTACGCGGCGGGGCACGGGACGCTGATCGCGATGATCGCCGAGGACCGGGCACTGCGGAGCGTGGTAGTAGCAGGTCATCGCCTGATGGCCGTACGCGTTGCCCGGGCAGGAGAACGTGAAGCCGGGCGCGGCATTGGCCCGGAGGTAGGCGAGCGCCGCGGCGCAGCCGTAGTCGGAGGCGGGTTGCGCGGCCACAGCGCGCGTCGGCTGAACGACCGGCGCATGAGTGACCGGCGCGGCGGCCTTGGGCGAACTCGACGAGACTGCCTTGGGCGGGCTCGGGTCGGGCGGCGCCGGACTCGAGTGCACAGCGAGGGCGGGTGCGGGAACCGCCACTTCAGTCGCGGCTGGTGCGGTCGTGGCTACCGGCGAACTGCGCGCCGGTGAGTCGACGGGCACGCGGGCCGGTGTGGTCCGCGCGATCGCGACGTCGAGCGCGACCGGCGACCCGGACGACACGACGTTCACCGACGGCGCGGACACGAGGATCATTGCCGCCAGCAAGATCCCCGCTCGGCGCCCGCTGCGTCGTCGCGCGCGCGGCCGGAGCGGGCTGTTTTCGACGTTCGAATGGCATGACGAAATAGCCATCGGCCAATCTGCTCTCTGTGAGTCGTGGACCCCCGCGACCAAGCAGCCCCGTTCGCTCGACGGCGACACGCGGCTGTATGAAACCTGTTCTGGTGACGACTGGGGCTCGTCCAGATCTGCTCCCTTCGACTCGCTGAGTCGGGACGGCGTTCACCGGGTGCTATCGACCGGTGACGACCGATGTTGAGGAGCCGGCTCGATCTTGCAAGAAACCCCTTATTTCGTAAGGGATTCTGTTGACCGCAAAATGCACCCAAAGACATCGCTCCAGTTTTGCGACTTCCCGCCGATCGTCCTGGCTGAGGCCACGGACGGCCTCGGCCGACGAGGTGAGCCTCGTCGGCGCCGGGCTAGGAGGGCTGGATGCAGGCGCGTATTCGGGCTGCCCGTGGTCGGACACGGGCCGGATCACTGGCCGCAATTTGCCTGCTCATCGTCGCCGGTCAGGCCGGCTTTCCGGCCTGGGCGAGCGATGGAGTCCCCGTGCCCACCCGCTTCCCCGTCGCTGTCGCCCGGTCGTCGCCCAGCGCGCCGCCGCCCCGAGTCCAGCGGTCCGGGCAACTCTGGGTGTGGTCGTGGTCAGCGCCGGGCCAGTTGGTCGACCGCGCTCGGCGTTCCGGTCTGACCGAACTCCTCGTATGGGTGGCGCCGGGTTTCTCCCGCGATGCCGCGACGATGGCCCGGCTGCGAGTACTGGTCGAGTCGGCGCGGAGCGCGGGGATCACGGTCTACGCCCTCGGCGGCGATCCGTCATGGGCGCAGACGCCGGCTCGCGCATCGGCCTGGGCCACCGAGGTCAAGGCGAGCGGGCTCTTCGCCGGCGTGCACGTCGACATCGAACCGCAGTCACTGCCGGGCTGGTCGGCCGATTCCACCGCCCTGGCCCGAGGCTTGCTGACGGCGCTGGCCGCGATGCGCTCGACCGGCCTCCCGCTGGAGGCCGACATCCCCATCGGCTACCGGACGGTGCTCGTCGACGGCCGGCCCCTCGACCAGGCCGTACTCGCCGTGGTCGACGGTGTGACCGTGATGGCCTACCGCGACAGCGCGACCACGGTGCTGGCCGCGGCCCGGACCGAGCTGGCCGACGCCGGTCGCGCCGGTAAGCCGGCCCACATCGGCATCAATATCGCCGATCCGGGATCGGACGGCCCGGCGACATCGTTCCTCGGCCAGACGCCGGCGGACATCCAGGCCGCGGTCGACGCCATCGACGCTGCCGCTCGGGCCTGGCCGGCCTTCGCCGGTGTGGCCGTACACGACTCGACGTATTTGATCCGGCTCGATCCGGCCGCGACTCTCGGCTTCGACGGGCACCCGTCGTGACGACGTCCAGGAGTGACGTGCGCCACATCCACTTCAGTCACACGCGCCGCCGCCGATCGGTAGACCAAGCCCAAGGATGGGTTCGGGGAACGAACGACAGGGATGTCTGATGCCCCTACGCACCAATCGGCGAGTACCGATCACCGTGTTCTTCACGCTGTTGATCGTCGTGGGCGAGTTCGCCTTCCTGAGTGCGGTCTACCTTCGCGCCCAACCCGTCCGGCAGCAACGCGTGCTCGCCGCGTCGTTCGCGGGGCAGCTGCACACCGTCACGACCGGCGGCCCGGCCGAACAGGTCGCCCGTCAGACGTCGTCCTTCCTGCAGTCGATGGCCAAGTCCGGCGCCGATGCCGGCGAGCTCGCCGCCGTTCGCCGCACGGGCGAGACGCTGGTGACCAACCCCGATTCAGCGGCCGCCCTGGCCGGCCTCCGAACCGCCGCTGATCAACTCGAGGACCACGTGACCGCCCGCCAGCACGCGCTGGACCGCCAGGCCGAATACGTCTACGCCGGTCTGTTGATCGTCGTCTCGATCGGCTGGATGTTGTGGTTCCGCAAGCTCGTCGCCCGCCACCGTCGGCTGCAGGGGCAGTTGACCGCCGAGCAGGCCAAGGCCGCGGGCGAACGCCGGCTGAGCAGTCTCGTCCACAGCTCGGCCGACGTGATCGCGGTCTGCGGCGCGGACTCCGAGGTCTCGTTCGTCACCCCGGCCTGCGAAACGGTCCTGGGGATCACGCCGGAGTCGATGCTCGGCCGGCGCGTGCTGGACCTCGTGCACCCCGAGGACGCCCACCTGTTCGTCCACAAGATCGGCGGGAGCCGTACCGAGGACGTTCCGCTGGCGCTGCGCCTGCGACACGCGGACGGGCGCTACCTGCGGATGAGCGGGACGATGAGCAACCTGCTGGCCGACGCCGACGTGCGCGGGATCGTGATCACCGTCCGCGACGTCACGGCCCAGTTCGAACTCGAGGAACAGCTCACCCACCAGGCGTTCCACGACTCACTGACCTCGCTGGCGAATCGCCAGCTGTTCACCGACCGGTTGAACCACTCGCTGGAGAGCCGGAACGTCTCGCGCCCGTCGGTGGTCGCGTTCGTCGACCTCGACGACTTCAAGAACATCAACGACACCCACGGCCACGGCACCGGCGACCTCGTGCTGATCGAGATCGCGGGTCGCTTCTCGCGGGTCACGCGCGCGGGTGACACCGTCGCCCGGCTCGGCGGGGACGAGTTCGCGATCCTGATGGAGGCGACCGAACTCGACGAGGCCCAAGGGATCGCGGCCCGTCTGCTGGCCGAGATGAGCATCCCGCTCGAGATCGGCGGCGAGCTGCTGCCCGCCCGCGCCAGCGTCGGACTCGCGTTGGGCGTTCCGGGCCAGATCAGCGGGGAGGATCTGCTGCGCAACGCCGACGTCGCGATGTATCTGGCCAAGGATCGCGGCAAGTCGAACATCGCGATCTACGACGAGTCCCTGCACAGCGCGGCGCTGGTCCGCATGGCGCTGCGCAGCGAGCTCCAGCAAGCCATCCGCGACGAACAGTTCGTGCTGTTCTACCAGGCGACCGTCGACCTGACCGACCACCGGATCATCGGCTTCGAGGCGCTCGTGCGCTGGCAGCACCCGACACGCGGCCTGGTGCCGCCGGGTGAGTTCATCCCGTCCGCCGAGGAGAGCGGCCTGATCGTGCCGCTCGGCAGCTGGATCCTGGCCGAGGCATGCCGCGCCGCCACCACCATGGGCCGTGGCGTCGATCGTCCCTACATCTCGGTCAACGTCGCCGCCAAGCAGCTTCAGCGCGCGGACTTCGTCGACGAGGTCGTCCGGGTGCTGCTCCGAACCGGACTGGACCCCGAGCGGCTGGTACTGGAGATCACCGAGAGCGACGTGCTCAGAGACCTCGATCAGATCGAACCGAAGCTGAGTGCTCTGCGAGCCCGCGGAGTACGCATCGCCATCGACGACTTCGGCACCGGCTACAGCTCGCTGGCTTATCTCACCCACCTGCCCGTCGATGTGTTGAAGGTGGACAAGAGCTTCATCGACAAGATCGCGACGAGCGAGCAGGACGCGTCGCTGGCCAAGGCGATCATCGGGATGAGCCACACGATGAACTTCAAGACGGTGGCCGAGGGCGTCGAGCACGGCGCCCAGGCCGCCTGGCTGTCCGAGATGAATTGCTCTTTCGGACAAGGGTATTTGTGGTCGCGACCGGTTCCCCTCGACCAGGCCCACGACCTGCTCGCGCGCGGGTCCGAGGTCCGCGCGGCCGGTCGCGAGAACGTCATCGAGCTGGACCCGGCCCGAGCGGCCGACACCGAGACGCCTGAGCTGTCGGTGGCCGGCTGATGACGATTCACTACGAAGATCGGTCCCACCAGCTGGCCGACCAAGACCTGCACCTGGTCCTGGCCCCGGTCCCGAGAACGACCGGGAATCCGATCGAGGAGGCGCCGGGCCTGCGGCTGCGGGTTCGTCCGATGCCGGCCCGGCCGGACGTCGACGACGAACTCGCGGCGGAATATCAACTGCTCGTGAGGGCCCAGCGGATCGGTCGCGTCGGATCGTGGCACTGGCGGGTCGGCGAACCGACCCTCACCGTCTCGGAGATGTTCCTCGAGCTCTACGGGCTGACGACGTCGACCGGATCGGTCTCTGTCGTCGACTGCGTGCACCCGGACGACCGGGCCGCCGTCCTGCGCTGGCTGCAGACGTTACTCGACACGGGGACGTCGAACTCGATCCGTTACCGCGTCGTCCACACCCCGGACGGCACGCGCTGGATAGATGCTCGGGGCAGCGTCGAGCGCGATGAGGACGGGGCCGTCTCGATGTTGATCGGGACCGTCACCGACGTGACCGAACTGGTGGACGCCGAACTCAATGCTCGCCAGGCTCACGCCGACCTGAGCCACGCGCACAACTACGCGCAGGCTCTGATCACCGGGACCCCCGACGTGTTGCACATCTACGACGTCGCGACGGCCGCGCTGACTCGCGCCAACCGCTCGGGGCGCCCCTTGATCGGGTTCACCGACCACACGATCGACGTGATGAACGGGGTCGATCTCGAGCGCTACCTGTCCGACGAGGACGTCCGCAACTTGACGAAGCTGTTCGCCAACGCGCAATTGCTGCCCGACGGTGAGGTGCTGTCGCTTCGCCATGCCGTGATGTGCACCGACGGGGCGCGGTGGCTCTCGCGTCGAGTCACTCCGTTCAAGCGCGACGCAGGCAGTCACGTCACCCAGGTGCTCGTGGTCTCGCGGGACGTGACCGACGTGGTCACCGCCGAGCTGCGGCTCGAACATGCCGCCTTGCACGACGAACTCACCGGGTTGCCGAATCGGCGACTGATCAACGACCGCATCGCGCACGCGCTGCGCCGGGCCGCGCGCGGGGGTCATGTCGCAGTCCTGCTGTGCGATCTCGACGGCTTCAAGCGGATCAACGACTCACACGGGCACGGCGTCGGCGACAAGGTTCTGGCGCACGTGGCCGCGCGGTTGCGCGAAGTCACGCGGTCGGGCGACACGGTCGCGCGAATGGGCGGCGACGAGTTCGCCCTCGTGCTCGACATTCCGCAGCACGATGACCCCGCGGCGATCTCGGAGGAGGTGGCCGAGCGCGTGGCGGCCGCCGTCGCCGAGCCGATCCTCATCGACGAGCGCGAGCATGCCGTCACCGCGAGCATCGGCATCTGCGTGGCCGGCGACAGCTCGACTCCGGAGTCGTTGCTGGTCGACGCCGATGCGGCGATGTACTTCGTCAAGACCCATGGCGCCAACGGCTTCGCCTTCTTCGACCCCGGGCAGCGCGCCGACAACACCGTCCGCGATCAGATCGAGGCCGGCATCCGCTACGCGTTGGCCAACGACCTCGTCCAGGTCCACTACCAGCCCATCGTGAATCCGCGGACCGGCCAGGTGACTCGCGTCGAGGCGCTGATGCGAATCCCGTCACTCGCAGGTGGCTACTTCGACACCGGGCACGCGGTCAAGATCGCGGAGGAGTCGGGGTTGATCATCGCGCTGGAGGAGCGGGTGCTGCACCTCGCCTGCGCCCGGATCGCCAGCTGGCGACGCGATCCGCGCCACGCCAACCTCGGACTCAACGTCAATCGCAGCGTCACCGACATCACCCGGCCCGGGTTCCACCAGCGGATCGTGGCTGCGCTCGCCGCGAGCGGGCTCGACCCGGCCGCGCTCACTCTGGAGATCACCGAGACCGTGCTGCTCGATGCGACCGGATCGGCGGTCGCCGACCTGCGAACGCTGACCGACCTCGGCATCGGGTTGGCGATCGACGACTTCGGTACCGGGTACGCGTCGCTGCGCTACCTGGCCGAGCTGCCCATCACCTCGATCAAGATGGACCGCTCCTTCACCGGCCGGCTGCCCGACGACACGACCTCCCTCGCCCTGGTTCGTGCCACCGTGCACCTCGCCGACCAGCTCGACATCAACTGCACCATCGAGGGCGTCGAGACCTCGGAGCAGCTCGACGCGCTCCCGACGTCACATCACGTGTCGATCCAGGGCTACCTGTACGCCGTGCCGCAGCCGGGTCATGAAGCGCTGCTGACCTACCTCTCCCCGACGCCGGTGAGCTGAACCGGACGACGAACGGCCCGGCGCGACTCAGTGGACGGTGCGGGGCAGCGACACCAGGCGCCGGTGGGCCGCCAGCTCCGCCACCTGGCGCAGGCGCGGCGCTTGACCCGCTCGATGGCGGACCCATTCGGTGAGGACGGCGTTGGCAACCGCGATCCTGGTGTGCCGATCTTCGAAGTGCCGGCTCAGCCGGTCGACGACGACGGCGTAGTCATCGCGCTCGTTCATTGCTCGAGTCGATCAGGTCGGCCGAACGCGGAGTCGACGGGAACGTGAACTAGAGCCGAACGCCCCCCGCGTCATCTGCCGTTCGCTCGACGTGTCCGGCTCCGAACTGGGGCGCTCAGCTCTGGGATAGCCTCACTCCCCGTGCCGATTCCGACGCCACTGTCCGCCGCGCTCGAGGTTGCTTCGAGCGAGCTGGTGATCCCCGCCCCGGGCTCGGGTGACGGTTTCTGGGCCGGTGCGCCGAGCGCGGTCGCAGCGGGGAACGACGTCGTCCTGGCCTACCGGTTGCGCCGCCCGGTGAACGAGGGGCGTGGCTATGCCAACGTCGTGGCCCGTTCTCGCGACGGCGTGCACTTCGAGACCATCGCCACGTTGTTCCGGGACGACCTGCACTGCGCCTCGCTGGAACGACCAGCAATCGTGCAACGTCCCGACGGTGGCTGGCGCATCTACGTCAGCCTGTCGACACCCGGCTCCAAGCACTGGTGGATCGACGCGTTCGACGCCGACGAGCCCGAACTGCTGGCCAAGGGCGACCGGCGAACGATCTGGGCCGGTGATGCGCAGACGGCCGTCAAGGACCCTGTCGTCGTGCTCGACGAGGACGGTCGCTGGCATGCCTGGCTCTGCTGTCACCCCCTCGACCACGCGGGCGACGAGGACCGGATGACGACGCGCTACGCCCACAGCGCGGACGGCCTGGACTGGACGTGGGGCGACGACGCGCTCACCCCGGCGGCGTCGGGATGGGATCGCCGCGGGCGCCGGGTGGCGGCCATCGTGCCGCGCCCCGACGGCAGCGTCACCGGCTTCTACGACGGCCGGGCCGACGCCGCCGAGAACTGGTACGAACGAACCGCGGCCCTGCACGGCGCACGGATCGACGCGTCGCTGGTGGCGTCGCCCACGCCGATCATGCAGTCGCCCTACGGCCGGCACACCCTGCGCTACGCCAGTGTCGTCGACCTCGGGGACGGAGTCGGGCGGGCGTACTTCGAAGCAGCGGCCGCTGACGGATCCAACGAGATCCGCACGCAGTTGATCAACCTCGCCAGCGCTGGCTGAACTCGCCCCGGCCGGCGTCGGCCCGCCAGTCGGCGAACGATCGGCCGGTCACTTCTTCGAGCAGGCCGATGTCGTCGGCGAAGCGGGTCAGCGCCTCGCGCCGCTGGTCGACGGTGAGCGTCGGCCGGGGACCGCCACCGGCGTGCAGGGCGCGGCGCAGCGGCCGCTCGACCCGGCGCCAGACCGACGGCGGCGCGAAGGAGCCGACCGCCGCGCCGGCCCGGATCACGCGTCCGAACGCAGCCGACCTGAGCCCGGGCCGAACGTAGGGATGCACGTTGTCGGGCCGAGACCGAACCGCGGGATGGTCCTCGACGCCGAGGAAGTCGCAGACGGTAGCGATGGTCTGCGCCGGCTCCTCCGCCAGCTGCCGGTAGCGCAGTACGAGCACCTGCTCGCGCGGGAACAACGTGTAGAGGTGCTGCAGTTGCGCGCCGTAGAGGCCCAGCCGGGCTGTAGTGCCAGAAGGGTGCGTACCCCCTGGACACCCGCTCGTCCTCCAGCGCCAGCGCGTCGAGGAAATCCGGGACCGGTTCGAGCCCGTCCGACCAGAGGTGCGTCCAGTTGCTGTAGGCCCGATCGACCGGATCTCTGATGATCGCGATCAGGCGCGCGTCGGGAATCGTCGCCGCGATCCGGCGCTGGGCCTCCAGGTCGTACAGATAGAACGGCGTGGACTCCCCTCTCAGCACACCGTCGCCGGCGTCGCCGAACAAAGCGCGATAGTCCGACTCACGCCAAACCCACTCTCGGGAGCTGTGAGCGTCACCCGGGCCGCGCTGGGTCGCACGAGACGGCGCGGAGCCGTCGCACAGGAAGAACTTCGGCTCCTTGACCCGCGACAGGAACAACTGCAGGATGGCCGACCAGCGCACTGTGCAGCGCCGTGGTCCCGCCCTTCGGCGTGCCGATCAGCAGGAAGTCAGGCCAGGACATGACGAAACCCTCATCTGCGCTGCGCGCCTCGGAACAATCCAGACAGTGCCGGCGGTGTACTGCCTCATTCACAATCTCTATTGCTACGGTAGACATTATGCACATGACAGCCGGCGCCCCTCGCGTGCTTGACCACGGCTACGCCAGCAGCGCACTCTGTTCGCGCTGACCACTTTCACGCCTGCGCCGATCTACTTCTTAGGAGTTCCGCCATGAGTGCTGCCTGGTCGTTCGAGACCCGTCAGATCCACGCCGGGCAATCGCCCGACGACGTCACCCACGCCCGTGCCCTGCCGATCTATCAGACGACGTCCTACACGTTCAACAGCAGTGAGCACGCCTCGAACCTCTTCGCCCTGAAGGAGTTCGGCAACATCTACACGCGCATCATGAACCCGACCCAGGCCGCGGTCGAGGATCGGATCGCCTCGCTCGAAGGCGGCGTGGGTGCGCTGCTGACCTCGAGCGGCCAGGCCGCCGAGACGCTCGCCCTGCTCAACATCGCCGAAGCCGGCGATCACATCGTGTCGAGCGCCCGGCTCTACGGCGGCACGTACAACCTGTTCCACTACACGTTCAAGAAGTTGGGCATCGACGTCAGCTTCGTCAACAACCCCGACGACATCGAGCAGTGGCGGGCCGCCGTCCGTCCGAACACGAAGGCCTTCTTCGCCGAGACGATCTCGAACCCGCAGATCGACATCCTCGACATCGAGGCGGTCGCGGGTGTCGCTCACGAGGCCGGCGTGCCCCTGGTCGTCGACAACACCATCGCCACGCCGTACCTCATCCGTCCGTTCGAGCACGGCGCCGACATCGTCGTGCACTCGGCCACGAAGTACCTCGGCGGCCACGGCAGCGCCATCGCCGGCGTCATCGTCGACTCGGGCAACTTCGACTTCGCGTCAGAATCCCGACAAGTTCCCGGGCTTCAACCAGCCCGACCCGTCGTACAACGGGCTGGTCTACGCGCGCGATCTCGGCGTCGGCTCGCCGCTGGGCGCGAACCTGTCGTTCATCCTCAAGGCGCGGGTGCAGCTGCTCCGCGACATCGGCGCGGCCACGTCGCCGTTCAACGCGTTCCTGATCGCCCAGGGCATCGAGACGCTCAGCCTGCGGATCGAGCGGCACGTGCAGAACGCCCTGGCCGTCGCGAAGTGGCTCGAGGGTCGCGACGAGGTCCTGTCGGTGAACTACGCCGGGCTCGAGTCGAGCCCCTGGCACGAGCGGGCCCAGAAGTACGCTCCGCTCGGCGCCGGCGGGGTGCTCGCCTTCGAGATCCGTGGCGGGGTCGACGCCGGCGTCCGCTTCGTCGAGGCGCTCGAACTGCACAGCCACGTGGCCAACATCGGCGACGTCCGCAGCCTGGTGATCCACCCGGCCTCGACGACCCACTCCCAGCTCTCACCCGAGGAGCGGATCGCGACCGGCGTGACGCCGGGCCTGATCCGCCTGGCCGTCGGCCTGGAGAACATCAACGACATCCTGGCCGACCTCGAGGCCGGTTTCCGCGCGGCCAAGGCGTCCGAGGACGCATGACCGCATCGGCGCTACGCCGAGCTCGGGCCGATCGACGCTCGAGCTCGGCGGGGCGCTGCCGGACGTCCGCGTCGCCTACGAGACCTGGGGCAGTCCGCGCCGTCGACCCGGACGGCACGATCGACGAACGCGGTGCTGGTGCTGCACGCGCTGACCGGCGACGCCCACGTCGCCGGACCGGCCGGGACCCGACCAGCCGACGCCGGGCTGGTGGGACGGGCTGATCGGCCCGGGCGCGGCGCTGGACCCCGCCGAGTGGTTCGTCGTCGCGTCCAACGTGCTCGGTGGCTGCCGCGGCACGACCGGGCCGTCCTCCCCCGCGCCCGACGGCGCTCGCGTGGGGCTCGCGCTTCCCGCGCATCACGGTGCGCGACCAGGTCGCGGTCGAGGCGCGGCTGGCCGACCACCTCGGCATCGACCGCTTCGCCGCGGTGATCGGCGGTTCGATGGGCGGCATGCGGGCGCTGGAGTGGGCGATCGACCCACCCGAGCGCGTCGGCTCGGCGGTCGTGCTGGCCACCGGTGCCGCCGCCACCGGCGACCAGATCGGCACGCAGAGCGCCCAGATCCTCGCCATCACGAGTGATCCCGCCTGGCAGGGCGGCGACTACTCGCCGTTCAGCCCGCCGGCCTCGGCCTGGCGCGCCGGATCGCTCACCTCACCTACCGCAGCGAACAGGAGCTCGACACCCGCTTCGGACGCTCGCCGCAGCCGGGCGAAGATCCACTGCGCGACGGCCGGTTCGCCGTCCAGTCCTATCTCGACCACCACGCCGACGAAGCTCGTCGGCCGCTTCGACGCCGGCAGCTACGTCGCCCTGACCGACGCGATGAACACGCACGATGTCGGCCGCGGGCGCGGCGGGGTGGCCGCGGCGCTGGCCTCGATCACCGCGCCGGTCGTGGTCGGCGGGATCGACACCGACCGCCTCTACCCGCTGCGCCTCCAGGCCGAGATCGCCGAGCTGACCCCGACCTGCGTGGGCCTGGACGTCATCGAATCTCCTTACGGCCACGACGGATTCCTCATCGAGGTCGGGGCCGTGAGCAAGCTGGTCGGCCAGGCGCTCGACGCGCGCGAACGGTCGGTGTCGCGTCCCGTCGCTCGACCCTGATACTCCTGGCGCCGGGCGGGTGCAATAACTGCTTCATCACGCTCGCGCTCGGCATATATCTCGACGTCGAGAGGTTTTGCCGATGGAACGACGAACGAGCGTTCCACGAGCCGCCACCGCTCAACGGATTCTCCGACAACGATCGACGACTCGGTCGGGTACTCGCCCACCGGGGGCGGGTGCATGTCGAGGAGGTTCCCGAAATGAGCAGTCGCTACATTCTCAACACCCTGTCACTGATCGCCGGCGCGTTCCTGGTCGTCGCCAGTCGCGTCTTCACCGGTGGACCGCTGGAGTGGATCGGATTCGGCGTCAGCGCCGCCGTGCTGTTCGCGGCGGTCGCCGGACTGACGATCGCCACTCTGCAGCGGCACGTCGTCGGTTTCGGCGCGCTGGCCCTGGTCGCGGCCTGGTCGGCGGTCGTCGCCCTCGTGTTCAGCGGAACGACGCTGGGCTGGTTGGTCCTCGCTGACGGGGTGGCCATTGGCGCCGTCGCCCTGGGCGCGCTGCTGGTGCACGAGTTCACCACCGAGCGGGTCGTTCACACGCTCGAGGTCCGGGAGGAACTGGAGTTGCAGGCAATCTGAGCTGTCCTCCTGACAGCAATGGGCGCGTCCATCGCGGACGCGCCCATTGTCACGTGCTTGTCATGTGCTCGACAGCGCGCCCGCGGTCACGACCGCCGACGACTGGGCTTGGGGTCACCGCGGCGCAGCAGGAAGGCGCACAACACCACGCAGCCGACGCCGACCAGCAAGCAGAAACCGAGATCGGTCAGGTAGGTCGAGGCCGTGTGATCCCACACCGGGTCGTGCGGCGGCGACTTGAACTGGGCATTGCCGGCCATCAGCACGCGGTTGAGGTTGATCGACGAGCCGACCGCCGCCGCCGCCCCAGCGGGCGGGCGCCAACCAGGCGACCTGCTCGAGTCCGGGCTTGCCGACGAGCGGCACGAGACCGCCGGAGAGCACCAGCTGCGCCATGGTGATGAGCACCAGCAGCGGCATCGTCTTGTCGGCGTTGTCGACGAGCGCCGAGATGACCAGGCCGAGCAACATCGAGACCACAGCCGTGATGATGACCGCGATCACGACTTCCAGGAGCGCCGAGCCCAGCACCACGCCCTTGCTCGGTGTTCGGCCGAGCACGCCGATCAGGGTGAACACGAGAGCCTGCAGGGCGGTGATGATGCGTCAGTACGACGATCTTCGAACCGAGATAGGCCGTCATCGACAGGCCGATGGAACGCTCCCGCCGGTAGATCGGCCGTTCCTTGACGATCTCTCGCACCGAGTTGGCCATGCCCATGAAGCAGGCACACAAGATCAGCACCAGCAGGACCGTCGGCGCATCCTGATTCGGTTGGTTGGACAGGGCGCGCAACCCGTTCTTGGCCGGAACCACGCGCGGGATGACGCCGAGCAGCAACGGGAACGCGATGATCAGTCGGGTGTACGACTTGTCCGAGAGCACGACCGACGAGGTAGCGCCTGGTGAGCGTCGCCAACTGCTCGACCGACCGGACTGCTGGCGGATGTCGGGGAGCTCGTCCCTCACCCGTCCGCCCGGGCGGCCCGCCCGCCGACGCGCGATACAGCTTCGAGGCGCGGAACCGCTCGTCCCACTCCGGGCCCGGCGTCGCCTCGAGCGCCAAGAAGACATCGGCGAAGTCGGTCTTGCCGAAGTAGGCCAGCGCCCCGCTCGGCGGGCCGAAGTAGGCGACGTAGCCGCCGGGCGCCAACATCAGGACGAAGTCGCAGACGTCGAGGTTGGCGACGCTGTGCGTCACCACGACGACGGTCCGGCCGTCGTCGGCCAGCGTGCGCAGTGACTGCATCACCGACTTGTCCAGGCCCGGGTCGAGGCCGGACGTCGGCTCGTCCAGATAGAGCAGCGACGGCTTCGTCAGCAGCTCGAGGGCGACGCTCGTCCGCTTGCGCTGGCCGCCCGACAGCCGGGCGACCTGGGTGTTCGCGTGCTGGGTCAGGCCGAGTTCGGCCAGTACCTCGTCGACCCGGGCGGTCCGTTCGGCCTCGGTCACGTCGGGCGGGAAGCGCAGTTGCGCGCCGAACTCGAGCGCCTTGCGGACGCTCAACGTGGTGTGCAGCAGATCCTCCTGCGGCACGTAACCGATCCGGCGGCGCAGTTCGTCGTAGCTGGCGTAGAGGTCACGGCCGGCGTACCAGACGGTGCCCGAGTCGGCCGGACGAAAGCCGGTCAGTGCGTTGAGCAGCGTCGACTTGCCCGCGCCGGACGGACCCACGACGGCGAGCAGGGAGCGCGCCGGCAGTTGGAAGCTGACTTCGTGCATCAGCTGCTTCGTCCCGGCGAAGACGGCGAGGTCCTCGGCCTCGAAGCTGATGTCACCGGTGTCGACGAACTCGACCAGGCGGCTGCCCTCGACCTGCAGCAGATAGTGGCCGATGGTGATGATGTCGCCGTCGTACACGGGAGCCTGGATCGACCCGTTGGCCGTTGACGAACGTGCCATTGGCCGAGCCGAGGTCGACGATCTCGGCCTCGTTGTTCGCGATGCGCAGCTCGGCGTGATTGCGCGAGACCAGCAGGTCGGGCAGGTGCACGTCGCTGCCCGGATCGCGGCCCACCGTGATCCGGCCGACTGCGAGGTCGTGGGCGGCCTGCTGCTGATGCTGCAGAACCGTGCCCCCGACCCCGAGGCTGCGCGCTCGGATCGGACGACGCGAGTTCGTCGCGGCGGCGCAGCACGGTGCCGGATCCGAGTTGCCGGTCGGCGCGGTCGGATCGGTCTCGGCAACGACCGGGCCTCGGTAGGTGATCGCCACCTCGGGTCCGGCGGCGTCGCCGAGGAACAGTCGCACCGTTCCCGCGTCCAGCACGAGCAACCCGTCCGCGCCGAGCGGAGCGCCGTTGTACCAGCTGCCGTTGGAGCTCACGTCGTGAACCCGCCAGCCGTGACCTTCCGGCTTCGATGACCAGGTGCCGGCGTGACACCCGGGCGTCGTCGACCAGCAGATCGGCCTCGATGCGACCGCCCGATCGTGAAGGACGGTCCCGGCGGCACCACCGTCTCGACCGGTCCCGCGGGCGTCCCGGCGCCGGTCGTTACGAGCAGAGTTGCAGTAGTAGTCACACGTTGCCTCCGGAGAGAATCACTTGGAGCTCGCATCGAGCACGATGTGCCCGATCGAGGCCGAGACGGCGATGCCACTCCTGTTCGCGCTGACCGACTTGATCCGCAGGTTGAACGGCAGGTCGGGCAGCGGAACCGGGATCGGCGGGAACAGCGAGAACAGACCGCCGAGACTTCCGATCAGGTCGTCGAAGCCGGTTCCGGTGACGTGCAGGTCGGACGGAACGACCGTCAGCTGGCCGTCCGTAGCCTGCAGCTTCGCGCTGCCGGTGACCGCGATCGTGCTGCCGTCCTCGTCGACGTTGCCCGAGATCTGGACCGCGCCATCGCTGACCCGCGGCCAGCACGAGGCCGCCCGGGCTGAGTTCTTCAGGAAGCCGTTGAGGTCGGTGAAGTCGATCGATGCGGTGGCGGCGATGTGATCGACCGGAATCGTCTTCACGTTGTTGTGCAGCGCTTTCGACAACGGGATGTGCGCACCTTCGAGATGAGCCGACAGGTGGTCGATCCGTGGGCCGCCGGGTGGCGTGATGTCGTCGATACCGACGCGATGTCGGTGTACTTGCCGAACACCACCTGGGTCAGAAAGGGAAATCCGCCGAATGACACGGTGGGCTTCGTTCCCAGTCCCTGGCTCTGCTGGACGACCTGTTGGACCGCGACGCGTCGACGCGGCGGCGGCCGCTACTCGGTCGGCCGCCACGAGAAGCACGACCAGGACGCCGATGATCACGAGCAGCAGGCGGCGCCGCCGGTGCCGCACCCGGCGCTCGGGTGGCCGGGTCGGAGACTCGACCCGGGCGGGGCGCTCCGGAATCGTCGGCAACTCGGCCAGCGAGGGGCCGGCCGCGATGGTCGGCGCCGCGGCGAGAGTTCCGACGCGCCGGCGACGACGAGTTCTGGGCCGGCCCGGTCACCCAGCCGCAACCGCACTTCGCCGACGTCGGGGATCGGAATGCCGACCGGACCGATGCGCACCCCGTCGGCCCAGCTCCCGTTCGCGCTCACGTCACGGATGACCCAGGCGGGTCCGGCCGTCTCGACGACCAGGTGGCGGCGCGAGACCCGGCTGTCGTCGACCACGATGTCGCAGTTCTCGGCGCGACCGACGGTCCACGTGCGGTCGGCGGTGATCGTCGTGGGCGTCGGCGGGCCGGTGGGTCGGCGCGGCCGACGAATCGCGGTCGCCGTTCTCATGCGCGCGTCGCAGCGTGCGCACGCCGCATGACGCAGGCGGGCGCCGAGCAGTCATAGTGCCAACCACGTCTGCTCCCCGGCGCATCCAAAGTCTGCTGAGGGACGCAGAATAGCCTAGAATTTGCCCAGCAGAGAGCCCTCAGGCGAGCAGTTGTGCCTTGACTCCGTCGACTGAAATGCTCATTTCGGAGCGAATCGTGACCGCCACCCCCGGCTCGACGTTCGGCGTCGGGCCGATCCGGGCGATGCAGCAGCCACGGCCGAGGCGACGCATTGCGCAGTGCGAGCATTCCGGTCTCGGGATGACGGATGACCTGCCCGATCACCGACGTCGGTCTCGGCGCTTCGGATCGGCGTGAAGTGGTGCCGGCGAATCGCCTTGCCGGCTTCGAGGACGACGCGTCGTGTGCGTGACCAGCCGGGCCGGCGGCGGCCAGCGCCGCGCGGCAGTCCGGCTGCGCGCAGTCGCCGAGCGGATCGGCCGGATCGTAGAACTGCTGCGAACGGCAGACCGGGCAGCGTCGAACCAGATCTTCGAGCCGGCGCATCGCCGAGCGCCACTGGCTCTCGGTCACCCGCGCCGCCTTCGGGTCGCGCAATCCGGCGGTGAACGCGGTGGTGAACAGCGCGCGGACGTAGCCGGGCAACGCCGGCCAGATCGTGATCGGGTTGTCCTGCCGCCGACACCGGCCGGTTGGACGGGTCGTCGGGATCGAAGATGAACAGCGGGTGCTCGCCCAAGCAGCTCGCGCAGCGAATCCGGCGTCAGGTCGTGCAGCGCGTGCTCGCGCGCACCGAAGAGCGGATGGTGGCGCAGCAACAGGTAGAACAGCACCACGGCGAGCGCGTGCCGATCGGCGATGATGCTCGGCACCGCCTCGCCGCGCACGATTTCGGGCGCCATGAAGTAGAGCGTGCCGAGGACGTCGCTCGGCTCGCCGTCGACGCAGACGTTGTCGTTGTCGCAGACCTGGATGTCGCCGGATGCCGGATCGACGAACAGGTTGCCGAAGCTGATGTCGGCGTAGCACAGCCCGCTGGTGTGCAGGGCCAGAAAGGCGTCGGAGAGATTGGCGGCGGCGCGGCAGACCGACCTCGAGCGGGATGCGGGTCCGGCCGTCCATCACGGTCGACAGCGATTCGAAGCGGGCCTCGCGCACCGGCATCACGTAGCCGAAGCTGGGCCGGTTGTCGGCCCGCGCGATGTCGATCGGCCAGAGGAAGGCGCGGCCCGGGGACCCGAAGGTCAGCAGCCGGCTGATGCGATTGAGCTGGCTGGCGCTGGCCGACTCGGGTCGGTACCACTTCAGCGCCATGATCCGGCCGACCTCGCGCATGGCGACTTCGTAGACCAGGCCCTGCGTGCCGGCGCCGAGCAGCCGCCCGACGTGCAACTGCTGGCGCGACGCGGCCAGCCGGACGACGTCGGCGCTCTCGATTCCGTCGTTCATGCCGGGTCGATCGTCTCGATCCAGATCGCGGCGACGGTCGCATCGTCGCCGCTGACCTCGGCCGCCTCGCGCGCCCACCGCGGTCAGCACCTCGGCTGTCGATCGGCCGGCCCGACTCGCGGCGCAGCGTGGCCAGTTCGCGGGCGGCCGCGCAGCATCGACTCATCGGTTGGGTAGGCGTTGTCGAAACCGTCGGTCGCCAGCAGCAGCAAGACGGGCGCCGCGGCGGCCGGAATCTCAGCGCACCGGGCGACTTGTGCGGCGTCGGGCTGGCTCATCGACTCGGTGATCTCGCCCGGCCGCCGGGAGGGACGGCCAACCGGCGCGCGGCGCCGTCCGCCGCGACCGCGATGACGTCACCGTCACCGACCCGCACGATCGTGATGGCATCGTTCGTCATCCGGCACAGCACGGCCGTGGTGCCGTACGCGACCCGGGCGTTCGCGAGGACGCCGACGGAGCCGTCATCCGAGCCGGTCAGCGGATGGTCGGCCAGGTGCTGGTCGACGCGCCGGCGCCAGTCCCGGATCAGCGTTGCCATCAAGGCATCGGCGTCGGCGTCGGGCAGCGCCGCGGCGGCCGCGACGACGAACTCGGCGCCCACGCGGCTGCGAACGCAGCGCTGGTCGCTGTGACCGTCGGCGATCGCGACGGTGGCGAGGACCGAGTCGCCGTCGCGCCCACTCCACCCGACCGCGTCATCGGATTCACGCTGGCGGTGCCGGTGCGTCGCCCCGGTCTCGGACGCCGTCGTGACCTCGACCCGGTCGATTCGGCGCGACCGGGCGAGCGAGGGCGGGGCCGGTTCGGTCACGGCGAGGGAACGCGTGTCGTCGGGTGCGTAGAAGAGATCGTCGTCCCCGGGCACGGCGATCGACGACCCGTTCTCGCGAAACGTCGGCGCCACCGCGGTCGAGGCCCAGCGGATCGCGGCGATGATCGCATCGGGATTGTTGGCCAGCACCGGGCGCAGTCCGCTGTCGTGTCCGATGAAGGTCTGCAGCACGTTCTGATCGGCGTCGCGGCCGATCGCGATGGCCAGCCGGATCGCGCGCGAGCCCCACGTCGTGTCGAGCAGCCGGCGCAGTCCGTCGTCGAAATTGTCCGTCGGCTGCCCGTCCGAGACCAGCACGAGGACGGGCGCGAGACCGCGTTCGGGCATCGGCGGCACCTGCAGGCCCTCGGCCACGAGGGTCAGCGCGGCGCCCATGTCGGTGAAGCCGCCCGCCTCGACCGGTTCCCACCGGAAGTCCTCGACCGGGGTGGGCTCGGAGTAGTGCCACTGCGCGCCGGTGCTGAAGGTCGCCGCTCGGACGAGCACATCGGCTGACATGTTGCCCTGGGCCGCGGCCCGCAAGGACGGCAACGCTTCGGAGATGGCCACGTTCAAGGCCTGGATCTTGCCGTCGGCGCGCATCGAGCCGCTGACGTCGAGTATCCAGATGAAGTGCAGTTGCCGGCGAGCCATCGGCCCGCCGAGCGTGCGCACCTCCGGCAACTCTTGTGCCATCTGTCATCCACTCTCAGCGTGCCCGGGCCGGGCCAACCAGAATACGTCAGCCGCCCGACGCGATCATGATCACCGATCCACGGCTTCGACCTAGCGATCGACGCGGATTTACGGAAAGCTCATCCAGGCTGCGACCGTGGACCCCCGGCGTCGGACGCGGCAGCCACCGTTGTCCGTCAGCCGACCGTCCGAGGGAGTCATGGCGCAAAGCCCGCTCGTCGAAGCTGTGGAGCATTTCTCGCTCGCCCAGCTGATGGCCGACCCCAACCTGCTCCGCAACGTGCTCAACGACATCGGCGCGCAGCCGGCCGAGGCGTTCCTCCTCACGGCCGCGCTCGACGCCCGGATCCCGCAGACCCTGATCGAGCACAGCTCGACCAACGACCTGGCCGTGGTCGAGCCGCGTCTGGTGACGGCTCTCACCGAGCGCGGTATCGAGCGGAGCCGGGCCGAGTGGGCGGTCAACGCGTGGAAAGAGGTCGTCGGCGGATCGACCCTGGGCCAGCCGACGATCCGGCCGAGTGAGCCGGCCACCGTACGGCCGAGCCAGCCGGCGCCGGTTGTCTCCGGCGAGCCGCTCACGGTCCGGCCGAACCAGCCGGCCGTGGCTCGCCGGCGCCGGCCCCGCCACCACCCGCTCGCCCCCGTCAGCCGGCCCGGCACCGTCCCGATGCCTGCGGACGACCGACGGGGCCGGCGGCGCGGGATCATCATTGCCGCCGTCGTCGCTGCTCTGCTGGTGGTCGGCCTGGTGGTGTGGTTGGTGCGGCCGAGCAGCAAACACAACACGGCGAGTTCGACCTCGTCGGGTGCGAGCTCCCACGGTGCCAGCTCGCCCGGGTCGACTCCGTCCTCGCCCGGCTCCTCCGCACCGAGCACGTCCGCCCCGGCCTCGAGCTCTCAGCCAGGGAGCGGTGCGGCGAGTCCGACGGGGAATCTCAACGCACCACTTGGGTACGGCCAAGGCAATCACCGTGCCCGGCACGGCCGCGTGGACCGACACCGGGTTGAAGGTCACGGCCGGCGAACGGATCAACGTCACGGCGTCCGGGCAGATCGGGGCGGCGGAACGGTTTGACGAACGGTCCGGACGGCATCGATCGAGCCGACCTCGACCCCTTCACGCTCGTCGGGGGCGGTCACTGCGGCGGCCTGATCGGTCTTGTCTCCGGGTCCAGCGCACCGTTCCTGGTGGGCGCCAATTACAACGGGCTGGCGCCGACCAGCGGCGAGTTGTATCTGGGGATCAACGACACCGGCGTCGAGAACAACTCCGGTCAGTTCTCGACGATGGTCCGGCTCCAGAAGTGACGGCCTAGCGTCGCTCGCACGACGGGGCCGGACCGGACACGTCGGCTAGGACAGCGTCTGGATCTCCGGTTCGAGCTCCGCCCGACGAGGGTTCGCCCCGCCGCTGACGAACCGCTCGAGCAGCGCGCCGAAGACCAGCGCGATCGTCGTCCAGATGAGCACCTGGTTGAGGATCGAGTACCAGCGGAACTTCCACAGCACGTCCGGGTCGAAGCCGGGGTAGACGATCTGCCCGGGCGCGATCGTCTTGCCGTCGATCGTCAGCGGCGTCGACAGGATGTTGGTGATCGGCTGCGGGGTCTCGGTCGAGGCCCGGGCGAAGCCGAACTGGTTGGCGTGGTCCTTGTTGGCGGCCAGGTTGCCCAGCGAGGGCAGCACGCCGATCAGCACTCCGTACACGACCAGGAACGCCGACCGCCGGAGATG
The DNA here is from genome assembly GCA_963708805.1 of uncultured Actinomycetes bacterium. Lineage (GTDB taxonomy): Bacteria > Actinomycetota > Actinomycetes > Mycobacteriales > Jatrophihabitantaceae > CAVPUA01. The sequence goes on along the minus strand of CAVPUA010000003.1, from coordinate 2,093,108 downwards.
AGGACCGCGTTCACCAGTCCGAAGCGGCCGCATCAGCCGTCGGGCGAGATACACGGCCAGACCGAGCAGGATCAGCGACGCCGGCGACCATCGTCAGGTACAGGTGGCCGCGCTGTGGCGATGGTGAACGTGTGCCCGATCGCCGGCGGGTTGGCCGGGTACTTCACGAACGGCAGCAGGAACACGCCGAAGAACCCGAACGCCGGCGATCATCCAGACCAGGTTGCGCGGACGCACCTGAAGCGCCCGTGCATGCACCACGTAGGCGACGGCGATCAGCGCGCCCATCGCGGCCGAGAACGCGATGATGCCGGTGGCGATGCCGATCGTGCGACTGGATGCGCGCGGGAGAAGATCTCCGGGCCGTCCGGCGCGACCGGCGCGCCCGGCGGCCTGGTTGAGCTTGGCCAGGATGTCGTCGCGGCCCGATTCGTAGTCGATGGCCTTGTTGATCTGCGGCTCGGCGAAGATCCGGGCGAACACGAAGCCGAGCACGCCGGCGACGAAGCCGGACAGCGCACCACGAAGAATGATGCGGATTTCCATCGTCACTGGTTCCCGCGCCGGGTCAGTGGCAGGGGAAACCGAGGAAGTGCCGCGAGTCGTGGACCCATTCGTGGATCACCATCGACTTGCCGAACACCGAGGTCATGCCTTCGTCGACGCCGACGAAGTAGTAGAACGCCAGGGCGATGAAGGCCGTGATGCCCAAGATCGCGTAGACCCGGCCCCGTGAAATCGCTTCGGGCGAGACCTGGACCTTGGGGATCCGGGTCGTTCCGGTCGTGGGGATGGTGGTCATGGTGGAGCCTCCTCTGGGATGGTGCGTCCCGTTGTCGTAGGGGCGTCGTGACGACGACGTATCTGACTCCGCGCCCGACCTGGATGACCGAGCGCTTCACAGTGGCGCTACCGTGTTGGATTCCCACCAACTTCCGTACGCCGTCACGCAACGGTCAGACGCTATCACTGCTCGACCGGGCAAGGCAGGTTCTTCGTGTCCGATCCCGTACGAGCACTGTCGTGACGGTCTATCTGGTTCGTCACGGCGAGTCGACCTGGAACGTCGCCAAACGGGTTCAGGGCCAGACAGCGCATCCGCGCCTGACCAGCCGCGGCCGTCTGCAGGCGCGCGAAGCGGCCCGCCTGATCAAGCCCGAGCTGGACCGGACGGCCCGGCCGACTGTCCTCACCAGTGATCTCACGCGGGCGATCCAGACCGCCGACATCATCGCCGACGCGTTCGGTGCCGTCCGAGAGACCGATCCGAGGCTGCGGGAGCAACATCAGGGTGTGCTGCAGGGACGCTTGTCCGTCGAGGCCGCCGCCGCCCTCGCCGATGTCGACTGGTCCGATCCGGACGTCCGCGTCGACGGCGGCGAGAGCACGGCACAGGTGTACGACCGGATGGTCGAAGCCGTCACGCCGTTGGTCGAGCGGCTGCGTCCCGATTCGATCGTGGTCAGCCATGGCGACGCGATCCGACTCGCCCTCGCCTGGGCGAGTGGCTGCGGACCGGGCGATGCCCCGTGGGTCGAGGTGCTCAACGGCGGCGTGTTCGCCATCCGGTCCGATCGGTCGTGGCGCCGGGTGGGCCGCTGATCAGTCCGGCGCCGGCGCGGCGAACCGATCGAGGTGCACGGCGGCCTCGAGGGGTCGCCGCGTGCGCCAGCCGTGCCGTTCGAGGTCGGGCACCGTTTCGAGATGCTCCACCGGCCCGACGCACAACCAGGCGATCGGCCGGATGTGGGCGGGAATCGTCAGCAGTTGTTGCAGGAACGGCTCGCGGTAGAACGAGACCCAGCCCACGCCGAGCTCTTCGGCGGTGGCGGCCAGCCACAGGTTCTGGATCGCGAGACACGTCGAGTACAGCCCGGCGTCGTCGATCGCGTGCCGCCCGAGCACGGCCGGAGCTCCGCGCGTCGGATCGTAGGTGACGACGATCCCGAGGCTGGACTCGAGAATTCCCTCGATCTTGATCTTCGAGAACGTGTGCGACTGCCGGGTGTCCAACGTCGACTCGAACGTGGCCCGTTCGGTCGCGACGTGGGCCTGGAACTGCTCACGAAGGGTCGGGTCGCGCACGACGATGAAATCCCAGGGCTGGGTGAGCCCGACGCTCGGCGCCGCGTGCGCCGCCCCGAGGAGCCGCATCAGTGTTTCGTCGTCGAGGGGCTTGCCGTTGAACTCCCCGCGAACGTCGCGACGCCGGTTGATCACGTCGTAGAGATCAGTTGTCATACGAAGGCGATTCCTACGAGAGTGACGGCCGTGGCGCACTCGATGAGCGCTCCGAAGACGTCGCCGGTCAGGCCACCGAATCGGCGGCTGGTGTGCCAGGTCAGCACGAGTGCGATCAACAATGCCACGGCCTGCACGAGCACCCATTCACCCGCATTGGCACCGACTGCCCACGCCAGCACACCTCCGGCCACCAGCACGAAGATCGCCTCGACGATGACGGCGGCACTCGACAGCGAGCCGGCCACGAGGGCGCCGAAGCCGGTGGGACGCGCCGACCGCACCGACTCGTGCGCCGCGAAGATCACGGCCAGCCGGCCGGTGGCGGCCGCGACGGCGAGCGCGGCCACCGGCTTCCACTCACTGCCCGAGAGGGAAGCGACGGCCGCGATGTCGAGCGCGAGCACGAACACGATCGTCATCACGCCGAACGGCCCGATGTCGGAGCGTCGCATGATCTCCAGTGCCTGGGCCGCCGGTGCGTGACTGGCCAGACCGTCAGAGGTGTCGGCCAGGCCGTCCAGATGAAGACCGCGAGTGAGCACGGCCAGCACGGCGACGCCGAGAACCGCGCCGACGAGCCCGGCCTGCGACGCCCCCTCGCGGACCGCCGCGACCGGGAGCCCGGCGAGGGCGCCGATCAGCAGCCCGACCACCGGGAGCCAGATCAGTAGTTCGCGACCGTCCGCGCGCGTCACGACCGCCGTGGTGCGGACGGGCAGGATGGTGAACGTGCTGAGCGCGCCACTGAGGCCGCGTGCGTTCATTTCAGTCGCCGTGCGATTCCGGCCGTGACGAGGTGGACTTCGTCGGCGGCCGCGGCCAGCCGCTGGTTCAGCGCGCCGAGCGTGTCGGCGAAGCGCCGTCCGGAGACCGTGGCCGCGACGATGCCGCTGCCGACCTCGTCGCTGACGGCGACGACGGTTCGCGCGGTCGACGACCACTCGTCGCAGAGTTGGTCGACGCGCCGGTCGAGTTCCTTGGCCGCGCTGTCGGGCAGGACGTCGTCCCAGCATCCGCACTCGTCCATCACCCGGGCGAGCCACGCGGTGATGCTGTCGATCATGGCTGGCGGTGACTCGCGACCGAGCTCGGTGGGCAGGTCGAGCGTCTCGACGGTGGCCCAGGCCGGTGACCTCCGCCGCTGGTGACGGCGCACCCGCTCGTCCCACTCGGCGTCGTCGACCGGCGCCGACGTCGCGATGTAGTCGACCGCGGGCTCGTGCGCCAGCATGGCTTCGGCGAACTGCGACTTGCCGGAGCGGTTGCCGCCGAGGACCAGGATCCGCTGCCGCGGCGCGGGTGAGCGACCGGCGTCGATCACGACCACCGCCGGGTTGCCGAGTCCGGCTTCGCTGACGGCGACCGCCAACCGGCCGAGCGTCGAGCGGACGACGCGCTGGGTCGGCAAGCTCACGTCCGCGACGCAACTGGCCGTCGTCTCGGGCCCGATTCCCTCGGCGACGAGACGCCGGCAGATCGCGCTCAAGGTGCGCATGCCCATCAGGATCACGATCGTCGTGCCGGACCGGGCGATGGCGGTCCAGTCGAGGCGGTTGGCCGGGTCGTCCGGAACCAGGTGTCCGGACACGACGGTGAACCCGGCGGCGCCGTCGGTGCTCGTCAACGGCAGACCGGCCAGCACCGGTCCGGCGATCGCGCTGGTGATGCCCGGGACGACCTCGACCGCGATCCCCGCGGCCGAGCACGACTCGACTTCCTGCGCGCCATGGGCGAGGACGAACGGATCACCGCCCTTGAGCCGGACGACCGTCTTTCCCTCGCGGGCGCGGGAGATCATCAACTCGATGATCTCGTCGTAGCTCAGCGTGCGGCGGCCGGGTGATCGGGCCGCGTCGATGACCTCGACATGATCACCGAGTCGTTCCAGCAGATCGGTCGGCGCGAGCCGATCGGTGATGACGACGTCGGCGATCATGAGCCGATCCAGTCCGCGGACCGTGATCAGGTCGGCGGCTCCGGGTCCACCGCCGATGAGGACGACTCGTCCCGTCACGGGGCCTCCTTGTCGGTGACTCCCGCCGAGTCGAACGTCGCGACATCGTTGAGCACCCGGGCCGCGCTCTGCACGAGCGGCAGCGCGAGCACGGCGCCGGACCCTTCGCCCAGACGCAGGTCCAAGTCGACGAGCGGGGTGAGCCCGAGGACGGTGAGGGCGATCGCGGCGCCCGGCTCGGCCGACCGGTGCCCCGCAATCATGGCGGCGACGCTGTCGGGAGCGAGGGCACGCGCAAGCAGGGCGGCGGCCCCCGCGATGACCCCATCGAGGATCACCGGAGTGCGGGACGCGGCCGCGCCCAAGATGAAGCCGGCGATGGCGGCGTGCTCGAGGCCGCCGACCGCGCCGACGACGCCGATCGGATCGTCGGCCGACGGTGCGTGCCGATCGAGCGCGTGCTGGACGACGGCGATCTTGCGGATCAGGGTTTCGTCGTCGATGCCGGTCCCGCGCCCGGTCACCGCGGCGACGTCGCTGCCGCTGAACACCGCGATCAACGCCGCCGAGGCCGTGGTGTTGGCGATGCCCATGTCGCCGCTCAGCAGGCACCGGTAGCCCGCGGCCACAAGATCCTTCGCCACGTCGATGCCGACGCAGAGAGCGGCCACGGCCTCGGCACGGGTCATGGCCGGCTCGACGGTCATGTCGGCGGTGCCGGCCCGGACGTTTCGGCTGAGCAGTCCCGGCCCCGGATCGGACGGGGAGATGACGCCGACCTCGACGACCTCGACGTGCACGTCGAGCTGGGCGGCCAGCGCGTTGACGACGGCTCCCCCGGCCAGGAAGTTGGCCACCATCTGGCCGGTGACCTCCTGCGGCCACGGGGTCACCCCTTGCGCGTGGACGCCGTGATCGCCGGCGAAGACGGCGACCGCGGCGGGCGCCGGAATGGGCGGGGGACATTCGCCCGCGAGCCCGGACAGCTGCACCGACACCGCCTCGAGCACGCCCAGCGCGCCGCGCGGCTTGGTCAGGCGATCCTGACGATCTTGGGCGGCCGACACGGCGTCGGCGTCGAGGCCGTGGATCGCGGCGATCGTGGCCTGAAGCTGCTCGTCGTGGGTCATGCCAGAACCTCCTGCAGGGCGTGGGCAAAAGCGGTCGAGGTCGCATCGTCGCGGACGGCGACGCGGATCCAGTCGTTCGTCGAGACCCGGGAACGTCTCGCCGCGGCGGACCGCGAAGCCACGATCATGCAGCAGCACCCGGGCGTCGGCGCGCGGGGTACGGACCAGGACGAACGAGGCCGCCGGAGCCGCCGACGACCCGAACGCCGGGTATCCGGTCGAGCCGACCGACGAGGGCCGTCCGCCGGGCGCCCAGACTCGACGGCCCACGCGGCCGCCTCGGCGATCGCCTGCGGGCTACAGCAGGCGATCGTCGCTTCGAGCGCGGGCGAGCTCACCGGCCACAGCGGCTGGGCCCGCCGCAGCTGGTCGATCACGCCGGGCGCGGCCAGCAGGTAGCCCGACCCGCAGCCCGGCCAGCCCCCACGTCTTGGTCAGGCTGCGGATCACCACCACGCCGTCGAGGTCGGCCCGGGACGCGAGTGAGGCGAGCTCACCGGCCACGCAGTCGGCGAAGGCCTCGTCGACCACCACCACCCGGCCAGGACGAAGCAACGCCGTGATCGTCTCGGCCGGGTGCAGCACCGAGGTCGGGTTGGTCGGATTGCCGATCACGACGAGGTCGGCGCTCGTCGGGCACGAGCGCCGGGTCGAGGACGAACGGCTCGTCGAGTACGAGCCGGTCGACCGGATGCCCGGCCGCGCGCAGGGCGGCCTCCGGCTCGGTGAACTGCGGGTGCACGACCAGGGCGTGCGCCGGGCGCAACGCCCGGGCGAGCAGGACGAACGCCTCCGCCGCCCCCGCGTCAGCAGCACCTCGGCGTCCAGCCGCCCGTGGCGGGTCGCGACCGCCCGCTGGGCCGCGGTCGGGTCCGGATAGCGGGCCAGGTCGACGACGCGCGAGGCGGCGCACGAGCCACGGCGGTGGCGTGCCGGCGCGAACGTTGACGGCGAGGTCGACCAGTCCGGGCACGGCGTCCTGATCGCCGTGGTGACCCAGGTCGTCATCGGCGAGGCGGGTCATGCCGCGACCCGCCGATGGGCGCGGGCGGCGTCGACGAAGCGTTGCGCGGCTCCCGGCACGCCCGACCCAGTGCAGGTGCAGGTACGAGGCGTGGACGCCACCGTGGACGAAGCCTTCGGTCGACGACGCCGTTGCGCTGCCACTGCCAGGCCGCCGGCTCGCCGTGGCCGGGCGTGGTCAGCGTGCGGTGGAACTCGTGGCCGTGCACCCGCGTTCCGGCAGGCGACCAGCGGCGAATCGGCCACCGCCACCGCATCGCGATAGCCGAGGGTGAGCCGCGGCCCCATCTCGGCCTCGATGTCGAGCACCCCGCACATCGGCCGGCCGTCGAGCGTGCGGGCGAGATAGAGCAGGCCGGCGCACTCGGCGACGATCGGCGCCCCCGATCGCGGCCAGCGCGGCGATGCCGGCCCGCAGCCGTTCGTTGGCCGACAGATCGACCGCGTGCACCTCGGGAAAACCGCCGCCGATGACCAGCGCGGCGACGTCCGGTCGGCAGCGTCTCGTCGTGGTGGGATCGAAGCGCACCACGCTCGGCACCGGCGCCGCGCAGCAGCTCGGCGTGTTCGGCGTAGCCGAAGGTGAACGCCGGCCCGGCCGCGATGGCGATCCGGACCGGCGACGTCGGCGACGCGGCGGGCGCGGCCGTCTGGACGACCTCGCTGCAGTGGCGGCGCCGATCGCGCCAGTCGCTCGACGCCGTCGAGGTCGACCTGCTCGGCGACGGCGACGGCCAGCCGCTCGACGACGTCGCGCGCCTCGGTCGTCCGCTCGGCGGCCGGGATCAGGCCGAGGTGCCGCGACGGCACGGCGAGCGCGTCCTGGCGCATGACCGCGCCCAGCACCGGCACGCCCATCGGCTCGACGGCCTCGCGCAGGATCGCCGCATGCCCCGGCGAGCCGACCCGGTTGAAGATCACCCCGCCGATGCGGATCGTCGGATCGAAGCGTCGCGAAGCCGTGCACCAGCGCCGCGACCGACCGCGCGGCGCCCGGACGCGTCGACGACCAGGACGACCGGCGCGTCGAGCAGCCGGGCGACGTGCGCCGTCGAGGCGAAGTCGCCCTGCGCCGGACGCGCCGTCGAACAGGCCCATCACGCCTTCGATGATCGCGATGTCGGCGGTGGTCGGCGTCGTCGCGCCGTGCAGGAACAGCGGCGCGATCCGCTCCTCGCCGACCAGCCACGGGTCGAGGTTGCGGCCCGGGCGTCCGGCCGCGAGCGCGTGGTAGCCGGGGTCGATGTAGTCCGGGTCCGACCTTGTGCGGCGAGACGGTCCGTCCGCGCGCCCGGAACGCGGCGAGCAGCCCGGTGGCGATCGACGTCTTGCCCTGCCGCTGGACGGCGCGGCGATCACCACCCGCGGGACGTTCACCATTCGATGCCCCGCTGGCCCTTCTGCCCGGCGTCCATCGGGTGCTTGATCTTGGTCATCTCGACGACCAGGTCGGCCGCCTCGATCAGCGCGGGGTCGGCGTCGCGGCCGGTGATGATCACGTGCTGGTGGCCCGGGCCGGTCGACCAGCGCGTCGACGACGTCGGCGACGTCGATCCAGCCCCACTTGATCGGGTAGGTGAACTCGTCCAGCACGTAGCAGCCGAAGCGCTCGGCGGCGCAGATCCCGCTTGATCTGCTCCCAGCCCTCGCGCGCGTTCGCGGCGTGGTCGTCGTCCGGGCCGCGCTGGATCCACGACCAGCCCTCGCCCATCTTGTGCCAGGCGACCGCGCCGCCCTCGCCGGTCTGGTCGTGCAGCCGGCCGAGCGCGCGGAAGGCGGCCTCCTCGCCGACCCTCCACTTGGCGCTCTTGACGAACTGGTAGACACCGACGTCCCAGCCCTGGTTCCAGGCGCGCAGGGCCAGCCCGAACGCGGCGGTCGACTTCCCCTTCATCTCGCCGGTGTGGACGATCAGCAGCGGCCGGTTGCGCCGCTGCCGGGTGGTCAGGCCGTCGTCGGGAACGGTCTCGGGTACGCCCTGCGGCACTACGCCACCTCGTCGAGATCATCAGGCGACCTGCCGGTAGGCGCGCACCGAGTCGGCCAGCGTCGCCCCGCGGCCAGCTCGCCCAGCGGCAGGCAGACGCCGCCCAGCTCGGCCGGCCAGCTCGGCCGCCAGACCGAGGCGCACCGGCCCGGACTCGCAGTCGACGACGATCGCGGCCACGCCGTCCTTGCGCAGCAACGCCGCCGCCCGGGCCGGGTCGCTGCCCGACGTGTAGCCGACCGTCGGTGACGACCACGAGCAGCGGCCGGCGCTGCGGGATCGCGCAGCCGCTCGCGGCGCAGGGTGGCGTGGGCTTCGAGCAGGCCGGCTTCGAGCGGCGTCCGACCGCCGGTCGGCAGTGCCGTCAGCCGGGCGGCGGCCGCGTCGACCGACGACGTCGGCGGCAGCAGCAGTTCGGCGCCGGCGCCGCGGAACGCGATCAGGCCGACCTTGTCGCGGCGCTGATAGGCGTCGAGCAGCAGCGACAGCACCGCGCCCTTGACCGCGGCCATGCGGGCTCGGGCCGCCATCGACCCGCTCGCATCGACCACGAACAGCACCAGGTTCGATTCGCGGCCCTCGCGTCGGGACTCGCGCAGGTCGTCGCGCTGCAGGATCAGGCCCGCGCCCGAGCGAGCCGCGCCGGCGTTGGTGGGGCGCGGCGGCGGCGAGCGTCGCGATCAGGTGCAGGTGCCGGATTCGGCCGTGCGGCGGCCGGGACCCCACCGTGCGGCCCGAGTCGGTCTCGGCGCGCGAGCGCCGCCCGGCCGCACCGGCGCCGATACCCGGCACTTCGAGGTGGCGTGCGCGGAAGGTCGGCGACGGGGCCGCGACGCTCGTCCGCCCCGAACCCGGCTGCTGACCGGCCGGGCTGTCCTGGTCGGACGGCGGGGGCGGCGCCTCGTCGGCCGGACCGTCCGCGCCGTTCGTGCCGCCGGGTCCGGAGTCGTCCGGGTCGGGTTCGTCGTCCGGCTGACCCTCGTCGCTCGCGTCGGCGAGCGCGTCGTCGAGTTGCCGGTCGTCCAGTCCGGGCGCGTCGAACGGGTTGCGGCGACGTCGGTGCGGCAGCGCGAGGCGAGCCGCGGCGCGGACATCGTCGACCGTGACGGTGTCGCGGCCGTGCCAGGCGGCGTGCGCGACGGCGGCGCGGGCGGTGACGATGTCGGCCCGCAGGCCGTCGACGTCGAAGGCCGCGCAGACCGCGGCGATCTGCTCGAGCGCCTCGTCGGTCAGCACCACCGAGGGCAGCAGCTCGCGGGCCGCGACGATCGATTCGGCCAGCTCGCGCTCCTCGCCGGCGAAGCGCGCCGGCGAAGGCCGGCGGATCTGCGTCGAACGCCATCCGCCGGCGCACCACCTCGGCCCGCAACTTCGGCTCGCGCGGCGCGACGACCTCGACGGTCAGCCCGAACCGGTCGAGCAGCTGCGGACGCAGCTCGCCCTCTTCGGGGTTCATCGTTCCGACCAGCAGGAAGCGCGCCGCGTGGCGCACCGACACCCCGTCGCGCTCGACGTAGTTCGTGCCCAGCGCGGCGGCGTCGAGCAGCAGGTCGACGAGGTGGTCGTGCAGCAGGTTCACCTCGTCGACGTACAGCACGCCCCGGTGGGCGCTCGCGAGCAGGCCGGGCTGGAACGTCGTGACGCCTTCGGTCAGCGCCCGTTCGACGTCGAGCGATCCGGTCAGCCGGTCCTCGGTCGAGCCCGACGGGCAGCTCGACCAGCCTGGCCGGCACGCGTCGCCGCCGGCGCGTCGGCGGCGTGCGGGCCGTCCGGGCACAACGGGTCGGGCGCGGCCGGGTCGCAGGAGAACCGGCAGCCGGTCGACGACGTCGACGGGCGGCAGGACCGCCGCCAGCGCCCGGACGGCCGTCGACTTCGCGGTTCCCTTCTCGCCGCGCACGAGAACGCCGCCGATCGCCGGCGAGACGGCGTTGAGCAACAGGGCCAGGCGCATGTCGTCCATCTCGACGACGGCGCTGAACGGGAACTCGGCCACTAGGAGCCCGCTCCGGTTGGCCGACCGGACGCGCCGGCGTGAGCGGGCGTCGTGGCAATCTTGCGGACATGGACCCGGTGGCCGCGGACGATCTGGTACGCCGGATCTGCGCGGTCGGACCGTACTTCGAGGTGAAGCGCGACACGGACGACCCGGGCTGGCGGCCGCTGACCGACCTCGTCGATCCGCCGCAGCTCATTGCTCGCGTCGCGGCGATCCGCCGGTTGCTGGCCGAACGGACCCGTGTGGCGACGGCCGACGTCGACGAGCGGGCGTGCGCGTCGATGCACTTTCTCGCTGTCGCCTCGCGGCTGGTAGCGCCGGTGCTGGCCGGTCTGGCGCTGGACGGCGCGGCCCTCGATCCCCGATGAACTGTGGTGGCAGCCGGTCGACGGCGGCCCGATCCCGTTCGCCTGGCTGTCCGTCGAGATCACGACGGTGGCCACGGCCGTCGAGGCAGCGCACCACATCGAGGCCGGCGTCCTTGCGCGCATCGTCGTTCCGCTGGCCGAGGTGTTCGGCACGACCTTCCGGCTGTCGCATCAGGTACTGCTGGGCAACGCCGCGTCGGCCCTCAACGGCGCGGCCACGATGCTGCGCGGCACCGCTCGCGCTCCGGTCATCGAGCCGACCGCGGTGATCGCCCAACTGATGGCGCGCGGGCCTTTGGCCGGAACGGGCGCCTATCACCCCGGCCCGGCGTTCTTCCGCGACAATTGCTGCTTGTTCTACCGGATACCCGGCGGCGGTACCTGCGCTGACTGCGTTCTGGTGGCGGATGGGAACCAGGGCCTCCTTCGGGGATAGTGCGTCCCCTGTCGATGGGCGGCGTGCCGGCGCAGTGTCTGACTTCCGGCACCCTCGCCGGTCCACAGTGGCGCAACCGTCCCGGAATTTCGCCGGGTTCCTGCATCCATCACGCTCGGGCCACGCTATGGCACGGGTCTCGGAGGGTCAATCTCGGGGCCGCCGGTGAGGCACACTGCACTGCGTGCCGACTGACCCGCCCGCTGATCCACTCCGCCGGCCGCTGGTCGTCGTCGGCGTCGGCGCGGACGGCTGGGACGGGCTCAGCGGCCCCGCCGTCGCCGCGGTGCGGGCCGCGGACGTCGTCATCGGCTCCGCGCGTCAACTCGACTATCTCGACCAATCCGTGCACGGCACGCGAGTGCTCTACCCGACCCCGCTGCTGCCGCGGCTGACATCTCTCATCGCCGAGCACGACGGGCGCCGGATCGTGCTGCTCGCCAGCGGAGACCCGATGTTCTACGGCATCGGCAGCACGGTGGTGCGAACGTACGGTCCAGCCGCCGTCGAGATCCACACCCACCCGTCGTCGGTGTCGCTGGCAGCGGCCCGGCTGGGCTGGGCCCTGGAGGACCTCGAGGTGGTCAGCCTCGTCGGGCGCGCGCTGGAGACCCTGTACCCGCTGATGCAACCCGGTCGCCGTGCGCTGGTGCTGGTTGCGGCCGAGGACGCGGCCGACTCGATCCGGGCCGCGGTCGGCAAACTCGGCTTCGGGGCCAGCCGGTTCACCGTGCTCGAACGGCTCGGCAGCGCCCAGGAGCGCATCACCACGGGCGGCGGGCCCCACGACGCACTCGCGATCGTCGCCGTCGAGTTCGTCGCCGACACTTCGACCCCGCTGCTGCCGCGCACGCCGGGACTGCCCGACGACGCGTTCGAGCACGACGGCCAGATCACCAAGCGCGAGATCCGCGCGCTGACGCTGGCCGCGCTCGCTCCCGTCCCCGGACAGCTGCTGTGGGATGTCGGCGCCGGCTCGGGCTCGGTCGGCATCGAGTGGATGCGGACTCATCCGGCGTCGCGGGCGATCGCGATCGAGCCGCGCGAGGATCGGCGGGAACGCATCGTGCGCAACGCCGCCGCGCTGGGCGTGCCGAGCCTGCGGGTGATTGCCGGCCACGCGCCGGATGCGCTGGCGGGTCTGCCGGCCCCGGACGCGGTGTTCGTCGGTGGTGGGGTGAGCCGGCCGGGCGTGATCGAGGCCTGCCTCGACGCCCTCGCCCGCGGTGGCCGCCTGGTCGCCAACGGAGTGACCGTCGAGACCGAGACGGTCCTGGCCGGTTGGCAGGCTCGCCGCGGTGGCACGCTGACCCGGTTGTCGATCCAGCGGGCCGAGCCGGTCGGTGGCTTCACCGGCTGGCGGCCGGCCATGCCAGTGACCCAATGGAGCTATCGAAAGGACGCCTCGTGACGATCCACTTCGTCGGCGCCGGCCCGGGTGCGCCCGACCTGCTGACGCTGCGGGCGGTGCGGCTGCTCGAGCAGTGCTCGGTGTGCCTCTACGCCGGCAGCCTGGTGCCGGTCGAGGTGCTGGCCCATTGCCCGCCGGACGCGCGCCTGATCGACACCGCCGACCTCACCTTGGACGAGATCGTCGGCGAGTTGGTCGCCGCCGACCGGGCCGGGCTGGACGTGGTTCGGCTGTGCTCGGGCGACCCGTCGGTGTTCAGCGCGATCGCCGAGCAGGTGCGCCGGCTCGACGGGCCGGGGTCGACTACGACATCACGCCCGGGTGCCGGCCTTCGCGGCGGCCGCGGCGGCGCTCGGCGTCGAGCTCACCGTGCCCGGGGTCGGGCAGAGCGTCATCCTGACCCGCATCGCGCACGACGCGACCCCGATGCCGGCCGGCGAGGATCTGGCCACCCTCGGCGCGTCGGGCGCGACGCTGGTGCTGCATCTGGCCGTCCAGCGCATCGACGACGGTCGTCGACCAGCTGCTGCCGCACTACGGCGGCGACTGCCCGGTCGCCGTCGTCGCCTACGCCTCGCGCGAGAACGAAGTGATCCTCCGGTCCGATCTCGCCGGCATCGCCGAGCAGGTTCGCGCGGCCGGCGTCCGGCGAACCGCGGTGATCATCGTCGGCCGCGTCCTGGCCGCCCACGACTTCGGCGAGAGCCACCTCTACTCGGCGTCGCGCTCCCGGGACTGACCTTCGCGGCGCAGCAGGTAGGTGTCCATGATCCAGCCGTGCTCCGCGCGGAGCTCCTTCTTGCGTCCGGGCGATCTCGCCGGCGACGTCGACCAGCCGTCCCGACATCAGCACCTCGTCGGGCGTGCCCAGGTAGGCGCCCCAGTAGACGTACACGTCGGGGTCGGTGATCGTGGCGCCGGCGAAACCCGCGTCGAGCATGACGATCGCGCTGTCCAGACCGCCCGGCAGCGAGCCGGCCTCGGCGATGCGCCGCCCGGTCGTGATGTGGATCGGCTCGCCGATGCGGTTGAGCGGCAACCGGTGCTCGGCGGTCAGCGCCTGGACGCTCATGATGCCCGGGATCACCTGATAGTCGAACTGGATCGTGCCGCGACCGAGGATGCGCTCGATCACCCGCAGCGTGCTGTCGTACAGCGCCGGGTCGCCCCACACCAGGAACGCGCCGACGCCGTCCTCGCCGAGGTTGTCCGCGATCGCGTTCTCGAACAGCATCGAGCGCTTCTCGTGCCAGTCCTCGACCGCGCCCTCGTAGTCGGCGGCCCCCCGGTCGCGGGGCGGGTCGGCGATCGGCACGACCCGATAGCCCGACTGGTCGCGGATGTGGCGACGGCAGATCTCGTCGCGCAGGTCGAGCAGCCCGCGCTTCTCGTCGCCCTTGTCGACGACGAAGAACACCTCAGCCCGGTTGAGCGCCTCGACGGCCTGGACGGTGATGTGATCGGGATTGCCCGCGCCGATCCCGATCACCAGGATCTCGCGCATCCGCCTTGCACCTTCCCGAGCTCCGAAGCGAGGACCGCAACCGGCCGCCGCCTAGTGTCGTCGACGTGCGCGTGCTCCTTCTCGGCGGTACCGGCGAAGCCCGGGCGCTGGCCGGCGAGCTCACCCGACGCGGGACCGACGTCGTCTCCTCGCTGGCCGGGCGGGTCAGCGACCCGGCGCTGCCGGTCGGGAGCCGTCCGGATCGGCGGGTTCGGCGGGGCGGCCGGGCTGGCCGAGTTCGTGATCGCCGAGTCGATCACCGCGGTCGTCGACGCCACGCACCCGTTCGCGCGACGATCACCCGCAACGCCGTCGGCGCGGCCGGCTCGACCGGATCCCGCTGGTCGTGCTGCGCCGCCCCGGCTGGAGCGACCAGGACGGGCGATCGCTGGAGCCGCGTCGCCGACACCGCGGCGGCGGCGGCGCGCGCCGCGGCTGACCGGCCCGGGAACGATCTTCCTCACCACCGGGCGTCGCGACCTGGCCGCGTTCGCCGACGACGCCGAGCACCACTACCTCGTGCGCGCCGTCGACCCGCCGGTGGGCCCGCGGCCGCCTCGGATGACGTTGCTGCTCGCCCGCGGCCCGTACCGCGTCGATGCCGAACGGACCCTGATGACCGAGCACGACGTGTCGCTGCTCGTCACCAAGGACAGCGGCGGCGAGATGACCGCGGCCAAGCTGACCGCCGCCCGAGAGCTCCGCCTGCCCGTCGTCGTGGTCGATCGTCCGGCCCTACCAGCCGACGTGACGACCCGGCCGACGGTCGAGTCCGTGCTGGGGTGGCTCGATCAGCTCGACGGGTAGCGGCGCGGGGTGAACACCCGCTGGGATCCGTCCGCGCGCGTGATCGTCCGCGTCTGGGATGAGCCGATGATCAGCAGACAGCGCATGTCGATCGCCTCGGTGTCGAGTTCGCCCAAGGTGGTGACCGTGATCTGCTGGTCGTCGCTGCCGACGGCCCGCCCGATCACCACCGGCGTCTGCGGCGCCCGGTGGGTGAGCAGTAGGTCGCGGGCCTCGGCGACCTGGGTGCGGCGTGACTTGGACGCCGGGTTGTAGATCGCGATCACCAGGTCGGCGCTCGCCATCGCGTCGAGGCGCCGGGCGACGACGTCCCACGGCTTGAGCCGGTCGGACAGCGAGATCATCGCGAAGTCGTGACCGAGCGGAGCACCGACCTGCGCTCGCGACCGCCTGGGCCGCGGTCAGGCCCGGCACCACCGCGACCTCGACGCCGGCGTAGCGATCCTCGGCGGCGACCTCGATCACCGCGCTGGCCATCGCGAACACCCCGGGATCACCGGACGACACCACCGCGACGCGAGCGCCCGCGCAACGCCAGGTCGAGCGCGAACTCGGCCCGCTCGGACTCGACCCGGTTGTCGCTGGCGTGTCGCTGCTGGCGCGGGTTGGGCGGCACCCGATCGAGGTACGGTCCGTAGCCGACCAGGTGGTCGGCCGCGGCCAAGCGCCGCCTGCGCCTGCGGGGTCAGCCAGTCGCGACCGGCCGGGCCCGAGCCCGACGACGTCGACCCGCCCGACGCTCGATTCGTGCCGTCTCGGGCCGGCGCGCCGGGTGCCTGGGCCGCCTCGACGCCCGGGACGATCACGATCGCCATGTAGGGCACCGCGTCCGGGTCGACGTCCGCGACCGGCGCGGTGCGCTGCGCCGGCGCGCGACGCCCGCTCGACGTAGTGCGCGTCGTCGAGCCGGCCGGCCTGCTTCGAGCGCGTCCTGGATGCCGGCGAAGTGCCGGCTCACCTTCATGATCGCGGCGGCGTCGGTGTGCCGCAGGCGTTCGGCCAGCACGTCCGGCGCGCAGGGTGCCGGGCAGGACCGTCAGCACGTCGTCGCCTTCGACCAGCGGCATCGCCGAGGGCCGCCGCGGCGGCGCTGACCGACGTGACGCCGGGGACGATCTCGGTGGCGAACCGGGCCGAGATCCGCTTGTGCATGTGCATGTAGCTGCTGAAGAACAGCGGATCGCCCTCGGCGAGCAGCACGACGTCGCGACCGGCGTCGAGGTGCGCGGTCAGCCGGTGCGGCCGCCTCCTCGTAGAAGTCGGCCATCGCGCCCTCGTAGCCGCCCGGGTGATCGGTGGTCTCGGTGGTCACCGGGTAGACGAGCTGCTCCTCGATCTGCCCGTCGCGCAGGTACGGCTCGGCGATCGAGCGGGCGATCGAGCGGCCGTGCCGCGCGGAGTGATAGGCGATCACGTCGGCGGCGGTGATCAGGCGGGCCGCCTTGACCGTGACCAGTTCGGGATCGCCCGGGCCGAGGCCGACGCCGTACAGCGTGCCCGGACTCATTCGGCGTCACTCGCGATCGCGTTGACCGCGGCGACACCGCCATCGCGCTGCCGCCGCGCCGCCCGTGCACGACGAGGTACTCGAGATCGGACTCGGCCAGCGCCTGCTTCGACTCGGCCGCGCCGATGAAGCCGACCGGAACGCCGAGATCGCCGCCGGTCGCGGGGCGCCCTCGGCGATCAGGTCGAGCAGGCGGAACAGCGCGGTCGGGGCGTTGCCGATGGCGACGACCGCACCGTCGAGCCGGTCGAGCCACAGATCGATCGCGGCCGCCGAGCGGGTGTTGCCGAGGCGCGCGGCGATCCCCGGGACGGCCGGATCGGACAGCGTGCAGATGACCTCGTTGGCGGCCGGCAGCCGGGATCGGGTGATGCCCGACGCGACCATCTGGGCGTCGCACAGGATCGGGGCGCCCCCGTCGAGCGCGTCGCGGGCGGCCTTCACGACGCCGGGCGAGTACGCGATGGAATCGGCGAGGTCGACCATGCCGCAGGCGTGGATCATGCGGACGACCACCCGCGAGATGTCGTCCGGAAAACGCGACAGATCGGCCTCGGCTCGGATCGTCGCGAACGAACGGCGGTAGATCTCCTGCCCGTCGCGCACGTAGTCAGACACTCGCGCTGCTCCCGTTCGTGACCACGTAACCGGTGCTGGTGGCGACGACATCGACGTCGGTGTTCGCCGGTCGCCCGCAGCGGCGATCGCAGCCGCTCCAGTGCACGCTCCGGCCGGGCCAGCGGCCCAGCGCGTTCGCCGCGTCGGCCTGGACGTCGGCCAGTGCCTGCGAGCACCGCGGCCGGCCGGCACACGCGCTGATTGCGAACCACGGCGAGTCACGCGTGATCACCAGACCGAGCGCGGTGGCCTGACGTTCGACGACCTCGACCTCGTCGAGATCGGGTATGACGACGCTGCGCCACGGCGTGATCCGAGCCGGGCGCTCGCCCAGCTGGTCGGCGATCCACACCGCGTGATCCCGGGTCAGCCGGCCGAGAGGTGGCGCCACCACCAGGGCCGAGCGGCCGTCGAGCTGGTCGATCCGTCCGATCGGCCGCGTCAGCGGCCCGGCCGCCGGCACCGGCACCGGCACCCACCGCACGGACCCGGACCCGCGCCCGACCGTCGACCAGCTCGTCGACCCGCCAGGCCACTGAGCCCTGGGCCGCGCGTTCGTCCAGGAACGCGTGCGCGAACTCGAGCATGGCGGTGACGATCGACGAGCGGGTCACCGGACGTCCTTCGACCCAGGCGCGATCGGCGTCGAAGACGGCGAGCACATCGGGCCGGAGCGCACGGACATCACCGCGACCGTCGTCGATCGCGAACAGGAAACGACCCGACAATCCGGCCAGGGCGCCGTCCGCGCACACGGCCTCGTCGAGTTCGCGGACAAGAGTCGTCAGGTCCCGGCCGCCGTCGATGCCCGCCAGTGGCGTCGCGACGATGTTGCGGACCAGTTCGTGGGACTCCGAGGGCCAGAGTCCGGCGGCCGCCAGCCCCGATCCCAGTTCGAGTCCCGCGTCGGCGGCCAGCCCGCGCAGCTGGACGTTGCCCCGCGAGGTGAGTTCGAGGCGGCCGTCACCGAGATCGGCCGCCAGCTCGGCCACGCTGCGCAGCCCGCGCGAATCGATCAAGCCACCAGGCAGCCGAACGCGCGCGAGATGACCGTCGGCCGCCTCGATCAGGCGCAGCACGCCCGGGCAGCGGTCGGCGCGCACGCGTTGAGCGGACGCGGATGGCAACACCGTGCGGATGGTACGTCAGCGCCACCCTTCGTCGGCTGACGGGCACGTCCGTACCGTTCGTGGCGTGTGCGAGGCTCGTGGCGAGGCGCGGACCTCGGGTGAGGAGCCTTCATGATCGTTCTGCTGTCGACGTCGGACACCGACCTGCTCTCGGCGCGAGCAAGCGGTGCGGAGTACCGGCTGGGCAACCCGGCTCGGATCGACGCCCACGACGTTCCCGGCGTCCTGGACGGCGCCGATCTCGTGGTCGTGCGCATCCTCGGCGGTCGCCGCGCCTGGGAGGACGGCCTCGACGCCGTCTTGGCCAGCGGGCTGCCGGTCGTGGTGCTGGGCGGCGAGGTCGCTCCGGACGCCGAGCTGATGGAGTTGTCGAGCGTCCCTGGTGGCGTCGTGGCCGAGGCCCACAGCTATCTGGCGCAGGGCGGCCCGGGCAACCTCGGGCAGCTGCACCACTTCCTGTCCGACGCGATCCTGCTGACCGGCCTCGGCTTCGACCCACCGGCCCCGATGCCGACGTGGGGACACCTCGACCGCCCCTCGTCGCCCGCCCCCGGGCCGACCGTGGCCGTCCTCTACTACCGCGCGCACCAGGCGGCCGGCAACACCGCCTTCGTCCACGCCCTGTCCGACGCGATCGAGGCGGCCGGCGGCCGGGCGCTGCCGCTGTTCTGCTCGTCGCTGCGCACGGCCGACCCCGAGTTGATCGACACCCTGCGGGCCGCCGACGCGATCGTGGTCACCGTGCTCGCCTCGGGCGGGTCGTTGCCGGCGGCCGTCGGCGCGGGCGGATCGGACGAGGAGTGGGATGTCGGCGCGCTCGCCCAGCTCGACGTACCGATCCTGCAAGGGCTGTGCCTGACGTCCTCGCGCGAGCAGTGGAGCGACAGCGACGACGGGCTCAGCCCGCTCGACTCCGCGACCCAGGTGGCGATCCCCGAGTTCGACGGCCGGCTGATCACCGTCCCGTTCTCGTTCAAGGAGATCGGGCCCGACGGCCTGACGTCGTACGTGGCCGATCCCGAGCGGGCGGCACGCGTCGCCGGCATCGCGGTCAAGCACGCCCAGCTGCGGCACGTGCCCGCCGCCGACCGCCGGATCGTCGTGATGCTGTCGGCCTATCCGACCAAGCACTCGCGCATCGGCAACGCGGTTGGGCTCGACACCCCGGCATCCACCGTCCGGCTGCTGATGGCGATGCGCGACGCCGGGTACGACATCGGTGCCGAGGGTGAGCTCCCCGGCGTCCACGCGCTCGACGGCGACGCCTTGATCCACGCCCTGATCGCCGCCGGAGGCCAGGACGAGCAGTGGCTCAGCGAGGAGCAACTCGCCGGCAACCCCGTCCGCATTGCCGCCGCCACCTACGCCCGGTGGTTCGACACGCTCGACGCCGAGCTGCGCGACGCCGTCGTCGAGAAGTGGGGTCCGCCGCCGGGCGAACTGTTCGTCGACCGCACTCACAACCCGGACGGCGAGATCGTCCTGGCCGCTCTGCGGGCGGGAAACGTCGTGGTCATGGTGCAGCCGCCGCGCGGTTTCGGGGCTCAGCCGATCGCGATCTACCACGACCCCGACCTGCCACCGAGCCATCACTACCTGGCCGCCTATCGGTGGCTGCGCGACGAGTTCGGCGCCCACGCCATGGTGCACGTCGGCAAGCACGGCAACCTGGAGTGGCTGCCCGGCAAGACGGCCGGCCTCTCCGCGGCCTGCGCGGCCGACGCGGCGATCGGCGACCTGCCGCTGATCTACCCGTTCCTGGTCAACGATCCCGGTGAGGGCACCCAGGCCAAGCGGCGGGTGCACGCGACCCTGGTCGATCACCTGGTGCCGCCGATGGCCCGCGCCGAGAGCTACGGCGACATCGCCCGGCTCGAGCAGCTGCTCGACGAGCATGCCCAGGTCGCGTCGATGGACCCGGCCAAGTTGCCCGCGGTCCGGGCCCAGATCTGGACGCTGATCCAGGCCGCGAAGCTCGATCACGATCTCGGGCTGGCCGACCGGCCCCACGACGCCGAGTTCGACGAGTTCATCCTGCATGTGGACGGTTGGCTGTGCGAGATCAAGGACGCCCAGATCCGCGACGGCCTGCACATCCTCGGCCAGGCGCCGGTCGGCGCCGCGCGCGTCAACCTGGTGCTGGCGATCCTGCGCGCGCGGCAGATGTGGGCCGGCCAGACGCAGGCCCTGCCCGGACTGCGGGAGGCACTTGGACACGTCGAGAAGTCGGGCGATCTCGACAACACCGACCAGGTCGAAGCGATCGCGCGGGGACTCGTCGAGGCGATGGAGGCGGCCGACTGGAAGGTCGAGGCCGTGGATGAAGTCGTCCGGACGATCGAGTACGGCCGGGCGGCAGTCGCCGACGTCCTGCGGTTCGCCGCGACCGAAGTCGTGCCCAGGTTGGCGGCCACCACCGACGAGCTCACCCACACCCTGCACGCCCTCGACGGCGGCTACGTGCCGGCCGGCCCGAGTGGATCTCCGTTGCGCGGCCTGGTCAACGTGCTGCCGACCGGCCGCAACTTCTACTCGGTCGATCCGCGGGCGATCCCCTCGCGCCTGGCCTGGGAGACCGGCCAGGCCATGGCCGACTCGCTGCTCGAGCGCTACGTCGCCGACACCGGCGGCTACCCGCAGTCGGTGGGGCTCTCGGTGTGGGGGACGGCGGCGATGCGGACGTCCGGCGACGACATCGCCGAGGTGTTCGCGCTGCTCGGGGTGCGCCCGATCTGGGACGAGGCGTCGCGGCGGCTCAGCGGCCTCGACGTGATCGCGCTGTCCGAACTCGCTCGCCCGCGCATCGACGTCACCGTGCGCATCAGCGGCTTCTTCCGCGATGCGTTCCCGCACGTGGTGACCATGCTCGACGATGCGGTGCGACTGGTGGCCGACCTCGACGAGCCGGCCGAGCAGAACTACGTCCGCGCCCACATGCAGGCCGACCTCGCCGAGCACGGCGACGAACGGCGGGCGACCACGCGGATCTTCGGCTCGAAGCCGGGTGCGTACGGCGCCGGGCTACTGCCGCTGATCGACGCGCGCAACTGGCGCGACGACGCCGACCTGGCCGAGGTCTACGCCGCGTGGGGTGGCTTCGCGTACGGGCGCGGGCTCGACGGTCGCGAGGCCCGCACCGACATGGAAACGGCCTACAGGCGGATCGCGGTGGCCGCGCACAACACCGACACCCTCGAGCACGACATCGCCGATTCCGACGACTATTTCCAGTACCACGGCGGCATGATCGCGACGGTTCGCTCGCTGACCGGTCGCGCGCCCCGCGCCTATATCGGCGACTCGACGCGTCCCGACACCGTCCGCACCCGGTCGCTCGCAGAGGAGACGGCCCGCGTCTTCCGAGCCCGGGTCGTCAATCCGCGCTGGATCGACGCGATGAAGCGCCACGGCTACAAGGGCGCCTTCGAACTCGCCGCCACCGTCGACTATCTCTTCGGTTACGACGCCACTGCCGGCGTCGTGCAGGACTGGATGTACGAGAAGCTGACCGAGTCCTACGTCCTCGACAAGAGCACCCGGGAGTTCTTCGAGAAGTCCAATCCGTGGGCGTTGCACGGCATCACCGAGCGGTTGCTGGAGGCCGCCGACCGCAAGCTCTGGGACTCCCCCGACCCCGAGACGTTGGCCGCGCTGAAACAGGTCTACCTCGAAACCGAGGGCGACCTCGAGGACCGCTAGCGCTGCAGCTGCGACCGAACGACGGGCAGGTTGGCCGGCACGCCGTCGTTGATCAACGTGGTCAGCGCGGCGGTGTCGAGATGGTCGGCGATCAGATCGCCGAGCACGTCGAAGCGCCGCTCGCGCACCTGCGGCAAAGCTGACGTCCTTAGCAGCCGATGAAGCGCCGGCCGGTCTGCTGCGCAAGATCAGTCGAGGAACGCGCGCCGGAACTCGTCGTTGTCGAAGATGCCGTGCCACGTCGTCCCCCGCACCGCGCCGACCTCGCAGCCGTCCAGGAACGGCGTTCCCGCCGCCGACGGTCACCACACCGTGATGGATCTCGTAGCCGGCAACGTCCGCCCCGAGCGCGCTGCCGCGCGGCCGGCCCAGGGTCTTCTCGCGGCCGAAGCGGACCGTCGCCGGGCAGCAGGCCCAGGCCGTCGACCGACCCCGCGCCTGCTCTCGACCTCGTCCTCGATCCGCTCGGCCAGCATCTGGTAGCCGCCGCAGATGCCGAGCACCGGCCGCCCGCTCCGCGCCCGGCCGGCCAGCGCGTCGGCCAGGCCGGTCGAGCGCAGCCAGGCCAGATCGCTCACCGTGGCCCGCGTGCCCGGCAACGATCACCAGATCGGCGTCGGCCAGATCCTCCGGACGCGGTGGCCAGCGTGACCGCGACCCCCGGCTCGGCGGCCAGCGGGTCGACGTCGGTGACGTTCGACAGCCGGGGCAGCCGGACGACGGCGATTCGCAGCGCCGTCCTCGCCCGAGCGGCGGCAGCGCCGCCCGCGGGCGTGAATCGAGATCGAGCGAGTCCTCGGCGTCGAGCCACAGATCCCCGCGCCACGGCAGCACCCCGAGCGTCGGCCGTCCGGTCAGCTCGGCGAGCATCCGCAGCCCGGGTTCGAGCAGTCGCTGGTCGCCGCGGAACTTGTTGATCACGAACCCGGCCACGAGGCGCTTGATCTTCGGGCGAGAGCACGGCCAGCGTGCCGAACATCGAGGCGAAGACTCCGCCGCGATCGATGTCGCCGACCACGATCACCGGCAGGTCGGCGGTCGTCGCCAAGCCCATGTTGGCCAGGTCGCGATCGCGCAGGTTGATCTCGGCCGGGCTGCCGGCGCCTTCGCAGACGACGACGTCGAAACGCGCGCGCAGGTCGGCCAGCGACTCGGCCACGATCGTCTCGAGCTGCGGCTTCAGGTCGCGGTAGTCGAGCGCCCCGACCTCGGCGATCGCGCCGGCCGAGGACGACGACCTGCGAGTGGGTGTCGCTGCCCGGCTTGAGCAGCACCGGGTTCATGACCGCTTCCGGCTCGATGCCGCACGCCGCCGCCTGCATGGCCTGGGCCCGGCCGATCTCGGCGCCGTCGATCGTCACCGCCGAGTTCAGCGCCATGTTCTGGGCCTTGAACGGCGCGACCCGGACCCCCTGCCGGGCCAGCCAGCGGCAGATGCCCGCCGTCACGACGCTCTTGCCGGCGTCGGAGGTGGTGCCGGCGACCAGCAGCGCCCCCTTCACCGCGATCGCCGCACTGCGTAGGCCAGCGCGGCCGACGCGACGGCGGCCGCGACGGTGACCGCGGCGCACAGCGCGGGCGCGCGCGCTCGATGTCCTCGACCACAACCGGCTTGCCGTCGCCCAGCACGGGTCGGTCTTCGACCCGGCCTTCGTAGACGTTGCGGCCGCCCGAGCTGCAGATCGAGCGCACCGGCGAAGGCGGCCTCGCATCAGCCCGGAGTTCGGGCTCGGGTGCGCCCGTCCGTCGCGCCTGGCAACCCTCAGCGCATCCTTCGCGTCGCCGCCGACGACCGGCGCCACGGCGGCGACGAACAAGGCCGTCAGCCGGGCCGGGACGATGTTCGCGACGTCGTCGAGCCGCGCGGACGCCCAGCCGAAGTCGCGCGTACCGGGGTGATCGGTGGCCCACCATCGCATCCAGTGTGTTGATCGCGCGGTAGCCGACGAGTCCGGGCACGCCGGCGACCGCGCCCCAGAACAACGGCGCGACGATCGCATCGAGCTGTGTTCTCGGCGACCGACTCGATGGTCGCCCGCGCGATCTCGGCGGCGTCGAGGTGGGAAGGATCGCGGCCGACCAGGTGGGTCACCTGCCGGCGCGCGCCGGCCAGGTCGTCCGCGCGCAAGAAGGCCTCGATCGAGCCGGCCTCGGTGCGCAGTGAGCGCGATCCCAGCACGGCCCAGGTCGCCGCCATGACGATCAGCGGGTGCGCCCGGCCGGATCGGCGCTCGACGACGGCGGCGACAGCCACCGTGGGTCCGACACAGGCCAGGCTGAACGCGATGCCACGCCGGCGGTCATCGGCCCAGCTCGACTTCTCCAGTGCCGACGCGGCGCGGCCGAACAGCGCGACCGGATGACCCCGTCGCGGGTCGGGCAGGAACCGGTCCAGGACGGTGCCCAGCATCAGCCCGGCCGCGAGACCACTCCTGCGCGAGCGCCGGCTGGAACGACCTGGGCCCATTGGGGCAGCCTATCGATCGGCGGCCACTCACCCGTTCGGGGATTGCGCGGATGATGTGTCGGATCGAGGGCCCAGCGTTCGTAGACAGGGTGCGGGTGGCCACTGTGGGCAACCGATCGAGGAGGAAAACATGACCGAGTACCTCATTGCCTTCAACGCCGACTGGGTGCCCGATCACACGGTCGAGCAGCTACGCGAGAAGGCCGAGGCCGGCCGGTCGCTGGTGGACGAGATGAAGACGGCCGGCGTGCTCGTGTTCACCGGCGGCCTGGACCCGGCGGCCCCGGTGTTCAGTGTCGACGCCGCCAGTGGCACGCCGCTGTTCACCGACGGCCCGTACGTCGAGTCGAAGGAGTATCTGGGCGGCTTTGCGGTCGTGGACGTGCCCGACGAACAGGAGGCCCGGCGGTGGGCCGCGAAGATCGCGACGGCCTGCGGCTGGCCGCAGGAGGTGCGGCGCTTCCTGACCCGCGGGCAGCTGCCGTCATAGGCGTCGACGTCAGCCCCGAACGCTTCGAGGCCACCGCGACGGGTCTCCAGCGGGACGAATCCCACACGATCGGCCCCCCTCACTCGTTTCGGGCTACCTCGGGCCCGGTGAGGCGCCCCAGCAGCGGCAGGGTCGACGCGATCACCAGCGATTGAGGCGAGCAAGCCGGCAACGATGACGACGTAGTACTGCAACCCCGGCGGCTGGAGAGTTTCGCGAAGCTGGGCTCGCAGGAACAGCTGCGCGGTCAGCAGTCCGACGCCGATCGATGCGAGGGCGGTGATGAGCAGTGGGGCGGCGGCTTCGAGCGCGATGACTCGGCGGAGCATGGCCAGCGGCGCCCCGGCGAGGCGCAGCAGGCTGAACGGGCGTTTGCGTTCGGCCAGCCCCCCGGCGATGTTGACGGCCAGGCTGCAGCCGGCGATCGGCAGGCTGGTCAGGATGACGACGTCGGCCAGCTGCCGGTAGCCGTCGATCTCGCGGGTGTTGCCGGCTTGCAGCTCGCCCATCGTCTGCGGGGCAAAGGTGCTGGGGTAGGCGCTGTCGAGGGCGCCACGGGCCTGCTCGATCGCGGCGCTGGTGCCGTTCGTCGCCACGACCAGCGTGTCGATCGCCGAGGGCATCGAGGCCGGCCTCGGAGAGCTCGATCGACGGCCAGGTGGTGTCGGCCATCGAGGCTCGGCCGATGAGGCCGCCGCCGTAGTCGGGTTCGATCGCGGCGACGGTGGCGCCCGGTTGGCAGCGTCCGAGCGCCGGGACGGCGGCAAGCTGCGCGCAGGAGACGAGTTCCTGGGTCGGGTCGTACTGCACGTTCTCCGATGATCCGGTCGGCACGGCTCGAGCGTTCGGATTCGGGACCAGCGGCGCGTCGGGGTTGGGCCGGTTGCGGATCACCAGCAGCCCGGTGACTCCGGGTATCGAGATGAGGCTGCTCGTCACGCCGGTCGGAACCGTGGTGGGCGCACCGGACCGGTCGGGTGGCCCGAGCGGGTTGATCAGCGTCGCGTCCACCGCCTTGTTGTTGGTTGTGGCGATGCCGCCGGTTGCTGCGATCGCGGTGATGATCCCGATCGCGCAGGTGCCGACGAAGACGGCGAGCACCAACCCGCTGACGGCGCGGAATCCGGCCTGGGGATTGTCGGCCAGCCGGCGGGCGGCGATGAGCGCGGCCGGCCGGTTGGCTCGCCGGGCGGTCGAGTCGCGAGACCAGCATGGTCAGCCAGGGCCCGGCGATCACGAGGCCGGCCATGATCAGCAGTACTCCGATCAGGAACACGGCGGCTTCGGTCGTGCTGCTCGTGCGCGTGTGCGCGCCGATGTCGTGGACGTAGGCGAAGTAGCCGAGCTCGGCGATGCCGGCGAGCAGCGGAATGATGCGCCAGGCTCGCGGCGGATGCGGGGTTGCCCGCCGCGATGACGCCGAGCGGCGAGATAGTGACGCGGCGCAGCGCGAGGCGGGCCGCGACGGCGGCGCCGACCGGAATGCCGACCGCGACGAGCACGACGTCACCCAGGCCCAGCGACAGGTCGCTGGTGAAGAACGGGATCGCCGGTGAACGGGATCGCCGCCGCCGCCGGACGCAGCAGCGAAGAACAGAACGAAGCCGGCCGCGACGCCGAGCAGCGACGGCGACGACCGATTCGACGGTCGAGATGCACCGAGATCTGCCCGGGAGTCGCGCCGACCAGGCGCATCGCGGCGAAGCGTTGCTCGCGCCGGGCGGCCGACAGGCGGGTGGCGCCGCCGATGAAGATCAGCACCGGGAACAGCAGCGCCGCCGCGACGACCGACAGGATCAGCGTGATGCCGTTGCTGTCGGTAGCCGACCCCGAGCGCGCAGCCGCCGCTGCAGCTGCTCGGGGCGTCGTGGTGCTGATTCGGTCGACCAGATCCGCGCTGCCGTCCTGCGACAGATCGGCGACGCTGCGGCCGATGACGATGATCAGCGAGTTCGGCGCCGGCAGGGCGGCCGAGCCGATCGTGCCGATCGAGCGTGCCCGGAAAGCGGTCGCCGAGTTGCGCGGGCGGAGTCTTGCGCAGCAGCGCCGCCAGGGCGGGTGAGGCGTAGTACTGGCCCGGGACCCGGCAGCGCGGTGATTCCCGGGCGGGATCGGGTGATGTCGGGCCGGTCGCGGCGAGATCGACCCGGCCGATCTCCTTGCCCTGGTAGTAGTCGGCCCGCAGCCGCCACCACAACGGGTCGACCGCGCCGGAGTTCGACGAGCTGTCGGCGGGGGCGTTCGAGCCGGAGTAGGCCGGTCTCCAACCACGCGTAGCGGTCGTTCTGCGTGTTGACCGCGTTGAGGCCGGCCAGTGTCGTCAGCAGCAGGCCGGCGCCGATGGCCACTGCGATCGCGATCAGCGCGAGCCGGGTGATCGCTTCGCGGCCCCCGGCCACGGTCAGCCGCAGGCCGAGGCGGATCACACGACCACCCGATCGCCGGCCAGCGAGGTGACCTTGCCGTCCCGGACGATGACCTCCCGGTCGGCGTAGGCCGCGACGCGCGGTTCGTGGGTGACCAGGATGACGGTGGTGCCCTGCTCGCGGGCCGCGCTGGACAGCAGGTCCATGACGTGCTCGCCGGTGAGCGAGTCCAACGATCCGGTCGGCTCGTCGGCGAACAGGACCTCGGGACGCGCGACCAGACCGCGCGCCAACGCGACCCGCTGGGCCTGACCGCCGGACAGTTCGCCCGGATCGGCGGCGCTCGAGGCCGTCGAGCTCGAGACGGGCGAACCACTCCGCGGCCTGGCCCAGCGCCTGTCCTCGGCGCACGCCGGACAGCAGCAGAGGCAGGGCGACGTTCTCCTGCGCGGTGAGTTCCGGGACGAGTTGGCCGAACTGGAACACGAACCCGAACCGATCCCGGCGCAGTGCGCTGCGCTCGCTCTCGCGCAGCGTGTCGAGTCGGCGGCCGGCGAAGCGGACCTCGCCGGCGTCGGGCACCAGGATGCCGGCCAGGCAGTGCAACAGGGTCGACTTGCCCGAGCCCGACGGCCCCATGACGGCCAGGATCTCGCCGGCCTTCACTGACACGCTTGCGCAGCGCAGGGCCGGGGTCAGCCCGAACGACAGCTCGATCGAACGAGCCTCGAGCAACGGGTCGCCGGGCGCCGCCGGCTCGGTGTCAGTCACGGCTGCACGAGCTTGGCCAGCGCGGCCAGCCGCGCGGCGGTCAGGTCGATCCATCGCAGATCGGCCTCGAGGTGGAACAGCCCGTGGTCGGCCAGCAGCGCGTCCACCAGGCCGCCGGTGCGCTTGAGTTCGGTCAGCTCGCGCATCCGCTGCAGATGCGCGGCGCGTTGCGTGTCGAGATACACGTCGGCCGGGCGATCGGTCATCAACGCCAGCACGACCTTGGCGAACAGCACCGTCTGCAGGTGCGGCTCGGGCTCGACCGGCTCCGCCAGCCATGCCTGCACCTCGGTCACGCCCTGCTCGGTGATCACGTACCGCTTGCGCTCAGGCCCGGCGCCGGGCTCCGGCCCGCCTGCCTCGACCTTGCCGTCGCGCGCCAGACGCGCCAGCGTCGAATAGACCTGGCCGAACGGCAAGGGGCTTGCCCCGGCCGAAGAACTCGTCGTAGTCACGTTTGAGGTCGTAGCCGTGGCTCGGCTCGCGCTCGAGCAGGCCGAGCAACGTCAGTGGCACCGTCATAACTCAGTGTCTACACCGAGTGTGTACGCCGAGTCAATACCTTCGACGCCCGCGACGTTTGCCCTTCATCCCGACCGACTCGTCACCGGCGTTCTGCGACAATCGCTGGGTGGCCGCCGAGGTGCCGAGCTTTCAGCGGCGTGATCGCGCCGAGTCGTTCGGTCAGGTCGCCCGGGAGTACGACCGGTACCGCCCGAGTTATCCGGCCGAGCTGATCGACGTACTGGCCGCACTCCGGCCGCACTCCGTGCTCGACGTCGGGTGCGGCACCGGCAAGGCGGCATCGCTGCTCGTCGAGCGCGGCCTGTCGGTGCTCGGGGTCGAGATCGATCCGCAGATGGCCGCCGTCGCGCGCGGACACGGCATCGAGGTCGAAGTCAGTGATTTCGAAGGCTGGGACGACCGGGGCCGCCGCTTCGACCTGATCACCTCGGCGCAGGCCTGGCACTGGATCAACCCGGAGGCCGGTGCGCGCAAGGCCGCACACCTCATGCGCCCGCACGCCACCGTCGCCCTGTTCTGGAACCGCCACGAGCCCGACCCGGTGACGCGGACCGTCCTCAACCAGGTCTACGGGCGGCACGCTCCGGCATTGGTCGAGCCCGAACATCCACGTCCCGACGACGAGCCGCCTCTCGGCGACCTGCGGGCCACTGGCATCTTCCGCGACATCACGACCCGTGAGTTCGCGTGGCAGACCACCTTGTCGATCGACGACTTCGTGAGACGACTCGGAACGCAGAGCGCGCTCGTCACGCTGGGCTCGCCGCGCCTGACGGCGTTGCTGAACGAGTTGCGGGCCGAACTGAGCGCGAGCGCGAGCGCGGTCACGCTCACGGGTGGCACGTACACGATCTTCGCGCGCGACCCCCGCGTCGACGGGATCTAGCTGGGCGGACGCCCGTCGACCAACCACTGCCCGAGGCCGCCCAAGCCGACGGCGTATCGGCCGAGGTCGGTGACGTCGCCGTGCTCGGCCACGATGCCGATCAACAGCCCGACCGCCTCGTCACCGCGCCCGAGTTCGTTGAGCGTCAGGGCTTGGAAGACGCGGACCGACTCGGAATCGGGGAACTCCACGCGGGCCCGCTCCAAGATCGCGAGTGACGCGTCGAGTTCGCCGAGCCAGCGCAACGTGCTGCCGTACTGGCACAGGCAGCGACGCAATGAGTCTCCGTCGATGCCGAGTTCGAGCGCCCGCTGGTAGAACGCTCTGGCCTTGGCTTCCTCGCCCGCGGTGTCGTACGCACCGGCCACCTCGTAGGTGAGTACCGGATGGCCGGGATGCTGGGCCAAGAGCGCTTCGAAGTAGGCGATCGTCGGTGCCATGTCGTCACGGTCGCGGCGCGCGTAGCCGAGCTCGATGGCCTGCTCGAGTTCCGGCGTCAATCCAGTCACGCGGCGACCCTATGCGACCAGCCGGGTACACCGTCGTGGTTGGCCACGTCGCACCACTTCCGCGCTTCGTATTGGTGCACGGCTTCCCCGGTCGATATCGAGGCGTTCGCGACCAGTCCGATCCGAACGCGCTAGGACTGTTCGAGTCCAGCCTCGCGAGCGATCACGATCGCCTGCCCGCGATCGGCCACCTGGAGTTTGCGGAAGATGTTCGAGATGTAGTTGCGCACGGTTTTCGGTGACAGCGACAGCTCACGGGCGATGGTCGCGTTGTTGGCCCCGGTCGCCAGGAAGCGCAGCACGCTTCGTTCGCTGTCGGTCAGGTCGGGGAACGGTCGAGCGAGCGGGCGGGGCTCGGTGAAGAACGTCATCATTCGGGTCGCGATGCCCCGCGAGAACAGAGCTTCTCCCCGACCTACCGTGAGGATGGCGCGGGCGAAGTCCTCGGCGTCCATGTCCTTGAGGACGTACCCGCGAGCACCGGCTCGCATCGCGGCGAAGACCGAGTCGTCGTCCTCGAACATGGTGAGGACGAGGATGTTGACATCCGGCCAGCGTTCGGTGAGGCGGCGGATCGCCGCCAGCCCGCCGACGCCCGGCATCTGCAGATCCATCAGCACGAGGTTCGGTTTCAGCTCGGCGGTCAAGGCGATCGCACCTTCTCCGTCGGACGTCTCGCCGACGACCTCTACGTCGGGCAGGGTCGACAGAAGTGAGCGCACTCCGCGCCGAAAGAGGGCATGGTCGTCGGCGATGAGCACTCTGATCGCCTCGTCGGTCATGAGTGGGCCGATGATCGCAGCGGGATGACGGTCGTGATGGCCGTGCCGTCTTCGGTGCTCCACTCGAGCGTGCCGCCGAGCTCGGCCGCCCGCTCTCGCATCGCCGAGACTCCCACTCCGGCGACGAGCGGCTCGGGCAAGCCACGTCCGTCGTCGCTGACGAGCATGGACACCTCGTCAGCGGTGACCGTGATCGTCACCGCGCATCGGCGGCCTCCGGAATGTCGCGCCGCGTTGTGGATCGCTTCGGACGCGACTCGGTAGAGAGCGACTTCGACGGCGGCCGGCAGCTCGGGCAACGTGTCGGGACAGACGCTCACCTCGAGACCCGACTGGGCGGCGGGATGACTGCGGAGTGCGGCGATCAGACCCAGCTCGTCGATCAGGGGTGGCCGAAGGCCGTAGACGAGGCGACGAATGTCAGCGGTGGTGTCGTCCATACACGCGCGTACCTCGTCGAGCAGGTCGGCGGCTTGTCCGGGTTCGATTTCGAGCAGTCGGCTGGCCGCGGCGAGCTGCAGCTTCATCGAAGCCAGGGTCGGGCCCAGGCCGTCGTGCAGGTCACGGCGGATCCGGCGCCGCTCTTCTTCGCGAGCCGTGACGAGCGCGGCCCGGGACTCCTGCACCTGTTCAGACGCGCGGATCGCGTACAGCGCGACTCCGAGCTGCTGGGCCAGATCCGCCAGCAGGGTGAGGTCCCGATTGGACAGGTTCGTATGCGGGTGCCGGGGCGCCACATACAAGTGGCCGATCGTGGTCTCCTTGTAGCTCAGCGGCACGTCGGCGAGATCTCGGTCGGCCGGCGCCTGGCCGACGACGCTGATCTCGGTGTCTCCGTTCACGATCGCGACGTAGGGCACGTTCAGCCGACGAGCGATCATCTCGGCCAGCGACGAATCGACGCTGGCCGGCCCGCTCGGCGTGACGACGTCGATCTGGCGCCCGAGCTGGGTCACCACGGTGTATGCGTCGTCGAGGTGGCCGTAGACCACGTCGTCGACGGCGGGTCGCAGCCATCGCCAGAGCGGCTTGATCGTGACCGCGATCAGAGCAACCGCGATGAGATGCGCCCACCAGTCGATGTGGGAGTTCGTCTCGCTCAAGCCGTCCGCGATCAACACGGTCGCGTACAGCGTCGCCGCCCAGGCCAGGAGGACCAGCGAGACGAGCGCGATCGCCAGCCATCGACCGGCGTTGCCCGCCGGCAGGCGGCTGACGCGCCGCGCTCGCCTCACCCCGTCCAGCACGATCACGCGTTCAGTTCCGCCTTCGACTGGATCCGGGTGTCACGGCGCAGCAAGAAGTAGAGGACGGCCGCGGACACGACGACGGCGGCCACCGAGCTGACCTTGTCGAACACGGTCGGTCCGAACGGGATTCCCGGCAACGAGATCAAAATGTTGACCACCATCAGCACCAGGGTCACGATGACACCCCAGCGTTGCGATCGAAACACGCCGTAGGCGGCGACCACCCCGATGAGCCCGATGACCACTTCGATCATCAGCACGGCATAGGGCGGTTGATTGCTGCTGTGGTCGATCTTGTTCGAGCCCTGCGGCAACAGCACCAGGGCGACGATCGCGTTGGCCAGGCCGAGAACGCCGGCCAGGACCGCCGCGATCGTGTAGTTCCGATAACGAGACATGACATCTCCCCGAAGATCCGCCGGCAGAGGCCGGACGCGCCGACGCTTTGCCGGCACGGCCACTCTCATGCTGACGCTGTCCCAACGTCACCAGCCCGGTGTCCCAAATCCTTGGGATTATCTCCCAATCGTCGTCCCAGGACGAGTCATCACCCGCAGTCCGCGACCAAGAAGCAATGCAGGTGGCTGGGTATCACTCGACGGCCCGGACGTCTCTTCCCCAGATGTCAAGCACGCTCGCCAGACTTCAGGGGAGATCACCATGTCCAGCGTCGAGATTCCCGTGCACGAAACGTTCGAGATGACCCAGGTCGCGCGCTACCACGCCTTCGGCGAGACCGCCGACGGCTTCACCGTGCCCGACCCGGACTCTGGGCAGGACGATCGTCATTTCGAGTTCTCGCTGCCGGGCGCCACCGGATATCCGGCCGTGATCTACTACCGAACCCGTCGCCTGGGAACACCTCGGTTCACGGTCAGGGTCAACGGGGCCCGGGTCACCGAGTACACCTTCACCGACGCCGACGAGGCCGAACGCACCTGGCACGAGATCATCCCGTCCGGCGCGCTGCAACCCGACAGCAACGAACTGGTCTTCGCCGTCTACTGGGACGACGGCGACGTGGGACCCGTCGTGTTCGGTGACGTCGTCATTCTCTACACCTCCGACCAGAGCACGATCTCGGTCCCCGTGGTCACCGCTCCGAGTCGCTGAGCCACCCGGTCGTCGAGCACACGCCCTCGTACGCTGTGGTCGTGAGCGAGGTGCTGGACGAGGGTCCGTTCTTTCACGGCACGAAGGCCGACCTCGAGGTCGGTGATCTACTCACGGCCGGCTTCCGGTCGAACTATCGGCCCGAGGTGGTGATGAACCACATCTACTTCACCGCGCTGCGTGACGGGGCCGGACTGGCCGCGGAACTCGCGCCAGGTGACGGTGCTCCGCGCGTCTACGTTGTCGAGCCGACCGGACCGTTCGAGGACGACCCCAACGTCACCGACAAGAAGTTCCCCGGCAACCCCACGCGGTCCTACCGCAGTCCAGCGCCGCTCGAGATCGTCGGCGAGCTCATCGACTGGAGGCGGCTGAGCCCCGCCGAGTTACGGGTATGGCGTGAACGGCTGGCGGCACTCGCGGCAGACGAACGTGGGGAGATCATCAACTGATCGGCTCCGTCGAGGCCCGGACGCGACGCGGTGAGCCCGCAGTGGACTGGGCGAGCGCGTCGTTGGACGATGAGGCGGACGGCCAAGCGGTCCGAATCGTGGAGGCAACGATGGCGAAGGTCAACACCTACCTGAACTTTCAGGGTCAGACCGAGGAAGCGTTCAACTTCTACGCGGACGTCTTCGGCGCTGATATCAGCAGGCTGACCCGGTTCTCCGATTTCCCGGGTCTGGCGCCGGCCGAGCTTGCTGCGGACGAACGTGACCTGGTGATGCACGCCGAGCTGCCGATCATCGCCGGTCACCTGCTGATGGCCACGGACCTGCTTGGCTCGATGGGTCAGCAGACCCGGATCGGCAACAACACGACGCTGGTCCTCGACGTGGACAGCCGCGAGGAGGCGGACCGGCTGTACGGCGCCCTGTCGGCTGGCGGCTCGGACAGCTCGCCCATGGCCGACATGCCGTGGGGCGCCTACTGGGGTGTGACCCTCGACCGTTACGGCATCCGCTGGATGGTCAACCACGACTCGGCGCCCTGACCCCTGCGCGTCCGACCGCGCAAGAGACTCACTTGCTGTAGACGCGGCGTCGAACTCAGGGCCGACCTCAGGGTCAGCCCGGAGGCGGATCGGCCGGGTTGAGTTCATCCTCGAGTGGAGTGATTGATCCGCTGTGAGAACCCCCCGCGGGTGACCGCCGGCGACCGTCCACCACTACTGTCTTTGTAGTTCTATGTCACCCCTCCTGAGGCGGCTCTGATGATCGAGGCACGCGGACTGACCAAGCGCTACGGAGAGAGGATTGCGGTCGACGATCTGAGTTTCGTCGTCCGTCCCGGGGTGGTGACCGGCTTCCTCGGCCCGAACGGCGCCGGGAAGTCGACGACGATGAGGTTGCTGCTCGGTCTGGACCGGCCGAGCGCGGGAACGGCGTTGATCAACGGAAAGAGGTATGTCGACTCGCCCTCACCGCTACGCGAGGTCGGGGCCCTACTCGAGGCCCGTGCGGTCCACACCGGCCGATCGGCTCGCAATCACCTGCTCGCGATGGCCGCGACGAACGACATCCCCCGTTCGCGGGTCGACGAGATGATCGAGCTCGTCGGGCTGGAGGACGTCGCTGGAAAGCGCGTCGGCGGGTTCTCGCTCGGTATGGGCCAACGCCTCGGTCTCGCCGCGGCGTTGCTCGGCGACCCCGGCGTGCTGCTGCTCGACGAGCCGGTCAACGGCCTCGACCCCGAAGGCATCCTCTGGATCCGCACCCTGCTCAAAGCCCTGGCCGCCGAAGGTCGCACCGTGTTCGTGTCGTCGCACTTGATGAACGAGATGGCGGTCACCGCCACCGACCTCATCGTCGTCGGACGCGGAAAGCTCATCGCCGCCGGCAGTGTCGACGACCTGATCCGGGGCGCGGGCGCCGCCGCCGTCGTCGTACGCACGACCGAGTCGGATCGGCTGGCCGCCCTCGTCGCGGCGGACGGACGGGACGACACAAGGATCGACCGCCTCAGTGCCGACACCTTGCACGTCTCCGGAATGGACAGCGCCACGATCGGCTTGATCGCGGCCCGCGAGGCGATTGCCCTCATCGAGCTCACTCCGCAGCAAGCCAGCCTCGAGGAGGCCTTCATGGAGATCACTCGCGACTCCGTCGAGTTTCACGGCAGCACCCCGGTGGCGCTGGCCCCGACGGGTGACCTTCGATGACCGCGCCCACGCTCGCCCGGCCCTCGTCGCTGCCGCCGGGACGGGTCACGATGGGCGGCGTGATCCAGGCCGAGTGGATCAAGCTCCGTTCGCTGCGATCGACCACGTTCAGCCTGTTGGCGGCCGTGGTGATCATCGTCGGGTTGGGCACGCTGTTCAGCGCTCTGCGCGCGCATCGATTCACCCAGGACCTCGGCCCAAACGGCCGCGCCTTCGGCTTCGACGCCACCCAGGTCAGCCTGCGCGGCGTGTTTCTGGCTCAGCTGGCCATCGGGGTACTCGGCGTACTCGTGATCAGTGGCGAGTACGGCACCGGCATGATCCGGTCGTCGATCGCGGCGGTCCCCCATCGCCAGCCTGTCTTGATCGCCAAGGCACTCGTCTTCGCCGTCGTCGTCTTCGTCATCTCGATCATTTCGACCTTCGCCGGCTTCCTCCTCGGCCAGCAGGCGCTGGCGAGCACGCATTTCCAGGCAAACTTGAGCACGCCCCACGCCTGGCGCGCCATCATCGGGTGCGCGATCTATCTGACCCTGATCGGGCTGATGGCCGTTGGACTCGGCTTCCTCGTGCGCAACACCGCCGGCGCCATCGCCACCCTCTTCGGCATCGTGCTGGTCGCCCCTTTGCTGGCCAACGCACTGCCAACGCCGTACTCGACCGACGTCAGCAAGTACCTGCCGCTCAACGCCGGAACCCAGATCATGACGACGATCAACCCCGACCCGTCCATGCTCAGCCCCTGGGCCGGCATCGGCGTCACTGCTCTGTACGCACTGGCCGCGCTGATCGGTGGCGCCGTGGTTCTGCGCCGCCGCGACGCCTGACTGGATCCACTCGCGAAGACGGCCGGCCGACCGCCCCGCAAGTGGTCACCCCCGACAATTGGACGGCTCGGGCTCGTCGATACGTCGCGCTTGGCCCTGGGGGATGAACTGGACGGCGATGGTCTCGGCCGGGGTCGTGCCTTGGTCGACCAGTTGGTGCACGTCCGTCCCACCGGCGTCGACGAAGGTCATGCCGGCCGTATACGTGACGCCCGCGCAACGGGGCTGGTCACTCTCGTAGTTGGTGATCGAGCCCGCGACGACGAAGACCAGGCTCGGCCCCGGGTGCGAATGCCACCCGGTCGTTTGGCCGGGCTGGAAATCGTTCTCGACCACGTATCCGTCGGTGATTCCGTAGCTCGCGAGCAACGCGAGCCAGGGTTGCCCGCTGACCGTTTTGTTGGTCGCAACGATGTGCATCGGCGCAATGGGCGCTTGCACCAGCACTTTTGACGTCGATGTGCTCGGAGTGGCTTGGACCGGGGTGCTCGACACCGCCACGCCGGTGGCCGCCACCGCTACCGCACCGAACGCAACCCACCGACGACGTAGCTTGTTCATGACCGCTCTTCTCTCTGAAGGCAACCCGGTGATCACAGCCGGGATCCGTGCAGCCGACTGTTGATCTGATTCGGCTCATGTCAGCCGACGGCGCTTGGGAAACGGTCAAGCAGACGAGGGCCGCGCTTGGAATCGGCTTGGATCACCTCGCCCGCCCGACCGGCCGGGGTCCGTGCGGGATTCGGCGTCATCTCACCCAGAACTGGTCGAGCAGCGCCTCGAGGGCCGAACTGGGAGTGATCTCGACGTTGCCCACCCGTGGCGAGACCAGGACGTCGACGTCGGGTGGAGTGTCGAGCGGGATGAGACGCGCATCGGAGTCCATCAGCGCGTAGGCGTGTTGCCAATCGGTTTGCGCGGCACTCGGGTCGTTCTGTTGAGCCGCCAACGCCGTCTTGGCCAGCGCGTCGACCTGCGGGTTGCAGGTACCGAGCTGAGTCAGAAACGCGGCCGGATCGCAGCTCGCGACGAGCCAGAACTGTGACTCGGTCGGGAAATCGGGTATCCATTCCTCCCCTTCGACGTTCACCGGTCGGGTCTGTGGGTTGTAGACGTCGGCCTGGTAGTCGTCTTGCAGCGTGAGAGTGGCGTGGTAGCCGATCTCGTTCAGCACCTCGGTGACGTACGCGCCGATCTGCGCGAACGGCGCGGCGTTGATGAAGTAGACGTGCACGGTGGCGCCCTGCGGTGCCGGAGGCCAGGACAGTCGGCGGCGGCCGCTGCGCGGTTCTCGGTGTACGCGCACGAGCTGGGCTGGCCGGGAAAACCGGGCGGCACGATCGTGCAGGACGCCGTTCCACCGTCGATGGCCGACCAGCGTCGGATCAGCGGTCAGCGCCTGGGCGACTGCTTGCCGGGCAAGCGGGTTGTCGAACGGCGCGACCGTGGCATTGAGCACGAGGAAGTGGTTGGCGAACGACTGACCAGTGATCAGTTGCTGCGGGTAGGCCTGAAGAAGCTGGGTGAGACTGGCGGTGCGCTCGGCCTCGCGGTCGACGTACACGACGTCGGCGTTGTCTGCCGACTCCGACCGCGGCGACGGCCGACCGTTCGTCCGGGTAGCCCTTCCAGACGATGCGGTCCGGGTAGCCGGCCGGTTGGGCCGCCGAGGACCAACGGACGAAGTGCGGGTTGCGGACCAGCGTCAGCGACTGCCTCGGCGTGAACTGCTCGATCAGATACGGGCCGGTGCCCGGTACCGGTTTCGTCCCGACGTCCTGACTCATCGGAGTGCCGGCCGGCACCGGTGTCGAGAACCCGGTGATGCTCAGTGCCCCGAGCAGGTCGGGGTCCGGCTCGGTGAGATGAAAGGTGACCGTGCCGGATTGGTCGTCGGTGACGATGCCGTGCCGACAGGTCGCAGTGGGCCGGCTTCTGGCTGCAGGCGCTCGCCCCGACGATGTCGGCGAAGTAGCCGTCGGCGGACGCCTGGCTCGACGATGCAGGGTCCGTTCGATGCCGCGCCGGAAGTCGGTCGCCCGGAGCGGCTGCCCGTCCGAATACGCGATGCTCGGGTCTGAGCTGAAAGACATACGTCCGGCCGCCGTCCGTGGGCGCGGGCAGCTGCTCGGCCAGGTCAGGTACGAGGTCGAGGCCGGTGAGCCCACTCGCTCGGCGAACAGCGACCAGGGTGTCGTAGACCTCGGACATCCCGTCGTAGAGATCGCCGTCATAGGCCAGCGCGGGATCGATGCTGTCCATGCCGTCGTCGGGCGTGACGGTGGCGACGGTCAGCGTGCCGCCGCGGTGCGTCGGCGGCGGCGAACGCCCTGCTGCTGACCCACAGCGTCGACCCGGCCACGGCCAGGCCGGTCGGAGAGCTGCCGAAGCGGTAGGTCTTGGTCACTCGGCCGGTTGCTCGCGTCGAGCCGGCTGAGGGTCGCGTCGCCGGCGTTGCTGGCCCAGATCGCGCCGGCGAACTCGATCACCGCGGTCGGGCTGTCCCCGGTCTCGACCTTCGTGACCGTGTTCGCGTGTCCGACATCGATGCGGGAGACGGTCAGGTCGAGGTTGTCGGCCACCCACACGGCACCGCTGGTGACCGCGATCCCCTCCGGTCCCACGCCGACGTCGATCGTCGACGTCGCCAACGATGTCGGATCGATCCGGGTCACCGTGTTGTCGAACTCGTTGGCGACCCACACGGCGTTGTCGCCGACCGCGACGCCGTCCGGCTCGCTGCCGACAGCGACCGTGCGCGGCAGCGAGCTTGCCGGCTGGGATCGACCCGCGTCACCGTGCCGTCACCCTGATTGGCCACCCAGATGAAGCCGAAGCCGCCCGCCAGGGCGGACGGGTTGTGGCCGACGGGGATCTCGCGAACCGATGTGTTCGTCTGCCGACTGATCTGCTCGATCTTGCCCGCGGCGTTGTCGGCCACCCAGAGATCATCTTGATAGACGGTGAGGGCGATCGGCGTGCCGCCCACCGGGATGGACGCAATGCTTCGCCGACTCTTGGCATCGATGCGCGTGATGGTGGAGTTCTGCGGATCGGCAATCCAGACGGTGTCGCCCGAGGCTGCGATTCCTCCGGGCGGCCCGCCGACGGGGACCGATTCGCCGACGCGACCGTCGGACCTGATCGCGACGGCGCTGTTCGGCGCACCGGTCGGTGCCGGCGATCCCGAAGCGTTGTGGACCGCGAACGCGGTGAGGCCGCCCGCAGCCAGCAACGCCATGGTCGCCGCCAGCCAGACCAACCGGCGGTGCGGGCGCCGGGATGTACCACGTGGAGGCGGGTCGGGTTCATCGACCGTGGGACCAGCGCGAGGTGTCCGCCCCAAGCCGGGGTCCTGGTCGAGGATCTGGCGGTGCAGCTCGCGGAGCTGCTGGTTGGGCTCGATACCGAGCTCGTCGACGAGCGTCCGCCGCAGGCTGGCGTACGCCGCCAAGGCCTCTGATTGGCGACCTGATCGATAGAGGGCGATCATTCGCTGGGCGTGCAGGCGCTCGCGTAACGGGTAGGCGGCGATCAGCCGGGCGGTGAGGTCGATGACCACGCCGTCATGCCCCAACGCCGACTCGGCATCGAGCAGGCATTCCTCGGCATCCGCGCGCAACTGTGCCAATCGGTCGGCATACTCGCGGGCGAAATCGAACTCGACGAGGTCAGCCAGTACGTCGCCACGCCAGAGGTCGTCCGCAGCGCGCAGATCAACCGCTGCACCCGCTGGGTCGTCAGCGGCCAACCGCGCCCGCCCAGACGCGACGAGCGACTGGAAGACGACGGCGTCGAGGGAGCCGAGCTGGTTCAGGCTCAGCCGATACCCACCCGGCTCGGTTCGGATCACCGAGGACGGTGCGCCGCTCGTACGCCCGGGCTCGAGGGCCGTCCGCAGGTGGAATATGTACGTCTGGATCGTCGAGACATATCCGGGCGGAGCCGAATCCCGCCAGACCGCAGCAGCCAGTTGATCGGTCGAGACGAAGCAGTCGATGTCGCCGATCAGCCGAGCGAGGACAGCTCGCTGCCGCGTTCCGCCCAACCGAACCGGCTCGCCGTCCACGACGACCTGCAACGGTCCGAGAACGCGCAAATGCGGCGCTGACCACCCGCCCCCGACGTCCGTGTCCATCGGCACGCTCCACCCGTGAACCGGCGTGCAGCTTACCGCCCGAAGCGGGCGCGGGGGCCGGATCCAAGCGAGATCCAAGTGACGTGGGCGCTGGCTTGACCGCTCCACAAGGCCCGACTGGTCTGGTTCCGTCCACCGACCGGACAGCCCTGGCGGCAGTCGGGCGGACGACCGAAGGAGGAACAATGACCCACATCCGTGCCGTCGCATTCGGCGTCGGGGCCACGCTGCTGTGCACTCTCGCCTCTTTGTGGGTCGCGTCGAGTGCACCGGCGCGGCTCATCCCGGATCCACCGACGACTGATACGAGTCAACTCATCGCGCCGCCTCCGGCCGAAACCACCACCGGCACCTCGCCGTGGTGGTTCGTGCTCGTGGCGGTTGCAGCCGTCCTCGCGACGCTGCTCGTCATCGCCGCGGCGAACGCCATTCGCAGCTGGCGCGCCGCCCCCTCGTTCGACCCGCCAGCGGCCGCGGACACCGGAGGCGAGATCCACGTCGACGTGTACTGATCGTTAACCGAAGCTGGATCCGGGTAGGACGCCCTCGGCGTGAACAGCAACGCTTCCCGAACGTCCGATCCAGGAGAAGCGATGCCACCGCGCCGTAAGTCCGATCAAGCTGCCCCGACCCCGACTAGCGCCACCGGTGCCGCCGCACCGGCCGACAGCTACGCCTCAGCCCAGCAGGGCGACTATCTGACGACCGCGCAGGGTGTCCGCTTACCGGATACCGATCACTCGCTGAAGGTCGGCGACCGTGGCCCGACCCTGCTGGAGGACTTTCATCTGCGCGAGAAGATCACCCATTTCGACCACGAGCGGATCCCCGAACGCGTGGTCCACGCTCGCGGCGCCGCTGCTCACGGCGTCTTCGAGGCCAACGGCGCCGCCACGTCGGTGACGAAGGCCGGCTTCCTCGAGGCCCGTCGACGCACCGACGTGTTCGTCCGCTTCTCGACGGTCCTCGGTTCGCGGGGCTCCGCCGACACGGCACGCGACACCCGCGGGTTCGCGGTGAAGTTCTACACCGACGAGGGCAACTTCGACCTCGTCGGGAACAACATGCCGGTCTTCTTCATCCAGGACGGCATCAAGTTCCCCGACATCATCCACGCCGGGAAACCGCAGCCCGACCGTGAGATCCCCCAGGCGCAGTCCGCGCACGACACGTTCTGGGACTTCGTCTCGCTACACACCGAGGCGACCCACCACGTCTTCTGGAACATGAGCGACCGCGGTATCCCCCGTTCGTACCGCACGATGGAAGGTTTCGGCGTCCACACGTTCCGTCTGGTCAACGCCGACGGCCAGACGAGCTTGGTGAAGTTCCACTGGAAGCCGGTCGCCGGCGTCCACTCGCTGGTGTGGGAGGAGGCGCAGATCGCCGCCGGCGTCGACCCCGACTTCCACCGGCGAGACCTGGCCGACGCGATCGAGGCCGGTGCGCTCCCGGCGTGGGACCTCGGACTGCAGGTGATGCCGGACGACGGCACCGACACCTTCGAGGGCATCGACCTGCTCGATCCGACCAAACTGGTTCCGGAGGAACTGGCGCCGGTCCAGATCGTCGGACGCCTCACACTCGATCGCAACCCCACCAACTACTTCGCCGAAACCGAGCAGGTCGCCTTCCACACCGGCCACCTCGTGCCCGGCATCGAGGTCACCAACGACCCGCTGATGCAGGCGCGGCTGTTCTCCTACCTCGACACCCAGCTGACCCGCCTCGGCGGGCCGAACTTCTCGCAGCTGCCGATCAACCGGCCGCACTGCCCGGTCAACGACTTGCTGCGAGACGGCCTGCACCAGACGGCGATCCACACCGGGACCGCCGCCTACAGCCCCAACAGCATCGACGGCAATCTGCCCCAGCCCGCGGACGAGCGGGCCGGGGGCTACGTGCCGGTCGCGCGACCCGTCGACGGGACGGTCGTGCGGGCGCAACCAGTGTCCTTCGACGACCACTTCTCGCAGCCGGCTTTGTTCTACGCCAGCCTGTCGCCGATCGAGCAGGCGCACGTGGTCGAGGCGTTCACGTTCGAGCTGGGGAAGGTCTACGAGCAGGCCATCAAGCAACGCGAACTCGAGGTGCTGGCCAACGTCGACGCCGACCTCTGCGCTCAGGTGGCCGCGGGGCTCGGTCTGCCCGCACCGAAGGGGTCACCGCCCGTCGACGTCGTCGCCTCCCCCGCGCTTTCGCAGATCGTGACCGAACCGGGCCCGGTGGCCGGATGCAAGGTCGCGGTGATCGCCGACGCCGGGTCGGACCTGGCCGGGATCGGACGGCTCCGTAAGGCGTTGGACAAGGTCGGCGTGAAGCTCCTCGTGCTCGCCCCCGTCGGCGGAACCATCGGCCGCGGAACGCGACAGCAGATCGTCGAGCGGACGCCGGCCACCGCGCGTTCGATCGAGTTCGACGCGATCCTCATCGCGGCCGGCACCACGCCGAGCGCGGACATCAAGCAGGTCATCTTGCTGCAAGAGGCCTTCCGGCACTGCAAGTTGGTGGGCGCGTGGGGCGACGGGCTCGCCGGCCTGGAAGCCGCCGGCATCTCGGCCGAGGACCCCGGCGTGATCGTTTCCGACAGCGTGGTGGCGACCTACTCGAAAGAGTTCATCACCGAGCTGGGCCGCCACCGCGTGTGGGACCGCGCCCCGGACGTCATGACCTCAGCGGTGCCACCGGCCCGCTGACCGAGCCGCTTGTCGCCGCTGCCGGGGCGAGGGCGTTGTCGACGAGGACAGCGGCAATGGTGGCGGCGGTGGCGAGGGTCTCGGTGTCGAGTACTCGGCTGCGGGCCGACGCGCCATCGAGCAGCAGCGCCAGTTGTTCGCCGAGTTGTTCGGGGTTCGGGGCACCGGCCTCGCGGGCGGTCTCGGTGAGACGCGCGGCGAAGGCCTTCTTGTAGTCGCGGGCCTGAACGCGGGCCGGGTGGCCCGGGTCGGGGATTTCGACGGCCGCCGCGATGAACGGGCACAGCGGCGAATGAACGTCGAACGCGGCGAGCAGCCGCTCACGCGGTGTGAGGTCAGTGCGGTCGAACACCTCGGGCATGATGTCGGGATCGAATCGGCGTAGGCCTTCGGCGATCAGCTCGTCCTTGCCGGAGAAGTGCTGGTAGAGCGTGCGCTTGGACACCTCGGCCACCGCGCAGAGCTGCTCCATGCCGGTGCCGTTGATGCCTTGATCGCGGAACAGTTGTTGTGACGCGCTGACGATGCGCTCTCGTGCGCCCCGGCCGCGGCGCAGGCCTCGTGGCCCTTTCTCCAACTCCGTCACCCCTCCAGCGTAGCCCACGCGGGTACCGCTCGGTGTGCATAAGTTGCATCCCGCGTCACCGCCCGATACGTTAAGCACGCAGATCGGTGTACATAACATCGGCGCAGGGAGCGGTTGGAGTGGACATGGGAAAGCTCGATGGCAAGGTCGCGGTGATCACCGGCGGGACAAGCGGCATGGCGCTGGCCGGGGCGAAGTTGTTCGTCGACGAAGGCGCTCACGTGTTCATCTCGGGCCGGCGGAAGGACGCGCTGGACGAGGCCGTCGAGCTGATCGGCCGGAACGTGACCGGCGTGCAGGGTGATTCGGCCAACCTTGATGATCTTGACCGACTGTTCAAGACGGTCAAGCAGGAAAAGGGCACGATCGACGTGCTGTGGGCCAGTGCCGGGACGGGCGAGCAGGGCCGGCTCGGCGAGATC
Organism: uncultured Actinomycetes bacterium; assembly: GCA_963708805.1. Taxonomy (GTDB): domain Bacteria; phylum Actinomycetota; class Actinomycetes; order Mycobacteriales; family Jatrophihabitantaceae; genus CAVPUA01. Next base: position 2,049,302 of record CAVPUA010000003.1, on the reverse strand, counting down.
ACCGAGCAGCAGTTCGATGCCGCCTTCTCGCTGAACGCGCGCGGCACGCTGTTCACGGTCCAGAAGTCGCTGCCGCTGTTCAACGATGGCGGCTCGATCTTCCTGACCGGGTCGAACGCGTCGCTTCGGGGCTACCCCGATTGGAGCGTGTACGCGGCGAGCAAGGCGGTGCTGCCCGCCTACGCCCGGGTGTGGGTATCGGAGCTGCGCGACAGGAAGATCCGGGTGAACGTGCTGACCCCCGGCCAGGTCTCCTCGCCGATGATGGAGGCGGTCATGGACGAGCAGCTGAAAGCGCAGTTCGAGTCCGTGATCCCGCGGCGAGAGATGGGTCGCCCCGAAGAGATCGCGTCGGTCGCGTTGTTCCTCGCCTCGGACGACTCGAGCTACGTCAACGGTATGGAGCTGGTCGTCGACGGCGGCACCACGGTCATCTGAGCGCGCTTGACCTGCGCTGTTGGTTGATCCGAAGCGGCGAGGCAATCGCTCGGGTGCTGGACGCTTATGGGCTGCTGGGTCCGTCCCAGCGGATGTAGAGCATGCTGGCGTCGTCGCGTAGCTGCTGTTCGGAGTGATCAAGGGTGCTCCGGACGAGGCGTCGCACGACTTCCTGGGGGGTGCCGCCGGCGGCGTGCTCGCGACTGAGCAGATCGCGCAGCCGTTGCTCGCCGAAGAAGTCCCCGGCCGGGGTGCGGGCTTCGACGACTCCGTCGGTGTAGATCAAGACACCGTCGCCGGGCTGCAACATGATCTCCGCGGTGCTGCCGACGACGGATCCGATGGCGCCCAACCCGACCGGAACGCCAACGGTGATCTCGACGTCGGACAGGGTCGCGCCCTGTCGGGCGATGATGGGCTGCGGGTGACCGCACGTCAGCCATCTCAGCCGGCCGGTCGCGGCCTCCAACTGACCGAGGACCGCCGTGGCGAAGGTCGGCGGCCCAGGGAATTCGCGGGCCGCGCCGTCGATGGCGACGGCGAGATCGGCGAGATCGTGACCGGCTCGGCGGCCGTGGCGGTAGGCGCCGACAAGCAACGACGCGAGGGTGGCGCTGGTCAGTCCGTGACCGACCATGTCCATCACCGCGAAGTCCAACACGCCGGAGTTGAAGGCGTAGTCGAAACAATCACCGCCGACCTCGTAAGCCGGCTCGAGCAACCCTGAAATGGTCACGCCGCCGGCCGCGAACGACAGCGGCGGCAGCAGGCTCCACTGCATCTCAGCCGCCAGGCTCATGTCTTTGCGCCGCCGCAGCCGATGAGCGAGATCGCTATATTGCTCGCTCGCCATGAGAAGCGTCGCCGCCGCCAAACCCACTTCGACACAGACTTCCGCGACGCCGGCATCCCAGGCCGGCACGGTCATCGCCAGCACGCCGAGCCGATTCGCCTGCTCACTTACGGGCACCCACACGTGCCAGCCGTCCTCACGCTCGACGGCGAGTGGAGCCCCCGAGGTGAACGCCCGACCCGCCATCGAACCCTCAAGAGATGCGATCGACGGATCGTCGGCATGCGCGAGGACATCGGGATGTGGGGTGAGCGCAACCTGGGCGTAGTCGATCAAGAACAGGACCACATCAGAGGCCGACACCTCAGCCAGAGCAGACGACAGCGTCTCGACGATCGCGTCGGGCTCGGCAACCTGCTGCAACCGAAGAAGCCGGGCTACCGGCCGCTCATCAGAACCCGCACCGCCCACGACCGTCTCCATCTCCGGCACGCACGGCCGAGACCGCGATCCTACGGGGCGCCGGCGCACCGCCGAACCGCCGCGGGCTTCATTCCCGAATGCGTCAGGGACGCCCCAGCCATCGTCAAGCGGCGTCGCTGGCGACTACCCGACGCCGCCAGGCGATGCGTGCGACCGTTACGCCGACCGACACGACGATCATGAACACGACGAGCGGCCAGTACGCCGCCAGTGGCCAGCCGTTGTGCTCGCACAACAACCACGTCTCCTTGACGGCGATGAGCAGGCCGCCGACGCCGACGAACAGCCACCCGGTCGCCTTGTTCACATAGTCGATCAGCCCGGACATCTGCTGCGGGGTGAGCAACTTCATCATGGCCTTGTTCATGCGATCCGAACGTCGATGGTTGAGCCAGTAGTAGACGGGCGGCAGCAGCCACCACCAGGCGGAGATCGGCGGCTCGCGCTCCACTGATGCATGGGCGGCCTCCAGCTCCTCGCGGGACAACTCCTGCTCGCGCAACTCCAAGGCGGCCTGCAGGATCGGCCCGGCGAACAAGAGCCAGGCGCCCAGGAACGCGCACCAGACAATGAACTGCTCCATCAGCCAATGTTTTCAGGCCGTGGACGGGCCCGGAAGACTCGAGCAGTACGACGTCCGGTCGGTCATGCTGTCAGTCATCCTCGGAGAGCAGCCGCGCGTCGCATGGCGTCGATCTCCGGGTCGACGCCGAGTTCCCAGATCTCCTGGTCACAGCGGCACGCAATCGCCCACTTGGCGGCCCACTCGAGCGCCGCGTCGCGGGAGGGAACCTCGATCACGGTGAGTCCTCCGACCGTCACCACCGGACCATCGGTGACCGTTCCGTCGGCCGAGACGACGCTCGCCCGTTGTCTCTCCAGTCCGCTGCCACACACCCACACGCCGGCGTCGATGGCCTCTTGGCTGACCGCGTGCGCGGCGCGGGCGATATCGGGCATGTCCTCCGCGCGGAAGTCGTCCATCGCGTGGGCATCCAGAGTCAGCACGTACTGAGGCATCGCGTGCCTTTCTCCCGGGGCCAGTTCTCCGGCCGTGGTCAGGACCTCGTCCGACGACGCTAAACACGCGAATCTCCGCCGGCAAGGTGAGGCGGCGGCGTTACGAGTCTCTACATCTGGGTACGTCGCTGCCGCGACTTCCACGCGCTCAGGACAGGACACCCGATGACCGACGAAACTACGCCAGACACCGATCACCAGCCCGCAGCCGAGAAAGATCCCTCTCAGGGCAGCGTCTCTGACGATCCGAGGGCAACCCGGCATCCCGTCGGCGAACGGCAGGCGGCCGAGAACGCCGAGAACGAGCCCGCTGGCTGAGGCCGCCTCCTCGTTCATGCCGCCCGCACACGGTGGCCACCTGGCTCGGAGAGGAACAGCAATGTCCACTGACGCGATCGTGTTGCTCAAGGCCGACCACAAGGAGATCAAAGCGATCTTCAAGAAGTTCGAGCAGGCCGGAGACGGCGCCACCAAGGCCAAGGGCGACCTGGTCAAGAAGATGATCGAACTGCTCACGGTCCACACCTACATCGAGAACGAGGTCATGTACCCGGAGGTCCGGCGACTTCTTCCCGATCTGGAGGACGACGTCCTCGAGTCCTACGAGGAGCATCATGTGGCCGATCTGCTGGTCATGGAACTGGTCCCCATGAGCCCTGACGCGGAGCGGTTCGACGCCAAGACCACCGTGCTCATCGAGAACGTCACCCATCACATCGACGAGGAAGAAGAAGACTGGTTCCCGAAGGTTCGCGCCGGACTGGGTCGCAAGCAACTCGCCGAGCTCGGCGTGCAGCTCCTGGAAGCCAAGAAGAAGGCACCGCGAAGCCCGGCCCAGCCCAGCGCGCTCAAGAAGACGATCGACGCCGTCATCAAGTAGTCGAAGGTGCAGGACGGCGCCGCGTAACTCGGGTCAGCCCCAGCCGTGCTCGATCTCGAACCCGTCAGCCAGGCACGTGAGACGGGCGCCGTCCACTCGGCGGCGGACCGAACCGACGGGATCACACCCGGCCTCTTCTGCTCGGCTTCCTAGCGGGCTCCCTGTTCGGCGCGATGCGTGCTCCCTGAGATTCGGGTGCTGATCCGGGCCAAGACCGGTCGACGCCCAGGGATGGACACGGGCGCGAAGCGGCGGACTCGACGGCATCGTGACATCAACGGCTTTCTCCATCGCCAAACGCGCCGTCCTAGGGGGAACCATGTTGTTCTGCGTGTCTGAGCACCCGCTCCCGTACCCGGCGGCGGGCAGCGGGAGCTCCCGGTGACCATCGTGATCGGCTACGTTCCGACCGCCACTGGCCTGTCAGCGATTCATGAAGCCGAGCGCGAAGCGCGATCTCGCGACGCGGAGGTGCTGGTCGTCAACGTCGTGAGTCCACTCGGATACATCGAGCCGACTGCGGCCGACGACCGCAATCTCGACGCTGTTCTCGCGCAACTCGGGGCCGACGGCGTCAAGTGCGCCCTGCGCCAGTTCACGGACGAGACGAAATCACCGGCAGAGGTCCTGCTCGACGTTGCTCGCGAGGTGGACGCGGGGCTCATCGTGCTCGGCCTGCATCAACGGTCCTGGCTAGCGAAGCGAGTCCTGGGCAGCACTGCCCGCGACGTCGTGCTGGCGGCTCCATGCTCGGTCCTCGTCGTGCCCGACGTCGATCCGCACGGTCGACGGTCTCGGCTGGGTGATGGGCCGGTCCTCAAGACGCCCGGCATGCCCTAGCTGAACACCCGAACCCTCCAGGAGCAGCTATGACCAGCGACCAGAAGCCCAGCTCGCTCAGCCGGATCGTTGTCGGGGTCGACGGATCAGAACCCAGTGAGCACGCGCTTCGTTGGGCGCAGTTCGTGGCCACGGCGGCTGGGGGCAACCTGGAGGCAGTGATGGCCTGGGAGCCGTTCACACCGCTCGGCTGGCTCGGCGCGGGTTGGGAGGTGGTGCCGGAAAACTGGGACCCAGCTTCGGACTCCGAGAAAGTTCTGACCGCGACCATAGACAAAGTCTTCGGCGAGTCGCGCCCGGCCGGACTCAAGCTGACGGTCCGTGAGGGCAACGCCGCCAAGGTTCTCCTGGAAGTCAGCAAGGGCGCGCGAATGTTGATCGTCGGCAACCGAGGCCGCGGTGGATTCACCGGCCTGCTTCTCGGCTCCGTGAGTGCAGCCTGCACCGAACACGCGACCTGCCCGGTGCTTGTCCTGCACGGATCCACGCCGCCACCGAGCTAGACCACGGAATTCGGCGATACGGAACTGCCGCCAGCTGACTAAAGATCGAGCACCAACTCCGAACTGGGGCGGCTGCAGCACAGCAGGACGTTACCGGGTTCGGGGTTGGTGAGTGGGCTCGGCGAGTAAGTGACCGCCCCCGACAGCAACGGCGTCGTGCACGTATGGCAGACGCCCGTTCGGCAGGACCATCGGGTGGGGACATCGCAGGCCTCGGCGAACTCGAGCAGACTCGCCAACTCGTCGTCAAACGGCGCGGTCAGCCCAGCGCGGGCAAACGTGACCTTGGGCCCGGTACCAACTCGAGGCGGAAGGTGCGGCGCCGGCCCGTCGGACGACACGACTCCGGGGTTTATTGCCGACAGCGTCGTGAAGATCTCGGTGCGGATGCGGCTCGGTGCCAGACCCAGATCGGCCAGGGACACCGTCATTGCATCCATGAAGCCGGCCGGACCGCAGACGTATGCGGTCGCATCCGTGGGCAGCTCGAGCGCGGCGAGCGCCTCCCGGTCGAGCCGGCCGTGAGTCACTCCTTCGTCGTCGACGCAGCCCGCATCGTCGGTATAGAAGACGTGGCTTTTCGCGGCGGCCAGCGATCCCAGGTACTGACGCGCCTCAGCGGCGAAGGCCTGCGTGGCCGGCCGGTTCGTCGTGTGCAGCCACCACACCACCCGACTACTCCCCTGCGCAGCCAGCGCCTGAAGCATGGCGAGGACCGGTGTGACCCCGATACCTGCCGAGATCAACAAGACAGGCTGGTTGTCATCGGTGAGGACGAACTCACCGCGCGGCGCCGCGACATCGAGTTCATCACCGACGGCCAGCCTCGTCGCGACGTAGGCGCTCGCCAAACCGTGGCTCTCCCGTTTGACGCTGATGCGATAGGTGTCGGCCGTCGACGCCGACAGCGAGTAGCTCCGCACCGGGGCGGGTTCGCCGGCTCCGGGCAGCCGAAGCGTGATGTACTGCCCGGCCAGCGGCACGGGTAGACCACCCCCACCCACTGACTGCAGATAGAGCGAGGTAACGAGATCGGTTTCGTGCTCCAGGCGGGCTATCCGCATTCGTCGAAAGCCGGCCCAGCTCGGCTCCCGGGGCGCCGCCGACCCGGTTCGCGGGTGATCATTCTGCTCAACCAGGTCCCGGAACGACCCCTGCCAGCCGGGGCTGAGCGCGGACACCTTCAGCAACCGGCGCATCGTGTCGATGTTGCCGTCGGGGAGGTACAGCAAGCCGTCGGTCGAGGCGACGCTGATTTGCTCCGAGCCAGGGGCGATCTTGACGATGTCGTCGCCGGCCCGTACCAAGCCCTCCCGCACCACGCGCAGGTAGAAGCCGGGCCGGTGGTGAGAAACAAGGAGCGCGGCCATCTGCGGCTCGCCCAACCGGACCCCTACGCGATAACACGTCGTCCGCGGTTGAGTCACCTCGAACTGGGCGTCACCGATGGCGTACCGATCGCCGATGCACACCTCGTCGTCGGGCAGCCCCGCCACCGTGAAGTTCTCACCGAATATCCCGAAGGTGAGATCGGTCCGGCCTAGATGGTGACGCCAGTGTTCGTAGGACTCAACCTGATACACCATCACGGCGCGCTGCTCGCCACCGTGCCCCGCCAGATCCCCTTGGCCGTCTCCGTCAAGATTCAGCCGGCGCGCCATCACCGGCCCCGCCACCGGGGCCTTCCAGATCCCGGTGTGCACGAGACGATTTTTCCATTCGATGTCGCGCGGTCGACCGACGTTCACCGACAACAGCGTCGCCACTGATCAACCTCCGCACTGCGTTCCGCCGTTCTGTCCACGTGCGCCTTCCCTGGCAGTGGATCATGAACGGCGGCATACGTCACGACGGCAACTCGCTTCCAGCCTGCTCCCGCACCATGTAGTCGGCGTACCAGGCCGGCCAATCCGGATCTTCGTGCCCGATGCGCGTCTCGTGCTTTCCGTGGGCGGCCGCAGCTCGCCGAAGCGCACCGGCCAAATCAGCCGGCGAGGTGAAGACCGTCCTCGTCGGGTCGACGCGCCCGGGCAGTCGGGTGGTGATTTCCTGCAGGACCCAACCGTTCCCGTCCGGGTCGCTGAACGACAAGAACGAGGAATAGCTGCGCCGATCCGGATCCGGGCCGGCCAAGCGAGCTTCGGTTCCGGCGTGGTGGAAGACGCCACCCGCGTCATGAAACACCCCGCTGGCGTCCGCTCCGTGGTCGACCAACTCCTGGCGGGCGGCGTCGATGTCATCGACCACAAGGTGCAACCCCTGCGCCGAACCGGGCGCCTGCGTGGTGATGCCCGTCCCGAAGATGATGGCCGTCGGTGAGCCGGATGGCGTCAATTGCACGACTCTGAACTTCTCGTCCGTCGAGACGTCGGCGTCCAGACGCCACCCCAAGCTCTTGTAGAACTGAAGTGCCCGGTCGACGTCGGACACCGGGACTACGACGACTTCGAGTTTCATGTCCATTGCGCGTCTCCTGGTCGGGCAGGCGGATTCCGATACGAGGACGCTGACGCGGATTCGTGCCGGTCGAGCCAGTGAAGGTCCCTGGCTTGGTTACGCCAGGGGATAGCACTGGCGCCAGCCGTAGCATCAAATGCGGTGCCGCTCGCCCAACGCACTGGGCAGCTGGCGGCGTGAGGTGATGCCGAGCTTCATGAACACCTTGCGCAGGTGCCATTCGACGGTGCGCGGGCTGAGGAACAACTCGTTGCCGATTGCGACATTGGTCAGTCCGTCGCGCGCCCGAACGGCGATCTGTGTTTCTTGGTCGGTCAGTTCGCTGCTTGTTTCGGGGCCGCGTTTGCGGCTGTGCTGGCCGGTCGCCAACAGTTCGCGCCGAGCCCGGGCGGCGAAACCGTCTGCCTCCATCGCTTCGAATATGTCCAGAGCCCGCTGCAACTGCTCACGAGAATCGATGCGGCGATTTTCGCGGCGTAGCCATTCCCCGTAAACCAAGTGGGCGCGGGCCAGATCGAGGCGCGCACTCGACTTGGTGAGGAAATCCAGCGCGGCCAGATAGAGAGGCTCCGCTGTGTCGCCGTCGCTGACAAGGGCGAGAGACCGAGATCGAACGCCGAGGGCCCAGTTCGTCCCGGCCGCTGCGGTGGTCGACGAAAGATCGGCCACCGCCTGGGCGACACGACCAGCCCGATCGGTTCGGGCCGCGGCCTCGATCAACTCGGCCATCGCCCAGCCGGCGAGAGTTGGCGAGCCGGCCGATCGGATGGCCTCTTCGGCCGCGGAAAACGCCTGGTCGTAATGACCCCACGCATTGTGAAGCACTGCAGCTGCCCAGTTGGAGCGAACGATTTCGAGGCCCTCCCCCCGCGCCGTGGCGTCGGCGGCGGCACTTTCGACCATGCTGAGAGTCGGGTCGATCCGCCCTCGCAACGCGGCGATGCCAACCCCGTCGTTGACCAGCGGTCGAACTCCGATGGCGGCGGTATGGCTTTCGCCTCGTTCACCGATGACTCGGCCGCGGCGAGATCACCGCCCACCAATTGCACGTACGCCAGTGTTGAGAGCGCTCCCGGCAGGTCAGCGAGGGCCCCGGCCTATCGAGCGAGCGGACTCGTCGCCTGGACAAGGTGTCCCACGCCTGGTCGTCCCACGTCAGGAACGCAGCCGTGCAGGCCAGAGGCAGCCAGCGAAGCTCGTCGGCCGTCCCTGATGAACGACGAAAGATCGTCAGCGCCTCGCGCAGCCACGCGGCGCCCACTTCGTAACTTCCGCCGACGCAGGCCGCAACACCATCGAGCAGCACAACGGGCGCGGAGGACCGTTCCGCGTGCGGAGCTTGCCGCACGGCCAGCACGACGTCCGTCGTTCTGCTGCCGGGGGCGGCCAGTCCAGCAGCGCTGATCGCCGTCCCGAGTGCGTCCCGGTAGCCACCCGGGCTTGAGCGACGTTGACCCCGTCCAGCCGCCGAGCTGCGTCGACGAGCAGCTGAGTGCGTCGCCGATGCGAGTCTGGGCCAGCGCCAGCAAGCGAATGACGTCGGCCCGCGCCTGGTCGTCGCCGGGGAGATCCGGATCGACCATCTCCAGGACCTTGATCGCCGCCTCCGGCGCGCCGGCCTGTAGCGCGATGTCGGCCGCGGCCAGGGCCCGCAACGATCGTCGTGATGCAGATGGTGTGGCAGCGCCGCGCGCTCGAGGAAGGCGGCCGATGCCGCCAGACCACCTCGATGCTGCGCTCGGCCAACCGTCCGCTCGAGCTCGGCCGCGCTGGCTTCGTCAGGGCCCGAGGACGCATGCCCTGGTGCCAGGCCCGGCGATCCCGGTCCACCGGCTTCACAGTCACTTGGGCCAGAGCACGGTGCGCGGCCCGGCGATCGCGCGGCGGCGCCGATCGATAGACGACCGAGCGGACGGCTGGGTGCCGGAAGACAACGCGAGGTCCGATCGTGAGGAGCCCAGAGTCGACGGCCGGAGCGATCGCGTCGCCGGCCATTCCCAAGCGTTCGATGGCCCGCCAGAGCAAGGTCGGATCACCGGTCGGATCGGCGGCTGCGGTGACCACGGCAAGCCGAGCGCGCGGCGCCAGCATGCCCACTGCGCGCCTGACCGACGCGGACACGTCGTCATCGGACGCGTCTGGTAAACCGAAACCGCCGGCGAGCCGGGTCGGCGCCAAACTCCCAGGGACCTCGATCAATGTCCGCGGGTTGCCACTTGTTTCCGCCAGGACTGATCCGAACCCGTTCGTCCAACGGCCATCGCGCGGCAGCCGACAGCAGATCGCGAGCGTCCTGGTCTCGAAGTCCGCTCAGCTTCAGTTGCGGCAGGCCAGCCAACTCGGGCCCTATGCGTCGGGTCGCGAGGATGATCAATACCGAGCAGGAGCCGAGCCGGCGCGCGGCGAACACCAAGGCCTCGATCGAAACCCGGTCCAACCACTGGACGTTGTCGACCGTGCACATGACCCCGCGTTCTTGGGCCACCTCGGTCAGCAACCCGAGAATGGCGAGCCCGACCATAAGACGACTGGGCCTATCCCCCCGCCCGGTCACCGAGGCAAATCTGCAGGGCGTCACGCTGGGGCGCAGGCAGCTTCCCGAGATAGCCGACCAACGGAGCACACAGTTGCTGAATGCCGGCGTAGGCCAACCGTCGCTCGGATTCCGCGGCTACGAGTCGGACCACCTGCAGGTCCACTGACATCTCAACGGCCGCGTCCAACAAAGCCGTCTTGCCGATGCCCTCGTCCCCATGAATCGCCAATCCGCCCCCATACCCTCGTCGAGCTTGGGCAATGCGGTCGGCCAACGTCTGGCATTCAGTTCGCCGTCCGTAAAGGTCGGGGTAGTGCGCCTTCGCCGCCATGGTCAACAACCTGCCCGACGAGAACAGCTACGCCAATCGAGCGGCCTTCAGTCTTTGGTGGGGACGCCTGACGATTTGGATGGGGTTTTCCCTACCGCCGAGACCGAAACCCAGACTGTGGGGTTTTCCCGATTGTCTTGACATCACGCGCTGCGCAGCATGCATTCGTGGTGGCCACAGTCCTCATCGTCGACGACTCGTCGGAATTTCGGGCGTCGCGGCCGAGTTGATCACGGACCGCGGACTCGAGTCTTCGCGCTGGCCGCGGGTGCGACCAAGCGATCGAACTCGCGCCGGGGCGGGTGTCCGGACGGCGTATTTGTCGATATCAATCTGTCGGGGCCGGATGGATTCACTGTCGCGACTGCTGGCCGCCGCCTGTCCGTCGACCCGCATCGTCTTGACGTCCGCCAATTTCGATGACCTGTCAGACGAACTCCTACGATCCTGCGGCAGCAAGCGCATTCGTGTCGAAGGACAAACTGAGTGGGCGTGACCTCACGAGGCTGTTCGCCCCTGCAGGTAGGTGAGAACGGCAAGCACCCGGCGATGAGCGGCGCGCGACTGATGCAGGCCGAGCTTGTCGAAGATGCTGGTGACGTGCCGTTCCACGCCAGCGACAGTGATGACGAGTTCGGCGGCGATCCCGGTGTTCGATCGGCCCTCGGCGATGAGCCCGAGAACCTCACGTTCGCGAGGGGTCAGGTCGTCGAGCGGGCTCGCCCTTCGTTTTCGACCCACCAGCCGAGCGACGACGTCCGGATCGAGCACCGAGCCACCTCGGCCACCCGCTGAACCGCGTCGGTGAACATCCGAAGGTCGCCGACCTTCTCCTTCAACAGGTAGCCGACGCCTTGAGCGCCGTCGGCGACCAGTGAGAACGCGTACGCGTCCTCGAGAAACTGCGACAGCACCAACATCCCGGTCTTGGGTCGGGCGGCGCGAATGGCGAGCGCCGCCCGCAGCCCGTCGTCGCTGTGTTCGGGCGGCATCTGGATGTCGGCGATGATGACGTCCGGCTGATGCGCATCCGCCACCCGGATCGAGTTCCGCCGCGTCGCCTGCGGCGCCGACCACCTCGAACCCGCCGTCGCCGAGGACCCGCAGAATCCCTTCCCGCACAAGCGGCTGATCCTCGCCGACCACGATGCGTATCGGTCTCGGCGGTGTCATGCCCCGGGTGCGACAGAGTCCGGGCGCTCACCGAAGGCGGCGTCCAGCGGGTCGTAATCCTCTTCGCGGAACATGTCGTGCAGCTGCCGGCGTCGGATCCCCATGTTGCCCCCGTCGTAGAGCGGGAACGCCATCGTGTCGCGCATGATGCGCTCGAGAGGCGAGAACGTCTTGGTGTAGCTGGCGATTCCCACGAGCCGCATGCAATCCCAGACAGCCGAGGTCGCGGTCTCGGAGCAGTAGACCTTCGCCATGATGGCCAGCTCCTGCGAGCGTCCGTTGGTCCGATCGAACTCGTGGCAGGCCTTCCATGTCAGATAGCGGCATGCCTCGAGCCTCATCTTGATGTCAGCGAGCATGAAGCCGACATTCTGATGCTCGATGACCGGCACGGTACCGAGGCGCTTCTCGGTCCGGGCGAAGTTCAGGGCATGCTCGAAGGCGGCCCGCATCGTTCCGACGGACGCCGCACCGATGAGAGCGCCTGTCCAGCTGAACGCCTCGACGAAGGTCTTCTTGGCCTGCACCCCGAGCTCGCCGATGAGATTGTCCGCCGGCACGCGAACGTGATCGAAATCCATCCGCGGCGAGATGACTCCGCGGTGCCCGATCTTGTCGTAGACCTCGCCGACGGTGATTCCCGGTCGGTTGCCCTCGACGACGATGACCGCCAAGGCCTCGTTCGCCGGTAATGCGTCGTCGATCCGGCAGATCACCGTGTAGAGATGGCAGCCGGTTCCGTCCCAGCCGGTTCCGTTGGTCGTGTAGTGCTTGTCGCCGGTGATCACCCACTCGTCACCGTCGCGGCGGGCGATGGTCTGGATGCCGCCCTTGGGGTCGGCCGAATCGAAGTTGGCGCCGCCCTCGACCTCCGTGAACGCGAGGGCCCCGAGTAGTTCGCCCTCGGTGTCATCGACGAACGGCCGCAGGAATCGCTCCTTCTGCGCCGGAGTCCCGTAGTGGATGATCGGATACAAGGACAGCCCGCAGCCCAGCAGCGTGGTCGGCACGTTGACGTCGAACCGGGCCAGTTCCTCGGTCGCAATGGCCAGATCGAGCAACGAGAGCCCGCCCCCTCCGTATTCGGCCGGAATGAATGACTTGGTGAACCCGGCCTGACCGAGCTGCCGGAAAGCGTCGCGGCTCGCGCAGAACGCCTCCCACGCATCAGCAGACCTGTCGATCTCGTTGACGGCCGGACCGAGGATCCGCTCGGCGAACTCGCGAGCATTCTGCTGCAGCTGTCGTTGCCCCTCGCTCAACGCGAAATCGATTGACACCGCTCCCGCTCATGGTTGTCTAGATCGCGATCGGGACTACGGCGCGCAGTACCGTGCCGGCCGACAATGGGCTGCGGATCTCCATCGTCCCGCCGACCGCGCCGATGCGATCGCGCAAGCCGATGAGGCCGCTCGACTCCGACCTCGGTTGGGCTCCCCCGATTCCGTCGTCGCGAACCTCGACGTTGCAGCATCCATCCATCAGTTCCACCCACACCCGCGCCCAGCTCGCGTGCGCGTGCTTGACGACATTGGTGAGCGCCTCGGAGCAGAAGAAATACACATTGGCCTCGATCGGCTCGGGAAGCCGGCCCCGGAACACGTCGAACTCGACGGGGATCGGCATTCGCGCGGCGAGCGCGTCTAGCGCCGAGGCCAGACCACGTTGAGTGAGGATCGCGGGGTGAATGCCGGCGGCGATCTCCCGAAGGCTCTCGATCCCGTGTTTGGCATCCCGGATCGCCAACGCGACCAGCTCCTTCGCCCGTTCCGGCGCTGAGGTCCATTTCTGCTCGGCCATTTGCAGGTTGATCAGGCTCGTGACGAACTGTTGCTGAGCGCCGTCGTGCAAATCGCGGGTAACGCGGAGCCTCGCCGCATCCGAGGCGGCCACCAGGCGGGCACGTGATGCCACCAATTGTTGCTGGGCCTGTCGGCGCTCGGTGATGTCCCGGATGAAACCGGTGAACGACGGGGGTCCCGGCAGCCCGGTGCGGGTGACCGTCACCTCGGCCGGAAACTCGCTCCCGTCGGCTCGCATGGCCGCCACCTCGATCCGCTGGCCCAGGATGCGCGGCCGGATGGTGGCCAGATAGCGAGCGATGCCGTTGCGGTGAGCCTCTCGCAGCGAGGGCGGCACGATCACCTCCGCGAGCTCCCGACCGATGACCTCCTCGACGCGATAGCCGAACGTCCGCTCGAACGCGGAGTTCGCATATGTCACCCGGGCGCGTGATCGATGCTGACGACGGCGTCGAGCGCGGCGTCGAGCACGGCCCGCTGCCGAGCCTCACTTGCGGCGAGTTCCGCGGCCCGCGCCTGGGCGATATCGCGTTCCTTGTCGGCTTCTGCGCGCATTTCCACCTGCGCCAGGAGTTCTTGGTTGGCGATGACCGCGCCGCACATCTGTGCGAGGACGGACAGCAGGAATATCTCCTCCTGCGTCAATTCGCGCGCCCGCCGCGACCAGGAACACCGGCTCGCCGCCGATGCCAGCTCAACGGGAACGCCCACCAGTGCCACCGACTCGGACTCGAGCCGGCCGGCGCCGCTGAACCGAGCGAGCGCGCGCTCGGTCGGCCGGCGCCTGGTCATAGAACTCACCGGAGGAGCTCGGATGCCAGGCTACTGCGGTATACCCCGGTGCGACGGTGGGCACCGCGGTCTTCACCAGCCGCATGACCTGCCTGGGTGACGACGCCTGGGTCAACACCAGTGACAGCCCGAAGACCGCATTGATCGAGGTCAGCCGCGCACCCGCCGGATCCACATCGTCCGCGCTGTCGACAGCGGACGAGGTGGAACCCACTAGAGCTCGCTGAGGAACTGCTGCTTCGGCAGGTAGTACGGATTCTGGATGATGAGGCCGTTGACGAAAATCCGGGTGTGGGTCTTGAGCACGTACATGACCGTCGCCCCGTCGTACAGCTCGAGGTCGTACAGGCACATGATGAACTGCGGATAGCGCGGGCGAGCTCGCTGACCTGCGCCTCGGCAGCGAACCAAGCTTTGGGAAATCAACAGAACGGCGCGCGATGACGCTCGTGTCGCCGATGAGCCAAAGCCGCTCATAGCCGTCGGAGAAAACGCTCTTTACGGTTGAGTCCAAGGCTTCGATGAAGGCTTCTGTCTAGAATTCGCCTGTCGGTAGGTAACCCTGTTCTTCGCTGAACAACTGCAGAATGTCATCGCGCGCCAACAGGTCCTGCGGGTCCGAGCTTGCACGGATGCGCGTTCATCGACGAAGCCAATGCATTTGTTCTGTGCGCGCAGACCCTCTGAGATGAAATCGACGACAATGTCGTCGAGCTGGTCGCGAGCGCCGTTATAGAACGCGCAAACATGGTCTCCCGGCTGGAGCGGAAGCTGAGGCCTCTGGGTTGAAGCAGTCACGGCGCACCCCCGTTCCTGCTCGGCAGTATCTCGCGCGGCCGGAACGAATCGCAAGGCCCGACGCACCAGGGGAGCTCCCAGGGATTCACACGGGTGCCACCATGCAATCGTCGATCGCATCGTCAGCGAAGATCAAGATTGCTTTTGGCGTGTCCGAGGAGGGCGCGATGTGGTTCGCGGCGCAGCGTTCCGCACACCCGGACTTCGCCAGCCGTGACCGAGGTGCGGCCGAACAAGACCCGCCCTTCACCGGATTCACCTGGCTCCCTCACAGATTGATCAGTTGCTTCACCGCCAAGGCAACCTGCTCGTGGATCTGCGCGATCCGGCTAGCGGACCGTTCGTGCCTGTCTTCGGGATCACGCCAATGGTCTAGTCGACCACGCTGGTCGCGTCGGCCAACCAGGTCGGTGAAGTCCAAGCGCGCGTCGTGCCCGGGGACTTGAGGTCGGCTGCGCTGTAGTGGTTGGACATGGTGGCTCCTACTGTCTTCGTCAGTGGATTGGCGCCACTTTCACAATCACATTCGGCGCGCCCCCCGCGCCTGGGACGCCACTGGTCCGGCCAACAACGATCCCCGACCGGGGTATCTCACTGGCGCGCCAGGCGAACCACTGCAACAACGCTGTACCGGACGCGAGGTGGGCCAACCACGGGAGACTCGATGAACTCGGAAACGAACGGTCAGCAAGTCAGACTCGATCGACTGTCGCCGTCATCTTGTCGAGTCGTGCTCGACAATCCGCCGGTGAACGTCATGGGCGCACAGTTCGTCCTGGAGATGCGCGAGATCGTCACGGCGCTCGAACAGGACGAGCTCGTGAAGGTGGTGATCTTCGAAAGTGCCGTCGACGACTTCTTCCTGAATCACTCGGACTTCCGCACGAGCCTCGACGACCTGACCCACATTCCGCAGGGGCCGACCGGCCTCGAGGCATGGCCCGACATCCTCGTTCGTCTGACCCGCGCACCGTTCGTCTCGATCGCTCTCATTCGGGGTCGGGCGACCGGAAACGGCAGTGAGCTGGCGCTGGCCTGCGATCTGAGCTTCGTCAGCCGCGAGAAGGCAGTGCTTTCACAATGGGAGACCAGCGTAGGCATGGTTGCCGGAGGCGGGCCCATGGCGCGCTTGCCGCGACAAATCGGCAGGCAACGCGCTCTCGAGGTGCTATTGAGCGCTGAGGACATCAGGGGCGCCGACGCCGAGCGACTGGGCTATGTCAACCGCGCGCTTCCGGATTCGGAGCTGGACGATTTCGTCCGATGCGCTCGCAGCCCGGATCGGCTCGTTCGACAAGTGGGCGCTCGCCAACACCAAACGCCTTGTCAACGAAGCGAGCCTGCCGCCCGAATGCCGAGATCAGCGCCGGCTGGGACGCCTGCATCGCGTCTCTGGGTCGCGCAAGGGTCCAGGACAGGATCAAAAGCCTGCTGGACGACGGCCTGCAGGCTCCTGGGGAGTTGGAGAGTCAGCTCGGAACACGTCTCGGGCAACTGGCGCTCGGGCCCGATGGCTAGCCGGGGCATGCGGCCAGGGTGTTCCACGGGCGCGACCGACGGCACAGCTTCGATATTTCTGAGCGTCGTGACTGTCTTCCCCAATGCCCTCGGAGGCGGCAATGATCACCAACCAGCACCAGACCACGATCATCGGTGGTCGATCGCACGTCGCCCGCGGTGTCGTCGATGTCGCGAGCGCTCTCGATGCGCTTCGCAGGTGCGCCTCCGAGCCCGACGTCGGAATCGGCTCCACGCTCGTCCAATCCGTCGCTGGGGTGCTGGGATTGCCGGACCAGACCATTGCGCTTCTGCGATCGCCGGAGCCGGCCCATCGCCTGTGGCGGAATGGTGGCGATGGTTTCAGTCGCCTCACATTGGGGGCGATCGTCGTCCTACGAGCCGCCGACACTGCCGAGCGCAGCGGCGAAGGCCCGTTCGTTTCGTGCCGGCGCGCGACCGAGGCGTTGTCGCGGTACCTCTACTTCGTTCCGCGCAGCAAACTGCGACCGGTGTCGTCACGAGTCGGCCGAGCCGGGTAGCGCATTCCGTGCCTCACCGCCCGATCGGGCGGGAACGGTTCAGCGGTCACCGCGACGACGGGCCCTGGGCCGCACGGCCCCAGGTAGAGCCGGTCTCGCGATCCAGTGGGAGCAACGGGCGATGATCGACTTGGTCCAGGCGTTGGTGTTGTTCGAGATCTGCGCGGATGAGATGGCCCGCGAAGGTGAGCGCGACGAGGGCGGCCGCGATCGCTCGGGTCTGAGTTTGACGGCCCGCGCCTTGGCCAAACGACAACTCGACGTTGCCCATCTATCCAGATTTCCCATCCGTGGCTCTCTGCACGACTCGGAGGAACCAGGCGAGCCGGCAATGACGCTCGGCGCCGCCATCGTGTTCAGGACAGCTGATCGATTCGGGCGGGCCGGAGCGACCACGGAGCGAACCCTCGATGCCGTCTATCGCGCCGCCCAGCGCTACGTCCACGCGCTTCCTGGATCGCCACACCGTGGTGTCGACGAAAGGGCGATCACTCTGCTTATGGCCGAGGCACGCGCACCAGTGGGTTCCACGGGCGCGACCAGTGAGCGGACGACGTGATCGTAGGGGCCATTCCCCAGCCGACGACAGCGGAAAGAGCTCGCGATGAAGACGCACACGCTTGACCACGCGACGACCAGCTCGACCGCCGAGGCGACCCCTTGCACCGGGACGACTGCGCCGGCCGCCGGGCCACCGGGCCGTCAGTTCGGACTGCCGACGGCGTCCGCGCTGGTCGTCGGCTCGGTCATCGGCACGGGCGTCTTCGCGCTACCGAGCGCGCTCGCCGGTTACGGGCCGATCTCGCTGGTCGCGTTCGGGCTGGTCACGATCGGCGCCCTGGCGCTGGCCCTGACGTTCCGGGCGCTCACCGGTCGGCTGCCCTCGTCCGGCGGTCCGTACGTCTACGCCCGCGACGCGTTCGGCGACTTCGCCGGGTTCCTCAACGCCTGGAGCTACTGGATCACGGCGTGGGCCGGCAACGCGGCGATCGTCGTCGCCTGGGTCGGCTACGTCGAGGTGTTCTGGAACACCGGCCACGCCAAGGGCTGGTCGATCGTGATCGCCTGGTCGGCCTGTGGCTCCCGGCGGTGGTCAACCTGGCCGGCCTGCGCAGCATCGCCTGGTTCCAGATCCTGACCACGGTCCTGAAGTTCGTGCCGCTGCTGTTCATCGCCACCGTCGGGCTGCTTTTCATCAAGTCGGCCAACTTCGGCGCGTTCAACGCCAGCGGCGGCTCAGCGCTGAGCGCCATCAGCGCCGCCGCGGCCATCGCCCTGTTCAGCTACCTCGGCATCGAGACCGCCTCGGTCGCCGCCGGCCGGGTGCGCGACCCGCAGCGCAACGTCGGCCGGGCCACGGTCCTGGGCACCCTCGCCTGCGCCTTCGTCTACATCCTCGGCACGCTCGCCGTCTTCGGCACGGTCGCGCACAGCCGGCTGGTCAGCTCGACCGCACCGTTCACCGACTCGGCCAACGCCATCTTCGGTGGTCGCTGGGCGGGCAACGCCGTCGCCATCGCCGCGATCGTCTCGGGCATCGGCGCGCTGGTCGGCTGGACGCTGATCGTCGCCGAGATGCCGCAGGCCGCAGCCCGGGACCGGCTCTTCCCCACCCGCTTCGCGCGCGACAGCCGGGCGGGGTCCCGGCCTTCGGCATCATCGTCTCGACGCTCCTCGCGTCGGCGCTGACCGTCGTCAGCTACACCAGCTTCGACAAGGTGTTCACGACGATCGTGCTGCTCTCGGTCCTCACGTCGGTGATCCCCTACCTCTTCTCGGCGGCGGCCCAGCTCTTCTGGCTGGTGACCCGCCGGCCGGCGTCAACCGCGCCGGCTGATCCGCGACGTGATCGTCTCGTCCGCGGCGCTCGCCTTCTCGTTCTGGACGCTGGCCGGCAGCGGCTACCAGGCCGTCTACTACGGCGTCTTCTGCGTGCTGCTCGGAGTGCCCGTCTACGTCTGGATGAAGACCAGCGCGGCGAGTACGGCGAAGCGCCGTCATCCCGGCCACCCCGGCGGTGGCCCGATGACCGCCACCGGACGGCGCTCACCGTCGGCATCAACTCCGAGATCGGCCCGCTGCGCGAGGTGATCGTGCATCGCCCCGGTCCCGAACTCGACCGGCTCACCCCGGCCAACGCCGGCGACCTGCTCTTCGACGACGTGCATGTGGGCCAGCCAGGCCCGCAGCGAGCACGACGCGTTCGTCGAGGAACTGCGCGAGCGCGGCGCCCGGGTCCACCTCTTCGACGAGCTGCTCGCCGAGGCGCTCGAGTCCCGGACGGACGCGCGTTCGCGCTCGACCGTCTGCACCGACGACCGCTTCGGCCCCGCCCTGGCCCGCGAGCTGCGCACGCTGTTCGACGACACCGACCGCGACGCGCTCGCCGAACTCCTGATCGGCGGGGTCATCAAGTCCGACCTGAGCCCGCTGAGCACCTCGAGCCTGACCTGGCACAGCCTGGGCATCGACGACTTCGTGCTGCCGCCCCTGCCGAACACGCTGTTCCAACGCGACAACGCGGCCTGGATCGGCGGCGGCGTGACGTCAACCCGATGGCCAAACCGGCCCGCCGCCGCGAGTCGATCAACACCCGCACCGTCTTCGAGCTTCCACCCGCTGTTCGCCGCGGCGCGATTCACCGACCTTCTACGACGACGCCGACGCGACCACACGCCGGCCACCTGGGAGGGCGGCGACATCCACGTCATCGCCCCCGGCGCCGTCATGATCGGGATGGGCGAGCGGACCACTCCGATGGGCGTCGAGATGCTGGCCCCGCACTGTTCGAGCACCGGCGAGCAGCGACCGGGTCCTCGCCATCGAGCTGCCGAAGGCCCGGTCGGCGATGCACCTGGACACGCTGCTGACCATGATCGACGTCGACACCTTCGTGGCCTATCCGTTCTTCGACATCGAGCAGGTGCGGCCTGTGGCACTGCGCCCCGACGGCGACGGCGGCGATCGCGATCGAACGGCGCGACGGGCTGCCGGCCGCGCTGGCCGAGATCACTCGGACGCGACGACCTGCGCATCCTGCACGCCGACGAGGACGCCCGCGCCGCCGCGCGCGAGCAGTGGAACGACGCCGACAACTACCTGGCCGTCGCTCCCGGCGTCGTGCTCGGCTACGACCGCAACGTCGTCACCAACACGATGCTGCGCCACAACGGCATCGAGGTCATCACCATCCCCGGCGAGCGAACTCGGCCGCGGCCGCGGCGGTGCCCGCTGCATGAGCTGCCCGGTCCGCCGCGACCCGATCGACCCGACGCGAAGGGAACCGCCGATGACACGCCACCCGGGTCCGCTCGCTGCTGAAAGAGATCGACCTCGGCCGCGAGCAGTTCCTCGACCTGCTCGCCGCCGCCCGTGAGCTGCGCGCGGCAAGCGGGACGGCCGAGAGCAGCCCGGCTGACCGGCAAGAACATCGCCCTGATCTTCCAGAAGAACTCGACCCGCACCCGATGCGCCGTTCGAGGTCGCCGCCTACGACCAGGGCGCGCACGTCACCTACCTGGGCCGGACGGGTCGCATCTCGGGCGGGAGGAGAGCGTCGCCGACACCGCCCGCGTGCTGGGCCGCTTCTACGACGGCATCGAGTTCCGCGGCTTCGGCCAGGACACGGTCGAGGAGTTCGCCGCCAACGCCGGCGTGCCGGTGTGGAACGGGCTGACCGACCAGTGGCACCCCACCCAGATGCTCGCCGACATCCTGACCATGACCGAGCACCACCGGTCGGCGACGTCAGCGGCCATCGGCTACTGCTTCCTGGGCGACGGCCGCAACAACGTCGCCCGCTCGCTGCTCGTCACCGGCGCGCTGCTCGGGCTGGACGTGCGGATCGCCGCGCCCCGCGAGCTCTGGCCGCCCGACGACGTGCGGGCGACCGCGACCGGCCTCGCCGCAGCGAGCGGCGCCACGATCACCGTCACCGACGACGTCCGACGCCGGGGTCGACGGCGCCGGCTTCGTCTACACCGATGTCTGGGTCAGCATGGGCGAGGCCGACGCCGAGTGGGCCCCCGGGTCCCGCTGCTGACGCCCTACCGGGTCACCGCCGAGGTGATGGCGGCCACCGGCACGCCGCGACGCCGGTTCATGCACTGCCTGCCCGCCGTCCACGACACGACGACCGAGCTCGGTCGCCGGGTCCACGACGAGTTCGGTCTCGTCGGGGCCGAGGTCACCGACGAGGTCTTCGACTCCGCCGGCATCGATCGTCTTCGACCAGGCCGAGAACCGGATGCACACCATCAAGGCGTTGCTCGTCTCGGCCCTTGGCGAGCTGACATGCGCGCCGTCATCGCGCTTGGCGGCAACGCGCTGCTGCAGCGCAGCGAGCGCCCGGACGCCGTGATCCAGCAGCACCACGTCCGCCGCGGCCGAGGCGCCTCGCGCCGCTCGCCCGCGAGCACGAGTGATCATCTGCCACGGCAACGGCCCGCAGATCGGCCTGCTCGCCGACGAGAGCGCCGACGATCCCGAGCTGTCCCAGCCGTATCCGCTCGACGTACTCGGCGCCCAGACCCAGGGAATGATCGGCTACTGGCTGGCCCAGGAGCTGCACAACGCCGGCGTCGGGCCCCGATCGCGGTGATCGTGACCCGAACGTGGTCGACCCTGCCGATCCCGCATTCGGGCGCCCGACGAAGTTCGTCGGCGCGACCTACTCGGACGAACGGGCGCAGCGTCTGGCGAGCGAGCGCGACTGGTCGGTCGCCGCCGACGGCGCGGTCTGGCGGCGGGTCGTCGCCGTCGCCGGCGCCGCAGGGTATGGTCGAGATCGACATGATCAGACAGCTGGTCGATGTCGGAGTCTGTCGTCTGCGCGGCGGCGGCGGGGCGCCAGTGGTCGAGACAGCGACGGTGCCGTGCGCGGGGTCGAGGCCGTCGTCGACAAGGACCTGACCGCCGCACTGATCGCCATGACACAAAGGCGGACGCGCTGGTGATGCTGACCGACGTCGACGGGGTGAAGCGCGACTACGGCACGCTCGCAGGCATCGACGATCGATCGGGTCGACGTCGAGGAACTCAGTCAGCTCGTCCTTCGCGGCCGGCTCGATGGGGCCGAAGGTTGCGGCTGCGGTCCGCTTCGTCGGCGCGACCGGCCGCCCGGCGGTGATCGGCGCGCTCACCGACGCCGCCGGGTATTGGCCGGGACGGCCGGCACGACGATCGGGCGCGCCGCGGAGCCGAGTGCGACGTCACTGATTCGCACCCTCGCCTGAGCTCGACCGCGAGCGTCCGGCCGCGGTGGAGCCACGGCGGCGGCATCGACGTCGCCGGCGCGGCCGCGCTCGACGCCGGCGTGGTGCTACGACGCTCGGCACCGGTCGGACGGGCTGACCGCCGACGAGGCGGCAAGCCGGCTTGGCGCACGTCGGCCCGAACACCGTGCCGGACACAGCCGGGTCACGCTGGTCTCGTCGTCTGGGAGCAGTTGCGCAGCCCGCTGCTGGTCCTGCTGTTCGCGACGGCCGTGCTCAGCGCCGTCGCTGGGCGAGCACACCAACGCCGTGATCATCATCGTCATCCTGATCGCCAGCGTCGGGCTGGGCCGGGCAACGACTACCGCGCCGCACGGACGGCCAAGACGCTGCAGGCCGACGTCCGCGACCGGGCGATCACCGTGCGCCAGGTCGCAGCTCGGCCGGTCGACGTCGCCGAATCTGGTTCCCGGGCGACGTCGTTCGGCTCACCATCGGGGCGATCGTGCCGGCCGACATCCGCCTTGTCCACGGCGACGGCCTGAGCTGCGAGGAGAGCGTGCTGACCGGCGAAGCGCTCCCGGTCGAGAAGTCGTCCGAACCGACACCGCCGGGCGCGGCGCTGGCCGAGCTGCATTCGCTGCGCGCTTGATGGGCACCGTCGTGCACGCCGGCCGCGGCACGGGCGTCGTCGTGGCCACCGGCACCCGCACCGAGTTCGGGCGGATTGCGCGCGACCTGCAGACGTCGCCGCCGCAGACCGCCTTCCAGATCGGGTCTGCGCCAGTTCTCTCTCCTGTTGGTGACGATCGCGACCGGCGTCAGCAGCGCGGTGTTTGCGGTCAACCTGCTGCTCGGCCGTTCGGTGATCGACTCGTTGCTGTTCTCGGTCGGCGATCGCGGTCGGAATCACCCCACAGCTCCTGCCCGCCGTGGTGGCGACCAGCCTGGCCGACGGCTCACGCCAGCTGGCCCGCAAGAAGGTCCTCGTCAAGCGCCTCGTCGCCATCGAGGACCTCGGTGACATGGAGATTCTTGTCACCGACAAGACCGGAACCCTGACGACGGGTCAGTTCCGACTTGCAAGCAGCGTGAGCGCCGACGGCAGCGAGTCTGACTGCGCCCGCGCAGCTCGCCGTGTTGGCTGCACCGACCGACCAGGCCGCGGACGGCACGCGTACGGGCGACCCGCTTGACGTCGCCCTCTGGTCGGCCGTACCCGATGCTGACGACGGGTGCACGCGGTCACGGTGCTGGCGGTACTGCCGTTCGACCACGAGCGCCGGATGACGCAGTACTGGTGGGCACCGCCGACGGCACCGTACGATCGTCGACCAAGGGCGCGCCGGAGGCCGTGCTGGCCACCTGCGACGGTGTCTCGACGGCCGAGCGTTCGGTCATCGACAGGCAGCTGAGCGCGGGCGGTCGGGTAATCGCGGTCGCATCACGATCAGCGCCGGATCTCGATCACCTGAGCGCCGCCGACGAACGCCACCTGACCCTGCAAGGGCTGTTGATCTTCGACGACCCGCCGAAGCCGGGCGTGGGCGAATCGCTGGCGAGGCTGGCCCGGCTCGACGTCCGACTGATCATGGCGACCGGCGACAGTGCGGGCGCGGCCGTGCGGTTGGCCGCCGCCGTCGGTCTGACCGCCGATCCCCCGCCGGCCGGTCCCCTCTCCGGCGACCGAGATCGACACACTCGACGACGCCGCGCTGGCCGCCGGCTCGAGACGCCCGCCGTACTCGCGCGGGTCTCGCCCGAGCAGAAGGCCCGGCTGGTCCGTGCCTGTCCGCGAGCGGCCGCTCGGTCGGCTTTCTCGGCGACGGCGTCAACGACGCGCTGGCGCTGCACCAGGCCGACGTGGCATCTCGGTCGACACCGCCGCCGACGTCGCCCGTGCCGCCGCCGACGTCGTCTGCTGGAGAAGAGCCTCGACGTGGTGGCCGACGGCATCGCCGAGGGGCGCCGGATCTTCGCCAACACGATCAAGTACGTGCTGATGGGCACGTCCAGCAACTTCGGCAACATCCTCAGCGCCGGCGCCGCCTCCGTCCTGCTGTCGTTCTTGCCGCTGCTGCCTCGCAGCTGCTGCTCAACAACCTGCTCTACGACACCGGCCAGCTCACCATCCCGACCGACCATGTCGACGAGGCTCAGCTGGCCGCGTCCCGGTCATTGGGATCATCGGCACGATCCGGCGATTCATGTTCTGCTTCGGCCCATCAGCTCGCTGTTCGACTTCATCACCTTCGGGTCCTGCTCGGACCGTTCCACGCCGAGCCCGAACTGTTCCGCTCGGGCTGGTTCGTCGAGTCGCTCGCCACCCAGGCCGCCGTCGTCTTCGCCATCCGCACCCGCCGGGTCCCGTTTTTCGCAGCCGACCGAGCCTGCCCCTCGTGATCAGCACGATGACCGTGATCACTATCGGCGCACTGCTGCCACTCTCGCCGCTCGCCCACCCACTCGGCTTCGTCCCTCTCGAGCGCTGCGCTCTATGCGGTCATCGCGGCTCTCGTCGTTGCCTACCTGGCGGTGGTCGATGCCACCAAGACGCTGGTATTCGATGGCTGTCGATCGCAACCAGACCGCCACCAACCAGGCTCCGCCGGCAGCGCTCAGACGCGCGTCCCGATTCATTCCGCGCGTACCCCAGCGATGATCAGGTCCACCAACGAGGACACGAAATGACCGTCGATCGGTTGGCGGCTGAGCAGCAGCCGGTGATGGACTGCCCCCAGGGCGGCATCGACGACGACGGCCAGCTCGATCCGGCCCGCACCTGTCCGCGACGACGCCCCGCGACCAGAACGTCGAGCAGTGCCTGGCGACGTTCGTGCAACAAGGTCGCGCGGTACAGCGCGCCGAAGCGTTCGTCTTCGGCGGCAGCGAGCGCGACGTCGGCGACCGAACGCGCCGAGTCCAGATAGTTCAGCGCGAACGCTATGCGCCCAAGGTGGGCCATCAGATCCGGCCGCAGGTCGCCTGTCACCGAAGCGGTGACGTCGCGCGCCGACTTAGACCGGTACGCGTCGAGAACCAGGTGCGCCTTGTCCGGCCACCATCGGTACAGCGTCGCCTTACTGACCCCCGACGATGCCGCCACCGCTTGCATGGTCAGCCCGCGGAAGCCGACCCGAGGGTCGTCCAGCAGCACCACCCGCAGCGTGCAGGACAGCGGCCGCCAGCGCGGGGTTCCGGCGGCGTCCGATCTGCGAACTGGCCGGCACCGGAAGTGGCTGCGACGAAACGGATCTGGGCGCCGAGTTTCGCGAGCTGGCCATAGCCACAGAGCTTGCCCCACCCTCAAACAAGAGACACGAGAGGCCACCACGTGGACACCATGCAGGCAATCAGAGCGCATCGCCGAGGCGGACCCGAGCAACTTCATCTGGAGCAAGCACCGATCCCGGTTCCGGAAGAACACGAGGTCCTGATCCAGGTACACGCCGCCGCGATCACCTACGACGAGCTGTCGTGGGACAAGTCCTGGACCCGCGACGGCGTCGACCGGACGCCGATCATTCCGTCCCACGAGGTCTCGGGCACGGTCACCGCGGTTGGCGGCGCCGCGAGCGATCTGGCTATCGGCGACGACGTTTTCGGCCTGATCCAGTTCGACCGTGACGGCGCCGCCGCCGAGTTCGTTATAGTGCCCGCGGACCAAGTCGCTCTCAAGCCGTCCAGCATCAGTCATGCCGAGGCCGCCTCCCTGCCCCTGGCCGCGCTCACCGCATGGCAAGCGCTCGTGGACCACGCGAAGTTGAGCGCCGGCGAGTCGGTGCTCGTCACGGGCGGCGCCGGCGGGGTCGGCGCCTACGTCGTCCAACTCGCGCGACACCTGGGCGCCCACGTGAGCGCGACAGTCAACCGCGGCGGCAGCGCCGAGTATGTCCAGAGGTTGGGCGCGACAGATGTCTCTGTCCGGACGATGGCCGGCACCTTCGACGTCGTTGTCGACACCGTCGGCGGACCAGCTCTGGCGGCGGTCTACGACAACATCCGCGACGGCGGTCGGCTCATCACGCTCGGTGCGCCGCCTGGACCGGAGCTGAAGCAGGGGCGCCTGATACACGACGAGTTCTTCGTCGTACGCCCGAACCGCGCCGAACTCGAGCACCTCGCGACACTAGTGGACACCGGCGCTCTGAAGCCGCTGGTCGCGGCAACATTCGGACTGGCCGACACTGCCGCCGCCTACGCCGACCGGGGCCGCCACAGCGGACCCGGCAAGACCGTGATCGTCGTTCGATGAGCGAGCCAGCACGGACCGCGGGCGCGACCGCCGTCGCGGCATCGCGACGGATGGTCGTGGTCACGGTGGGTGCTTCGCTGTTCAGTCCTCTTCCATCCTGTCGTACGGGGACGCGATCCACGCTCCCCGTCCCCACCACGTCCGGATAGACGTCATCGACCCCCTCGACCAGGCGTGCTGTTCCGGCTCGACAAGCTCGCCAGCCGGTGGCTTCGACGTTCACGCCAAGCCCGACGCTCGAGGCGGCCCGGCGCGACATCCTGGGCAATGGCATCTCCTACGGCGCGCTCATCGTTGGCCCCGCTTGATGGACGAGATCCTCGTTGCGTCGGTGGTGGGGTCCTCGGCGGAGCAGGAATTTCCACCAGTTCCCTGAGTGTGCTCTCCCATTCGCAGCACCGAGCGCCGCAGGTGGTCGATCTGGTGCTGCTGCCGCCTGAGCGACCGGCCGGGCGGAGTCCCTCGTTCGTCTTCGAGATCGGGCCGCTCGATCCCCGGTGTCATCGGCAGCGTCGGCTTTGACCTGCTCCCGCGTCGAGCCAGACTCTGGGGTCTGGGTCGCTCTCGCCATCGGCTACTCTGTCTTCTTGCCTCGGCTTCGGGCGTGCTCGTCCTGGACGTCTGGCTCGGCGCTCCGACCCGGATCGCCCTGGACGCTCCTGGCGACCGGGGCACTGTGCGCCGCCGTTTGTACTCACTGTGGCGGCGTTGCACGCCCCGTCCGGTCTGCCGGGAGCGGCAGTCGCGGCAGGTGTTTTCCTGATCGTGGGCAACGCGCTCAACGGCTCTACTGTGCCGATTCCATTGCTGCCTGACGTCGACATCGCCAAATGGCACCGTGGATGCCGAACGGCGCGGCGGTCCACCGTTCCGGTCCGACGCTCCAACCTCCCCGGTATGCGCGGCTCGGGACAACTGCTGCTCGCCCTCGTCTTCTGGATCATCGGGGGCTCTCTTCGTGATCGTACTTTCCCACGTCCTCGACACCTTCGCCGACGCAGGATCGCCCCCGCCGACCACGAACGGAGCAACCACTCCGACATCAGTCCTGCAGCAGTTGCTCCAACATCGCTCGAATGGTCACTGGGCGCCCGGCCTGCGGCTCATCGGTGCTGCTCAGCCCCGTCCGCCCGACCCACCGTCGATGTGCAGGGTCTCTGCGGTCATGGAAACCGGGCCTGGTCCAGGTAGAAGATCCGATCGACGACATCGCTGATCTCACCGACCGGGCCGAGGGGACGTAACTCGGCCAGGCCTTCGTAGGACAGGTTCGGTGGGGATGGGTCCTGATGATTCCCAGGGCCACCGCGTCGACGTGAATGCCGCGTCCGGCGTATTCGATGGCGAGCGCAGCGGGTGACCGCGTCCAGCCCTCCTTTGGTCAGTGCGGTCAGGGCGGCCGGTTGGGTGCTGCTGGCGTGATCGACCAGACTGGCGCCGACGTTGACGACGTGCCCGCTCCTCCGGGTGTCTACGTCGGCCATGATGCCCTGGGTCAGGCGGAAGAAGCCCGCGAGATTCACAGCAGTGATCGCCGCGAAGTCGTCGACGGTGTATTCGGTGAACGGCTGGCCGATGAAGCTCACCGGCATTGTTCACCAGGGTGTCGTACTCGCCCGAAGCGATCAAGCGCCAGCTCGACCATCTGTTCGGCTGTCTTGGGCGACGCGATGTCTCGGAACATGGTTCTTGGAAGTCCGGATCGTCGAATGCGGCAATCGAGAGCGCGCTGCCGATGATGTTCCACTTGCGGGCACGGAACCTGGTAACGAGACCAGCGCCTGGCAAGAGCTTCTGACGGCGCCAGACGCGATCACGACCCAGGGCCAAGAGGCCATGGTCAGCGCGTTGCGCACCGACCTGCTGGCCGCCGACATCTTCTGACCGAGTCCTCCAGCGCGGCTGGATACAACTCGGGAGAAGGTCGGGAACGGCGGTCATCGTGTCGCGCAGCACGTCGAGAGGAACGCGCGCGCGAATCGCCAGGGTGGCTTGCTGCATCACTTCGGCCAGCTTCGGGTCCGAGCGTGCGTAGGCCCTGTCTAATTGATCCCCGTCGCTCAACAAGGTCAGGAAGCCGTTGGACTCCGCGTACGCGTGCGTGTAGGTGGCCGTCTTCGGCACGTCGCTGAGCTGGGTGGTGCCGCTGAACCCAGTGTCGCCACCGCCGCCGGCTTCCTTGCGGCTCGGGCGTGCCACCACGCGCGGCCCGGCTCCGCAGTGCGCTTCCCGGGTTCGCCGAGACGTTGGTGGCTGTACTCACCTCTCCCTGGTACTCCCCCGCAACGCCGGACCAGCTGCCACAACCCGGCGACATCACCGACCGCCCACACGCGCCGGGCCACCCGCAAGCGGCTGTCGACCGGGATCTCGTGTTCCGTCCGCGAGGACGCCGACGGTCCAGAGGCCCATGTCAGCGACGCGCGGACGCCGACCAGTGGCGACCAGCAGGCGATCGCCGCGTACCTCGTGACCGTCATCGAGCGCGAGCACGAAGTCATCGCCCTCGCGACGAGCGGAGACGGCGCGCCGGCCCACGATGACCTCGATCCCGTCACGGCGCAGCACCTCGCCGAGCGCCTCCCCGAGCGCGGCCGGCTCACGGGCCTGCAGAGCTGGGGGCATCCGCTTCAGCGAACGTGACGTCGGCGCCGAAGCGACGGATCGCTTGAGCCAGCTCGGTTCCGGCCGGGCCACCGCCCAGAACGACCAGGTGCCGCGGCACCGTCTTCAGACTGGTCGCCTCGCGGGTTCCCCACACGCCGGGCAGCCCCCGCAGTCCCGGAACGGGGGGTACGAACGGATCGGCCCCGGTGGCGACGACGACGTCCGCTGCGGTGAGGCGCTTGCCGTCGACCTCGATCACGCCGGCACCGGCCACGCGACCGTGGCCCCGGACGAGATCGATCCTGCGGCTCGCCAGCCACTCTTGCTGCCCCGCGTCGGAATAGTCAGAGACCATGAAATCGCGCCACGCGAGTGCGCCCGCTACATCGACCTTCGCCTCGGCGGCCGCGTGGTTCGCGCCGTTGGCGGCTTCCCCAGGACGCAGCAGGGTCTTCGACGGGATACAGGCCCAGTAGGAGCATTCGCCGCCGACCAGTTCGCGCTCGACCACCGCCACCCGAAGCCCGCCTTCGGCCAAGGCACCGGCGCAGTGCTCGCCGGGCGCCCCGCCGCCCAAGACAATGACGTCGTAGTCGAAACCAGCCATCGCGATCTCCCTACGTCGAGTGACCAGATGACGTTCGCGGTCAGGGTGGGCGTTTCGCGCCAGTGGGAGGTACTGGCACGGTCACTGGCCCGGCATTCGGCCGGCGACGGACATCGAATGCCGTTGCGACACGAACGCGTCACGCCAGTGATGTTCACGGGCGCGACCAGTGGCCACGCGCCTGATGCTTCGAGTTGTGACTACACACATCAGCGTCGGCGACGTCTTCCCCGACTACGCGCTGCCGGATCACACCGGCACCGTCCGTAGCCTCAGTGAGCTGCAGGGTCGGGATCCGCTCATCCTCACGTTGGCGCGAGGCAACTATTGCCCGAAGGAGCACCAGCAGCACCTCGAGCTGGCGGCCAACTGTTCGAAGATCGCGGTGGCCTACACCCAGGTCGCGACCATCACCACCGACGACCACCACACGGTGCAGGAGTTCCGTGCCTCAGTCGGCGCCCAGTGGACGTTTCTGTCTGATCCCGGTCGGACCGTCCAGCAGGAGCTGGGCATCCAGGAATACACCGATCCTGAGCACAACCCCATGATCCCGCACACCCTCGTGCTCAAGCCGGGATTGGTCGTCCACAGTGTCTACAACGGCTATTGGTTCTGGGGGCGCCCGTCGTTCGACGATCTCTGGCGAGACTTGCGGGTCGTGACCAGCGAGATACGCCCGGATTGGGATCTGAGCACCCCGGGGCTCCGCGAGGCCTGGGACACCGGTGATTACTCACGCTTCCACGGCTGGGACCGACGGTCGGCGAACTCACTGCCCACGTCGTACGCGTGACGGCGCAGGAAGGTCGAGGCAATGACTACGCCACTGTGCGAGCTCCTCGGAATCGAGCTGCCCATCGTGCAAGCCCCCATGGCCGACGTTCCCCGACTCGCGGCCGCCGTATCGAATGCCGGCGCGCTCGGCATGGTGACGCTCACGTGGTCGGCCGACGTCGCCTCCGTCGTACGAGAGACGGCTTCGCTGACCGCGCGGCCCTTCGGCGGCAACTTCGTTCTCACCAGCGACCACCATCGTCATCTCGATGAGGCGCTCTCGGCCGGTCTGCGGATCGTCTCGTTCATGTGGGGCGATCCGACCAGCTACATCGAACCCGTTCACGACGCCGGCGGCCTCGTCGTGCTGACGGTCGGTAGCGCCGAGGAGGCCCGGCGGGCAGCGTCGTCCGGCGTCGACGTGATCGTGGCGCAGGGGTGGGAAGCCGGCGGTCATGTGTGGGGCACCGTCGCGACGCTGCCGTTGGTGCCTGCGGTGGTGGACGCGGTCGCCCCGGTCCCTGTAATTGCCGCCGGCGGCATCAGTGACGCGCGCGGCGTCGCCGCGGTGCTCGCCCTGGGCGCCCAGGCCGCCTGGCTGGGCACGCGTTTCCTGATGGCCGAGGAGATGCCGATTCACGAGGACTACCGACACCGACTGATAGCGGCCGCCGAGACCGATCCGCAGTGGTATCCCGACCTCTACGAGGTCGGGTGGCCACACTCTCCGCACCGCACGCTCCGCAACTCGACGTCGAAGGCGTGGGAGGCCGCCGGGCGTCCGCCCGCCGGGCAGCGGCCGGGCGAGGGCGAGGTGATCGCTCACTTTGCATCGGGCGAGGCGATCGTCCGCTACGAGCCGGCACCACCGATGCTCGGGACGACCGGCGACATCGAAGCGCTCTCGATGTGGGCCGGCCAAGGTGTCGCCCTCATCAAGAAGCCACAGTCAGCGGCGGAGATCGTGGCCGAGCTCACCTCGGGTTTGTGATCGGGGAAACGGGAACTGCGAGCCAGCGGTGCCAGGATTCGAGGCGGACATCAAACCGCTGTTTCGTGCCGGCGATCGTGCGGCCATGCTCAGAGCCTCCCAACTGTTCTTGGAATGGCTCAACGGGGGAACCCAGCCCTGACCTTCTCTTCTGCTTCGGCCACAGCCCAGCCGCATTGACCAGACCGATGTGGCTGAAGGCCTGCGGGAAGTTGCCCAGCAGCTGTCCGCTGACCGGGTCGACCTCCTCGGCCAACAACCCGACGTCGTTGGCCAAGGCCGCCGCCCGTTCGAAAACAACGACGCGGGCGCGGGCCGGCTGCCCGATGTGAGCAAGGGCCCGGCGAGCCAGAGCGTGCACAGCAGGAAGGTGCCCTCGTGCCCGGCCAACCCGTCGAGGCCTTGGTCGGAGCGGTAGCGATACACCAGCCCTTGCTCGTCGGTGAGCCCTTGTTCGATGGCCGTGACCGTGGCCAGCACCCGCGGGTCGTCGGCCGGCAGGAACCCGACGAAGGGGCAGCATCAGATTGGAGGCGTCCAACTCGTCGGAGCCGAAGGACTGGGCAGAAGGCCTTCGCCCGTTCACGCCAGCCGCGGGTCAGGATCGCCGCGCGGATCTCGCGCCGGCCCGGCTCCAGGCGGCGACGTGGTCGGGCGCGCCGAGCCGGTCGGCCAGCGCGATGGCCCGGTCCAGGGCGACCCAGCACATCAGCTTCGAGTACAGGAAGTCCCGTGGTTCCCCCCGGATCTCCCAGATCCCCTGATCCTTCTCCGACCAGCGACGAGCGGCGGCGTCGGCGAGGGCGACGAAGAACTCGGCGGGTCGCGGGCGCCAGCACCCGGGGGAGTATCCCACGGCCGGGCCCGGCCACGGCCCGACCCGACCCGCGTAGTCATCGAAGAGGTGGTCGGACAGGCGATGGACCGCGCTCAACAACTCGCCGTACACGTCGAGTTGGCGCTGCTGCCACGCCCCGTTGCCGACCCGCACCGGCGCCGAGCGTCGCCAGCCCTCCAGCTGGGGCAGCTCCCGTTCGGTCAGGTCCCATTCGCCGCCGATGCCGAACATGATCTGCAGGTCGACGCCCTCCGTCGAGAGATCCGGCCGCCGAGGTGGTCATGTAGTCGAAGAACTCGTTGGCCTCGTCCGGGCATGCTGCGACCCAGAGGGCCTCGATCGTGAAGGAGGTGTCGCGCACCCAGGCGTAGCGGTAGTCCCAGTTCCGGCTGCCACCGACCACTTCGGGGAGCGACGTGGTGGCGCGCCGCGCAGATCGCGCCGGTCGGCGCGAAAGACAGCGCCTGCAGCACCCGTCCGCTGTGGTGCACCAGGTCTCGCCACGGGCCGACGTAGGCCTGGTGCAACTGCGACCACGACTCCCACGCCGAGACCGTGTCGTCCAGGCGCGGCCGAGATCTCGGCCTGGTCCCAGGCCCGGGCCGGCCTCGGCTTCGGCTCGTTTGGCGTGATGCATCGCGAAGCCGCACTCTCTCCCTGGCGAAGACGGACCCGACCGGAGACGCATGACCCGTCGACGTCATGGCCGCCGGACATACAGAACCAGGACATCGCTGCCGCCGAACGCCGTCAGCCCGCCGTCGACGGCCGCTCAGCAACGGATGTACCAGCCCGTATTCCGGCCTCGGCGCGTACTCGAGCGTCCCGGTCGACCTCGCCCTCGACGCAGGTCGCCCGCCGCAGCAGCACGTGGGTGAGCTTTGGCCCAGCTCATGACCGCGTTGCCTTCGCCGATGGCCAGCGCTTCGACCATCACCACCGTGCCGTTGCCGCTGTCACCGCGGTCGTCTCCAGCACGAACGTCTGATCCAGGTAGCGGCGGGTGATCTGGGCCTGGGCCGCTGACCCCCCCAATCGACCAGCGGCCGGCGTCGTCCGCCGAGCAGCCGCCCGAAGATCGACGGACTGTCGAATCGGGGCAGGCACAACCAGTCCAGCGAGCCGTCCCGGCTGATCAGGGCGGCGCTGTGCCGGTCTGACAGCAGGGCATAGTCGCCGATCGGGATCGCGTTCATGGACACCCCGCTAGGCGGTTGCAGTGAGTACTCGAGCTTCTCGCGACCGACGCAAGCTTCGCGCCGGTCGGCACCCTGGTCGGTGCCCTCAGGACGACCAGGGGGCTACACGGGCGCGAGTGCCCACGGTCGGGGCGACGCTCAAGCGAACAGCGAGATCAACCGGAGGCCGCGATGAACACCGTCCAGACAACCACCGAGCCGTCGACGGGACCCCAGTCAACCTCGATACCGATGCGGCTCGAG
The DNA here is from genome assembly GCA_963708805.1 of uncultured Actinomycetes bacterium. Classification (GTDB taxonomy): domain Bacteria; phylum Actinomycetota; class Actinomycetes; order Mycobacteriales; family Jatrophihabitantaceae; genus CAVPUA01. The sequence goes on along the minus strand of CAVPUA010000003.1, from coordinate 2,015,687 downwards.
GTCGTCGTCCTGCCCGTTTCTGACGTCGACCGAGCCAAGCTGTTCTATCTGGGCCTGGGGTGGCGACTCGATGCAGACTTCCCGGGCAGCGATGGTCTTCGAGTTGTTCAGCTGACACCGCCGAGCTCACCGTGCTCGATCATCTTCGGATCGCACATCACCAATGCCGAACCCGGGTCGACTGATGCATTGATGCTGGTCGTCACCGATATCGAGGTGGCTCGCGACAATCTGCTTTCTCGTGGTGTCCAGGTGAGCGAGATCTTCCACGACGCCGGTGGCGTCTTCCACCACGCGGCTACCGATGCGCGGGTGCCCGGTCTCGACCCCGAGCGCCGTTCGTACTCGTCGTTCGCGTCATTCAGCGATCCGGACGGCAATGCCTGGATGTTGCAGGAGATCGTGACCCGGTTGCCCGGGCGCTGAGCGGCGATGATCGCGGACAATTCACTTTGCCCGGCTGAGCGGGATGTCGACGCCGAACTGAATATGGCACGGTCGAGTGGTTCAGACGGGCCAACGGAGAATGCCGATGCAGACCTGCCATTCGACGCCGCCGCCGTACCTACCTACGAAGCAAGGCTCGAGAGTCTGCGCGAAGCCGTCGTCGAATTGGAGGCCGGCGACGAGGGGCTGGCTGGAGCGTGACTCTTCAGCGAGGCGTCACTCGCAACTAGTGGAGGTTCCAGTGGCCGAATCCACGCAACCGGCACGCGCATGTTGGTCTGCCACTTCATCGTCTCCGACGACGTCGAGCGCTCCCGGCGCTTCTACACCGAGGTGCTCGGCGGCACGGTGGTCTTCGGTCCCGAGCCGACCAACATCGCACTCGCCAACAGCTTCATCGTCATCAACAAAGGTGGCGGTCCGACCGACGACAAGCCCACCGTCACCCTCGAGACGCCGAGGGACCCCGACCGGGTGAGCAGTTTCCTGAATATCCGGGTCGAAGACATCGCCGCCGTGTACGCCGAATGGAGTGCGCGGGGTGCGCAGTTTCTGGTGCCGCCGAAGCAACATGCGTACGAGATCCGGTGCTATGTCCGGGATCCCGACGGCTACCTCATCGAGGTCGGGCAAACGACTGATCCACAGGGAGACTGGTGGCCCGCCGGCTGGCCCTCAAGGGACCCCGGCCGGCGGTAGCCCTCGAATCGAAGTCCTAGAGACTGGCGGTTGCTCCGACGCTCCGGCGTACAGCCCCGAGAATTGCGGTATGGTCGATGCCGGCCCAGGCGAGTAGTTCTTCGTTTGTTCCCGACCCGGGGCATACCGCGGACGGCGAGATGCTCGATCGGTACGGTGATGTCGCCGGAGGTGGCGAGGGCGTCGATGACCGCCGAGCCGAGGCCGCCCTCCGGGTGGTGGTCCTCGACGACGACGATCCGTCCCGGGTGCTGCCGCAGCCGCCGCCAGTGTCGCGTGTCGATCGGCTTGACCGAGTAGCAGTCGATGACTCGGGCGCGATGCCGTTGGCGCGCCAGCTCCTCTGCCGCGTCGAGGCAGGCGTGGAGGGTGACGCCGGCACCAACCAGCGTCACCGCGTCCGCTCCGGACGAGCGCAGCACCTTGGACCGCCGATCTGGAATTCACTCGTTCGGCGGGTACAGCACCGGATACGCGCCCCGGGTGGTGCGGAGGTAGCTGATGCCCTTGGTACGGCATCTGCCGACCAGGGCCGCGTGCTCAGTGGCGTCGGGGGGTAGAGACGGTGGAGCCGTGGACGGCGCGCATTTGGCCAGGTCTTCGAGCGCCATCTGGGATGGGCCGTCGGCTCCGATCTCGACCCCGCGTGCGAGCCGACAGCACAGGTCGACCCGAGATCGCGCCCATGCGGATGAAGTCGTAGGCCCGTGTGAAGAAGGCTGCGAACGTGGAGGCGAAGGGGATGTACCCCGAGCCGCCAGGCCGGTGGCCGATGCGACGAGCTGCTGCTCTGCGATGAACATCTCGAAGTAGCGCTCAGGGTAGCCTGTGCGAATCGATGGCGAGGTCGAGTTGCTGACCTCGCCGTCGAGCACGACGACGCTCGGGGTTCCGCGACGCGAGGCCACGAGGGCGTCACCGTAGGCCTTGCGGGTGGCCACCGCGTCGCCGATCGTGTAGGTTCGGACGACGGTGTTAGGTTCGGCCTCTGCCGTGGGTCTGGTCACCTCTGGCCGCGACGGGGACGGCCGCGAACAGTGAGGTGACGCTCGCCCGCCGAGTTCGGCGATGGCGCGCGTCGGCCATGTCAGGCGGCAGCGGCTTTGCCGTGCCAGCCTCTTGTTCTCGATCTCGGAGAAGCCCTTGCCCTTGATCGTCTTGGCGAAGATCACCGTCGGCGATCGTGCTCGTCGGTGCCCGGCCGAGCGCGTCATCGATCTCGACCAGGTCGTGGCCGTCGATGGCGATGGCGACGGCACCGAAGGCCTCGCGCTCGGCGCGCGTAGGCGTCCAGGTCCCAGCCCAGATCGGTCTCGCCGCGCTGGCCGAGGCGGTTGATGTCGACGATCGCGACGAGATTGCTCGAGCCGGTAGTAGGAGGCCTTGTCGAGGGCTTCCCAGATGGAACCCTCGGCCATCTCGCTGTCGCCGCAGAGCACCCAGACCCGGTAGTCGATCTTCTCGAGATACTTGCCGGCGAGGGCGACGCCGACACCGTCGGCAGCCCCTGCCCGAGCGATCCGGTGGCGACGTCCACCCACGGCAGGATCGGGGTGGGATGGCCCTCGAGGCGTGGCCGAAGCGGCGGTACCCGGTCATCAGTTCTTCGTCGCTCGACCACACCGGCGGCCTTGAACACCGAGTAGAGCAGCGGTGACGCGTGGCCCTTGCGGAAGATCAGATGATCGTTGTCGCTCGTCAGCGGGCTGGTCCCAGTCGTAGTGCAGGTGCCGGGCGACGAGCACCGCCAGCAGGTCGGCCGCCGACATGCTGGAGGTGGGATGGCCCGACCCGCGCTGGTGCTGCATCGGATCGAGTCGACCCGCAGTTGGGCGGCGAGTTGCGCCACCAGCGCCAGGTCGGACCAGTGACCGGTTTCCAGACTGACCATGGTCCTACCGCCTTTCGCAGGGTTGGTTGGCTGTCGGCGGGATGTCGCCCACATGCTCGGCACGTGCCCCCACAGCCCTTCGACCAGCGAACGGCCATCGCGCCAGGGACGCACCCTGGCTCGGCGGTTCGGCGATCCCCGGTTCCTCGAACCAGTGAGGGTCACGGCGCGAACGAGCGCTCGGCAGGAGATGGTCGATGTCGCCGGAGGGAGACATGCGCGATCGGCCAGCTTAACCCAAGGAGGTCCTGATGACCATGTCCAGTCCGGTCGACGGGGCCATGACCACCGCGATCGTGGGCACCGGCGGATCGGCTCGGTCATTGCCGGACGGCTGGCCGCTGGGGGCGAGAGGCTGCGGCTAGCCAGCGCCGACCAGAAGTCGGCGCGAATACTGGCTTCTCGGATCGGGCCGACCGCGGAGGTCGCCGTCGACGACCGCCAGGCGGTGATCGGCGCCCGGGCCGCTGTTGTCCTCGCCCTGCGGTTCCCCGTACTGAAGGGCGTGATCGCCGAGATCGCCGATTCGCTCGACGACCGGGTTGTGGTCGTTCCGAGCAATCCGTTCGGCGTCGACCCTCAGGGCGCGATCTACCGGCTCCTGCCGAAGGAGCAAGCCTCGGGCGACGTCATCGCCGGGGTGGCTGCCGTCGGGGGTGCATCTGGCCATGGCCTTCGGCAGCCTCTCAGCGGAACTGTTCGAGGCGTCGGCCAACCGCTCGCCGACGAGAGCCGTCTTGTTCTATGCAACCGACGACGAGCGGGCGACCGAAGGGGTCGAACGGTTGATCCGAACTGCAGGATTCGAGGCCGCCAGGATCGGTGGGCTCGGGCAGTCGAGCCGGCTGGAGGTCGGTGGCGATCTTCACGATCTCGTGCTCGACGCGCCAGGTGCCCTGTCGTTGCTCCGCGGTTCGATCGACGCCGATCGACCAGCGACTCGTAACGTCCGCTGAAACCGACCCCATGACACAAGGCGTGGGCGTTACCCGGCATCTGACCAGGGAACTCCCTGGTGTGACCGCGAACCCCGCGGGCGAAGGTAGGAGTCACTCGCGTAGTTGCCCACGGCGGAGAGGTCTAGGCCCAATGAGCATCGACAAGCGAACTGAGTCGGCCCTGCAGGGGGCACTGCCCGAGGACATCGACTGGGAGCCATTCCCGGCCTTTCCGCCGCCCGCTCGTCTCGCCGTCGTTGTCGGCCACCCGACCGAGCCCGCTCCCTATGTGGTTCGGGTCAAAGTCCCCTCGGGCGTCAAGCTGATGCCCCACGTGCACCACGAGGATCGCGTCTACACGGTGATGTCCGGAGTGTTCTACATCGGCGTCGGCAAGGAGTTCGACGAGGCGAAGCTGGACGCTTATCCGCCCGGCGCTGTGATGGTTCTACCCGGGGGGACGCCGCACTTCCACTGGGCCAAGTCCGGGGAGTACGTAACCCAAGTGACCGCGATAGGCCCGATCAGCCTCGACTACGTGAACCCGCAAGACGACCCACGACGGAAGCAGACAACCTCCCGTTGACCGCCGAGCGGCGGGCAGCGAGACGGAGCGTCCCAACCCCTAACCCGAGCCACGAAACCCGGTAAAGGAGGCCCAACATGTCATCCGGCTCAGTGACAATCGGCGAGCCGTTGACGCGCGACGAGTCGGCCACGCTGTTCAGTCAGACGATGGCGCTGGTGGCGGTGACCACCGCCGCGTTCGCCCTGGGTGCATACGCCGCTCGCAACGTATCCACCGGGTGGATCTGGATCCTGTTCCTCGCGGCATTCGTCACGCTGTTCGGAGTGTCGGCCGCGAGCAAACGCTCGGAACAGGTCGGCGTCGGCCTTCTGCTCGTCTTCGGCCTGCTCATCGGCGCGGCGGTGGCGCCGACGATCGGCTATTACGCCGACTCGAACCCGCAAGCGCTCTGGAGCTCCGGCGGCGCGACGGCGCTGCTCATCACCGGATTTGGCGCGGCTGGGTACGGCACGCGGCGGGACCTGTCCAAGCTCGGCCGAGCAATGATCTGGGCGCTGTTCGGGCTAATTCTCTTTGGCGTCGTCGCGATCCTCGCGCACGTGCCAAACGGCTCGTTGCTCTATGACCTGTTCGGGCTCGTCATCTTCGCCGGACTGACCAGTTACGACTTTCAGCGCTTGCGCCGCTCCAAGGACATCAGGACGGCCCCGCTACTGGCCGCGTCGATCTTCCTCGACATCGTGAACATGTTTCTCCTGCTCCTGTCGCTCAACGGCGGTCGAGGCAAGGCGTGAGGTCGACGAGATTTGTGTAGCGCATCAGCCGTGTCCCGTTCAAGGATCGGATTCCCCACTATCGGAGGTGCCCGTTGTCTGAGCCCACCCCACCTACAGGGCACATGGTCGTGTGTCACTTCATCGTGTCCGAGGACGTCGAGCGCTCGTGGCACTTCTACGTCGACGTGCTCGGCGGCCGGTTGGCCTTCTCCTCCGGCGATCTGAGATACGTCGAACTGGCCAACACCTTCATCATCATCAATGTCGGCGGCGGCCCAACCGACGACAAGCCCGCGGTGACACTGGAAACCCCGCCCGATCCCGACCGGACGAGCAGCTTCCTCAACATCCGGGTCAAGGACATCGCAGCCGCCTACGCCGACTGGAGCGCTCGGGGAGCTCAGTTCCTGACACCACCGAAGCAGCACGACTTCGAGATCCGATGCTACATACGCGATCCGGACGGGCATCTGATCGAGGTCGGACAAACAACCGACCCCAACAACGACTGGTCTCCGTGGTTGAAGGCCGTTAGCTGAGCCCAGGTCCGACCGGGCGGAGCGACCCGGCAACGTCATGCCGATCGTGCGCCGGAACCCGAGCAGCTATTCCCAGCTGAAGAAGCGGACAGCGAGCCGGGAGGTCACGATCCCCCACACGGCCAACACGATCAGGTAGAGCGCGCGGGGCCAGTGCCCGACGCTGGAATCGGTCAAGGCTTGCACGGCCGCCCCGCTCGGGGTGAAGTCGGAGATGTCGCGCAGCCACGTCGGCATGTTGGGTCGCTGCACCCACAGGCCGGCAAAGAACTGCATGACGAAGAACAGAAACGATCCGAAGCCGGCCGCGACCTTGGCGTTGTGGAACAGGCTGGCGATCACCATGCCGAGCCCGAGCATCGCCCATGCCCCCAGCAGGTAGGAGATGACGAAGGCGCCGATGTCGCGCGGCCACGGAGCGCCGCCCAGAGGCGGAACCACGATCATCAGCACCATGCAGACGATCGCGACTGTCAGGATCAGCGTCAGCTGCGCGAGCAACAGCAAGGCCGGCGAGACCGGCGTCGTGCGCAATCGCTTGAGTACTCCCATCTCCCGATAACGGGTCAGCACGTCGGGCAGGGCTTGCATCGCCAGCAACGTGAGGGCGAAGAAGACAAGGATCGGTTGGTAGACCTGAAAGAAACTGAGCCCACCCAAACTCTTGGACGGGTCGCGCACGGCCGGAATCGAACCCAGAATGATCGCCGCGGCGACTGGCAGGACGGCCGTCCAGAGAACGACTCCGGGATTGCGAAGCAGCAGCCGAGCTTCGCTCACGAGCATCGCGCGGGCGGCAGGCCAGTTGATCTCGGGACGAAGCCGCTCAGAAGTGCGCGACTTCGAACGAGGCGGGGCCGTCATGACGCCTCCGCTTCAGCCACTGGCGGTTCGCGCTCGTGATCGGCGGTCAGCGCTACGAACGCGTCGTCCAGGCTCGGCTGGTCAACCCGCAGTTTGCCCACCGAGACGTCACGCTCGTGCAGGGTGATGATCACCGCGCTGGCGACGTTGTCCGTTCCGGTGACGACGACGCGATCGTCGACCCGGTCGACCGAATGCACATCGGGCAGTGCGCGCAGCACGTCCAAATCGAACTGCGCCGAGGGCAGAAAGCTCATCCGCTGGTCGGCTTGCACACTGGCCGCCAGCCCTTCCGGAGTGTCCGCGGCGATGACGCGGCCGTGATCAATCACGATGACCCGGTCGCACAGTTGCTCGGCCTCTTCCATGAAATGCGAGACCAGCAACAGCGTGACTCCGGTGCTGCGCAACTCCTTGAGGAGCTCCCACACATCACGTCTGGCCGCGGGGTCCAACCCGGTGGTGAGCTCATCCAAGATCGCCACCCTCGGGTTCCCGATGAGTGCCAACGCCACCGACAACCGCTGCTTCTGACCGCCGGACAGCTTGGCGAAGTAGGTCTTTCGCTGGTCGCCTATGCCGAGGCGCTCCATGAGCTCGGCCGGATCGTGCGGCTCGGGATAGAAGCTGGCGTACAGGTCGAGAGCCTCGATCACACTCATCTTGTCGGGCAATCGGGACTCCTGCAGCTGGATGCCCAGCACCTCCCGAAACGCCGTACCTTCCTCGGCCGGGTCCATGCCCGCGACGGTGATACTGCCTCCGTCGCGTTGCCGTAGCCCGCCGATACACTCCACCGTCGTCGTCTTGCCCGCCCCGTTCGGTCCGAGGATGCCGAAGATCTCTCCGGGCTGGACCGAGAAGCTCACTCCGTCGACGACCGTGCGCTCGCCGTACACCTTGCGAAGGTCCGTCACCTCGATCACGGACATGACCTGTCTTCTTCCTCGAGATTCGTCGCGCTTCTCCGTCCGAAACGTCCCAGCGGCCCCGGAACGTCGAGCTCTCCTCATCATTCCCGAGTCCGGCCGCTTTTACCCGAATCCGACTCGCCTGGGTGCGTATCGCGTTTGCTTCAGCCGTCGCCGACTACCCGCCGAGTCGCGGCTGGTGGCGCCACGTCACGGGAGTGAGTCCGAGAAGTCGCGCGCCGATAGAGGGTGTCGACGGCGGCCATGGCCTGATCCGGACCCGTGGCCGGTGGGGTGGTCGTCGTGATCTTCTGCAGACGAGCCAGTTCCTCCGGTTGCTCGCACAGCATCAGCAGTGAATCGATCATCGCATCGCTGTCGGCCACCAGCAGTCCGTCGCGGCCGTCAACGATGAAATCGGCCAAGCCGTTGCCGCGGTACCCGAGCACCGGAAGTCCCGCCGCGCGCGCTTCGAGGGCAGCGATGCCGAACGACTCCTGACGGGACGAGGCGATGAACAGGTCCGAATCGTGAAGGAGGGTTCTGATGTCGGCCGCCTCGAGATGGCCGAGCAGCGTCACGCAGTCACTGAGGTCGAGCCGCTGGACCTGAGCAAGAAGATCTACACGCCGCGGGCCCTCGCCGACGATGTCGACCGCCAGCGTGATGTCGCTCGGAAGCCGGCGCCGCACCTCGGCCAGCACGTCGATGAACTCGTCGACATGCTTACGCTTCTTCAGCCGTCCGACCAGCGCAAGTCGAACCACGCCGGGTTTGCGATCCGGGGGTTGCGCCGGTCTCTGCCACCAGGTCAGGTCGACGATGTTGGGTAGGACCGACACCTCGGTGGCCGGGCGCAGTGTGCGCCGAACATGATCGGCGGCGACCGTACTCACCGCCGACCACGCCGCTCGAATCCTTCCCCATCCGAACGGAACCATGCACAGCCTCGTGGCAATCGCGACCTGCCACCACAGCGAATGCACCGTGATGACGACCGGGATTCCTCGACGGCTCGCGGCCCGGCTGACGTAGATGGCCATCGGCGAGATGATCGTGAAGTGGGCGTGGACGATGTCGACCGGTCCGGCGTCGAGGATGTCGGCCACGAGCCGGAAGTTTCGCCACGGAAACGCGACGGTGAGCCAGCGCCCGTCGGCCGCTCGAGCGACATCCAGTCCGAGTTCGGCTGGCTGAGCGACGGCGGTGATCACGGTGACGTCGTGTCCGGCGAGTGACTGTCGCCGAGCAAGGGCTTCGACCTGAGTCTCGATCCCGCCGATGTCGGGCGCAAAGGAATCAGCGACGTGGATGATCCTCACGTTGGCTGTTTCAACGGCACCGACCGATCGTGTCATGCCGAGATCCGCTACCTGGCGAGGCCGAACCAAACTCTCAGGACGAGCGGCCGTCATGGAGGAGGACCGGCAACGCGTCGATCCCGTACACGATCGACAGGTCACGAAAGCTCAGCTTCGACGGATCGGCGGCCAGCGCGAGGTCGGGGAAGCGCCGGGCCAGGTGATGGAACGCCAGATGTAGTTCCATCCGCGCCAGTTCGGCGCCCAAACAGCGATGAAATCCATGGCCGAACGCCAGATGCGGCTGGCTGGGGCGAGCCGGATCGAACCGATCAGCGCCATCGCCGAAGGCCGCGTCGCGATTGGCCCCGCTGAGCGAGCACACCACAACATCGCCCGCCTTGATGTTCTTGCCGAACAGCGCGAGCTCGTGGCGGGCGAAGCGCGGGAACGCGATCTGAACGACACTGAGGTAGCGCAGAAGTTCTTCGACCGTCGCGTCCAGAGCGGCGCCCCCGAACGCTGCTCGCTCGAACTGGTCGCGATCCTGCAAAAGGGCGAGCGTTCCGAGCGCGAGCATGCTGGCCGACGTCTCGTAGCCACCGATGAAAACGCCGTCCACGAGACCGGCGAACTCGTCTTCGTCGACCTCGTCGCCGGCGGCCTCGATGAGAGCCCCGATGAGTCCACGGCCCGGGACGCGTCGTTGGCGGCTGATGGCTTCGCGAAGAAGGGCGCGCGACTCGGACATCGCCCCGAACGTCGAATGACTGCCTCCGCCCACGTCGAAGCGGGTCTGGCCCAGCGCGCGAAACCGTTCCTGGTCCTCGACCGGCAGCCCCAACAACTCGCAGATGACCTTGAACGGCACGGGGAACGCGAACTCGGTGACGAAGTCGACGACGGGACCCTGGGCCGCCATCGCCTCGAGTCGTTCGACGATGATCTCGTCGATGCGCGGACGCAGCGCGGCCAGACGACGTCCTGTGAACTCCGGCGTCAGCAGCTTGCGCAGCCGGGTGTGTTCCGGAGGGTCGGTGAAACCCAGCCCGCCGATCGAGGACGCCGACTCACCCGCCAACGACCGGATGTCGCTACTGAAGTTGTCCGTGTCGGCCAACACGCTCCGGGCCTGCGCGTAGCCACTGACGAGCCAGACGTTCATTCCCAGCACCCGGGCCAGCTTCACGACCGGGTCGACCTCGCGGCGCTGACCCAACGCGGGCACCGGATCCAGACCGGTTCGCCTCAGCGGCATAGCCAACTTCTTCGGCACGACGGTGAGGCCGGGCAGCCCGCGGCTCGAGCCGGACATCATCGAGAGCGCCCGCCGAGCCACTCGGCCGCGGAAGGGCCCAGCCCGGTTGACTGTCACGCCCGGCACCGGTGCCGATCGAGGACTGGGACGGTCAGTGCCTCGCGGATCCACCTCGCCAGAATGTCACGCCGCCTCGTCACACTCTCCACCGACGACCACATGCACAGCTCGTACGTGCTCCGCTCGCGTGCGCCGGCGACGTCCGGGAGCGTTGTCGCGTGGTGGAGGGGTCAACTCCAGTCATCAGCCAGCTCCAACACGGCGTTGGCGACCGCGTCCGGGTCAACGAGCATGTGCAGATGGCGACCCGGGACGTGCCGGGTCGGCCAACCACTGGCCGACGCCACTTCCGCGGCTTTGTCGTAGGGCTCGCCGAACCAGATGTAGGCGCAGGGCGACGGCGGAGCCCACCTGTCCGGCCCGGGCGGGAGGTGGTCGTAGTACGCGAGAGGTAGGCACATCTGCTCGGCTTCCACGCGGGCACGCACCTCGTCGTCCGGGAACATGGCGGCGACGGCTGTCTCGTCCCACCACGATGTCCACGGTGGCAGCAACCCGTCCGGGCCGGACAAACTGGCCAGGAACTCCCGATGGGCATAGGCGCCGCTCGACGGAAGCGCGGCGTCGACGAACACCGCACCGCGAACCTGCTCGCCGAGGGCGTCCATCACAGCCGGGACGTACAACCCCGAATTGCTGTGAGCCACAAGAATGATCGGATCCCCGGCCGCCGATTTGGCAATCGCGTCAACGCCCGCGGGCCAGTACGGCTTCGGAGCGTTGGCGACACACTGCAGACTCGGCGTACGGACCCGTCGGCCTAGGCGCTCCACGACCCGAGCCGTCGACTCCCAGGTCGCTGGTCCCAGCAGCACGCTCGGGACCAGCACGACAATCGGTTTCACCCGGTCAACCATGCCATCGCCGCGAGACAGGCGAAGCGGGTCTCCTCAGACCGACAAGCCTTGAGCGGTGCGTTCCAAGGCGGCAATGCGGTCGGCGATCGGCGGGTGAGTGTCGAACAGGCGGTGGATCCGTCCCTCGTGATGTTGCAGCGGGTCGTCGATGCACATTGCGGCGGTCGCATGGTTGAACTTCTTCGGCGGCGTGTCATTGGCCTGCAGGGCGCGCAGCGCACGGATCAGCCCAGCTGGGTTCCGGGTCAGCGCAACACTGCTGGCATCGGCAAGTGATTCGCGCCGGCGTGAGAGGGCCAGCCGGATCAGTGGTCCGACTACGAAGCCGACGATCGCCAGCAGCGCTCCGGCGGCGAACACCAGGATGAGAATCTGTTGACCGTTTCGGCCGCGCCCGCGCATGAAGAAGGCGCTGCGCCATATGACGCTGGCGGCGAGGCCGGCCATGCCGAGCAGTGTGGTGACGATGAGAAGCAGCCGGGTGTCGTAGTTCTTGATGTGGCTGATCTCGTGTCCAAGTACGCCTTCGAGCTGTTCGCGGTCCATGATCGCGAGCAGGCCGGAGGTGACGGTGACCGCCGCGCGGGCAGGGCTGATGCCGGTGGCGAACGCGTTGGGAGACGCATCGTCGATGACGTAGACGGCGGGCGTCGGCAGACCGTCGCCAAGGGCCAACGCCTGAACGAGGTTGATCAACTGCGGGTACCGCGCGGGGTCGGCGACCTGGGCACCGGCTAGCGACAGCACCAGACGCGACCCGGACCGAAAGGTGTAGAGAATGGCGAGGGCGGCAAGGACGGCGGCGATCACGAGCCCGGTGACGATGTCGGCGTCGACAGGTTCGGGTGACCCCGGGGCGTGGCCAAGGGTGGCCGCGGCGAGGCCGCCGATCAGGGCACCGACCCCGAGCCACATCGCGACGAACACGCCGACATAGCCGACGGTCCGCCGTTTGTTGCGAGCGATCTCTTCGTACATGACTAGCTCACACGCCAGTGGCAGCGGGCGGCGGCGTTGCCGGATCGTGCGCTGGTGTGGGCGCGAAGTCGACCACAGGCGCGTCGCGATCGGCGGCGCCCGCCTCGAAGTAGGCCACCGACGTGAAGTGAAAGGGCCCGGCGATCAGGGTTCTGGGGAAGGTTTGGATTGCGGTGTTGTAGTCGCGGGCGCTCGTGTTGTAGTAGCGACGCGCATATTCGAGCTTGTCCTCGGTCGCGGTCAGCTGCTCCTGCAACGCGACAAAGCTCTCGACCGCGCGCAGCGCCGGGTAGCTTTCAGCCACGGCAAACAGCGACCGCAGGGTGGAGCTGAGCCCATTTTCGGCGGTGGCGACCTTCGCCGGATCAGCGCTGGTGCCGGCGGTGATTGCGGCCGCGCGAGCATGGGTGACTGCTTCGAACGTGCTGCTCTCGTGGGTGGCGTACCCCTTGACGCTGGCCACGAGGTTCGGAATCAGGTCGTGCCGTCGTTTGAGTTCGACGTCGATCTGAGACCACGCCTCGGCGGTCCGATTCTTTCGCCGGACCAGGCCGTTGAACATCCAACCGCCGAGCAACAGCAGCAGGACAACGATGACAACAATGATCCAGATAACAGCCATGACAACACTCTCGCCTTGAATACTGTGAACTCCGCCGCAGATCGGTCAGATCTTCGGTCTCGCAACTGCCCAGTGACGTGATGCGCGCGGAAGGCCGCCCGGGCCGGCGTACCTACTTTCGTAGGCACACCGGGCTACCCCCTAGAACGGCGCGTCGATGTCGACGACGTCGATGACCTTGCTGGTGACGAACTCGCGGACACCGAGCTCGGTGAGTTCGTTGCCGTAGCCGGATACCTTGACACCGCCGAAGGGGATATCAGCTTTGACCATGGTCGGGTGGTTGACGAACACCATTCCCGTTTCGACTCGGCGGGCGATCCGCTCGCCTCGAGCCAGGTCCCTGGTGAATACCGAGCCGCCCAGCCCGTAGCGCGACGCGTTGGCGACCTGGACGGCTTCGTCCTCGTCGGCGACCTGGAAGACCAGGCTGACCGGACCGAAGAACTCGGTCTGGAAGGCCGGGTTGTCCGGCTTGACGCCGGTGAGGATGGTCGGCTGGTAGAAGGCGCCCTGGGTCGGGACGGGCTGACCCAGCGTCTCGGCGGTGGCTCCGTGGTCGAGAGCCGTCTTCACCTCCGCGGCGAGGTTGTCAGCCGCCTTCTGCGTACTCAGCGGCGCGAGCTGGGTCGCGGGATCGCGGGGGTCGCCCGCACGCAGCGCCGCAACGCCGGCCCGGTACTTCTCCATGAACTCGTCGTAGACCGAGTCCACGATGATGAGCCGCTTGGCCGACACACAGACCTGACCAGCGTTCCAGTGCCGCCCGAAGACCGCCCACGCGACGGTCTTGTCGATGTCGGCGTCCTCCAACACGATGAACGCGTCCGCACCGCCGAGTTCGAGGGTGCTCTTCTTGAGGTTCTTACCCGCGGCAGCGGCCACGACGGTGCCCGCGCGCTCGCTACCGGTCAAGGCGACACCACGCACCAGCGGGTGGGCGAGGATGTGATCGGTCGCGGTGATCGGGGCGAAAAGGTTGTTGAAGACGCCCTCCGGAAGGCCGGCCTCGTCGAAGAGTCGCTGCATGGACAGGGCCGAGGCGGGCACGTTCTCGGCGTGCTTGAGGACGATCGTGTTGCCCGCGAGGATCTGCGCCGCGGCGACGCGGACGACCTGGTAATACGGGAAGTTCCACGGCTCGATGGCATACAGGACGCCCATCGGCTCGTGCACGATCGTCACGGTGCCCTCGCTCGCGTCCGTGACCGCGAGCGCCTCGTCGTCGAGGAACTCAGCGCCGTGGGCGGCGTAGTAGTCGAAGATTTCCGCGCTGAGCTCGACCTCAGCCTCGGCCTCGGCCGTGATCTTGCCCATCTCCAGCGTGAGGGTTGCGGCGAACGCTTGTTTGTCGGCCCGGAGCAACTCAGCAGCACGGGTCAGCACCGAGGTCCGAGTATCGGAGCCGGTGGTGCGCCATTTCAAGAACGCCTCATGCGCCTTCTCGATCGTGGAATCGATCTCCTCGTCGGACGCGAACTCGTAGCTCGTGACGAGCTCGTTCGTGTACGGATTCACTGTTTGGTAGGTCATGTCGGGCCTCTCGGTTGTGGTCACCACGCGAGGCAGGACATCGGATCGGTGAGAAGCCCCATCGCATCTACGCCTTCGACGTTAGGCCAAACCCTGCCGTGACAACCGGGCTGATAGACCTGAATGGACGGGACCAAAGTCATATGTCGCAGCCGATTCCAAGGCCTGACGCGCGAGTCAGGTGATCACGAGTTGGTTGTCGACGTTGGTGACACCAGGAGTGCACCAGGCCGCGTATTCGGCTTCGTGGCAGGCGGCCCAGCTCCCTACGTGACCGCTGAGGCGGATCTCGGTCCCGGAGACGGTGACGTCGACAGGCTGGGCTTCCAGTTGGGCGTTTCGCAGCAGGGCCGCGGTGACGTTCGCTTCCGCGTCAGCTCCGGTGATCATTTCCTCGCGCGGTTCGATCCTGATCAGGTTCTGCACGCCGGTTACACCGGGCAGCACGCTGACGGCATGAGCGGCCGCTAGTCGCTGGTGATGCCAACCCACCGCGCCGACCAGCGTCACCATGTGGTCGTACACGGTCGCCTGCACGGAGTCGCCCGGCAGCATCGTCGTGTTCCGTAGTGCGGTCGAGGCCGCCTTCGCGATGTCGACGTCCTGGATCCGGCCGAACGCGTGGCGAACCACTATCTCGTCGGCGAGCGCGGTCACGCCCCGCACGCGCAGGGCGGCGCTGACCGCCGCTGCCTTCTGCGGGTAGCTCGACACCTCACCGGACAGCATGATCGCACCGTCCGTGACCGTGACGCCCACCCGATCGTTGTCGACGTCGCAGGACCAATCGAGCTCGTGGTCGATCGCGTCCTTGAGCTGATGATCGGTCGAACGCTCGGTGGTAGTCATTGCGGCCTCTTCCTGTCGGTCCTTCAAACCTGCGCCGTCGGTCGGGCTCGGACTAGGGCTGAAGGTCCTGCATTTCACGAACAAAGCCATGTGCCGTATCTCGACTAATAAATATCGCTCTTTTAATCGTTTAATTGGTCGTCGCTGTTGCATCGATGCCGGTATTTGACGCGTAAGGTTAGCGTTAGAACGATCTTCACTCATTGGCCTGGTTGACCGGGGACATCATCCAGGGCTGCCCGAATCCGAGGTCCACCATGTCCCGTGCCGTCCGTCCAACTTCCCGTGCACGAGGCGTCGAGCCGCGCACCCGACCGTCGCCGGTGAGCCGGGCGCGCCAGACCTGGCGAGTGGCCGCCCCGGCGGTCTGCGCCGTCGCCATGATCGGCGCCCTGACCGCGTGCTCGGTGCCGAACCTCAGCATGAGCCGGACGGTGAGCAGGTCGAGCGTGGGCAAGACCAAGCCGGACGCCGCGAGCTCCACGACAGTCAGCCCGACGCCCAGCGCCACGCCGACGACCGGGCAATCGTCGACCACCACGCCAAGAGTCGCCGGCGACCTCGACACCGGATCGGTGACCCACAAGGTCGCGGTCGGTGCCTTCTCGGCGGTGATCGTGTACTACACCGCCGACGACGCCAAGGTCTATCGCGACTCGTCGACGAAGACGGTGCGCGTGGCCGCGCACATCGAGGGCGCCGACAGCACCCAGATCATCCTCGTGAACGACTTCATCGCGACCGCCGACGACGGTGTCACCCGTGCGATCGTCAAACAGGATTCGAGAAGCTTCGCGATCACGCCGCCGCAAAGCTACAACAGCGTCGTGACCGTCCCGGCGACGGCCGACAAGTCCAGCGCGGTGACCCTCATCGTCGAGTTCGACTTCAGCGTCCAGATCGCTCCGACCTCGACCCTCTACGCCGCGCAGACCGCGCTGGACAGCATCACGATCCCGCTGCTCACCGGGAGCCAGTCGTGAACCCTCCCTCCACCACACCCGGGCTGCGCCGGGCCACCGACCGACCCAAGTTGCTCGCTCGCTCCACCAGCGGCAAGTCGATGAAGACGATCGACATCGAACCCGTCACGGAGGCCCCGGTCGAAGTCGCGCCGACCACTGAGCAGCCGACGCGCGTCATACCGGGCGACGCGCCGGAAGCCGAAGCCGTCACCACCACGGTTCGCGAGTCCGTGCACGACGGCCGGACCCGAACGATCACCCGCACCGAACGGCAGCTGGACGAAGCTCCCCCGGCCAACGTGTCCAAAGGCGCGAGGGCGTTCAATCCGCCCGCCGCCCGCAACGCGCGCATCAGTTGCGTCATACCCTGCTACAACGAGCAGGACTCGATCGCGGACGTCCTCGCGGCCTTACTGATCCAGACCCGGATGCCCGACGCCATCTACGTCATCGTCAACAACACCGACGACGACACGATGGAGATCGCGGAGAAGTTCGCGGGCGAACACTCACGAATCGTCAAGGGCGTCGAGTTCCACACCGTCGTCGAGGTACACGACCTCGGCGTGAACCCCGACAAGAAAGTCGGCGCGCTCAACTACGGATACACGCTCAGTCGTGGACGTTTCGACTTCATCCTGGGCGTCGACGGCGACACCTGTCCGGACTACCAAGCCGTCGAGTGGCTCGAGAAGGAGATGGTCGACGATCGCCGGATCGGCGGGTTGTCAGCCGTCTACTCGATCGACAAATCCAAGGTCTCCGGGGCCACTCCACGTTTTCTCGTGGCCGGGCAGCGTGCCCAGTTCGCCAGCTTCAACATGGACAACCTGCTGCACGGCCGCAACATGGCGGTTTTGGGCGGCCAGTGCTCGCTGTTCTCGATGGCGGCCCTCGAAGCGGTGATGGTGCGCAACCACCAGGAATCGCCGTGGGTACGCGACTCCGAGGTCGAGGACTCGAAACTCTCACTGCAGATCAAGGACGCCGGCTTCTCGACGAAGATCAGTGCGAGAGCCCGGGCGAACGTCGGCCCGATGACGACGTTGCGCGGCCTGCACGGTCAGCAGGTCAAATGGAACTACGGCGGCATCGACCTGCTCTGGCCCGGACAGCGCGGCGACACGAAGGGGCAACCGCTTCACGCCAACCTTCGGCTGCGGTGGTGGGAGAACATCTCGATGATCTTCAACGTCTCGACCCGCATGGGGTTCGCGCTGTTGCTCGCGGCGGCGCTGTCCATCCACGCCTTCGTCTTCAACCCGGTCTGGCTCATCCCGCCGGCGGTGGCAATCCTGCTGAACCTCCGAATAGCGACGGCCATGAAGGACAGAGGACCTTCAGACCTGTTGTATGCCGCGCTCTTCTTTCCGGCTGAGGCCTACATGTGGCTTCGGATGGGGCACTTCCTCACCGCGTGGGCTCAGTTCTTCGCCCGCGTCGAGAAGGACAACTGGGCCGCCCAGGCCGCCGCCGAGCGCGGCCGCGGGTCGGCCTACATCATGCCGGCGATCTACGCGGCGGCCGTCTTCGGAGTGCTGATCTTCACCTGGTCCCGCCAGAGCATCGACGTGAAGTCCACGATCCTCTCCGTCGGTTGGCCCGTGCTGTACGTCGTGACCATCAGCCAAACCGTCTTCATGCTCAAGAAGCTCATCCGCCGCCAGCGCGGTTTCTCGGTCTAGTCGGTTGAGTTTTCCGATGATCCAGCCTCGGAGGAGATCGTGAGCACCATGCTCGCCGGCGCGGTGCTCGATGCTCTCCCTGACGCGACGGCCGTGGTTGACCAGCAAGGCACGATCGTCGCCGTCAACCACACCTGGCGAATGTTCGCCGCGGACAACGGTGGCCGTTCCGAGGCGACCGGCGTCGGCGTCAACTACCTGGAACTGTGCGACCGCTCGGCAGCGGCCGGCTGCGAGGACGCGCACACGGCCGCGGCCGGGCTGCGCGCGGTGCTGGCCGGCAAGTCGACGCAGGTTGAGTTGGAATACCCCTGCCCTTCTCCGGCCGCGCGGCGGTGGTTTCTCATGCGCGTCACTCCGATCGCCGGCGCACCGTCGACGGCGGTCGTCTCCCACGTCGACATCACCCGGCGCAAGATGGCCGAGCAGGCACTGGCCCACCAAGCGGCGCACGACCCGCTGACCGGCCTCGCCAACAGAACTCTCTTCATGGAGCGCCTCACCCATGCGCTGACGCCACGACATGGACGCGAGACCAGCGGGGACGTCGGGGTCCTCTACGTCGACTTGGACGGCTTCAAAGCAGTCAACGACACCTACGGGCATGACACCGGCGACGAGGTTTTGCTGACCGCGGCCCACCGCCTAAGCGAAGAAGTCCGGCCCCAAGACACCGTCGCGCGCCTGGGCGGTGACGAGTTCGCGATCTCCGCTCCTCGCATCTCCGCCCCAGCGTTGACGGTTCTGGCCCGCCGCATCACAGCCGTTCTCGCGCAGCCACAGATCATTCATGCCCACACGGTCATCGTCGCCGCCAGCGTCGGTGACCACCTCGCCGCGCATGGCGAAACCGCCGAAGACGCCCTGCGGACAGCCGACCACGCCATGTATGCGGTCAAACGACGTCAAGGGTCTGCCGTCAGCCGCTGACCACACACGGATGGCCGACCTGGCACCGCGGTCGCCCAACGGCCGACGCCGCAATGGGACTCCGCCAGGAGAGGTCAGGAATCGCCTTCGGACAGCACCGTCTCGCGGATCTTGGCGATGGCGAAGCCCCAGCCCTGCGCGACCTTCACCTTGCCCGGCACCGAGACCTCTTCCGGGTTGGTCAGGACGTCCAACAGCACCGGGCCGTCGTGAGCCAACGCCGCACGGACGGCGTCGTCGACCTCGCCGGGATCTTCGACCCGGACGGCGTGCAGTCCGATCGCCCGGGCGACCGCGGCGAAATCGGGGTTGGCCAATACGGTGCCGAACTCCGGCAGACCGACTTGCTCTTGCTCGAGCTTGACCATTCCCAGTCGCCCGTTGTCGAACACCACGAGCTTGACCGGCAGATCGTGGCTCACCGCAGTGATCAAGTCACCCAGCAACATCGACAGGCCGCCGTCGCCGCAGAAGGCGATGACCTGTCGTGAACGGTCGAGAGCCGACGCACCCAGCGCTTGTGGCATCGCATTGGCCATCGAGCCCAGGTTGAACGATCCGAGCAGCGCCCGGCGATCCGACATCGTGACGAACCTCGACAGCCAGACGGTCGACATCCCGGTGTCGGTGGTGAAGACGGCATCCGGACTGGCGTGGCGGTCGACGGCGAGCGCCAGCACCTCGGGCCGGATCCGTTGCTCGGTGTTGTCGAAGTGCTTCTGCACGCGCCCGACGAGGCTCTGGTCGTGATCCGGTTCGGTCAGCGCCATTTGGCGCTTGACCCATGACTCGTAATGCTCGCGACAGTCGTCGAGATGCGACGAGTCCGACTTCGCGTCGACCAGTTCCCGCAGAGCGCGCAACGTCGGAGCGGAGTGACCCACGAGGCCGAGCGCGATGTGGGTCCTCCGGCCGAGGTACTCGGGTCGCGCGTCGATCTGGATCACGGTCTTGCCCTGCGGATACCAATCGCGATAAGGAAAGTCGGTACCGACCATCAGCAGGACGTCGCCACCGTCGAAGGCTCGCGTCGAGGCGGGGTTTCCGATCAAGCCGGACTGACCGACCTGGAACCGGTTCTCGAACTCCAGCCGTTCCTTCGCCTTGAGCGTCAGAACCATCGGCGCCTGGACATGCCCCGCGAAGTCGAGCACTTCGGCGCGCGCATCCCGGGCTCCGATCCCGACGAGCATGGTCACAGTCGCCGCCCCGTTGATGAGTCCAGCCGCGCGCTCCAAGGCCGCCGCATCGGGAACCGTTGGCGGATGAGCCTCGATGAAGCGCGGCACCGGCGTGTGCTTCGGGATGTCCAGTCCACCTACGTCGCCCGGAAGAGTGAGCACCGCGACGCCCGGGGCGTTGAGCGCGGCCTGCACGGCCTGCTCGAGCAGCGTCGAGGCCTGGGCCGGCGACGTGATCGTCCGACAGAAGACAGCCACGTCCCGGAACAAGGCGTCGTTGTCGACCTCTTGGAAGAAGTCGCTGCCGACATCCTCGAGCGGCACCTGCCCGCAGATCGCGAGCACCGGCGCGTGTGACTTCTTGGCGTCGTACAAACCATTGAGCAGATGAATCGATCCCGGCCCCACGGTGCCCATGCAGACGCCGAGAGTGCCGGTGAGCTGGGCCTGGGCCCCGGCCGCGAACGCGGCGACCTCCTCGTGCCGCACCCCGATCCACTCGATGCGCTCCTCGCGGCGAATGGCATCGGTTACGGGGTTCAGCGCATCGCCCACCACTCCCCACACCGTCCGGACGCCCTGCTCGGCCAGCGCGGACACGATCAACTCGGCAACTGTGCTCATCGGAATCCTCAGACTCGAAGGAATGTGTCGGGGCCGGCAGCCGCCCAGTCGGCGGCCCACTCCTCGGGTGGCTCGCTCAACAGTTGACCGGGTTCGAGCCACTCGTAGAGCTGGGCGTAGCTCGACGTGTGGACGTGATCGATGCGGCGCATCAACATGGCCGGATGCAGCTGGCTCGGGCTACGCAGTCCGAGGGAGGCAACCAACTGCTGGGCCTGGGCGACGGTCGCCTCTTGATAACGCTCGACACGAGTGGTCTTGTCGGTGACGTCCAACGCGCGCGAACGTCTGGGGTCCTGGGTCGCGACACCGACGGGGCACTCGTTCGTGTGGCATTTCTGGGCTTGGATGCAGCCGATCGCCATCATCATCGCCCGGGCGGCGTTGGTGTAATCCGCCCCCTGCGCGAGCCGCTTCACGATGTCGGTGCCGGTCGAGACCTTGCCGCTCGCGCCCAACTTGATCCGATCGCGCAAACCGGTGCCGACGAGCGCGTTGTGCACCATGATCAGGCCGTCGGTCAATGGTGTGCCCACGTGGTCCTCGTACTCCAACGGTGCCGCGCCGGTGCCGCCCTCGGAGCCGTCGACCACGATGAAGTCCGGTGTGATCTGCTCTTCGGCCATGGCCTTGCACACAGCCAGCAATTCGTGCCGGTAGCCGACGCACAGCTTGAAGCCGGTGGGCTTGCCGTCCGCCAGCTCCCGCATTCGGGCGATGAACTGAACCAGTTCGCGGGGAGTGTGGAACACCCGATGAGCGGCCGGACTCACGCATTTCTCGCCTTGTGGCACTCCGCGCGCGTCAGCGATCTCCTTGGTGACCTTTGCTCCGGGCAGCACTCCCCCGATACCCGGCTTCGCCCCTTGGCTCAGCTTCAGCGACACGCATTTGACCTGGTCGTGGGCGGCCTTCTCGCGAAACATCTCGGGATCGAAGTCGCCGTCCTTCGTCCGAGCACCGAAGTATCCGCTGCCCAACTCCCAGATCAGGTCCCCGCCGTTCTCCAGATGATGATCGGTCAAGCCGCCTTCGCCGGTGTCATGGGCGAAGCCACCCCTTGCGGCGCCGGCGTTCAAGGCGCGGATCGCGTTCGCGCTCAGCGCGCCGAAGCTCATCGCCGAGACGTTCAGCAACGCCATGTCGTACGGCCGGGTGCAGTCCGGTCCGCCGACCCGTACCCGCGGCTGTCCCTGAGTCGGCGGCTCGAGCGGCGCCGCGGAGTGAAGGAGCCATTCGTAGCCGACCTCGTTGACCTCACGTTCGGTCCCGAACGCCTGCTCACCGTGGATGCCCTTGGCCCGCTCGTAGATGACGCTTCGAGTGTCGCGGTCGTACGGGCGACCGTCGTAGTTGCGCTCGATGAAGTACTGCTGGAACTCGGGACGGATCCGTTCGAGCTGGTAACGCAGATGCCCGAGGACCGGGTAGTTCCTCAGCACGGAGTGCCGCCGCTCGAGTACGTCCCACGTCGCGACGAGCGAGATGACGATCAACGGCGCGGCCGCGAACCACCACCACGGAGAGACAATCACCGCGAGGGCCGTCCCTCCACCGGCGGTGAGCAGGAGCAACAGCGGCACGAGAAGCGTCAACATGAGGCGTGTCCTTCGAACGCGAGCGCGCGTCGGTGCGCGTCCCCGCTCACATATGCCCATCGACCCGGACGTTCAGACACGTCAACCCGATGAGTCCAAGGGTGCCGCGTCGAACACAGCATCGAGTTGGGTGATGCGCAGAACCTTCATCATCTGACGGGGCACCCCGCGCAGCGACAGCGCGCAGTCCCGGTCAAGACCCAGGTTGCGCCACCCGATCAGGACGCTGAGCACGGTCGAATCGCAGAACGTGATGCCGGCGCAGTCCACGATGACGGATCGGACGGTGGGATCGCCGATCGCCTCGCTGCCCACGACCTGCATCGCGTCGACGCTGGTGAGATCTGCTTCGCCGGTCAGGTGGACCGTTGCTATGCCGTCGACGATGTCGACTGAGCACGCGAACCCCACGCGAGCACGCGGCTCAGTACCAGTGGCGTCTGCCGCCGACCTCGCGCCCGGCGACGCCCATCAGCGCGAGGATCGCTCCGATGACGAGCACGATGATGCCGATCGTCCACAGGATTGGGATTTTCGCGATGAAGCCGATGACGAGCAGGACGATGCCAAGAACGATCATGGGGCTGCCTTTCGATGACGGTTGTGGATCATGTCCTGGAGTTCACGAAACCACCCCTAGGGCTCAGGCAGCACACCCCTAGGGGGGGTATCGTGGACGAGGTGAAAAACGGCTCGGGCGCACCCATCACCGTGGCGCTGGTCGATGACTACGACGTCGTCCTGGCCGGCGTCGCCCACATGCTCGAGGGCTACGGTGACCGCGTCGCCATCGTCGAAATCGACGCCAACGAACCCGTCGCCGATCCGGTCGACATCGTGCTCTACGACTCCTTCGCCCAGCCCGAATCAGACCACCACGAGATCGACGTACTGATCAACAACCCCAGGGCGCACCGTGTTGTCATCTACACGTGGAACTTCCACCCCGATCTGATCGCCAACGCCCGCCAGCTCGGCGTCCACGGCTACCTCTCCAAAACGCTCCCCGCCCGCGACCTCGTCGCCGCCCTCGAAGCAGTGCACGCCGGACAGCACGTCATCAGCGACGCACCACCGCGCGCCAAGAGCGCTCCCGGCCTCGAGTGGCCTGGGCGCCCCGAGGGCCTCACTGATCGCGAGTCCGAGATCCTGGCCCTGATCACCCAGGGAAAGAGCAACGCCGATGTTGCCGCGCTGACCTACCTCAGCCCCAACACGGTGAAGTCCTACATCCGCAACATCTACCGCAAGATCGACGTCACCAGCCGTACCCAAGCCGTCCTGTGGGGCGTCGGCCACGGATTCACCCCGGACCACCGGCGCATCGAGCACTGGCGCGCAGGCGGCTGAACCTCCGGCGTCAGGTCGCGCTTCAGCTGGCAGGGTGAGTCGCACCATATTGCTAGCTGCTCGCTTGCATTTGCTAGCACTGGGTCGCAGGATGGCTTTATCGGTACGGCGCGAAGGGAATCGGCCTTCACCCGTGGGGATCGTGTCTAACCCCAGGCGCGTTCGCGCCCACTTGCCCCGCCCACGACGAGCCAAACCTCCGCGGCGGATTCAGTCAACACTCTCGCAAGGAGACCCACACATGGCCAAGATCGACGAAACTCTCCGCTCAGCTACCGCCGTCCTCGATCGTGGCCGGGCCGCGGCAACCCGAGCACCCGGGCGGGCCGTGGTGGCCGCCGGCGACACCGCCGACCGACTCGTCGGCGACAGCAAAGTGCTGGTCGCGAGCATGTCCGGTGCCGCCCGCAAGCAGACGTACGCCTCACTAGGAGCGGGCGACGCGGTGGCCGCCAGCATCATCAAGCGCGGCGCGGAACTGCCCGCCGACCTCAAACAGGCCAGCACCGTCCTGGCGAACAGCCTCGTCGGGTCTCTCGACGTGGCCCGCGCCAACATCCGGGCTGCGGTGCAGAAGGCCACGCGCGTCCCCGCCAATGCCGCTGACGCCAGGGACAAGTTCGCGGAGCGCGGCGAACAGGTCGCCACCGACCTGCGCCACGACCCAGTGCTCGTCCGCGCGATCACGGCGGCCGATGCACGGTTGGAGCAGGTAGCCAACGAGATCACCTCGGTCGCGCAGAAAGTTCGCTCTCGCGCAGCAGCCCAGGCCGACCACGAAAGCGCCGCGACGACCGCCACGCCGGTCCGGCTCACCCCGGCGAGCAAAGTTCCGGCTCACAAGACGACGACGCGAAAGACACCGGCGGGGCAGGCCCCCGTCAGCGTCACCCCGACTCACCGCGCAGCCGCGCATGAGGACCAGGTCCGCGCCGACGCCGCCGCCAAAGCCGCGGACACACGCAAACGAGCCGCCCTCGCGAAAGAGCACGCTGCCGAAGCCCGTAAGGCCGCCGCGCTGAAAGCCGCCGCCACGCGCAAGGAAAACCTCGAAGCGGCAGCCGCGAAGCGGCAGGCCACCGCGACCAAAGCAGCCGCAACGCGCAAGAAAAACGCAGCCAAATAGCGTCACGGCCCCGTTCGGTGACGCCGCGCATGAATGATGCGGAACCCCAGACAGTCGAGCTGAGTGGAAATGAACTCAGCTACCTCGATGTGGGCGAAGGCCCCGCGATGCTGTTCGTGCACGGCATCCTCGGGTCGCACCAGGGCTGGGCGCACCTGGTCACTGAACTGTCCTCGCAGTGGCGGGTGATCGCCCCCGACCTCTTCGGGCACGGCACGTCCGCCAAGCCGATGGGTGACTACTCGTTGGGCGCGCACGCGGCAACCCTGCGAGACCTGCTCGATCGCCTCGACATCGACACGGTGATCGTCGTAGGACACTCGCTCGGCGGTGGCGTCGCCATGCAGTTCGAGTACCTGTTCCCTGGACGGGTGCAGCGTTTGGTGCTCGTGGACAGCGGCGGACTAGGCCGCGACGTCAGCTTGCTCTTGCGCGCCGCCTCGCTCCCCGGAGCCGGACTGGTGCTGCCCGTCCTGGCCGCGCCGGCGCTCGATCGAGCCGTGAGCGGCATCGGGCGAGGGGTCGGCGGGCTGGCCCGCTTCTTCGGCGTGAAACCCCGGGCCGACGCGGCCCAAGGCTGGCACGGCATTCAGTCATTAGCAGATCACGACACACGGCGCGCGTTCCTGGCCACCGCGCGGGCGGTCATCGACACCGGCGGGCAGACCGTATTCGCGGGCAATCGATTCGATCGCCTGCAACGCCTACCCGTGCTCATCGTCTGGGGAGGCAAAGACCCCACCATCCCGCCCAGCCACGGCTTCAGCGCGCACAACGCCATCGCCGGGAGCCAGCTCGAAATCTTCGACCACGCCGGACACTTCCCGCACCTCGACGAACCCGAGCGCTTCGCCACCCTGCTTCGCAACTTCTGCGGCTCGAGTTCCACCGCCGGGCCATACAGCGACGACGCCCCAGACCCGACGGACGCCCCCTAGCCCGACCCCGAGTTGCGTCGCGACATCCTCCGACCGATCGTCGGGGAATACAACGCCCGCTGGTCCCCCGGCCGCCCATGGCCGCGCGGCGATCTCGAGGACTGGGCATCGAACAGCCCGCTGGCGTTGGTGACTCTCGCCGACGGGTGACACCAGCCTTGCTGCCCTCGCCTGGCTATTGGAGGGCGAGTTCAGGGTCTGGGGTGTCGGCGCTGGCGGGCTCGGCGCCTTCGACGTTGAGCTGTGGGATCACCCGGTCGAGCCAGCCCGGTAGCCACCAGTTGCCACGCCCGAACAGGTGCATGAGGGCCGGCACGATGACGGTCCGCACGATGAAGGCGTCGATGATGATGGCACCGGCCAACCCGATGCCGAACTGCTTGATGGTCACGTCGTCGCCGAGGGCGAACGACGCGAATACCAAGATCATGATCAGGGCGGCCGCGGTGATGACGCGACCGGTCTCGGCTTGCCCGTAGGTGACGGCTTCAGCGTTGTTACGCCGCTGCGTCCACTCCTCGTGAATGCGGCTGACGAGGAAGACTTCGTAGTCCATCGACAGGCCGAACAGGATCGAGATCATCAGCACCGGGATGAAGACTTCGACCGGAGCAGTGGAGGAGATCCGGAACAGTGAATCGCCCCAGCCCCACTCGAACACGGCATTCATGATGCCCAGGGCCGCCCCCACCGAAAGCAGGTTCATCACCGAGGCAACCAGCGGCACGAGCAGGCTGCGGAAGACCGCCATGAGCAGGAGAAATCCCAAGATCACGATGACGGCAACGAACGGGATCAGCTTCGAGGACAACTTGTGCGCGAAGTCGACCTGACCGGCGGTCGCCCCACCGACGAGGACGTGCACGCCGGTGCCCGCTTCGAGCTGCGGCAGCACTTCGTGGCGTAGGTGGTTGACCAGGTCGGTCGTCTGCGGAGCCTGCGGGCTACTCGCCGGGAAGAGGTTGGCCACCGCGGCCTGACCATTGGGGCTGACCCGTGGCGCGCCAGCGGATACGACACCGGGCTCGGTCGACAGCTTGTCGACGATCGAGGCGAAAGTCGCCGCGTCCGATGGCGATTTGAGCTCCCCGACGAGCTGCAACGGACCACTGAACCCGGGCCCGAATCCCTTCTGGAGAGCCTCATACGCGGAGCGGGTCGTGGTGCCGGACGGGTCACTGCCCGCGTCGTCAAGACCAAGCCGCAAGGTGAAAACCGGCAACGCGATCACCGCGACCACAGCGATCGCGATGATCGCCGGCAACACCGGATGCCGCTCGAGGAACCTCGCCCACCGGAACCACAACGTCCCGTGGCTCTCCTCCTGCGGCCCGTCCTCGCGCAGGATCCGACGCTCCTTGCGACTGAGCACCCGCTCGCCGACGAAGCCGAGCAGGGCCGGCAACAAGGTCAGGGACGACAACATGGTCAGCAGCACGGTGACGGTGGCCGATATCGCGACTCCGTAGAGGAACGACAGACCGAGCGCGAACTGTCCCAGCAACGCGATGCATACGGTCAGACCGGCGAAGAAAACGGCTCGACCCGCTGTGTTGACCGCCCTCGACGCGGCTACTTCGGCCCCTTGGCCGGCCTTCAGGGCGTTGCGGTGCCGGGTGACGATGAACAACGAATAGTCGACCCCGACGCCCAATCCGATCAGGATTCCGAGGATGGTCGCGAACGAGGCGATCGAGAAGGTGTGACTCAGCAAGCCGGTAAGTGAGTAGCCGATCGCGATCGCGAACAACGCGGTGATGATCGGTAAGAACGCGGCGAACAAGGCTCCGAACGCCAGTCCGAGCACAACCAACGCCAAGACGATGCCGATTCCGGTGCTCGGTCCACTGCCACTGCGCTGCAACTGTTCGATGTCTTGACCACCGAGCGACACCTTCAACTGGCTGTCGCCGGCGGCTTGGGCGGTCGACACCACCGCCTTGATCGCGGCGACGGGATTCTGGCCCACCTGGTCGGCGAAGGTGACCGTCGCATAGGCGACGGTGCCGTCACTGCTGATCTGCTTGGCACCGGCGGCCGCGTAGGGACTGGCCACAGATCGGACGGACGGCAGCGTGGCGATCTTGGCCAAAGCAGCGGTCGCACGCGCTTGCACCGCCGGATCGCGCACCGTCCCCGAGGTGGTGGCGAACACGATCTGGTCAGAGCTACCCGAAGCGGCCGGGAAATCCTTCTGCAACAGGGCAATCGCCGTAGCGGACTCGGTATGCGGCAACGTGAACTTCGTCGAGAACGCCGTGCCGGCAGCCTGGCTGGCTCCGGCAGTCAGGATCAGGACGGCCAACCACAGGCCGAGCACGATCCGGCGATGGCGGAAACACCACCCGCCGAGGGCTTTCACCGGGCACCGCAGTGAGCAGTCGAAGTGTGGGTCATCAGGGTCACAAGAACTCCAAAGCGCAGAACGGGACAAGGGCAGACGGACGGTGGGCGGACGTGACGAATCTCAGACCTTGACGGCGGTGCGAATCCGGCGACGAGGCAGCGACTTCGCCGGAGCCGGGGCGCTCGACAACCCGGCCGCATACAGGTCGAACACCTCGTTGACGATCCCCGCCAACTGGCGGTGATCCTCGCGGCGCCACAGGTCCATCGAAACGCGCATCGCAGCGCTACCGGACGCGGCCAACAAGCCGGGGTAGAGGTCCCGCTCCGCATCGAGCCCACAACGTCGGGCGACGGCCTCCCGAACGACCCGTTCGAGCTCCTGAAAACCAGCATGAAAGCGGGCGTACAACGCTGGGTTCGCAGCCAGCACCCGCATCCGCAGATCCATCTCGTCACCGCTCTTCGAGAATGTCTCTGCCCGCTCGACCAGCATCGTGCGCAGCGTCATGAGCGGCGGTTCGTCGCGCGGGCGCATCGACCAGAACTGCTCGATGTCGGCCCGCACGTCGGCACCCGGCCCGAGCAGCGCATCTTCCTTGGTCGGGAAATAGTTGAAAAACGTTCGCGGCGAGACATCCGCGGCCGCAGCGATCATGTCGACGGTGACCTGCTCGAGACCCTGCGCATCGACCAACCGAAGCGCCGCGAGGCGGAGCGCCTGCCGCGTCTCGCGCTTCTTACGGGCACGGCGATCCTCGCTCATCCCACAGACACTGACAGGTCACTGCAGACCCTGCAACTTTGCGGTCACTGCAGTCACCATCGTCACACGATGGCATCTCCGACCGGTACTTCCAGCGTATCGGTCAGGATGAGCGTCACCACTGCACTTTTCTGACTGTGAGGAACCCCGTGCCGGAACTAGCTATCGAGGCCCACCAACTGACCAAGCTGTACGGCACTTACGCCGCCGTCGATCACCTTGACCTGGCGGTGGCCGCCGGAACGGTGGTGTCGGTGCTGGGGCCCAACGGCGCCGGCAAGACCACTCTGGTGCGGATGCTGGCGACCCTGATCGCCCCGAGCTCCGGGTCAGCGACGGTGTGCGGGCACGACATCGTGAGGGAGGCCGACGCGGTGCGGTCGGCGATGAGCCTGACCGGCCAGTTCGCCGCGATGGAAGACAATCTGACGGCACGGGAGAACCTGCTCCTGATGGCCCAGTTGCGCGGCTACCACCGCCAGGCAGCCGCGCGAGTCGCGGACGGGCTGATTGATCGATTCGACATGGCGGAGTTCCGGGACCAGTTGGTCAAGAACGTCTCCGGAGGGCAACGTCGCCGCGTCGACCTGGCCGCGTCCCTGGTCGTGCAACCGCAGCTCCTGGTGCTGGACGAGCCCACCACCGGCCTGGACCCGCGCAGCCGCCAGTCGGTCTGGTCCACGATCCGCGAACTGGTCGACGAGGGCATCACGCTGCTGTTGACGACCCAATACCTCGATGAGGCAGATGCGCTCGCCGACCACATCGTGCTCATTGATCACGGTCGGACGACGGCGAGCGG
Source organism: uncultured Actinomycetes bacterium (assembly GCA_963708805.1). Classification (GTDB taxonomy): domain Bacteria; phylum Actinomycetota; class Actinomycetes; order Mycobacteriales; family Jatrophihabitantaceae; genus CAVPUA01. Next base: position 1,986,264 of record CAVPUA010000003.1, on the reverse strand, counting down.
GACGTCCGCCGAGCTCAAAGCTCAGATCGGCGCGCAGCGCGTGGATGTCACGGCGGTCGACTCCGCTGGCTACACCCGCCTGGCCGCGTTGCTGGGCGCACGCTTCACAATCACCGAAACGCCCGAGCGGCGGCTGCTCTCGATCCCGGCGCCCGGCCACGCCGACGAGCTGGCTGCCGTCGCGTCCGCCGTCAAAGAGAGCGGCATCGACGTCGATGAGATCGCACTGCGGCGCCCGACGTTGGACGACGCGTTCCTCGCCCTCACCGGCCAACCCCTCAACACCGCACAGCCCGACGACGTGGGTAGTCCCCCCGACCCGCCGGCGAGGTCGACGGTGACCGCATGAGCGCCCTGCCCGTGGCCGTGGCCGTGGCCGCAAACAGGTCAGCGCACGAGCCCCTGCCACCGCGACCCTCCAACGTGATCCGCTACCTGCGCGAAACCAGGCTGCTCATCGGCCGCGGGTTACGCACCATCCGACGGGTCCCTGAACGGCTGTCCGACGTCACGATCCAGCCGGTCGTGTTCACGCTTCTCTTCACCTACGTCTTCGGCAGCGCCATCCGCATCCCTGGCCTCAGCTACCAGGACTACCTGCTGCCCGGGCTCATCGCCCAGACCATTGCGTTCGGCATCATCGGGGCGGGCACCGCCACCGCCACCGACTTCAACTCCGGTGTCGTCGACCGCTTCAAGTCACTGCCCATCACCCGCCTGGCTGTCATCAGCGCCCAGATCGTTGGACAGGTGCTCGAGCAGATTCTGGGACTGCTCATCGTGGTCGGGATCGGATTGGCCGTCGGATGGCGGCCCCATCTCGGCGTCGGCAGCGGCCTGGAACTCGTCGCAATTATTGCGCTCGGCCTGTTCGCATTCACCACGTTCGGCGTGTTCATGGGCATGCTCGTCAAGAGCTCCGACGCCTTCCAAGGCATCGCTTTTGCCGTGGTGCTGCCTCTGTCTTTCCTGGCCGGCACGTTCGTCCCCATCGCCGGAATGACCACCGCCTTGAGGGTGATCGGCGAATACGACCCACTCTCTGCGGTCGTGGCGGCACTTCGGCAGATCACCGAAAACACCCACTCCAGCGGCAGTTGGCCCCTCGATCACCCAGTGCCGGCAACGATCATCTACAGCGTCGGCATCATCGCGATCTGCCTCCCGCTCGCGCTGCGCACCTTCCGAGCCAAGACATGATCGGGTTCACTGCCCGTGGACGGCTTCTCCGGTTGTAGCTCACTCGTCAACCAGGTCGTCGCCACGCTCGCATCGCTACGTCGATCTGATCGATGGTGGGCGCATGGTGGTCGATCGGTGTTCTGGCCGGGTCATCATCGGTCAGGAAGCTGTCGAACAGGAGCTGAACATATCGCCACCATGCCGTGGGCGACACGCCACCGAGGTAGGCATGCAGGGCCCCGCCTGTCCAGAGCAAGACCGGCAGGTCGTTGGCCTCGAACTTGACCCGCAGGCGCCCGGTGGCATTCGCCCGCCGGACGAGCTTTCTGGCTATCGGCAGGATGCGGGCCTGCACGACCTCGCGGTGCGATTCGCCCCGACCCGCCGAGGCCACCTCCCAGACACCTCGATCGGTGGCCTGCATCTGGCAGATGTCGAACACCGCTGCGCGCAGCCCCTCGACCGGATCGTCGTCCGTGACGTGGGCGGACAGGATCTCGTAGACGCTTTCGACGCGTTGCTCGAACATCGCATCGATGAGCGCCTCCCGGTCGGGGAAGTGCCGGTAGACCGTGCCCACACCGACTCCGGCGTGGCGCGCTACGGCGTTGAGCGACAAGTCCATCCCGTGTTCGCGGATCACCGCATCGGCCGACTCGAGCAGCAGGGCCCGGTTGCGGAGCACGTCCTTGCGAGCGGTGCGAGCTGTCGCTTCCATCAAAATCGGATACCCATTATCCGATCCTAGCGCGGGTAGCTCCTGCGATGCAGAGCGAAACGCCGAAGACCGCTGACTGCTACTGCCAACAAAGTGGATGGGTACTATCCGTATCGTGCTACGTTGAATCGGATGGAAGCTATCCACATCGCCGAAGGAGAAGTCATGACCGATCTGGACACCGCGCCACCCGTCAGCGCAGAAGACGTCGGTGCGCGCGCTCGAGCGAACGCCAAACGGTGGTGGGTCCTCGCCGTGTTGGGCATCGCTCAGTTGATGGTCGTGCTGGACACCACGGTCGTGAACATCGCGTTGCCCTCGGCGCAGCGTGACCTGGGTTTCGGCAACACGGATCGACAGTGGGTGGTGACCGCCTATGCCCTGGCTTTCGGCAGCCTGTTGCTGCTCGGGGGGCGGCTCGCTGACCTGTTCGGCCGCAAGCGCCTGTTCATGGTGGGCCTTGTCGGTTTCGCGGCCGCGTCGGCCGTCGGCGGGGCAGCGGTCAACTTTGACATGCTGGTCACCGCTCGGGCGGTGCAGGGGGTATTCGGTGCGATGCTCGCCCCGGCCGCCCTGTCGTTGCTCACCACCACATTCACCGACAGCCGGGAGCGGGGACGGGCCTTCGGCATCTACGGCGCGATCGGCGGCGGCGGCGCGGCCGTCGGTCTGCTACTCGGCGGGGTGCTCACCGAATACCTGTCGTGGCGCTGGTGCATGTACGTGAATCTCGGCTTCGCTGCTCTTCGCCCTGGTCGGCGGGGCGCTGCTACTGCACGGCCGCACCGAGACCACTCGCCCGAAGCTCGATCTGCCCGGCATCCTGCTCGCCTCCTCCGGTTTGTTCAGCATCGTCTTTGGGTTCTCCCATGCGGAAACCGCCGGGTGGACCGACGCGACCACCCTCGCCTTCCTCGCCGCCGGTGTCGTCCTGCTCAGCGCCTTCGTCGCAGTGCAGGCCCGGGTGTCGAACCCCGTCCTGCCGCTTCGGGTGATCCTGGACCGCAACCGCGGTGGCTCCTACCTGGGGATCCTGTCCTTGGGCATCGGACTGTTCGGCATGTTCTTGTTTCTGACCTACTACTTGCAAGGCACCCTCGGGTTCTCCGCGGTCGACTCCGGGCTGGCGTTCCTGCCCATGACCGGTGCGCTGGTCATCACGTCACAGCTCGCGGTCAACGTGCTCGCGCGCCGAGTCGGCCCCCGCTACATCATCGCCCCGGGACTGGCGATCGCCGCGATCGGCCTGGTCATGCTGACCCAGCTCGACATCCACTCCAGCTACGCCGTCAACGTCCTCCCGGCCACGATCATCTTCGGCCTCGGCGCCGGGCTTACCTTCTCCTCGGCCACGGCCAACGCCACTGCCCGAGTCAGGGTGGATGACGCCGGCGTCGCCTCGGCGATGGTCAGCACCGGCCAACAGGTCGGCGGCTCCGTTGGTACCGCGCTGCTGAGTACCCTCGCAGCCTCGGCCGCTACCAGCTACCTGACCTCGCACACCGGAGCCCGGGTCGCCGAAGTGGCCACCATCCACAGCTACACCACCGCGTTCGAGTGGGCCGCCGTCGTCGTCGGCATCGGTGCGCTGCTCACCGCGGTGATCCTTCGCGGCAATGTCACCGAGATCGACGAGAACGCACCCGACATCGTGGCGCTCTAACCACCCTCCCGAAAAGCGAGCGGCCCGACACCACCGGGGCCGGGCCGCTCGCGTCCAACCCGAGGCGGGATTTCCCTTCGCCGGCTGCCATCTTCGGCGTTAGATCGGCGGCTCGGCCCGAGTTGAGAGGTGATCATCGAGGTGCGTTTTCGCGTCCTGCAGGACACGGCGGGCGAGAGCGAGCTCGGACGGGTCGGCTCCGGCGAGGGCGGTGGTCTCGGTACGGGCGATGGGTCCGGCAGAACGAGCGGGCCACGACTGGCGGACTAGTCGTCCACGTCCGATACGCCATCGCGGCCGGTTGGCCCCGCGTACTCCTCGTCGGTGACCAGACGTCCCCACGTCGTGTGGTTGCCGGTGTCATCCGCCTCGTCGTAGGCGAGTTGCACGGTGAAGCGGTTGGGCGGGGCGCCGTGCCAGTGGTTCTCGCCGGGCTCGATGTAGACGCGATCACCGGGACATACCTCCTCGACCTCCCCGCCTTCGCGTTGGACGAGGCTGACTCCCTCGGTGACGTAGATGGTCTGGCCGGCCGGGTGGGTGTGCCAGGCGGTGCGGGCTCCTGGAGCGAAGTGGACGATGCCGGCCAGGACCTTCGAGGTTCCCGTCGGTGCGCTGATGACGTCGATATAGACGTTGCCGGTAAACCAGTTGCTGGGTCCCGCGGTCATCGTGTCGAGTTCATTTCTGGTGATCTTCACGTTCTCCTCCTTTGTCGTTGCCTCGGCAGGTGTCGAGTGCTTCTCCAAACAAGCACCTCGTCCGGCGGGAATGAGAGGGCGAGCTTGTCCAGGTACTCGCAGGGCACCCCCGGCGGTTTCGGCACGGCACTACCGTGACAGCCATGGACGCCAAGACCGAGGTGCGGGACTTCCTCACGTCGCGTCGGGCCAGGATCAGCCCCGGCGAAGTCGGGCTGACCAGCTACGGGCCGCGTCAGGTTCCGGGGCTCAGGCGCGAGGAGGTCGCGACACTCGCCGGAGTCAGCGTCGACTATTACAACCGGATGGAGCGCGGCAACCTGGCTGGCGTGTCCGACGGTGTGCTCGATGCACTCGCGGGCGCGCTGCGGCTGGACCCGGCGGAGCGGGCGCATCTGTTCGATCTGGCTCGCGCCTCGCCGTGAGCGGCCCACCAGACGACGACAGGCTCCAGCCCAGCGCGCGGTCCGTCCGAGCGTCGAGTGGATGATCGACGCGATGACCGGTGCCGCGGCGTTCGTGGTGAACAGCCGCCAGGACATACTCGCGGTCAACCATCTCGGGCGAGCGTTCTTCGCGCCGCTGTTTGCATCACGGGCACCGGCGAACGTAGCCCGCTTCACCTATCTCGACCTCCGCGCGCACGACTTCTTTACCGACTGGAACCGTGCCGCCAGGGAATGCGTCGCCGCGCTGCGCCTGCAAGCCGGACGCGACCCATCCGACCGAGACCTCTCCGACCTCGTGGGCGAACTCTCTACTCAATCCGCGGAGTTCGCCGCGCTCTGGGCCACCCACAACGTTCGACTGCATCGCAAGATGGAGAAGCAATTCACCCACCCGGTCGTCGGCGAGCTGACCCTGCGCTACGAGCGGCTCTCGGTGGTCGGCGATCCCGGTTTAGAGATAGTCACCTACGTTGCCGAACCCGGCTCACGATCCGAGGAGTCATTCACGCTCCTGGCCGATTGGACATCGGACGCGAGCACCTTGTCGAAGCGGCGGGTCTCGTTCGGTTTGGACGAACCGTAGAGCCGAGGTCCGGTCCTCACGATCAGTTCGATGACCGCTGCTATCAATAGCACCTTCTTCGGCGTTGGCGGGCCAACGACGCGGTAGTCATCGTCGATCCCGAAGACGATCGACACACCCTCGCCGTTGGCGAAGGCGCAGACCGTTTTCACGACGCCGGCCTTGCTGTCGTCGTCGGTCGGCACCTGGCGTTTGAACTCGACGCTCGTGTTCTCACGATTCGAAACGAACGCCTGGATCTTTGTCGCGGCTGGTGAGTATTTCCCCTCCCGGCGAGTCGGGAATGCTGCTGCTTTTCCAGCACCCGCGCGTCTCGAAAGGTGCTGACCAAGGCCGGCCGGATTCAAGGCGGGCGCGTGCAGGGTTCGATATTCGTTGAGTTCCGCGCCTGGCCAACAGATCGCGAGCGTACAAGGCAGTTCACCTGCCGACGCCACGCGTTCCGCTACATGGGTGTGCGACAGGCATGCTCCACGGGCGGTCGGTATCGGCCGGTAAAGAGATCTGCTACTCAGCGGGCGTCCAGCCGGACTTGGTGAGCAGCGGTCGGCTGAAGCAGTACTCGATGTCTCCGTACTGGTAGCAGATCAGGCGGTTGACCGGTACCCACTCGGGGCTCACCCCGAAGCGTTCCTGCATGCGGTCCGCGACTTCCCCGCGTTCGATCAGACGGGTATGGCCGAACTCGGCTTCGAGCCGGCTCACCAGCTCGATCGCAGCTTGGTAGGTCTCACTGGTGACCGTGAACGCGTTTTCGCGTCCGTGCTGGGCCGGGTCACCGCCATGGATCGCCAACCACAAAAGCAACAAATTCGCGACGTCCTCGTCCAGCGCCACGTCAATCGATGGTCCAGTCATGGACTCGCCTCTCGATAGGTGCGGGTTCACCTGTTCACCCGCTGCACAGGAAAAAGAGCTGGCGCTGCTGACATCTGATACCGGTGGTTCATCCCCTATGCATCTGGGCGTGGTCGTCGTGCTGAGCGTGACTGTCGGCTCCCCGTTTTCGGTGCGCTGCATGGGTGAGTGCTCTTCAGGATGAGGGGACGTTCTGTCGGTACCGCACGACGCAGGGGCGTTGAAGGAGGACGAAGCGCACGGACCCGCCGTGAAAATCTGAACGCCACCTGGCCGGACCGACTTCATGTGGCCCGCTTGTGGCCCGAGGGCCGGATAGAAGTCCCACAGAGACTCAAGGCTCCCTTTCCGCGACCCCTCGACCGGAACTGCGGATCGCATTTACGCCAACGCGTAGACGCACGCCGTATGTCGCGCCGCCCGCACGTCTTGTACTGGGTGGCCGCGGGCGAGATCGTGATGTTCTGCGTTCTGGGCGCTGTCGTGATGACGCAGACGGTCGGCGGCGGGATCGCATTGTGCGGTGCCGGATTCTTCGCCGCTCTGTTCCCGCTCTGCGCGCCTCTGGTCTGAGCACCATCCGGACCTCGCCCGTCAGCAGTAGAGCATCGATTGACTCCGTCGAATCGGCGCAAGCTGGGGGCGGCGATGATCATTGCATGTGACTTTCATGCATGGCCATCCGTACGGGTCAGTAACGCGGCTCAAGAGCCCGGAAAAGATGACGGGCACCTAGATGACCGCCGACTCACGCTGCACCAACGGCGACCCATTCATGAGTAGTAACGCCTCAGGTGGAGTTCGTTGTCCGCGGGTAGATGAATGAGGTCGACGATCCGACCGGCACAACGAATAGTGGAGCCATGATCGCAGCGCGACGTCGACGTCGAACTTCGACCGGCCGGCCACGCGTCGGCCTTGCTGTGGCCTGCCTCGGTCTGGCCGCTACCACCTTGAGCGCGTGCAGTCATTCGCAGCCTTCGGCGGCTCGGACGCCACAGACGGAGCAAACGTCGCGCTCGACCTCGCGCTCATCCTCGACCACGGGAGCCGAAGCGCATTCGGATCCGGCCGAAGTCGCGCCGCCGTCATGGACCAGCTACCACGCCGACGATGCGCGCACAGGAGCCGTCTCGGCGGCGGCGACCTTCGACGCTGTACACATCGCGTGGTCCGACAACCTCGGCGGAGCCGTGCGCGGGCAGGCCCTCGTCTACGACGGCCGAGTTGTGGCGGCCACCGAGAACAATCGCGTGGTTGCGCTTGATCCGAGCACCGGATCTGTGCTCTGGTCGGTGTCGCTCGGAGCCCCGCTAACTGACGTGCAGTCGGTTGCCGGGTGTGGCGACATCGACCCGCTGGGCATCACCAGCACCCCGGTGATCGATCCGAGGACCGACACCGTTTACGTCGTGGGAGAGGTCAGCGACGGACACGGCGGCGTAACCCACCAACTCGCCGGTATCTCTGTGACGACAGGCGCGGTAACGCTGACCGAGAACGTCGACCCACCGCTGCCCGTGGGTGAGCGCCCGGGCCAGTTGCTCCAGCGCGCTGCTTTGGCACTGGGCAACGGTCGCATCTACGTCGCCTACGGCGGGAACGACGGTGACTGCGGCACCTACAACGGGTGGGTCGTCGGTGTGGATGAGGTTGGACCAGCCAACACCGTGAGCTTCCGGGTGGCGGCCGACGGCCACGGTGGTGCGATCTGGGAGTCCGGTGGCGCACCTGCTCTCGACACCCAGGGGCACCTGTATGTCACCACTGGCAACGCAAACCCGGACCCGCCGCAGGGCGGACCAGACCCGAAGCAATACACCGAGAGCGTGGTCGAGCTGTCGCCCGACCTCACGGTCATCGCCTCCTTCAAAGATCGGGTTGCCGGCGGCGACGAGGATCTCGCCACGGGCAACCCGGTCCTACTGCCTGACGGCGATGTCTTCGCGGTCGGCAAGACCGATACAGGGTTCGTCTTGCGCCAGTCCGACCTTTCGCTGGTGGCGAGCATTCCCGGCGTCTGTGGCAGTGATCCTGATGGAGGACCCGCCTACGACCCGACCACCAACCGCATGTTCGTGCCGTGCAAGGCCGGCGGGATTCAGGTCATTGATCTCGCCTCGACGAAGCTTGGTCCTCGACTGTCCGGCGCCGACAGCGCTCCCATCATCATCGGCTCGACGCTGTGGGCGCTGAATCACACGTCAGGAGTGCTCGAAGAGTACGAGACGAGTTCAGGCCAGCGACTGCAGTCCATCCCGATCCAGTCGAGTACACCCATCTTCGACTCGCCCAGCACGGGCCTCGGGCTGATTCTCGTGCCGACCACCACCGGAGTCACCGCCTTACGGGCGTGACATCGACCGTCAAAGCGGCGATCGCGTCCCTGAAGGTGACGTCCCTAAGTCGGGATCACGGTCTCTACGAGCTCGTCCTCGACGCATGACATCGAGACTCCATCCTGCGCCAGCTAGGTGACCGACAAACCTGCGACCGCTCCAACAGCGCCGATGAGTCCCGCACCCACCAGTGCACTGACGATCCCGCGCCTTAGCGCAAAAACCCAGACCAGAGCCGCTGCGAGAACGACGACTTGCCACGCGTGGCCAAGACCCGCAGCGAGCACAGCGGTCGATCCGGCGATCGCCCCGATAGCTGCGGGTCCTGCACCGTCGAGAAAGGCCTGGACGACAGGACTTCGCCTCAGCACATCGAACCTGGGTGCGCCGATCAATACGAACGCGAAGGATGGACCGAAGGCGATGGCGGCCGCAAGCAACGCGCCAGGCACACCCCCGGCCGCATAGCCGATCACAGCCACCGTGTGAACTACGGGACCGGGGGTGATCTGGCCGAGCGCGACGGCGTTCAGAAACTGGCTGTTTGTCATCCAGTGATTGCGGTCCACGGCGTCCGATCGCATCAGCGGAATTATCACGAAGCCGCCACCGTAGGAGAAGGCACCGACTTTGAGTGCCACCCAGGACAGCGCACCGACGCCGCCAGCACTACCGTGCAACCCGAGCGCACTGGGAAGAAACGACGCGCGACCAGAGCGGCGGACGTTGCGGGACGCGATCTCGATCAAGCCGGCTGCGATCAGAACGACGACCACCACGGAGCCGAGACTGACTGTCGCGATGACGCCGAGCGTGAGGTAGAGAAGCCATCGTTGTCGCTGACCGGGTCGGCGCGCGCGTTGCCAACTCGACGGGATGAGGCTCCAAGCCGCATGAGCCGCCACGACCGCTACCGCCGCGCCTGCTCCCGCGGCGGCGCCGCGTACTGCGAGCGGTGGGTGGCCAGCCAGGAAAAGCGCGGACAACGCGAGTATCAGCGCCAAGCCCGGGACGATGAAGCAGAGACCGCCAATGAGGCCGCCAAGCGGGCCCCGGATCCGCCATCCGCAGAAGATCGACAGCTGTGTCGAGGCCGGGCCGGGTAACAAATTAGTCGCCGCGATACCGTCCTCGAACTCCGCGGCGCTGATCCACCGCCGTTCATCGACGCAGAGTCGACGCAACAATGCGATGTGAGCCGGTGGGCCGCCGAAGCCGACGCAACCGATCCGTCCCCACTGCAGCGCGACCGTCGCAAGTGTCGGACGACCACCAGAGGAGACCGTCACGAGCGATAGCCTGCCAGAAATTGGGCATAGACCCACCAGATTCCGCTGGCTTCGCGGGCTCTGGATTCCCTCTGAAGACCAGAGAGTGGGAAGGCAAACCGCTGGCGCGACTCGATGATCGACCCATCATGACGAGACCGTCAACGACTGAGAGCGCCGGGTCGACAGACGGCGTCGAGGGCAACAGCCGCTTGACCTCCACCCTCGGCATCGTCCTGCTCCCGTTACTGGCCGTCGAGGGCTACACCGTGCTCGATGTGCACGGCCTGATCACCCTGCACGTCTTCCTCGGCACGCTGTTGTTGGGACCGGTGCTACTCAAGACCGCCAGCACGATCTACCGCTTCGCGCGGTATTACCTGGGCGCCGAGCCTTATGTCCGCCGGGGTCCTCCGCACCTGATTTTGAGGTTTCTGGGCCCGTTGGTGATCATCAGCAGCGTGACGCTGCTGGGCACCGGTGTCGGCTTGATCTATGCCGGCCGCAGCGAGGGCTGGCTGCTCACCGCTCACAAGGCCAGCTTCATCGTCTGGTTCGGCGTGATGGTTGTTCACGTGCTGGCCCACATCGTCGAAGCGGCTGTCACCACGTGGCACGAGATCGTTCGCTCGTCGCCGCAACGACTGCTGCGCGTCGGCGCGGTCGTAGTCGCGCTCGCGCTGGGCGTAGCCGTCGCGGCAACCGTGCTTCCGTCGGCCACCCAGTGGACGCGGCCCGGCGACCGGAAGGAAGTCCATCTGCGCCGCCCCTAGCGACGCCGCGCGCTGGACTCGCTCACAGGTTGGCCAGAGCATTTCGAGAAATCTCGGTGTCACCGTGGAATCCTCGAAAAGCAGGAAAGGAGACGTCATGGCCGAAAACCTCGGTTCGGGCCGCTTGTTGAACCGCGCCTTCGCCGCCGGAGCGGGTCTGACTGCCTCCATCCTGGCCGTCACCGGTGTCTTCATCGCTCATATCTCGAATTCCTACGCCGCAAGTCACTCGTCCACGTCAACGTCGGACTCCGGTCAGACCTCAGGAGGTGGGCAGATCTCGGGCGGAGGTCAGCTCTCCGGTCCAGAGCAGAATCAGGCACCTGCCGGCGGGAGTCACGGCTCGTGACCGCGAGTCGTGAGTGGAGCGCCTGGAGTTGCACGGTTCGTCTCGTGGTCGAGGACTCCAGCGCGATCGACGCGGCTGCGTCCGACCTTCACGACCTTCTCGCCCACACCGACGAAATGGCTAGCCGGTTCCGATCGGATTCGGCTCTGAGCCACGCCAACGCCAACGCGGGCCGCCCGGTGGCCATCCCACGCCAGCTGGTCGACCTGGTCGGCTGCGCTCTGGACGCGGCCGGGCGAACGTCCGGTGCCGTCGATCCCACGATCGGTCTGAGCCTCGTTGCGTGCGGCTATGACCGTGACATCGCGGATCTTCCCCTAGACGGTGTCGCCGTTCGTCCGGCCGCCCCGCGCGGCAACTGGCGCGCGGTCGGGCTCGATCGGGGGCGTGGCCTGTTGCGTGTGCCGGCCGGGACCGCCCTTGACCTCGGAGCTACTGCCAAGGCGTTCACGGCGGACCGCGCGGCTCGGGACCTGCACGCCCGGTACGGCACTCCGGTGCTCGTCGAGCTCGGGGGCGACCTCGCGGCGTACGGATCCCTACATGGTGGATGGCCGCTGTTCGTGTCGGAACGCGTGGGCGGTGACGGAGAGCTGGTCGTGCTTCACGACGGCGGCCTGGCCACCTCAACGACGACCGTCCGCCGTTGGCAGCGCGGCGGGGAGCAGCTCCACCACATCATCGACCCCGCAACCGGTTCGCCGGCCAACGGACCGTGGCGCACAGCCACCGTCGCCGCTGCGTCAGCCGTCGAGGCCAACACCGCCAGCACCGCGGCGATCGTCCTCGGAGAACGAGCCGTCGCGTGGCTGAGCTCACGTGGTCTGGCCGCGAGGTTGGTTGCGCGCGACGGCTCGATCACGACCACCGCCGGCTGGCCGCACCGCGAACGGACCGCTGTCTGATGGACGCCAACTCGTTGTGGTTCACCGCCCGCGGTGCGGGGCTTTCAGCACTGATCGCACTGAGCCTGGCTGTCGGTCTGGGCGCGATCGGATCGATGCGGATGCGATCGGCGGCTTCTCGCGTCATCGTGCAGTATCTGCATCGCACCGCCGCAGTGCTCGGACTGGCGTTGATCCTCGTGCATGTCACCACCCTCGTCATGGACAGCAAGGCGCACGTCGGGTTGGCCGGCGCGATCATCCCGTTCGCGTCGCACTATCGGGCGAACTCCATCGCGTTGGGGTCGATCGCCATGTACGCGTTGCTGATCGTCGCGGCTCTTGGCGCGGCGCGGGGGCGTGTGGCCGGTTCACCACGCGCGGCGAAGATCTGGCGGGCCCTGCACGCCCTGGCTTACCCCGCGTGGACCACAGCCCTGCTGCACAGCATTCTGTCCGGGACCGATCGCAGTCAAGGCTGGGTGATCGTCCTCGACTTCATTTGTGGCGCCTTCGTCCTGTTCAGTGTGTGTCTTCGCGTCGTCGACGCTGGGGCCACGCGGCCGTCACGGGTGGTCTCGCCTGCGGTGGGTGCACGATGACCGCGAGCGGCGCGTCCCTGGACTCACCGTCCACGACCGTGACGCGACTGCTCCGCGGGCTGGACGTGACGTCGGTCGTCGACCTCCGGTTGCACCGCCAGCTGCATGGTCCGGCCCCCTCTCTGCGGGCACCCGAACTGATCGACGCCTGCCGACGAGTCCGGATGGTCGGACGAGGCGGGGCCGCGTTTCCCGTGGCGAGCAAACTCGACGCGCTACGTCCAGGCGCCCGCGTCGTGGTCGTGAATGCGACCGAAAGTGAACCGGCCAGCTACAAGGACCAGGTTCTCGTCACGCAGGCCCCGCACTTGGTCCTGGACGGCGCGGCGCTCGCCGCGGGCGCAATCGCGGCGCGCACCGTGCACATCGCCGTCCACGACGAGTCGCAACTCGCGTCGTTGCGGTACGCGATCGAGCAGCGGCCGGACCGCACGTTGTTCCGCGTCACCGTGATCGGTGGCGGCTTTGTTGCCGGCGAGGCCCGATCGGTAGTCCGCGCACTCAACGGTGGTCCCGCCTTGCCGCCAGGTCGGCGGACCCTTCCTTCGGATCGCGGGGTGGGCGGTGCGGCCACATTTCTGTCGAACGCCGAGACGTTCGCGCAGCTCGCGGTTCTCGCTTCGTTGGGACCCAGGCGTTACGCAGCTGTGGGATCGTCCGACGAGCCGGGCACATCGTTGATCTCGATCGACGGGGCGGTCGAGCGGCCAGGGGTGGTCGAAGTGGCGAATGGTGCCGAACTGAACGTTGTGCTGTCCTCGGCACGTGCGCGCCCCGCGGCGGCGCTCGTGGTCGGTGGCTACCACGGAATGTGGCTGAAACCTGATCCGGGCTTGCGACTTTCGCGCCGCGGACTGGCCGCGGTGGGGGGAACGCTCGGTGCCGGTGTAGTGCTGGTCGTGGACGATCGCACGTGCGCCCTCGGCGAGCTGGCCCGAGTTGCCCGATGGCTGGCAGGTGAGTCGGCGCAACAGTGCGGTCCGTGCCGGTTCGGGCTGCCCGCGCTCGCGCAGGATGTCGAGGCACTGATGTCTGGCTCGCCGCTGGCATCCACGTCGTTGCACCGGCACGCCGACCTGGTGACCCGGCGTGGGGCGTGCGCCCATCCCGACGGGGCGGCGCGCTTGCTGTCCTCTGGAGTGTCTGTGCTCGCCCACGAGATCGCGGTGCATCAACGGCACGGGTCCTGTGGTCGACCCGTGCTGGGTCAACTGCCGGTCACGACCAGGTGGCCGCAGTGAAGCAACTCGCCGTCGACTGGACTCGGTGCGACGCCCACGGCCTGTGCGCGCAGGTCGCACCCAGCCTGATCGTTCTGGACGAGTGGGGCTTTCCGATTCTGCGACGACCACGCCCTCGCAATGAGGAGGAGCTCGTGGACGCGCGACGCGCGACATCGTTGTGCCCCGCGCTCGCCCTGCGAATCGAGCAGGTTGTCGACCGCTCTGGCTGAGCGCTGCACCTCATGAGCCCGACGACACCGTTCCGTGCAGCGCGTCCGCGGTCGCCTGAGCGAGCTGCCTCTGAACCGCGAATGATGCGGCGTCCCCCACCACCGCGGTCCATCCCACGCCACTGGCGAACACGGTTGGCGTTCCGCTGCGTAGAAGCTGCACTGCGGTTTGCTCACTGCTGGGGTCCGGCCAGGTGAAGACGTACAGACGATGTCTCAGCAGGACACAGCTGCCGACGACGGCAGAGGACGACAGCGCGCGTACAGCAACTCGGACACGAGTCGGTTGCGAGCAGCCAGCAATCTGCCGCGTCAACGTCAGCGCGTCCTGGCCATAGCCCGACGAGACCAGCCGCGGTCCGGCGGATGTCCCACACGCCGAGCACGCGAGAAGCAGGCCGAGAAGGGCAGATGCTAGAAGGGCCCGAAACATGAGTTGCCTAACCGTGGAAGCTGGTCCGAGGTTAGGGCCGCCGATTCTCAAAAGCCTCTGTGGCGATGCCGTCGAGCGATCAGGCCGGCGAGCCGTTCGCGGGCACGTCAACCGTGAACGTTGTCGATCCGGGGCGGCTATCCACCCGCACCGTTCCGTGGTGGGCCTCGACGATCGCGGCGACGATCGACAGTCCAAGCCCGCTTCCCTCGCCGGTGGCGCGCGCGCTGTCGGCGCGCACGAAGCGATCGAACACGCGGGGGACGACGTCGGCTGGAACCCCGGGTCCGTCGTCGTGAACCCGTACGACCACGCGGGCCCGGTCGACCGCGACCGACGCGGTCACCGTCGTGGCTGTCGGCGTGTGAGCCGCCGCGTTGGCCAACAAGTTGGCGACTACTTGGTGGAGGGCGTGGGCGTCGCCCTCGACGAACACCTCGTCCTCGGGAAGGTCGAGTCGCCAGTGGTGGCTGGGTGAGCGGACACGCGCATCGCTGACGGCATCGAGAACCAAGCGCGTCACGTCGACCGGCTCGTTTTCGAGGGGGCGGCCGGAGTCCAGGCGGGCCAGGGTCAGCAGGTCGTCGACGAGGTGGCTCATGCGATCCGATTCAGACGTGATACGCGTCAGTGCCTCCACGACTTGCTCCGGTAGTTCGCCGCCGACTCGCTGGGCGTATTCGGCGTGGCTGCGTACGACCGCAACCGGGGTCCGTAGCTCGTGACTGGCGTCGGCGATGAAATGGCGCAACTGGTCCTCGCTGGCGTGCCGGTCGCGCAGCGCGGCTTCGACGTGTTCGAGCATGTGATTGAAGGCGTCCGCGACCTGGCCGGCCTCCGTTTGCGGCGCTGACACTTCAGTTCGCTCCGGTAACGAGACCGTGCCGGTCGACAACGGCAGTGACGACACGGCGCGCGCGGTGTCGGCGACGCGGTGCAGTGGCCGCAGCGACAACCGGACACTGACGGTCGCTGCCGCGCCGACGACGATCAACGCGACAGCGAAGACGCTGGCCTCGATCAGCAGTAACCGGGCGATGGTGTCGTCCACGGGATGCTCGGGCAAACCGGTGATCAACAGGTCGCCGTCGTCGCCGGCGGTCACCGTCACGCGGTAGTCACCGAGCTCGGGCAACCGGACGGTGCGGGGCTGGCTGGAGACCTTCAGCCGGGCGAGCAATCGCTTGTCCTCCGCGCTCACCGGCGAGTTGTCGTCCTGGTCATGCGCGACGATGTCGGCCGCGGTGACCGACCCGTTCAATACCCGAGCGCCCAGCGTGCCAGCGGCCTGACCCTCGACCGTGCCGAACTGCGCGTCATTGTCGGCGTCGTGATCGTCGGGGTGTTCGAGGCTCAGCGAGAAACGGTCGCCCGCCGCGACCAACTGCTGGTCGAGCCGGTTGATCAGGAAGTGGCGCAGCGCGATCGCGGTGACGCCACCGACGGCGACGAAGCTGATCGACAGCAGCGCCAATACAAGGACGACGAGCTGGAAGCGCAAGCTTCGTCCTCGCAGCCTCAGCTGACGCGGCCAGCTCGACCGGAAGTTCACGCCGGTTTGAGGACGTAGCCGACGCCCCGCACGGTGTGGATCATCGTCGCCCGCCCGAAGTCGACCTTCTTGCGCAAGTAGCTGATGTAGAGCTCGACGACGTGGGCGTTTCCGCCGAAGTCGTAATCCCACACCTGGGTCAGGATCTGGGTCTTGGACAGCACCCGGCGGGGATTGCGCATCAGGTACCGAAGCAGCTCGAACTCGGTGGCGGTCAGATCGATCGCGTCGTCGCCGCGCCACACCTCGCGCGCGTCCTCGATCATCACCAGGTCGCCGACCGTGATCGCGTCCTCGGTGTTGGCCCGCGTCAGCCCGGCGCGACGGACGAGACCTCGCAACCGAGCGGCGACCTCCTCCATGCTGAACGGTTTCGTCACGTAGTCGTCGCCGCCGACGCGGATTCCGGCGACCCGATCCTCGACGGCGTCGCGCGCGGTCAGGAAGAGCACGCAGACGGACGGGTCGGCCGCCCGCAGTCGCCGCAGCACTTCGAAGCCGTTGATGTCCGGCAGGCCGACGTCGAGCACCACCGCGTGCGGATGGAAATCGGCCGCCACGCGCACGGCCGACATTCCGTCCGGCACCGACTTCGCCTGCCAGCCTTCGAGGCGTGAGCAGGCGGGCCAGCACCTCGGCCAGCCGGGGTTCGTCGTCGACGATCAGCACCCGCAGCAGCTCGGCTCGTCGGGCCGGCGCGTCGTCGTTGTCGCCATGGGCACAGTGTGGGACCTCGATCCTCTGACTTTCCTCTGATCATCGTCTGCTCTGCGATTCCGCGGCGTTCTGAGAGCTGGCTGACAGTTGCCGCTGAGTCGCGCTCCGAGAACGGACGCACCCGCCGGCTGGCTGGCCACGCTGCGTCCGTGACGTCGACAGTGCATCGGCGACGACCCGCCGCGCGATCGGCGTCCCGGCCGCGTCGATGGCCGTGGTGGCGGCGTCTGACCGCTGCCCACGCTCGGACGGCAGCCGCTGTCGTGGGACGAGGCGGTGACGGCCAGTTCCGCCCAGCGCAGCCTGCCCAACCTGGCGCGGATGCTGTCGCACACCGACGCGCCACTCGGCTTCTACTACCTGTTGATGCACGGATGGACGGCGATCGGCACGTCGCTCGGGATCAGCGCACGACAACGCGTGGTGGCTGCGGCTGCACCAGCGCGTCGGCCGCGATCGTCGCGACCGGGCTTCTCACGGTCCTGGTGAGCCGCTTCCTCGGGCAGCGAACCGGCCTGCTCGCCGGGCTGCTGTTCGCGGTGCACCCGATGGTGACCTACTACGCGCAGGACGCCCGCCCGTACACGCTCGTCACGATGATGTTCCTCTTCAGCACGGTGGCCGCTGCTGCAGGCCCTCGAGCGGCCAGACCCAGGGCACGATCTGGCTCGTACGCCGCTGGCGGTGGTGCTCACCCTCTACCTGCATCTGTTCGCCGTCTACGCGTTGCCGGCCCACGTGTTCCTCATCCGTCGCCATGCGCGCCGGCGGCGACCCTGGGTGGTGGCCGGCGCGCCATCGCGGTCGCCGTCGCTCCGCTGGTCTGGGTCGCGCACGGACAGAGCGCCGAGCTCGGCTGGATACCGCGTCCCAGCGTCGGCGTCGTCTGGAGCGTGCTGGCCCACCTGGCCGGTGGCGTCGCATTCGTGATCACCGGCGGCATCGTGGTCGTGGTCGCTCGCCGTCACCCGGTCCGTGCTCCGTGACCGAACCGCTGCGCTTCCTGCTCATCTGGGCCCTGGTGCCACCGATCGCGCTGGTCCTCGTCGACTTCGTCAGCCCCGAACTGGTCGCCCGGTACGCGCTCGTCGCCGTCCCCGCCGAGGTCACGCTCCTCGCGCGTCGCGGCCGCCCGCTCTCGATCGAACGTGATCGTCGCGCTCGTCGCGCTGGCCGGGCGTCCTCGCCCTCGCCGCAAGCCTGGTGCAGCTGAGCAAGCCCTTCAAGTACGAGAACTACCGGGCGGCCGCCGACGTCATCGGCGACGACGTCGAGCCCCGGCGACGCCGTGCTCTTCTTGCCGATCTCCAGCCGCGAAGGCTTCGACATCTACGCCCACCTGGAACCCGATCTGCGCCGGGTCGCCGACACCACCGTGCTCGACGCGCCCGCGGCCACCGCACCAGATCGGCGGCATCGATCAATCGGCGGCGCCAGATCGCCCCGAGCCTCGCCGGCGCCGCCGACGATCTTCGTCCTCGGCGACACGCGTGGCCGTGGCCGACCGGACATTGCACGACCCGGTCTCGCTCGCCGAGGAAGGCGTCCTCGTCCCACTACCGGATCGTCGACATCAAGCACTGGGGCGATCTGACGCTGACCGTCCTGCGGCGCGACGCCGTCCGACGTCATGACCGGTACGCCGACTCCTGGCCAGTGCACAGGTTCACGCAGAGAGTCCGGAGAACTTCATCGCGGATGCTTGGTCCATGACAGCGACCACGCATCGCACCGCCCCAGTCGCGAGCCGCTGTCACCGACGGCCGGGCGAGGGTCTCCCCGACCCTCGCCCTGGCCGCCATCGGCGCCGGCGCGGCCGCCGTGCTGTTGCTCTGGGTGCACGACACGCCGATCGTCAGCGGCTTCGGCGACTGGCTGACCAACGCCGGGCGCATCACCGGGCTGCTCGCCGGCTACGCGATCGTCGTCCTGCTGGCCCTGATGTCGCGCGCGCCGGCCCTGGAACGTGGCGTCGGCACCGATCGGCTCGCCCGCTGGCACGCGATGGGCGGGCGCTACACGGTGAGCCTCGCGGTCGCGCACACCCTGTTGATCATTTGGGGCTACGCGGTCACCGACCACACCAACGTCGTCAGCCAGACGTCGTCGTTCATCATGACCTACCCCGACGTGTTGATGGCGACGGTCGCCGTGTTCCTGCTGCTCGGGGTCGGCATCACCTCCGCGCGCGCCGCCCGCCGCAAACTGTCGTACGAGACCTGGCACTTCATCCACCTCTACACCTACCTCGCGGTCGCCCTGGCCTTCAGCCACCAGTTCTCGACCGGCGCCGACTTCGTCAACAACGCCAAGGCTCGCTGGCTCTGGTCGGCGCTCTACATCGGCGTCGCCGCCCTGCTGTTCTGGTACCGCCTGGTGACCCCGGTGCGGGCGACCTTCCGCCACCGGATGCAGGTGCTCGAGGTCCGCCGCGAGAACGCCGACGTCGTCTCGGTGTACATCGGCGGACGGCACCTCGACGAGCTTCGCACCGAGCCCGGCCAGTTCTTCCGCTGGCGCTTCCTGACCCGGGACCTGTGGTGGGCGGCCAACCCCTACTCGCTCTCGGCCGCACCGCACCGAGACTGGCTCCGCGTCACGGTCAAGATCGCCGGATCGCACAGCGCGGCTCTGGCGGCCCTCGAACCGGGAACTCGGGTGCTGGCCGAAGGCCCCTACGGCTCCTTCACCGCGACCCGCCGCCGGCGGCGCAAGGTGCTCCTCGTCGCCGGCGGCGTGGGGATCACCCCGCTGCGAGCCCTGTTCGAAACCCTCCCCGGCGCTCCCGGCGACATCACGCTGCTCTACCGCGTGAACTCCGACGACGACCTGGTCCTGCGCGCGCGAGCTCGAACACATCGCGCCAAGCGCGAGGCGCGCAGGTCCACTACCTGCTCGGGCCGCCGAAGCACGGCAACCAGGATCATCTGTCGGCCGAGCGGCTGCGGCGGCTCGTCCCGGACGTGCGAGAGCGAGACGTGTTCCTCTGCGGCCCGGAGCCGATGATGATCGCGGCCGAGGCCGGGCTGCGTCGGGCCGGCGTGCCGCGCTCGGCACATCCACCAAGAGTCGTTCACCTTCTAGGGAGGTCGAGACCATGAAACGCGTCATCCTGACGATCACCGGAACCGTCGTCGGCCTCGTCGCCCTGCTGAGCTTCAAATCGCACGGCCACACCATCAGCGGCCGCCTCTGGGTCTGCCCGTCCGCGGCGCTGCCGGGTTCGATCAGTTCGAGCGCCTCGTCGGCAGCGCCGACCACGACCGCGCCGCGCCACGACCAGCCGCGCCGCCCGACCCGACGACGAGTGCCTCGAGCACGACCGCGCCTGCTCCGACTACGAAGTCCTACACCGGCCAGGCCATCACGACCCGGTACGGCGTCGTCCAGGTGAAGATCACCGTCCAGGGCACCAAGATCACCAACGTCGTCGTTCGTCCAACTCACCGCGTTACGACGGCCGCTCCCAACGAATCAACTCCGACGCCGCGCCGATCCTGCTTGCAGGAGACGCTCAGCGCCCAGAGCGCCAACATCGACTCGGTCTCGGGCGCGTCGTACACGAGCCAGGGCTACGAGCAGTCGCTGCAGAGCGCGTTGGATCAGGCCGGCATCAAGTGAGTTCGCCGACCGACATCCGCGATCCCGCAGCGCGTGGTCGAACGCTGCATGGGAACGGTCTTCTCGATCGATGTCCGTGCACCCGGGAGTCGATCGCGAGCGCCGTGGACGATGTGCTCCGCTGGCTGCACTGGGTCGACGACACCTTCTCGACCTATCAGGACGGCAGCCAGATCAGCCGGCTGGGCCGCGGCGAGATCGGCGTCGAGCGACTGCGCGCCCGAGGTCGCGCGAGGTGCTCGACCGCTGCGGCGTCCTCGAGGCTGAGACGGCGGGCTATTTCTCGGCCTACGCCGCCGGCCAGCTCGACCCGTCCGGGCTGGTGAAGGGCTGGGCGATCGAACGGGCCAGCGCCATGCTGGCCGAACGCGGGATCGCGCAACCACTGCGTCAACGGCGGCGGTGACGTGCAGTGCGCCGGCGACGCCACGCCCGGGCAGCCGTGGCGAATCGGGCTGGCCCACCCGCTGCAGCCCGGCCAGCTCGTCGGCGTCGCGACGCGGCACCGGCATCGCCGTAGCCACGTCGGGATCGGCCGAGCGCGGACGCGCACATCATCGAGCCGCACACGGGTGCCGACCGACGGGCTGGCCAGCGTGTCGCTGATCGGACAGGAACTCGGCACGGTCGATGCCTACGCGACCGCCGCATTCGCGATGGGCGCCGACGCCCCGGCCTGGATCGAGAACGCGTCCGGGCTTCAAGGCGTCGTGGTCTTCGCCGACGGATCGATCTGGTCGTCGCCAAACCTCGCTAGCCGATCGCCGTGCCCACCAGATGCCCGACGGCGTAGGTCACAGCCAGGCCGACCGCGCCGCCGATCACCACCCGCAGCACAGCGCGTTGGACGCTGCTCGCACCCAGGCGCGCGCTCACTGCGCCGGCCAGCGCCAAGGCGGCGAGGACCGCGACGAACGTCACGGGCACCCGCCAGCTCGACGGTGGCAACAAGATCGCCAGCATCGGCAGGATCGCGCCCAGGGTGAACGACAACGCTGACGCGGCCGCGGCTTCGATCGGGTTGGCCAGGTCGTCCGGGTCGAGGTTGAGTTCGGCGTCGATGTGCGCGGCCAGCGCATCGTGTTCGGTCAACTCGACGGCGACCTGACGAGCGGTGGCCGCCGTCAGCCCCTTGGCTTCGTAGATCGCGGTCAACTCGGCCAGCTCCTGGTCAGGCGTCTCGGCGAGCTCGCGTCGTTCCTGCGCCAGTTGCGCGTTCTCACTGTCGCGTTGGCTGCTCACCGAGACGTACTCGCCGAGGGCCATCGACACGGCGCCGGCGACCAGACCGGCCAATCCGGCGGTGAAGATCGGCCCACGACCGGAACTCGCACCGGCAACGCCGACCACTATCCCGGCGACCGACACGATTCCGTCGTTCGCGCCGAGAACTCCCGCTCGCAGCCAGTTCAAACGGCCGGCGCTGAAGTTCGTATGTGGCTCGTCGGTGTGCAGGCCCGAGTCACTCACTCGCCCATGAAACACCGCCCCGAGCGTCGCCACCACCAGAACGGGACTTCCAGCCGCATTGAGACGGTCTTCAGAGCTGACAACCCTGAACCGCGGCACAGGTCGCTGAGAGCGTTTCGAGAAGTGGGCGACCGAATACTGGGTAAAGACGAGGGATCGCATCAGCAATCACTCGCCCTGAGTAAATCGAGGAGTGCTAGTGCCTGCATCGAGACTGGCCAGCCGGCCGTTACGGGCCGTGCGGGTCGACTTCGCCCCGAGCGCCAAGCAGCCGGCCGCGTGGCGAGTCCTGCTCGCCACCGCGCTCGCCGTGCTGGGGTCACTCGTTGCCGACGCGGCGATCGTCGCGATCGGCAAGGCGATGTTCCCGACGACCAAGAGCTACGTCCACTTCCAGTTCGCTGACTACGCGAAGCTGACCATCATCGGTGTGGTCGTTGCCTGCATCGCGTGGCCGCTCGTGACTCGCCTCAGTTCGGCTCCTCGTTGGATCTACTCGCGCGCCGCGGTGCTTGTGACTCTCGTACTCCTACTACCCGACGTCTGGCTGCTGCATCAAGGTCAATCCGGACGGGCGGTCGCCGTCCTGGTCGTCATGCATCTGGCGATCGCCGTCGTCACTTACTTCACCGTGGTCACTGTGGCCGCCCCGAAGACGCACGACTGACCTGCACATGACCTCCACGCTGGTCGGCACGGAGGAAGCGGTCGGCCCAGCGCATCGCGCGCGGCCGCTCTTACTCAGGCACGGACCGGCGCGACGCGTCTTAGTAGCGGCTGTTCTGGCGCTGATGCTGGGGTCTGCGGCGCTCAGCTTCCAGGTCGCCGACGCCGACAGCGGCTACGACCTCCTGGGCCTGCTTCACGCCGTGGGCTACGACACCGCTCATCTGCGGTGGCAGTACGCGAGCATCGTGATTGTCCTGGCCGGCATGCACTATCTGGCCACCGCGGTCGCCGCGCGCGCCGCGGCCGGGCGACCGCTGCCTCTCGGCGAGACCGTATTGGTGCACCAACTTCTTCGGCGTCCCAGTGGGCAACGGCCACTACCCGGACGTGTTCGGCAAGGGGCAGGTCGGCATCGTCTACTCCAAGCCGACCAAACTCGCCGAGCACGGTGGCATGAACACCGGAGACCGACACGTCCTGATGATCGTCAACGGCCCGGGCATCAAGTCTCAGGTTGAGCGGACTCCGGTAGAGACAACCCAGGTCGCGCCGACGATCCTCTCAGTACTCGGCTTGAACCCGGCCACGTTGACAGCCGTGAAGACCGAAGGAACACAAGTACTGCCCCGTTCTCGACGGACGTCAGCGCGGACGGTAACCCCGTGCCGATCAGTCCGACGTGAGGTGCGCGGCGGCTAGGATGGCCACAAGCCGGTCGTCGTCGCAGCAGCCGGTTGCGCCGACGCGCACTCGGTCGCGACCGCGTCGTCTAGGTGTGATGCCCGACGACGTTGTTCCAGGTCGAGGTGATGTGGGCCGGTCGTTGAGACAGGAAGACCCTCGGTTGTGAAGTGAAGCTGTCGAGGAACCACATCGCGCAACCGCAGGCTTTCGTGCCCCGCGCGAACCCCTCTGCTGGCATCGCCGGCGTGGTCATCCTCGTCATCGGAATCAGCCGCTAAACGGAGACGAGCTGTGACAGCCACGGAAGTGGTGAACTGACTTCGGGGATCGTCGCTCAGTGACTGGTACGGAATCCTTTAGCGGACGCCTACTTCTTGAGCTTTTTCCGGCTGGGGTGGCCGGGGCCGCAGTTTGTCGCCAAGGTTGAAGAAGGCCACCAGCGCCGCACCGATGTAGACCACGTAGACGATCAGCTGGAGCAGCGTCGGGGAATCTGCGTAGCCGAAGAACGAGTGGGCGAGATCGCCCCAGGTTCCGTCCTCACTGAGCACGCGACCGCCATGCCAGAGCACCTGTCGGCCGATCGGGAGCCACCCCAGTTGTTGCAGGTTCTCGACCGCATCGACGAGCAGCCCGGCGGCGAAGACCATGAGCAGGGCGCCGACTATGGAGAAGAACCGTCCCAAGTTCAGGCGGTGTCCGAGCTTGTAGATCACGAAGGCGATCACGAGCGCGATGGCTAGCCCGATCCCTGCCCCCAGCACGGCGTCGTGCTGGTTGCCCGACAACGTGATCGCTAAGGCGAATACGACCGTCTCGAGCCCTTCGCGGCCGACCGCCTGGAATGCAAGCAGGGCCAGTCCCGTTCGCGCGCCATTGGTCATCGCAGCATCGGCGCGAGCGCGCAACTCGCCCGACAGCCCACGCGCATGGCTACGCATCCAGAACGTCATGTAGGTGAGAACGCCGGCTGCGAGCAGGTAGGTGGCGGTCTCGAAGATGGTCTGGGTGCGCGATCCGTCGTAGGAACGGATCGTTTCGTACGCGACCACACCGCCAGCCAGGGCCAAAACGAGTGCCGCCCCGACCCCGAGGTAGACATCGCGGAAATATTTCCGATTACCGGTTCGGTTCAGGTACGCGAGCAGGATCGCCACGATCATGGACGCCTCGACGCCCTCGCGCAGGAAGATCACCAGCATCGCGACCACGCGAACCGCCTTTCGGGTAGGTAAGGGTTACCTTACATACGACGGCGACCCCACGGAACCCACCCCAGTGAGCCGGGGCGCGTTAGGTGTCGAGCAGGGCGGCTGCGGCGCGCAGGCGCTCGAGGTCGGCCTTGGTGAGCGCGACCAGCGAGCGCTTGGCGCCGGGCTCGATCCAGCGCGCGAAGGCGTCGTGGAATGCGCGCACCCCGAGCTCGGCGGCGAGCCCGGCCGTCGCGGGCGGCACCGCGCGCGCCTCCAAAGCCGCGGCTGTCGCCTCGGCGAGCCGGGCATGCTTGTAGACGGCACGCTCCTTGAGCTCGTCGTTGGCGGCGATCAGCGCGATCAGCATCCGGCCGAACTCGCGCCGCTCGTCGGTGAAGCTCGCCGCGAGCGCGCCGACCGCGACGGCAACGGCCTCGATCGGGGTCGCCTCAGCCGGCGCGCCCGCGATTGCCTCCGCGAGGATGCGCGAGTGCTCGTCCTGCCCGGCGAAGAGCACCTCACGCTTGTCCGGGAAGTGCCGGAAGAACGTCGTCTTCGTCAGCCCTGCGCGTTCCGCGATCTCGGCGACGGTGGTGGCGTCGTAGCCCTGATCGGTACAGAGCTCGAGCGCCGCACGCACGAGACGCACGCGCGCGTTCGGTTCCCACCTGGCCATGCCGCTCAGCCTAGGTGATGGAACCGAGTCCCGTCACTCGGTGTACGGTGATGTTTCCGAGTCACATCACTTCGAGGAGTGCACATGCGCGTGTTCGTCACGGGCGCGAGCGGCTACATCGGATCCGCCGTCGTCCCCGCACTGATCAAAGCCGGACACGAGGTCGTCGGCCTGTCCCGTTCGGACGAGTCGGCAGCGAAGGTCGCGGCGATGGGCGCGTCCGTCGCCCGCGGCGGACTCAGCGATCTCGACATCCTGGCCTCGGCGGCGGCTGACGCCGACGCGACCATCCACCTCGCCTTCGATCACGAAACGATGATGGCCGGTGACTTCGCCGGCGCCGTCTCCAAAGACCTGGCCGTCGCCGGTGCTATTGGCGACGCGCTCGTCGGCACAGACAAAACCTTCATCGGCATCGGACTTGGCTCGGCCGCCACGCAGAACCCCCGCGGCGAGGTCGCGAACGCGATCTCCGACTACGCCTCGCGCCGCGTGCGCGCAATGCTCGTCGCCGTCGCGAACTCCACGCACAGCGACCGAGACAAGCACGGCTTCATACCGCTCATGATCAACATCGCCCGCGAGACCGGCGTATCCGGCTACCTCGGCGAGGGCACCAACCACTGGGCCGCCGGGCACGTCGACGACCTCGCCCAGCTTTATGTCCTCGCGCTCGAGAAAGCACCAGCCGGAGCGCAGCTCATCGCGGCCGGCGAGCCACCAGTCGAGGTGCGCGCCATCGCCGAGTCGATCGGACGACACCTCGGCCTCCCGGCTCGAAGCGTCGAACCGTCGCACTTCGCCGCATTCCCCTTCGCCGGAATGGACGTCGTCGTGTCAAACGAATCCACGCGCCAGCTCCTCGGCTGGAAACCGACCGGCCCGACGCTTCTCGAAGACCTCGACCAGGGTCACTACTTCGCATAGCCCCACCGAAGATTGAGACCAGCATGCGGTCGATCGCCGACGCTAAGGCTTAGTGGGATCGCGGAGGTCGGACCTCGCCACAGACTGATTGGCGAACGCAGTGAACGTTCCGAGCTGATCCCGCCAAATCAACGCCACCGAGCGCCAAAGAGATCTATCGGTGTGGGATTCAAGTAAGGTGAACTCATCGCGGTCGCCCCCGGCACAGCAGCAGGCGAGTTGCCCGACCCCGATTCTCACCCAATCTTCGCTCGCCAAGAAGCGACGAGTGACGGTTAGCGACCCGCACATGAGCACACGGCACGCACAGAAGAAGAACATCCTCGCCGGCAGGCAAGACATCAACGGCGACCTCGCGAGACTGGCCCTCGCTCTACTCCGGCACCGCGACGATCTGGACTGGCGTCGCAACGCCGCGTGCAAGGGCAGCGACACCGAACGCTTCTATGACGAGGACAGCGCCCGCGGGGCCTACCTGCGCCGCAACCAACTCGACGCCAAGCGGACGTGTGCACGATGCCCCGTCATCGAAAGCTGCCTGAGCTGGGCGTTACTCGTCAACGAAACGCACGGCATCTGGGGTGGCCTCACCCCGTCCGAGCGATCCGAGCTAGCCGCTCGCCATAGCTGAGCGGCGGGCACAACCCAACGGATCGCGGATCATCATCGTCTCCCAGCGACTGCAGATCCATCCGCGGCCATCGAGACGCGGTCACTACTACCGAGCGCGAAAACGTCCCACGAGCGGTCGTCGGAGTTCTCCCGCGCCGACATGCCCCGATCGACGCCCTGGAGACTGTCGTTCCTGCTCGGCGCGATCGTCCTCGCGAGCACGATCAACCTCGTCGTCGGCCTGGGCACCAACAAATAGCAGCGTCGGACCCACCTCGCACGCACTGTGCACGGCTCAGGGATGAGACTCCATGGCGTGCTGCAGCACCGCCTGCGGACTGCACTCGCCGCGAGCGCGAGTTGTCCGATTCGCAGCCGACCAGGTTCGCCGGCAGCGTTCATCGGCCGATGACGTGCACTCAGCGGATACCGTCCGGTGCTCGCCGGATCGTAGTGTCGAGTCGCCTCCGCCGGTGAGGTAACGCGCTGGTCTTCCCGGGACGAGCGCGTCAGCAGCAGTGCCCCGTCTCATGGAAGAGGGGGGGCACTGCTGCCCACCGCGAGAGCTGAACCTCACGACAGTGGATCCGCGCCGTTCGACGAGTGTGGTGGCTTGCTGCGGATTAGACTCGACGCGTGGTATCGGCACCGGCGCCAAGCGATATGTTCGTGCAGCATTCGGTCGTCCGTTCCGGGGATATCGATCACGCCCGCGCGGCTCTCACCGATGCGTTCCTGCCGGTCGAGCTTGCTTCTCGAAATGGCGTCGCGACGCTGGACGCGCAGTTGAACGTCGTCAATGTGGGTCGGATTACTGCCGGTTATCTCCGATTTGGAGATGCCGTCCGAATACGGACCGCTGAGGCTTCGAACTATCACGTTGACATTCCGGTATCAGGGCACATGGTGGCCAGAACCGGTCTGCGTGATCCCGTATACAGCGATCCGCGCACGGGCGCGGTATTCATGCCGACGCTTCCGGCGGACATTGACTGCGACAGCGTATGTGCCCAGCTCTGCCTGATGCTGCCTCGGATGGACATCCAAGCGGAGGTGGAGAACCTTCTCGGCCGACCAATGACACGGGCTCTTGACTTTGCCACCGCCTTCGACCTCACTAGCTCGCGAGGCGCCGCGTTCGTTCATCTGCTTCGACTCGTGGATTCGGAGTCCGGTTGTCCCGACGGTCTATTGACTCATCGGCTCGCAACTCAACGCCTGGAGCAGCTTCTTCTGGATTTGTTGATTTTCGGGCAGCCTCACAACTATTCAGAAGCTATCCGCGCGAAGCAGTCGGCAGCCGGTGTTCGCCCGATATCGCGGGCGGTGGAGCTGTTGCGCAGCGACCCCGCTCATCCGTGGACGACTCGGGAGCTGGCGGCGGCGATTTCAGTCAGCACTCGCAGCCTGCACGATGGATTTCGTCGCTCGATGGGCACGTCACCGATTGCTTATTTGCGGGAGCTGCGATTACATGCCGTCCACGACGAGCTCGCGGCTGCGGAGCCCGGCTCGGTGACCGTCACGGAGGTGGCAGCGCGCTGGGGGTTCGTGCATCTCGGTCGTTTCGCGGCCAACTATCGGCAACAGTTCGCGGAACTCCCGTCGGAGACTCTCAAATCCAAGCCTCGCCCCTCGCCGCGCCACCAGATCGCAAGCCCTCCGCCTTTCGAGGTTTCGCCTTTCCGCTGATCCCGGCCGGATAGCGCGGAGACCTATCCGTTCTACGCTGACTCTGCCGGTAGGCCCCAGCCCCGCTTGTTTCTTCCCGACGGCGGGGCTAACAATGCCCTCGTGCGTAACGTTTCCGTTAAGTCAGCCCCTCGCTCGCGCCCCTGCGCCCTCACGCGACCCGCGGACATCGAACTCGATGTCGCGACTATGGCGGAAGCGATCCCCCACTCCGTCTGGATGACCGACAGTGCGGGCTCCGCCGACTACCTCAACTGCCAGGCGCTCGAGCTGACCGGCCTCACACCGGACGCGTTCAGCGGTTCGGGTTGGCTGCAGGCGGTCCACCCAAGCGACCGAGAGCTCGCCGCCACGCGGTGGGCCGACGCTGTAGCCAGCAGCCAGCCGTACCTGGCCGAGTACCGGGTGCGACACCGGGATGGCCTGTACAGACGCATGCAGGCGCGCGCACTGGCGGTCCGTTCGGACGGCGGCGAGGTGCTGCGCTGGATCGGGACCTGGACCGATGTCGAAGACGACCGGCTGATGAGCGACCAACTGGAGACGTCCCGGCGGCAGGTGTCGGAGGCGCTCGCGTTGGTCAACGCATTCGGAACGTCCGCTCCGCTGGCGTTCGGGTTCATTGACACCGACTTTCGGTTGGTGCGCTTCAATGACACGCTGGCCCGCCTCAACGGGCTATCCCCCGAACGTGATCTGGGTCGCACCGTGGCCACCGTGATCCCCGAGCTGTGGCCGGAGTTCGAGCCGCACTACCGGTCGGTCATCGACAACGGGGACGAGGTCACTGTCGTTCACTCCATTCGACACGACGTCGATGGTCGAGAAACCGTGTGGTTCACCAAGTACTTTCCGGTCCGCGTCGACGGGCAACTGGCTGGTATCGGGATCGTCGGCGTAGATATCACCGAGACGAAGCAGTCCGAGCGGTTTCGGACGGTCGTGCTGAACACCATGGCCGAAGGCCTGTACGCCCTGGATCAACAGGGGCGAATAACCTTCCTCAACCGGTCCGCCGCCAACTTGCTGGGTTGGACCGAAGACGAGCTGCGCGGACGGCTCGCCCATGAGACGTTCCACCATCATCACGGTGACGGCACGCCGTACCCACGAGAAGGACTGTCCCCTCTTGAAGGTCCGCACCGAGGGTCGACGTGGCCGGCAGCTCCGACGATGCCTTCATCCACAAGGACGGGAGGATCATCCCGGTCGCGTATTCGGCGTCGCCACTGCGCAACGAGTCGGGTGCCGTTGATGGCGTCGTCGTCGTGTTCCGGGACGCCAGCGCCGAGACGGCCGAAAGGCATCGCGCCCAGCGAGAACTGAACGCCCTGAGCTGGCTCGGACGTATCCGAGACGCTCTCGATGAGAACCGGATGGCCCTCTACTCCCAACCGATCATCCCGCTGACCGGCGGCGCAGCCAGCGAAGAACTCCTGCTGCGGCTCATCTCCCCGTCCGGAGAGGTCGTGCCGCCTGGAGCGTTTCTGCCGGTCGCCGAGCGTTACGGCCTCGTGGCCGACATCGACCGCTGGGTCGTCACCAAGGCGATCGAGCGAGCCGCCTCGGGCCACAGAGTGGAAGCCAACATCTCGGCCTGGACGATCGCCAACGTCGACCTCCTGCCGCTCATCGAGCGCCTGATGCGCGACACCGGCGCCGACCCGTCCCTGTTGGTCTTCGAGATCACCGAAACCGCGCTCATGCAGGACCTCGACGCCGGCAGAGCCTTCGCCCGCGGCCTGCACGAGCTCGGCTGCGGACTCGCCCTCGACGACTTCGGTACCGGCTATGCAAGCTTCACTTACCTCAAGACGCTCCCCTTCACTCACCTCAAGATCGACATCGAGTTCGTCAGGGATCTCGTCGACAGCGCTCCGAACCGGCACGTCGTCGACGCCATCGTCAGCCTCGCAAAGAGCTTTAACCAACAAACCGTGGCCGAGGGTGTCGAGGACCAGGCCACGCTCGACATCCTGAAGGAACACGGCGTCGACTATGTCCAAGGCTTCCACCTCGGCCGGCCCAGCCCGATTTCCTTCTAACGCACGTTCGGCGTGTGCATACTGGGCGACGGTGTCACGCCACCGGAGGCCCGAGTAGCTCCCCCGTTTCCACTAGGTGCAGCGCCACGTCGATCAGTTTGCGGTTCGCTTGCTGCGATACCTCAGACAGGCATGCAAAAGCGTCGTCTGGCGTCGACTTCATTCCTTCGATGAGGATGCCCTTCGCCTGGCCGATGACATCGCGGTTGCGCAGTGCGTGTTGAAGCTGCGCGGTGCGCTGGGCGTCAGCCAGAGCAATCGCCGCGTGGGCCGCGTACAGGTCCGTCAGTTGACGATGCTGCGGCGCGAACGCGTCAGGCTTCTCGCCCAAGGCAGGTAAGTCGTCGGCGCAAGAAGCAACGAAGGCCCCGGAATCCGGGGCCTCTGGCGTGGGCGATACTGGGATCGAACCAGTGACCCCTGCCGTGTGAAGGCAGTGCTCTCCCGCTGAGCTAATCGCCCGCTTCGGGCCCTGACACCGGCCCGATTGCGCTGCGCCAGACTACACGCCGCGGTCAGTGCAGCAGGTACCAGCAGGCGAACGAGACGGCGCCCGTGAAGGCCAGGCCGAGTACGACCACCACGGCCTGCACCCACTTGGGACGGGCTTGCACCCAGTGCGTCCACGCCATGACCCGGGCGCGAGCGAACGTGAGCAGCCGCGCCGCCCACGCGTACTCAGTGGCCCACAGGCCCAGACCCATGAAGATGATCAGCCATCCGGGACCGGGCAGCGGCAGCAGGATGATGCCGACGACGATGATCGCCGCCGCCGAGGACGGTGATCATGATCCGCCAGGCGAGCGCACCGCCGGGCAGCGACCGGACGGATTCGCGCAGCCGACCAGAGGCCGTCGCGCGCGCGGGGCGTCCTGGATGGTCACCCGCTCAAGATTACGGGACGGGCACCGTTCGGCGAGCAGGTCGTCGCGCAGCTTCGACTTCTGGATCTTGGTCGCCGACATCGGCCACTCGGTGACGAAGCGGATCGCCGTCGGCACCTTGAAGCTGGCGATCTGTCCCTTGCAGTAGGCGATCAGCTCGTCCTCGGTGACTGTCGCGTTCGGAACCAGTTCGACGAACGCGAACGGCACCTCGGCCAGCCGCTCGTGCGGCACGCCGACCACCGCGGCGATGTTCACCTCCGGGTGGCTGCAGAGCAGGTTCTCGATCTCGACGCAGGCGACGTTCTCACCGCCGACCTTGAGCATGTCCTTGAGCCGCGAGATGTAGCGGACCCGACCGTCGGCGTCCAGACTCGCCCAGGTCACCGGTGTGGAACCAGCCGTCGGCTCGACCACCGCCGCCGTCGCCTCCGGGTTCTTGTAGTACCCGTCGAACAACGCGTAGCCGCGGACGTTGATCTCGCCGCGCTACCCGGCCGGCAACGGGACGTTGTTCTCGTCGACCACGCGGATCTGCAGCCCGGTGTAGGGACGCCCGGAGTAGACCTGCGCGCACCTCGTCGGCAGTCGGTCAGCTCCGACGTCGCGCACATGCCGCCGGCCTCGGTGCAGCCGTAGGGGTTCACCTGGATGGCCGCCGGGAACGCGGCCTGCACCTTGGCCAGCACCTCGGGGAAGCCGCCGGTGTGCACGATGCGCAGCGTCTGCGACGTCCGACGGCGAGTAGTCGGGCTGGCTGATCATGTCCATGGCCAGCTGGGCGAAGGCGATGAAGCGCGACGGTGGCCTTCTCCTCGCGGATCATCCGCAGTCCCTCGGCGGCGTCGACGCGCGGCATGCACAGGAACGGCGTGCCGCTGGCGACCGACGCCATCAGCGGGAGCATCCCCGACATGTGGAACAGCGGCAGCGGGTCCCACATCTTGTCCTCGGGCGTCAGCTGATATCGCTCGAGGCCCGAGCGCGATCGCCGTCCGCGTCATCGCCTCGTGCGACAGCACCGCGCCCTTGGGCCGGGCCGTCGTGCCCGAGGTGAACAGGATCATCGCGGCGTCGCGCACCCGCGGGCGCGCGTAGAGCTCGTACAGCTCGGCGTCGCTCGATCGTCGAGGCGTGCGCGTCGAGGAAGTCGAGGTCGACCACGCCGTCACTCGGGCTGGCCGCGAGCGACACGACCCGCCGCAGCAGCGGCGCCTCGGCCAGCTCGAAGCGGCCCGGTGCCGGCGTGCGCGGTGACGCCGGGCAGCGCCTCGAGCAACCGGCCGAGCAGGTCGAGGTCGTCGGCCGGGCGGCCGGCCGACGACCATCACCGACACGTCGGAGTTCTCGACCACATAGGCCAGTTCGGCCGAGCGGTAGCGCGGGTTGAACGGCACCATGACGGCGCCGATCGACCCGATCGCGTAGACGATCTCGATGAACTCGGGGCAGTTGGTCATCGACAGGCCGACGTGATCGCCGGGCCGCACGCCGAGGCCGAGCAGCCGACGGGCCCAGCGATCGACCGCCGCCTGCAACTGCGGCGTACGTCTGCCGGCTGTCGGGGAAGACCACCGCCGTACCGTCCGGGTAGCGCCGGGCGGTCGTCGTAGAGCAGCCCGCCCACCGTGTTGCTCGAGATCACAGTGCGGCCCCCTTCGCTGGCGACGCGTGCCAGCGTAGATCCCGCCGTCGCGAACTGCCAAACGTTTGGTCGAACTTTGTGATCGACGGGATTCCGGAGACGGCCCACCAACCGGCCCGGCTGGGGCAGGATGGAGGCATGACGCTCCAGCCGCGCTGACGGCAGCAGCCGTGACAGCCAGCACCGAGAACCGCCCCGGCATCCTGACCGTCGACGACGATCCGGGGGTGTCGCGGGCGGTCGCCCGCGACCTGCGCCGCCACTACGGCGCCGACTACCGGATCGTCCGGGCCGAGTCCGGCGCCCAGGCCCTGGACGCGCTGCGCGAGATGAAGCTGCGCGGCGACGCCGGTCGCGCTGCTGCTGGCCGACTACCGGATGCCGCAGATGAGCGGCATCGAGTTCCTCGAGCAGGCGATGGACCTCTACCCCGCACGCCCGCCGGGTGCTGCTGACCGCCTACGCCGACACCAACGCCGCCATCGACGCCATCAACGTGGTCGACCTCGACCACTACCTGCTCAAGCCGTGGGACCCGCCGGAGGAGAAGCTCTACCCGGTGCTCGACGACCTGCTCGCCGCCTGGCAGGCGACCGATCACCGCGCGGTCCCCGAGACCAAGGTGATCGGCCACCGCTGGTCGGCCCGGTCGTCGGAGGTGCGCGAGTTCCTGGTCCGCAACCAGGTGCCCTACCGCTGGTACCAGTCCGAGGACGAGGAGGGGCAGCGGCTGCTGGCCGCCGCCGGCGCCGACGACCGTTGCGGCTGCCGGTCGTGATCACCACCGACGGCGACGTGCTGATCGAGCCGACCGACGCCGAGCTGGCCGGCGCGGGTCGGGCTCGACACCACGCCGGCCGAGGAGTTCTACGACCTGGTCGTGATCGGCGGCGGGCCGGCCGGTCTCGGCGCCGCCGTCTACGGCGCGTCCGAGGGACTGCGCACCGTGCTGATCGAGCGCACCGCGGCCGGCGGGCAGGCCGGGCAGAGCTCGCGGATCGAGAACTACCTCGGCTTTCCCGACGGCGTGTCGGGCGCCCAGCTGACCGACCGGGCGCGGCGGCAGGCGGTCAAGTTCGGCGCCGAGATCATCACCACCCGCGAGGTCGGTCGGCATCGAGGTCAACGGCTCGGCCCGCACCGTCCGCTTCGCCGACGGCGACGCCGTCGACGCGCACGCCGTCATCCTGGCCACCGGCGTCTCCTACCGCCAGCTGACCGCGCCCGGGCATCGGCGACTTCACCGGCCGCGGCGTCTACTACGGCTCGACCATGAGCGAGGCGGCCAACTGCGTCGGCCAGGACGTCTACATCGTCGGCGGCGCGAACTCGGCCGGCCAGGCGGCGGTCTACTTCGCCCGGCACGCCAAGTCGGTGACCATGCTGGTGCGGGGCACGTCGCTGGAGTCGTCGATGTCCTACTACCTGTCCAGCAGATCGCCGCGATCGACAACATCAACGTCCGCACCTGCACCGAGGTGGTCGAGGGTCAGCGGCGACGACCATCTCGAACAGCTCACCCTGCGCGACAACGCCACCGGCGCCACCGAGATAGTCGACGCGCAGTGGCTGTTCGTGTTCATCGGGGCCGCCCCGCGCACCGAATGGCTCGACGGCTTCGTCGTCCGCGACGAGCACGGCTTCGTCGTGGCCGGACCCGACCTGCCCCTGGACGGACGCACGCCCCCGCGGCTGGCCGGCCGAGCGCGCGCCGTACCACCTCGAGACCAGCGTGCCGGGCGTCTTCGTGGCCGGCGACGCCCGGTCGGAGTCGGCCAAGCGGGTGGCGTCGGCGGTCGGCGAGGGGGCGATGGCCGTCATGCTCGTGCACCGCTACATGGAGAAGCGATGATCTGCGACATCGACGAGCTGCGGACGCTGTTCCTCTTCGAGAAGCTCGACCGACGACCAGCTGGAATGGCTGTGCGAGCGAGGGCCACGTCGAGCACGATCGAGCCCGGCTGGGTCTATCGCGAGGGCGAGCCGGCCGCCTGCTTCTACGTGCTGCTCGAGGGCGAGCTCGTCCTGTCGCGCCGCATCGGCGAGGACGACGTCGAGGTCACCCGCACCGACCAGCGTGGCGTCTACGCCGGCGCCTTGCAGGCCTACCTGGGCGACCGGGTGCGCCAGATCTACAACAACTCGATGCGGGTCACCGTCCCGTCGCGGTTCTTCGTGCTCGAGCGCCGACAAGTTCGCCGACGTTGATGCGCGACTGGTTCCCGATGGCGCTGCACCTGCTCGAAGGGCTGTTCTTCGGCATCCAGAACACCCAGCAGGTCGTCGGCCAGCGCGAGCGGCTGCTGGCCCTCGGGTCGCTGTCGGCCGGGCTCACCCACGAGCTGAACAATCCGGCCGCCGCCGCGGTGCGGGCCACCTCCTCGCTGCGCGACCGGGTCGCCGGCATGCGCCACAAGCTCGCCCTCATCGCCGCCGGCCAGTACGACCGCGAGACCCTCGAGACGCTGATCCGGCTGCAGGAGGACGCGGTCGAGCACGTGGCCAAGGCGCCGACCCTGACGCCCGATGCAGGCCGTCCGACCGCGAAGACCAACTCGGCGACTGGTTCGAGGCCCACGGCATCGCCGGCGGCTGGGACCTCGCCCCGACCTTCGTCGCAGGCCGGCCTCGACGAGTCCTTCCTCGACAAGGTCGCCGCCACGATCGACGGCGAGACGCTCGAGGGCGCGGTCCGCTGGCTCAACTACACCGTCGAGACCGAACTGCTGATGAACGAGATCCAGGACTCGACCACCCGGATCTCGACGCTGGTCGCCGCGGCCAAGCAGTACTCGCAGATGGACCGCGCGCCCTTCCAGGTCGTCGACGTCCACGAACTGCTCGACAGCACGCTGCTGATGCTCGGCCGCAAGCTCGGCGACGGCATCGACGTGGTCAAGGACTACGACCGCTCGCTGCCGACGATCCCGGCCTACGCCGCCGAGCTGAACCAGGTCTGGACGAACCTGATCGACAACGCGATCGGCGCGATGGACGGCCAGGGCACGCTGACCGTCCGCACGGCCCGCGACGGCGACTTCCTGCTGGTCGAGATCGGCGACACCGGGCCCGGGCGTGCCCGACGAGATCCGCGCGCGGATCTTCGAGCCGTTCTTCACCACCAAGCCGTTCGGCGAGGGCACCGGCCTCGGGCCTCGACATCTCCTGGCGGATCGTGGTGAACAAGCACCACGGCGACCTGCGATTGATCTCCGAGCCGGGCGACACCCGCTTCCAGGTCCGGCTGCCGTTCGTCGCGCCCGAACGTCCAGGCACCCCCGAGTAGCCAGGCTCGATCGGGCGCGCACGATCGCGGCGACGGACCAGCACCAGCATGATCAACCCGATGGCGACGGTCGGCAGGCCGCCGGTCAGCAACGCCCACCGAGGGCCGAGGTGCTCGCCGATCCAGCCGATGATCGGCCCCCCGATCGGCGTCGACCCCTGCCAGGCGACCGCCCACAACGCCATCACCCGACCTCGCATCTGACCTCGCGCGGCCAGCTGCAGCGATGTCTTGGCCATCGAGTTGAACGTGATGCTGCCGTACCCGACGAAGACGAGCAGGACGTAGGTGAGCACGAGCGACGGAGCCAAGGCGGCCACCGTGATCGCGATGCCCCATCCCGTCGCCGCGATCGCGAGACCTCGAAGTCCGACCTGAGACCGGGACGCGGCGACCAGGCCGCCGACGATCGCGCCGATGCCCATGCACGCGCTCATCACGGCGTACGTGCCCGCCCCGCCGTGAAAGGTCATCCGAGCCAGCAGCGGCAGGCTGACCGGGAACTCCCAGGCGAGCGTCCCGATCACCGCGATCATGATCAGCGGCAGCATCAGGTCGGGCGTCTGGCGCACGTAGCGCAGCCCGGCCCGGACTTGCCCTCGCTCCCTGCGGACTCGATCCGACGGAAGCAGCTGATCGACCGACATCAGGGCCAGCGACGCGAGCACCGCGAGGTAGGACACGGCGTTCAGGTCGAAGCAGGCGGCCAGACCCAGTCCGGCCGCCACCCCACCGCCGATCGCCGCGCCGAGCACCCGCGCCAGGTTGATCGTGACCGAGTTCAGGGTCACCGCGTTGCGCAACCGATCGCGACCGACGATCTCGGGGATGAACGACTGGCGGGTGGGGTTGTCGAACACGTTCACGAACCCGAGACCGGCCGCCAGCACGAACACCATCCAGATGCGGATGGTCCCCGTGCCGACGAGGATGCCGAAGGTGAGCGCGAGCAGCCCGGCGAGCGTCTGGGTGATGAACATGACGCGGCGCTTGTTGAGGCGGTCGGCGAGCAGACCGCCCCACGGCCCGAACAGGAACATCGGTCCGAAACGCGCGGCCGTCGTCAGCCCCAGCACCGTTCCGGAGTTGGTCAGCTGCAGGACCAGGAACGACTGGGCGATCGTCTGCATCCAGGTCCCGCTGACCGAGATGAGCTGCCCGAAGAAATACAGACGATAGTTTCGGGAACGCAGGGAGACGAACGTGTCGCGTCCGATCCCGATGGCCACCACGCGCGAGTTCCGCTCCTGCCCAACCGGCTGCCCGAATTTGTTAGTCTGCCTAATAGTTTAGCCGCGAGCGGCTGTGGCTGGGGCGAGCAGGTGGTGCGCCCGGGCGGCCAGCGAGTGCTCGACGACGACCTCGTACTGCGACGCGACGACCTGGGTCACCGAGGAGAAGTCGCGTGCCCCGTTGCGGGTGGCCGCCGAGAAGCCGAGCTGGCTCCAGACCAGGCCGAAGAGCGCGCCCAGCAGCGGCGTCGTGAGCAGGAAGCCCAGCTGACCCTGAGAACTGAAGATCGCGAAGGCGATGCCGACGAACAGGCCCATCCAGAGTCCGGACAGCGCGCCCGCCGCGGCCACCTTCCCTCGCGTGAGCCGGCCAGTGACACGCTCGACCGAACGTAGTCCGGTGCCGATGATCGACACGTGCTGGACGGGAAAGCCCTGATCGGCGAGATGGTCGACGGCGTGCTGGGCCTGGGCGTAGTCGGCGTACGTGCCGAGCGTCATCGGGTAGTCCAACTCGAGGGTCGGACGCGGCGTGCTGATCGTGGTGGTCATGATCGAGCCCTTCTGGTCGGCCGGCCCCGGGGGTCGGCGGCTGTTCTCTTCTCGTCCAGCCTGGCCGCCGGGGCCGTCCGCCGGTGTCCCCCGACCCGGTGGACATCCGGTTGATACCGACGTCCCCCGATCGGCGGGCCCGGCTCAGTGCCAGATCACGAGGGCGCCGACGCCGAGTGCAGCCGCCAGGACGACCCCGGCGATGAACCGGCCGCGGGCCCGCAGGTGGACGGCGCCGGCCGCCTTGACCAGCTTGGCCAGCTTCGCGGCCTCGAGCAGGGTGAACGCGGGAGCGAGTTCCAGCACCAGCAACCGGTGCAACAGCAGCGGCCAGAGCGGAAACGTGACCGCCAGCAGACTCAGGTCGAGCAGGTGGCCCCGGGCCCAGCTCGCGGGGTTCGGACTGACCCGCAGCATGACGAGCGCGTCGGCCGCGAAGATCAGCCACGACAGACCCGCGGCGATCACGCCGATGGTGTGGGCCGGACCTGTCTTCACCAACTGCAGCGCCACGCCACCGATCGCCAGGCCAGCCGTGACGACGATAAGCCGGTCGAAGAGATCCTGTGCGCGTCCGGCCCGTTCGACCGACCGGCGCGAGGTCGGGTCGGTCAACGCGACGGTGCGACCCGGCGGGTCACGGCCATGATCTCGGCGAGGTAGTCCGGCCACAGCTGCGGCGGCAGATCGTGACCCATGCCGTTGAACCCGACGAACCGCGCGCCGGGAATCGCGCGCGCCAGGGCGATGCCGCCCGACACGCCGACCAGTGGATCGTGCAGTCCGTGCATCACCAGCGTCGGTGCGGTGATGCCGGCCAGCTCTTTGGTGCGATCGGTCTGCGCGACGACGGCCGCGAGTTGCCGCTGCGCCCCGGCCGGGTCGAATCCACGGTCGTAGCTCTGCTCGGCCAGTCCACGCAGCGCGGATTCCTCATGCGGATACGACGGCGAGCCGATCATCCGAAACATCTCGATGCTGGCGCGAACCGCCGACTCACGATCCAGGGCCGGCTTGCGACGCAGCACCGCCGCGACGATGTTCGGCTTCGTGCGCCCGACCAGGCGCGATCCCGTGGACGTCATGATCAAGGTCAGCGTCCGCACCTTGTCCGGAGCGCGCAACGTGACGAGTTGGGCGATGAAACCGCCCATCGAGGCACCGACCAGGTGAACGGTTCCCAGATCGAGCGCGTCGATGAGGGCGACGGTGTCGGCCGCGAGATCGTCCAGCACGTAGGGCGCTCGCCCTCGGCGGACCGCCACGGCGACCGGGCTCGGAGCCGGCAACCCGTCGAGGTGAGTCGACTCGCCGATGTCACGGTTGTCGAAGCGGATCACATGGAATCCATTTCGCGCCAACTCCTCGCAGAACGCCTGCGGCCAGGCCAGCCGCTGGGTGCCCAGTCCCATCACGAGAAGCAGTGGCGGATCGCCGGGATCACCGAAGCTGTCGTAGGCGAAGCTCAGTCCATTGGCATCGACGTGTGCGGTCCTCATCGAGTCAGCATCTCATCGCGGACTCCTCGATGATTCGCGTGCTGTCTCACAAGATCGATTACCGGCAGGCGTTCTCGGGTACGGCCCTATCAACGGTTCAATTCGGGGGTGGCCGGTGAGATCACGAGCAATCTCGGCACGAGAGCTACGCAAGGGCGATCTGGTCATGATGCCTGATGTCTCGACCGACGAGGTACGAGTCGAATCCGTGGACACGGCACCAGTGGTGGGACCCGTCGCATCGATCGTGTTGAGGGACGGCACTCGCCGTCGGGTTCAACTGCTCGAGTCGGTCGAGTTGTTGTGGCTCGGCAACTTGTGGGGCGTCCCCCAGCCCGGCGCCGGCGCCTGACGGCCTTGCTCCAGAAGGCTCAGATGACTGATCTCCGTTTGTTGTCCGAAGACGACCAGCCTGGGTAAGACCGTCGTATCCGACGGAGGGAAACCCGTGTGCTGGCAACGTGCGGCCACGATCGCCACGGCGCGTGATGCGCCCAGGGCGGCTCGTGGTTTCGTGGCGGAGGCGCTGGCGGGTGTCGTCGGGCCGCGCTCGGAGTTCGGCGACGACGCCGAGCTCGTGGTCAGCGAACTCGTCGCGAACTCGGTGAACGCGGAGGCCACGACAGTGATGATCAGCATCGACCTGCACCACTCACACCTGCGGCTTGCGGTCGAGGACGATGCCGATGGAGTGCCCGAACTCCTGCACGCGGCCGCGTCCGATGATCACGGCCGCGGTCTCGCGATCGTCGAGGCATTGACCCGCGGTTGGGGAGTGTCGCCGACCGCGAACGGCAAACAGGTGTGGGCCGACGTCGCGATCCCGGCGCCGTATACCGCCGAGCAGTTCAGGTGCACCAGCCCCTGAGGAACGTCTCGCCTACCAGCCCTCGCCGCATCGGGTGCACACGTGGGCATAGCCGAAATCGCGCTTGGCGTGCCGAACACGACACCGCAAGCGATCGAACAGTAACCACGTCACGGTTAACAGATATCACACATGACCGCGAATGTCGCGCGACGCGCCGACAGCGACAGGTTCGTTGACCTGACTCGAACACTCCCGAGAGCCACACCTGACGTTGCCTCGGCATCGTCACGCCCATGACCCAACCGCTGCCACCACTCCCGCCGGTCGTTCCGGAGCCGACCGCCCGCCGTCGCCGCCGCCCGTCGCGCAACCAGCTCATCGCCGGGGGCGCCGTCGCCGTCCTGGTCGTCGGCGGTGTCACGTGGGGCATCGTTGCCAGCCGAGATCAATCGGTCACCGCCGGCGCCGGCACGGCGGCTCCCAGCGTCACGAACAGCCCGCCGGTGCCCGGCTCGACGTCGCCCTCGTCACCCGCGCGCACCGGCGCCGGCCGTGCGACGCGCGGCCAAGTCACGGCGGAGTCGGGCTCGACGTGGACGATCCGAACCAGGAAGGGGCAGTCGGTCACCGTCGTGATCACCGACAACACCGCCTTCGGCACGAAGAAGCGACCGCTGACAGCCGCCCAGATCGTTCCCGGCGCCGGCGTCCTCGTCACCGGTACCGACGTGAACGGAACCGTGACCGCAACCCGCGTCACGACGGTCGCGGCCGCCCAGCCCACAGCGTCGCCCAGCTGAGGCGACTACCGTCCGGTGGCGACACGGGAGTCCTCCAGCGGTGGAGGACCGGACGGTGGAGGAACAGTGGACCCGGACACGATCGATCAGAGTTACGCCCAGCTCCAGCAACAGGCCGCGCAGACGGCTCAGCTCATTCAGGCGCTCGCCGGCAAACTGCAGGCGGCGTCGACGGCCGGCGACCCGAACGCGCGCGAGTGGCTGCTCGATCTGAAAGAGATCACGATCGGCGTCCAGCAGGAACAGGGCGAGACGACGCTGCTGCTGCAGTCGATACACGGGATGATCCAGAATCACGTCGACACGGTGGCGGCGCCCGCGCCGCCGAGCGTGCCGGCCCAGCCGGTTTACCAACAGCCGCCGGTTTACCAACAGCAGCCGCAGTACAACCAGGGATTCGGCGGCGGCGGCACG
This sequence comes from uncultured Actinomycetes bacterium, assembly GCA_963708805.1. GTDB lineage: Bacteria > Actinomycetota > Actinomycetes > Mycobacteriales > Jatrophihabitantaceae > CAVPUA01. The sequence goes on along the minus strand of CAVPUA010000003.1, from coordinate 1,945,028 downwards.
TTGCAGCGATTCCTCGGCGGCGGCATGGGGCGCGCGATCATGCAGGGCGCCGGCTTCGGCATCGGTGACGACTTGATCAACCACCTCCTCTAGCCGAGCTGACTCGGCCCCGACAGGGAGCAGGTCCATGGCGAAGAAATCAAGGCCGACGTCCACCGGAAGCTCGAAGGCGACGGCCAAGGCGCCACCGGCGGTCCGGTGGGCGGAGCGTCCGGCCGAGCACGACTACCCGTCGGCGGCGTCGTTTCTTCGCCTGATCGCGAGCAGTGACCAGATCGAGGTCCTCACCGCGTTGCTGTCGCAGGCGCCGACCGTCCAGCAGCACGCAAAGGACGTCCTGCGGGCCGCCCGACTGCCGTTGCTGCCGGCCGACGATCCCGAGGTCGTGCGGGACCTGGCGAAGGTGGCCGCCGGCGAGGCGCTCGTCACCGATCCTGCTCGTGCGCGGCGATGTGCGGACCGGTCGGCTCCTGCAGATCGCCGACGGCTACCACCGGGTGTGCGCGAGCTATCACCTCAACGAGGACACCGACATTCCGTGCCGGCTGGTCGATCTGCCGGCCATCCTCGGATGACCAGCGCCACCCGTCGCGAACCGATCTGGGCGCAGGACTTCACCGATCTGAGCTACGAGTGGCGCCGGCTGTTCAGTGAGGTGCTCGGCACGTTCCTTCTCGTGGTGGTGGGTGCCGGAGCGCCGATGGTGCAGTCGCTGAGCCATGGTCAGATCGGTCGCACCGCCGAAGTGGTGGCCCCCGCTTTGACGGTCCTGGCGATCATCTTGTTCATGGGCGCGGTGTCCGGTGCCCACCTCAACCCGGTGGTCAGCGTCGCGTTCGCGATGCGCGGCGACTTCGCCTGGCGTCGGGTGCCGGCCTACGTCGCGGCCCAACTGGCGGGCGCACTATTGGCTGCGCTGACGCTGCGCGCCCTGTTCGGCTCGGTTGCCCATCTCGGGGCGACGCTGCCAGGGACGGGATTCAGCAGCGACCAGGCCTTCGTCGTCGAGATCATCTTGACCGCGGGACTGGTCAGCGTCGTTCTCGGTACCGCATCGACAGCCCAGAACCTGGGACCGCTGTCGGCGCTCGGAGTCGCCGGCTACATCGCCGTCGCCGGCCTGTGGGCCAGTCCGGTCAGTGGCGCCTCGATGAACCCGGCCCGTTCGCTCGGACCCGCTCTCGTCGATCGCCACCTGCACGACGTCTGGATCTATCTCGCCGGCCCGTCCATCGGTTGCGTCATCGCCGTCGCCTTCGCGTTCATCCTGCGCGGACCGGGCGGTGGCCCGGACGGAACGCGCGCCGCGCAAGGCAGCCTGTCGCCTGCGGCCAAGCACAGCTGAGCCCATGCTCGCGCCGCTACCGTAGGTGCGTGACCTCGCCCAGCCACCCGGCCAACTCCCCCGCCACCATCGTGCCGAGGGTGCAAGACGTCCGCGACGCCTATCGCGAAGAGATGGGGCCCAAGGAACGGGCTGCCCTGTGGTCCTGGATCGGGTTCACGGCGACCTTCGCGACCGTACGAGGCATCACCTACAGCATTCGTGACGGCAAGGGCCCCTTCCGTAACCTCAGCGTCGGCGGCGCGCACCTGCACCACTACATGTGGGGCATCGCCATGATCACCGGAGTCGGCGCGGTCGCCGTGCGCGGTGAGGACGCCACTCGCCGCCACCCCGCGACATCGCTCACCTATGGCGCCGGCCTGGCGCTCATCGTGGACGAGTTCGCCCTGCTGCTCGACCTGCGCGACGTCTACTGGGCCCGGCAGGGCCGGGTGTCGGTCGACCTCGGCGTCGGTCTCGTCGCCGCCGGCGGCACCGCCTTCAGCGCGGTCCCCATCCTGCGCCGTCTGTCTCGCAACCGCGCGCGCTGACCGACCGCACGTCCGGGCGCCATGATCCGCGAGTCGCCCCCGAGAAATAGGGATGGCCGGGCCGGCAACTGAGGCGGCCTCCTGATGTCGACCCACCCTCCTTACGCGCAATCTCGTAGCAGGCCGCCGCGTGGGCTGCCGACATCGCAAAGGGGAACGTCATGACCGATATGTCAGTCCGACCGCTCAGTCTGCCGTTGAACCGAGCCACCCGACTGTTCGTCAGCACGAAGACCGTGAGCGTCCACGTCTCGAACGTGGTGCTCAAACTCGACGTCGCCAATCGGATCGAGGCCGGACGAATCGGCCACGACCACGGTCTGCGACCCGCGGCCAGTCGCTGAGCGACGACGAGCGCGCCCACCCGAGCGACCCATCGAGTTGCGTCCGCCTGTAAGCATGGAGAAGTGACAGACGCAGCGGCACGGCTCAGAACTCGACTCACGAACCAGAAAGTCGCCGTCAGCATCGTGTTCGTTCTGGCGATGTTCATGTCGATCATGGACATCACCATCGTCAACGTCGCCCTGCCCCAACTCGGTCGCGACCTGAATGTCGGAGCCACCGGCGTCGCCGCGGTGGCGGTCGGCTATCTCGTGAGCCTGGCGGTCGTCATTCCGGCCAGCGGGTGGTTGGGCGACCGCTTCGGCGGCAAGCGCATCCTGCTGACCGCAATCGTGATCTTCACGCTGGCGTCCGCCCTCTGCGGATTCGCCCAGACCCTCGGCGAACTCGTCGCGTTCCGTGTGCTGCAGGGCGTCGGCGGTGGCATGCTCACGCCCGTCGGCATGGCGATGCTGTTCCGAGTGTTTCCCCCGGCCGAGCGGGTGCGGGCTTCCAGCATTCTGGTCGTGCCGACCGCGTTGGCTCCGGCCATCGGTCCGGTCCTCGGCGGCATCCTCGTCGACAGCCTCTCCTGGCGCTGGGTCTTCTTCGTCAACCTGCCGATCGGCATGATCGCCCTCGCCTTCGGCCTGATGTACCTGGACGACGTCGAGCTACCCGCGGCCGGTCGGTTCGACGTGGTGGGTTTCGTCCTGTCCGGTATCGGCTTCGCCGCGCTGATGTACGGCGTGAGCGAGGGCCCGCAGAAGGGCTGGAGCGATCCCTGGATAGTCACGTCAATCGCCATCGGTGTGGCGTTGATCGCGGTGTTGATCTTCACCCAGTTGCGCACCGATCAGCCGCTGCTCAACCTGCGCCTGTTCGGCGATCGCCTGTTCCGCTCGGCGACGGCCGGCCTGTTCGTCGCGACCGCGGCCTTCCTCGGGTTGCTCTACCTCGTCGCCTTGTTCTTCCAGGACGGGCTCGGGCTCAGCGCGCTGCAGAGCGGCCTGTCGACCTTTCCCGAGGCACTGGGCGTGATGGCCGGCGCTCAGGTCGCCAGCCGGCTGCTGTATCCGCGCTTCGGGCCGCGCCGGTTGATGGTGAGCGGACTGGTCGTCGTCGCGATCGTCATGGCGTTGATGGCGTTGATCGACAACCGCGACCAGTTGTGGGAGATGCGGGGATTGATGTTCGTGCTCGGCTTCGCGATGGCCCACAACTTCGTGCCGACGCAGGCCGCCGCCTTCGCCCGGATCTCGCCGGCCGACACCGGCCGGGCCTCGACCACCTTCAACGCGTTACGCCAGCTGGGCGGCGCCGTCGGGGTGGCCGTCCTGACGTCGGTGATCACCGCGGTCGGTGTCACCCATCGGGTCGACGGGGCGGTGACGGCGAATCTGCGGGCCTATCACGTCGCGTTCCTCGTCGCCGCCGCGCTGGCGCTGGTCGCTGCCCTGATCGCCCTCTCGATCCACGACCGCGACGCCGACTCCACTCGCCCGGGCCGGGTCACCCCGAAACCGTCCGCCGAGCTCGAATCGGCGGCAACCTGACCGGTCAGACCACGTGGCCAGTGCCCGGATCGCCATGCAGCTGCGGCACTGGTTGTGAAAGGCGGCGCGCAGGCGAAGCAACTCGACGAGCCGCCCCGGAAGCAGTCCGTTGTTGCGCAGCGCGTTCGGGTCAACGACGGTGCGGACGTTAGAAGTCGTGCGCTCTGCGGTAGCACCAGTGCGTGACGGACAACCCTGCCCAGACGCCTGACGAGGGCCTCGGTCGACACGAAGCGGCTGCCGTCGCTACGGAACATCCCGAATACCACCCGGCGCACGTCGACGACGCCCCGACGACCCCCGGCCAGCCCCCGGCCGACGGCTCCGGCAACAAGTGGTGGACGCTCGTCGCGGTGTGTCTCGGAACGTTCATGTTGTTGCTGGACATCACGATCGTGAACGTCGCCCTGCCTGACATCCAGACCGCGCTCAAGGCGAGCTTCTCCGATCTGCAATGGGTGGTCGATGCCTACGCGCTGACCCTGGCGGCGTTGCTGCTGACCAGTGGCAGCCTGGCCGACATGTTCGGCCGGCGGTTGCTCTACATCATCGGACTGGCCGTGTTCAGCATCGCGTCACTGCTCTGTGGCGTGGCGACCTCGACGTTGATGCTGCAGTTGTCCCGCGCGCTGCAGGGCATCGGTGGCGCGATCATGTTCTCGGTGTCGCTCGCGTTGCTCGCGGACGCGTTCCGCGGGAAGGATCGAGGCATTGCCTTCGGCGTCTGGGGCGCGATCACCGGTCTAGCCGTCGCCATCGGCCCCCTTCTCGGGGGCGTGCTCACGTCGGGCCTGTCGTGGCGATGGATCTTCTTCGTCAACCTGCCGATCGGCGTGGTCGCGGTCGGCATCACGCTGCTCAAGGTCGCCGAGTCGCGTTCGCCCAGCGCTCGCCGACCCGACTGGTTCGGCTTCGTGCTGTTCACCCTCGCGCTGGCGAGCCTGGTCTACGGGCTCATCGAGTCCAACCAGAAGTCGTTCGGCGACGTCACCGTCATCAGTTGCCTGGTTGCCTCCGGGGTGTTGCTCGTGGCGTTCCTCGTGGTCGAGGCCCGGGGCCGTCATCCGATGTTCGACCTGTCGCTGTTCCGGCTCCCGACGTTCAGCGGTGGTGCGGTTGCGGCCTTCGGGCTCAGCGCCTCGATCTTCTCGTTACTGCTCTACCTCGTGCTGTATCTGCAGGACATCCTCGGCTACAGCGCGCTCGGCACCGGCCTGCGACTGCTCGTCCTCTCGGGCGGCATCCTGGCGACGTCGACCATCGCCGGACGGCTGACCTCGCACGTCCCGGTGCGTTTCCTGATCGGCCCCGGCCTGGTTCTCGTGGGTGTCGGCCTACTGCTCATGCGCAACCTCGACGCCACCACGCACTGGACGCACCTCATCCCCGGTCTGATCATTTCGGGCGCGGGGGTCGGCATGATCAATCCGCCCTTGGCGTCGACCGCGGTGGGCGTGGTGACGCCCGACAAGGCCGGCATGGCGTCCGGCATCAACTCGACGTTCCGGCAGGTCGGGATCGCGACCGGGATCGCTCTGCTGGGCACCCTGTTCTCGAGCCAGGTCAAGAGTTACGTCACCGACCATCTGGCGTCCGTGCCCGGACTGAGCGGCCACACGCAGCAGGTCGCCACCGCCGTGCAGTCCGGCACGATCAAGCAGACGCTCGCGTCGCTGCCCGCCAGTGCCCGCGGGCAGGTGGGGATGATCACCAAGTCCGCCTTTGCCGCCGGCCTGAACCAGATCCTGCTGGTCGCGGCGATCATCGCGCTCGTCGCGGCGGCGATCTCGTTCGGCACCATTCGGTCCAAGGACTTCGCCCAGCAGCGCTAGCCAGCGCCGCCGCTCCTCCGTGCCTAAGGTTGTCACTGACGCGAGTCCACGAGCCAAAGCCTCCCGCGGGATGGCAGGTCGCGGGACGTGACATCGCGCGGTCGAGACGGGGAGCGAACGATGAAGGCGGCGCAGTTCTCTCGGTTCGGGGGGCCGGAGGTCCTCGAGATCGTGGATCTTCCTGATCCGCACCCCGCTTCCGGCCAGGTCCGCATTGCGGTTCGCGCGGCCGGCGTCAGCCAGAGCGACTGGAAGAAGCGCCAGGGCCTGATGGACAGCGACCTTCCGCAGACGATGGGCTACGAGGCGGCGGGACTTGTCGACGAGCTGGGCGAGGGCGTCGTGAACGTGGCGGTCGGCGACCGCGTGTTCGGGTTCTGCGCCGATGGGGCGGCGCAGGCCGAACTCGCCGTGCTGGCCTACTACGCCCCGATTCCGCCATCGCTTGACTTCGTGAACGCGGCCGCCCTGCCGGCTGCCGTCGAGACCGCGGCCCGCGCGCTCGATCAACTGGGCGTCGGTCGCGGCAGCACGATCCTGATCAGCGGCGCGTCGGGCAGTATCGGCAGCGCTGCCGTCCAGCTCGCGGTGGCCCGCGGCGCTCGCGTGATCGGCACGGCCGGTTCTGCCAACCAGGACTACCTTCGGGGGCTCCAGGCCGAGCCTGTCGTCTACGGCGGTGGGCTGGTCGATCGCGTTCGCGCTCTCGCACCGGACGGGGTCGACCTGGCCCTCGACGTGGCCGGCAGTGGCGTGTTGCCCGAGCTCATCGAGCTCGCCCACGGCCCGGACCACGTCGTCACCGTCTCCGACTTCGTCGGCGCGCGGGAGAACGGCGTGCGATTCAGCAGCGGGGAGAACGGCCGGGCGCTCTACGCGCTCGACGACATCGGTGACCTGATCGAGGCCGGGCGGTTCCGTCTGCCGACCGTCCGGACCTTTCCGCTGTCCGAGATCGCGGAAGCCCACCGTATGAGTGAGGCCGGCGACGTGCGAGCCAAGCTCGTCCTGGTGATCAACTGACATCAACGGACTCCCCACGGGGAAGCTGAGAAGATGACTACCTGTGTTGTAGTAGTCGTGCCACTCACGATTAACCTCGATCGAGGCAACCGAGTTGTCGACCCCAACGACGTCAGGCGGGCGCGAATGATCGAGGCTCGGTCTCTGACCAAGCGGTACGGCGACAAGGTAGCGGTCGACGAGCTGTCCTTCACCGTCTCCCCCGGCCTGGTCACCGGGTTCCTCGGCCCGAACGGGGCCGGCAAGTCGACGACCATGCGAATGATCCTCGGCCTGGACGCACCGACGTCGGGCGTGGTCACCGTCAATGGCAAGCGCTACGCCGAGCACGCGCGTCCGCTGCACGAGGTGGGAGCGCTGCTCGAGGCGCGGGCGGTCCACACCGGGCGTTCGGCCCGCAATCACCTGCTGGCGATGGCGGCCACGGCCGGCATCTCCGCCCAGCGGGTGGACGAGGTGATCGACATCGTGGGACTGACCGACGTCGCGCGCCGTCGCGTGGGTAGCTTCTCGCTCGGCATGGGCCAGCGGCTCGGCATCGCGTCCGCGCTGCTCGCCGATCCCGAGACGCTGATCCTCGACGAGCCGGTGAACGGCCTCGACCCGGACGGCATCCGCTGGATCCGCAACCTGCTCAAGGGCCTGGCCAACGAAGGCCGGACGGTGTTCCTGTCTTCGCACTTGATGAGCGAGATGGCATTGACCGCCGATCACGTCATCGTGGTCGGCAAGGGTCACCTGCTGCGGGACCAGCCGATGGCCGACTTCATTGCGAGCGCATCGACCGACGTCGTGCGGGTGCGGTCGCCGCACGCGTCCCAGCTGGCTGAGCTGCTCGCGGCCGACGGCGCGACCGTCCGTCCGGTCGCCGATCACACGCTCGAGGTCGAGGGCCTGCCGAGCGACCAGATCGGCACGATCGCCGCGGCGGCCCACCTCACGCTGTTCGAGCTGGCCACCGTCTCCGCATCGCTCGAGGAGGCCTACATGGCGTTGACCGAGGAATCGCTCGACTACCGCACCAACAGCACGATGGACGCGGCATGACCGGAACCTTGAACGCGCCGGCCACCGCCCGCCGCGCCCGCATCGAGAGCCAGCCGGTCACACTGACTCGCACGATCAGGTCCGAGTGGTTGAAGTTCCGTACCCTGCGCTCGACCATCTCAGTGCTGGCCGTGGCCGTGATCGGCATGCTCGCGATCGGACTGATCGTGGCTTACAACACCCGGCATCTCACGCCCAGCCTCCAGCCCGATGACATCGTTGCGTCCTCGACCCTGCAGGGTTACTACCTCGCCCAGCTCTTGATCGGCGCGCTGGGGGTCCTGTTCGTGACCGGCGAGTACAGCACCGGAATGATCCGCTCGACGCTGGCGGCCGTGCCGAAACGACTTCCGGTCTTGTGGGCGAAGTTGATCGTGTTCGTCGCCGTCACCGCCGTCTCGATGATCGTGATCAGCTTGATCGCCTTCGTCGCCGCGCAGGGACTGATCGGCCACTTCCGCACCGGCTACTCCCTCGGCGACCCCGGCGCATTGCGCGTCGTCGTCGGCACCGGCGTCTACCTCACGCTGGTCGGAGTGATAGGCGCGATGCTGGGCTGGATCGTGCGCAGTACGCCCGGCTCGCTCGTCGCCTACATCGCGACGATCCTCGTCCTGCCAGTGCTGTTCGGCAACGTCCTGGGCACGTGGGGCAAGGACATCGCCCAGTTCATGCCGAGCGAGGCCGGCGGCAGTTTCATCCAAAGCATCCGCGAACCGCACACGCTGGCGCCCTGGACGGGCCTGGGTGTCCTCGGCATCTGGACAGTGGTGGGCATCGTCATTGCCGCGATCGAACTCCGCCGCCGGGACGCGTGACCCCCGCGCTCTGACCCGGGCCCACCACCCCCCGACGAGGACGCCGGGGACACTCTAGGGATGACCGCGACCAATCAGCCCGAGGACTCGACTCCTGATCTTCCTGCTCATCGAGGCCATGGGCACCGTCGTGTCGGTCGGGGAGAAAATCGCATTCCCCCCGCGGTAGCAGTGGTCGTGGCGATCGTCTTGTACGCGCTGTTGCCCGAGTCGCTGTTGCTGGGCCCGCGCTTCTTGTTGCCGGCACTCGAGGTGCTCCTGTTCGTGGCACTCCTGGTCACCAACCCGCTTCATCTGACGAAGCAGACCCGGTGGTCACGGATGCTGTCGTTGTCGCTGACCGCGCTCGTGATCATCAGCAACCTCGCCGCGTTGGGGTTGCTGGTCCACCGGCTGAGCGGACAGAACGTCAAAGGCGGAAGCTTGCTCGTCGCTGCCCTCCAGGTGTGGGCAACCAACGTGATCGCCTTCGCATTGCTGTTCTGGAATCTCGATCGAGGCGGTCCGGTATCCCGAGCTCAGTTGCCCCGCAAAGAACTTCCGCTGGCCGATTTTCGGTTCAGCCACGACGAGGATCACGACGCCATCGACGAGGTCGCCGCCGGGTCCAGCCGCGTCGCCGACTGGGCACCGACGTTCGTCGACTACCTGTACGTGTCGACGACCAACTCGAGCGCGTTCAGCCCGACCGACACCATGCCGCTGTCCAGTCGCGCCAAGGTGTTCATGGGGATCGAGGCGACGGCGGCGTTGCTCACCTCGCTCGTCGTCATCGCGCGGGCCGTCGGATCATTCACCTGATCCGACGGGTCCACGGGTTCGGGTGATCTACTGGGACGATGTGTCGGCTGTTCGGACTGCACGCGGGAGCGACGATGGTCACGTCGACCTTCTGGCTGCTCGATGCCCCCGACAGCCTGGCCGCCCAGAGCCACCGAAACCCGGACGGCGCCGGAATCGGCGTTTTCGGTGCGGGCGGCGAACCGCACGTCGACAAGCAACCGATCGCCGCCTGGGATGACACCGAGTTCGCCGCGGCGGCGCGCGAACTGACCGGGACCACGTTCGTTGCGCACGTCCGCCACGCGACGACCGGAGCGCACACCGTCGCGAACACCCATCCGTTCGAGCAGGGCGGCCGGCTGTTCGCGCACAATGGCGTCGTCGAGGGACTTGATCAGCTCGACGCCCGTCTGAGGGAGCTCGGCGCATTCGATCTGGTCCACGGCGAGACCGACAGCGAGCGAGTCTTCGCCTTGATCACCGCCGAAACGGCCCGACACGACGCCGATGTGTCCGCGGGTGTGCGTGCCGCGATCGGGTGGATCGTCGATCAGCTTCCCGTGTTCTCGGTCAACTTCATTCTCTGCACGGCCACCGACATGTGGGCGTTGCGCTACCCCGCGGCCGACGAGCTCTGGATCCTCGAACGATCACCCGGGGGTTCCGGCCAACCGAGCGTTCTCGACGCGAAGTCGCGGCGCATCCACGCCCGTTCGCCAGCCATGGCCGACCGGCGTTGTGTCGTGTTCGCCAGTGAGCGGATGGACGACGATCCGGGTTGGCGCCTGGTGCCGTCCGGCGCGCTCGTCCACGTGCACGCCGACCTGACCGTCGAGACGACGACGCCTTTTCCGAGCGAGCCGGCCCACCAACTGACCATGTCCGACCTCGCCCCCTCGGCCGCTGCGTCCCAACTGCCGACGCCGTAACGCCCGCGGCTAGTTGTCGACGGCGTGGAACTCGATGCGGTAGAGCAAGGTGTCGTCGTGGATCGGGCCGCTGTGCGCGGCGCGACGGCGCACCGACTCCCGATCGGTTTCGCCGCAGCGCCGCACGTCGGCCTCATCGAGTGACGAGAAGGGGACGAGCTCGATCTCGTCCACCTCGATCAGTCCCGTCCCTACGCGGTAACGTCCGCCGACCTTGACCTGAGGTCGGCTCCAGCGTCTGACCGTGAGCGTGATGGCTCCGGCCAACACGCCGGCACGCAGCTCTCGACTGAACTCCACACGATCACGCTAATAGTTGGGCGCGTCGCCACCCACCTCTGCGGGTCAGGGGTGCAGAAGCACCTTCGTCCAGCCGTCCTCGCGCTCGTCGAAGCGCTGGTAGCCCTCAGCCGCGTCGTCGAGGCTCAACTCATGCGACACGATCAATCCCGGGCTCACCTTGTCGCGATGGATCAGGTTGCGCAACTGACGGTTGTACTGCTTGACATTGGCCTGGCCGGTGCCCATCGACTGGCCCTTGAAGAAGAAGGTGCCGAAGTCGAAAGCGAACTTCCCCTGTTTGGCGAGATCATCGGCCGCTCCCGGATCCTCGGGCACGAAGACGCCGACGACGCCGATCCGGCCGGTCGGGCGCACCGCCTGGATCAGGCTGTTGATCGTGAGCCCCGGAGCCTCGTGGCCGTCGTGGTCATGAGCCTGATAGCCGACCGCTTCCACTCCCTTGTCGGCTCCCTCGCCCCTCGTCGCTTCAAGCACCTGCTGGACAGCGTCACCCTTACTGTCGTCGATCGGCGTGGCACCCAGTTGCTCGGCCAACCGCAGACGATCCGCCTGGTGGTCGATCACGAAGATCTGATCGGCGCCCTTCAGGCTCGCCGACATCGCGGCCATCAGACCGACGGGTCCCGCCCCGTAGATGACGACCGAGTCGCCCATCCCGACGTTCGCCAACTCGGTGCCGTGATAACCCGTGGGCAGGATGTCGGACAACATGACGTAGTCCTTCTGCTTGGCTTCGGCGTCGTCCGGCAGCACGAGCGCGTTCCAGTCGGCGTAGGGCACGCGCAGCAGCTCGGCTTGTCCGCCGTTGTAGGGGCCCATGTCGGCGTACCCATAGGCCGCACCGGCGTTGCCCGGATTGGCGGTCAGACAGAAACCGGTCAGCCCCTGCTCACAGTTCTTGCAGAAGCCGCAGCCGATGTTGAACGGCAGCACCACCCAATCGCCGACCTTCACCCGGTCGACGCCGTCGCCGATCTCGATGATCTGGCCCATGTTCTCGTGGCCCAGCACCTTTCCCTTCTCGACATCGGTTCGGCCCTCGTACATGTGCAGGTCGCTGCCGCAGATGTTGGTCGTCGTGATTCTGACCAAGGCGTCGGTAGGACGCTCGACCTTGGCGTCAGGGACTTCGTCGACCGAGACGTTCTTCGGTCCGTGGTAAACGAGGGCGCGCATGAGTTCTCCTTCAATGGGGCGAGCGGGGCCAGCCGTGGGCGGCTGACGTCGGGACGGAGCGAGATGTGATTCATCGCCGGCTCGGCCAGGGGTTCGGGCCATCGTCTCGTGGTGAGGGTTCCCGATCGACGCCACGCGTAAACGCACAGGCGACCTATGAGTCCTCTGGCACCGACGCAGTGCTGGGCATGGAGCGCTGAAGCTGCGCGGGCTGCTGCCGGGCCGGGACCTGACGCGCGTCCTATGCTCAGGTAGTTCGATCAGGCGGGGTCATCGGGACGGTTGCGCCAAGCCAGCCAGAGTGAATCCAACGCGTCCTGTCTGGCCAGATTCGCGTTGCTGAGCCGATCGAACGCGGCCGCGGCCGCAGCCGAGTCAGCCTCGGTCGCGGCAGCAAGGTACGGATCCCACTGCTGCTCGGCGTCCTTGAACTCCTCGCACGCAGCCTTGTAGGCAGCCAAGGCCGCCTCCCGTTCCTGCTGAAGCGTCGTCACCTGCCTCGAAATTACGCTTCGAGCCGCTGACGAATCCCGTCGATCGCCGCCGTCCAAGGAGCGCGCGCGGGTGACTTCGAGGCGGGTCGCGCTGCCAACGCCATCCTCGGAGGCGCCCAAGGCGCGTCGCTCCTCATCGGCGGTGTCGTCGCCCTCACGCTGTCGCCCCGCGCGATCTATGCCACCGCCGGGCTGCTCGGACTGGCCGCCACCGCAACCCTCGCGTTCGCAAGCGCGTCAGCGGCGACCCTTGGTGCGCGCTGTCGCCTCCGCGGTGAGCGGATCCTCGGGCCACGGGTGCTTGGGGTAGCGGGCCCGCAGATCAGCGCGCACCTGCGGGTAGCCCTGCCGCCAGAACGAGGCCAGGTCGGCGGTGATTGCGACTGGACGGCCGGCGGGCGAGAGCAGGTGCAAGACGATCGGTACCTGACCGTCGACGAGCGCCGGCGTCTGCGTCCAGCCGAAGATTTCCTGAAGCTTCACCGCCACGACGGGCGGGTCGGCCCCGTCGTACGTGATGCGGATGCGTGATCCGGACGGCATGAGTAGCCGTTCGGGAGCGAGCTCGTCCAATCGACTCGCTGCTGGCCAGGGAAGCAATCGGCGCAGGCCGGCGAGCACGTCGATACGGCGCAGATCGGCTGTGCGTCGTACCACGCTGATGTCGAGCCACTCGTCCAGACGATCGAACAGCGTGGCGTCGTCGACGGCGGGCCACGGGTCGCCGAGCACCGCGCGCAGGAAGCCGAGGCGAGCGCGGAGGTCACGCGCGGCCTCGGTCCAGTTCAGCGCGTCGAGCCCGTGCTCGCGCAGCCCGTCCCGGACGGCCGCTCGCACGCGCACCGGGTCGGGGTTACGCAGCAGCGCCGTCGACAGCTCGATCGCGCCGAGCCGCTCGACCCGGCGTGCTTCGAGGGCGCCGTTGGTCCAGCCGATCAGGTCCGAGGTGACGAGGAGGTCAGCGGCGACGGTGCGAGCTGTCGTCTCGTCGATCGGTGCCGCGGTTCGCACCCGGGCGTCGGCACGGCCTGGTTGTCGGTCGGCCACCGCGATCGCGAGCCACTGTGTGCGCCGCAGCGGGGACGACTCCGCCAGCTGCGCACCGGTGCCACCGGTCATTTGATAGACAGCCGTGTCGGCGCCACGGGCGCGGGCGATGCGATCCGGATAGGCGAGGCCGATGACAGTGCCGACGGCGAGGTCATCGGGCATCGCGGTGCGCGCCGGTCCCCCGTGACCGAGTCGGCGGGTCTCCTGCCGCCAACGCGTGACGTCCCGGGCGCCGCGACCGTCGCTGAGTTCCCGGTACCGGGCGGCCAGGTCGTCGCCCCGCCCAGCCAGCGTGTCATCGGACAGTAACGCGACCACCTCGCGCGCCCGGTCGGCGCCGACGAGTCGCGCGCCGTCGAGGAGGGCCCGAGCCAGCCGCGGGTGGGCGCCGACCGCGGCCATCCGCCGGCCACGATCGGTGATGCGACCGTCGGGGTCGGTGGCGTCGAGACCGTGCAGCAGGGCGACCGCGGCGTCGAGGGCAGCCACCGGCGGCTGATCGAGGAGGGCCAGATCCTTACCGCCGGGCGCTCCCCATGCCGCCGTCGTCAGCGCGAAGCCGGCGAGGTCGGCCGTGGCAATCTCCGGCAGTGTGTACGGGGCAAGGTGAACGTGCTCGTCGGCCGACCAGCAGCGATAGACGCGACCCGGAGCCTCACGTCCGGCCCGCCCGGCCCGCTGATCGGCGGACGCCTTCGACACCCGGGTCGTGATCAATGCGCCGAGCCCGCGTGCCTGATCCGTGCGCGGCTCACGCGCCAGCCCGGCATCCACGACCACTCGCACCCCGGGCACGGTCAACGAGCTTTCGGCGACCGACGTGGTGATCACGACCCGACGCCGCGGCCCGCGCGTCAGTGCGAGTTCCTGGTCGGCGCGCGACTGACGCCCGAACAGCGGGCGCACATCGGCACCCACCTCCCCCAGCGCTCGTCCCACGATGTCGATCTCGCGCTCACCCGGAACGAAGACCAGCACGTCTCCCGCGGACTCGGCGAGCGCGCGCCGCGTGACGTCCGCGACGTGGTGAAGAAGGCGCGGATCGACGCGTGAACCGGGAAGTAGCGGGATCGGTCTCGGCGGCGGGGCCCAGACCACCTCCACCGCGTGCGTCACCGCCGTCGCGGTGATCACCGGAGCATCGAACGCGCGGGTGAGGGCGCCGGTATCCGGAGTCGCCGACGTCGCCACCAGCGCGAGATCAGGGCGCAGCGTCTCACGCACGTCGAGGCAGAAGGCGAGCGCCAAGTCGGCGTCAAGATGTCGTTCGTGACACTCGTCGATCACGACGGCGCCAACACCGGCCAACTCCGGATCCTGCTGCATGCGCCGCACCAGCAGCCCTGTCGTCACCACCTCGATCCGCGTCTCCGCTCCCCCGACCCGCTCATCGCGCATCGCATAGCCGACTCGGTGCCCCGGCCGCTCACCCAGCAGTTCTGCCAATCGGTCGGCCGCGGCGCGGGTCGCGATACGTCTCGGTTCAGCGACCACGATCCGTCCATCGAAGGCGTCAGCGAGGGCGAGGGGCAACAACGAGGTCTTGCCGGATCCGGGCGGGGACACGAGCACGGCCGTGCCGGCGCGCCGCAACGCCTCGACAACCTCGGGCAGCACCAGGCGCACCGGCAGATCCGCACCGGGCGCGCCGATCGGCGGAAGGAACGACGACACAGACCGACGTTAGCCGGGTGCCACCTCCGTCACCCCGCCAACGTCCGGCCCCGCCGCGCTAGTCGCCGTCGACGACAAGGTGAATTTCGTGGGCCGTCAGCCCATGCGCCTCGCAGTGGACGCAGTCTCGGCGACGAACTCAAGAGCCTGTGCGACGACTGGACGCCTCGCGCAAGCGCGTGAATCAGGCCCGAAGCGCGGCTTCGACTTCAGTGAGCGGCCGCTCCTCCGGGCTGGCGGGCAAGAGCCATTCGGCGAGAAAGTCGGGATCGCTGGTCCAGCCATAGCGTTGCGCGACGTCGAGCATCAGGCGGTGGCGTTGGCGGTCGACGAGTGTCACGTGGTTTCGATCGGAGGTGGCTGAGCGTCGCAGCCGGCTCAGCAGCGCCAGGTCGGCACTCGCTGCCGAGCGGGGCTGGGCGGTGTCAGGCAGGCCTCGAAGCCTCGCCGTGAGGTACTCGGCCAGAGGGCCGTTCGGGTCGGCGGGCCCGACGCCGACAACCCCGTCGGAAGTAGAGGTACGTGTAGTGGTCATAGCGATCCCGAGACTCGGGTGATCGCGAATCGCCTGGCTGCGAGCGAAGCTCCCGATCCAGCGTGCGGACCGCTCCCAGGCTGGCTGATGGTGCCAACAACCCACGGTAACACCGAGCTGCTGTGAACGGCCGATTCTTCATGGCCCGAGGCCGACACTCCCCCGGACTAGCATCGGAGTTCCGAGCTGGGCGACAGGTGCGGAGATGCTCCGATGGAACGATCCGGAACCGCAACGCCCGAGCCGACACCTGCCGGAGGCGACACGACCGACGTCGCCGATGCGCTCGCCGCCGACGATCAGGACTTGCGGGCCAGCCTGGCTGACCTGTCGCGGCTGACCCTGGACAGCGGATCGGACGGTCTGGAGAACCTGCTTCGACACGTCGCTGCGTTCGCGGTCCGCGCGATCCCGGGCGCGGACGGAGCCGGGTTGACCCTGCTGGAGAACGACCGGCCGGACACGATCGTGGCCAGCGCGGATTTCGTCCGGGAAGTCGACGCCATTCAGTACACGCTTGGCCAGGGTCCGTGTATCACCGCAGCGGCCGAGGGACGCACGGTGATGTCAGGGTCGTTGAACGGGGAAAGGCGCTGGCCCCGGTTCGGCCCGAAGGTCGCGCGTCTCGGGGTGCACAGCGTGCTGTCGCTGCCGCTGATGGGAACGCACGGTGCCTTGGGAGCCATGAACGTGTACGGGCACGCCCAAGACAGTTTCGATCAACGCTCGATCGAACTCGGCGAGCTGTTCGCTGTCCCGGCCGCCATCTCCGTCCGCAATGCCCAGGTGCTGGCCCAGGCCAAACGAGTCGCCGCGCGGCTCCAGGCCGCGCTGACGAGCCGGACAGTCATCGACCAGGCCCTGGGCATCCTCATCAGCCGCAGCGGCTGTAGCACCGATGAGGCTTTCGCCAAGCTGGTCACGATGAGTCAGGCCGACAACCACAAGGTGTCGGCCATCGCGCAGCAGCTCGTCGACGACGCGCGACGGCGGGCCCGCTCCCGCCACAGCAGCGACTAGGACACGCCGCCGGTCGCCGGAGCGCGTAGCGTGACCGGCACTGACGCCTTTGGACCCGGGACCCGACCCGCCTCTGGCCTTGGTCCCACGCGACGCGACCTGCCGAGCGTGGACCTGGCACGTTGCTCGCGTTCGGGACGCTCGGAGTCCTCGTGGACATGTCCTCCGCGGTCGCCGCGGACCTCGCCTTACTGACCGCTGCCCTCGACGGTCCACCGTCGACCTGTCGGTGCTGGTACGGAAATTGGGGGAAAGCTGCGCGCTCGCGGTCGGCTCCTACCTCGGCTTCTCGATCACGATCGCCGTCGGCGACACACCGGTCACCTTCTCCGTCCTCGAGGACTCGCTCGATCCGAGCGAGATCCTCGACCTCGGTGATGTTCCCGTTGCGGACGCTCGACACACCAGGCAGCGAGGTCGTCTTGTACGCCGGAACGGCCGGCGCCTTCGTCGACCTCGCCGCCGACCTGGCCTACGCACTGGGCACCCAGCCGGACGCTGTCCGGCTCGACCAACACCTGGTGCCTCCCGATCCCGCCTCGGACGCCGCCGGCCTGACCGGCATGTCTCGGCGACACCAGGCCATCGGGATACTCCTCGATCGCGGACACGACACCGATGATGCCGTCGTCGAGCTGCACCGACTGGCTCGAGTGGGGTTCGTCAGCGTTGACGTCGCGGCGCAGCAGCTGCTCGACTCCAGCCGCCGCCCGCCCCCACCGTGAGCGGCGGGCCCAGAACCACGCAGCGCAATTGCGGCGTAGCGTCATCGTCGGTTGATGTCACAGCCAGCCTGGAGTCGCGCTCAGACACGATCTGAGCGGAAGAGCGGTCAGCTCGCAACCAGGCGCCCGCACTGACGCGCCTACGGGTTGTGGTCGGCGCACCGCGCTGTTGCTCCGTACGGAGAGTTCGATGAAAGTCCTCATCATCATCGTCGTCATTGTCGTCGTCCTATTGCTTCTCGGACTCGCCGCGGCCGCGCGCATCGTCAAGCAGTACGAGCAGGGAGTTCTCTTCCGCTTGGGTCGCGTGCTCGGCGAGAAGCCACCCGGCTTCCGACTGATCATCCCGTTCGTCGACGTTCTGCATCGCGTCTCGCTGCGGATCATCACGATGCCAATCCAGTCGCAGGGCATCATCACCCGCGACAACGTGAGCGTCGACGTGTCGGCCGTGGCCTACTTCAAGGTCGTCGACGCGGTGAAGTCAGTGGTCGCGATCGAGAACGTCTACGCCGCCATCGATCAGATCGCCCAGACGACGCTGCGCAAGGTGGTCGGTCAGCACACCCTCGATCAAACGTTGTCCGAGACCGACAAGATCAACCTCGACATCCGCGCGATCCTCGACGTCACCACCGTCGACTGGGGTATCCAAGTGACGTTGGTCGAGCTCAAGGACATCCAACTGCCCGACAGCATGAAACGCGCCATGGCCCGCCAGGCCGAAGCCGAGCGAGAGAAGCGCGCGAAGATCATCAACGCCGAGGGCGAGTCGCTGGCCGCAGCGGCCCTCGGCGAGGCGTCGGACATCATGATGGCCCACCCGCTCGCGTTGCAGCTGCGCAATCTGCAGAGCCTGGTCGAGATCGGTGTCGACAAGAACACCACGGTCGTGTTCCCCGCGCCGCTGATGACGACCATCGCCGAACTCGGTTCCTTCCTCGCCCGCGAGAGTGCCGCGGCGGGCGGCCCGACCGCATCCGATCAGATCGCCAAAGCGACGGTGACCCCGGTCGCGTCGGTCAACGGGGTCGCGTGATGCTCACCGTCCTGTTCAACATCGCTCTGATCAGTGCCGGCCTCTGGTCTCTTCGGCTGCTCCTGATCAAGATCAACGCCGAACGACGAAGCCAACGAGACGACACCGTCCCCGGCTCCGACGGACCAGCAATCGAATCGGAGCAGTGGAGCGACCACGACGAACACGCACTCAATCGGCTTCTGGACGACCCGCGCAACTGACCGGCGACGGCTGTCGAACAGGGTGCGCTGGCTTCGGGTGCCGGTCGTGCTCGATGGATGCGTGGACGTCAGCCGAAGCGGCGCGCGACAAAATCGGCTAAGGCGGCTTGAGACGGGTGTCCCCACCCGATGCAGAACGGGTGTCCTGCCGGGTCGGCATACACCTGGTGGCCTTCCTCGGCCTCCAGGTCGCCCGGTCGAAGGAGCGCGGCGCCCAGCCGGGTCGCCTCCTCGTGCGCAGCAATCGGGTCCGTGACGTGCAAGTCCAGGTGGACCTGTTGCGGACCGCCGTCTGGCCAGCCAGGAGCTACGTGATCAGGCGCCAATTGCACGCCGACGCGCCACTGACCGGCCGAGTCGAGCACACAATGAAAGGCCGGGTCGTCATCGACGACGCGGCCCCCGAGCAAGCTCGCCCAGAAGGCGCTCTCCCGAGCGATCTCAGCCGCATCGAAAACAATCACTTGGCGAACGGTGTCCACGCCACCGAACCTAACTCGACACCCAACGGGCTCCCAACCCACTCTGCTTCAAGGATCGCCATGGACATCGCCGCGACGTCGCGGTTCGACCTTCCATCAATCGCCGAGGGGTCATCGCGGCTCGACGGTGCCGCGTGGTGACTGCGCGGATGAGCGTCGCCTGCGAAGCACCCATGAGGTCGGCCTCGTGTTGACAGGTGTTCCTCTCAGCCCCAGGACTGATGCAGGACGGACCTGGTGATCAACGGGGTGGGGTCCGAGGTCCGAAAGTATCGGCTGCATGTCCGACGACGGCGATACTTCCTCCGAACTTCCCGTGACGCAGGAGGCAGTCGTGGCGCTGACATCGCCTCTGAAGCGGTCACGGCGATGCGTAGCTTGAACTTGAGTCTTCATCGCTTTCGTCATCAACGACCAGATCTGCCGCCGCTGGCGCGTAGTCGGTCGCTTCGGTACATCCCGTTTCAGGAGGCGATAATGCCCGCGCCGTGGTCATCCGTCGACGCGAGCGGCTCGGTACACGTGCTTTCGGGATCTTCCGCAGCCCGCGCAGCACAGCTACGCGCTCCGACCTACCTGGTCGGTATGGTCGGCCGCTTGAGCGACGGGTCGCGTCAGCCGGATTTCTACTAGGTCACGGGTGCTAGCGCAGGCTGTTCGATCGCGTCGGAGAGTCGTTGCAGGTATCCGGCGAATCCGTCCGGCGCGCGTCCGGCAAGTCTGCTGCTGGTGGTGACCGGTACGGCGCCGGTCCGGCAGATGCGCACCGTCCCGTTATTTTCGGCCGCCCGTACGAGGGCGGTGTCCTCGCCTGTCGGGCAGCACGGCCAGCCGCCGAGTTCTGCGTACGTAGTAGCTCGGATTCCGAAGTTCGCCCCGTGGACGTGTGGGTGGCCATGTGCTGTGCTGTGACGCTGATGCCAAGCCTGGCGCAAAAGGCCGTTCGCGGTGTCGTCCGGTTCGACAGTGCCGAGCACGAGGTCGCTACCTCGGTTGGCCTGGCTGATCACGTGGGCGAGCCAGCCACGGGGTACGACCGAATCCGCGTCGGTGTTCGCGAGCCAGAGGTGCCGACGATCGGGCTGACCGTCGAGTACCGCCTGAACCCCGAGCGCTCGAGCAGCACCGACGTTGCCGAAGTCGGCGTCCACCGTCTCGACATTGGAGAAACGCGAAGCAACCTCAGCCGTCCGGTCACTGCATCTGTCCATCACGAGGACGATCCGAACGTCAGCAAGCGCAGTGGTCTCGTGGAGGAATGCGACCGCTGACTCGATCGCCTGTAGGCAGACTCCTAGGCGGGCTTCTTCGTTGCGGGCCGGAATCACGACGGCAACTGCCGAGATGGTGTCGACGTCCGCGCTCTCAAAACTTGCACCGATGGTGCTGTGCTGCGGTGGGTGCGGAGCCGGCCTCATTCGAGGGAGTCCGCACTCTGGTCGATGGCCGGCGATTCGGCCGCTGGCGGCGCGCCGAGAAGCTCCGCCATATCAGCCAAGTCGAAAAAGGTAGCGATCTGCAGTGCTGACCGATCACCGGCCGACGGATCGGCGCCAGAGGCCAGCAGTGAAGTCACGATCTGCTTGTCGCGGCGAAACGTAGCCGCAGCCAAGGCTGTCTGGCCGCGATCATTGCTGCGCGCGGTGTCGGCGCCCTGGGCGAGCAACATGTCGACCGTCGAAGCATGGCAGTGATAGGCCGCCAGAATCAGCAGCGAGTCACCAGCGCCGTTCGTCAGATTCACCGGCAGCCCCGCGTCGATCGCAGTCGCGAGCGCCTCGGTTTCACCGGCTCGGGCCAGATCCAACATGCCGTGAAGAAACTCGAGCTCCGCGGCCGACAGCGCCGGTGTGCTCACCGCTGAACCCCAGAGCCTTCAACTGGACGCCCAGGGCTCCCGGTCGCCGTCGATACCTGCAGACGCTCACGGGCCAGCCGCTCACACAGCTCGGGCAGGGCGGCTGTCGGTGCGGTGTCGAGTTCCTGGCGGCACTGTCGCAGCACCGCCAGGATCTCGGGAAGCGAAACGGCGGACCCGAACTCTTCGAACAGGCGCTCACTGATGGGGGCAAGCGGCTCGGCCGTCGCGGCGTTTCTCCTCAACGTCACGGCAGTGCCGGCGCGACCGCGGAAGCCATCACCTCTGGTGCCCGGTCCCATGCTCGGTGCAAGCCCAAACTGGCGATCAGCGCGTCAACGAACGGCTTGCCCATACTCTCGGCAACGGCAACACCGGGTCCACTGGCCGGAATCCCGACGGCGCCGAGGAGGTCGGCTGCGTCGCCCCAGCCGGCGATGGCCTTGCAGTGCCGGTACGCCTCCTGAATGAGCAAGATCAGCTTGATGTCACCGCTCGACGCCGTTCCACCCGCGATGACCATGGCGTCGAACTCGATGGAACGCGCCGTCAGTAAGGTCCGTTCGACGGCGACGGTTTGACGACCCTTCTTCAACACACCGCCGACCGGAGCTATAACCAAGCCCTTCACACCGACCTTGGCGAGCGCCTTGATGAGCTGATTGACTCCAGCGAGATCGGAGCCGGTATCGGCGATGATGCCGACCTTGCGGCCTGCAACCGGCCCGGGAGTTACTACGACCTGCGACAAGGCTGGTGACACGATGCCCTCTTCGACGGCGGCGCCCTTCGGAGCCGGCAGCCCCAGGCCCGCCGCGACCTGAGCGCAGAGGTCAGCATCGACGTTGGCCAGAACGACCAGTTCTCGCTGCTTGATCGCCTGCTCGTAGACCTTGCCGAGCTCGAAGGTGAAGGCTTCGGCGATGTGCGCCTGCTCGATCGCGCTCAAGCTGCGATAGAACATGGCGGCCTGGGAGAAGTGGTCGTCGAACGACGCTGGTTGGGCCCGCACCACCGAACCCTCGACCGCACGCGGAACCTGGACGTATCCGCCCTCTTCCTCGGTGGCCAGCATAGGTTCGTCGTCGTCGATGCTGTTCGGGTGATAGGGGGCGAGCCCGGTGTGGATCGCGGTCTGGTGCATGCCGTCGCGGAGCATGTCGTTGACGGGCGCGTGCGGCCGGTTGATCGGCAGCTGGCTGAAGTTCGGGCCGCCAAGACGGGTCAGCTGCGTGTCGAGATAGGAGAACAGCCGCGCCTGCATCAACGGGTCGTTGGTGACCTCGATGCCGGGCACGAGATGGCCGGTATGGAAGGCGACCTGCTCGGTCTCGGCGAAATAGTTGGTGGGATTGCGGTTGAGGGTGAGCTTGCCGATTAGCTGCACCGGCGCGAGTTCTTCGGGGACGATCTTGGTCGGATCGAGGAGGTCGATGCCCTCGAAGGTGTCGGTTCCGTCGTCGGGCATCACTTGGATGCCGAGTTCGTACTCGAGGAAGGCGCCGGCCTCAATGCCGTCGGCCAGGTCGCGACGGTGGAAGTCAGGGTCGACGCCCGCGGCGATCTGGGCCTCTTCCCAGACCAGCGAGTGAACTCCCGCGATCGGCTTCCAATGGAACTTGACCAGACTCGTCTCGTCCTTGGCGTTGACGAGGCGGAAGGTGTGCACGCCGAAACCTTCCATCGTCCGATAGGAACGCGGGATGCCTCGGTCAGACATGTTCCAGAAGACGTGGTGAGTCGCCTCGGTGTGCAGCGAGACGAAATCCCAGAAGGTGTCATGCGCCGATTGCGCCTGCGGGATCTCCCGGTCGGGGTGCGGTTTGGCGGCGTGGATGATGTCGGGGAACTTGATGCCGTCCTGGATGAAGAAGACCGGCATGTTGTTTCCGACCAGATCGAACGTCCCCTGCTCGGTGTAGAACTTCACCGCAAAGCCTCGCGTATCGCGGACGGTATCGGCGGAACCTCGCGAGCCGAGGACGGTTGAGAATCGCACGAAGACGTCGGTCTGCTGTCCCTTGGCCAGGAAGCCGGCCTTGGTCACCGACGTCGCGGTTCCGTAGGACTCGAAGATCCCATGCGCGGCCGCGCCCCGGGCGTGAACGACTCGTTCCGGAATGCGCTCGTGGTCGAAGTGGGTGATCTTCTCGCGCAGGTGGAAGTCTTCGAGCAGCGTCGGTCCACGGTCGCCGGCCTTGAGGGAGTGATCCGTGTCGGGCAGCCGGAGCCCCTGCGTGGTCGTGAGATATTGGCCGGCCTGCGCACGCGAGTCCAGCGCGCCGGGGTCGCTCGCCCCTACGCCGGTAGGGCTCGTACGCTTCGGGGCGGACTGATCGGGTTGGCGGGAAGACGGCATGGCAGCGCTCCACTAGTTTTACGAACGTGGAGGCGAGGGTCTTCACCTGGCTTCGACCGTAACACGCTCGTGCCGGAACGGGCCACGTTTTGACGACCGAGTCGAGAGGATGCGATATGACGGACCGCACGCACCCCCTTGAGGACCTGGGCGATGAGACTGGGCGCGCGCTCGTCTTGTTGGCTCGCTCGCTTCACGTGAAGAACGCCGAACTTCAACCCACCCTCGACGCGATCATCGGCCACGCTGTCGCGACCATCGGGCCGGCCGAATACGCCGGCTTGATCCTGCTGATCCGTGGTCGGCTCCAGCCCCAGGCCACGTTGGGCGAGCCCCCCGAAGCCTTGGATTCGTTACAACAGACAACCGGCGTCGGCCCCTGCATTGACGCTGCCCGCGAGCAAGCAGTCATCACCATCGACAACACAATGACCGACGGCCGGTGGCCGCGATTCAACGAACGGGCGGCCGAGCTCGGAGTGTCGAGCATGATGTGCGTGCCGCTCTGGGTCGATGAGCTGCGGCTGGGAACACTCAGTCTCTACGGCGCAAAGCCCGACGCCTTCGCGCCGCAGCACCGCCAGCTGACCGACCTGTACGCCGCCCACGCGGCCATCGCACTGGCTGACGCCCAGCGCACTGCGCAACTACAGCACGCACTGAGCAATCGCGACATCATCGGCCAAGCCAAAGGCATCCTCGTCGAACGCCTGAAAATCACGCCTGACGATGCCTTCTCCTGCCTTTCACAGGCATCGCAGCAAGCAAACCGCAAGTTGATCGAGGTTGCTCAGCATCTCGTGGAGACGGGCGAGCTACTCGGCCCCTAATGCGTCGACGAGTTCGTACGGCGTCGGGTCAGATTTGAAGCCCGATAAGCGATCTGCGGAGGTACGGCAGATCTCGAGTCAGTCGATCCTGACACTGCGACGATCTGATCGGGTCGCAACGTACCCGATCAAGAACGGGCCAGCCGCCGCGCGAGATAAGGCGCGGTCGCGCTGCGCTTGGCGCGAGCGATCTTGGCCGGCGGACCGACCGCGACCACCTGACCGCCAGCGTCTCCGCCTCCAGGCCCGAGGTCGATCACCCAATCGGCGGTGGCGACCACGTCCAGATCGTGTTCGACCAGGACGACGGTGTTGCCGCCCTCGACCAGACGGTGCAGCTGCCGTAGGAGCAAGGCAATGTCGGACGGGTGCAAGCCGGCGGTCGGCTCGTCGAGCAGGTAGAGCGCGTGGCCGCGGCGGGCCCGCTGCAGTTCGGTGGCCAGCTTGATCCGCTGCGCCTCGCCGCCGCTGAGCTCGGTTGCCGGCTGGCCCAGCCGCAGATAGCCGAGGCCGACGTCGCGCAAGGTCTCGAGGCTGCGAGCCGCAGCCGGCACGTCGGCCAGGAACAAGGCCGCTTCGTCGACCGGCATCGCCAGCACGGCGGCGATGTTCTTGCCCCGGTAGGTCACTTCAAGTGTCTCGGCGTTGTACCGCGCGCCGTGGCAGGTCGGGCACGGCGCGTACGTTCCGGGCAGGAACAACAGCTCGACGGCGACGAATCCCTCGCCCTGGCAGGTCTCGCACCGTCCTTCGGGGACGTTGAAGGAGAAGCGCCCGGCCGAGTAGCCGCGCGCGGTGGCCTCGTCGGTCGCCGCGTAGACCTTGCGCACCGCGTCGAACAGGCCGGTGTAGGTCGCCAGGTTCGAGCGCGGCGTGCGGCCGATCGGGCGCTGGTCGACCCGTACGAGACGGTCGAACGATTCGAGGCCCGAGGCGTCCTGGACATCAATGTCCAGCTCGGCGTCATCGGGGTCATCCGGCGACTGACCGAGGTGCCGGCGGACGAGCTCCGACAGCACCTGGGTGACCAGCGTCGACTTGCCCGACCCGGACACCCCGGTGACGGCCGTCAACACGCAGAGCGGGATGTCGACCCACACGTCGTGCAGGTTGTGCCGGGAGACCCCGCGTAGGTGCAGCCACCCGGACGGCGTCCGCGGTTCATGATCGAGTCGCTCGGCCCGTCCGAACAGGTACTGGCTGGTGATCGACTCCTCGACGGCTTCGAGGCCGGCGACCGGTCCGCTGTAGAGCACGCGTCCGCCGCCCTCGCCCGCGCCCGGCCCGATGTCGATCACCCAGTCGGCTCGGCGGACGACGTCCAGGTCATGCTCGACGACGAACAAGGAATTGCCCGATGCTTTCAGGCGATCGAGCACGTCCAGCAGCGGCTCGGCGTCGGCCGGGTGCAGACCGGCCGACGGCTCGTCGAGCACATAGACGACCCCGAACAGACCGGAGCGCAGCTGCGTCGCGATGCGCAATCGCTGCGTCTCACCCGGTGACAGCGTCGGCGAGCGGCGGCCCAGGCTGAGGTAGCCCAGGCCGAGATCGAGCAGCACCTCGATGCGAGCGACGAGGTCGGCGCTGAGCCGCACCGCTACCTCGGTCGCCTCTCCCGATGTCGCGTTCGAGATCGCGGCCCCGACGTCGGCCAGCTGGGCGATCGGACCTAGCAACGCAGCCACCTCGGCCAGCGGCAGCGCGTTCACCTCGGCGATCGACCGGCCGCCGACGGTCACGGCCAGCGCCTCGGCCCGCAGCCCGCTGCCGTGGCAGACGGGGCACGGGACGCTCTGCACGAAGCGCATCGCCCGGTCGCGCATCTGCTGGCTCTTGGAGTCGGCCAGGGTGTGCATGACGTGCTTGCGGGCACTCCAGAACGTCCCGTTGTAGCCGTAGTCGATGCGGTCGCGCTCCGGCTTGATCAACACCGCCGGCTGCTCATCGGTGTAGAGCAGCCAGTCGCGGTCCTTCTTCCTCAGCTGCCGCCACGGCTTGTCCACGTCGATGCCCAGACCGCTCACGACGCTGCGCAGGTTGACGCCCTGCCACGCGCCGGGCCATGACGCGATCGCGCCCTCCCGGATGCTCAGCGACGGGTCGGGCACGAGCAGCTCCTCGACCACGTCGTGCACCACGCCCAGGCCGTGGCAGTTGGGGCAGGCCCCGGCCACCGTGTTCGGCGAGAACGCCTCGGCCTCGAGCCGGTCGGCGCCGGCTGGATAGGTGCCGGCGCGTGAGTAGAGCATCCGCAGCAGGTTCGACAGGGTGGTGATCGTGCCGACCGACGACCTGGCGCTGGCCGATCCCCGGCGCTGCTGCAGGGCGACCGCCGGCGGCAGCCCGCTGATCTCCTGCACGTGCGGCGCCCCGACCTGCTGCAACAGCCGGCGGGCGTAGGGCGCGACCGACTCGAAGTAGCGGCGCTGGGCCTCGGCGTAGAGCGTCCCGAACGCCAGCGACGACTTGCCCGACCCGGACACCCCGGTGAACGCCACCATCGCGTCGCGCGGGATGTCGACGTCGACGTTGCGCAGGTTGTGCTCGGTGGCGCCCCGCACGCGGACGAAGTGGTCGCTCGGGTCGTTGGGCATGACGCCTGCTTACCCACTCAGGCGCGGCTTCGCTCGATTCGCGATAACCCGCTCGATTCGGGGTAGGACGCCGAGGTGACCGATCCCGACCAAGTCCCGCGCGGAGTGCTGTTCGACATCGACGGCACCCTCGTCGATTCCAATTACCTGCACGTGGCCGCCTGGATCGAGGCGTTCCAGTCGGTTGGCCGGAACGTCCCGGCCTGGAAGATCCACCGAGCGATCGGCATGGATTCTTCGCTGATGCTGGACGAACTGCTGGGCGATGATGCCGACGAGTTGGGTGACCGGGCCAAGAATCGGCACGGCGAGGTGTACTCGTCGAGCGCCCCGGAGCTGCGAGCGCTGCCGGGAGCGCGCGACCTGATCACGGGGCTGGCCGGGCGCGGCGTCCGCGTGGTGCTGGCGACGTCGGCGCCGGAGGACGAGTTGAAGCTGTTGCGGGATGTGCTCGACGTGGACGACTTCATCCACGCCGTGACCAGCGCCGAGGACGTCGATCAGGCCAAGCCTGATCCCGGGATCGTCGACATCGCGCGGGAGCGTTCGGGCTGCGCGTCGGATCGGTTGATCTTCGTCGGGGATGCGACTTGGGACATGAAGGCGGCCGGAAGGGCGGGCTTGGAAGCCGTCGGCGTCCTCACCGGGGGCATCTCGGCCGACGAGTTGACGGGCGCCGGAGCCAAGACTGTCTGCGAAGGGGCGGCCGAAGTCGCCGACTGGTTGAGCCGCGATCCGCGATTCCGCTAGGCGTGCTCAGATGAGATCCGATCGCACAGACCGGCGGGACGAACGGCATCGGAGTGTCCCAGCCATTGAGGCGGCAAGACCCTGAAAATGACTAGAGGCCCCGGAATCCGGGGCCTCCAAGGGTGGGCGATACTGGGATTGAACCAGTGACCCCTACCGTGTCAAGGTAGTGCTCTCCCACTGAGCTAATCGCCCTTATGCGGCACCGAGAATCCGGTGCGGTTGTCGCGTTCGGTGCTGAGGCGGCGGCGGGAATCGAACCCGCGTACAGGGCTTTGCAGGCCCTTGCCTAAGCCACTCGGCCACGCCGCCGGGTTGTCGGCGACCCGACTGCCCTGCCCCCGGCAACGCCGTACTCCGGGGGCTTTCTCGAGCGGACGACGGGATTCGAACCCGCGACCCTCACCTTGGCAAGGTGATGCGCTACCAGCTGCGCTACGTCCGCGTCGGCACACTTTCGTGCCGGGCGATGACTCTATCCGATGCGTCGCGACCGACGTTAATCGCCCCGAGGTTCCAGCGTCGCCGCCCTCGCCAGGACGCGTTCCCACACCACGTCGACGGCAGTCCGAAGATCATCGAGGGTGCCGTCGTTGACGATCACCTCGTCGGCCACCGCCCGCCGCTGCTCGTCGGTGGCCTGGGCCGCCATGCGCGCCTCGGCCTGCTCGCGGCCCATCCCGCGTCCGGCCAGGCGCTGCATCCGCAGCTCCCGGGGCGTCTCGACCACGATGACCATCTGGTAGGCCCGAACGACGTTGCCCTCGACCAGCAGGGGCACGTCGTAGACCACGATCGAGCCCGGCGCGGCCTGCGCGGCAAGCTGCGCCGAGCGTTCGCCGACGAGCGGATGGACGATCGCGTTGAGTCGCGCACGGGCGCCGTCGTCCGTGAACACGATCTCGGCAAGTTTCGGACGATCGAGCGTGCCGTCCTCGGTGAGCACGGCCGGTCCGAACTCGGCGACCACGGCCGCCAGCCCGGCTGTGCCCGGCTCGACCACCTCACGCGCGATCTTGTCGGCGTCGACGACCACCGCGCCGCGCTCGGCCAGCAGGGCCGCGACGGTGCTCTTGCCCGAGCCGACGCCGCCGGTCAGTCCCACGATCATGATCGCGACCCTACCGAGGTGCCCGACCACCTCGTCCATTGGCGCGTTCAGCGGCCATTGGCGCGATATATCGCGCCAATCGCCGGCCAAGGCGCCAATCGGCGTGAGCGTGCGCCCGGAATTGCCAACGGGCCCGCCGACCGAAGTCCGCGGGCCCGTTCGACAGTTGCCTAGCGACCCGCGAGCTTCTCCCGCAGCGCGGCCAGGGCCTCGTCCGAGGCGAGCGAACCGCCTTCGTCGCCCGACTCCGAGGAGTACGAGCTGACGTCGCCGGTCTCCGCAGCCGCCTCGGCGTCGGCCTTCTGGGCCTCGCCGAGCTGCTTGCGGTGCGCCTCGAAACGCTCGCGCGCCTTGGCGTAGCGCTTCTCCCACGCCTCGCGCTGGTCGTCGAAGCCCGGCAGCCATTCCTGGGTGTCGGGGTCGAAGCCCTCGGGGTAGATGTAGTTGCCCTTGTCGTCGTACTGGGCCTCCATGCCGTACTGCGCCGGGTCGAAGGAGTCCTCAGAGAGCGCACCCTCGTTGGCCTGCTTCAGCGACAGCGAGATGCGGCGACGCTCGAGGTCGATGTCGATGACCTTGACCAGGAGCTCGTCGCCGACCTGCACGACCTGCTCCGGGATCTCGACGTGGCGCTCGGCCAGCTCGGAGATGTGCACCAGGCCCTCGATGCCGTCCTGGACGCGGACGAACGCACCGAACGGCACCAGCTTGGTGACCCGGCCGGGAACGACCTGGCCGATCTGGTGCGTGCGGGCGAACTGACGCCACGGGTCTTCCTGGGTGGCCTTGAGCGACAGCGAGACGCGCTCACGGTCGAGGTCGATGTCGAGAACCTCGACGGTGACCTCCTGGCCGACCTCGACGACCTCGGACGGGTGGTCGATGTGCTTCCAGGACAGCTCGGACACGTGGACGAGACCATCGACGCCGCCGAGATCGACGAACGCGCCGAAGTTGACGATCGAGGAGACGACACCCGTACGGACCTGGCCCTTGGCCAGCTTGTTCAGGAAGTCGCTGCGCACCTCGGACTGGGTCTGCTCGAGCCACGCGCGGCGCGAGAGCACGACGTTGTTGCGGTTCTTGTCGAGCTCGATGATCTTGGCTTCGAGGGTGCGGCCGACGTAGGGCTGCAGGTCGCGCACGCGCCGCATCTCGACCAGCGACGCGGGCAGGAAGCCGCGCAAGCCGATGTCGATGATCAGGCCGCCCTTGACGACCTCGATGACGGTGCCTTCGACGACCTCGTCGTTCTCCTTCTTCTGCTCGATCGTGCCCCAGGCGCGCTCGTACTGCGCGCGCTTCTTGGACAGGATCAGGCGGCCTTCCTTGTCCTCCTTCTGGAGGACCAGCGCCTCGATCTGATCGCCGACGGAAACGACCTCGTTGGGGTCGACATCGTGCTTGATCGAAAGTTCGCGGGAGGGGATGACACCCTCGGTCTTGTAGCCGATGTCCAGCAGGACCTCGTCACGGTCGACCTTGACGATCGTGCCCTCGACGATGTCGCCATCGTTGAAGTACTTGATCGTGGAGTCGATTGCCGCCAGGAACGCGTCGGCGTCGCCGATGTCGTTGATGGCGATCTGCGGAGTAGTCGGGGCTTGCACGGTTGACGTCATGTAGGAGTGGATTCCAAAGCTCGAAACAAAGCGACTGACGGATCCTTCGCCGGTGAACGCACGACCCCGGTCAGACCCCGAGTCAGCAGGACCCCGGTTCGTATTAGGCGCCAGACGTGCAGGACGATCGCGAGCCTGCACCATGAAGAGGCACGCAGACCCGACAACGCACTGTCCAGAGTACCGATTCGTCGGGGAAGTGGTCAACGCGGTGCGTGGCCGGGCACCGGCAGCACACCGACTGGACATCGGGCAGAGGAACGGCCACGGTGTCAGCATGCGGCAGCTGACCAGTCTCGACACTCAGTTCCTCGCCATGGAAACAGCATCGCAATACGGGCATGTCGCCGGACTGGTCGTGCTGGACCCGCGCAGCCGGGAAGCCGGTCCGTTGGATCTGGCGACGTTGCAGCAGCATCTCGCCGATCGCCTGCCCCTGGTTCCGCCGTTGCGGTGGCGCCTGGCCGAGGTTCCGTTCGGTCTTGACTACTCCTACTGGGTCGACGACCCCGACTTCGATCTGGAGTTCCACGTCCGCGAGTTGGCCCTGCCGCTTCCCGGGAACGGACGCTCAGCTGGCCGAGCAGGTCGCGCGCATCGTCGCCCGCCCGCTCGATCGCTCGCGCCCGCTGTGGGAGCTGTACCTGAT
Organism: uncultured Actinomycetes bacterium; assembly: GCA_963708805.1. GTDB lineage: Bacteria > Actinomycetota > Actinomycetes > Mycobacteriales > Jatrophihabitantaceae > CAVPUA01. The sequence continues at coordinate 1,914,361 of CAVPUA010000003.1, read as the reverse complement.
CCACGGTCTCGAAGACGGCCACGTCGCCGTCCTGACCAAGATCCACCACAGCGTCATCGACGGCTTGTCGGGCGCCGAGATCATGGTGGCGTTGCTCGACCTGACGCCTGACGGCCGCGAGGCGCCGGAGCCCGTCGAGTCGACCGACCGGCTGCCGAGCAGCCTGGAGATGTTCGGACGGGGCGTGTTCGGGCTGGCCCGATTCCCACTGCGCTTCGCCCGATCGGCGCCGGCGGCTCTGCCGAACCTGGCCGAGGTGCGCTCGCTCGTCGGTCGTCCCCGGAGTCGGCCGCGTCGGGCGGTTCATCGGCCGCGCGCAGCAACTCGTGCTGCGGCAGCCTGCCCTTAAGTTCGTTCGCCGGTCTGGAGGCGCCGCGCACCCAGTTCTCCGGCAGGGTCTCGGCGCACCGCCGCGTTGCCTTCGGGCAGCTGCCGCTCGAGGACGTCAAGCAGGCCAAGAACCGGCACGGGACGACGGTGAACGACGTCGTCGTCTCGATCTGCGCGGGGGCCGTCCGCCGCTGGCTGATCGAGCACGACGACCTGCCGGTCGACCCGCTCGTCGCCCAGATCCCGATCTCGGTTCGCACCGACGGAGGAGATCGGCACGTACGGCAACAAGATCATGCTGCAGACCGCTCCCCTGTTCACCAACGTCGCCGACCCGGTCGACCGGCTCAAGCTGACCCACAACGCCCTGGGCGACATGAAGGAGCGGCACCGCGCGCTGCCGGCCGAGCTGCTGCAGGACGCCAACCACTTCATCCCGCCGGCGGTGTTCGGCGCTCGCCGCGCGGTCGACGTTCGCGCTGGCCACGTCGGGCGCGGGCCGTCCGCCCTGGAACCTGGTGATCTCGAACGTGCCCGGGCCGCAGATCCCGCTCTACCTGGCCGGCGCCCGAGTGGTCGCGAACTACCCGATCTCGGTGATCACCGACGGGATGGGCCTCAACATCACCGTCATGAGCTACCTGCGGTCACCTCGACTTCGGACTGATCGCCGACCGCGACCAGATGCCCGACCTGCGCCAAGCTGATGGGCTGGCTGCGTGACGAGCTCGACCTCCTGATCAAGGAATGAACGAGGCGGTTGGCGTCGGTCGCCGGCCGGCCGACGCGCAGGCCAGTGCCCGGGCCAACCGACGCTGGTGGGACGCGGACGCCGACGACTATCACGCCGAGCACGGCGACTTCCTCGGCGTGGCCGACTTCGTCTGGTGCCCGGAGCGGGTGCGCGAAGACGAGGTGCACCTGCTCGGCGATGTCAGCGGCAAGCGGACCCTTGAAGTGGGTAGCGGCGCCGCCATGTGCTCACGGTGGCTGGCGACGCAGGGCGCCCAGCCGGTCGCCTTCGACATCTCAGCGGGCATGCTCCGCCACGCCCGCCACGGTGCGGCCGCATCGGGCTGTCGGCGTGCCGCTCGTCCAGGCCGACGCGCAGTGGCTGCCGTTTCGCGACGAGGTGTTCGACGTCGCGTTCACCGCGTTCGGAGCGGTCCCGTTCGTCGACGAGTCGGACAAGGTCATGCGCGAGGTGGCCCGCGTCCTGCGGCCGGGCGGTCGGTGGGTCTTCGCGGCCAGCCACCCGATCCGGTGGATCTTCCCCGACGATCCCGGGCCGGACGGGCTGGTGGCCACCACGTCCTACTTCGACCGCACGCCCTACGTCGAGTTCGACGCGGCCGGCGTGCCCACCTACGTCGAGCACCACCGCACGCTCGGCGACCGGGTGCGCGAGATCGTCGCCGCGGGCTTCACGCTGCTCGACCTCGTCGAGCCGGAGTGGCCGGCCGACCTCACCGCGACGTGGGGCCAGTGGTCGCCCTTGCGCGGCGCGATCCTGCCCGGGACCGCGATCTACGTCTGCGTGCTGCCCGCGTAGGACGGTTCCGGGTCGCTGCCGCCGCGACCGTGACGGCTGTCGTCCGATCGCCGCCCCGACCGAAGCAGGAACACCGCGCCGATGATCAGCAGGATCCCGACGATTCCCGACACGATCGGGCCGAGCACCTTGGCCTGGTTGAGTGAGTCGATCTTGGTCTTGGCGTAGTGCGACTGGTAGTCGATCGCCGACTGGTCGAAGGTCAGCGTGGTGTCGAGCGCGACCTGCCCGCTGTCGAGGGTCTGCACCTGGTGCTCGACACCCTTGATGATCGCGCCGGTCTGCGGCTCGACCCACACCGTGCGGGTGTCGTCGTACGTACCGGGCGCGATCCCCTGGATCATGTACTTCTGCTGGGGCGTCACGCTCTCGAACTCGTAGACCTTGAGGCCGGCGATCTTGCTGGTGCCCTTGTAGACGGCCGGAGCCGCAACCTTCACGTCGGGGTTGTAGAACTGGTAGGTCTGCTTCTTGGTGTTGATCGGGAACTTGTACGACAGCCCGACGTGCCGCACCGAGGTGTCGCCGTTCACGTTCTCGTTGTACTTGGCGACGTGGACGGACTCGGCCGACTTGCGGTTGGCCGTGACCCGGTCGGTGCTGAAGCTCAGCAAGCGATTCTGCGGGTCGGCGGTCCCGACGCAGTTGGGAGTGTCGCCGATGACCAGCACGATGCACAGTGACTCGTTCACGGTCGTGTTCGTTCCGTCCGACGCGTGGGAATCGGTGCGGACGATGCGCGTGGCCCGCAGGTTGACGGAGTTGGTCTGGCCGGTGGTCGAGTCGAGGAGCTTGGCCGGACCGCTGGAGATCTGGGTGATGTTGAGGTTGAGGGGTGTCTTGGAGGCATGGCTGACCACGTAGGTCGGGAGCAGAACGGCCAAGACCAGACCGAACACGCCAATCGCGAGCAACACTGCCCCGAGAATCTTGCGCACGAGCTCACTCCCCTGTGACACGGACAACTTTGCGAACCGTACCAGCCGGTAACCTTCCGACGTAATGCCCGTCACACCCGGCGCGGCAACGATTCGGCAACCTAGGAGAGGGACGCCCACGGTGATCGTCGACGATGCCGCCACCCGGCTGCACCGCGCGCCCGCATCTGATCACCCCGTCACCGCGGCTCGCTTCGCCGTCGCCATCTGGATCGTCATCGCCGCCCAGGCCGCGTGGGTCGGGACACTCATGAGCTTCGGCTGGTACTACCAGGCCGACTTCTCGAATTTGGCCGATGCCACCGGCCAATCCTTGTCGTGGCACTACCTGTCCGCCGCCCAGGGCGGCCACTTCAGCGTCGTCAGCCGGACTATCTTCTGGCTCTTCCAGCGCACCGTCGGCCTGAACTATCCGGTCACGATCGCCGTTCGGCTCGTGGCCCAAGCGGTGTGCACCTGGTTGCTCGCGCGCCTGTTGAGCATGCTCGTCGGCCGTCGTCCCGGCGTGGTGATCATCGTCGGCCTGTACGCCGTCAGCCCTCTGTTGTTGGACGGTCTGCTGTGGTTCACGCCGTCCGCCGGCGTCATCGGCGCCGAGGCCGCGGTACTCGTAGCCCTCATCGCCCACATCAAGTACTTCCGCACCCGATCGGTCCGCTGGGCCGTTCTCGCGGCGGCCGGAATCTTCGCGGCGGCCCTGCAAGCCGATGTCACGGCCGCGGCCGCGTTGCTACTGCCGGCGCTGACCCTCGGCTTCCTGGCCGAGGGGCCGTTGACGACCCGGGTGCGAGCGCTGGTGAGCTGCTGGCGTGAATGGGCGCTGATCGGGACGCCGATGGTCGCCTTCCTGCTCTACTTCTTCTTCATTGCCAGCTACGGCAAGGCGGCCCACCCGGTGGGAGCCGCCGACCTCGCCAAGGTCGTCGGAGAGACGTGGACGGCCACCACCGTCCCGTCGATGCTGGGCGGGCCCTGGACGTGGCACGACCTGAGTACCGGTTACATCCCGATCAGCGGACCGACCTGGACCGTCCGCGCGATCTGCCTGGCGGTGCTCGTCGCGATCATCATCGTGTCGATCCGCCGGACGGGCTTCGTCGCGCTGCTGGCCTGGGCGATGCCGCTCGGCATCGCGGCGGTGACCGTCATCGTGGTCGCGCTGGGCCGGTTCAGCCTGCTCGGACTGCGCATCGCCCACGACTACGAGTACCACTTCTACACCGCGGTGCCCGCTGCCCTGGGAGTCTGTCTCGCCTTCATGCATCGCCCAAGTGCCGAGCCGGCGACCGACGCGCCGCGAGCGTCTCGCAGCGCCACGCGAAGCCGCCGACGCCTCAGCCCGGCGACATCCGCGGTGGCCGTAGTGGTGCTGGCGGGCTCCCTCGTCTCGGCGGTCACCTACACGCACCGTTGGGCGCAAAACCCTTCGGCCAGCTATGTGAGCCACCTCCGGGCCGGACTGCAGAAGGACGGGCCGGGCGTGAACCTGTTCGACAGTCCGCTTCCGAGCCGGATGGTGCCCCTCCTGGAGCCCAACCACTACGTCTCCGACGTAGTCGGGCTGATCGGGCTCAGGGCTCAGTTCGACGCCCAGAGCAGCACCCCTCGTCTGGTATCGGATGACGGCGACATCGTGCCCGCGAGCTTCTTCGCGAACACGAAGGTCGACACGTCGGGCGACAACACCTTCTGCAACTACCTGCTGACCGGCGCGACGACGACGACGCGCAGCCTGCTCGCGCCCGTAGCGAGGAACGAGTGGTTCCTCCACCTGACGTTCTTCCAGCAGCACGCGTCCGTCGTCTACGTCAGCTTCCTGGATCGAGACGGGCAGGTCATCGATCCGCGTGGCGGTCCGCGGGTGATCCTCGCCGGCACGCTGGGCTCGGTCTATCTGCCCATGCTCGCCGGGGCGCCCGTCGCGGTCCGGATCCGGAGCACCGACAAGGCCACCAACGTGTGCTTCACCGCGGCGCAGGTCGGTTCGCCGTTCCCGAGCGTGGCCAAATGACGACCCCGTCCGATCCCGATCGGCATCTCGACGCGCTCGACGGCGTCCGGGCCATCGCCGCGTACGCCGTCATCGCCACCCATGTCGGCTTCAACTCCGGGCGCTCGCTCGACAACAGCGCGGTGGCGCCGTTCCTGGCGCGGATGGACTTCGGCGTCACCCTCTTCTTCCTGCTGTCGGGCTTCCTGCTGTATCGACCGTTCGCCCGCGCCGCTCTCAGCGGCGCACCGCCGCCGAGCACGGCGGCGTTCTGGTGGCGGAGGCTTCTCCGCATCCTCCCCGCCTACTGGCTGGTCGTCATCGTCAGCCTGACCCTGCTCCGCCAGAGTCACCCGACCGGTGGCGACTGGGCGAGCTACCTGGGGTTGGTCCAGACCTACGACGGTCACGACACCGCGCCGAACCTGTCGCAGATGTGGACCCTGGCGGCCGAACTCGGCTTCTATGCGCTGCTCCCATTGTTCGCGCGCGGGGCCGCGGCGATCGGTGGGCGCATCGGCGCGATCCGCGCGCAGCTGTCGCTCATCGCATGTCTCGTTCTCGGTGCGCTGGCGGCGAACGTGATCACCCACGCCGTGGGCGGCGACCTCTCCGCCGGGATCCTGTGGCTGCCGAACTACCTGGACTGGTTTGCGTTCGGGATGCTGCTGGCGATCACCGTCTCGATCGGCCAGAGCGCCGCGTGGTCGCGAACGCTGTATCAGTGGGCGGCCGCGGCCGGCACGTGTTGGGCCATCGGCGGCTTGCTGTGGTGGCTCTCGACGCTGCCGCTGGCGGGACCCCGCAACCTGGCGCCGATTCCCGCGTGGGACTGGACGCTCAAGCACTACCTGTACGGCGGATCGGCGTTCTTCCTGCTGCTCCCGCTGTTCCTCGGATCCGCCGGCATCACCGGCCAGGTCCTTGGCGGTCGAGTGGGGCGCTGGCTAGGCCAGATCTCCTACGGCGTGTACCTCTGGCATCTGCCGCTACTGCTCTCCATCCAAGGGTGGATGGGCTGGTCGACCTTCTCCGGGCACTTCGTCGAGCTCTACCTGTTGACCGCTGCCGCGGCCACTGTCGCCGCTGCCCTCAGCTGGCACTTGATCGAGCGGCCGCTGTTGCGTCGATTCTCCCGCCGCTGGCGACCCCGAACGCCATCGCCAGACGGTGAGCAGGATCGCGATCAGCACCAGCAGTTGGGCGCCGATGCTGTCGGCCAGCGGATGGGCCGAGTCGGCAGGGGCTGACGCCTCGAGCACGCCGGCCGCGAGCAACGCTCCGGGCCCGGCCCAGACCGGTGGCCGCCGTCCGGGCAGTGACCGCAGCCCGGCGACGACGAGCCCGCCGAGAAGCCCTGCGAGCCCGGCGGCCAGCACCGCACCCAAGATCCACACCCCGTCGTCCCACGGCCGGGTCAGGCGGCCTGCCGCGGCCGGCACGATCAGTCGCCGGGCCGGAACGAAGGCCAGGGCCAACAGGCCGAGGACCGCGAGCGCGCCGACCAGGAGGCCGATCGCGACCGGGCGTTGCGGGGTGAAGCTCAAGTGGACGACTCCGCTCGACCCGGCGGGCACGACGTAGCCCTGCTCCCAACCGTCCGTCATGACCGGCGTCAAGCGGTGGCCGTTCAGGGTCGCGGTCCAGCCGGCGTTGGCGTTCTCCCGGACCACGAGCAGTGCTGGTTCGCCGGTCGCCTGGATCGCGACGGTTCGTGACGTCGCCGTCCAGGTGCGCACCTGTGATGTCAGACCGCTCGTCGACGCGTCGGCCAGATAGCCGCTCGAGCGCGACAGACGCACGCTGACCGGGTCCACCCACGCGAGACCGGCGAGTTGGAGCTGGGTGGAGCCGGCCGCCACCCGGACGGTGTTCGACCCGCAGATGCTCGCGTGCACCACGTTTCCGGCCAGGACGTCGGCGGCCGGAACCGCCTGCAACTGCAGCGGTGTCGCCCGACCATCGATGACCAGATCCGGGCCGAATCCGCAGGCAACGCTCACCGTCTTGGGCGCCGCAGCCTGCGGCGCCGAAGCGCCGGCGACCTGGATCTCCCCGATGCCGACCGGCAGCAGGCGCGCGGTGCCGGTCAGCGAATCCGTACTTGCCCGCAAGGTACTGGCGAGGACGGTGATGGTGACGGTGTCGTCCACGACCGGCCGTGGCAACGGGATCTCGCCATCGGCGGGGACGTCGGCGCTGAACGACTCGCCGCCGGTCGTCACCTGGACACGCGTCGGGTTCGTCACCGGGGCTCCGACCATCGGTCGCACCACGATGCCGGTGATCTCCGAGGGCTGAGCGAAGGACACGGTGATGGTCGGTGCCCGGTCCTTCGCCGAGGCGACCCAGCCGGTGCCGAGATCACCGTCGACGGCCGCGCCGGGACGTTCGCGGGGATCGTTCGAATCGGTGCTCGACGCAATTGCGCGCAGCGGATTTCCGCTGTCCAGCAGGGCATCGGTCGTCACCGACGGCAGCAGCCGCAGTCCGGCGTCGACCTGATAGGACGCATCGTCGGTGAGGAGGAACGAGCGGTCGAGCGCCGTGTCCTCTTCGCCCTGGGCGGCCCAGGTCGGATCGCAGGCGGCCGAGTCCGACCCGACCGGCAGGCAACTCGAACGTTGTCCGGACGCGACCTCGAACGCGATGACGTCCGGGGCGGTCGGTCCGGGAACGTCCAACGTCCGCGAGACCGTGACGTGCGGTAGAGCCAGCGTCGCGATGCCGACGGAGGAGCCGAATCCGGTTCGGGTCGCGTCGAGCACCGTGATCCGCAGACTCTGCAGCGGACCCGCCGGCAGGGTGATCTGCTGGGTCTGATCATCGGGTGCGACATCCTCGTCGACGCTGCCCGAGTCGGTCGTGACCCGTATCCGCGACGGGAAGGACTCGGAGGACTGGGCGAACTGGAGCGAAGCAGTGCCGATCGTGATCGCGTCGGGCAGTTCGATCTGCAGCCACTGGCCGATGGCACCCGACAGCGACGCGCTCATCCACGCCGTCTGCGGATCGGCGTCGAACGCCGCGTACGGCGAGTTGGCGGGGCTCCCGTTGACGGTGGCGTTGGCATTGGAGCCCGACGAGGACGCGGTGATGTCGACGGCGCCGGAATAGGCGACCGTCGACAGCGGCGGGTTGCCCGCCGGCAGATAGTCCTGGGCGGCCCGCGGCGTGGTGAAGGGCTGCGTGGCCGTCATCGTCGCCGAATAGCGATCCACTCCGGAAAAGGCGGCCGCCCGCCGGCGAATGCCGTCGGTGAGGACGCTCTGCGTCGTCGCCCCGGCCGACGACAGCGCGGCGGCCGACGACCCGAAGATCACCGGCCGGTTCGGTCCCAGCCCGGCGTCGGTGAGATCGGCCAGCGAATCAGTCGAGCCGTTGGCGATGACCGCGCCGTCAGCCGGGAGGAGGGAGACCTCGCCCGCGGCCGCGGTGTTGCGATAGATCTGGACCGAACCGGATGCTGTCGTCAGCCCGAGGTCGACGAGCTTGTTCGGATCGGTGGCGGTCAGATCCGGACCGAACCGCGCGGCGAGTGTGAAGCCGGATGTGGCCGCGATGGTCGCGTGCACGAAACGCAGTGCAGTGGCACCCGACGCTCGCGTGTCGAGATCGTTGCGGACGACCAGGTAGCTGATTCCGGCCCGCGCCAACAGCGTCGGGAGCGTCGGGTCGGCCCGCCCGGCGGCGAGCGTGGACTCGATCGTGTCGAGCAGCCGGATATAGCCCGGTTGGGTCAGTGGCGCGGCGTCCCGGACCGTCCACGGTCCGTCGGCATAGGGCTGCAACGCGTCGTCGCGCGGCTCCCCCCACACGTAGCTCGGCTGCGCCGCGCCGGGTACTACGAGGGCGCGACCGCTCGCGTCATGGGAGCCCAGCCACTGTCCGGTCTGCTTCCACCACACCGGATCGTTGATCGACCGCGTCTGCGGAACGATCCGGCCGGCCAGGGCCGGGGTGATGGCCACGGCGGCGATGGCCAGCAACGCCAAGCAGCTGGTGGCACGCGGATAGAGCGTGACCGGCGTACCCCGGACGTTGAGCCGGGTCGATCGACTCGTCCGGGCGGCGACGGCAGCGCAACCGAACCCGACCCCGATCGCCAGCGGCAGGCGCAGCACGGGATCGAACTTGTGAACGTTGCGGAAGGCGTTGAGGGAGCCATCGAGGGCGAGCCGTACGGAACCGGCGAAGGGCGGCCCGATCGTCGAGACGTGCCCGAGGGTGACCAGGACGATGCCCAGTCCCAGCGATGCGAGAAGGAACAGCCGATTCCGACCCTGCCTGGAACTCAGGCCGGCGAGCGCCAGCGCGGCGACCGCGGTCGTGGCCAGGATGGCGGCCGGCGCCGACACGAGAATCCAGCCGCCGGGCCAGACGGACGGACCGAGATAGGACTGCCAGTGGTCGACTCCGCGCAGGGTGGCGATCAGCGACGTCGGCTTGGTCGTCACCGCGCTCGACTCGATCCAGTCGAGGAATGGCGGGCTGTACTTGCCGAGGATGACGAGCGGGATGACCCACCAGAGCGTGCTCAGCCCGACCGCGAGCACCCACCAGCCCGCGAGCACCCTCCGGGCGCGACCGGCCGTCCGGGTCAACAGCCAGAGAGCTGGTACGGGCAGGATCGCCAGGGTGGCGCTGGCGTTGATTCCGCCGGCGAACAACAGCGCCACGCCCGACCAGGCCGCCGCGCGTCGGGCCGAGCCGCCGAACTCGGTGGCCCGAACGAGCGGGATGAGCACCCACGGCAGGACGACCATCGGCAGCAGTTCCGAGGAGATGACGCCGAGCTCGGCCAGCATCCGCGGCGCCAGCGCGTAGGCCAGGCCGGCGGCGACTCTCGGCCAGAAGCCACGGACGCCGAGCAACCCCGCCAGCCGGACGACGCCGAGGAACGCGGCGACGATCAGCGCCGACTCCCAGCCGCGCTGCACGACCCACGGCGCCAGCCCGAGCCAGTGGCCGAGCACGAAGAACGGCCCCATCGGGAACAGATAGCCGTAGGCCTGATCCTGGAGTTGGCCCGCGGCGGCCGTCGGATCCCACAGCGACAGCGACTTGCGAAGGAACCGGACGGGATCGACGACCAGATCCAACTTGGTGTCCGCGGCCTCGAATCCCGAGCTCTGCGAGAACACCAGGAGCGTCAGCGCCAGGCTGATCGCGAACAGCCGCAGGCGGGCGATCGAGAGCGCCGGCGTCTGGGCATCGAGCCTCTGGTCCGCCAGCACCGGAGCACCGTACCTGGTGAGGCCGGAACATTAGCTTTTCGTGAATCAGGGGTTAACGTGTACGGATATGGGGGGTTACTCGGCAGTAGGACGGCTCCGGATCGCGATCATGGTCTGGCGCGACACGCTGCATCCGGAGGGCGGCGGCTCCGAGGTGTACGTCGAGCACATGGCGGCCGGCCTGGCTGAGCGCGGTCACCAGGTCACAATCGTCTGCGCTCGTCACGCGCACGCGGCCGCGGACGAGGTGCGCAACGCGGTCACCTTTCGCCGTCGCGGTGGGCGCCTCACCGTCTACCTGCACGGCCTGCTCTTCCTGGTGTCCCCGCGGGGGCGTCGCCTGGACGTCGTCGTCGACGTCCAGAACGGACTGCCGTTCTGGAGCCCGCTCGTCCGGCGCCGGCCGATCCTCGCGCTCGTGCATCACCTGCACCGGGAGCAATGGCAGGTCATCTACCCCGGCCGTAGTGGGCGGCTGGGCTGGTGGCTCGAGTCGGTCTTGGCCCCGCGCGTCTACCGTTCCAGTCGGTACGCGACGGTGTCACAAGCCTCGGCGGACGACCTGGTCGATCTCGGCGTCGAGCCGACGCGGATCGAGATCGTCTACAACGGGCTGGACGACACCGAGCCGGCGCCGATCGATCGCTCGTCCACGCCTCGGCTCGTGTGTGTCGGCCGCCTCGTCCCGCACAAGCAGTACGAGCACGCGTTGCGGACGGTGGCCGCTCTTCGGGCCGAGTTCCCGGCCATCGGCCTCGACATCGTCGGCGATGGATGGTGGGGCGAGGACCTTCGACGGCGCGCCCGCGAGTTGGGCGTCGACGACCTCGTGGTTTTCCACGGACACGTATCCGTGGTCCGCCGTGACCAGCTCGTCGGTCAGAGTTGGGTGACGTTGGTCCCCTCGCTCAAGGAGGGCTGGGGAATCTCGATCATGGAAGCCGCCGCGCAGGGGGTGCCGGCGATCGGTTATCACTCAGCCGGCGGGGTACGGGAGTCGATCGTCGACGGGATCACCGGCGTGCTCGTCGCCGACGAGCAGGAACTGGTCGACATCACCCGCCAACTGCTTCGCGATCACGAGCGGCGCGAGTTGCTGGGCAAGTCAGCGCGCGATCGGGCCGCGAGCTTCGGCTGGGCCAACTCGAAGGAGCGCTTTGTCGCGCTGGTCGAAGGCCTGGCGCGGTCGTAACGGACTAGTTGTTGCCGTACTGGACGACGGAGACGTTCGCCGGGTTTGCACTCGGAGCGTGGGTCTGCGAGGAGACGACACCGACTGCGGCCGCGGCTGCGATTCCCGCGCCGATGATGATCGCCGCGACGATCCCGAAGACGGTACCCACAGGTACTCCTTGTTGTCGGTGCTTCCCTGATGTCTGCTTTAGAACTATAGCAGCGGTGTGCGCTGAGCCACTCTTCTGCGGATCGCAAATCCCCACGGGACCAGGAACGCCAGCACCGCGAGCGAATCGCCGACGACGACCGCTGCCGCTCGTGACGCACTCACCCCGGTCGTCGAGAAGACGCCGGGAACTCGATACAGAGACACGTCCGGCCCTGCATGCACCCGCTGCAACCCACCGAGGTCGGGAACGGTCCCCGGCGTCTGATGTTCGACGACGACCCAACCGATGTGCAACCGGGCCAGACCCGCGCTCAGCGGTGTGCCGGACGCCAACAGGGCAGCGACCGCCGCGGCGCGGGGGTCCTCCCCGCGCAGCACGTGGCCTGACACCGCCAGTCGGTCGTCGACGACGGTCGGCACGTGCAGCAGCCGGGGCGCCGGATCGAGCAGGCTGCGCCCAGGGGCCCACGGGAACGTCCGGTACGAACCGAACGGCAGTACGACGGCGTCGGCTCCGCGGGCCTCGGCGGTGACGATCGCCCAGTCCCGCGGGTAGTGAACGGGTCGCAGCACCGGACGCAGCGTCGCCGGCCCGTCCGGAAGCAGCAACAGCGGGATCGCGCAGGCGGCGGCGGCGAGCGTCACCCGCCAGGCGACAGGACGGATCCGACCAGCGACCTCGGCGACGAGCGCTCCTACGCTGAGCGCCTCGATCAATACCAGCGGCATGATCCACTTCTGGGCGTCGCGCAGCAGCCCTGCGCCCGGGACGTGCGCGACTGCCTGCGACACGAGCTCCGCTCCGCCCGGCAGGTTCGGAAGCACCGCCAGCACCAGCCCCGCGGCGGACAGGATGAGCAACGATCCCCAGAGCGGGCGTCCCACCCCGGCCCGCAGGGCGCGCCACCCGACGACCAGCCCGATCACCATCAACGCCAGCCACAGCCAGCCGAGAGCGCCCCCTCGACTGGCGGGCACCACGTCCGCGTCCCAGATGCCACCGCCGTCGAGCAGGCTCAGCAGCGGGCCACCGGGGCGTTCGGATCGCGCGCTGAACACCGACACCGCGGCCGGATCACTGGTCGCACTGGCCGGGCTCACCAGGGCCGGCACCAACCAGGTCAGCTGCAGGGCGGCGGCGAGTGCGATGAGCAGCCAGCGCTCACCGGATCGCCGCAGCACCCGCACCCCGACGATCACCGCGGCGGCGAAGGCGATGAGGCCGCCCGTCGGAGTGATGGATGCGGCGGCGAGCGCGCTCGCCCGCAGCGCCCATGCACCGTCTCGCCGGACCGCCAGCAGCAACCAGGCCAGGGCCGCATACGCCCACAGCAGGGCCCATTGGCCGATCGCGAGACGCTCGATCACGTAGGGGTTCCAGATCGCCACCGTCGCCGCCGCGAGGCGCCCGGCCAGCGCGACATCGCCGAGTAGTTCCGCCGCTCCCAGTCCGGCGGCCAGCAGAGGCAGCACCAACGCCAGCCGCGCGACGGCGGCGCCGCCGATCAGATGACCGGCGATGGCCACCAAGGCGTCCAGCGGCACGGCCCGCGGCGAGCTCGAACTGAGTCCGAAGCTCGCGGCGTCGACCGGCTGGTTCGGGGTGAAGACCATGTCGTGGCCGAGGAGGTAGCCGCCCTGGGTGACCGGCCACAGCAGGATCAGACCGAGCGCGACGCACCACGCGAGAACGGGCAGCCGACGGATCAGCGCGGTCGTGGGGATGGCGCGGCCCTCCCTGGGGCAGGCTGGGTGTTCGGTCGGAGCAGACGGCCGGAACGTGAGGCCGGGCGAGATCAGGCAGACTGTAACGCCAGTGACCACCAACGATGCTCGCCGATTTCCACTGGAGTTCCATGTCGCGTGAGCCTCGGACGGTCCTCGCCTCCGCGATGAGCGTGCCCGCAGCGACCATCGGGGCCAACGTCGCCAGCTACGCGCTGCTGCTCGTCGCGGCCCACGTGCTCTCCAAGGCTGACTACGGCCAACTGTCGTCGCTGCTGGGACTGCTGCTGATCGGCAGCGTGCCCATGCTCGCCCTCCAGACCGTCGTCGCCCGCCGCAACGCCGGCGACGAGGGCATGGCCGGAGTCGTCGGTGGGGCCGTCGCTGTCACGGCCTTCGCGACGATCGTCTTCTTGATCGCGGCTGAACCGCTCGCGGTGTTCCTGCGCGTCTCGGTGCTGGGGCCCTTGGTCGTCGCCGCCACCGTTCCCGGGGTGGCCCTTCTCGGCGCCGCTCAAGGCCGGGCGCAAGGTCGGCGAGAGTTCTCCCGGCTGTCGCTGTTGATCCTGGCCACCACCGGGGGCCGATCGATCGGTGGACTCGTCGGGCTGACCCTGAGCCGAGGGGTGGTCGGAACGCTGGCCGGAGTCTTTGCCGGAACCGCGCTGGCGGCCGTGCTCGTCGGCGCGAGCCAGCTGCGCGGGCACTGGGGTCGGGACCGGCTACGCACGCGCGCCGTCGTCATCGAGGCGGCGCACGCCGCCCAGGCTCACTCCGGCTTCCTGCTGCTCACGAGCATCGATGTGCTCCTCGCCCGGCACGTGCTGGACGCCGACTCCGCCGGGATGTACGCGGTCGGTTCTGTCGTCAGTCGCGCCGCCCTCTGGTTGCCGCAGTCGGTCGTCACGATCATGTTCGCGTCGCTGGCTGATTCGCAGCATCACGGCCGGGCGGCCCGTCGCACCACCGCGATCGTTGCCGGCATCGGAGCCCTCGCGGTCGCCGGGACGGCGCTCTTGAACCGCGTACTCGTCATCGCCATCGGCGGCTCGAAGTACAAAGGCCTGGACGCCTCGCTGTGGCTCTTCGCCCTGCTGGGCGCCCTGCTCGCATTGCTGCAGCTCTTCGTCCTGGCCGGGCTGGCCCAACGTCGCGTACGGCGCACCGCCCTGGTGTGGCTGACCATCCTCGCGGACTTGAGCATCGTGCTGTCGGTGGGCAGCAGTCAGACACCACGCGGGTTGGTGACGATCTTCGTGCTCGTCACCGCGAGCGCGGCCACGGTGGCGGTGTTCAGCATGGTGCGCAACGGGCGCGAACGCATCGAACCCGAACCCGGCGTGGTGCCCCAGTTCGGGTGAGGCCGGCCGCGGTTCGGTGCGCTACTTCGTCGCTCCGGACGGCCAGGGCGGCGACGAGAACGTCGGATCGAGACCGGGGCCGAACAGGGACGCCACGCCGGAAGGTACCGGGTAGACGCCCGAGCGGACCCAGGAGTCGAGCGCGCTGATCAGACCCTCTCGCTGCTGGTCGGAGAAGTTGCAGTGGCCGGCACCGTAGGGCGCGCCCGTCGTCTCGTCGTAGGTGGCCGGGGGCGCGACGTAGAGCTGGACGAGGTTGCTCGACTTCCCGGCGGCGGCAGCCCGCCCGGCCAGGATGGTCTCGTTGGCGACCAGGACGAGCGGGTCGTCCTCGGTGTGCATGGTCACCGTCGGCACGACGATGTCGCCGGTGGTGTCGCCGAGCGCCTCGAACTTCTGGCGTGCGGTCGGATCGGCGGTCACCCGGGTGCCGGCGTCGAGCTGAGCGAGCAGCGTGTCGACGTTGCCGCCGGCCAGTTCGATCAGCGACTTCTCCGAATCGCTGATGCGGGTCGCATAGTCAGACTTCGAGTTGTCCGAAGGATTGCCACCGACGCGCTGCTCGAGTTCGTAGCGGCCGCTCGTCCCGAAGGCGAGCGCCGTCAGGACCGACTCGACCAGCGCTTCGACCTCGGACGTGGTGTTGGCGCCGTCGAACGTCTGGCTCTTGAGCGGGGCGTCGGCGAGGGCGCCGATGAACAGCACCTTGGCCGTCCCGCCGCCCGTGACATCGGCGGCGGCGGCCTCGACGGCGGCCGACGCCTGCTTCCAGTTGTTCGCGGCGTCATCGGCGCTGGCGTAGCCAGTGAGTTCGAGGTTGGGGTCGATCAATTGCTTGACCGCGTACGCCACGTCGAGGGCCATGTCGAAGTTGAGGTTGGGCCCGGCGACGGCGCCGCACATCGGAGCCGCCCCGTCGACCCACTGCGGGTTCTTCTCGGCCAGGATCTCGGTGATGAGCCCGCCGAGCGAGTCACCCCACACGTAGGTGCGCAGGGGCTTGCCGACGATCGACACGAACTTGGTGTGCAGATCCTGACCGGCTTGCACACCGTCGGCGACGGCCCAGCCGTTCGACTTGTAGGACGAGCCGGCGAGGGCGTAGCCCTTGCTCAAGAGCTCCTTCGACAGCGGGTCCGACCCGGTTCCGTCGGAGTCGGTCGAGTCCAGCTGGGCCGACGTGCTCACCGGCCCGAAATCGGGTGGCCCGGGCTGGGCGAAGCGGTAGCCGTGCGAGTAGAGCAGCAGCGTCCCGTTCCACTTCGACGGCATGTCGATCGCATACTTGGCGCCGTTGATCTCGCCGGTGCACTGGCTGCCACAGGCGTGGAACGACACGTCGGAGTCCGAGCTCTGCACCGCCTTCTGGCGTGCGGTCAACCCGGTGGTCGCCGATGCACAGCCGGTCAGGGCCAGTCCGGCCACTACGGCGATGACGACGGTCGACGTTAACGCACGGTTACGCATGTCCGCATACTGCACCAACTAGCGGCGGATTGACGATAACGACCCCGCAACATCTCGAATCGCCGTCGATGACCTACGCTCGCCCATCAACGTCGTCGTGAGCAGGGAGAGATCGAGATGGGCGACTTCGCCTCGGCCTGGACCGCGGCCCAGGCCGTGCCGGGCTGGCTCACCCGGGCTCAGGCCGCGCGCCTCTTCGACTCGGCCTCGACGCTCGGGCCCGGTGCGCTGATCGTCGAGATAGGCAGTCACCAGGGGCGCTCGACCGTCGTACTGGCCCAGGCGGCGCTGACTAGCACGGCCACGGTGACCGCGATCGACCCGTTCATCGAAGGCCGGCTGTTCGGTGGCGTGCCGACCCGCGCGAAGTTCGAACGCAACGTCGCCGCGGCCGGCCTGGCCGACGTGATCGATCTGATACCCCGACCCAGCCAGGACGTCCGCCCGGGATGGGTTCGCCCGGTGGATCTGCTCTACATCGACGGCAAGCACGACTACTGGACGGTCACCGACGACCTGAAGTGGGCGGCTCACCTCAACCGTGGCGGCGAGGTCCTCGTCCACGACGCGTATTCGTCGATCGGCGTCACGTTGGCGATCCTGCGTCACGTCCTGCCATCGCGCTCGCTGCGGTATATCGATCGAGTCGGATCCCTGGCCCGCTTCGAACTCGGCCCCCCGTCGATCGGCGACCGCCTGCGCATCCTGGCCGAGCTCCCGTGGTGGCTGCGCAACATCGCGATCAAGGTGGTCCTTCGCGCGACCCGTCCGTTCGGCGGGACGACCCCGGACCCGTACTGACGGGCGGGTGGGACTCGGGCCGACCACTAGTGCGCGGCGGTGTCCCAGTCCGGCCCGAACCCGACCGACACATCGAGCGCGACGTCGAGATCGGCGGCGAGGGCCATCTGCTCACGCACGAGGGCCTCGACCGCCGCTCGCTCGCCGGTCGCTGTTTCGAGCACGAGTTCGTCGTGCACCTGCAACAGCAACCGAGACCGAAGACCGCGCGCGGTGAGTTCGCGGTGGACGCCCAGCATCGCCACCTTGATGATGTCGGCTGCGCTGCCCTGGATCGGTGCGTTCAAGGCCATCCGCTCGGCCATCTCACGTCGCTGGCGGTTGTCACTGGTCAGATCGGGTAGGTAGCGACGGCGTCCCATGATCGTCTCGGTGTAGCCGCTCTGCCGGGCGTCGTCGACCACCGAACGAAGGTAGTCACGGACGCCGCCGAAGCGGGCGAAGTAGGCGTCCATCTGAAGGCGCGCCTCGTCCGGGCTGATCTTGAGCTGCTGCGCGAGCCCGAAGGGCGACAGCCCGTAAGCCAATCCGTACGACATCGCCTTGACCCGGCGACGGAGTTCGGCGTCGATCTGCTCGGCCGGCAGGTTGAACGCCCGGGACGCAACGAACGTGTGCAGGTCCTCGCCCGACTGGAACGCCTCGATGAGCCCGGCGTCGCGCGACAGGTGGGCCATGATCCGCATCTCGATCTGGCTGTAGTCGGCGGTCATCAGCGCCTCGTAACCACTGCCCACCACGAACGCCTGACGGATCCGGCGGCCCTCGGCCGTGCGGACCGGGATGTTCTGCAGGTTCGGATCGGTCGACGAGAGACGGCCGGTGGCCGCGACCGTCTGGTTGAAGGTGGTGTGGATGCGGCCGACGTCGTCGATCAACGGCAGCAGGGAGTCGACGACGGTCTTGAGGCGGGCCACCTCACGGTGTCGGAGCAGCAGCTCGAGCACGGGATGCTGCGTCTGCTCGTAGAGCGCCGCCAGCGAGTCGGCGTCGGTGGTGTAGCCGGTCTTGATCCGCTTGGTCTTGGGCAAGCCGAACTGGTCGAACAGGATCTCCTGCAGCTGCTTGGGCGAACCGAGATTGAACGGACGGCCGACGACGGCGTGCGCGTCCTCCTCGACCGCCTTCACGGCCGCGCCGAGTTCGGACTGCAGGTCGAGCAGCCGCTCGGTGTCGGTGGCGATGCCGACCGCCTCGACGTCGGCCAGCACGTAGCTCAGCGGCAGCTCCATCGAGGTGAGGAGGTCGATTGCGCCGCGTTGCTCGAGATCGCTTTCGAAGGCGTCCCCGAGATCCTTGACAGCCGCGGCTCGAATAGTCTCGACCTCAGCTAGAGCGTCGTCTGATTCGTCCTCGCCGCCGTCGAGGGTGAGCTGCCCCGACTCCTCGACATTGGCCCGCAGCTCCCGGTGCAGGTAGCGCAACGCGAGGTCGGCCAGATCGAACGAGCGCTGGCCCGGCAGCGCGAGATAGGCCGCCAGCTGGGTGTCGGTCGTGACCCCGGCGAGCGTCCAGCCGTGCTGCCGCAAGGCGAGCAGCGGCCCCTTCACGTCGTGAACCGCCTTCGGCACGTCGGCGTCGGCCAGCCACTCGGCCAGCGCCCGCTCGTCGTGCGGGTCGAGCGCCTCGGGCTGCACGTAGGCGGCCGCTCCGTCGGCGCTGGCCAGGGCGATTCCGGTCAGGATGCCGACTCCGCGCCCCCACGAACCGCGGAAGCTCACCCCGACCCGCCGGCCGTCACGCGCATGCTCGTTGAGCCACGGCTCGACCTCGTCGACGCCCAGTCGCGACACCGCGATGTCGAAGCCCTCTTCGGCTTCGGGCTCAGCCGCGGTCAGGGTCGCGAACAGCCGCTCGCGCAGGACCCGGAACTGCAGGTTGTCGAACAGCGCGTGCACCTGGTCGCGGTCCCAGGACACGCGTTCGAGGTCGGTCACGCCGAGGTCCAGCGGGACGTCGCGCACGAGTTCGGTCAGCTGGCGATTGCGGATGACGCTGCCCAGGTGCTCGCGAAGGGCATCACCGACCTTGCCCTTGACGGTGTCGACCCGAGCGACCAGTTCGTCGAACGAGCCGTACTCGCGGATCCACTTCGCCGCGGTCTTCTCCCCCACGCTCGGGATGCCGGGCAGGTTGTCGCTCGGGTCACCCCGCAGTGCCGCGAAATCGGGGTACTGCGCGGGCGACAGCCCGTACTTCGACTCGACCTCCTCGGGCGTGAAGCGGGTCAGGTCGCTGACGCCCTTGCGCGGATAGAGCACGGTCACGTTGTCGGTGACCAGCTGCAGGGCGTCACGATCCCCCGTGCAGATCAGCACCTGCATGCCCGCGGCCTCGGCCTGGGTGGTGAGCGTGGCGATCACATCGTCGGCTTCGTAGTTGTCGATCGCCAGCGAGGGGATCCGCAACGCGTCCAGCACTTCACGGATGAGCGAGACCTGGCCCTTGAAGTCGGTGGGCGTCTCGTTGCGGCCGGCCTTGTACTCGGCGTACTTCTCGCTGCGGAAGGTCTTGCGGGACACGTCGAAGGCGACGGCCAGGTGCGTCGGCTCCTCGTCGCGCAGCACGTTGATCAACATCGACGTGAAGCCGTAGACCGCGTTCGTGGGTTGCCCGGTCGTGGTCGAGAAGTTCTCGACCGGGAGCGCGAAGAAGGCCCGGTAGGCCAGCGAGTGGCCGTCGAGCAGCAGCAGGCGATCGGGTCGAGCGGTGGAGGCCGTCACGTCGGACGAGTCTATGGCCGGGCGCCGACGACGGGCGACGCCGTCGATGCGCGGGTCGTCAGAGCGACCGAATCAGGCGCCGCGCGTCAGCGTGCGGTGAGCGGTGTGCAGCCGGGCCGGACGGACGGTCCGACCGGCCCGGATGCGCCGGGCCAGAGCCAACTTGTCGGTCGCCTCGGCCATCCCGAGGCTGCGGCGCAGCACGCTGGTGGGAGCGATGCGGCGGATGACCAGCGGCGCGAAGCCGAGCCGGGCCAGGTATCGATTGGCGTCGCGCGCCCCCGTGCCGGCCGTCGCCGTCACGTGATCGATACCCCGATCGTCGGCCAGCTGGACCATCGCCGCGAGCAGCGTCCGACCGACCCCGCGCTTGCGGTGCTTGGGGGCGACGATCAGGTGGCTGATCTCGATGACCGGGGTGCGGCTGATCGTGGACAGGTCGTCGTCGCGAGCGGCGATGAAGCCCACGATCTCGTCGCTGGCGTCGTCCACGGCGACGTAGATGACCCGCTCATGGTCGACGATGATCTCGGCGAAACGCTCCTCGAACTGTGGTCGCGACTCGACGCTGAGGGGACGGCCGCTGAAGGTGCCGCGCGCCAGATCGACCTTCTCCGACACCGCGACCAAACTGCTGACGTCGCCGACTTCGGCCGGGCGGACGTGCACGTGGCTACGTGTCACAGCTGATCTCCAGGGGCGTCGCAGGGGTGGGGCGACTTCGATCGTTGCCGAGCAAACGAGTCACACCCTAGCGGGAGCTGATCGTCCGCCGTCAGGCAGGAAGCCGCCATGTGGCAGCTTCCTGCAAGCGCGATTGACAGAGGCCCGCTACGACGCGATTTCTTCGCCGAGGTAGGCCGCCCGCACCCGGTCGTCGGCGAGCAGGTCCGCGCCGGTGCCGCTCAGCACGATCTCGCCGGTCTCGAGCACGTACCCGCGGTCGGCCAGGCCCAGCGCCTGCGCCGCGTTCTGCTCGACGAGCAGCACGGTGACGCCGAGATTGTTGACCTCGCGGATGATGTCGAAGATCTGCGCCACGATCAGCGGCGCCAGGCCCATCGACGGTTCGTCGAGCAGCAACAAGCGGGGCTTACCCATCAGCGCCCGGCCGATGGCCAGCATCTGCTGCTCGCCACCCGACAGCGTTCCGGCTTGCTGCTTGAAGCGCTCGCGCAACCGCGGAAACATGACGAGCACGCGCTCGAGTTCGACCTCGTCCGGCTTCTTGAACCGGAAGGCACCCATCTCGAGGTTCTCGGCGACGGTCATCCGCGGGAAGACGTGCCGCCCCTCGGGCACGTGACAGATGCCCAGGTGGATCAGCTCGTGGGCCGGAATCCCGTCGATTCGCTCGCCCTCGTAACGGATCTCGCCCAGCGAGGGCCGCAGCATCCCCGACACCGTCTTCTGAGTCGTCGTCTTACCGGCACCGTTGGCACCCAGTAGAGCGACGATCTCACCCTCGTTCACCTCGAACGAGATGCCCTTGAGCGCACGAATCGCGCCGTAACGAACCTCGATGTCGTCGACTTCGAGCATGCTCATGAAGGGCCTCCCGTGCTCGCGTCGCCGAACGGATGATCGGCCTCGGTCTCGACCTCGATGCGATGCAACTCGGGCTGGTGCTCGGCCTGCTCGACGGCTTCCGCGGAGTCGGCCGGCGTGCCGAGATAGGCCGCGATGACCGCGGGGTTGCGCTGGATCTCCTCGGGCGTCCCTTCGGCGATCTTCTGGCCGAAGTTGAGGACGACGATGCGATCGGCGACGGACATGACGAGCTTCATGTCGTGTTCGATCAGCAGCACGCCGACGCCGTCGTCGACGTTGATGCTCTTGATCAGATTCGCCAGCTCGCGCTTCTCGGCCGGGTTGGTTCCCGCCGCGGGCTCGTCGAGCAGAATGACGCCCGGGTTGGTTCCCAGAGCACGAGCGATCTCGAGACGCCGCTGCTCGCCGTAGGCCAGCGATCCGGCGATGTCGTTGGCGCGCGTCTCGAGCCCGACCCGCTGCATCAGCCGGTAGGCCTGCTCGGTGCTCTCGCGCTCCTCGCGCCGCTGCCACGGCATCCCGAGCATGGCCGAGATAGGTCCCGACTTCTGGCGGGTCTCGACGCCGACCTTGACGTTCTCGAGCGCGGTCAGCGCCGGGAACAGCCGGATGTTCTGGAAGGTGCGGGCCACCCCGAGTCGGTTCACCACGTGCGTCGGCTTGCCGAACACGCTCGTCGGCGCATCTCCGGCCCGGGCCCGGACGAGCACCGAGCCCTCCTGCGGGGTGTAGACGCCGGTGAGCGAGTTGAACAAAGACGTCTTGCCGGCGCCGTTCGGGCCGATGACGGCCAGGATCTCACCCCGCCGCATCTGCAGGCTGACGTCGTTGAGGCTGGTGATGCCCCCGAAGCGCAACGTCACGTGGCTGACGTCGAATACCAGTTCGTCGGCGGCGGTCGTCGCGGTCATGCGCCCAGCCCTTCGCCCAGTGGGACGGCCGTCGTCTCCGAGCTCGGGGAGTCACTGAAGTGGCTGAGTTCAGCCTTCCGGCGCCGGGCCGGAATGAGCCCGGCCGGTCGGAAGATCATCATCAGTAACAGGATCGCTCCGATCCACATCAGCCGGTCGGCCTGCGGGACCACAGACTTCAGGAACTCCGGCAGCCACGTGAGCATCGCGGCGCCGGCCAGGGCACCGGAGAGGGAGCCCATGCCGCCGAAGACGACGTACGCCACGATCAAGATCGACTGGTTGAGCACGAAGTTGTCCGGCGTGAACGAGCCGACCTGACTGGCGAAGAACACGCCGGCCACGCCCGACGTCGACGCACCGATGGCGAACGCCAGGAGCTTGACGCGGGTCGTGTTGATGCCGGTTGCTTGCGCGGCCACTTCGTCTTCACGCACGGCCGCCCACGCCCGTCCCAGCCGCGACTGTTCCAGGCGTCGGAACAGCAGCACGATGACGATCAGGAAGACCAGCAGCAGATACCAGTACTGCAACTGGTTGAGGCCCCATCTGATGTGCAGCGGCCCGATGTGGATCGATGGGTAGGGCACCGACTTGGTGTGCTGGATGACGTCGGTGTTGACGCCCTCACTGCCGTTGGTCAGCTTGCCCGGGTTGTTCACCGCCAGCAGGTAGATGATCTCACCGAAGCCGAGGGTGACGATGGCCAGATAGTCACCGCGCAGGCGCAGGGTGGGCGCGCCGAGAAGCACTCCGGCGATCAGACAGACCACGATCGCGAACGGGATCGCCAGCAACGGAGTCATGTGCAGCCACGACGGCGGCTTCTTCGGCAGCGACCCGACCAGGTAGGCCGTGGTGTAGGAACCCAGCGCGTAGAAGGCGATGTAACCGAGGTCGAGCAGGCCGGCCCAGCCGACCACGACGTTCAAGCCGGCGGCGAGCAACATGGCCACGCCGATCTCGGTGACCAGGACTTGCTGCCAGAATCCGTTCGCGGTGGGCGGGTAGAACAGGGCGACCGCCACACCGATCATCAGCGCGGAGCGGGCCGCACCCGGGGCGGACAGGAAGCTCGTCGGCGAGCGGGTGTCCGAGGACTTGGCCACGAGTGCCGCGCCCACGCCGGGCCGCCGGAGCCCACCACCCGCGGTCGCCGCGATGAAGCCACCGGCGCCGATCAGGAACAAGCCCCCGGCCGCCATCCAGCCACCGGTGCCCAGGTTCTGCCACGGACCGGTGGCGCCGTCGAACTTGGTGTCCGCCCCGACCTTGCTGATGTCGTACAGCGTGATGAGCGTCAGTACGGTCGAAGCCACTCCGAGCACTGCACCGGCCCACCCCAGTATTCGGTTGCGCAACCAGACACCGGCGGCGCTCACGACCAGGGTGACCGCCAGCAACACCCAGCCCAGCCAGGACAGGTAGTCGAGCGCCAGCGAGGCGACGCCGGTGGGCGCGAACAGGTCATGGGTGTCGGTCAGCGTGGCATTCACGTGCGACGGCGAGAACCAAGTCGCGGTCGCGAACGCGAGCAGCGTCAGGATCAGACCGATCGCGACCAGCGGCAGGCCGGGACGGAAGCCGAACACCCTCGCGGCGAACACCTTGCTCTGGGCGATCTCGGTCTGGGTCAGCGCGGACGACCAGTAGCGCGGCCGCCATGACCAGGTAGCCCAGCAACGCGACGGCGAAGCCCAGCGAGTGATCGGCCGTCCCGGTGAAGTCGATGACGTCCTTGTGCGAGATGTAGGCGATGATGCCCGCCGCCACCGACAGCACGGCCACCGTGCCGGCCAGCCAGCGCAGCTTGAGCACGATCGCCGTACCGCCCGCCACGAGCAGCACGATCAGCTGGGTCCAGGCCAGCCATTGCGAAGAAGGCGTTGGCGATGGGCGCGATGCCGTTGGTGTTGATGACCTGCGCGCGCACGGTCTGGAAGCGGGCGTCGCCGACCTGGTCGTCCCAGTGCATGAGGCCCTGCGCGGCGACCACGGCCAGCGCACCCGACAGCAGCGGCCAGAAGCCGGGACGGATCGAGGTAGGGGACGATCTTGGGCCAGAACGTGATCGCCAGGAACAGCAGCGACCCCGATGGCCAGGAAGATGAACGACCCGCGGGCTTCGAGGACCGCCTGGCGGAAGCGCGTAGCCGTAGTCGGTCTGGCGTGCCCTCCTGCGAGCCGATCATCATCGCCAGCACCAGGCCACCGGCCAGACAGGCAAGCAGCCGCTTGATCCAGGGCAGGTTCGGGTTGGGTTGCTTGCGACGCACGCTGGCGGCCGTCGGCCGGTCGGTGTCGGTGGCGGTCATGCCGCTCGTCCAACCCGCTCGCCGAGCAGACCGGTCGGTCGGAACATCAGCACCAGGACCAGCACCACGAACGGCGACGATGTCGGTGTAACTGGCCTTCGAGGCCGAGTGGGATGACCAGGTTCTCGACCACGCCGAGCAACAAGCCGCCGAGCATGGCCCCGCGGATGTTGCCGATGCCGCCGAGTACGGCCGCAGCGAACGCCTTGACGCCCGGGCGCGAAGCCCATGTTGTAGCCGAAGGTGAAGTTGAGCCCGAACAAGAAACCGGCGACGCCGCCGAGCAGTCCGCCGATGATGAACGTCCGCGAGATCGTCTTGTCGATGTCGATACCCATCAGCGCCGCGGTCGGCGCGTCCTCGGAGACGGCCCGGATGCTGCGGCCGAGCTTGGTGACGGTGACCAGGCGGTCGAGGAAGACCATCATGACGACGGCGGTGCCGATCGAGGATCAGTTCGAGCACTCGACCTTGGCCCCGTCGATCTGGAAGACGACGCTGTTGGTGAAGAAGGCCGGGAACTGGTTGGTCGTCTGGCTGTTGAACAGCTTGCTGGCGAAGGTGGCCAGGAAGAAGGACGCGCCGATGGCACTGATCAGGAACGCCAGCTTGGGCGCTCCACGGCGTCTGAGCGGACGGTAGGCCACCCGCTCCAGCGTCCAGGCGATCCCGGCCGCGACGACGGCGCCCGAGACGACGCCGATGAGAATCACGAACGGCACCGCCCAGGACGCGGTGCCCTTGCCGTTGCCGACGATGAGGTGAACGACGATGAAACTGCCGAACGCTCCGGACATGAACACCTCGCTGTGCGCGAAGTTGATCAACTGCAGAACGCCGTACACCAGCGTGTAGCCCAACGCGATCAGGGCGTACATCGATCCGCGGGTCAGACCCAGGATCAGGTAGTCGAAGAATTGCGTCATGCCGAGCGTTCCTCCCGCGGTTTGTTGCCCAGAAGACTGATGAATCCAACACCATCTGACCCCCGCGGCGGAACGCCCCGGTTCCGATTGCCGGAACCGGGGCGCCCGTCACTGCCCGCGGGTGCGGAACGTCCTACTGCTTGGTGATGTCACCCAGCAGCACGATCGCGCCGTTCTTCTGCTCGTACAGGTTGACCGTCGCCTGGGCGACCTCACCGTTGGACTGGAACTTCACCTCGGTGGTGATGCCCTTGTAGTCCAGAGCGTTGACCGCGGTCTCGACCGAAGCGCGGGTGACCGAACCGGTCTTCTGGGCGGCCGAGATGGCGGCGATCATCGCGTTGGTGGCGTCGAACGCCTCCGGCGAGTAGGTCGACGGCGGGGTGTTGAACTTCGCCGTGTACGCCTTGTTGAACGCGGCGGCGGCGGGAGCCGTCGTCGCGTCGAGGCAACCGCAGGCGAAGTAGTAACCGTCGCCGGCCGCACCAGCGGTCGAGGTGAACACGCTGGACTTGCCACCGTTACCGGAGATCTCGAACCCGGCGTAGGCCGCGGTCTTCAGCGCCTTGGCCAGCAGACCGGCCTGCGCGTCGTAACCGCCGTAGTACATCGCGTCGTCCTTCGACGTGGCGACCTGCTGGGCGATCGCGCTGTAGTCGGTCGTCGGCGGCGATCGACTGGCTGTCGACCTTGATGCCCTTGGCCTTGAGCTCGGCCCGGACGACGTCGCCGACGCCCTTGCCGTAGGTCGAGGTGTCGTCGACGACGAAGACCGACTTGTACTTGGTGGCCAGGTAGTCAGCGGTGGCCTTGCCCTCGACACCGTCGGTGGGGACGATGCGGTGGAAGGTCGTGAAGCCCGACGAGGTCAGCGTCTCGTTGGTCGCCGACGGGCTGATCAGAGCCATGCCGGCCGCGGCGTACTTGGCACCGACGGCGGTCGTCGCACCCGAGAAGGACGGGCCGATGACGCCGACGACGCTGGTGTCCTGCAGCAGGGCGGCTGCGGCGGCCGGAGCGCCGGCGGCGGTGCCACCGTCGTCGGACTGCAGCACGCGACAGCTGGAAGCAGAGGTTCTTCGCGGCGTTGGCCTGGTCGACCGCCAGCTCTTCGCCGTTGAGCTCGTTGATGCCCAGCTGCTTGTTGTCGCCCGAGAGCGGGCCCTGGAAGCCGATCTTGTAGGTGGTGCCGGTGCCGTTGCAGCTCGAGCTGCTGCCCGACGCCGCGCTGCTACCGCCGGACAGGCCACCGGTCTTCTTGCTGTTGGAGCAAGCGGTCAGGGCCAGAGCCGCGGCCACGCCGATCACGGCGATGTTGATTACAACCTTTTTCTGCACGTAGGTGCCTCCAGTAGAGGGTCGCGGACATGGACGTCCGCGCTGCTGACCACGAGAACGTAAACCACGCGGTGAGCGCTGGCACGATGTTCGGCCGACTAGGGGTGCCGTCGTAACCAAATCTCTACCGGGAGCGAGCGACTACTCACGAGTAACCGCTTTCGGTGACACACCGTGCGCGCTTACTTAATACGCACCTATTGACGAGTGGGTACCCCGCGGGGCTACTCGGCGTCGGTTCCCCCGCTGAGCACGAGTTCGGCGACCGCCCGCATCGAGGTGCGATTGTCCATCGCGGCGCGCTGGATCCAGCGGAACGCCTCGGGCTCGGTCATCTTGTGATTCGACATCAGCGTGCCCTTGGCCCGCTCGATCAGCTTGCGGGCCTCGAGTCGGTCGCGCAGGTCGGTGACCTCGGTCTCGAGCGCCCGCATCTCGGCGAAGCGCGACATCGCCATCTCGATCGCGGGCAGCAGATCGCGCTTCTGGAACGGCTTGATCAAGTACGCCATCGCGCCGGCGTCGCGCGCCCGCTCGATCAGATCGCGCTGACTGAACGCCGTCAGGATCACGACCGGCGCGATGCGCGCCTCGGTGATCTGCGCGGCCGCGGCGATTCCGTCGAGCTTGGGCATCTTGACGTCACAGATCACGAGGTCGGGCTTGTGCTCGGTCGCGAGCGACACGGCCTGCTCACCGTCGGCCGCCTCGGCCACCACCGCGAAGCCCTCTTCCTCGAGCATCTCCCGCAGATCGAGGCGGATCAGCGCCTCGTCCTCGGCGACGAGGACGCGCACGGGCTCGTTCGGCTGGCCGGTCGACGCAGCAGGCACTGGTGCGTCCCTCCAAATCCGATTGGCCGATGACTGTGCCACGAGCCTAGCGCCGGTATTGTTTCGGTTCGACGACACGCCTCTGTGGTGGAACTGGCATACACGATGGTCTCAAACACCATTGCCGAAAGGCTTGTGGGTTCGAATCCCACCGGAGGCACCGAACCGCCCGAAGCTTGCATCCCGAATCGTCGCTTCAGGTAGGTAAATCCAGCCTCGAAGCGACGATTCGAGCTGCAGAGCCGGGCCGCGGGGGTCAGTCCCCGGGCCGGCGGACCATGCCCTCCTGGATCACCGACGCGACGTGCACGCCGCGCTCGTCGTAGACCCGGGCCGTCGTGAGGCCCCGGCTTCCCGACGCGGTCGGCGATTCCTGGGCGTACAGCAGCCACTCATCCACGCGGAACGGCCGGTGGAACCAGACGGCGTGATCGAGCGAGGCCATCCGCAGGTTGTCATCCTGCTCCGACAACCGATGCCGGACCAAGATCGAGTCGAGCAGGGTCAGATCGCAGGCGAACGTCAGCGCGCAGGCATGCAGCAGCGGGTCGTCCGGCAGTCTGCCCGCGGGCCTTCATCCAGACGCGGTAGAGCTGATCGTCGTCCGGCGCGTCCGCCGACGCGCTGCTCCCACGACGGGCGGTCGACGAAGCGCATGTCGAAGGGCCAGTGGATCCGCAGCGACGACGGCTCCTCCCCCACGCGGGCCCAGGACTGGTCGTGCCCCGAGCAGTGCCTCGGGGCGCGGCGTCGCCGGCATGCGTGTTCTGATGGTCGATGCCCGGCTGCGGCAGCTGGAACGACGCCGACAGGGCGAAGATCGCCTTTCCGTGCTGGATCGCCACCACGCGTCGCGTCGTGAACGAACGCCCGTCGCGGACGCGGTCGACGGTGTAGATGATCGGGACCGCCGGATCGCCCGGCCGGATGAAGTACGAGTGCAACGAGTGCACGAGTCGTTCCGGCTCGACCGTGCGACCAGCGGCCACCAGCGCCTGCCCGGCAACCTGACCGCCGAACACCCGCTGACGATCGACGTCCGGGCTGACGCCCCGAAAGATGTTCTCCTCGATCTTCTCCAGATCGAACAAGGCCAGCAGGCGCGTCGACGACGGTCTGCCCGAAGTCCGCCTCCTCCGTCGCGTAGTCGGTGCCGAGGTCGCTGTTGGCGCCGCGCCGTCCGTCAGCGGTCACGCTGCAGCACATCTCCGATGCGATGCACCCGAATCGTGTTGGTGGCTCCGGGGGTCGTCGGCGGGGTGCCGGCAACGACGATCACCAGATCGTTCGGGTGGCAGACGCCGCGCTGTACCAAGCGCCGAGTCGACCTGGCGCACCATCTCGTCAGTCGTCTTGACCGTCCAGACAGTTTGCGCCTCCGCGCCCCACAGCAGCGCCGTCTGGCGCTGAACTCGTTCGTCCGGCGTGAAGACCAGGATCCGTTGAGACGGCTGCAGGCGAGACAGCCGACGCGCGGTGTCGCCGGTCTGAGTGAACGCCACGAGGGCGACAGCGCCCAACGCGTCGCCGATGTCCTTCGCCGCCTTGGCCACCGCGCCCACCTGCGTTCGGGGCGTGTGGTCGAGCTCGGGCACATGGCGTCCGGCCGCCTCGATCGAGGTGATGATGCGACCCATGGTGGCGACCGCCTGCACCGGATAGGTGCCGACGCTCGTCTCGCCGGACAGCATCACCGCGTCGGCGCCGTCCAGGATCGCGTTCGCGACGTCGGACGCCTCGGCCCGCGTGGGACGCGAGTGGCTGATCATCGATTCGAGCATCTGGGTCGCGACGATCACCGGCTTGGCGTTGTCGCGCGACATCTGGACGAGCCGCTTCTGGACGATCGGCACCTGCTCGAGGGGCATCTCGACACCGAGGTCGCCGCGCGCCACCATGATCCCGTCGAAGGCCAGGACGATCTCTTCGAGGTTGTCGACGGCCTCGGGCTTCTCGATCTTGGCGATCACCGGCCGCCGGATGCCGACCTCGTCCATCACCTTGTGCACGAGTTTGACGTCGTGGGCCGACCGGACGAACGACAAGGCGATGAAGTCGACGCCCAGCCGCAGCGCGAACTCGAGGTCCTCGGCGTCCTTCTCCGACATGGCGGGAACGCTTACATCGACGCCAGGCAGAGACAGGCCTTTGTTGTTGCTGACCATTCCGCCTTCGGTGACGTCGCAGACGACGTCGGTGCCATCCTCGACCCCGACCGCCACGAGGGCCACGTTGCCGTCGTCGACGAGCAGTCGGTCACCCGGTCGAACATCGGCGGCCAACTGCTTGTAGGTCGTCGAAACCCGGTCGTGATCGCCGGGCACGTCCTCGACCGTGATCCGGACCCGATCGCCGGTGGCCCACATGACCGGCCCGTCGGCGAAGCGGCCGAGGCGGATCTTGGGGCCCTGCAGGTCGCCCAGCACGGCCAGATTGCGACCGGCGAGTTCGGCGGCCCGCCGGACCTCCTGGAAGCGACGGCCGTGGTCGTCGTGCTCGCCGTGGGAGAAGTTGAGGCGGGCCACGTCCATGCCGGCTTCGACCAGCGCTCGGGCTCGTTCAGGCCCGTCGGTCGACGGGCCCAGCGTGCAGACAATTTTCGCGCGACGCATCACCCCTCCAGCGTAGGGGTTGCCACCCCGATCGCCCCAGGGCTCCGCCGAGCGCCGCCGCTGATCACCACGGCTCAGCCGAGCGCCGCCGCTGATCACCACGGCTCAGCCGAGCGCCGCCGCCATCACCGCAGCGTCGACGTCGTCACCGTTGGCCTGGGCGTCACGCGTTGCGGCCAGCACCCGCCGGAAGTCGCGCGGGACGATCACGCTGAAGCGGCTCGACGCCGACGCCCAGTCGGCCAGGAGCCCAGCCGCGACGGGCGAACCGGTCAACTCGGCGTGCTTGGCGACGATCTCGCGCAGCAGCGCCGACTGCTCGGAAGTCAGTTCGGCGACATCCTCCGCTCGCTCCGAGTTCACCTGGGAGCGATCGAGGTCGAGTACGTAGGCGTAGCCGCCCGACATCCCCGCTCCGACGTTGCGGCCGGTGGCGCCCAGGATCACCGCGACGCCGCCGGTCATGTACTCGAGTGAATGATCACCGACGCCCTCGGCCACGACCGTCGCCCCCGAGTTGCGGACGCAGAACCGTTCGCCGACCAGGCCGCTCAGGTAGATCTCGCCGCTCGTGGCGCCGTAGGCGATGACGTTGCCGGCGATGATGTTCTTCTCCGGCGCGAAGCTGGCCCGCACGTCGGGCCGCACCGAGATCAGCCCGCCCGACAATCCCTTGCCGACGTAGTCGTTGGCGTCACCGAACAGGCGCAGGGTGATGCCCGAGGGAAGGAAGGCGCCGAACGACTGACCGGCCGATCCACGGAAAGTGATGTCGATCGTGCCCGGCGGCAATCCCTCAGCGCCGTAGCGACGGCTGACGAACGAGCCCAGCATCGTGCCGACCGTTCGGTTGACGTTGCGCACCGGCAACTCGAGCCGCACCGGCGTGGCGTCGAGCAGCGCGCCCTCGCACAGCTGGATCAGGGTCTGGTCGAGCGCGACGTCCAGGCCGTGGTCCTGCTCCCTTGTCTTGATGGGCGAGGCATCGTAGGGCGTCTCGGGCACGGCGAGGATCGGCGTCAGATCCAGGCCGTCGGCCTTCCAGTGCTCGATCGCCTTGGCGGTGTCGAGCAGGTCGACCCGTCCGATCGCCTCCTCGAGCGTGCGGAAACCAAGGCCGGCCAGCAGCTCGCGAACCTGCTGCGCGATGTACTCGAAGAAGGTGACGACGAACTCGGGCTTGCCGTTGAACCGCTCGCGCAGCACGGGGTTCTGGGTCGCGACGCCGACGGGGCAGGTGTCGAGGTGACAGACGCGCATCATGACGCAGCCCGAGACGATCAGCGGAGCGGTCGCGAAGCCGTACTCCTCGGCCCCGAGCAGAGCGGCGACGATGACATCACGGCCGGTCTTCATCGCCCCGTCCACCTGAACGGTGATGCGATCGCGCAGCCCGTTCAGCAACAACGTCTGCTGCGTCTCGGCCAGGCCGAGCTCCCAGGGAAGGCCGGCGTGCTTGAGCGACGTCAGCGGAGCCGCACCGGTTCCGCCGTCGTGGCCCGAGATCAGCACGACGTCGGCGTGCGCCTTGGAGACACCGGCGGCGACCGTGCCCACCCCGGCCTCGGACACGAGCTTGACGTGCACGCGCGCCTGCGGGTTGGCGTTCTTCAGATCGTGGATCAGCTGAGCCAGATCCTCGATCGAGTAGATGTCGTGATGCGGTGGCGGTGAGATGAGCCCGACGCCCGGCGTCGAGTGGCGCGTCCGCGCGATCCACGGGTACACCTTGAACCCGGCCAGCTGGCCGCCCTCGCCCGGCTTCGCGCCCTGGGCGACCTTGATCTGGATGTCGTCGGCGTTGACGAGGTAGTGCGACGTGACCCCGAAGCGACCCGACGCCACCTGCTTGACGGCCGACCGGCGAAGATCGCCGTTCTCGTCCGGCGTGAACCGGGACGCATCCTCGCCGCCCTCGCCGCAGTTGGACTTGCCGCCGATGCGGTTCATGGCGATCGCCAATGTCTCGTGCGCCTCGGCCGAGATCGAGCCGTAGGACATCGCGCCCGTCGCGAACCGGCGCACGATCGACTCGATCGGCTCGACCTCGTCGATCGAGATCGGCTCACGATCGGGCGCGAACTCGAACAGCCCGCGCAGCGTGCCACCTTCGCGGTTGAGCGACTCGATCTTGTCGGTGTACTCCTGGAACACCTCGTAGCGCCGTTGCCGCGTCGCATGCTGGAGAAGGAACACGGTCTCGGGGTTGAAGAGGTGCAGTTCGCCCTCACGTCGCCACTGGTACTCGCCACCGACCTCGAGGACCCGATGGGCCCGGGCGGTCGGGACGAGCGGGAATGCCTTCGCGTGCCGGGCCTCGACCTCGGCGGCGAGCACGTCGAGCCCGACGCCACCCAGCCGGGACGGGGTGCCGGTGAAGTACTCGGCCACCAACGCCCTCGGTCGAGCCCGAACGCCTCGAAGACCTGCGCGCCGGTGTAGGACGCGATCGTGCTGATGCCCATCTTCGACATCACCTTCAGGACGCCCTTGCTGGCCGCCTTCACGTAGTTCGCGATCGCCTTCTCGCGCGGACTCCCGTTGATCGTGCCGCGGTCGACCAGGTCCTCGATCGTCTCGAAGGCCAGATACGGGTTGACCGCCGCCGCGCCGTAGCCGACGAGCAGCGCCATGTGGTGCACCTCGCGCGCCTCGCCGGTCTCGATCACCAGCCCGACCTGCGTGCGCTGGCCGGTACGGACCAGGTGGTTGTGCACCGCGGCCGTGAGCAGCAACGACGGGATCGGCGCATGGTCGGCGTCGCAGTCGCGGTCGGAGAGGATCAGGACCCGGGCGCCGTCGTCGATGGCCTCCGAGCACTCGCGGCGGACGCGCTCGATCGCGCCGGCCAGCGCCTCTCCCCCGCCGTGGACTCGATAGCGGCCGTCGATCAGCTGGCAGGCCAGGCCCGGCATGTCGCCGTCGGCGTTGACGTGCCAGATCTTGGCCAGCTCGTCGTTGTCGATCACCGGCCGGGGCAGGACGACCTGGCGGCAGGAGGCCGGACCGGGCGCCAGCAGGTTCAGCTCCGGGCCGAGCGAGCCCGACAACGAGGTCACCATCTCTTCGCGGATGGCGTCGAGCGGTGGGTTCGTGACCTGCGCGAACAGCTCGGTGAAGTAGTCGAAGAGCAGCCGCGGGCGCTTCGACAGCGCGGCGAGCGGCGTGTCGTTGCCCATCGAGCCGATCGGCTCGGCGCCGCTCGTCGCCATCGGGCGTCATCAGGATCCGCAGATCCTCCTCGGTGTAGCCGAACACCTGCTGGCGGCGGCTGACCGACTCGTGCGAGAAGACGACGTGATCGCGGGCGGGAAGATCCTCGAGCTTGATCAACCCGGCGTGCAGCCACTCGGCGTAGGGCTCGGCCGCGGCCAGCTCGTCCTTGATCCTCGAGTTGGCGACGATCTCGCCCTTGGCGGTGTCGACGAGGAACATCCGGCCCGGCTGCAGCCGGCCCTTCTGGACGACGGTGGCCGGGTCGAGGTCGAGCACGCCCGACTCACTGCCGAGCACGACCAGGCCGTCGGACGTGCGCCACCACCGGCCGGGGCGCAGCCCGTTGCGGTCGAGCACGGCGCCGATGATCGTGCCGTCGGTGAAGCTGACGCAGGCCGGCCCGTCCCACGGCTCCATCAGCGACGAGTGGAACTCGTAGAACGCCCGCCACGCCGGCTTCATCGTCTGGCCGGGTCGGCGTTCTCCCACGCCTCGGGGACCATCATCAGCACCGCGTGCGGCAGGCTGCGACCGCCCAGGTGCAGCAGTTCGAGCACCTCGTCGAAGGACGCGGAGTCGCTGGCGGCGTCGGTGCAGATCGGGAACAGCCGCTTGCAGATCGCCGGGCAGCAGGTCGGACTCGAGCAGCGCCTCGCGAGTGCGCATCCAGTTGCGGTTGCCCTTGATCGTGTTGATCTCGCCGTTGTGCGCGATGAACCGGAACGGGTGCGCCAGCGGCCACGACGGGAACGTGTTCGTCGAGAAGCGGCTGTGCACGAGGCCGATCGCGCTGGCGAACCGCTCGTCGGTCAGGTCGGGGAAGAACTCACCGAGCTGATCGGTCGTGAGCATGCCCTTGTAGACGAGCGTGCGGCGCCGACAGCGACGGGAAGTAGAGCTCCTGGCCGTTCGCCCGCGCTCGCGACTCGGCGACCTTGCGGGCGCAGAACGCCAGTCGCTCCAGCTCCATGCCCGTGCTCGCCGTTCGCGCCGGCGAGGAACAGCTGGCTGAAGGACGGGCATGACGCCGGCGGCGGTCGGGCCGATGCCGCTCGCGTCCGTCGGCAGCGTCGCGCCAGCCCAGGACGATCAGGCCCTCCTCGGCGGCGATCGCCTCGACGAGTGTCGCATGACGGCGCGCGGCCGCGTCGGCGTCGGCCGGGCAGGAACGCGTTGCCGACGGCGTAGCTGCCGGCCGCCGGAAGCTCGAATGAGACGACGTCGCGCAGGAAGCCGTCCGGAATCTGGACCGTGATGCCGGCGCCGTCGCCCGAGGACGGTTCGGCGCCGGCCGCGCCGCGGTGGTCGAGGTTGTGCAGCGCGGTCAGCGCCTGGACGACGATCTCGTGGGTGGCCCGGCCGTGCAGGTCGGCGACGAACGCCACGCCGCAGGCATCGTGCTCGTTGCGCGGGTCGTACAGGCCCTGCGCCGACGGCACGGCGCTGAAGGGCAAGCCGAGCAGGGGCTGGCTCACGAGATCTCCCGGGGATCGGTGGCTGATGTCGTCGAGCTGAAGGATCCAACCGGGACGGCATCGGCCCGAGAAGCGTCGTTCAGATTACCGGGGTCGGCAACCGATCTGCGAATCCGGTCAGCTGTGAGCTGATACAGAGCTTATCCGGTACTACCCGGGCAGACCGGGCGGATATCCGTACAGAACGGATTCAGATCTTGCCCAATTCGGACTCGATGGCCGCCCGCTGCGGCTCGGGCACCGGCCGCCCGTCCGCCGTCGTGACATAGAACGCATCGACGACCGATCCGCCCAGCGACGACACCTTCGCGGTGTGGACGTCCAGACCGAGCCGCTCGAGCGTCGAGGTGATCCGGTACAGCAGGCCGATGCTGTCGTCGGCGCGCAGCTCGACGACGGTCGCGTCGGTGGCGGCGTCGTCGAACCAGTGCACGGTCGCCGGCCGGCTGTGGCCCGTGGTGCCGCGCGAGTAGGCCCGCTCCTTGGCCTGCAGCCGGTCGTCCAGCGGCATCGTCGCCGCCCAGCGCCTTGGCCAGGTCGGTCCGCACGACGATCGGGTCCGGGAAGCTGCCGAAGCGCGGCTCGACGACGAAGCTGTTCACCGCCATGCCGGCGTGCGTTCCGATGCGCGCGGCCCGGACGTCGAGCGAGTGCAGGGCCAGCACGCCGGCCGTCTTCGACAGCACGCCGCGCCCGTCCGGGGCGGCCACGAGCACCTCGTCGTCGTCGAGCTCGACCGCCAGCGCGCCGGCCTCGGCCATCGCCCGCCGCCGCTCGTCGAGCGGCGGGGCCTTGGGCAGCCGGCCACCGCACAGGACCGTGCTCGAGTCCGGCGCACCAGGCTCGCGATCAGCCCCGCCTTCCAGTCGCTCCAGGCGCCCGGTCCGGTGGCCGCGGCGTCGGCGATCGTCAGCGCGT
This sequence comes from uncultured Actinomycetes bacterium, assembly GCA_963708805.1. Taxonomy (GTDB): domain Bacteria; phylum Actinomycetota; class Actinomycetes; order Mycobacteriales; family Jatrophihabitantaceae; genus CAVPUA01. The sequence continues at coordinate 1,878,797 of CAVPUA010000003.1, read as the reverse complement.
GCAGCAGTTCGAGCAGCTCGGCTGACGATCCGACCGCCTCGGCGACGCTGGTGATCGTCATCGGATCGTCGAGGTCGCGCCGGGTCGCGGTGTCGGGCAGCAACAGGTGGTGCAGCGTCATCGCCTCGATGGTGGCAGCGTCGCCGTAGGAGAAGCCCATCCGGGCCGCGATCCGTTCGGCGATCGGCGCGCCGACGATCGAGTGGTCGCCCGGGTAGCCCTTGCCGATGTCGTGCAGCAGCGCGCCCATCAGCAGCAGGTCCGGACGATCGACCTGGCGGGTCAGCGCGGCCGCCTGGGCCGCGGTCTCGAGCAGGTGGCGGTCGACGGTGTAGCGGTGCACCGGATTGTGCTGGATCTTGAACCGGACGTGCTCCCACTCCGGGATGAGCCGCTGCAGCAGCTCGGCCTGATCGAGCAGTTCGAGCACCGGGACGGCCCGCGCGCCCTTGGCCAGCAGCGAGAGGAACTCCTCGCGCGCGGCGTCGGACCACGGCGTCGGCAGCGGGCCTGGACTCGGTGGCCAGCCGCTCGAGCGTGAACGGCGACAGCGGCAGGTTCTGCTCGGCGGCCACCCGCGCAGCGCGCAGCACGATCAACGGATCCGACCACGGGTCGGCGTCGCGGGCCAGCACGATCTCGCCGTCCTGCCGGACGATGTCCTTGGCCAGGCCGACCCGCTCGGGGTCCGTTGGACGGGTCAGCGATCCGAGCAGCCGGCGCGGCGAGAAACCACGCGACTGCGGATGGGTGGCGTCGACGCGTCGCCAGGCCGAGTCGACCGCCAGCGAGATCGTGCGGGCCGCGCCGTTCACCGCGCGCAGCACCTCGTCGCCGCCGCCGAGGTGCAGCGCCTCGGCGACGCCGTCGTGTTCCTGCTGGCGCAGGATGTCGTCGTTGCGGCCGGTGCGCCGCTGCAGTTCGCCGCGGATGTCGAGCAGGGTGTCGCGCGCCTCGCGTACGGCGTGCCGGGAAGTCGATCAACTGGGCGGCGGCGAGCAGCGCGAACGGTCTGGGCGTCGCGCAGTCCACCGCGCGACTCCTTGACGTTGGGATCGAGCAGGAACGCGGCCTCGCCGGCGAGCGCCCAGCGTTCCTCGGAGATCTCGCGGAGCTCGGCGACCCGCTTGGGCGCGACCGATCGCCAGATGTCGAGGATGCGTTCGCGCAACGGCGCCGACAGCGCCGGGTCGCCGGTCGAGATGACGCAGGTCGAGCAGGCCGAGCATCGCCTTGAGGTCGTCCTTGGCCACCGAGACGGCCTGATCGGGCGTACGCACCGAATGGTCCAGACCGAGACCGGAGTCCCAGATCGGGTACCAGATCTTGTCGGCCAGCTCGGAGATGTCGCGGTTCCTGCCGTCGTGCAGCAACACCAGGTCGAGATCGGAGTAGGGCGCCAGCTCGCGCCGTCCCATGCCGCCGACGGCGACCAGCGCGACGCCCGATGCCCGGAAAGACCGAATCGGCCAGGCGCTTGAGCCAGCGCGTCGTAGTTGTCGGCCAGTGCATTTCTGAGCGCGAGACCGACGAGTCCGGGCTGGCGTAGGACGCCAGCCCGGACCTCGTCGAGCGTTTGTGACTTTGAGCGGGTCATGCCACTTCGGCGCTAGATCGCGTCGCTGTCGCGTTCGCCGGTGCGGACTCGGACGATGCCCTCGATGTTGGTGATCCAGACCTTGCCGTCACCGATCTTGGACGTGCGGGCCGCCTCGACCACCGAGTCGACGACCTTCGTCGCGTCGACGTCGTCGACCACGACCTCGACCTTCACCTTCGGCACCAGGTCGACGGTGTACTCAGCACCGCGGTAGACCTCGGTGTGGCCGCGCTGACGGCCGAAGCCCTGCACCTCGCTGACCGTCAGGCCCTGCACGCCCAGCACTTCGAGCGCGGCCTTCACGTCATCGAGCTTGAACGGCTTGATGACTGCGGTGATCAACTTCATGCGGTCACACTCTCCTTGCTCGAAGCAGCCGGGTGGACGTCACATGCCCTCCGCCACCGACAGGTCCGAACTCGTACGCACTCTCACCGTGGATCGCGATGTCGAGGCCTTCGAGCTCCTCTTCATCGGTCACCCGCATCTTCAGCACGAGCTTGACGACGTAGGCGATGATCAGCGTCACGCCGAACGAGAAGACCGTGACCACGGCCGCGGCGACGATCTGGTGCCACAGCAGGTTCCAGCCGCCGTACTTGCCGCTGCCGCCGTAGAAGATGCCGTCGTTGCCGAACGAGTTGGTGCCGCGTGGTGGAGAAGAAGCCGACCAGGATCGTGCCGGTCCACCCACCGACGAAGTGCACGCCGACGACGTCGAGCGAGTCGTCGAAGCCGAACTTGGTCTTCAGCGAGATGGCGCAGGCGCAGACGCCGCACCGGCGATGAAGCCGATGAAGATCGAACCGACCGGGCTGACCCAGCCGGCGCACGGGGTAATGGCGACCAGACCGGCAACCGCACCGGAGGCCGCACCGAGGGCGGTCGACTTTCCGTAGCGCATCTTCTCCACGATGATCCAGCCGAGCAGGGCGGTGGCCGTCGCGGTGTTGGTGTTGACCCAGGCGTAGGAGGCCAGGTCGCTCGCGGTCAGCGCCGAACCGGCGTTGAACCCGAACCAGCCGAACCACAGCAGGCCGGCGCCGAGCAGCACGAACGGGATGTTGTGGCCGCGCATGGCCTCCTTCGGCCAGCCCTTGCGCTTGCCGAGCACGATCGCCATCGCCAGGCCGGCGGCGCCGGCGTTGATGTGGACGACCGTTCCACCGGCGAAGTCCTCGGCCCAGAAGTGGCCGCCCGAGCTCGCGATGAGCGAGCGGTTGAGGAAGCCGTAGCCGTCGAACACCCAGTGGGCGACCGGGGCGTACTCGACGACCGACCAGATGGTCACGAAGGCCACGAAGTGGCCGAACTTCCACCGGTCGGCGGTCGAGCCGGTGATCAGCGCCGGCGTGATGATCGCGAACGTCGCCTGGAACGCGACGAACGCCATCGTCGGGATGGTCTGGGCTGCGCCCAGCGTCGGGACCACGTCTCGGATGTGGTGGAGCAGGAAGTAGTGGTTGTCGCCCCAGAACCAGCCCTTGCCGCCGAAGGCCCAGCTGAAGCCGATGATGACCCAGGTCGCGCTGACGATGCGCGATGGCCGCGAAGTTCTGCATCAGCATGCCGAGGCGTGTGCTTGGCGCGGACCATGCCGCCGTAGAAGAACGCCAGCGCCGGAGTCATCAAGCAGCACGAGCGAGGCGGACGCCAGCACCCAGGCCGTGTCACCGCCGAGTTCAGGTTCTTGCGGATCGAACTTCACGTACGTTGGATCGGCGAGAATCAGTTGTGCCGTCGACACAGGTGCTCCCCTTCAATAATGACTGCGCGACGAGCGTGCGCGCTGGCGAAAGAGTGGTGGCGAGCCTGTTACCGCAGATTGACCTGCTGTGTTTCCGGCTTGTGAACTCCGATCTTGATCGTGTGATGTTCGCGCCGGTGACCGAGCGGCCGTGGCAACTCGATGTTCACCGAGCCGGCAGCAATGCGGTGATCTGTTGCACACCACGCGTCGATTGCGAACTGACGGTGAGTCGACCCGTACGGAGGGCGACGAAAATGCTAAGCGCAGACCTTGGTCCGCGCGGCGACGAACGCGCGGACGCAACTCGCGACGTCCGCCTCGGAGTGAGCCGCCGAGAGCTGCACCCGGATGCGGGCCTTGCCTCGCGGCACCACCGGGAAGCTGAAGGCGATGACGTAGACGCCCTCGACGAGCATCGCCTCGGCCATCTGCGGCGGCCACCACCGCGTCGGGCAGATCGAGCTGCGCCGCGAGCGCCGTGAACATCACCGGGCAGATCGCGTGCTGGCCGGGCAGCAGCTCGAAGCCGGCCTCGGCCATCAGCTCGCGGAACAGTCCGGTGTTGCGCTTGAGCGCCTCACGCTGCTCGTGGCTCGACGCGATGAGATCGAGCGCGGCCAGTGAACCGGCCACGACCGACGGGGCGACCGCGTTGGAGAAGAGGTAGGGCCGCGAGCGCTGCCGAAGCAGTTCGACCACCTCGGACCGCGAGCTGACGTAGCCACCGGACGCACCGCCGAGTGCCTTGCCCAGCGTGCCGGTGACGATGTCGACGCGGTCCTGCACGCCGAGCAGTTCCGGCGTGCCCGCGCCGGTCGCGCCGACGAAGCCGACGGCGTGCGAGTCGTCGACGAGGACGAGGGCGTCGTACTTCTCGGCCAGATCGCAGATCCCCTCGAGCGGCGCGAGGTAGCCGTCCATCGAGAAGACGCCGTCGGTGACGATCATGCGGCGACGGGCCGCCGGCGGCCGACTTCAGTTGATCTTCGAGGTCGGCCAGGTCGCGGTTGCGGTAGCGCAGTCGTGCGGCCTTGCAGAGCCGGATGCCGTCGATCAGCGAGGCGTGATTGAGCTCGTCGGAGATCACGGCGTCCCGCTTCGTCGAGCAGGACCTCGAACACGCCGCCGTTCGCGTCGAAGCAGGACGAGAACAGGATCGTCGCCTCGGTGTGCAGCAGCTCGCTGATCTTGGCCTCGAGCAGCGGCGTGCTGCGTCTGCGTGCCGCAGATGAACCGGACGCTGGCCATCCCGAAGCCCCAGTCGTCCAGTGCCTGCTTGGCGGCCGCGATCACGTCGGGGTGGTCGGCCAGGCCCAGGTAGTTGTTGGCGCAGAAGTTCAGGACGGTCGAGCCGTCGACCTCGATGTGGGCCGACTGCGGCGAGGCCAGCCGCCGTTCGCTCTTGTACAGGCCCGCGTCGCGGATCTCGTCCAGCGTCGCTCGCAGTTGCTTGCCCAACGGTTCCGTACATCGCTACAGCTCCGTCCAGTCGAGAACGACCTTGCCGTGGGCGCCGGCGCGCGCGATGGCGAACGCGTCGGCCCAGTCCCGTGCGGGCAGCCGATCGGTGATCACCGCGTCGATCTGCAGACCCGATCGCAGCATCGCGCTCATCGCGTACCACGTCTCGAACATCTCACGGCCGTAGATGCCCTTGATGGTGATCATGTGCGAGACGACCTTGGCCCAGTCGACGCTGATCGGCTGGTTCGGCAGACCCAGCATCGCGATCCGTCCGCCGTGGTTCAGGTTGGCCACGATGCCGGGCAGGGCGCTGGGGTGACCGCTCATCTCCAGCGCAACGTCGAAGCCCTCGACCATGCCCAGCGTGCGTTGGGCGTGGGCGATGGCGTCATCGACCGTTCGCTACGTTCACCGCCAGGTCGACGCCCATCTTGCGGGCCAGCGCGAGGCGCGGCTCGCTCACGTCGGTGATCACGACGAAGCGCGCGCCGACGTGCCGGCAGACCGCGGCGGCCATGAGGCCGATCGGCCCGGCGCCGGTGATCAAGACGTCCTCACCGACGAGCGGGAACGACAGCGCGGTGTGGACCGCGTTGCCGAACGGATCGAAGATCGCGGCCAGGTCGACGTCGACCGGATCGCGATGGACCCACACGTTGCTCTCGGGCAGCACGACGTACTCGGCGAAGGCGCCGTCGCGATTGACTCCGACGCTCGACGTCCGGATGCACAGATGGCGCCGACCCGCGCGGCAGTTGCGGCAGGTGCCGCAGACGATGTGTCCCTCGCCCGAGACGAAGTCGCCGACCGAGACGTCGCGCACGCCCGCCCCGATCGCCGACCACGGTGCCGCAGAACTCGTGGCCCGGGAATCAGCGGGGCGTTCACCGCATTTGCGGCCCAGTCGTCCCAGGCCTCGATGTGCAGGTCGGTGCCGCAGATGCCGGTGCGCAGCACCCGGATCTTGACCTCGGACTCACCGGCCTGCGGCTCGGGGCGTTCGACGAGCTCGAAGCCGGGTCGGCCGGCTGTCTTGTAGAGCGCCTTCATGCACTCGACCGTACTGGCTTCGGCCGGGTGGCGGATCAGTCTCCGAGCAGCGCGTCGACGAACGACTCGGGATCGAAGGGCGCCAGGTCGTCGGCGCCCTCGCCCAGACCGACCAGCTTCACCGGGACGCCGAGCTCACGCTGGACGCTGATGACGATGCCGCCCTTGGCCGTGCCGTCGAGCTTGGTCAGCACGATGCCGGTGACGTCGACGACCTCGGTGAACACCCGGGCCTGCGTCAGTCCGTTCTGCCCCGTCGTCGCGTCGAGCACGAGCAGGATCTCGTCGGTCGTCGCAATCTTTTCGATGACCCGTTTGACCTTGCCGAGCTCGTCCATCAGACCGACCTTGGTGTGCAGCCGGCCGGCGGTGTCGATCAAGCACGGTGTCGACGCGCTCGTCGGTTCCCCGCTTCACCGCGTCGAAGGCGACGCTCGCGGGGTCGCCGCCTTCGGGACCGCGGACAGTCTCGGCGCCGACGCGGGCGCCCCAGGTCGAGAGCTGGTCGGCGGCGGCGGCCCGGAACGTGTCGGCCGCGCCCAGCAACACCGTCCGGCCGTCGGCCACCAGGACGCGGGCCAGCTTGCCGCACGTGGTGGTCTTGCCGGTGCCGTTGACACCGACCACCATCACCACAGCCGGCTGATCCTCGTGCGGTGCGGTCGTCAGTGATCGGTCCATGTCCGGCCGTAGCGCCGTCACGAGCTCGTCGGCGAGCAGGGCCCGCAGCTCACCCTGCGATCGGGTGCCCAGCACCTTCGTGCGACTGCGCAGGCTGTCGACGATCTCGGTGGTCGCCCCGACGCCGACGTCGGCGGTGAGCAGCGCCTCCTCGATCTCTTCCCAGGCGTCCTCGTCGAGTTGATCGCGCGACAGCACCGAGAGCAGGCCGCGTCCGAGCGTCGACTGCGAGCGCGCCAGACGACTGCGCAACCGGAGCATGCGCCCGGCCGTCGGTTCGGGAGTCTCGAGCGACGGCGCCGTCGGAGGCAGCTCGACGGTGGTCGTGATCGAGCGGGTCGGGGTGTCGTGCGGAACCTCGGCGTCGTCGCCCACGCCGGGGGTGTAGTCGACGCCCGGACGGATCGGCGGACGGGTCGCGCGGCGCGACCGCCGCGGCAGCACAAGACCGAGTCCGCCCAGCACGGCGACGACCACGACGGCGAGGACGATCCAGACGTACGATCACCGGATCATCCTGTCAGAGCTGATCGATGTGCGATGTGGTCCGAGTGCTGAGTGGACTCAGGTGTCCGGCGTCTCGTTGTTGAACTCCGACTGCGGCAGGTTCCAGTCGCCCAGGCCGTCCCACGACGGCATGGTCCCGCCGCCGGTGTTGGCGTAGATCAGCACGTCACCGAGCTGAGCCCAGTTGTAGAACCACTGGGCGTCGTCGGCGTGCAGGTTGGTGCACCCGTGTCGAGGTCGACGCGCTGCCGATTGCGGCGTTCCACTGGAGGTCGTGGACGTACTCGCCGGACTGGGTCACGCGCACCGACCACTCGACGGTCTCGTCGTTAGCCGGGGCCGGTCATGAGCACCGTCCCGTTCGGGCGCAGGGTGTTGGTGCCCGGGATGTCCTCGCCCTTCTGCATGACGACCTTGGTGCCCTCGTAGGTCGGCGTGTTCTTCGCGCCGCACGAGATCGGCATCGTCGCGTGCGCCTGGACGCCGTCGGACGTGGGCATCAGCGTGAGCGCCGAGCAGTCGACGTAGGAGATGTTGGCCGCGCCCGTCGAGAAGTGCAGCGTGAGGCTGTCGTCGAAGTACTGGCCGGATCCGGGCGCGGTTGCCAGGCCGTTCGTGTCGAGCGACATGTCGATGGTCGCGTGCGCGGGCCAGTAGGGCGTGGACGCGCCCGAAGCCGCGTTGGCCCGGAAATGCCCCTGGATCGGATACGTGCTGGCCAGGTCGCTGTCGGAGTCCTCGAAGTGCCACGCGCCCTCGACCACCTGGCCGTTGACCTTGACCGTCGTCGCCTTGGCGAAGGCATCACCGTTCGGGATGCGCGCGGAGACGTAGACGACGATCGGCTCGCCCACGCCGTACGTCGCGTTGTCGTTGTTGAACAACGCGAGGTGCACCGGGGTGCCGGCGGCCGACGACGACGCGGCGGCACTGGTCGACGGCGGCGCGCTCGACGAGGCGACCGACGAAGCCGACGGCGTCACCGACGGAGAACTGGCCGCCTTCTTCGACGAGCCACCGCAGGCGGTCAGCACCAGACAGAGCGAGCCGATGAGGGCCAGCAGAACGGTGATCGGGCGCGCTGAACGGGTCATAGGCAGGAACGACACGCTCCTACGGTAGGCGATGAGCCCGTATTCGGCCCCCCACCTGCTCATCGACGGCTCAGGACGAGGTGGGCTCCCGAAGGCGCTGGCTGATGACCTCGGTGATGCCGTCCCCGCGCATGGTGACGCCGTAGAGCGCGTCGGCGATCTCCATCGTGCGCTTCTGGTGGGTGATGATGATCAGCTGGCTGCTCTCGCGCAGCTGGCCGATGAGGTCGATGAGCCGGCCGAGGTTGACGTCGTCGAGGGCGGCCTCGACCTCGTCCATGACGTAGAACGGACTGGGGCGGGCGCGGAAGATCGCGACCAGCAGCGCGACGGCGGTCAGCGAGCGCTCGCCACCGGACAGCAACGACAGCCGCTTGACCTTCTTGCCAGGTGGGCGGGCTTCGACGTCGATGCCGGTCATGAGCATGTCGTCGGGTTCGGTGAGCACCAGTCGCCCCTCGCCGCCCGGAAACAGCGTCGCGAAGACGATCTCGAACTCACGGGCCACATCGTGATAGGCCGAGGTGAACACCTCGAGGATGCGATCGTCGACCTCCTTGACGACCGTCAGAAGGTCGCGTCGGGTCGCCTTCAGGTCCTCGAGCTGGGTCGACAGGAACTGGTGCCGTTCCTCGAGGGCGGAGAACTCCTCGAGGGCCAGCGGGTTGACCTTGCCGAGCAGGGCCAGATCGCGCTCGGCGCGAGCGGCGCGCTTCTGCTGGGTCGCCCGGTCGTAGGGTCCGGGCTGCGGCGCGACGACCTGCTCCCCGCGTTCGCGGGCCTGCTCGTACTCGGCCGTCTCGAGCGCACTCGGGGGCGCCGGCTGGTCGGGTCCGTACTCGGCGATGAGCGCCTCGGCCTCGAGCCCGAACTCCTCCCCGGCGCGGGTGTGCAGCCCCTCGATACGCAGCCGCTGCTCGGCTCGGGCGATCTCGTCGCGGTGGACGGCGTCGGTCAGCTGGGCCAGGCGTTCATCCAGCTCGCGGGTGCGGGCGCGCACCGTCTGCAGCTCACTCTCGCGCCCGGTCCGCGCCTCGTGCGCGGCGTCGCGCTCGGTGGCGGCCCGCGCGAGTGAGACCGCGACGGACGCCAGGGCGACCCGTGCCGCCTCGTGCACCTGGGCCGCCACGATTGCCCCGGCCGCGCGTGCCTTGCGCTCGGCGGCGTGCTTGGCTCGCGCGTCGCGCTCGATCTGGGCCGATCGCACGAGCTGTTCGGCCCGGCCGGCGAGCGCCCGGACCCGCTCCTCGCCCGTGCGGACGGCCAGGCGGCCCTCCATCTCGGACTGGCGGGCGGCGGCGACCTCGACGTGCAGGGCATCACGTCGCTCGGTCGCGGGCTCGGTCGTCTCGTCGCTCTGATCGTCGGTGGCCAGGGCCAGCCGCTCCTCCAGCTCACTGAGCCCGCTGAGGTCACGGTCGCGAGCGCGTTCGGCGTCAGTGCGCGCGGCGTCCAGGCGAGCAGCCTCGGCGGCGGCGGCGCGGGCCTGCTGGCCGAGCTCGGCCAGCCGCTCGGCGACGGCGGACAGCTTGGCATCGGATTCGTGCAGCGCGCTCAGTGTCAGTTCGACCTGGGCCGCCGAGGTCTCGGCAGCGTCGCGGACGGCGGCCAGCTCGCCGGCCAGGTGCGTGCAGGAGGCCGCCGCCTCGTCGGCCTTCTGCTGGGCCTCGTCCACGGCCGCCTGGACCTCGAGCGTGCTCGGCGCCGATGCCGATCCGCCGACGGCCCAGCGGCGACCGAGAACATCTCCCGCCCGCGTGACGGCCCGCAGGTCGGGGCCACCCGCGACGAAGGACGCCGCCGCAGTCAGGTCGTCGACGATCGCGACCCGCTCGAGTGCCGCCTCGATCGAACTCTGGAGCGCGGCCGGCGCATGGACGACGTCAACCGCCCAGCGGGCGCCGGCCGGCAGTGACGGCCAGGCGGCTCGGTCGAGCGTGCCGTGCGTGCCCCCGACCAGAAGTCCCGCGCGCCCCGCGTCCTCGTGCTTGAGCAGTTCGAGCGCGGCGGTGGCGTCGTGCGCCGAAGCGACCGCGACGGCGTCGGCCAGCGTTCCCAGCGCCGCGGCCAGGGCGGCTTCGCAGCCCGGCTCGACGCTGAGCAGCGCGGCCACCGAACCCAGCACGCCCGGCAGCTTCGACCCGGCCGCCAGCAGGGCACCCGCGCCGTCCTTGCGCGCCAGCCCGAGCGCCAGAGCCTCGCGGCGAGCCGTCCAGGTCGAACGATCGCGCTCGGCCTCGCGCTCAGCGGCTTCCAGTTCGCGCAGCCGGCTGGCGTGCCGCTCGTGCTCGGCGACGGCCGACTCGTGCATGTCGTCGAGGCCGAGCTCGCCCTCGTCGAGAGCGCCCACCTCGGTACGGACCCGTTCCAGTTCGGCTTCGGCCTGGGCGGCGCGCTCACGAGCCGCCGCCCCGGCCACCGAGAGCCGGGCGATCTCGTCGCCGCCCGCCTCGGCGCGGGTGCGCAGGGCGTTCACCTGACCGGCCAGCTTGGCCAGCCCCTCGCGTCGATCGGCGATCGCGCGGGCCGCCGCGAGCAGTTCGCGCTCGGCGTCGGCCAGGTTGCGTTCGACCTCCTGGCGGGCGCCGACCGCGTCGGCCAGCGCGGCGCGGGCCGCGTCCAGTTCGACCTGCAGCGCCGCCTCGTCCGTACGGACCTGCTCGGCCTCGGCCTCCATCGCCTCGGGATCGCGCCCGGCTCGCAGGTCCTCCATCTCAGCCGACAGGTGGCGAGCCCGCTCGGCCGCCAGCGTCGCCGTCCCGCGCAGGCGCTCGTCGAGCGCCGAGAGGCGGTACCAGGTCTCCTGGGCGCGAGCCAGGGCCGGCGCATCGGCCGCGAGCGCCTGGTCGAGGGCCGACTCGCGCTCTCGGGTCGAGGCCAGCTCGGTCTCGACGGCGGTTCGCTGCTCGCGAATGGCCTCCTCGTCGGCGACCTCGGCCTGCATCGTCGCCGTCGCGGTGACGAGATCGTCGGCGAGCAGACGCAGCCGGGAGTCGCGCAGTTCGGCCTGCACACCGGCCGCCCGACGGGCGATCTCGGCCTGGCGGCCCAACGGCTTGAGCTGGCGCCGCAGTTCGGCGGTCAGGTCGCTCACGCGCGTCAGGTTGGCCTGCATGGCGTCGAGCTTGCGCAGTGCCTTCTCTTTGCGCTTGCGGTGCTTCAGGACTCCGGCGGCTTCCTCGATGAACCCGCGGCGATCCTCGGGGCGGGCCTGGAGCACCGAGTCCAACTGACCCTGCCCGACGATGACGTGCATTTCGCGGCCGATGCCGGAGTCCGACAGCAGCTCCTGGATGTCGAGGAGGCGGGCACCCTCGCCGTTGATCTCGTACTCGCTCGCCCCGTCGCGGAACATCCGGCGGGTGATCGAGACCTCGGTGTAGTCGATCGGCAGCTTGCCGTCGGCGTTGTCGATCGTGAGCGTGACCTCGGCTCGCCCGAGCGGCGCGCGGCCCGCGGTTCCGGCGAAGATGACGTCTTCCATCTTGCCGCCGCGCAGGGCTTTGGCGCCCTGCTCGCCCAGCACCCAGGCGATCGCGTCGACGACGTTGGACTTGCCCGAACCGTTGGGGCCGACGACGGCGGTGATCCCCGGCTCGAAGCGCAGGGTGGTCGCGGAGGCGAAAGACTTGAAACCGCGCAGAGTCAGCGATTTCAGATGCACGCGGAAGAATCTAGCGTGGCTGACGGGTGATTCTGGTCAGTAGCTCTCATCGAGCCCCGGCGAGCCTGTGAACCTCGAGCAGAGGTTCAGCCCGCTCGCACGCCGGGATCAGGCCAGAGCGTGGTGCTCGCTCTGCTGAGCCAGCTCGTGCAGTTCGAGGTCGATGGCAACGCGATGCTCGGCGCGTACCTCGGCCAGTTCGGCCTGCAGCTCGGCCACCCGGCGACGCAGACGCGCCACCTCGAGGACGAGCATCTGGTCTGAGCCGCTGCCTACGTAACCGAGCAGAGCGCGTGCCATTTTGCGACCTTTCACGAACGTGAACCGGCGCAGGGCCGGAGGTGAGTTCAGAGTGGGAGTGCCGGTGGATTGATCAGGAGCCGCGGCTTCACGCGGGCTGGCGTTGCGATATCAGCTCTGTCAAGTCATCTTATGGTCTCACTGCGGTAACAGTGCGTCAACAACCCTCGGGGCGCGCTGACAGCGCGGGCAGAAGAAACTCGACCGATTCATGAACGACGTCCGCACGATCGGCGTGCCGCAGCGTCCGCACGGCTCGCCCGCGCGGCCGTACACCGCCAACTCCCGCTCGAAGTAGCCGCCCTGGCCGTTCACGTTGACGTACAACGCGTCGAAGGACGTCCCGCCCTGGCGCAGCGACTCGGTCAGCACCGCGGTCACGGCGTCCAGCAGCACCGCCACCGTGGGCCGGGTCAACCGGCTGGTGAGCCGGCCGCCGTGCAGGCGCGAACGCCACAGCGACTCGTCGGCGTAGATGTTGCCGATCCCCGAGATGAGGGACTGATCGAGCAGCGCCCGCTTGACCTCGGTGTGCTTGGCCCTGCAGCCGGGCCGAGAACCGGGAGGCGTCGAACAGTGGATCGAGCGGATCGCGGGCGATGTGGGCGACCTGGGCCGGGACGGCGTCCGGGCCATCGGGCGTCGCGATCAGCTCGTCGAGCATCAGGCCACCGAACGTGCGCTGGTCGACGAAGCGCAGCTCCGGGCCACCGTCGGCAAAACGGATGCGCACGTGGAGGTGTTTCTCCTCGGGCGCGTCCTCGGGCTGGACGAGAAGCTGACCGCTCATCCCCAGGTGCGCGACCACGCTCGACTCGCCGGCGACGTCGCGTTCCAGCGGAAGCCACAAATACTTGCCCCGGCGACGGACCGATGCGAATCGACGCCCGGTCAGTCCCGCCGCGAAGTCGAGCGGACCGCCGGGATGGCGGCGAATCGCGCGAGGATGCCGAACATCGACCCCGGCGATCGGCCGGTCGACGACGAATCGGGCGAGACCTTCACGGACGGTCTCGACTTCGGGTAGTTCGGGCACAGGTGGGTTCGGCTGGTCGGTTCGGCTGGTGGGATTCGGCTGGTCAGGCCGGCTGCGCGTCGGGCCGGCCCATTCGTGCGGCCAGGGCGCGCCAGGCGGTCTCGGCGGCGGCCTGCTCGGCTTCCTTCTTGTTCCGGCCGTCGCAGGCGTCGAACGACTCGCCGGCGATCACGGCCCGAGCGGTGAACACCTTGGCGTGATCGGGTCCGACCGAGGTGATGTCGTAGTCGGGGACGCCCAGGCCGTTCTCGGCGGTCAGCTCCTGCAGGCTGGTCTTCCAGTCGAGACCCGCACCGCTGTTGGCGACATCGTCGAGCAGTTCGTCGAACAGGTCGTGGATCACTCGGGCGGCCCCGTCGAGGCCGTGCTCGAGGTAGACGGCGCCCAGCACCGCTTCGACCGTGTCGGCCAGAATGCTCGCCTTGTCACGGCCGCCGGTGACTTCTTCGCCCCGGCCGAGGCGCAGGTACTCGCCCAGGCCGTTGGGTCCGATCTGACGGCCGACCTCGGCCAACGCGCGCATGTTCACCGCGGACGCCCGGAGCTTGGCCAGCTTGCCCTCGGCGAGGTCGGGGTGACGCCGGTAGAGGGTCTCGGTGATCACCACGCCGAGCACGGAGTCGCCCAGGAACTCCAGGCGCTCGTTGTGCGGCAGTCCCCCGTGCTCGTAGGCGAACGAGCGGTGCGTGAGGGCACGCTGAAGAAGCTCGGGGTCGATGTCGACACCGAGCGCTTTCGTCAACCCGGACGGGTCGGCAGCCTCGATCACGCGATGAATCCCCTGGCGAATCAGTGGATCAGCGGTCTGACGCGCGTCAGACCGCGAGGACCTGCTTGCCGTCGTACTGCCCGCAGTTCGAGCAGGCCGTGTGCGGCAGCTTGACCTCGCCGCACGCGCGGTTCGGGCAGACGACCAGCGTCGGGGCGGTCGTCTTCCACTGCGAGCGACGCGCCCGGGTGTTACTGCGCGACATCTTCCGCTTCGGAACGGCCACGATTACTCCTTAGATCTTCTCGGTGCCGGCGGTCGCGCCGGCACCCGGGTCGTCGGTGGGCGATTCGGGCTGCTCTGGCGAAATCGTCAGCGCCGCCAGCGCCGCCCACCTGGGGTCGATCAGCTCGTGCGTGTGATCGGCCGGCAAGTCGTCGAGCCGTTGCCCGCAGTCGGGGCACAGGCCGGCGCAATCCGGTCGGCACAGCGGTGAGACGGGCAAGCCGAGCACCACGGTGTCACGCACCACCGCTTCGAGGTCGATCAGATCGTCCTCGATGCGGTGGACCTCGTCCTGATCGGAAGTCTCGTCCGTCGCGCTCGTCCGGGTAGGCGTACAGCTCGACGAACTCAGCCGAGAAATCGGCGGTTATCTCGTCGAGGCACCGACCGCACTCCCCTGTGATCGGAGCGGTCACCGTGCCGGATACCAGCACGCCTTCGGTGACCGACTCCATCCGCAGATCGAGCACGAGCGGAGCACCTTGAGGTACCCACACGATGTCCAGGCCGAGCCCTGCAGGGGCGGGAAGACGACGCTCGAGCTCGCGCATCGATCCCGGCGCGCGGCCGAGATCGCGCGTGTCGAGGACCAGCGGATTCCTGGGATCAGGACGGCTGGCACCTCTACGGCGCTTGTTCGGTGTCGTGTTCTCACTCATGCAATGGCCGGCCTGTCTGGATGAGGCCGTCGTCGAGCGTAACGCAAACGGCAGGTGAGTCCGAAATCTACCCGGATCCGCCGATCGGCCTACCGCTCGCCCGACTGGCGCTCAGCCAGCCGGATCAGCCCCTGCTCGGTGGTGCGGGCGGCCTTCTGCAAGACGGCGAGCATGTCGCGAGAGCGTCCGCTGGACGTAGGCATCGGCGTCGGCCCGAAGTCGCAGCGAGTACTGCTCCGCCGAGCTCATGGTCCCGGCGGCGTATTCGTCGGCCTCGCCGTGAACCGCGGGTGCTGTACTCGTCGGCCTCGGACTTCAGTCGGCTGGCGGCCTCGGCCGCACCCTGATGGATGCCCGTCGCCGACACCAGGTGACCGTGTTCGGCCCGTCCGGCCTCGACCAGCTCGCGCGCCTGGGCCTCGGCGGTCTCGATCAGTTGACGGGCATGCTCCTCGGCTCGACTGCGCAGATCGTCGGCCTGGTGCTGGGCGTCGGCGACGATGGCGTCGGCGGCCTGGACCGCGTGCTCACGGGTGCTCTCGGCGTCGGCCTGGGCACCGGTGACGACCGTCTCGCGCTGGGTGATCAACTTGCGGGCCTCGACCATCTCGGGCGGCAGGACCTCGCGCAGGTCGTCGAACAGGTCGAGCATCCGCTCGCGCGGGACGACGCAGGACGTCGACATCGGTACCGCCCGGGCCGTCTCGACCGTCTCGACCAGCTCGGTCAGGATCTGGTCCACCCGGTGCAGCGCGGCGTCGGTCATTCGTCGCCGCCGGCCGGACCCTGCCGCTCGGCCAGTCGCTTGCAGACCAGGGGCGGGACGAGGTGACTGACGTCACCCTGCCACTTCGAGATCTCCTTGACCAGGCTCGAGGCCAGGAAGCTGTACTCGGGGTTGGTCGGCATGAACAGCGTCTCGATCGCCGGCCAGGCCGCGATTCATCTGAGCCATCTGCAGCTCGTAGTCGAAATCGCTGACCGCGCGCAACCCCTTCACGATGGTCGGGATCTGGTTGTCGCGGCAGTAGTCGACGACCAGTCCCTCGAACGTGTCGATCCGCACGTTCGACCATTGCTCGGTGGCCTCGACCAGCATCTCGCGGCGCTCGTCGACGGTGAACAGGCTCGATTTCGACTGGTTGACGAACACCGCCACGACCAACTCGTCGTACAGCTCGGCGCAGCGGCCGATGATGTCGAGGTGGCCGTTGGTCACGGGGTCGAACGAACCGGGGCAGACCGCTCGCCGGATCGTCGCCGCAGCAGGATTGCTCATCGTCGGCGACCGTACCAAAGCGAGCCCTCGCCGTACCGCTTCTGTTTGATCATCTCGAGTGGATCGGGCCACACCGGTGCGGTGCCGCGCGCGGACCGCTCGAGCACGACGACGGTTCCTGGCTCGCTCCATCCCTCGCGCGCCAACGTCCGCAGCACGATCTCCACGTCCGCTTCCGGGGCGGCGTAGGGCGGATCGGCGAACACGAAGTCGAACGGGCCGTCGGGCGGACCGGCGAGATAGGACTCGACGGATCGTCGCACGATGACCGACCCGCCGAGCTTGGCCGTCGCGAGGTTCTGTTCGATCACCGACTGGGCGGCCCGGTCGGATTCGACGAACACGGCGCGGTCGGCTCCACGTGACAGGGCCTCGATGCCGATCGCCCCCGAACCGGCGAACAGGTCGAGAACGCGCGCGCCCTCGAGCTCGAGCATCGTGGCCAGCGAGTTGAACAGAGCCTCGCGGGCTCGCTCGGAGGTGGGCCGGGTTCCGGCGGGAGGGACGGCGAGGCGGCGTCCCCGCGCGGATCCCGCGACGACGCGTGTCATGCCTTCTGCAGGAAGTCGGCTTGCGCTGAACCTGAGACCGACTCGGTGTCGAGCAGGCGGGCGACCTGGGCCGCAAGCACCGGATGGTCGGTCAGGTCGGGGTCGGCCTCGACGAGCGTGCCGGCTTCGGCCCGCGCGGACGTGATCACGTCGCGATCACGCAGGAGCGACAGCAACTTCAGCTGGCTGCGCCGGCCGGACTGGGCCACCCCCAGCACGTCACCTTCGCGACGCTGCTCGACGTCGAGCTCGGCCAGCCGGAAACCGTCGGTGGTCGACGCCACCGCATCGAGGCGCTCGCGGGCCGGCGTGCCGGGCGGCGAGTCGGTCACCAGCAGGCACACACCAGCCGCCTCGCCACGACCGATGCGGCCGCGAAGCTGGTGCAGTTGCGAGATTCCGAAACGATCGGCGTCGAGGACGACCATGACCGTCGCGTTGGGGACGTCGACGCCGACCTCGATGACGGTGGTCGCGACCAGGACGTCGAGGCGGCCCGCACTGAACTCGCGCATGACGGCATCCTTCTCGTCGGCTGCCATGCGCCCGTGCAGCGTCGCCGATCTCAACCCGGCCAGTGGCCGCCGAATCGAGCATCGCGAACGCATCGAGCACGGCGATCGGGCGGCCGCCGATCCGCCACCGTCGGCGTCGCCGGTCGGCTCGACCTCGTCGGTCTCGTTTCCCCCGTCGCCGATCCGTGGACAGACGACGAACGCCTGGTGCCCGTCGGCGACCTCTTCGCGGATGCGCTGCCAGGCCCGCTCGAGCCATTGCGGTCGCTCGGACGTCGCGATCACCGTCGTCGAGATCGGCGAGCGGCCCTTGGGCAGTTCACTCAGTGTGGAGGTCTCGAGGTCACCGAAGACGGTCATCGCCACCGTTCTCGGGATGGGTGTGGCCGTCATCACGAGCAGGTGCGGCGGGCGGGTCGCCTTCTCGCGCAGGGCGTCGCGCTGCTCGACGCCGAAGCGGTGCTGCTCGTCGACCACGACCAGGCCGAGATCGGCGAACTGGACCTGCTGCTGGATCAGCGCGTGCGTGCCGACCACGATGCCGGCCTGTCCGCTGGCCGCGTCCAGCAGCGCCACCTTGCGGGCGGCCGCCGGCAGCGACCCGGTGAGCAGCGCCACCCGGGTCGCCTGGTCCGCCGCCGCCGAGTCGACCGGCCTGGGCGAGCTCGCCGAGCATCGACTCGATCGTGCGCGCGTGCTGAACGGCGAGCACCTCGGTCGGCGCCAGCAGCGCGGCCTGTCCGCCGGAGTCGACCACCTGCAGCATCGCGCGCAGCGCAACGATCGTCTTGCCCGAGCCGACCTCTCCCTGCAGGAGTCGCTGCATCGGGATGCTCGCGCGCCAGCTCCCGCGAGACCGTCTCGCCCACCTCGACCTGGCCGTCGGTGAGGGCGAAGGGCAGCCGCTGATCGAACTCGGCGAGCAGACCGTCGTCCCGGCCCGGGCGCGCGGTCGCGGGGTCGGCGGCGGCGGCCACCCGCCGCTGGGCGAGCGCGGTCTGGACGGTCAGCGCCTCGTCGAATCGCAGGCGTTTCTTCGCCGCGCCCCACTCCTCCCACGACCGTGGACGGTGGATCGAGTGCAGGGCGGCGCCGAGGTCGGAGAGTCCCTGCCGCGCGCGGATGTCAGCCGGAATCGGATCTCCGTCCAGGTCGAGGGTGTCGAGAACGAGCTTGATCGACTTCGCGATCGTCCAGCTGCGCAGGTCCTTGGTCGCCGGGTAGACGGGAATCAGGGCGCTGGCGAAGCCGACGTCATCGCTGGCGAAGCGTCATCGCCGAGCAACACGTACTCAGGGTGGGTGAGCTGCCGGACCCGGTTGAAAACGCTGACCTTGCCGGCGAACAGGCCCCGGGTGCCGGGGCTCAGTTCCTTCTCGCGCCAGGCCAGCTTGCCGCCCTGTTTGGCGAAGAAGGTCAGTCGCAACGTTGCGCGGCCATCGCCGACGGTGACCTCGAGGCGGTAACCCGATCCGTTCTGATTCCGCTTGAGCGCACTGCTGCGGACCTCGGCCAGAACGGTGACGTCATCGTCCTCCTGCAGGGTGGCGAGGTCGGTCAGCTCGCCGCGTTCGGCCAACCGGCGGGGGTAGTGAGCCAGCACATCGGCGACCGTGCGGATCTCGAAGGACGCCTCGAACGCCTTCGCCATCGAGCCGACGACCTCGACCAACGGGGTTTCCAGTCGGGCCATCCGTCACTCCATACCGATGAGCAGCGGGCAGCCCGTCTGCCCCGCGTCGTAGACGACGACCTCGGTGAACGGGGCGGCCCCGGCGACGTGCGCGGCGAGCACCGAGCCCTGACCGGCCGGGCAGTCGGCCCCGACAAGCACCGTGATCAACTCGCCGCCGATGCCGAGCAGCCGATCGACGACGACCAGCGCGACGGCCTCCAGCGACGATCCGATGTGGACGACGTCGCCGTCGATGAGGCCAAGGACATCGCCGGCGCGGCACTGACCGACCGTGGTGAGGCCGTCGTGCTCGGCGATGCGGACCTCGGCATAGCGGGTCGCGGCGGCCGCCTCGGCCATGGCGATCACGTCGTCCTGGAAGCGCCGTCCGTCGTCGTGCACCGCAATCGCCGCGAGCGCCTGCAACGGCGAGCGGGTGGGCACGACGGCCACCTCGGCACCAGCATCGCGGGCCGCGGCCGCCAGCGCGTCGACGCCGGTCGCCTCGGTGGCGGGCAGCAGGACAACGCGACGCGACGCACCGATGGCCGCCAGCAGCTCGTCACCGCCGACCGCGGGCACGCCCTCGGCCTCGAACAGAGCCGCCAGCCCGTCGGGGGGTGTCACGACGATGAGCACGGTCGTGTTGGCGTCGGCGGCCTCACCGGTCTGGTCCGCGAAGTGCATGACCGACAACCGGTGGACCCGGCCGTGTTCGATCCCGGCCTCGATCGCGGCGCCCGACGTCGTTGACGTGCACGTGGACGTTCCAGGTGCCGCTGCCTGTGCCGACGACCACCACCGAGTCGCCCAGTTCGGCCAGCTCCGACCGCAGTCGGTCGATCTCGCCCCCGGCGGCGTCATCCCCCCGGTCGAGCAGGAACTGGACCTCGAACGCGTACTCCGGGCTGCCGGCCTCGCGCGCCACCTGCAGGGCGCGGGCCGACCGGACTGACCGCGGCTGAACCGATGGCACGCGATCTCCGGTGACGACCTCGGCCAGTGCGCCCAGCAGCACCACGATCCCCTTCCCACCGGCATCGACGACGCCGGCGCGCGCCAGGGCGGGCAGCTGCTCGGGCGTCCGGGCCAGCGCGGCCACGGCTCGGGCGAGCGCGTCGGTCACCAGGTCGGCCAGCGTCGATCCCTCGGCCTCGGCCGCGGCCTGCATCACGCTGAGCATCGTGCCCGGCTGCGGGTCGGCGACGGCCGCGTGCGCCAGCTCGGACCCCGCCTTGAGGCAGTCGACGAACGCAGACGCGTCGCCCAGCCCGACGTTCTCGGCGAAGCCCCGCAGAACCTGCGACACGATCACCCCTGAGTTGCCGCGCGCCTGGCGCACCGCGGCGTCCGTGGCGGCCGCGAGCACTATCTCGGCCGCGTGCTCGCCTGGGCCGAGGGCGCCAGCCGCGGCGGCCGCGGCGGCGAGCGTCGCCGAGAGGTTCGTACCGGTGTCGCCGTCCGGGACGGGGAACACGTTGAGGTCGTTGATCAGCGCCCGCTGCTCGTCGAGGCGCAGGGCCGCGGTGTCCAGCCAGCGGCGGGCCAGGACGGAGTCGAACGCGGACGCCGGGTGAGTCGCGGCGAGGACGGCACGGTTCGCTTCGCGCACCTGCACCTCCCTGCGGCTGGCGACCGGTCGGGCCCTACCGGCGATGAATACGCTACTGGCCGGGCCCGACGATCGAGGCCGCCCGGCGCCTGGTTGTCGGCGTTGTTGTCGTCGTTGTTGTTGTCGTTGTGTCGGCGTTGCCGGCGTCGTTTGGCCAGCGGCCGCGCAGTTGGCTAGACTGGCGAGGTTGCCCGGCGTCTGCTGGGCGTTTCAGCGATCTACAGTGATCTCCCGCGATCATCGGCGATCACAGTCTTCGAAGGAGGCCACCGTGGCCAGCGTCTGCGATGTCTGCGGCAAGGGTCCCGGGTTCGGCATGGCCGTCTCCCACTCGCACCGCCGTACCCACCGTCGGTGGAACCCGAACGTGCAGAGTGTCCGCGCGCTCGTCGCACCCGGCACGCGCCGCAAGATGACCGTCTGCACCTCGTGCCTCAAGGCCGGCAAGGTCACTCGCGCATAGATCGTCGTCGTCAAGGCCCGTTCCAGTTCGCTGGGACGGGCCTTTCCGCTGTCACGACAGCCGCTTGCCGTAGAACAACGAGCGAGGCATGCCGGCGTAGTGGCCGAAACCGGGCACGGTCTCGTACCCGCTCGATTCGTACAGCCGTACTGCCTCCGGCTGCTCGGTTCCGGTGTTGAGGACGAGTTCGGCGATGCCGTCGGCCGCGGCGCTTCGCTCGAGTTCGGCCAGCATGAGACGAGACAGTCCACGCCGGCGCGCGGACTCGACCACGTACATCCGCTTGATCTCGGCGACGCCGACCGCGCGTCGGCGCCAGCCGCCCATCGCCACCGGCTCGCCGTCGAGCAGGCCGACGAGGAAGAGCCCGGACGGTGGCGCGAACTCCCCCGGATCGACGACAGCCGCGTCCGGGCCGCCGTAGCGGAGCACGTACTCCTGCTGGACCTCCGCGACCAGTCGCACGACATCGGGGTCGCCGTAGTCGCGGACTTCGATCGTCCAGCTCATGCGAAGTGCTCGTGGCCCCCGACGGGCCAGGTCATGCTGTCGACGCGCACCCCGCTGCCCTCGGTGACCGTTCCGATGGCGATCCACGGCTCGGGCAGTTCGACGTCGGCCGGGAAACTCGCCACCAGCGCGTAGTCGTCGCCACCGGTCATCACCCACACGAGCGGATCGACGTTGAGAGCGGCGCCGACCTCCTTCAACCGGCTCGGCACCGGGACGAGCGCGGCCTTCAGTTCGATCCGCACCCCGCTCGCCGCCGCGATGTGGCCCAGATCGGCGATCAAGCCGTCGCTGACGTCGGTCATCGAGGTCGCGCCCAGATCGGCCGCGCGCGGCCCCTCACGGTAGGCGAGCTCAGGGCGCCGATGGGCGTTGACGACCTGGACGGGCGAACGGAACCCACGCGCCAGGACGGCATAGCCGGCCGAGGCCCAGCCGAGACGGCCGCAGTACGCAACGCGATCACCGGGACGGGCACCGTCCAGGGTCACCGGGTCACGGCCCTCGAGGTCGCCGAGCGCGGTGATGCCGAGGATCACGCAGTCGGCCTCGGACACGTCACCACCGACGATGGCCGCGCCGACCTCCGCGCACTCCTCGCGCAACCCCGCCATCAGTCCGTCGACCCACTCGACCTCGAGGGCGCCGGGCGCCGCGAAACCGACCAGCAGGGCGGTCGGCACGGCTCCCATGGCCACGATGTCGGCGAAGTTCCTGGCCGCCGCCTTGTGTCCGATGTCGTTCGCGCTCGACCAGTCACGGCGAAAGTGCCGGCCCTCGATGAGCATGTCGGTCGAGGCCACGACCCGCCCATCGGGGGCCCGGACGAGCGCAGCGTCGTCACCGGGCCCCAGCAACGTGGTGGGCGCCGGCGTCAGTCCGGCCGTGACCCGTCTGATCAGGCCGAACTCGCCGGCCTCCGAGATGGTGATGAGCTGACTCCTGTCGAGAAACTGTCGGCGACCGGCGGGCTGAATCTCCTGCGGGCATGCCCTAGCGGGGTCGATCGTGCCCGACCGCCCTGGGATAGGTTCTACCTCGTCCCGAAGACGTGACGGAGAAGGGCGCGCCGAATGACCAGCACCGTGAACGCGTACATCCTCATCCAGACCGAGGTCGGCAAGGCGGCCGCCGTCGCTGCCCGTATCGCCGAGCTACCCGGGGTCACCAGCGCCGAGGACGTCACCGGACCCTACGACGTCATCGTCCGGGCCCAGGCGAGCAGCGTCGACGAGCTCGGCAAGCTGGTCGTCGCCAACGTCCAGGGCGTCGAGGGCATCACCCGCACGCTGACCTGCCCCGTCGTCCACCTGTAAGTCAGGAGCCGCACCATCGACCGCCGCCGACGGGCCGCCCTCACCGCAACGGCGGTGGCGCTGCCGGTCGCGGTGATCCTCGCGCTGGCCCTCGCCCGCACGACGTCGCCCTCGACCAGCAAGTCGCAAGCCGACGCCACTGCCGTCGTGTCGGTCGCGCCGCTGCCCTCGGACCCGGCGACGGTCGAGCCCTGCGCACAGGTGCTCTCGGTGCTCCCTGTCCAGCTCAACGGGCAGAACCCGCGGATCGTGCATCAGGAGCAGGCCGTGGCCTGGGGCGATCCCGCCGTCGTCCTGCGCTGCGGCGTCGCCCGGCCGGCCGAACTGCACGCCGACAGCAACGCGGAGGTACCGCTGATCGACGGCCTGAGCTGGCTGATCGACGACACGAAGAAGAGCGTCGTCTACACGCTCGTCGATCGATCGGTGTACGTCGAGGTCACCCTGCCGGCCGGTGCCGATCCCAGCTCCGACATGCCGGTGCTCTCCGATGCGATAGCCAAGGCGCTGCCCACGCCGGTCTGCTACGTGCAGGACCCCATCGCGAGCCAGCCCGACCTGCCGATGTGCACCCGGCGTCCGTGACGCGATTGCCAGTGATCAGCGTCTTATTGACAGTGCTGCCAATAGCGGGCAACAGTGAAAGTAACTCCACCCCTCTGCCCGGGGTTTTTCCGGGCTGGCAGAACGGTTGCACCACATGACGACATCGACAACGCCAGAGGCCTTCGTCTACGACGCCATCCGCACGCCGCGCGGGCGTGGCAAGAAGAACGGCTCGCTGCACGAGTCCAAGCCGGTGTCGCTCGTCGTCGGACTGATCAACGAGATCAGGCACCGCAACCCCAGCCTCGACCCGGCGCGGATCGAGGACATCGTCATGGGCGTGGTGTCGCCGCTCGGCGATCAGGGCTCGGTGCTCCCCCGCACCGCGGCCATCGCGGCCGGGCTGACCAACACCGGCCCGGGCGTCCAGCTCAACCGCTTCTGCGCATCCGGTCTCGAGGCCGTCAACACCGCCTCGGCCAAGATCCGCTCGGGCTGGGAGGACCTCATCCTGGCCGGCGGGGTGGAGTGCATGTCGCGCGTGCCGATGGGCTCGGACGGCGGCGCCTGGGCGACCGACCCCGAGACCGCCTACGAGACCCGCTTCGTTCCCCAGGGCATCGGCGCTGACCTGATCGCCACCATCGAGGGCTTCAGTCGCGACGACGTCGACGCCTTCGCGGCCGAGTCGCAGGCGCGCGCCGGCAAGGCTCTGGCCAACGACTCCTTCGCGCGTTCGGTGATCCCGGTACGCGACCACAGCGGCATCGCGGTGCTCGAGCGTGACGAGTTCCCCCGTCCGGGTACGACGGTCGAGTCGCTGGGCGGCCTGCCCGCCTCGTTCGCGGGCATGGGCGAGATGGGCGGCTTCGACGCGGTCGCGCTGCAGAAGTACCACTGGGTCGAGAAGATCAACCACGTGCACACGGCGGGCAACAGCTCAGGCATCGTCGACGGCGCGTCACTGATGGTGATCGGCAGCGAGAAGGCCGGCCAGGAACTCGGGCTCACGCCCCGTGCGCGGATCGTCGCCGCGGCGAGCATCGCCGAGGAGCCGACGATCATGCTCACCGGCCCCGGCCCGGCTTCCCTCAAGGCGCTGGCCAAGGCCGGGCTGACGCCCGAGGACATCGACCTCTGGGAGGTCAACGAGGCGTTCGCCGCGGTCGTCCTCAAGTTCATGAAGGACCTCAAGGTTCCCCACGAGCTGGTCAACGTGAACGGGGGCGCCATCGCCCTCGGACACCCGCTCGGAGCGAGCGGCGCCATGATCCTCGGCACGCTGATCGACGAGATGGAAAAGCGCGACCTGCGCTACGGCCTGGCCACGCTGTGCGTCGGCGGCGGCATGGGCACGGCCACCATCGTCGAGCGCATCTGATCGCTCGGCACCCACTACTCGAACGGATTGCCACACCATGTCTGACAACACCATCCGCTGGGATCAGGACGCCGACGGCATCGTCACGCTGACCCTGGACGATCCCTCGCAGCGCGCGAACACGATGAACCTGGCCTACCAGGAGTCGATGAAGGCCGCGGTCGACCGGCTCTACGCGGAGAAGGACTCGATCACCGGCGTCATCGTCACCTCGGCCAAGGACACGTTCTTCGCCGGTGGTGACCTGCGCCTGCTGAGCCAGGTCACCGACGACACCGCCGAGGAGTTCTTCCGCAACACCGAGTCGATCAAGGCCGACCTGCGCCGCCTCGAGACGTTCGGCAAGCCGGTGGTGGCCGCGCTGAACGGCGCCGCGCTCGGTGGCGGTCTCGAGATCGCACTCGCCACCCATCACCGCGTCGCCCTCGACAATCCGAAGTCGGTGTTCGGGCTGCCCGAGGTCACCCTCGGCCTGCTGCCCGGCGGCGGCGGCGTGACCCGTGTCGTCCGCATGCTGGGCATCGCCGACGGGCTGATGAAGGTGCTGCTGCAAGGCCAGCGGTTCCGCCCGGCGCAGGCTCTCGAACTCGGGTTGATCGACGAGATCGTCGAGACGCCGTTCGCGATGACCGCGGCGGCCAAGACGTGGATCACGGCCCACCCGGCCGCGGCCCAGCCCTGGGACGAGGCCGGCTACAAGATGCCCGGCGGCACGCCGGCCAGCCCGAAGCTGGCTGGCGATGCTGCCCGCGTTCCCGGCCAACCTGCGCAAGCAGCTCAAGGGCGCACCGATGCCGGCGCCGCACCACATCATGTGTGCGGCCGTCGAGGGCGCGCAGGTCGACATCGACACCGCGCTGCGCATCGAGTCGCGTTACCTGACCGACCTCGTCCGCGGCCAGGTCAGCAAGAACATGATCCAGGCGTTCTGGTTCGACCTGAACGCGATCAACGCCGGCGGGTCGCGACCGTCCGGCTACGAGACGCGCAAGGCCACCAAGGTCGCGATCCTCGGCGCCGGGATGATGGGCGCCGGCATCGCCTACGTCAGCGCCGACGCCGGTATCGACGTCGTGCTCAAGGACGTCTCGATCGACGCCGCCGAGAAGGGCAAGGACTACTCGCGCAAGATCCTCGACAAGTCGGTGCAGCGCGGCAAGATCACCGAAGCCAAGCGCGACGAGATCCTCGCCCGGATCAAGCCCACCGCCGACTACGCCGACCTGGCCGGATGCGACCTCGTCGTCGAGGCCGTCTTCGAGAAGACCTCGCTCAAGCACGAGGTGTTCGGTGAGACCGAGCCGGTCGTCGACGCCGACGCGCTGCTCGGCTCGAACACCTCGACCTTGCCGATCACGTTGCTGGCCGAGGGGGTCAAGCGCAAGGCCGACTTCATCGGTCTGCACTTCTTCTCGCCGGTCGACAAGTTGCCGCTGCATCGAGATCATCCGCGGCGAGCAGACGTCGGACGCGGCGCTCGCTCGCGCCCTCGACTACGCCAAGCAGATCAAGAAGACGCCGATCGTCGTCAACGACAGCCGCGGGTTCTTCACCTCGCGGGTGATCAGCGCGTTCGTCCTCGAGGCGCTGTCGTTCCTCACCGAGGGCGTCCCGCCGGCGACCGTCGAGCAGGCGACGACGCAGGCCGGCTACCCGGTCGGTGCGCTTCAACTCACCGACGAGCTCAACATGGAGCTCTTCCTCAAGATCCGCAACGAGACCCGCGAGGCCGTCGAGGCCGCCGGCGGGACGGTGCCCTCGCACCCCGGCTGACGTCGTGATCGACCGGATGGTCGAACTCGGACGCCCGGGTCGACTTCGCGGGCAGGGCTTCTTCGACTACGACGAGGCCGGCAAGCGACAGGGACTGTGGTCGGGACTGGCCACCGAGTTCCCGGTCAAGGGCAACCCGATGGACATCGACCTCACCGAGCTCGAGGAGCGGATGCTCTTCGCCGAGGCGGTCGACTCGGCCCGCTGCCTCGAGGAGGGCGTGATCAACGCCGTCGCCGACGCCAACATCGGTTCGATCATGGGCATCGGCTTCCCGCCCTGGACCGGTGGCGTGCTGCAGTACATCAACGGCTACGAGGGACGCACGGGCAAGGGCGTCGCCGCCTTCGTCGCCCGCGCGGACGAGCTGGCCGAGAAGTACGGCGAACGCTTCGCGCCCGGGCCGTTGCTGCGCAAGAAGGCCGAGAACGGAGAGCTGTTCCGCTGATGCGGAGCGGCCCGAAGCAGCCGTAGGCTCGGCGATCGTGCTCACCGACGTCGTCGCGATCCGCTATGTCACGCCGCTGCGTGAGGGCGGGTCGCTGCCCGGTCTGATGGAGGCCGACGACCTCGGCACGTACGTCGTCAAGTTCCACGGGGCCGGCCAGGGCCGCAAG
The DNA here is from genome assembly GCA_963708805.1 of uncultured Actinomycetes bacterium. Classification (GTDB taxonomy): domain Bacteria; phylum Actinomycetota; class Actinomycetes; order Mycobacteriales; family Jatrophihabitantaceae; genus CAVPUA01. The sequence continues at coordinate 1,851,760 of CAVPUA010000003.1, read as the reverse complement.
GCGCTGATCGCCGAGGTCATCTGCGCCCGTCTCGCGCGCGGCCTCGACCTGCCGGTGCCCGACCTCGTGCTCGTCGAGGTCGACCCTGCGCTCGCGGCCGGCGAGCCGGACGAGGAGATCCAGGACCTGCTGCGGGCCAGTCCCGGCCGCAACCTGGGCGTCGACTTCCTGCCCGGCGCGCTCGACTTCGACGCCGGCGCGTTCGCAGTCGACAGCGAACTGGCCGGCCGGATCCTCTGGTTCGACGCCCTGGTCGGCAACGTCGACCGCTCGTGGCGCAACCCGAACCTGCTCTGGTGGCACGGGCAGCCCCAGCTCATCGATCACGGCGCCGCCCTGACGTTCCACCACAACTGGCCGACGGCGGGCGGCTTCGCCCACCGCGCCTACGACGCCACTGCGCATGCCCTGATCGGCGAGCGACCCGACCTCGAGGCCGCCGAGGCGTTCGCCGCGCCGCTGTTCACCGACGAACTGGTCGACGAGGCGATGGCCGACGTCCCCGACGAGTGGCTGACCGGCGAACCCGGCTTCGCCTCTCCCGACAGCGTTCGCGAGGCCTACCGCGCCCAGCTCGGCGCGCGCTACGTCGCCCGGGCGTCCTGGCTGCCGCCGTTGAGCGCGTTGGCCCAGGCTCAACCGGCGCGCACAACGCCCGTCCGCAACCGGCCGTCCTGGCTGGGTGGATCGTGACCCGCCAGCCGTTCGAGTACGCCGTGCTGCGCGTGGTGCCGCGCGTCGAGCGGGGCGAGTCGATGAACGCCGGGCGTCGTCGTCTACTGCCAGGCCCACGACTACCTCGGCGTGAAGATCCACCTGGACGCCGCCCGGCTGGCGGCGCTCGATCCGGCGGCCGATGCCGTCGAGGTCCAGGCGGCGCTCGACGCCGCAGCCGACGTCTGCGACGGCGCGCGGCCCCTCCTCGGCCGAAGCGATCGGACGGCGCTTCCGCTGGGTCACCGCGCCGCGCAGCACGGTCGTCCAGCCCGGACCGGTGCACACCGGCCTGACGTCGGACCCGGCCGGGGAGACCGACCGGCTGCTGCGGCTGCTCGTCCTCAGCGTCTGAACGCGCTGGCGATCAGCCGGTCGACGAGTTCGGGGTACTCGATGCCGCTCGCCTCCCACATGCGCGGGAACATCGAGATGGGCGTGAAGCCCGGCATCGTGTTGACCTCGTTGATCACCAGCGAGTCGTCCGGGCGCACGAAGAAGTCCACCCGGGCCAGGCCGTTGCCGTCCAGGGCCACGAACGCTCGCCGCGCGGCGTCCTGCAGGGCGGCCGTCACGTCGTCGGGCAGTTCGGCCGGCACGTCGAACTCGCACGCGTCGTCGAGGTACTTCGCGTCGAAGTCGTACCAGTCGTGCCCGCGCACCAGCCGGATCTCGGCGGGCACGCTCGCGATCGGCCGGCCGTCGACGTCCTCGATCACGCCACACTCGACCTCGCGTCCGGTGACGGCCGCCTCGATCATGACCTTGTCGTCGTGGCGCAGCGCCTCGTCGATGGCCGAGGGCAGCTCGTCGAGCGAATGGATCTTGGTGATGCCGACGCTCGAGCCGGCCCGGGCCGGCTTCACGAACAGCGGCAGGCCGAGCGCGGTCGCGGCATCGAGCCGATCGCCGGCGCCGCACCACGACGAACTCGCCCACCGGGCAGCCCCTCGGCGTGCAGCAGCTTCTTGGTGAACTCCTTGTCCATCGCGGCCGCACTGGCGAAGACACCGGCGCCGACGTAGGGAATGCCCGCCATCTCGAACAGCCCCTGGATCGTGCCGTCCTCGCCGAACCGGCCGTGCAACACCGGGAAGATCACGTCGACACCGCGCAGCCCCTCGGCGGAGTCGACCGGGACGAGATCGCGCGTCGGCGCGGCCGAGACGATCGCCGCGGCTCCCTTGGTGACCTCGGGCAGCGTGCGATCGATGATGCTGCAGGGCGGCGGGATCGGCGTCGGTGACCAGCCACTCGCCTTCGCGAGTGATGCCGATGGGGACGACGTCGTACTTGCCGGGGTCGAGCGCCGCGATGACCGCTCCGGCCGACACCGCCGAGATCCCGTGTTCGCTGCTGCGGCCCCCGTAGACGACGGCGACGCGGATACGAGCCATGCCGTCACCCTATTCGAGGCTCTTGCGCCGCATCGCGGCGCCTCGCGCAAAGTCAGTTCGTCTCGGACTTCATCGATCGCGACATCATCTCGCGGACCATCATGCGCCGGCGCCAGGCCCCGGTAACAGACCGCTTCGACGGCACGCGTTATCGGGACGTCGACGTCCAGCGACTCGGCCAACTCGAGCACCGAATGGCAGGACTTGGCCCCCTCGGCGACCTGTCCGCGAGTGGCGTGCTGCGCCTGTTCGAGCGTCGCGCCGCGACCGAGATGCTCGCCGAACGTGCGGTTGCGGGACAGCTGCGACGAGCAGGTCGCGACCAGGTCGCCCAGTCCGGCCAACCCCGCGAACGTCATCGGATCGGCGCCGACCGCCGCACCGAGGCGCGCCGTCTCGGCCAGGCCGCGCGTGATCACCGACGCGACGGTGTTGTCGCCGAATCCCATGCCCTGCACGATCCCGCAGGCCAGCGCGATCACGTTCTTGACCGCCCCGCCCAGTTCGCAGCCGATGACGTCCGGGTTGGTGTACGGCCGGAAGTAGGACGTGCCGCACGCCTGCTGCACGGCTTTCGCGCGGGCGTCGTCGATGCAGGCGACGACCGTGGCCGTCGGCTGACCCTCGCGCGATCTCGCGAGCGAGATTGGGGCCGGAGATCACCGCCACCCGGCCGAGCTCGGCTCCGGTGACCTCGCAGATCACTTCGCTCATCCGCTTCGCCGTGCCGAGCTCGATGCCCTTCATCAGACTGATCAAGGTCGAGTCGTCCTCGATCTCGTCGACCCACGCCATCAGGTTCGTCCGCAGCGACTGGGCCGGAAGCGCGATCGCGACCAGCGACGCGCCGTCGAGGGCCGCCCGGTCGTCGTGGGTGGCGACCAGCGCCGTGGGCAGTTCGATGCCCGGCAGGTAGTCGACGTTCTGGTGGGTGCGGTTGATCGACTTGGCCAGCTCCGGTCGCCGCGCCCACAGGGTGACGTCACAGCCCGCGTCGACCAGCACCTTGGCGAACGTCGTGCCCCACGAGCCGGCGCCCAGAACGGCCGCGCGCGGGCCTGGTGTCACGCGGCGTCGCCGGACGAGATCTCGCCCCGTCGCCGCCAGCGGAACAGCTCGCCGGTCGGAGCCGGCACCCCGCGCAACTCGGCGACATCCTCGCGCAGGCGGCGCATCATCACCTCGGTGGCCGCGTTCAGCGTGGACGCCGACAGCCGCGCGTCGTGGAACGCGCTCAGGTCGATCGGCTCGCCGACCGACAGCACGTGGCGCGGGCGTGGAACGAGCCGGATCTTCTTGCGATACAGGTCGATCGAGTTCTGCACTCCCCACTGCGCAACCGGAATCACGGGTACGTCAGTGGCCAGCAGAGCCAGGCGGGCCGCGCCGGTCCGGCCGTTCATGGGCCAGCCGTCGGGATCGCGGGTGACCGTCCCCTCGGGGTGGACCACGATGACCTTGCCGGCCTTGAGCGCCTGCACGGCGGCCTCCAGGGCCTTGGCGGCGTCCACGGTGTCGCGGCGCACGGGAATGTGCCCCATCGCCTTCATGGCGGCGCCGACCACCGGCACGTCGAAGATCCCGTCCTTGGCCAGGAAGCGGGGCACCCGGGCGGCGTCGAGAACCATCTTCGCGACGTAGAAGGGGTCGACGTGCGACACGTGGTTCGTGACGATGATCGCGGGGCCCTCGGCGGGAATCCGTTCGAGGTGGCGGTAGCGGATCTTCACCAGCGCCGAGGCCGGGGCGTAGAGCACGAGCCAGACACCTCGCCAGGCCGGACCGAGCTTCTCGCCGTGGCCGGGTGTACGCAGCTTGGACAACCTGGGCACGCGAATATTCTCCTGTTCCTCTCCTCGTAGTCTGCCTGATCCGATCTTCAAGGTGTGAGAGGCGTCGGTAGAGTCGCGGTAGTGCGCTGGATCGCGATCGTCCCGATGCGGGCACTGCCGTCGGCCAAATCTCGGCTCCGAACGGCCACTGCGGACTCCCAGGCCCATGAGCGCCTCGTGCGCGCCATCCGAACCGACACCCTGGCGGCGCTGTCCGCCGCCGATCACGTGGCGCGTGTCGTCCTCACCGTCGATCAGCCGATCGAGTTCACCGGGCTTAGCTACGAGATCTACGTCCAGCAGACGGCCGGGCTGAACGCGGCGATCTCCGAGGCGCAGAGCTGGGCGGCGCGCCGCTGGCCCGGGCACGGGATCGCCGCGATCGTCGGCGATCTGCCGTCGGCCCACTCGGCTGATCTTGATCAAGCCCTGCGCGCCGCCGAGCAGCATGATCGTGCCTACGTCGCCGACGCCGACGCGACCGGCACGACCATGCTCACCGCCCTACCGGGGGTCGTGCTCTCACCGGGCTTCGGCCTCGACTCGGCCCGCATCCACTCCCGAGACGCGGTCGCGCTCGACGTGGCCGCCGGACTGCGCCTAGACGTCGACACCCCCCTCGATCTGCGGGCGGCGCAGTCACTCGGCCTCGGTCCGGCGACGGCGGCTCTGCTGGCCGCGGAGGATCTTCGGCTCGATCGCACACCCAGTTAACCTGGAGCGGGCATGATGGGGCCGATGAGCACGACGCAACCGGACACCAGCGCCGCGGAAATCCCGGACCAACCCTCAGTCCGTGCCGCCGGCATCGACCCCAGCGACTCGGTTCCCGACGGCGACCTCGACGAGGAACCCGACCTGGCGCCCGACCTCCCGGCCGACCGCTTCAGCAACCGCGAGCTGTCATGGCTCTCGTTCAACGCGCGTGTACTGGCCCTGGCCGAGGATCGCACCCAGCCGCTCATGGAGCGGATGAAGTTCCTCGCGATCTTCGCCAGCAACCTCGACGAGTTCTACATGGTTCGAGTGGCCGGCTTGAAACGCCGGACCGAGATGGGGCTTCAGGTCTCGTACGCGGACGGACTGACCCCGCGCGAGACTCTGGCCCGGATGGCCGAGCGCATCCGCGAACTCGTCGACCGCCATGCCCGGTGTTTTCTCGAGGACATCGCGCCGGGTCTCGCGGGTGAGGGCATTCGAATCGTGCGATGGGACACCCTCGACGACGAGGAGCGATCCCGCCTGGCCGAGTACTTCCGCAGCAAGGTGTTCCCCGTCCTGACCCCACTGGCGGTCGATCCCGCGCACCCATTCCCTTATATCTCCGGCCTTTCGCTCAACCTGGCCGTCCTGGTGCGCGATTCGGACGCCGGTGCCGAGCGGTTCGCCCGCGTAAAAGTGCCCAACAACGTTCCTCGGTTCGTCGTCGTGTCGCAGAGCGCGGCCGAGGCCGAGTTCCTGCCGCTGGAGGAGCTGATCGCGGCGCACCTGCCGATGCTGTTCCCGGGCATGCAGGTCGTCGAACACCATCTCTTCCGGGTTACCCGCAACGCCGATTTCGAGGTTGAGGAAGATCGCGACGAGGACTTGCTGCAGGCGCTCGAGCGCGAGCTGGCCCGGCGACGGTTCGGGCCGGCGGTGCGCCTCGAGGTCGCGTCCGACATCGACGACGAGGTCCTAGAGCTGCTCGTGAGCGAGATCGACGTGTCCGCCGACGACGTACTGCGCGTGCCGGGCCTGCTCGACCTGTCGGCCCTCTGGGAGGTCTACGACGTCGACCGGCCCGCGCTGAAGGAACGTGCCTTCGTGCCCGCGACGCCGCCCCGCTTCGCCGAGGGCGAGACGCCGAAGTCGGTGTTCGCGACCCTGCGCGACGGCGATGTGCTCGTCCACCACCCGTACGAGTCGTTTGCGACCAGCGTCCAGCGCTTCATCGAGCAGGCCGCCGCCGACCCGAACGTCCTGGCGATCAAGCAGACGCTCTATCGCACGTCCGGCGACTCACCCATCGTCGAACGCGCTGATCGATGCGGCCGAGGCCGGCAAGCAGGTGGTCGCGCTGGTCGAGATCCAGGCCCGCTTCGACGAGCAGGCCAACATCAAGTGGGCCCGGGCGCTGGAGCGGGCCGGGTGCCACGTCGTCTACGGTGTCGTCGGTCTCAAGACGCACTGCAAGACGGCGCTGGTCGTTCGTCAGGAAGGCAGCAACATCCGCCGCTACGCCCACATCGGCACCGGCAACTACAACCCCAAGACCGCGCGTCTGTACGAGGATCTCGGCCTCTTCACCGCTGATCCGTCGATCTGCGCCGACCTGACCGACCTGTTCAACGTGCTGACCGGCTACTCGCGCCAGACGCGAGTACCGCTCGCTGCTCGTCGCGCCCGCACGGAGTCCGCTCGGGCATCATCGAGCGAATCGAGCGCGAGATCGCGCACGCTGAGGCCGGGCGGACGGCCCACATCCAGATCAAGTCCAATCACCTCGTCGACGAGCAGACGATCGACGCGCTCTACCGCGCGTCCCGGGCGGGCGTCCGGGTCGACCTGCTGATCAGGACGTTCTGCACGATCAAGTCCGGCGTTGCCCGGGCTGTCCGACAACATCACCACCCGCTCGATCCTCGGCCGCTTCCTCGAGCATTCACGGGTGCTGTACGTCGCCAACAACGGTGAGCCCGAGTACTGGATCGGTTCGGCCGATCTCATGCACCGCAACCTGGATCGCCGCGTCGAGGTGATGAGCCAGGTCCGCGACGAGTCCGGCCCAGGTGCACATCCGATCGTTCATGGATCTCGCCTTCGATCGCGAGACCGCGGCGTGGGAACTGCAGCCCGACGACCGCTGGATCCGTGCCGGGCGCCGGGACTACCAGGAGACGTTGATCAAGCGGTACGCCTCGCCGTGGCGAGTAAGCCGGCTCCGGTCCGCGCGGCGGGTGGCGTGGTCCACCGCGACGGCCGGATCGCGCTCGTCCACCGTCCGCGTTACGACGACTGGTCGCTGCCCAAGGGAAAGCTCGAGGGCGGCGAGTCGCCCGCCGCGGCCGCCGCCCGCGAGATCGCCGAGGAGACCGGCGCGCGAGTGGCGTTGAAGCAGCTGCTGACCCGCGTGTCCTACCCGATCGACTCGACGATGAAGCTCGTCGACTACTGGCAGATGGCTTATCTGGACGGTGAGTTCGAGCCGTCCGACGAAGTTGACCAAGTCGACTGGCTGGCCCCTGCCGAGGCGCGTGCCCGCCTCACCTACTGGCACGACCGGCAGGTGATCGACGCCTCGGCCCGGACCCCCGAGTTGGACTCGGTGCTGGTCCTGGTCCGGCACGCCCGTGCCGGCAGCCGATCGCAGTGGAAGGGACCGGACGAGGAGCGCCCGCTCGAAGAGTCCGGATCAGGCTCAGGCCGAGGTCGCTTGCTCCGTTCCTCGCCGCGTTCGGGCCGGCTCGCATCGTGTCGGCCGATCGCACGCGGTGCGTGCAGACGGTCGAACCGCTGTCGAAGTTGATCGCGCTGGCGATCGAACCGGATGCCCGCCTCGGCGACGTCGGCTATGCGCGTGACCCCAAGCGGGCTCTCGCGGTGGTGCACGACCTCATGACCGAGTCGCGCACCGTCGTGCTGTGCAGCCAAGGCGACGCGATCCCCGCCATGCTGCACGACCTGCGCTGTGTTCCTCGTTCGCGACCGGCCAAGACCCGCAAGGGCGGCGCGTGGGTCATCGGCTTCGATCGGCGGCCGGGCGGTCAGTTCGGAGTACTACCGCACCCCGTTCGCCCCTCGCTGAGCGCTCGAGCAATTCGCGAGAGCCCGGCGACCTCGCGGATGCCGGGCTCTCGTCGTTCTCGACGCGAATCAGCGGGCGGCCTTCTTCGCCGGTGCCTTCTTCGCCGGTGCCTTCTTCGCCGGTGCCTTCTTGCGCCGGGCGCCTTGGCGACGGCCTTCTTGGCGGGCGCCTTCTTGGCCGGTGCGGCCACCGCAGCGGCCTTCGCGGCCGCCTTCTTCAGCACCGGAGCGGCCTTGGCCGCCGCCGCCTTCTTGAGCGGAGCCGACTTCGCCGCCGCGGTGCGCGCCGGCGCCTTGGCCAGCTTCTTCGCACCACTGGTGATCGCACGGAACTCAGCTCCGGGGCGGAAGGCCGGCACCGACGTCGCCTTGACCTTCACGCTGGCGCCGGTCGCGGGGTTGCGAGCGGTGCGGGCCCGGCGATCACGCTTCTCGAAGATCCCGAAGCCGGTGAGCGCGACCTTCTCGCCCTTCGCCACGTTCTGGTAGACGGTCTCGATCACAGCATCGAGCGCAGCGGCGGCGCGCTTCTTGTCACCCTCGAAGCGATCGGCGAGCAGCTCGATGAACTGAGCCTTGTTTGGCACTTGTCCTCCGTTGAATTTTTCCTGATCATGCTCGGCCCCGGTGGCCGACTCGCGCCAAACGCTAGGCCCTCGAACGCCCGCAAACAACGAATTCCGCTTGTGTCGCGGCACAATTCTCGTGCGCGACCCCGAGCGCGGCCCGATCAGACAGCGGCCGTCGAGGGCAACCAGGGCTGACGGGTCTGCTCGTACTGCGCGATTTCGTCGACATGCCGCAGGGTCAGGCCGATGTCGTCGAGGCCTTCGAGCAACCGCCAGCGGCTGTAGTCGTCGAGGTCGAAATCGTGCACCTCGCCGCTCCATCGAACCTGACGATCGACCAAATCGACCGTGACCACCGTGTTCGGATCCTCTTCGATGTCGTCCCACAGACGTTGGACGATCTTCTCGGGAAGGACCACCGTGAGCAGCCCCGCCTTGAGCGAGTTGCCACGGAAGATGTCGCCGTAGCGCGGCGAGATGATCACCTTGAAGCCGTAGTCCAAGAGCGCCCAGACCGCGTGCTCACGCGAGGATCCGGTGCCGAAGTCAGGACCGGCCACCAGGATCGTCGCGCCCTGGTACTGGGGTTGGTTCAGCACGAAATCGGGCTCGTTGGTGCGCCAGGCGCTGAACAGGCCGTCCTCGAAGCCGGTCCGGGTAACGCGCTTGAGGTACACGGCCGGGATGATCTGGTCGGTGTCGACGTTGCCGCGACGCAGCGGAACGGCCGTGCCGCGATGTTCGGTGAACTTGTCCATGATGTAAATCCCTTTATTCGGCGGCGGATTCGACGAGATCGGACGGACTCGACAGCCGCCCGGTGATCGCGGTGGCGGCGGCGACCAGCGGCGACACGAGATGCGTACGGCCGCCCTTGCCCTGACGTCCTTCGAAGTTCCGGTTCGACGTCGACGCGCTGCGCTCACCCGGCGCGAGCTGGTCCGGGTTCATGCCCAGGCACATCGAGCAGCCGGCCTGACGCCACTCGGCGCCGGCCGCCGTGAAGATCGAGTCCAGACCCTCGGCCTCGGCCTGCAGCCGGACCTTCATCGAGCCGGGAACGACGAACATGCGTACGGAGTCGGCGACCTTGTGTCCCTTCAAGACGTCGGCGGCCGCCCGAAGATCTTCGATCCGCCCATTCGTGCACGAGCCCACGAAGACGGTGTCGACCTCGACCTCGCGCAGCGGCGTGCCGGCCTCGAGTCCCATGTAGACCAGGGCTTTCTCGGCGGCCACCCGGTCGGACTCGTCCTCGAAGCTCGCCGGATCGGGGACGGTGCCGCCGAGCGGAACGCCCTGGCCCGGATTGGTGCCCCACGTCACGAACGGAGTGAGCGTGGACGCGTCGAGGGTGACCTCGGCGTCGAACTCGGCATCGTCGTCGGTGCGCAGGCTGGTCCAGTACTCGACGGCCTGATCCCACAACTCGCCCTCGGGCGCGTGCCGGCGACCGGCGAGATAGTCGAATGTCGTCTGATCGGGAGCGATCATGCCGGCGCGTGCGCCCCATTCGATGCTCATGTTGCAGACGGTCATTCGTCCTTCCATGGTCATCCGCTCGAACGTGTCGCCGCGGTATTCGACCATGTAGCCCTGACCGCCGCCGGTGCCCGTCTTGGCGATGACGGCCAGGATGACGTCCTTGGGAGTGACCCCCGGCGGCAGCTCGCCGGTCACGGTGACCGCCATCGTCTTGGGGCGGTCCATCGGCAGGGTCTGCGTCGCCAGCACATGCTCGACCTGGCTCGTCCCGATACCGAAGGCGAGGGCACCGAAGGCGCCGTGCGTCGACGTGTGCGAGTCGCCGCAGACGATCGTCATGCCCGGCTGGGTGATCGCCAGCTGTGGGCCGATTACGTGCACGATGCCCTGGTCGGCGTCACCCATCGGATAGATCGTCACGCCGAACTCCTCGCAGTTGCGGCGCAGCGTCTCGATCTGGGTGCGGCTCACCTCGTCCTTGATCGAGGACGTGCCCACGAGGGGCAGCGTGTAGTCGGTGGGCGTGTTGTGGTCTTCGGTCGCCAGCGTGAGATCGCGGCGATGCACCGGGCGGCCGGCCAGCCGCAGCCCGTCGAACGCCTGCGGGCTCGTGACCTCGTGGATGAGATGCATGTCGATGAAGAGCAGATCGGGCTCGCCGGGCGCGCTGTGCACCGTGTGGCTTTCCCAGAGCTTCTCGGCCAGAGTCTTTCCCATGCGTTCCCCATCTCTTGCCGTCTCAAATATTGAGACGCTAGTATCGCTTCGTGGGAAAGCCTAGCAGCGATGGTCAAGCAAGCGGGATCGGTGTCGTCGACAAGGTCGTGGCGATCCTGGACGCCGTCGCCGAAGCGCCGTGCAGCCTCGCCGACCTGGTCGCGACGACGGGGCTCCCCCGCGCGACGGCCCACCGGCTCGCCGTCGCGCTGGAGGTCCACCGGCTACTCGCGCGCGATCCGGACGGCCGCTTCGTGCCCGGACCCCGACTGGCCGAGTTGGCGGCTGCCCTTCCCGATCCCCTCGTGCTCGCCTCCGGGCCGGTGCTGTCGTGGGTGCGCGACGAGTCGGGCGAGAGTGCTCAGCTCTACCGGGCCGAAGGCGCCGATCGGGTCTGCGTCGCGGTCGCCGAACGGTCGACGGGGTTGCGCACCACCGTTCCCATCGGCGCCCACCTGCCGCTGACCGCAGGATCGGGCGCTCAGGTGCTCGCGGCGTGGCGGACCGATTCCGGTCTGGACGATCTGTTGGCTCGCTCCGAGTTCACCGAGCGCAACCTGGCCGACGTCCGGCGCCGCGGATGGGCGCAGTCGGTCGGCCAGCGCGAGGCCGGCGTCGCGTCGGTGTCGGCGCCGGTCTTCGACTCGTCCGGTGACGTCGTGGCCGCGTTGTCGATCTCGGGACCGATCGAGCGGCTGGGTCGCTCGCCGGGGCAGCGGTTCGCTCCGTTGCTCGTCCGTGGGGCGCGCCGGATCACCGCCGCGGTCAGCTGACCGACTCCGCGCGTGGCTGAACCGTCTCCGCGAGTGGCCGATTTCGGCGCGAGTGGCCGCGAATTTGAGGCCACTCGTCGATAAATCGGCCACTCACGGTGCCAGTAGGTGCGGGGCACGTTTGCGCAGCAGCGCCCGCACCTCATTCGGCGCGGTCCACGGCCGGGCGAACGTCTCGGCCGGACCGTAGGCGAGCACGTTCCAGCCACTGGTGCGGAGATCGGTGAATCTGGTCAGGTCGCGCCGCATCTGAACCAACTCGGCGTGATCTCCGCCCTGATATTCGATCGCGATCTTCGCCTCGGCCAGTGAGAGGTCCGGTTCGGCCAGCCAACCGCCCTCGTCCCGGTACACCGCTTCGTTGACCTCGAACGGAGGGAGCCCGTTCACCACCAAGGCGACCCGCAGGTGCGACTCGGGACGCGAGCGCGAGCGGGCGTCGAGCATCGTCAGCGCCGCGCGAGCGAACCGGGCTCCGCGCTGCCCACCAGTGCGCCGCACGACCTCGGTCAACTCGCCGATGGAGGTGGTCGTGCGCAGCACACTGTCGCCCGCAGCCACGAGATCCGGAAGCGACAGCACCGCGGCCAGATCGCGCCACGTGCGGGCTGGACTCGTGACGGGGACGCCGTCGACGAGCTGGCGGTCGGTCTCGACGAGCTGCCGCCGATGGCCGCGAAACTCGGGTCGTCGAGATCTGGACAGGTGGCGCGAGGGATGAACGGCGTGCGCTGCGGCCACGTGAATGTCGTCGTGGCCGGACGGCAGCCACATCCGGTGGAGGCGACCAGCTGACGTGGACACGATCACGGCGTCCCCCATCGAACATTCGACGGCGGCGGCGCACAACGCTCTGAACTCGTCCAGCTCACCCGTGGGCAGTGAAGGATCACGAACGCGATGGGCCGATGTCATCGCACCAGATTGGCCGAGCTCGGGTCGTCCGACACCGTGGCCGGCGCGCTGGTTGTGGACGACCTGTGCCACGTATCCACAGGCGATGTCTCAGCACGTCAAGCGCCGCCCAGTGGCCGATTTCGGCGCGAGTGGCCGCTCACCAGCGACCACTCGCGCAAATATCGGCCACTCGGCCGGAGCCGTGCCGGGCGCTGCGATGAGCCGACGCAACCAGAGGCCGCGTTACCAGGAGGTGGCGACGTAGGTGGTTTCGAGGTACTCCTCGATGCCCTCGTAGCCGCCCTCGCGTCCCAGTCCCGACTGCTTGACGCCGCCGAACGGAGCAGCGGGATCGGACACGAGACCACGGTTGAGGCCGACCATTCCGACCTCGAGCCGCTCGCAGACCCGCAGCCCGCGCGCGAGCGAGGCGTAGACGTAGCCCGACAGCCCCATCTCGGTCGAGTTCGCCACGCGGATCGCGTCGTCCTCGTCAGCGACCGTGATGATGGGCGCGATGGGGCCGAAGATCTCGTCGGTCGCCGAAGGCGAGTCCCGCGGCACGCCGGTCAGAACCGTCGCCGGATAGAAGAAGCCCGCACCGTCCGGAACCTCTCCGCCCGTGACGATCTTCGCGCCGGCCGCGACCGTCGCGTCGACCTTGGCCGCCATGCCGTCGCGCTGCTTTGCGTTGATCATCGGGCCGAGCTCGGTCGACTCATCGGTGCCGGCGCCGACGCGCAGCGCGGCCATCCGCCGACCGAGCTTCTCCGCGAAGTCGGCCGCGACCGACTCCTGGACGAGGAACCGGTTCGCGGCGGTGCATGCCTGTCCCCCGTTACGCATCTTGGCCAGCATCGCGCCGTCGACGGCGGCGTCGAGATCGGCATCGTCGAGGACGATGAACGGCGCGTTGCCCCCGAGCTCCATGGACGCGTTGACGATGCGTTTCGCCGCCTGCCCCAACAACATCGCGCCGACGCCCGTCGAGCCGGTGAACGACAGCTTGCGCACGCGCCGGTCGGCCAAGGCCGGCTCGACGACGTCACCGGGCTTGTCGGTGGTGATCACGTTGAGGACGCCGTCAGGTACTCCGGCGTCGGCCAGCAGCCCCGCAAGCAGCAAGCTGGTGAGCGGCGTGTCTTCGGCCGGCTTGAGCACGACCGTGCACCCCGCGGCCAAAGCCGGGCCGATCTTGCGCGTCGCCATTGCCGCCGGGAAGTTCCAGGGGGTCAGCAACAGGGCAACGCCGACCGGCTTCTTGAAGGTGAGGATCTTGTTCGCGCCCGACGGGGCGGTCCGCAACGCGCCGTCGACGCGCACCGCCTCCTCGGAGAACCAGCGAAAGAACTCCGCGGCGTACGTGACCTCTCCACGAGCGTCGGTGATCGACTTGCCCATCTCGAGGCTCATCAAGAAGGCGATCTCTTCACGGCGGGCGATCATGGCCTCGAACGCGCGGCGCAGCACCTCGCCGCGGTCTCTCGGTGGCGCGGCCGCCCAGTCGGCTTGCGCATCCGCAGCCGCGCCGATGGCCCGATCCAGGTCGTCGAGCCCGGCTCGCGGCACCGACGCAATGACGTCTCCGGTCGAGGGGTCGACGACGTCGAACGATCCCTGGGATCCGCCAGTCCACTTACCGCCGATGAACATGTCGGTGGGCACGGTCGTGGGTAGCACTGACATCGGTGCGAGCCTCTCTCTAGCCGCTGTGGCCGGTCCGCCGCCGGCCCATCTCAGCTTGCCACTCCGCAAAAAACTCACATGGAGTTGATCACTGAGCGTTGAGGGGCCATGCTTGGCACAAGGGGCAATTGCTGGGGGGCAATTAAATGTCGAGCATAAATTACTACGGGGCGTCGCCGTGGCCATCGCGAATGGCGATCAAATGGGGGCATCACGGGTCGCGGTTGTTGATCGCCGCCATCCTGGGCGCGATCGCTCTGCGTCTGCATCCGCTACCGGCGGGAACCACGCTGTCACTGATGGTGCCGATCGCGGTCATGGCCACGGTGATCATCAGCTGGTTGCTGATGCGCCAGCACGACCGCCGGCTGTGCGAGTCGTGCATGAGCACGATGCCGCTCAACGCGGCTCAGGTCGCGGCTCGCCGTCGTCGTCGTTTCCAGATCACTCATCTGGGCTCGAACAAGAAGCTGGTGATCGGCTATCTCGTCGTGCTCATCGGATCGGCCTTCGTCCCGGGACGCATCGGCCTGATCGTCTGGACGGCGGCGCAGCTCAGCATGGTCTATCTCGTCCTGTCCTACTCGAGCCACCGCAAGCTGCAGCCGTGGTGCCCGTGGTGCAACGAGCGCGGCCCGGGTGAGGACGAAGAGATCGACGCGCCCGACCCGATCCCGAGCGGCTACCAACCGGCCTGAGCTCAGCTGATCGTCTCGGCGGCGACGAGCTTGTCGGCCTCGTCCGCCGACAGGCCCCACTCGACGAGCGAGGCCCGGACGTCGCGGCCGCCGTCGTCGACTCGACGAGGGCGGTCGGCCGGCGTGCGCGAGAAACGGGGCGCGGGCGAGGGCTGGACGATGCCGTCGAGTTCGAAGAAGGTGTTGCGTTCCTTGTTGGCCGGGTGATTCGCCGCCTCCCAGGGCGTGAGGACCGGCGTCGCGCACGCGTCGGAGTCGAAGAAGATCTCGGCCCATTCATCGCGCGTCCTGGTCAGGAAGACCTCCGGCAAGCGGTCGCGGATAACCGGCCAACCGTCGGGATCGAGGTGCGACGGGAACTCCTCGTCGGCCAGTCCGAGCCGTTGCGTCAGCTCGGCGAAGAACTGCGGTTCGAGCGCGCCGACCGCCATGAACTTTCCGTCCGCGGTCTCGTACGTGTCGTAGAACGCGGCCGCGCCGTCGAAGAGGTTGTCGGCCCGCTGCTCGTTCCACATCCCGCCGGCGTGCAGGGCGAACGTCGACGCCATGAGCAGGGCCGAGCCGTCGACCATCGCGGCGTCGACGACCTGGCCGCGACCGGAGTTCGACCGCTCGTGAAGGGCGGCGAGAATGCCCATCGCCATGAGCAGGCCGCCGCCCGCGTAGTCACCGATCAGGTTCAGCGGCGGGACCGGGCGATCGGCGCGGCCGATCGGGTACAACGCACCCGCGATCGAGATGTAGTTGATGTCGTGTCCGGCTCGCTTGGCGAACGGCCCGTCCTGCCCCCAGCCGGTCATCCGGGCGTAGATCAACCGCGGGTTCGCCGAGGTCAACTCGTCCGGGCCGATGCCCAACCGTTCGGCCACACCTGGGCGGAATCCCTCGACGAAGACGTCGGCCGCCTCAGCCAGCCGGCGGACCACGCCGACGCCATCGGGATCCTTGAGGTCGACGGCGATCGTGCGCCGGCCCCGGTCGAACACGCCGCTGGGCATGGCGAACGCGGCGGCCGACCCGGCGCGGTCGACGCGCAGGACCTCCGCGCCGAGATCGGCCAGGATCATGCAGCCGAACGGGGCGGGGGCCAGGCTGGCGATTTCGACGACGCGGACGCCCGATAGCGGTCCCATGGCTGAACTCCCCGGAGGATCGGCTGAAGATCTGGTTCGCCCTTACGGTAGATCACGTCGCCGGTGCTGCCGTCGTGCCAGGATCGAGGAGTGCCCGATCCTCTGCAGCGCTTCGTCGAAACCGCCGACACCACCGTCTCGGAGCTGCTTCGCCGGCGACCTGAGTACGCGACCGAGCTCGGCGAGCACTCCTACGACGACCGGCTCGACGACCTTTCCGACGACGGCCAGCGGGCCTTGCGCGCCCTGCTGCACGAGTCACGTGACGCGCTGGACACGATCGACACCGACGGCCTGGACGTCGATGACGCGGTCGACGCCGAGATCCTGCGCAACGGCATCGACCGCGAACTGCTCGACCTGGAACTCGTGCGGGAGACCGAGTGGAACCCCCTCGTCTGGCTGCCGGGCGACGCGCTCTACCCGTTGCTGGCCCGCGACACGCTGCCGGCCGCGGACCGGCTCCGGTCGCTCGCGGCCCGGATGGACCAGATCCCCGATCGCCTCGCGCTGGCCCGGCGGACGGTGCAACGCCCGCCGAGAGTGCACGTCGAGACGGCCGTCCTGCAGACCGACGGCGCCCTCACGCTCGTCCGTGACGAAGTCAGCGCGCCTGCTCGAACGCGAGCCCGGCCTCCGCGCACTCGTCGAGCCGGCCCAGCGACGGGCGATCGAAGCCCTGGAGGCGCACCGACTCGCGCTGGCCGAGCAGGTCGAGACCGCCGACGGTGATCCACGACTGGGCGCCGAGCTCTTCGCGGCCCGCCTGCACCTGCAGCTCGACAGCGACCTCTCTCCGTCGGCGATCGTCGAGATGGCGCACGAGCGGCTGACCGAGATCGACCAAGAGCTGCGCGAGCTGGCCGGCGACGACGTTCGAGCCGCCTTCGACGAGGTCGCCCGGACCGCGCCGGACGACTCCTCGATCGTGCCGCTGGCCCGGCAGGCGTACGCCGAGGCCACCGACGCGGTGCTCCGGTCCGGCATCGTCACGGTCCCGGACGAACTGGCCGAGGTGATCGTCATGCCTGAAGCCCGCCGCGGGGTCGCCGTCGCCTACTGCGACGCACCGGGGCCCTTCGAGAGCGGCGGGGCGACGTTCTTCGCCGTGTCGCCGACTCCGACTGACTGGTCGGCCGATCGGGTCGCGAGCTTCTACCGCGAGTACAACGCCGCGATGGTGGTGAACCTGACCGCCCACGAGGCGATGCCGGGTCACGTCCTGCAGCTCGCGCACTCGAACCGCTGGCACGGCACGACCAGGGTCCGGCAGGTTTTCGCGAGCGGACCGTTCATCGAGGGCTGGGCGGTGCACGCCGAACGGATCATGGTCGAGGCCGGTCACGGCGGCCGTCCCGTGCGCTTGCAGCAGCTGAAGATGCAGCTGCGCACAATCGTCAACGCCCTGCTCGACGCCGGCGTCCACGCCGACGGCATGACCGAGGCCGAGGCCATGGGACCTGATGATGAATCGCGCCTACCAAGAAGAGGGCGAAGCCGTCGGCAAGTGGCGACGGGCCCTTCTGTCGTCGTGTCAGCTCTCGACCTACTTCGTCGGCTACACCGAACTCGCGCCGACGCTGACCGGACGCAGCACGTACGACGAGGTGCTGGCGCACGGCAGCCCACCGCCGCGGCATCTGCCACGGCTGCTGACCGGGAGCTGACGGCCGACTTCGCTACGGTCGGCTCATGGACACGAGCTCGGACTCGCTGCCGGCTGACCCCGCCGCTCTCGGGATGACTGCTCATCCCGAGGGCGGCTGGTACCGCGAGGTCTGGCGACACGACCGCGAGGTGCAGACCCCACGCGGGCCGCGGGCGTTGGCGACGTCGGTGTCGTTCCTTCTGCTGCCCGGCGAGCGGTCCCGCTGGCATCGGGTTGCTTCCGACGAGCTGTGGCTCTGGCAGGGAGGCGGCCCGGTTCGACTCACCACCGGCGGGTCGGGCCAAGCCCCTCAGGCCGCTGATCCGATCATGCTCGGCGTCGGTGGCCAGTACCTCGTCCCGGCCGGCGTGTGGCAGACCGCCGAACCGGCCGACGACCGGGCGGCGCTGGTGGGCTGCATCGTGTCGCCCGGCTTCGACTTCGCCGACTTCGAGCTGGCCGATGACTGAGGTGATCGTCGCGCGGCTGCGGACGGCCGGCTGCGTCTTCGCCGAGGATGAAGCCGAGTTGATCATCTCGGCGGCGCGCAGCCCCGACGAGCTCGAACGGATGATCACGCGTCGTGTTGCGGGCCTTCCGCTCGAACAGATACTGGGCTGGGCCGAGTTCTGCGGACTGCGCGTCGCGGTCGCGCCCGGCGTCTTCGTCCCCCGCCGGCGTACCGAGTTCATGGTCGAGCAGGCGATCCTGCTCGACCCTCGCGTCGTCCTCGATCTGTGTTGCGGCTCGGGTGCGGTAGCCCTTGCCCTGGCCGATCGGGTCGAGCGCCTCGAAGTTCACGCCACCGACATCGACACCGCCGCCGTGGCGTGCGCCCGTGGCAACCTCGCGGCGATCGGCCCGGTGTACGCCGGTGACCTGTTCGCGGGCGTACCGCTCGAGCTGCGTGGGCGGTTGGACGTGATCACCGCGAACACGCCCTACGTGCCCAGCGATGCGGTCGCGCTGATGCCCCCGGAGGCCCGCGTGCACGAACCCCGCGTTGCCCTCGACGGCGGATCGGACGGACTGCTGATCGCGCGCCGGGTGTCGGCTGAGGTGACGGACTGGCTCGCCCCGGGCGGATCGGTTCTGATCGAGACCAGCGAGGCGCAGGCCCCCCGGCTGGCCGCCGTCTTCGGCGCGGACGGCCTGCGGGCGCGAATCGCCACGTCGGACGAACTCGGTGCGACCGTGGTGATCGGAACCGCGCCATGAGCCAGCTCAGCGACGCCGCCGATCGCCTGTACGCAGTCGCCCCGGACGAGTTCATCGCCGCGCGAAAGCAGGCCGCCGACGGGGCCGAGGGTGAGCTGGCGAAGTCGATCAAGCAGCTGCGCAAGCCCTCTACGAGCGCCTGGCTGGTCAACCACCTGACCCGAAACCAGCCGGGCCTGGTCGATGAGCTCCTCGAACTCGGAGCGGCGCTTCGCGAGGCTCAGGACGCGCTCGACGCCGATCAGCTGCGGCAGCTCAACCGCGAGCGACGGCAGGCGGTGGCGCGGCTGGCCGCGGCGGCCACCAAGGGACGCACGGCCGGCGACTCGATCCTGCGCGAGATCAACTCGACGCTCGAGGCCGCGCTCGCCGACGCAGGTGCCGGCGCGGCGCTGCGATCCGGTCGACTGGTTCGCGCGCTCGTGTCGTCCGGATTCGACGCGGTCGACCTCGACGGTGCCGTCGCGGTCGCGGACGAACTGCCGGCCCTCCCAGCGGGCCGTCCTCACCTGCGTGCCGTCGCCACACCGCCGAAGCCGGTACGGACGAGTACCGCACAGAAGGCCGTGAACGAGGCAGCCGATCGCGCCGCCGTCGCCGAGCGGGCCCTCGTCAAGCTCGACGCGGCGCTGTCGGCGATCGACGAGACCGTGGCCGGTGCTCGCGAGCGGGTGAAGCAGGCCGAGACGGAGCTCGACGAGGCACGCACTCGACTCGCGGACGCCGACAAGCAGCGCACCGCCGCCAAGCGCGAACGAGACCAGGCGGCCCGACAGCGGGACTCGGCCACGCAGGCGCTGCGCAAGGCCGAGGCCGCCGCCAAATAGAAAATGGAGTGTTCGCCGCGAATAGCGCGGCGAACACTCCACTCTGTCTCGTCAGGCGGCCTGGGTGACCTCGATCTGGGCTGGCTCCAGCGCGGCCGCCACGATGTCGGCCACGTCGCCGACCAGGTGGATCGTCAGCGCCTCGCGAACCTCGGCCGGGACGTCGTCCAGGTCGGGCTCGTTGCGGGCCGGCAGGAAGATCGTCTTCAGCCCGGCCTGCTGGGCGGCGAGCAGCTTCTGCTTCACGCCGCCGATCGGCAGCACCCGCCCGTTCAGCGTGACCTCACCGGTCATGCCGACGTCCGAGCGAACCGGACGGCCGGTGGCCAACGACGCGAGGGCCGTGACCATCGTGACGCCCGCCGACGGACCGTCCTTGGGAACCGCCCCGGCCGGGACGTGGATGTGCACGCCGTGCTGCAAACCGTCGAGCGAGATGCCCAGAGGATCTGCGTGCGAGCGCAGGTAGGACAGCGCGATCTGCGCCGACTCCTTCATCACGTCGCCGAGCTGGCCGGTCAACGTGAGCCCACCCTTCTCCGAACCGGTGTCGGGAGCGGCCGCCTCGATGAACAGGACGTCACCGCCCATGCCGGTCACGGCCAGACCGGTCGCGACGCCGGGGACCGAGGTCCGCTCCGCCGTCTCCGGAGTGTGCCGCGGGCGGCCGAGGTAGTCGCGCAGCTGGGTCGCCCCGATCACGACCGGTCCCTCGGTGCCACTGGCGAGCGCGGTCGCGACCTTGCGCAACACCTTGCCCAGCGCCCGTTCGAGCTGGCGGACGCCGGCCTCGCGGGTGTACTGGCCGGCGATCAGTCGCAACGCCTCGTCGTCGATCACCACGTCGTCCGCGCTCAGTGCGGCGCGGTCGAGCTGACGCTGCAGCAGGTGCTGGCGGGCGATGACGACCTTGTCGTCCTCGGTGTAGCCGTCGATGGTGACCAGCTCCATCCGGTCCAGCAGGGCCGGCGGGATCGTCTCCAGCGTGTTCGCCGTCGCGATGAACAGCACGTCGGACAGATCGAGATCCAGATCGAGGTAGTGGTCGCGGAACGTGTGGTTCTGCGCCGGGTCGAGCACCTCGAGCAGGGCCGCCGCGGGGTCGCCGCGGAAGTCCGAGCCGATCTTGTCGACCTCGTCCAACAGGACGACCGGGTTCATCGTCCCGGCCTCGCTGATCGCCCGCACGATGCGTCCGGGCAGGGCCCCGACGTAGGTGCGGCGGTGACCGCGGATCTCGGCCTCGTCACGGACGCCACCGAGGGCGACGCGGACGAACTTGCGATCGAGAGCGCGCGCAACCGACTCGCCCAGCGACGTCTTGCCGACTCCGGGAGGACCGGCCAGGGCCAGGACGGCACCCGAGCCGCGTCCACCGACGACCTCGAGGCCACGCGCTTGACGGCGGGCCCGGACCGCGAGGTACTCGACGATCCGGTCCTTCACGTCGTCCAGCCCGTGGTGGTCGGCGTCGAGCACGACGCGCGCGGCGTTGACGTCCGTGCGGTCAGTCGTCCGCTGGCCCCACGGCAGCTCGAGGACGGTGTCGAGCCAGGTGCGGATCCAGCCGCCCTCGGGACTCTGGTCGCTCGACCGCTCGAGCTTGCCGACCTCGCGCAGCGCCGCCTCGCGGACCTTCTCGGGCAGGTCGGCGGCTTCGACCCGGGCGCGGTAGTCGTCGGAGCCCTCGGGCTCGTTCTCGCCCAGCTCCTTGCGGATGGCGGCGAGCTGCTCGCGCAGCAGGAACTCGCGCTGGCGCTTGTCCATGCCCTCGCGGACGTCGTCGCGGATCTTGTCGGTGACCTCGACCTCGGCCAGGTAGTCGCGGGTCCACTGGATCAGCTGGGTCAGCCGAGCCTCGACGTCAGGGGTCTCGAGGATCTCGCGCTTCTGTTCGGCGGTGAGATAGGACGCCCAGCCGGACAGGTCGGCCAGCGCGGACGGTTCGTCGACCTGCTTGACCGAGTCGATGATCTGCCAGGCATTGCGCCGCTCCAGCACGCCGATGACCAGCGCGCGGTACTCCGCGGCGAGTTCGGTGGCGCGCTCGGTCGCCGGCGCATCCTCGACCAGCTCGGCCTGCACCCACAGCGCGGTGCCGGGGCCGGTGACGCCGTGGCCGATGCGAGCGCGCGTCTCCGCGCGAAGCACCGCGGCCGGCTTGCCCCCGGGCAGGCGTCCGAGCTGCTCGATGGTCGCGACCGTACCGAACGCCGCATAGCGGTCGTCCAGTCGGGGCGCCAGCAGCAATTGCGAGTCGCTTCCGGCGCGAGCGGCGTCGATGACGGCCTGGGCCTTCTCATCGAGTTCGACCGGCACGACCATGCCGGGCAGTACGACCTGGTCGGTCAGGGACAGCACCGGCAAGTTGATTGTCTGAGTCACGTTCATTCACCCTTCTGAGCCCAACAGAGGTTGAGTCTGCTTCACTCAACTCAGCGTCGGCGCGAAGTGTTCCGAGCGGGCCTTCGCTCAGAGTGAAACCCGCGAGTGTGGCGAGTCTGACTGGCCGGCGAGCCGATTTCTCACCGCCGCCTGACGCGCCGCCCGCCACACTTCATCTACCGCCCGCCTGTCGACTCGGCGGTGAGTGACGGCCGGCCCTCGTCCTCCCCCACACCCCCTGGGACGAGGAGCCGGCCATTCACTGTCGAGGCGCTGTTCAGCCTGACGCGCTCTCCGACGGCGTCCCTGCGTGACGAATCTGGAGGGCGTCTTTACGATTTTTTAATATCGGGCTTGACACCGCGTGGCGCGTCGGTCACGCTATGTGTGAAAGCCCGGACCGAACCCCCGACGGTCCGGGCTTTCTCATGCGCACACCCAGAGTGATGGCGAGAAAAGGAAGCGGCCCGAGGTCTACAGGGGTGCAGTCGCCCCGGGCCGCGTCAGTATCTTCGTGGACGAGGCCGCCGGCGGTTCCCTGACGGGCGCACCGGATGATCGACGATCCGGATTCAGGCGCCGAGGTGGGCCAGTCGCAGGCGGCGGATGATCCGGTCGGCGGCCTTGTCAGCGCCGGCGTTGCGCAACTCGACCACGGTCGCCGACACGGCGCTGTCGGGATCGAGGCGTGGGAGCACCCAGGTGTGCGCGCCTTCTCGCTCTGCACCCGCGGTGACCGGCCCGGGTCGAGATCTCGCCGCCATCGCCGTCTCCTCCTGAAGGATGTTGTTTCCCGGATAAAACACTACGCGCCTGACAATGCGATGCGACCCAGCGTCGTGAGATCGCGCAGGACCGCTTCGGTGACGTCTTCGAGGACCTCGGTCATCGAGTTGGGAACGTCCAGCGCGACGCAGCCGACCGTCGCACTGCCTCGCACCACCGGAACGGCGAACACGGTGGGCGCGCCTGGTGTCGTCGAGCCGGGGCCGGAATGATCGGCCAGCAGGAACTCGCCGTAGGTGAGGCCCTGCCGGGCTTCGTCCGTCGCGTCCTCCCACGCCCGCTCGCCGCCACGGCGCAGGGGCGCCCAGAGCGCCTCGACCTCGGTGATCAGAGCATCGTTTCGCTCGATCGCCTGGCCGATGACGCCCATTCCGACCCGCCACTGGACGCCGCTCGCCACGTGCCCCTGGCCGCGGTAGACGTACTGCGAGCGAAGCGGTCGACGGGTCTCACCGCGTCTCCTCTCCCGCCAGCCGAGCCGGTGCGCGCGCCAGATGACCAGCGAGCACTTCGTCGTGGACGTCGCCTGACAGAGGCGCGCACCGCTGTCCTCGAGGTTGGCGAGGATTCGAAGCGCGATCTCCAGGTACGTCGCCGCGTCGTCCGAACGCCGCCGCCGGGTGATGGCCAGACCGGCATCGATGACGCCCCACAGCGCGGCGACGGCCGTGGCCACGTTCCGAAGCGTCTGGCCGGAGTCGTGAAGGGAACGCCAACCGTCACGAGGCGCGAGCGGGACGAGGAAACTGCCGATGAGCATGAGGAGCGCGACCGACAGCAGGACGAGCCGACACGGACCCGCCAGTCGATCCCACACACTGCCACCGGACACCACGGCCGAAATCTAACGACGACCAACGACAATTTCCGGTCGCTGCGCACTCGTTTTTCACGTCGAGAAAGACCGTAGCCCCAACGGGATTCGAACCCGTGCTACCGCCTTGAGAGGGCGGCGTCCTAGGCCACTAGACGATGGGGCCCTAGATTGTGTTGCGCTGGGGTACCAGGACTCGAACCTAGACTAACTGAACCAGAATCAGTTGGGCTGCCAATTACCCCATACCCCACAGCGACCCGGCAGGCCGGGCCGTCGTCAGACTCTACCGGACGTCTCAGCCCCGATCCAAAACCGCGGCGAGTCGCGTCAGGGTGCGCTCACGGCCGAGCAGCTCGAGCGATTCGAACAGCGGCGGCGACACCGTTCGGCCGGTCACGGCGACCCGGATCGGGCCGTAGGCGTTGCGGGGTTTGAGCCCCAGACCGTCGATCAGCGCCCCGTGCAGCGCCGCCTCGATCGCCTCGACCGTCCATTCCACCGGCTCCAGCGCGACTCGCGCCGCGGCCACGACCGCGAGCCCCGCCTCGTTCAGCTGCTTGGCCGCGGCCGCCTCGTCGACGGCGAAGTCGGCGTCGTCGACGAGCAGGAACCGCAGCATCTCGACCCCCTCGCCGAGCGTCTGGATCCGCTCCTGGACGAGCGGCGCTGCGGCGGTGATGACGCCGGCATCGCCGCCCGGCCGACTGGGTGACCAGGCGGGCCGCGAAGTCGGCCGGCTCGAGCAGCCGGATGTGCGTCGCGTTGATCGACTCGCACTTCTTCGGGTCGAATCGGGCCGGGTTGGCGTTGACCTGCGAGACGTCGAACGCCTCGACCATCTCGGCCAGCGAGAAGATGTCGTGATCGTCGGCGATCGACCAGCCGAGCAGCGCCAGGTAGTTCAGCAGCCCCTCGGGCACGTAGCCCTCGTCGCGGTAGAGGTTCAACGACGACGTGGGATCGCGCTTGGACAGCTTCTTGTTGCCCTCGCCCATCACGTAGGGCAGATGCCCGAACTCGGGAACGAAGTCGGTGACGCCGATGTCGATCAACGCCCGGTACAGCGCGATCTGGCGCGGCGTCGAGGGCAGCAGGTCCTCGCCGCGCAGCACGTGGGTGATCTTCATCAGCGCGTCGTCGACCGGATTCACCAGCGTGTACAGCGGATCGCCGTTGGCGCGGACGACGACGAAGTCGGGCACGCTCGCCGGCGGCGAAGGTGACCTCGCCGCGGACCAGGTCGGTCCAGCGTCAGGTCCTCGTCGGGCATCCGCAGGCGCAGCACCGGCTGCGCGTCCCTCGGCCCGGTAGGCCGCCCGCTGCTCGTCGGTGAGCGTGCGGTCGAAGTTGTCGTAGCCGAGCTTGGGATCGCGCCCGGCGGCGCGGTGGCGCGCCTCGGTCTCCTCGGCCGTCGTGAACGACTCGTACAGATGACCGGCGGCGAGCAGCCGGGCCACGACGTCGGCGTAGATCGTCGCGGCGCTCGCTCTGCCGGTACGGCCCGTACGGACCGCCGACCTCGGGCCCCTCGTCCCAGTCGAGGCCGAGCCAGCGCATCGCGCCGAGCAGATCCTGGTAGCTCTGCTCGGAGTCGCGCGCGGCGTCGGTGTCCTCGATGCGGAAGACGAACGTGCGCGCCGTGATGGCGGGCGTGGGCCCAGTTGAACAGCGCCGTGCGCACCATGCCGACGTGCGGGTTGCCGGTCGGCGACGGGCAGAACCGGACTCTCACTTCTTGCGTCACTCGGTTCGTCAGCGTGCCGATGCCCTCGATGCTCGACGTCGACCACGTCGCCGTCGACGATCGGGCCGACGCCGGCCGGCGTGCCGGTCAAGATCACGTCGCCGGGCAGCAAGGTCATGACCGCCGACATGAACGCGATCTGGGTCGGCGACGTCGTGGACCATCGAGCTGGTGCGGGCGTCCTGCTTGACCTCGCCGTTGACCCGGGTGACCAGCCGCAGATCGGGCGGGTCGAGGACGGTCTCGATCCACGGGCCGATCGGGCAGAACGAGTCGTAGCCCTTGCCCGCGCGTGAACTGGCCGTCGGCGCGCTGCTGGTCGCGGGCGGTCACGTCGTTGGCCGCGCAGTAACCGAGGACGTAGGACAGCGCGTCCTCGGGCGCGACATCCTTGGCCGGACGGCCGATGACGGCCGCCAGCTCCCCCTCGAAGTCGACGTGGCTCGACGACGCGGGCAGGCGGATCGCGTCGCCGTCGCCGATCACCGACGTCGACGGCTTGAGGAAGATCAGCGGAGTCGTCGGCGCCTCGCCGCCCATCTCGGCCGCGTGCTCGGCGTAGTTCTTGCCGATGGCGACGACCTTGCTCGGCAGGATCGGCGACAGCAGCCGGACGTCGTCCAGCGCCCAGCGGTCGCCGGTGAAGGTGATCGGGCCGAACGGGTGGCCGTCGATCGCCGCGACGGTGAGCGCTTCCGGTCCCGCGCCGGGCGGCCCCTCGACCGTTCCCCAGGCGACCCCGGACGCGGCGTTGGCGGAACCGGGATGAACGAAGCGGGCTATGCGCACGAGAGCCAAGGCTAATCGACGGGGAACCAGTCGATGACGGACCGGCGTGCGACATACTCATAGGCGTGAGTTCCGAGCTTTCGCGCATCCCGATCACGCGGCGCCGGCACGCCGCCGCGTTGCTCGGTCTGCTCGCGGTGTTCATGGTCGCCGTCGGCGTGCTGCCGTGGGCGGCCGAGACGTCACCGGGCGTGCGGGTGGTCGCCACCGTGGTTCTCGTCGCTGCCGTGCTCGTCGCGCTCGTGGCGTGGGGTCTGCTGCACAGCACCGTCCTCGACGAACGACGGCAAGCCGATGCCGAGTTCGACGCGAGGCTCATCGAGGCAGCCGGACCGGCCGGCGCCTGCGGGTGCGGTCACGACCACGATCCCGACGAGCTGCACATCACCGATGCCTGCGCCCACGACGGCGGCGGAGTCGAGCTGCGAGCACAACTGCGACAGCTGCGTGCTGGCCGCATTGCGCCGATGATCGCCCGCCCACGCTCGATCGTGCTCGACTGCCCCGATCCCGAGCGTGCTGGCCCGGTTCTACTCCGAGCTGCTCGGACTGCCCGTGACCTATCACGACGACGAGTGGTGGACGATCGGCTCGAACCCGGGATGGAAGCTGGCCTTTCAGCGGGCGCCCGACCACGTCGCCCCGACCTGGCCCGACGGTCGCGTTCCCCAGCAGCTGCACCTCGACGTGACCGTCGATGCCGCCCAGATCGACGAGGCCGAGGCGCAGGTCATCGCGCTGGGGGCGCGTCGCCTCGAACCGGGAGGCGAGGATTTCCGCGTCTACGCCGACCCGGCCGGCCACCCGTTCTGCCTCTGCTGGGACTGAACGCGCTCACCACCGGCCGCGATGGTCGGGGATCAGGAACACCAGCGGAATCGTGCAGACCATGATCACCGCGAACGTGACGAAGGACCAGGCCTGAGCTACTCCGGGGTCGGCGCTCCGGGCGAGGACCGCTGTCGTGACCGAGATCCCGGTGATCGCTCCGGCCTGGCGGAACATCCCCCGCAGGCCCGTGATGCCGGCGGTGTCCTCGGGCGCGAGATTGAGCACCGCGTTGTTGGTAGCCGGAATCGACACGCCCATGCCGAGACCGGTGATGCCCGCCCCGATCGACAACCCCCAGTAGGCGAACGACCCGGTGGGCACGAGCGCCATCGTGAGCAGGCCGAGTGCGACGAGGGACGAGCCCACGATGATCGGCAACCGGTACCCAGTGCGTCGTAGAGCGAGAACAGCCAGCCCGGCTACGGCCATCATTCCCACCGCGCGCGCCGTCAGCAGGGTGCCGGCCTCGAGGGTGCGGATGCCGTAACGCTGCTCGGCGTACAGCGGGACGAGCGCGCCGAAGCCGAGCGCCGCCGCACCGACCAGGAAGTTGAAGACGTTCATCACGCCGAAGTTGCGGCCTACGAGCAGGCGCAGCGGGATGAACGGATCGGTGGCTCGCCCGGCGTGACGGAAGAAGAGGACACCGCCGATGACGGCGACCAGCTCGGGGCCGACGACCCCCGGGGCCGCGAACGACGTCGACCCCACGCCGAGATTGGCGATTCCGATCATGGCCGCGAGCAGGGTCGTCGCGAGCAGCCCCACGCCGACGAGGTCGAGCTTGGCCGTAGGACTGCGCTCGCCTCGCGGGATGAGGATCAGTCCACTGATGATCATGACGATGCCGATCGGCACGTTCACCAGGAAGATCCACCGCCATGACAGGTAGGTGACGAAGATGCCACCGAGCACCGGACCGACCACGCCGCCGATCGGGAAGATGCTGGCGAACAGGCCGACCGCGCGGTCGCGGTCGGGTCCGAACTCGCGGGTGACGATCCCGGTGGCGGCCGGGATGAACGAACCACCGCCGAGTGCCTGCACGGCGCGCAGCGCGATCAGGATGTAGATGTTGTCGACCAGGCCGCAACACATCGACGCGACGGTGAACAACGCAACGGCGAGAAGGAAGACCCGCTTGCGGCCGTAGAGGTCACTGATCCGGCCGGCCAGCGGCATCGCGACGACCTGGCCGAGCGCGTACGCCGTGATCGTCCAGCTGCTCCAGTTCACCTGGGTGTGCAGATCGTGCTGGAGGGTCGGCAGCGCGGTCGCGACGATGGTCTGGTCGATCGAGGCCATGAACAGCGCCAGCGAGACCGTGGCGAACACCCACCAGCGCCGAGGGCTTCGTTCGTCCGCGCCGATTGGCGTGGCTGGCACCGTCGAAGTCAGCGAATCGACGGGCCGGGCCACGCTTCAGAGGCTACTCCTGCTTGCCGGCAGGCAAATACTGGTGGGGCGGCGACGACCGTCTCATCGCTGGAGCAGGCCGTACCGAACAGCGTCGGCCAACGCGAGCCAGGAGGCCTCGATCACGTTCGCGTGGACCCCCACGGTCGTCCACTCGCGCTGCCCGTTCGACGTCTCGACCAGCACGCGGGTGATCGCGTCGGTGCCGTGCTTGCCCTGCAGGATCCGCACCTTGTAGTCGGTCAGTTCGAAGTTCCGCAGGGCCGGGAAGGCGTCGGTCAGCGCCTCGCGCAGGGCGTTGTCGAGCGCATTGACAGGTCCGTTGCCCTCGGCGGTGCTGATCACCCGGCGTCCGCCGGCGTGCAGCTTGACCGTCGCCTCGCTGACGATCTGGCCGTCCTCCCGGCGGTCGATGATCACCCGGTAGGACTCGACGCCGAACGGGCTGGTGGTCTCGCCCAGCTCGTCGCGAAGCAGCAGCTCGAACGACGCATCGGCCGCCTCGTAGGACCAACCGCCGGCCTCGCGCTCCTTCACCCGGTCGACGACCTTGCCGACGACGTCGGGGCGCGACGAGACGTCCACACCGAGCTCACGCGACTTGAGCTCGACGGACGCGCGGCCGGCCATCTCGGTGACCAGGATCCGCTGACCGTTGCCGACGATCGTCGGGTCGAGGTGGTTGTAGAGCTCGGGCGAGACCTTGATCGCCGACGCATGCAGGCCGGCCTTGTGGGCGAACGCCGACGAACCCGACGTAGGGCGCGTGCGTATCGGGGGCGAGGTTGGCGATCTCGGCGATCGCGTGAGCGACCCGGACCATCTCGGACAGGCAGCCCTCGGGCAGCACGTCCAGCTCCATCTTGGTCACCAGGCCGCCGATGACCGCGAAGATGTCGGCGTTGCCGGCCCGTTCGCCGTAGCCGTTGGCCGTTCCCTGGACGTGCGTCGCGCCGGCGTCCACCGCGGCCAGCGTGTTCGCGACCGCGCAGCCCGTGTCGTCCTGCGTGTGGATGCCGAGCCGGATCGACGTGCGCTGCCGGACGTCGGTCACCACGGCGTGCACGCCCATCGGCAGCATGCCGCCGTTGGTGTCGCACATGACCCCGACATCGGCGCCGGCTTCTCGCGCCGCCTCGAGGACGCGGACGCCGTAGTCGGGATCATGCTGGTAGCCGTCGAAGAAGTGCTCGCAGTCGACGAACACGCGGCGATCGTGCGCGCGGAGGAACCGCGACGGTGTCACGAACCATGGCGAGGTTCTCGTCCAAAGTCGTGCGCAGGGCCTGCTCGACATGGCGCACGTCGGACTTGGCCACGATGGTGATCACCTGCGCGCGCGAGTCGAGCAATGCCTGTACCTGCGAGTCGTCCTCGACCGCGACGCCGGCCTTGCGGGTGGAGCCGAACGCCACCAGCACGGCGTTCTTGAGCTCGAGTTCGCCGTCGGCCGCGCGCGCGAAGAACTCGGTGTCCTTTGGCATCGCGCCCGGCCAACCGCCCTCGATGAACCCGACTCCGAGCTGATCGAGCAGACGCGCGACGGCCAGCTTGTCGGCGACGGAGTAGGTGATGCCCTCGCGCTGCGCCCCGTCGCGGAGGGTGGTGTCGAAGACGTGGAAGGCGTCGGTCTGCATGATCGTGCTTTCTTGTCGAGTTGCTGGATGGATCGGGCCAAACAAAAGACCCCCCGCAATGGCTGCGGAGGGTCTGCGCGTCGGATTCGAGCTGGGCCGACGCGCTAACTGATAATGATCGAGCGGAAGTTCACGCCGTCAGTCTGCCACGAGCGAGCGCCCAGAGCCAGCTATTGGGCGACGGCGTCCGCCAGGCGATCGCCGATCTCGCTGGTGCTCCCCGGCGCGTGCGGGTCGCGCTGGGCGAGATCGGCCGCCACGGCCGCCTCGACGCGCGCGGCCGCGTCAGCCTCGCCGAGATGATCGAGCAGCATCGAGACCGACAGGATCGCCGCGGTCGGGTCGGCCTTGCCCTGGCCGGCGATGTCGGGCGCCGATCCGTGGACCGGCTCGAACATCGATGGATTGGTGCCGCTGACGTCCAGGTTTCCGCTGGCCGCCAGTCCGATGCCACCCGAGATCGCGGCGGCGAGGTCGGTGAGGATGTCGCCGAACAGGTTGTCGGTGACGATCACGTCGTAACGGCCCGGGTCGGTGACCATGAAGATCGTCGCGGCGTCGACGTGCTGGTAGGCGGTGGTGACATCCGGGAAGTCCGGAGCCACCGCGGCGACCGTGCGCGTCCACAGATCTCCGGAGAAGGTCAGCACGTTGTTCTTGTGCACGAGGGTGAGGTGTTTGCGCGGACGGGCCTGGGCCCGCGCGAAGGCGTCACGGACGACCCGCTCGACGCCGAAGGCGGTGTTGACGCTGACCTCGGTGGCGATCTCGTGCGGGGTGCCCTTGCGCAGCACACCGCCGTTGCCGGTGTACGGGCCTTCGGTGCCCTCGCGCACCACCACGAAGTCGATCTTCGGGTCGCCGGCCAGGGGCGTGGCGACGTTCGGGTAGAGCTTGCTCGGACGCAGGTTCACGTGGTGGTCGAGCTCGAAGCGCAGGCGCAGCAGCAATCCCCGCTCGAGGACGCCCGACGGCACGCTGGGATCGCCCACCGCCCCGAGCAGGATCGCGTCGTGACCGCGGATCTCCTCCAGCGTCGAGTCGGGCAGCAGCTCGCCGGTACGGTGCCAGCGCGCCGCCCCCAGGTCGTAGCGCGTGGCGTCGACCTTCGCGCCCGTGGCCTCGAGCACGCGCAGCGCCTGCTCGGTGACCTCGATGCCGATTCCGTCCCCTGGGATGACCGCGAGCTTCATGCCCGCGAGCCTAGCCGAGGTCGCCGACTGTCTCCCAACAAGTGGGCCGACTGTCTCATATCGCGGGATCAAGTGTCGGCAGGTCGCGCATCGTCCTCAGTGGCGAGAGGAAGGCCGGCAGGAAAGCGCACGCTCCTCCGATGCCCGTCGCGAGCAACGCGACGCGAACCCCGAACGCATTGCCGATGGCCCCGCCCAGCACAGCGCCGAGCGGCATCGTCCCCCACACGAAGAAGCGCATCGTGGCGTTCATCCGGCCCAGCAGCTGGGGCGGCGCGAGTCCCTGCCGGAAGCTGACGGTGACGACGTTGAAGATGATGACCGCGAGCCCCGAGAGGAACCCGAGTGCGGCCAGGAGGACGAGGGTCCAGTCGCGGTGGACGAAGGGCAGCATCAAGCCGTAGGGCGCCGCCACCAGGATCGATGATCCACACCGACGGCCCCTGCCCGAGCCACGTGCTCACGCGCCGCGCGACGAGGGCTCCCGCAATCCCTCCGGCCGACCAGGCCGAGAAGAACAGCCCGATGATCGCGGCCGACAGATGCAGGTTCCGGGCGAGCAGCACCAGCGACAACGACAAGCCGGCGGAGTTGAAGAAGTTCGACGTCCCGGTCGTCAGGAAGTTCGCGACCAGCAACCGGCTGCCGAAGACCAGCCGCACCCCCTCGCCGATCTCGCGCACGATGTTGCGATCGGCCGCTCGCTCGGGCTTGGCCGGCCGCTCACGGATGGCGGCAACCCAGCTCGCCGACCAGAGAAAGCTCACCGCGTCGATGAGCACCGCGTACGGCGCGGTCACGAGGTGGATGAGCAGACCGCCGACGGACGGGCCGGCGACCTGGGCGATCGACTGGCTGGCCTGCAACTTGGCGTTGCCCTCGACCAGTCGGTCCCGGCCGACCAGCTCCGGCAGGTAGGACTGGTAGGCGACATCGAAGAACACCGTGCTGACGCCGGCCACCAAGGCGACGATGTAGAGCTGCACGATGGTCACATGCGCGGTGAACTGCGCGGCGGGCACTGACCCGATCGCCACGCGCGCGCACGAGATCGTTCGCGATCAGCACGCGGCGGCGGCGCATCCGGTCGACCCACGCACCGGCCGGCAGGCCGACCAGCAGGAAGCCGAGCGTCTCGAACGCGGTGAGCGCCCCGACCTGCAGAGTGCTGGCGTGGACGACGGTGATCGCGACCAGCGGTAGGGCCAACTGGCTCACGGCGGTGCCGAACTGGCTGACCGAGTCGCCGATCCAGAGTCGCCGGAAGTCGACGTGGTGCCACAACCCTCCGCGGCGTCCGATCTCGGTCATGCATCCACCATCGCCAAGTGATTGAGTTTTGTCAATCACTTATCTAGACTGAGCGAGTGACCACCCGTCGGCCGGCGACCGATGCCGAAGCCAAAGCCCTCGCTTCGTCGTTGCGGCTGCGCATCCTGCGCATGTGCCTGGGCACCGCGTTGACCAACAAGGAGATCGCCCACGCCCTCGATCGCGACCCGGCCAGCACGCTCTATCACGTGCGGACACTCGTCAAGAACGGTTTCCTCGCGGCCCAGACCGAGCGACGTGGCGCCCACGGAGCGCGCGAAATCCCGTATCTCGCCACCAAGAAGTCCTGGCAACTCGAAGTACCGGCTCAGTCGCGAAGACTCGTCGAGGCGTTCTTGTTGGACGCAGCCGAGGTGGCGCCGGAAGAGCTCGACACCACCCGGCTCGGCCTGCGGCTGCCCCCCGAGCAGATGCAGGAGTTCCGCGACCGGCTGCGTGAGCTCGTCGACGACTTCGCCGACCGGCCCGACGACCCCGACGCCCCGGCCTGGTCGGTGTTCCTCGCCGTCCACCCCGACCGGTCCCGCTAGCGCCGCCCGCGAAGTGGGGACTGGATACCCGCGCCTAGCGCGGATATCCGTCCCCGAATCGGGGCCGCTCAGCCGGTGAGCGCGGGGATCCGTTCGCGCTCCGGCCGGCACCGACCTGGCCGGACGGGAGGGCCACCAGTTCCACCGGCCGAGCAGGATCATCGCCGACGGCAGGACGACCGCCCGGACGACCAGCGCGTCGATCAGCACGGCGGCGGCCAGCGTCACCCCGAGCTCCTTCATCTCGACCATGTGCAGCGAGGCGAAGATCGCGAACACCGACACCATGACGATGGCCGCGCTGCTGACGACTCCGGCCGAACCCGGCGATCCCGGCCCGCACCGCGTCGCGATTCGACTCGCCGGCCATCACCCGTTCGCGGATGCGGCTGACGATGAACACGTGGTAGTCCATCGACAGCCCGAACAGCACCGCGAACGTGAACAGCGGAATCCAGGTGATCACCGCGCCGGTCGAGCGGAAGTCGAGCAGCCCCTGCGCCCACGTGTGCTGGAAGGTCAGGGTCAGCACACCGAACGCGGCACCGGCTGACAACAGGTTGACCAGCGCGGTGGTGACCGCCAGCACGACCGACCGGAAGATCACCGCCATCATCAGCATCGTCAGGATCAGGACGAAGCCGATCACCCACGGCAGCCGATCACTCAGGTGCGTGTCGTAGTCCATGTCGGCGGCCGTGTCCCCGCCGACCGCCGTCGTCGCGCCCGGCACCCGACCGACGGTCTGCGGTACCGAGATCGGAGCGCAGCAGCTTCACGCCCTGGCGGGCCTGCGGCGCCTGCCCGTCGAACGGGACGTCGACCGAGAGCACGTGCACGCGACCGTCCGCCGACGCGCGGATCGTCGGCCGGTCCGACGTCCGGAACAGCGGGTTGCCCTCGAGCCGGCCGGCGAGCGTCGTGAGCGCCGCCGCCACGGCCGTGGCCTGCTGGCTCGGCGCGCTGACCACGACGTCCTGTGACGTCTGCGTGCCGGGGAAATCGGCCGCCATCCGATCGAGGGTCTGCACGGCCGGGATCGACCGCGGCAGTGTCGCGCCGGATGCGGAGTGCAGCGTCATGCCCAGTGCCGGAGCGGCCAGCGCGAGCAACGCGAGAACGGAGACGATCAACGTCCGGGCCGGGTACTTCAGGGCCGGCTTGAGCATCGCCGGCCAGAACCGCGGGGCCCGCGACTGCCGGGTGAGCCGCCAGAGAACGGGAACCCGGGGCCGGTCGACGAGGCGACCCAGCTTGACGAGCATGGCCGGCAGCACGGTCAGCGAGCCGAGGACGGCCACCGCGACGACCAGGATCGATCCGGTCGCCAGCGACGAGAACACCCCGTCCTTGGCCAGGAACAGTCCGAGCATCGACACGATGACGGCGACGCCCGACACGATCACGAGCCCGGCCCGAGGTCTCGGCCGCCACCTCGATCGCGTCCAGCCGATCCCGGCCGCGGGCGCGCTCCTCACGCTCTCGCTTGATGTAGAACAACGAGTAGTCGACGCCGACCGCCATGCCCATCAACAGGATCACGCTCGACGTGGAGCCCGAGTCCGGGATGAGGTGGGACGCGAGCGTCGACAAGCCGATCGCCGAGCCCACCGCCGAGAGGGCGAGCAACACCGGGACGCCGGCGGCGATGATCGCGCCGAACGCGATCAGCAGGATCACCAACGTCACCGGCAGGCTGTAGTCGGCCGCCTGGCCGAGATCCGAGCTGACCTGGTTGTTGACCGCCTTGTCCATCGAGGCGGTGCCCATCTCCTCCACCCGCAGCGCGGGGAAGTCACGCTGGACCGACGCCGTCGCGTCGAGCAGCGGCTGAACGCGGTCGTCGGCGGTATCGGGATCGCCTCGCATCGTGGCGCGCAACAGCATCGAATGGCCGTTCGGCGACAGCACCGCAGTGTCGATCTTGGCGACCCCGGGCAGCGCCTCGAACCGCTGGCTGATCTCACTGGCCGCCAGCTGGGCCTGCTGGGTGTCGAGCTGCCCGGCGCGCGGGCTGATCAAGATGTTCTCGGTCGACGGATCGTCGAGATCGGCGTTGTGCAGGACGTGTGCGGCTCGGCCCGACTCCCCGACGCGCCGAGTCGAGGCCCGACATCGACTTCAGTCCGGCCAGTTGCCCGATCGCGATGCAGACCGTGACGAACACCAGCCAGGCCGCGATGGCTCGCCAGGGATGGGTCGCGCTCCATCGCGCTACGCGGACGGTCGCGGGCCGGCGCTTCGCATCGGCTCGTCGAAGGACGTTGTCGGTGGTCATCAGAGGTTCCTTCCAGGTCGCGCTTTCGCTGACCTGTCCACCCTCGCGATCGATCGACGCCGGCACACTGGCGTTGACTCCCGAACAACAGTGGTGCTAGCTCTACCCTGGGCCCCGGCGGGCTGCGCGAAGATGGTTCGCATGGGACGAGCACTGCTCTGGCGGCTGCGCATGGTGGCGTGGGCCGTGCTGCTCGTCGTGCTGTCCTCGATCAGCCTGGTGCTGCTGATCCTGACCATCGTCAGCACGGCCCTCATTGCCGTCTGGATCGGCATCCCGATGCTCTTGCTCACGGTGGCGATCACCCGTCCGATCGCCGGGGTCTATCGGCGCTTCGTGGGCGATGTTCTCGGCCCGCCGATCGAATCGCCCTACCTCGACGCGAAGGCCGGGGGCATCTTCGCCCAACTGCGGGCGGTGGTCGCCGATCCGGCCACGCGGCGCGACCTGGTGTGGGTCGGGCTCGACGGCATCGTCGGGTTGACGTTGAGCATCGCCGCCCTGATCGAGACGCTGCTCGAACTCGTGCTGTTGTGGTGGTGGCCCGGTGGCAGCTGGTTCCTGAAACTCGACGCCTACCTCGCTCGCGCGCTCCTGTCGCCGACCGAGAAGACGCGACTGGCCCGGCGGGTGCGAGAGCTGACCGAGTCGAGGGCCGTCACCGTGGACGCTCAGGCCACCGAGATCCGGCGGATCGAACGGGACCTGCACGACGGCGCCCAGGCTCGCCTGATCGTGCTGGGCATGAACCTGGGGATGGCCGAGGGCGCCGTCGACTCCGATCCCGAGGCGGCCAAGCTGATGCTGGCCGAAGCGCGGGCGACCTCCGTCGAGGCACTGGCCGAACTGCGCGGGCTGGTCCGCGGCATCCATCCACCCGTACTCGCGGACCGCGGTCTGGTCGGTGCCGTGCAAGCCCTGGCGCTGGCCGCGCCGATGTCGGTGCAGATCGACGCCGACGTTCCCGGGCGGCTGCCGGCCCCGGTGGAATCGGCCGCCTACTTCGCTGTCTCCGAGGCACTGACCAACGTGATCAAGCACGCGCACGCGGCCCACACCTGGATCCAGCTCGAACACGCCCACGACGTCTTGCGGATGAGGATCAGCGACGACGGCCGCGGCGGGGCCGACCCCGACTCCGGGTCAGGACTTCGCGGCATCGAGCGACGCCTGGCCGCCTTCGATGGCAGGCTCATGGTGACCAGCCCGCCCGGCGGGCCGACCGTCGTGTCCATGGAGCTGCCGTGCGTGTCGTCCTCGCCGAAGACCTTGCCCTCCTCCGGGACGGCCTGATCCGGCTGCTCGAAGCGAATGATTTCGAGGTGGTGGAGGCGGTCGACAACGGCCCGTCGTTGCTGCGGGCGCTCACGACGCACCGTCCCGACGTCGCCGTCGTCGACGTCCGGCTGCCCCCGACGTTCACCGACGAGGGACTGCGCGCCGCCATCGAGGCCCGGGCTCAGGTACCGGGCCTGCCCGTGCTGGTGCTCTCGCAGTACGTCGAGCAGTTGTACGCCCGCGAGCTGCTGGCCGACCGCAGCGGCGGAGTGGGTTACCTGCTCAAGGATCGCGTCTTCAACGTCGCCCAGTTCGTCGACGCGGTTCGCCAGGTCGCCGCGGGCGGGACGGCCATGGACCCGGAGGTGATCAGTCAGCTGCTGTCACGCCGAGCCGCCGACGAACCAATGCAGACCCTGACACCGCGTGAACGCGAAGTGCTCGGGTTGATGGCCGAGGGACGATCGAACGCGGCGATTGCGACACGCATGTTCATCACCGAGAAGGCGGTCAGCAAACACACCAACAGCATCTTCAGCCGGTTGGGTCTGCCGCCGTCCGAGGACGACAACCGCCGCGTGCTGGCCG
The DNA here is from genome assembly GCA_963708805.1 of uncultured Actinomycetes bacterium. Lineage (GTDB taxonomy): Bacteria > Actinomycetota > Actinomycetes > Mycobacteriales > Jatrophihabitantaceae > CAVPUA01. Next base: position 1,814,776 of record CAVPUA010000003.1, on the reverse strand, counting down.
TGCTGGCCTACCTCAACAGCTGAGCGCCTACTGGTCGAACCGCGCCGGATCGAACAACGCGATCGGGTGCCCGGTCGTCCCGTTCAGCGCGAGGTCGGCCAGGATCTCGCCGACCACCGGGACGAACTTGAAGCCGTGCCCCGAGAAGCCGGCCGCGATCGCCACGGTGCGATGGTCGGGGTGCGGCGCGATCACGAAGTGCTGGTCCGGAGTGGTGGTGTACATGCAGGCCACCGCCCGTACGAACTCCCCGGCCATGCTCGGCAGGTGCTCGATCAGCAGGGCTCGCATTGCCTCGACCTCGGCCCGGCTGACGTCACGATCGAGCCGGTCCGGATCGGCGAGCGACCCGCCGCGGAACGTCGCGATCTTCACCCCGCCGCCGGGCCCGTCGATCGCCGGGAAGCCGTAGATCTGCAGATCGGAGGTGAGCTCCCAGATGAAGATCGGCTGCGCCCTGAACGGCCCGGTGCCGCCCGGCGGTTCGAACCAGAACTGCACCTGACGCGTGACGCTCAACGGCAGCCCGAGGCCGGCGAGCAGGCTCGGGGCCCAGGCGCCGGCCGTGATGACGAGCCGATCGGCGCGATAGGTCGCTCGAGCGGTCGTCACCGACACTCCGCTCTCGTCGGCCGTCCAGGTCGAGGCCCGCTCGTCGAAGTGCAGCGCGGCACCGGCCCGCGCCGCGCGATCGAGGTGCGCTCGCACGGTGCGCTCGGGTCGGACGAAGCCGGCGCGCTCCTCGTAGAGGGCGACGGTGCCAGGACTGGGCAACAGTGTCGGGAAGCGTCGGGTGATCTCGTCCGCATCCAGCAGCTCGTGCGGCAGATCCCAGTGCTGGGCGCTGCGCAGCGAGCCGGCGACGGTGGCACTGTCGGCCGACCCCACCATCAGGCCACCGGTCTCGGTCAGGATGCCGTCATCGTCGTGGGCGAGGTCCTCGAACAGCTCGTAGGCGCGGCGCAACAAGGGCACGTAGGCCGGATCCTCGAAGTAGGCCTGCCGGATGATGCGGCTGTCGCCGTGACTGGAGCCCAACGCGTGGGCCGCAGTGAACTGCTCGAGCCCGAGCGTCCGCGCGCCGCGGGTCGCCAGGTGCGCGGCGGCGGCGCTGCCCATGCCGCCGAGGCCGAGCACGATGACGTCGTAACCGGCCGTCATCGTGCTCTCCCCGGTGAGTCTTCGGGCGGCTAGCGGGCGACCGAGCCCTCGGTGTAGTCGTCGTCGTTCGCGACCCAGCTCATCAGCCCGCGCAGCTTGCGGCCGGTGTCCTCGATCGGGTGCTTCTCGCCCTTCTCGCGCAACGCCTTGAACTCGGGTGCGCCGGCGTCCTGGTCGGCGATGAACCTCGTTGCGAACGCGCCGTTCTGGATGTCGGCGAGCACCGCCTTCATGTTCTCCTTGACGTGCGGGTCGATGACGCGCGGCCCGCTGACGTAGTCGCCGTACTCGGCGGTGTCCGACACCGACCAGCGCTGCTTGGCGATGCCACCCTCGTACATCAGGTCGACGATCAGCTTCAGCTCGTGCAGGCACTCGAAGTAGGCGATCTCCGGCGCGTAGCCGGCCTCGGTCAGCACCTCGAAGCCGTACATGACCAGCTGCGAGGCGCCGCCGCAGAGCACGGCCTGCTCGCCGAACAGGTCGGTCTCGGTCTCTTCGGTGAACGTCGTCTTGATCGCTCCGGCCCGCGTGCCGCCGATCGCCTTGGCGTAGGACAGCGCGAGCTCGAACGCCTTGCCGGTCGCGTCCTGCTCGACCGCGACGAGCACCGGGACGCCCTTGCCGTCGACGAACTGCCGGCGGACGAGGTGGCCCGGGCCCTTCGGGGCGACCATGGCGACATCGACGTTGGCCGGCGGCTTGATGTAGCCGTAGCGGATGTTGAAGCCGTGGCCGAAGAAGATCGCGTCGCCGTCCTTGAGGTTCGGCTCGATCGACTCGGCGTAGAGCTTGCGCTGCGCCGGGTCAGGCGCGAGGACCATGATCAGGTCGGCCTCGGCCGAAGCCTCGGACGGCGTCAGCACGCGCAGCCCCTCGTCCTCGGCCTTGGCCCGGCTCTTCGAACCTTCGGGCAGGCCGACGCGCACGTCGACGCCCGAGTCACGCAGCGACAGCGCGTGGGCGTGACCCTGGCTGCCGTAGCCGAGCACGGCGACCTTGCGCCCCTGGACGATCGACAGGTCGGCGTCGTCGTCGTAGTAGATCTCCACAGCCATGAGCGAGAGTTCCTCTTTCTATTGGGTTGGAGTTAGGCGGAGCGCTCGACCGAGCGCAGGGCGGTCTGGGTCATCGACCGGGAACCGCGGCCGAGGGCCACCATTCCCGACTGGACCATTTCACGAATGCCGTACGGCTCGAGCATCTGGATCATCGCGTTCAGCTTGTCAGGTCGCCCGGTGAGCTCGATCGTCAGGACCTCGGGACCGACGTCGGCGACCCGCGCCTTGAACAGCTCGACCGTCTCGAGCACGCTGCGGCGAGTTGCGTCGTCGGCCCGCACCTTGACCAGCAGCAGCTCGCGCTGCACCGACTGCTTCTCCTCGAGTTCGACGATCTTGATCACGTTGATCAGCTTGTTGAGCTGCTTGGTGACCTGCTCGAGCGCGGCGCCCTCGACCGTGACCGAGATCGTGATGCGCGAGATCTCGTGGTGCTCGGTCGGGCCGACCGCGAGGGAGTTGATGTTGAACCCGCGACGGCTGAACAGGCCCGAGACGCGCGACAGCACGCCGGGCTTGTTCTCGACCAGGACGGACAGGGTGTGCGTGGTGCTCATGAGCGGACTCCATTGATGATGACGTCGGCGAGGGCGTCGCAGTGCAACAGCGTGGTGTCGGGCAGCGGGACGGACGCGTCGCCGTCGACGAGCAGCAGGCCGATCTCGGTGCAGGCCAGCAGTACGGCGTCGGCTCCCTCGGCGACGAGGTGCTCGATGACGGCCAGGTACGCCGTCGCGCGAGGAGTCGCTGACGATGCCCTGCAACAACTCGTCGTAGATCACCGAGTGCACGACCGCGCGGTCGGCCTCGTTCGGCACGACGACGTCGATGCCGTACTTGGCCAGGCGCTTCGGGTAGAGGTCGCTGGTCATCGTGTAGTTGGTCGCGAGCAGGCCGACCTGGCGATAGCCGGCTTCGGCCATCTTGGCGGCCACGCACGTCGATCAGGTCGATGAACGGCACGGTCAGTTCGGCGGTGATCTGGTCGGCGACCAGGTGCAGGGTGTTGGTGGCCAGCGCGATCGGCGCCGACCCCGGCCGCCTCGAGCTTGCGGCGCCGCGGCGGCGAGGATCGCGCCCTGCGCGTCCCAGTTGCCCTCGCGTTGGTACTGCTCGATCTCGGCGAAGTCGACCGACCAGACGCAGCAGCGGCGCGCTGGCGTGGCCACCGACCCGTTCGCGCATCGAGCTCGTTGAGTCGGCGGTAGTACAGCGCCGTCGACTCCCAGCTCATCCCGCCGAGGATCCCGAGCTGGGTCAGCGTCATTCGGCGCCCTCGAACTCGGGACGGATGTCGCGGGCCGTCTGGATCTCGTCGTTGCTGGCGCCGGCGGCGACCATCGGCCACACCATGGCGTCCTTGCCGACCGTGAAGTCGACGACGACGGGCGCGTCGTTGATCGACATCGCCTTCTCGATGGCCGAGTCGACGTCCTCGCGCGACTCGCAGCGCAGCCCGACGCAACCGAGCGCGTCGGCCAGCTTGACGAAGTCGGGAATTCGGGCGGTCGCGCCCTTGGCCGCATGCGTGCCGAGGATCGTCTGGCGAGTAGCGGGCGTCATAGAGCAGCGTCTGCCACTGGCGGACCATGCCGAGGTTGCCGTTGTTGATCACGGCCACCTTGATCGGGATGCCCTCGATGGCGCACGTCGCGAGTTCCTGGTTGGTCATCTGGAAGCAGCCGTCGCCGTCGATCGCCCAGACGAGCTTGTCGGGGCAGCCGACCTTCGCGCCCATGGCGGCCGGCACGCCGTAGCCCATCGTTCCGGCGCCGCCGGAGTTGAGCCAGGTGTACGGGTTCTCGTAGGAGATGAACTGGGCGGCCCACATCTGGTGCTGGCCGACGCCCGCCGCGAAGATCGTCTCGGGCCCGGCGATCTTGCCCAGCCGCTCGATGACGTACTGCGGCGACGAGCATGCCGTCGGTCGGCTCCTCGTAGCCCAGCGGGTAGGTCTCGCGCCAGGCGTCGAGCTGACGCCACCAGCCGGTCAGGTCGGCGCGGTTGCCGGCCGTGAACTCGGCGTCGAGCGCCGGCGTGAGCTCGGTCAGCACCTCGCGCACGTCGCCCACGATCGGGACGTCGGCGACCGGTTCTTGCCGATCTCGGCCGGGTCGATGTCGGCGTGGATCACGGCGGCGTTCGGCGCGAACGACGACAGCTTGCCGGTCACCCGGTCGTCGAAGCGGGTGCCCAGCGCGATCAGCAGGTCGGCCTTCTGCAGTGCCGTGACGGCGGCGACCGAGCCGTGCATGCCCGGCATGCCGAGGTGCTGCGGGTGGCTGTCGGGGAACGCGCCGCGCGCCATCAGCGTCGTGACGATCGGGATGCCGGTCAGCTCGGCCAGCTTCTTCAGCTCGGCGCTGGCGCGAGCCTTGAGGACTCCCCCGCCGACGTAGAGCACCGGACGGCGCGCGGCCGCGATCAACTTGGCCGCCTCGCGGATCTGCTTGCCGTGCGGCCGGGTGACCGGCCGGTAGCCCGGCAGGTCGATCTTCGGCGGCCAGTCGAACGTGCCCATCTCCTGCAGGACGTCCTTGGGCAGGTCGACGAGCACCGGCCCGGGTCGACCCGGTCGAGGCGATGTGGAACGCCTCGGCGATCGCGCGCGGAATGTCGTCGGCCGATTGCACCAGGAAGTTGTGCTTCGTGATCGGCAACGTGATGCCCGAGATATCGGCTTCCTGGAAGGCGTCGGTGCCGATCATCGGCCGTCCGACCTGGCCGGTGATGGCCACGATCGGCACCGAGTCCATGTAGGCGTCGGCGATCGGGGTGACGAGATTGGTCGCACCCGGCCCCGACGTCGCCATGCAGACTCCGACCTTGCCGGTCGCCTGCGCGTAACCCTCTGCGGCGTGGCCCGCGCCCTGCTCGTGGCGGACGAGGATGTGCCGGACTCTCGTGGAGTCGTACAGCGGGTCGTACGCGGGCAGGATCGCCCCGCCCGGAATGCCGAAGACGACGTCAGCGCCGACCTCTTCCAGTGACCGCACCAGCGACTGCGCTCCGGTCATCTGTCTCTGACGTCATGTCCTTGCCTTTCGGGTCCCGATTGTCGGTGTGTTCTGCGTATTCAGCCCAACAAAAAACCCCCCGTGCAGGAGCACGAAGGGTCAGCGCGTCGGTGAGGCGGAATGCCTAGCCGGCGCGCTGTGGGATAAGTACGAGGCGACGCACGTCGACGAGACTACACCTCCCGCGTCCAACCCCAAAAGGGCCGGCTACCTCAGGTGGGCCTGCCAGTAGCGCCAGACCGGTTCGGCGTAGGTGTCCAGGCGGGGTGGCTTGATCCCCGACCCGGCGAGGGCGGCCCGGGTGGCCGCGGAGTCGAAGACAGGCACGAACGTCGCCACGCCCAGCATCTCGGGCGGGATGCCGGCGCGGTGCAACAGGGCATCGCGGGCCTCGATCGCGCCGGGAAGGCGTTCGGCGAGCTTGACGAGTTCGATCAAGGACGCGCTCACCGGCTTGGGCAGGGTCGACTTCACGAGCGGCGCCCGAGCGACGCGGGCGAAGGCGTTGTAGACCTCGGTGATGCTCTGCGGACGGGGATTGACCAGGTGGAAGGCCCGTCCGTCCAGATCGGGCCGGCTGATCAACTCGACCATCGCCGCGGCCACGAAGTCCACCGGGACGATGTTCGTGTCGCCCAGCTGCGGGGCGATCACGGGTACCTGCGGCAGGCTGGCCAACCGGGCGATCGTCGGGAAGAGGTAGTAGGGGCCGTCGAGCTTGTCCATCTCGCCGGTCACCGAGTCGCCGACGACCACCGAAGGCCGGTAGACCCGCCACGGCACGTCGTCCTGCTCGCGCACCAGCTGCTCGGAGGCGAATTTGGTGCGGTGATAGGCGGTCGGCAGCTCCTGCCCCTCGTCGAACATGTCCTCGCGGAAGACGCCGTCGTACTGACCCGCCACTGCGACCGACGAGGTGTGGTGCAGGCAACCGGCCCCGATCGCGCCGGCGAGCTCGATGACGTGCCGGGTGCCGTCGACATTGGCCTTGATCGACGTCTCGTCGTCGGCCGTGATGTCGTACAGGGCCGCCAGGTGGACGACGTGATCGACCCGACCCTTCAGCGACCTCACGGCGGCCGTGGTGAGGCCGAGGCGCGGTCGGGCGATGTCGCCGATCAGCGGCTCGACCTTGCCGGGGTTCGGCCAGCTCTGGGCGGTCGCCGTCAACTTGTCGGCCGACTGGGCGCGCACGAGCACCAGCACCCGGTCGGTGTCGGCCCGCTCGAGCAGCAGCTTCGTGACGTGCCGCCCGATCAATCCGGTCGCGCCGGTCACGAGATAGGTGGGCATGGCGGCGATCCTGCCACTGACGACCGATCTGGGAGGAATCAGAGCGCCAGCGACCTCTATTGCTCCCGAATCGGCAGCGGGTCAGGTGCAGACGGCTCCGTTCGCGGCCGAGCCGACCAGCTTCACGTACTTGCCCAGCACGCCGTGGGTGAACTTCGGCGGGATCGGCGTCCAGTTCGCCCGGCGCCGGTCGAGTTCGGCGTCGTCGACGTCGAGTTCCAGCGTGCGGTTCGCGATGTCGACGACGATCCGGTCACCGTCCGCCACGAACGCGATGGGTCCGCCGACCGACGCCTCCGGGGCCACGTGCCCGATGCACAGGCCGGTCGTGCCGCCCGAGAAACGGCCGTCGGTCAGCAGCAGGACGTCCTTGCCCAGACCCGGCGCCCTTGATCGCGCCGGTGATCGCCAGCATCTCGCGCATGCCCGGGCCGCCCTTGGGGCCCTCGTAGCGGATCACGACGATGTCGCCGCTTTTGAGCGCGCCGGTCTCGACGGCGTCCATCGCGGCCTGCTCGCGGTCGAACACGCGCGCGGTGCCCTCGAACACCTCGGCGTCGAAGCCGGCCGTCTTCACGACGGCACCCTCCGGCGCGAGCGAGCCGTGCAGGATCGTCAGTCCCCCGGTGCGGTGGATCGGCTTGGCGAGCGTCCGGATCACCTCACCGTCGGGCTGCGGCGGCGCGATCGCATCGAGGTTCTCGGCCAGCGTCTTGCCGCTGACGGTGAGGGCATCGCCGTGCAGCAGGCCCGCGTCGAGCAACGCCCGCATGACCACCGGGATGCCGCCGATGCGGTCGATGTCGGTCATGACGTAGCGACCGAAGGGCTTCATGTCGGCGATGTGCGGAACCTTGTCGCCGATCCGGTTGAAGTCGGCGATGGTGAGGTCGACCTCGGCCTCGCGGGCGATGGCCAGCAGGTGCAGGACGGCGTTGGTCGAACCGCCCAGCGCCATCACCAGCGTGATCGCGTTCTCGAACGCGTCCATGGTCAGGATCTGACGAGCCGTGATGCCGGCGTCGACCAGTGCGACGACGGCCTCACCGGAACGCTCGGCGAACGCGTCCCGTCGCGCGTCGGGGGCGGGCGGCGCGGCCGAGCCGGTCAACGACATGCCCAGCGCCTCGGCGGCGGAGGCCATCGTGTTGGCGGTGTACATCCCGCCGCACGCGCCCTCGCCGGGGCAGATGGCCTTCTCGATCTCGGTCAGTTCCTCGCGGGTGATCTTGCCGGCCAGGCAGGCGCCGACGCCCTCGAACGCGTCGATGATCGTCACGTCGTTGCCGTTGTGCTTGCCGGGCAGCGTCGAGCCCGCGTAGAGGAACACCGACGCGATGTCGAGGCGGGCCGCGGCCATCAGCATTCCGGGCAGCGACTTGTCGCAACCCGCCAGCAGGACGGCGCCGTCGAGTTGCTCGGCGCGGATCACCGTCTCGACCGAGTCGGCGATGATCTCGCGCGAGACGAGCGAGTAGTGCATGCCGTCGTGGCCCATCGAGATGCCGTCCGACACCGAGATCGTCCCGAACTCGAGCGGGAAACCGTCGGCGCCCGCGCACGCCGACCTTGGCCTGCTTGGCCAACCGGTCGAGCGAGAGGTTGCACGGGGTGATCTCGTTCCACGACGACGCCACCGCGATCTGCGGCTTGCGCCAGTCGTCGTCGCCCATGCCGACCGCGCGCAACATGCCGCGTGAGGCGGCGCGCTCGATGCCGTCGGTGACGGTGTGGCTGTGTGGTTTGCGGTGCTGCCGCGGGACGCTTTGATCGGTCGGTTCGCTCACGCCTGCACCTTACGGCGTAGCTTCGTGGTCGTGTCAGAGAGCAGGGCGACCGTGTCGACCGGGACCCAGGTGCAGGCCGTCGTGTTCCGCCTGCCCAAACCGACCTACGGCGTCGTGCTGTTCCTGTTGATCGGGATCACGCCGATCGCGCTCTACGGCGGTCCGGGCGAAGGGTCGCCGGCTCGAGTCAGCGGGCTGACGGCCGCTGTACCTCGTGCCGATCCTGGCCGCGGCGTTCATCGCGCGCACCTCGACGCGGGTCGACCGCGACGGCATCAAGATCACCGCGGTGTTCGGCAGGCGGCGCATCGCCTGGGACGAGATACGCGGCATCGCGGTCAGCGGCCGCAGCCTCTACGCCGTGACCGCCGGCGGAAGCTTGCGGCTGCCGTGCGTGCGGCAACGCGATCTCTCGGCGATCGCGCTGCTCAGCGGCGGCCACCTGCCCGAGCTGCCGTGGCCCAAGATCAAACCGGCGCCGGGCCGCCGAGGCTGACCACACCGCCGTCGGTTCAGTAGCCGTCGGTGACGACGTTGACCAACTGCTCGCCGCGGACGAAACGTTCGACCTGTGCGTGGACCAACGCCACGGCCCGGCGCTGCCATCCCGACGTGCCGCCGCCGACGTGCGGCGTGATCAGCAGGTTGGGCGCCGACCACAACGGATGATCGTCGGGCAACGGCTCGGGATCGACGACATCCAGAAACGCCCGCAGGCGACGGGTCGTCAACTCGGCCACCAGCGCGTCGGTGTCGACGATCTTGCCGCGCGCGACGTTGACGACGATCGCCCCATCGGGCAGCGCGCTCAAGAAAGAGGCGTCGACCAGGCCGTCGGTCGACGGGGTACTGGGCAGCGCCACGACGACGACGTCGGTGTCCGGAAGCAGCGCCGGCAGGTCCTCGAGCGTCCGTACTCCCTTGCGCGGCCGCCGGGCGATCGTCGTGACGGTGGCTCCGAACACCTCGACCGCACGCTCGACGTACGAGGCGATGTCACCCGCGCCGAGCAGCAGCACCTTCTTGCCGTCGAGGGATTCACCAGCCGCGCGCCGCCACGCGTGCTCGGCCTGCTGGTGGACGAACTTCGGCAGGTCGCGCAGTACGGCGAGCAGCCCCGCGACGGCGAGCTCGGCCGTCGACGCCCCGTGAATGCCGCGACCGCCGCACAGCGTCACTCCTGGCCCGACGAGTTCGGGCCAGCCCTCGACCCCGGCGGACAGCAGCTGTACCACTTTCAGGGCCGGCAAACCGGTCAAGTCCGGATCGGCGCCGCCGGGATAGCCGGGGACCAGGAACTCGACTCCACGCGGGGGTACCCCCGATCCGTCCCACACGACCACGTCGACACCGTCGGGCAGCGGGGCCAGACCCTCAGCCAGGTCCTTGCTCGGAACGCACACGACCGTCACGCCTCGAGGCTAGCCAGCCCGTGGCTTCACAGGCATCGCCCGTCACGGAAATGACACACTGGACCGGTGTCCCGCCGCGCCGTCGCCGTCCTGGCGACCTCACTCGTGGCCTGCGCCCTCACCCTGACCGGTTGTGCCTCCGGCGGCTCGTCGGGTCCGGACTGGAAGCCCCAGCCCAGCTCCACCCTCGAACCGGGGCAGGGTGGCAACGTCACACCCAGCCAGGACGAGCCGCCGGCCTCGGGCTCGTCGGCGGGTCCCAACTCGTCGACCACCCCCGGGTCGGGCTCGTCGAGCTCGAGCGCCTCCGATCCGAACGTGGTGGCCAAGAACCTCACCGCCCCGGTCGGTCTCGCCGTGCTGCCCGACGCCAGTGCCATCGTCGGCGAGCGGACTACCGGACGTATCGTGCGCGTGCAGCCCGAGCCCGACCAGCCGGTGTCGGTGGTGCGCACGATCCCGGGCCTCGATGCCTCCGGCGACGGCGGCCTGCTCGACCTCGCGCTCTCACCGAAGTACGCCGAGGACGGCCTGGTCTACGCCTACGTCACCACCCCGACCGACAACCGGGTCGTCGAGTTCACCCTCAGCGGGCCGATCACCACGGTGATCGCCGGCATTCCCAAGGGAGCGACCGGCAACGAGGGCCGCATCGCGTTCGACGCCGACGGTGACCTGCTGGTGGGAACCGGTGACGCCGGCCAGCCCGCTCTGGCGGCGGATCCGACGAGTCTGGCCGGCAAGGTGCTGCGCCTGACGCCCGCGGGCGCCCCCGTGGCGGCATCGGCCGTCTACACCTCGGGCCACCACGACACGGCCGGTCTGTGTGTCGACCCGGCGAGCGGTGACGAGTTCCAGATCGAGCGCAGTTCGCCCGACGAGGTCAACCTGCTCACCGGCGGGTCGTCCTACGGCTGGCCCACCGCCGCCGCGGGCAGTGTGCCGCCGCTCGCGACCGTCAGCACGACCCAGCAGGGGCTCGGCGGCTGCACGGTCGCGAACGGGGCGTCTGTACGTAACGAGCCTCGACGGCCAGGAGTTGCTCTCGGCGACCTTCAGCGACAAGGGCACCCTCAAGCTTGACGCCTTCACCGAGTCCCTGCAGGGCAAGTACGGCCGTCTGACGACCGTCGTCGCCGCACCCGACGGAACGCTGTGGCTGACCACGTCGAACAAGGACGGTGCCGGCCAGCCGACCGCCGACGACGAGCGGGTCCTGCACATCGAACCTCCCGCCGGAACCGGCGGCGGCTCGAACGCCTGATCACCGTTCGAGCAGCGCCTGCAATGCCTCTTCCGTCGCCCCCGCGACGTCGATGATCTTGGTTCGGCCGCGCGATCCGCTCACGATCGTGACGTCGCTGCGCCGGACGTCGAACGCCTCGGCCAGGCTGTCGAGCACCGCGGCCGTCGCCTTGCCGTCGACGGTCGCTTCGACCACGCGGACGACCAGCGCGTCGCCGTGCGAGCCGCCGACCTGGGTCCGGCCCGCCGACGGTCGTACGCGCACGGTGATCCTCATGCGTTGAGGGTGTCACGACAGCGAGAAGCCGGCCGGGCCCTGATCGGGTCCGGCCGGCTTCTGGCTGATGCCGTGCTGGTGACGCTGGGTGTTACTTGGTGTTGATCGTGATCGTCGCGATGCCGACCAGCAGGCCGGCCGTGACGGCGGTGGTGCTGAACACCTTGTCAGCGCGGCCGCGGCGTCCGGCGAGACCAGCACGCGGGTTCCGGTCAGCACCGCGGTGCCGTCAGCGGCGTCGGCCTGCAGCGGCTGCAGGGTGGAGCCGTCAAGGTTGAACAGGTACACGTCCGAGGCGTAGGGCTGGCCGTCGACCGAGACGTCACCGTAGAGCTTGGAGTTGCCCGGGTTGACCACGAAGTTCTGCAGTTCGACGCTGGTCGCTCCCGCGGCGAGCTGCAGACCGCTGCCCTGGTGGTCGATCTCGCCCTGCACGTAGGGGTTGACGACGCCCTTCTTGTAGTACTCGACGTGACCGCCGGTGATCGGGAAGACCACCGATCCGTCGGTGAGCGTGCCGGTGCCCAGCATCGACGGGGTCAGGCCGAGCGTGGTCAGCGCGGTGGTGAAGCCGCTGTCGAGCTTCACGGCAGTGCTCTTGCCGGTCAGGTTCGGCACGCTGGCCAGCGGAGCCTTCGGATCGACCGTCGAGGACGCGGACGCCGAGCTGGACGACGAGCTCTTGCTGCTGGAGCTGCACGCGGTGGCTCGAGGTGGCGACCACGGCTGCGGCGGCCACCGAGACGATGACCTTGGTGATCATGCGCATGATGTATTCCCTTCCCGATGTTCACGGGGGTTGTGCGCGACACATGATTGGCCGCTGTCACAGAGGGATTCGCGCTGACGGTGGCCCGCGGTTTGCCAAACCGGGTCACGGTTACGTCACGTAATCATTCGGAAAGAACTCGTCACCGAGCGCTCTTGCCCGGTGGCCCGGTCAGCGGGTGCTGACCAGCTCGTGGATGAAGCGCATCTTGTCGAGCACCCGAGGCGGCAGGACGAACGGGTAGAGATCGTCGTGGCCCATCGAACGGTTGATCATGTTGAGCGCCCACGACAGCGGCAACCACAACTCGATGATGTGATCGAAGCCGGCGTCACCGGCCAGCGGGCGATCGACCGTCGCTCCCGATGGCGCGAAGCCGAACGCGGCCGACGTGTCGATCGTGTCGCGGATGTGCAGGTAGTGGGCGAACGTCTCGGCCCAGTCCTCGGCCGGATGCATGGTCGCGTAGGAGGAGATGTAGTCCTGCTGCCAGCCGGCCGGCGCGCCCTGCGAGTAGTGGCGGTCCATGGCCGCCTGGTAGTCGGTGTCGGGGTCGCCGAACAGGTCCTCGAACCGTTTGCGGGGCTCGCCCGTCTCGGCCAGGACGAAGAAGTAGTAGTGCCCGATCTCGTGGCGGAAGTGACCGAGCAGCGTCCGGTACGGCTCGTCCATCGAGACCCGCAACTGTTCGCGGTGGACGTCGTCGCTCTCGGCCAGGTCGAGCGTGATCACCCCGGAGTCGTGCCCGGTGATCACCTTCTGCTGCTGGCTCGACAACAGGTCGAAGGCCAGGCCCCGCTCGGCGTCGACCACCCGGCTCACGATCGGCAGGCCGAGCTCGGTCAGCTCGAGGACCAGCCGGCGTTTGGCCGCCTCGGCCTCCGCGAACTCGGGCAGCCCGACAAGATCGCTGTCGGACGGGCGGGTGCGCGTGAGCGCGCACGAGCGGCACAGCGACGACGTCGAGTCGGGCCCGATCAGCCAGTTGCAGACCGCGATGTTCTTGTTCGCGCAACGCCGGCGCACCGGCTCGGCGATCGTTTGGTCATTGGCGCCGACGATGGCGAAGTCGCGGACGTCGAGGTCGAAACCCAGTTCATTGCCACAGTTGAGGCATTTGGAGTTCTCGAAAGCCAGACGAAAACCGCAGTGCGGGCACAGAAAGTCGCGCAAGACAGATCCAGACGTAGAGGGGCAGGCGAGAGCGAATACCCGGCCTGCCTGCCCATCAAACCCCAACCGGCGGATCCTCGGTCGGAACCGGTCGCCGGGGGCGCAGCGACGCGGGGAGCCTCCGCTCAGCCGACGCGGCGAACCGCTCGCGATTCGGGCCCGACGCCGGGATGAAGCACCGATGCGATGGCCTCGACGCCGTCGACCAGCCGCGGTCCGGGTCGGACAACGAGGCCGTCGGCGTCGATCGCCCAGATCTGCGCGCGGTCGAATCTGGACGCGACGGACTCGGCTTGTCTCGATGCGCCGTCGAGGTCGAACCCGCACGGTGCCACGAGAACCACGTCAGGTGCGGCGACGATCAAGTCGTCCCACGTCGTCTCGACCGAACGCGCGCCCGGACGAGCGGCGATCGGTTCGCCGCCCGCCGCGCTCACGAGATCGGGAACCCAGTGCCCCGCGCTGAACGGCGGGTCGATCCACTCGATCACCACGACGCGCGGACGCGGTCGATCCGTCACGGCGCGGGCCACGGCGTCGAGCCGACGATGCAAGCCGGCAACCAGGCCGTGAGCGCGCTCTCCGGCACCGGCGCGCGCCCCGATCGTGATGATCGAATCGAGCACCTCAGCCAGCGTCTGCGGATCGATCGAGACGACGTCGGCGCGACAACCGAGGTAGTCCAGCGCGTCTTCGACCTGACCCGCCGGCAGGGCGCACACGCGGCACAGATCCTGAGTGATGATCATGTCCGGGTCGAGTGCGGCCAGGGCGTCAGCGTGCAGGGTGTACAGATCGACGCCGGCCGCGACCTGCGCGCGGACGTAGGCATCGATCTCGCCCGGGGTCAGCTCGCTGGTGTCGCGACCGGCGACGACGACGGTCTTGTCGCGCCGGGCCGAAGGCGGCTCGTTGCACTCGAAGGTGACGCCGACGAGTTGATCATCGAGGCCGAGCGCGTAAATGATCTCAGTCGCCGAAGGCAACAACGAGACCAAGCGCATGGCCTCGAGACTAGGCGGCGTGAACCCAGTAGTCGTTGAGTGCGTTCTGCAGCTTGCTCGGGTAGATGAACAGGCCGAGCAGCGGGATCCAGCTCCAGAAGCCGGTCAGGGCGGTCACCGTCTCAGGCAGACCGGCCGTCTGGCGCGCACTCTTGACGTCGTTCGCCAACAGGAACGGCGTCAGGAAACCAACGAAGATCGCGATGATCAACTGCACCGGGCCGCCGAGGCCGACACCACTGTGGGCCTTGATCTCCTTGCCGGTCTTGTAGACGTACACGAGCCAGTAGATGCCCAGGGTGACCAGCGAAAGCAACCCCACTGTCACGCCGTTGCGCTGCTTGCCAGCTTCGCCGCGTGCCGGAGCCGAGCCGAGCGGCGTCTGGATGTTCGTCATCGTGATTCCTTGCGATAGGTGTGCAGGTCCGCGACAGCATGGCAGCCCGTAAGATTTCTGTAAAGCCGAAGTCGTCAGGCTCAGAGACCGCGCACGCTGAGCGACGCCATGCCGGCCGCGAAGGTGTCTTCGAGTAGAGCGCCGGGCAGGTCTTGGCCGAACTTCTGGGCGGCAGCGGCCCGGTAGCGGGCACCCCCGTACGTCGTCGCCAAGGCACCGCCCGCCGCGGCCACGGAGTTGATCAACTGCGACGATCGGGTGCGCTCACCGAGCACGGCTCCGCCGACCACGGCCATCACCACCCGCGAGATCACACCGGGTGGCAGCGTCCGCGACGGCGTTTTCGGCAGTTTGTCGCCGACCAGCTCGCCCGTCGCCCCGAGGGCGAACCCAGCGACCGCCCAGCGACCGCTCAACGACCGCCCGGCACGAGCGCCGAACGACGAACCGGTCGGGCGCTTGCCTCGCGCGATCGTCGCGACCAGGAGCGCCGTAGGCAACTGGCTTCGGCTGCCCGTCGCCGCGCCGAACAAGATGGAGCGGACGACTGCTGGCACTGGGACTCCTCGATCGGGGCGGACTTACTCCTCGACCCCCAACTTACGCAGCAAGATCGTGCGGACGGCGGCCGCGTCAGCCTGGCCACGGGTCGCCTTCATCACGGCGCCGACCAGCGCACCGACGGCCGGCAACTTGCCGTCGCGAACCTTCTGCGCGACATCCGGGTTCGCGGCGATCGCGTCGTCGGCCGCGGCTTCGAGCGCGCCGGCGTCCGAAACCCGCACGAGCCCCCGCTCGGCCACGACGGTGTCGACGTCGCGGCCGGTCTCGAGGACACCGTCGACGGCCTGCCGGGCCAGCGCAGTCGACAGGCTGCCGTCAGCGACCAGGGCGATCAGCCGGGCGACGTGGGCGGGCTCGATGCCCAGCTCCGAAGCCTCGACCTCGCGTTCGTTCGCCTTCTGGGCGAGGTAGCCCGTCCACCAGTTGCGGGCCTCGCCGACCGGGGCGCCGGCATCGACCGTGGCGGCCACGAGATCGACCACGCCGGCGTTGCTCATCTGTTGCAGGTCGTCGGCTCCCACGCCCAGCGCGGCGATCGTGCGCGAACGCCGGGCGGCGGGCAGCTCGGGCAGCGCCGCCCGCAACGACTCGATCCATTCGGCGTCCGGTGCGACCGGGACGAGGTCGGGCTCGGGGAAGTAGCGGTAGTCGGTTGCCTCTTCCTTGCTGCGGCCCGGACGGGTGTCGCCGGTCGTCTCGGAGAAGTGCCGGGTCTCCTGCTTGATCCGCTCCCCCGCGTCCAGCAGACCGGCCTGGCGAATGATCTCCGAGCGCACCGCCCGCTCGACGCTGCGCAGCGAGTTGACGTTCTTGGTCTCGGTGCGCGTGCCCCACTCGGCGCCCGGGAGATTGAGCGAGGTGTTGACGTCGCAGCGCAGCGAGCCCTGCTCCATGCGCACATCGCTGACACCGAGGGTGCGCAGGATGTCGCGCAGCTCGGTGACGTAGGCCTTCGCCACCTCGGGGGCCAGCGCCCCCGTCCCGGGCACCGGTTTCGTCACGATCTCGATCAGCGGGATGCCGGCCCGGTTGAAGTCGACCAGCGAATACTCCGCACCATGGATTCGTCCGGAGGTGCCGACGTGGGTGTTCTTGCCGGTGTCCTCTTCCATGTGCACGCGCTCGATGCCGACTCGCACCGTCTCGCCGTTGACTTGAACGTCAAGGTAACCCTCGAAGCACAACGGCTCGTCGTACTGCGAGATCTGGAAGTTCTTCGGCATGTCCGGATAGAAGTAGTTCTTGCGGGCGAAGCGGCACCACGACGCGATCGAGCAGTTCAGCGCCAGGCCGATCTTGATCGTCGACTCGATGGCCGCCTCGTTGACCACCGGCAGCGCGCCGGGCAGGCCGAGGCAGACCGGGCAGGTGTGCGTGTTCGGCTCGGCGCCGAACGCGGTCGAGCAACCGCAGAACATCTTCGATGCGGTGCCGAGCTCGACGTGGGTCTCGAGCCCGAACACGGTCTCGTACTTGGCGACGATCTCGTCGTAGGTCGACGTCATGAACTCAGCTCCGGGATCGAGGCGAGCACCGGCTCGACGGCTGACTCGAAGGCCGCGCCGACGCGGTAGCACCGCTCGTCGGCCAGCGCGGGCGCCATGATCTGCAGGCCGACCGGCAGCCCCTCGGACAGCCCGCTGGGCACCGAGATCGCCGGGGTGCCGGCCAGCGAGGCGGGCAACGTGCAGAGGTCGTTGATGTACATCGCCATCGGGTCGGCCACCCGCTCACCGATGCCGAAGGCGACGAACGGCGAGGTGGGCGAGACCAGGACGTCGGCCGTCTCGAAGGCGGCCTCGAAGTCGCGCGCGATCAGCGTTCGTACCTTCTGGGCCTGGCCGTAGTAGGCGTCGTAATAGCCCGACGACAGCGCGTACGTGCCGATCATGATGCGGCGCTTCACCTCGGGGCCGAAGCCCGGCCTCGCGGGTCAGCGACATGACGTCCTCGAGCGAGTTGCTCGCCGTCGTCGCCGACCCGCAAGCCCGTAGCGCACCGCGTCGAACCGGGCCAGGTTGGACGAGCACTCGCTCGGCGCGATCAGGTAGTACGCGGCCAGCGCGTACTGGAAGTGCGGGCAGCTGACCTCGACGACCTCGGCGCCGAGCTCGCGCAGCGTCTGCGATCGCCTGCGTCGTAGGAGGCGAGCACGCCCTGCTGATAGCCCTCGCCGCCGAGTTCGCGCACGACGCCGACGCGGATGCCGGTGAGATCGCCGCGCGCACCCTCGCGGGCCGCCGCGACGACCGGGGCGACCGGGCGCGGGATCGAGGTCGAGTCGCACGGGTCGTGCCCGGCGATCACCTCGTGCAGCAGCGCCGTGTCGAGCACGGTCCGCCCGAACGGGCCGGCCTGGTCGAGCGAGGACGAGAACGCGATCAGCCCGTAACGCGACACCGACCCGTAGGTCGGCTTGTGGCCGACGATGCCGGTCACCGCGGCCGGCTGGCGGATCGAGCCACCCGTGTCGGTGCCGATCGCCAGCGGCGCCTCGAAGGCGGCGACGGCGGCGACTGACCCGCCCGACGAGCCGCCCGGGATGCGGGTGAGGTCCCACGGGTTGTGCGTCGGGTGGTACGCCGAGTTCTCGGTGGAGCGAGCCCATCGCGAACTCGTCCATGTTCGTCTTGCCGAGCATGACGATGCCCGGCGTCCTTGATGCGGGTGGTGATCGTGGCGTCGTAGGGCGGCCGCCAGCCCTCGAGGATCTTCGAGCCGGCCGTCGTGGGCAGCCCCTCGGTGACCACGACGTCCTTCATCGCCAGCGGGACCCCGGCCAGCGGCGACAGCGCCTCACCCGCCGCGCGCTTGTCGTCGACCGCCTTCGCCGCCGCCAGCGCCCCTTCGGCGTCGACGTGCAGGAACGCCCGCACGGACGAGTCCACCTGCGCGATCCGGTCGAGGTGGGCCTGGGCGACCTCGACCGCCGACACCTCACCCGCTGCGATCTTGCCCGCGATCTCGGCGGCGCTGAGCTTGATCACTCACGCCTCCTCCGTCAGGATGCGCGGAACACGGAACTTGAAGTCCTCGACCGACGGCGCTCCGGCCAGCACCGCGTCCCGGTCGAGGCAGGGCGTCACGACGTCGGGTCGGAAGACGTTCGTGAGCGGCACCGCGTGCGTCGTGGGCGGGATGTCGGCTGCGGCGACCTCACTCACCCGGGCCACCGAGCCGAGGATCACGTCGAGCTGCTCGGCGAATATGTCCAGTTCGTCGTCGGTCACCGCCAGCCGGGCCAAGCCGGGCGAGATGGGCGACATCGTCGCGGCTGATCCGGCCGCGGGATTCGGGGACTCGAAGTGGTGTCAGGCACAACCACTGAGTCTAGTGATGTGCGACAACGCACTTGCCGTTACCTGGCGGACACACCGCTCCGGCAGGCTAGGCGCGTGAGCTACCTCCTGCGGCTCGTTCTGCCCGACCGACCGGGCGCCCTGGGAGCGGTGGCGACAGCGCTCGGCCACGCCGGCGCCGACATCATGAGCGTCGACATCATCGAGCGCTCCCCCGGCTTCGCCGTCGACGATCTGGTCGTCGAACTGCCCTCGGACAAGCTCGCCGACACCTTGATCACGGCAGCGTCGACCGTCGAAGGCGTACAGGTCGAATCGATCCGTCCCTACGCCGGCCAGATCGACCCGCACCGCGAGCTCGAACTGCTCGATGCCCTGGCCACCAAGCCCGACCCGAACGGGCAGTTGCTGGCCGACGGCGTGGCTCGCATCTTCCGGGCCGGCTGGGCGATCGTGCTGACCGCGCCGCGTCGACGGAGTGGCCGAGGTGCTCGGCGGCAGCGCCGCCGCGCCCGGAACTGGCTTCCCTGGCCGCTCCGTGGTGGCCGGCCGCTCCGGCGCGGGTGCTGGACTCGTCCGAGGGCTGGGCGCCGCGCGATTGGGACGCGGTCGGCACCGAACTCGCCGTCGCCCCGCTCGGCGACGGCGCGTTGCTGCTCGGCCGTCCGGCCCTGCGCTGGCTGCCGGCCGAGCTCATCCGGCTCAACCACCTCGCCGGGATCGCCGCCAGCGTCCGCGCCTCTGCGGTGTAACGCTCCCCCACCGGATACACGTGAACGATGATGCAATTCTGGTGCCATAGCGCCTCAGTGGCATCACCGTCGGGCGGCCGAACGGCTCAGACCGCGTCGGGGCCGCCGTCGAGCAGTCGGTGCAGCCCGTCCTCGTCGAGCACCGGCACCTTCAGCGAGATCGCCTTGTCGTACTTGCTGCCCGGGGAGTCCCCGGCCACGACGTAGGACGTCTTCTTCGACACCGAGCCCGAGACCTTGCCGCCGCGCGAGGTGACCGCCTCGGTGGCGGCGTCGCGGCTGATGCCACTCAACGTCCCGGTGATCACGACGGTGATGCCCTCGAGTGGACGCGGGCCCTCGTCGGCCCGCTCCTCGGCCAGGGTGACGCCAGCGTCCCGCCAGCCCTCGACGATGCCGCGATGCCAGTCGACCGCGAACCACTCGACGATCGCGTCGGCGATGGTCGGCCCGACGCCGTCGGCCGCGGCGAGCTCATCGGCGGACGCGGCGGCGATACGGTCGATCGAACCGAACTCGCGGGCCAGCGCCTGGGCCGCGGTCGGCCCGACGTGCCGGATCGACAGGCCGACCAGCACCCGCCACAGCGGGCGGTGCTTGGCCAACTCGAGGTTGTCGAGCAGCTTCTGACCGGTCGCGTTCAGATCACCGGCCGAGCGCTGACGCCCACCGACCTTGCTGTCGCGGGTCAGCCGGAACAACTCGACCTGGCGCAGCTTCGCCTCGTCGAGGGCGAACACATCGCCCTCGTCGTGGACGACGCCCGCCGCGAGCAGAGCAATCGCCGCCTCGTAGCCCAGTGCCTCGATGTCGAACGCGCCGCGCCCGGCCATGTGGAAGATCCGCTCGCGCAGTTGCGCCGGGCAGGAGCGGGCGTTCGGGCAGCGGATGTCGGCGTCGCCGTCCCGCTCGGGACGCAGCGGGGTGCCGCATTCGGGGCACTCGGTCGGCATTACGAAGGCCCGCTCGTCACCGGTGCGAAGGGCGACGACCGGTCCGACGATCTCGGGGATCACGTCGCCGGCCTTGCGCAGCACCACGGTGTCGCCGATCAGCACGCCCTTGCGTTCGACCTCGGACGCGTTGTGCAGTGTCGCCATCTCGACCGTCGAGCCGGCGACGCGGACCGGCTCCATGACGCCGAACGGGGTGACCCGGCCGGTCCGCCCGACGTTCACCCGGATGTCGATCAGCTTGGTGTTGACCTCTTCGGGCGGGTACTTGAACGCGATCGCCCACCGCGGCGCGCGGCTCGTCGACCCGAGCCGCCCCTGCAGACCGAGATCGTCGACCTTGACGACCACGCCGTCGATCTCGTGCTCGACGTCGTGGCGGTGCTCGCCGTAGTAGTCGATGAAACCCTGCACGCCGGCGAGGTCGGGCACGACCGAGGCCCGCGCCGAGGTCGGCAGCCCCCAGTCCCGCAGCCGCTCGTACCAACCGGACTGGGTGGTGACCGCCGGTCCGTTCTCGACCCGCCCGACGCCGTGGACGACCATGCTCAACGGACGGGTGGCCGTCACGCGCGGGATCCTTCTGACGCAGCGAACCGGCGGCCGCGTTGCGCGGGTTGGCGAACGGGGCCTTGCCGCTCTCGACCAGCGCCGCGTTCAGCTCCTCGAACGCCGCGACCGGGAAGAAGATCTCGCCCCGAACCTCGAGCACCGAGGGCGCGTCGTCGCCGGTGAGCTGGTGGGGCACGACCGTCAACGTGCGGACGTTGGGCGTGACGTCCTCGCCGGTGCGCCCGTCGCCCCGCGTGGCCGCCTTGGCCAGCCGGCCGTCGACGTAGCGCAGGTTGATGGCCAGGCCGTCGACCTTGAGTTCGCACAGCCAGCCGTCGATGGCGCCGGCGTCGCGCTCGACGCGACCCGCCCACGCCGCGACCTCGTCCAGCGAGAACGCGTTGTCGAGGCTGAGCATCCGTTCGAGGTGATCGACCGGGGTGAACAGGGTCGAGTAGGTGCCACCGACGCGCTGGGTCGGGGATGACGGCGTCCGCAGCTCGGGGAACTGGTCTTCGAGCTCCTCGAGACGGCGCATCGCCCGGTCGTAGTCGGCGTCGCTGGACGTCGGCTCGTCGAGCACGTAATAGCGGTAGGCGGCCTCGTCGACCTGCTGGGAGAGCCGGGCGTGCTCGTCGAGCGCGGCTGTCGATGGATCAGTCACGACTCAGACGCTACCCAGGACGTCTGACGAGGGTTACGACGTGCGCAGCGCGGATTCTTTGTGCGCCGCCCGAGCTCCCGTCTTGGCCGACTCGACGATCCAGTACGGCTCGTCCGCGCTGGCGTTGAAGTGTTGCCCGTCGAACTCGAAGGGCGTGACTCGCTTGCGGACGACGTGTCCGTGAGTAGGTCCCTGCGAGGTGTTCCAGGAAACGGCGCTGCCGGGCGAGAGGGCCATCAGCCCACCGTAGCTACTTCTTCTTGTTCTCCACGACCTTCGAGACGACGTTGGTCAGCTCGACCTTGGCGGCCTTGGCCTGTTTGGGCTTGCGGATCTCTCGGCCGCCCTTGTTCTTTCCGGACATCGCGAACTCCCTGCTCGTGGCGGATGGGTTGTCGGGTCGAACCCGGGTGCTCCCCCGCGCCGGAGTCAGTGTGCGTATCGGTGAGCGAACCCTACGCGCACCCGGACGCGCGTAGTGTCGACTGCATCCCGGCTCGGTCGGGAAGCGCGAGTCGTATCGCATCCGTATCGCCGGTGCAGTCAGGTCGCCCGATGACCGCAATCAACGTTCCTGCCACAATCCTGCCGCGCACCGAGGTCGCGACCGACGAGATGTGCGCCGCGTGCGCGCACCCGCTGGCCGATCACGACGCGACCGGACGCCGCTATTGCGCCGCCACGTCGACGATGGGGCTGACGCGCGGCTGCATCTGTCCCAAGTAACGGATCTTCCACGGTGGTCTCAGCAGCCGCCGATGCCCGGGATACTTGGTCTGTGACGGATGCGGTTCGACGAGTGAGTTCCCGCCTCGTGCTCGAGGTCCACCAGCCGCTGCGAATGATCTTGCAGGTGGCGGTCGACAACCCGGCCCCGGCCAAGCTCGTGGACTCGCTGCGCGTGTTCCAGGACGGCCACCCCCTGGATGCGCACGAGATCGTCATCGCCGGCGAGGGGCGGGTGCACCTGGTGCGCCCCCAGCCGGGGACGGTCACCGTCGAATACGAAGCGGTCGTCACCGGCACGGCCGAGCCGTACCCGGCGACCGAGGCCGACTTGATCACCTATCTGCGTCCGAGCCGGTACGCCGAGTCCGACCGGCTGGGCGCGGTCGCGCAGGCCGAGTTCGCCGGAATCACCGGCGCGGCCGACCTGCTCGCCGCGGTGTCGTCGTGGGTCGGCTCCCGGCTGGACTACGTGCCCGGCAGCAGCGCGCCCACCGACGGCGCCGTCGACACCATGCTGCAGCGCCAGGGGGTGTGCCGCGACTACGCCCATCTGGTGATCGCGCTGCTGCGGGGTCTCGACGTCCCGGCCCGGCTGGCCGCCGTCTATGCCCCGGGGCTCGATCCGATGGACTTCCACGCCGTGACCGAAGCGGTCGTCGACGGTCAGTGGCGGGTTGTCGATGCGACCCTGCTGGCCCCGCGCTCGAGCCTGGTCCGGATCGCGACCGGACGCGACGCGGCCGACACCGCGTTCCTGTCGACGTACGGCGGAGCCGCCGACCTGCTTGCAGTACGAGGTGACGGCCGTCATCGACGGCGACCTGCCCCGCGACGACATCAGCCAGCTGGTCAGCCTCGGCTGAGAGCCGATCAGTCGGCGTCGACCAGCGAATGGCCGACATCGCGCAGAACCGTCATCACCCGGCGCGCGTAACTCGGGCTCGCCCCGGCCAGCCCGCAGGTCGGCGTCGGCACGATCGCGCCGCCGAGTTCGGACGTCGGGAAGCCGAGGGCCGTCCAGATGCGCATGATCGGCGCGCGCACGCTGTCGACGCTGATGGGTCGAAGCGGCTCCTCGATCGACGGCGCCACGCCCAGCCAGAGGGCCACCCCGGCATCGATCGCCTCGCCGAGCGCATCCAGGTCCTTGATCTTGCCGGCGTCCACCGAGAGCGCGTTCGCGCCCGCGCCTCGCAGCAGCGCGATCGGCACGTCGGCCGCACAGCAGTGCACGGCGCGATGTCCGTCGGCGACGACCGACAGCACGTCGGCCAGCGTCTGCTCGGCCACGTTCGGAGCCACGGACCGCAACGTGCCGAATCCCGACGCCGTCTTGATCCGCGCCGCGAGCACGTCAGGCAGCGAGGGCTCGTCCAGCTGGACGACGATGTCCGCACCCGGCAGCCGGCGGGCGACGTCGGCGACGTGCGTCCGCGATTCCCTCGGCCAGCGACTCGGCCAGATCGCGGACGGCCCCGTGGTCGGACACCACGCGGTGACCCGACGGCAGTTCCAGCCACGCCGCCATCGTCCACGGGCCGGTCACCTGCAGCTTGAGCGGGCCGCGATGATCGCCGGCTGCTTCTTCGAGCGCGTCGAGGTCACGGGCGAGGAAGTCGCGCGCCCGGCGCAGGTCGCGTCCGGGACGTGCGGTCAACCGCCACCCGGACGGCTGGATCTCGACCGGGAGCTCGGCCAGCAGCGAGGCGGTACGCCCGATCATGTCGGCGCCGGGGCCCCGGGCAGGCAGCTCGGGCAGGTGCGGCAGCAACGCGCAGCTCGCCCAGGACGAGCCGCACCGCCTCGGCCGGATCGGTTCCGGGCAGCGACCCGACGCCGGTGGCCGCGCCGGGCGGCCAGGGGCGCGTCACGCCGTGACGCCGGCCCGCCGCGCGGACGCGATGGTGGCCGAGCCGATGACGCCGTCCGTCGTCGTAGAGCACGAGCGCCTGCCCGGCGGCAATCCCGCGCTGCGGCTGGTCGAGACGAGCGGTCGACCTCGTCGCCCGACCCGAGTGATCGTCGCCTCGCTCACCAGGCCGTGGGCGCGCAGTTGGACCGCGCAACGAAACGTCGTCGCGGGAACCGTGCCCGACGTCCACACCGGGGCGATGGCGACGATCTCGTCGGCGTCGAGCAGCTCGCCGGGCCCGACGACGACGGTGTTGGTCTTGGGCTGCAGCGACAGCACGTAGCGGGGCTGGCCGTCGGGCGCCGGCACGGTCAGGTTCAGCCCGCGCCGCTGCCCGATCGTGAATCCGAACGACCCCTCGTGCCGGCCGAGCTCCTCGCCGGTCTCGGCGTCGACGATCGGTCCCGGCGCTCTCGCCCAGCCGGCGGCCCAGGAACCCGCGGGTGTCGCCGTCGGCGATGAAGCAGATGTCGTGCGAGTCGGGCTTGTCGGCGACGGCCAGGCCGCGGGCGGCGGCCTCGGCGCGCACCTCGTCCTTGGTCGAGTCGCCGAGCGGGAAGATCGCGTGCGCCAGCTGCTACTCGGTCAGCACGGCCAGGACGTAGGACTGGTCCTTGGCCTCGTCGACCGAGCGCATCAGCCGGCCGTCGACGAGGCGGGCGTGATGACCGGTGACGACCGCGTCGAAGCCGAGCGCGAGAGCCCGATCGAGCACCGCCGAGAACTTGATCTTCTCGTTGCAGCGCAGGCACGGGTTCGGCGTACGGCCGGCGGCGTACTCGGCCACGAAGTCGTCGATGACGTCCTCGCGGAAGCGCTCGGCGAGATCCCAGATGTAGAACGGGATGCCCAGGACGTCGGCGGCCCGGCGCGCGTCGTTGGCGTCCTCGAGCGTGCAGCAGCCGCGGGCGCCGTGGCGCAGGGTCGCCGGCTGGGCCGAGAGCGCGAGGTGGACGCCGGTCA
The DNA here is from genome assembly GCA_963708805.1 of uncultured Actinomycetes bacterium. Lineage (GTDB taxonomy): Bacteria > Actinomycetota > Actinomycetes > Mycobacteriales > Jatrophihabitantaceae > CAVPUA01. Next base: position 1,789,792 of record CAVPUA010000003.1, on the reverse strand, counting down.
CGTCGTGGCCGGCCGTCGACGGCGCGCGCCGCGGCCACGGCCGAGTCGACGCCGCCGCTCATCGCGGCCAAGACCTTCATCCGGGTGCGCTCATCGAGCGAGCGACGTCAGGCCGGCGCGGCGGGCCCGCTCGACGACCGGCCCGATCGCGTCGATGACGGCGTCGACGTCGGCCTCGGTCGAGGTGTGGCCGAGCGAGAAGCGCAGCGAACCGCGCGCGCGAGCCGGGTCGGCGCCCATCGCGAGCAGGACGTGCGAGGGCTGAGCGACACCGGCCGAGCAGGCCGACCCGGTCGAGCACTCGATGCCGCGCGCGTCGAGGAGCATCAGCAGCGAATCGCCCTCGCAGCCCGGGAAGGAGAAGTGGGCGATGCCGGGCAGCCGATCGGTCGGGTGCGCCGTTGACGATCGCGTCCGGGATGACCGCCAGCACGCCGTCGACCAGCCGGTCGCGCAGCCCACCGCAGCCGGGCCGACTGCGTCTCGCGGCGGCGAACGGCCAGGTCGACAGCCACCGCCAGGCCCGACCGCCCCGGCGACGTCGAGCGTGCCCGAGCGCACATCGCGCTCCTGGCCCCCGCCGTGCAGCAGCGGGGTGCACGGCACATCGCGGCGCAGCAGCAAGGCGCCGACGCCGTACGGGCCGCCGAGCTTGTGCGACGCGACGGTGAGCGCGTCGACGCCGGACGCGGCGAAGTCGACCGCCAGCGGGCCGACGGCCTGCACGGCGTCGGTGTGGAACGGCACGCCGTACTCGTGCGCGATCTCGGCCAGCTCGCCGATCGGCTCGATCGTGCCGACCTCGTTGTTGGCCCACATCACGGTGACCAGCGCCACGGACTCCGGATCCTCCTCCAGCGCGGCCCGCAACGTCGCCGGGTGGACGCGTCCGGTCGAGTCGACGTCGAGCCAGGTGACGCGCGCGCCTTCGTGGGTGGCCAGCCATTCGACGGCGTCGAGCACCGCGTGATGCTCGATCGTGCTCGCCAGCACGCGGGTGCGACGCGGGTCGGCCGACGCGGCGGGCCCAGAAGATGCCCTTGACGGCCAGGTTGTCGGCCTCGGTACCGCCGCCGGTGAAGATCACCTCGGACGGACGGGCGCCGAGTCGTTCGCCGATCAGTTCGCGCGCCTCTTCGACCCGGCGACGCGCCAGGCGGCCCGAGCCGTGCAGCGACGAGGGGTTGCCGACCTCGAGCCATCGCCGCCGCAACGGCGTCGATGGCCTCGGGCAGCATCGGCGTCGTGGCGGCGTGGTCGAGGTAAGGCATCGTCCACCAGCTTAGAGCGCCGGTGGCCGGGCCCGTCCCGCCACGGCCACGCCGACCAGCGCCAGAGCGCCCATGACAGGTCGAACCCGGTGAACGCCGTCCCGTAGCCGAGCGCCCCGCGGGCGGCCGCGGCCACGAGCACACCGGCCAGCCCGGTCGTCAGCGCGCTGCTGACGGCGTCCGAGATCTGCAGCGAGGCCGAGTCGGCGCCGCGCTCGGCATCGGTCGTACAGGCAAGCATCAGGACCGACGCGCTCGACATCCCCAGTCCGGCTCCGGCGCCGCCCAGCCCCCACGCCACGAACATCCAGACGCCGCTCATCGAGGGCTGCACGGCCAGCGCGGCCAGCAACGCGGCCGCGACCAGAAGCACGAAGCCCACTCGGACGAGACGCCGGCGGTCGGGGCGGTGATCACGTCCCTGGTACCACGACCCGATCGCCCAGGTGATGCCACAGACCATCAGCGGAAGCGCCGCGACGGTGGCGCTGTAGTGATGCTGGACCGTGAGCGAGAGCGGGATGAGCGACTCGATGCCGAACAACGCGCCGGCCATCAGCGCGCGCACCGCCATCGCCGCCGGGACGCCGCGGCGGGCCGTCCAGGTTCCGGCGGGCAGCAGCGAGTGCAGCCCCCAGGCGATGGCGCCCAGCCCGGCAACGGCGAGCACGGCTGACCAGAGCGGAGGGATGCTGCCCGGCCTGTTCGAGCGCAGCGACGGCGAGCGCGACGGCCACCGCCTGCGGCACCCGGCGCGTCCGGGCGCCGAGGCGTCGTCGCGCCGCGGCAACGAGCGCAGCACCGGAACGAGCAGCGCCGATCCGAGCAGGACGAACGGGACGAGTCCGAAGAACACCCACCGCCAGCTCGCGTGCTGGGCGAGCGACCCCGCGACCGCCGGCCCGACCATCGACGGCACGACCCACGCCGACGCCGTGGCGGCGAAGACGCGCGCCCGCAGCTGCTCGGGATAGTCGTGCCGATCACGACATAGACGGCGGTGATCAACAGCCCGGAGCCGAGGCCTTGCGTCGCCCGCCCGGCAATGAACTGGATCATGCTGGTGGCGCTGCCCGAGACAGCGAGCCCGCCGGTGAAGGCGGCCAGCCCGCCGGCCAGCGGCAGCCCTGGTCCGCTGGCGTCGCTGAGCTGACCCGACCACACCATGGCCACCATCGTGGCGGCCAGGAAGGCCGAGAACGCCCAGCCGTAGGACGCCAGCCCGTGCAGTTCGCGAGCCGCGGTCGGCAGCGCGGCCGCGACGCCCATCGACTCGAACGCAGCGAGGGTGATCACGATCAGGATGCCGAGCGTCGTCGCCCGCAGCTGCGGTGAGTAGATCGACGCGGGAGGCAACGACGGTGGAACTCACGTCTTCATCCTGCCCGGCAACGCAAACCGCGCCCCCACCCAGAGGCGGAGGCGCGGTCGACGCGGCAGCGATCAGCCCTTGCGCTTGCGGATCTCCTCGGTCAGCTGCGGCGCGACGGTGAACAGGTCACCGACGACGCCGAAGTCGGCCAGCTCGAAGATGGGCGCCTCGGCGTCCTTGTTGATCGCGACGATCGTCTTCGCGGTCTGCATGCCGGCGCGGTGCTGGATCGCGCCGGAGATGCCGACGGCGATGTAGAGCTGGGGGCTGACCGTGACACCGGTCTGGCCGACCTGCATCTTGTGATCGACCCAGCCGGCGTCGACGACCGCGCGCGAGGCGCCGACCGCCGCGCCGAGGGTGTCGGCCAGCTCCTCGATGATCTTGAAGTTGTCGGCGTTGCCGATACCCCGGCCACCGGAGACCACGACCGACGCGTCCGAGAGCTGCGGGCGCGAGCCCTTGGCCTCGACGACGTTGTCGGTGATCTTGGCGCCCTTGGCGGCGTCGGAGATCGTGACGTCGACCTTGACCTCTTCGGCCGCGCCGGTCGACGGCTCGGGCGCCACCGAGTTGGGCCGGACGGTGATGACCGGAACGCCCTTGCTGCACCTTGGACTGCACGGTGACCGCGCCACCGAAGATGCTCTGCGTCGCGCTGCCGTCGGCGTCGACGCCGACCGCGTCGGTGAGCACGCCCGCGTCGATCTTGAACGCGAGCCGGGCCGCGATCTCCTTGTTCTCCGGGCGTCGACGAGACGAGCACCGCCGCCGGGGAGGCCTGCGCGACGACGGCGGCCAGCGCCTCGGCCTTGGGGGCGACGACGTAGCCGTCCAGGTCGTCGCTCTCGACGACGTAGACCTTCGCCGCGCCGTACTCGGCCAGCGCGTTGTTGAGCGCGCCGGCGATGCCGGCCGCGCCGAGCACGACCGCCGACGGCTCGCCGATGGCGCGGGCGGCGGTCAGCAGCTCGAGCGTGGACTTCTTGACGGTGCCGTCGACCGCGTCGACGAGAACCAGAACCTCAGCCATTGTTTGTTGTCTCCTGACTCAGACGAGCTTCTTGGACGCGAGGTAGTCGGCGATCTTCACGCCGCCGTCGCCTTCGTCCTTGACGGTCTGCCCGGCCGCGCGCGGCGGGGCGTTCTCGAACGACGACACCGCCGTCCAGGCGTTGGCCAGGCCGACCTCGCCGGCGTCGATGCCGAGATCAGCCCAGCGCGAGGGTCGTGATCGGCTTGCTCTTGGCCGCCATGATGCCCTTGAACGACGGGTAGCGCGGCTCGTTGATCTTCTCGACGACGCTGATCACGGCCGGGCGTCGAGGCCTCGACGGTGGCGTAGCCGGTGTCGGTCGTCCGCTCGATGGTGATGGTCGAACCGTCGACGGTCACCTTGCGGGCCAGCGACAGCTGCGGGGCGCCCAGCGCCTCGGCGACCAGGGCCGGAACGACCGACATGCGCGAGTCGGTCGCCTCCGACCCGGCGATCGCGACGTCCCATTCGATCGTGCCCAGCGCCTTGGCGATGACCTTGGCGGTCTGGATCGCGTCCGAGCCGTGCAGGGCCTCGTCCAGGACGTGGACGGCCTTGTCGGCGCCCATCGAGAGCGCCTTGCGGATCGACTCGGTCGCGCGCTCGGGGCCCGACGGTCAGGATGGTGACCTCGCCGCCGTGGGCCTCCTTGAGCCGCAGCCCCTCTTCGATGGCGAACTCGTCGATGTAGTTGATCACCGGGTCGACCGCGCCGCGGTCGAGGGTGTTGTCGGCCGGGTTGAGCTTGCGGTCGCCCTCGGTGTCGGGCACCTGCTTCACCAGCACCACGATGTTCATTCGTTGAATCGCCTCTCGAATCGTCAGGGGTCTACAGCGGTCGTCGGGGTGGTCGGGCCAGCGTGGCGGCTTCGCGTCAGCGAGCGCGCATCCAGCTGATTCTGCCTATGTTACTCACCAGTAGCAATATGACAGTGGTCTCGGTCGCCACCCCGACGCTACGTTGCGTCGATGCGGATAGCCATTGCCCTGTTCGAGGGCGTCGAGGAGCTCGACTTCGCCGGCCCGTGGGAGGTTCTGTCCTACTGGGCCCGCGAGGTCGCGGCGCCCGGCTCCTCGGTGGTCACCGTCGCCGCCGTCGCTCGATCCGGTGACGGCGGCCAAGGGCCTGCGCGTGCTGCCTGACACCACCTGGAACGAGCTCGGCCCGATCGACGTACTGGTCTTCCCGGGCGGATGGGGCACCCGGGCCCTGATGCACGACGCCTCGACCGGCGAGCTGCTGCGCGCCTACGCCGCCGACGGGGACGCTGATGACCAGCGTCTGCACCGGCTCGCTGGTGTACGCGGCGCACGGACTGCTGCACAACCGGCCGGCCACGACCTACTGGTCCAGCCTCGAGCTGCTGGCGGCCACCGACACCACGATCGACGTGCGGGCCGACGAGCGCTACGTCGACAGCGGCAGCGTGATCACCGCGGCCGGCGTGTCCGCGGGCATCGACATGGCGTTGTACCTCGTGCTGCGCCTGGATTCGGCCGATGCCGCGCGATCGGTCCGGCGCGGCATCCAGTACGACCCGCAACCGCCGGTCTGATCCAGTCAACGGAGAACCCCGTGCCCAAGCCGTCGCTCGTCTCGACCCAGATCTGGCAGCCGCCCCGCGCCGGGCGTCGCGCGCATCAGCGAACGAGTGAGACGCGGTTCACGCTCGAGGTGTTCGAGACCCCGGCGGCCGGACCAGAGGATGTCGCCGTCGACGCCGACGGCTGGGTCTACTTCGGGCTGCTGGACGGCCGGATCGTGCGGGCATCGCCCGACGCGACGTCGATGACCACCATCGCCGACACCGGAGGGCGACCCCTGGGCGTCGAGGTCGATCCCGACGGCGGCCTGGTCGTCTGCGACGCCCGCCTCGGCGTGCTGCACGTCGACCCGAAGTCCGGCGCGGTCCGCACCCTGCTCGATCGCATCGACGGCCAGGACATGGTCTTCTGCAACAACGCGGCCCTCGGGCGCGACGGGACGGTGTACTTCACCGACAGCTCCCGTCACTACGGCATCGACCACTGGAAAGCCGAGCTGCTCGCGCACACCGGCACCGGCCGGCTGTTCCGTCGATCCCCGGACGGCTCCGTCGAGCTGTTGCTCGACGGCCTGCAGTTCGCCAACGGCGTCGCCCTGGCGCCCGACGAGTCGTTCGTGGTGGTGGCCGAGACCGGCGCGTACACGCCTCGTCCGGGTCTGGCTGACCGGGCCGCGCGCAGGGCGAGCACGAGGTGATCGTCGAGAACCTGCCCGGCATTCCCCGACAACATCAGCACCGGCAGCGACGGGCTCATCTGGGTCGCGCTGGCCAGCCCCCGCGACCCCACGCTCGACCGGTTGCTGCCGCGTGCCGCCCGTGCTGCGCAAGGCCGCGTGGGCGCTGCCCGAGGCGGTGCAGCCGAAGGAGAAGAAGACGGCCTGGGTGCAGGCGTACACGCCCGACGGCGGGCTGGTGCACGATCTGCAGACACCCGGTGGCCGCTTCTTCATGGCGACCGGCGTCCGCGAGGTCGACGGCACGGTGTGGCTCGGGAGCCTGAAGGCGCCGGCGATCGCCCGGATCGTCCTGTGACGGCCGGCTAGATCACCAACCCGCCGATCGCGATGTACTGGACCACCGCGGCCACCGTCACGAAGATGTGGAACACCTCGTGGAAGCCGAAGATCGTCGGGCGCGGGTCGGGCCAGCGCCGCTGGAACTGAACCGCGCCGGCGATGTAGAGCAGGCCCCCGACGAGGATGAGCACGAACGCGGCGATGCCGACGTGGATCCAGACGAACGGCAGCGCCACCCCGCCCAGGCAACCCAGAACGACGAACGTCGAGCCGACGAGTGCCTCGGGCGCGGTCATCCAGACCAGGTGCGTGATCATCAGCACGGCGGTGAGGCCACCCATGATCGCGAGCAACACGATCCGCAGATCGCCGGCGACGCACAACAACAGCAACGGGGCGCACGATCCCGCGATCAACACGAAGATCATCGCGTGATCGAGGCGTTCGAGACGCATGCGGTTCTTCGGGCACCAGTAACCGCGGTGGTAGAGGGCGCTGGTGCCGAACAGGGCGCTGACCGATCCGGCGTAGATGGCCGCGGCGACCGTCCGCAGCGGGCCGGCGGCGAACGCGATGAGCAGCGTGCCGACGACGAGCGAGACCTGGAAGATGATCAGGTGCAGCCAGCCGCGGAACAGCGGTTTGTCATAGGTGATGACCGGACGCGGCGATGCATGCGTCGGCTCGGTCGGTGCCACCGCTTGTTGCGGACGCATGGAGACGACCTGACTGAGCTCGAACCATCAGCGTAAGCCCGCCGGGCTCGGAAGACCCCTAGAACTTTGCTGCGATCTGGCCGGCGACGACCTGGGCGTCGAGCTCCGAATCGGACTGGGCCGTGAGCACCGTGACGACGGTGGACGCCGTGGCGAACACGAACGCCCAGTCCTGGGCGCCGTCGGTCGGGTCGAAGGTGGTCTGATAAGCCACCCCGGTGATGCCGCCGGTGACGGTGGCCGAATGGGCCGATCCGCCGGCGGTACCGGTGGCGACCATCGCGTTGTGCGCCGAGGTCGCGTCCGCGTAGCGGCTCGAGCTGATCTGCAGCACGGGCTGGTTCGGCCCGGGCAGGTGTTCGGAGGCGACGAAGGCGGGGTCGGTGGTCGCGAAGAACTGGCAGCCGACCGGCTGTCCGGCGGCGGACAGCACGGCCTGCCGGCCGAGCCGGATTCCGAGCGCGTCGGCCGCCGACGCCGAGTCGAGGTAGGGGCAGGTTCCGTCGGCGCTGGTCACCGGGCCGGTGCTGATGGCGCCGGTCGCGGTCGGGCTCGGCACTGCGACCGTGCTCGTCCGCGTCACGGTCGTCACCTTCGTGGGTGTCGATTGCGTGCAGCCGACGAGCGCGAGCGCCGCGACCGGCACGAGGATGGCCCATTTCACGCTCCGCACGCTACGGCGCTTCCTCAAGTCTGGCCTATGGTCCTTGGAGAGCATTCAGGCACAGCGTGCCGAAAGGGTGGCCGTCATCAGCGCGACCTCGAGTCCCGATCTCGTCGACCAGGGTTCGGCGCGGGGCCGTGCGCTCGTCCCGGGTCTGGTCTACATCGGCCTGCTCGTCTCGCTGGTCAGCACGCTCGGCGCCCCGCTCGTACCCTCGATCGCCACCGACTACGGCGTGTCGATCGGCTACGCCCAGTGGTCGTTGACGATCACGCTGGTGGTCGGCGCGGTCGCCACGCCCGTCGTCGGCCGCCTCGGCGACGGTCCCCGGCGGCACCTCGTTCTGGTGGGCGTGCTGTGCGTACTGGTTCTGGGCAACGTCTTGGCCGCGCTGTCGGCACCGTTCGCGCTGCTGCTGGTCGGACGCGGCCTGCAGGGTTTCGGGCTGGCGCTCATCCCCCTGGCCATGAGCATCGCGCGCGATCATCTCGACACCGAGCGGGCCCGATCCGCCTTGGCGACACTGTCGATCACCGCCGTCGTCGGTGTCGGGCTCGGCTACCCGCTGACCGGGCTCGTCGCCGAGCAGACCAGCTTCCACGTCGCGTTCTGGATCGCGGCCGGGTTGGGATCGATCGCCATCGTCCTCGCGGCGACGCTGGTGCCGCCCAGTACGCACCAACGGGCCCGGCCCTTCGACGGCATCGGCGCGCTGCTGCTGGGACTCGCCCTCGCCGGACTGTTGCTGGCGATCAGCGAGGCCGACGACTGGGGCTGGACCTCGGCGCGCTTCTGTTCGGTGCTGGCGGGGTCGCTGCTGCTGATCGCGGTCTGGGTCCGTCATGAGCAACGCACGCACGATCCCCTCGTCAACCTGCGGCAGATGCGACATCCGACGGTCCTCGCGGCGAACCTCACGATCGCGCTCGCGGGGGTCGGCCTCTACATGACGATGTCGATGATCGTGCGCTACGTCCAGACGCCGACGAGCGTCAGCTACGGGCTCGGGGCATCGGTGCTCGTCGCCGGATGCGTCCTGGCCCCGATGTCGGCGCTCAGCGTGCCGTCCAGTCGCCTCGTCAGCTATCTGGGCCGGTGGGTCGAGCCCGATCGTCTGCTGCCGGCCGGGGTCGCGACGATCGGCCTCGGGCAGTTGATGTTCGCCTTCGCCCGCTCGCAGCTGTGGGAGAGCTTCGTGGTGATGGGCATCACCGGCGTCGGCGTCGGCTCGGTGTTCGCCGTGATCCCGCGACTCGTGGTCGGCGCCGTGCCGCCCGACGAGACCAGCAGCGCGCTGGCCCTCACCCAGGTCGTCCGGACGATCGGCTTCTCGATCGGCAGCGCGCTCAGCGCGACGATCCTGACCGCGCACACCCCCCACGGATCGCTGCTCCCGCTCGACGGCGGCTACACGGTGGCGGCGATCATCGGCGCGATCCTGTGTGCGGTGACCAGCGTCGTCGGCTGGCTGCTCTCTCGCCAGCCGCGGTCGGGGGCCGTCCCGGATGCACTCACGGTCGCCGAGAGCGTCGATGCCGCCGCGGCCGGCGTGCTCATGTTCGACGACGATCCGGGGCCACCTCGGAATGGCTGACCGCGACGACTGGTTGGGCCGAACATGACTGCAAAGACTTGGTTCATCACCGGCACGTCCAAGGGCTTCGGACGCGAATGGGCGATCGCCGCCCTCGAGCGCGGTGACAACGTCGCCGCGACGGCGCGCGACACGTCCACGCTCGACGACCTCGTTGCCACATACGGCGACCGGATCCTGGCGCTCCAGCTCGATGTCGACGACCGAGCCGCGGACTTCGCCGCCGTCAAGCGCGCTCATGATCATTTCGGGCGTCTCGACGTCGTGGTCAACAACGCGGATACGGCCAGTTCGGCATGATCGAGGAACTGTCCGAGGACGAGGCCCGCGCGCAGATCGAGACCAACCTGTTCGGTGCGCTCTGGGTCACCCAGGCCGCGTTGCCCTACCTGCGCGAGCAGGGCAGCGGCCACATCATCCAGGTGTCGTCGATCGGCGGCATCACCGCATTCCCGAACATCGGGATGTACCACGCCTCGAAGTGGGCTCTCGAGGGCTTCAGCCAGTCGCTGGCCGCCGAGGTGGCCGACTTCGGCATCAAGGTGACGGTCGTCGAGCCCGCGGGCTATTCGACCGACTGGGGCGGCCCGTCGGCCAAGCACACGACCCAGCTTCCCGCCTACAGCCCGATGCGCGACAAGGCCGCCGAGCTGCGCCGGTCGCGGGCCGGCAAACCGGGCGACCCCGTGGCCACGCGCGAGGCGATTCTCGAGGTCGTCGACGCCGAGAACCCGCCGCTGCGGATCTTCTTCGGCGACGGAGTGCTTGCGATCGCCGAGCGCGACTACCAGTCACGGCTCTCGACCTGGCACGAGTGGGAACCGGTGTCGATCAAGGCCCACGGCGAGCAGTAGCGTTTCGGTCCGTGCTGCCGTTGACCGGTGAACGGACCGTGCCGGGAGTTCCGGCCGAGAACTACTGGTTCCGCCGGCACGAGGCGGCCTACGCCTGGCTTCTCCCCCGAGTTCACGGCTTTCGCGTGCTCGAAGTCGGCAGCGGCGAGGGCTACGGGACGGCGATGCTGGCCACTGCGGCCGGTTCGATCCTGGGCATCGACTACGACGCGGCCGCGGTTGCCCACGCGGCGCGCAGCTACGCCGGGGCCCGCTTCGCACACGCCAACCTGGCGGCGCTGCCGGTCCGCAGCGGCGCCGTCGACCGGCTGGTGTCGATGCAGGTCATCGAGCACGTGTGGGATCACGCCCAGTTCGTCCGGGAGTGCGCGCGCGTCGTCACTGCCGACGCGACGATCGTGATGACGACGCCGAACCGGCTGACGTTCTCACCGGGCCACGAACGTCCGGTCAACCCCTTCCACACGCACGAGTTCGTTGCCGAGGAGCTGACCGCGCTGTTCGGGCGGTGCGGCCTGGCCGTCGACGAGGTGCTCGGAGTCCACCGCGGTCAGCGGCTGGTCGATCTCGACGAGCGGCACGGTTCGCTGGTCGAAGCGCAGCTGGCGACGGCTCCGGCCGAGTGGTCAGCTCGGCTCGCCGCCGACGTCGCCTCGATACGGCTCGATGACTTCGTCGTCGAGGACGGGCGGCTCGACGAGTGCCTCGACCTTGTGGTGGTTGCGCGGCGACTCGAGTGAGCGCCGGTAGAGGTAGGACAGGCCGAACGGCACCGCGAGCGCGAACGCGATGGTCGACAGCAGCAGCAGGAGCCCGGCGGGATCGGCGGGCGAGTTGTCCGCGTCGTCGACGAACGTCCCGGCGCTGAGGCCGGTGCAGCTCAGGTGGATGCTGCCGGTCGAATCGGCCACGAACGTCGCCACGGCGTGCGTGGTGCGTGAACCTGATCCGAGCGGGCTCACCTGCTGCTGATGCACCGACCCGTCAACCGTCGTGTACTGGCAGGTGATCGAGTTCGGGTCAAGGTGGCGATGCAGCAACGACGGGATCCCGCCCGGTGTCGAGATCTCGTAGGTCTTGCCCTCGGTGACGTGCACAGCGGACGGCGGCGTCGCACCGGCGTTGAACGAGTGGTGCTCGCTACCGTTGAACACCAGGTATCCCGCGAACAAGATCAAGCCGAGGACGATCAGGACGACGGCGGTCACGCCCCGTCGGGCCGGCGCGAACAGCACCGAGAACGTCCCGCCCGACCTCTCCGCCACACCCGGCAGCCTATGGCATCGACCTGGACCCCGACTCGCCCGAATCGGCGCGGTCTCGTAGCCTTCGCTCGCATGCGCGTGCTGATGCTGTCGTGGGAGTACCCGCCCGACGTCGTCGGCGGCCTCGGACGCCACGTCGGTGCGCTGGCCGGCGAGTTGGCCGCGGCGGGACACGACGTCCGGGTGGTCACCCGCGGCCCGTCGGACGACGATCATCGACGAGGTCGTCGACGGCGTACGGGTGCGACGGGCCGCCCTCGATCCGCTCGAGATCGACTTCACCGTCGAGACCTTGCTCGCCTGGTCGCAGGCGGCCGAACATTCGATCATCCGGGCCGTGCTGCCGCTGCTCGGCGACTGGCGGCCCGAGGTCGTCCACGCGCACGACTGGCTGGTCGCCCAGAGTGCCGTGACGATCTCGCGTTTCACCGGCGCGCCGCTGGTCGCGACGATCCACGCGATGGAGCTCGGCCGGCACCAGGGCTGGTTGCCGGCGCCGCTGAACCGCGCGATCCATTCCGTCGAGCGCTGGCTGGCCCGTGAGGCCGACGCCGTGATCACGTGTTCGCGCTTCATGCAGGACGAGGTCCGCCGGCTGTTCGGCCCGTCCGCGCACGTGGTGCACAACGGGATCGACGTGTCCGGCTGGAAGACCTCGACGGCCGCTCGCCGCCGGTCACGAGCGCGGTTCGCCGGCGACGGGCCGATGATCGTCTTCTCCGGGCGGCTCGTGCACGAGAAGGGGGTGCAGGTGGCTCTGGCCGCGCGTGCCCGAACTGCGCCGACGGCATCCCGGTCTCCGGTTGGTCGTCGTCGGCAGCGGTCCGTACGAGACGCAGCTGCGGGCCGTCGCCGGCCGATTGCGCCTGGGCCGCTCGGTGCAGTGGGCCGGGTTCCTGCCCGACGACGAGCTCAAGGCCCTGGTCGCTTCGGCCGATGCCGTGGTGGTGCCCTCGCTCTACGAGCCGTTCGGTCTGGTCGCGCTCGAGGCCGCGGCCACCGGCGTCCCGCTCGCCGTCTCGGACACCGGCGGGCTGCGCGACCTGGTCGAGCCCGGTGTGACCGGCGTCCGCTTCACGCCCGACGACCCGCGGGCGCTGGCCGCGGCCGTGGGTGAGCTGCTCGCCCAGCCGGCGATCGCCCGGCGCATGGCCCGGGCCGCGTCGCGGCGGGTGGTGGCGGACTTCAGCTGGCCGGCGATCGCCGCCGACACCGTGAAGATCTACGCCGAGGCGTCAGCCCGCTGACCACTCGCCGGTCGTCAACGCCTCGGTGAACGAGGCGATGTACGGCGCGAGCTCGAGGCCCTGGGCACGGACCCAGTCGTCGGAGAAATAGGTGTGTCCGTAGCGTTCGCCGCCGTCGCACAGCAGCGTGACGATGCTGCCGGGTTCCCGCGCCGCCCGCATCTCGCAGGCCAGCTGCACCGCGCCCCACAGGTTCGTGCCGGTCGAGGCACCGACGCGCCGGCCGAGGATCGGCTCGACGGCGCGAGCGGCGGCGATCGAGGCGGCGTCGGGGACGCGGATCATCCGGTCGACGACGCCGCGGACGAAGCTCGGCTCGACGCGCGGACGTCCGATGCCCTCGATGCGCGAGCCGCCGCCCGTCGCCTGGTCGGTCGTCGTCGAGCCAGCCCGGGAAGAAGGCCGAGTTCTCCGGGTCGACCACCGCGAGGCTCGGTCGCGTGACGGCGGTAGCGGACGTAGCGTCCGATGGTCGCGCTCGTGCCGCCGGTGCCGGCGCCGACCACGATCCAGCGCGGGATCGGGAAACCGCTCCAGGCTCAGCTGGTCGAAGATCGACTCGGCGATGTTGTTGTTGCCGCGCCAGTCGGTGGCCCGCTCGGCGTAGGTGAACTGGTCCATGTAGTGGCCGTTCGAGTCGTCGGCCAGCCGGCGCGGCCTCGGCGTAGACCGCCGTCGGGTCGTCGACGAAATGGCAGCGGCCGCCCTCGCGTTCGATCAACGCGACCTTCTCGGCGCGATCGTGCGCGGGCACGACGGCGACGAAGTCGCAGGCCCAGCATCCGCGCGAAGTAGGCCTCGCTGATCGCGGTCGAACCGGACGACGCCTCGATCACCGTGGTGCTCTCGCCGATCCAGCCGTTGCACAACGCGTACAGGAACAGCGAACGGGCGAGCCGGTGCTTCAAGCGACCCGGTCGGATGCGTCGACTCGTCCTTGAGATACAGCTCGACGTCCCAGTGCGAGGGCAGCGGGAACGGGACCAGGTGGGTGTCGGCCGAGCGATTGGCGTCGGCCTCGACCTTGCGGATCGCCTCGTCCGTCCAGGCCCGGTTCGCGCGCGAGGTGCGGTCGACGTCGGTCTGCATGCGGTCAGCTTAGTGACCGCTCAGCCCGGCGAGAATTAGAGCAAATTCATTGAGGATTCTCGTCGGAAATTGTCAGACCTGCTGGCTAGCCTCTGGGTCATGGTCGAGGTGCTCGAGCGTGAGCGGCAGTACGTGCCGTCGTTCCTCGATGCGGTCGGAGCACCGGATGACACGGCATGGTTCGTGGCGATCATGACTCCCGGCGCGCAGGCCGTCTCGGCGTTGGCAGCGGTGCCGGTCGAGGCCTTGTCGGCGGCCGGGCGGATCGATGCGTTGGTGGCACTGCGCCGGCAGCAATCCTGGCTGGCGGCCCGTGAGCACCTGCTCTTGGCGGCAATGGTCGACGACGCCCGCACTCACGCATCGCTTTTCGACGAGGACGGCGAGTGCTGGCTCGCCGAAGAGGTCAGCTGCGCTCTGCGGCTGGCCACGGTCACCGCCGAGGGACGGCTGCTGCAGGCCGCCGACCTTGTTCGTCGTCTGCCGGCCACGCTCGATCTGCTGGAAGGCGGCGAGATCTCACCCGCCCATGCCCGAGTGCTGTCGGACGAGACGTTGCGCCTGAACGACTCGCAGGTCACTGCCGTCGAGGCTCAGGTGATCGCCCGCGCACCTGAGCAGACCATCGGGGAGTTCCGGCGAACGATTCGGCGGGCGGTGAAGACCGTCGACTCCCGGCGCGAGGAGCAGCGCCACGCCGAGGCCGTCGCTGACCGCCGAGTCGCGCACACCGCACGCGACGACGGCCTGGCCGAGATCTGGGCGCTGCTGCCGGCCGATGGGGCGCGCATTCTGATGGCCGGTCTCAACAAGTACGCCGCCGACTGTGCGGCCGACGACCCGCGAACCGCCGACCAGAGACGAGCCGACGCCCTTGTCGAGTAAGGGTTGACCGCCGCGACCGATCCACGCGTGCCCGGCACTGTGAAGCCGGCCGTCAACATCACGGTGGGGCTCGCCACCCTGATCGGCGACAACGGCCAGCCGGCCGAACTCGACGGTTACGGACCCATCCCCGCCTCGATGGCCCGACGGATCGCTGCCGATCCGTCCGGCACCTGGCGGCGCCTGATCACCGACGAAGCCGGTCGGCTGCTCGACTACGAGACGCGCGTCTACCGTCCCCCCGCCGACCTGGCCCGCCACGTTCGCGCACGCGACCAAAAGTGCCTGCGCCCATCGTGCGGACGGCGAGCGACGCACTGCGAACTCGATCACCGCGTTCCGTTCCCCGCCGGCGGCACGAGCGCGGCCAACCTCGGCCCGCTGTGCAAGCGAGATCATCTGTCCAAGCACCGATCGGGTTCGCAGTTGGTCCAGGAGACCGACGGCGTCTACCTCTGGGTCACGCCAACCGGTCACCGCTACCGCTACCGGCCACCCGACCTGCCACCCCCGATCACCCGAGAACCGAGCCCACCTCCTGAGACCGAGGTCGCTCCCCCGCCGTTCTGACGGGATGGCTCACCAGGTCCAGCGGGTGGCGCCGCCGGGCGCGACGGTCTTGAGCGCCGTCGCCGACTCCAACTCGATGCGGTAGACGAACCACGGAGGTGGTCCGGCTGAGGGCGCACTGAACTCGGCGGTCAGCGCCGCGCCCGAGTCGTCGACCCGCGCCGGCCATCCGCCGGCCGCCCAGATCTTGGCCAACTCGGCCACCGTCTGCGGTTCGCCCACCCGCCGCGCCTTGCCTTCGACCACGAGGTCGAAGTCGTCCAGCGCCACGCTGATCACGCACCGGGGATCGCGCGCGATGTTGCGTCCCTTACGCGACTGGCCACCGGTCTCGAACCAGAATGAGCCGTCGACCCAGAGTGCACCGACGCCGGTCACGTGCGGACTTCCGTCGGCGTTGATGGTGCTCAGCCAGCAGGTGTGACGGTTCGGTCCGCCGCCGCCCGGCGCCTGGTCGAAGCCCGAGTCGAGTGAGCCCGTGATCTCGGCCCACTCCAGGGGGGCCAGTCCGTAGAGGTCCGCGAGATTCGTCTCGTCCATGTTTTGGACGCTACTCAGCCGGGCAATCCCGAGCGCGAATCCATCTCTTCATGCGCTTGGGCTCGCCGCGCTGCAGATGGATTTCGTCCCCGGCCTGGACGAAGCCCGCGCGAGCGGCAACCGCCTCGCTGGCTGAGTTGCCGACGATCGTCCACAACCGCGCGGTCCGGGCGCCCACCGAGAAGGCCCAGTCCGACAGCGCGACCGCGGCCGCTGTCGCGGCACCCCGCCCACGGCCGTCGGGCAACAACGCGTAGAAGATCTCCGGCGTCCCGTCCTCGGCGACGAAGATCCCCGCCGTACCGATCGGCGTCTCGTCGGCCAGCACCACATAACGCTGGGCGTCCCCGACCTGGGCTCGCAGCACGCCGCGCTCAGCCCGCGATCGGGCGCCCTCGTCGTCGAGCTCAGCCGGATACAACGTCCAGCGAAACACGTCCGGATCCCGCGAAAGGGCCTGCTCGACCGGCCAGTCATCGACCGTGAGTGCCCGCAACCGACCGACCGACGTGTCGATGCGATCCGGCGGTCGTCCGCTCAACCCGGTCACCGGCGCCGGTCCTTGATCACCCGGGCCGGCGAGCCGACCGCGACGGCGTAGTCGGGGATGTCGCGCGTCACCACCGAGTTGGCGCCGATCACCGCGCCGTCGCCGATCGCGACGCCGCGTGCGACCGTCACCTTGGTGCCGAGCCAGACGTCACGGCCGATCCGGACGCGCGTCTTGACGATGCCCTGGTCGCGAATGGGCACGTCGAGGGCGGCGTAGCGGTGATCGAAATCGCTGACGTACACGTGGTCGGCGAACAAGGCGGAGGGGCCGATCTCGACGTCCAGATAGCAGTTCACCGACGAGTGGCGCCCGAACGTGCTGCTCTCGCCGACCCGAAGCGTCCCCTCGTGGCAGCGCAACGCCGTCCCCGCGCCGAGATGCGCCCAGGCGCCGACGACCAGCCGGCCATAGCCGCGGCGCGCGTACAACTCGGCGCCCCGGTCGAGGAAGACGAGGCCCTTCAGGACGATGTGCGGGCTGGTGACGCGGACTCGCCAGTAGCGCCAGTACCGGACCAGATACCACGGCGTCCAGGCCCGGTTGCGGAGCATCCACCGCACATTGCCCACCGACAACAGCCGCATCGAAGGCTCACCCATCGAGAGCGCTCAGCATCTCCCCGGGCGTCGCGTACCAGGCCACGGCCGCGGCCAGTTCCGCGCGCGAGCCGTAACCCCACCCGGCCCCGATGCACGAGACGCCGTGGACGGCTGAGCCCTCGACATCGTGGACCCGGTCGCCGACCATGAGCACCGAGGACGGGTCGGGATCACCCAGCCGCCAGAGCACCTCACCGACGACGAGCGCCTTCGAGTCTCGTGAGGCGTCGAAGTCGTCGCCCCCGACGGTGACGAAGTACTCGCTCAGTCCGAGCCGCTCGACGATGGGCACGGCGAACGGCTCGACCTTGCTCGTCGCGACGGCGAGCGTCACGTCCCGCGAACGAAGGAACTTCAGCAGCTCGGGGATGCCGTCGTACACGGTCGCCTCGAACATTCCGCCGGCCCGGTAGAACTCGCGGTAGGTCGCGATGATCTCGTCGACCCGGTCCGCCGCCACGAACTGCGGAAGCGACTTGGTGAAGGGCGGCCCGAGTACCGAACGCACCTGGGCGTCGGTGAGTCGCGGCAACCCGTGGACATCGAAGGCGTGATGGAGGGAGGCCGCGATGCCGGGCTCGGAGTCGGACAGCGTGCCGTCGAGGTCGAACAGCATGAAGGCGGGCAGCAACACGGCTATCGCTTCACGCCGGTGACTTCGACGTTGTAGAACAACCCCTTGGGCACGACATGCGAAAGCACCTCGTCGAGCGCCGAGAGCCGTTGCCACGACTTCATCGCGAAGTTGGCCCAGCCGAAGCCGAGCTTCTCGCGCGGGACGGCGCACTCGAACGTCCGCACCGGCCACCCCAGCCACGATGCGGTCAGCTCGGCCGTCGCAACGCGGACGTCGACCGCCCCGGCCCGTCGCGCCGTCGCGGCCAGCTCGTCGGGCGGGAACGTGTGCAGGTCGACTACCGCCTCCAGCGCGGCGGCCCGCGACGAATCGTCGAGTTCGGCCTGCGGACGGCGCCACGAGGCGAGCCAGGGCAAGCGCGTTGCCTGGGTGGTCGCCCACCAGGTGGCGCGCGACAGGCGCCGGGCGATGACGTCACCGTGGCGGGTCGGCTCACCGGCGAACACGAACCGGCCGCCGGGCTTGAGCACCCTGATCACCTCGCGCAGCGCGAGTTCGACGTCAGGAATGTGGTGCAACACCGCGTGACCGACGACGAGGTCGAAGCTGTCGTCGTCGTAGGGCAGCCGTTCCGCGTCGGCGACCCGGCCCTCGACCTCGAAGCCGAGTGAACGCGCATTGCGCTGGGCCACCTCGACCATGCCCGGGCTCAGATCGGTGACGTGACCCTGGTCGATCACGCCCGCGAGTTTGAGGTTGAGGGTGAAGAAGCCGGTGCCGCAGCCCAGCTCGAGGGAGGTGGGGTACGGCCACCCGGACGTTCCGGCGACGTGCGCGAAGCGGTCCCGTGCATAGTCGATGCACCGCTCGTCGAACGAGATCGACCACTTCTCGTCGTAAGTGCCGGCCTCCCAGTCGTGGTACAGCACGTTCGCGAGCTTGGGGTCGCCCCACGCGGCCTCGACTTCGGCGGCGCTGGCGTGCGGGTTGGACGCGGCTGATACGCGCCCGGAGTCGAAGCCAGCCGTCACTCCGGCGCCCCCTCGAACACGGCCTGGCCCGGGCCGGACTCGATGAACGACTTCATGCCGATCGTGCGGTCGGTGGTGGCGAACAGTGAGACGAACAGCTGCCCTTCCAGGCGCAGCCCGCTGTCCAGCGAGCCGTCCAGACCGCCGTCGATCGCGGCCTTCGCGGCCCGCAGGGCGAATGACGCGCCCCGGGCGTACTTCGCGGCCAGCTTGAGCGCCGTCGGCAGCACCTCGGCGGCCGGCACGACCACATCGACCAGACCGATCTCGAGCGCTTCGTCGGCGTTGACGAACCGCCCGGTGTAGACGAGGTCCTTGGCCTTGGCCGGCCCGATCAGGCGGGGCAGCCGCTGAGTGCCGCCGGCGCCCGGGATGATCCCGAGCAGGATCTCGGGCTGGCCCCACTTCGCGTCGTCCGCACTGACCCGGAAGTCGGCCGTCAGCGCGAGCTCGCAACCGCCGCCGAGCGCGTACCCGGTGACGGCCGCGATCACCGGCTTGGGAATCCGGGCGAGAGCGTTGATCGAGGACGAGAGGCGCTCGACGTCACGGACGATGTCCGCGTGGCTCATCGCCGCGAACTCCTTGACGTCGGCGCCGGCCGCGAACACCCGCTCGCCGCCCCAGATCACCACCGCGCGGACCGAGTCGTCGTCGGTCACCTGCTGGGCGGCGGTCCGCAATTCCTCTTGCAGGGCCGAGTTCAAGGCGTTCATCGGTGGCCGCGTCAGGCGGATCACGGCCACGCCCGCCGGTAGCTCGCCCGTACCGAACTCGACCTGAACCAGTTCGCCCATCTGTGCATCGCTCCTTCTGCCCACCTGTCGATCCGCTCTTCGGCTCGACCTTACGGCCCGGATCAGCCCACGGCGCGGGCGTACCACCGGCCGGCGGTGCGCCGCACGTGCAGCTCGAGCCCGAACGTCTCGCTCAAGGGCGCGCTGCGCAGGACGTCAGGCGCCAGGCCGGACGCGACGACCCGCCCGTCACGCAACAACAGGGCGTGGGTCACGCCTTGGGGGATCTCTTCGACGTGATGAGTCACCAGCACCGACGCCGGCGCCATCGGGTCGAGGGCGAGTTTGGACAGCCGCCGAACCAGGTCCTCGCGACCACCCAGGTCCATCCCCGCGGCCGGCTCGTCCAGCAGCAGCAACTCGGGATCGGTCATCAGGGCGCGCGCGATCTGCACCCGCTTGCGCTCGCCCTCCGACAGCGTGCCGTAGGTCCGTTCGGCCAGCTCGCCCACCCCGAACCGCTCGAGAAGGGCCCCGGCCCGGCGGACGTCGAGCCGGCCGTAGGCCTCGCGCCATCGCCCCAGCACCGAGTAGCCGGCGCTCACGACGACGTCGATGACCAGTTCGTTGGCCGGAATGCGCTGGGCCAGGGCGGCGGAGGCGAAGCCGATCCGGGGACGCAGCTCGAAGACGTCGCTGCGTCCGATGCGCTCGCCGAGCACGTACGCGATACCCGACGTCGGATGCATGGCCGCGGCGGCGATCTGCAGCAGGGTGGTCTTGCCGGCGCCGTTCGGTCCGAGGACCGCCCACCGCTCGTCCTCCTCGACGGTCCAGTCGACGGCGTCCAGCAACACCTTCGCGCCGCGCCGCACCGACACCTGGTGCAACTGCAGGACGGCGTCGGGGTTGACGGCAGGACTGTCGACGGGCCCGGCGTCCTCGGATTGCACGCTGTCCATCAAACCGCACGACGCAAAACGGCCGGAGGCGATGCCGCCTCCGGCCGTTCGGTGTTGCGCTGCTGGTAGGGCGGCGTCAGTCGGCCGGGCCCTGCACCAGGGTGACCGTGGCGGTGTGCGAGGCACCCGACTGGTCGGTGTAGGTGATCGACACCTTGTCGCCGACCTTGTGCGTCGCCATTGCGGTGGTCAGGTCGGTCGGTGAGGTGATCGTCGTACCCCCGAGGGCGGTGATCACGTCCCCGGCGACGAGGCCGGCCTGGGCCGCCGGCAGGCCGTCGACCACTCCGGCGACAACCGCGCCCGAGCCGGTCGACTGCTCGACCGAGATGCCCAGGAAGGCGGGGTAGCCCAGGTGGATCGTGCTGCTCGACTTGCCCGCGGCCATCTGGGCCACGAGCGAGAGCGCCTTGGTGATCGGGATGGCGTAACCCTCGTTGGTCTGGCTCGCGGTCTGGTTCCCGCTGGCCGAAGCCGCGGTGTCCATGCCGATCACCTCGTTCGAGGAGTTGAACAGGGGGCCACCCGAGTCTCCGGCCTGGATGTCGGCGTTCGTCTCGATCAGGCCGTTCAGCGTCTCGGCGTTGGCTCCGGACTCGTCCGACGCGGTGATCGTCTGGTTCACCGCGGTCACGCTTCCGGGCGCGGCGCTGGGCGTTCCGCCCACGCCACCGGCGTTGCCCACACCGGTCACCGTCGCACCCACCGTCGCCGTCGAGGTCGACGTCTTGATCGTCTTCAACCCGGTCGCGTCGATCTTGATCAGGGCGACGTCGTCGGTCGGGTCGGTGCCGACCACGGTCGCGGTGTACGTCTTGCCGGTCGAGATCACGGTGACGGTGATGCTCGTCGCCCCGTCGACGACGTGGTTGTTGGTCAGGATCTCGCCGCTCGACGTGATGACCATGCCGGTGCCAGCGGCCTTCGCGCTCTGGTACTTCAGCACGGTGTCGATGTCGACGACGCCCACTGTCTGGGCCGTCGTGGCACTGGCCAGGCCGGTGGTGTTGCCGTCGTTGGTGCCACTGCCCGAGCCGCCGTAGCCGCCGTAGCCGTTACCGGTCGAACCATTGCCGGTACCCGTCGAACCGCTACCCGTCGAGCCGTTGCCGGTCGAACCGGACCCGGACGACGTGCCCTGGCTCGCCGAACCGACACCGGCGGCCGAGATGGTGCCGGTCGACGAGGTGGCGATCAGTGCCGCCGCCAGGCCGCCCGCAACCACCGCGGCGCCGACTCCGGCCAGGATCCACGGCTTCTTCGAGTGTTTCGGCTGAGGGGCCGGCGCCCAGTAGACGGGCCGGCCGTAGGCGTCGTAGCCGTACGGGGCCTGGCCGGCGAACTGAGCTTCCTGGCCGTACTGACCGTCCTGGGTGTACTGGGGATACTGCGCGTACTGCGGCTGGCCGTACTGGGTCTGCTGCGACCAAGCCGGCTGCGCCGGCTGCTGTCCGTACGGCGCCTGGGACGCGTACGGCGAGTTCTGCCAATGCGCGCCGTGCCAGTACGGCGTCTGCGGGGCCTGCCACTGATCGGTGGGCTGCTGAGCAGCGTCGCTGCCGTTCGCGGTGCTGTTCGTGTCGTTGTCCACGTTGTCGTGCTCCTGCTCGCTCATGGCTCGTCCCACCTCCGTCAAGAGGTCGGCGTCGACCTCGTGGACATGAGTCAAGCCGGGGCAGGTGGCCGGTGGCTGAGCGCTTGCCGTGTGCTTGCTGTGAGACGAGGGGTTCCGTCGGATCCGCGCCTCCGATCACCGCACCGCAGCGGTGCACGTTAGAGTCGAAAAACCATGCTGCCCGAGCAAACCACTGCCTCGCTTGCCGCGCGCCTCGACAACGCCTGGCCCGGCAGCCCTTTCCCGCTCGGCGCCACCTGGGACGGCGAGGGCACGAACTTCGCGCTGTGGTCGTCGACGGCCACCGGCGTCTCGGTGGCGCTCTTCGACCGCGACGGCACTGAGACGCTGATCCCGCTGGGTGACTCGACCTATCACGTCTGGCACGGCTACCTGCCCGGCATCGGCCCGGGCCAGCGGTACGGCTTTCGCGTGGACGGTCCGTACAACCCCGCACAGGGTCTCTTCCACAACCCGAAGAAGCTGCTCGTCGACCCGTACGCGCGAGCCATCGACGGGGCGTTCGTCGACGCGGCGATCGTGCGGCCCGGCAGCCCCGAGGACTCGGCTCCGAATGTGCCCCGCGGCGAAGTGATCCACGGGGCCTTCCCCTGGGGCGATGATCATCCGCCGCGCGTGCCCTGGGACGACACGATCATCTATGAGCTGCACGTCCGCGGCTTCACGATGCAGCACCCGGGCATCCCCGAGAACCTGCGCGGCACGTATGCCGGCCTGGCCCATCCGGCGGCGATCGACTACCTGACACAGCTCGGCGTCACCGCGGTCGAACTGCTCCCGATCCACCACTTCGTGTCCGAGCCCCATCTGCAGGCCAAGGGCCTGATCAACTACTGGGGCTACAACTCCCTGGGCTTCTTCGCGCCGCACGCCGCGTACTCGTCGCAGAAGGGCAACCAGATCCGCGAGTTCAAGGCGATGGTGCGCGCGCTGCACGCCGCCGGTATCGAAGTGATCCTGGACGTCGTCTACAACCACACCGCCGAGGCCGGCGTCGACGGCCCGGTGCTGAGCTTCCGCGGGATCGACAACGAGTCCTACTACCGCACCCAGATCGACGATCCGTCGAAATACATGGACTACACCGGCTGCGGCAACACCTTCGACCCGCGACGGCCGTTCCCGCTGCAGTTGATCATGGACTCGTTGCGCTACTGGATCACCGAGATGCACGTCGACGGGTTCCGCTTCGACCTCGCCTCGGCCCTGGCCCGTTCACTGCACGACGTCGACAAGCTGTCGAGCTTCTTCGACACGATCCACCAGGATCCCCTTATTTCGCAGGTGAAACTGATCGCCGAGCCCTGGGACGTGGGCGCCGGCGGCTACCAGGTCGGCGAGTTCCCGCCGTTGTGGACGGAGTGGAACGGCAAGTACCGCGACACCGTCCGCGACTTCTGGGCGCACGGCAACGGCGGGATCCGCGACCTGGCCTACCGGCTGACCGGCTCGTCCGACCTCTACGGCGACGACGGCCGGCTGCCGTTCGCGTCGATCAACTTCGTCACCGCGCACGACGGCTTCACGCTGCGCGACCTCGTGTCCTACGAACGCAAGCACAATGAGGCGAACGGCGAGGACAACCGCGACGGCACCGACGACAACCGCTCGTACAACTGCGGCGTCGAGGGCGAGACGACCGACCCCGCGATCAAGGCCCTGCGTCTGCGGCAGACGCGCAACCTGCTGTCGACGTTGTTGCTCTCGACCGGGGCGCCGATGCTGGTCGCCGGGGACGAGCACTGGCGCACCCAGGGCGGCAACAACAACGCCTACTCGCAGGACAACCCGACATCGTGGTTCGACTGGACCGAGGGCAGCGAGTCGGCCGACCTGCTGGCCCTCACGCGCCGGCTGATCGCACTGCGGCGCCGCTCCCCCGTACTGCGCCAGCGCGCGTTCTTCGAAGGACGCTCGGTGCCGGGCGGTGACGGCTGCAAGGACCTCGCCTGGTTCCACCCGAGTGGGCGCGAGATCGTCGATGCCGACTGGTACGACGCCGGCCTGCGCAGCCTCGGCATGTACCTCGACGGACGCGGGCTGCGGCACCGCGACCATCGCGGCGAGGTGATCATGGACGACTCGTACCTGATGCTCCTGCACGCCGGCGACGACGCCGGGACGTTCATGGTGCCGGGACCGCCGTACGGCGACCTGTACGAGGTCGTCGTCGACACGCGGTGCGTGGCGGGCCGACCCGATCCCGGCCCGCCGATCAAGGCCGGCACCGCCCTGGGCTTCGACCCGCGGATGTTCCTGTTGCTGCGCGTCTGCCGCGAGGACTAACGGGGCTGCGGGCTACGGCCGCACCACCGACGACTCGTACTGCGGGTGCCGCTCGATGTAGGCCGCGATGAACGGACACACCGGCACGATCTGCCGCCCGGCCGCGACCACGTCGTCCAGGGCGGTGCGAGCCAGCGTGCTGCCGACGCCCTGCCCCTCGTACTCGTCGGCCACCACCGTGTGCTGGAAGATCGTCCGCTCACCCTCGAGTCGATACACCGCGAAGCCCGCCACCTGGCCGTCGACGACAGCGACGTAGCGGTTGTGCGCCGGGTCGTCGGTCACGGTGACGGCTGGCGAATCGCTCATGAGAAACCTCGCATTGACGGATTCCGGCGGGTCGACGCTACGCCGCCCGACCGGGACGGCTAGAAAAGACGTCATGACCACCACCTCGCAGTCCGACGCCACCTGGCTCGCCCCGGAAGAGCTCGACGCCGCCCGCCAACGGCTGCCGATCCTCTACGTCGACGCCATACCCGTGCGCGTCGACGCCCAAGGCGTGGTGACCTCGGTCGGCCTGCTGCTGCGCGTGACCGGTCAGGGCAACATCACCCGGGCGCTGGTGTCGGGCCGGGTGCTCTACCACGAGCGAGTCCGGACCAGCCTGATCCGGCACCTCGAGAAGGATCTCGGACCGCTGGCGCTGCCGCGGATCCCTCCCAGTCCGCAGCCGTTCACCATCGCCGAGTACTTCCCCACGCCGGGCGTCACGGCCTTCCACGACCCCCGGCAGCACGCCGTGGCGCTGGCCTACGTCGTGCCGGTCGAGGGCGACTGCGAACCGCAGCAGGACGCGCTCGAGCTCAACTGGTTCACGCCCGACGAGTGCCGGGCCGAGACGCTGCTGGCCGAGATGGCGGGCGGCCAGGGTGTGCTGCTGCTCCAGGGCCTGGCCCACCTCGGCTGCTGACGCACCGGCGTCGCCGTCGCGCAGACTTCTGTCCACCGACGATTGGCGCCTTCTGGCGCGATTGGCGCGTCATAGAGCGCCAATCGGCCGCTTTCGCGCCAATCGACCAAGCGGCGGGACCGGGCTAGGCGATCGCGACCAGACCGAGTTCGGCCTCGTTGCTCACCATGGCGTTCTTGGGCAGCACCCGCACGGTGTAGCCGAACGAGCCGGTGCGCTCGAGCGGGATGTCGCCCTCGAAGCGGACGATGCCCTCGCCGGGCTCGACGAAGGTGAGCGACTCGGTCTTGACGTCGATCAACTTGTCGTCGTTGTCGACCGACCCGTACACCGCCTGGACGTCGACGTCGTCGGTGCTGAGCCCGTTGAGCTTGACCTCGGCGCGCAGGTGCAGCGTGCCGCCCAGTTCGGGGTCGCCCTCGACCTGGCTCTCGACGTAGGCGACCGAGACACCGGGCCAGGCAGCGAGGACGTCGTGGCGCCAGTGCGCCAACTCCGATGCCCCGGCGAACTTGTCGGCCGCCAGCGCCTTGGCCGCGACCGCCGACGGGACGTAGAGCTTCTCGACGTAGTCACGCACCATCCGCGTCGCGAGCACCTTCGGGCCGAGCGACTTGAGCGTGTGTCGCACCTGCTGCACCCAGCGCGTCGGGATGCCCGTCACCTCACGGTCGTAGAACCGCGACGCGACCTGGTGCTCGATGATGTCGTAGAGCGCCGCGGCCTCGACGTCGTCGCGCCGGTCCGGGTCCTGGGTGCCGTCGACGGACGGGATGGCCCAGCCGTTCTCACCGTCGAACCATTCGTCCCACCAGCCGTCCATGATCGACAGGTTGAGCGCACCGTTCAGCGCGGCCTTCATGCCCGACGTGCCACACGCCTCGAGCGGGCGCAGCGGGTTGTTGAGCCACACGTCGACTCCGACGTACAGATACTTCGCCATGCCGATGTCGTAGTCGGGCAGGAAGGTGATGCGGTGGCGCACCGCCGGGTCGTCGGCGAACTTGACCATCTGCGCGATGAGCTGCTTCCCGCCGTCGTCGGCCGGGTGACTCTTGCCGGCGATCACGATCTGGATCGGACGCTCGGGATGCAGCAGCAGCGCCTTGAGCCGGTCGGGGTCTCGCAGCATCAGCGTCAGCCGCTTGTAGGACGGGACCCGGCGCGCGAACCCGATCGTCAAGACGTCCGGGTCGAAGGCCGACGAGGTCCAGCCCAGCTCGGCCTCGCTCATCCCGCGCTGCTTGGACGACTCACGGATGCGCCGGCGGATCTCGCCGACCAGCCGCTCACGCAGCGCGCGGCGAACGCCCCACAGCTCGGCGTCGCCGACGCGGTCGATACCGGTCCAGGCGCCGCCCTTCTCCATCTCGTCCATGCCGACCTCGCGCTCGGCGATCTCGAGGATCTCGCGCGACATCCAGCTGAAGACGTGGACGCCGTTCGTGATCGACGTGATCGGCACCTCGGCGCTGTCGAAGCCGGGCCACAGGTCGGCGAACATCTCCCGGCTGACCTCGCCGTGCAGCAGCGAGACGCCGTTGGCCTTGCCGCCCAGGCGCAGACCCATGTGGGCCATGTTGAAGATGGCCGGGTCGGCCTCGGCGCCGAGTTCGAGGATGCGCTCGACCGGCACTCCCTCGATGCCCTCGAGGTGGGCTCGGACGTCCGTACGGTCGAAGCGGTCGATGCCGGCCGGAACCGGCGTATGCGTGGTGAACACGGTGCCCGCGCGGACGGCCTGCATCGCCTCGTCGAAGCCGAGACCCTGCTGGGCGACGAGTTCGCGGATGCGTTCGACGCCGAGGAAGCCGGCGTGGCCCTCATTGGTGTGGAACACGGTCGGCTCGGGCGCGCCGGTGACCTCGCAGTACGCACGGATCGCCCGCACACCACCGACACCCAGCAGCAGCTCCTGCTCGAGGCGGTGGTCCTTGCCCCCGCCATAGAGCCGGTCGGTGACCAGGCGGGCCGCGGCGTCGTTCTCCTCGACGTCCGAGTCGAGCATCAACAGCGGCACGCGGCCGACCGAGGCGACCCAGATCTGGGCGTTCAGCAGGCGTCCGCCGGGCAGGTCGAGCGTGATCCGTACCGGCTGGCCGTCGCGCTCGAGGGCCTTGATCGGCAGACCTTGGGGGTCGAGCGACGGATAGCGCTCGAGCTGCCAGCCGTCACGCGACAGCGACTGGCTGAAGTAGCCGGCGCGGTAGAGCAGCCCGACGCCGATGATCGGCACGCCCAGATCGCTCGCGGCCTTCAGATGGTCGCCGGCCAGGATGCCGAGACCGCCCGAATACTGCGGCAGCACCTCGGTGATACCGAACTCGGGCGAGAAATAGCCGATGGCCGGCGGGAAGTCCGGATTGGCCGACGCCTGCTCCTGGTACCAGCGCGGCTGGGTCAGGTAGTCGGTCAGGTCGTCGTGGACGTCGGCCAGCCGCCGCAGGAACTTGCGGTCGCGGGCCAGCACGGTCAGCCGCTCAGCGGTGACCTCACCGAGCATCTTGCCCGGATCGCCGTTGCACGACATCCACAAGTCGGGGTCGACCGACTCGAGCAGCTCGAGGGAATCGGGGTGCCACGACCATCGCAGGTTGCTGACGATGTCGCCGAGCTTCTCCAGCTCTGGCGGGAATGTGGCGCGGACAGTCAGACGTCGTAAGGCCTTCACGCGGGGCAGGGTATCGGCTCAGCGTGGCCAACACATAAACGGGGCCGAAATCGCTTTCACCCGGGGCTGTTTACCAACCCGTCTGCTGGGTACGGTTCTTGCGTGGTCGGACGTATTGGACTTGCAGCTGTCACCCCAACAGTCGGCTCTCTGACGACCGGCGAGCACCCCGCGCGGGCCGTCGTGGGCGAGCACGTGCCGATCACCGGCGGCGGTGTTTCGCGAGGGGCACGACTACGTCGCGGCCAACGTCGTCGCTGCGCGCGCCGTCCGGGCGCAAGATCCCGTTCGTGCGCATGACCCCCGGACCGCCCGGCACCGACCGGTGGCAGACGACCGTCGTTCTCGACGAACCCGGCATGTGGACCTACCTCGATCGAGGGGTGGAGCGACCCGTTCGGCACCTGGGAGCACGCCGTCACCGCCAAGCTCGACGCCGGCCAGGGCGTCGACGACCTCGCCAACGACCTCGAAACCGGCGCGCGCCTGTTCGACCAGCTGGCCAGCGCCAAGAGCTCGGTGGCCAAGGCCGACCGGCCGCGGATGGCCGAGGTCGCCGCGCGCGCTGCGCGACTCCTGACTCGATGTCGAACACCGCATCGCGCCCGGCCCTCGACCCGGCCGTGGCTCGCGGATCGTCCACGAGTGCCCCGGTGCGCGAGCTGGTCACCGTCCTCGCCGCGCTACAAGATCTGGGTCGACCGCGAGCGCGCCCTCTACGGATCCTGGTACGAGTTCTTCCCGCGCTCGATCGGCGCCGAGCTCGCCGGCGACCCCGAGCACCCGGCTCGGCCCGCTCGCCACGGCACGTTCGCCGACGCCACCAAGCACCTCGACTATGTCGCCGAGATGGGCTTCGACGTCGTCTACCTGCCGCCGATCCACCCGATCGGCGAGGTCAATCGCAAGGGTCCGAACAACACGCTGGTCGCCCAGCCGTGGGACGTCGGGTCGCCGTGGGCGATCGGCTCGATCGACGGCGGGCACGACACGGTCAACCCGGCGCTCGGGACGATGGCCGACTTCCGCGCCTTCGTCGAGCGCACCCGCGAGCTGGGCATGGAGGTCGCCCTCGACTACGCGTTGCAGGCCGCACCCGACCACCCGTGGGTGAAGACGAACCCCGAATGGTTCACGACCAAGCCCGACGGCTCGATCGCCTACGCCGAGAACCCGCCCAAGAAGTACCAGGACATCTATCCGATCAACTTCGACAACGACCCCAAAGGCATCTACGCCGAGTGCCTTCGCGTGATCCACGTCTGGATCGAGGCGGGTGTGCGGATCTTCCGCGTCGACAACCCGCACACGAAACCGATCAACTTCTGGCAGTGGCTCATCGCCCAGGTCAAGGACAAGTACCCGGACGTGCTGTTCCTGGCCGAGGCGTTCACCCGGCCGGCGATGATGCACGAACTGGCCAAGGTCGGCTTCACCCAGAGCTATACCTACTTCACCTGGCGCAACGACAAGCGGGAGATCGAGGAGTACGCCGCCCAACTGGCCGGCACCGCCTACTACATGCGCCCGAACTTCTTCGTGAACACCCCGGACATCCTGCACGCCTACCTGCAGCAAGGCGGCCCGGCGTCGTTCCGGATCCGCGCCGTGCTCGCGTCGATGTTGTCGCCGACGTGGGGCGTGTACTCGGGGTACGAGTTGTTCGAGCACCTGCCGGTACGGCCCGGCAGCGAGGAGTACCTGGACTCGGAGAAGTTCCAGCTACGCCCCCGCGACTACGCCGGCGCCGTGGCCGACGGCCGCTCGCTGGCTCCGTTCATCGCGCGGCTCAACGAGATCCGGCGCGAGCACCCGGCGCTGCACTGGCTGGCCAACCTCAGCTTCCACTACATCGACAACGACGTGATCACCTGCTTCAGCAAGCGCGACGAGGTGAGCGGCGACACCGTGCTCGTCGTCTGCAGCACCGATCCGCACAACGTCGCCGAGGGATGGACGTCGCTCGACCTCCCCGCCCTCGGCCTCGACTGGACCGAAGGCTTCCGGGCCCGCGACCTGCTCAGTGACGACGTCTACGAGTGGCGGCAGAACAACTACGTCCGGCTCGGCCCGCACCGCCCAGCCCACGTGTTCGCCATCGAGCATCACTGATCCTCGATCGACATCCCGATCGAGCCCCGACCACGAACCCCGGAATCGGAGAAGTACGTGTCCAACGGTCCGTCCGACGCCTCTGCCGTCGATCTCGTGAACCTCGAGCCCGACCGCCCCGCCGACCCCGACTGGTTCAAACGCGCTGTCTTCTACGAGGTCCTGGTGCGCGGCTTCTCCGACTCGAACGGCGACGGCACCGGCGATCTGCGCGGGCTGGCCGACAAGCTCGACTACCTCGCGTGGCTCGGCATCGACTGCCTGTGGCTGCCACCGTTCTTCTCCTCGCCGCTGCGCGATGGCGGGTACGACGTCAGCGATTACACCGGCGTGCTGCCGGAGTTCGGCACGATCGAGGACTTCCAGAACTTCCTCGACGCCGGCGCACGACCGCGGCATGAAGGTGATCATCGACTTCGTCGCGAACCACACCTCCGATCAGCATCCGTGGTTCCAGGCGTCGCGCAACGATCCCGACGGCCCGTACGGGGACTTCTACGTCTGGAGCGACACCGACACGCGCTACCCGGACGCCCGGGTGATCTTCGTCGACACCGAGCCGTCCAACTGGACGTTCGACCCGGTGCGCAAGCAGTACTTCTGGCATCGGTTCTTCAGCCACCAGCCCGACCTGAACTTCGACAATCCGGCCGTCCAGGAAGCAGTGGTCGACGCATTGCGGTTCTGGCTCGACCGGGGCATCGACGGGTTCCGGCTCGACGCCGTCCCTTACCTCTACGTTCGCGACGGCACGAACGGCGAGAACCTCCCCGAGACGCACGAGTTCCTCAAGCGCCTGCGCAAAGAGGTCGACCGTGACTACCCGGACCGGGTGCTGCTGTGCGAGGCCAACCAGTGGCCGGCCGATGTCGTCGAGTACTTCGGCGACCCGAGCGGCGGCGGCGACGAATGCCACATGGCCTTCCACTTCCCGGTGATGCCCCGCATCTTCATGGCGGTGCGGCGCGAGTCGCGTTACCCGATCTCGGAGATCATGGCCCAGACGCCGGCCATTCCCGCGAACTGCCAGTGGGGCATCTTCCTGCGCAACCACGACGAGCTCACGCTCGAGATGGTGACCGACGAAGAGCGCGACTACATGTGGAACGAGTACGCCAAGGACCCGCGCATGAAGGCCAACATCGGCATCCGCCGTCGGCTGGCCCCGCTGCTCGAGAACGACATCAACCAGATCGAGTTGTTCAACGCCCTGCTGCTGTCGCTGCCGGGGTCGCCCGTCCTCTACTACGGCGACGAGATCGGCATGGGCGACAACATCTGGCTCGGTGACCGCGACGGCGTCCGCACCCCGATGCAGTGGACGCCCGACCGCAACGCCGGCTTCTCCACCTGCGACCCGGGCCGGCTCTACCTGCCGGTCAACATGGACTCGATCTACGGCTATCCAGGTGACCAACGTCGAGTCGCAGACCCGCAACGGATCGTCGTTGCTGCACTGGACGCGCCGGATGATCCAGGTCCGCAAGGCCAATCCGGCGTTCGGCATGGGGACGTTCACCGACATCGGCGGCAGCAACCCGAGCGTGCTCAGCTTCGTGCGCGAGTTCGGCGACGACATCGTGCTGTGCGTCAACAACCTCTCCCGCTTCCCGCAGCCGGTCGAGCTCGACCTGCGCCGGTGGGAGGGCGTCGAGCCGATCGAGCTGCTCGGCGGCGCTCAGTTCCCGCGGATCGGCGAGCTGCCCTATCTGCTGACCGTCGCCGGGCACGGCTTCTACTGGCTGCGGCTGCCCCGTCGCCGCCGGTCGGCCGAGCCCCATGTCCCGACGATGGCCGCCGAGGAGGTCGATCAGTGAGCGAACTCGACGAACTTGGTGGCCGAGTGGCTGCCGCGACAACGCTGGTTCGGCGGCAAGGGCCGCAGCTTCGAGCGTGCAGCTGCGCCATCTGACGACGCTCACCCAGGACGGCCCGGAGGTCAGCATCTGGCTGGCCGATCTCGCCTTCACCGACGGCGGCAACAGCACCTACCAGCTGCCGCTGGTGTTTCGGCGACGAGGCCGAACCGGGTCTCGAACACGTGCTGGTCGGCACCATCGATACCGAGGCCGGGCCGCGGCTGGTCTACGACGCCCTGCACGACAAGGACGTCACCCAGGCCTGGCTGGTCGGAGTATCGCGACGAGGCGCACGTCGGCGGCAGCGTGTCGTTCGAGCGCTTCGTCGACGCCGACGAGATCCCGGTCGGCAGCGCGAGCATCGTGCTGACCGGCGAGCAGTCCAACACCTCGCTGATCTTCGGCGACCAGGCGATCTTGAAGGTGTTCCGGCGCCTCGAGTCCGGCGTGAATCCCGACATCGAGATTCACGCCGCCCTCGGCGCGCTGGCCGCATCGGGCCGATGACGCCGCCCGCACCAGCCACATCGCCCGCATCTTCGGCGCGGTGACCGCGACCGTCGACGGCGAGACGATGAGCCTGGGCATGCTTCAGGAGTTCATGACGACGGCCACCGACGGCTGGGACCTCGCCCGGGCCAGCGTGCGCGACCTGATGGCCGAGGCCGACCTGCACGCCGAAGAGGCGGGCGGCGACTTCGCCGGCGAGGCCGAGCGACTCGGCGCAGCGACGGCCCAGGTGCACACCGACCTGGCCCGGACGTTCGGCACGTCGTCGCTGTCGGCCGAGCGAGCGCAACGAGCGGGCCGCCGCAATGCACGCGCGCCTGGACACCGCCCTGACCGATCGTCCCCGCGCTGGCCGCGTTCGAGACCGGCCTGCGGGCTGTGTTCGACGACTTCGCCGGGTGCGCCGATGGTTCTGGCCACCCAGCGCGTGCACGGCGACCTGCACCTGGGGCAGACGCTGCGCACCGTCCACCGCTGGATCGTCCTCGACTTCGAGGGCGAGCCGTCGAGTTCGATCGACGAACGCCGCCGCTTCGACTCCCCGCTGCGCGATGTCGCCGGCATGCTGCGCTCGATCGACTACGCGGCGCGCTACCAACTCGTCAGCTCCACCTCCCCGCAGTTGGAGTACCGGGCCAAGGAGTGGGCCGATCGCAACCGGGCGGCCTACCTGTCGGGCTACGCCGAGGTCGGCGGTCTCGATCCCGACGTCGATCTGCTCGCCCTGCGTGGTTTCGAGGCCGACAAGGCCGTCTACGAAGCGGTCTACGAAGCCCGCAACCGCCCCGACTGGCTGCCCATCCCGCTGGCGTCGCTCGCGCGACTCGCCGGCGCCGAGGAAGGATCTTCATGACCAGCAAGCACGCCCGAGCGCGCCGTGTCGCCAACCGCCCGACCCGACCGTCGTCGACCCGATCGCACTCGAGCGCCTCGTCGGCGGGGACCGACCACAACCCGCACGGCATCCTCGGTGCGCACCCGGCCGCGAACGGCCAGACCGTGATCCGCACGCTGCGCCCCGAGGCGAGCGCCGTCGCGGTCGTGCTGCGCGACGGCACGCGGGTCGAGATGCACCGGCTGCACGAGGCCGGCGTGTTCGCGGCCGCCGTCGACGGACCGCCCGACGACTACCGCCTGGCCGTCTCCTACGGCGAGCAGCACGCTACACCGTCGACGACCCCT
This sequence comes from uncultured Actinomycetes bacterium, assembly GCA_963708805.1. GTDB lineage: Bacteria > Actinomycetota > Actinomycetes > Mycobacteriales > Jatrophihabitantaceae > CAVPUA01. The sequence goes on along the minus strand of CAVPUA010000003.1, from coordinate 1,756,498 downwards.
ACCGGTGGCTGCCGACCCTCGGCGAGGTCGACCTGCACCTGATCGGCGAGGGCCGCCACGAGGACCTCTGGAAGGTGCTCGGCGCGCACGTCCGCACCTACGACACGCCGCTCGGCGACCGTCACCGGCACGTCGTTCGCGGTGTGGGCGCCGTCGGCGAACGGCGTGCGCGTGGTCGGCGACTTCGACTACTGGTCGGGCCGGGCCTACCCGATGCGCTCGCTCGGGTCGTCCGGCGTCTGGGAGCTGTTCATCCCGGACGTCGGCGACGGCACCCGGTACAAGTACCAGGTCCTCGGCGCCGACAACGTCTGGCGCGACAAGGCCGACCCGATGGCGTTCGCCACCGAGGCCCCGCCGGCGACCGCCTCGCGGGTGTTCACGTCCCGCTACGAGTGGAGCGACGGCGACTGGCTCGACCCGACGGGCCCAGACGCCGTGGCACGCCGCGCCGATGTCGATCTACGAGGTGCACCTCGGCTCGTGGCGGCAGGGCCTGTCCTACGAGCGAGCTGGCCGATGAGCTGGTCAGCTACGTCCTCGAGACCGGCTTCACCCACGTCGAGTTCCTGCCCGTGTCCGAGCACCCGTTCGGTGGCTCGTGGGGCTACCAGGTGTCGTCCTACTACGCGCCCGTCGGCGCGCTTCGGCGACCCGGACGAGTTCCGCTTCCTCGTCGATGCCCTGCACCGGGCCGGCATCGGCGTCCTCGTCGACTGGGTGCCCGGCACACTTCCCGAAGGACGAGTTCGCGCTGGCGCGCTTCGACGGCACGCCGCTCTACGAGCACGGCGATCCGCGTCGCGGGCGAGCAGCTCGACTGGGGCACGTACGTCTTCAACTTCGGCCGCAGCGAGGTGCGCAACTTCCTCGTCGCCAACGCGATCTACTGGCTCGAGGAGTTCCACATCGACGGCCTGCGCGTCGACGCCGTCGCCTCGATGCTCTATCTCGACTACTCCCGCAAGGAGGGCGAGTGGCTGCCCAACGAGTTCGGCGGGCGGGAGAACCTCGAGGCGGTGGCGTTCCTGCAGGAGGTCAACGCGACGGCTTACAAGCGGGTGCCCGGAGTCGTCACGATCGCCGAGGAGTCGACGTCCTGGCCGGGCGTCACCCGGCCGACCCACCTCGGCGGCCTCGGGTTCGGGTTCAAGTGGAACATGGGCTGGATGCACGACACGCTCGCCTACATCGCCCACGAGCCGGTGCACCGCCAGTACCACCACCACGAGATGACGTTCTCGATGATGTACGCCTACTCCGAGAACTTCGTGCTGCCGATCTCGCACGACGAGGTCGTGCACGGCAAGGGTTCGCTGCTCAACAAGATCCCCGGCGACCTGTGGCAGAAGACGGCGACCCTGCGCACGCTCTACGCGTACATGTGGGCCCACCCGGGCAAGCAGTTGCTGTTCATGGGGCAGGAGTTCGCTCAGGGCGCGGAGTGGAGCGAGGAGCGTTCGCTGGACTGGTGGCTGCTCGACGGTCCCGAGCATCGCGGCGTCCAGCGACTGGTCGGCGACCTCAACCGGGTCTATCGCGAGACGGGTGCGCTCTACCAGCAGGACACCGACCCGGCCGGCTTCCACTGGATCGATGCCAACGACGCCGCCGGCAACGTCTTCTCCTTCGTCCGCTTCGGCTCGGACGGCTCGGCGCTGGCCTGCATCGCCAACTTCTCCCCCGTCCCGCACGATCAGTACCGGCTGGGCCTGCCGTTCGCCGGACGGTGGGACGAGGTCGTCAACACCGACGCCGAGGGCTACTTCGGCTCCGGTGTCGGCAACTTCGGATCGGTGGTGGCCGGCGACACCGCGTGGCACGGGCAGCCCGCGTCGGCCACGCTGCGGGTCCCGCCCCTGGGCGCGCTCTGGCTGCGCTACTCCCCCGCCTGATCGCTCACCGGCTGGCGGCCGAGGGCGGAATGTTCCTGGCCCGGGTGTCGTTGCAGGCGTAGATTGATTGAATCTGCAACTACTTGGAGGACGTCATGCCAGCCGTCACCGCAGACACCCTGACCCTGCCCCGCATCGCCGCGGCCACCCTCGGCGACACCGAACGCCCGGTGCGCACCGTCACCACCGGCCCCAGTGGCTTCGAGGGCGAGGGTTTCCCGGTCGTCCGCGCATTCGCCGGCGTGTCGACCCAGGACCTCGACCCGTTCATCCACATGGACCAGATGGGCGAGGTCGACTACTCGCCGGGCGAGCCCAAGGGCACGCCCTGGCACCCGCACCGCGGCTTCGAGACCGTGACCTACATGATCGACGGCACCTTCGAGCACCAGGACTCCCACGGCGGCGGCGGGCTGATCGAGAACGGCGCGACGCAGTGGATGACGGCCGGCGCGGGCATCCTGCACATCGAGACACCGCCGGAGGAGCTCGTCCTGTCCGGCGGCCTGTTCCACGGCATCCAGCTCTGGGTCAACCTGCCCGCCAAGGACAAGTTCACCCCGCCGGCGTACCAGAACCTCGAAGGACACCAGGCGACCTTGCTGTCTTCCAGCTGACGGCGGCGCCCTCGTGCGCGTCATCGCCGGCTCGATCGACGGCCACGCCGGACCGGGCTCGACCCACACCCCGATCACCCTGGCGCACGCCACGCATCCAGCCCGGCGCCCAGCTCTCGCTGCCGTGGCAGCCCGAGTACAACGCGCTGGTCTACGTGCTGTCCGGCACCGGAACGGTCGGCGCTGCCGGTCGTCCGATCAAGCAGGGCCAGCTCGCCCTGCTCGGCGCGGGTGACCGCATCACCGTTGCCGCCGCAGCCGCGCAGGACTCGAACCGGCCGGCGCTCGAGGTGCTCCTGCTCGGCGGCCGACCGATCGGCGAGCCGGTCGCGCACTACGGCCCGTTCGTGATGAACACCGTCGAGGAACTCCAGCAGGCGATGGACGACTTCCGGGCCGGACGGCTCGGGCGTCATCCCCGAGAACGCCTTGATGCCGCACACGTCCAACTAACCCGCCGATTGTGGAGTGTTTACCGCGCCATACGCGGTGAACACTCCACAATCGTGGCTAGAAGAGGGCGTTGGTCAGCGCCTTGCGGGCCGGCGGAACGTGCGGGTCGTCGCTGCCGATCAACTCGAAGTACTCGAGGAGCCGGTCGCGAACCTGATCGCGCTCGTCGCCGCTCGTCCGCCGCACGAGCGCCAGCAGCCGCTGGAAGGCGGCGTCGATCTGATTGCCCCCCAACTCGTCGTCAGCGGCGGCCAGTTGAGCCTCGACGTTGTCGGGCTCGGTTGCCGCGCGCGCAACCACGGCCGGATCGATGGCGTCGATGCGCTCCAGCAACCGCACCTGGCGCAGGGCCAGCAACGCCTCGGCGTTGGCCGGCTCGGCGTCGAGGATCTCCTGGTAGCGGGCCGCCGCCGTGGCGTAGTCCCCGTCCTGCAACGCGTCCTCGGCCGCAACGAATCGTGGGTCGGACGGCTCGTCCGCGGCGGCCGGCTCCGCCTCCGCGACGGGTGCCGCACCGGTCAGCCCCGCCTCCTGGCCGGCTTGCAGCACGGCGACGATGAACTCGCGCACCTGGGCCTCGGGCAGCGCACCCTGGAAGCCGGGCACCAGCTGGCCGCCGAGTACCGCGAACACCGACGGGATGCTCTGCACCTTGAGCGCCTGCGAGATGCGCGGGTTCGCGTCGACGTCGATCTTGGCGAGCACCCACCGACCCTCGGACTCGTTGGCCAGCTTCTCGAGCACCGGCGAGAGCTGCTTGCACGGCTGGCACCAGTCGGCCCACAGATCGATCAGCACCGGCACCTGGAACGAGCGATCGAGGACCTCGGCCTGGAACGTCTCCTCGGACACGTCCACGACCCACGCGCCGGCGGGCGGCGGCGGTGCCTCGGCCGCCCGGGCGGCGGCTTCGGAGCGAGCCTTGACGGCCGCGAGGTCGATCGCGCCGCCCATCGCGGCGGTCAGGGCAGGGTTCTGTACGGGACGGCGAGGCACACCAGGACGCATGACGTCCATTGTTCCAGTCCCCGCCGAGCCAGGCTCGCGGCGGTCGCCACGGCTAGCTCGCGGCGGTCAGTTCCGCGACCTGTGCGTCGGTCAGCGTCACCCCGGCGGCGGCCACGTTGTCCTCGAGGTGGGCCACCTTGGACGTTCCCGGAATCGGCAGCATGACCGGCGAGCGGGCGAGCAGCCAGGCCAACGCGATCTGCGACGCGGTCGCGCCGGTCGCCTTCACCACGTCGTCGACCGGACCGCCCGGCTCGGCCAGCTTGCCGGCCGCGATCGGGAACCATGGAATGAAGGCGATCCCCTGGTCGGTGCAGTGATCCAGGACTTCTTCGGACTGGCGGTTGGTCAGGTTGTAGAGGTTCTGCACCGATACGACCTCGACGATCGCGCGGGCTCGTTCGATCTCGTCCACCGAGACCTCCGAGAGCCCGAAGGCGGCGATCTTGCCCTCGTCCTGCAGATCCTTGAACACGCCGATCTGGTCCTCGAACGCGACCTTCGGATCGATGCGGTGCAGTTGCAGCAGATCGATCCGCTCGACCCCCAGTCGGCGCAGCGACATCTCGCACTCCTGCCGCAGGTACTCGGGCCGCCCGACCGCCGCCCACACGTCCGGCCCGCTGCGGGTGAAGCCGGCCTTGGTCGCGATCAACACGCTGTCAGGGATCGGTTCGAGCGCCTCGCGCAGGATCTCCTCGCTGACGTACGGGCCGTACGAGTCGGCCGTGTCGATGAAGTCCACGCCGAGCTCGACAGCCCGTCGCACGACCCGGACGCATTCGGCACGGTCCTCGGGCGGCCCCCAGATGCCCTTGCCGGTGAGCCGCATCGCGCCGAAACCGAGGCGGTGAATCGTCTTGCCGGCCAGGTCGAAGGTGCCGGATGCGTGGGCGGGCAGCGTTGAAGTCGTCATGACTCCTTCATACCCAAGATCGCGCGGCAGCCGGTGGCTGACCGATCACACCGCTACTCGAGGGTGAAATCGCCCGCGCCCAGCCGCAGACCGCGCAGGATGTCGAACACCTGCCCCAGCTCGGTCTCGCCGAGCGAGGCCATCCCGAACCGGGCGGCGTTCAGATCGGCCGTCGCCTTCATGGCGACCGACCGACCCTCGTCGGTGATCACCGCCAGCGTCCCGCGGCCGTCCTTCGGATTGGGTTCGCGGCGCACCAGCCCCGCCGCCTCGAGCCGGTCGATGACGTTGGTGACCGACGTGGCATGCACCTGCAGCCGGTGGCCGATCTTGGACAACGACAGCGCGCCGTCCCGGCTGAAGGACAGCAGCACGAGGGCCTCGTAGCGGCTGAAGGTCACGCCGTAGGGGCGCAACAGGGCGTCGAGCTCCGCGATCAGGATCTGGTGGGCGCGCATGATCGACGTGACGGCGCGCATCGAGGCATACACGTCCGCCTCCTGGCCCGGGAAGCGCGACTGCCACAGATTTCCGGCTCGGTCGATCGGGTCGAAATCAAGCGCGGAACTCTCGGCTGGCACCGCCGCAGACTACCTCTGACAACGACCGGCCCCGGGCGGCGTCCGGGCGGTAACGTGACTCGGATGAGCGCTCTCGACGACCTCGACCTGCTCGATCTCGACGCTGAACTCAGCGATGAGGACCGGCTGCTGCGTGACACCGTCCGCAAGTTCGCCGACGACCGGCTGCGGCCCAACATCCAGGAATGGTTCGAGTCCGGGACGCTCCCGGCGCGCGAGCTGGCCCAGGAGTTCGGGGCATTGGGCGTACTCGGCATGCATCTGGAGGGCTACGGCTGCCAAGGCGCGCAGCCTTCCCAGTACGGCCTGGTGTGCGCCGAGGTCGAGGCGGTCGACTCCGGCCTGCGGTCGTTGGTGAGCGTGCAGGGATCGCTGGCGATGTACTCGATCTGGGCCTACGGCAGCGAGGAGCAGAAGCAGAAGTGGTTGCCGCGCATGGCGGCCGGCGAGGCGATCGGCTGCTTCGGCCTGACCGAGCCCGACTCCGGCTCGGATCCCGGCTCGATGCGCACCCGCGCCCGGCGCGACGGCAGCGACTGGATCCTCACCGGCAACAAGATGTGGATCACCAACGGCTCGATCGCCGATGTCGCCGTCGTCTGGGCGCGCACCGAGGACGACGGCATCCGCGGCTTCCTCGTCGAGCCCGGGATGACGGGCTTCACCGCACAGGACGTCCATCACAAGATCTCGCTGCGGGCCTCGATCACGAGCGAACTGGCCTTCGACGAGGTCCGCCTGCCCGGCGATGCGATGCTGCCCGGAGTGCGCGGCCTGAAGGGTCCGCTCGGCTGCCTCACCGAAGCGCGCTTCGGCATCATCTGGGGGGTCACCGGCGCCGCGGCCGACGCCCTGGCCGCCACGCTCGGCTACGCGACGACGCGCACCCAGTTCGGCCGCCCGATCGCCGGCTTCCAGCTGACCCAGCGCAAGCTGGCCGAAATGGCGGTGTCGCTGCAGCAGGCCCAGCTCACTGCGCGCCACCTCGGACAGCTCAAGGACGCTCACCGCATCCAGCCCCATCAGATCAGCTTCGGCAAGTTCGCCAACGTCCGCGCGGCGCTGGAGATCTGTCGCGAGTCGCGTTCGATCCTGGGCGGGTCAGGCATCACCACCGAGTACCCGGTGCTCCGGCATGCCGTCAATCTCGAAACGGTCTACACCTATGAGGGCACCCACGAGGTCCACACCCTGGTTCTCGGCCAGCGGCTCACCGGACTCGACGCCTTCCGCTGACGAGCAGCCCACGCTCTAGGCTGCGCGGAATGGACTGGGATCTGCGCACGTGCGCCCGCAAGGGGCACGTCACGTACGCCGCCGACGAGCCCGCGTACCGCGCCAAGCTCGAAGCGAGCACGCCGCTGGGCGACGCGTGGCGGTGCCTGCGCTGCGGAACCTACGTGCTCGGCGCGGCGAGCGCGGCCGGACCGGCCGACGATGCTCCCGTGCTGCTGCGCGGCAAGGCCCTGCGCTCGGCATTCATCCTGCGGGCGCTGGCGATCGAACGGTGGGTGCGTGGGTTGATCATCATCCTGCTGGGCGTCGCGGTCCTGCGCCTGAAGAGCACCCAGGTCAGCCTCAAGCAGCTCTTCGACACCGACCTCAGCTCGCTCAAGCCTTTCTTCGATCAGATCCACTTCAACGTCAGCGACTCGAGCACGGTCAACTCGATCGAGAAGGCGCTCGATGCGAAGCCCTCGACGCTGAACCTCATCGCCACCGGCCTGTTCGTCTACGGGGCGCTGCAGCTGCTCGAAGGCATCGGGCTGTGGTCGCTCAAACGCTGGGGCGAGTACGTGGCCGTCGTCGGCACGACGTTGTTCGTCCCACTCGAGGTGTACGAACTCACCGAGAAGGTCACCTGGCTCAAGTTGGTCGTGTTGTTGATCAACGTGGCCGCAGTGGTCTACCTGCTGGTGTCGAAGCGGCTGTTCGGGATACGGGGCGGTGGAAAGGCCTACGAGCAGTCGCTGCACGAGGTCTCGCTGCTCGAGGTCGAGTCGGCCAGCGCGACCGGAAGTTGATCAGCCGTGATCAGTCGAACCGTTCGGTGTTCTTGAGGTAGTCGATCGTGCGCGCCAGACCGTCGGCCCAGGACACCCGAGTCGCAGCGACCTGCGCGGCCGAGGTCACCGTCACATCGGCCTCGGCCGCACCATGATCCAGATAGTGCAGCAACGGATTCACGCCAGACTCGGCAAAATCCGGGTGGCGTCACTCATCAACGGACTTCCTGCGGTGGCAACATTGCGCTCGGAGGATATCCCGGTCGAGCTCCGCTCCGACAACCCTCCGCCGCGGTGGAATCAGGTGTCGCTAATGCCGGACGAGCCGGATGCCGCGTGCCGCCAGGTAAGCCGCGAAGGCCAGGAATGTGATGAAGACGCTGGCTTTGATCGAGTCGAACTGGAAACTGAGCAGCAGCCCGCCGTCGGCCGCGACCAGTGCGACCGCCACCGACAACACGCTGACCCGTCGCGGGTTGGCCCTGAGCTGGCGAGCCGCGGCGGCCGGCGTTATCGCCAGGCTCAGCACGAGCAACGTACCGACGATCTGCGCCGCCTCGGTCACGGTGAGAGCGAGCAGGTAGACGAAGATCAACCCGAGCAGGCGCGTGCGGACGCCTCGCGCGGCCGCCACCTCGGGATCGACCGACGCGAAGAACAGCGGACGGTAGATCACCGCGAGGCAGACGACGACGAGTCCGGCGATCGATCCGAGCAGGATCAGATCGCGCGTGCTGACGCCGAGGATCTGTCCGAACAGGATATTCGTCGCCTCGGTCGCAAACCCGTGGTAGTAGGACAGCAGCAGAACGCCGACCCCGAGGCCGAACGCGAGGATGACCCCGATGGCGGTGTTGCGTTCGGCCGGGCGCTCCCCCAGCAGGCCGATCGCCGTCGCGACGACAAGTGAGCCGAGCAGCGCACCGGCCACCGCGTCCCCGCCGATCAGCAGGCCGGCGGCCGCCCCGGTGAACGCGAGCTCGGCGGTGCCGTGCACGGCAAAGGCCATGTCCCGCGCGGCGACGAAGGGGCCGATGAGGCCGCTCGTGATCGCGATGAGCGTCGCCGCGATCAACGCGTGCTGGGCGAACGGCAGTTGCAGGTAGGTGCCGATCACGACGCCTCGCCATGCTGGTGGTGCTCGTCGTCGGTGGCGCCGACCACGACGATCCGCCCCCGCACCCGGACGACGTCGATGTCGGTGCCGTACAGCTCGCTGAGCCGCTCGCTCGTCATCACCTCGTCCGGCGGACCGATCGCCCAGCGACCGTTCACCAGGTACAGCACGCGGTCCACGATCGGCAGGATGGGGTTGATCTCGTGCGTGACGAACACGATCGCGGTTCCCGCGGCCTTCCGTCGAGCATCGAGCAGCTCGACGACGGCCCGTTGGTGGGCGAGATCGAGCGACAGCAACGGCTCGTCGCACAGCAGGACCGACGGGTCGCCGAGCAGCGCCTGGGCCACGCGCAGGCGCTGCTGCTCGCCGCCCGAGAGCCGTCCGATCGCGCGATCGGCGTAGGCGCTCGCCCCGACCGACGCGATCGCGGCGTCGACTCGGGCCCGTACGTCACCGCCCGCCCGGCCGAAGCCGTAACGGTGGCCGGTCAGGCCGAGTTCGACCAGGTCTCGCCCGCGGACCCCGAGGTCGGCGTCGAACCCCTTCTGTTGCGGCACGTAGCCCACCGCACTGCTGCCCTTGTGAGGAGCCACTCCCGACACCTCGACGGTGCCACCGCTCAGCTGGGTGAGCCCGAGAAGCACCTTGAGCAACGAGGTCTTGCCGGAACCATTCGGGCCGAGCACGGCCAGGAACTCACCGGGTGCGATGTCGAGATCGAGCCCGCGCCAGAGCGTTCGCGGCCCGTAGGCCAGTTCGGCGCCGTGCAGCCGGATCGCGGGACGGTCACTCATTCAGCCGCCCAGGGCGGTGAGCAGAGCGCGGGCCTGCCGTAGCTGCCAGGACTGGAAATCATGGTCGGACGAGGGCAAGGTCTCGGACACCCCGACGACCGGGACGCCCGCCGTCGTGGCGAGGGCCTTGATCTTGTCCGTGGTCGGATCGGTGACCTGGCTGTTGTAGAGCAACACCCGGACCCGGTGCTCCGACAGGGCACGGTCGAAGGCGGCGGTGTCGCCGGCGCTCGGGTCGTTGCCGTCCTCGACCGACTGGGCGAAGGACGCGGGGATGCCGAGTCGAAGGCCGGCCGCATCGACGAGATACCCCGGCACGCGCTCAGTGTAGGCAATCGGCTCGCCGCCGTACTTCGCCTTGATCGTCGAGATGACGTCGGTGATCGGGGCCAGCGACGCGTCGAATGCCGTTGCGTTGGCGGTGAACGCGGCTTGGTCGGCCGGGTCGAGCCGGCCGAGTGACGAGGCGATCGCGCTGGCGACGAGAGGAAGCTTCGCGGTGTCGTACCAGATGTGCGGGTTCGCGTCGTCGCCGCCGATGGACATCACCTGATCGACATGGAGAACCTCCCGCCCCTTCGGCGAGGAGGCCGAGACCAGCTTGCCCATGAAGTCGTCGTAGCCGAGGCCGTTCTCGATCACCAGCCCGGCCCGCGCGATGTCGGCCGCGTTGCGGGTATCGGACTCGTACTCATGCGGATCGGCGTTGGGGTCGCTGATGATCGACGTGACGCGGACGTGGGCGCCGCCGATCTGCGCCGCCACGTTCCCCCAGAAGTTCTCTCCGGCGACCACCCGCACCGGCCCGCCCTTGGACACCGAGGTCGAGCAGCCCACGAGGAGCGCGAGAGTCAGTACGGCGACGAGCGTGATTCGCATACTGCTATTGAAAACCATTCTCAATATCGTTGTCAAACGTCAGCGGCAGCTTGCGCAGACCCCGAACACCTCGAGGGTGTGATCGACATCGGTGTAGCCGTGCTGCTCGGCCACGGTCGCCGCCCAGCGTTCGACGCCGCGACCCTCGATCTCTTCGGCCCGGCCGCACACGCGACAGACCAGGTGGTGGTGATGCTTGCGGATGGCATCGCCGCAGAAGCGATAAGTGGTCTCGCCCTCAGGCGTGTGGATCACGTCCACCTCGCCGACATCGGCCAGACCCTGCAGGTGTCGGTAGACCGTCGACAGCCCGACGGACTCGCCCTGCTGACGAAGCACGGAGTAGACCTCCTGGGCACTGCGGAAGCCTTCCGATTCGGCCAATGCATCCCGGACGATGCCGCCCTGTCGCGTTTCGCGACGGCGCGGCGCTGCATGCGAAGTCATGCGACCAGTCTAGTTGATAATCATAACCAGTTCAGATAAGAACCCGCCGGGAGTTCGGGCCAACGCGCACCGCCGGACAGCGCCGCCAGCACGTCGGCGTACATCCGCGACTCAGCGTCCAGACGTCGCCGTCGCGCTCAGGTCGGCCATTCGGGACTCCTCGTCGCTGGTGATTCCGGAAATGTTACTCGTGGGTAGCAGCGGACATCGAGGCAAGTTCGCCACGAATGCGGCAGGATCCACCGAAGGAGGTGCGCACCGTTGGTCGACCATGATCTGTTGCCGCTGCTCGATCAGCGGCTGCGCGGGAAGTTCTCGCCCGTGCTCGCCGACACGTCGGCCACCATCCTGCTCAGCGCCGGCGGCGTGTGGAACTGGACGGTGGTCATCGATCGCGGCCGGCTGACGGCCCGCCGGGGCGCACCGGCGCATCCGACGACGACGGTGCGAGCCTCGGTCGACGTGCTCAGCGACGTGGTCGTCCGGACGCCGTAGTGGCGTCGAGGCCTTCCTCGACGGCGAGCTGGTCGTTCGCGGCAACCTCGCCCTGTCCCTGCAGCTCGATGGCCTGTTCGTCAGCAACGAGCCGGCCGACCATCTCACCCGGACCCGCTTGATCATTGCCGGTGGCATCGAGACGTTCTTCCTCGAGGCCGGCCCGGCGGACGCACAACCGATCGTCCTGGTGCACGGCCTGGGCGCGACCAACGCCTCGATGCTGCCGTTGATCGTCGACCTCGGCCGCAAGTACCGCGTGCTGGCCCCGGACATGCCCGGTCACGGCGCCTCGGGCGGCGGCCGTTTCAACTACGGCGCGAAGTTCCTCGGGAACTGGCTCTCGGCGTTCATCACCGAGACCTGCGGCGAGACTCCGGCGATCCTCGTCGGCAACAGCCTGGGCGGGCGGACGGCGCTGGAAGCCGCCATGATCGATCCGACACCGATCCGCGGGCTCGTGCTGCTCTGCCCAGCTGTCGCGTTCCGCCGCCTGCGCCAGTTCGTCCCGCTCGTGCGCGTGGTGCGTCCAGAGCTGGCGGCCCTGAAGCGTCCGGGTGCCACGAGTTCTCGTCGTCCGGGGACTGCGAGCGTTGTTCGCCGACCCCTCTCGCCTGCCCGACGTCTGGTACCAAGCCGCCGTCGACGAGTTCGAGCGGGTGATCGGCACTCGCCGGGGCCGAGTCGCGTTCTTCGCCGCACTGCGTCAGATCTATCTGGACGAACCGTTCGGCGAGACCGGCTTCTGGCAGCGGCTGGGCGCGTTGAAGCCACCCGCGATGTTCGTCTGGGGCGACCGCGACGTGCTCGTGCCGGCCGCGTTCGCACGACACGTGCAGCAGGCTCTGCCCTCGGCGCGGACGGTCGTTCTGGCTGACTGCGGACACGTGCCCCAGTTCGAATACCGCGAGCGGACGGCGGAGTTGGTCGAGGAGTTCATCGCCGGAATCGATCTGCCCAACGTGTCGCGCCGGCGGCAGGCAAGGAAGCAGACGGGGAAACAGCAGGCCTGACGTCCGGACGGCTCAGAGCGCGGCGATCAGTTGCTCGGCGGCCGAGTACGGATCGGTGTCGCCCGCGACGACCCGGGCCGCCGACTCGGCCAGCGCGGACGAGCCGTGCACGTGAGCGAAGCGCCCGCGCACCTCGCCCAGGGCGATGGCCTCGATCTCGACGGCCGCCCGCGAACGTCGTCGCGTCTGCGAACTGGCCCGACTCGTGCAGCCACGAGAAGTGCGCGGTGAGCGCCGCGAGCGCGTCGTCCACACCCTCGGCCCGGGACGCGACCGTCTTGACGATCGGCGACCGCCAGACGACCGCGTCGGCGGCCCGGCCGCCGAGCGACTGCATGTGGCGCAGGTCGCGCGCAACTTGGTCCGCACCGTCGCGGTCGGCCTTGTTGACGATGAAGATGTCGGCGATCTCGAGGATGCCCGCCTTGGCCGCCTGGATTCCGTCGCCCATGCCCGGCGCCAGCAGCAGCACCGTCGTGTCGGCCAGCGACGCCACCTCGAACTCGGCCTGGCCGACGCCGACCGTCTCGAGCAGGATCACGTCGTAACCGGCGGCGTCGAGCACCCGCAGCGCCTGCGGCACCGCGGCCGACAAGCCGCCGAGGTGACCGCGCGAGGCCATCGAGCGGATGAACACCCCGTCGTCGGTCGCGTGCTCCTGCATGCGGATCCGGTCGCCGAGCAACGCCCCGCCCGAGAACGGCGACGACGGATCGACCGCGAGCACGCCCACGCGCTTGCCCTCGGCCCGCAGCGCAGCGACGAGCGCGTTGGTCGGTCGTCGACTTGCCGACCCCGGGCGCGCCGGTCAGTCCGACGACCTGGGCGCGACCGGCGTGCGCGACGAGTTCGCGGCCGCGACCTCGCGCCAGCAACGGCGAGTCGTTCTCGACGAGCGTGATCAGCCGGGCGACGGCGCGCGGATCACCCTGCCGGGCGCGCTGGGCCATCTCGGCGACGTCGACCGCCCGCCGAGATCCCGTCACGCGGTCAACCTACGCAGGCACGTGCAGGATCAGCGCGTCGCCCTGGCCGCCGCCGCCGCAGAGCGCGGCCGCGCCGGTGCCGCCGCCGCGGCGTTTGAGTTCGTAGGCCAGGGTCAGGGCCAGCCGGGCACCGGACATGCCGATCGGGTGACCCAGGGCGATCGCGCCGCCGTTGACGTTGACGATCTCCTCGGACTACGCCGAGGTCCTTCATCGACTGGATGCCCGACGGCGGCGAACGCCTCGTTGATCTCGATCAGGTCGAGGTCGCCGATGGCCAGGCCCTCCTTGCGCAGGGCGTCGTTGATCGCGTTCGAGGGCTGCGACTGCAGCGAGTTGTCAGGACCGGCGACGTTGCCGTGGGCGCCGATCTCAGCGATCCAGGACAGGCCCAACTCCTGGGCCTTGGCCTTGCTCATCACCACGACCGCGGCCGCACCGTCGGAGATCTGCGACGCCGACCCGGCCGTGATGGTGCCATCCTTGGTGAACGCCGGACGCAGCTTGGCCAGCGACTCGACCGTGGTGTCCCCGCGGATCCCCTCGTCCTCGCGGAACTCGATCGGATCACCCTTACGCTGCGCAATGAGCACCGGCACGATCTCCTCGTCGAACACACCGTTCTTCACCGCGAGCGCCGCCCGCTGGTGCGACCGGGCCGAGAACTCGTCCTGCTCCACGCGGCCGAGCCCGAGCCGGCCGTTGTGGTGCTCGGTCGACTCCCCCATCGGAATCCGGTCGAAGGCGTCGGTCAACCCGTCATAGGCCATCGCGTCGAGCATCTCGATCGCGCCGTACTTGAACCCCTGCCGCGACTTGGGCAACAAGTGCGGCGCGTTGGTCATCGACTCCTGCCCACCCGCCACGATCACCTCGAACTCACCCGGCCCGGATCAACTGATCAGCCAACGCGATCGCGTCCAGACCCGACAGACACACCTTGTTGATCGAGATCGACGGAACGCTCATCGGAATACCGGCCTTCACCGCCGCCTGCCGCGCCGGCATCTGCCCGGCACCAGCCTGCAACACCTGACCCATGATCACGTACTGCACCTGATCCGGAGCCACACCCGAACGCTCCAGCGCCCCCTTGATCGCCACCGCACCCAGATCGGCACCGCTGAAATCCTTCAACGAACCGAGCAGACGCCCCATCGGCGTCCGCGCACCATTCACGATCACCGAGACAGCTTCACGCGCCATGATTCAGACCTCCTGTGGGGCAACCTCGCCATGCTAACTAGGTATTCCTCGACCCAGCCGGTCGAAATGAGTGTGAACCGGCGCACCTCGCCTGAGCCGAAAGCGCTGCCAGACGGTAACTATTGGCGGATGGTCAACTCGCTGTTCAGCAAGATCGATCACGTCGGCGTCGCCGTTGCCGACCTGGACGCCGCCATCGACTTCTACCGGGACACCTTCGGCATCGTCAGCGTCCACGAGGAGACCAACACCGACCAGGGTGTGCGCGAGGCCATGCTGGCCGTCGGTGACGGCTCTACCTTGATCCAACTGCTCGCGCCGATCGACGAGACGTCGACCATCGCCAAGTTCCTCGACCGCAACGGACCGGGAATCCAACAGCTGGCCTACACCGTCGACGACCTCGACCAGGCCAGCCGCGAGTTGCGCGCCAAGGGGCTTCGTCTCATCTACGACGAGCCCCGCCGCGGCACTTCGAACAGCCGCGTCAACTTCATTCACCCGAAGGACGCCGGCGGAATCCTGGTCGAACTGGTGGAGCACAGCGCTACTCACCAGTAACATCGCAACCCTGACCACACGCGCTCGCCGCCGACCAATGGAGACATCCGCCGTGGACGACATTCGCAATGCGATTCTCAACGACGACATCGAGTCCGTCGCCGATCTCAAGGTGCCCGACACCTATCAGGGCGTCGTCGTCCGCAAGGACGAGCAGCAGATGTTCGCCGGGCTGACGACCAAGGAGAAGGACCCGCGCAAGAGCCTGCACGTGCAGGAGGTCCAGACGCCCGAGGTGGGACCGGGCGAGGCGATCGTGGCGGTGATGGCGTCGGCGATCAACTACAACACGGTGTGGACGTCGATCTTCGAACCGGTCAGCACGTTCTCGTTCCTGGAAAAGTACGGCCGCAGCTCCGAACTGGCCCGCAAGCACGACCAGCCCTTCCACGTCGTCGGTTCGGACCTGGCCGGTGTGGTGTTGCGCGTCGGTCCTGGAGTGACGCGGTGGAAGGCCGGCGACGAGGTCGTGGCGCACTGCCTCTCGGTCGAACTCGAGGATCCGCAGGGCCACGACGACACGATGATGGACCCCCAGCAGCGCATCTGGGGTTTCGAGACGAACTACGGCGGCCTGGCCGAGTTGGCCCTGGTCAAGTCGAATCAGCTGATGCCCAAGCCCGCCCACCTGACCTGGGAGGAGGCCGCGGCGCCCGGGCTGGTGAACTCGACCGCCTACCGGCAACTGGTCAGCCACCACGGCGCGAACATGAAGCAGGGCGATGTCGTCCTGATCTGGGGCGCGTCCGGCGGCCTGGGCGGTTACGCGACCCAGTTCGCGCTGAACGGCGGCGCGATCCCGGTCTGCATGGTCTCCTCGCCCGAGAAGGCCGCGATCTGCCGTTCGATGGGCGCCGAACTGGTCATCGACCGCTCGGCCGAGGGTTACGAGTTCTGGAAGGACGGCGAGCAGCAGCCCGCCGAGTGGAGGCGGCTCGGCAAGAAGATCCGCGAGCTCACCGGCGGTGACGATCCCGACATCGTCTTCGAACACCCCGGTCGCGACACCTTCGGGGCAAGCGTCTACGTGACCAAGCGCGGCGGCACGATCGTGACCTGCGCCTCGACGACCGGATACATGCACGAGTACGACAACCGCTACCTGTGGATGACCCTCAAGCGGATCGTCGGCTCCCACTTCGCCAACTACCGCGAGTCGTGGGAGGCGAATCGGCTCATCGCCAAGGGCAAGATCCATCCCACCCTGTCGAAGGTCTATCCGCTGGCCGAAACCGGGCAAGCCGCCTTCGACGTCCACCACAATCTGCATCAGGGCAAGGTCGGCATCCTGTGCCTCGCGCCGACCGAGGGCCTCGGCGTCCGCGACACCGCGCTGCGCGCCCGGCACCTGGATGCCATCAACCGCTTTCGCGGCGTCTGAACGTCTCTGAGGCATTCCTCGGTCCGTACCGAGCGCCGTGTTTGAGGCCTTGCGGGTGAAGATGCGACGATCAGAGGTATGACGGACGAGAACCCGACCGATGCCCTCTCGATCCTGACTGACGCCTCGCGGGGTTTCGACACCGCCATGCGCGGCTACGACCGCCGTCAGGTCGACACCATGCTGGCCCGCCTGGACGACGAAGTTCGCGCGGCCGGGGCGGAACGCGACGCCGCGGCCGCCCGCAGCGCCGATCTCGCCGCCCAGCTGGCCTCGGCGCACGCGCAGATCGAGTCGCTGCGGCGGCAACTGCGCAATGCGACCCAGGAGGTCACCACCGAGAACGTCGACGACCGCGTCCGCGAGCTGGTGTCGGTCGCCCATGCCGACGCGGCCCGAATCCGCGGCGAGGCCGAGACCTACCAGCAGCAGGCACGTTTGGGCGCGGACGAGGCGGCCGAACGCATCCGGGCCAACGCCCGCGTCGAGGCCGACCAGATCGTCGAGGCCGCCACGCGCCGCCAGGCCGACGCCGACGAGACGTTCCGCCGCCGCATCACCGAGGCCGACCGCTACCGGGCCGAGATCACCGAACGGACCGAGCGCGAGGTCGCGGCCGCCCGGGAGCAGGAAGAGCAGCTCACCCGGGAGGCCGCGGCCGAGCGCGATCGGCTCGACGCCGAGTCGCTGGCCGAGCGCACGCGGCTGGAGGCCGAGTCGCTGGCCGCGCGCGAACAGGGCGAAGCCGCTTCACTGTCCGAGCGAACGCGCCTCGAGCAGGAATCGGCGCAGCGCATCAAGACGGCCGAGGACGACTTCGAGATCACCTTGCGCAAGCGGCGCAGCGACGAGCACGCCAAGTCCGAGGCCGAGATCCAAGCCGCCCACGACGAGGCGAGCCGGTTGGTCGACGAGGCCCGGGCGGCCGCGGAGCGCCGCGAACACGACGCGAGCGACGAGGTCGCCCGCCTGCGGGGCCAGCGCGATCAGGTCCACGACGATCTAGAGTCCCTGCACCGGCGGCTGGCCGCCGTGTTGGACGAGGCGAAGGCAGCTCGCGCGAGCACCGATAGTGGCTGAGACCGCCGGTCCGGCGCTGGGCGGATCCGAACCGCCGGCGTCACGGTCCGCGACCCCGTTCGGAGTCGGATTCGCGGCCGCCGTCGGCGTCGGATTGGCCTACCTGCTGTTCCGCGTGCTGGTCGACGCGCGCGACATGCTGATCCTGGTTGCGGTGTCGCTGTTCTTCGCCGTCGGGCTCGATCCGGCCGTGCGGCGGATGCAACGAGTCGGCCTGCGCCGCCCGCTCGCCGTCCTCGTCGTGTTCGTGGTGCTGGCGGGACTGGCCACGGCTTTCGGCTTCGCCGTGGTCCCGCCTCTGGTCGATCAGGTCAGCAACTTCATCGCCCATCTGCCGGGTTATCTCACCGACCTGCAGAACAATCACCGGATCGCATCGCTCGACAACCGCTTCCACTTCCTCGACAAGGCGCACACGTATCTGTCGTCGGGCGACCTCACCAAGACGCTCGCCGGCAATGCGGTGTCGGCGGGAACCGCGCTCGCAACCACGATCTTCGACGGCGTGACCGTCCTGATCCTGACGCTGTACTTCATGGCCTATCTGGACAGCATCACGGCGTTCGCGTACCGGCTCGTGCCACGCTCCAGGCGCAGCCGGGCCGAGACCGTGGGGTCGGAGATCATCCAACAGCTCGGCGAATACGTCGCCGGCAACTTGCTGACCGGCTTGATCGCCGGACTCGTGAGCCTGGCGTTCTTCGCCGCGATCGGGGCTCCGTTTCCCATCGCGCTGGCCTTCGTCGTCGCGTTGCTGGACGTGATCCCGCTGCTGGGCGCGCCGGTCGCCCTGATCATCGTGTCGACGGTGGTCGCGATCACGTCGATCCCGTGGGGCATCGCGACGGTCGTCTTCCTCATCGCCTACCAGGTGTTCGAGAACTACCTGCTCATCCCGCGGATGTTCCGCACGCGGGTGATCATCAATCCGGCGGCGACCATCCTCGGTGCGCTGGTCGGCGCCACACTGTTCGGCGTGCTGGGATTCGTGATCGCGATTCCGCTCGTCGCGACGATCGCGCTCGTCGTGCGCGAGGTGTTCATCCCGCGCCAGCGCGCGCGCTGACCGCCACCAATGCCACCGCGAGTGGCCGATTTCGGCGCGAGTGGCCGCGTTTCGGCGGCCACTCGGCCGAATATCGGCCACTCGCGGGAAAATTCAGGAGGTGCGGCGTCCGCGAAGCTGCAGCTCGACCAAGCGGCGGCTCGCGTGGTGGCAGTCGGCCGCGACAGCGGCGAGCGCGGTCATCGAGGCGGCCAGGCGGGACTGGTTGGAACGGTTGGTGCGGCGGTTCATGGTGACTCGGTCCTCTTCGTTGGGGAGCGGTTAATTGGAACGGTTCAAGCTTAGCTCCGGGCATCCATGGCACCGAGTGCTGCTCAGCGATTGCTTCGCGGTCCTTCGCGTACGGACGCGCGCCCGTTCTCACCCGGTGGTGTGCACCGTGTAGACGGCGGCCATGTCGTCATCACCGTGGCCCGCCTCGACCGCGGCGTCCAGATGGGCGCTGATGGCCTCGATCAGGCCGAGGCCGGTGTTGGACGAGCGACAGGCGTCCGCGATCAGGTGCGCGTCCTTGGCGGCCCCGCTCAACGAGAACGATGTCGGGTACTTGCCGTCGATCATCGCCTGGCCCTTGACGTGTGCGTACGGACTGTCGCTCGCCGATCCGTCGATCACGTCGAGGAACAGCGCGGGGTCGAGGTCGAGGTTGCGGGCCAGGGCGATCGAGGCGGCCGTGGCGTCGGTCAGCGCGAGCACCCAGGCGTTGGCGACCAGCTTGAGCCGACTGCCCTGTCCGGCCGCACCGAGTCCGGCGAAGACCTGACCGAGGGGTTTGAAGACGGGGGCGCATCGTTCGAGGACGTCGGCCGGACCCGAGGCGAGGATCTTCAGGGCGCCGTCCTCGGCCGGCTTGCGCGTACCCAGCACGGGCGCGTCGACGAACGCGACGCCGGCGTCCGCGGCCAGTTTGCCCAGCCGGTAGACGCCGTCCAGACCGACGGTGGACATCTGGATCCAGACGTCGTCGTCGTCCATGACCGAGAGCGCGCCGTCGTCACCGCTCATCGCCGAGTCGACCGCGTCGGCATCGAGCAGCATCGTGATCACGATCGACGCGTCCGCCGCCGCGGCCGCCGGTGTGTCGGCGACCAGCACGTGCTCGATCGACTCGGCCTTGGCGCGCGTGCGATTCCACACGTGCACGAGATAGCCCGCACCCGCCAGCCGCTCGATCATCGGAGCGCCCATCAGACCGGCGCCGAGGAATGCGATCTGGGGCTTGATCGGGTTGTCCACGGGCAAGATCATCCCCGCGACTGTGGCCGGTCAAACGCCTCAGCCGTAGTCGCGAAAGCCCTTGCCGGTCTTGCGGCCGAGGCGGCCGGCGGTGACGAGGTGTTCGAGGAGCGGAGCCGGAGCGAAGCCGGGTTCGCGGAACTCGGCGAACAGGGTGTTCTCGATGGCCAGTGACACGTCGTTGCCGACGACGTCGAGCAGCTCGAACGGGCCCATCGGGTACCCGCAGCCGACCTTCATGGCGGCGTCGATGTCGTCGGCGGTCGCGTAGTGCGCCTCGAGCATCTTGACGGCGTCGTTGAGGTAGGGGAACAGCAACGCGTTGACGATGAACCCGGCCCGATCGCCGCAGCGCACCGGGTGTTTGCCGATCTTGGCCGTCAGGTCCAGCACGGTGGCCTCGACGTCAGGAGCGGTAGCGACGGTGGTGACGACCTCGACCAGCTTCATGATCGCGGCCGGGTTGAAGAAGTGCATGCCGATCACCTCGGACGGACGCGAGGTCACCGCGGCCACCTCGATCACCGGCAGGCTCGAGGTCGTGGTGGCCAGCACCGTGCCCGGTGCGCAGATCTCGTCCAGGTTGGAGAACAGGGCCTGTTTCACCGCCAGGTTCTCGACCACCGCCTCGACGACGAGGTGCGCCGAGGCGAGATCGTCCAGGGCGGTCGTGCCGGTGATGTGGGCCAGCGCCGCGTCCCGCGCGTCCTCGGAGAGTTTGCCGCGCTGCACCGCCTTCTCCAGTGAGCGGCCGATCGCGGTACGCACCGAGTCGATCTTCTCCGGCGTCCGCGCGACGAACGTCACCTCGTAGCCGGCCTTGGCGAACACCTCGACGATGCCGGTCGCCATCGTGCCCGACCCCACCACGCCCGACCGCGGTCACCGGGCGCGCCCCGAACTGAGTCGCCGACACCACCGGCGTCAGCACGTCCTCGACCACGGTGGGCGAGCCGGCCGTGTCGTAGGTGTAGAAACCGCGACCGCTCTTGCGGCCCAGCAGCCCGGCCGCGACCATCTGCTTGAGCACCGGGGTCGGTGCGTGCAGCCGATCCCGCGACTGGGCGTACATCGTCTCGAGGATCTCGTACGCCGTGTCCAGCCCGATCAGGTCCAGCAGCGCCAGCGGGCCCATCGGCAGGCCGCAGCCCAGCTTCATCGCCGCGTCGATGTCCTCGCGCGTGGCGTACCGCGACTCGTACAACGCACTCGCGTGGTTCAAATACCCGAACAGCAACGCGTTCGCGATGAACCCCGCCCGGTCCCCGATCGTCACATCCGTCTTGCCCAGCCGTTGCGCGAACGCCTCGACATCGGCGACCACCTCTGGCTCGGTCACCACCGTCCGCACGACCTCGACCAGCTTCATCACCGGCGCCGGATTGAAGAAGTGCAGCCCCACCACCTTGCCCGGACGCCCAGTGGCCACCGCGATCTCGGTCACCGACAACGACGACGTGTTCGTCGCCAAGATCGTTTCGGCACCGACGATGCCGTCCAGCTCGCTGAAGATCGCCCGCTTCAACTCCAACTGCTCGGGAACCGCCTCGATCACCAACTCGGCCTCGGCCAGCGCCTTCAGATCGGTCGCGAACTCGATGCGCGCGAGCAGATCGATCCGCTCGTCCTCGGACAGCTTGCCGCCGGCCACCGCCCGCGCGCTCGACTGCTCGACGTGATCGCGGCCGCGAGCCACTCCCGCCGCGTCGACCTCGACCGCCACCACCGACACCTCGCAGCGCGCCAGCACCTCAGCGATGCCCGCGCCCATCGTGCCCAGCCCGACCACACCGACGACCCGAAAATCACGTGCCACGAGGAACCTCCAGTGAAGCGGCGGACGATGAGGTCAGAAAGTAGTGGTGCTGAGGTCGACCCGTCGCACCGATGCGACGACCATCACCGTCCCCACCGCAGTTTGACGAGCCTCTTGGTCAGCTTCACGGCGCTCTTCTTGCGATCGAACGTCGTGATCTTGATCAGCGGTGCGAACCGTTGAGTGGTGATGCCGCGGGGCCACGCGAACTCCCGCAGGCCGTCCTCGCCGTGGATGCGCCCGAAGCCCGAATCGCGGACGCCGCCGAACGGGATCTCAGGAACCATCGCGAACGTGATCGCCGAGTTGATACTGACCATGCCGCACGAGAGCCGGCTCGCGATCTCGTCGCCCTTGGCCTTGCTGAAGACGGCGGCCCCCAATCCGAACGCGCTGTCGTTGGCCCGCTCGACCGCCTCGTCCTCGTCGCGAACGCGCGCGATGGTCAGCGTCGGGCCGAAGGTCTCCTCGCGATTCGCCGATGATGTCTCAGGTACATCGACCAGGACGACGGGCTGGATCATCGCCCCGTCGACCGACTCGGGTCCGCCCACGACGGCCCGGCCGCCGTCCGCGATCGCCGCGTCGATGTGGCGCCGGATGACCTCGACCTGGCCCGGCATGGTGATCGGCCCGTAGTCGACACCTCCCGTGACCTTGGCCGCGCTGGCCGTGACCAGCCGGACGAACTCGTCGTACACCGAGTCGACCGCGTAGATCCGCTCGACGCCCGCACACGTCTGACCCGCGTTGGACAAGCCGCCCCAGACGGCCGCGTCGACGGCGGCGGGCAGGTCGGCGTCGGACGCCACGATCAGCGCGTCCTTGCCGCCGCACTCGATCACGACGGGCGTCAGGGTGTCGGCGCAGGCGCGCATCACCAACTTGGCGGTCGCCGTCGACCCGGTGAAGGCGAGCTTGCCCACACCAGCCGTGCAGAGCGCATTGCCGGTCGGGCCGAATCCGGTGATCAACTGGAACACGGGCTGCTCGGGAACGACCTCAGCGAAGGAGTCGACCAGCCACTTGCCGATCGCCGGGGTGAACTCGCTCGGCTTGAAGACGACGGTGTTGCCGGCCGACAACGCGTACGAGATCGAGCCCATCGGGGTGAACACCGGGTAGTTCCACGGGCCGATGACGCCAACCACCCCGTAGGGCCGGTATTCGACGGTGGCCCGGTTGTTGCTCGCCAGCAGCCCGGCGCTGACCTTGCGGCGGCCGAGAACCTTCGCGGCGTGGCCCGACGCCCAGTCCAGGTGCTCGATCGCGAGGGCCAGTTCCCCCAGCGCGTCGTCGAGCGGCTTGCCGTTCTCGCGGCGGATCAACTCGGCCAGCTCGTCGATGCGCTTGGCCATCAGCGTGCGCCAGGCCCGCAGCCGCTCTTTGCGGCCGTCGAAGCCGAGCGACTGCCACCACGTCGTCGCGGCGAGCGAGCGCTCGACGGCCGCCCGCACGTCGGCCTCGCTGTGGACGGGGAAGGTCGCGACGAGCTCACCCGTCGACGGGTCGAGGCTGTCGAAGGTCGGGGCAGCGGTGGTCGAGGGGGCTGACTCCACAGTCGTCATGGCTCGACCCTACTGGCGAGTAACCGCCATCGCCAGAGTTAGCGGAAGCGCTCGATCGCCTGCGCCAGCTCGGGTTTCTTGGCCGACACCGCCTGCGCCCACGACTCGAACTCGAGCGTCTCCTCGAAGTCGCCGTTGTCGGCTATGTGCACGGCCCGCTTGATGTCGCGGGCCAAGTCCGAATCCAGCGCGGCATAACGCCCGGCCAGCTCCAGCGCGGCGGCCAGCGGATCGTCGACCACCTCGCTCACGAGGCCCACTTCCAGCGCCTCGTCGGCCGTCAGAGAACCGCCGTCGAGCAGCAGCTTCAACGCTCGCTGCGTCCCGAGCGCCTTGACCATGTAGTACGTGCACCCGCCGCCAGGATGCAGGCCGAGCTTGGTGAAGGTGACGCCGAACACCGCCCGGGGTCCGGCGATGCGGATGTCGCATGACATCGCCAGGTTGACGCCGGCCCCGACCGCGGCCCCCTGGACCGCCGCGATCGTCGGAATCTCGAGGCGGCGAACTCGCAGGAAGCTGTCGTAGATCGTGCGCAGTCCGTTGCGGATCTCGCCGACGGATCGATCCAGGTCGCCGAACACCGCGGGCAGGTCGGCGCCCGCACTGAACGCCGAGCCGTTCCCGGCGATGACGAGAACACGCGCCTCGGCGTCGTCGCGCACGGCGTCGACGGCGGCGCCGAGCGCCGCCTGCAGGCCAGGCGACAGCGCATTGCGCTTGTCCGGTTGATTCAGCGTCAGGACGCGGACGCCGTCGACCGGCCCCGCTTCGAGCAGCACAGGTTCGAGGACCACAGGTTCCATGCCTCGATCTTGTCGCACGGCGGGAGCCGCCTGAGCGCAAGGTGATGCGAATCCCCCGGTGAGCGGTGGTTAGAACAGGGTGCCGTCACGCTCGATGCCGCGAAGCGTGTCGTAGTCGAGCACGAGACAGGTGATTCCGCGGTCCTCCGCCAGCGTGCGGGCCTGCGGCTTGATCTCCTGGGCCGCGAAGACGCCCCGAACCGGGGCGATCAGCGAGTCGCGGTTGAGCAACTCCAGATAGCGGGTCAACTGCTCGACGCCGTCGATCTCGCCGCGACGTTTGATCTCGACGGCCACCGCCTTGCCGTCGGCGTCGCGGGCCATGATGTCGACCGGCCCGATCGGCGTGGGGTACTCGCGGCGCACCAGTCGATACCCCTCGCCCAGCGTCGAGATGTGCTCGGCCAGCAGCACTTGCAGATGGGCCTCGACGCCGTCCTTGATCAGGCCGGGGTCGACGCCGAGGTCGTACGCGGTGTCCTGCAGCACCTCCTCGATCGAGATGATCAGCTGCTCGCCGGCCTTGTTGGTGACGGTCCAGGTGGCCTCGTCCTCCCGCAGTGTGCAGGGCGGGCTCATCCAGTTCAGCGGCTTGTAGGAGCCGCCGTCGGAGTGCACGAGCACCGAGCCGTCCGCCTTCACCATGAGCAGACGGGTCGCGAGCGGAAGATGGGCCGTGAGCCGCCCGACGTAGTTGACGCTGCAGCGAGCTATGACCAGGCGCACTGCCGGAGATTACCGTGACGCCGTCGGCCGATCGGGGTAAGGCGTCAGTACCCACTCGAAAGGACAGACATGCCCGGCGTACCCGCCCTCAACCTGAACAACGGCAATTCCATCCCGCAGCTCGGCTTCGGGGTTTTCCAGATCAAGCCGGCCGACACCGCCGAGGCCACCGCCCAGGCCCTCGAGATCGGCTACCGGCACATCGACACCGCCCAGATGTACGGCAACGAGAAGGAGGTGGGTGAAGCCGTCGCGAAGTCCGGGCTCGACCGGGGCGACATCTTCATCACCAGCAAGGTCAACAACAACCAGCAGACGCGCGACGAGGTCCTCGCCTCGTTCGACGAGACCTTGGACAAGCTCGGATCCGAGTACGTCGACCTGATGCTCATCCACTGGCCGCTGGCCACCGTGCGCGACTTCACGATCGCCTGGAAGGCGCTGGAAGAGGTCTATCGCGACGGCCGGGCCCGCTCGATCGGGGTCTCGAACTTCCAGCCGCACCACATTCGCCGGCTCAAGGCCGAGACCGAGATTCCGCCGGCGGTCAACCAGATCGAGGTGCACCCGTATCTGACCCAGGTCGAGGTGCGCGAGTTCGACACCGACAACGAGATCGTCACCGAGGCGTGGTCGCCGATCGCCCAGGGCGGGGTGCTCGAGGATCCCGAGATCACCACGGTCGCCCGCCAGGTCGAGCGCACGCCGGCGCAGGTGGTGCTGCGGTGGCACATCCAGCGCGGCGACGTGATCTTCCCCAAGTCGACCCGGCCGGAGCGGATGCGGGAGAACTTCGCGCTGTTCGACTTCGAACTGTCCGATCAGGAGATGGAGATCCTGTCGTCGCTCAACAAGGACGAGCGCACCGGACCCGACCCCGACACGTTCGCCTACGTTCCTAGCTGATCGTGGTGAACTAGACCCGTGCCTCGAGGATCGCGTCGACGACCTGGCTCAGGACGTCGGTGATCTCGAAGTCCTTGGGCGTGAACACCCGGGCGACGCCGTTGGCCCGCAGGGTCACGGCGTCGTTCTCGGGGATGATCCCGCCCACCACGACCGGCACGTCGTCGAGACCGGCCTCGCGCAGCCCGTTGACGACATCGGGGACCGCCGACAGGTGCGACCCGGACAGGATCGAGAGGCCGACGACGTCGACGTCCTCCTCGACCGCGGCCGCGACGATCTGCGCGGCGGTCAGCCGGATCCCTGAATAGACGACCTCGAATCCGGCGTCGCGCGCGCGGACCGCGATCTGCTCCGCGCCGTTGGAATGGCCGTCCAGGCCCGGCTTGCCGACCAGGAACTTCAACGGACGGCCGAGCTCGGCGGACGCGGCGACGACCCGCGCGTGCACGGCGGCCAGCCCCTCGGCCCGGCCACCACCCGAGGCTCCGGCGACGCCCGGTCGGCGGGCGGTATTCGCCGAACACCTCCCGCAGCACGCCGGCCCACTCCCCGACGGTCACGCCGACCCGCGCGCACGCCATCGACGCCGCCATGAGGTTCACATCGGTCTTGGCGGCATCGCGCAGCGCGGTGATCGCCTCGTCGACGTCATGGGCGTTTCGGCCCGCCCGCCAGGCCTGGACGGCCGCGATGGCCGACTTCTCGACCTCCGGGTCGACGGTGAGGATGCCGCCGTCCACGCCGGCCACCAGTGGGTTCGGCTCGGTCTCGGTGTACTTGTTCAGGCCGACGACGACGTCCTCGCCCGACTCCATCCGGCGGCGCCGCTCGGCCAGCGAGCTGACCAGGGCCGACTTCAGGTAGCCCGACTCGACGGCGGCGACCGCACCGCCCATCTCCAGGATGCGGTCGATCTCGGCCTGCGCGCCCGACTTGATGACGGCCACCTTGGCCTCGATGACCTTGGATCCCTCGAACAGATCCTCGTACTCGAGCAGGTCGGATTCGAACGCGAGCACCTGCTGCATCCGTAGGGACCACTGCTGATCCCACGCGCGCGGGAGCCCGAGCGCCTCGTTCCACGCCGGCAACTGGACCGCCCGCGCCCGCGCGTCCTTCGACATGGTGACCGCGAGCATCTCGAGCAGGATGCGGTAGACGTTGTTCTCTGGTTGGGCCTCGGTCAACCCGAGCGAGTTGACCTGGACGCCGTACCGGAACCGCCGGTACTTCTCGTTCTCGACGCCATAGCGCTCACGCGTGATCTCGTCCCAGAGTTGCCCGAATGCCCGCAGCTTGCACATCTCCTCGATGAAGCGCACGCCGGCGTTGACGAAGAAGGAGATGCGCGCGACCACCTCGCCGAACTTCTCCGGCGACACCTGCCCCGAATCCCGGACCGAGTCGAGAACGGCGATGGCCGTGCAGAGAGCGAACGCAACCTCCTGTACCGGCGTCGCGCCGGCCTCCTGCAGGTGATAGCTGCAGACGTTGATCGGGTTCCACTTCGGCACCTCGGCGACCGTGAACGCGATCATGTCCGTGATCAACCGCAGGGACGGACCGGGCGGGAAGACGTAGGTACCGCGGCTCAAGTACTCCTTGATGATGTCGTTCTGGGTCGTCCCGCTCAGCTTGGCCCGGGCTTCGGTGCGGTCGATGCCGGCCGCCTCGGCGTGCTCGTCGGCCACGGTGAGGTACAACGCAAGCATGTACATCGCCGGTGCGTTGATCGTCATGGACGTGTTCATCTCGTCCATCGGGATGCCGTCGAACAGCGTCCGCAGGTCGCCGATGTGCGAGATCGGCACGCCGACCTTGCCCACCTCGCCGCGGGCCAGTTCGGCGTCGGGGTCGTAGCCGGTCTGGGTCGGCAGGTCGAAGGCGACCGACAGACCGGTCTGCCCCTTGGCCAGGTTGCGGCGGTAGAGCGCGTTCGACTCGCCGGCCGACGAGTGGCCGGCGTACGTGCGCATGAGCCACGGACGGTC
Organism: uncultured Actinomycetes bacterium; assembly: GCA_963708805.1. Classification (GTDB taxonomy): domain Bacteria; phylum Actinomycetota; class Actinomycetes; order Mycobacteriales; family Jatrophihabitantaceae; genus CAVPUA01. Next base: position 1,728,942 of record CAVPUA010000003.1, on the reverse strand, counting down.
GCGTTCGGAGTCGTGCGGAAACGGCATCAGACACCTCGCTGCACTGGGTTCTCTGGAGTGTAGGAAGCGTTGTTACCTAGCGGTAATCGATGTGGTGGAGTTCGCACGCCCCGATCTGCCAAGCTGACGCCGTGGACGAGCGCGAGAACCTGACGTGGGACTTGTTCGGCCGGGCCAGTCGCGAGTTGGCCACCACCATCGCCGACGACGGCTTTCGTCCCGATCTGATCCTGTCGATCGCGCGCGGTGGGTTGTTCGTCGCCGGCGCGCTCGGCTACGCGCTCGACGTGAAGAACCTGCACGTCATGAACGTCGAGTTCTACACCGGCGTCGACTCCCGCCTGGACATGCCGGTCGTGCTGCCGCCGGTCCCCCAGCCCGTCGACATCTCCGGCGCCCATGTGCTCGTCGCCGACGACGTGGCCGACACCGGCGCGACGCTCAAGCTGGTGAAGGAGTTCTGCGCCGAGCACGTGGCCGAAGTCCGCTGCGCCGTGATCTACGAGAAGCCGCAGACCACCGTCCACTGCGAATACGTCTGGAAGCGCACGAGCCGGTGGATCAACTTCCCCTGGTCGGTCGAACCGCCCGTCGTCAGCGGGGCGGTCAACCGGGACGCCTGACCCGCTCCTGCCGGTCGCCGAAGCGGTGTAGAACTGGAGCGTGGGCGACGACCTCTCGGCGATGATCATCGCGGTCGTCGTCGTGCTGATGCTGGTGCTCGTGATGCGCTGGATCTTCACGCCGTCCCACCGCAGTGGCCCGCTGGCCCGCGTCGACGCCAGCGCCTCGACCGACCTCGGCATGCTGATCGTGGTGGCGGCGAACCTCTCGCGGAACTCGGCCCTGCAGGCCCGCGCGTTGCTCGGGGACGCCGGCCTGCGCTCGTCCATGTCGCGCCGCCGGGACGGCAACCTCGACGTCCTGGTGTTCCGCGACGACGTCGACCAGGCCCGTCAGCTGCTCCGGGTCTGAGCCATCAGACCGCTCGCCTCACCGGCGTGACGTCACGCATCGCGTCGACCTGGTCGGTCGGCGTCGCCAGGTCACCCAGTCGAAGGTCGAGGGTGGCCGCGATCGCGGCGATCGTGAAGAACGCCGGGGTGGGCACTCGTCCGGCCTCGATCTTGCGCAGTGTCTCGACCGGGATGCCGGCGGCGGCGGCTACGTCGACCATGCTGCGGGCCCCGCGGGACTCCCGCAGCAGGGCGCCGAGACGGCGGCCGCGCTCGCGTTCGGCGGGGGTCAGCATCGGGCGCACCATGACCGTGATAATAATACCGGGATAGTTATCCCCAGGGAGGGCAGCATGGTCGAACTCAAGACGCCCGGTGAGATCGAGGCGATGGCCGCGGCCGGAACGGTCGTGGCGCGCGCACTCGCTGCTGTCCGATCAGCGGCACACGTCGGGAGCCGGCTGGACGCGCTCGACCAGGTCGCCCGCCAGGTTCTCCACGAGAACGGCGCGACGTCGCCGTTCCTCGGCTACCACCCGTCCTTCGGCGGGAGCCCGTTCCCGGGAGTCGTGTGCCTGTCGGTGAACGATGCGGTGCTGCACGGATTGCCCACCGCCTACCGCCTGCGCGAGGGTGATCTGCTCAGCGTCGACTGCGGCGCGACCCTCGACGGCTGGACGGGCGACGCCGCGATCTCCTTCGGCATTGGGCGCAGCAGCCCGGCCGACGCACACCTGATCGAACGGACCCGCCACGCGCTGGACGTCGGCATCGCGGCCGCCCGGGCCGGAGCCCGCCTCGGCGACATCTCGGCCGCCATCGGCCAGGTCGCCCGCGCCGCCGGGCTCGGCCTGCACACCGACTTCGGCGGACACGGCATCGGCCGGACGATGCACGAGAGCCCGCACGTTCCCAACGACGGACGACCCGGCCGCGGGCTGCGCTTGCGACCCGGCCTCACCATCGCAATCGAACCGTGGTTCCTCGCCGGCGGGCTGGACGCCTACCGATTCGACGACGACGGCTGGACGCTACGAAGCACGGACGGCTCACGCGGAGCCCACTTCGAGCACACGATCGCCGTCACCGCCGACGGGCCGATCGTGCTCACCGCGCTCAGCGCGCACGCGCGGTGACGATCAGTTCACGCAGTCGCGACCAATCTCGGGTCGACGTAGTGCTCGTCCAGAGCTACCCGCCGAACGAGTCGGATTCGGTGCGGATGACATCCGCGCCCAGTGCCCGCAGCTGTTCGTCGAAACGGACGTAACCGCGGTCGATGTGGTGGATCTCGGCGACCTCGGTCGTCCCCTCGGCCACCAGTCCGGCGATCACCAGACCGACGCCGGCGCGGATGTCGGTCGCGCGCACCGGTGCGCCGGACAGTCGCTCCTTGCCCCGGACGACGGCGTGGTGGCCGTCGGTGCGGACGTCGGCGCCCATTCGGGCGATCTCGTCGCAGAACATGAACCGGGCCTCGAACAGGTTCTCGGTGATCATCGCGGTGCCGTCGGCGATCGAGAGCAGCGCGATGGCCGAGGGCTGCAGATCGGTCGGCAGGCCGGGGTAGGGCAGTGTCACCACGTCGAAGCTCTTCGGCCGGTTGTCCATCTTCACGCGGAACCCGCTGTCGAAGACCTCGATGTCGGCCCCGGACCGGACGAGCTTGTCGAGGGCGATCTCGAGATGGGCCGCCACCGCGCCCCGAACGGTGATGTCGCCGCGCGTCGCCACCGCCGCGCAGGCCCAGGTTCCGGCCACGATCCGGTCCGAGACCGCGACGTGCCGGGTCGGCTGCAGTTCCTCGACGCCGTTGATCTCGATGGTCGACGAGCCGATGCCGCCGATCTCGGCGCCCATCGACACGAGCATGCGGCACAGGTCGACGATCTCGGGTTCGCGGGCGGCGTTGTCGATCACTGTCGTTCCCTTGGCCAGCACGGCCGCGGTCAGGATGTTCTCGGTCGCGCCGACGCTCGGGAAGTCGAGCCAGATCTGCGCGCCCTGCAATCGCTGGCACTCGGCCACCACGAAGCCGTGCTCGACGTGGATGTCGGCGCCCATCCGCTCGAGACCGGCGAAGTGCATGTCGAGCGGTCGCGAGCCGATCGCGTCGCCGCCGGGCAGCGCCACCCGGGCGACCCCGGTGCGGGTCAGCAGCGGGCCGAGCAGGTTGATCGAGCCGCGGATCTTGCGGACCAGCTCGTACGGAGCCTCCGACAACGGATGCTCGCGGCACGCTGATCTGGACGCTGTCGGTGCTGCCCTCGCGCACCTCGGTGACCTCACAACCGAGCCGGGTGAGCAACTCGTTCATGATCGACACGTCCGAGATGGCGGGCAGATTGACGATCGTCGATCGGCCGGGCGCGAGCAGCGCCGCCGCCATCAGCTTGAGCACGCTGTTCTTCGCACCGACCACGGCGACCTCGCCGTCGAGCCGGGCACCGCCTTGCACCTGGAGCACCTGCACCGCGACAGCCTAGACAAGCGGACGCCCGGATGCGGGCTATGTTCTCAGCGTGGCCGTACATCTGACTCGCATCTACACCAAGACCGGCGACGACGGGACGACGGCGCTCGGCGACATGTCGCGGGTGCGCAAGACCGACCCGCGCGTCGGTGCGTACGCCGACTGCGACGAGACCAACGCGTCGCTCGGCGTCGCCATCGCCCTCGGCGGGCTCGACGACGCGATCACCGCCGTCCTTCGACAGATCCAGAACGACCTGTTCGATCGTCGGGAGCCGACCTGTGCACGCCCGATCGTCGCCGACCCGGCCTATCCACCGCTGCGGGTCACCGACGCCTACGTGACCCGCTCGAGGGCTGGTGCGACGAGTTCAACGCCACGCTGGCCAAGCTGGCCAGCTTCATCCTGCCCGGAGGCACGCCGGGCGCGGCCCTGCTGCACCAGTCGCGCACGCTGGCCCGGCGGGCCGAGCGCAGCGCCTGGCTGCTCTACGAGGACGATCCGGAGCGCACGAACAAGATCGGCGATGCTCTACCTCAACCGGCTCTCGGATCTGCTGTTCATCCTGGCCCGGGTGGCCAACCCGGGCGGCGATGTCCTCTGGGCGCCCGGCGGCGGCACGCAGACCCGCTGAGAACGGCCAGCTCACCGGCAGCTCAGAAGCGGGGCGCGCTGCTCTCGAGCCACGACACGAACCCGGTGTAGGCGCTCTCGGCCAGCCCGATGGTGATCGGGCCGACCGAATCCACGCAGTCGACGATCACCGCGGTCGGCGGCAGCGCGGCCTGGTCGTTGGCCGTCGCGGTGTGACTGCTCAGCACCCGCAGGTCGCCCCGGCGCAACGAACGGGTCGGACGGGTGCCGATGCCCAGGACGCGGAACCACTGCAGGTCGTCGCCCTGATAGCGAGCGACGCCGTACTCCCAGCGGGTGCCCCGACGCACCGCGACGGCGATTCCCCCGGCACTGCGCAGCATGAAGCGCTGACGGGCGATCAGCAGGCTCAGCAGCAGGACGACGAGCGATGACGGCGATGACACCGATGACGTCGACGACCTGCATGGCGAGCTATTGGACCGATTCGCCCGCGGCGCGCAGCCGGGCCAGGGCGCGGGTTCGCGCGCCGTCGCTCTCCGGGCTGTTGTCGGCCTCGGCCTGACGCAACTGTTCGCGGGCCCGGGCGACGTCGATCTCGTCGGCCGTCTCGGCCATCTCGGCGAGCACCGAGACACCATCCGGCCGTACCGAGAGGAACCCGCCGTGCACGGCCACCCGCAGTTCGTCCTCGCCCTCGCGCTCGATCCGGACGATCCAGCCGGGCGCGAGGAAGCCGAGCAGCGGCGAGTGGCCGGGCAGGATTCCGATCTCGCCCTCGGTGGTACGGGCGTAGACCGCTGACGCCTCGCCCGACCACAGCCGCTTCTCGACGGAGACGAGCTCCACCGGCATCGTGCTCATGCCGTCACACTGCTCTTCGCGCAAGCGCTCATCGCTTGATTCGCTCCGCTCCTCGCTCGCTGGCGCTCGCTGTGATGCTCACTCATCAGATCAGCTGTTCCGGATCTCGTGCGCCTTGCGCTCGAGGTCCTCGATGCCGCCGCACATGAAGAACGCCTGCTCGGGGTAGTCGTCGAAGTCGCCGGCGCACAGGCGCTTGAACGCGTCGATGGTCTCCTCGACCGGCACGAACGAGCCGTCGATGCCGGTGAACTGCTTGGCGACGAACGTGTTCTGCGACAGGAAGCGCTCGATCCGGCGGGCGCGACCGACGATGATCTTGTCCTCTTCGGACAGCTCGTCGATGCCGAGGATCGCGATGATGTCCTGCAGTTCCTTGTAGCGCTGCAGGATCTGCTTGGTGCGCTGAGCGACGTCGTAGTGCTCCTGGCCGATGTACTGGGCGTCCAGGATGCGCGAGGTCGAGTCCAGCGGGTCGACGGCCGGGTAGATGCCCTTCTCCGAGATCGGCCGCGACAGCGTGGTGGTCGCGTCGAGGTGGGCGAACACGGTGTGCGGCGCCGGGTCGGTGATGTCGTCGGCCGGGACGTAGATCGCCTGCATCGAGGTGATCGAGTGGCCACGCGTCGAGGTGATGCGCTCCTGCAGCTGGCCCATCTCGTCGGCCAGGGTCGGCTGGTAGCCCACCGCCGACGGCATCCGGCCGAGCAGCGTCGACACCTCGGAGCCGGCCTGGGTGAACCGGAAGATGTTGTCGATGAACAGCAGCACGTCCTGCTTCTGGACGTCGCGGAAGTACTCGGCCATGGTCAGCGCCGAGAGCGCGACGCGCAGGCGGGTGCCCGGCGGCTCGTCCATCTGGCCGAAGACCAGCGCGGTCTTCTCGAGCACGCCCGACTCGGTCATCTCCGGTGATGAGGTCGTTGCCCTCACGGGTGCGCTCGCCGACGCCGGCGAACACCGACACGCCACCGAAGTTCTCGGCGACGCGGTAGATCATCTCCTGGATGAGCACCGTCTTGCCGACGCCGGCCCCGCCGAACAGGCCGATCTTGCCGCCGACCACGTAGGGCGTCAGCAGGTCGATGACCTTGATGCCGGTCGCGAACATCTCGGTCTTGCTCTCGAGCTGGTCGAACGGCGGCGGCTCGCGGTGGATGCTCCACCGCTCCGTGATGTCGAGGTCGGACGCCTTGACGTCGAGCGGCTCGCCGAGGGTGTTGAAGACGTGGCCCAGCGTCACGTTGCCGACCGGCACCGTGATCGGCGATCCGGTGTCGGTGACCTCGGCGCCGCGGACCAGCCCGTCGGTGGGCTGCAGCGCGATCGCGCGCACCTGGTCGTCGCCGATGTGCTGCGCGACCTCGAGGGTCAGCGTCTTGGACAGCTCACCGAGGTCGATCGGCACGGTCAGGGCGTTGAAGAGCTCGGGGATGTCGTTGCGCCCGAACTCGACGTCGACGACGGGCCCGATGACCCGGATGACGCGGCCGACGCCGCCCTGGGCCGATCCTCGGCGTTGGCGGTCTCATCGAACAAGGTGGTCATCGCTCGTCACTTCCTGCTGACGCGAGGGCGTCGGCGCCGCCGACGATCTCGCTGATTTCCTGGGTGATCTCCGCCTGGCGGGCCTGGTTGGCCAGCTGGGTGAGGCTTCGGATGATCTCCTGCGCGTTGTCGCTGGCCGACTTCATGGCCCGGCGACGAGCCGCCGACTCGGAGGCCGCCGACTCGAGCAGCGCCGAGAAGATCCGCGCGCTGATGTAGCGCGGCAGCAGCGCCTTGAGCAGCTCGCCGGGCTCGGGCTCGAAGTCGTACATCGGCTGCGGGCCCTGATCGTCGTCGGACTCGTCCGATTCGGACGTGCCTCGTCGACCTTCGACCGGCGACACCTGGATGACGGTCGGCGTCTGGGTCACCATCGACTCGAACCGGGTGTAGACGACGTACAGCTCGTCGATGCCCGCCAGTCCGCCGTGCCCTCGATCTCGTTCTCGCTCGTCGCCTGCAGCGCCGCCACGAGCGCCTCGGTGGCGCCACGGGCGTCGGCGAACGTCGGCTGCTCGGAGAACCCGGTCCAGCTGTCCGGCCAGCTCGATGCGCCGGAAGTTGTAGAACGCCATGCCCTTGCGGCCGATGACGTAGCGCACCGGCTCCTTGCCCTCGGCGCGCAGGCGTTCGGCGAGCTGGTTGGCCGCCTTGATCGCGTTCGCGCTGTAGCCGCCGGCCAGGCCGCGGTCGCTGGTGACGACCAGGATGCCGGCGCGCCGCGGGTTGTCGACGCCGGTGAGCATCGGGTGCGTGACCGTGGCGTTCTTGCCCAGAGCGGCCAGCGCGCGGGTCAGCTCCTCGGCGTACGGCCGGGCCGCCTGCATGCGCGCCTGCGCCTTGGCGATGCGCGACGCGGCGATGAGCTCCATCGCCTTGGTGATCTTCCGGGTCGACTGGACCGTGCGGATCCGCCGCCGGTAGACCCGAAGCTGGGCGCCCATCGGCTACTGGCCTTCGCCGGATTCGGTCGGAGCGGAATCGTGCTTGGCCTCGACCACCTGCTCCGAGTGTCCCGGCTCGAACTGCTCCTTGAAGTCGCCGACGACCTTCTCCAGCTGCGCGACCGTGTCGTCCTCGAGCGCCTTGGCGTTGGCCAGTGGTGTCGAACAGCTCGGGCTGCGTGTGCGCGACGTAGTCGAGCAGCTCGGACTCGAAGCGGCGGATGTCGCTGACCTCGACGTCGTCCATCTTGCCGGTGGTGCCGGCCCAGATCGAGACGATCTCGCGGCCGACCGGGAACGGCGAGGACGCCGGCTGCTTGAGCAGCTCGACCATGCGGGCGCCGCGGGCCAGCTGCTGCTGCGAGGCCTTGTCCAGGTCGGAGCCGAAGGCGGCGAACGCCTCGAGCTCGCGGTACTGGGCGAGGTCGACGCGCAGCCGGCCGGAGACCGCCCGCATCGCCTTGGGCTGGGCCGCGCCGCCGACGCGCGACACCGAGATGCCGACGTTGATGGCCGGGCGGACGCCGGCGTTGAACAGGTCGGTCTCGAGGAAGCACTGGCCGTCGGTGATCGAGATGACGTTGGTCGGGATGTAACCCGACACGTCGTTGCCCTTGGTCTCGATCACCGGCAGGCCGGTCATCGAGCCGCCGCCGAGCTCGTCGGACAGCTTGGCGCAACGCTCGAGCAGCCGGGAGTGCAGGTAGAAGACGTCGCCCGGGTAGGCCTCGCGGCCCGGCGGGCGGCGCAGCAGCAGCGACACGGCGCGGTAGGCCTCGGCCTGCTTGGTCAGGTCGTCGAACACGATCAGGACGTGCTTGCCGGCGTACATCCAGTGCTGGCCGATGGCCGAGCCGGTGTAGGGCGCGAGGTACTTGAAGCCGGCCGAGTCCGACGCCGGGGCCGCGACGATGGTCGTGTACTCCATCGCGCCGGCCTCGTCGAGGGTGTCGCGCGCGGCCGCGATCGTCGAGCCCTTCTGGCCGATCGCGACGTAGATGCAGCGGACCTGCTTGTCCGGGTCGCCGGTCTTCCAGTTGTCGCGCTGGTTGATGATCGCGTCCAGGCAGACCGTGCGTCTTGCCGGTCTGGCGGTCGCCGATGATCAGCTGGCGCTGGCCGCGGCCGATGGCGGTCATCGCGTCGATCGCCTTGATGCCGGTCAGCAGCGGCTCGCGGACCTCCTTGCGCTGGACCACCGTGGGCGCCTGCAGCTCCAGCGCGCGGCGGCCCTCGCTGGCGATCTCGCCCTGGCCGTCGATCGGGTTGCCCAGCGGGTTGACGACCCGGCCCAGGTAGCCGTCGCCGACCGGCACGGAGAGGATCTCGCCGGTGCGCCGGACGTTCTGGCCCTCTTCGATCTTGGAGGCGTCACCCAGGATGACCACGCCGATGTCGCGGACGTCGAGGTTCAGGGCGATGCCCAGCGTGCCGCCCTCGAACTCGAGCAGCTCGTTGGTCATCGCGCTCGGCAGGCCCTCGACGCGGGCGATGCCGTCGCCGGTCTCGGCGACCGTGCCGACCTCCTCGCGGGAGGCCTCGGGCGAGTAGGACGAAACGTAGCTCTCGATCGCGCTACGGATCTCGTCTGCGGAGATCGTCAGCTCTGCCATGTCTGCTGCTTCCTCATGTCTCTCGGACTATCGTCGTTCGAGTCTATGGCTAGCTTGCGAGCGCCGCGCGAGCGGCGGCCAGTTGGTGACGACACGCTGCCGTCGATGACCTCGTCGCCGACCCGGATGATCAAGCCACCCTGGACGTGCGGGTCGACCGCGGTGCGGACGCTGATCGCGCGGCCGTACATGTCGGCCAGGACCGCGGCCAGCCGCGCCTGCTGAGCGTCGGTCAGCGCGACGGCGGAGACCACGCGGGCGACCGAGCGGTCGCGGCGGGCGGCGGCGGCGTCGAGCAGCGCGTCGATGCGAGGCCTCGACGCCGGCGCGCCGGCCGCTGGCCACGGCGTGCTGCACCAGCGCCAGCGGTGACCGGCGACACCTTGGCGGCCAGCAGCTCGTCGACCAGCCCGTTGCGACGTCGGGCCGGGCACGGCGGCGTCGTCCAGCAGCGTGACCAGTCGCGAGTCGCCGTCGAGCACCCGCTCGAAGCGGAACAGCTCGTCCTCGACCTCGTCCAGCGTACCGGCCTGCTCGGCCGCGGCCAGCAGCGCGTCGTCGGCGATGTGCTCGAGGCCGTTGACCAGGTCCCAGGGCGACGACCAGCGCAGCTCGACCGCGTCCTTGACGACGGTCAGCGCGCTGGCGACCGACCTTGCCCTCGAGCAGCCGGCCGACCAGCTCCGAGCGAGCCTCGGTCGACGTCGCCGGATCGGCCACGCGGCGGCGCAGCCGGGGCTGGCCGTGCAGCAGCTCGGCGACCGAGTACAGCTCGGCGGCGAACTCCATCAGCCCGCTCTCGGTCGAGAACCGTCCGGTCACCGCGTCGAGTCGCTCGCGCAGGGCGGCGAGCGACTCCCGGCTGGCGGGCTGGGTCATGCCGAGGTCCCGGCGGAGTTGCCGGCCGAGGCCGTGTCACTGGCCTCGAGACCGGCGATGAACGCGTCGACCGTCGAGCGGACCTGGGCGTCGTCGGACAGGCGCTGTCCGACGATCTTCTCCGACAGTTCCACGGCCAGCGTGCCGATCTCGCCGCGCAGTTCGCGCACGATCTGGCCCCGCTGGTTGGCCAGCTGCTCCTCGCCGCGGGCGACGATGCGGGCCGACTCCTCCTGCGCCTGGGCGCGCAGTTCCTCGACGATGCGCTGCGCCTCGGCGCGGGCGTTCTCGCGGATCTGCGCGGCCTCGCCGCGCGCGTCGGCCAGCTGGTGCTGGTACTGCTCCAGCGTGCGGGCCGCTTCGAGCTGGGCGGCCTCGGCGCGGGCGATGCCGCCCTCGATCGCGTCGCGTCGCTCGCTGAACGCCTTCTCGAACTGGGGCGAGATGAACTTCGCGAACAGGTAGACGAGAGCGACGAAGATGACCACGACGAGAATGACCTCGGCCCAGGTGGGGACCAGCGGGTTCACGTTGGGGTCGGGTGGCGGCGAGATGAACGCTCATGACCTGATCCTCTGCTTCTAGTCGGTTCCTAGTCGGGCAGCGGGTGTTACTTGAGGACGAACGCGAGCGCGATGCCGATGATGGCGAGCGCCTCGGCGAGGGCGAAGCCCAGAATCGCGATCGGCTGCAAGCGGCTCTGCAGCTCCGGCTGGCGCGCGGTGCCGTTGATGTAGGCGGCGAAGATCAGGCCGATGCCGATACCAGGACCGACCGCGGCCAGGCCGTAGCCGATCATGTTGAGCGAGCCCTTGGTCGCCGCGGTGTCGGCGGCGAGCAGAAGTGCTGACATTGTCAATGTCCCTTTCGGTGTGGTTACGGCCGACGAGGTGCCGGTCCGTGATGAAGCGGATCGGTCAGTGCTCGTCGGCCAGAGCGCCGGCGATGTATGAAGCGGTGAGCAGGGTGAACACGTAGGCCTGCAGGACCTCGACGACGAGCTCGAGGAAGCCGACCAGGAAGCCCATGATGAAGCGAGAAGACGCCAGCCGGCTTCACCAGCGGCCCAGTGGCGTGGAGCAGCAGATAGTCGGCGCCGCCGGCGAACAGCAGCATCAGCAGGTGGCCGGCGAACATGTTCGCGAACAGTCGCAGCGAGAGCGTGATCGGCCGGATGATGATGTTGGACAGGAACTCCAGCGGCACCAGCAGCGGCAGGATCCAGCACCGGGACGCCGACCGGGCACCGTCTGGTGCTTGAGGTAGCCCAGCGGGCCCTTGCGGGCGATGCCGATGCGCGTTGTAGATGATCCAGCCATCGCGGCCAGGCCGTAGGCGAACCCGGCCCGCGCGAACGTCGGGAACTGGATGAACGGGACGAGCCCGAAGAGGTTGTTGATCAGGACGAAGTAGAACATCGTGACCAGCAGCGGGACGTAGCGCTTGAAGTCCTTCTCGCCGATCATGTCGCGGGCGATGCCGTCGCGAACGAAGGAATAGGCCTGCTCGCCGGCGAACTGGAACTTCGACGGAACCACGTCCGCCTTGCGGATGCTGGACTTGAAGACGGCCAGGAAGATGATCGCGCTCAAGAAGAGCAGCAGCGTCGCCTTCGTGTACCAGATGCTGTCGCCGCCGGTGATGTCGCGAAGATCGAAATCGTTCGGACCGGGCGCCACGAATCCGGGGTTCGCCGCAAGGTGGACGACATGAAGGGCAGCACTGCCCGCGGGGTGGCCCGGCAGCACTGCCTGGCTTACCTGGCTAACCAGGGTCACTCGGTGTCTCCTCGGTCATCACGGTCACGATCGGGGCGGATCTTCCGGCCGGGTGGTACTGGGTGGCTCTGCAGATCCGTGTGGCTCTGAAATTCCTGGGCGTTGTAGGACTCGAACCGCCCGTCGGCTTGGGGATCTTGCCGAGCCTCGCATACACCATGTAGAGGCCCAACGCCGCCCCGACCAAGATCCCGACGGGAATCAGCCAGATGGCATGCAGCCACGCGCTGAGCCCCCAGCCGAGAAGCCCGTAGAACGCGACTCCGGCTACGAGATAGCCGAAGGCCGCCCACGGATCTCCGAGCCCCTCTGATTCGTCAGCGGGCTCGTCCTGCGGATTGTCACGAGTCATCGTGCCCCCAAAGACTAACAGGCCCTGAGGGCACGCCATGACACGGTTCGTCACTCATCATTGACACTGGCAGTCAGTGAGCGTATTGACGCGAAGACCCAGACTCCGACGGCGCTGAGCAGCCCGGCGGCGACCGCGGGAAACGTGATCACGTCCGGGTCGGCCACGGCGTACGACGAGGGCGAAGAGCAGCACGGTGATGCCGTACCCGCCGATCGCGGCCATCATCGCGGCGAACGGGCGCCAGCTTTCCGGCCGCTCGGATTCCGGCCGCGCCGAGCGCGAATGCGCCCGCCGGCTACGACGGCGGCGACGGCGTAGGACAGGGCCGCGCGCAGGTCCGCGACCAGCCAGCAGATCGCCGCTCCCGGCGATGACGATCGGCACGAAGATCAACCACGGCAGGCCGGGGGCGGTCGGGGGCTTCACCGACGAGCGCGCCTTCATCGAGTGCGTCCGCCGCGCCAGCACGGCCGTCCGCAGGCGCGGCACGAGCGAGACGAACACGCCGACGACGGCCAGCACGCCGAGCACATAGAACACGTCGGTGGTCCGGCTCGTCACCGACAGGGTCACGCCGCCGCCGGCGAGCAGGGCCGACCAGAAGTACAGCAGCAGCACGGCCCGCCGGTGGGTGTGACCGATCTCGAGCATCCGGTGGTGCAGGTGCTGCTTGTCCGGCGCGAACGGTGACTGCCCGCGGCTGAGCCGTCGCACGATGGCCAGCGAGAGGTCGACGAACGGGATGGCGAGCACGGCGAGCGGGATCAGCAGTGGCAGGTACAGCGGCAGCGATCCCTTGCTGCTGCCGAAGGTCGATGCGTCGCTGGACGTCGTGGCGGTGACGGTCGCGGCCGACAGCATCAGCCCGACGAACATCGACCCCGAGTCGCCCATGAAGATCCGAGCCGGGGCGAAGTTGTGGGGCAGGAAACCGATGCAGGCACCGGCCAGGGCGGCGCACAGCAGCGTCGGCGCGGCCGACACGTCGACCCGTCCCTCCTGCGCCAGGTGGTAGCTGAACGCGAAGAAGGCCAGCGCGCTGATCGCCGTGACGCCTGCCGCCAGCCCGTCGAGACCGTCGATGAAGTTGACGGCGTTGATCGTCACGACCGTCAGCAGGATGGTGATCGGAATACCGAGGTCGGGCCCGAGCGAGGTCGACCCGATGTCGGCGAAGGGGACGTAGATCACGGCCAGCTGCACCCCGCCCTTGGTGACCATCACGCCCGCGGCCACCACCTGACCGGCCAGCTTGGTCAGCGAATCGAGTTCGTAGCGGTCATCGAGCACACCGACCGCACAGAGGATGGCGCCCGAGATCAGGATCCAGGCGAAGTCCGGTCCCTGCACGAACGACGACTGCAGCGTCGGCAGCGCCCGCGCCACCCCGATCGCCAGCGCGAATCCGAGGAACAGCGCCGACGCCGCCCATTCGCGGCGTCGCGAGCGCGTGCACGTCGCGATCACGCGGCCAGGCCAGTGCCTTCCACTTGATGGCGACGGCGCGGGCCAGCGGCGTCAGCACGTAACAGCCGCCGGCGGCCAATACGAAGACGAGCGCGTACTCCAGACTGGGGTGAGTGGGATGCACGTCAGCCGGCGATCTCGAGCGTCGGCAGCAGCTCACGCAGCTCGTCGACGCCGACCGCACCGGCCCGCAGCACCCTCGGCACTTCGCGGGTGACGTCGACGATCGTCGAGGCGACACCGATCGACGACCGGACCGCCGTCGAGGTAGAGCGGCACCTGCTCGCCGAGCTGGTCACGCGCCTGCTCGACGGTCAGGGCGGCCGGTTGGCCATGCCGGTTGGCGCTCGACACCGCCATCGGTCCGGTCCGGGCCAGCAGCTCCAAGGCGACCGGATGCAGCGGCATGCGGACGGCCACGGTCCCCCGCGCATCGCCGAGGTCCCACGACAGGGACGGTGCGTGCTCGACGACCAGCGTCAGGCCGCCCGGCCAGAACGCCTCGATCAGCGCGCGGACCTGGGCCGGAACGTAGGTCACCAGTCCCTCGATCGTCTCCCACGAACCGACGAGGACGGGCACCGGCACGTTGCGGCCCCGGCCCTTGGTCGCGAGCAGAGCGGCGACGGCCTCCGAGCTGAACGCGTCCGCGCCGACTCCGTAGACGGTGTCGGTGGGCAGTACGACGAGTTGGCCGCTGCCGACCGTTCGCACGGCGGCCTCGATCGCGCCTGGGCGCACCGCCGGATCGGCGCAATCGAAGACGAGGCTCACGCCGACATCCTCCCCCACCCCGCCACGATGGCTGTGAAGCCTGGCCCTGCGGCGTGCCCGGTGCCAAGATCGGAGGCGGCAGTGTCGCCGCTCATTCGGAGGTTCGCGTGTCCTCTCACCAGATTTCGAGGGGGCGCGGGGTCCTCGCCGTGCTCGCTCTCGCCGCCGGTTCACTGGTCGCGGCCGTCCAGCCGGCATCGGCCACGACGACTTCGTGGGTGGTCAGCGTCGGTGACTCCTACATCTCCGGCGAGGCCGGACGGTGGGCCGGGAATGCGAACAACTCCAGCGAGACCGACGCGCTCGGACCCACCGCGTACGACGACGCCGGCACCAGCGAGGCGATCCCCGGCTGCCACCGCTCGAAGTCGGCCGAGATCTACATCGGCACGGCCCAGGGCGAGAACCTGGCCTGCTCGGGTGCCGCCTCGGCGACCCAGCCGTACTCAGCGGGAAGCGACTTCAAACCCGGGCTGGACTTCTACAACGACGGCGCCGGCCACATCGGGCAGGCGCTTGCCTTGCAGCAGTTCGCGGCCGCGCACCACGTCACGGCCGTCGCCGTGTCGATCGGCGGCAACGACTTCAACTTCGCCTCGATCGTGCAGTCCTGCGTAGAGGACTTCCTGACCTCACCGACCTGGTGGAAGAACTACTGCAACGACGACTCATCGGTGAAGGCCGACTTCACGTCCGCCTTCGTGGCGGCCGCCACCGCCAAGATCAAGCAGGCCCTGCTCAACGTCCACCTGGCGATGGCCAACGACGGCTACTCGACGTCGGCCTACTCGATCGTCGTCCAGACCTATCCCTCTCCCCTGCCCGACGGTTCGGACATCCGCTATTCCGAGAGCGGCTTCACTCGGCAGACGACCGGCGGCTGCGGCTTCTGGAACAACGACGCCAACTGGGCCAACAACACCGCGCTGCCGACGATCAACAACGCGGTCAAGACGGCGGCGGCGCAGACCGCGCTCAGTGATCTGAAGATCATGGACATCGCGTCGCTGTTCGACGGCCACCAACTGTGCGAGAACACCGATCACAAGCTCCAAGAGACCAGCTACACGTCCTGGACGCAGCCGGGCGCATCCGACGCGAGCGAATGGATCGAGAACATCCGGACCGTCTCGGCCGCCCTCGGGCCGTACTACATCCAGGAGTCGCTGCACCCGAACTACTGGGGTCAGCTCGCGCTTCGCGACTGCCTGCGCCAGGCCTACAGCGGCGGGGCGGTGCGCGGCGGAACGTGTGTCACGAGTGGAACCGGACTGAACGGCAACGGCGAGCCGATCACCACGCTCAAGTAGCCCTACGAGCCGTCACGAACCGTGGACGGCCGGTGAGGTCGTCGTGGTCGGTCACGTCGAGCCAACCGACCTCGCGCAACCGGTCGGGAACCGTCGTCCCGTGCGTGTCGTCGTGCTCCATCACGAGCAGGCCTCCCGGCTTGAGCAGCCGGCTGGCCGCTCGCACCACCGACGGGATCAGCGCCAGTCCATCCGCGCCGGCGAACACCGCCATCGCGGGATCGTGGCGGACTTCCGGTGCGACCGATGTCGAGGCAGGGACATAGGGCGGGTTGCTGATCACGACGTCGACCGTGCCGTTGAGGGCGTCGAGCGTCGTCAGTTTGCGGATGTCGGCGTCCACCACGACGACGGCCGCGGCCTCGGCGTCGACGTTGCGCCGCAGGAACGGCAACGCCTCCGGCGAGTCCTCGACCGCGTAGACCTGGGCCGTGGGTACCTCGTCGGCGACAGCCAGCGCGATCGCGCCCGTACCCGAGCAGAGATCGACCACCACGGGCCGATCGAGTTCACGCAACCTCGGCAGGGCCGCGTCGACCACCAGTTCCGTCTCGGGCCGCGGGATGAAGACGCCGTAGCCGACCTCGAGCATGAGGTGGCGAAACGGCGCGTACCCGGTGATGTGTTGCAGCGGCTGCCGGCGGGCCCGGGCGCCGACGGCGAACCGGAAGGCCCGCTCGTCCTTGGCCGAGACCTCGCCCAGCAGCATGAGCCGTCCGCGTTCGATGCCCACACAGAAGCACAGCAGGAACTCGGCGTCATTGCGCGCCGACTCGACGCCGGCCGCGGTCAGCTGAGCGGTCGCCTCGGCAAGCAGGGATCGGGCGTCAATCGCTCTCACCCGACAGCATCGCCTCGATGTCGGCCTTGGTGAGGGCGTCGATCACGTCGTCGAGGGCTCCGTCCAGGACCTGGTCGAGGTTGTAGGCCTTGAACCCCACGCGGTGGTCGCTGATCCGGTTCTCGGCGAAGTTGTACGTACGCACCCGCTCGGAGCGATCGACCGTGCGCACCTGGGAGCGGCGAGCGTCGGACGCCGCGGCGCTCGGCCTCTTCCTGGGCCGCGGCGAGCAGCCGGGCCCGCAGCACGCGCAGGCCGGCTTCGCGGTTCTGCAGCTGGCTCTTCTCGTTCTGCATCGAGACGACCGTGCCGGTGGGAATGTGGGTGATCCGCACGGCGGAGTCGGTGGTGTTCACGCTCTGGCCGCCCGGGCCGGAGGAGCGGAAGACGTCGATCCGCAGGTCGTTGGGGTCGATGTCGATGTCGACGTCCTCGGCCTCGGGCAGCACCAGCACGCCGGCCGCCGAGGTGTGGATGCGGCCCTGCGACTCGGTGGCCGGCACGCGCTGCACGCGGTGGACGCCGCCCTCGTACTTCAGGCGGGCCCACACCGGCTGGTCCGGACGTCGGGTGCGCACCGCCACCGTCGCCGACTTGACGCCGCCGAGATCGGTCGGCTCGCTGTCGAGCACCTCGGTGCTCCAGCCCTTGAGTTCGGCGTAGCGCAGATACATGCGCAGCAGATCACCGGCGAACAGGGCCGACTCGTCGCCGCCCTCGCCGGCCTTGACCTCGAGGATGACGTCCTTGCCGTCGTTGGGATCTTTGGGCAGCAGCTGTTCTTGCAGCCGAGCCTCCAGACGCGGGGATCCGCGCCTGCAGGGCTTCGGCCTCGGCCTCGAAGGACTGGTCCTCGCCGGCCAGCTCGAGCGCCGCGCTCAGGTCGTCGCGCACCGCGTCGAGTTCACCGGCGATGGCGACGGCCGGTGCCAGCTCGGCGAAGCGCCGTCCGAGGTTGCGGGCGCGCGCCTGGTCGGCGTGCACGGCCGGATCGGCCAGCGCCTGCTCGACCTCGGCGTATTCGGCGCGAAGCTCGGCGAGCTTGCCGGTGCCGTCTGGCTGGATGGCTCATCTGTGCTCTCTCGGTTGGCGGTCAGCTGACATGAGAACGGCGCCCGCCGCCCACCCCGGATGGGTCGGACGACGGGCGCCGTCGGGACAGCTAGGAGTTCGCGCGGACGCGCTTTCCGAACCGCTTCTCGAACTTGTCGACGCGACCGCCGACGTCCATGATCTTCTGCTTGCCCGTGTAGAACGGGTGGCAGGCCGAGCAGACGTCAGCGTGCATCGAGCCCGACTTGGCCGTGCTGCGCGTGGTGAACGTCTCGCCACAGGAGCAGGTCACCTCAGTGACGACGTACTCCGGGTGAATGCCTTCCTTCACTGCTGGATCCCTTCGAGAACTTGGCGCTAGGTCCCCGCGGGTTGAGCGGGGTGTACCAGAACCGGGTTGCTGGACGACAAGCGTCCGGATCAAGTGTGCCAGCCCGTGAGCTGGCTGTTCCAAACCGGAGAACTGTCGTACGGATGCGAAAACGCCCGGGACGGCGGGTGTATTCCGCGCCGTCCCGGGCGTCATCCGTGGTGCTGACCGAGTTGGATCAGCCCTTGACGGCCCCTGCGAGCAGACCGCGAACGAAGAAGCGCTGCAGACTCAGGAACACGATCAGCGGGATCACGATCGCGATGAAGCCGCCCGGTGCAAGCAACTCCTGGTGCGCCCCGAAGTTGCCGTTCAGGTTGGCCAGGCGCGCGGTGATCGGCTGTCCGGACGGGTCGGACCCACCGAACGTCTTGGCGACCAGCAGGTCGTTCCACACCCAGATGAACTGGAAGATCCCGAACGACGCGATGGCCGGCATCGACAGCGGCAGAACGATCGTGCGGAAGATCCGCAGGTGCGTGGCGCCGTCGACCCGCGCGGCCTCGATCAACGATTCCGGCAGCTGCGAGATGAAGTTGTGCAGCAGGAACACTGCCAGCGGCAATGAGAACATCGTGTGCGACAACCAGATCTCGGACAGCTGACCGCTCAGATGCAGACCAGGGATCACCGTCACACCGAGCAGTTGGCCCTTGACGTAGAACTGCTGCAGCGGCACCAGCGCCATCTGCAGTGGCACGACCTGCAGGGCGAAGATCGCGAAGAAGATGAAGTTGCTGCCTCGGAACGGCACCCAGGCGATGGCGTAGGCGCACATCGCCGCCAGCATGATCGGGATGATCGTCGCCGGGATCGTGATGGCCAGTGAGTTCACCAGCGGCAGGACCGTGCCGCCCTCGGTGAACAGAACGGTGTGATAGTTCGAGAGCGTGAAGCTCGGGTGGTTGAAGAAGTTCCACCAGCCGTTCGAGCCGACTTCTTCCTTGCTTCGCACCGAGTTGACGAGCAGACCGAAGGTCGGAATGGTCCACAGCACGGCAAGAAGAATGACTACCGCGGTGGCGATTGGGCTGCTGAACGACTTGCGTACCGCTTTGGTCGCCTCGGCGCCGTGCAGCACGCGCTTGGCGTCGCTGTCGTCGGCGACCGGAACCTCCACTACCGGCGGGTTCGAGGTCATCGCGTCGCACGCTCCTTCCGCAGCTGAATGACGTTGTAGATCACCAAGGGCATGACGCAGAGGAACAGGATTACGGCGAGCGAGCTACCGCGGCTGACCTGGTTGGTGACGAACAGGTCGGCGTACATCTTGCGGGCCAGGATGTCGGTGTTGTAGTTGCCGTTCGTCACGGTGAAGACGATGTCGAACACCTTCAAGGTGGCGATCATGATCGTCGTGAAGACCACGACCAGCGTGTTGCGGATCATCGGGATCTGGACGGTACGGAACAAGCGTCGCACCGGTGGCGCCATCCATGCGAGCGGCCTCGAGGATCTCGTCGGGAATCGCTTTGAGGGCGGCGCCGAGCACGACCATCGCGAAGCCGGCCTCGATCCAGACCAGGATGACCATCAGCAGGAAGGTGTTGAGATAGCCGTTCGAGTCAAGGATCCAGTTCGGCGGATTGTGCCAGCCCGAATTTGATCACGATCTCGCTCAGCAGGCCGGTCTGGGGCAGCTTCGGGTCCTTGGAGTTGTAGATGAAGCTCCAGATGACCGCAGCGCCGACGAAGGAGATGGCGGTCGGCAGGAAGATCAGGATCTTGGCGATGGACGCGCCGCGCATCTTGTCGACGAGCAGTGCGATCAGCAGCCCGACGACCACCGACGCGATCGGCACGATGATGATCCACATCAGCGTGCGGAACAGCGTATGCAGCGTCTCGGTGTCGGTGAAGTCGTACTTGTAGTTCTTCAGCCCGATGTACTTGGTGTCTTGCTCACCAAGGAACTGCTGGTTCTTCAGGCTGGTGTTGATCGTCGAGATGGCCGGGATGACGAGGCCGATGAGGGCCAGGATCACGGCCGGGCCGACGCAGATCACGATTGTCAGCGGGCGTTGCAGCCGACCGGTGGCCCGGCCGGCCACGTAGAAGACGATGGCGAGGACGAGCAGGAATCCGCCGACCGCCTCGATGACACCCAGCAGCTTTGAGCCTGATTCCGACAGCGGTGCTCGCCAGAATCAGGTGATTGGTAGCGCTCACGAGAGAGCCCTCATTTCTCGATCGACGCGACGGTCTCGAACGATGAGTCAACTGGTCGTGCTCGGGCGCTCGTTGCGGCCCGTGGGCTGAGCCCACGGGCCGCAACGGTCACCTGGTTGGAGCAATCTGCCTTGTTACTTACTTACTGGGGCCAAGCCGCGTCGATCTCCTTGGCCACGTCATCGATCGACTTGCCACTGCCGAACCAGTCGACCATGGCCTTCCACTCCTCGCCGGAGCCAACAGCCGCCGGCATGGCGTCCGAGGCGTCGAACCGGAAGGTCGCGTCCTTGTCGGCCAGGTACTTCGCCGAGAGGGCGTCGATCGGGTCGGTGTAGACGCTCTGGTCGACCTTGGAGTTGGCCGAGACCCAGCCCGGCGCGACCTTGATGCGCGAGGTCGCCCAGTCGGCGGTGGACAGGTAGTTCTGCACCGCCTGCGTGGCCGGGTCGTCGGCGAACGCCGTGACGAACTCGCCACCACCCTCGACCGGGGTCTTGATCGAGCGGGTCGACCGCCGGCAGGTAGAACGCGAACGCGTCACCCGTCGACGACACCGTCGTGCCAGCCGGCCACTGCGCCTCGTAGAACGAAGCCTGCTGCAGCATCGCGCACTGGCCCTTGAGGATCGGCAGGCCGGCGTTCTGGAACGTCGTCGTGGCGATCGTCTGGACGTTGCCGAACCCACCGTTGACCCATGCCGGGTTCTGCATGTAGCTGGCGACGGTCTTCATCGCGCTCTCGATCTGGGTCGACGAGAACTTGACCTTGTGGCTGATCCAGTCGTCATAGACCTGGCCGCCGTACTGGCCCAGCACTGCCTCTTCGAGCCAGTCGGTCGCCGGCCAGCCGCTGGCGGTACCGGAGCTGATGCCACCGCACCACGGCTTCTCCTTGCCGTCGGCCGCGATCTTGGCCGAGAGCGTCATGAGGTCGGCCCAGGTCGTCGGCACGGTGTAGCCGTACTGCTGGAAGTACTTCGGCGAGTACCAGACGAGCGACTTCATGTTCGCGCTCATCGGGGCGGCGTAGAAGGTGCCGTTGTACCGAGCCGTAGGTCTTCCAGACCGCGGGCCAGTTGGCCTCGTTGGTCACGACGGCCGCCGGCGGCTTCTTGACCGCACCGGTCTGCACCATCTGATCGACAGCAGGCCCGGCTGCGGGATCAGGGCCAGGCTCGGCGCGTTGCCGCCGTTGACCTTGACCGGCAGGTCGGACTCGAAGGTGTTCGAGCCGGTGTAGACGATCTTGATGCCCGTGCAGGACTCGAACTTGGCCCACGACTTGTCGAGCGAGTCGGATTCCGGGCTGAGGATCGAGCCGAAGATGTTCACTGTCTTGCCGCTGTGGCCGGCGTAGGGCGAGTAGGGCGCGCAGTCACCAGTAAGCGCGGCCGCGCTCGACGAGCTGCTGCTGCCACCGCCCTTGCTGCTACTACATGCGGCTACAGCCACAATCGCGGTACCTGCCGCAATCACGGCGGTGACCTTGTTCCAGTGCATTCGGTTCCCTTCCTGACGACTTGAGTAGTGCGCTCCATACGAGCTTCCCCGGTAGCGCTTTCAGAGAATGACATAGCTCACACGGCAAACAAAGCCCTGCGAGATCCCGATACCTACCTGTTACACAGCGGTTGCATCCGTGTGGGGTGGCTGTATCGGAGCATGCCAAAAGGGCCGCCCAAACCGTGTCATAACGGTAAGGACGGCCGCACTTCGCGTTCACACCGGGCCAGCCCGGTTGCCCGATGTCTCGGGCAACCGGCTGCGATCAGTCGCGCTCCGGGCGTCGTCTTGGCGATCTGCATGAGGAACTCGATGTTGGTGCGCGTCTTCTTCAGCCGATCCAGCAGCAGATCGATGGCCTGCTGCTGCTCGAGCGAGTGCAGCACCCGCCGCAGCTTGATCGTGACGGCCAGCTCGTCGGGCGAGAGCAGCAGCTCTTCCTTACGGGTCGAGGACTGGTCGACGTCGACGGCCGGGAACACGCGCTTGTCGGCGATCTTGCGGTCGAGCTTGAGCTCGGCGTTGCCGGTGCCCTTGAACTCCTCGAAGATCACCGTGTCGCCGGCCGAGCCGGTCTCGACGAGCGCGGTGGCCAGGATCGTCAGCGATCCGCCGTTCTCGATGTTGCGCGCCGCGCCCAGGAACCGCTTGGGCGGGTACAGCGCCGTCGAGTCGACACCACCGGACAGGATGCGCCCGCTGGCCGGAGCGCCGAGGTTGTAGGCGCGGCCGAGTCGGGTGATCGAGTCGAGCAGCACGACGACGTCGTGGCCCATCTCGACCAGTCGCTTGGCCCGCTCGATGGACAGCTCGGCGACGGTGATGTGGTCCTGCGGACGCCGGTCGAACGTCGAGGCGATGACCTCGCCCTTGACCGAGCGCTGCATGTCGGTGACCTCTTCGGGCCGCTCGTCGATGAGCACGACCATGAGGTGGGCCTCGGGGTTGTTGGTCGCGATCGCGTTGGCGATCGCCTGCAGCACCATCGTCTTGCCGGCCTTGGGCGGCGAGACGATCAGCGCGCGCTGGCCCTTGCCGATCGGCATGACCAGGTCGATGACGCGCGTCGTCAGGATGTGCGGCTCGGTCTCGAGGCGCAGTCGCTCCTGCGGGTAGAGCGGCGTCAGCTTGGTGAACTCGACGCGGTTGCGGGACTGCTCGGGATCGCGTCCGTTGACGGTGTCGAGGCGCACGAGCGGGTTGTACTTCTCGCGGCGCTCGCCGGTGACCTGCTTGATCGCGCCGGTGACGGTGTCGCCGCGGCGCAGGCCGAACCGGCGGACGTAGGAGTTGGCGACGTACACGTCCTCGGTGCTGGCGTAGTAGCCCTCGGTGCGCACGAACCACGCGTTCTTGTCCTCGATCGCGTCGAGGATGCCGGCGACCGGGACGAGGACGTCGTCCTCGGAGACCGTGGGCTCGACGTCGTTGCCGCCACCGACGCCGGGCGTGCGCTCGCGGTTGCGCCCGCGGCGGTCGCGGTAGCGACGGCCCCGGCGGCGTCCGTTGCTGTCGAACTCGTCGTCGTCGCCCTGGCTGTTGTTCTGGTTGTTGGTCTGGTTGATGTTCTGCCCGGTGTTGCTGTGCTGGCCGTTGTTCTGGCCGCTGTTGTTCTGGTTGTTGCGCTCGTTCTGACCCGAACCGGCCTGGCCGCCCTGGCCGCCCTGATTGGAACTCTGGTTGGAGCCGTTGCGGTTGTTTCGGTTGCCGTTCTGATTGTTCTGATTGCCGCTCTGTTGCCTGATTGCCCTGGCCGATTGCGGTTGCCCTGGCGATCGCGGCGCTCATCAGTGCGCGGCGCCGAGCCGTTCGCCGTGGCGGCCCCGGCGCCGTTCGCTGCGGCCGCCCCGTTGGTCGCCGGAAGCTGCTCCTGGACCGGAGCGGCGGCGCGTTCGGCGTCGACGTTCGGTGGAACTCGCCGGCGCGGCGTCGACCGTGCGCCTCGACGGGCCCGCTGTCGCGCGCTGGGCGGGCCGCACGGGCGGTCGACCGGCTGACTTCTGGCCGGTTTGGCTCGGCGCGGCCCGGTCTGGGCGCCCTGGATCGCGGCGACGAGGTCGCTCTTGCGGAGCTTGCCCGAGGCGATGCCGAGGCTGCCCGCCAGTTGCTGCAACTCGGGCAGCAGCATCGAGTTCAGCGATCCTCCCCGCTTGGCGGGGGTGCGCTTGGCGCTGGCGGTGTCGCTGGAGGTGGAGCTCCCGCCGCTGGCCGAGTCGGCCGCGGTCGGGGTGTGCTCCTGAATGTCTGTCACGGTGATTTCGGAACCTTTCCGATGGTGCGCACGTCGGTGGAAGATCCACGCGACCTGCGCCGTGTGCGGATGTTGCGCTGCCCCGGCTGTGGTCCGGGCCAGGTCTCGCCGGTGTCCGTCCGCAGCACTCGTTCGAGTCGCTGTCACGGGCTGTCCGTCTGCGATAAGAGGCGTCAGGCGGTTCCTCGGCCGAACACAGGTCATGCGGCGGGAGGTAGCGACGCGAGTGAAATTCTCACCTGCAGACCGAGCCGACCAAG
The DNA here is from genome assembly GCA_963708805.1 of uncultured Actinomycetes bacterium. Classification (GTDB taxonomy): domain Bacteria; phylum Actinomycetota; class Actinomycetes; order Mycobacteriales; family Jatrophihabitantaceae; genus CAVPUA01. The sequence goes on along the minus strand of CAVPUA010000003.1, from coordinate 1,704,938 downwards.
TCGGAACGGTGGGCGCCCAAGATTTTCCGTGGGTGTCGACCGGGACTGAGCCGCTCGTGACCGCCGGCGTGCTCGCTGGCGTCGCTGTCTGACGAAACTGAGCCTAGACGCTGAATTCACGGGATACAACACGGGGGGTTCCGGCGTGTTCCCGGCGTGGTCGATCGGGCCGGTCGCAGCCGGTCACATCAGCCGGTGATCGCGGTCAACTCCGCCCCGGTCAGATCGATCCCAGGCGTCTCGATCCGCCAGCCGGCCGGCACGAACGACCGCGCCGATTCGACTTCTTCCCAGGTGACGCGCGAGGGCCAGCACCGTCGGCCCGGCGCCCGAGATCACGGCCGCCATGCCGGCTGCTCGCGCAGGACATCGAGCAGCGGCCGTCGAATCCGGCATCCCCGGCGCGCGATAACCCTGGTGCAGCCGTCCTGTGTCGCATCCCACAAGGCGTCGCCACGGCCAGTGGTCAATGCGGCCACGAGCAGGGCCGAGCGGGCCGCATTGAACGCCGCGTCCGGATGCGGAACGACGCTCGGCAGCGCCTGTCGGGCCTGCTTGGTCGAGGACTGCACGCTCGGGATGAACACCACCGGAATCACGCCCTCCGGGTCTAGGCGCAGCGCGCGGTACGGCCCCGCCCGATCCGCTCCAGGCCACGGTCAGGCCGCCGAGCAGACAGGCCGCGACATTGTCGGGGTGGCCCTCGATCTGCGCGGCGAGCGACAGCGCGTCGCTCGTCGGACAGATCGGCGTCCTGACGGTCAGTCCTCGGGCCAGCAACACGCCGGCCACGATCGCCGCCGCGGAAGAACCCAGGCCGCGGCCGTGCGGGATCCGGTTGTGGGCGCTCAGCCTCAGCCCCGGCGGCTGCCCACCCAGTGCCGTCGAAGCCGGCGCGCATCGCCTGCACGACCAGATGGGTCTCGTCCTGCGCCACGAGGCCAGCGCCCTCACCGTCGACGTCGATCGAGAGTCCACCGTCGGTCACCGACGCGCTGACGTCGTCGTACAGGCCCAGGGCCAGGCCCAGCGCGTCGAATCCCGGGCCGAGGTTGGCGCTCGTGGCCGGGACTCGGACGTGGACGGGATTCGAGCGAAACGTCATGCCAGGCCCGAGTTTGGACGCCGCCGCATGAGCGTCGACCGGCACGGTGATCGGCTTCGGCGCTCCGGAGATCGCCCACTCGGGGTCCTTCAGACCGTTGCCGGTGACCGTGCAGACGACGGTCGAACCGGCGGGCAATCGCCCGTCCTTGGCGGTCATCAACAGGCCGGCGACGCTCGCGGCCGAGGCGGGCTCGACGAAGACCGCCTCGCTGCGGGCGAGCAGACGGTAGGCCTCGAGGATCTGGCGATCGGTGACCGCGTCGATGAGGCCGCCGGAGTCGTCGCGGGCCGCTTCGGCCTGCGTCCAGGACGCCGGGTTGCCGATGCGGATCGCCGTCGCGATCGTCATCGGGTGCAGCACCGGCGCACCGTTGACGATCGGGCGCCGCGCCGGAGGCCTGGAAGCCGAACATCTTCGGGCGTCGAGCTCGACGATGCCGTCGGCGGCGTACTCGCGGTATCCCTTCCAGTAGGCGGTGATGTTGCCGGCGTTCCCGACCGGAATGCAGTGGACGTCAGGAGCACGGCCGAGGCTGTCGCAGATCTCGAACGGCCGCCGTCTTCTGCCCTTCGATGCGGTACTGGTTGACCGAGTTGACCAGCGCGACCGGGTAGTCGACGGCGAGCTTCTGGGCGAGTTCGAGGCAGTCGTCGAAGTTGCCGTCGACCTGCAGCAGCTTGGCTCCGTGGACGAGCGCCTGGGCCATCTTGCCGAGCGCGATCTTGCCCTGCGGCACCAGCACCGCACAGGTCATGCCGGCCCGCACCGCGTAGGCCGCCGCACTGGCGCTGGTGTTTCCGGTCGAGGCGCAGATGACCGCCTTGGCGCCGTCCTCGGCCGCCTTCGAGATCGCCATCGTCATCCCGCGGTCCTTGAACGAGCCGGTCGGGTTGGCGCCCTTCGACCTTGAGGTACACGGTGCAGTCGGTTCGAGCTCGACAGCTCGCGGGCCGGGAACGAGCGGCGTGCCGCCTTCGAACAGCGTGATGACCGGCGTCGCGTCGCTGACCGGCAGTCGGTCGCGGAACGCCTCGATGAGCCCGGGCCACGGAACGTAGGTCATTCGCTCGACATCCCCTCGACGCGCATGACGCTGCCGGCCCGGCGGATGAAGCCCATGCTGCTGATCTGCTCGACTGTCTTGGCCAGGGCGGCATCGCTGGCCGTGTGCGTGACCAGCACCAGCGTCGCCGCGTCACCGCGGCCCTCCTGCCGAACCGTCTGGATGCTGACACCCTGCTCGGCGAACGCCCCGGCCACGGTCGCGAGCACGCCCGGCTTGTCGGCGACGTCGAGGGCCACGTGATAGCGGGTCGTCGGTCTCGCCCATCGGACGGACGCGCAGGTCGGCGTAGGCGTTCTCGCGCGCGCCGCGGCTGCCGTTGACGCGGTTGCGCGCGATCGCGACCAGGTCACCGAGCACGGCGCTCGCGGTCGGCGCTCCCCCGGCGCCGCGTCCGTAGAACATCAGCGAGCCCGCCGCCTCGGCCTCGACGAAGACCGCGTTGAAGGCGTCGCCGACACCGGCCAACGGGTGGGTGCGCGGAATCATCGCCGGGTGCACGCGCACCGAGACGCTGTCGTCGCCGCGCTCACAGATGGCCAGCAGCTTGACCGTGCAGTTCATCGCGCGGGCGCTCGCCATGTCGGCGGCGCTGACCTCGCTGATTCCCTCGCGGTAGACGTCCGCGGCGGTGACCCGGGTGTGGAACGCCAGGCTGGCCAGGATCGCCGCCTTGGCCGCGGCGTCGAAGCCGTCGACGTCGGCGCTCGGATCGGCCTCGGCGTAGCCCAGCGCCGTCGCCTCGGCGAGCGCCTCGTCGAAGCCGGCACCCGTGGCGTCCATGCGCGAGAGGATGAAGTTGGTCGTGCCGTTGACGATGCCCATGACCCGGGTGATGCGGTCGCCGGCCAGCGACTCGCGCAGCGGACGCAGCAGCGGGATCGCGCCGGCCACCGCGGCCTCGTAGTAGAGATCGACCCCGGCCTCGGCCGCCGCGGCGTAGAGAGTCGCGCCGTCCTCGGCCAGCAGTGCCTTGTTGGCGCTCACCACGCTCTTGCCGCTGCGCAGCGCCGACAGCAACAACGACCGCGCCGGCTCGATGCCCCCGATCACCTCGACGACCAGGTCGACGTCCTTGCGCTCGACCAGCTCGGCGGCATCGGTGGTCAGCAGCTCGGACGGGACGTCCGGATGGCGGTTGGGACGCCGGACCGCGATGCCCGCGAGCTCGATCGGCACTCCGATACGCGCGGCCAGGTCGTCGGCCTGCTCGTTCAGCAGCCGGACGACCTGCGAACCGACGACACCGCAGCCGAGCATCGCGACCTTGAGGGGCTCCTTCATCGTGTCACTCCGGCGTCCAGTCTCAGCAGATCGTCTTCGGTCTCGCGGCGGACCAGCACTCGACTGCCGCCGGCGTCGACGGCCACGACGGGTGGCCGCGGAACGTGGTTGTAGTTACTCGCCATGCTGCGGCAGTAGGCGCCGGTGGCCGCGACCGCGATCAGGTCTCCGGCCGTGACGTCGCCGGGCAGCCAGGTGTCACGAACGACGATGTCGCCGCTTTCACAGTGCTTTCCGACGACGCGGGCCAGCACCGGGTGTCGCATCGGATTCCCGATTGGCCACCACGCAGGTGTAGCTGGCGTCGTAGAGCGCGGTACGGATGTTGTCGCTCATCCCGCCGTCGACCGAGACGTAGGTTCGGACGAGGCCACCGTCGAGGGTGACCCGCTTGACGGTGCCGACGCGATAGACGGTGACGCCGGCCTGACCGACGATCGCCCGCCCGGGTTCGACCGACAGCCGGGGTCGTCGAAGTCCCGCGGCCGCGCACTCGCGGTCGACGATCGACGTGCAGCCGCTCGCCGATCTGCTTGGGCGACTCGGGATCGTCGCCGGCGACGTAGGCGATGCCCAGCCCGCCGCCCAGATTCAACTCGGCCACCTCGATGCCGTGCCGATCGCGAACCGCGACGGCCAGCTCGACGAGCCGGTGCGCGGCGATCTCGAAGCCGGCCGTGTCGAAGATCTGCGAGCCGATGTGCGAGTGCAGCCCGACGAGATCGAGGGACGGCGACGCGACGACCTGGGCGATCGCGGCGTCGGCTGCCCCATCGCGCAGTGAGAAGCCGAACTTCTGGTCCTCGTGGGCGGTCGCGATGAACTCGTGCGTGTGGGCCTCGACGCCGACGGTCACCCGGACGAGCACCCTCTGCACGACGCCGCGCTCAGCTGCGATCCTCGGCCAGGGCGCTGATCTCGACGTCGGAGTCGAGGACGACGTGCCCGATGCCGGACTCGACCGCACGCGTCAGCTCGTCGCGTGACTTGTTGTTGCCGTGCATCGTGATCCGCCCGGCGGGAAGCCGGCGGCCAGCGCGACGGCCAGCTCGCCGCCGGTGCAGACGTCGAGGCCGAGGCCCTCTTCGTCGATCCAGCGGGCGACGGTCGTGCACAGGAATGCTTTGCCGGCGTAGTACACGTCGGCGCCGGCGAACGCGCCGGAGTAGTCGCGGGCACGAGTCCGAAGATCAGCTTCGTCCAGCAACTGCAGGGGTGTGCCGTGCTCGGCCACCAGCGCCGCCACGCCCGAACCGCCGACGTTCAGTTCGCCGGCCACGCGGTCGGCCGTCATCGGCCAGATCGCGCGGTCGATCGCGTTGACCGCGTCGGGGGCGTTGGCGGCGTGCGCCTCGGGCAGCACGTCGGCGTGCCGCGGGCCGGCCGGGTGCGCGTTTCGGCTCATCGGGTCACATCCGCTCGGGCGCCGAGACGCCCAGCAGCGCCAGGCCGTTCGCGAGGACGACCCTGGTCGCCTCGCACAGCCACAGCCGCGCCTGGGTGAGATCGGTCGCCGGTTCGTCGCCCATCGGCAGCACGCGGCAGGCGTCGTAGAAGCGGTGGTACGTGCCGGCCAGCGCCTCGAGGTAGTGCGCGACCCGGTGCGGCGCCCGCAGTTCGGCCGCCGCAGCGACCACGCGCGGGAACTCGCCGAGCGCACCGAGCAGATCGGCCTCGCGGTCGTGCGTCAGCAGCCCGAGATCGGGGTCGAGCGTGCGGATGATGCCGAGGTCGGCCGCGTTGCGCTGCAGCGACGCGAGCCGAGCATGCGCGTACTGCACGTAGTAGACCGGGTTGTCATTGGTCTTGCGTGGCCCACAGATCGAGTCGAGGTCGATCGTCTGATCGACCGAGTAGCGCGACCAGGGCGTAGCGGGCGGCGTCGGCGCCGATCGCGTCGACCAGGTCGGCGAGCAGGAGGACGTTGCCGGCCCGCTTGCTCATCCGGACCGGCTCGCCGTCCTTGAGCAGGTTCACCAGCTGGCCGATCAGGATCTCGAGCGTCTGGTCGGGGTCGTCGCCGAAGCAGGTGGCCATCGCCCGCAAGCGGTTGATGTAGCCGTGGTGATCGGCGCCGAGCATGATCACGACCTTGTCGAAGCCGCGGTCGCGCTTGTCGAGGTAGTAGGCGCAGTCGGCGGCGAAGTACGTCCACTCGCCGTTGCTGCGCACCAGCACGCGGTCGCGGTCGTCGCCGTAGTCGGTCGTACGCAGCCAGGTCGCCCCGTCGGCCTCGTACACGTTGCCCTGCGCGCGCAGCCGCTCGACCGCGGCGTCAGGCCGCCACGGGCGTGCAGGTCGCGCTCGTTGAAGTAGACGTCGAACACGACGCCGAACTTCGCGAGCGACGACTTGATCTCGGCGAACATCAGCTCGACGCCGATCCGCTGGAAGATCGCGGTCTGCTCGTCGTCCGGCTTGGCCAGCACGCTGGGCGTGTGCTCGACGACCGCCCGGCTGATCTCGTCGATGTAGTCGCCGGCGTAGCCGTCCTCGGGCACCGGCCGGCCGTTGGCCACCTCGCGCAGGGTTCGGGCGAAGCGCTCGATCTGGCTTCCGGCGTCGTTGAAGTAGTACTCGCGCGTCACAAGAGCGCCGCTGGCCTGCAGCACTCGCGCCAGTGCGTCGCCGACGGCCGCCCATCGCACAGCACCGATGTGGACCGGCCCGGTCGGGTTCGCCGACACGAACTCGAGGTTCAGGTTCTGCCCGGCCAGGCTCTCGTTGCGGCCGTAGGACGATGCGGCGTCGACCACCGTGCGCGCCAGGGAGCCGAGCGAGTCGGCGGCCAGCTTGATGTTCAGGAAGCCGGGGCCGGCGACATCGACGCCGGCGATGCCCTCCGCCTCCCGCAGCCGGATGGCGATGGCCTCGGCGACCTCGCGCGGCGGCCGGCCCGCCGGCTTGGCCAGACGCATCGCGACATTCGTCGCATAGTCACCGTGCTCACGGTTCTTAGGCCGTTCGACGACGGCTTCGGCCGGCAGAGTGCCCGTAAAGTCGCCCGCGTCCAGGCACGCCGAAACGGCAGCGAGGACGGACGCGGACAGGCCTTCGGGAGTCACTAGTCAATCCTAGTGGCCGCATTCTCAGCATTTGCCGAGACGCCCGCCCTACACTTGCCCGGCAGCGACCTCGTGCCGCTCGCGCCATCACCGCCCCGCAGTTCAGACCGATTTCGACCGTCAGGGTCACCATCAGAAAGCAGGGTCATGCCCGAGCGTCCCCCCTCCACGCCGAAGAAGACGACCTCCGGGACGCGTCCACCGGCCAAGAAGGCCGCGGCCAAAGCGGGAGCCAGGACGACGCCGGGCGGGCGGCCGGTCAAGAAGCCCGGGAAGTCGATCGTCAACCAGCGCCAGACTCCATGGGGCCTGATCATCACCACGGTCGTGATCGTGTTGTTCGCCGGCGGCATCGTCAGCTACGCCGTGCTGCACAAGAGCTCGAACTCGACCTCGGCCAGCAAATCGACCGCCGACGCTCCGGGCGTCGTCAACTCGAGCGACCCCTACTCGCAGCCGGAACTAGCCGCCGCGGCCGCCATCAGCGGCGTGACGTACACGGTCGAGCCGAACCACACGCACGTCGAAGGCACCCTGACCTACGACCACTCGCCGCCCATCGGCGGCAACCACAGCCAGTACTGGGCCGACTGCACGGGCACGGTCTACCCGAACGCGATCGCCAACGAGAACGCCGTTCACATGCTCGAGCACGGGGCGGTGTGGATCACGTACAAGCCTGGACTGGCCGCTGACCAGGTGGCCACGCTGACCAAGTTGGTCAGCGGGGTCGACCGCATGGCGATGAGCCCCTATCCGAACCTGAAGACGAACATCTCGCTGCAGGCCTGGGGCTACCAGCTGTTCGTCGACAACGCCTCGGACCCGCGCATCCAGCAGTTCATCACGGCGCTGAAGTACAACCCGAAGACGACGCCGGAACCGAGTGCCAGCTGCTCGCAGCCCACCTTCAAGGCGCATCCGAGCACCTTCGGCCACCCGTTGTGGACTCCGGCCGGAACGTGACCGTCGACACCGACCACGCCGTCGACGTCGAGGACGTCGCGGTCGCGCCTGCCCGCACGCGGTCGGTGTCGTTCGTTCTGGTCGGCGTGCTGGTCGTGGCCGCGCTCGTCATCGCGGGCACGGCCGGCTGGCTGATCGGCAACCGGTCCGGCTCGTCGACGAGCACGCCGTCGGTGTCATCGGTCGACGCCGGCTTCGCGCGGGACATGTCGACGCACCACACCCAGGCCGTGACGATGGCCGGCTACGAACGCGACACCACGACCAATCCGTCCCTGAAGCTGCTTGCCTTCGACATCGAGACGAGTCAGGAGGGCCAGGTCGGCGAGATGCAGGGCTGGCTCGACACCTGGGGCCTGACCCGCACATCGACGCTGCCGGCGATGTCGTGGATGGCCGGGCACACGCTGCCGAGCGACGGCCTCATGCCGGGAATGGCGACGCCGGCCCAGATGAATCAGCTCGAGACCATGACCGGCACCGCACTCGACATCTTCTTCCTGCAACTGATGATCCACCACCACCAGGGCGGACTGCCGATGGAGCAGTACGCCCTCGATCACGCCACTGAGCCCTATGTCCGCAACCTGGCGCAGAAGATGCTCCAGTTGCAGACGAGCGAGATCGTGTCGATGGAGCAGATGCTGCGTCAGCTCGGCGGCACTCCGCTGCCCGCTCCGATCGACTGAGCCGCCGCCGCGCGCTGCTAGGCTTGCGAGGTTTGGCCGGCCGGTCAGGCGCCGCCCGCGGCGCGATTCGGCCCCCGTAGCTCAGGGGATAGAGCACCGCCCTCCGGAGGCGGTGGCGCAGGTTCGAATCCTGCCGGGGGCACCACGACGTCGGGCTTCGGGCTAGTGCGACTTGCGCCCGGCGGCGACGAAGGCAGCGACGGCGATCACGGCTGTGATGATCATCGAGACCACCAGGGGCGTGGCACTGTGCCCGCCGCCCAGCTCGACGACCGGCGCGACCACGGCCCCCAGCCCGAACTGGGACGCGCCGAGCACGGCTGAGCCGGTTCCCGCGACGTGGCGGACCTGGTCGATCGCCAAGGCGGCGCAATTGCCGAGGACGAAGCCCATGCTGCCCAGCACCCCGAACGCACAGATCAACGTCGGCCACAGGTGCGTCCCGGTGGCGACATCGATGCCGAGCAGAAGCGAGAAGCTCATCAGCCCGGTCAGCCCGACCCGGATCATCGCGCGCTGACCGACGCGCCGGACGACGCGGACGTTGACGGCGTTCGCGGCGAGCAGCGCGCACGCGTTGGCGGCAAAGGCCGCCGCGTACCACCCGGTCGACAGGCCGAGCATGTCCTGGAGCACGAACGGCGACGCCGAGATCCAGCCGAACATGGTCATGAAGCCGAACGCGAAGGTCGCCGCGTACAGCAGGAACCGGCGGTTGCCGAGCACGGCACGGGCGTTGGTCACGAAGCCGGCGCGGCCGGCCGTACTGCGGCGCTCGGGCGGCAGGCTCTCGGGGATGCTCGTGGCCAGGCCGAAGAACGTGATGACCGAGATCCCGGCCACCACCCAGAGGATGCCGCGCCAGCCGATCGGATTCAGCAGCGCGGCGCCGGCGATGGGCGCGATGATCGGCGCGAGGCCGCCGATCATCATGAGCAGGCTGAAGTAACGGGCCGTCGTGGCCCCGCGCGTGCGGTCGGTGATGACCGCCCGGCCGAGAACCGCGCCGGCGGCACCGGCGAAGCCCTGCACGAAACGGGCGAAGATCAGCAGGCCGACCGTCGGGGCGACGGCGCACAGGACCGAGGCGACGATGCAGATGGCGCTGAAGATGAGCAGCGGACGCCGCCGCCCGATGCTGTCCGACAGCGGCCCGATGATCAGCTGACCCAGGCCGACGCCGAGCAGGAAGCCGGTGAGCGTCAGCTGGACGGTCGAGGTCGAGACGCCGAACCCGGCCGCCATGCGCGGCAGCCCGGAGAGGTACATGTCGGTGGCGAACGGCGCGATGGCGCTGGCCAGGGCGAGTACCGCGATGATGCGCACCGAGGGGTCACCGAGGACGCCGGAGTCCGGCTCGGCAACGCGGGTGTCGGTGATGGTCGGCATTTCTCGAGGCGGCGGTGCAGGGGACGCATCGCAGCTCGCACGAGACCCTTGCGCTTTCAACCACTATTCTAACCGCCGTCGCGGAGGCGAATTTCGCCCAGTGGGTGGGATAGCTTGGGCCGGTGACGACCTCCCCCACCCGTTCGTTCCCCGCCGGCTTCGTCTGGGGAACGGCCACCGCGTCCTACCAGATCGAGGGTGCCGTCGACGAGGACGGCCGGGCGCCGTCCATCTGGGACACCTTCAGCCACACGCCGGGCAAGGTTCTCGGTGGCGACACCGGCGACGTCGCCGACGACCACTACCACCGCGTGCCGGGCGACATCGCGATCATGAAGGCGATCGGCCTGCAGTCCTACCGCTTCTCGATCGCCTGGCCGCGCGTGATCCCGACCGGTCGCGGGGCGGTCAACCCGAAAGGGCTCGACTTCTACTCGCGCCTGGTCGACCAGTTGCTCGACGCCGGCATCGCGCCCTTCGCCACCCTGTACCACTGGGATCTCCCCCAGACGCTCGAGGACGCAGGTGGCTGGACGTCACGTGAGACGAGCCTGCGCTTCGCCGAGTACGCGGAGGTGATCGGCCAGGCGCTCGGTGATCGCGTGAGTACGTACTCGACGCTGAACGAGCCGTGGTGCTCGGCCTACCTCGGTTACTCGATCGGGGTCCACGCCCCGGGGATCAAGGATCACGCCAAGGCGCTGGCGGCCGTGCACCACCTCAACCTCGCCCACGGGCTCGCGGTGAGCGCCTTGCGCGCCTCGGTGCCGTCCGACGCGAAGATCTCCGTCACGCTGAACCTGGCCAACGTCCGCGCGGCGTCCGACTCCAGCGCCGACGTCGACGCCGCCCGCCTTGCCGACGGTCTGGCGAACCGGGTGTTCCTGCAGCCGATGCTCGAGGGGCGCTACCCCGAGGACGTCATCGAGCGCACGGCCGACACCACCGACTGGTCGTTCGTGCGCGACGCCGACCTCGTCGCGATCAACCAGCCGATCGACCTGTTGGGGATCAACTACTACACGCCCACGCTGGTCGGCGCGGCCACCGACGAGCTGCGGGCCACGTACGAGCGCCGCTCGGCGGCGGGCGAGCTCGGTGACGACGATCCAATGCCCTATCCGGGATCCGATCACGTCTTCGCCCTGCCACCGCCGGGGCCCTACACCGACATCCACTGGCGCATCGAGCCCGAGAGTTTCAGTGAGCTGCTGCTCGACGTCCACGAGCGCTATCCCGACCTGCCGCTGGCGATCACCGAGAACGGCGCCGCGTTCTCGATCGGCCCCGGCGCCGACGGCCAGGTGCACGACGCCGCTCGCATCGATTACCTGCGCGGCCACCTCGGAGCGGTGCTCGATGCCATCGAGGGTGGCGCCGACATCCGCGGCTACTACCTCTGGTCGCTCATGGACAACTTCGAATGGGCCTACGGCTACTCGCAGCGCTTCGGCATCGTCTACGTCGACTACGACAGCCAGGTGCGCACGATCAAGGACTCGGGCCACTGGTACGGCGACGTGATCAAGGCCAACGCACTGCCCGCCGACTAGCGCCACACTGGCAGCATGTTCATCGACGATGAGGACGACCAGCTGGCCGAACCTCGTCGCTTGATCGACCCCGCGCGGTTGGGGTTTCTGCACCGGATCGCCGACCGTCTGGGTTCGTCCGGTCCCGGCGGCCGGCTGCGGAGCCTGCGTCACAGCCGACGGGCGCGGTTCGCGGTCCCGACGCTGATCGCCGTCGTCGTCGTGGTCGCGGTGATCATCGACATCGCCTCCAACCGCGCTCCCGCCTCGCCCGCAGCGCCGGACGCGATCTCGTCCCTGGCGCCGCCGGTGCTCGAGACGTGCTCGGCGGCGACGAGTTGCCTCACCACTGCCGGTGCGCCCGACACGCTCGCGGCGTCGGCCCGTGCGGCCTTTCCCGCCGCGACCATCGCGAGCTCGGCCAGTTCGTTCGACGCCCATCTGCCCCTGATGAACGTCGCCCAACTCAGCCTGACCGAGAAGGGCGTCTCGTCGATCGTGCTGACGGTGCAACGGATGGCCGCGCAACCCAACTCGGCGATCAGCACGATCCATTCGTCGAACTCGCGGCGGGTGCTGCTCAGTCAGCAACGGGGCGTCTGGCTGCTCACCGCGTTGATCACGAACTCCACAGGGAAGGTGCCCACCGCCGCGAGGGATCAGGCGCAAGCCTGGCTGCAGAACACCGCGCTGCCGGCCTGACCTCAGAGTTCGGCCAGCCACACGAAGCTCCAGGGTGCGAGTGCGATCGCCTCGTCGCCCACCTCGGGTACGCCGCTGCCGTGCACGACGTGGACGCTCCGCAGGCCGGCGCGCGCGACGACCTCTCGATCGATCCACTGGCGCTCGTCACCGAAGTTGGTGAGCGACAGGAAGGCCGAGCTGCGCGGATGGATGCGCCGGTAGGCGAGCACGCTGCGGGGATCGGTCTCGACGATCGACGTCTCGCCGCCCGACCGCAGGGCCAGCAGCGACCGACGGGCGAGGGCGAGCCCGCGAATCGCCTCGAACACCCGCCCCTCGAGCGTCGCCGGGTCGGCGCGGCGAGCGGCGACGGTCCAGTCCATCGGCGGACGGTGCATCCAGCGGTTGTCGGCGCTGTGCCCGGGGTCGTCGGCCCAGTGCGGATCATTGCGTAGCGCGAGCTCGTCGCCCATGTAGATGAGCGGCACTCCCCCGTAGGAGAAAGCAATCGCGTACATCGCCTCCAGCCGACGGATCGCCAGCGTCAGCTCGCCCTCGTCGCCCGCGAGCAGCGCCGACTCGATGCCGCACAGCGAGGCCGCCGCCCCGCTGATCCGCGCGTCGCCGGTGGCCGGGTTCTCCTGGAACAGCGCGCCGCGTGCGTACGACCCCGGGAACCGTCCGCTGAAGAAGTCGTTCAGGAACCGCCGGTGCTCGTACCCGCCCAGGCCCACCGCGGCGGCGTCCTCGTCCGAGACGGCCCAACCGATGTCGTCGTGGCAGCGAACGTAGGAGATCCACGCGGTCGTCGGTGGTTCTGGCCGCCGGCGGGCGAGCGCCTGTTCGGCCAGCCGGGTGTCGCGGGACGCCAAGGTCGACCAGAGCATGACCATCAGCTGGTTGTCGTAGGCGAGGTCGCACTCCGGCCGGTAACGATCATGGCCGCCGAGGTACTGAACGAGCATGTCCGGACTGACGATCGCCTCGGCCTTGAGCAACAGACCCGGCATGGCCAGTCGGGTCAACGCGCGGAAGGCCTGGACGATCAGGTGCGCCTCGGGCTGGTTCTGGCAGTCGGTACCCAGCCGCTTCCACAGGAACGGGGTCGCGTCCAGCCGCAGCACGTCGATGCCCCGGTTGGCCAGGGCGAACATCGTGCCCAGCATCGCCCGGAAGACGTCGGGGTTGGCGTAGTTCAGGTCCCACTGGAACTCGTAGAAGCTCGTCCAGACCCAGCCGAGTCCGGGAACCTCGGTGAAGCTGCCCGGAGCGGTGTCGGGAAAGACGTCGGGCAACGTCCGCTCGTACGCATCGGGCTCCGTACGGTCAGGGAAGACGATGTACCGCTCGCGGAAGCCGGGGTCACCGGCCCGGGCCCGCAGCGCCCACTCGTGCTCGCTCGCCGTGTGATTGAGCACGAGGTCGATGCACAACGCGATCCCTCGACGGCGCAAGTCGGTGGCCAGCCCCTCGAGATCGTCCATGGTGCCCACGCGGGGGTCGACCGCGTCGTAGTCGACGACCGCGTAACCCCCGTCGTTGTCGCCCTCGCGCGGTTGCAACAGCGGCATCAAGTGCAGGTACGTGACACCGAGGTCGTCCAGATAGTCCAGGTGCTCGCGGACGCCGGCGAGGTTGCCGGCAAAGCGGTCGGCGTAGCAGACGTAGCCGATCATCCGCGAACGCTGGAACCAGGCCGAGTCGATCTCGCGCCGCCGATCGAGCATTCGCAGATCGATCGAGCGCCGGGCCAGCGCGTCCAGTGCATCGTCGACGAGGTCGGCGACGAAGGCATCGATGTCGATCACCTGTCCGTACACCTCGCCGAGCGGCTCGACGATGTCGAACTTCAGCTTTTCCAGCCGGGCCAGGAAGGCGTCCGCGTCGCCCGGGCCCAGTCGCTCGCGGGCGGCCTGCCGAGTCGACTCCGGCACTTCGAACACTGGCAGTCCTCCTCGGTGCAGCGGCGCGCGGGACGATCCCGCTGGATTCTCCGGCACCGCTTCCGGACGTCAAGCGCCGGGAAGCAACGTCCTGACAGCAAGCAAACGATCGTTAGAATGCGCCAGCGCGCACAACGGACGGGGAACGGGATGCAGGACTCATCGCTCGGCGGATGCACGGACTTTTCCCCCTTCACGATGCCCGCGCTCCTCGAGCGCGCCGTGGCGAACTGGCCCGAGCACGAGGCGGCCGTGATCGCCGGGCGGCGGATCACCTACGCGCGGCTGGACGAACGATCGCGGCAGCTGGCGCGCCGCTTGCTCGACGCGGGGGTCGAGCCGGGCGACCGGGTCTGTGTGCTCGTGCCCAACAGCATCGAGTCGGTGACGACGCTCTTCGCGATCAGCCGGATCGGCGCTGTCCCGGTGCAGCTCAACGTCCGCTACCTGGCTGACGAGCTGGCGTTCGTCCTGGGCGACTGCGAGCCGTCCGTCATCCTGACCAGCGACGAGACTCGTGACTATCGAGACCTGGGAGCGCTTCTGCGCGACGCGCTGCCCGGCCTGGGCGGAGCGGCCGACCCCGAGCAGTTGGCCCTGCCCGATCATCCGCTGCTGAAGGCGGTGATCAATCTGGGCGACGGGTTCGAGCCGGCCGAGGGCGACCTCGTCGACGGCGACCTGCCCCAGATCGAGCTCGCGCTGGACGACACCGCGGCCATCGTCTACACGTCGGGAACGACGTCCAGCCCGCGCGGCGCGATCATCAGCCACCACGCCCTGGTCGGACACTGGGCGCTCTCGGGCTGCCGGTGGGAGTTGACCAGCGAGGACCGTTTCTGGAACCCGTGTCCGATCTTCCACATCGCCGGAATCGGCCCGCTCATGTGGTGCGTCGCGCACGGGGCGACTTTCGTCGCCGACACGCACTTCCGGGCCGACCGCGCGCTCGCCCAGATCGCCGCCGAGCGGGCGACCGTCCTCTATCCCACCTATCCGCCGATCATGCGCGACCTGATGAACTCCCCCGCGTTGGCCGCGACCGACCTGTCCGCTGTTCGCGCCTACCTCAACGTCGCGCCACCCGAGGACCTGCGCGCGATGCAGGCGGCGATCCCGCACGCGGTCCAACTCACGCTCTACGGCGGCACCGAGGGCGGTTGCGTCACCATGCAACACGTCTCGGACGATCTCGAGACGCGGCTGACGACGAACGGCAAGCCGGTCGGCGACGTGGTCCTGCGCATCGTCGACGGCGAGAGCGGCCAGGTGCTCGGTACCGGTGAATCCGGCGAGATCCAGTACCGCGGCTCCAACTCGCTGGACGGCTACTGGCGCGATCCGGTCAAGACCGCCCAGACGATCGACAGCGAGGGCTGGGTCCACACCGGCGACCGCGGCTCGGTCGACGCCGATGGGACGCTGCACTACCTCGGGCGACTGAAGGAGATGCTCAAGGTCGGCGGCGAGAACGTGTCACCCGCCGAGGTCGAGGAGGTGCTCGCCACCCATCCGGCGGTGAAGTTGACCCAGGTCGTCGGCATTCCCGACGTGCGGCTGGTCGAGGTCGTGGCGGCGTTCGTCGAACTCGTTTCCGGCGCCGAAGCATCCGAGGACGAGTTGATCGACTTCTGCCGCGAGCGGATGGCCAAGTACAAGGTGCCCAGGATGATCCGCTTCGTCACGGAGTGGCCGATGTCGGTGACCAAGATCCAGCGCGGCAAGCTGCGCGAGATGTTGCTGGCCGAACTCGCCGACGGTCAGCCCGGCCACTCGGCATAGACGACGCCGGGCACCGTCGGCGTGCCGCGGTAGATCACGTCGAGGCTGCGGCGGCGGTAGACCCAGCGGCCGTCCTCGGTCACGATCACGTCGGAGTACGAGCCGTACATGTCGACGCCGTTGCCGTCCGTCGTGCGGCCGAACTCCGACAGCACTGTTCGAGATTCGATTCGATCGTCGCCGGTCGCGGTCACGACGGTCGATCGCACCGTCATCACCAGGAATTCCATCCGGGCCATGCGGTGGCGCCAGACCCGCGCGATCTCGTCACCGCGCGAGACGTCGATGTCCAATGGTGCGCCGGACGTCCACTCACCCTCGAGTGACCAGCACTCACGAAGGCGGGCGGCATCTCGGTGGGTAACCGCGTCGGCATAGCGCGCAGCGAGTGCGGACGCGATCGAGAAGGCGGATTCGACGGTCGGCCTCCGAAGCAGTCGAGATCATGCACGTGGTGGCCATCCATCGATTTCGACGTACGATCGAGGACGGACCTCGTCCGGAGTAGGACGAAGGACGTGGCGGGTTCAGCTCCTTCCTCCGGGGGACGGGGGTGAAAGCGAGCCCCCGCCACGCCTCCTCGCAGATCATGGCAGCCGTCCGCTCGCCTTAACAAGCAATCGCGTGATGCCGCACCGCGTGTCGCGCGGGTGTGGCATCCCGCTCGCCGCTCGACGATCTCGCCCCAGCGCGACGGCGCGCGCGGATGGCACCGAATCGCTGCACGCGACATGCTTTGATGGATCTTGTGACTACTTCGACCGGCCTGCCACCGACGTCGGGACCGCCCGTCGATGGGCGCATCGAGGTCCACGATCTGACCAAAGTGTTCGGCCAGACACGGGCCGTCGACCAGCTGAGCTTCACCGTCGAGCCCGGGTCGGTCACCGGCTTTCTCGGACCGAACGGCGCCGGCAAGACCACCACCCTGCGGATGATCCTCGGCCTGGTCCGACCGACCGCGGGCACCGCGACGATCTCCGGGGTGCCCTACCACGACATCCCGCATCCGCTGCAGACGGTCGGCGCCGCGCTCGAGGCGTCCAGCTTCCACCCGGCCCGGACGGCCCGCAATCACCTGCGGGTGATGACCGCGTCCGCCGGGCTGCCCGACTCGCGCGCCGACGAGGTGCTCGAGATGGTCGGGCTCGGCGCCGACGGCAAGCGGAAGGTGCGCCAGTACTCGCTGGGCATGCGGCAGCGCCTCGGACTCGCGGCCACCCTGCTCGGCGACCCGCACGTGCTCATCCTCGACGAGCCGGCCAACGGCCTGGACCCTGAGGGCATCCGCTGGTTGCGCGGATTCTTCCGGCACCTCGCCAGCCAGGGACGCACCGTCCTGGTCTCGAGCCACCAGCTCAACGAGGTGCAAGAGGTCGCCGACCGCGTCGTGATCCTCGATCGCGGAAAGCTGATCCGCTCCGGTTCGATCGAGGAGCTGACGGCCGGCAGCGACTCGGTGGTGGTCCGCACGCCCAACCCCGACGGGCTCTTCCAGGCGCTGACCCGCGCGGGCCTGCGGGCTGAGGCGGTCGACACCGTTGCCGGACAGACGCCGGGCATGCGCGTCCCGCAAGCCCAGGCGCCCCAGGTGGGGGCGATCGCATTCGCGGCCGGCATCGAGCTGCACGAGTTGCGCGAGGACCGCCTCGACCTCGAGCAGTTGTTCTTCTCCCTCACCAGCGGCGAGCACGCCGGAACCGACTTCGGAGGGCAGCGATGACGGGCCTCGTGCGGGCCGAGTTCCGCAAGCTGTTCACGACGCAGGTCTGGTTCTGGCTGCTGCTCGTCTCACTCGGCCTGACCGCGCTCAACGTGCTCGGCAGCATCCTGGGGTCGAACAACTTCCAGGACGAGATCAACAACGTCCACGAGATCCTGGCCAGCGCCCGCTCGGCCGGCGTGGCCGCGTTCGTCCTCGGCGCCCTGTCGGTGACGACCGAGTTCCGCTACCAGACGATCACCCCGACCGTCCTGGCTACACCATCGCGGTGGACGTTGATCACGGCGAAGATCACTTCGTCGGTGATCATGGGAATCATCTACGCGTTCGCCTGCTCGGTGATCTGCCTGGCGATGGCGCTGCCGTGGCTGTCGTCGGACGGCATCAGCTCGCCGCTCAGCGGCAACTGGAGCGCGGTGATCGAGGCGTTCGTCGTCGTCGCGCTCTACGCGCTGCTCGGTCTCGGTGCTGGCGCGCTGCTCAAGAACCAGATCGTGGCGGTCGTCGTCGGGCTGATCTTCCTGGTCGTGATCCAGAACATCGTCGTGGCCATCCCCGGTGTGAAGCACGCCTATCCCTACCTTCCGGCCGGCCTCGAGAACTCGATCGTGCTGGGCGCCCACGCCGACCGCACGGTGAACGACGTCCACCTGTTGCCGGTGTGGGGTGGCGTCGTCGGCTTCCTGATCTGGGGCGTCGGCATGGCCGTGCTGGGCGCCGGCATCACAATGAACCGTGACATCACCTAGGCGGCTGGCGGCGATCTGTCTGCCCGTCGCGTTGCTCGCCGGCTGCGCCGTCGGCCGGCCCATGGCGTTCACCGCCCGCAGCAACTCGTTCTGCTCGGACGCGCTCACGGCCATCGCCAAACTGCCCACACCGACCTCGCCGCTGCAGAAGATGCAGTACGCCACCGACCGGTACACGATCGTCGAGAAGGCGGTCAGCGAACTGACCGACTCGAGCCTGCCGAGCGGGGCGAACGGGGCCGCGCTTCGCGACCACTGGCTGCGTCCGGCGCGCGCGTCGCTCGACGCCGGCCGGGCCGACCATGACGACGTTGCGCGACGCGGTCCACTCCGGCGACACCGCCGCGACCGGCCCGGCCTTCGCCGCCACGAGATCGGTGGGTACGGCCGGCGTCGACACCGATCTGCTCCGAGCCCGGGGACTCGATCGTTGCGCGGTCCTCTTCACCCCGGACGAATCACCCTGATCCGGGGCGACTTGTCGGTCACATCCACCATCGAAATAACGGCGTCCGGCGTCGGTTCGGCGTAATCTTGGGACTCGATAACCGACAGATATCTCGACGTCGAGATAACAACTCAAGGCGGAATCGAAGATAGTGGCGACGCATCAGTCGAGCGCGACCGACACCGGACCCAACTCCCACAGCGGCGATTTCGGCGCCAACGAGTGGCTGGTCGAAGAGATGTACGAGCGCTACCTGACCGATCCCGGCAGCGTGGACGAGGCCTGGCACGACTTCTTCGCCGACTACCGCGCGGACGGCACGCCCAAGACGAGCGACCTGCCCTCGCACCCGGACGACGAGCCCGTCATCGCCGACGAGCCGGCCCCGGTCGCCGCGACGCCCGATCCGGCCGCGAGCCGCCCGGTCCAGCCGGTAGTCGCCACCGCGCCTACGACCGCGCCCGCCGCTGAGCCTGCTCCCGCGCCCGCCGCCGTCAAGCCTGCCCCGCCGTCGGCCGCTGTTCCAGCAGCGTCGAACGACATCGGCGGCGAAGAGGTCACCAAGATCCGCGGCGCGGCCGCCCGCGTCGTCACCAACATGGAGGCCTCGCTCACCGTCCCGACCGCGACCAGCGTGCGCGCCGTGCCGGCCAAGCTGATCGCCGACAACCGCATCGTGATCAACAACCATCTGCGCCGCGCGCGGGGCGGCAAGATCAGCTTCACGCACGTCATCGGCTACGCGATGGTCAAGGCGACCGTCGCGCACCCGATCATGAACAACCACTTCGCCGAGGTCGAAGGCAAGCCCTCGATCGTCACGCCCGAGCACGTCAACTTCGGGCTGGCCATCGACCTCGTCGGCAAGGAAGGCGCGCGTCAGCTCGTCGTGGCCAGCATCAAGGCGGCCGAGACGATGAACTTCGCCCAGTTCTGGAACGCCTACGAGGACATCGTGCGCCGCGCGCGCTCGGGCAAGCTCACCACCGAGGACTTCGCCGGCACGACCATCAGCCTGACCAACCCCGGTGGTATCGGCACCAACCACTCCGTGCCGCGGCTGATGGCCGGCCAGGGCACGATCGTCGGCGTCGGCGCGATGGAGTACCCGGCCGAGTTCAGCGGCATGAGCGAGGAGCAGCTCGTCGGCTCGGCGATCAGCCGGATCATGACGCTGACCTCGACCTACGACCACCGGATCATCCAGGGCGCCCAGTCCGGCGAGTTCCTGCGGACGATCCACCAGCTGCTGCTGGCCGACGACTTCTACGACGAGATCTTCGCCTCGCTGCGTATCCCGTACGAGCCGGTGCGGTGGCTCGTCGACCGCGAGTTCACCCACGAGGGCCAGATCGACAAGAGCGCCCGCGTCATCGAGTTGATCAACGCGTACCGGTCGCAACGGTCACCTGATGGCCGACACCGACCCGCTCGAGTTCACCGTGCGCACCCACCCCGACCTCGACATCACCCGCCACGGCCTGACGCTGTGGGACCTCGACCGGACGTTCCCGGTCGACGGGTTCGCCGGCGAGAAGGTCATGAAGCTGCGCGACATCCTCGGCGTGCTGCGCGACGCCTACTGCCGCCGGGTCGGCATCGAGTACATGCACATCACCGACCCCGAGCAGCGCCGCTGGCTGCAGGCGCGCATCGAGGTCAAGGGCGAGGCGATCTCGCGCGAGGAGCAGCTGCACATCCTCGGCCGGCTCAACGTCGCCGAGGCGTTCGAGACGTTCCTGCAGACCAAGTACGTCGGTCAGAAGCGCTTCAGCCTCGAAGGCGCCGAGACGGTCATCGCCCTGTGCGACGCGATCCTGGCCCAGGCCGCCGACGACGACCTGGACGAGGTCGTGATCGGCATGCCCCACCGCGGCCGCCTCAACGTCCTGGCCAACATCGTCGGCAAGCCGTACGCGAAGATCTTCAACGAGTTCGAGGGCAACATCGACCCGGGCACCGCCCAGGGTTCGGGTGACGTGAAGTACCACCTCGGTGCCGACGGCACGTTCGTCGCGCCGAGCGGCAAAGAGATCGCCGTGTCGCTGACGGCCAACCCGTCCCACCTCGAAGCGGTCGATCCCGTGCTCGAAGGCATCGTCCGCGCCAAGCAGGACCGTCTCAACAAGGGCGAAGCCGGTTTCACCGTGCTGCCGCTGATGATGCACGGCGACGCGGCGTTCGCCGGGTCAGGGCGTCGTCGCCGAGACGCTGAACCTGTCGCAGCTGCGGGGCTACCGCAACGGCGGCACCGTCCACGTCGTCGTCAACAACCAGGTCGGCTTCACGACGTCGCCGTCCTCGTCACGCTCGTCGCTCTACGCCACCGACATCGCCCGCATGATCGCCGCGCCGATCTTCCACGTGAACGGCGACGATCCCGAAGCGTGCGTGCGGGTGGCCAAGCTCGCCGTCGAGTACCGCCGCGAGTTCAACAAGGACGTCGTGATCGACATGATCTGCTACCGGCGTCGCGGGCACAACGAGGCCGACAACCCGTCGTTCACCCAGCCGCTGATGTACGACATCATCGACGCCAAGCGCAGCGTCCGGAAGCTCTACACCGAGGCGCTGGTCGGCCGGGGCGACATCACCCTCGAAGACGCCGAGCACGCGCTGCGCGACTTCCAGCAGCAGCTGGAGAAGGTCTTCGTCGAGACGCGCGGACGCAACCGGCAAGGCCCAGGCCGAGCCCGAGATCGAGAGCCTCAACCCGACGCAGCACGTCACGACGGCGACCAGCGCCGAGGTGATCAAGCGCATCGCCGACGCCTACGCCAACCCGCCGGAGGGCTTCACCGTCCACCCGCGGCTCAAGCCGCAGATCGATCGTCGGGTGGCGATGGCCAGTGGCGGCAACGTCGACTGGGCCACCGCCGAGCTCTTCGCGTTCGGCTCTCTCGTGCTGGACGGACGGGCCGTCCGCGTGACGGGTCAGGACACCCGGCGCGGCACGTTCACCCAGCGGCACGCCGTGCTCATCGACCGGATGAACGGCGACGAGTACACCCCGCTGCGCGAGCTCACCGACGACCAGGGCCCGTTCTGGATCTACGACTCGCTGCTCAGCGAGTTCGCGGCGATGGGTTTCGAATACGGCTACTCGGTCATCCGCGACGACGCGCTGGTGTGCTGGGAGGCCCAGTTCGGCGACTTCGCCGACGGCGCCCAGACGATCATCGACGAGTTCATCGCCTCCGGCGAGGCCAAGTGGGGACAGCGCTCGGCCGTCACCCTGCTGCTCCCCCACGGCTACGAAGGCCAGGGTCCTGACCACTCCTCGGGCCGTCCGGAGCGGTTCCTGCAGCTGGCCGCCGAGAACAACATGACGGTCGCGATGTGCTCGACGCCGGCGAACTACTTCCACCTGCTGCGCCGTCAGGGCCTGTCGCCGGTGCGGCGCCCGCTGATCGCGTTCACGCCGAAGTCGCTGCTGCGGCTCAAGGCGGCGGTCAGCCAGCTCGACGAGTTCACCGACGCGAGCTTCCAGCCGGTCATCGCCGACTCCGGCGCCGGGCCGGATGTGCGCCGCGTGCTGCTGTCGACCGGCAAGGTCTACTACGACCTGGCGGCCTACCGCGAAGCCAACGAGCGTCGCAGACGTCGCCCTGGTTCGGGTCGAGCAGCTCTATCCGCTGCCGGCCGACGAGATCAAGGCCCAGCTCGACCGCTACCCCGACGCCGAGGTGGTGTGGGTCCAGGAGGAGCCGGCCAACCAGGGTGCCTGGCCGTTCATGGGCCTGAACCTGCCCGAGCATCTCGGCGGACGCCCGCTGCGGCGCGTGTCCCGTCGCGCCGCGGCCTCACCGGCCGTCGGCTCGTCGGCCGTCCACGAGGCCCAGCAGCGCGAGCTCGTCGCCACCGCCTTCGGCTGATCCCGGCTAGGCCTACCCCGCTCGCCCCGTCCACCGCCGAGTGGCCGAATCTCCGCCGAGTGGCCGCGATTTGGTGGCCACTCGGGCCCCGGATCGGCCACTCGACGGAATTGGCGAGGCGATAGGTTGGCGGCATGGCCGCGCCGCTCGATCCGACCCGTCCGGTCCGGTGGGGAATCCTCGGCGCGGGCGGCATCGCGGCCACGGTCGGCGCCGCGATCACTGGCTTCGCCCGACAGCGAGATCGTTGCCGTCGCCGCTCGCGACGCCGGCCGGGCGGCGGCGTTCGCCCAGGCGCGCGGCATCCCTCGTTCGTACGGCTCGTACGCCGAGTTGCTGGCCGACCCGGACGTCGACGTCGTCTACATCGCCAACACGCACGCCCAGCACCACGAGGTCGCGCCTGCAGACGTTGCGGGCCGGCAAGCCGGCGCTGATCGAGAAGGCGTTCACGCTCACCGGCGTGGCAGGCGCGCGAGGTCGTCGCCGAGGCCCGCCGTCGCGACCTGTTCTGCATGGAAGCCATGTGGATGCGGCTCAACCCGCTGGTGATCCAGGCTCGCGACATCGCGCACAGCGGACGCATCGGCGAACTGGCCGGGCGTGCGGGCCGACCTGTCGAAGGTGTTCCCCTACGACCCGAAGCACCGGCTGTTCGACCTCGCCGCCGGCGGAGGTGCCCTGCTCGACCTCGGCGTCTACCCGGTCAACTTCGCCTGGATGATCTTCGGCCGCCCGCGCCAGGTGCAGGCCGTCGGGACGCTCGCGCCGACCGGGTCCGACCTGATCACGGCGATGCAGTGGACGCTACGACAACGACCGCGTCGCCCAGGTCTACTGCGACGCGCACGCCGAGAGCCCGTACACCGGCCTGATCACCGGCACCCGGGGTTGGATCCGGCTGGAGACGCGCCTGCACCACCCGAGCGCGATCACGATCTGGACCGACGACGGCCAGACCGAGGTGATCGACATCGACCCGGCCGACGACGGCTACGGCCCCGAGGTCGCGCGAGGTCGAGCGCTGCCTGCGGGCCGGTCTGACCGAGAGCCCGGCGATCCCGCTGGACGACACGATCGCGATCATGGAGCTGCTCGACGACGCCCGGGCTCAGATCGGCGTCCGGTACGCCGCCGACGATCGCACAGGAGGCTGAGCGATGTACTTCACCGATCGTGGCCTGGAGGAGCTGACCGAGCGCCGGGGCGAGGAGCAGGTCAGCCTCGCCTGGCTGGCCGACCGGTTGCAGACCTTCGTCGACGCCAACCCCGAGTTCGAGATTCCGATCGAGCGCTTCGCCACCTGGCTGGCCCGCGCCGACGACGAGGACGACGACTAGCGCAGCACCGCTTAGCCGGACGCAGGAGCCTGGGCCAGCTGAATCGCCGACGATCGGCCGGCCGCACCACCTTCGTCGGGCGACGCCCAGCGCCGAACAGGCGTAGGAACAGCTGCGCCAGCGGGCCGATCAGCAGCGCGAACGCGAGCGTGCCGATGCCCACCGTCCCGCCCAGCAGCCAGCCGATGATGAGCACGCGTCACCTCGATGATCGTGCGAGCCACGCGGACCGACAATCGGGTGCGACGCGGGATGCCGGTCATCAGGCCGTCACGCGGTCCCGGGCCGAAGCGCGCGGTGATGTAGAGGCCGGTGGCGAACGCGCACAGCACGATGCCGCCGCGCCAGGTAGCCGACCCGCAGCAGCCATCGGCTGCGGAGTGGGCAGCAGCGTCGAGCGCCCAGTCGAGGGACGCGCCGACGAGTACGACGTTGCTCAGCGTGCCCAGCCCCGGGCGTTGCCGCAGCGGAATCCAGCCGAGCAGCACGACCGCGCCGACGATGATCGAGACCACGCCGATCGAAAGATGCAGGTGGCGGGCCAGGCCCTGGTGGAACACGTCCCACGGATCGAGCCCCAGCCCCGCTCGCACCTGCAGGGCCGACGACGTGCCGTACAGCAGCAAGCCCGACGTAGAGCTGGACGAGCCGGACCGGCAGGCCATTGCGATTCACATCTCCCACATTGTCAGGCCAATGAACGCAGCAACAGGGCCAATCGAACGACAACGGCCCGCTGAATGGCCTGCCCTGTGCCGCGATTCCATGCCAGAATGGCGCCATGACCGGTCCACTTGTCTCGCTCAGCGCCCGCGGCCCTGGCCGGCCTGCTGCCCGATCTGGCCGAGCTTCCCGGGCCCGTACTACCTCGCCCTGGCCGACGGCGTCACCACCCTCGTCCGCGACGGCCGGGTCGCGCCCGACACCCGGCTGCCGTCCGAGCGCACGCTTGGCCGAGGCCCTGCGTGCTGAGCCGGGCGACCGTCACGGCGGCCTACGACCAGCTGCGCGAGCGCGGCCTGCTGGCCAGCCGGACCGGGGCCGGAAGCTTCGTGACCCTGCCGGCCAACCCCGGGCCGACGCAGCGACTTCGCCCGGTGGTCGGTGAGCGATCCGGCCACCGTGATCGACCTGTCGTGCGCCGCCCTCGCCGCGCCGGACGACGTCCTGCCCCAGGCGCTTGCAGCAGGTCGCGCCACAACTCGCTGCGCTCGCAGCCGGCGACGGATACGACCCGACCGGTCTGCCCGAGTCTGCGCCAGGCCGTCGCCGACCGCTTCACCGCCCGCGGCGTCGCCCACCGCGCCGGAGCAGATCATGAT
The DNA here is from genome assembly GCA_963708805.1 of uncultured Actinomycetes bacterium. Taxonomy (GTDB): domain Bacteria; phylum Actinomycetota; class Actinomycetes; order Mycobacteriales; family Jatrophihabitantaceae; genus CAVPUA01. Next base: position 1,679,976 of record CAVPUA010000003.1, on the reverse strand, counting down.
CACCAACGGGGCGCTGCACGCCTTCGACCTGCTGCTGCGGCTGCTCACCGGGCCCGGCGATCGGGTCATCACCGAGCTGCCGAGCTACCCCGGCGCGTTCGACGCCATCCGGGCCAACTCGGCTCGCGTGGTGCCGGTGCCGATGGCCGGCGACGGCGGGTGGGACGTCGCGCCAGCTCGGCGCCGCCCTGCGCCAGAGCTCGGCCCGGCTGGCCTACCTGATCCCCGACTTCCACAACCCGACCGGCTTCCTGGTCGACGAGGCCGCGCGGCGCGAGGTGTTCCGCGCCGCCCGCCAGACCGGGACGACGGTGATCGTCGACGAGTCCTTCGTCGAGGTCGGCTTCACCGCGCCGGAGCGGGCCAGCGCCGCGATCGATTCGTCGGTGATCACGATCGGCTCGCTGTCCAAACCGGTCTGGGGCGGTCTGCGGGTCGGCTGGATCCGCGCGTCGGCCGATCTCGTGCGGCGACTGGCGATCCTGCGGGCGACGACCGATCTGGCCGGTTCGGCGCTCGACCAACTCGTCGCCACCGCGCTGTTCCCGCAGATGGACGAGATCGCCGAGCGTCGCCGGCGGCAGCTGCTCCCCCGTCGCGACGCGCTGCTCGCCGCCCTCGGCGCGCGAGCTGCCGGGCTGGCGCGACGACCGCGCCGGCGGGCGGCCTGTCGGTCTGGGTCGAGCTGGACGCGCCCCTGGCGACTCCCCTGACCCTGCTCGCCGCTCAGGCCGGAGTGCACATCGTCCCGGGTTCGCGCTTCGGGGTCGACGGCACGATGGAGCGCTTCATCCGGTTGCCGTTCGCGCTGCCCGTCGACGCCTCGAAGAAGCCGTCGGCCGGCTGGCGCGTCTGGTCGGCAGCTCGACCGATCGCGGCCGGCCGAGCGGCCACTCGTCGTCGCCTGACGCACTCAGCCGGCGGACTCAGACGACGACGCCGTCGATCCGCGCCTGCTCGGCCACCGCGCCCGGCGACCGCCGGCGTGACCCGGGCGTCGAACGGCGTCGGGACGATGCGGTCGGGCGCCAGTTCCTTGCCGACCACATCGCCCAGCGCCTGCGCGGCGGCCAGCTTCATGTTCTCGGTGATCTTGGTCGCGCCCGGCGTCGAACGCACCGGCAAAGACGCCAGGAAAGGCCAGCACGTTGTTGATCTGATTCGGGTAGTCGCTGCGTCCGCTCGCGACGACCACGGCGTGCCGGCGGGCGACGTCCATCGGCACCTCGGGATTCGGGTTGGCGAGCGCGAAGATGATCGCCTCGTCGGCCATCCCCGCCACCGCGTCCTCCGAGACGGCGCCCGCGCTGACTCCGAGGAACACGTCGGCGCCGTCCAGGGCGTTCTCGAGCGAACCGCTCAGCGCGGCCCGGTTCGTGATCGCCGCCAGCTCGTTCTTCACCGGCCCGAGGTCGCCGCGGCCGGCCTCGACGATGCCCGCGGGAATCCGCGACGGCGATGTCGCCGATGCCGGCCGCGAGCAGGATCTTGGTGCAGGCCACCCCGGCCGCACCGGCTCCCGAGACGACGACCCGCAGGTCGCCGAGTCCGCGCCCGGTGACCTTGGCCGCGTTGCGCAGCGCCGCCAGCACGACGATCGCAGTGCCATGTTGATCATCGTGGAACACCGGGATGTCGAGCCGGTCGCGCAGTCGCTGCTCGATGCCGAAGCAGCGCGGGGCCGAGATGTCCTCGAGGTTGATCGCGCCGAACGACGGCGCGATCCGCACGATCGTCTCGACGATCTCGTCGGGGTCGGTGGTGTCGAGCACGATCGGGATCGAGTTCACGCCGCCGAACTCACGCAGCAGCGCGCACTTGCCCTCCATCACCGGCAATGACGCCGCCGGACCGATGTTGCCCAGGCCGAGGACGGCGGTGCCGTCGCTGATCACGGCGACCAGTCGCGCGCGCCAGGTGTAGCGGCGGGCGAGGGTGATGTCCTCGGCGATGGCCAGGCTCACCTCGGCGACTCCCGGCGTGTAGGCCAGCGAGAGCGACTCGCGGTCGGCAAGCGGCAGGGTGCTGCGGACGTCGAGTTTGCCGCCCTCGTGCACGCGAAAGACCTGGCTCGACGGATCGAATGGCACTGCGTTGCCCCGCAATCGACGGTGATATGCGGTGCGAGTCTCGCATGCGGCCCCGGCAGCGGCTGATCGTCACCCGGCCGTCCGCATCGTTGATAGCGTTCTGGCCCATGCAGGTGAGAGAGCTCGCGATCAGTGGCGCCTGGGAGTTCACGCCCCGGGTGTTCGGCGACGACCGGGGCGCGTTCCTCGAGTGGTTCAAGTCGGCCGAGTTCGAGCAGGCGGTGGGTCACCCCCTCGTCCTGGCTCAGGCCAATCATTCGATCTCGCGCCGGGGCGTCCTCCGAGGAATCCACTTCGCCTCCGTGCCGCCGAGCCAGGCGAAGTACGTCTACTGCCCCCAGGGCGCGGTCCTCGACGTGATCATCGACATCCGGGTGGGCTCACCGACCTACGGTGCGGTGGATTCGGTGCGCCTCGACGATGTCGATCGGCGGGCGGTCTACCTCAGCGAGGGACTCGGTCATGCGTTCATGGCGCTCGAGGACGACAGCCTGGTGACCTACCTCTGCTCGACCGGTTACAACCCGGGCCGCGAGCACGGTATCCATCCTCTCGACGCCGCGCTCGAACTGCCCTGGCCGGCCGACATCGAGGCGGTGCTCTCGGAGAAGGACGCGCTCGCGCCCACCCTGGCCGAGGCACGCGAGCAGGGCCTGCTGCCGACGTGGGACGAATGCCAGGAGTACTACCGCTCGTTGGGGCGCTGACGCCGCACGCGCTGGGCCCGCAGGCCGCGGCGCCGCAGGACGGCGCGGCCCAGGATCTCGACCGAGGCCGTGAGTGGCACTGTCGCCGCCGGCGAACGAATTGTCGCTCGCGAGCCACGCACCGCCCGCCTCTACGGCCGCGACGCGCTTGAGGACCAGGCGCCCGGGCATCGAGTGGAACCGCGCGAGGACGACGTCACCCGCTCGAGCGTCGCCGGTGAGACGGACGAGGACGAGATCGCCATGGTGCAGCGTCGGCACCATCGAGGGCCCGGAGACCCGGACCAGTTGCCAGGCAAACAACGTCCGCTCCACAGCGCTAGATACTGCCAATGCCGTGCGAGCAAGGCGACCGAGAGTGGGTAGTAGGGTCGAAGAGACGACGATCCGTCCGGCGAAGTTAATTGATCAAGTTGGCTCTAGGAGGCACTGTCGATGCGCATGTTCGCTCGCACCATCACCGCTCACGCCCACTGCGATCTGCCCTGTGGCGTGTACGACCCGGCTCAGGCCCGTATCGAGGCCGAATCGGTCAAGGCGATCCAGGAGAAGTACCAGTCCAACGACGACCCGGTGTTCCGCACGCGCGCGTTGATCATCAAGGAACAGCGCTCCGAGCTGGTCAAGCACCACCTCTGGGTCCTCTGGACCGACTACTTCAAGCCTCCGCACTTCGAGAAGTACCCCGAGCTCCACGACCTGTTCAACCGGGCGACCAAGCAGGCCGGCGCGGCCGGTGGCAAGCAGTCCGTCGATCCGGCCGAGGGGCAGAAGCTGCTCGACCTCATCGCCGAGATCGACACGATCTTCTGGGAGACCAAGAAGGCGGCCTGATTCCTACGTTCGCCATCGGGCATGACCGCACCTGATCCATCACCGAAGGCCGGCTTCACCGAACAATCAGCTTCGGTCGAGCCGGCCTTCGACGTGCCCGTGCAACTGAAGGCGACGACGGCCATCTGGCTCGTTCGCCACGGCGAGACCGAATGGAGCCATTCCGGTCAGCACACCGGACGCACCGACATCCCGCTCACCGAGTTGGGTGAACAGCAGGCCCGGGCGCTCGCTCCCCAACTCGACGGGCTGCATCCCGCGCTGGTGCTCAGCAGTCCCCGGCAGCGAGCCGTCCGGACCGCCGAACTGGCCGGTCTGCACGTCGACGCGATCGATCCCGATCTGTGCGAGTGGGACTACGGCGACTACGAAGGCCTGACGACGCCGCAGATCCGCGAGCTCGGCAACCCGCGCTGGACCCTGTTCGCCGACGGTGTTCCCCACGGTGAGACCGCCGCCGAGATCGCCGTTCGCGTCGACCGCGTGTTGACGCGCGCGTTGGGCTACATCGATCAGGGCCCGGTGGTGTTCGTCGCGCACGGGCACATCAGCCGGGTGATCGCCGCCCGCTGGATCGGCCTGGCCGTGCACGACGGCAGTCACTTCACCCTGGGCACGGCCGCGACCAGCCAGCTCGGAGCCGAGCACGGCACGCCGGTCGTCACCCACTGGAACCTTCCCAATCCCATTCAGCACGCACAGGAGAAATCGTGACCGAATCAGCCGAACATTCGTCGGTCGAGTTGCGGGTGCCCGCCGACAGCGCCTACGTCGCCGTGCTCCGCTCGGTCACCGCCGGGCTCGCGGCCCGCTGCGACCTGACGCTGGACGAGATCGAGGACCTTCGCATCGCCGTCGACGAAGCGTGCGCCCTGCTGCTGCCACTCGCCAGCGCCGCTTCGGCCCTGGCGGCCGACTTCGCGCTCTCGCCCGGCCAGTTGGTGGTCGGCGTCTCGGTGCCCACCGACCGCGACGCCGAACTGAACCGTGACGGATTCGGCTGGACCGTCCTGGACGCCCTGGCCAGTGCCGTTGCCACGGGCGGCAGCGAGGGCCGCGTTTCGATCACGCTGACCAAGATCCGCGACCACTCCGACGAGGCCAACGCCGCCGCCGATCCCGCGAACGCTGGAGATCCGACCCCGTGACCTCGACTTCGAGTGCGGGCGACGGGTCGGCCGGTCAGACTCGCGCCGCCCGCAACGCCACCAACCGGGCCGAGGCGTCCCGCCTGCTCGTCGAACTGCACACCGAGGGTGTCGGTGACGAACGCCGGCAGACCCTGCGCAGCCGGCTGGTCGAGCTGCACATGCCGCTGGTCGAGCACCTCGCCCGGCGCTTCGCCGGTCGCAACGAGCCGCTGCCCGACCTGGTCCAGGTCGGCAGCATCGGGCTCATCAAGGCGATCGATCGCTTCGAGCCCGAGCGCGGGCTGGAGTTCTCGACGTACGCGACGCCCACGATCCTCGGCGAGATCAAGCGGCACTTCCGCGACGTCGGTTGGCTGGTCCGGGTACCTCGCCGTGCCCAGGAGCTGCAGACGACGATCGCGACGGCCCGCGCCGAGCTGTCGCAGGAGTTGCGGCGGGCGCCGACGGTCGCCGAGCTGGCCAAGCGCATCGACGCCCCGGAGGACGACGTCATCGAGGCACTCGACGCATCGCGGGCCTACGCGGGCATGCCGCTCGAGTCGCTGGCCGAGCCGGGGCGCGACCCGTCGGACAACCCCATCGTCGGCATGATCGACGATCGCCTCGAGCAGGTCGAGCAGCGGGCGCTGCTGCGGCCGATGCTCGATTCGCTGCCCGAGCGCGAGCGGCAGATCCTGTTGCTGCGCTTCGTCGCCGGCAAGACGCAGACCGAGATCGCCGGCATCGTCGGCGTCTCGCAGATGCAGGTGTCGCGGCTGGTCGCCCGCAGCCTGGCCCAACTGCGCGAGCGACTCGAAGAGCCCAAGGAGTAGGCGGCTCAGATCTCGCGATCGAGGACGCGCCGGGCCGGCGGCGTGAACACGAGGTAGAGCACGGCCAGCGCAACGATCAAGATGGGCGCGCCGTACGCGACCAGTCCAGCCTGGAAGGCGAGCGTGTAGCTCACTGGCAGCGCAATGAGCTCCATCACGACGAGCGGCGAGCGCGCGACCGGACTCATGTCGGCCAAGCCCTTCGCGCAGAGCGCCATCATCGCCGCGGCGAACAGCGCGAGGGCCACCCCCAACAAGGCGGCGGCCAGGCTGTGCGGATGGCCGGTGATCGTCTTGATCAACAGCACGACGCTCAGGACGGCCAGCCCGAGCGCCTCGATCCCGACGAGCACGATGGCCGCACGCAGCTGACCCGGCAGGCTCGGCGGATCGCTGGTCATGAGTCGAACACTAATCAAAGTAGGCTGCCGGAGTGCGGGCGCTGGTCATCGTCAATCCTCGGGCCACCGCCACCACCGAGCGGCAGCGCGACGTGCTGGCCCACGCGCTGGGCAGCGTCGCCTCCTTGCAGATCGAGCCGACCCGCAACCGCGGTCACGCCGCGGCGCTCGCCTGCCGGGCGATGCGCGACGGCGTCGACCTCGTGGTGGCCCTGGGCGGCGACGGCACCGTGAACGAGGTCGTCAACGGTCTGCTCACCGACGGCGTGCACGACGCGATCCCGGCGCTGGGCGTCGTTCCGGCCGGTTCGACCAATGTCTTCGCCCGGGCGCTGGGCCTGCCCAACGACCCGATCGAGGCCACCGGCATCCTGCTCGACGCCGTCCGGCACGATCGCCGCCGCGCGATCAGCATGGCCCGGGCCGACGAGCGCTGGTTCACCTTCGCGGCCGGGGTCGGCTTCGACGCCGACCTCATCGCCCGCGTCGAGAAGCATCGGCGCCGAGGACGTGCGTCGAGCGATGTCCTCTACGCCCGATCCGGGTTGCGAGAGTTCTTCGCCTACGACCGCCGCCATCCGCACCTGAGCATCGAGCTCCCGGACGGGCAGCTGATCGACGGCCTCTACATGGCGGTGGTCACCAACACCGATCCGTGGACCTATGTCGGTGATCGCCCCCTGCGGCCCACCCCCGAAGCGTCCTTCGAGGCCGGCATGGACGTCTACGCCCGGCGCCGGATGGGGACGCCGGGCGTGCTCTGGTCGATGAGTCAGATGGCTCGGCGCAAGCCCCGCTCGCCGGGCCTCGGGGCCGTCCTGCTGCATGACGTCGAACGCTTCGTCCTGCGCTGCGACGTGGCGATGCAGCTCCAGGTCGACGGCGATCTGGTCGGCCCGCAGGATCGCATCGAGTTCAGCAGCGTCCGCCAGGCGATCTCGGTTCTGATCTGACCCGCCCACTTTATCTCCGTTTTCGGACGGTATCGGTATGTTTTAGGATGGTAAATCCCTGAGCGACTTGGCTCGCGCCCTTGCCGGAGCAGGGGATATGGGCAAGGCTTGTCCTCGACCAGATCGTGGGAGGCCCGTCGCGACGGGCCGAAAGCGAGCCGGATAGGGGCCGAACGCCGAAACGTTCGGTCCAGACCTTGAAAGTCGGCGCCGCTCGTGAAAGAATTCACAAGCGGCGAGAAATCGCGGCACGAGCAGCAGTTCCCCCGCACTTCCTGTTCCATCCCGCTGACCACCGCCGGTCGCGCCCTGTATCGACCGGCCTTGAACGAGACAACCCCGCCATCCGGCGGTATTCATATTGCTGGTTGTCAGGCCCCGAGCGACGAGGCTCGGCGCCAGACCACGTGAGGAGATCTACCCATGGATTGGCGTCACCGCGCGATCTGCCGTGACGAGGACCCGGAGCTGTTCTTCCCCATCGGGAACACCGGGCCCGCGTTGCTGCAGATCGAGCAGGCCAAGGTCGTCTGCCGGCGCTGCCCTGTGATCCAGGACTGCCTGGCCTGGGCGCTCGAGAGCGGCCAGGACGCCGGAGTGTGGGGCGGCCTCTCCGAAGACGAGCGACGCGCCCTCAAGCGCCGCAACGCCCGGGCTCGCGCCCGCCTGGCCTGAGCTCGGCCCTGATCGCGTTCAGTCCCCGCTCAGCGGTCGCCGCACGACCGGCACGCTCAGCACCGCCTCGGTGCCGCTCGACCCGTCCGAGCGCTGACGAATGTCGATCGTTCCGCCGAGCTCGGCCGAGACCAGCGTCCGGACGATCTGCAGCCCCAGCCGGTCGGTGGACTCGGCGTTGAATCCTGGCGGCAAGCCGTCGCCGTTGTCGACGATCATCACCGTGAGCCGCCCGCGCGCCCGCGTCGGCGCGCACCTCGGCCGCGCCGTCCTGACCGCTGCGGAAACCGTGCTCGATCGCGTTCTGGACGAGCTCGGTCAGCACCAGGACGAGCGCCGTCGCCTGCTCGGCCGCCAGCTCGCCGAACGTCCCCGATCGGGTCAGCTGCGACGTGCGCGGCCGAGCCGGTGACGTCGGAGAGCATCCCGAGCAGCCGGTCGACGATCTCGTCGAAGTTCACCGACTCGTCGATCGACACCGACAGCGTCTCGTGCACCATGGCGATCGAACTGACCCGCCGCATCGACTCCTCCAGCGCCTCTCGGGCCTCCGGGATCGCTACTCGGCGGGCCTGGAGGCGCAGCAGCGCCGCGACCGTCTGCAGGTTGTTCTTCACCCGGTGATGGATCTCGCGGATCGTGGCGTCCTTGCTCAGGATCTGCCGATCGCGCTGGCGCAGCTCGGTGACGTCCTGCATCAGGATCAGGGCGCCCAGCGGCTCGCCGTGCGGCCGCAGCGGCATCGCCCGGAACAGCACCGTCGCTCCCCCGCCGTCGACCTCGATGCTGAGCGGGTTGCCGCCGGCGACGGCGGCCTCGACCGCCGCGGCCAGGTCGCTGGCGTCGAACGGGTCATCGGCGATCGAGCTGGTCAGCGTCGCGAGCGGCTCGCCGAGCACCGGACCGTTGATCCCCAGCCGCCGGAACGCCGACAGCCCGTTCGGGCTGGCGTAGATGATCGTGCCGTCCTGCTCGACCCGCAGCACGCCGTCGCCGACGCGCGGCCCCGAGCCCTCGACGCCGTCCGGAGTCACGCCCGGGGAAGGTGCCGTCGGCGACCATCACCGCCAGGTCGGCCGCGCTCTGCAGGTAGACGAGCTCGAGCTGGCTGGGGCTGCGGATGCTGGCCAGATTGCTGTCGCGACCGAGCACGGCGAAGATCTCCTCGCCCAGCCGGACCGGGATCGCCTCGCGCCGGATCGGCAGGTCGCTGTCCCAGTTCGGATCGGTCTCGCGGAAGATGCGGCCCTCGCGCAGCGCGACTCGCATCGGCGCCGGCCCGCTCGCCGTCGATCAGCTCGCCGACCTGGTCGTGCAGGTACGCCGTCGGCCCGGTCGTCGGCCGGCACTGGGCCACGCAGAGCAAGCTGTCGTCGCCCGACCGGAGCCCAGAGCAGCAGATCGGCGAAGGACAGATCGGCCAGCAGTTGCCACTCGCCGACCAGACGCTGGACGTGGCGGACCTGCTCGTCCGACAACGTCGTACGAGCGGCCAGCAGATCCGAGAGCGCGGACATCGCGTGTCAGCGTGCCACGCCCATGTTTCGGGTCGCGCGTTACTCGGCGCGATACTCCACGTGCGAGGTCTCGATGACGACCTGGGTCAGGCGGACCCGGATGGTGTCGCGCAGCCGAGCGGGCGCGACGTCCCCGCCGCAGCAACGGGCGATCAGCGACTTGACGTCCTGCTCGAGCCCGTACTGGCGCAGGCACGGCGCGCAGCCGTCGAGGTGCTCGCGGATGCGTCCCACGACCTCGGCGTCGGACTCGTCGTCGATGAAGAGGAAGACGTCCTTCAGGACGTCCTCGCAGTCGATGTTGCCCGGACCGAAGCCCATCGGCGGCTGGCTGCTCATGACTGACCTCCGGTCGCGATCAGGCCGCGGTCACGGGCGTAGTCGGCCAGCAGTGACCTGCAACTGACGCCGACCGCGGTGCAGTCGCGACATCACCGTGCCGATCGGCGTTCCCATGATCTCGGCGATCTCCTTGTAGGCGAATCCCTCGACATCGGCCAGGTAGACCGCCAGCCGGAAGTCCTCCGGCAGCTGCTGCAGGGCGTCCTTGACGTCGGAGTCGGGCAGATGGTCGAGGGCCTCGATCTCGGCCGACCGCAGGCCGGTCGACGTGTGCGACTCGGCGCGCGCGAGCTGCCAGTCCTCGACCGAATCGCTGTTGGACTCCAGCGGCTGGCGCTGCTTCTTGCGGTAGTTGTTGATGAAGGTGTTGGTCAGGATGCGGTACAGCCACGCCTTGAGGTTGGTGCCCTCGGTGAACTGGTGGAACGCGGCGAAGGCCTTGACGAAGGTCTCCTGGACGAGGTCCTCGGCGTCGCTGGGGTTGCGCGTCATGCGCATCGCCGCGGCGTAGAGCTGATCGACGAACGGCAACGCGTCGCGCTCGAACCGGGCGCGTCGCTCCTCGACCGTCTCTTCCTGAGCCATGCGTTCCTCTCTGACCGGTCCGACCACCACTGTGCCAGTGACCGGATCAGCTGAGGATACGGGCGTTGGCCAGTCGATGAAGCGGCGCACCTTCTCGCGCGGCACCTCGCGTTCGAGCAGAGCCATCCTTCAGGTCCCTTCGATTCCGGACGTTCCTTGCCAGAACAGCGGACGGTCACCAACTCATTCCCGCTCGCACATCGGGCCTCACCGAGGCGGCTCGGTGTTTGTGGCGTCTCTTAGGCTGACGAACATGGCGAACGGGACTCCCGCGACGGCACTGCTGACCACGCAGAAGGTGCCGCACACGCTTCACCCCTACGACCACGACGCCCGCGCCGAGGCGTACGGCGACGAGGCGGCCGCGCTGCTCGGCGTGGAGCCGGCCCGGCTGTTCAAGACGCTCATCGTGTCGCTCGACGGCAAGCTGGCCTGCGCGGTGGTGCCGGTGTCCGGGCGGCTCGATCTGAAGGCGTTCGCGGCGGCGCTGGGCGGCAAGAAGGCCGAAATGGCCGATCCGGCCGCGGCGGCAAGGGCAACCGGCTACGTGGTCGGCGGGATCTCGCCTCTCGGGCAGAAGACGCGGCTGCGCGTCGTGGTCGACGAGTCGGCGCTGGCGTTCCACACCGTGTTCGCCTCAGCCGGCAAGCGCGGCCTGCAGATGGAGCTGGCGCCGGCTGACCTGGTCCGCCTCGCGGACGCGACGACCGCGACGATCAGCGCGCAGTGACCCGCCTTGCCCATCCGGCGACGAGTTCCGAAGGCTGAATACGGTCGCCCGAGGGGCTAGGCGCCCAGAGTGAAGTCGACGACCGCCTTCGCGATCGCGGCCGTGTTCTTCTTCAGGGAGTGGTCGGCACCCTCGATCACCACGATGCGGCGCCCGCGTCCACGGGGAGGCAGGCCGAACGCGTCGCGATCGCCCTGGACGACCAGCACCGGCACCGTCGGCCGCCTCAGCTCGTCCAGCCGGGACTTCTCCGGTCGTCCCGGCGGATGCAGGGGGAAGGCCAGCGCGACCACACCGTCGACGGCGCCCTCGGTCGCCGTCCGGCAGGCGACGCGGGCTCCGCTCGAGCGTCCACCCGCGATCACCCGGGCCGGCGTGAAGCGCTCGCGCAGCTCGGCTAGGACGACAAGCCAGGCCTCGTCCAGGCGGGGCGCGGCGGCCGGCGCGCGCTTACCGGCGACGCGGTAGGGCTGGGTCACCCGGGCAATCGCCGAGGCCGGCCGCGAGCGCGCCCGCCCGGATCGCCAGCAGGTCCGGGGAATCGACGGAGCCACCGGCCCCGTGCCCGAGCACCAGCAGGCGGCCACCGGCCGCCGCGGCGTCGACGTCCGCCCAGGCCGGCCCGCTGGGCGTCCCGATCTCGATCCGCATCACGACCGCGATCAGAACAACTGCTGCGGTTCGAGTTGCTCGTCCACCGGGTCGAGCAACTCCGGACCGTTGTTGGCCACGTTGCCGACCTCGAGGCCGACCGGGCGAAGCTCGAGATGCTCGCCGCGGGCTTCGTCCCAGGCGGCCAGCAGATCGGACGGGTCGTCGACCGACGGGTCGAGCCACCGGTTCCAGGCCGAGCGCGGCAGGGCGAGCGGCATGCGATCGTGGATCTCGGCCAGCTCGCCGGTGGCCGCCGCCGTGATGATCGTGCAGCTGGTCAACGTCGCGCCGCGCGGACCCCAGAACTCGTACAGCCCGGCGAAGGCCAGCCCGTGACCGTCGGACGGCGTCATGAAGAACGGCTGTTTCCGGGCCTTGGGATCGGCGCTCGCGCGCCACTCGTACCAACCGTCGGCCGGGATCAGGCAGCGCCGCGAGGCGTAGGCCCGGCGAAACGCGTTCGCCTCGGTCACCGTCTCGGCCCGCGCGTTGATCATTCGGGCGCCGATCGATTCGTCCTTGGCCCACGAGGGAATGAGACCCCAGCGCATCACTCGGAGCTGGCGCACCGCCGGGCCGGTCGGCTGGCCGTCGGAGTCCCGCCGGGGCCGGTTGACGACGGCTCGCACCGGCTTGGTCGGCGCCACGTTGTAGTCGGCGGGTGGGCTGTCACCGTCGGTGGCGTCGATGGCATCGAACTCGCTCAGCAGATCCGAGTCGGCCTGAACCGAGACGTAGCGTCCGCACATATGTCGAACCTACGACAAACGACCGACCTCGGTGCGGCAGACTTGACGGGTGACCACCGTCTCCGCGCGATCAGCTTGGCCCGCGCCGCTCGCCCACGGCCCGCTGGACGCGCGCCTCGAGCTGCCCGGTTCCAAGTCGCTGACCAACCGCCTGCTGGTGCTCGCGGCGCTGGCCGACGCGCCGTCGACGATCATCCGCCCGCTGCGCGCGCGCGACACGCAGTTGATGGCGGACGCGCTGGGCTCGCTGGGGACGGGTATCGAGGACGTCGACGGCGACTGGCGGATCACGCCCGGCGCACTGCACGGCGGGCAGGTCGACACCGGGCTGGCCGGCACCGTGATGCGCTTCCTGCCGCCCGTGGCCGCGCTCGCGCGGGGCGAGATCGACTTCGACGGCGATGAGCGGGCCCGTGAGCGTCCGATGGTCACCCTGCTGGACGGCCTGCGACAGGCCGGCGTCACGATCCGCGGCGAGGACCGGCTGCCGTTCACGGTGGTCGGCACCGGCCGGGTCCGGGGCGGCACGGTCCGCATCGACGCGTCGGCGTCCTCACAGTTCGTCTCGGGCCTGTTGTTGGCCGCGGCCCGCTTCGACGAGGGCATCACGCTCGAGCACGACGGGTCGCGCAGCGTGCCGTCACTCCCCCACATCGAGATGACGCTCGACGTCCTGCGGGCGGCCGGGGTCGATGCGCGGCCGACCTCGCCCTCGTCCTGGCGGGTCGAGCCGGGTTCGATCCGGGCGCGCGACGTCGCCGTCGAGCCCGACCTGTCGAACGCCGCGCCGTTCCTGGCGGCGGCCCTCGTCGCCGGCGGAGCGGTCACGGTGGCCGACTGGCCCCGGTCGACCACGCAGCCGGGGGCCGAAGTCATCGACCTGCTGGTGGCCATGGGGGCGGCGGCCGAGTTCCACGACGGCGGGCTGACGATCAAGCGCGACGGGCCGATCTCGGGCATCGACGCCGATCTTCGCGATGTCACGGAGCTGGCCACCGTGATCGCCGTGCTCGCCGCACTGGCCGACTCCCCGTCGCGACTGACCGGGCTGGCCCACACCCGCGGCCACGAGACCGACCGCATCGCCGCTCTGGCGACGGAGCTCACCCGGGCCGGCGCCAGCGTCGAGGAGGACGAGGACGGCCTGACGATCTCTCCGCGTCCGCTGCACGACTGCCTCTGGCACGCCTACGCCGATCACCGGATGGCGACGGCCGGCGCATTGCTCGGCCTGGCGGTGCCCGGCATCGAGGTCGACGACATCGCGACCACCGGAAAGACGCTGCCGGACTTCCCCGGCCTCTGGGCATCGATGCTGGGCCACTGAGTGCCACGACCCGGTCGCGATACCAGTCGGCTCGACGAGGACGACGTCCATGTGCGTCCCGGCCGCACCGGCGCCCGAGCCCGCTCGAAGCAGCGACCCGATCATGACGACGCCGTTCGCGGCATGGTGACCGCGGTCGATCGGGGTCGGTACACCGTGCTGATCGACGAGGTGCCGGTGACCGCGATGCGGGCGCGCGAGCTCGGTCGCAAGGGGATCGTGGTCGGCGACCAGGTCGACGTCGTGGGCGACCTGTCCGGCGCCGCCGACACGCTCGCGCGCGTCGTGCGAATCGCCGACCGGGTGACGGTTCTGCGCCGCACGGCCGACGACAACGACTCCCTCGAGCGGGTGATCGTCGCCAATGCCGACCAGTTGATGATCGTGTCGGCGCTCGCCGATCCCGAACCGAGCTTCGGCTTGATCGACCGCTGTCTGGTGGCGGCCCTGGCCGCGGGCATCGAGCCGGTGCTGGTGTTGACGAAGGCCGATCTGGCCTCGCCCGCGGCCGTGTTCGAACGTTACGAGGCGCTCTCGGTGCCGTCGGTCGTGATCGGCCGCGGCGCCGACCTCGGGCCGGTGCGCGACCGGCTCGTCGGGCCACGTCTCGGTGCTCATCGGTCACTCCGGAGTCGGCAAGTCGACCTTGATCAACGCCCTGGTGCCCGATGCCGGGCGCTCGACCGGGGTCGTCAGCGCGATCGGCAAGGGACGTCACACGTCGACCTCGGCGGTGGCCATTCCGCTCCCCGAGGGCGGCTGGGTGATCGACACCCCCGGCCTGCGGTCCTTCGGGCTCGCCCATGTCGCCGTCGACGACCTGTTGTGGGCCTTTCCCGATCTGGAGGACGGCGCGACGTCCTGCCCGCCCGGCTGCGAGCATCTGTCCGCGGCGGCGGGGTGCCGGCTGGACGACTGGGTCGCCGCCGGGCACGCGACCCCTGAGCGGCTGGATGCGTTCCGGCGGTTGCTCATCAGCCGGGAAGGCGGGCGGGCGGAGTGACGCGGATCAGCGAGATCTGGCGGTACCCGGTCAAGTCGATGCGCGGCGAGCGCCTCGACACGGCCGCGGTCGAACCGTGGGGGCTGGCCGGTGACCGGCGCTGGATGGTCGTCGACGAGAACGGCTCGGCGATCACGTCCCGCGAACGTCCGAACCTGATCTTGACCGTGCCCACGCTGTCGGCCGAGTCGCTCACCCTCGACCATCCGCGGGCCGGGCGGGTGAGCGTCCCCGTCGCCCCGGGAGAGCTCGTGAGCGTCGACGTGTGGCGCAACGAGCTCAAGGCCACTCATGCCCGCGAGGCCGACGCCTTCGTCAGCGAGATCACCGGCCAGACCGCTCGGCTCGTCTACCTCGACGACCCGACCCGGCGCCGGCCGAATCCCGACCGCAGCACCGACCGCGACCGGGTGTCGCTGGCCGACGGCTACCCGCTGCTGCTCGTGTCCGAGGCGTCGATGAACGGGCTGAACGACTGGATCGCCGAGGGCCCGCGCTCGGACGAAGGACCGTTGTCGGCCCGCCGGTTCCGTCCCAACCTGGTGGTGGCCGACTCCGACCCGTGGGACGAGGATCGCTGGCGCACGCTGACCGTCGGCGGGGTGCCCTTTCGGGCGGTCGAGGCCTGCGACCGCTGCGTGCTGACCACGGTCGATCCGGACACCGCCGGCAAGGGCAAGGAGCCGATCACCTCGCTGGCCCGGCACCGCCGCTGGGACGGCAAGACGTGGTTCGGGGTGAACCTGATCCCCGACGCCGAGGGCACCATCGAGCAGGACGACGCGGTGACGGTGCTCACCTCCGTCGAGTCCTACGAGCCGCAGCGCTGAGATCATCCGAGCATGAAGATCATCGGCGCCATGGAGTTCGGCGGACCCGACGTCCTCGAGGTGATCGACGTCGCCGAACCGCAGGCGGGGCCGGGCGAGGTCCGCATTCGGGTGCACGCCGCCGCGGTGAACCCGACCGACACGCTGCTGCGCTCGGGCGGGCTGACGGCCCGGATGGCCAGCCTTGATCCGCCCTACATCCCCGGCATGGACGCGTCCGGCGTGATCGACCAGCTCGGCTCGGGGGCGGACGGACGCCTCCATGTCGGCCAGCGGGTGATCGCCCTGGTGGTCCCCACCGCGGCGCGAGGCGGCGCCTACGCGGAGCAGATCGTCGTTCCAGCCGCGTCGGTCGTGGCCGCGCCGTCCGATGTCGATCATCCGGCGGCGGCGACTCTGCTGATGAACGCGCTGACGGCCCGGGTCGCGCTGGACGCGCTGAACCTGTCCCCCGGCGACACGGTCGGGGTGATCGGTGCCGCCGGAGCGCTCGGCGGCTATGCCATCCAGCTGGCCAAGGCCGACGGGCTGCGGGTGGTCGCCGACGCGGCGCCCGCCGACGAAGCGCTCGTCCGTGTCCTCGGCGCCGATGTCGTGGTCGCCCGCGGCCCGGGCGTCGCAACCGACATCCGGCGGGCGGTCCCGCTGGGCGTCGACGGACTCGTCGACGCGGCCCTCCTCGGTGCCGTCGTCCACGGGGCGGTCGCCGACGGCGGCGGGGTCGCCGCGGTGCGCCACTGGGAGGGTGACCCCGAGCGGGGAATCACGGTGCACAACTTCGCCGTGTCCCAGTCGGCCCACCACACCGCGCGGCTCGACCGGCTGCGCGAGCAGGCCGAGGACGGCACGCTCAGCCTGCGGGTGTCGCGCGTGCTGCCGGCGTCCCGAGCCGCGGAGGCTCATCGGGTGATCGAGGCCGGCGGGGTGCGGGGGCGCCTGGTGCTCGACTTCACCGAGTTCGGCTGACGGCGGCTAGCCGAACGTGAACGAGTAGGCCATCAGGCCGGGCGTCAGAGTGACCGTGACCGTGTCGTCGCGCGGGTTCGCGGTGCTGACGAGGGTGTAGATGTCCGGCGCGCCCGACACCGCGTACGACGTGGTCTTGCCGTCGACCGTCGCCGTGATGGTGCCGGTCCCGCCGACGTCGAGGTAGACGTCGGACGCCAGGTAGTCGAGTTCGATGCCCGCGCCGGCTCCCGACGTGATCGACTCGTCGCCGACCGTCCAGCTGCCGCTCAGGCCGAACTCGTTGTCGGGCAGCGACTTGGGATAGGTGTAGTCGGAGGTGCCGTCCTTCAGAGCGCCACCGATGTAGCCCTGTTCGCGTTGCGAGCCCAGGTAGGTCTCGGGCGTCTGGTCGGGATTGGCCGGGGTGGTGTCGGGCACGTCCGTCGCCGGCGGGAGCGTCTCGGTGGGGTGCGCCTGGTTGAGCAGTTCGCGAATCAGCGACTCGTTCGTGCCGTAGTCGCCCTCGCCGATCGCCACGTGACGGATCTGGCCGGTCGCGTCGATCAGGTAGTCGGCCGGCCACGAGTCGTTGCCGAAGTTGTTCCAGGTCGTGTAGTTGTTGTCGAGCGCGACCGGATAGGTGATCTTGAGCCGCTTGACGCCCGACGCAACGTTGCTGGCGACGTGCTCGAAGGCGTACTCGGGCGTGTGCACGCCGATGACCTCGAACCCATCCGCCTGATAGGCCGAGTACCACGCTTCGACGTGCGGGATCGCGCGCTGGCAGTTGATGCACGAGTAGGCCCAGAAGTCGACGAGCACGACCTTGCCCGTGAGATCGGCCGGGGTGATCGCGGTGTCGCCGGCGGTGTTGAGCCAGCTCGAGATGCCGGCGATCGTCGGTGCCTTGCCGCAGTTCTGCAACGTCTCCTGCGGTTCGTCCGAGCACTGCTGCAGGCTCTCGGACTGGGTCGACCCGAGCTGCTTCGAGACCCCCGAGCCGTTCAGCGCCTTGTTCAGGCTCGAGGTGTAGTCCGGGACGGTCGCGTTGCAGCACATCGGTGATGTTGAAGGTCAGACCGACCGCCAGCAGGATGATCACCACGCCGGCGACGATCCGGTAACCCCGCTGACGTTCCCGAAAGGCCCGGATGCGTTCGGCGACGCCTCGTCCGGCGAGGGCGAACGCCAGCAACGGGATGGCCGTGCCGATCGCGAAGGCCACCGTGAGCGCGACCGTCCGCAGTCCGATCTTGCCGGTGGCGCCGGCCACGGTGATCGCCGCCAGGACCGGACCCGCGCACGGGACGTAGACCGCACCCAGGGCCAGGCCCAACCCGAAGCCGCCGTGCCGGCCGCTGACCTGCCGCTGCCGGATGCGCGAGAACGGGCGCTCGAGCAGGTCCTGGACGCGCGGGAACATCATCGCGACGCCCAGCAACACCAGAACGACCAGGCCGGCCCAGCGGATGATGTCGTCGGGCAGCGGCAAGGCGCTCAGGATCAACGTTCCGAGCAGCGTGAAGATGCTGAAGCTCAGCGCCAGGCCGAGCACGATCAGATAGGGACGCAGGCGGCTGTCACCGTCCGGGGCCTGCGCGCGCCGGCCCTGGCGGGTGGTGGCCCTCGTCGGGCGGGCACCCGCCTGCACTCCGCCCGACAGGAACACGACCGGCAGCACCGGCAGGACACAGGGCGAGATTCCGGTGACGAGCCCACCCAGCAACCCGATGAGCACCAACGTGATCAGCGTCGACCTCCGATGGCTGGCTGATTGACTGCGCGGCGGCTCGACCGTAACCGACGTTTCTATGCCCGTGTCGTGCTTCGCCGTCGCGTTCCTCGGACCGCAATCATCTCCACGGAGCCGGCCGCCGATCGGTTCATCACGCTCATGGGATACAAACCTCGGGTGACCGAGCTGCGCTATCGCACCGCCGATGAACACGACGCCGCCGAGGTGGCCCGGCTGGTCCGGCACGCCTACCGCGGGGACGAGAGCCGCGCCGGCTGGACGACCGAAGCCGACCTGCTCGCCGACGACCGCATCGACGCCGCCGGCGTCGCCGCCAAGATCGCCGACCCGCACACCGTCGTCCTGCTCGCCTTCGACGACGCGGGCTCGCTCTGTTCGTGCTGCGAGATCGTCGACCGCGGCGACGGCCTGGCCTACTTCGGCATGTTCGCCGTGTCGCCCGAGATCCAGGCCGGTGGCATCGGACGCCGGGTGCTGGCCGAAGCGGAATCACGAGCCGGCGACCTCTGGGGTGCGCGCGTGATGGAGATGACGGTGATCGGCCAGCGCCAGGAACTGATCGACTGGTACCTGCGACGCGGGTACGGGCGCACCGACGAGCGGCGCCCGTTCCGCTACGACCTGTTGCAGCCGGGGCAGGCGCTGCGCGACGACCTCTACTTCACCGTGCTGGTCAAGACGCTGGGCTGACGCGCCAGCCATCCGCCCAGCACGTCGACCGCCCGGCCAGCTCGTCGCTGTCGCCGGCGAAGCACAGCCGGACGAACCGGCCGCCGTCGACCAGGTCGAAGTCGATGCCCGGCGCCAGCGCGACACCGGTCTCGTCGAGCAGCGCGTCGCACCAGGTCAGCGAGTCGTCCGTCCAGCGCGAGACGTCGGCGTAGACGTAGAACGCGCCGTCGACCGGGGCGATCCGGTCGATGCCGATCTCGGGCAGCCGCCGCAGCAGCAGCGCCCGATTCTCCTTGTAGCGCTGGACATTCTCGTCGAGTTCGGCGTAGGAGTCGAAGGCGTGCACCGCGGCGTGCTGGGCCAGCGTCGGCGGGCAGAGCGCGAAGTTGCCGGCCAGCCGGTCGATCGAGCTCGACCAGTTCGTCGGGCGCGAGCAGCCAACCCAGTCGCCAGCCGGTCATCGAGAAGTACTTCGAGAACGAGTTGACCACGATGCTGTCGTCGCCCGGTGGCCCAGCTCGTCGTCGCCGCGGCCGCCGTAGGTGATGCCGTGATAGATCTCGTCGCTGATCAGCCGCACCCCGTTCGTCTCGCACCATCGCACGATGGCAGCCAGTTCGTCGGCGGCGATCATCGTCCCGGTCGGGTTGGCCGGGCTGGCGAGGACCACGCCGGCCGGCCGCTCGGGCAGCGCCTCGAGGTCGGCTCGCGCGCAGCGCGAAGCGGTCACCGGTGTCGATCTCGACGATGCGGCACCCCAGCGCGCGCAGCATGTTGCGGTAGGCCGGATAGCCCGGCCGGGCCAGCGCCACCGTGTCGCCGGGCTGGAAGCAGGCGAGGAACGCGAGCAGGAAGCCGCCGGACGAACCCGTCGTCGCGACGACCGAGGCCGGGATCGACGTCGAGCCCGTAGCGCTCGGCGTAGTGCCCGGCGATCGCCACCCGCAGCTCGAGCAGCCCGGCCGCGCCGGTGTAGGCCAGCCGGTCGCGATCGAGGGCATCGTGGGCGGCGCGGCGCACCGCAGCCGGCGCCGGGTGTCGCCGGCTGGCCGGCCGACAGGTCGTAGACCGACCTGCCCTGGCGCGGCGGTGCGCCGCGGCGGCGAGCACCCGCATGACGTGAAACGGCGGGATCTCGACGTCATCGACCTCCGCCGCTGCGCGATCGCCGCCCGACGGTAACCTGCCGCGCGTGACCGCTGCCGACCCACAATCGCCGCCCCGTACTGCCGACGACCTGGCGCTCGCCCTGCGGCTGGCCGACGCCGCCGACGTGATCACCACCGGCCGCTTCGGCGCCACCGACCTCGTCGTCGAGGCCAAGCCGGATCTCACCCCGGTCAGCGACGCCGACCGCGCCGTCGAACAGACCATCCGCGCGCGCCTGGCCGAACACCGACCCGACGACGCCATGTCGGGTGAGGAGTTCGGCGCCGACGGGACCGCGGCCCGTCGCTGGGTCATCGACCCGATCGACGGCACCAAGAACTTCGTCCGCGGCGTGCCGGTCTGGGCCACGCTTGATCGCGCTGCTCGACGGCGACGACGCCGTGGTCGGCGTGGTGTCGGCCCCCGCGCTCGGACGGCGGTGGTGGGCGGTGCGCGGACGGTGGCGCATGGGCGAGCGCGTTCGGATCGGCGCCGCGCCGGCTGGCGGTGTCGCGGGTCGCCGCGCTCGAGCGACGCCAGCCTGTCCTACGCCTCGCTCGCCGGCTGGGCCGAGCGCGGTCAGCTCGACGCGTTCGTCGCGCTGACCCAGCAGGTCTGGCGCAGTCGCGCCTACGGCGACTTCTGGTCGTACATGCTCGTGGCCGAGGGCGCCGTCGACGTCGCCGCCGAGCCGGAGCTGTCGCTGTGGGACATGGCCGCGCTGGCACCGATCGTCACCGAGGCCGGCGGCCGGTTCACCGGTCTCGACGGCGTGCCCGGCGTCCATCAGGGCAACGCCGGCGGCCAGCAACGTCGCTGCTGCACGAGCGAGCTGCTGGCCGCGCCTTCGGTGATCAGCCGGCGATCGACTTGATCTGCTCGATCAACTTGACCCGCCCCGCGGCATCGGGCGCCATCGGCGTGACGTTCATCGTGGTGACGCCCGACTCGGCGAACGCGGCGATCCGCTCGCGGACGTAGCTCTCGGGGCCGATCAGCGAGATCTTCTCGACCAGGTCGGCGGGAAGCGCGGCCGCCGCCTCGTCCTTCTTGCCGTCCAGGTAGAGGTCCTGGACGAGCTCGGCCTCTTTCTCGTAGCCGTAGCGTCGGGCCAGGTCGTTGTAGAAGTTCTTGCCCCGGGCGCCCATACCGCCGATGTAGAGCGCCAGCAGCGGACGGGTGTACTCCCGCAGCGGCAGCACGTCGTCGCCGATCGCCAAGGGGGCCTGGACGATCACGTCCAGCTCGCCCAATGCCGCGTCGCGCTTGGCCCTCCCCTCGGCGAGCGCGGCGCCCCAGATCTCGTCGGACCTCTCCGGCAGATAGAAGATCGGCTCCCAGCCCTCGGCGATCTCGGCGGCCATCGCGACGTTCTTCGGCCCGATCGCGGCGAGGACGATCGGGATCCGTTCGCGCACCGGCCGGTTGATCAACTTCAGCGGCTTGCCGAGACCGGTGCCCTGATCGGCCGGCAACGGGATCTTGTAGTACCTGCCGTCGTACTCGAGCCGGTCGCGTCGCCACACCGCGCGGCAGATGTCGACGATCTCGCGGGTGCGGCCGATCGGAGCGTCGTAGGGCACGCCGTGGAACCCCTCGATGACCTGCGGCCCGGACGCGCCGAGGCCGAGGGTGAATCGGCCGTTGGAGACGAAGTCCAGCCCGGCGGCGGTCATGGCGGTGAGGGTGGGCGTCCGGGTGTAGATCTGGAAGATCCCGGCCGCGAGCTCGACCGTCTTGGTCCGGGCGGCGAGGAAGCCCAGCTGACTCACCGCGTCGAACGAATAGGCCTCGGGCACGAAGACGATGTCGAGGCCGGCCCGCTCGAGGTCGGCCAACTCGTTCGGCGACGTCCTCGGCCGTGTCGCCCAGCTGTAGCGGCATTCCGATTCGCATGTGGTCTCCTGCGTTCGCTGATTAGCGGTACGCGGGGCGGACGTGCTCGATGATCGCGGACGTGTCGACGCCGCTTGGGCAGCGTGCCGAACGCGACCCCCCAGTCGCCGCCCAGGCGCGATGCGCAGAAGGCGTCGGCGACGGCCGGCGGAGCATGGCGTACGAGCAGCGAGCCCTGCAGGGTCAGCGCCACCCGCTCGACCACGCGGCGGGCTCGGTACTCGAGGTCTTCCAGATCCGAGAACTCCTTGCCCAGCTTGGCGATCGAGTCGTCCAGCCGCGAATCCGACGCCCGCGGCGAGCTCGAGTTCGGCGAACAGGGCCTCGATCGACTCCGGCTGCCGGACGAGCGCCCGCAGCGTGTCGAGCGCGGCGACGTTGCCCGAGCCCTCCCAGATCGAGAGCAGCGGCGCCTCGCGATAGATCCGGGGCATCCCGGAGTCCTCGATGTAGCCGTTGCCACCGAGGCATTCCAGCGCCTCGCCGGCGTGGACCGGCCAGCGCTTGCACACCCAGTACTTGGTGACCGCGAGCGCGACGCGCCGGAAGGCGGCCTCGTCGTCGTCGCCGCGCGCGGCCCGATCGACCGCGCCGGCCAGCCGCAGGACGACGGTCGTCGCGGCCTCGGACTCGAGGGCGAGATCGGCCAGCACGTTCGCCATCGCCGGCTGCTCGACGAGCGGGCGACCGAACGCCGAGCGGTACGTCGCGTGGTGGACCGCCTCGATGACGCCGCGGCGCATGCCCGTCGCGGCGCCGATCGCGCAGTCGAGCCGGGTCATGTTGACCATCTCGATGATCGTCCGCACGCCGCGGCCCTCCTCGCCGACGAGCCAGCCCAGCGCGCCGTCGTACTCGATCTCGGACGACGCGTTCGACCGGTTGCCGAGCTTGTCCTTCAGCCGCTGCAGGCCGATCGCGTTGCGCGAGCCGTCCGGCAGCACCCGCGGCACGCAGGAAGCACGACAGCCCGCCGGGCGCCTGGGCGAGGGTCAGGAAGAGGTCCGACATCGGCGCCGACGTGAACCACTTGTGACCGGTCAGCGAGTAGCTGCCGTCGGCGCTGGGCACCGCCCGGGTCGTGTTGGCCCGGACGTCCGAACCGCCCTGCTTCTCGGTCATCGACATGCCGGCGAGCAGCCCGCGCTTGGTGAGTGGCCGGCTGTGTACTCGGGTCGTACTCGGTGCTGGTCAGCAGCGGCTCGTAGCGGCGCCGCGAGCTCGGGATTCGCGCGCAGCGCCGGGACGACGGCGTAGGTCATCGAGATCGGGCACAGGTGGCCGGCCTCGGCGTGCCCCCACACGAACTCCTTCGCCGCCCGGGCGACGTGCGCGCCGGGACGCGGCGTCGGCCCAGGCGCGCCGCGTGGATGCCGTGACCGACGGCGACCTTCATCAGCTCGTGATAGGCGGGGTGGTACTCGACCTGGTCGATCCGGTTGCCGTACCGATCGTGGGTGTGCAGCACGGGCGAGTTCTCGTTGGCCAGCCGCCCCCACTCGATCGCCTGATGTCCGCCCGGCCAAGCCGACCCAGCTCGCCGAGTTCTTCCAGTCCCCCGCCGCCGCCCTCACGAACGACCGCCGCCGTGCAGGGTCGGATAGTCGGCGACATCGAAGTCGACCAGGGGCGGAACCTGGTTGAACACCTCGTGCGTAGTGGCCATCAGTGCCTCCTCACCGTCGATCGCTGTGGGCGAAGCGGTCGATGAACCCGACGACCTGATCGGCGACGATCGCCAGGCTGCCGGCCACCCGCTCGACGAAGCGGCCGTCGCGCTCGGGAACCGGTTCGGCCGAGTTGATCGTCGCCCCGAACGGGGTCGGCCAGCCACGCAACGAATGGACGGTCGAGCGCATCGAGACGAGCGCGGTGCCGCAGGCCTGCCACCCGG
This sequence comes from uncultured Actinomycetes bacterium, assembly GCA_963708805.1. Taxonomy (GTDB): domain Bacteria; phylum Actinomycetota; class Actinomycetes; order Mycobacteriales; family Jatrophihabitantaceae; genus CAVPUA01. The sequence continues at coordinate 1,656,301 of CAVPUA010000003.1, read as the reverse complement.
CCGCCGAAACGATCGTCCCGACCGGGCGGCCGTCGAGGTAGGGGCGGCGATCGTCGCGCAACCCCTCGAGATGATCGAGTCCGTTCTTGACCAGCCCGGACAGACCGCCGTGATAGCCGGGGCTGGCCAGGATCACCCCGTCGGCTTCGGAAACGGCTGTCGACGAGGTCCTGGGCCAGCTCGTCGGTGCCCGAGCCGTAGATGCCCAGCGTGCTCAGGTACTCGCCCCCGAAGAGCGCGACCCGCATCCCCCGCCGCTCGACCTCGGCCAACGTCTGGGTCAGCAGGCGTTCGGTCAGCGAGTCGGCTCGGTTGGACCCACCGATTCCGACCACCAGCGGACGCGTCATCGCCAACGATCTCCAGGGAAGAAGTTACGGGCCAGTAGGACTGCCACTTAACGTACCCGGCTCGGTCTGGTACGCAGGAGGCATGAGCCTCGAGCGTCCCGTCGCACCCGATCCCTATTCACTGCTGCCGGCCGTGGATTCGTTCACGGTCACCAGCGAGGACTTCAAGGACGGCGGTGAGCTCGGCCTGGATCACGTCCATCCCAGTGCCGAGGACGCCGGAGCCAACGTCTCACCGCAGCTGAGCTGGTCGGGCTTCCCGGACGCGACGAAGAGCTTCGTGGTCACCTGCTACGACCCGGACGCGCCGACTCCGTCCGGCTTCTGGCACTGGATCTTGATCGACCTGCCGGCCTCGACGACGTCACTGCCCCGCGACGCCGGCCGCGACGGCGCGACGCTGCCCGGGGGCGCGCTGCACGTCCGCAACGACTACAGCACGCGTGACTACGGCGGTGCCGCCCCGCCCGCCGGCGACCGTCCCCACCGGTATTTCTTCGTCGTGCACGCCGTCGACGTCGAGTCGCTGGGTGTCGGACCGGACGTGTCGGCGGCCTACGTGTCGTTCAACCTGGCCTTCCACACCCTCGCGCGGGCCCAGATTGTGGGCATCTTCGGGCATTAATCCGCTTATCCGTCGCGGCTGACATCTTCCGGACCGACCCGCTCTGAGCGTACGGTGAGGCGTTGAAAGGCCTGTTTCGTCTAGAAGAAGGTCGAAGCCGATGCCTCAACCGCCTACGCCTGCCCGACCGCTGCTGACCCCTGCCGAAGTCGCGCAGTTGTTCCGTGTCGACCCCAAGACGGTGTCGCGGTGGGCGAAGGCCGGAAAGCTCACCTCCGTCCGGACGCTCGGCGGACACCGCCGGTACGACGCCGACGAGGTCGATCGGCTCTACGCCGAGCTGACCTCGCCCGCCGACTGACGCCTACTCCGTCCCCGGGCCGGTCTGCGGCAGCGCCGCGGCCAGTTCGTCTATCTCACCGGCCAACCGAAGGTCGAGTTCGGTGACGCCTCCCGCGCTGTGCGTCGTGAGCACGATGTCGACCCACCGCCACCGCAGGGCCAGGTCGGCGTGATGATCGAGTTCGTCGCTGACCGGGGCGATCCGGCTCACGAACTCGGCCGCGATCGCCGCGTCGGCGAACTCGATCGAGCGCGTCAGCGACCTGCCATCCCCGCTCCATTGCGGGCTCAGTCCGGCCAGGCCGGCCCCGATCTCGTCGTCGTCGAGCCGGTCTCGCGCCATGATCAACTCCGCTGCACTGGGTGAACCCAGAATCTAGCCCCCGATACGCTGGCTGATGTGAATGATCGATTGGTGTGGATCGACTGCGAGATGACCGGTCTCGACCTGGCCCGCGATGCGTTGATCGAGGTGGCGGTCATCGTCACCGACGCCGACCTCATGGCGCTCGACGAGGGCCTCGACGTCGTGATCCACGCCGCCGACGACGTCCTCGACACGATGCTGCCGGTGGTCGAGCAGATGCACGCGTCGTCCGGGCTGACCGACGCCGTCCGGACGTCGACCGTCACGCTGGGCGAGGCCGAGAAGCTGGTGCTCGACTACGTCCGCTCGCACATTCCCGAGTCGCGCTCGGCCCCGCTGTGCGGCAACTCGATCGCCACCGACCGCGGTTTTCTCGCTCGGGACATGCCCGACCTGGACGCCCACCTGCACTACCGGATGATCGACGTCTCCTCGATCAAGGAGCTGGCCCGGCGGTGGTACCCGCGGGTCTACTTCGCCCAGCCGGCGAAGGGGCTCGCGCACCGCGCGCTGGCCGACATCCTCGAGAGCATCCAGGAGCTGGCCTACTACCGGCAGACGCTGTTCGTGCCCCAGCCGGGCCCGAGCACCGACGACGCGCAGGCGGCGGCGAAAGCGGTGCGCGAGGGCCGCTAGACTTGGTCGGCCGGTCGCGTCGATGCGTCACAGCGCGCTCCGGGCATGGTGGGTGTAGCTCAGCTGGTAGAGCACTGGGTTGTGATCCCAGGTGTCGCGGGTTCGAGCCCCGTCACTCACCCCACAGTGTGGCCCCCGAGTTTCGGGGGCCACTCCCTTTTCTGAAGTGAGCCTGGCCGAGGCCAGCCCGATGAGAGGTCGGCGATGAGTTCAGCGCGGCGGGCCCCGGCCAACCTGAACGTGATCACGGTCGTCCTGGCCGTCGCGTGCGGGCTCACCGTGGCCAACCTGTACTACGCCCAGCCGCTGCTCCCCCTGCTGAGCAGGAATCTCGACGTGAGCGCCGGCACGGCGTCGATCGTCGTGACGGCCACCCAGCTCGGCTACGCGGCCGGCCTGGCGTTCGTCCTGCCCCTCGGCGATCTCTTCGAGAACCGCACCCTGGTCACCCGCACCCTGATCGGCACGGGCGCCGCTCTGGCCGTCGCGGCGGCCGCTCCTGACTTCGGTGTCTTCCTGGCCGCCTCGGTGCTGGTCGGTACGACGTCCGTGGTCGCGCAGATCCTGATCCCGCTCGCCGCGCACCTGGCTCCGGACGACGAGCGCGGTCGCGTCGTCGGCCGGGTGATGAGCGGGCTGCTGCTGGGCATCCTGCTGGCCCGGACGGTGTCCAGCCTGGTCGCCGCCGCCTGGGGCTGGCGCACGATCTACGCGGTCTCGGCCGTCCTGATGCTGCTGTTGTCGTTCACCCTGCGGCGGATGCTGCCCGAGCGACGGGCCGAGCACACGGCCGGGTACGGCACGTTGCTCGCCTCCGTCGGCCGGCTCGTACGTGAGGAGCCGCTGCTTCGCCGCCTCGCCCTTCGCCAGTCCCTGATGTTCGGGGCGTTCTCGGCCTACTGGACGTCGATCACCTTCCAGCTCGTCGACGTCAACCACCAGTCGCAGACCGCGGTGGGCATCTTCGCCCTCGTCGGGGCGGCCGGCGCGGCCGCGGCACCGATAGCCGGACGGCTGGCCGACGGCGCGTACGGCTGGCTGGCGAGCGGCATCGGGATCGTCCTCGGCATTGCCGGGCTGGCCATCGCCGGGGTGGGTGGGCACAGCGTCGTCGTGCTGGCGGTCGGCGCCGTCCTGCTCGACCTCGCGGTGCAGGGCCACCAGGTGCTCAGCCAGCGCGAGATCTACGCTCTGCGCGCCGACGCCCGCGCTCGCATCAACACGGTGTACATGAGCACGGTCTTCGTCGGGGGTGCGATCTCGCTCGGCCCTGTCGGGCTGGCTGTACGAGCACGGAGGCTGGAAAGCGGTCATGATCTTCGCCGGCTGCCTGCCGGTCGTCGCTCTCGGTATCTGGGTCTACGGCCGGATCTGGGCCCGCCCCCGCGTAGCCGTGACCGACGGCGCGAACTGACCGGTAGCGGGAAGCTGGTAATGTTTCGACCCGGTTCGCTTCACGGCGAATCACGCGCCGTTAGCTCAATTGGCAGAGCAGCTGACTCTTAATCAGCGGGTTCGGGGTTCAAGTCCCTGACGGCGCACTTGCACTCCGGCTGGCCCATCGACTTCGAGACGACGGCCGTGCCCTATTCGGCCGCCACGATCGGCGTCATGCTCGACGAGGCGCTGGGCACTTCGATCAATCTCGTCCGGCCCGCAGACAGCCATACCGTGACATCCGAGCTGGCGATCGACTTCGTGCGCATCGGCGATGAGTCGGTGCGCTCCTTGCACTGCACAGGCCGGGTTCTGGCCCGGCTGCCCGACTGCGCCCTGGGCGGTGGCGAGGTCCGGGACCAGGACGGGGAAATCGTCGCGGCCGGCACCACCTGGTGCCGCTTCGGCCCCGGGAGCGTCGAGCTGGGCGTCGCGCCGATTCCGCCCGCCGACCTCCGGCTCGACCAGCTGCTCGAGTTCGGCGAGGGCGCGTCGCAGCTGCGGCCGAACTCGGAGTGCGCGAACGAGCTGGGGACGCTGCACGGCGGGATCGCGCTGGCCGCGGCCCACGACGTCGGCCTGCACCGGCTGGCCGGGATCATCGCCCAGCCGAAGGCGACGTCCGTGCGCGTCAACTACCTGCGACCCGGTCCCGTCGACCAGCCGGTCAGCTACGAGTCGATCATCACCCACGCCGGGCGCACGGTCGCGGTCGTGAGCGTCCGCGGCGTGAATCAGACCGGCAAGATCATCACCGTGGCCACGGTGACCGCACGCGCCTGAGGTCGTAGCCTCACCGGTCATGGGACTGCGCAACGACATTCAGGATCTGCTGTCCGAGTACGTCTGGGCCAACGATCAGGGCGACATCGACGCGATGGTCGGCTGTTTCACTCCCGACGGCTCCTTCTGGACCAGCAGCGGCGCCGACGCCGTCGTCGGCACCGATGCCCTGCATGAGTTCTTCGGCCGCGCCCGCGCCTACCGGGCCGATCTGGGTCAACAGCCCCGACATCTCATCGGCAACGTCCTGGTCGACGGCGACGGTGAGCGGGTCGTCGCCCGGGCGTACATGACCTTGATCGTCACCGAGGCCGACGGCACCGCGGGCGTCGCCTGCACCGGCTGGTATCTCGACACGATCGTGCGCCACGACGGGCGCTGGCGGTTCTCCGAGCGCCGGCTGACCTTCGACGCGGTGCCCGCGACGGTTCGTTGACAATAAACAACCGGTCGGTAGTTTGAACTAGCCGACATCGAGGAGCACCTGCGTGAAATTCTCCATCTCGTTGCCGAAGCCGGAGGACAACCTCGGCCCACCCGGCTTCGACGCGTTCGTCGAACTGGCCCAGGCCGTCGAACGGATCGGGCTGCACGCGGTGTCGGCCTCCGACCACCCGTTCCCCTTCGTCGTCGAGGGCGAGGCCGGACACCAGGCCTACGACCCGTTCGTGCTGCTCTCCTACGTCGGGGCGGCGACGACCCGGATCAAGCTGCACTTCAGCCTGGTGATCGCCGGCTACCGGAACCCGTTCCCAGTTGCGCGGATGCTCGGCACGCTCGACTACGCCACCGGTGGGCGGGTGATCGCGGGCCTCGGTGCCGGCTATCTGAAGGCCGAGTTCGATGCCGTCGGCGGTGACTACGCCAACCGCGGCCCCGCCGTCGACGAGGCGGTGCACGCCCTGCGGGCCGCCTGGACGGGCGACGCGGTGACGATGTCGGGGTCGGGCTGGCAGGCGACCGGAAACGTCATGCTGCCGCGGCCGGCCACCTCACCGCACCCACCACTATGGCGCGGCGGCAATACACGCAAGGCGATCGCCCACGCCGTCCGCGACTTCGACGGCTGGTCGCCCTTCGAGGTCGGCGCCGAAGGCTCCAAGCAGACGACCACCACCGAGTTGTCGCTGGACAACCTGCCGGCCCGAATGGCCGACCTGCGTGAGGCGATCGACGCCGACGGGCGCACCCGGCCCCTCGACGTCTGCTACGTCCGAACCAGCCGCCGGTGGCTCAAGGATCCTGACGTCACGGCCGAGCACTTGGAGCGCTTCGCCGCCGCCGGCATCGACTGGTTGGAGTTCAACATCGTCGGCCAGCGCGTCGAGGAGTGGATCGAGGGCGTCGAGTCCTTCGCCCAGATCGCCCGTCGCACCGGCGTCCTCGCCGCCCCATCGTCAGAAGGGAGCTTGTAGTCATGTGGATCCAGGTCACGACCATCGGCGATCTCGTCGACCGCCAGGCCGAGCGTTCGGATCGCGACGCCGTCGTCTTCCCCGACGCGCGCGTCACCTACCCCCAGCTGTCCGAGCTCACCGACCGCCTGGCGGCCAGCCTCATCGGCCTGGGCGTCGGGCCGGGCGACAAGGTCGGCATCCTCATGCCGAACAACCTGGACTACGTCGCCGCTCTCATTGCGATCCCGAAGATCGGCGCCGTGGCGGTACCCATCAACGGCCGTTTCAAGGTGCACGAGTGTGCTCACGTCGTCTCGCACTCCGACGCGAAGGTGCTGCTCACCGGAGCCGACCCGAACGGCACCGACTACCCGGCGCTGATCGGTGAGGTCTTTCCGGAACTGGGCACGCACGACGCGCACACCGATCTCGAGTTGGCGGCCGCGCCCGAGCTGCGGCGGGTGGTCGATCTCTCCGGGGCCGCGCCGGGGTTCCTCACCCGGCCCGAGCTCGCACAGGCCGGCGCCTCGATCGGCACGAACGCGGTCAAGACGCTGCAGTCACGCGTCAAGGTCCGCGACATCGCGCTGTTGATGTACACCTCGGGGACGACCGCCCGCCCCAAGGGCTGCATGCTCACGCACGAAGCCCTGACCCGCCAGGGCGAGAAGGTGGCCCGCACTCGTCTGTTCCTGAGCGACGAGGACGCCTTCTGGGACCCGTTGCCACTCTTCCACTGCGGCGGCATCGTCCCGCTCTACGGCTGTATCTCGGTCGGCGCGAAGTACTGCCACGCCGGCTTCTTCGAGCCGGGTCAGGCGTTGCGCACGATCGCGCAGGAGCACTGCACCGTCATCTACCCCACGTTCGAGACGATCTGGTGGGGCGTGCTGAACCATCCCGATTTCGCGAGCACCGACCTGAGCCACGTCCGGCTCGCCCAGACCGTCGTCACCCCCGAACTGATGACCCAGTTCGAGGAGCGGATGCCCTGGACGCGCTACGTGACGTCCTACGGCTCGACCGAGGGCGCGACGAACCTGACCATGGGGCTGCAGGACGCGCCGTTCGAGGAGCGGGCCTACACGCTCGGGCCCACCGGTCGAGGGCATGGAGGTCTTCATCGCCGACGTCGAGACCGGCGCCGAGATGCCGACCGGCGAGATGGGTGAGCTCTGCTTCCGCGGCTACTCCTGCTTCGAGGGCTACTACAAGGACCCCGAGGGAACGGCCAAGGCCTTCGACGCCGACGGCTGGTTCCACACCGGCGACCGCGCGTGCGTCGACGAGAACGGCAACCTGCGCTTCGGCGGGCGCCTGAAGGACATGCTCAAGGTCGGCGGCGAGAACGTCGCGGCGATCGAGATCGAGGGCTACCTGACGAGTCATCCGGCCGTGGCGGTCGCCCAGGTCGTCGGCGCACCGGACGCGCACTACACCGAGGTGCCGGCCGCCTACGTCCAGCTGTTCGCCGGCGCCGAGGCAACCGAGGCAGGAGCTGATCGACTTCTGCGTCGGCAAGATCGCGACGTACAAGGTGCCGCGCTACGTCCGCTTCGTGACCGAGTGGCCGATGTCGGGAACCAAGGTGCAGAAGTTCGTGCTCAAGGACCGGATCGCGGCCGAACTCGAGGCGGCCGGCATCACCGAGGCGCCCCGAATCGGTCGCAGCCGGGCGGCGGTCTGAGTCAGGACGAGGTCGTCACGTCGGCGCTGGCCGAGGACTTCGGCGTCGCCCCGAGCAGCTGGTCGAGGTCGGTCACGAGCCGCTTGGCGATGTAGGCGTAGCCGGCGTTGTCCGGGTGGGCCGGCACGGTGCCGGTGAAGCCCACGCTCGTTGTCGATGGTGATCCAGCCCTCGGCGATCGGGTCGATGAACGAGACGTTCTCGGCTCGGGCGGCCTGCTGCATCGCGCGCGCGACGTCCAGCTCACCGTGATCGGGCGGGACGGTCGCCGGGATCGGACCGAGCAGGACGATGCGGGCGTGCGCGAAGCGGGACTTGGCGATCTCGCAGGCCGACTGCACCGCGTCGCGCAGCGCCGGCTCGGGGTAGCTCGCGTCGTTGCGGCCGCCCTGGATCAGCACGATGTCGGGCGACGGGGTCGTGCGGGATCTGCGCCAGCCGGGACACGAACGTTCCGTCCCGGGGCGGTTCGCCGGGGTGCTGCGGACCCGGATTCAGGTAGCCGGACCCGGGAATGGCGTCGATGCGCGCCTGCCAGCCCATCGCCTTGGCGGTCAGGTAGGCGTAGCCGTTGGTGGCCGGGCTCGGCCCCGACGCCGGCGGTGTAGGACGCACCGACGAACAGGATGCTGCTTGGGCCGTGGCCTGATCGGCGACCTTGATCGACGCGAGCGACGGCGACCGGCTGAGGCTTGGCCTGGTGCTGCAGGTGGATGGCCAGGCCGCCGCCGAGGACAACCGAGGATGATCAGAGCCGAGCAGGACCCGCCGAATCCGAGGCGCGACGATGGCAGCCACGGCGCGCACCTCCAGATGATCAACGCCGTCAGTACATCATCCGAGGGTCGGCGTACTGCTTGAATTCCAGCAGATTATTCGATGGATCCTGCAAAACAAAGCTTCCGTGTTCCTCGACCATTCCCTCGAATCTCAGGAACGGCTTGGCGAAGAATGTCAGCCCGCGCGTGATGGCCAGCTGGACGAGCCGATCCCAGTCCTCGCGGTGGCGAAACGTCACGCCGAAGTGCCGCGGATAAAGATCGGTTCCGTCGTCGATCTTGTCGGACAGATGGCAGACGAGCTGATCGCCGAAGAAGTCCAGCGTGATCCGGTCGTCGTAGCGACGGGCCAGCTTGCAGCCCAGACCCGCTGACGTAGAACTCGTAGGCCTCGTCGAGATCCTTGACCGGGATCGCGAGGTGGAAGACGTCGCCGGACTCACGCATCGGCGTCGTCCCAGTCGAGCAGGGTGTCGCCGCGCAGGCCGAGACGCAGCGTCTCGAGCGCGACGATGTCCGACGTCGAGATGTTGCCCAGGTTGACCTCGGAGCCGAAGCGGCGGATCAGCTGGATCTGCAGGTCCTTGTTCGGGGCCTCGAACAGCACCTTGTCCATCGGCAGGCCCGACTCGGCGATCTCCTCGATCAGGCCGGTACGCAGCTCGCCGTTGGAGCGGCAGATGCCGCTCTTGCCGCTCTCGCGCGCCTCGGTGATCACCATGTGCGCGCCGGCGTCGAGATCCTGCTGGATGTACTCGATCCACAGCTGCGGACGCATCTGCTCGGAGCGGGCCGACTCCTTGTAGCCGACCTCGCTGAACACGGTGAAGTCCTCGGCCGCCCGCTCGATGTACTTCGCCTTCTCGGTGTTGCGTCATGTCGATCGTGCCGTTGGAGACCTCGACGTGGCGACAGCCGAAGCGGTCGCAGAACCGGCGCCACTCGTCGTAGCGGTCCTGCGAGACGAACTTCTCGAACAACGTGCCCGCCGAAGTAGAAGTCGACGTTGGCGTCCTTGAGCGCGTCGATCTTGTACTTGAGGTCGTCGGTGACCAGCGACGTCCCCCAGCCCAGCTTCAGCACGTCGATCAGGCCGCTGAAGCTGCCGACGACGTCAACGAAGTAGTGGGTCGGCAGACCGCCGTCGATCACCATCGTGATGCCCTTCGTGCGCGGCTTCGACTTCGCGCTCCGGAAGGGTCAGAGCTGTTGTGTACATGTGCTTCTCCTCGGTGTTGAGGTCCTGCGGGTGGTGTTGCCGGAGTTCGCCCGGCCGGGGTGAGACGACGGCGTCCCGTGAGGGCAAGGCTGAGATAGGTGTGCCGCACCGCGTCGGCGAACGCGAGCGAGCCCACGACGACGATCAGGTAGGCCCCGACGCTGAGCGCCGGGCCGAAGGGCACGTGCCACCAGCGCGCCTGCACCTGCAGCACGCACCAGAGGATCAAGGGGTGGACGAGAAAGACGCCGAACGAGCGGTCCGAGGCAAGGGCCAGGCCGCGGTCGAGGCGGCCGCCCGGCTGTCCGCCGGTCGTCCCACATCGTGCCGAGCGCCAGCAGGACGGCTACGGCGGCCAGCGCCCACGGGAGCATCCCGGGCTGCAGCACGTTGGCCGCGGTCAGGGGCGCGCGCCCGTGGTGGACGTCGGCCAGGTAGAGCAGTCTCGGTGCCGACGGCGATCGACGGCCGCACCCCCGAAGATCGCCCCGCGGTGGGCGCGGACGAGGGCAACCGTCCGCTCGAAGTGGAAGGCCGCGACGGCGCCGACCAGCACGTAGAACTGGTAGCTCGGCAGCAGGGCGTCAGCGTTGAAGGTGACGTGCTCGAGCCACCCCGACGTGGGCGCCGCCGTACATCAGCCAGCTGGTCAGGGCGAGCTGGATTACGGCGCTGATCGCGAGCAGCACGCCGTGGTGGCCGGCCGTCTTGCGGACGAGCCAGAGGATGAGCGGGAACACCAGGTAGATCTGCATCGAGACGAGCAGGAAGTAGAGGTGGTACCAGGCGGTGCCGAGGGCCACGTCCTGCGGCAGGTGGCGCAGTGTGGCCGAGGACCGACTCGTGCTGCTTGATGAACTCGTAGATGACCGACCAGGCGAGGTAGGGCACGCCGACCGCGACGAACCGCTTGCGCCAGAACGGGCCGACCACGTCCACCTTGCGGCCCAGGTTCTGGTGCACGAGCACGAAGCCGGTCAGGCAGAAGAACGCCTCGCGGGTGAAGTGCAGCAGCATCTCGACGCCGTTGGCACCGACGCTGCTCGGCCGGGTTCGTGTAGTGGATCGTGTGGACGGCGATGACGCAGGCGAAGGTGAGCACCCGCACGACGTCGGCCTCGTGGACGTGCCGGCGCCGCGTCGCGGTCGTCATGAGCTGGCAACCTCGGACCGCAGCACCTTGCCCGTCGACGCGCGCGGCAGGTCGTCGACGAAGATCGAGCTCGGCCGGTCGCTTGAAGCGGCTCAGCTGCTCTTCGCACCGGGCGGTCAGGTCGCGTCGCAGGTCGGGGCCGGCCATCCGGGTGACGACGAACGCGACCGGCACCTCGCCCAGCACGTCGTCGGCGCGCCCGATGACGACCGCGTCCAGCACTCGGTCGTCGGCCAGCAGCACCTCTTCGATCTCGCGCGGGTGCACCAGTTCGCCGCCGCGGTTGATCACGTCGTCGGCGCGACCCGACGTGGGTCAGGTTGCCCGTCGGCGTCCAGCTGGCCGAGGTCGCCGGTGTCCAGCCACCCGTCCGCGTCGAAGCGCTCGGCAGCCCGTCCGCCGACGTAAGCGGTGATCACGCCGGGTCCGCGCATCCAGATCCGGCCGACCTCGCCGGACGGCGCCGGCGAGGCGTCGCCGGATCGGATCTGCAGTTCGACGCCCAGCGGGCGACCGACCGATCCGGCCGGCGAACGATGCGGCGGCAGCGCGGTCGCGGTGATCTGGCTGGCCGCCTCGGTCATGCCGTAGCTCTCGACGACGATGTCGCCCAGGACGGCCGTCACGGCGTCGCGCACCGACGCCGGCAGGGGCGCCGACGCCGACCGGATGAAGCGAAGCCGCTCCGGCCGGGTCGGCAGGTCGCCGCGCGAAAGGATGGCCAGAAGGGCCGGCACCGCATTGATCCAGGTGATCTCGCGCTCGACGATCAAGTCCCAGAAGCCCGTCGCGCTGGAACTTGCGATCGAGCACCAGCGTGGCGCCACCGACGAGCGTGGCGAGCAGGCCGACGACCTCGGCGTTGATGTGGAACAGCGGCAGCGAGTTGTAGCCGCGATCGCCCGGCACCAGCCGATTGTGTTCGGCGACCTGGCGGGCAACGTGCAAGAGTTGATCTTCGGTGAGTTCGACGGCCTTCGGCTCGCCGGTCGATCCCGAAGTGTGCAGTCGCAGCGCGCCGGCTGAAGCCGGGGGCAACTGGGGAGTAACGACAGGCAGCGGATCGGCGGGGCGCCCGTCCGACGAAACGATCACGTCGTGCTGTGCATGCTGGTCGTCGCTGACCACCAGATCGGGCGACACGACAGTGCGCATCCGGTGCTTTTCACCCGCGGGGGCGTTGGGATCGATCGGCACGGCGCACCGGCCGGCCGCGATCAGGCTGACGAAGGCGACGCCGAACGCGAGCGGGTCACGGATGTCGATGAGGACATTCGCATGTGATGGCACCCCGCGGTTCTCCAGCGCCGCCCCCCAACATCGCATGCCCTCGGCCAGCTCGGCGTAGGTGATCGTTCGATCGCTGCGCGCATCGGCGAGATAGGCCTGATCGGCGCAGGATTCGCGACTGAGAGTCCACAAGACGCCTCAGTTGCGATTCGCTCATGCTGCAAACCCTTCGCCGTCTACCTGTGTGGCCGCCGCGCGCAACCTTTGATCTGGATGAGCGGTTGCCCAGATTGGGCGCCGTTCGCTGGCGGGAATACCCGCCGCCAGGCATGGTCGAAACATGCGCTGGACGGCTCCGAGGATCTTCACAGCCACCGTCGTCGCGCTCGCTGTCGCAATTGTGACCAGCCTGGTTTTTCATCCGGGTTCGGCCGGCGATGCGACAGCAGTGACCGCTCAGAAGAACGCGGCAAGCGTTGCCAAGTCCGACTCGGCCGCCCGGGCGACAGCACCGACGAGTACGCCGGCGGCGGTCGGCGATGTCGCCGTGAACTCGGTCACGCCGGCCGCGCTCGCCGCTCTTCGCGCCGCCGCACCCGGCGCGACGGTGATCACCAAAGATCTTGTCGTCGGCAGCCTCACCCGGGAGTACGTGGTCATCGAGCCGAGTGCGAAACACGGCGCATTGCCGATGATCATGGTGCTGCACGGCAGCGCTGAGTCGGTCGTCGCCGAGGCCGAACGGGACGAACTGGTGCCGCTCGTCCAACAGGGGCAGGCGATCCTGGTCTACCCGTCGAGCGCGACACCTGACCTGACGTGGAACGCGGCCAGCGCGGCGCATCCCTGCTGTCAGCTGGCTGGTTCGGAGAACGTTCCCGACGCCCAGTTCATCACCGCCTTGGTGCCGGTGGTCAAGGCCGCGTACTCGCCGTCGCACGTCGACCTGGTCGGTTTCAGCAACGGTGGGAAGCTCGCATACACCTTGACCTGCACGCAGGCGAGACTGTTCGACGCCGTCGCCGTCGTGTCGGCGGTGCCGCTCGATCAGTGCTCCTCGACCGCACTGCCGATCTTCATTGCGATCGGCAGCTTGGACACCCGAGAGCCGCTGGACACCCACGTCTCGCCACTCTCGGCAACCGTGCAACTGGAAAACGCGGTGCAGTACTGGCGACAGCGCGACGGCTGCACCAACAGTTCCTTGACCACCACGATCGGCGTGGCCACTCAGACGACCTGGACCGACTGCTCCGGGAGCGTCGGCGTCGACTCAGGTCCTGTACGCGAACACCCAGCACATCTGGCCGAGATCCAACGACGTCGGAGTCGCAGCGTCAGCCGCGACGTTGATCTGGAACTTCTTGTCCGGAGCGTGAGCGGTTTCACGACCAACTTCCTGCATCGACGACGGAGTTGGCTGGTTGCCTTGCTTTGTCGGCGGGTTTCGTCCAGATCGCGGATCAGCGGATCAATAGATCAGGGATCTCGGCTAGGTGATCGACCACCGCCAGGCAGCGCATCTCGATGTCGGGGTCTCGGCACAGCTGCCCCCAAGGACCGGTCAGCACTCGGATCGCGCTCAGCCCGTAGTCCAGCGCCGCGACGATGTCGTTGCCCAGCTGGTCCCCCACATAGATCAACTCGTCCGGGGGGCAGCCGGCGTCCTGAACCAGGCGTCGGTAGAAGTCGGGGCTCGGCTTGGCCACGTGCCAATCCTGCGAACTTGCGATCGAGTCGGCCGGGAGATCGAGCTTGCGCAACTGGGCGCTGATCGTCTCGGGCTGATTGCCGACGATCCCGACGCGAAGACCGGACGCCCGCAGCGCACCTAGCGTGGCCCGCGCGTCGGGGTAGAGGTCGACCTCGGCCAGCGGCGGAACCAGTCCGGCCTCAACCATCCCGCGATGCTGCGTGCCGAAGTCGGGCTCGGGGCGAAAGCGGGCGACGACGTCGCGCACCGGGTGACCCTGGGCGATCATCGCGCCGAACACGGCTGAGAACGTGTGCGCGGGCACCCCCAACCACTCGGCCCAGGCCACGTATTCGCGGGTGCGATCCAAGATCGTCTCGCCGATGTCGAAATAGACGGCGCGCGTCATCCACCTCTCCCGTTCTCAGCAGACGCATGGCTTGCAAACGATCTCGCTGGGTAGACCTGAGTTACGAAGTCGCCGAAGTCGCCGACCGGCAAGCATCCTGCCAGGGAGTGTTGACCATGACCGTAGTCGTCGAACGACCGCCCGAATCCACCACCACCGTCGGCCGCTTGGGCCCCCTCGTCGACGCCCTCCACGCGCGGCTCCGGGACCGTCCCCGCCCCGCCGACGCCGCCGCCATCGCCGCCCAGTGCCTGCGGGAATACCAGCCGGGACCCGATGTGCTGTCCCCCCTCGATCAGCTCGGGTCGGCGGAGCACTACCAACAGCACGTACTGCACGTCGACCGGCTGGCGCAGTTCTCAGTCGTCGCGCTGGTCTGGCAGGCGGGCCAGCGCACCACGATCCATGATCACCTCTGTTGGGGGGCGGTCGCGGTGCTGCAGGGCGTTGAACAAGAGACGCTCTACTCGCTCGTCGGCGACGATCTGGTTGCGCAGGAACGACGCATCAATCCCACCGGCGATGTGTCGTCGTTCGTACCTCCCGGGTGACATCCACTACGTGTGCAACCCAGGTCCAGAAACGGCGATCTCGGTGCACGTGTACGGCGCCGACATCGCAGCGCACGGTTCGAGCATTCGCCGCACCTATGACCTGGACGGGACAGCCACGAACCACTGACGCGGCATTGGCCGGTGCGCGCTCGAGCGCGGTCTGATTGGCTGCCGCAGGTGGAGATCCTGCGCTACGCCGCTTTCAGTTCCGATCCGTCCGGCGGCAACCCGGCCGGCGTCGTGCTCGACGCCACCGGCGCCACCGATGCGCAGATGCAAGCGGTCGCGACTCAGATCGGTTTCTCCGAAACCGCGTTCCTGATCGATCGCGGCAACGGCCGGTTCGACGTCCGATACTTCAGCCCGGTCGCCGAGGTTCCCTTCTGCGGACACGCCACGATCGCCGCCGCCGTCGCCTACGCCGAATCGCGTGCTCCCGGACCGACCGTGTTCCACACGCAGTCCGGCGACGTCAGCGTTCTGACCACGTCCGACGAGCAAGGCGCTGTCACGGCGACCTTGCGGAGCGTCGCGACCCGGACGGTCGACCTGGCCGCCGCCCACCTGGCGGCGCTGCTCGCGGCCCTCGGCTGGGCGGCAGGCGACCTGGACACCGCGCTGCCGCCTCGGGTGGCCTACGCCGGTGCGTGGCATCCGATCATCGCCGCTCGCTCGCGGGCGCGGCTGGCCGACCTGGCCTACGACTTCGACGCGCTGGCTCAGCTCATGGCCGCGCACGACTGGACCACGATCGATCTCGTGTGGCGCGAGTCAGCCACGGTCTTCCATGCCCGCAACCCCTTTCCGCCGGGAGGGGTGATCGAGGACCCGGCGACGGGAGCCGCTGCGGCGGCGCTGGGCGGCTACCTGCGCGAAGCGGGACTGGTCGCTGTGCCGAGCGCGATCACCGTTCATCAGGGTGCCGACCTGGGACGGCCGGGCGTGCTGCGCATCGACATCGACCACGAACCGGGCATCGCCGTGACCGGCACTGCAGTCGCGATGAGCTAGCTGGCACGATCAGCGGGTGACCATCATCAAGATCAATGCCATCACCGTGCAGGCCGACAGTGGCGACGAACTCGCCAAGCGCTTCGCCGCCCGCGCCGGCGCGGTCGACGACCGTGACGGCTTCGAGGGCTTCGAGCTCCTGAAGCCGACCGACAAGCGATTGACGTGGCTGGTCGTCACGCGCTGGCGCGACGAGGAATCCTTCGACGCCTGGGTCAACTCGCCCGCCTTCGGCCACGGCCACCGTTCGGAGTCCGAGCGGGCGGGCGGTGACGCGCCGGCGCCGGTCGGCGTCAGCAGCGAGCTGTGGTCCTACGTGGTCGCCGGCGGTTCGGCCGGCTGAGCCCGTCCGGCGGTGATCGCGGCGAAGAACACGTCGCCGATGCCCGCGTAGCCGAGATCGTTCGGATGGAAGTGATCTTGGGCCAACTTGCCCTTCCATGACTTCGGGCCGCCCCCGCGCATGTCCGCCGCCACGATCCCGCGCTCGGCCGACGCGCGGGCTATGGCGGCGTTCACCGCGATCGCCGCCTGCCGTGGCTGGGGCATGGTCGCCACGACCGCACCAGTCGGCAGTTCGGCCAGCAGTCGTTCGAACGTCCCCGGAAGTTCGTCGCGATGCTCCTTGCGAAACAGATCGTTCGAGCCGATCAGCAGCGTCACGAGATCGGGGCGAGCGTCGTCGTCGAAGCGCGCTGGCAGCGCGCTGCCACGTCGGCACCTGCTGGTCGAGCACGTCCGCGGCCCGGGCGCCGCTCGCCGACAGATTGATCACTTGATAGTCGAGGCCGACCGCGGCGAGCCGCTCGTGCACTTGATCGACCCAGCCGGCGTTGAAGCGGCTCGCCCCGATGCCCTGAGACATCGAGTCGCCGAGAACGATCCACCGGGGGCCGGGACGCGTGACAGCCTCGAGATTGGCCTCCCGCCACGACCGCGCGTAGGGCTGCACCTGCCGTTCGACCGACGCGACCCCGGGCAGGACCCGCCCGATCAGCGTGATCAGCCGGCCCGGTGGCCGTCCGGTCAGGTTGGCGTAGTCGAACTCGGGATCGTCCATGTGAAGCTCAACGACGGGCGGGCGTCACCGATTCCGTTCGGCCTGGTGAACCGCCCAGGCGTCGGCGACCATCTGCTCGAGTGACCGCGTCGGCGACCAGCCAAGATTGGCCCGGGCGAGCGAACCGTCGGCCACGAGGACGGCCGGGTCGCCGGCGCGGCGATCCCGCTCGTCACGGGGTACCTCGCGCCCGGTCACCCGCTCGGCGGCGGCGATCACCTCACGCACGCTGCTGCCGACCCCGCTGCCGAGGTTGTAGATCATGTGCCGGCCCGTCTCGGCTGACTCCAGCGCGAGCACGTGGGCCTCAGCCAGGTCGGTGACGTGGATGTAGTCGCGCACGGCCGTCCCGTCGGGCGTCGGATAGTCCGCGCCGTACACCTGCAGCGCGGGTGCCGAACCGTCGATCGCGCGCAGGACGTTCGGGATCAGGTGCGTCTCGACGACGTGCCGCTCACCGACCGACCCGTAAGCCCCGGCGACGTTGAAGTAGCGCAGGCTGACCGCCGCCAATCCGTGTGCGACCGCGTAGGACGTCAGCATCATGTCGACGGCGAGCTTGCTCGCGCCGTACGGGTTGGTCGGCCGGGTCGGGGCGTCGACCGGGATCGGCACCGACTCGGGCTCGCCATACGTGGCTGCGCTCGAGGAGAAGACGAATCGCGCGACGCCCGACGATCGGCACGCCTCGAGAAGGGCCAGGGTGCCCGACACGTTGTTGTGCCAGTAGAGCTCGGGCCGCACCACCGATTCACCGACCAGCGACTTGGCCGCGAAGTGCAACACGCCGTCGAGGTCGTCGGTGAGCACCGACGCCGCGTCGAAGATCGAGGCGTTCACGAACTCGGCGCCGGCCGGCACCGCGTCGGCATGGCCGGTCGAGAGGTCGTCGAGCACGGTGACCTGATGGCCGCGCTCGACCAGTACTGCCGACACGACGCTTCCTACGTAGCCGGCGCCGCCGGTCACCATCAGTCGCATCGGCCAACCCTAGCGGGCAGCGTGGACGCTAGAGCGGGGTCACGTAGGCGCCGCTGATGCCGCCGTCGACCAGGAACGTCGAGGCCGTGATGAACGACGCGTCATCGCTGGCCAGGAACGTCACGGCCGCCGCGATCTCATCGGCCTCCGCGAAGCGCCCCATCGGAATGTGGACGAGTCGACGAGCCGCCCGCTCCGGATCCTTGGCGAAGAGCTCCTGCAGCAGCGGTGTGTTCACCGGACCGGGGCAGAGCGCGTTGACGCGGATCCGCTCACGGGCGAACTGCACGCCCAGCTCGCGGCTCATCGCCAGCACGCCGCCCTTGCTCGCGGTGTAAGAGATCTGCGACGTGGCCGAACCCATCACGGCCACGAACGAGGCGGTGTTGATGATCGATCCACCGCCCCGCGCCTGCATGTGCCCGATGGCGTACTTGCAACAGAGATACACCGACGTGAGGTTGACCGTCTGCACCTTCTGCCAGGCGTCGAGCCCGGTGGTCAGGATCGAGTCGTCGTCGGGCGGCGAGATGCCCGCATTGTTGAACGTGATGTCGAGGCCGCCGTACGTGGCGACCGCTTGGTCGTAGAGCGCTCGCACCTGGTCCTCGTCGGTGACGTCCACGCCCACGTACAGACCACCGACCGCCTCGGCCGCCGCCTCCCCCGCGCCGGCATCGATGTCAGCGCACACGACCCGGGCCCCCTCGGCCGCGAAACGCCGGGCCGTCGCCAGCCCGATGCCGCTGCCGGCGCCGGTCACCACGGCCACCTTGCCGGTCAGACGATCACTCATATGCGTGCTACTCCTTCGTAGAAATGAAGACGTTCTTGGTCTCGGTGAAGGCGAGAGGCGCGTCCGGGCCGAGCTCGCGGCCGAGTCCTGAGGACTTGAAGCCCCCGAAGGGCGTCCAGTAGCGCACCGACGAGTGCGAGTTCACCGACAGGTTCCCGGCCTCGACCCCGCGGCTGACCCGGATCGCCCGGCCCAGGTCACGCGTCCAGATCGAACCCGACAACCCGAAGTCGCTGTCGTTGGCGATACGGATCGCGTCCGCCTCGTCATCGAACGCGACAACGGCGACGACCGGACCGAAGATCTCTTCGCGCAGCGACCGGTCGGCGGAATCGGTCGGCGCCAGGACGGTCGGCGGGAACCAGAATCCCTTGCCCTCGGGCGCTGTTCCACGAAATGCGACCGGTGCGTCGTCGGGGACGTAGGCGGCGACGCGCTCGCGGTGGGCGGCGCTGATGAGTGGTCCCATCTCGGATTTCGCATCGGACGGGTCGGTCACGACGACGCCCTTGACCGCCGTCTCGAACAACCCCATGAAGCGGTCGTACGCGCTGCGCTCGACCAGGATCCGCGAGCGCGCGCAGCAGTCCTGGCCGGCGTTGTCGAACACCGCGTAAGGGGCCGTGGCCGCCGCCTGCTCGAGGTCAGAATCAGCGAAGACGATGTTGGCGCTCTTGCCGCCGAGTTCGAGGGTCACCGGCTTGATGCGCTGGGCGCAGCCGGCCATGATCTGGCGGCCCGACTTCGGTCGAGCCGGTGAAGACGATCTTGGCGACGTCCGGGTGATCGACGAACCGTTGACCGACGACGCTCCCCTTGCCGGGCAGAACTTGGAACACGTCCTCGGGCAGTCCCGCCTGCAGCGCGAGTTCGGCCAGCCGCATTGCCGTCATCGGGGTGAGCTCGGCCGGCTTGAGGACGACGGTGTTACCCGCGGCCAAAGCCGGTGCGAATCCCCAGGACGCGATCGGCATCGGGAAGTTCCACGGCACGATCACGCCGATGACGCCCAGCGGTTCGTGGAAGGTCACGTCCAGGCCGCCGTCGACCGGAATCTGCTGCCCGATCAGTCGCTCGGGAGCACCGGCGTAGTAGCCGATGACGTCGCGCGCGTTGCCGGCCTCCCACCGCGCGTTGCCGATCGTGTGGCCGGCGTTGGCCACTTCGAGCCGGGCCAGATTCTCGAGATCGCCGTCGACCGCATCGGCGAAGCGGCGAAGCAGGCGGGCCCGGTCGCCGGGCGCCACCGTCCGCCAGCGAGCGAACGCGTCGCGCGATCGAGCGATCGCGGCGTCGGTCGCTTCCACGTCGAGCAGGTCGACGGTGGTGACGATCTCCTCGGTCGCCGGGTTGACGACGCTGTAACTGCCGCTGTGGGTGATGCTCACTGCCTCACATCCGCTCGAAGCTTCGAACTCGTTCCCAGTCGGTCACCGCGCCGTCGAAGGCGGCCAGTTCGACCCGGGCGTTGTTCGTGTAGTGATCGACGACGTCGTCGCCGAGGGTGGTGCGGGCCAGCGCGCTCGATTCGAAGAGATCGGCCGCCTCCCGCAAGGTCGCCGGGACGCGGGGCGCGTCCGCCTCGTAGGCGTTGCCACCGAAGGCCGGTTCGAGCGCCATCTTCTCGTCGACCCCCTGCAGGCCGGCGGCGATCATCGCGGCAACGGCAAGGTAGGGATTGACGTCGCCACCGGGGACCCGGTTCTCGAAGCGCAGGCTCGACCCGTGGCCGACCGTCCGCAGCGCGCAGGTCCGGTTGTCGATCCCCCACATGACCGCGGTGGGTGCGAACGAGCCGGGCTGATAACGCTTGTAGGAGTTGATGTTCGGCGCAAACATCAGGCTCAGCTCGCGCAGCCCCGCGAGCTGGCCGGCGAGGAAGCGCCGGAAGACCTCGGACGTGCCGTGCTCACCGTCGCCCGCGAACACCGGCGTTCCGTCGTCCTCGCGCAGCGAGAGGTGGATGTGGCACGAGTTGCCCTCGCGGGCGTCGTACTTCGCCATGAAGGTCAGCGACGAACCGGCCTGCGCCGCGATCTCCTTGGCGCCGTTCTTGTAGATCGAGTGGTTGTCGCACGTCGTGAGCGCATCGTCGTAGCGAAAAGCAATCTCGTGCTGACCGAAGTTGCACTCGCCCTTCGCCGACTCGACCTGCATCCCGGCGTCGCGCATACCGAGCCGGATCGCGCGCAGGATCGGTTCGACCCGACTCGTGCCGAGGATCGAGTAGTCGACGTTGAACTGGTTCGAGGGAGTCAGCTCGCGGTAACCGGAGCGAAAGGCGTCCTCGTACGTCTCGTTGAAGAGGATGAACTCGAGCTCGGTGCCGACGAACGCGGTCCAGCCGCGCTCGGCCAGGCGGTCGAGCTGGCGGCGCAGGATCTGGCGCGGCGACTCGAGCACCGGCTGGCCGTCGAGCCAGTTGACGTCGGCGAGCAGCAACGCCGTGCCCGGCTGCCACGGCACCCGCCGCATGGTCGACAGATCCGGAGCCATGACGAAATCGCCGTAGCCGCGCTCCCACGACGAGATCCGGTAGCCGTCGACGGTGTTCATCTCGACGTCCACGGCCAGCAGGTAATTGCAGCCCTCGGTGCCGTGTTCGAGGGTGTCGTTGAGGAAGAAGCGGGCGTCGAGCCGTTTGCCCTGCAGTCGTCCCTGCATGTCGACGATGGCGACGATGACGGTGTCGATCGTGCCGCCGTCGACCGCATCGCGCAGGCCCGAGACGGACAGCCGGGGATCAGCCATGGACGACCACCTCTCGATCAGAAGGTCTACGGACCGTACCTTCGACGGGCCGTCGGCGGGAAGCCGGGTTCAGCACAAGAAACCACGCAGCAGCGCCGCGGTGCCGTCGACGTGTTCCTCCATCGCCACTCGGGCCCGGTCGGGCTGGCCCCCCAGGATCGCCTCGACGATCTCCTCGTGCTGGCGATCGGAGTGGGCGATGTTCACGGCAATCACCGGAATGGACCGCAGCAGCAGGTCCAGACGCAGCTGGGCGTCGGCGACGACCGCGGTCACCGACGCACTGCCGCTCGCCGCCGCGATCGCCATGTGCAGGCGCGAGTCGGCCAGTCGCCGCGCTCCCGGTGCGCACGTCGACGCGTCGCGCAGGCACCGGTGCAGCGTCGACCGATCGGCAGCTGTGAGCGTCCGCGACGCCGCGAGGGCCGCGGCTCCGGGTTCCACAACCCGCCGCAGATCGAGCGCATCGTCGATCGGCGGCAGTTCGTCGGCGCGGACTCGGGGCATCAGGCCGGGAGCGACGACGAAGGTGCCACCACCGCGGCCGCGGCGCGATTCCACGAGACCGGCGTCGCGCAGTGCGCGGATCGCCTCGCGCAACGTCATCCGGCTGACTCCGAAGCGGTCCGCCAGCTCGCGCTCGGGTGGCAGCTGGTCGCCCTCGACCAGGACGCCCAGTCGGATGCTGTGCGCCAGCCGCTCGACGGTGACCTCGAAGGCATTGCGCACCGGCACGGGCGCGAAGATCGACCGCGCCCAGAGCTCCTCGACGCGGCCGTCGGTCGTGCTGGTCACGCGGCACCGCATGCAGCGAGGAACCCGCCGAACAGGCGGGCTCCGTCATGCACCTCGGGATGCCACTGCACGCCCACGACCCACTCGGGGCCGTCCGTCTCGACCGCTTCGACGATGCCGTCGTCGGCCCAGCCGGTCGCGACGAGGCCGGTACCCAGCCGATCGACGGCCTGGTGGTGATAGGTCGCCACAACGGCACGGGGACCGACCAACGCGGCCAGTCGAGAAGCCGGCGCGAGGTCGACGTCGTGCCGGCCGTGCACTCCGACGGTCGGACAGTGGGCGTCGCCGCCGACCACGTCGGGAAGATGCTGGATCAGCGTGCCACCGAGCGCCGTGTTCAGGACCTGCATGCCGCGACACACACCCAGCACTGGTATTCGGCGCGCAATTGCCTTCTGCGCAAGGGAAATCTCCCAGGCGTCGCGTTCCGGCCGAGCCGGCCCCGTAGCGGTCAGACGCGGCTGGGCGTACGCGGCCGGATCGACGTCCGCCCCGCCGGCCAGCAACAGGCCGTCGACCGAGTCGAGGACGGCGTCGGCGGCGCTGTCGAGATCGGTCACCGGCGAGGGCAGCAGCAGAGCCACTCCTCCGGCATCGGTGACCGCCTGCGCGTACGTCGCCGGCAGTAGATCGGCCGGCTCGTTCCACACTCCCCACCGCGCGATCTCGCGGTAGGTCGTCAGTCCGACACGGGGACGGGGCACGTCGCGATCGTACGACGGATTGCGCGCAATTGGTCCGGCAAATGGTACGGGCACTAGACCGTTGGCCTTCGGCGGGCTTAGCATCCCGAAATCCATCACGAGCGGGGAGTTGCAGTGGCCGACACGATCAACCTCAGCGATGACGAGAAGCGATTGGCCGAACTCGGCTACAAGCAGGAACTCAATCGGTCGTGGTCGGGATTCTCGAACTTCGCGATCTCGTTCTCGATCATCTCGATCCTCGCCGGCTGCTTCACCAGCTTCGGGCTGGGCTGGAACAACGGCGGGCCCGCCGCGATCGCGTGGGGCTGGCCGATCGTCTCACTGTTCATCCTCGTCATCGGCCTGTGCATGTCCGAACTCGTCTCGGCGTTCCCGACGTCCGGCGGGATCTACTGGTGGGCCTCGAAGCTCGGCGGCCCGAAGGCGGGCTACTACACCGGCTGGCTGAACCTGATCGGCCTGCTCGCGATCGACGCCTCGGTGGCTTACGGCTGCGCCACGTTCTTCGACCTGACCGTCGGCACGTTCAGCACGTCATGGGCGTCGCACTACAGCCTGAACCGGGTCTTCATCGAGTTCATGATCATCTTGGTACTGGCCGCCGCGATCAACATCTTCTCCAGCCACCTGCTGGCGATCCTCAACAACATCTCGGTGTGGTGGCACGTCGCGGGTGCGGCAGCCGTCGTGCTCATCTTGATCATCGTGCCGTCTCATCACGCCAACGCGTCATTGGTCTTCACCCACGTCGTCAACAACACGGGATTCTTCAGCGGTCGCTCGCACGGGCTCGGCTTCATCATCTACGTGCTGCCGCTTTCAGCCATCCTCACCCAGTACACGATCACCGGCTATGACGCGTCGGCCCACCTCTCGGAAGAGACCAAGAGCGCGGCGAACTCGGCCGCGAAGGGAATCTGGCGCTCGATCCTGTACTCCGCCATCGGCGGCTGGATCCTGCTCCTCGCCTTCCTCTTCGCGGTCCAGGACCAGGACAAGGTCACCGCGGGCGGCGGTGGAGTCGCCGTGATCTTCAGTCAGGCCCTGACGAGCAAGTGGGGCGGCACGGTCTTGTTGATCTCGACGGCCGGCCAGTTCTTCTGCACCGTCGCCTGCATGACGAGCACCACCCGCATGCTTTTCGCGTTCAGCCGCGACGGTGCCGTCCCCGGCGGCAAGTACTGGTCGAAGCTCAACGCCAACCGGGTGCCGGTCTACGGCGTGATCATCTCGGCAGTGATCGCGATCATCCTGACGCTGCCGGCGCTCGTGAAGGTCGACATCGGCGGCGCGCCGGTGCCCGTGGCGTTCTTCGCGGTCGTCTCGATCGGCGTCATCGGCCTGTACGTGGCGTTCGCGATACCTATCTTCTATCGATGGAAAGCCGGCGCGAACTTCACGCCTGGCGGCTGGACGTTGGGCTCGAAGTACAAGTGGATGTGCATCGTCGCACTGGTCGAGATCGTCGTCACGTCGATCGTGGCGTTGCTGCCGACCTC
Source organism: uncultured Actinomycetes bacterium (assembly GCA_963708805.1). Taxonomy (GTDB): domain Bacteria; phylum Actinomycetota; class Actinomycetes; order Mycobacteriales; family Jatrophihabitantaceae; genus CAVPUA01. The sequence continues at coordinate 1,632,097 of CAVPUA010000003.1, read as the reverse complement.
GGCCGGCGGTGCGCCGTGGTACCCCGGATTCGCGTGGAAGTTCGTGAACTACACGATCCTCGTGGTCCCTGGCGCGCTGATCCTGTTGTGGATCTACTGGCACGTCTCGGTCAAGCACTGGTTCACCGGACCCAAGACCACCGTCGACCTACCGGTCGGGGTGTCAACGTCGGACGAGTTGGCGGCCGAGGGTCATCCGCATACCGCCATTTAGTTAGGGCACGAACTATTAGGGTACGATCTAATCGTGCCCGATGAAGATCCGCTCGCTCTCGAACGCCAGGTCTGCTTCGCGCTGTCCATCGCGGCGCGAAGCGTCCTGGCCGTCTATCGGCCGTTGCTCGATCCCATGGGACTCACCCATCCGCAATATCTGGTGATGCTCGCCCTGTGGGAGCGATCGCCGCTCTCGGTCAAAGACCTGTCCGGGCTGCTGCAGTTGGACGCCGCCACGCTGTCACCGCTGCTCAAACGCCTCGAGGCAGCGGGCTATGTCACGCGCACGCGCGACAGCACCGACGAGCGAGTGCTCAAGATCGAGCTGACCCCGACCGGCCGGCGGTTGCGCGCGCGAGCCGAGAAGATCCCACCAGCGATCGTCGAACGGCTCGGCATCGATGTCGCCGACCTGCAGCAGTTGCACAGCGCGCTCACCCATGTGATCGGCGCGGCCCGCGCCGCCGGCGTCCAGGAGATCTGATGAAGCGACCCACCGTCGGGCAATGGCTGCGCTACTCCTTCGGAGCCGGTCTGCCCGAACACCTGGACGAGTGGGTGCTGCGCGACACGACCGGACCAACGTGGGTGTGGCGCCACCTGGCCCGCAGCATCGTGCAAATCACGCCGATCGTCGTCCCGATCGTGCTGTTCCTGCCCGGCGCCGAGTGGATCCGGCTGGTCGCGGTGATCGCCGGTTCGGCCATGGCCCTGCTGTTCAGCCTGGCCTACATGGTCGAGAGCAACGATCGGCGGTTGGCGAAGGCCGGCTACCCCGCCGGTCTGGGCGAACGGTTGCGCCAGGATCGTGCGACGCGCGCCCAGTCGGAGTCCGCGGCGAAGCGGCGAGCCCGCGTGGCCGCGCGGGCCGCCCGCCGAGCGGCCTGACTCAGCTCTTCGTTGGCTCAGCTCCTCGCTGGCTCAGCCCTTCGTTGGCTCAGCCCTTCGCCGCGGCCCGACCTGCTCTGACCCCGAACACGAGTCCCTGGCCCAGCGTGCCGCCCGCCCCCGGATAGGCCATCCCGAAGGGGCTGGCCGCCGCGTTGCCGGCGGCGAACAGCCCCGGAATGGGTTGGCCGTCGAGCGCGCCCAGCACCCGGCCGTCGGCGTCCGTACGGGGACCACCCTTCGTTCCCAGGCAGCCGGGCTGGAGCTGCAATGCGAAATAGGGTCCGTCGGTGAGCGGCCCGAGCGTGCCGATGAACCGGTCGTAGGGCCGAGAGCCGCGGCCGAAGTCGGGGTCCTCGCCAACGGCCGCGAACTCGTTGAAGCGCGCCACCGAGGCCTCCAGGACATCGGCCGGCACGGCGATCGACGCCGCCAGCTCAGCCATCGTCTCGCCGCGATGCAACCACTCGGGGTCGGGGTCGCGGCGCCCCATCGGGCCGGTGCGGTAACCGGTGCGATAGGCGTTGTCGAACACCAGATAAGCCGGCAGGTGCTTGAACGAGTAGCTGGCCGGGTCGAAGTTCGAGAACGTCCGGCCGAAGTCGTTGTAGTTCTGGGCCTCGTCGGCGAAGCGCCGGCCGCTGCGGTCGACGATGATCGACCCCGGCCGGGCCCGCTCGCCGATCATCAGCCGGTGCATCGGTGCCCCGTCGATGGTCTCGCCGGCGACGGTCAGAGCCGGCACCCACCATGCCTCGCTCATGTTGCCCAAGAGCGCGCCGGCGGCCATCGCCATTCGCAGACCGTCCCCCTCGGCCGTCGGCGCACCGACCGGAGCCGCGACCGGCCCCCGAAGAAAAGCTTTCACGAGTTGCGGATCACGCTCGAAACCTCCGGTCGCGATGATCACCGCGTCGGCCTCGGGAAGCTCGCGGACGCGGATGCCGGTCTTGATCTCGACGCCCGCCGCCAGGCAGGCCTCGAGCAGACCCGCGATCAATCCACGCCCGAGCGTCACGACCCCGTCCCGGATTCGTTGCTCGAGGGCGGCGCGATCGATCGCGCCGCCGGCGAGTTCGGCGTAGATGATCGGCGCCGTGACGTTCGGGGCATCGCGCAACAACGCCGCCGCCCGCTCGTGTGGGAACGATCCCCTGCGGCTCGAGCGTGCGACCGCCTGCAACGCGACCGCCCGGAAACTCCGCGTGATAGTCGGTGTAGGGAATCGAGACGAACGACAACGGGGTCTCGGCCTCGAGCCAGTCCGCAACCTCGCGCGCGGACTCGACGAACACCTGCAGCAAGGCGTCGTCGGAGTCACCGAGGCCGAGCGCCCGCAGGTACGCGAGGGCGGCCTCCGGCGTGTCGTCGGGCAGCTTGCTGTTGGCCGGCAGCCAGGCGTTGCCACCGGACAGCGCCGTCGTCCCGCCGCAACGATCGTGCTTCTCATAGACCGTCACCTCGGCGCCCGACTTGGCCGCCGCCAACGCTGCGGCCAGGCCGGCCCCGCCCGATCCGATCACGGCGACCGTCCGCCGCCCAGTCATCGTCATGTGCGCCATCCCCACGTTGTACAACAGTTGTTGTCCTATCTCTGCTGGAGGCTATACCGAGCGAGCGCCGCCCGTAAACGGCGATGTCGGGCAGGGGCGGCCATCGCGTGACGTGGGATTCGCAACAGGCGATCCCCGCAGGTCGACGTACGGCCGCTGTTCAACCCCGCGCTTTCCGACTGCGTCCGCACACTTGCCCCGCTTCCGAGATCCCTGGGCGGCTCATTCCGGCTCAGATGCCAATCAGCCGCCCCAACTCCGGCGCATCCGGCTCCGCACGCTGTTCGTCGCGGCGTGCGGTCGATGCCCCAAGGGCGTCGACGGTGCCGTGTCCGCGTGTGCAGACAACCACGGACCTCGGCAGGACGGTAACCCTCTGTATCCAGATCGCGCAGGACGCTCAGCACCCCTGCTGGTCCTCCTCCTGCAGCCGGCGGAACTTGCCTGTTGATAACAGCGACTTGCCCCACTTCGGCACGTTAGGATCGGGCGACTCAGGCTGAAAATCCGAATAACGGGTACGAACTGTTAAAGGATTTCAACCCGAAAGAAGAATATTTGCTTGACGTAAGTCGCTACGAGCGCAGAGTGTCCGGGGGGACAGAGAATGACGAAATACTGGCCGGGCCGAGCAACGGAGCTCGACGCGGAAGCCACCGGGGCCACCAGGCCAACGAGGCCCACCGGGGCCGCCGAGCCAACGAGGCCCGCCGGAAGCTGATGTCGATGCTCGCCACCAGCGGCGTGGTGCTTGCGATCGCGGTGTTCGCACCAGCCGTCGGCGCCGCACAGATCGCCGGAGCGATCACGAACGTCGTCATCACTCCCCCGTCGCAGGCGGGAGCCGGGCTCAAGATCTCCGAGGACTGGTGCGTTCCCGACGGCACCAAGGCCGGCGACACCTTCTCCCAAACCCTCCCTACCCAGCTCGGCGGCTTCCCCGCGTCGTTCGATCTGACCGATGCGGCTGGTGACGTCATCGCCAACGCAACGATCTCGACGACTACGCCGGCCGTCGTGACCTTCACGATGACCTCTACGCCGAGACCCACCAGGACGTGTGCGGCACGGCGTTCTTCACCGGCTACGTCAACAACTCCAGCGACAACGGGACGACCCAGCAACTGGTCGTGACCAACAGCGACGGGACGAAGTTCACCTCGACCGTGACGTTCCCGCCGCCACGATCATCGATCGCACCACCGGCCGCAAGATCGGCGCATTCACCGACGCGCAACGATCAGTGCCGCACCAACCAGACCGACTGCATCCTCTGGAGCATCGAGAGCCCGCTCGGACCGTTCGACTCCGGGCACGATGACCGACACGGCGACCGCCGGACAGGCCTTCGACTGCGCGAAGGTGGTCATGTACCTCGGCGACGACAGCGGCACCGACGGCGACTTCGCGAACGGTGTCGCCTACTCGAGCGGCGTGATCGATCACCTGCACGGCGACGTCGATGACCGCGAGCTTCGGCGCGTCCCCAGCGGCAAGATGCTCCAGCTCGCGATCCCGACGTCGTTGACCAGCGGCGACAACGGCGGCGGACTGAGCTTCCATGACACCGCCACGATCTCGAGCACCTACCAGGGAAAGAACGACCAGCACCCCCAGCACCGCCTACATCGATTCGTCCTCGGCTGGCGGAACCGGCTCGCGGGACGCAGACGCCGACGATCTCGATCGACAAGTGGTCGACCGCCGACGGCGAGACCGCCGGCGCATTCGACTCGGCCCCGGGCAAGTCGCTGGCGGTCGGCACGCCGACGGCGATCACCATGACGTGAAGAACACCGGCACCGAACCGCTCGTCAACGTCGACGTGACCGACGCGACCGCGTCCGGCCCCGCGCTCACCGGCTTGAGCTGCGACTTCTCCGCACTCGGCGGTCCGTCCACCGGCGTCACCTGGGCCGGTCCGTTCGCCGTCGGCGCTTCCTTCAACTGCACCGGGCACCGTCCCGGCCGATGGACTACAGCGTGCAGGAGACCGACACGGCCACGGTCACTGCCAACGGTCAGACCGACAACAAGCCAGTCACCGACAACAACCCGTGGAACGGCAAGACCCCGCCTCCCGTGCCCTCGGTCGTGATCAACAAGTTCGACACCGCCGATGGGCCGGTTGCCGGCGGCTTCGACACCGCGCCGGGCAAGTCCGATCCCCGCTGGAACGCCCGATCCCGATCACCATGACGATCACCAACAACGGGCAGGAACCGCTCGACGACGTCACGGTCAGCGACGCGACCATCGTCCGGTCCGCCGCTCACCGGCCTGAGTTGCGACTTCTCCGCCCTCGGTGGCCCGTCCACCGGCGTCACGTGGGCCGGTCCGTTCGCCGTCGGTGCCTCGTTCAACTGCACGGGCACCGTGCCGGCGATGACCGTGGGCATCGCAGGAGACCGACACCGCGACGGTGGTCGGCACCGGAGCGATCTCGGCCAAATCCGTTACCGACAGCAATCCGTGGAACGCGACGACGCCCAAGCCCGTTCCGTCGATCACCATCGTGAAGGGTGACGTCAACGGCAACGCGGCCGACTCGGCACCGGACGCGCCCGATCTGGGCAACGAGCCGGCGTCGGTCGGACTCGCCTACACCGTGACCAATGACGGCAACGAAGCGCTGAAGAACGTCGTCGTGACCGACCAGGTGGTCACGAACGGCACCGTCACCGGCCTGTCGTGCGACTTCTCCGCGCTGGGCGGTCCGTCGACCGGCACGACGTGGGCCGGCCCGCTCGCCGTCGGCGCGTCCTTCCCCTGCACGGCCCAGCTCTCCGGCGTCCTGGCCGGCGCCGACCACGAAGACATCGGCACCGTCACCGGCACTGGCATCGTCTCGGGCACCGACGTGACGTCGACGAATCCCTACTACGCCACGGCGACGCCGCTGACGCCCGGCGTCACGATCGTCAAGGGTGACTCCGACGGCAACGCGGCCGACACGGCCGACGCCGCGGCGACGCTGCCGACCGGCACCGCGACGCTGGTCTACCGGGTGACCAACAGCGGCAACGACGCGCTGAAGAACGTCACCGTCACCGACCAGGTCGTCAGCAACGGCACCGTCACCGGCCTGTCGTGCGACTTCTCCGCGCTGGGCGGTCCGTCGACCGGCACCACCTGGGCCGGACCGCTCGCCGTCGGAGCGTCCTTCCCTTGCACGGCCCAGCTCTCAGGAGTTCAGTCCGGCGGCGACCACGAAGACATCGGCACCGTCATCGGCACCGGCGTCGTCACCGGGAAGCTCGTGACCTCGAGCAACCCCTACTACGCCTGGACGCCGCCACCGCTGATCACCGAGGTGGCCGGCGGTGGTGGCCTGGCGGCGACGGGGTCTGATCTCCAGACGCCCCTGCGCTGGGGCGTCGGGCTGTTGGCGAGCGGTCTGCTCACTCTCGTGCTGGCTGCCCGCTCTGGGCGATCGCGCCGCCGCCGGCAGGTCCACCGAGCCTGACGGTGGATGCCTGAGCGGCTCGGTCCGCCGGCCGTCGGGCCACCCGACTCGAGCGGTTCCGGTCGCTGTCCCCCTACACAGCGACCGGAACCTCTCACGGTGGTCAGTGACCTGACGTTCCAGCTGAGCCGTCCTCCGGCCGCCTCCCTTCCGAACGTGCAGCGGTCGGACCACGTCGCGACGGCACGGCATTTGTAGCATTGGGCGCGTATAAATAGTGTGCGGAAAGTAGTTATTTGAGCACCCTTTGCATCAGCGATTACGCCGGAGCAGTGTGGTGTGGCTGCCCGCGATCGAGCGCGCCGAGGGCCGTCAACGAGTGCGCTTCCACGACCTGCGCGGCGCGCACGCCTCGTGACTGCTCGCCGGCGATGCCGACCTCGAGGCCGTGATGGACCGCCGCGGCCACAAGCAGATCCGTACCACCCAGCAGTACCTTTTGGCCGACTCCCCGACGCCGACGAGCGGGCACTGAAGGCCTTCGAGGCTATCCGGGGCCGACGGCCGTAGTCGCTACCCAAGCCTGCTCAACTGCCGGCTTCGGGCCGTCCCTAATGTCAGTCCGCGCAAGAGTATGCAAAAACTACCGTCCAAGAGTAGTTTTTCGATACTCTTGCCACCATGACTGGCATGAAGCATCGAAGAACCAGCGGGGTTCCATCCCAGCTTGCAGGATTTCCGATGCGAACCTTCCGTACTTCGGACGCCATCATCGCCTACGCCCATCCCGCCTCCCAGTTACGGAGGCTGGAGCAGTTGCGCGTTCTTCATCGGCTCGCCCACGGCTACTACACGGTGGTGCCGCAGGACCAGATCGGTACGGGCTGGATGCCGACGCTGGAGGCTGCCGCGGCGGGCATCGCTGCAGCGCGCTTTCATCCCGCTCGTGCGCCGCTGATGGGGGTGTCCGCGGCACGTGTACACGGTGCGCTGCCTAGAGCTCTGGCCGTCGCGATCGTCGCCGCGCCGACCCAGCACGACCCGATCACGCTGCTGGACCGCCCGGCGTCGGTGCGCTTCGTGAAGCGCGATACAACGCGAGTTGATGTCGAGACCGTGACGACAGAGTTGGGTCGCGCGCTGGTCACGTCGATCGAGCAGACCGTGGTGGATCTCGCTCGCAGGCCTGCGCTGGGTGTCGCCGAAGATCAAATACCGGAGGCGCTGCGAGCACTGCTGCCGCGGTGCGAACCGGAGGTTCTGGACGAGCTCGCACGCCGCCAGCGGCTACGGTCGGCGCTCGCGCGCGCCCGGGACCTGGCGCGATGACCTACCCGAGCGGCCTGCGCCGTGACGAGGCGGCAACTGTCGCGGAGCAGTTCGGTGTCGCATTCGAGCAGGTTCATCGCGACCATCTGATCTCCTTGATTCTCGCCGCTCTCCAAGCCCGCTCCGGCGAGCTGATCTTCTTCGGCGGTACCGCCCTTGCCCGCACGTGCCTACCGTCCGGACGCCTCAGCGAGGACATCGACCTGATCGCGGTGGCCGACCGACGGTCCACCGCGCACGCGATCAGCCGCACCATTGAGCGCGCGCTGCGCGTCACGCATGGGCGCGTCGACTGGACCGTCGCCCTGGCCGACATCCGCGACACCGATCCGGCGAGCTTGGTGACCTCCGACGGTCTGGTGGTCCGCGTTCAGCTGCTCAGCGCGCAGGGATACCCGCCCTGGCCCACTGCCGTCCATGACATCGATCAGCGGTACAGCGACATCGCGCGGACGCGTCTGCGAACTCCGGTGCGCGACTCGTTCGCCGCCTGGAAGACGGCCGCGTGGTTCGAGCGCCGTGCGCCCCGAGACCTTTATGACCTGTGGGCGCTGGCCCTGGCCGGTGCACTCACCACGTCGGCCGCTCGAACTGTTCGCGACGCACACCGGCCTCGGCCTGCCTCAGGACCACATGTTCTCGCGAGCGCCGGCCGAACATGACTGGCACGAGCAGTTATCCGCACAGACCCGCCTGACGATCAGCGCCGAGGAAGCGCTACAGGTCGTCCGCTCGACGTGGGCAGCCGCCCGAGGCTGACACTCGACGTGGAATCGTTGACGGTTGTGAGCGACCTTGCCGACGCGGTGCTACCGCTGATTCGCACTCGTGCGGACCTGTGGCGCTGGAGCACGGCCAACGAGCACGGCCGGCAGATGCACGAAGCGGTCGCGATCCTCCGGCAGGCAGCTGAGTCCGACGATCCCACCGTCGCCTTCGCGGTGACGCAGAAGGCGATCGCCTCGGCGCTGAAGGTGATCATGCGCGCCGACGACTCCAGCGGGATCATCGGCGACGCATGCCGAGCGTTGCTGGACCTGCACCCCGAGGTCGCAACGAGGGCCAAGCCGCCGGTCGCGAAACTGGTCGACTGGATGATCAAGTTCCAGTTCGACAACGAGTGTGACTACTTCACCCTCGACCCCGTCGCGTATGCCCCCGCCCTCGGCGACGTCGGCATGACCGCCTACCGAGCAAAGCTCGCCGAGGTCGAAGCCCGCCTCGGCAACCGGCCGTCGGACGATGAGCGGTGGACGACGTCGCACAGCCACGACTGGTTCACGCTGGACTGGAACGCCCAGCGGCTGGCGGTATTCGACCGCGATGTGGAGGCGATCATCCGCACCCACGCCCGCGACCGGAAGGTGGCCGCGTGGCTTCAAGACACCGCCGAGGCGCTGGCTGAGATCGGTGAGTTCGACCTTGCGATCGATTGGGCCAGGCAGGCGCTCGACGTCGGCCCGAGTCACCAGTCACTGAAGGCCGGCGAGTACTGGTGCGAGTTGCTCGCCGAGCACCGTCCGGGTGAGCTCCGCACGGCACGGCGCGAACTGTTCCGACGCTGGCCCTCCTCCAGCACCGCCGCGCACCTGTATCGCGACGCGGGCCAGGCGTGGCCGCAGCACCGCGATGAGGTCATGCAACGGCTCGCGGCCAGCCCGCGTGATGCGGTGTTGTTCGCGTTGCTGTCGCTCAAGGATGTGCAACATGCGTGGGAGCTGGCCCACTCGCTGACGTTAGAAGACGATCGCACGTGGAGTGATCTGGTCAAGGTGTACGAGAAGGTCGACCCGATCGCCGTGCTGCCGGTCCTGAATCGCCTCGTCCTGCGCGAGCTCGTCGAAACCGGAGCGCAGCACTATCAGATCGCCGCGCGCAGGCTGAAGAAGATGCGCAAGCTCGCTGCTGGATCCGAATACGAAGCTGAGGTCGACTGGTTCATCGCCGAGCTGCGCGAGACCAACCGTCGGCGCCCGCGGCTCCAACAGGAGTTCGACCGCGCCGGCCTGCCTTAAGACTCGTGATTGCTGTTCGGGGACGACGCTGGCATTGGCATCGATGGAACGGATCGGGTCATTTGACGGTCATTCTGAGTTCCAAGATCAACTGTAGCGATCTTGAAAATGAACGAAGGCCCCGGAATCCGGGACCTTCGTCGTTGTAGCGGGGGCAGGATTTGAACCTGCGACCTCTGGGTTATGAGCCCAGCGAGCTACCGAGCTGCTCCACCCCGCGTCGGTAACTACAGCTTACCGACGCGGGGTCAGACCTCCAAACCGCGCGGCGCGGGCGGGTGTCCGGAACCTCAGCTACGACGTCTTGGTGGCCGTCGGGGATGGCGACGTGGAAGCCGACGGAGTCGACGAGGGGGACGACGCCACCGCAGCCTGGTACTGCTGCCACAGAGCGAAGAACTCCTGCTGGTCGGCGCCGATCAGCGCGTAGTTGCCCGACTTGGAGTCGGTCTGCAACTTCGCGTAGGCCGCGTTCAGCTGAGCGAGTAGCGCTGCGCTGCTCGACCCGCCCGTAGCCGTGCCTGTCGGTGGACTCGACGATGTCGGTGGCGAACTCGCCGTCGAACTGGGCGAGGACGACGTCGTGGGCGTGCTGTTGTTGTTCGTCCCACCGATGTTGAGGCCGACCTGCGACTGGGTCAGATTCAGCAGGGCCCCGGCCAGGTCGGAGGCGTAGCCGATCTTGTCGCCGTACACCGCCAGGACGCGCTGCAATGTCGGATAACTGCCGTTGCCGCTCGTGCCTTGGACGTAGAGCGGCTCGACGTACAAGAACGAGTTCCCGATCGGCAACGTGAGCAGGTTGCCGTGCAGGATCGAGGACTGTCCCCCGGCGCTGTTGAACAGCGTCAAGTCCTTGGTGATCACCGAGTTGGACGTGAAGACGTTCGCCACCTGTTCAGGCCCCTGGGTCACCGCCGAACTGGGCACGGTCAGCGTCGTCATCTTGCCGTAATTCGGATCGTTCGGATCACTGTCGACGCTGATGTAGGCGGCCAGGTTCTGGTTGTTGTTGACGATCATCGGCGTCGTCAGCTGGAACTGCGGGTTGGTGCTGCTGCCCGAGGGCGGCGAGGCCAGCACGTAGTACGGCGGCTGACTGGCGGTCGAGTCGTTGGGGTCGGTCGGCACCGTCCACTTGTCGCCGACGTTGTAGAACGTCACCGGGTTGGTGACGTGGTACGTGCCGATGAGCGCCCGCTGGATCTCGAACAGGTCCTCGGGGTAGCGCACGTGGTCGAGGATGCTCTGCGGCATGTCCGACTTCGGCTTGACCAGGTTCGGGTAGATCTTCATCCACGCCTTGAGCACCGGGTCGGTGCTGTCCCAGTCGTACAGGGTGACCTTCCCGGTGTAGGCGTCGACCGTCGCCTTGACCGAGTTGCGAATGTAGTTGATCTGGTCGTTCGGCTGGGCGGCCGTCTTGCCGGTCGTCGACAGCGAGTCGGAGGTCAGCGACGACAGCGACTGCTTCTCCGAGTACGGATACTGCGACATCGTCGTGTAGCCGTCGACCATCCAGACGATGTGACCGCTCGTCGGATCGACGATCGGGTACGGATCGCTGTCGACGGTGAGGAAGGGCGCCACCTTCTGGATGATCTGCCGCGGGTCGCGGTTCAAGATGATCTTGGCGCCTGATGCGCTCGCTGACGAGTTGAGCACGAAGTTGGCCTGCTTGTACTGCACGGCGAAGGCGAGCCGCGTGAACAGGCTGCCCAGCGACACACCGCCCGGGCCGGCGTAGGAGACCTTGGGTCCGTCGCTGCCGTCGTATTCCTGCTTGGTGCCCTTGGCGCCGACGATCGAATAGTTGGGCAGCAGCTCCCCGAAGTACTCGTCGCCCTGGGTCAGGCCGAGCGGGCCGGACGGTGGGAGGTTGGCCTCGGTGTACAGGCTGCTGTCGTTCGTGACGTCCTCGTCCGCCGGAGCGGCCACGAAGCCGTCGCCGTGGGTGTAGACCGTGTGCTCGTTGATCCAGTTGGTCTGATCGCCGGTCAGGCCGGCCGCGTTCAGCTCACGAACGCCGACGATGTAATCCTTCGTCTGCCCGTCGACGGTGTACCGGTCGACGTCGAGCTTGCTCGGGAAGCCGTAGACGTTCTTGATGCGCTGCTGCTGAGTGAAGGTCGGCGAGATGCGGTTGGGATCGAGAATGCGCAGATCGTCGACCGTCGGGTTGTTGGTGACGACCGCCCCGCTGCTGTCGACGATCGCCGTCGTGCTGGGCGAGGTGTTGACGTTGTACGTGTCGTACGTGACGTTCTGGCCGGTGACGATGCCGTACGCCTGCTCGAGTCGCCGTGATGTTGCGACTGATGTATTTGGCTTCCTTCTGACTGGCGTTCGGCTTGACCGTCACCTGCTGGACGATCGCCGGGTAGATGCCGTTGATCGCGATGCTCAGGATCAGCAGCACGACGAAGCCGGTGACCGGCAGCAGCGGGCTCTTGAGCCACAACGAGGCGAGCACGCCGAGCGCGATGATCACCGCGATCCAGAACAGGATCGTCTTGGCCGGCAGCGAGGCGTTGACGTCGGTGTAGGACGCGCCGGTGACCTTGCCCCGGTTGGAGTAGACCAGGCCGTAGCGATCGAACCAGTAGGCGATCGCCTTGAGCACGATGAAGAGGAACACCAGGATCGTGACGTGCCGGCGGGCCGCGATCGTCATCTTCGGCCCCGGCGTCTGCAGCCGGATCGCGCCGACCAGGTAGTGCACGGCCACCGACAGCAGCAGCGAGAAGATCACCAGTGAGAAGCCGAAACCCAGCAGCGTGCGATAGACCGGGTAGTCCCAGGCGTAGAACGAGATGTCGCGGTGGAACTGAGGATCGGTGACACCGAACTTGCCGCCCTCGAAGAAGAGCAGCCATTCCTTCCAGCCGCCCTCGGCCGAGGCGCCCGCCGCCAGGCCCGACGATGATCATGATCACGGCCGAGGATCCACCGCTTGCGGGGTTCGAGGGCGACGCGGTAGCGCTCGAGGTTCTGCTGCTCGTTGGACACCGGCCGGAACGGCGGCCGGACGCGGAAGGCGATGACCAGGTTGGCCGCCGATTCCGACGGCCATGATCACGCCGAAGATGAAGAACAGCGCGACCCGCGTCCAGATCTCCTTGGTGTACACGCCGCGGAAGCCGACCGACCCGTACCAGAGCCAGTTGATGTACACGCCGACGAACGAGCTGGCCAGGATCAGCAGAACGATGATGATGCCGACGGTTATCAGTGCGATCCGCGCCCTGCGTGACAACGCGAAGGACGGCATGGGCGGCCGCATGGCCACGGGCAACTCCCTATCGAGTCGGGACTTCCGGCAGTGGTGCGAGGACCGCAGTCCTGCCGTCAGAGCAAACGTACGTGTTGCGCCTGAGGTTCCGACGGACATCAGCAATGCGGGACGGACTGTCCGGCCTTGATGGCTTCGAGATCGGTGACCGCGCCGTGCAGCGTGCTGACCTTGACGATCGTCAGCCCCTTCGGCGTCGCCTTCACGACATCGCTGCAGTTGCCCGCAGGAGCGAGGAAGTAGGTGGCGCCGGCCTTGCGGGCCGCGATCATCTTCAACTGGATGCCGCCGATCGGGCCGACGTTGCCGCTCGGCGTCGATCGTCCCGGTGCCGGCGATGAACTTGCCGCCGGTGAGATCGGTCGGGCCGACCTCATTGATGATTCCCAGCGCGAACATCATTCCGGCCGAAGGACCGCCGATCTCGTTGGCCAGACCCGAGATCGACCGAGAACGGCGCGATGCAGCCCTGGACGACCGCGATTCCCATCCGGGCGCCGGTCTGCCCGCTGGCGCGGCGCGATGAGCGGGACGGTCACCGTCAGCTGCGTCCCCTCGCGGCTGACGACGACCGTGGCATCGGTCCCTGGCGTCAGCTTGGCCGAGCTGCGCGGTCAGCTCGTCGGTCGTCGTCACCGGCGTGCCGTCGATCGAGATCAGCTGGTCGTTGGCCTGCAGTACGCCCTTGGCCTTCGACCCGGTGGTGAACGACTCGACGGCGACGCCCTTGGGGTAGCCGAGCTCACAGAACGCGGCCGCCTCGGCGAAGTCCTGCGAGTCGACGAAGTCCTGCGTGTCCTGTTGGTTGACCTGCTGCTGGGACTGGCCGGGCGGATAGATCGAGTCGCGCGGGACGACCACCTTGTCGTGGGCGAGCCAGCCCTTCGAGGGCCTGGAAGACGTCGGTCGCGCGCCGTGCTCACGTCGACGGTGGTCAGGTTCAGGTGGCCGGTCGACGTGCGCGTGTCGTGGCCCTTGATCACGATGATCTCGTTGCCCTGGTCGTCCTTGCCGAGCGTGTTCAGCGTCGGGCCGGGGCTCAGGATCACGTAGGGCACCGGCAGGGTGAAGGCGAGGATCACCAGCACGACGAACAGGGTCCCGCCGATCACGAGCGTCCGCACCCGGCGGCTCGTTCGCCCCAGTGGCTGCGTCAGGGTGCCCATTCGGCTGGGTCGGCTCACCCGCGCACCTTATCCGGGCGAGCCTTGAGACTCCTCAGCGGCGACCGATCCGCGATCGGCGCCGAGGTCATCCGGCTGCCGCTCGAGCGCCGGGGCGAGCGCATCCAGGTAGGCCTGGTGACCCGAGATCGTCTGCGGCGTCCGCAGCGGCCGAGCCGGGACGCCCGCGCCACCACAGCACAGAGCGCGGCGAGCACCGTGACGACGACCGGCACGGCCAGCCAGATCGCCCAGGACAGTCCGGCCAGGTTGGAGAGGTGCGCAAGCCTCGAGAAGTGGGAAACGCTCGAACGGGCCGAGATTCGCGCCATGCCGGTGAAGTTACCTGCGTTCGCCCGTCGCGAACGCCTGCCTCGCCGGGGCCGGTCCGGGAACGTTCCCCCGGCTGACGCGTTTGGCCTAGCGTGAACGACATGACCAACCTGCCCTTCGGCTTCGGTCCCGGCAATGGCGGCGACCCGGGCGACTCGTCCGACGATCTCGCCGGCAAGATCCCGCTGTTCGCCGAGTTGCAGAAGCTGCTCTCGTGGTCGGGCGGCCCGGTCAACTGGGACCTCGCGCGCCAGATCGCCATCTCGACGCTGGCCGGTGACCACCGCGCGGTCACGGCCGAGGAACGACGCCAGGTCGACCGACGCCGTCCGCCTGGCCGATCTCTGGCTCGACGACGTCACCGATCTGCCCTCGGGTGTCACCACGATCGAGTCATGGAGCCGCGTCGAGTGGATCGAGCGGACCCTGCCGGTCTGGTCGCAGCTGTGCGACCCGGTGGCGGCCCGCGTGGTCGGTGCGATGGGCGTCGGTGGTGCCCGAGGAGATGCGGTCGCAGCTCGGCCCGATGTCCGGCGTGATGAACCAGTTCGGCGGGCTGATGTTCGGCGCTCAGGTCGGGCAGGGCCTGGCCGGTCTGGCCCAAGAGATCGTCTCCGCCGCCGATGTCGGGCTGCCCATGGGGGCCGACCGGCACCGCCGCCCTGCTTCCCGAGAACGTGGTGGCCTTCGGCGCCGGGCTCGAACGTCCGACCGACGAGGTGCGGCTGTACCTCGCGCTGCGCGAGGCCGCGCACCAGCGGCTGTTCTCCCACGTCCCCTGGCTGCGCCAGCGCCTGCTCGACACCATCGACGCCTACGCCCGCGGCATCGCGATCGACACGTCCGCGCTCGAACGGGCCATGGGCGAGATCGATCCGACCAACCCCGAGAGCCTGCAGGAGGCGCTCTCGGGCGGCATGTTCACGCCCGAGCAGACGCCCGAGCAGCAAGTCGCCCTGCGTCGGCTCGAGACG
Organism: uncultured Actinomycetes bacterium; assembly: GCA_963708805.1. Classification (GTDB taxonomy): domain Bacteria; phylum Actinomycetota; class Actinomycetes; order Mycobacteriales; family Jatrophihabitantaceae; genus CAVPUA01. Next base: position 1,616,928 of record CAVPUA010000003.1, on the reverse strand, counting down.
CTGCTCGCGCTCGTCGAAGGCTGGGTCGACGCCGTCGTGCAGGCCGCCGCGTCCGACCGGATGCCCGGAGCCGATGCGTTGCGCGAGGCGTCTCGCCGACGGCGCGCCACCGGCGGCCCGGCCGAGCAGACCTTCTCGACGCTGGTCGGCCTCGAGCTGCGCCCCCGCCGCCTGCGCGAAGCGGCCGCGCTGTGGTGGGCAGTCACCCAGCAGCACGGCGTGAGCGGACGCGACGGCGTCTGGAGCCACCCCGATCTGCTGCCGACCGCTGATGATCTCGATGACCCGCTGGGCTTCGCCGAACGGCATCGGTGCCGACGACGGCGACCCGCTCGAAGGCCTCTGAGCAGGATCAGAAAAGCGTCCCGTCAGACGGGCGCAGATCGTCGTCGGGCCCGTCGTCGAGCGCCTCCGGCGCGGACTGGCCCTGCTGGGCCAAACCGGCGCTGAGCCCGTCGAGGAAGCCGCGGGCCCGCTCGGTGCGCGGATAGCGTTCGACCAGCGCCCAGAACCTCGGCCCGTGGCCCGCGACCTGCAGGTGTGCGAGTTCGTGCACGAGGACATAGTCGAGCACCCAGTCGGGAACTGACCGCAGGCGCTCGGAGACCCTGATCGTGGCATCGATCGGGGTGCAGGACGCCCAGCGGGTGCGCATGCCCTTCACCCACCGAACGCTCGAGGGGTGGGCGACACCGCCGAGGTGGCGACGCGACAGCTCTCGGCATCGTTCGAGCAGCGCGGAGTCGCTGGCTCGCGCTCCACCGGCGAGTGCCAGTCGCTCTCGTTCGGTGACTCGATCGACCAGCTCGGCGACCAACCGCTGCTCATCGGAACGGCGCAGCCGCGAGGGCACCAGCACCACGATCCGGTCGCCTTCCCGGTAGGCGGAGACGGTGCGCTTGCGCCGGGCGCTGCGGCGGATCTCGACCTCGGGCCGGGGCGCGGCGCCCGCTCCATCCATGACGACAACCTAGCGTCGGACGCCGACATTCTGGCGACGACCGGCGAGCGCCGGCGATCCCCGGGCGTGCTTGTCCACAACCCGACGCACAGGTGTGGACATGTGCTTGAGAGTCATACTTTAGGTCTTGCCTGTGGATGACGCCCGACGCGCCCCGGGCCAGGTTTGAGACCGTACGGCGATGCAGCCCCCCGTACGGATACGTCTGAACCCGGCCACCCGTCTGCTCTGGCGGGGCGTCGACTCCGTCCAGCTCGAGCTGGGACGCCAGGCGGTGGTGCTGGAGGGTGTGGACGCGACCACGATTCGTCACCTGGTCGCACCGGCCGTTCCCGTTGACGCCCCCGACGGTGCACCCGATGACTCGGCGGATCTGATGCGGGCCGATCCACGCCTGGATGCCCTGATCGACGCGCTGGGACGACGCGGCTTCGCGTGGGCCGAACCCGAATCCCGGCGACCGCCCGAGAGCCGTATTCCACCGCGGCTCGGGGCCGAGCTGGCCGCGCTCCGGATCCGGCACGGACGCCGCGCGCGCGACCTGCTCGCCGCGCGGTCGCAAGCCCGCGTGGTGATCAACGGAGGCGGCCGGGCGGCGCCGCTGCTGGCCGCGATCGTGGGCGCGGCGGGCGTCGGCCACGTCCACGTGGCCGGAAGCGGAAAGGTCCGCCTGGGGTCCCTGGTGCCGGCCGGGCCCGGCATCGGCGACGAGGGTCGCGACTACGAGCAGGTCTGCGCCGAGGCCGTGACCCGGGCCGCACCGGAAGCTCGCACCACCGCGCCGACCTCACTCGAACCGGCGGACCTCGTCGTCTTGACCGCCGACGGGCCCGTCGACGAGAGCGCCCGGCGCCTGCTGCACGAGGACGCCCAGGCTCATCTCGTCGTGCAGAGTTCCGGCGATCACCTGTCGGTCGGTCCGCTCGTGTTGCCGGGACTCACCAGCTGCCTGCACTGCGCCGACCTGCACCGTCTCGATCGAGATCCGGCCTGGTCGGCGCTGGCGGTCCAACTCGCGAACCCCGCCAAATACCCGCCCGCATCCGACATCGCCCTGGTCTCGCTGGCGGCCAGTGTCGCCGCCGTCCACGTCATCGCGTTCCTGGACGGCGACGAGCCGGCGAGCGTCAACGGCACGATCGAACTGGAGCAGCCCGACTGGCGGTTGCGCCGCCGATCGTGGCCGCCCCGGCCGGACTGCGACTGCCAGCCCGGCCGCGTCCCTGTCACAGGATGAAGAGCATCTCCTGGTAGGTCGGCAGCGGCCACAGGTCGTCGGCGACGACTTCTTCGAGGGCGTCGGCCGCTGTGCGAACGGCGGCCATCGCCGGAAGCAGATCGGACTGCGCGTGCCTGGCCTCGTCTTCGACCGAGCCGTGATCGGCCGCGAGCGCCGCCTTGAGGGTGCCGAGTGCGCTTCGCAGGTCGGTGATCTGGGCCGACAGCGTCGTCAGCGGCGCGAGGTCGGCGTCGATCCCCGCCGTCTTGAGCGCGCCCAGGTTCGTCGCCAACTCGGTCTGATAGCGAACCGCGGCGGGCAGCACGGCCGTGGTGCCCATCTCGAGCGTCGTCTTGGCCTCGACGCCGATGTTCTGGGCGTACTGCTCGAGGCCGATCTCGTAGCGGCTGTGCATCTCGCGGTGACTGAAGACGTTGTACTTCTCGAACAGCTCCATGGCCTCGTCGGAGATCAACTCCGGCAGGGCGTCGAGGGTTGTCCGCAGATTGGGCAGCCCGCGGGCCTCGGCCTCGACCTGCCAGTCGTCGGAGTAGCCGTTGCCCCCGAACACCGCGGCACCGTGGTTGGTGACGATCTCGGCCAGCAGCGCCTGGACCGCCTGGTTGAACTCGGTTCCGGCGGCCAGCGCCGTCTCGAGCTCGGTCGCGCAGTAATCCAGCGCCTCGGCCATGATCGTGTTGATCGTGACCATCGGACCGGCCACCGACTGCAACGAGCCCGGCGCCCGGAACTCGAAGCGGTTGCCGGTGAACGCGAACGGGCTCGTGCGGTTGCGATCGCCGGGATCGGTGGGCAGCACGGGCAACGTGTCGACGCCGATCATGAGCGTGCCCTTCTCCTTCGAGGAGGTCGCGCCGCCCTTGGCGATCTGGTCGAAGACGTCGGCCAGCTGGTCGCCCAGGAAGATCGAGATGATCGCCGGCGGGGCTTCGTTGGCGCCCAGTCGGTGGTCGTTGCTCGCGGACGCCACCGAGGCACGCAGCAGGCCGCCGTACTTGTGCACCGAGCGGATGATCGCCCCGCAGAAGACCAGGAACTGGGCGTTTTCGTGCGGAGTGTCGCCCGGCAGAAGCAGGTTGCCCTCGGTCGAGTTGCCCAGCGAGAAGTTGACGTGCTTGCCCGATCCGTTGACGCCGGCGAACGGCTTCTCGTGGAACAGGCACTCCATGCCGTGCTTGTTGGCCAGCCGCTTCAGAGTGGTCATCATCAGCTGCTGGTGGTCGGCGGCCTGGTTCGCCTTCTCGAACATCGGCGCCAGCTCGAACTGGCCGGGCGCGACCTCCTGGTGGCGGGTCTTGGCCGGAATGCCGAGCTTGTAGAGCTCGCGCTCGCAATCCATCATGTAGCCCAGCACGCGCTCGGGAATCGCGCCGAAGTAGTGGTCGTCGAACTCCTGGCCCTTGGGCGGCTTGGTGCCGAACAGCGTGCGACCGGAGTTGAGCAGATCGGGGCGCGCGAGGAAGAAGTGCCGGTCGATCAGGAAGTACTCCTGCTCGGCACCACAGAAGGACACGACGTGATCCGGGTTCGGGTGGCCGAAGAGCTTCAGCACGCGCTCGGCGTGGACGGCCATCGACTGCTGCGAACGAAGCAACGGGGTCTTGTGGTCCAGCGCGTCGCCGAACATCGAGACGAAGACGGTCGGGATGCAGAGGGTCTTGCCATTGGGGTTGTCCAGCACGTACGCCGGGCTGGTCGGGTCCCAGCCGGTGTAGCCGCGCGCCTCGAACGTGTTGCGCAGACCGCCGCTCGGGAAGCTCGAGCCGTCCGACTCGCCCTGCGAGAGCGTCTTGCCGGCGAACTCGGCCAGCGACAGGCCCGGTCCGCCCGGCTCGAAGAAGCTGTCGTGCTTCTCGGCGGTGAAGCCGGTGAGCGGGTAGAACACGTGGGAGTAGTGCGTCGCGCCCTTCTCCATCGCCCAGTCCTTCATCGCCGAGGCGACGGAGTCAGCGACCATCGGGTCGAGCGGGGCCGAGTGCTCGATGGTCGCCAGGATCGACTTGTAGACCATCTTGGGCAGCCGCTCGCGCATCACGGTGAGGCTGAACACGTTCTCGCCGAAGATGGCGCCTGGGACCTCGTTGGCCTCGTAGCTCGGCGCCGGAGGCGTGTACGCCTCGACGTCCTTGATCGCCTGCAGCCGCACGTTGTTACCGCTCATCGGGCTCCCCCATGTACTGGCGCTCACCTACGCCGCCGAGTGCGGCTTCGCCCGACACGAACGTAGGAAGCAACGACACCGGGAGCATTTCCCGGCCGTGAACGACGCAACACCAGTGCCCCAGACAGCCAGTCGCAGGTACTCGCGCCGGCGGGGTGGGACAGTCAGCCCGAGCCGATGTCCGGCCTCTACTGCAGAATGAGAAATGTGGACGACATCCCCAGCACCAAACGCGCGCGGACGGCGAAGCTCGCCACGCTGCCGCTCGGCGTGGCCGGGCGTACCGCGCTGGGGCTGGGCAAGCGGATGACCGGCCGCTCGGCCGAGGACGTGCAGGCCGAGTTGCAGCAGCGCACCGCCGAGCAGCTGTTCGCCGTCTTGGGTGAACTCAAGGGTGGCGCGATGAAGTTCGGCCAGGCCCTCTCGGTTTTCGAGGCCGCCTTCCCCGAAGAGTCCGCCGCGCCGTACCGGGAAGCGCTCACCAAGCTTCAGGAGGCGGCGCCTCCGATGCCCGCCGGCACTGTGCACCGCGTGCTGGCCGAACAGTTCGGCAAGGGCTGGCGCGAACGCTTCGCCTCCTTCGACGACGAGCCCGCGGCGGCGGCCAGCATCGGCCAGGTCCACCGCGGAGTGTGGGCCGACGGCCGGGCGGTCGCGGTCAAGATCCAGTACCCCGGCGCGGCGCAGGCGCTGATCGCCGACTTCACCCAGCTCTCGCGCTTCGCGTGGCTGTTCGGTCGGATGTCACCGGGCCTGGACGTCAAGCCGCTGCTCGCCGAACTCAAGGACCGCATCCTCGAAGAGCTCGACTACGCCCTGGAAGCCGACGCCCAGCGCGCTTTCGCCGCTGCCTATCGCGACGATCCGGACATCCTGATCGGTCGCGTCGTCGCCAGCGCGCCGAAGGTCCTCGTGACCGAATGGATCGACGGGACGCCGTTGTCGCGGATCATCGCCGACGGGTCGAAGGCCGACCGCGACCGGGCCGGCTCGTTGTTGTCGCTGCTGCACTTCTCGGCGCCGCAGCGCGCGGGTCTGCTGCATGCCGACCCCCATCCGGGCAACTTCCGGCTGCATGAGGACGGCCGCCTCGGGGTGGTCGACTTCGGGGCGGTTGCCCGCCTGCCCGGCGGCATGCCGCCCTCGCTCGGGCGACTGACCCGGTTCCTCATCGACGGCGACGGCGACGCCGCGATCAACGTGCTGCGCGAGGAGAACTTCGTGCTGCCGGGGGTCGAGGTCACTCCTCAGCAGGTCATGAACTACTTCGGCCCGGCGCTCGATCCGCTCTCGAGTGAGAACTACACCTTCAGCCGCACCTGGCTGCGCAAGCAGGCGGCCCGGCTGGGCGACCCCCGGCGTGAGGAGGCCCAGGTCGGACGCCTGCTCGAACCTGCCCCCGTCCTACCTGCTGATCCACCGCGTGACCCTCGGATCCATCGCGATCCTCTGCCAGCTCGGCGCGACCGCGCCCTATCGACAGCTGGCCGAGCAGTGGCAGCCCGGCTTCGCCCGCTAGCCACTACCACCATTCCTGATCGAGTTTGGCCTCGATCGAGCGGACATTGTCGCGAGTGCAGCGCTCGCAGGTCCACCGCGGGCTGTCGGCCGGTCGACGCGGGTCGCGTTCACACGACCAACCCAGCGGGTGGTCGTCCGACGAGGTGCATCCGCACATCGCACAGGTGGCCATTCACTAATTGAAGCGCGGCCGCTGGACGCCCGCCCGAGCGGGGTCCAGCAGCCGCAGCCGACGGCGTCAGAGCTCGTGCACGTGCAGGTCGCTCTGGGCCAGTTCGGCCTGTCGCTCATGCTTGGCATGAGCGGCGCCGGCCAGCCGCTCGAGTCGTTGCCACCGACGGGCGGCAACGAGATGAGCGGCCAACCTGGCCTGCCGAGCATCCTGCTCGGCCGATCGCATTCGCTCGCGAGCGAGCGAGTGGTGCATGGTGAACATCTGGGTACTCCTGAGCCTCAGGTGAGGCTTCCGCTTACGCGGCGACCTCACGGTCGTTTTTGCGCGGACGGCCACGCGGACGCTTGCGCGCCACGACGGCTCCCCGCTCGAAGATCTCTCCGCCCCAGACGCCCCACGGCTCACGCCGGTCGAGGGCACCCGAGCAAGCAGGCCAGTCGGGCCGGGCAGGCCGAGCAGAACGTCTTGGCCTGCTCGAGTTCGTCCGGCGTCTCGGCGAACCACAGGTCGGCGTCCTGCACCTGGCAGGGCAGTCCGTCCGGGCCGCTGCGGGAGATGGGATCGCACTGGCCGGTGTCGCGTTCGGCGTCGAACTGGGCGGTGTCGAACCCGTCGTCGAGAAGTGCCAACACCTCGGATTCGGCGTCCGGGAGGGTCGGGCAACTGGTCAACATCTCGGGTCACCTCCTTTTCGGTCTGGTTGGTGGGATGAGCGTTGGACAAAACAAAAGGCCGCGGTCTCCCTGGCGGGATCCGCGGCCTCGAGTGAGCCGATCGCTGAGGTTTCTCAGCGGAGTGCTCCTCGAGGCGGCGGCGCCGACTTGGCCGACTTGATCGTCTGGAAGGTCGACGGGAGGGTCGGGACATCGGCATTGGCGCCGGCGGCGTGGGCAGCGTCTGCATAGCCGCGCACGCGCGTCGCGCCGAGGTGCCAGCCCGCCGCAACGGTGCCGCGGACATCGAAGCTCGCGGGCACGCCGAAGGTCGCCGTCATGGCGTTCGTCATCTCCATGGGGCCACCTCCTGTCCTCGCGGGCGCGACTTGACTCGCGCAACTTCGTTGTGCGAGCAGGTTAGCCGAGCCGCGCACAGGGCCGCAATCGATTTAAACCGCATCCGGCCACTCGTCGTGAATCGGCCTGGGCGAGCGCGATCAGGACGGCACGACGAGCTCGACGGCCTGGGGATCGGCGCCCGCGACGAGCGCCAGCACCGGATCGGCGTAGCGCTCGAGTTTGGTGGCGCCCGACGCCGCTGACCCGGGCCAGCGCGGCCGAGCTGCCCGGCGCGGCGTCCGCGATCGCGACGAGGGTGGCGTCGGAGAACACGACATAGGCCGGCACCTTCTGCGCGTCGGCCTGCCGCTTGCGCCAGACCCGAAGCCGGCCGAACAGCTCGGCATCCTCGGCCGCGGGGGCGACCGCCTTCTTCGACGCCTTCGGTGCGGCGGACGAGGAGACCGGCCGCAGCCCGTCGAGGAACCGCGACGGGCGCCGGCCGCGCCGCTGACCCGGGCTTCGCGCCAGCGCCCACGACAGCGCCAGGCGTTCGCGCGCGCGAGTGATTCCGACGTAGAGCAGCCGGCGTTCCTCGGCGATCTGCGCCTCGGTCGTGGCGTGCTGGATCGGGATCGTGGTGTCGGTGAGGCCGACCAGGAAGACGGCGTCCCACTCGAGACCCTTGGCCGAGTGCAGCGACGCGAGCGTCACCCCCTGCACGGTCGGTGCGTGCTGGGCGTCGGCGCGTTGATCCAGTTCGGCGACCAGTTCGGCCAATCCAGCACCCGGATGGGCGGCGACCAGGTCGTCGGCGAGGCTGACGAGCGCGGCCAGCGACTCCCACTTCTCGCGGGCGCTGCCTCCGGCCGGCGGCGACTCGGCGTGCCAGCCGACCGCGGCCAGCACCGCACGCACCGACTCGGCCAGCTGCTCGTCGGCGTCGCCGGATCGCGCCGCACCCCGCAGCAGCAGCCGGGCCTCGCGGATCTCGGGTCGGTCGAAGAAGCGCTCACCGCCGCGCAGGACGTAGGGCACCCCGACCGCCGACAGCGCGGCCTCGTAGACCTCGGACTGAGCGTTGACGCGGAACAGCACGGCGATCTCGGCCGCCTCGGTGCCGCCGTCGACCAGTTCCCGGCAGCGTGCGGCCACCGCGGCCGCCTCGGCGGGCTCGTCGTCGAACTCCGCGAACGTCGGGGCGGGACCGTCCGGACGCTGCCCGATCAGCCGGACGCCGGGCGGCTCGGCGCCGTTCGCCCGTGATCCGGTGCCGACCAGCTGGTTGGCCAGCTCGACGACCTGCGGGGTCGAGCGGTAGTCGCGCACGAGCTTGACGACCACCGCGTCCGGGAAGCGCCGGGCGAACCCGAGCAGGTGCTGGGGGGTGGCGCCGGCGAAGCTGTAGATCGTCTGGTTCGGGTCGCCGACGACGCACAGGTCGTCGCGATCGCCCAGCCAGGCGTCCAGCAGCCGCTGCTGCAGAGGCGAGACGTCCTGGTACTCGTCGACGACGAAGTGGCGATAGCGCGAGCGGACCTCGTCGGCGACGTCACCGAACTCCTCGATCGCCCCGGCCATGATCAGGAGCAGATCGGCGAAGTCGACCTGCCGCGTACGGCGCTTGGCCTCCTCGTAACCGCGGTAGATGTCGGCCACCGTGTCGGCGGCCTTGGGCGGCTCCCGACCGGCCGTTGCCGCCGCGGCGGCGTAGTCGTCCGGAGCGACGAGAACGGACTTCGCCCAGTCGATCTCGGCCGCGAGATCGCGCACATCGCCGCGGTCGACACGCAGTCGGGCGCGCGCGGCCACGTTGCCGACGAGCCGAATCGGGTTGTCGAGCACATCGGGCATCGAACCGCCCAGCACCCGGGGTGCGAAGTACGTCAGCTGCCGCAGCGCGGCCGCGTGAAACGTCCGCGCCTGCACTCCGGCGGCGCCGAGCCCGCGCAGCCGGGTCCGCAGCTCACCCGCGGCCCGGGCGGTGAACGTGACCGCCAGCAGCTGGCCGGCCGGAACCGCCCCGGTGCGGGTCGCGAAGGCGATGCGGTGCGTGATCGCCCGGGTCTTGCCGGTGCCCGCCCCGGCCAGGATGCAGACCGGCCCGCGGACGGCCTCGGCCGCGGCGCGCTGTTCGGGATCGAGACCGTCGAGCACTCGCAGGGGGTCGACTGACGTCACCCCCCGATCCTGCCAGCGTCCACCGACACATTCCGGGCGCCCGCCGGAATCCCGACGGCAGGGTCAGTGTTATGCGGACATGGTGACCATGTACACGACGACCTGGTGTGGCTACTGCCGGCGTCTCAAGGACGGGCTGAACCGCGCAGGCATCGACTACGTCGAGATCGACATCGAGACCGACGAGACCGCGGCCGACATCGTCGTCGCGGCCAATGGCGGCAACCGGACCGTCCCCACCCTGGTCTTCGAGGACGGCAGCGCGCTGACCAACCCGACGGTCGAGCAAGTCAAGAGCAAACTCGCCGCCTGACCTGGTGGCCAGCGACATCGTGCCTGCCTGGCGCCCGGTCGACCCCGACGCGCTCAGTTCGCTGCTCGCCGAACGGATCGCCACGCGACCCGGCCGGGTTCGAGTGGCGATCGACGGCGCCGACGCGGCCCGTCCCGGCGAGCTGGCCGAATCGCTGCTCGAACCGTTGCGCGTCCTCGGCCGTCCGAGCGTGCACATCCGGGCTGAGACGTTCTATCGAGACGCGTCCGTCCGGCTCGAGTACGGGCACACCGACGTCCACTCCTTCCGCCATGACTGGATCGACCACGCCGCGCTCACTCGCGAGGTGCTGGACCCCCTCGGCCCGCAGGGCAATGGGCGGTTCCTGGCGTCGTTGCGCGACCCGCTGACCAATCGCGCCACCCGCGAGCCGGCCCGGCAGGCCGAACCCGACGAGGTGGCGATCATCAGTGGCGAACTGTTGCTCGACAGCGAGCTGTGCTTCGACTTCGCGGTCCACCTGACGCTGTCGGCCGGTGCGCTCGCCCGGCGCACCGCACCCGCACGCGCCTGGACACTGCCGGCCTTCGCCGACTACGAACCCGAGGCCGATGTCGTCATCAAGCTCGACGACCCACGTCACCCGGCGATGCGCGGGAACTAACCCAGCCGGCCGTCGAGCCAGCCGTCGATCAGGAACCGCGAGATCGAGAAGTGCGGCGGCACCGCCCGCAACTGCGTCTCGCCCTCGGCCGGGGCGCTCAGCTCGTCGGTCCAGTCGGCGGCCCGTCTGACCTCGTCGCGGGTGAACCACCCGGCCTCGACGACCTCGACGCCGTCCGGGTGCAGCTCGTCCGGTCCGTCGAGCCGGGCCGTGTAACCCAGCATGAGCGAGGACGGAAACGGCCACGGTTGGCTGGCGACATAGCGGATGTCGGTGACGCGCAGCCCAACCTCTTCGAACACTTCGCGGGCGACGGCCGACTCGAGCGACTCCCCGGCGTCGACGAAGCCGGCCAGCGTCGAGAAGCGCCCGGGCCCCCACTGCCGGCCGCGCCCGAGCATGCAGCGCTCGGCGCCGTCGTGGACGAGCATGATGACGGCCGGATCATTACGGGGGAAGTGCTGGCTGTCATCCACCGGACACCGGCGCGTCCAGCCGGCGTGGTCGATCTCGGTGGGCGCACCGCACAACGGGCAGTGCGGATGCCGCGAGTGCCACTGGACGAGTGCGATCGCGGTGATGAGCAGATCGAGCTCGAGCGGCGAAATCGAGGACCCGATCTCGCGCGGGTTCTTCCAGCCGTCCTCGGCTTCCGCGCGCACCGCGAAGTAGCTCACGCCTTCGTGCTGGCCGAGGAAGAACCGATCGGCGACCTGGTCGACCTCAGCACTGGCCCGCAGCTGCAGCGAGTTCGCCACGACCGGCGTGAGTGACCGTTCACTGACCAGCACCACCCGGGCCCGCTGCCAGGCGTCGGCCAGGAACGCGGCGTCCTGCCGTCGATCGGTCATCCGGTCGAAGACCGACCGGGCCATCGGCGGACCCGGCGGGCTCGACTCACCGCACCCTCACCACAGCATCGTCACGAGCGCGCCGTCACGACAGCGACGTGATCGCGGCCAGGGGGGCTCGGACTTCGGCGTCGTCGCCGACGATGACGCCGACGAAGCGGGTCAGCGCGAAGAACTCGGCCGCGGCGGCGCTCACCTCGTCGAGCGTCACGGCCGCCAGGCGCGCGGTGTGCTCGGCCAGCCAGTCGGGGCCGAGCCCGGACCCGATCAACCCGGACAGCGTCGAGGCCAGGCCGGCCTGGGTCGCGACGCTCAACGCCAAGGCGCCGATCGAGTACTGGCGCACCGACTCGAGTTCCTTCTCGGTGACGGGCAGCAAGGAGATCTTCCCCAGCTCGTACAGGGTTTCGAGCAGCGCCGGCGCGGTCACCTCGGTGGCGACGTCGACGTCGAGGGTGAGGGTCGAACCGAGCACGTGGTGTTCGATGCGGCTGTGCGGACCGTAGGTGTAGCCCTTGTCCTCGCGGATGTTCTCGGTCCAGCGCGAGGAGAAGTAGCCGCCGAAGACGGTGTTGGCCAGTTGGAGCGCGGCGTAGCGCGGGTCGTCGCGCCGCAGCGCCGAGGCCCCCATCCGCAGCGACGACTGCACCGAACCGGGACGGTCGATCAGCTCGAAAGACGGGCCGACGATCGCGGGCAGCTTGGGCACGCGCGATCCGGCGCGGCGCCCCGTCCACTCCCCCAGCGCCTTCGCGACCCGATCGAACACCCGGCCCGGAGGGAGATCGCTGACGACGACGAGCACGGCACCCTGCGGCTTGATCAGGTCGGCGTGCATCTGGCGCAGCTGGGTCGCGGTCACGGCCCGCACGTCGGCCGGCTGCGGCAGGTCGAGGGCGTAGGGGTGGTCGCCGAACATCAGTTTCGCCAGCGCCTCGTTGGCCACCACCTGCGAGCGGGAACGGGCGATCGTCAAGTTCTCGAGCAGCCGGTCGCGCTCGGTCGTGACCTGCGTCGTCCGGGTAGCTGGCGCGTCGTGACGACATCGTTGATCAGTCCGAGCAGTGCGCCCAGGTTCGAGGACAGGACGTTGGCAGTGAGGACGAGCCGGTCGGCGTCGACGCCGACCCCCAGGTCGCCGCCCAGTGCCTGCACGGCGCCGGCCAGTCCGGCTCGGTCGTGGTCGCTCGGTGCCGGTCGAGCATCGTGTCGGACAGCAGCGTCGCGCGAGCGGCGTGGGCGGCCTTGGCCGACAGGAACGGCAGGCGCAGCCGCAGCTCGGCCAGCGGCACGCCGGGCTTGCGGACGACGACCACCCGCAGCCCCGAGTCCAGCGTCTCGATCCAGCGTGGTCAGCTTGCGCGGGCGAGCGGGGCGGGTCAGGGCGGGAACCACCGACGGGGTCGACGTCATCGGGCCCCTCCGGCGATCAGCTCGACGACGGCTCGTCGGTCGGGTCTCATCTCGGCCGCGGCGGCGGCGACGTCGGCGTCGGTGATCTCGGCCAGCCGCGCCGGCAGCTCGTTGACCAACTCGGCGCGCCCGAAGATCAGCTCGAACTTGGCCGCACTGAGCGTGCGGGACAGCACGGCGTCGACCTCGCGCAGCAGGACGCTCACCAGCCGGGTACGCACCCGGTCGAGCTCGCCGGGCTCGAGTCCGTCGGCCGCAATCGTGGCGAGTTCGTCGTCGATGCCGGCCAGGATCGACTCGAGCGCTCCGGCGTCGGCATAGTGCGCCGTGATCGTGAACGCGGTGGGGTCTCGCTCGTCGAACGGGTCACCGAACTCGCCGATGTAGGCCGAGACGTCGGTGACCAGGTGATCACGCTGCACGAGGCGCCGCTGCAGACGGGACGCGTCGCCCTCGGTGAGGACCTCGGCCAGCAGCACGTTGGCCAGATGCGTGGACAGATCGCCCACCGGGTCGGGGACGCGGTAGCCCAGTGCCACCGCGGGGATCGGGGCATGCGCGTCCGTGGTCTGGGCGCGGCGCTCGGCGCTCAGCGGCGGCTCGGCGAAGTTCGGCCGCTTCGGCGCCTTGCGCTTCTTGATCCCACCGAAGTGCTTCTCGATCAGCGCGATCGTGTCGTCGACGTCCAGGTCGCCGCCGACGGCCAGCACGGCGTTCGCCGGTGCGTAGTACCGCGCGAAGAAGTCGCTGGCGTCGCTGACGGTCGCCGACTCGAGGTCCTCGAACCCGCCGTACCCGTTGTGCGAGTTGGCGAACGTGTCGAACAGCACCGGTGGCAGTTCGAGCCAGGGGAACCCGCCGTAGGGACGGTTCATCACGTTGACCCTGATCTCTTCCTTGACGACCGCGAGCTGGTTGGCCAGGTTCTCCTCGGTGATCCGCGGCGAGCGCATGCGGTCGGCCTCGAGGAACAGCCCCCGCTCCAGCGCGTTCGAGGGCAGCACCTCGAAGTAGTTGGTGTAGTCGAAGTGAGTGCTGCCGTTGAAGATGCCGCCGCTGGACTGCACGTAGCGGAAGTGCTCGAGCTTCTCGAGATTGGCCGACCCCTGGAACATCAGGTGCTCGAAGAGGTGGGCGAAGCCGGTTCGCCCCTCGGGCTCGGACCGGATGCCGACGTCGTAGAGCACCGCGATACCGACCACGGGCGCCGAGCGGTCCGGAAGCAGCACGACTCGCAGGCCGTTGGCGAGGGTGTGACGGACGAACTCGAAGGACGAGGCGGGCAGCGGGGCGGGTGACTTCGCGGTTCGAGGCACGACACCTACCCTACGAGTCGATCATCCGGCGGCGAGACCCGCCTTGCCGAGGTCGGCGAACCGCTGCCACAGCAGGCCGGCGATCTCGGCGCCGCGGTAGAGCATCGACAGCGTCACCTTCTCGTTCGGCGCGTGGATCTGGTCGTCGGGCAGGCCGACCCCGAGGAACACCAGCGGGGCCGCCGATGATCTTCTGGATCGCCGCCTCGGGCCCGCTGCCGCCTTCGCGCGTGGGCAGTACCGGCGTGCCGTCGAACGCCTCGCTGATCGCCGCCGCTCAGCGCGTCGTAGGCCGGGGTGTCGAGTGGGCACGAGACACGCCTCGACCCCGTCGCCCTCCCACGCGATCCTCGCCTCGATGCCCTCGGGAGTGTGCGTGGCAATGAACGCCTCGACTCCGGCGCGGATGCGCGCGGGGTCCTGGGCGGCCACCAGCCGGAACGACAACTTCGCGTGCGCGTCGCTCGGGATGATCGTCTTGCCGCCGTCACCCATGTAGCCGCCCCACATGCCGTTGACCTCGGCGGTCGGTCGCGCACCCACTCGTTCGAGCGTCGTGAAGCCGTCCTCGCCGGCCAGCGCCCGCGACTTCGTGACGGTCAGGAACTCGACGTCGTCGCTCGGGACGCGCGAGAACAGTTCGCGCTCGGCGGCGGTCAGTTCGAGCACGTCGTCGTAGAAACCGTCGACCTGCACGTGTCCGTGCTCGTCGTGCAGCGCGGCGATCAGCCGGGCGAGCGCGGTGGCCGGATTGGGAACCGCGCCGCCGAAGACGCCGGAGTGCAGGTCGAGGTCAGGGCCGTGGAAGTCGAGCGTCGCGACGACCAGGCCGCGCATCCCGGTGACCGTGCTCGGGACGTCCTCGGCGATCATGCCGGTGTCGGTGATGACGACGACGTCGCAGTCGAGGCGATCGCGCCGCTCGGCGAGCAGCTGCTCGAAGTTCGGCGATCCCGACTCCTCCTCGCCCTCGATGAGCAGCTTCAGGTTGACGGCGGGAGTGTCGCGACCCGTGGCGGCCAGGTGGGCCCGCACCCCGAGCAGGTGGAACAGCAGCTGTCCCTTGTCGTCGCTGGCGCCGCGGGCACGCAGCACGTCGCCGTCGACGGTCGGCACGAACGGCTCGGTGGTCCACAGCTCGATGCGGGTCGACCGGCTGGACGTCGTGGTGGCCGTAGACCAACACGGTCGGCGCGTCCGGGTCGGAGCTGGGCCATTCGGCGAAGACCGTCGGCAGTCCCGCGGTCGGCCAGATCTCGACGGTGGTGAAGCCGGCGCGCGAGGCCGCCTCGGCGAACCATTCGGCGCTCGCGCGGACATCGTCATGGTGTTCGGGCATCGCGCTGATGCCCGGGATGCGCAGCCACGCGTCGAGGTCAGCCAGCAGGTCGCCTCGATGATCGTGGACGAACTCTCGAACCGAAGTCATGGTTCGACGTTAGCGCTGCCGCGGCCGACGTCACGATTCGCCCGTCACCAGCGAGCGGAGACCGTCCGCGTCGAGCAGCACGCCGGGGCGCACCGTCTGGTTCTCGCGGACGTAGTGGAACGCCGCGCGGACCGAGCCGATGCGGTCGTCGGGGAGGTTCTGCAGGCGGGCCCAGGCCAGCCGATAGGCGGCCAGCTGCACCGCCGCCGCCACCGCCGCGCGTCCCGACGGCGGGCGGCCGGTCTTCCAGTCGACGACGGTCCAGCCGTCCTCGTCGAGGAAGACGGCGTCCATCCGGCCGCGGATGACGGCGCCGCCGATGTCCATGTCGAAGCCGACCTCGACCTCGGCCGGCGTGCGCGCGGCCCACTCACTGCGCTCGAAGGCGGCCCGAAGTTGGTCGAGTTCGTCGTCGGCGGCGGTCTCGTCGGCCGCTCCGGGCAGCTCGTCGACGTCGAGCAACGCCTGCGCCGACCACCGCTGCTCCAGCCAGGCGTGAAAGGCGGTGCCCCGACGGGCCAGCGGGGCCGGCCGGGCCGGAAGCGGCCGCCGCAATCGCCGGGCCAGCTCGGCCGGATCGCTCTGCAACGTCACGAGATCCGACACCGAGAGCCGCGCCGGCAGGACGACCTCGATCGTCTCGCCGCCGCGCACACGTCGGCGTTCGGCCAGCAGCAGGTCGACATCACGCTGCCAGCCCGAGATGCGATCGGACGAGTCGTCCAGCAGGCCGGGCATCGGCGCGACGACCCGTTTCGTGCCGGTCTCGGCGGCCCGCACCAGGGCGGCGCCCTGCTCGACGTCGGGCCGCCGAGCACCCAGGGGATCCTGCGGCCAGCTGCCGGTCACCACCTGGTCGGCCAGCGGGCTGATCGCGCCGTCGGCCGGATCGTCGACCCACTCGTCGATGACCGCCTGATCGCGCACCTCCAGCAGGAACGGCGACGCCGGCCGCGGCGTCTTGGTGCCGTCCCACACGTAGGCCGAAGCCAGCAGGATGTGCCGGGCTCGGGTCAGCGCGACGTAGGCCAGGCGGCGTTCCTCGGCGGCGTGCCGCGCCCCGACCTGTTCGTTGTGGCGCTTGAGCGCGGTGTCGAGTTCCTTGCGGTTGGCGGCACCAGCCAGACCGAACGTCGGCAGGTCGGCCCGGTCACCGCGCAGCGGCGTCGGCAGCTCCTCGCGCGTACGGGTCCAGTCGACGCCGCTCGCCTTGGCCGGGAACACGTCGTCCATCAGGCCCGGGACGCAGACGACGTCCCACTCCAAGCCCTTGGCGCCGTGGACGGTCAGCAGCTGCACTCGCTCGGTGGCGACCTCGACCTCGCCCTGCTCGAGACCGTTCTCCTCGTCCTCGGCCGCCTCCAGGAAGGCCAGGAACGCCCGCAACGTCGTCTCGTCGGAGTCGGCCGCGAAGCGCGCCGCCTCGTCGAGGAAGCGGTCGAGGTTGACGCGCCCGGCCCCGGAGCGGGCACCGACCTCGATGTCGACGCCGATCGTGCGCTCGACCTCGGCCACCAGTTCGGTGAGCGGCGCGCTGATGCGCCGGCGCAGGGACCGCAACTCGCGCACGAGAGCCGTCAGCCGGCGGTAGCCGGTCTCGGAGAAGCGGGACGGATCCCCGAGGTCGTCGAGCGCCTCGACGATGGTGACCGGCTCGTCGTCATCGACGCGCCCGTCGGTGCTCCGCCACGCCCAGCCCGGCCAGCTGACGGGCCCGGTCGTGCAGGGCGACCAGGTCAGGCGGCGCCGATACGCCACCGGGCGCCGGTCAGCAATCGCATGAGCGAGGTGGCGGCGCGGTGGTCGGCGATCACCCGCAGCGTCGCGACGACATCGACGACCTCGGGCGTGGTGAGCAGGCCGCCCAGCCCGACCACCTCGACCGGCAGCCCGGCCGCGTAGAGCGCGTCGGCGATCACCGGTATCTGCGACCGCCGACGGACGAGGACGGCCGCGGTCCGCTCGCCCGGACGGGTCTCGTCCCAGAACTGCCGGAGGCGTCGCGCGACCCAGTCGGCCTCGTCGACGTGCGTCGACGTCCGGGCCACCCGCACCTCGCCGGGCTGGGCCCGCCCGCTCGGGCGGAGCACGACGGTTCCCGCCGCGGCCGAGCGCAGCGGCGCCGCCACGGCGTTGGCGGCGTCGAGAATCGCCACGTCGTTACGCCAGCTCGTCGAGAGGGTGAACGCCGCGGCCGTGTCGCCGCCGGCGTCGGGGAACAGCTGACCGAAGCGCTCGATGGTGCCCGACGACGCCCCCCGCCAGCCGTAGATCGACTGGAACGGATCGCCGACCGCGGTGACCGGCGTGGCCGTTGCCGAACAGCCCGGCCAGCATCACGGTCTGGGCGTGGCCGGTGTCCTGGTACTCGTCGAGCAGGACAGCGGCGTAACGCTGGCGCTCGATCGCGGCGACCGCCGGCACTCGGGCCACCGCGGCCGCCAACGACATCTGGTCGCCGAAGTCGACAGCCGGCCGCTTGGCCGCGGCGAAGTCGCGCACCAGCTCCATCAGCTCTCGCCGGTGCTCGGTCGTCTGGATGAACCTCTTGGTGTCACCCGGGGTGCCTGAGCGGGCTCCCGGCGCGTCGGGCAGCGCCGCCCACCCGGCGAGGATCTCGTCGCAGTACCGCTCGACCTCCAGCGCGCTGACGAGGTGATCGGCCAACTGATCGGCCAGGCGCAGCACGTACTGCGCCACCGAGGACAGCGCGCCGATGTTCGGCCGGCAGCGGCCCGGGAAAGCGCCGGACGACCGCGTCGGCCAGCTGCCAGCGCACGGCTTCGGACAGCAGCCGGGGATTCGGCTCGGCACCGACCCGGATCGCGTGCTCGCCGACCAGCCGCCCGGCGTAGGCGGCGTAGGTCGAGACGGTGGGCTCCCCCGCCATCAGCTCGGCGATGCGGGCGGTGTCGTCCGGACTCACCTGCCGCACGACCCGCTGCCACTGGGCCAGCCGACGGCGGATGCGGCTGCCCAGCTCGGCGGCCGCCTTGCGGGTGAACGTCAGGCCGAGGACCGAACCCGGCGTGACGAACTGGTTGGCCACCAGCCACACGACGCGCGAGGCCATCGTCTCGGTCTTGCCCGACCCCGCGCCGGCGATGACCACGCCGGGACGTAGCGGCGACTCGATCACCGCGGCCTGCTCGTCGGTCGGCGCCGGCAGGCCGAGGAGGTCCGCGAGCCGGGCCGCGCTGAACTGGGCGGTGACGACGGCGTTCATCCGGTCACCTGCTGGCCGCCCGGCACCAGCGGGCAGCTGGCGAGGACATCGCACATCTTGCAATGGCTGCCGACCATGGCGGTGAACTCGTGGCCGCGCAGCCGTCGGGCCATGGTCTCGACGACCTCGCCGATCCACTGCGGATCGTCGGCCTCGGCTATCGGTCCCTGGGCCTGCTCGCCACCCGACTGCGCCACGCCGGACGCGGCCAGTTGCACCAGCCGCGCGCCTCCCGGCACGTCACCCTCGGCGAAGCCGCCGAGCGAGACCGCCAACTGGTACGCGCCGAGTTGGGGAAGGTGCGGCAGATCCTCGGCGCGTGGTTTGGACTTGCCGGTCTTCAGATCGATGATCACCAGCCGACCGTCGGAGTCGCGCTCGACCCGATCGACGCGTCCGACCAGCTCGACGTCGCCGGCCGCCACCTGGAACGACTCCTCGACCGCGACGAGGGTCAGTTGCTCGCGAGTCCGACGCAGCCACACGACCAGACGTTCGAGCATCTCGCGGGCACGGGCGCGCTCGTTGACGGCGAGCCAGGCGGCCCCGAAGTCGAGCTTGTGCCACCCCTCGTCGAGCAGGCGCTCGAACTCGTCGAGATCGGCGTCGGGCGGGGCGGTCGAGGCTACCTCGTGGACGAGCGTGCCGAGCGAGGCCGAGATCTGATCACCGTCGCGCGCTCCGAGCCCACGAAGGACGTCGCGCAGCTCGCAGATCAGGAACGAGTCGATGCGCGACGGGCTGATGCGCACCGGACGGGACGGATCGGCCACCGGGCCCCGGGCCGAGGGCTCGGCCAGCCCCCACCAGTCGTCCGGGTCGGCGCCAGGGATGCCCTCCGCGCTCAGCCGAGCCAGCTCGCCGGCCGCCGCCGACCGTTCGTCCGCCGCGGCTGTGCCGTCGCAGACGACAGCCCGAGCTCGGCGATCAACCCGGGCAGATGGACGCCGCGCGGTGGCACCGTCAGCTCACGGTCGCCGTCGACGGGATCGACCTCGTCGAGGAAGCGTGAGGGCTGCTCGTCCTGACCGGACACCGCGGTCACCACCAGGCGGCGCCGCGCGCGGGTGATCGCGACGTAGAACAACCGACGTTCCTCGGCCAGCTGCGGCGCGAAAGAGACGGCGTTCGCGACGAAGCGGCGCGCCACGACGTCGACGAGCACCTCGGAACCCGAGCAGCGACCCGCGCTGCCGGAGATCGGGCCAGCTGCCCTCCTGCACGTTGGCCACGCAGACGAGATCCCACTCCAGTCCCTTGCTGGCGTGAGCAGTCAAGATCTGGACGGCGTCGGAGTCGGCGTCGCGGGCGAACAACGCGTCGCCTGGGATCTGCTGGGCGGCCAGATGCTCGAGGAACTGGGCCGCGTTGGCCTGCGGCAGTCGGTCGGTGAAGCGGGCGGCGGCCGCGAACAGCGCGAGCACCGAGTCCAGGTCGCGGTCGGCCGCGGCGCCGGCCGGCCCGCCGGCGCTGCTGGCCCGTTCCCACAGGCCCGGCAGCCCGGTCGGTTCCCACATCGCCCACAGGACGTCCTCGGCGCTGGCTCCGGCGTGGGCCTGCTCGCGCCCGGCCACGAGCGAGGACACGACGCGCTCGAGCGGTTTGGCCAGCCGGTCGGGAAGGGCCAGCGCCAGCGAGGGGTCGAGCACCGCCCGACCCAGCACGCCCACCTCGTCCTCACCGGACGCCCGGGCCAGCCGGCGCAGCTCACGGCGCAATCGGCGCAGGACGAGCGGGTCACCGCGACCGATCGGCCCCAGGATGCAGCTGCTCGGCGATGTTCTCGTCGATCGGCTCGTCGAGGACGACGCAACGCAAGGCGGTCAACAGGTGGGCGACGGCGGGTTGTTCGGGCAGCGGGAGATCCTCGCCGCGCACCGAGACCGGCACTCCGGCCGCGGTCAGCGCCCGGCGCAGGATCGGCAGCGCGGTCTGGGTCGAGCGCACGATGACGGCCATTCGCGACCAGGCCAGCCCGTCCTCGAGGTGGGCGCGGCGCAGGACCGTGGCCAGGTATCCCGCCTCTTCGGTCGCCGACCGCAGCACCCGCACGTCGATGGCGCCGGGCGGCAGATTCGGGGCGGCGGTGAGCCGACGCTGGACGGCCGGGCCGGGCAGCAGTCCGGCTACCCGGCGCGACGCCGCGAGCAGAGCCGGCCCCGAGCGTCGGCACGTGGTCAGTGCCACCACGGGCGGATCGCCGAACCGCCCGCCGGCGTCGCGCATGGCCGACGCATCGGCTCCGCGGAAGGCGTAGATGGACTGGTCGGGATCGCCGACGATCACGAGCTCGTCCGCCCCGTCGGCGAGCAGCGAGAGCAACTCGGCCTGCGACGGATCGGTGTCCTGATACTCGTCGACGAAGATCCGGCGCCGGCGGCCGCGCTCGGCGCCCAGCAGGGCCGGATCGTTGCGCAACGTGCCGAGCGCGGACTGGATCAGCTCAGCCGGGTCGTAGGCGCCCGGACGGCTCAGCGCCGTGACGTCCTGATATTCGGACAGGAAGGTCCCCGCCGCCACCCAGTCGGCCCGGTTCAGCTGGCGGCCCAGGGCGCTCAGACCGGGCCCGTCCAGTCCGCGTTCGATGGCACGCAGCAGCAGGTCGCGCAGCTCGCCGGCGAAGCCTCTCGTCGACAGCGCCGGTGCGAGTTCGGCCGGCCACGGCGAGCGCCGCTCGGCGATGTCACCGGCGATCAGATCGCGGACGATGACGTCCTGCTCGGGACCGGTGAGCAGGCGCGGTGCGGGCAGGCCGTCGGCGACCGCCGACATGCGCAGCACGCCGAAGGCGTAGGAGTGAAACGTCCGGGCCAGGGGCTCGCGGGCCGTGCGCCCGAGCCGGGCCGTCAGCCGATCGCGCAGCTCGGTCGCCGCCCGCCGTCCGAAGGTGAGCATCAGGATCTCGTCGATCGGCACGCCGGCCTGGACGCGCGCGGCGGCGGCTTCGACGAGCGTGGTGGTCTTTCCCGTACCCGGACCGGCCAGCACGATCAGCGGGCCGCCCTCGTGTTCGACGACCTGGCGTTGGGCGGCGTCGAGCGTCGGCACGACCACCGGCTCGGGTCGCCGCCGGACCAAGCTGTAGAGCGGTGATCGGCGAGGGGGTGGCACGCGTCTATCTCAGCACGCGGGGCCGACAGTTTCCGTCCGGCTGACGCGCCGCGGCCCTCAGCGGCCGTCCCAGCGGAAGCTCTTCAGGTCCACCCGCCCGTTCTCCACGCGCACACCCTCGGCCCGCAGCCGCTGGGTCTGCTCGTCGACCAGGTGCGGTGTCATGGTCCCGTCGGCGTGCAGGACGCGGTGCCACGGCACCGTCCCGCCGTCCGTGGCCAGGACGTGCCCGACCAGCCGGGACACCCGTCCGGCGCCGATGTACTCCGCGATGTCGCCGTAGGACATCACGCGCCCGGGCGGAATCGCCTCGACCGCGGCCAGGATGCGGGCGGCCCGCTCGAGATCGGCCATCAGTACGGCGAGCGTCCTGTCAGCGCGACGAGACGATGCAGGGCGGGTGCGTCGTCAGGAACCGGCACGGGCGGACCGAAAACCCCCGGGGTACCACCGTCGTTGCCCATCAGCTGAGCTCGCTCGAGGGCGAACTCGACCAGCTCGGACGGCAGGTCCCCGTCGTAGTCGAGCGCGCGGCCCAGATCCCACGAGTGCACCGCGAGATCGAAGATCAGCTCGCTCACGTATTCCCGAGCCGCGGTCCGGCCGTAGGACAGCTCGACGAAACGCGACAGCGCCCCGTCCGCGCTGACCGACCGGTAGGACAGCCGGGCCGCGTCGTCCCAGGCGACCACCCGGTCGCCGGGATCGCGGGTACCGCGCACGATCTCGCCGGCGGTGTGCAGATCCTGGCCGTCGAGCAGCGGCTCGATCCAGCGGTGTTCGTCGATGAGATGGTCGACAAGGTCGGCCACCGTCCACCTGGAGTTGGGCGTGGGTGCCGTCCATCGATCGCCGACAGCGCGCACCCGCGCTCCGAACTCACGTTGGCCGATGACGAACAGTTCGACTAGTTGGTCCATGCCATAGGCCTACCCGAACGGTCGGTCAGTACGACGGAAGAGACGGGTCGATCTGGTTCACCCACGCGGTGACGCCACCCTGGACGTGCACGGCGTCCTGGAACCCGGCGTCCTTGACCGCGGCCAGCGTCTCGGCCGAGCGCACCCCGGTCTTGCAGTACATGACGATCTGGCGGTCCTGCGGCAACGACGCCAACGCGTCCCCGCGCAGGATCTCGTCCTTGGGAACCAGCCGGGCGCCCGGGAATGCGGACGATCTCCCACTCGGCCGGCTCGCGGACGTCGATGAGGTCGATCGGCTTGTCCGAGTCGAGCAGATCCTTCAGCTCGGCGGCGGT
Organism: uncultured Actinomycetes bacterium; assembly: GCA_963708805.1. GTDB lineage: Bacteria > Actinomycetota > Actinomycetes > Mycobacteriales > Jatrophihabitantaceae > CAVPUA01. The sequence continues at coordinate 1,594,152 of CAVPUA010000003.1, read as the reverse complement.
GATCGTCGAACCGATCGTCGCCTCGGCCGCCTCTTCGCTGACCACGCCGCAGAACGCGTCGTAGTCGATGAGCTCGGTGACCGTCGGGTGCTCGCCACAGACCGCGCAGTTCGGGTCCTTGCGGATCTTGATCTTGTTGTACTCCAGCTCGAGGGCGTCGTAGACGACGAGCTGGCCCAGGATCGGCTCACCCATGCCGGTCAGCAGCTTGATCGCCTCGTTGACCTGGATCGAGCCGATGGACGCGCAGAGCACACCCAGCACGCCACCCTCGGCGCACGAGGGCACCATGCCCGGCGGCGGCGGCTCGGGGTACAGGCAGCGGTAGCAGGGGCCGTAGTCGGCCCAGAAGACGGAGGCCTGCCCGTCGAAGCGATAGATCGAGCCCCAGACGTAGGGCTTGTGCAGCAAGACGCAGGCGTCGTTCACGAGGTAGCGCGTCGCGAAGTTGTCGGTGCCGTCGACGATCAGGTCGTACTGGGCGAACAGCTCCATGACGTTGGACGAGTCGAGACGCTCCTCGTGCAGGTTGACCTGCACGTAGGGGTTGATCTCGAGCACGGAGTCACGCGCGGACTCGGCCTTCGACCGGCCGATGTCGCTGACGCCGTGGATGATCTGGCGCTGCAGGTTCGACTCGTCGACCACGTCGAACTCGACGATGCCCAGGGTGCCGACGCCGGCGGCGGCGAGGTACATCAGGGCGGGCGAACCGAGGCCGCCGGCGCCCACGCAGAGCACCTTGGCGTTCTTGAGGCGCTTCTGCCCGGCCATCGCGAAGTCCGGGATGATCAGGTGACGGCTGTAACGGCGGATCTCGTCCACCGACAGCGTCGCGGTCGGGCCATCGGGCTCGATGAGCGGCGGCAAGCTCACTTCTAGCGACACGGAAAACGTTCCCCTCAGGCAAATCGCACAATCGCCGGCAGATCTCTGACACCGCTACAGCGCCGTGACGGCGCGGTGCATTCCCGGTCAGCTTATTGGTTCTGCAAGTTGAACTCGCTGTTGTTCGTGGTGTCCGGCGCCTCGGCGCCCGGCGCATCGGTGGCGCCCGGCGGGTAGGGCCACGGGTTGGCCTGGCACATCCTGCCCGACGTGCCCTTGAGCCCGATCGTCTGCTGCATCATCGCCGGCGCCAGCCCGTCGGCCAGGCAGTCGTGGGCGTGCTCGTGACCGAGAGCGTGCCCGTCCTCGTGGTTGATCATGTAGATCCGGTAGGCGTCCACGTCGCCGACGTAGGCCGGGTCGCCGCGAACCCAGCGCGAGTCGTTGATGCACCACCCGGTTCACCTTCACGCCCGGGAACGCTGCCGGCCTGCGACGAAGCAGGACGTCTCGATCGGGATCTCGTAGCCGCACAGCGTGCGCACGGTCATCGAGGTGGTCAGCGTGACGTGGAAGTCGACCGCGCCCGAGTCGACCCGCTGTAGAGCGACACCGGACTTGGCCGTCCAGCTCCGGGGATCGGAGAGCACCGACTGCACCTCGTTGGCGAACGCGGTCAGGTCGATGCCGGTGATGCCGTTCTCGGCCTCGACCGTAGTACTTGTGCACGGTTCCGCTTCCGACGACCGGACCACTCCCCGGGATCACCGTGTAGGTGCCGCTGCCCGACAGCGTGTACGGCCCACCGGCGGGCAGGGCGTCGGCGGCCAGCACCGGTGCTCAGCGCGGAGGCACCGGGGTCATCGGCCTTCAGCGACTGCGTCCCGGCCGCGGTGGGCGGCGCGCTCGGCGTCTGGCTCGCGTGCGTGGGCCCGGTCGCCGCGGCGGCCGGATGCTTCTTCTCACCAGCGGTGACCAGGGCGAAAACCGTCACAACGATCAGAAGGGGCAACGCGTACGCCCGCCAGCCGTAACGGCGCGCGAACGAGCGCAAACCCTGAACCACCACGGGATCAGGCTCCCACAGCACCTCCGGTGGACCCGGATCCGACGCGCGATCCCGGCCCGTCAGCGGCGTGGCCGCGGCATCCTCGAGCAGGGCGAGGACCGCCCGCGCGGTGGTCTGCGGGTCCTCCATCATCGCGACGTGCCCTACGCCGGGCAGCACGATCAGCCGCGAGCCGCGAATGTGGTCGCGGGTCTTGGCGGCCAGCCGGACGTCGACCAGTCGGTCCTGATCGCCCCACACCAGCAGCGTCGGCGCGGTGATCTCGCCCATCCGCGTCCACATCGACTTCGAGCGGATGTAGCTGCCGGCGATGCTGCGCAGCGCGGCGATGAACGCGCGCCCGCTCCACTCCATCCCGGCGCGACCCTCGAGTTCCTCGACCGCCTCGTCGATGCGCTTCTGGGCAACCTTGGTCGTGTCGCCGTAGACCAGCTTGAGCGTGCCCCGCACGCGCTGCTCGGCGGGCAGCCGGTCGAGTTTGCCGCTGCAGGTAGCCGCCCGACGCCCGGGCACCGCGAGCACGACCATCCGGGGGTCGGCGCCAGGCGTGCGGTTCGGCACGCAGTGAGGGCACGGCCGGCGAGACCAGGCTCAACGTCTTGACCAGATCGGGACGGCTGGACGCCACGATGATCGAGATCGCCCCGCCCATCGAGTTGCCGATCAGGTGCACCGGTCCCCGAGCCTGAACTCTCGAGATAGCCGATGACGACGCGGGCCTGGGCGCGCAGCGAGTAGTCGTCGTCGGGCGAGGGCCCCGAACGCCCGAAGCCCGGCAGATCGAGCGCCTCGCCGGCCAGCCACGGCGACAGTTGGGCGGCCAGGTCGGTCCAGTTGGTCGACGCGCCGCCCAGGCCGTGGACGTACAGCGCCGGCTCGGCGTTCTCGTTCGTCGCCGGTGTCGTCCGGACGAAGACGCGCGCGCCGCCGACAGCGACGTGCCGACCGGGCCACGGCGGGATCGTCTGGTCGAGCTCGGGCAGCGGCGCGTCGGACAGCCGGGCGGTCAGCTCTGAAGTCACGGCACTCGACGTTACGCCGAACGTCGTTTCGCCGGGCGCGACCGCCTTCTTCGCGGCCGCCTTCTTGGCCGGCGCCTTCTTCGCGGCCGCCTTCTTCGCCGGAGCCTTGGCCGGGGCCTTCTTGGCGGTCGACTTCTTGGCGGCGGTCGACTTGCTTGGCCGTCGACTTGGTCGGCGGTCGACTTGTCGGCCGGTTGCCCACCCTCGGCCGGCTGCTCTCGCCGCGCGCCTTCTTGGCCGCGTCGACCGACGCACGCAGCGCGGCCATCAGATCGACGACGTTGCCCCCCGCCGCCGACACCGGCTCGTCGGGCTCGACGACCTCACGGCCCTCGATCTTGGCGTCGATGACCTGCTGCAGCGCCTCGCGGTAGTCGTCGGTGTACTCGGACGGGTCGAAGTCGCCGGTCATGCTCGCGACGAGCGACTCGGCCATGTGCTGCTCCTGCGGACGGACGGTGATGTCCTCGTCGAGGAACGCGAAGTCGGGGGTGCGCACCTCGTCGGGCCAGATCATCGTCTCGAGCACGATGACGCCCTCGCGAACGCGCAGCACGGCCAGCTGCTCGCGGCTGCGGATCGCCACCTTGACGACGCCGGCCATGCCGCTGGACTCGAGCGCCTCGCGCAGCAGGACGTACGGCTTGACCGCGTTCTTCTCGGGCTCGAGGTAGTAGCTCTTGGCGAAGTAGATCGGATCGACCTGCTCGAGCGGCACGAACTGCACCACGTCGACGACCCGGGCGCTGGGCAGGGGCAGGTCGGCGAAGTCGTCGTCGGTGAGGACGACGGTCTCGCCGTTGGGCAGCGGGAAGCCCTTGGCGATGTCGGAGTAGGCGACCTCCTCGCCGTCGGCCTCGGCCACCCGGCGGTAGCGGATTCGCGAGCCGTCGCTGCGACGCACCTGGTGGAAGCTGACGTCCTTCTCCTCGGTCGCCGAGTACATCTTCACGCCGATGCTCACCAGGCCGAACGAGACCGTGCCCTTCCAGATCGAGCGCATCGCTATTCCTCCAGCTTTCCGCGGCCATCCGCTCCCAGCCTGTCGCGGAACACGCGACAGTTCGCCCATCTTCTCGCCATCATGGCGCAGGATGTACCCCGTGGCGGGTAAACGCGTAACGGTCGATGTCGAGGGTCGCGAGCTCTCACTGTCCAACCTCGACAAGATTCTCTATCCGGACGCGGGGTTCACCAAGGGCGAGGTGATCGACTACTACACGCGCATCGCGCCGGTGCTGCTGCCCCACCTCGCCGACCGGCCGCTGACGGTGAAGCGCTACCCGAACGGGGTCGACGCCCCGTTCTTCTTCGAGAAGAACGCCGCCAAGGGGACCCCGGACTGGGTCCGGACGGTGTCGCTGCCCGTCCCGGGATCGACGAAGAACCGTGACCGCATCGACTACGTCGTCGTCGAGGAGCTGGCCACCCTCGTCTGGCTGGCCAACCTCGCCGCCATCGAACTGCATGTTCCGCAGTGGCGACTGGACGGCAAGGATCGCCCGCGTACCGATCAGCTGGTCTTCGATCTCGACCCGGGCAAGCCGGCCGGCGTCGTCGAGTGCTGCCGGGTGGCCGAACTGCTCCGCGAAGTCCTCGACGAGGCCGGGCTGACCGCCACGGCCAAGACGTCCGGCTCGAAGGGCATCCAGGTCAGCGCGCCGGTCGACGTCAAGTCAGCCGAGGACACCTCGACGTACGCCCATGAGCTGGCCAAGCTGCTCGAGACGCGTCATGCCGATCTGGTCGTCTCGCGGATGACCAAATCGCTGCGGCCGGGCAAGGTCCTGGTCGACTGGAGCCAGAACAACCCGGCCAAGACGACCGTCTGCGCCTATTCGTTGCGCGCCCGCCCGACACCGACCGTGTCGACTCCGATCACCTGGGACGAGGTCGCGGACGCCACGAGCGACCTCTCGTTCCTCGCGCCCGAGGTGCTCGAACGGGTCGAGGCCGACGGCGACCTCTGGGCGGCGACGACCGAGGATTCGTTGCGCGCCCGCCCTCCTGCTTGACGTGTACCCGCCGGTAGGCTCTGGATCATGACGAAACCCGTCCAGAGCGCTCGCGGCGGCCGGATGCCGCGCAGCGCCCGCCGCAAGCAGTTGCTCTCGGCGGCCCAGGAAGTGTTCGTCGCGCACGGCTATCACGCGGCTGCGATGGATGACATCGCCCTGGCCGCCGGCGTGTCGAAGCCGGTTCTCTACCAGCACTTTCCCGGCAAGCTCGAGCTCTACCTGGCGCTGCTCGACACCCAGGCCGAGTCGCTGGCCGCGGCGGTCGCCGACGCGCTGGCCGCCACCGACGACAACCAGAAGCGCGTGCACGGCGTGCTGTCGGCGTACTTCGATTTCATGGACGGCGGCGATCGTGGCGAGGACGGCTCGTTCCGGTTGATCTTCGAGACCGACCTCGGCAACGAACCGGCCGTCCGCGAGAAGGTCGCCCGGGTCGTGAACTCGACCATGATGGCGATCGCCGACACCGTCGCGTCCGACACCGGTCTGGACCGGGCCAGCGCCGAGTTGCTGTCGGTCGCGCTGAGCGGCGCCGGTCAGGTGGCGGCGCGGTGGTGGCTCGACAGCGAACGGCCGGTGCCCAAGGACGAGGCGATCCGGCTGATCGAATCGTTGCTGTGGCGCGGTATCTCGAACTTCCCCCGCGCGTGAGCTGACCGCCGCTGCCCCCTCTGGCGGCGAGGCCGTACGCGGCGGGTCCGGTTACTTGCCCTGGAAGTTGGGCGTGCGCCGCTCGAGGAACGCGGCAACTCCCTCGGCCTGATCCGCGGTGCCGTGCAGGAACGCGACGCCTTCGGTCGAGTATGCGTAACCCTCGTCGTTGCCGCGCTGCAGGATCCGCTTCGCGACCTGGATCGCCAGTGGGGCCTTGGTGGTGATCAGGTTGGCCAGCCGCTCGGCCTCGGCCACGTGTCCGCCTGCTTCGGTGACGATGGTGACGAGGCCGGCCAGCTTGGCGTCCTGGGCGTTGAGCCGCTCGCCGGTGAACGCGAGGTACTTCATCAGGTGCAGGCCGGTGTGGGCTCGTCCCCGGACGACCCCGAGGCCCGGGAACAGGCCGACGCTGGCCTCGGGCGTGGCGAAGACCGCGGTCTCGTCGGCCACGATGATGTCGCAGACCATCGTCAGCTCGCACCCGCCGCCGAAGGCGAAGCCGTGCACCGGCGCGATCGTCGGCTTCGGGATCTCTTCGACCATCCGCAGCGTCTGCAGGCACTCGTCGCTGAACGCGCGGCGGGCCGCGGCGTCGTCCAGCCCGCCGAAGGTGGAGATGTCTCCACCGACCGAGAAGCACTTGCCCGCTCCGTGGAACAGCACGACGCGGACGTCGGGATCGGCGCCGGCCTTCTGGCTGATCTCACGCAGCTCGACCCAGAAGTCACGGTCCATCGCGTTCAACTTGTCGGCCCGGTCGAGAAGAACCCACGCCACGTGGTCGCGGACCTCGTACTGCAGCATTCATCGCTCCTTGATCATGTGCGGTCGGAAAACACCGGTGTGGACGTGCCTAACCTAGATCGCGTAACCGCCGTCGATGTCGAGCTTCTGGCCACTGATGTAACCAGCTCGATCCGAGGCCAGGAAGCAGACCGCCTCGGCGACGTCCTGCGCCGCGCCGAGCCGCCGCAAGGGGATCATCTTGCGGGTCGCCTCCATGACCGACTCGGTGAAGTCACCGGTCTCGACGAGTTTCTCGGTCATGCCCTCGCCCATGATCCCGGGACCGACGCAGTTGGCCCGGACGCCGAAACGGCCCTTCTTCGAAGGCGATCGCGCGCATCATCGCCTCGACGGCGCCCTTCGGCGCGGACGACAGCGAGTCGCGGGCCGGGAACCGGACGGTGGCCACGGTCGTCACGGCCACCACGCTGCCCCTGGTCTCGCGCAGGTGCGGCAGCGTCGGCGCGATGATGTTGAACGCTCCGACGGCGTCGTCGAGCATCTGCTGGCGGAACAGTTCGGGCTCGATGGTGGCGACGTACTTCATCGGGACGTGCGGGCCGGCCGCGTAGACCACCGTGTGCAGCGCGCCGAACTCCTCGACGACCGCCTCGACGACGCGGCGGCAGTTGTCGGCGTCGTTCAGGTCGAGCTGATACTTGGCCGTGGATTTTTCAGCGCACAGCTCGTCGACCCGCGGGGAGGCACGCCGATAGGTCATCGCCACCCGGCTGCCTCGATCGAGCAGCAGACGGGCGACCGCCGCGCCCATTCCCCCGCTGGCGCCGACGACCAGTGCGGCGCCGGCCCGCCCCCGAAGTCGTCCGAACCGACGTTGTCCAACTAGCGGGCGCCGACCGGCTGGCGGCGCTGGCGGCGAGGACGCCGGTGAGCTGCAGCGCGACCTGGTCGACGACGGCCGCGGCGTACACCGCGAGCTGCTCGTCGCTCTTCGACGAGACCGGGTGCGGGACGACCGCCGAGTGGTAGCCCGGCATGCCCATGGTGACGGCGAACGCAGCGATGTTGCCGATGAAGACGTCGCTGATCAGCACCGTCGACGGTACGCCGGCGATCTCCATCTTGATGGCGTCGCCGAGGCTGCACGCGGAGCAGGCTCCACAGTCGCCGAGGCCGGCGATCACGGCGTCGGACGACTCGGCGATGGCCTTGATCTCGTCGTCGTCGATGACGCGCGACGCGGTGCCCTTGTGGAAGATCTCGACCGAGCCGATCGGGAAACGCTCGCTTGAGCCCGTCGGTGATCATCGTCATCAGCTCGGGCGCCTTCGGCTTGCCGTTGTCGATCAGCGTGATGCGGGCGCCCTCGCCCAGCGGACGGCGCTCGGCCAGCGTGATGCCCTCGGGCGCGGGCGCGTCGGCCAGTTCGGGAACCATGATCTCGATCGTCGTCATGTCAGATCTCCTCAATCAGTTTGCCGCTGGTGAAGAGCCCTTGATGAACTCTTCGGTCAACCACGAAACCTCGCACCCGTCCGGACCGCAGTCGGGCAACTCCTCGCCGACCGGCCGAACCCGTCGGGTCACCGAGCGGGAGTGGGCGGCCGGCGCCCACGACGGGATCATCGCGCCCCAGCCCGATCCCGGGCCGCCGGCGGTGATCAGCACGATGTCGTTGACACTGGCGACCACCGCGATCTTGCCGTCCGGGCCGGGCGTCATGTCGTGCTGGGCGCCCCGCTCGATGTGCACGCCAGCCGCTTCGATCTCCTCAGGAGTGACCCGGCTGTGCTCGACCAGGAACTCGATCGCCTGCAGCTTGGTCCAACCGGCCTGGCGGATCGCCAGCTCGTGCTCGTGGCCCAGGACGATCACCACCTGGCCGGACTTGCCGACGATGAACGAGTTCGGGGCCTTCATGGCCGACGCGTAGGTGCGCAGTACGCCTTCGGGATCTTCGTTGAGGTGGTTGGCCACGGTGCGCGGGCCGTCGGCGGCCATGATCGTCACTGTGGTGTCTTCGGGCTGGTAGCCCTTCTCGACGGTGAGGGTCTGCCACGGCGCGACGGGCGGCCGCTCGGCGAAGCACAGCGTGTACTTGCCGGGGTGGCCCACCGACGACGCATCGAGCTTGCCGGTCTTGGCGCCCAAGGCGTTGGCCACCGTGAGACGCACCGCACGGCCGATGGTGGCGTTGGCGCGGTTGCCCGAACCGAGGGCGTTGTGGCGCCCGTTCATGCCGATCTCCTCGGCCATCGGGCCGCTCACCATCACGCAGATGGCCGCCCCGCCGGTGCTGGTCGCCACCGTGTTGACGTTGAACGCCGGGTCGAGCACGGCCTCCATCGCGGTCACGACGATCGGGAAGTACTCGGGCTTGCAGCCGGCCATCACCGCGTTGATCGCGACGATCTCGGCGGTGACCGTCTTGCGCCGGGCCGGGACGCTGCCCAGGACCTCGTCGGGGTCGCGGCCGGCGGCCGCAAGCATGGCCGCGACCTTGGCCGGAGTCGGCGGGACGACGGGCAGACCGTCGGTCCAGCCGTTCTCGTACATGATCTCGATGGCGTCGGCTTCGGGGACGGAAAGCACCTGGGTCATATGGGACACCAATCAGTCAGCGTAGAAAGTTAGTCCACCAAACGTTCGGTCAAAGGTCAATACTTCCGCAGAGTAGAACTTGCCCTGAAAGCATCTCCCCAGTGACCGCCGATCGCCAGTAACACGCCCAGGAGTTCATTGCGATGAGCGATTTCCCCACCCTGCTGTCGCCTTTGTCGATCGGTTCCATCACGGTGCCGAACCGGGTGGTGTCGACCGCGCACGGCGCGTTCCTGGACTACTACCGGCCCGGCGTGTCAGGGCAGCGCTACGTCGACTACCAGGAGCGTCGAGCGCGGGGCGGCACAGGCTTGATCATCATGCAGCCGATGCACGTGCACCCGTCCAGCCAGGCGCTCGGACACTTCGCCTACGACCCCGAGGACATGCGGCCCAAGCTGGCCGCGATGGAGCGGGCGGTGCACCAGCACGGCTCGAGCGTCCTCGTCCAGTTGCTGCACTTCGGCGCCGAGTTCCGCTCGGACGCCAACGAGGACCTGCGTCCGCTGTGGTCGTTCAGCGGCACGCCGTCGCCGAGCGGGGCCGAGAACTCGCACATGATGACGTCCCGTGAGATCGACGAGGTCGTCGCCGGGTTCGCGACGACCGCGGCACTCGCAGTCGAGAGCGGCATCGACGGCGTCGAGTTGAGCGCGTCGCACGGCTACCTGCTGCAGCAGTCGTTCACTCCGGCCTACAACCGGCGCACCGACGAGTGGGGCGAGCCGATGGCGTTCATCACGGCCGTCGTCCACGCCATCCGCGAGCGCGTCGGGCGCCGTCCCGTCCTCGGCGTTCGGATGTCGGCCGACGACTTCCTGACGCCCGAGCGGGGCGGGCTCGGCCCGAAAGGCCTGCTCGAGGTCGCGCACGCGCTGGCCGCCACCGGGCTGGTCGACTACCTCAACCAGTCCGAGGGGTCGCGGGCGGCGCACTACGGCCGTTCGATCGGGACGTTCCACCATCCGCACGGCGAGTTCCTGCCCCTGGCGGGGCCGTTACGCGCTGCTGGCGGCCTGCCGCTGATCGGCACCGGCAAGATCACGACTCCGGAACTGGCCGAGCAGGCGCTGTCCGAGGGCAGTTGCGACCTTGTGGCGATGACCCGCCAGCAGATCGCCGATCCGGACTTCGTGACCAAGGTGCGCACCGGCCAGTCGGCGCGGATCCGTCCGTGCGTCGGCGCCAACCAGGGCTGTGTCGATCGCATGGTGGGCGCACTGCCCATCACGTGCTTCCACAACCCCGACGTGGGGCGCGAGCGCCGCGCCGACGCGGTCCGTCCGGCGGCGACGCCGCGGACGATCTTGGTCGTGGGCGGCGGGCCGGCCGGCCTCAAGGCGGCTGAGATCGCCGCGCGCCGCGGGCATCGGGTGGTGCTGGTCGAGCGCTCGGGCGAGCTCGGGGGACGGCTCAACCTGGCCGGCCACGGCGCGAAGCAGGAACTGCTCAAGGCGGTGCGCTGGGTGTGCGACGAACTGCGGGTGCTCGACGTCGAGATCCGCCTGGGCACGGAAGTGGACGCGGGCGTGCTCGACGCGGTGGCCCCTGATGCTGTGATCCTCTCGAGCGGGGCCACCGCCGACGTCGCATCGTTCGTGGGCGGGCTGAGCGACGGGTCGGTCGACGCCGTCTCGATCGATCAGGCCATGACCCTGGACGTCACGGGCAAGAACATCGTGGTCGTCGATCACATCGGACTGCCTGAGGTCTACACGGCGACCGACCGGCTGGCCGCGAGCGCCGCGTCAGTGACGCTCGTGACGCCGATGCCCACCGTCGCGGTCAACGTCGGGTTCACGCACATCAAGGACCTGAACGAGCGGCTGTACGGCGCGGGCGTCCGGCCCGAGACCAGCACGACGCTGAATGCGATCGCCGACGGCGAGGTGGTCGTGCGGCACGTCTATTCACGCCAGGTCACGCGCATCGCCGCCGACTACGTGGTGCTGGGCATTCCGGCCCGCCCCAATCTCGAGCTGACCGCCGAACTCGACCGCCGCGGCCTCGAGACGATCGTCGTGGGCGATGCCAGCGCGCCCCGGTCGGCGCTGCACGCGTTCCGCGACGGATCGGACGCCGGCGCGCGGATCTAGGCGCCGATGAGGGCCGGGGCGAGTTCGGTCAGGGTTCGGATCGCCGTGTCGCCCCGGAAGTCGACGGCCTGGATGGCCACATGATCGGCTCCGGCGGCCAGGTGCTCGTCGACGCGCCGCTTGATGGCGTCGATGTCGCCCCACGCCACCACCGCATCGATCAGCCGGTCGCTGCCGGGCGCGGCGACGTCGTCCTCGGACCAGCCCAGCGCGCGCAGATTGTTGACGTAGTTCGGCAGGGCGAGATAGGTCTGGGCGAAGCGGCGGGCGGTCTCGCGGGCGGTGGTCGGATCGGTGTCGAGCACGACGCCGAGTTCAGGCGCGAGGATCTTGTCCGGACCCAGGGCCTCGCGGGCGAGCGCGGTGTGCTCGACCGGCACGAAGTAGGGACAACTGCCGTCGGCCTGGCCCACGGCCAGCTCGAGCATCTTCGGGCGCAGGGCGGCGATGAGCCAGGGTGGCGTCGTGGACGGCGCTGGACCGAGGTAGGTCGCGGCGTGCATGCGGGCGAGGTAGTCCCGCATGGTCTGGAGCGGCTTGTCGTAGCGCTGCACGAACTTGGCGTGGCCGATTCCCACACCCAGCAGGAAGCGGTTGTCCCAGGCTTCGGACAGCGCCGCCGTCCCGGCCACGAGCGTCTCCGGTTCGCGCGACCAGACGTTGGCGATGCCCGACGCGATCGTCATGTGGTCGGTCACGGCCAGCAGTAGCGCCGCGTGGGCGAAGATGTCCTTCTGCGTCTCGGTGATCCACAACGTCGAGTACCCGAGTTCTTCGAGCTGGACGGCGATGTCGCGTTCCTCGGCCGCGGTCATCCGCCCCATCGCCCCGAACCACGCGCCGACCCGTCCCAGCCGTGCGCGGGCAGCGGGGATGTCGACGTTCCGGTCGGTACTCAACAGCGACCTGTCCTTCTCAGTTGCGGCCTGGGGTTCTCAGTAACGGATCGTGTCGGCGAAGGCGGGGAGGCGTTTGCCGAGCATGGCTTCGGTGGTGGAGATGCCGGCGCGGGCGGCTTTGTCGATGCCGATGCCGCGGGCGCGGATGGTGTCGCCGGTGAGCCAGAGTCCTTCGACGCCGCGTACCCGCATGTCGGGGCGGGCGGCGCCGACCATGCCGGGTTTGCAGATGACGCCGTAGGTGGTGACGGTGTGCGGTTTCTTCCACAGGGCGCCGCGGGCGGCGGGCATCATCTCTTCGATGTCGGCCCACAGTTCGGCGTACTTGCGGTCGTACCAGGCTTTGTCGCCGTAGTTCTCGGTCGCGTCGAACGAGGCTCCGACGCAGGTCAGGTACTCCCCCTGCGGTGACACCCCGGGGTCGTAGCCGGTGAAGTTCAGCGTGAAGCCGGGCAACCCGCAGCGCGGCGTCGACATGAACGAGGCCATCTCGCGTTCGGTCATCGCGATGACCGGCTCCTTGGCCGCGATCCAGTACCCGAGCCAGCAGGCCCGGTTGCGGTTGTCGGCCAGGTACTTGATGCGCCCCATCAGGTCCCAGGGCAGCACGTCGTCACCGAACAGCTTGGGCAGGTTCCACACCGGCAGGCTCACCACCACCTCGTCGGCGGTGATCACCTCACCGCGGGCGCCGCTGCGTTCGGGTTTCAGCGTGACCCCGCGGACGGCGCCGTTCTCGACGATCACCTGCTCGACGTCGGCTCCCATCCGGATCTCGCCGCCCAGGTCGGTGATCGCGTCAGCCATCTCGTGCCACAACTTGTCCCAGCCGCCCATCGGCCAGAACGAGTAGCCGGCGGTGCGTTTGGTCGAGTAGTGCAACTTGCGGGCGTACAGGTTCTCCGACGCCGAGTGCTCCCACCACTTCGTGGTGATCTGCTCGAGCACCGAGATCGCCTCCCAGACCAGATAGACGCCCTCCTTGTCGGTGAACGTGCTCATCCACTCCCGCAGCGACAAGTGGTCGAGGTTGTCGATCTCCTCATAACTCATCTGCATCAACGCGTCGATGCACTTCTTCAGATCGTCCTTGCCGCCGGCCCCGTAGTAGTCCTGGATCTTCATCCACTTCCCGTTGTCCCAGAACGGCATCGAATCGCTGCGCTCGCTATGGGTCAGCGTCACCCCGATCTGCTCACACACCCGCGTCAGGCTGTCACCCGGATCCTCGACCAGGTGCGAACCCAGCCCGATCTGGTGGCCCTTGTAGCGGCGCTCCATCGCCCGCCCACCCAGATAGCTCTGCTTCTCCAACAGCGTGACGCGCTTACCCTCCTTGGCCAGCAACGCCGCCGTCACCAGACCACCGACGCCCGCCCCGACGACCACCACATCCGAGTTCAGCACGAGGTCTCTCCTCCATCGGCGACGTACAGCGCGGCCGTGACGAAGCTGGCCTCGTCCGACAGCAGGAACGTGATCACGTTGGCGATCTCGCCCGCCTCGGCGATGCGCTTCTGCATGATGCCCTGCGCCGAGATGCGCGCGCCCTCCTCGAAGCTACCGCCGCCGCGGGCCTCGTAGAGCGGGGTGGTGATGCCGCTGCGCGCCCGTCCGGGGGCGACGGCGTTGACGCGGATGCCGTCCGGGGCGAAGTCGAGCGCGATCTGCCGCGTGAACCCCGCGATGGCCGCCTTGGCGGCGCCGTACGCGTAGTTGTTCGGCTGGGCCACGATCGCGGCGGTCGACGCGATGTTGACGATCGAACCCCCGTTGACCCTCAGCGCCGGCAGCGCGTGCTTGCAGACCAGGAACGTGCCGCCGGCGTGGACGTTGATCATCCGCTGCCACCGCTCGTACGAGTACTCCTCGATCGGTCCGAAGTCGGCGTAACCGGCCGCGTTGAGCACGCAGTCGATCCGGCCGTAGTGGGCCAGCGTCGCGTCGATCGCGGCCGTGACCGAGGACTCGTCGGCGACGTCGGCGCCCAGCCCGATGGCGCCGTCGATCGTGGCGGCCGCGGTCTCGGCTCGCTCGGCGGTGAGGTCGACGACGGCAACCCGGCCCCCCTGCGCCGTGAACTGCAGCGCGACCTGCTGCGCGATTCCCGACGCCGCGCCGGTGGCGAACAGCACCTTGCCCGCGAACCGTCCTTGTCCCTCTGACACCTGATCTCCCATCCGAAGCACGGCCTGTCAGGCCTCTGCCTACCAATCGTTTGGTAGCGGGTCAAGCACCGAATTTGGGTCTCGACTTGCCGCTCGGCCTGCCTCTACACTCCAACGGTCGTTTGGTAGAACTTTGGGGGCGGATCGAGCCGGATGGGAAGCATGCTGCCCGACTTGGTGCACCGGATCTTCCTGGCGCCGATCCGGCGCGACCTCGACTACGGCGTCGCCCACGAGCACTGGACGAGCACGCACGCGGGAGTGTTCGGCGCGACGCCCGGCCTGCTCGGCTACGTGCAGAATCGGCCACCCCAGGCGGAGTGGAGCGGTCGCACCCATGTCTGCGCCGAGACGTTCTACGAGAGCCGCGACGCCGAGAAGCAGTCCTTCGCCAGCGACTACTACCAGGGCGTGGTGGTCGAGGACGAGAACCGGTTCGTGCAACGCGACGGCGCCTGGATCGCCAGTGTCTCGGCTTCCCGCCGAGCCCGTCAGCAGTTGGCCTACCGCGTCTTCGCGTTCGGCCACGACGAGCACACGGCGGCGGACTGGCTCTCGGCGTGGGACCCCGATGACATCGACGTGTTCGCCTTGTCGCGCCTGCCGGCGACCAACAGCCGCGCCTCGGTGATCGCGCTGTGGACCGACGACCTGTCGCGGGCGACCGAGGCGGTCATGCACTTCGGGCCGCTGTCCTTCTTGGCCCAACCGGTGCCGATCGTGCGGCCCCCGCTGGCTCCGTGGAGCACCTGATGGTTGGGCCCACCGCGAGCGGCAACGTTCTGCACACGAACGACTTCCGCTTGTCCTACGGCGAGTGCGACCCCGCCGGCATCGTCTATTTCGCCGCCTACTACCCATGGTTCGAGCGGACGTTCAACGAGTGGAACTTCCTCTCGGGCAACCTGCCGGGCGAACTGGCCGCCAAGTGGGGCGCCTCGTACGTCTCGCGAGCGTCGTCGTGCGAGTACCTGATTCCCGGGCGCCTGTTCGACCCGTTCACCTGCGAGATGCGCCTCGGTCACGTCGGATCCTCGTCCTATTCGATGACGTACGCGATCGTGCATCGAGAGAACGGCAACACCTACGCGACCGGCAAGATGACGCTCGTCTTCATCAGCCAGGACTTCCCCCCGAGACCGGTCCCGGTTCCCGACGGCTTCAAGGACGAGATGCGCGCGCGGGGCTACGACGTCCCCTGACGGCCGACCGCAGTCGGCTAGTCGCCCGCGTTGCCGGGGCCCGGTTCCCGTTCATTGGCGCGATACCTCGCGGTTGGCGCGAAACAACGCGCCAATGGCCGGCTTGTGCGCCAATCGGCGGATGAGCTGCTTAGGCGCCGGCCATCTCGGCCGGGAAGCCGTCCAGGGCATCCAGTTGCTCGTCCCACTCCTGACGTGAGCGGCACTGCGGCGTCAGCAGGATGTGCTCGACGCCGATCGCCGCGTACCGGTTGAGGCTGTCGAGCAGCCCTTCACGCGTGCCGTTGGCGACGTCGCGGTCGCCGTAGCCGTCGCCTTCACGCGACCAGTAGCCCGTCTCCAGGGGCTCGCCGAGCCGCACTTCGAGGTGCATCGAGATCGTGACGTCCGTCCGGGCGCGACCGAGCCGGTCGATCTCGGCGTAGAGCGTGTCGAGGTAGCCCTGGAACACGTCGACCGGCGCCCAGGTGGGGTGCCAACCGTCGTTGGCCGCAGCCCGCTTCAGGGCGCCGGCGGACGAGCCGCCGATCCAGACGGGGATCGGCTGCTCGGGCTGCGGCCGCACCCGGACGTCGGTGAAGGTGAAGAAATCACTCTCGTGCGCG
The DNA here is from genome assembly GCA_963708805.1 of uncultured Actinomycetes bacterium. GTDB lineage: Bacteria > Actinomycetota > Actinomycetes > Mycobacteriales > Jatrophihabitantaceae > CAVPUA01. Next base: position 1,578,243 of record CAVPUA010000003.1, on the reverse strand, counting down.
GTCTCACCGCTCCACAGGGCACGCCAGCCGCTGATGTAGTCGTCGAGGCGCTTGCCCTTGCGCCGCGGGTCCACCCCGCACGCCTCGAACTCGGCGTCGAGCCAGCCGGCCCCCAACCCGAGGATCGTCCGGCCCGGCGCGAGCCAGTCGAGGGTGGCCCACTGCTTGGCGAACTGCATCGGGTTCCGGTACGCGCCGATGATCACGCTCGTGCCGAGCCCGATCGCGGTGGTGTGCCCGGCCGCCAGCGCCAACAACGGCACCGGCTCGGGAAAGAAGCTAGGTGTATTAGCCAACGTCGTGGGCACGGCGATGTGATCCGACGCCCACAGATCGGTGAAGCCCATCGCCTCGGCTCGCTGGGCGATCTCGATGATCGTCTGCGGCGAGGCGGCCCGGCCCAGCTGCGGCAGGTGCATCCCGAGCCTCACGGCGTCACCACCACTCGCAGCGCCCCGCTGGCCTTGTCGGCGGCCAGCCCGAACGCCGCGTCGACGTCGCCGAGCGAGAGACGGTGCGTGACGAGCTGGCTCAGCGACTCCTGCTCCCGAACCAGGAGGTCCAGGGCGAAGCGGTAGTCGGGGACCCCGTCGAGCGTCGAATAGGTAACCGGGAAGTACATCCGGACCTCGCGGAACACGGCTTTGCGCGCATCGAACGTCTGCGGTGTGTCGAACAGCCCGACCACGACGACTTCGCCCCCGCGGTTGACGGCCGCCAGCGAGGTGGCCAGCGTGTCCGCTCGACCGCCGACCATCTCGAGCACGATGTCGGCCTTGAGCTGGTAGACCGCCTCGTCATTGGCACCGAGCGTTCCCTCGACCACGTGATCGGCCCCGAGCGACTTGGCCGCCAACGCCTGGTGCGGGTGCCGGGCGAAGCAGGTGATGCGGCCGGCACCGAGCGACTTGGCGGCAGCGATCGCCAGCAATCCGGCCACCCCGGCGCCGACGATGGCCACGTGCTTGCCCTCGAGGCCGAAGCGAAGTGCCGTCCACGAACTGCGCAGCGCGTGGAAGGCGCAGGCCAGCGGTTCGACCAGCGTGAGTACCGCCGGATCAAGCGGCGACGACGGGCTGAGCAGCGAGCGAGCCGGGACGATCATGGATTCGGCGAAGCCCCAGCAGGCGAGGTCGGTCTGATTGCGGCAGAACCAGGCGCGTCCTTCGATGCACGCGACGCACACGCCGCACCCCGTGGCCAGGTTCGGCTCGACGCACACCTGCTGGCCCGGTTCGAGGCCGACGACGTCGGCGCCGACGCGCACCACCTCGCCGGCGATCTCGTGACCGGCCGCGCCCGGCTTGGCCTGACCGTCCTTCTGGATCGTGAGCTCCGGGTGGGCCCAGGCGTGCAGGTTGGAACCGCAGATGCCGCACGCCAGCACCCGAATCTCGGCTTCGCCCGGGCCGGGGTCGGGCAGCTCGAGCGGTCCGATCGCCGTCGCGCGCGGCCCCACGATCGTGACCGCGTGCATCAGAACCGGAAGCGCGGCTCGGGCGGGTTCATCGAGTACTCGACGCAGCCGTAGCCCCGCTCGCCGGTCTCGCGCACCTCGAACTCGAAGAACGGCTCGTAGCAGTCCAACCGGGCCTCGGCGTCGTTCTCGTCGCGCATGAGTCCGTTGCGGGTCTGGCCGAGCTTGCGGCCGGTCTGCACCGTCAGCACCTCGCCGTCCATGAGCTCGAACGTCATCAAGAACGACATCGCCGTGCGGCCGTCGTCCTCGAAGCGGGCCTCGCAGGTCGACGAACGAATCGAACGCGCGCCGTCCTTGTCCGCGATCCAGCCACCCGAACGCGGGACGTCGATGGCGAGCGGGTGCTCGGGGTTGATCCAGCCGAAGGAGTTGATGTGCCGATCGGGCAGTTGGATCGAGGGCCAGAAGTGCCCGAGACCGCGCGTCAACGTCCGGGCGTGCTTGGGCTCCCACGAGGACGGCACGGTGAAGCGGTGCGTCCAGGAGTGGTCGCGGTGCGACCACGAGTCGATGCGGCGCTGCTCGCCGGCCCGCGGTCCACCACGCGCCTCGAACGTCCCGGTGCAGTGGTAGGCCTGCTCGAAGTGGCCGCCATAGTCCTCGAAGGCGGCGAGCGGATTTCCGCCGACGCAGTCGTGGTAGTCGAAGGGCGCGAACCGCGCGTTGTAGTCGAGATCGAAGCCGAACTTGGGACCGTCGAACTGCCAGCGGACGTGCTTGAACGGCTCGACCACCTGGTAGGTCAGCCGGCCGTCGCCGAGGCTGTCGAACTTGTTGTCGACGCTCAGCGGCTGGCGCGAGGCCCACTGCTGATGGATGCCGTCGATGATGTACATCGCGCTGGCCCGCAGGTAGCCGTGGCTGCGCGACGCGTGGATGTGGTTGACGCCATACACATCGGCCTCGCGGTCGACGACGTCGAACCAGAAGTTGTCGCTCCAGAGGCCCTCGTTGTTGGGGGGCGGGTCGTGGAGGTACTCGTCATCAGGAGTCAGAGGCACGCTCGACACCATAAAGCCCGTCGCCGCTATGAATCAACCGTTTGTTTGGTGACGGGTCGGACCCAGCGCGCGGAATGCCGGCGCCCACTGCCCCGAGGCGGTCGCCGCCAGCGGAGCCAGCTGTTCGAAGGCGCGCCGCCACACGTCCAGATCGTCCCATCCGGCCAGGCTCAGCCCCGGTGGCAACGCGCACCCGTGCAGGGCCCGTACCGCGGCCGCGGCGTCGAGCGGGTCGGGCATGCGGTGGATCGGCGCCCGCCAGGCGATGGGTAGCGGGGCCAGCTCGTCGTCGAGCCAGTCCAACAGGCCGGTCATGCCGCCCTCGCCGGCCGCGCCGATCTCGAGCAGCCGCGGGTCGCCGGACCGCCCGTCCAGATAGGCCTGGGCACCGAGCATCGACGCCGTGTAGGAGCGCACGCGTTCGAAGCGCTGGGCGTACGCGACCCGCGCCTCGTCCACCGGCCGGCCCGACCGTTCGTACTCGCCGATCGCGTCGCCGTCGACGGCGCACCAGCCCGAATAGACGCGGCTGAACGCGACGTCGGCCATCGGGTCGCCACACCACGCGCGCTCCCAGTCCAGCACTGCCCCCAGCTCGCCGGGTGCCGTCCAGGTCAGGTTGCCGAAGCGGTAGTCACCGTGGCAGTAGGCCGGCGGTTCGCCGACCTCGGGCAGGTGCGTCAGTAGCCACCGCAAGCCGACCTCGAAGCCGGGACGGGGCCAGTGCACGGCGCGCCGGTAGCGCTCGGCAACCAGGGCCAGCTCGTCGCGCAGTGCCTCACCGACCGTCTTGGCATCGCCGAGCATCGCCGGGTCACCGTCGCGGTTGAGGACGCCGAGCGTGCGGGCGAACGTCGTGCGGTAGAGCTCGCGCTCGCCGGGATCGCTGACGGCCGACAACCGCAACACCTGTCCCGGCGCCGTCGACTGGATCAGATACGGGTCACCGAGCGGTGAATGAGTGCGGTTGACCGCCAGCACCCTCGGCGCGGGAACCGACCCGCGCGAGGCGTCCAGCGCGCGGGCCTCGATCGCCGGATCGTAGGGCTCGAGCGTGCCGCCCCGCGGTGCAATGCGGAGCACCACCGACGACCCGTCCGCACCCTCGACCTGATAGGTGCGCCACGAGTAACCACCGGCGAGCAGCGTGCTGGTGAGAGGTTCGGCCAGCTCGATGCCCGCCTGGAGCAGCGCCGCGGCGACGTCGGCCTCGTCCAGCACGGGTGACGGCGGGTTGACCACCGACGTATTCTACCGATCGTTTGGTGAAAGGAATACGCCCGTGACGGACGCTCCGCACTACCCGAACCTCTTCTCCCCCGTGACGATCGGGCCGCTCGTGCTGCGCAACCGGCTGCTGATGTCAGCGATGACGACCGGGTTCGGTTTCGTCGACGGCGCCCCGGACGAGCGGGCCATCGCCTACTTCGCCGAGCGGACGCGCGGGGTCGCGCTGGCCGTCGTCGCGTTCGGTGCGGTGGCGCCCGAAGGCCGGGTCGAGCAGATGATCCCGTGGATGTGGCGCGAGGACGCCGAGCAGGTGCTGCGCCCGCTGGCCGCGGCGATCCGGGCCGCCGGAGCGCTGCCGTGCCTGCAGCTCGGGCACGGCGGGCGACAGGTCTCGCCGCGGGTGATCGGCGAGGCGCCGGTCGGCCCGTCGCCGTTGGCCATCGCCGTCCACAACACCGAGATCCCGCCCCGCGCACTGGAGATCGACGAGATCCAGGAGATCGTCCGGGCCTTCGGCCGCGCCGCCCGCAAGGCTGCCGATGCCGGGTTCGCCGCCGTCGAGGTGCACGGCGCGCACGGTTACCTGATCCAGCAGTTCCTCTCCCCGCAGAGCAACGAACGCACCGACGAGTACGGCGGCGCGACCGTGACCGAGCGCGCCCGGTTCGGCTGCGAGGTGATCGCCGAGGTCCGCCGCGCCGCCCCGGAGCTCGCGGTGATCGTGCGCATCAACGGCTCGGACGTCGTGCCCGGCGGGCTGACTCCGAGCGACTCGGCCGAGGCCGCGCGGGCGTTCGTCGGTGCGGGTGCGCAGGCGTTCGTCGTGTCGGCCGGCGTGTACGGCTCGGTGCCGTACACGATTCCGCTGCTCGACGACCCGGAGGCGACGTTCCTCGACAGCGCGGCGTTCATCCGGCAGTCCGTCGGCGTTCCGGTCATCGCGGTCGGCCGGTTCACCCTGCCGGCGGTCGCCGAGGGGGCGATCGCGGGCGGTCAGTGCGACGCCGTGGCTCTCGGGCGCGGCCTGCTCGCCGACCCCGACTGGGTGGCCAAGGCCGCGGCCGGCCACGCCGCCGACATCCGGCCGTGCATCGCCACCGTCCAGGGCTGCGCCGGGATGCTGCAACACGGCGGCGAGATCTCGTGCGCCGTCAACCCGTCGGTCGGGCGCGAATCGCTGCCGGTCGTCGTCGGTGGCCGACCGTCAGCGGTCGTCGTCATCGGAGGTGGGCCGGCCGGACTCGAGTCGGCGCGCCGGGCCGCCGAGCTGGGTCACCGAGTCGTGCTGCACGAGGCGCTCGATCGGCTCGGCGGGGCGATGGCGCTGGCCGCGCAGACTCCGGTGCTCGCCCACCTACGGCGCCTGATCACCTGGTACGAACGGCAGCTGCGGACGCTCGGCGTCGACGTCCGGCTGGGCTCGCGGGCATCGGCCGCCGACGGCGTCGCCGCGGACCTGGTGGTCGTCGCGGTCGGCAGCAGCACTGCGGTGCCCCTCATCGACGGATACGACAGCCTGCCGGCGTGGACGCTCGAAGACCTGATGAGCGGAGAGCCGTCGACCCTGGGCGCCCGGCCCGCACCGAGCCGCCCCGTGGTGATCGGCGGCGGGTCGCGCGCGCTGGCGGCCGCCCTCTGGCTGGCCCTCGGCGGCGCCGAACCGACGATCCTGAGCAACGGACGGCTCGGCGCCGACAACAGCGGGCTGACCCGGCGCGCGCTGGTCACGCGCCTTCACAACCGGGGCGTGCCGATGCTGATCGGCCGCCCGACGGCGCTGGTGCCCACCGGCGTCCAGTGGGTGTCCGCGGACGGACGGCCCGGCGAGCTGGACGCGGACGGTGCGGTGATCTGCGAGCCGGTTCAGCCCAACCGCTTCGAGGTCGGCGGGTTGGCGCGGGTCGCACAGGTGGGCGACGCGCGGCGGGTCGGCGACATCCCGGCCGCGATCACCGATGGCCGCGACGCGATCGACGCGTTCACCCGCGAGGGCGCGCTCAATCCCACCGGTTGATTGGCGCGTTAGCCGCCGGTTGGCGCGGTATTACGCGCCAACGGTTGCGGAAGGCGCCAATCAGGGGAACGAAGCGGGTCGGCCACGCGGACTGGACCTCAGGCGCGCTGGTTGAAGGAACGGCCGAGGTACTCCGACACGATGCGGGTGCGCTGGATGGTCGGCGTGCCGCCGCCGAGCGCCCAGCCGTGCGCGTCGCGGTGGTAGCGCTCGATGCCGTACTCCTCGGAGTAGCCGTAGCCGCCGTGCAGTCCCATCGCAATGTCCGAGACCTTCTTGGCCATCTCGTTGGCGAAGCACTTGGCCAGTGACGCCTCGAGCGATGCCGGCGCGCCCCGTCCGGCGTTGGTCGCCGCCCGGTAGATCAGCAGCCGGGTCGCCTCGACCTGCAGCACCATGTCGGCGAACATGCCCTGCACCGACTGGAACTCGATGATGGGCTTGCCGAACTGCTCGCGCTCCTGGACGTAACGGGCCGTGCGATCGAGGCAGGCCTGGCCGATCGCCAGGCTCATCGTCGAGTTGCCCAGGCGCTCGATCGAGAACGCCGTGAACAACTGCTTGAATCCCTTGACGATCAAGTTGTCGGCGGGCACCCGGACTTCGTCGAAGAACATGTCGGCCGACGGGATGCCGTGGAAGCCCATCAGTCGCTCCTGCGGGCCGAAGGTCAGCCCGGCGCTGTGCCCCGGAACGACGAGCGCGCCGATGCCGCGCGCGCCGACCTCACCGTCGATTCGGGCGTACACGAGGTACTGCTCGGCGTGACCTCCACCCGAACACCACCGCTTCATTCCACTGATCACGTACTCGTCCCCGTCGCGGACGGCGGTCGTCGTGATGTCGGTGGCGGCCGACCCGGCGTCGGGCTCGGAGATGCAGACCGCAAGGGTGACGTCGCCGGCGATGATCGGCGGCAGGAACCGGGCTTTCTGGTCGTCGGTGCCGAACAGGTCGATCACCCGCGCCGGCCCGGTGTTGGCCTCGAAGACCTGGAAGGCGGCCAGTTGGCACTCCTTGGCCAGCTCCTCGATCACGACCAGGACGTCCATCAGCGGAGCTCCCCCGCCGCCGTATGCCTCGGGCAGACCCATGCCGAGAAAGCCCATCTCAGCCAGCCGCTTGCGCTCGGCGTCGGGCAGGAACGTCCGGTCGCGGTCCCATTGGAGCGCCTGCGGAGCGTAGACATCGCGGGCCAGGCGGGCGGCTGACTCGCGCAGCATCTCCTGCTCCTCGGACAGCCCGAACTCGATCATTCCCGCGCTCCTTCGGTGGGCAGTTCGCGCACGACGCGAACGGTGGCCAGCAGGCGTTCGCGTCCGAACACGGCGCCGGTCAGGCGGGATTCGGCCGCCGCGCCCGATCGATCCGTTGACGAAGTCGAGGGCCGTCGTGACGGTGTCGAACCAGATCAGATCGACGAGGTCGCAGTTCGCCGGCTGGCGTCCGGCATGGGCCTCGGGCGAAGGAACCAACTGTTCGTGCCGCAGCGCGCCGGCCTCGCGGACGGCGTCGGCGTAGGTACCGCGGGCGAGCGCCAGCAGGTCCTCGCGGCTCGTCAGCGGATGCGATCGCATGAACGTCAGCACTTTCACCGCGTCCGGCGGCAGTTCGCCCGGATCGATCACGAGCCGATCGCAGAGCAACATCATGAACCTGGGCTTGTCGATGAAGCCGACCTCGTCGGCCTGGACCTCGCCCTGGTAGGTCGCAGACGCGAAGCCCGCGTCCATGGCGGCCAGGTCGTCGAAGGCGATCTCGGAACAGGCGTCGAAGCCGGCGTAGGGCAGCAGCGGCCGACCCGCCTCGTCGAGAATCGCGTGGTTCTGGATGTAGCCGCGCAGGCCGGGGATACCCAGCGCCACTGGCCCGTGCTCGTCCTTCCAGTGCTTCTGGAACTCGGCGAACGAGGTGCCTGGACGGCGCGGGGCCATACCCAGCCGGACGATCATGCTTCCTCCAGTTCGGCCATCACGGGCGCGGCGGGAACGATCACCACATCCTCACGGCGGACGCGGCGGCGAAGATCGTGCAGCTGGGTGAGAAGCACGCCGAACAACACGAACGCGGCGCCGACCCAGGCGACCTCGCCCGGCGTGCGGTGCAGGATCAACCAGCTGAACAGCATGGCAAACAACGGGATCGGGTACATGTAGACGGCGACGCTGTTGGCCGGCAAGTATGCGCAAGGCCCAGTACCAGACCAGGTAGGGCAGAAGTGAGCCGCCGATTCCGAGGAACACGATCCACCCCCAGTCGCCGATCGAGAGGTTGGGCAGGACGCGGGCGGTGTCGACGCTGAAGGGCAGCAGCAAGGCCGTCCCCATGATCAACGTGACGCCGACGGTGGCGACCGGCGGGTACCGGCTGGTCAGCGGGCGCGAGAGCACTGTGTAGAGCGACCACGACAACGGCGTGACGACGGCCAGCAAGGCGGGCAGGGTGAACTTCGCGTGGCCGATGCCGCCACCGCTGGCCCCGAACACGACGATGAACGCCACTCCCGTCAGCGCGATCAGCGATCCGATGACGCGGACCAGGGTGAGGCGCTCGTCGAGAAGGCGCGGCCGCCAGCAGGGCGGTCGATGACGGGCGAGGTGGCGACGACGAGCGAGACGAGCTGCGGCGAGAGGTAGTGCTGGCTCTCGACCTGCATCAGCTGCGAGCCCGGGCACGGCCAGCACGGCGCAGGCGCCGAAACGCAGCCAGTCCGCCCGGCCCCGTGCGGGAGCGCCCGCAGCGAGGGCACCGCGGCGAACACGAGGATGAACGCCACGCTGATGATCGCGAAGCGAAGCGTGACCAGCTGCACCGACCGGCAGCACCGGCAGCAACTCGTGGACGCCGACGAACACCAGCCCCCACACCGCCGAGACACGTCAGCAGGCTGGCGTGAACCACCAGCCGCGAAGACACAGCCAGGATGCCTAGACCTTCAACCAAACGTCCGGTAGATATTAAAGCCACAAGAGGAGGCGGGACCAGCGGTGATCTACGACGGCATCTGGACCATGGGCGCGATCGTCGCGGCACGAGCCGCCGAGCAGCCCGACCGGCGGGCCGTGCAGTTCGAGACGACCGCAGTGACCTACCGCGAGTGGGACGAGCGGAGCAATCAGGTCGCCAACGCCCTGCTCGCGCCAGGGCCTCGCGCCCCAGTCTCGCGTCGCGGTCATGCTGCCCAACCAGCCCGAGTTCCTGGACGCCTGGGCCGGAGTCGCCAAGGCCGGACTGATCGAGGTGCCGGTGAACACCGCCTACAAGGGCGATCTGCTCGCCTATCTGCTCGAGCACGCCCAGTGTCAGGTGCTGATCGTCCACGCCCAGTGGACCGACCGGGTCGCCGCGATCCTGGACGAGGTGCAGTCGCTGCGTCTCGTGGTCGTCGTCGGCGGCGAGCCGGCCGGGCTCGCCGCGATGGCCACGACGAGCTGGGACGCGTTCCTGAGCGGCTCGCCGACCACTGCGCCGGACGTCGACGTCACCGCCGAGGACGTGTCGGCGATCTTGTACACGTCCGGCACGACCGGGCCGTCGAAGGGCGTGGTGCTCACCCACGCGGCGAACTTCTACCTGGCCCGCAACTGCGTCGAGCTGATGGCGTACAGCGAGAGCGACATCGTGTTCAACGCCTTCCCGCTGTTCCACGTCAACGCCCGCTACTCGGGGCTGCTGCCGGTGATGTACGCCGACGGGGAGTCGGTGCTCTACTCCCGCTTCAGCGCGAGTGGCTTCTGGGACACCTGTCGTCAGCACGGAGTCACCGCGTTCAACTACATGGGCGCACTGTTGATGATGTTGTTCAAGCAGCCCGAGCGTCCCGACGACGCCGACAACCCGGTGCGCCGTGCGTACGGCGCGCCCGCCCCGGTGACGATCTACAAGGAGTTCGAGGCGCGGTTCGGGATGCAACTGGTCGAGGTCTACGGCTCGACCGAGGGCGGCACGGTCACCATGAACACGGTCGACAGCTTCCGCATCGGGTCGTGCGGGCGTCCGGTGCCCTACTTCGACGTCGAGATCCACGACCCGCTCGACAACCGGCTGCCGTCGGGCGAGGTCGGCGAGATCGTGGTGCGACCCCGCGAGCCGCACGCGTTGTTCGAGCGCTACCACGACATGCCCGAGGAGTCCCTGCACGCGTTTCGCAACCTGTGGTTCCACACCGGCGACCGCGGGCGGACCGACGACGACGGCTACTTCTACTACGTCGACCGGATGAAGGACGCGATCCGCCGCCGCGGCGAGAACATCTCGTCGTGGGAGGTCGAGAAGGTCGTCACCTCGCACGACTCGGTGGCCGAGGCGGCCGCGATCGGCGTCCCGTCCGAGCTGACCGAGGAAGAGGTGCTGATCGTCGTCGTCGCCAAGCCCGGCCACGAGATCGACCCGGTCAGCCTGCTCGACCTGTGCCAGCTGCGGCTGCCCCACTACGCGGTGCCGCGCTACGTACGGATCGCCGACGAACTGCCGAAGACGCCGTCCCAGCGCATCGAGAAGTACAAGCTGCGCGTCGAGGGCCTGCTTCCGGGCACCTGGGATCGCGAAGATCACGGATATGAGGTTCACCGATGACCGCAGTCGACGTTCGAGGTCACCGACGAGTCGCCGCGGACGATCGGCGATTGGGTACGCGAGCGGGCCGCCAAGTACGGCGACAGGCACGCGCTCGACGTCCACGACGTGCGCCGCTCGTACCGACAGGTCGACGAGTTCAGCGACCGGATGGCGGCGGGACTGGCCGGGCTCGGTCTCGGTGTCGGCGCGCACGCGGCCACGATGATGAAGAACAGCGTCGAGAGCATCGACGTGTGGTTCGGGCTGGCCAAGATCGGCGTCATCGAGATCCCGGTCAACACCGCCAACCGCGGCAACGCGCTGCAGTACATGATCGACCAGTCGGACTCGTCGGCGCTGGTGATCGACGAGGAGTACCTCGACCGGTTGCCGGCCATCGTCGACGATCTGCCCCATCTGCGCGATGTCGTCGTCTTTCGTGAAGGTCGCGGCGTCGATGTCGCGTTGCCCGAGCGCATCGCGCTGCACGACCTGGGCGATCTCTACCTCGACACTCCCCCGCCGACTCCGACGATCGACAAGTACGACCCGGCAGTGATCATGTACACCTCGGGAACCACTGGTCCACCGAAGGGCGTGATCATCTCGCACGAGGCCAACCTCAACCTGGCCCGGCACACGATCGCGTTGATGGAGTACACCGAGGACGACGTGCTCTACACCGCCTTCCCGCTGTTCCACATCAATGCGCGCTACACCAGCGTGATCGCGGCGATGGAGTGCGGCGGCAGCCTGGTCATGGATCAGCGCTTCTCGGTGAGCAAGTTCTGGGCCAACTGCCGGGCCAAGGGCGTGACGGCGTTCAACTTCCAGGGCGCGCTGCTGTTGATGCTGTTCAAGCAGACGCCGGCGGCCGACGACGCCGACAACCCGGTGCGGGTCGCGTTCGGCGCGCCGATTCCGGCCGAGATCGGCGCCGAGTTCATGCAGCGCTTCGGCGTTCGGCTGGCCGAGATCTACGGCATGACCGAGGCGCCCAACGCCATCGAGAACCGGATGGAGACCCTCCGCGTCGGCGCCGCCGGGCGCGAGACGGTCAACTTCGAGGTGCGGGTCGTCGACGAACAGGACAATATCGTTGCGCCCGGCGTTGCCGGCGAGATCGTCATGCGCCCCAAGAAGCCCGGCATCACCGTCCTGGGCTACTACAAGATGCCCGAGGCGACGATCACGGCGTTTCGCAACCTGTGGTTCCACACCGGCGACCGCGGGCGCTTCGACGAGGACGGCTACTTGTACTTCCTCGACCGGATGAAGGACGCGATCCGTCGACGGGGCGAGAACATCTCGTCCTGGGAGGTCGAGGCGACGGTCAGCGCCTTCCCGTCCGTGCTGGAGGCGGCCGCCTATGGCGTCCCGTCCGAGCTGTCGGAGGAAGAGGTGATGATCTCGGTCGTCCGCCGACCGGGGCATGCCTTCACGATCGAGGAACTCCTGGAATACTGCGTCGACAATCTGCCGCACTTTGCCGTGCCCCGTTACGTCCGCTTCGTCGACGAGATGCCCAAGACACCCTCGCAACGCATCGAGAAATACAAGCTGCGGCAGGAAGGCGTCACGCCCGACACGTGGGACCGCGAGGAGCACGGCTTCATCGTCCGCCGCTGAGGTTCACCACCCCGGCCGGGTTGATCTGGCGCAGCACGTATCGGCATCGGTCACGCAGTGCCAGGATCGGCGCGTGAAGGTCTTCGCAGCGGTGTCGGCGTCGGCGGCCGAGGTCGCCGCGCCCTGTGTCGGCGACGAGCTGGTGGCGCCCGCCGATGTCGTGATGGATCGCGCGTTCACGCTCGACGCCTCGCCCGAGGCCGTCTGGCCGTGGCTGGTGCAGCTGGGCAAAGGGCGGGCCGGGTGGTACCTGCCCCGTAGCGTCGAGCGGTTCGTCCCGCCGGCGCGTCGGGCGATCCGCCGCATCGGGCCGGCCTGGCAGCTGCTGCAGGTCGGTGACGTCATCCCCGACTATGGCGGACGGGACGCCAGCTTCGAGGTCGCGATCATCGACGCACCGCACAGCATCGTCTACATCTCGACGCGAGGACGCACCCACATCAGCTGGGCCATCTCACTGACCGCGGTCGCGCCCGGGACGCGGGTCCGGTTGCGGCTGCGACTGGCTCCGGTGCGGCGACGATGGCTGGCCAACAGCGTCGGCGAGTTCTTCGACGCGGCCACGATCGCCGGCATGGCGGCCGGTCTGCGCGAGCGACTGGCCCAACGCTGAACTCAGTGCTCGACGATCTCGATCTCGGCGCCCCCGCCGTCGACCAGGATCCGCTGCCCGGTGACGTAGCTGCCGTCCGCCGACACCAGGAACGCGACCACCCCGGCGACGTCCTCGGGACGGCACACGCGGCCGAACGGATAGATCTTGTCGAGCTCGGACAGCTCGCTGCCCAGGGCGGTGGCGAGCCGGCTGCCCATGTCGGTGGCGACCAGGCCGGGCGCCACGATGTTGGCCCGGACGTTGTACTGGCGCTCCTCGCGAGCGACGGTGCGGATCGCGGCCTCCATCGCGGCCTTGGCCATCGTGTACGGCGCCGAGTTGCGCGGCGCGGCATCGGTGAGCGCGCTCGAGATCAAGACGATGTCGGAGCGCGGCTGCTCGCGCATGCCGGGCAGCAGTTGGCGGATCAGCGAGACGGGCCCGAGCGTGTGGACGCCCAGCAGCTTCAGGTACTCGGCGTCGGGCGTCGAGAACATGTCGCGTCCGCTGCTCGCGGTGCCCGCGTTGCTGATCAACAGATCGATCGGGCCCAAGTCGCTCGCCGCAGAGTCGATCATCGCCGTCACCGCCTCGGCGTCGTCGATCGACGCCTGGTACGCGCGGGCCGTGCCGCCCGCGGCCGTGATCGCGGCGACGATCTCGGCGGCCGCATCGGCCTCGCGGCGATAGTTGACCGCCACCGCGGCGCCGTCGGCGGCCAGCCGCTGCGCGATCGCCCGGCCGACACCTCGCGAGCCACCCGTGACGAGGGCGACCCGACCGCCCAACCGGTCAGCCATTCGCGACGACCGCCTTGCCGACGATGTCCTTCATGACCTCGTTGGCGCCGCCGTAGATGCGCTGGATACGCGCGTCACGCCACAATCGCGAGATCGGGTACTCGTCCATGTACCCGTAGCCGCCGAACAGCTGCAGGCACTGGTCGGCCACCTTCCATTGCAGGTCGGTGGTCCAGTACTTGACGCCGGCCGCGTCCTCGGCGCTGAGCTCGCCGTCGTTGAGCGCGAGCACGCACCGATCGAGGTAGGTCTGACCGATCTGGATCTCGGTGTGCATCTCGGCCAGGCTGAACCGGATCGACTGCAACGAGCTCAACGGGGCTCCGAAGGCCTTGCGCTCGCGGGTGTAGTCGAGGGCCAGCTTCAGCGCTTCGGTCGCCGACGCCATCGCCAGCACGGCCAGCGACAGTCGCTCGCGGGCGAGGCGCTGGCGGACCGCGGAGAAGGCCCGTCCGGGCTCACCGATCAGGTTGTCGACCGGCACCCGGCAGTCGTCGAAGAAGAGTTCGGCGGTGTCCTGGCCCTTGCGGCCGACCTTGTGCATCGGCTGACCCTTGGCGAAACCGGCCGCGCCGTTCTCGACGACGAGCAGCGACATGCCACGGCCGTCGTTCTCGCCGGTGCGTACCAGCACCACGACGAGGTCGCAGGACGCCCCGTTGGTGATGAACGTCTTGCTGCCGTTGATCACGTACTCGTCGCCGTCGCGCACCGCGGACGTGCGGATGCCGGCGACGTCCGAACCGGCACCGGGCTCGGTCATGCCCAGCGCGGTGATCATCGAGCCGTCGGTGAAGGCGGGCAGCCAGCGTCGCTTCTGCTCGTCGCTGGTCAGCGTCAGCAGGTACGGCGCCAGGATGTCGTTGTGCATCGTGAAGGTGTCGCCGGCGATTCCGGTGGCGACCACTTCTTCGGACATGATCGCGTTGTAACGGAAGTCCTTCAGCCCCTGGCCGCCGTACTCCTCGGGCACCTCGAAGCCCAGGAAGCCGTTCTCGCCCGCCTTCTGGTGGAACGACCGGTCGACCATGCCGGACTGTTCCCACTTCTCGATGTTGGGCACCGCCTCGGCCTGCAGGAACGACCGGAACGCCGAGCGCAGGGCCTCGTGCTCGGGTTCGTAGATGGTGCGTTTCATCGGCTGCCCTCCGGCACCGCGACGCGGGGGCGACTCCCCCAGGCGACTTCGATAGCTCGCTTGATCACATCACGAGTCTCGGACGGTGCGATCACGTCGTCCAGGTGGAAGTTTGCGGCCGACTCCCACGGCGCGGACTCGTTGAGCCACTCCTGCATCAGGTCGGCGGTGAGCGCGTCGCGCGCCTCGGCCCCGCCCTCCTCGAACGCCTTGTCCATCGCGCGGCGGTGCACGATCGACAGTCCGGTCTCGGGGGCCATGAAGCTCATCTCCGCACTCGGCCACGCGAACAGGAAGTCCGGGTGGGTCGGACGGCCGCCGAGGGCGAAGTGGCCGCCGCCGTAGGCCTTGCGGATCACGACCGCCACCTTCGGCACGGTGGCCTTGGCGATGCGCACGGCCAGGTTCTCGTAGCCGTGCAGGATGCCGCCCTGTTCGGCCTCGCTGCCGATGAGCAGGCCCGGCACGTCCTGCAGGAAGATGATCGGCAGGTTGAACGTGTCGCACAGGTCGACGAAGATCCGCTCCTTGTTCAACGCCGACGGGTTGAGCGCCCCGGCGCCGACCACGGGCTGGCTGGCGATCACGCCCACCGGTGCTCCGTCCAGGCGGGCCAGGCAGGTGAGCACGCTGGGCCCCCAACCATCGCCCCAGGGCAGCATGGAACGGGCATCGACGATGCTGCGGATGACCTCACGCATGTCGTAGCCGCGGCGCGCCTCGAACGGGACGACGTTGCCCAGGTCGGCCGGGTCGAGTTCGGGCTCGCGGGGCTCGGCCAGTGGCGCCGGAAGGCCGGAATGAGCCGGCAGGTACGACAGGAATGCCGCGATCGCCTCGAACGCGTCGTCCTCGGTGTTGACCTCCATGTGCGCATTGCCGGCGGCCTGAGCCTGCTCCGGACCACCGAGTCCGGCGTGATCGAGTTCTTCGCCGATCGCCTTGCCGACCACCACCGGACCGGACAGCGCGAGGCCGGATGAGGACGTCATGACCACGAAGTGCGCCGTCGAGGCATGCAGCGCCGAGTCGCCGTAGCTGGGACCGAGCACCGCCGCGGCACGGGGCACGGTGTACTGCCCGGCGCCCGGCTCGAGGAAGGTCTTGAAGTCGAGCGGCAGGCTCGAGAAGCGCCAGCCCATCACGTCCGGGATGCGCCCGCCGTCGGCGTCGCACAGCAGCACGATCGGCATCCCCACGCGTTGGGCGGTGTGGATGAGGCGACCCTGCTTGCGCATGCTGACCGGCGCGGTGGTGCCCGCCACGATGCTGGAGTCGATGCCGATGACCGCGACCTGACGACCGTCGAGCTTGCCGTAGCCGGTGACCACCGCGTCGCCGGGGACCGGCTTCGGCCGCCGCAGTTCGGGCTTGGCCAGCAGGCCGACCTCGAACCACGAGTCGGGATCGATGAGGCGCTCGAGGCGCTCGCGGACCGTGAGCCGCCCCGACGCGTGGTGCTTGGCGATGCCGTCGGGACCGCCCATGGCCAGCGCCTCGTCCCGGCGCTGCTGGAGATCGGCCAACAACTCTTCGACAGATGTACTAGTCAAGATCATCCTCTCGTACTTACTATACGTATAGTAAACTAGGCCGTCCGATGGATGGCAAGATCCACCGAGGAGTCAATACATGCTCGAGTCAGTCCTCATCGCCAACCGGGGTGAGATCGCGGCGCGGATCGTGCGGGCCTGCCGCGACCTCGGCGTGCGGTCCATCGCCGTCTACAGCGATGCCGACAGCGACGCCGAGCACGTCCAGTTGGCCGACGAGGCCGTCTATCTCGGGGCGTCGGAGGTCCGCGAGTCCTACCTCTCCATCGACAAGATCATCGCGGCCGCCCAGCAGAGCGGCGCCGCCGCGATCCACCCGGGCTACGGCCTGCTGTCGGAGAACGGCGAGTTCGCCGATCGGGTCGTCGCGGCCGGAATCATCTTCATCGGCCCGACGGCCGAGGTCATCGAGCTGCTCGGCGACAAGCGGACGGCCCGCGAGCAGGCCGAAGCGGTCGGCCTGGCCGTCCTGCCCGCTCGCATGCTGGCCGACGAGGACGACCCCATCGCGGTGGCCGAGCAGATCGGCTACCCCCTGCTGGTCAAGGCGGCGTTCGGCGGCGGCGGCCGCGGCATGCGCATCGTCAACGATCCCGCCGAGCTGGTCGAGGCCATCGCCGGCGCGCAGCGCGAGAACCAGACCGCCTTCGGCCGGGCCGACGTCTACCTCGAGCGGTTCCTGCCCAAGGCCCGCCACGTCGAGGTGCAGATCATCTCCGACACGCTCGGCAACGTTCGTCATCTGGGCACCCGCGACTGCTCGACCCAGCGCCGCAACCAGAAGCTGATCGAAGAGGCGCCGGCGTTCGAGCTGGACCCCGATGTCGCGGCCCGGGCCCTCGCCGGCTCGCAGAAGCTGGCCCAGAAGGTGGGCTACCACGGGGCGGCGACGGTCGAGTTCCTGGTCGGGACCGGGGATACCGGCGGTGGCGAACTCTATTTCTTGGAGGTCAACACCCGCCTGCAGGTCGAGCACACGGTCACCGAGGTCGTCACCGGCATCGACATCGTGGCCACCCAACTGGCCATCGCCTCCGGCGAGCCGATCCCGTTCGGCCAGGACGAGGTGCAGCTCACCGGCCACGCCATCGAGGCCCGCATCAACGCCGAGGACCCGGCGGGTGGCTTCTTCCCGCACGCCGGCCAGATCGGCGCCCTCCGCTACCCGAGCGGCCCCTGGGTGCGGGTCGATCCGGGCATCGTCGGCGGTTCGACCGTCTCCCAGTTCTACGACTCGCTGCTGGCCAAGATCACCGCGTGGGGTCCCGACCGCGACACCGCTCGCAAGCGACTCCTGCGCGCGCTGAAGGAGACGAAGGTCGAGGGCATCCCGACCACCACCGCTTTCTTGAGCCGCGTGCTCGAGGACGACCACTTCCGCAACGGCACCCATTGGACGGCCATGGTTGATTCAGGCGCTATCCCGACGACCGGACTTCCGGCGCCGCTCGCGGCCCCGGCCGCCCCCGCTTCATCCGCCGCGACACCGCGGCGATCACGCGGCGCCCGCATCCGTACCCCGGAGGGCGAGATCCGGCTCGACGTCCCGGTCCAGGACGGCGGCGCGCGCCTGGCGACCCGGGCGACGACCGACGACGGCGAAGCGGGCGTCGGCGCGGGCGTCGGCAGCGGGCCGGCCGGCGGCGTCGCCCCGATGGACGCCGTTCTCGTCCGGCACACCGTCGCGGTCGGCCAGGAGGTCGAGGCGAACACGACGGTCGCCGTCGTCGAGTCGATGAAGATGGAGACACACGTCATCAGCGGGACCAAGGGTCTGGTCGTCGCGATCCACGCCAACGCCGGTGACTCACTCAAGCGCGGCGAGCGCCTCGTCACCGTCGAACCGGCCGCTGAATGACGGCGGCAGCCAAACCCGCGCCGCGACGAGCCGAACTGCTCGAAGCCGCCATCTCGCTGTTCTACGAGAAGGGCTATGCGCACACCACGCTGCAGGACATCGCCGACCGGATGGGGTTCACCAAGGCGGCGATCTACTACTACGCCAAGAACAAGGAAGAACTGCTCGTCGAGATCTACACCGCGATCGTCGAGCCGGCGATCGCCAACGCCCGCGCTCTGGTGGCGCAGCCGGCCGAGAACGGCGCCGCCCGGTTCGTCGGGCTGATCGAGCAGCACCTGCAGACGTTCCTGCACAACGTCGAGGCCAACGCCGTGTTCGAGGTGCAGAACTTCTCGCTCTCCGATCCAGCGAAGCGCCGAATTCAGGCCCTGGGCCGCGAGTACAACAACGTGCTGCTCTCGGTGTACGAGTCGGGGATCGCCGACGGTTCGATCACCGATGCCAATCCCAAGATCGCCGTCAACGCGATCATCGGCATGTGCAACTCGGCCCACCGGTGGTATCGCCCGCGCGGCCGGTTTGCCACCAACCAGGTGATCGCCCAGCTGGTCGGACTCGTCGAGTCCGGCATCCGCCCGCCGTCAGGAGATTGACATGATCGCGCCGTTCTCGCACGTCGGCATCATCGTCCCCGAGCTCGGCCAGGCGATGCGCGACCTGTCCTCGACGCTCGGCCTCACCTGGGCCAGCGAGCAGCGCCGCGCGTTCCCCATCTCGCTGCGCGGCGAGACGGTCGAGCGCGACATCCAGTTCGTCTACTCCCTGGAAGGCCCGCCCTACGTCGAGCTGATCGGCGCCAATGAACCACCCTGGACCGCTCAGGACGGACTGCACCACATGGGCGTCTGGAGCGAGGACGTCGTCGCCGACCTGGAGTCGCTGGTCGCGCAGGGCTACCAGGTGAATGCGACCGGCCTGAACCGCAAGGGCTACGCGGGCGGTTTCGCCTATCTCGACAGCCCCACCGGCATCCTGCTCGAACTGGTCGACCAGCGGGGCAAGGAGAGCTTCGACCGGTGGATCGCCGGCGGTGAGTACCTCTGATGAGCGAGACCTACTGGCATCCGACGACCGTGCGCTACTTCGAGGTCGACGCGCAGAACGTCGTCTTCAACATGTGGTACCTCGCCTACTTCGACGAGGCGATGACCGGCTTCTTCGCCGACCGCGGCTATCCGTACCCGGCTCTGGTCGAGGACGGCGCCGAGACGCAACTCGTCCACACCGAGTTGGACTGGAAGAGCTCGGTCACGTGGGGCGATGACGTCGCCGTCGGAGTACGGACGGCCGCCCTTGGTACGACCAGCTTCACCCTGGAGTTCGACGTCCGGCGCGCGGGCGAGACCGCCTGCCTGGGACGCACCGTCTATGTCGTCGTAGCGGCCGACGGCTCGGGCAAGATTCCGATCCCCGACAAGCTGCGCGCCGTCCTGTCCTGACCCGCCGAGACCGATTGCGAACCATGACTGAGCCGACCGAAGTTCCCCCTCTGGCGACGATCCTGCGCCGCTACTCCTTCGCCTACACCGCCTCGAACGACCCATCGGTGTGCGCCGACATCATGGTCGAGGACTACACGCTGCGGATGGGCGACTTCGAGGCGACCGGGCGCGACGACAACTACATCCCGGCCGCGGTGAAACAACTGCGCCAGTTCCCCGGCCTCGGGATGAGCGTCCACCAGCTCTTGGTCACGCCGGATCGGGCCGCGCTGCAGTTCAGCGAGTACGGACGCTCGACGCTGACCGACAACGACGCGGCGTGGAGCGGTATCAGCATGTATCACTGGAACGGCGTCGACCGCCTCGTCGACTGCCGGGTCGAGCAGGACTACTACTCGCGCCGCCGCCAGCAGAAGTCCGGCGTGCCGAGTGACGTCGACCGGCCGGCCCACGATCCGTGGGCTCACCCGATCGAGACGCCGGACCCGGCGGTCGAGAGCGCGACGCGCGAATGGCTGCTCGGCAACGGCATCGCGTCGCTCCCGGTGGGTTCGCTGGACGACGAGATCGCGTACGAGGCCGACCGCGTGGTGCTCGACTCCCCCGAGATCGAGATCCTCGACTGCTTCGCCGGCCAGTCGCGCTCGGCGTTCCACGTCCGCGCGACCGGCGTGATCAGCGGGTGGCCGGGCGCAGTCGATGGCGTGATCGGCAAGCGAACCAGCGTCTACTACGCCGGCATCGCGCACGTGGCTGACGGGCAGGTTGCGTCCGCGCGGGTGATCTCGGACCGGTTGGCCACCGAGCGACGCGCCCTCAAGAGCTGATCGTCACCCGTTCGAGCAGCTCGCCGACCTCGAGATCGCCCTCGGGAGTGAACGTGAACGCGACGATTCCCTCGGTGCTGGCCGGGATGTCGAGCGACAGGGCGACCAAGATCTTCTGGTAGTTGTACGCGCTGACGTCCAGGGTCAGCTCGACGAGCTGCTCGGGCGTGAACAGCGCCCTTAGCTCGTCGCGCAGCTCGGCATCCAGGCGGCGCGGATCGATCATGTGGACGTCGGCGTAGCGCAGCGCCGCCTGATGCTCGGGCGCCAGCGGCCGCTCGACGTAAGTGTCGATCCGGGCGGCCAGTTCGACGTCGACGAGCGGACGGCCGTCGACGACGACCCGGCCCGACGCACACAGCCGGCAGTGGTGATAGCTCGCGGCGCGCAGGCGCACTACCTCGGTGGTGACCGGGTCCATCGCGGTCAGCAACATGATCGCGTGGTGAAACGCGAGGTTGAGTCGTCCGAGCGACAGCTCCGGGTTCGCGTGGCCGGGCGAACCCGGCGTCAGCTCGCCCGGCGTGAACAGGCGCGAGTGCGTGACCCGCAGACGAGCGGCTTGGTCGACGACATAGAGCGTGTCGGTCAGCGCCCGAAGTCCCCGGCGGCCCATGCTCTCGCGCAGTGGCGTCAGGATTTCCTCGCCGACACCCGGAACGTAGGCCACGAACTGATCGGTGAGCCGCAGCGCGTCTGCCCCGAGTCGATCGTGCGGCGCGACGTCGGTGTCGGTGCCCCCGAGCAGGAAGTCGACCCGTCCACGCACCAGGGCGAACAACTCCGGGCCGATCGTGTCGGCCGCCACCTCGTGGGCCCGCTCGAAGGTAGCCCGGATGTCGGGCGAGACGGCGCCGATCGCGTCCAGGTTCATGATCAAGAGCCTAGCTCTGGCCGGCGGCCTGACGGGCGGCCTCTTCCAGACGTTGGCGGTACTCGTCCCACCCGCTCGAACCAAGCTCGCCCAGGTTGTCGCTGTCGGAGCGCAGGCCGGCCGCGCCGTCGACCAGCTCGCGCACGATGTCGGCGTGACCGGCGTGCCGGTCCGTCTCGGCGATCACATGGACCAGGATGCGATGAAGGCTGACGTCCGCGCGCTCCTCGGGCCACCACGGCACCCGACCGGCCGCGTCCAGCGGCAGACCCTCGACGGTCTCGTCGGAGTGCGCCCACACCCGGCGGTACAGGTCGACGATCTGATCGCGGGACTCCTCGGGCGTCGCCCACATGTCGGCGTTGGGTTCGGCGTCCTCCGCGATCCACGCCAGCGCCTCGGGCGACGGGCGGCCGAAGGTGTCGCCGAGATAGCCGGCCTCGACGCTGGCGACGTGCTTGACCAGGCCGAGCAAGTTGGTGCCCGTGGGCGTCAACGGGCGGCGGATGTCGTACTCGTCCAGCCCGTCGAGCTTCCAGATCAGGGCTTCGCGCGCGAGCTGCAGGTAACGGAGCAGATCGGCTTTCATCTCATCCATGCCCCGAGCCTGCCACTGCGGCCGTCAGGATCGTTCGGCTTGGCGGGCCCGCTCGCGCAGATACTTGGTGACCGAGGACCGGCTGACGCCCAGGCGCTCGGCGATTTCGGCGTGGGTGAGCCCCTCGCTGGTGAACAGGGCGTGCATGCGGTCGATGGTCTCGGCCGTGATCGTCCGTGGCCGGCCCTTGAGGGTGATCTGACGTCCACTGACATCGCTGCGCAGTTGGCTCAGCGGAACGACGCCGAGCAGCCGACGGCCGGCCAGCCCGTCAGGGCGGACGATGACGTAAGCAAGCCGGCCCTTGACGTCGATCGAGGAAACCTCGGCGCGGTGGCCCGCGAGGGGACCACCGGTGACTACGACGCGATCAGCGGGATGAACTCGAACACCCACCCGGAAGCCTCACTGTGACCCCCGGAATCGAACCCTGTTAGCGGCCCAGACACTCCCCAGACACTCCCCAGCAGTTGGGCGAACGGATCGACGATCGCTGTGCCGACCATCGGTTCCCTCCCGTTAGAACGGGCGACTGCCCGGTCTCTCCCGCCCAACTGCTGGTTGCGCGCCGGTGGGCTACCGCTTGCTGCTGGACGCTGGTTGCTTGCGTTGCGTAGCCCGAGCAAGAGAGTGGGGTAGCGGGTGCCTCACGCGAAAGTCGGCGCACGAATCAGCAACTTTTTCGTTCTACCGCGCGTGATCTCTCCACATTCGCTGATCTCGATCTGACGATCGCGCCACCGCGATGGATCCCCGGGCGTCATGTCTCGGTGCGGATGACCATCGGTAGTCGGCCATTTCGTCCAGCACCGGCCTGCCCGCCAAACCGGTCACTTTCTGTTGACGACCCAGACGTCAGATCGAAACTTCGTTACAGATTTGCCCCGGTGGCCTGATGCGGGCTTTACTTTGCGTGATCTCCAGAGGCGCTGCTGCGTCGCGGGAGTTCGTGATCCTTGGGAGGGGACCGCACGCATGGCCGGACCACGTACTTTTTGGCTGCCCGCTCGCACCTCGGCGCGGCGGCGGATCCTACGGACCTCGACCGCGTTCCTCGCGGTGATCGGCCTCGTGCTGGCTTTGACGATCGTCTACTCGGCGGTCGTGGCGGTGGTGGCCCGGACGCCGGCCGGGGCAACGGTTCCGGGCACGCCCGGAGTCCCCCAGGCCGGTACGCCGGTCTACACCGAGGACTTCTCGAACCAGGACGCGACGTCCTCGGCCATCAGCGTCCTCAACTACGTCGGCTCGTCGGGCAGCACCTACACCCCCGGCCCCTCCGGCACCGGCGCCGACGGTCAGACCTACACCGCCGATACCCAGTTCACCCCGGCCGGCGGCCAGTGCGACGGCTGGATCCTGAACTCGTCGACACCGGTCGCCTCGAGCGACAGCGGGTGCAGCAACAACGGCGGGTCGGCCTGGGCGAACATCCAGGCGATGGCGGTCGCCCTCGGCCAGGCCCAGGGCCAGAGCGCAGCGGCGGCGGCGCAGAACCAGGCCTTGTCCGAGTTCACGAACGCCCCGAGCGGCAACATCGCCGCCGGTGTCGAGTACCAGTCGGCCGATGCTAACGCGATCCCCTCGGTGTCGGGTCACGACTACGCAGTCGCGGCCTACTTCGCCGAGAACAACTGCCAGGCGGCGCACGCGTCGGAGACCTTCACGCTGCTCGTCAACGGGACGAGCCACGTCCTGAGCTCCGGGCTCGATCCGTGTGGCACGACCACGACAAGTGTGGGAACCAAGGTCACCAAACTTCAGGCGGCCGCTTTCCAGATCCCGGTGGGAACCGCCCCCTCGCTCGGGTTGCAGCTGTCGGACCAGACCGCGACCGGCTCCGGTAACGACGTGGCGTTCGACCTGCCGCAGATCGTCGACGTGACGCCCCAGTTGGACAAGGCATTCAGCCCGACGTCGATCCCGCAGGGCGGGACGTCGACGCTGACCTACACCGTCACCAACACCAGCGAGCTCGACGCCAAGAGTGGCATCGCGTTCACCGACGACCTGCCGAGCGGGCTGACCGCCACCGGTGTCAACGTCAACAACTGCGGCGGCACACTGACCGCGTCCGCGGGCGCCACGTCGGCCGTGCTGACGGGCGCGGCGCTCGCGCTGGGCGCGACCTCGTGCACGATCACCGTCCAGGTGACCGCGTCGGTGCCCGGCACGTACGTCAACGGACCCACGAACTTCCCGTCCCTCGTCGGCGTCAACCCGCCGGGCACGGCGACGCAGATCGTCCAGCCGGTGGTCGACCTCTCCGTCACCAAGTCGGCGAACATTGCGTCGTACACGCCCGGCAGTCCGATCACTTACACCGTGACCGTCGAGAACGCCGCGTCGACGGCGTCCGCGCCGATCTCGACCGCGACCGATGTCAGCGTGAGCGATCCGATTCCCTCGTCGGTCACCGGTGCGGCGTGGACGTGCGCGCCGAGCGCGGGCGCGAGTTGCGCGGCCGGCAGCGGGACCGCCGTCACCGACACCGTGACGATTCCGGCTGGTGGTCAGGTCGTCTACACGGTCACCGGCACCGTGGCGTCCGGCACGACGGGCAGTCTCACCAACTCGGCGACCGCTGTCCCGGCGGCCACGGAGACGACCACCGGCGGCACGGGCGGGGTCGTCGCCACCGTCGACGCCGGCTGCCCACCCTCGCCGGGCGCGGGCTGCTCGGCGTCGGTCACCACTCCGGGGTCGTCGCTGTCGATCACCAAGACACCGAGTCCGACCTCGATCTCGGCGCCCAACCAAGCGGTGACCTACACCTTCGTCGTCACGAACACGGGCCAGTCGACGCTCACCGGCGTCACTGTCGCCGATGCGTTCACCCAAGGCGGAGCGGGCGCGTTCGGCCCGATTGCCTGCCAGGCACTGACCAGCCCGGGCGCCAGCTGCAGCGGGAATGCGGTGACGCTCGTCCCCGGACAGGTCGCGACGTTCACCGCCTCGTACACGACGACGCAGGCCGACGTGGACGCCGGCGCGATCAAGAACTCAGCGACCGCGACCGGTACGCCGCCATCGGGGCCGCCCGTCACCGCGCCGCGCCGGCCACCGTGACCTCGACCCTGACGCCGACGATCACGGTGACGAAGACGGCTCTCGTCTCTCCGGTCGCCGATCAGACAACCGTGACAGGTCGGTGACACCGTGAACTACTCGTTCGTGGTCAAGAACACCGGCAACGTCTCCCTCACCGGCATCTCGGTCGGTGACACGTTCACGGCGCCGGCCGGCCCGCCGCTGACCGTGACCTGCCCGACGACCTCGTTGGTCCCGGGTGCGTCGACGACGTGCACGGCGTCGTACTCCACCACCCAGGCCGACCTGGACGCCGGCACCATCCGCAACTCGGCCACCGCCACCGGCACCCCGCCCACCGGAGGCCCGGTCACGTCCGTTCCGTCGACGGCCACCGTCACCGCGACGCAGACACCGACCCTCCAGCTGACCAAGTCGGCTGCGGTGACCGACGTGAACCACGACGGGGCAACGGATCTCGGCGACACGATCCAGTGGTCGTTCCTGGTCAAGAACACCGGCAACGTCACCGTCAACGCCCTCGCGGTGACCGACCCGACCGCCGGTGCGACGACCTGCCCGGTGACGTCGCTGGCGCCGGGTGCCTCGATGACGTGCTCGGCGACGACGCCGCACACCATCACCCAGGCCGATGTCGATGCCGGCTCCCGCTCGGCATACCGCGACCGCCGACCGGCACTGAGCGCCGACTCGGCTCGACCTCGTCGACCTCGCAACCTCGTCGGCCGACCGTCGGCGCCCGTCGTGCAGACCATCGTCCCTCCACTGTCCAAGTCGGCCGCGGTGTCACCAGCCGTGGACCAGTCGAACGGGGCAACGGATCTCGGTGACACCGTCACTTACTCGTTCCTGGTCACGAACACCGGCAACGTCACGCTCACGACGCTCGATGGTTGCCGACCCGAGCGATGGCGGAGCGGTGACCTGCGCTCCGCCGGCTGGTGGTCTTGCGCCGGGCGCCTCGGTCACCTGTTCCGGGACGACGACACACACGATCACCCAGGCCGACGTCGACGCCGGGACTCGGTCGGACACCGCAACCGCGACCGGAACCAGCGCGAGTGGCGCGACCTCGCCACCCGCGTCGGCCACCGCCACCGTCAACTCCAGTTCCACACCGGCGGTGTCCCTCACCAAGACGGCGACCGTCTCGCCGGCCGCGGACCAGACCGGCGTGAAGGCCGGCGACACCGTCACCTACTCCTTCGTGGTCACCAACACCGGCAACGTCACGCTGACCACGCTGATGGTTGCCGACCCGAGCGATGGCGCAGCGGTGACCTGCGCTCCGCCGGCTGGTGGTCTCGCCCCCGGGCGCCTCGGTCACCTGTTCCGGGACGACCACACACACGATCACGCAAGCTGACGTCGACGCCGGGACTCGGTCGGACACCGCAACCGCGACCGGAACCAGCGCGAGTGGCGCGACCTCGCCACCCGCGTCGTCGACCGCGATCGTCACCGCCTCGACCGCGGCCGGTGCGTTGACCGTCACCAAAACGCCGTCGACCACGACGATCTCGAGCGTCGGTCAGCCCGTCACCTACACGATCGTGGCCACCAACTCCGGCAACGTCACCTTGTCCCACGTCACGGTCACCGACACCCTGTCAGCTCCGGCATCACCCGCGCTGACGTTGTCGTGCACCCCCACCACCCCGGTCGCCTCGTTGGCACCCGGCGCTGCGATCACCTGCAGCGGCAGCTACTCCGTGACACAAGCTGATCTTGATCACGGCGGGATCACCAACACCGCGACCGCTACCGGCACCACACCCGGTGGCACCCCCATCACCGGCAGCGGCACCTCCACCGTCACGACCACGGCCAGCCCGACGGTCACCCTCACCAAGACCGCTAGCGTGTCGCCCACCGCGGATCAGAACGACGTCAGGGTCGGCGACACCGTCACCTACTCCTTCGTCGTCACCAACACCGGAAACGTCACCCTGACCGTCCTCGATGTCACCGACCCCAGCGACGGTGGCACTGTCGCCTGCGTGCCCCCGGCCGGAGGCCTCGTTCCCCACGCATCCGTCACGTGCAACGCAACGTCGACTCACACCATCACCCAAGCTGACGTCGATGCCGGGACTCGCTCGGACACCGCAACCGCAACGGGAACCGACGGCAACGCAGACACCAGCCCACCCGCATCGTCGACCGCGACGGTCAACGCGACGGCGAACCCTGCTGTGTCCCTGACCAAAACGGGAGCAGTCTCGCCGGCGTCCGACAAGGGCGGCGCCAAGGTGGGCGACACCGTGACCTACACCTTCGTGGTGACCAACACCGGCAACGTCACCCTGACGACGTTGACCGTGACCGACCCGTCCGATGGCGGAGCTGTCGTCTGCGCGCCGCCGGCGGTCGGGCTGACCCCGAGCGCGTCAGTGACCTGCTCCGGGACGACCACGCACACGATCACCCAGGCCGACGTGGATGCAGGTTCGTACAGTGACACCGCCACCGCCAGCGGGGCCGACGCCAAGGGCGAACCCAGCCCCTCGAGCCCGTCAACCGCCACCGTCACGACGGCCCCACCCGCCGGGGCGCTGACGGTCACCAAGACGCCATCGACGACAACCGTCTCCGCCGTCGGCCAGTCGGTGACCTACACGATCGTCGCCACCAACACCGGAAACGTCACGCTGTCGACCGTGACCGTCGCCGATGAGTTCGCCGCGCCGGCCGCGCCCGCTCTCGAGTTGGACTGCGCTCCGACCACGCCCGTGGCCTCACTCGCGCCGGGGGCGGCGATCACGTGCACCGGCACCTACACCGTCACCCGGGCCGACCTCGACCAGGGCCGCATCGACAACACCGCCACCGCAACGGGCACCGCCCCCAGCGGCGCGCCGATCACAGGCAGCGGCCGGGCCACTGTCATGGCGCAGAAGACGCTCGCCGCCACCGGCATCCGCGCGCTCTCGGCTCTGATCGGCACGGCCTTCGGCCTGGTGGTGCTCGGCGCACTGCTGACGATCTACGCGGCCCCTCGCCGCCGCCGTCAGACGTGAGGCCAGCTGGTGAGTCATCTTCGCGATCAGCTCTTGCCGTCACTCGACACTCGCGCGTTTTGGACAAGTCGGTTACTGAGCGTTGAGATAAGTGGGCTAAAGCTGCAAATCGATGACGGGATTTGCATCAGCGCCTGATGTCGGCTTTACTTTGCGAGATTCCGGCCGCGCCCTGGCGCCGTCGGATGTCGTGATCCTTGGGAGGGGACCGCACGCATGGCCGGACCACGTTATTTTGCGTTGCACGCTGCCCGTAAAAACCGGTGGCATCGTTCACGCCCCGTGATCGCCTCGACTGCGGTTGCCGCCCTCGTCATCAGCACGACGGTGTTCGTCTCGTTCGTCTCGGCCATCACCGGAGCCGCGCCCGCGAGCGCCGCGCAGGTGGCTTGCACCCCGGACGCCGGCTTCACGAACTGCGCCCGCTTCACCGAGTCCGGCGCCGACCAGACCTTCACCGTCCCGGCCCTCGTGACGTCGGTCACACGTCAAGATGCTGGGGCGCGGGGGGCGGTGGCGTCGACGCGAACTACTGGCCCGGCGAGTCCGGTGGTGGCGGCGGCGGTTACAGCACCGGCACGATCGCCACGACCCCGGGCACCGCGATGACCGTGGTCGTCGGGCAGGGCGGCCAGCCCGACGGCGCGTCGTCGACCACGGCGACCTATGGCGGTGGCGGTGCGGGCGGCGTCAGCAACCAGACGCCGGTCAACACGGCACGAAACGGAGCCAGTGGCGGCGGCATGTCGGCGCTGTTCAGCGGCGCCACCAAGTCAGCGGCAGCGGCCCTGCTCGTCGCGGGCGGCGGTGGTGGCGCCACGCCGGGTGGCGACGTCGGCAGCCCGTTCACCGGCGGCGGTGGCGGTGCGACCGGTGGTCAGGACGGCCAGCCCCAGCTCTCCGGCCGGGGCGGAACGCAGACCGCCGGCGGCGCCGCGGCGTCCACCAACACTCGCTGCGGCGCGGCGCCGACCGCGGGCGCTCAGTTCGCGGGCGGCACCGGCGGCGCGACAGTGTCCACCGGGGGATCCAGCGCCAACTGGGAGGGCGGTGGCGGTGGCGGCGGCGGCTGGTTCGGCGGCGGCGCCGGCAAGTGCCAGTCCGACGCCGGCGCGCAGACCGGGACGGCCTATACCAACAACAACGGCACCGGCGGTGGTGGCTCCAGCTACATCAGCGGCACCGGCGTCACCGCGGCGAGTACGACCGCCGGCGGCAACGGCGTCAACGCCAATCCGGGTTCGCCGGGCGCGGCGGCGAACACCACTGATTCGCAATACGTGAGCGGTGTGGCCGCGGGCGGCGCGTCGGCGAGCAGCCCGGCCAGGCCGGCGGCAACGGCCTGGTCGTGATTCAGTGGAACCTGCGTTACACCGTCAGCAAGACGGCGTCGGCCGCGGCCGGGGTGGTCGGCACGAAGATCACCTACACGCTGACCGTCGTCAACAGTGGCGCCAACGCCTACACCGCGACGACCCCGGCCAGTTTCAGCGACAACCTGGCGGGCGTCCTCGACGACGCAACGTACAACAACGATGCGACGAGCAACGTCGCCGGATGGACGCTGTCGGAATCCGGTACGACGCTGACCGGCAACGGTCCACTCGCGGTGGGTCAGACGGCCACGATCACCTACTCGGTGACGATCAATGCTCCCGACACCGGCAACGCGCTCGCTCGTCAACGGCGTCACCGCCACCGGGACCAACGGCGCTTGTAGCGGAACCTGCAGCGTCACGACCACGGTCACTCCATCCGCGCCCGCGCTGACCATCGCCAAGACGGCGACGGTGACCCCGTCCGCAGACCAGACCGCGGCCAAGGTCGGCGACACGATCGCGTACTCGTTCGTGGTCAAGAACACCGGCAACATCACGTTGAACTCGATCGGCGTCACCGACGCGAAAGCCGGGGCCGTCACCTGTCCGTCAAGCTCGCTCGCCGTCGGCGTGAGCGAGACCTGCACGGCGACCGCGACCCATACCGTCACACAGGCCGACGTCGACACCGGGTCCGTGTCGAACACCGCGACGGCCCAGGGCACGCCTCCGGGTGGCTCGGCGACGTCGTCCTCACCCTCGACCGCCACCGTGCCGACGGTGACGGCGGCGCCGGCCGTCACCCTGACCAAGACGGCTGTCGTGTCGCCGGCCGCGGATCAGACGAATGTGAAGGTCGGTGACACCGTCACCTACTCGTTCGCGGTGAAGAACACCGGCAACGTCACCCTGACCACGTTGACAGTGACTGACCCGTCCGACGGCGGAGCGGTGGTTTGTGCGCCGCCGGCCGGTGGGCTAGCGCCGTCCGCGTCCGTCACCTGCGCCGGCACCACGACTCACATGATCACCCAAGCTGACGTCGACTCCGGGTCACGCACGGACAGCGCTTCGGCAACGGGAACGACCGCTTCCGGGACCACGTCGCCCTCGGCGCCCTCATCGGCAACGGTCAATGCGACTGCTGCGCCGGCGGTCGCGCTGACCAAGACCGCTGTTGTGTCGCCGGCCGCCGATCAGTCCAACGTCAAAGGTCGGCGACATCGTCACCTACACCTTCGCTCGTGAGAACACCGGCAACGTCACCCTGACCACGCTCACCGTCACCGACCCAGCGATGGCGGACGCTGTCACCTGCGCTCCGCCGGCCGGTGGCCTATGCGCCGAACGCCTCCGTCACGTGTTCCGGCACCACCATCGCACACGATCGACCGCAGCTGACATGATGCCGGGTCGCGGTCGGATACGGCCACGGCTACGGGCACCGACGCGTTGTCCCACACGTCGTCGACATCGAGCTCGACGGCCAGCGTCAGCGCGGTTGCCGGGCCGGCCGTCACCCTGACCAAGACGGCTGTCGTGTCGCCGGCTGCGAACACACGGTGGCCAAGGTCGGCGACACCGTCACCTACACGTTCGTGGTGAAGAACACCGGCAACGTCACGCTGACCACGCTCACCGTGACCGACCCGTCCGACGGCGGAGGCTGCCTGCGCCACCGCCGGTAGAAGTGGCTCGCCTCCGGCGTCGGTCGACGTGTTCCGGCACCACGACTCACACGATCACCCAAGCCGACGTCGATGCCGGATCCCGACCGACACCGCCACCGCCACCGGCACCAGCGCTGGTGGTGTCACCTCCCCGTCGGCACCGGCCAGCGCCCCGCACCGTTCATCGTCACGCCCCACGCCGTCGGTCACCCTGACCAAGACCGCTGTTCCCCGACCGCGGATCAGACCGCGGCCAAGGTCGGCGACACCGTACTACAGCTTCCTGGTCAAGAACACCGGCAACGTCACCCCGACCACGCTCACCGTGACCGACCCGTCCGATGGCGGACGTACCTGCCCCGCCGGCCGGTGGCCTCGCCCCCGGCTCGTCGGTGACGTGTTCGGGACGACGACTCACACGATCACCCAGGCCGACGTCGACGCCGGCTCCTACGCCACGGCCACGGCCACTGGCACCGACGCGCTGTCCCACACCGGCCTCGCCGTTACCGCGACGTCTCCCGTGACGCTGACCGGCCGTGACGTTACCAAACGGCTGTGGTCTCCCGCGCGGATCAGACGAAGTGAACGTCGGCGACACCGTCACCTACTCGTTCGTGGTGAGGAACACCGGCAACGTCACCCTGACCACGCTACCGTACCACCCGCCACGGCGGAGCTGTGACCTGCGCCCGCCGGCCGGTGCCGCCCCGAACGCTCGGTGACGTGTTCGACGACGACTCACACGATCACTCAGGCTGATGTCGACGCCGGGTCACGGACCGACAACGCGACCGCCACCGGGACCAGCGCTGGTGGTGTCACGTCCCCGTCGGCGCCCGCCAGCGCCACCGTCACGTCATCGCCACCCCCGCTGTCACGCCTGACCAAGACCGCTGTTGTTTCCCCGGCCGACGGATCAGACCAACGTCAAGGTCGGCGACACCGTCACTTACAGCGTTCCTCGTGAAGAACACCGGCAACGTCACCCTGACCACGTTGACCGTGACGGACCCGTCCGATGGCGGAGCTGTGACCTGCGCACCCCCGGCCGGTGGCCTCGCCCCCGGCTCGTCGGTGACGTGTTCCGGGACGACCACGCACACGATCACTCAAGCTGACGTGGATGCCGGGTCGCGGTCGGATACGGCCACGGCTACGGGCACCGACGCGCTGTCCCACACGTCAGCCTCGGCCCCGTCGACCGCGATCGTCCCGGCCGTGACGGCTGGACCCGCTGTCACGTTGGCCAAGACGGCTGCTGTGTCGCCGGCCGCTGATCAGACGACGTCAAGGTGGGTGACATCGTCACCTACACGTTCGTGGTCATGAACACCAGCAACGTCACCCTGACCACGTTGACGGTGACCGACCCGTCCGATGGCGGAGCTGTGACCTGCGCACCCCCGGCCGGTGGCCTCGCCCCCGGCTCGTCGGTGACGTGTTCCGGGACGACCACGCACACGATCACTCAAGCTGACGTGGATGCCGGGTCGCGGTCGGACAGCGCGACCGCCACCGGGACCAGCGCTAGTGGTGTCACCTCCCCGTCCGCGCCGGCCAGCGCCACCGTCACGTCATCGGCCAACCCCGCGGTCACCCTGACCAAGACGGCTGTTGTTTCCCCGGCCGCGGATCAGACCGCGGCCAAGGTCGGCGACATCGTCACCTACTCGTTCGTGGTGAAGAACACCGGCAACGTCACCCTGACCACGTTGACGGTGACTGACCCGTCGGACGGCGGGACGGTCACCTGCGCTCCCCCGGCCGGTGGCCTCGCCCCGAACGCATCCGTGACCTGCTCGGGGACCACCACCCACACCATCACCCAAGCCGACGTCGACGCCGGCTCCTACGCCGACACGGCCACGGCCACTGGCACCGACGCGTTGTCCCACACCTCGGCCTCGGCCCCGTCGACCGCGATCGTCTCGGCCGTGACGGCTGGACCGGCCGTGACGTTGACCAAAACCGCTGACCGTCGCGCCGGCTGCGGATCAGACGAATGTGAAGGTCGGCGACACCGTCACCTACTCGTTCGTGGTGAGGAACACCGGCAACGTCACCCTGACCACGTTGACCGTGACCGACCCGTCCGATGGCGGAGCTGTGACCTGCGCCCCGCCGGCCGGTGGCCTCGCCCCGAACGCATCCGTCACCTGCACCGGCACCACCACCCACACGATCACCCAGGCCGACGTCGACGCCGGGTCACGGACCGACAACGCGACCGCCACCGGCACCAGCGCGGGTGGCGCTGACGTCACCGTCCGCCCCGTCGACCGCGACTGTTCCGGCCGCGGCGGCTGGACCCGCTGTCACGTTGGCCAAGACGGCTGTTGTGTCGCCGGCCGCTGATCAGACCAACGTCAAGGTCGGCGACACCGTCACCTACACGTTCGTCGTCAAGAACACCGGCAACGTCACCCTGACCACGCTCACCGTGACCGACCCGTCCGACGGCGGAACGGTGACCTGCGCACCCCCAGCCGGGGGACTTGCGCCTTCCGCGTCCGTCACGTGTTCGGGCACCACGACTCACACGATCACCCAGGCCGACGTGGATGCCGGATCACGGACCGACAACGCGACCGCCACCGGGACCAGCGCTAGTGGTGTCACGTCCCCGTCGGCGCCCGCCAGCGCCACCGTCACGTCATCGGCCAACCCCGCGGTCACCCTGACCAAGACCGCTGTGGTTTCCCCGGCCGCGGATCAGACCGCGGCCAAGGTCGGCGACACCGTGACTTACAGCTTCCTGGTGAAGAACACCGGCAACGTCACCCTTACCACGTTGACCGTGACCGATCCCAGCGACGGCGGAGCTGTCACCTGCGCACCCCCAGCCGGTGGCCTCGCCCCGAACGCGTCGGTGACGTGTTCCGGCGACGACGACTCACACGATCACCCAGGCCGACGTGGATGCCGGATCACGGACCGACAACGCGACCGCCACCGGGACCAGCGCTAGTGGTGTCACGTCCCCGTCGGCACCGGCCAGCGCCACCGTCACGTCATCGGCCGCCCCCGCTGTCACCCTGACCAAGACCGCTGTGGTGTCCCCGGCCGCGGATCAGACCGGCAAGGTCGGTGACACCGTCACCTACAGCTTCCTGGTCAAGAACACCGGCAACGTCACCCTCACCACCCTCACCGTGACCGACCCGTCCGATGGCGGAGCTGTGACCTGCGCCCCGCCGGCCGGTGGCCTCGCCCCCGGCTCGTCGGTGACGTGTTCCGGGACGACCACGCACACGATCACTCAAGCTGACGTGGATGCCGGGTCGCGGTCGGATACGGCCACGGCTACGCGGCACCGACGCCGCTGTCCCACACGTCAGCCTCGGCCCCGTCGACCGCGAGCGTCAGCACCGACCCGGCCGCCGGCGCGCTGACCGTCACCAAGACGCCCAGCACGAGCACGATCTCCCGCGTTCGGTCAGGCCGTCACGTACACCATCGTCGCCACCAACACCGGCAACGTCACCCTGTCCAACGTCACGGTCACCGACACACTCACCGCACCCGCCGCACCGGCCCTGTCGTTGTCCTGCACCCCGACGACGCCAGTCACCTCATTGGCGCCCGGCGCCAGCATCACCTGCACCGGCACCTACTCCGTCACCCAAACCGACCTCGACCACGGCGGCATCGCCAACACCGCCACCGCCACCGGAACCACACCCACCGGCACCCCGATCACCGGCTCCGGCTCCTCGACGCCGGTCACCACCGTCGCGTCGCCCCTGCTGAGCCTGACCAAGAGCGGCGCCGTCAATCCCGCCGCGGACCAGACCGCGGCGAAGGTCGGTGACACCGTCACCTACTCCTTCGTGGTGAAGAACACCGGCAACGTCACCCTCACCACCCTCACCGTCAATGACCCCAGCGACGGCGGAACGGTCACCTGCGCTCGCCCCGGCCGGGGGCGCTCGCCCCGGACGCCTCCGTGACGTGTTCCGGCACCACGACTCACACGATCACCCAGGCCGACGTCGATGCCGGGCTCCTACTCCGACACCGCCACCGCCACCGGCGCCGACACCAACGGCGACACCAGCCCGGCCATCCTGTCGACCGCGAGCGTCAGCACCGACCCGGCCGCCGGCGCGCTGACCGTCACCAAGACGCCCAGCACGAGCACGATCTCCCGCGTTGGTCAGGCCGTCACGTACACCATCGTCGCCACCAACACCGGCAACGTCACCCTGTCCAACGTCACGGTCACCGACACACTCGACCGCACCCGCCGCACCGGCCCTGTCGTTGTCCTGCACCCCGACGACGCCAGTCACCTCATTGGCGCCCGGCGCCAGCATCACCTGCACCGGCACCTACTCCGTCACCCAAACCGACCTCGACCACGGCGGCATCGCCAACACCGCCACCGCCACCGGAACCACACCCACCGGCACCCCGATCACCGGCTCCGGCTCCTCGACACCGGTCACGACTTCGGCCAGCCCGTCGGTGACCCTCGTCAAGACGGCCACCGTCACCCCGGCGGCGGACCAGGCGGACGTGAAGGTCGGCGACACCGTCACCTACACGTTCGTCGTCAAGAACACCGGCAACGTCACCCTCACCACCCTCACCGTCAATGACCCCAGCGACGGCGGAACGGTCACCTGCGCTCCCCCGGCCGGTGGCCTCGCCCCGAACGCCTCCGTCACCTGCACCGGCACCACCACCCACACCATCACCCAAGCCGACGTCGATGCCAGCTCCTACTCCGACACCGCCACCGCAACGGGCACCGACAACAACGGCGACACCAGCCCGGCCGCTCCGTCCACCGCGACTGTGAACGCCACCGCGGCTCCCGCCGCGACGCTGCTCAAGACCGCCACGGTGTCGCCGGCCGCGGACCAGACCA
Organism: uncultured Actinomycetes bacterium; assembly: GCA_963708805.1. Classification (GTDB taxonomy): domain Bacteria; phylum Actinomycetota; class Actinomycetes; order Mycobacteriales; family Jatrophihabitantaceae; genus CAVPUA01. Next base: position 1,542,708 of record CAVPUA010000003.1, on the reverse strand, counting down.
ACGTCAAGGTCGGCGACACCGTCACCTACTCCTTCGTGGTGAAGAACACCGGCAACGTCACGTTGACCACGCTCAACGTCACCGACCCCTCCGACGGCGGTGCCGTCACCTGCGCCCTGCCTGCGGGCGGGCTCGCGCCGACGGCGTCGCTCGCGTGCTCCGGGACGACGACCCACACCATCACCCAGGCCGACGTGGACGCGGGCTCGTATTCCGATACCGCGACGGCGACAGGCGCCGACGCCCACGGCGCCCCGTTCGCCGGCGCGCCCTCGACGGCGATCGTCAACGCCACGGCGTCGCCTGGTCTGACGGTCGCCAAGACGCCGAGTACGACCACGATCTCGAGCGTCGGACAGCCGGTCACGTACACGATCGTCGCGACGAACAGCGGCAACGTGACCCTGTCGGGGGTGTCCGTCACCGACACATTGACCGCCCCCGCGGCGCCGGCGTTGGCACTCAGCTGCACGCCGACCAGCCCGGTGGCATCCCTTGCGCCCGGCGCGAAGATCACCTGCACCGGCACGTACTCCGTCACCCAGGCCGACCTCGACCACGGCGGCATCGCCAACACGGCCACGGCTACGGGCACCGGTCCGGGCGGCGCCCCCGTCACCGGATCGGGGTCCTCGGCGCCGGTGACGACGGCGGCCAGCCCATCGGTGTCGCTGGTGAAGTCCGGGGTGGTCTCCGACGTCAACGCCGATCACCGCACCGACGTCGGCGACACGATCGAGTGGCACTTCGCCGTCACGAACACCGGCAACCTCACACTGGCCACCCCCACCATCGCTGATCCCAGCGGAGGCTCGGTCACCTGCCCGGTGACGACGTTGGCGCCCGGGGCGAGCATGGACTGCACCAGCGATTCGCCGCACACGGTCACTCAGGCCGACCTGGACGCCGGTCAGGTCACCGACACCGCCACCGCGACCGCGGCGACGACCTGCACCCTGCCGATGGGGACCTTGGCGCGCACGGCCGCCGCCCAGGCGGCCTCGGCGACGTGCCCGACGGTCACCTCGCCCGTCTCCACCGCCACCGTGCCGACCGGCAGCATCCAGTCGCTGTCCCTGCATAAGACCGGCACCGTCCACGACACGAACAACGACGGAGTCACCGACACCGGCGACACGATCGCGTGGACCATCGCGATCACCAACACCGGCAACACCACCATCACCGGTGTCACCGTCACCGACCCCACGGCCGGCGTGGTCAGCTGCCCGAGCAGCACACTGGCCCCTGGTGCCACCACCATGTGCACGGCCCCGAGCCACGTCATCACCAGTTCAGACGCCACGGCCGGCCACGTGACGAACACGGCCACGGCAATGGCCATCGTCAACGGGGTCACGCTGACCGCCACCGACACCGCACAGGTCGACGTCCACCAAACGCTCGCCTTCACCGGCATTGCGGCGCTCCCCGTGCTGGTGGGCTTCGCCGTCGGCTTCCTGATCCTCGGGTTGCTGCTGATGTTCTTCGCGGCCACTCGCCGTCCCGACCGCCGCTGACGAAACGTTCACGGCTTCGCCCCCGCAACAAAGACAGCTAAAGGAAACGCACCATGAAAATCAAAACTGCATTCGCCAGTATCGCTCTGCTCGGGTGCGCATTCTCGATTGCCGCCTGCTCGTCGAGCAGCCACAAGAGCACGGGCACACCACTGGCCAGCTCGACGGCCAGATCTCAGGCGACGACGACGACCTCGGCGCCGCCGACGGTTCCACAGAACACTCAACTGCCGACCTCGGTGGCCAATGACACGTCCTTGCGGACGGACGTCACGATCGCGGCCTGCGACCAGACCGGCGGCGGATGGGCGGCGTCCGGAACAGTCACCAATTCCGGGCAATCCACGAAGACCTACGACATCACGGTCTTCTTCACGTCGGCCAAGGCAACCGTCGAGGACTACGCGACCACGAGCGTCAAGGTCAAGCCGGGCGACCACCAGGACTGGAAGGCCAGCAAGGACTTCCCCGCCCTCAGCGGCACGCTCTGCGTCCTTCGCGGCGTCGCGGCCGGCTGATCCAAGTGCGCGAGAGTCGGGCGCACCTGGCGTATCTCGCACAATCGCCGAAGGGCCTAGTGTGGTTATGATCAATGGTTACTTATGTCCCCTTGGCATCGCTCGCACGAGTATGTCGGATGGTCGGTAAAGCCACCGGAACCGCTTCCGGCCTCCGTCATTCAAATCGCGCACGGAGGCGGTCGAAAGTTGCTGTTTCCTGCATGCGCTTTCATAACGGCCGCCGATAGGGCATTCTTCTTCTTGGCGATAACGTCAACAAGCGTCCAGGTCCGCAAGGCGAGCTAAACCCCCGTAGGCCCGCCGACCGGAACTGGAAGATCGCCGCCGGGGCTCCCCTCTCGCGAGGGGAGCCCCGGCTTTTATGTTTCCCGCGATCTATTTCAGGTGTACTAGTCCGGCTTGCGCACAGGGTCTTTCCGAATGTCAATCGGCACGTACGACGTGGCGAAACCATTTTTGTCGATCACCTGACCACCCCATTTCACGAGCCGCATTACCAGTAGTCGCTCGACAATCTTCAGATCTGGAAAATTATGGACGACCGCCGCTTCGAGGCGCGCGACATCCTTGATCGACCGGAAGCGGACGGCCACGTCCAGGTTGGGGGCGCCGAGCGTCGTGAAGACCGCCAGCACATCGGGGAGCCGGCTCAGTCCGGTCGCCGACCGCGTCCAACCGATCGGGTCGACATTCAGCGAACAGGGTGATCTGCGTCGGCCAGGGCGACAGTGGCACCGCCAGCTCACACATGAGCTGAACCTGATGGCCGGCCGCAACCTCCAGCCGTCGCCGGGCCGTGCTGGGACTGACCGAGAGTTGGGCCGCCAACTCCCCCACAGTGACCCGTGGGTTGTAGCTCAGTGCGGTGATGACTTCCCAATCGCCGACCGCCGGTCGCCGCACCACGGGCGGGTTGTCGGGCACCAGCCGGCGCACGGTCGCCGGGTCGAGGGCGCGTATGCGCCAGCGGGTGATGTCGCGGTAGGACCCCGTGATCGGCAAGGTGCGAACGGCCGTGATGCCCTCGATCAACGAGACCCGCTCGAGCACGTAGCGGGCCAGATCCTGAGTGCTGCGAGTGACGACCACGGCGCCGACGTCGAACTGGCCCGACTGGATCTGAATCGTTCGTGAGTGGGCGTCGCCCGCCAAGATGTTGGCGATCTCCTCGGTTCGTCCCGGCGCGCATTGCAGCTCGACGATCGCACCTACATCGGACGTCTCGAGGGCGGGGAAGCAGCTGATCCAGGCCGCGCCGGCCTCGTTCATCCGCTGCCATCGACGCGTCGCCGTCGCCGGATCTACGCCGACGCAGGACCCGATGAGACTCCATGAGGCCCGTGGTTGCAATTGGAGTGCGTGGATGATTTTCAGATCCAGTTCGTCCAATTTGAACTGATCAGGCATCGCCACCGCAAAAAGCTACCAAATCCGGCACACGCTTTCGTCGTCACTCGACGCACGCAACACTGTGGGCGGCGATGTAAAGAGTCAGTGAAGTGGTCGAACAGCCGCGGAAATTGCTCCCCCCGAGCGATGTCCTCGCGGCGACCATTTTCGCGAAGCTTTCGCCAGAACCCGGGGCCTGCCCCAAGGTAAAGATAGGCCCCGGGTTCTTCAAGATCAACAAGCGTTCACGACGCTTACCGCAGACTTATCCCGGCGTCGCGCCCACCGAGCGGCTCGCCCCACTCAGCCCAACCGGGTTGCCGCGTCCAGACGGATGATGTCACCGTTGAGCATCGTGTTCTCCATGATGCTGCGGGTCAGCTGCGCGAAGTCGGCGGGTGTGCCGAGTCGCTTCGGGAACAGACTCAGGTCGACCAGACCCTGCTTGCGCTTGTCGTCGAGCCCGGCCAGCATCGGCGTGTCCATGATGCCCGGCGCGATCGCCATGACCCGGATTCCCAGCTTGGCCAGGTCGCGGGCCAGCTGCAGGGTGAGGGCCACGATCGCCCCCTTGGACGCGGTGTAGGACGCCTGGCCGACTTGCCCCTCGAACGCCGCGATCGATGCCACGTTGATGATCAACCCGCGCTCGCCGGATTCGCCCGGCTCGTTGTTGCTCATCGCGCCGGCTGCCTGCCGGGTGACGTCGAACATGCCGACCAGATTGATGTCGATCGTCTTCTTGAACAGATCGAGGGGAAACAGGGTGCCGTCACGACCGACGATGCGCGCGGCCGGGCTGATGCCGGCCGCGTTGACGCAGAGATCGATCCGCCCGAACTCGGCCATCGTCTGGGCAATCGCGGACTCGACCTGGTCGGTCTGCGTGACGTCGGTCGGCAGGAACAACGCGTTCGGGCCGAGCTCGGCCGCGAACGCGGCGCCGGGCGAACTCGGCACGTCGATGATCGCGACCCGGCCGCCGCCGTCGACGAGCATGCGCGCGACCGCGCCTCCCAAACCGCCGGCTCCACCGGTGACGAGTCCGACCGTGTTCGCTACCTGCATGTGATTGCTCCTGTTCTCGTCTCAGCTCTGAGAAGTCGTAAGGGCGAGCTCACGGGCCTCGACGGCCATGAGCTCGTCGAGCTCGCCGGCGGGCATCGAACCGAAGTCCAGACGGCGCAGCCCGTGCGGGTCGACCGCCGCCAGGACGGCGAGCTCTTCCGGCGACGGCAAGCGGTGCACCGGCGGGGAGTCGGCCGCCAGGTCGAACGACGAAGCGGCGCGGACGTCCTCGACCGAGACGCCCTCGGCCAGGCCGACGATCCGCCAGCCGCGCGCCGCATCGAACTCCAATGTCGCGGTGGGCGAAACCAGCAAGCGGCGCATGCCGGGCGCGGGCGCAGCGCCGGAGATGAAGTCGACTTCGGCGACGAGACGGCGCGGGGTGATCTGCGGGACGAAGTACCAGACGTTCGACGTCGAGTGGTTGTTGTCAGGCAACCCGCGACTACCGGGCAGCGCCGTCGCCGGCTGCTTCTGCGTTCCGCCGACACCGGAGAGGTTCAGAGCCGCCCGGGCATCGATCTGGGCCGGACTGACCACGACGCCCACTCGGCCGCGCGCCAGCGCCATGAACGTCTCGGCCGCCGAGGACTGCGGCGCGAACTCCAGGCCCAACGCGAACTCACCCGAGATCACGGCGGGATGCGGCGCGACGTCGAGTCGTCCGAACCCACCGGCCAGCGCCAGGCGGGGCGCGCCGAGGCGCTGGGCCATCAGGCCGGCGACCATCGAGATCGGCGAGGTGAGGGCGAAAACGCGCAGCCCCCGCGACCGCACCGCAGCTCACGACATCGCGCGCGAGCAGCGTGGTGACGACGTCGGCCGGATCGCTCATCAGGAGCGGCCGGCCAGCACGGCGACGTCGCCCTTGGAGGCGACCCAGCTCTGCAGCGCCGCCGGATCGAGGGCCGCGACCGGATAGGCGGCCGTCGGCCAGGACCCTGCCGGTGCAAGGACGAGTTCGTCCACCCAGATCCGCGACACGCTCGCCTGCGCCGCAGAGCGCTCGGCCACGCGATCAGCCGAGACGACGACGGCACGGGACGCGCACGCTGTGACGACGTCGAAACCGGCGTCGCCGTCGATGAACAGGTCACCGAGCGCGCGACGCCTCGGCGACGTGCAGCAGCGCAATATCGGGAGTGAGCGCGCGGGCGTGCACCACGCGCTCGCCGGTGAACACGTCGTCGAGCGACCGCGAGGTTGTCGTTGTTGGCCACGACGTCCGAATCGGGCGACATGCTGCACGCGAGCGACGGCAGTCCCCGCGCGGACGCGTCGAACGCGGCGTACAGAGATCCTTCCGACCATTCGACGACGCGGACCTCGCCGCTCTGACGCGCCTGTCGGTAACGCGGCGCCATCCCGACGCCGTCGATCGCCACGCCGGCGGTGTGCACCTCGGCCACGCAGCCGGCGGCGATCAGTAGATCGACGTCGACGCTGCCCAGCACCGACACCACGCGCAGCTCGCGCACGCCCGCGGCGACGAGCGCCCGAACCAGGCTCATCGGCTTCCGCGACGTCCCGACCCCTCCGATCGCGATCAGGGAACCATCTGGCACCCGACCACGTGCGTCGAAGTGGCCCACCCAGGGCGTCGCGTCAGCCGGCTGGGTCACTTCGTGGGTACTCGCTTTCGTGGTTCCTTGAACACCGGCTGCCCACCGACGCCGAGCGTGATGTTGGCCGGGATCTTGCCGATTTGAGAGCGATGCTTGGCCTTGTGCGTCGCGGGGTCGCAGGCCAGCCCGGCCAGAGCGAAATCGGCGAACTGGCGCCCGATCGTCGCCGAGTCCATGCTGCCGCCGACGCGGTACCACTGATACGTCCAGTTCATCATCCCGAGGATGGCCAGCGTCGCCAGCTTCGGATCGACGTCCTTGCAGATCGAGCCCTCGGCCTGGCCGCGCATGATCAACTCGCGCAGGAACGCGTCGTAGCTGTCGCGCTCGGACACGATGTACTCGTGCCGCTTGGGATCGAGCGAGCGGAAGTCGTGGAAGAAGACGGTCGCCTTCACCAGGTTGTCGCTGACGTGCTTGACGTGGCTCTCGATGAACAGCCGGATCAGCGTCAGGGGCGGCTCGTCGAGCTCGCGGATCTTCTCCATGTTGGCCAGGGCCGACTCGTGCACTTCCTGGATCGCCGCGAACAGCAGGTCTTCCTTGGAGTCGATGTAGTAGTAGACGCTGCCCTTGAGGATGCCGAGGGCGTCCGCGACGTCCTGGATGGAGGCGGCCTCGTATCCCTTGTCCTGGAAGATCTTGGCGGCGGCGTCGATCAGCTCCTGCCGACGGCGTTGCGACTTGCCGTTGGCGTCGGCACCGCGCGCGGCACCGTTCACGGCCGTCGTGCCCTTGGGGCGCGTTTCCGTCTTAGCCATCTGTTCCACCACTCCCGAGAGAACCGGTTATTTCGGTCATCATGCTTTACTCAGCTCGCCGGCACGCACAGCTCCCGGGTCGAGCTCAGACAGCACTATTCTCTCGCGCTCAGAAGGCAACGCGGTTTCGACAGGCTGGGTGGCGGATTTCATCTCGAAACCGGTCAGTTCGCGGACCTCGTCGGCGGTCGTCCACGGATGCACGCTGCGCAGGGTCGCCTGGCCGTCGGCGAAGTCGATGACAGCCATGTCGGTCACGAGGACGGTCACGCCGGCGGTCGGACGCTCACCCGTCCAGCCCCGGCCGCTCCCGGTCACGCAGGACACCCGGGCGGGCAGGTTGCGGGGCGTGTGCGCCGGCAGGTAGATGACGAGCCGGGGCAGCAGTTTCGGGACGTCGGCCGTGGCCAGGCCGCCGGGAAAACGGACAGCGGGACGGACGCGGTCGCCGATCCGGCTGGTGTTGAGGTTGCCGCCACCGTCGATCTGGGCCGGACGCAGGATCTGCAGCGTCATGCGGCCGCTCTCGGCCATGCCCATGGTGTCGAGGTGCGGCACGAAGCCGGCCGTGCGTCCGAGCAGCGCGGCGGGGCCACCGAGGACGGTGGCGAAGTCGGCGTCCGGATCGACCGCACCGCCGGCGAGCAGGTGGGCGCCCGGGGCGTTCGTCCGTTGCGCGAGCAGGCCGGCGAGTACGGCCAGCGGCGTGCCGAGTCCGACGCCCAGCACGTCGCCGTCACGGATCTCGTGGGCCAGCGCGCACCCCATCACGTCGGCCACTGTCAGCGGCGTAGACCTCGGTGCTCAACACGGCGCGCCCGCCAGCAGGGTCTGCGGGTCGCCGCCGGATCGCACGTAGGCGTGCACCGCGTCGTGATCCTCGCCAGAGAGCGGCGGGCAGGCCGAGGGCCAGGCGCCACCGGGGAGCGTGGACGAGCAGGTCGACCTCGAAGCCGAACAGTCGCGTCAGCTCGCTGCGCTGCGCGATCTCGGCCGGCGCTGACGATCTCGTCGACGGTCACGATCACGAACCGGGCGGCCCGCGCGGCCAGGACGTCGACGTCCCACAGGTGCTCCGGCGGCCAGCCGAACTGGACGTCACCGTTCGGCGAGGCCCGCCAGGCGTGGATCACCGCGACGTCCGGGCGCAGCGGCGGGACGGCGAGATAGCTGGCGCCGGTGTAGGGATCGACCACCGACTCGTAGTTCAGCGCGGCGACCACGTCGGAGTCGCCGCCCGCTCGGGTCGGCAGGAACGGCAGACCGTCGGCGGCAGCGCGAATGCCCTGCAGCATCGTCCATTCCGAGTACTCGACGTCGTTGATCGTCCCGGCCTTGACCGCCTTGACGAAGTTGGGCGCGAACCCCACGCGGCCCATCCCGACGTACGCGCTACGAACGGTCGTGACGCACCCCGCCTCGATCAGCAGGTCGACGTCGATGGACGCCGCGAACGCGATCGACCTCGAGATCGCGCCGGCCGGCCGCGGCCAGGGCCCGGCACAGCGCCACCGGACGGCGGTTGAGCACCGCGCCGCCCAGGTAGACGACTGTGCCGTCCGGGATCGCGGCGAGGGCCGCGTCGAGCCCCTCCAGGTCGTGACCTGTGACCACTTGACGTCAGAGCAGCTCGAGAATCGTCGCGTTGGCCGTGCCGCCGCCCTCGCAGATCGCCTGCAGGCCGTACTTGATGTTCTGGTCGACCATGTGGTGGACGAGCTTGGTCATCAGGATCGCGCCGGTGCCGCCGAGCGGGTGGCCCAGCGCCATGGCGCCGCCGTTCGGGTTGAGCAGGGCCGGGTCGGCGCCGATGTCCTTGAGCCAGGCGGCCACGACGGTGCCGAACGCCTCGTTGACCTCGAAGGCGCCGATGTCCTCGAGCGTGAGGCCCGAACGCTCGAGCACGCGGCGGGTGGCCGGAATCGGACCGCTCAGCATCGTGATCGGGTCGACACCGGCCAGGGCGAAGGAGTGCAGTCGCGCCATCGGCTTGAGGCCGAGCGCGGCCGCCTTCTCGCTTGTCATGATCAGCAAGCGCGCCCGAGCCGTCGGAGATCTGCGAGGAGTTGGCGGCGGTGGTGATGCCGTCCTCCTGGAACGCCGGCTTGAGCTTGGCGAGACCCTCGAGCGTGCCGCCGCGACGAACACCCTCGTCGGTGTCGATCACTCGCGTGCCGCCGTCTTCGGACGGCACCTCGATCGGGGCGATCTGACCCTTGAAGCGACCCTCGTCGATGGCCGCCGCGGCCCGCTCGTGCGAGATGAGCGCGAGCTGGTCGACATCGGTCCGGCTGATGCCCCACTTCTTGGCGATGATCTCGGAGCTGATGCCCTGCGGCACCAGGCCGTCGTTGTAGCGGGCGTTCTCGCGCGGGCTGTACGGGTGGCCGAGGCCCTCCGGGATGCTCGAGAACATCGGCACGCGGGTCATGCTCTCGACGCCACCGGCGACGGCGACGTCGTACTGCCCCGAGATGACGCCGGCCGCGGCGAAGTGCGCCGCCTGCTGGCTCGACCCGCACTGCCGGTCGACCGTCGTCGCCGGGACGCTCTCGGGCCAGCCGGCGGCCAACACCGAGTTGCGGCCGACGTTGAGGGTCTGCTCGCCGACCTGGCTGACGCAGCCCCAGATGACGTCGTCGACGATGGCCGGGTCGATACCGGAGCGCTCGGCGAGCGCATTCAGGACATGGGCGGACAGGTCGGCCGGATGGACGTCCTTCAGACCGCCGTTCCGCTTGCCGATCGGGGTCCGAACCGCCTCGACGATTACCGCGTCACGCATGGCCACTCTTTTCTTCGAAGGTCGCGCTCTTCATACCAAACGCTTGGTAGATTTTCAAGCAATCGCGGGCCGGTCTCTATTCCGCCACGAACGCTTCAAGGTCGGTGATCTCGCCGTGCTTCTCAGCCGCCCACCGGGCCTTCACGCGTAGCCCGTACGCCAATACCGACGGCTCGACCTCGACGCGGTGCATCATCGCGGTGTCGGCGCCGTCCAACCTGACCAGACCGAACGTGGTGGCCACGCCGTCGCGGGTGCGCACCGTCCACCCCTCGAGGACTCCCGCCGGCCCGAGCTCGACCGTCTCGCCCGTCGCGTTGGAGCACCGCGGGCAGAACGGGCGGGCGGGCGCCAGGACGATCTCGCAGTGCTCGCAGCGCGACCCGCGCACGACGCCAGTGCCGAAACCCTCGAGAGCCGCGCGCTGGGCCGTGCCCGCGGTGTAGCGGTAGGGCAGCTTGATGCGCTGGGAGAAGATCATCTGCTCGGTCATGACGCCTCCTCCGTGCTCTCAACGGTGCGGTAGTACGCGATGTCGGCCATCGATCCGACTCGGTCCTCGCGGAACACCGCCTCGACCGTCATCCCGACGTGCAGCTTGGAGTGATCGGCCGTGTCGAGAAAGTGATAGATGTTCGTGTCGGCCCCGGTCAGCCGGATGAACGCGAACCCGTAGGGCACCGGGCGCTGCACACCGGTCATGGGGTCGATGAAGGGCACCTCGACCACGGTGAAGCCGGTGATCGTCCCGGTCGGGCCGACCTCGACCCAATCCCCCGTCGGCGCGGCGCAGATCCCGCAGATCGGGCGCGGCGGCACCAGCACCCGTGCACAGTTGGTGCACTTCGTGCCGTGCAGCTTCTTCGAGTCCCGCAGTTCCGTCATGAACCTGGACGCGTATTTGCCGGCGGCATAGTCGAACTCGAAGTTGGCTTCGTAGGCCAGCCGGATCGGCTCAGCGGGAGTGGTCATCCCTCGGTTCCCTTCAGGACCATGCCCTCGGTCCAGGCATTGCCGCCGTAACCGGTGGCCAGCGCCGTCTCGACGTCGGGTACCTGATGTTCGCCGGCTTCGCCCATCACCTGCATGGCCGCCTCGGCCATGCGGACGAGGGCGGTCGCGCCGACCGCATTGGTCGACAGCACACCGCCGGACGGATTCACGGGCAACTCTCCCCCGAGCAGCGTCACGCCCTTGTCCATCAGCACGCCGCCCTGGCCCTTGGCGCAGAACCCGAGGTTCTCGTACATCGCCAGCTCGGCGTACGTGGCCGGCTCGTAGATCTCGGCGACGTCGAAGTCCTTCACCGGATCGCTGATGCCGGCCTGCTTGTACATCGACGCCGCGATCGTCTGCAGCGTGCGCATGTCGGCCAGCCGGGCCGGGCTGTCGCCCATGAACTGCTGCTCGTGAGCGGTGGCGGTGGCCGCGACCCAGGCCGGGCGCGGGGTCAGGCGCTTGGCCTCGTCACCCGACGCGACCAGGATCGCGCAGGCGCCGTCGCTGGTCGGGCACATGTCGAGCTGACGCAGCGGCAGCGCGAGCACTCGGGAGTTGACCACCTGCTCGACCGTGATGTCGGGCATCTTGAGGTGGGCGTGCGGATTCAGGCAGGCGTTCGTCCGCGCCTTGACCGCGACCTTCGCCGCCTGCTCCGGCGTCACGCCGCTCTGGTCGACGTAGGTCGAGGCCATCACGCCGAAGTTGCCGATCGCGCCGGCCATCACCGAGCGCTCCCACACCGGGTCGCCGACCGTCGTGATCGCCGACTGGCTCTCGCCCTCGGACTGCTTCTCGTAGCCGATGCCCATGACCCGTTCGTACATTCCGGACGAGACGAGGTAGTAGCACATGATCGCGACGCTCGCCCCGACCGTTCCGCCGGTGTTGATCTTGAAGAGCGGCTTGCCGGTGGCGCCGATCGCGTCGATCCACAGGAGCTCCGGGTGATTCACGCCCTCGAACAACTCCATGTTGCCGACGACGAACGCGTCGACATCCTTCAGCCCGAGTCCCTTGGAGGCCAGGCAGCGATCGACGGCCTCGCGGACCATCTCGGGCATCGAGACGTCCAGCCGGCGGGCGACGAAATCGGTCTGCCCGGTCGCGACGATGGCGGTGGAGCGACCCATCACGCACCTCCTTCGAGAGTGACGACGGCATGGGCCTGCGCACCCAGTCCCGAGATACCGTGGGCGAGCGCTCGGTTCACGTTCGGCCGTTGGCGATCACCGGCGCGTCCGCGCAGTTGCGTGACGCACTCTGCGACGCGGGACAGGCCGGCGACGACGAGCGGGTTTCCGGCCATTCGGCCGCCGGACGAGTTCACTCGCACCGGGTCGAGCCGGTCGGCCCCGATGCCCGGCGCGAACTGCAGCAACTGGAAGCCGAACTGGGCGCTGTATTCGATCAGGTCGGGATCGCCGGTCCAGCCGGCCATCTGCCGGGCCTTGGCGTTGCTCTGCTCCAGGGCCTTGGTCGTGGCGAGGTCGCGGTCGATCCAGTACTCGTCGTTCGACGTGCCGAGTCCGGTGATCCACACCGGGTCGGAATCCAGTTGCAGGGCCACCTCCTCGGACGCGATCACGAACGCGCACGAGCCGTCGGCCAGCGGCGCCTTGTCCAGCTGGCGCAGCGGCGTGCTGAGCTCCGGTGAACCGAGCACCGCCTGCTCGTCGATCTCGGTCAGCGGCGTGACCTTGAGGTTGCCCTTCGCCGAACGCCGGGCCGCGACCACGGCCCGAGCCGCGTCTTCGGGCGTGTGGCCCGACGCTTCGTAGTAGCGCTGGGCGGCGAACCCGGCGACGACGTCGGCGTCGGCGTCCAGGCGGCGTTGCACGTACGGTTCGAAAGCGGCTGCCTCGATGTCGTGCGGGCGTCCCTCGGACTCCTTCAGGTGCCCGACCACGAGGCCGAGCTTGAAGGTGCCGGTGACCAGTCGCGTCCACTCGTACATCAGCGCCTGGATGCCGTCGGCGCACACGCGGGCCTCGGATTTCAGGTACGAACCGACCACCTCGCTGATCGCCATGTTGGCGATCGTGCGGCCGTCCCAGAAGTCCATGCTGGCGGTGACGCTGTTGTCGATGTCACCGAGCGCGACGCCGGCGTCGGTCGAGCGCCTCCTGGATCGATTCGAGCGCCAGTTCGCCGTGAGCAACGTCGTCCCGGCGGGGCGCGTGAATGCTCTGCCCCACACCGACAATCGCTACTCTCGGCCCGGTCCGCTGGGTTTCCGTCACTGCGCAGGCCCCATTTCCTCTACCAACCGATCGTTAGATTTAGTATCGTAGAGAGAGACCCGAGCGTGTCAAGCATGAGAGGCTTCCGGGCGGCTGCAAGCAGTTGTCGAGGAGACGATCACGCTTGCCGCCTGACCAGCTCCCACGTCGTCGATTGGCGCTTTTCCCGCCGACTGGCGCGGTGTAACGCGCCAATCGAACCGCAGAGCACCAATCGTTCGCACGAAGAGTCTGCCCGGGTGGACCCCGCAGTGCTCGGTCAGTAGCTGGGCGGGCGTTTCTCGAGGAACGCGGTGAAGCCCTCGATCGCGTCCGGGCTGCCCAGCGCTTCGATCACGGCTTCGCGTTCGACGGCCAGGCCGCGCACGAGATCGCCGTCGACCCCGTCGTTGAGCGCCCGCTTGATCAACCGCGTCGCAGTCGGCGACTGGCCGGCCAGCTGAGCGGCAAGCGCGCGTCCCTCGGCGAGCGCGGCATCGGCGTCCGGGCACGAGCGGTGGACGAGGCCGATCCGCAGCGCCTCGTCGGCGTCGACCCGCTTGCCCAGCAGCAGCATCTCGGTAGCCGCCGCGCGTCCGATCAGCCGGGCCAGGCGCTGGGTTCCGCCGCCCCCGGGGACGATGCCCAGGTTGATCTCGGGCAGGCCGATGCGCGGCGCGGCCCTGGGCCATGACCCGAAAGTCCATGCACAGCGACAGCTCGCAGCCGCCCCCCAGAGCGTGCCCGGCGATCACCACGACGGTCGGCTTGGCCAGTCGCTGGATGCGCAGGAACGTCGTGTGGACGGTGTCGACCTTGCGGGCGCTGGCTCCCGCGGCGGCGGTCGTAGTCCTTCATCTGGGCGATGTCGGCGCCGGACACGAAGACGGTCGGGTGCGCGCTGCGGAACAGCACCGCGCGCACCGTCGGCGTCGCTCTCGAGTTGCTTCGGCGACCTGCGGCCAGCTGCTCGTACATCTCGTAGTCGAGCGTGTTCATCGGCGGCCGGTCGATGATCACCTCGGCGACGCCGCGCGGCCGCCTCCAGCCGTCAGGAAATCGGTCAAGCCGGGAACCTGAAGAGCTTCAACGCCGCCCCGCGCAGCAACGCCTCCTTGGCCTCGGGCTTCAGGTCGAGCTGGTCGACCTGGGCCAGGCTCTCGTCGTGCTGGATCAGCGGGTAGTCGGTGCCCCACATGACCTTGCCGATGCCGCGCCGGCGGGCGTTGAGGAACTTGCACCAGCTTCGGGTCCCAGTACTTCGGGGCGTGACCGCTGACCCCGATGTAGACGTTGGGGTGCTTCCACGCCATCGCGATGAGCTCCTCGGTCCACGGCCAGCCGGTGTGGCAGCCGACCAGCTTGATCTCGGGGAAGTAGATCGCGATGTCGTCGAGCAGGATCGGCCGGCCGTTCGCCGACGGCATGAACTCGGCCGAGTGGCCGGCCTGGAACAGCACGGGGACGTCCAGCTCGGCGCACTTGGTGTACGCCGGGAAGAACCGGTAGTCGTTCATCGGTGTGTTGAACCCGAACGGGTGCACGTGGCCGGCGACGAAGCCGTAGTTGGTGACGGCGTTCTCGAGTTCCTTGACGCCCTTGAGCCCGGCCCACGGGATCGATGCCGAAGCTGCCCGAGATGCGGTCGGGGTACTTCTCGATCAGCGCGGCGATGGTCTGCCAGTCGATGCTGATCAGCTCGCGGTCGCGGTACAACATCATCTTGATCGACGGGATGATCACCCGCTCGACGCCCTGGGCGTCCATCCGGTCGATGAACTCGTCCGGCTCGAACGGCACCATCAGGTGATCGCGCCCCCACGACTCGCCCATGCTGTAGGCGACCTCGGGGTTCTCGGTGAACACCTTCTTGATGCCTTCGTCGGTGAACAAGTTGCACCAGACGTCGATGGCACCGCTCATGGCGGTCATCCCTTCTCGCTTGTCAGCGGGGTTATCTCGATGAGTTGCTGCTTCTTCTCCGTGCGCGGCAGGGTCCCGGCCGGCACGAGTTCGACCTCGGGGCGGATCGTGAGCCGGTTGTGCATGGCCTGGACGATCTTGGTGCGCAGGCCGTCCTGTTCGGCGGTCGTCGAGCCCGGCGCGGTACTCGACCCGCAGATGCAGCGGCGGAATGACCCGGGGCGGCTTCTGCGACGAGCACGATGCGCATCTCGCCGGTCGCCTCGGGCACGAAGCCGTTGACCAGATTCTTCACCGCGGCCGGGTAGATCTTCACTCCCTTGACGATCAAGAGATCATCGACGCGGCCGAGCACCTTGATCCGGTTGCCCGGCACGCCCGCACGGACACGGATCGGTGAACACCTGGTAGATGTCGCCGACCGAGTAGCGCAGCGGCGGCTGGGCCTCCCACTCGATCGACGTCTTCACCCGCTCGCCGCTGACCCCGTCGACGATGTCGAGCGGCTCGCCGCTGGTCGGGTCGACCAGGTGGGTCGACACCGAGTAGTCGTTGCCGAGGACGTGCATGCCCTGGTATTCGGCGTGATCGCAGGAGGCCATCATGATTCCGTGGGCGCCGCCGAGCATGTCGTAGACCTTCGCGCCCCAGCCGTCCTGCAGCTTGCGCCGCACCTCGGGCAGACCGGCGCCCGGCTCGCCCGCGCAGATGATGATCTCGATGCCGAGGTCGCGCGGCGAGATGCCGAGGATGTCGGGCACCCGCTCGAGCAGGTACTCGGCGTAGCTCGGCGTGCAGGCCAGCACCCGCGGGCGGACGAGGCGGGCCATGCGCAGCAGCTTCTCGGCGCCGGCCTCGGCGCCGATCGGCACCGGGCGGGCGCCCATCCGCTCCAGGGCACGGACGAGCGGCAGGCCGGCGAGGTACATCGACAGCCCGAAGCCCTGCAGCACGCAGTCGCCGGGCTTGACGCCGACGAACGCGCAGCGCGCGCTGCCACAGCTTGTCGGTGACGGCGACGTCGTGCGCGGTGAACGCGTAGAGCGTCGGCGTGCCGGTCGTGCCTGACGTCGAGCTGACCGAGATCACGTCCTCGAGCGGCGCGGCCAGGTAGGTGCCGAACGGGTGGCCGTCGCGGTCGATCGTCGCCTCCTGCGCCTGGCGGTGGATCTCGGGAGTCACCAGCACCGGCATGTTGCGGACGTCTTCGAGCGTGCGGATCTTGGCCGGGTCGATCGAGTGCTTCTCGAACAGCTCGCGATAGAACGGCGTCTGTCAGCGCAGTAGGCGATCTGGCGGCGCAGCCGTTCCTGCGTCGCTTCGTCGTCCTGCGTCGGGACCTCGATACTCGAAATGTCGTCATCAGCTCACGTTCCGGTTGTCGACCACGACCGGCGCGTCGGCGCCGAGCGTGGTCGGATCGATCAGTTCGATTTCGGCAGTCAGCCGGGTCGCGTCCTTGACGGCCTGCCTGGCCTGTTCGGCCAATTGCGGCCGGTTCCCGGGCGGTCCGTCGTGCTCGATGCGGACGGTCAGCGTGTCCTGCGTGCCGGGCCGGTCGACGACCAACTGGAACGTCCCGAGCCCAGGTACCGCATCCAGTGCGCGTCGTACCTGCGCGGGAACCACGAACAAGCCCTTGACGCGCGCGATGTCGCCGACCCGTCCGAGGATGCGGCCCATGCGCGGGGTCGTACGACCGCAGGCGCACGGCGTGTCGTCGAGCCCCTCGGTGATGTCGCCCGTCCAGTACCGCAGCATCGGGTACGCGGTCCGTTCGGTCTCGGTCGCGACGATGACGCCCGGCTCACCCGCAGCGACCGGCTCGTACGTGGTGGCGTCGAGGACTTCGATCAGGAAGTCCGGATTCAGGTGCATGCCGTCGCCCTCACCGCACTGCGCGGCAATGAACGGCATCTCGGCCCCACCGTAGATCTCGCGGACCCGCAGGCCCCAGAACTGCTCCATGCGCTGCTGCAGGTCGGGGCTGCGCATCTCGCCGGCGATCGTGGCCAGCCGCAGATGGGGCAGGTCGCGGGTCGGCACGACGCCGGCCTGTTCGGCCTTGCCGGCCAGCTCTTCGAGAAACGTCGGGAACGCGAACAACCCGGTGGCGTTCAGCAGTTTCAGGCTGGCCAGGTGTTCGGCCCCCATGCCGATGCCACCGGGCAGCACCGCGCAGCCGATCGCGCGGTAGGCGTCGTCCATCAGCGTTCCGGCGATCACCCAGTGGTACATGATCGTGACGTCGACGACGTCGCTCTTGCGGAAGCCGTTGGTGAAGAACGCCCAACTGCCGTGGGCCACGGTGGCCCGGAGGTCCTCGGGCGTGAAGAACGTGACCTGCGGACCCGGGCCCACGTACAGCCGGACGAGGTCGTCGGGATCGCAGCCGAGCAACGAGCCGTACGGCGGGTACGCGGCCTGGTCGGCGATGATCTCGGCCTTGGTGATCGGCGCGACGTCGCGCAGTACCGCCCGGCTCGTGACGTCGGCAGCCTTGACGCCGGCGGCGTCCAGCCGCAACCGGACGGACGCCGAAGAGCCGGCCAGCCGCCCGAGTTGATCGTGCAATCGGGCGAACAGCAGCGCGTCGCGCTCCCTGGGGTCGGCGAACTCGATGTCGCCTTTCCAGGTCTCGGTTCGCGTCACGTGCCACTCCTGCCCGACGGGTGTTCAGGGTGCATGCTAAATCAACCGAGCGTTTGGTGGAAAGAGTTGGTCCGTCGCAGTCGCCTCACGCCTTCGCCCGTTGCCCGGCGAGGAAGGCGGCCACCGCCTTCTTGTGGTCGTCGGTGGTGAACAGAAGCGCGGTCGCTTCGACGGACTCGCTGAATCCGGTCGTCGTGCCCCGATTGATGAGCTGCTTGCCCACCGCCGTCGCGATCCGCG
Organism: uncultured Actinomycetes bacterium; assembly: GCA_963708805.1. Taxonomy (GTDB): domain Bacteria; phylum Actinomycetota; class Actinomycetes; order Mycobacteriales; family Jatrophihabitantaceae; genus CAVPUA01. The sequence continues at coordinate 1,525,003 of CAVPUA010000003.1, read as the reverse complement.
GATGTCCGGCGATGCGCGCGGCCAGCGCGTGGGCCTCTTCGAGCAGCTTCTCGCCCGACACGACCGTCTGGACGAGTCCGATGTCCAGCGCCTGATGGGCGTCGATGATCTCGCCGCCCAGGGCCAGCCGGCGCGTCCACGACCGGCCGATCACCTCGGGCCCGCGGATCACTCCCCAACCCGGCGTCAACCCCACCGTGGCCTCACGAAAGCCGAACTTCGCCTGGTCGGACGCGAAGACGTAGTCGCAGGCGAGAGTCAGCTCGGTACCGCCGCCGTAGGCGATCCCGTTCACCGCGCCGATCACCGGCAACCGGCAGACCTCGACCGAGTGGAAGGCGTCGAAGACCAGCTTGAGGTGCTGACGATAGGCGTGGTGATCGGTCAGCCGCGAGAACGACTCGATGTCACCCCCGGCCGAGAACGCGCGCCCGGCGCCGGTCAGCACGACACAGCCGAGGTCGCGATCGGCGTCGAGTTCCTTGAGCACGATCGGGAGCCGCGTGAAGAACTCGACGCCCATTGCATTGAGCTTGTCGGGGCGGTTCATGGTGATCACGGCGACGCCGTCGTCGCCCTTGGCGACGCTGAGGATGTCATCGAGAACGTCGTTGTTCACGCTCGTCCCTTCATTGCTTTCCGGCTCGTGAGCGGTATAACTTTCTACCATACGATTGTTTGAACGGATGGTGCGATGACGAACCGGGTCACCTCCCTCGATGACGCGCTCGCCCTCGTTCCCAGCGGCGCGCTTCTGGGTGTCGGCGGCGCTCTGCTCAAGCGCAAACCAGTTGCGTTCCTGTCCGCGCTGGCGGCAGCCGGGCGCCGCGAGCTGCGCGTGCTGAGCTTCCTCTCCTCGCTCGACGCCGAACTGCTGGCCGCTTACGGCTGCGTGAGCGAATTGCACTGCGGCTACGTGGGGTTCGAGCAGCTGGGGTTCGCGCCGGCGGTGAACGCGGCCACCGATGCCGGCACGATCCGACGGGTCGACTACAACGAGGTGATGTTCGCGTCGGGCCTGCGCGCCGCCCTGGCCGGGCTGCCGTTCCTGCCGACCCGAGCAGGCACCGGCTCGCAGGTCACCGCCGATCTCGGAATCAAGACGATCAGCTGTCCGTACACCGGCGAACAGCTGCTCGCGGCACCCGCCATCCGGCCCGAGGTCACCGTCCTGCACGCCGATGCCGCCGATCGCGAAGGCAACATCCTCGGGCCCGAACAGGCCGACTTCCTGTTCGACATGGACGCCAACCTCGCCCGGGCCGCAAAGACGGTCATCGTCACCGTCGAACGCATCGTCGAGTCGGATGAGACCCTGGCCGCCAACCGGCGCACGCTGCTGTTCGGCTTCGAGATCGACGCCGTCGTGCTGATGCCCGACGGCGCGCGACCGACCGCGCTGCCCGGCCGGTACGGCCCGGCGGTCAATGCGCTGACCCAGTACCTGGACATCGCCGGCAAGGATCCCGCGCAGGCCGCCGCAGGCCATGGACGAACTGGTGAAGCAATGAGCTTGGAGATCGCAGACCGCATGGTGTGGCGGCTGGCCAACGAGTGCCGCAATGACGACGTGCTCATCGTCGGGGTCGGGACGCCCGTGGCCGCCGCCGCCGGCATGCTCGCGCGTGAACTGCTGGTTCCCGACCTGACCGTGCTGGTTGCGGCGTCGGTTCAGCCGGTCAGATCGCACGACATCGCAAGGCCGATGATCGAGGCCGATTTCGTCGCCCGCATGTCGACCGGATCGTTCGGGCAGGCCGACGTCCTCGACCTCATCGGACGCGGAGGGGTGACGCTGCAGTTCGTGGCGCCCGCGCAGATCGATCGGCGGGGCCGGCTGAACGCCAGCGAGGTCCCGCGTCCCGACGGCACGATGATGCGGCTGCCGGGACCGCTCGCCCTGCCCGACGTCTCCTGCCTGGTCGGGCGGCTGGTCGGCTATCGGGCCGCCCACTCCAAGCGGTTCCTGGTCGACGAGGTCGACTTCGTCACCGGCCTCGGGTCGGCCGATCTCGACCAGCGCGCCGCCGCCGGACTGACCGGCGCCGGGCTGACGACGGTCATCACCGACCTCGCGGTGCTGCGCTTCCACCCGACCAGCGCGACGGTCGAGCGTGGCGTCGCTCGCGCCGGGCGCCTCGCTCGACGACGTGATCGCCCGCACCTCGTTCCCGCTGGAGGTCCCGACGACGTCCTCGACGAGGATCCGCCCCCGGCCGAGGCGATCGAGTTGCTCAACCGCGTCATCGACCCGCACGGCGTACGTGGCATGGAGGTTCCGGCCACCCGGGTCGAGGCGCGGGCGCGCCTGGAGGCGATCACGGCGTGACCGAGCAGATCGACGCCGAGATCGTCACCAAGCTGCTGGCCGAGCACCTCGATCCGGCCCTGCACTGCCAGAAGGTCGTTCGGGCCGCGGTCGGCAACGGGCAGGAGACCTGGCTGGTGGACGCGACCACGGCCGACGGCTCGGCCCGGTCGTTCGTGCTGCGGCGCAGCGCCGTCGCCGGCGTGCTCGACGACACCGATCGCGAGCACGAGTTCGCGACCCTGCGGGCCGTCGAGGGACACGGACTGCCCACGCCGCGAGCCCACTGGTTCGAGGGCGAGCCGTCGTCGCTCGGTCGTCCGTTCTTCGTCATGGACCGGCTGCCGGGTCGTCCCCCGTCGCCCAAGTCGGCGGACGAGGCGGCCGCGATCGCGCACGACCTCGGCCGGCGGGTCGCCCAACTGCACGCGGCGGCGATCACAGCGACCGACGAGCACGATGTCCGCGCGACCACGCTCGCCGAGATCAACCGTTGGCGAGACCGTTACCTTGATCGTCGAGTCACTGCCGTGCCGATCATCGGCGCTCTGCTCGCCTGGCTCGAGGCGAACCTGCCGCCAGCCGACACGCGAGCCGCTGCTGCTGTGGGGGGACGCCGGCCCGCACAACATCCTCGTCGAGGACGGTCAGGTCTCGGCGTTGCTCGACTGGGAGCTCAGCCACACCGGCCATCCGATGGAAGATCTGGGCGCGGCCGTCTGGGCCTGCCTCGGGCGTTACCCGCAGGACGAGGTGATCGCCGGCTACGAAGAGGTGAGCGGACGCGCCGTCGACCGCGACCTCGTCGCCTACTTCGCGGTGCTGGGCTGCGTCAGCCGCACGATCATGCAACTGGCCGGCATCGACTCGTTCGTCCGGGCCGAGACCAACGCCCTCAACCTGGCCGGGCTCGGGCTGACCCTGCCGACGGCCAACCTGCGCCGGGCCGCCGACTACGCGCGGCTGGCCCGCGGTCGAGGACGAGACTCCTCGCCGATCGACTCGGGACCGGACGAGCTGCGCCTGCGACCGGATCCGACCGAGACGCTGGAGGGCATCGCCCGCTTCATCACCGACGACGTGCTGCCGGCGACCGAGTCGGCGCATCTGCAACGCGGCCTCAAGACCGCGGTCGGGCTGCTGCGGGCGACCGCCCAGCGCGGGCGCGAGGAACCGGACCGGCGCGCCCTGCTCCAGGAGCGGCTCGACGCCCTGTTCGACCGGCTCGAAGCGGCCGGCGTCGTCGCGCCGGAGAGCCCGCGCGGCGCGGACGACCTCGAAGCCGCCGCCGTGCGGGTCGAGTCCGACCCGGCGTTCGCCGACCATCGGGCCGACGTCCGTCACACGCTGCTCGCCGATCTGCTCCTGCGGGCGGCGTCGCTCGAGGCCGTGACGCGGCTCTACGGGCGCGACGTCCAGGCCGGCCCCGGCTTCACTCGCTGACGTCGGCGGTCGATCTCGCCCATGGGTCCGGGGAAATCGACCGCGGACCGTAGCTAGTAGCGCCAGCCGTCGCCGAAGGTCGACAGCCGGCGGCCGAGGTAGTCCTCGACCACGGTCAGCGCGGCCCGGGCGGCGCGGTCGGTGCCCACGCCGCGGCTGCGGAACGTCTCGCTGGCGAACCACAGGCCCTCGACGTTCGGCGCGCGCCAGTGCGGGCGGTAGATGCCGACCAGGCCCGGCTTCTGGATCACGCCGAACGCGGGGTCGAAGACGAGGTGCCGACGCCGCCAGACCGCGTTCTCGAAGCCGGGCCACATCTGCTTGACGCCGGCCTCGAACTTCTCGAACGTCTCCTTCAGATAGCGCTTGTCGCGCCCCTTCGAGCCCGGGATGACGCCGCCCATGACCGACAGGTGCGTTCCGCCGGGCGAGGACTCGGGGTCCATCGCGGTCTGGTCGAACATGAACCCGGGCAGTCCCGCGCCCGGGTCGTGCAGCCAGGTCGCGAGCTCCTTCGGGTTGATCATCGTGACCGGCTCTTCGGTGGCGAGGTAGAGGCCGACCCAGGCGACCCGGTACTTGTCCTGCGCCAGGTACTTGATCTGCCCGGCGTACCAGTCGGGCAGCACGTTCTCGTCGATCACGTTCAGGACGCTCCACACCGGCAGCGTCGAGATCACGCAGTCGGCCTCGACGAACTCGCTCTCGAAGATCTCGTTGGGGATGACTCGCGGCTGGCGCGGGATCAGCACACCCTTGACGACGCGGTTCTCGATCACCACCTCGTCGATGGAGGTGCCCATGCGCACCTCGCCGCCGTTCTCGACGATCGCGTCGCGCAGGTCGGCCCACATCTTGTCCCAGCCGCCCTCGGGCCAGCACGAGTAGGCCGCGGTGCGCTTCTCCTCGAAGTGCATCTTGCGGACGTAGAGGTTGTCGCTGGCCGAGTGGTCCCACCACTCGTCGGTCAGGCACTCGAGCACCGAGATGAACTCGAAGAGGTCGATCACGCCCTCGTCGGTCGTGTACTGGGTGATCCACTCGCGCAGGTTGCGGTCGTCCCACTTGTCGAGCTCCTCGTACGGGGTGTCGACGAGCGCCTTGATCACCTTGTTGAGCTCGCTGCGGTCACCGGCGTAGCGGTCGCGGATCGAGCCCCACGAGTTGGTCTCGTGGTTCCAGATCGGCATCTCGCGCGAGACCTCGCCGTGCACGAGTTCCTTGCCCACGTGCTCGAAGACCTTGGTCAGGCCCGAGCCCGGATCCTCGATGAGGTGGCCGCCGATGTTGATGCGGAAACCCTCGTCGGGCACCTGCATCGCCCGGCCGCCGAGGTCCTGGTCGCGATCGACGACGAGAACCTTCTTGCCCTCCTTGGCCAGCAGCGCGCCCGCGCTCAGTCCTGCTGCGCCGGCACCGATGACGACGACGTCGAACTTGGCCACCACGAATCTCGTTTCGTCTGAGGGATTTACTCCAAGAGTTGATCGCACTATAGTGATTCCACCAAGCGTTCGGTAGAACATCGGCACGGTTCGGAGGCCAGCGAGTGTCGTACGTCCGCGTGCCCGGGCGCCCGCATCTGGGTCGAGGACGGCGGCAGCGGCACTCCCCTGGTCATGGTCCACGGCGGCACCGGGACGGCCGAGCACGACTGGGCCGTCGGTGATCGGCCCGCTGCGCGATCGCTTCCGCGTCATCACGATGGACATGCGCGGCCACGGCCGCTCCTCCGACCCCGACGACCGAGCTCGGGCATCGACCGCTTCGGCCTCGACCTGGTGCACGTGATGCGGGCCATGGGCGTGCCGCGCGCGGTCCTCGTCGGGTTCAGCGTCGGCGCCAACACGCTGCTCAAGCTGGTGTCGACCCGACCCGATCTGGCGCTCGGCCTGGTGACGATCGGCGCTTCGGTCGCCGGCGGCGACGCCAGCCGGGTCGCCGCAGATCCTCAGCGGGCCGTGGCCGGCCGACCTGACCGACCTGCACCACGAGGTCGGCGACGGACCCGACTACTGGCGCCGCCTGCGCATCGCGCTGGCCCACGACTGGGCCGACAACGTCGCGTTCACCGACGAGCAACTGCGGCGCATCACCTGCCCGACGCTGATCTGCCACGGCGACCGCGACCGGGTCGCCTCGCTCGACGAGGCGCTCCACCTGCACCGCACGATCGCCCGCAGCCAGCTGTTCGTCGCTCCCGGTTCGGGCCACCAGCTGCAACTCGAACGCCCGCAGATGTTCGTCGAGGCCGTCGACCGCCTTCGTCACGCCGCATCGAAGCCCAACCGCCAAGCGCTGTCCGCCTAACCTGAGGAGAAGAGCCATGACCACCGTCGAATCGATCGACCTGCAGCGAGATCACCGCCCAGCTGGCGATCCGCAAGACGCTGGCCCGCTATGCCCGCGGCGTCGACCGCGGCGACAACCCGCTGCTCGAGAGCGCCTACTGGCCCGACGCCTACGACGACCACGGCAACTTCAAGGGCGGTCCGGCCGACTTCGCCGCACTACATCAGCGAGCGCTTCGACCGCACGCCACGCGTCGGGCAGCACCACATCACCAACGTCTTCGCCGAGGTCGACGGCGACGTCGCCCTCGTCGAGAGCTACTTCATCGCGTTCAACGCGCAGACTGGCCGAGGCCGGCGGCGAGCACGACCTGGTCACCGGCCGCTACCTCGACCGTGTTCGAGCAGCGCGACGGCGAATGGCGCATCGCCAAGCGGCAGGTCGTGATCGACATCGCCCGCAACGCGCTGGCCGGTGACTCCTGGCCCCGCCTGGACGCCTTCGCGACCGGTGGCGCGCCGCGAGGCCGACCCGTCCGCCGCGTTCTTCGCCTAGGCCCGATGCGCGCACCCGACATGGCCGGCGTCACCACCGGCCGGCAGGCCTGGCGACGCCGGGTCGAGCTCTCGGCCGACCGGCCGTTCCTGCACTTCGAGGGCCGGACCTGGACGTACGGCGAGATCGACTGCGCTGGCCGCGCGCTACGCCGCGGCGCTCGCCGCGCTCGGCGTCGGGCCGGGAACGCGGGTGATGGTCGGGCTCTCGAACCGGCCCGAGACGATGATCATCATGATCGCGCTGCTGCAGCTCGGCGCGGTCGAGGTGCCGTTGCAGGGCGGCCTCACCTTCGCCGAGCTGGCCTATCAGATCAGCACTGCGAGAGCACGATCCTCGATCGCCGACGACTCGGTCGCCACGACGGTGCTTCCCCGGCTCGACGAGCTGCCCGCGGTCACGCACGGTGATCGACGACGTGACGTCGCTGGGCGACGCCGAGCCGCTGCCCTGGACCGAGCTGCCCGGCCACGACGACCGCTCGCCCGGCCCTGATCCTCTACACCTCGGGCAGCACCGGCCGACCGAAGGGCGTCGTGCTGCCGGCCGGCTCGTTCGCCTCGGCCGGCGAGGCGTTCGACGACCGGTTCGGCTTCGGCCCCGACGACAACTACTTCCTGCCGCTGACGATGTCGCACGCGCTGGGCATCGTCACCGCTCCGGCGATGACGATCATGGCCGGCGCGCAGATCACACTCGCCGACCGCTTCAGCCCGTCGCAGTTCTGGGATCAGCTCGACGAGGCCGGCGCCAACGCCTGCATCCTGTTCCCGACCCACCTCAACCTGCTGCTCGAGACGCAGGACGGCGCACCGGCCGCCGGCGACAACCAGCTGCGGCTGGTGATCACCCACGCGTGGAACGAGCGGTTCCGTCAACGGTTCGGCGCCGAGTTCGCGCTCGTGTGGGGCATGACCGAGACCGGCGCGATGTGCACCGGCAGCGAGCCGGGTGTCAGCGCAGCGACCGCGAAGGCTTCGTCGGCGCGCCGATGGTGGGCGTCGAGGTCGAGATCCGCGACGAGTTCGGCGCCGCGCTGCCGCCCGGGCCGAGCGGCGAGATCTGCCTGCACCACCCGCACAACATGCTCGGGTACCTGAAGGACCCGGTCGAGACGGCCAAGAGCCTGGCCGACGGCTGGGTGCTCTCGGGCGACCTCGGCCAGCTCGACGAGGACGGCTCGCTCTACTACCAGGGCCGCATCAAGAACATGATCAAGCGCTCGGGCGAGAACATCAGCGCCGAGGAGGTCGAGAACGTCTTCGCCGCGCTGCCCGAGGTCGCCGAGTGCCTGGTGTTCGGCGTGCCCGACCCGATCCGGGCCGAGGAGGTCGCCCTCGTCGTCTCCGTCCGCGGCGAGTCGACGCCTCGGCCCTGCTCGATCAAGCCGCCGACCTCGCTCGTGCGCTGGAAGCTGCCGCGCTACGTCGTGACGATGGACCAGCCGCTGCCCCGCCTGGGCAACGGCAAGCTCGACCGTCCGAGCCTGCGGCGCGACTTCGATCCGGCGACCGCCTACGACCGCGAACGCGCGAGGAGCTGACGTGGACGACGACAGCTGGTGCACGACTACTTCGAGTGCGCCAACACCGAGCAGTGGGAACGCATGCTCGACGCTGTTCACCGAGGATGCGACCTACCGGACGCCCGGCGCCCGTCCCCGCCGAGGCCGCGAGGACGTCGTCGCGTTCTACCCGAAGGCCTTCTCGGCCTGGGCCACGCATCAGGACACCGCGCACGGCTTCATCTTCGAAGGCGACTCGGCCGCCTGCGAGATCCACTTCACCGGGACGACGCACGACGGGCGACAGATCAGCTTCGACTGCGTCGACATCTTCCGGTTCCGCGACGGGCAGATCGCCCAGCTGTCGACCTGGTACGACCTCGAACCGGTCCGAAAGGCCATGCAGGGATGACCCTGTCACCGCGCGACGACGAACTTCACCCGCCGCGCGCGCTCGACCCGACCTGGGCCGAGACGTGCTGGTTCTCCGCCCAGATCCCCGAACGCAAGCTGGGCATCTGGCTCTACCCGCTGTTTCGCACCAACCTGCGGATGATGTCGTTCGCGGCCTACGTCTGGGGCGAGGGCACCGGCGAGCTCTGGCGCCAGCCGTACTACCGGCTCTACTGGCACCAACCGATTCCCGACGACTTCCGGCTCAGCAACTTCGAGTTGCCCAGCGGCCTGGCCTACCGAGTCGTCGAGCCACTGACCGAGTACGAGCTGCGCTATGCCGACGGGGACGCGATCTCGCTCGCGCTGAACTTCCGGGCCATCCATCCGGCCCACGAGCTCGGCATCGCGCGGCGGCACCGGCCACCTCGATCAGCTCGGTCGGGTGCGGGGCGAGATCGTCCTGCACGGCGAGCGGCATCGCGATCGACTGCATCGAGATGCGCGACCGCACCTGGTCACCACGCCGCGAACGCCGCGACGGCACCTGGCTGTCGTACAGCTACGGCGCGGTCGACGACCGCAACGCGTTCCATTGCGCGACGCGCGCATCGGGCGCCGACCAGCGCAGATCTCGCTGCTCGGCGGGTTCATCCTGCGCGACGGCGTCTACCGCGAACTCGCCGCCGGCCGCCGGCGCACCGACCGCGACGAGGACGGGCGGCCGGTCCGGATCCACGTCGAGGCCACCGACACCGACGGCCGGACGTCGAAGCCACCGGCGAGGTCGTCAGCCGGATGGCCATGCACACCAGCCCGTACTTCGTCTTCGTCTCGCAGGTGCGCTGGACGCTTGCCGACGGCAGCGAGGCGTGGGGCGAAGATCAGGACACTTGGTCGCCGGGCCTGTTCCGTCAACTGCTACCCGATCTGCTCGCCGGCCGGCGCTGACGAACTCGCCTCACACGTGGGCGGTGTTGCGTCGGGGGATCTGGTTGGGGTCGATCCAGGGTGGTGATGTCCAGTGGGGGATGCCTGTGATCAGGTGGCAGGTCCAGCCGAGTTTCTCGAAGATGCGGTGGTGGTGTCCGCAGAGCAGGGTCAAATCGTCGACTCGGGTTTGTTGGTTGAGGTGGAAGCCGGTGATGTGGTGGGTTTGGCACCAGGCCGGGGGGATGGTGCAGCCGGGGAATGAGCAGCCTTGGTCGCGGGCGATGAGGGCGAGTCGTTGGTTGGGGCTGGCGATGCGGTGGGTGTGGCCGTAGGCGGCGATTTCGTGGGCGCCGCGGAAGATGATCGGGATGACGTGGGCGTCGGTGGCGATCGTGAGCGCCGCGCCCGACAAACCAGCCAACTCCGCCGTCGATGCCGCAGTTGATCGTGGCTGGCAACGCATAGCCCCAGTCGAAGCCAGCAGCTGACGGGCAACGCAAAGCCAACGTCTACCCGCCCGTCACTCGCCACCCGACCACCCGGACACGTCAGTAACGTGGGGGTCGAGCCCAGAAGGAGACCCCATGCCTCGCGCAGTCCGATTCGATCACTACGGCGACACCGACGTCCTCTACCTCGCGGATGTCGAGAAACCCGAACCCGCCCCCGGCGAAGTAATCGTCGAGGTGCGCGCCGCGGGCATCAATCCGGGCGAGATCTCGATCCGTTCGGGCGCCCTCGAATCGAGGTTTCCCGCCACCTTCCCCTCCGGTGAGGGCAGCGATCTGGCCGGCGTCGTCAGCGCGGTCGGCGACGGCGTCGATGGTTTCGCGGTCGGTGACGAGGTACTCGGCTGGTCCGAACGCCGCTCCAGTCACGCCGACTACGTCTCGGTGCCGGTCGGTCAGTTGATCCCGAAGCCGCCGGCCATGAGCTGGGAAGTCGCCGGCAGCCTGTACGTAGTCGGGGTCACGGCCTACGCGGCGGTGCGCGCGGTCCGGGCCGGACCGGAGGACACCGTCGCGGTGTCGGCCGCGGCCGGCGGTGTCGGCACCGTCGTCGTCCAACTGCTTCGCACTCATGGCGCCAAGGTGATCGCGATCGCCTCCGAGGCCAACCACGACTGGTTGCGAGCCCATGGCGCCACGCCGATCACCTACGGCGACGGGCTGGCCGATCGCCTGCGGGCCGCGGTCCCGAACGGCATCGACGCGTTCATCGACCTCTTCGGCCCGGACTACGTCCAGCTGGCCGTCGACCTCGGAATCGCACCCGACCGGATCGACACGATCATCGCCTACGAGAAGGCCCAAGAGGTCGGCGCGAAGTCGGAAGGCAGCAGCACGGCCTCCACGCCCGAGATCCTGGCCGCGATGGCCGAGCTCGTCGCGTCGGGACAGATCGAGATCCCGATCGCCGCGAGATTCCCGCTCGAGCAGGTACGCGACGCCTACGTCGAACTGGCCGAGCGGCATACGCGCGGCAAGATCGTTCTGATTCCCTGACCGAGAACGGTCAGGGCAGCACGACCGTCGCGGTACCGGCCAGCGCCCGCGTCCCGCCGGTGACGTCGAGCCACACGTCACAGTCGGCCAGTCGCTGGCCGTCGACCTCGCGCACGCCGGTGACGGTGCCGCCGGCCTCGACGCGATCGCCGTTGAACACGTTGGCCATGAACCGCAGATTGATCGCCCGCAGCCGGGTCGGATCGTCGCCGACCCACGACACCAGCATGTTCATGATGTAGGCCATGTTGATCGGCCCCTGGTTGACCGTGCGGTCGCCCATGCCGATGGCCTTGGTCGACTCGGGGTCCCAGTGGATCGGGTTGGGGTCCTGCAACAACGCCGCCATCGTCTTCATCTCGGCGATGTCGACCTTCTCCACGACGCGCGTGGGCAGCTCGGTTCCGACCTGGACGTCCATCAGCCCCTCCGGGGGAAAATGAAGGAGCTGCGGGTAACGGCCGACGAGATCGTCCGGGGCGGACGCCTCCCGCAGCTGCAACTCGAACTGGATGATGTCGAAGACACCGGTCTTCTTGCCGGTCTTGCGCTGGACACCGACGATGCCGCCGGTAACCGTGTACTTCGTGCCGACCTGCACCGGTGAGTGCACCTCCATGCCCCACTCGCCCAGCATCGGGCCGTCCTCGGACTTGCCGAGGAACATGTCGAACAGCTCCTGCAGGCTCAGGCCCATGCCGGCCTGGGTGGCCATGTAGACGATCAACGGGTGCGCCGCGCCCGACTTGATCAGCTCCGGCGCCAGGACGGCGTCGATCGTCAACCAGTTGAAATACGGCTCCGGGGTGAACGTGCCACCAGGGAACGTCTGCCCGACCAGCGCGTTGAGTTCGTCCTCGGTTACCAACTCGATCTCCTCGGTCTCAGCTGATCTTCGGAATGACTTCGGCGCCGAAGCGGCGAATGGCTTCGAGGGTCTCGTCGTGCGACGGGCCGCCGGGGTGGCGCATCCGCAGGGCGACGTAGTCGGCGCCCGGTGATCTCGCCCCACTCCTGCAGCGTGGTGACCACCTCGTCGGGCGACGCCGTACAGGAACCGGCCGGGCGCCAGCCGGTCGAGCGTGAAGTCGGCCCGCGCCTTGACCTCGTCGACCCACGGCTCGAACTTCTTGTTGTAGACGCCGACGTTGTAATACAGGCGGTGGATCGCGAGCGCGTTGGGCGCCCAGATGCGCTCGCACTCGGCGCGCGACTCGCCCACCCAGCCTTCGCGGAACAGCGCGACCTTGGGCGTACGGCCGACCTCCTCGGCCGCCGCGCGGTAGCGTCGCGGCCAGTTGGGCGACGACCTCGACGCTGCGCTCGGGATCGCAGATCCAGCGGTCGGCCAGACGTCCGGCGCGGCGCAGGCCGGCGTCGGAGTGTGAGCCCATCCAGATCGGCGGACGCGGCGTCGTGAACGAGCGCGGCGTGATCTCGGCCGAGACGTTGAAGTGCTCGCCGGTGAACGTGAACGGCTCGCCGCTGAAGCACTTGTCGAGGATCGCGATCGACCTCTTCGGTGATCTCGACCCGGGCGGTGCGGTCGACGCCGTAGGCCTCGAAGTCCGGCACCTGGTGGCCGATGCCGAGTCCGAGGATGACCCGGCCGCGGCTGATCCAGTCGAGCATGATCGTGTCCTCGGCCAGCCGCACCGGGTGGTGCAGGGGGGTGGCCAGGACGGCCGACCCGAACTTGATCTTGGTGGTGCCCTGCAGCAGGCCGGCACCGAGCAGCAGAGGCGAGACGAACGCTCCTCCGTGGGCCTGATGGAACTCGGGCAGGAAGACGGCGTCGAAGCCGGCCTCCTCGGCGACGGCGACCTCTTCGCGCAGCTCCTCCCAGAGCTGGCGAGAGATCGACCGACAGCGACTGGATCGGCAGGATCATGCCTAGTTTCATTGGTGATTCCCCTACTTCTTCGTTGCGGCTCGACGCGGTGCGCAGCAGCGACGACTCGAACTCGACGTGCCAGGTCAGGAACTCGCGGATCGCGGCCTCGACATCGGCGTCAGGTGCCGTCTCCAGCGACCGCTGAACCTCGCGCAGTGCCGCGCAGGTGTTCGTCGCGAGCCCGCAGCAGGTCGGCGTTCGCCCAGTCGGCGGCCGTCGGCCGGACCGGCCAGAGCCGCCGCGGTGAGCGGCAGTTCGCCGGACGCCGCCGTCCAGCACTGGCCGCACCCGATCGACTGATCTCGAGCAACTGGGCTGAGCGCCACTCGACCCGCGACGCCAGATTGCCGATGATCTCGGCCACCGAGTTGACCTGGGACAGCATGTAGGAGTCGGTGATCGTCGGCGCCACGACATTGCGCAGCGTGTGCTCGATGCCCTTCGAACATCCGATCCAGCGAGTTCTGCATCAGGCCGCCTGCTTCAGGCCGAGTTCGTTGGCCAGGTGCCGGATCACGAACTGCACCTGGTGCCCCATCGCGGCCAGTCGCAGGTCGTCGCCGCGCCCGTCCTCGAAGGCCCGGCTGCCCCGCACGTGCGAGGCGGCCTGCTTGACCATGCCGAGCACCGTCCAGAAGTGGAAGACGTCCGGATCGACGCGCAGGCCGGTCATCGGACTCGTAGTAGGCGAAGTACTCGTCTCGATCGAGCAGGGCCGACAGCATCGGATTGCGGCCGCGGAACAGCGGCGAGCCGCTGTAGGCGATGTCCTCGACCGGGTCGCCGACGTGCGCCAGCTCCCAGTCGAAGATCGACATCGATCCGGCCGTCGCCGGATCATGAAGTTGCCGATCCGATAATCGCCGTGGGTCAGCGTGATCTCGCGGCGAGTAGGCCAGGTTGCGGCGCAGCCACGACACCGCGTAGTCGATGGTCGGGATCGGCTCGATGAGCCGAGTTGTCGAAGTACTGCGGCCCAGTAGTCGACCTGGGCCCGCGCGTTGGCCTCCGGCTCGGGACCGCGCCGAAGTGCTGCACCCACTCACCGCTGAGGTCGACCGCGTGGATCGCGGCCAGCGCGTCGACGAAGTCGATCCCGATGCGGTGCCGTGCCTCCGGCGTCGGGAACATCTCGGGGTCGTTGGGCTCCCACTGCACCGGCACCTTCCCGGTGACCCGCTCCATCACGTAGAACGGCATGCCGATGATCGACGGGTCCTTCTCGAGCCAGAACAGCTTGGGCATCGGAATCGCCGGCTGCTGCAGTACGGCCTCGTGCAGCCGGAACTGCCCCTCGATGTCGTACGGCGCGAGCAGTCCGTCGGTCGGCTCGACCCGAACCGCGAAGCCCTGCTCGCGCGCCGCACCGGAGGAGTCCGGTCCAGCTCGCGAGCATCGTGTAGGTCTGCCACGAGAAGCCCTCGGTGTGCCGGCGCAGCTGGCTCAGCTCAACGGCATCGACGTCGAGCTTCGCAGCTGAACCAGCCGCCCAGCGCGGCCTCGACCGGCACGGTCACGCGCGAGAGGCCGACCGCATCGCGCGCTCGACGATCCCCTCACCGACCAGCTGCTTGCCGATCTCGAGCACGCCGTAGCCCTTCTGGCCGGTCTCCTCGATGGTGAAGTCACAGAACATCTGGACGTCCTGGTAGACCGTCTTGCGGTCCTTCGACCGGGCGTCCAGGTAGAGGCGGCCGTACTCCGACGAGGCGATGTGCGCGATCACGGTCGCGGTCTGGCCGTTCTCGCTGGTGACGCGGTAGCGCACGTCGCGGTCCAGTACCGGCAGCGGCTCGTCGTCGCCGAGCCAGTACGCGTCCGAGGTGTCCATGCACGACCGTCGCGCTGTTGCCGGCCGCGGTCGACGTCCAGCCGCCGACCTTCTCGCCGTGCGGGTAGTGCTCCTCCTCCATGACCGAGCCCTCGATGAACCGGTCGTCGAAGGAGGCGCACAGCCAGTGGTGGTGGTGGAAGGTCAGGTCCTCGCGCCAGCCCCAGGAGTGGTCGCGATTCGCGTAGCCCGAGATGTTGATCGTCTTGCCGTCCAGCGGACCCGACTTGATCTTGATGACGCCGTCGTGCTGGAGGCTCTGCTCCATGTGGTGGAACGGGAAGACGTGCTGCCCGACACCACCGAGATCGGACGTTCCCGGGTTGACCGGCTTCTTGAAGTCCCATGCGGGAAAGCGCGCCGTGTAGGTGATGTCGGCATCGAGCTCGTCGCTGGTGTAGACGATGTGGAACTCCTCGGCCGGCTTCACGACGGTGAAGGTCAGGCGCTCGTTCTGCACCGGACGGAACGTGCTCAGATCCCGCGGCACCGGGCTGCGGCCGACGTAGCGGTGCTCCCACCCGTCGACGGCGAACTTGGCGGTGAAGATGCCCTCGCCCAGGCCGGGGCGCAGCGAGAAGTGGAACAGGCAGGCGACCTTGTTGGCGGGGTCGACCGACGGGAAGACCCAGTTCTCCTTCCACATCATGAAGGCCTGCGGCGGGACGGGGTGCGGATAGTCGTCGTCGGGTCCGAACGCCCGATCGTTCTCTTCTTCGTTCACGGTGGCTCCTGTCGAGTGGGAACTGAATCGGTGGGCGCCGGCCTACTGGAACTCGCGTAGCCGCGCGGAGGTGGGGTCGATCCCGGCCCGTTCGACCGTCGCGCTGTCGGATCGCCGCTCCCCCAGGCGTCCCCCAGCTTGCCCATTCGTTACGGGTGGTACATCTCGTCGATGAGCTCGGCGAACCGCTCGGCGACGACGTCGCGCTTGATCTTGCGCGTCGGGGTCAGCTCGCCCTGATCGGCGTCGAGCTCACGCAGCAGCAGCCGGTGCGCCGTCACGCGCTTCTCGGGTGGCAGGTCCTCGTTCGCCTTGACGATCTCGGCATCGAGCAACGTGATCACGTCCGGGTTCTCGGCCAGCGACCGGAACGTGGTGAACGGCAGGTTCTGCTTCTGGGCCCATTCGGCCACGCTCTCGTACTCGATCTGGACGAGCGCGGCCAGATAGGGGCGGTTCTCGCCGATCACCATCGCGTCGCTGATGTAGGTGCTCATCCGCAGGTGGTTCTCGATCTCGGACGGTGACAGACCGGACGCGCCGGCGTTGCTGATCACGTGCTTCTGCCGGTCGGTGATCACCAGGCGTCCCTTGTCGTCGAAATAGCCGACGTCACCGGTGTGGTACCAACCGTCGGCCTCCAGCGCGAGCGCCGTCTGCGTGGGGTCGTTGAAGTAGCCGATGAAAATGCCGTCGCCCCGCAACAGCAGCTCGCCGTCGTCGGCCAGCCGGGACTCGATGCACGGCATGATCCAGCCGGCGGTGCCGAGATCGGCCAGTTCCTTCTGGGCGAACGCCACGCCGCTGGTCTCCGACTGGCCGTACGTCTCGTAGAGCGGCACGCCGAAGGACCAGAAGAACTTCAGCAGCTCGGGCGAGACGGACGCGCCTCCGCAGGCGGCATAGCGGACGGCACCCAGACCCAGCCGCTGCAGCACCCACTTGCCGACCAGGATGTGCGCGATCCAGCGCAGCACCGGGTCGTACACGCGGGACTTGCCGGCCAGCTTGCGGTCGAGGACGTGCACCATCACCGACCGGGCCGCGGCGTACGCCTTGCGCTTGATCCACGCGGCGCGCGTGATCCTGATCTCGACGTCGGCCTTCATGACCTCGAAGACGCGCGGCGTTCCGAGGATGAACGTCGGCGCCAGCTCGACGATGTCGTTGCTGACGGTCTCGGGTCCCTCCGGGAAGTTGACCGAGTTGCCGGCGACGATTGAGGTGTAGGCGTCCATGACCCGCACCGCCGGGTGACAGAGCGGGAAGTGGCACAGGTCGCGATCCTTGGGCCGCATGCTGGTCCAGGCGGCCAGCGCCTCGGCCATCGCCACCTGGTCGCGGTGGCGCAGCATCGCGCCCTTGGGCCGGCCGGTCGTGCCGGATGTGTAGCCGACGAGCGCGACCGTCTCGGCGTTGATCTTGGCCATCAGGTCGAGGAACAGCTTCGGCTCGGCCTCGTTGCGCGCGACGCCCGACTGAATGAACTCGGCGAACGGAATGATCATCGGGTCGTGGTACTCGGACACGCCGTTCATGTTGAAGACGACGATCTTCTCGAGGTCCGGCAACGCGTCGCGATGGTCGCGGATCTTGTCGACCTGCTCCTGGTCGCCGCAGAAGATCACCCGGCATTTGGAGTGGGACATGATGAACAGAACTTCGTCGGCCACCTGCGTCGGGTAGGCCGCGACCGAGAGCGCGCCGACCGACTGGGCGCCGAGGTCGGCGTAGAGCCAGGCCGGTTCGTTCTCGGCCACGATGCCGACGGCGTCGCCGCCCGTGAGCCCCAGCGCATGCAGGGCGAGTCCGACCGCCCGCATCGACTCGAAATAGCCGAGCCAGGTGGTCGGCTTCCAGATGCCGTGGTCCTTCTTGCGCAGGGCGACGACCTTCGGACGTTGCTGGGCCTGCTGATAGACCAGGCCGGGAAGGGTGCCGTGACCGGGCAACTCGGATCGCGGCGGCGCGGCCGGGACGTCGGTCTGCGTTGCTGTCGTCACCGCGTTGACCCGCCTTCCGTGAGCAGCTCTTCGGTGGTCTCGCCGTCGCGGATGAGCAGGTCCATGCCGTCGGGCAGCTCGTCGAGCGGCGTGTCGAGCGGAATCGCGGCGTCCTCGGCCGAGCCCAGGTAGGCCTTGATCACGGCCGGGTTCGGACGCGATCTCGCGCGGCGATCCGTCGGCGATCTTCTTGCCGAAGTCGAGAACGGCGATGCGCGTCGCGATGTCCATGACGACGCCCATGTCGTGCTCGACCAGGATGATCGTGGTGCCGAGCTCCTCGCGGACGTCGAGGATGAACCGCGACATGTCCTCTTTCTCCTCGGCCTGCATGCCGGCCATCGGCTCGTCGAGCAGCAGCAGCTTGGGATCCTGGCACAGCGCCCGCCCGAGTTCGACGCGCTTCTGCACGCCGTAGGGCAGGTCGCGCGCGAGCAGGTGGCGGTACTCGGCGATCTCGAGTAGGTCGATGACCTCCTCGACGCGCTCGCGCTGGGCGACCTCTTCCTTCGACGTGCGGAAGGCGTAGATCAAGCCCCCGAGGAAGCCCGTCTTGCCGTGGATGTAGCGGCCCACCAGCAGGTTGTCCAGGACGCTCAGCCCACCGAACAGCGCCAGGTTCTGGAACGTCCGCGAGATGCCGAGCCGGGCGATCTTGTGCTGGGGCGTGGTGTTGACCTCGACCCGGCCGTCGAAGATGACCTTGCCACTGGTCGGGCGGTAGACCGCGCTCATGCAGTTGAACAGGCTCGTCTTACCGGCCCCGTTCGGGCCGATGATCGCCAGCAGGTCGCCCTCGTAGACCGACAGCGAAACACCGCTCAGCGCGTGGACGCCGCCGAAACTGACGCTCACGTCCTGAACCTCGAGGACCGGAGCCTTCGGCGTTGATGCTGATGCTGGGTCGACCGATGTCATTGCATCCACCGCTTCTTCCGCTTGTAGTGCTTGGTCGCGGCGTAGTTCCTCGTGGTCTCGCCACCACCCAGGTAGAACTCCTGAACCTCGGAGTTCCCGAGGAGCGAGGACGCCGGGCCGTCGAGCACGACCCGACCGTTCTCCATGATGTAGCCGTAGTCGCAGAACTCGAGGGCGAGCTTGGCGTTCTGCTCCACCATCAGCATCGCAGTGTTCAGCTCGTTGCGCACCGACTGGAGCCGGGCGAAGATCGTCTCGATCACCTGCGGGGCCAGCCCGAGCGACAGCTCGTCCAGCATCAGCAGCTTGGGCCGGGCCATCAGGGCGCGACCGACGGCGACCATCTGCTGCTCGCCGCCGGACATCCAGCCGGCTTCGGACTTGCGCCGCTCGGCCAGCCGGGGGAACAGCTCGTAGATCAGGTCGAGCGATTCCTTCATGTTGTGCCGCTTGAGCGCCGACGCGCCGACCCGCAGGTTCTCCTCGACGGTGAGGTGGCCGAACACGCGCCGGCCCTCGGGCACCTGGGCGATGCCCTTGGCCACCAGCCCGTGCGGGCGACTCCTTCTTGATGCTCTCGCCCTGGAAGGTGATCTCACCTTCGCGGACCCGGCCGTCGTGGATGCCGAGCAGGCCGGTGATCGCTCGGATCGTCGTGGTCTTGCCGGCGCCGTTGGCCCCGAGCAGGGCGACGACGGAGTTCTGCGGCACCGACAGCGAAACGCCGCGCACGGCCAGCGAGATCTCGTTGTAGACGACCTCGACGTTGCGCAGGGTGAGGATGTCTTCGGTGGCATGCTTGCCGCGCGGACGCCGGGCGGGACTGGTCTCGGTAGTTGTCATGACGTGTACGGCCACCTGAGGAAGAATTGTTTCAGGGACACCCAGATGCCGTTGAGACCGCCGGGTTTGAAGATGACGACCAGGATGATGATCACGCCGAGAATGATGTCGTTGACCTGCGCCGCCTGCTTGTTCAGCAGGTGGCCGATGATCGGCGCGTCGGCCCGACGTTGCTCGACACCGTCTTGATGACCTGCGGGAGCAGCGAGTAGAGCAGCGCACCGAGCACGGCGCCGTTGACCGAGCCCAGGCCACCGATGATGATCATCGCCACGAACGTGATGGCGAACGCGATCGAGAAGATGTCGGACTCGGCGATGCCCGAGGTACCACGTGTACATGCAGCCGGCCACGGTGATGACCGCGGACGTCAGTGCGAACACCTGCAGTTTGACCATGGCCACGTTGATGCCCGCCGAGGCGGCGGCGATGTCCTGGTCACGCACCGCCACCAGCGCCCGGCCCTGGCGCGTCCGCAGCAGGTTCTTGGCCCCGATGATCGTCAGGACGACCAGCACCAGGAGGAAGAAGTACCACCGGGTGTCGGTGGTGAGATCCCACTTGCCGATCACGACCGGCGGGTTTGTACGTCGCGCCGATCTCGCCGAAGTTCGCCTTCTGGTACTTGAGGAACAGGTACGTCGCGATCTGCTGGAACGCCAGGGTGGCGAGCAGCAGGTACAGCCCGCGCACCCGCAGTGACGGCACGCCGACGATGACGCCGACGATCGCGCCGGCGATCGCGGAATAGAGCGAGCACCAGCAGGAACGGTTGGTGGTGCTGGACGTTGAAGAACGCGCCCATTCCGGCGCCCGAGGGCGAAGAACCCGGCGTTGCCGACCGAGATCAGACCCGTGTAGCCGGTCAGCACGTTCAGCGCGATCGCCGCGATGATCGAGATGAGCGCGACGTTGATCTGGCTCAGGCTCAGGCCCAGCACCTGGTTGTTGCTCAGCGGCGAGCCGAAGAACTGCCGGGTGACCAGCATGTGCGGGACGTACAGCAACGCGACGACGAGCACGATGATCCAGAACCAGCGGGCGTTGCTCTGGATGAGGCGGGCGTCCTGCCGGTAGGTCGAGTTGAAGCGTGTTCTTGCCATTGGCCGACCTCCCTAGACTCTGACGATCGTGCGTTGCCCGAACAGTCCGTACGGTCTGACCATCAGCACGACGATCAGAACCAGGTAGACGATCACCGTCTGGGCATCCGAGCTGATGTAGCCGGCCGCCATCGCCTGGATGACGCCGACGGCCAGACCGCCGACGACCGCACCCGGGATGCTCTCGAGCCCGCCGATCACGATCGCCGGGAACGCCAGGAAGGCGATGCTGCTGAGATCGGTCGACAGCAGGTTGGTCGTGGCGAGCAAGATGCCGCCGATCGCGGCCAGCCCGGTGCCGATGGCGAGCGCGGTGGCGAACACCCGGTCGGCGTTGACGCCCGACAGCGACGCGGCCTCGAAGTTCTCGGCGGTCGCCCGCATCTGCAGGCCGAGCGGCGACTTGCGGAAGAAGATGGCGAAGGCGATCACGCAGACCGCCGCGATCGCGATGATGAGCAGGTCCAGCGACGAGATGCGGACTCCGTGAAGTATGTACACGTGGGCCGGCAGGACGTTCGGGTAGCTGAGGCCGATCGGTCCGTAGGCGATGACCAGTACGGCGTCGATGATCAAGGCCAGCCCGATGGTCGCCATGATGATCGACAGCACCGGTTTGCCGAGCATCGGTTTGAACAGTGCGTAGTGCAAGACGATGCCGATCAGCGCCGAGGCCAGGACCGCGAGGATCGCGCCGACCAGCGCCGGCAACCCGGCGTCATGGATGAAGCTGTAGCCCAGGTAGGCGCCGATCACCATCAGATTTCCCTGGGCGAAGTTGAAGACCTCGGTGGCCTTGAAGACCAGCACGAAGCCGACGGAGACGATGGCGTAGATACTGCCGACCGACAGTCCGGTGATGAGGTACTGCAGGAACTCGGTCACTGCGACTCACGTCCTTCGTCAGGTAGTGCTGGCACAAACAGTTGTGGTGCGGCCGAGGTTTGCACCCCGGCCGCACCACCGCGACTGCGTCAGGACTTGATGCAGCTCGCGCTGAACTTGTCGATGTTGCCGTTCTGGAACTCGTTGGAGTTGCAGCCCGCGTAGTCATCGAAGCTGCCCTGGATCTCCCACACCCCGGTCGTGTAGTTGTACTTGAACGGAGCCACCGAGTTGATGCCCAGCGAGTTCGTCGCGCTGAACCCGATGGTCGGTGAGAGCCCGCCGGTGCTGAAGTTGGTGATGGTGGGCATCGCCGCGTTCAGGCTGGCTCGGGTGAGCTTGTCGCCGGCCTTGGTGATCGCCTGGATGACGAGCAGGCCGTTGACGTAGCCGTTGGTGAAGTCGGTGTAGTTGTAGATGTCGGCCGAGTAGCCCGACGCCTTGCCGGCCGCAACCATCGCAGGCACGCCTTCGACGTTGGACGCCTTGCCGTTCTGGAAGCAGTTCACCGCGTAGTAGTTCTTGCCGACCGCGGTCGAGGCCTGGGCCACGGCGTCGGTCTCCTGGGCGAAGATGCCGATCGTCAGCGTGTTCGTGACGCCGAACTTCTCCAGCGACTTGAACGCGGTGACGTTCTGCGCGGTGCCACCGTGGGTGAAGATCACCATCGGCTTCTTGGCCGCGATCTCCTGCGCCTGCTGGTCCATGTTCGGCGCACCGTAGGTGTACTGCACCGTCTCCTGATAGGTCGCGCCGATCTTTTGGACGCGCTCCTTGATCTGGTTCAGGTAGTCGGCGGCCGAGGCCACGTTGCCACCCAGACCGATCGCGGTGAAGTTAGTCGTACCCAGAATCTTGGCCGCATAGGCGACGGCCACGTCAGCCTGGTTCGGGTAGGCGCACTCCGTGGCCCAGACGTAGCCCGGGAACGGCGAGACGATCTCCTTGCTGGTCGACTCCGGGCCGATGACCGGCAGCTTCGCCGCCTGCACCAGCGGCAGACCCGCCGCCTGGAACGAGGAGTTGTTCAACCCGGTCAGACCCACCACCGGGTTGTTGCTGATCATGTCCTTCAAGACACGCCACCGCCGGTGCGACCTGGTACTGCTCGTCGCAGGCGTCCACGTTGATCTTGCGACCGAGGACGCCGCCCTTGGCGTTGACCGCGTTGATCGCTGACTTGAACCCGTCCGCGAACGGCACCTGCGTCGACACCGTCGCCCCGGTCTGGTCCGAGATCAACCCGTAGTTGATCGACGTGGTCGTCACCCCCGACGTCGGGTCCGAGAACGTCGCCGTCTTCGCCGACGCCCCCACTACTGCTGCTGGAAGTGCTGCTCTTCGAGCTGCCGCCACACGCCGCAACCCCGATGACAAGCGCGGCTGCTGCCGCCACCGTCCCGACTATCTGTAGCCGACTTCTCACTGGCCTCTCCTTCAGGGAGCCCGGGGTGATCCACACCACCCGCGTGGCGAGAAACTACCAATCGTTTGGTGGCTGGTCAACGAACGTACGGAAACGATTTGGACATCAATTCGATCGCCTACCGAGAACGCAGCGCATCCTTGATCTCCCGCAGCGCCCGGAAGGAGAAACCGGCCAGATCGGGGTCGCCGAAAGCGGTGATGTTCCACAGGATCAAGTGGCGTAAACCGGCGTCGTACTGCTCGGCGATCTGATCGACGATCTGCTCCGGCGTCCCGCAGAAGGCGTAGTAATCGACGACCTTCGGCGGGATCGCATCGACGATCCGCAGGGCCTCGTCGCGCGGCACTACGGTCGGGATGAAGTCGTGCCAGCCCGAGCCGGCCGCCTGCAGCGGCGGCTCGACGCCGAGGCTGCGGAAGACGTCGGCCGAGAGCAGCACGCACAGGGCACGCACCAGCGGAGCTTGCATCATCCGCTTGACGCTGGCCTCGTCCGGGCCGACGAGCACGTAGGCGAGCAGGCCCGGGCGTCA
This sequence comes from uncultured Actinomycetes bacterium, assembly GCA_963708805.1. GTDB lineage: Bacteria > Actinomycetota > Actinomycetes > Mycobacteriales > Jatrophihabitantaceae > CAVPUA01. The sequence continues at coordinate 1,501,908 of CAVPUA010000003.1, read as the reverse complement.
CCGAGTCCCGGTCACGGCCGGCGTCGACCGAGTTCTGCCTGATCTTGGCGAGAGCGGCGGCATACTCCTCCGACGACATCTTCGTCGGGATCCACCCGTCGGACTTCCGTCCGGTGAGTTCCAGCATCTTCGGCCCGTGCGCGGCCGTCCAGATCGGCGGGCTCTTCTCCCCGTAGGGCCCCATGCCCAGAACCGCGTTCTCCAGATGGTGGAACTGGCCATCGAAGTTGACCGGCTTGCCCTCGGACTCCCAGAGCAGCCGCAGGATGTCGATGCCCTCGGACAGCCGGGCGACCGGCTTGTCGAACGGCATGCCGTACGGCGTGATGTTGAGCTTCTCCCCCGAACCGAGCCCGAGGATCGCCCGGCCCTTGGTCAGGTGGTCGATCGTCACCATCGTCTGGGCGAGCACCGACGGATTGCGGCGGATCAGGTCGGTCACCACGATGCCCGACCTTCGCCCTGGTCATCTGCGAGCCGGCGACGCCCATCATCATCAGCGGGTCGACGTGGACGTGCGGGTTCGGCTGGCTCTTGGCCAGCGGTGTGAGGTCCTCGGTCCACAACGAGTCGGGGAACCACCCCATGAGGTGATCGGGCCACCACACCGCGTCGAAGCCGTCCGCCTCGTTGCGGAGCGCGTTCTTGATGGCCCCGTCGACGGGCGGCATGATCTGGCCGGGCATGCCGAGTTCGATGTCCATGAATCTCTTCCTCTAGTGGTGGGTCAGACGATGGAGATGATCTCGAGCCCGCCGTGCAGTTCGATCACCTGGCCGGTGAGATAGTCCGAGTGCGGCGAGCACAGGAATGCAACCAGGTCGGCCACGTCCTCGGAAGTCCCGCCCGGCCGATCGGGATCTGGGCGACGATCCGCGGAATCATGTCGGCCGGAATACCGATGACTTCGCCCTCCTGGCGGGCGCGCGTCAGCCGAGTGCCCTCGATGTAACCCGGCGCGACGCGTTGACGTTGATCCGCTGCGGGCCCCACTCGCGGGCCAGCGACTTGGTCAGGCCGATGACGCCGGCCTTGGCCGCCGAGTAGTTGGCGCTGCCCGCCATGCCCGTAGACGCCCCCGCCGGAGGAGATGTTGACGACCTTGCGGTGATGCATCGCGCCGGCCCGGCCCGCCGCATCAGTCGGGCCGCCGACCGGCACGCGTTGAACGTGCCCCGCAGGACGACGTCCACGACCCGGTCCCAGTCGGCATCGGTCATCCGGTGGATGTTCTTGTCGTGGGTGATGCCCGGCGTTGTTGACCAGCATGTCGAGGCCGCCGTAACTGCTCCTCGGCGACCTCGACCATCGCGTCGGTGGCCTCCGGCTCGGCCACCGAACCCCGACGGCGACCGTGGCCTGGCCACCGTCCGCCTCGATCTCGCCGACCACCGCCTTGGCCGCGGCGTCGTCCAGGTCCTGGACGACGACCCGCGCGCCACCGGCGGCCAGGTTCAGGGCGATCGCTCGCCCGATCCCCTGGCCGGCCCCGGTGACGAGCGCGACCCGCGAGCGCACGGTCGTGGCCTCGGCCACGCTGGACTGATGCTCAGAACGAACGGGGAAGGCCCATGGCCTCCGCGATCGAGTTCTTCGCCATCTCGTTGGTGATCGGGCCGATGCGGAACAGCCGGCTGTCACGCCAGTAGCGCTGGGCATCGGTCTCGGCCGCGTAGCCCATGCCGCCGAGGAACTGGATGCCCATGTCGGCCGACTTGTTGGCGTACTCCGACGTGATGATCTTGGCCATGTTGGCCTCGATCCCACACGGCAGCCCCTTGGCCTGCAGGTCGGCGGCGTAGAACGTGATCAGCTCGGCCTGCTTCTGCATCATGGCGATCTCGGCGATCGAGTGCTGGATCGACATGAACTGAGCCGATCGGTCTTGCCGAACGCCTCGACGCTGCTTCGACGTACTCGAGAGCGTCCTCGAGCACGCCGTCGATGATGCCGCAGCACAGCGCCGACAGCATGATCCGCTCGTTGTTCAGCGTGCCGAGCAGCATGTACCAGGCCTTGCCGGGCTCACCGAGCACGAGGTCGTCCGGGACGAAGACGTCGTCGAGGAAGATCTCGCACGAGCCGACGCCGCGCATGCCCAGCTTCGGGATCTGGCGGGTCGTCGACGCCGGCCGCCTTGGCCGGGACCAGGAACAGCGTGGTGCCCTGCGTCTTCTTCGTCGACGTCCTTGTCCGAGCGGGCGAGCAGCAACAGGTAGTCGGCCACGTGCGCCGCGGTCGACCAGATCTTCTGGCCGTTGATCTTCCAGCCGCCGTCGACCTTGGTGGCGGTGGTCTTCATCGCGCCGAGCAGGTCGGTGCCGCCCGAGGGCTCGGTGAAGGCGATCGAGAACTTGAGCTTGCCCTCGGCCAGTTCGGGAAGGAAGCGCTGCTTCTGCTCCTCGGTGCCGTACAGGCCGACCGACTTGGCGCCCGCGAACGACGAGATGCCCCACGTCCAGGTCAGGCCGGCCAGCGAGCGGGCGAGCTCACGGGCGAGCAGCATCTGAGTGACCTCGGTGCCGCCGGCACCGCCGTACTGCTCGTCGATGCCGATGGCGTGGAAACCCGCGTCGGCCATCTTCTGGAACAGCTCTTCGGGGTAGTTGAACTCGTCCGCTTCCAGCTCGCGGGCCTTGCGCTTGGGGACCTCGCGCTCGACCCAGTCATGAACGGTCTTGCGGAAGAGTTCCTGCTCCTCGGTGAATCCGAAGTCCATGGGCTTTCCCTTCTACTGCTTCTCATCCGCGCCGGGTCGGGTCGCGGTGTCATGAATTATCGCGCGCGCAGCGGCGTCGACGGCAGGGTTTCCACCAAACGCTCGGTTGGTTAGTTGGACTGTACCGGCCAGGCCGTGAAGGTCAAGAAGTGATTTTCGGGCTCAGCGGAGCGGGAACCACCGCTGGGTCGCGGGCGGCTGGGCATCCGGTCGAACCTGGCCTCGGGCCTGTCCGAGGATCAGGTGGGCCAGCGTCTCACCGGCAGCGCTGCGGCGCAGGAACGGCGGCAGGGTCTCCCACGGGCGGGCCCACGTCAGTCCGATGGCGATCTGCCACGCGGTCACACCCGGCGACGCGGTGACCGCCGCCAGGACTTCGCCGAGTCGCCGCTCGTGGTGGGCGATCAACCCGTCGACCCGATCGCCGAGGCCCCGGAACCGGTATTCGTGCGCGGGGAGCACCTCGTCGACGTCCAGTCGGCCGACCTTGGCCAACGAGTCCATGAAGTCGGCCAGCGGGCTCGGCCGTTGCTGCGGATGCACGGTGACGGCCGGGCTGATCCGGGGCAGGACGTGATCGCCCGACAGCAGCAGCCGCCGGGTCGGGTCGAAGAAGCACAGATGCCCGGGCGAGTGACCAGGCGTCCAGACCGCTCGCAGGTCCCAGCCCGTGATGTCGACGCGGTCGCCGTCCTCGAGCAGGACGTCGACCCGGGCCTGGCGGATCAGATTGCTGATCCCCATCGAGGACTCGCTGAGTTCGTCGCTGATCTCGTCGGGCACTCCGCAGCGCCCCAGGTGGATCTTGGTCAACGCGATCAACTTGGGAATTACGGATGGTTCGTACCGATCGTGCAGCAACGCCTCGTCCATCGGGTGCAGCGCCACCCAGGCTCCCGACGCCTCCTGCACCCGGCCGGCCAACCCGTAGTGGTCGGGATGGATGTGCGTGACCAGCACGCCCTGGACGTCGGTGACCCCGTAGCCCGCGCTCGCCAGACCCGCGAGCAGCGCGCCCCAGGCCTCCTCGGTGTTCCAGCCGGCATCGACGAGGACGACGCCGTGCGGAACTTCGAGCAGGTAGACCAGGACGTAGCGCAGCGGGTTGTCCGGCATCGGCACCGGAATCGACCACATGTCGGGCCGGATCTGCTCGACGGGCGGCATCACCTTGTCGATCCAGGCCTGCTTCTGGAGGATCCCGGTTATCTCCACCGACTACGCCGGCCCCCGCCGAACCTGCACCGGAAATCCGGACAGCTGCGGCATGCCGGTGAGCGGGTCGAGCACGGCGCTGGAGATGAGCGCGTTCACCCGCGGAGTCGCCCACCCGTGGGGCAGGGTCGCCGTCCCGGGCAGCATCGAGTCACTGACCTCGAGGCGCGCCGCGGTGGCGCCGGTCGGCGTCGACACGATCACCTCGTCGCCGTCGTTCAGACCGCAGCCGCGCGGCGTCGGCCGGGGCGAGCAGCAGGGTGGGCTTCGGGCCGGGCCGTCGCTGGCTGTCCACGTCGCGCAGGGACGAGTTCATCTGACGCGGCAACCGGCGGCTCAGCAGGAGCAACTCGTCCGGGTCGAGCGACCGTGGCCGTCCAGTCGGCCAGCTGTGCGGCCAGCTCGTCCGGGCAGAGGTCTATATGGTGAGGCAGCGTGGCCGGGACGAGCCAGCCCGGTGCGGGCGCCGACTCGTCGAGCAGCCCGGACTCGGCGGCCCGGATGCGCTCCCAGGGAATGCGCGAGCGCGCCGCCGCGAGGGCGAGCAGCCGATCCTCGGCCTCAATCGTGCCGACCTCGGCCATCGCCTCGGCCGTCGCCGTGGACACCGGCCGCCCCAGCCGCAGGCTCAGCGACGCGAACACCCACCACATCGGCATCCGCTCGCCGCCCGGAGCAACCGCACGCGCCGCGTATTGCGTGAAGGGCACCGGGAACACGCCGTCGCTGAACAGCGGCAGGTCGGCCCGTTCGAGCTGGTGGGCCACCGGCAGGACGTAGGACGCGAGCGCCGTCGTCTCGGTGTTCATGACGTCGAGGACGACCAGCTCGTCCAGGGCCGCGAACGCCCGGGCGGTCTTCGCCGTGTCGGGGAACGTCGTCATCGGATTTCCGCCGAGGACGAACAGCGTGCCGATCTCGCCGGCGAGGATCTCGTCGTTGAGCACCGCGGTGGGGATCTCGCCGTACCAATGGCCGAAGTCCGGACGGCTGCGCGGGGCCGGTCCGGTGACCCGGTCGCGCCGCATGCGGCCCGTCGTCGGAAGGTCGCAACACGCCGGGATTCACCAGCATGCCGCCCGGCCGGTCGATGCTGCCGGTGACGGCGTTGAGGGCCCACGCCAGCCACTCGGTGACGTTCGGCGCCCGGCTCATCGAGACGCCGGTACCGGTGGTGCACGACAGGCGCCCGGCCGCCCGGACGGCGTCGAGCAGCGCCACGAGCTCACCCTCGGACACGCCCGTGCGCGCCGCGGTCGTCACCAGGTCGAACGGCTCGACGGCGTCGCGCAGCCGCTCGAGCGACTCCGCGTCCGCGCACTCCGCGAGGTAGGCCGCGTCGGGGCCGGCCGCGAGCACGCCCCGGACGAGATGGGCCAGCAGCGCCGGATCGGTGCCCGGTCGCGGACGCACGTGCTGATCGGCCCGGCGGGCGCTCTCGGTGGTCCTCGGGTCGATGATCACGACCCGTCCGCCGCGCGCCTGGACGTTCCGCAGCGCCGACACCGTGTCCGGACGCGACGACACGTGGCCGTGCGACACGAGCGGGTTCAGGCCGACGAAGATCAAGCAGCTCGGAGTTGTCCCAGTCGGGCCCGGGGAACACGTAGGGCGAGCCGACCATGAGGTCGGGCACGATCGTCTTGTTGGGCGTGTCGATGGTGACCGAGCTGTAGAGCTGGTGGCGTGCCGAGCTCGCGCAAGAAGCGCTCGGCGCCGGCCCGGCCGTTGCAGTCGAACGCCCAGTGCGTGCCACGGTAGCCCGCGATCGCTGACGCACCCGCGCCGAGCGAGCGTCGAGCTGATCGACTCGGCGAGCGAGTCCAGCGCTTCGTCCCAGCTCACCGGATGCAGCTCGCCGTCCGCACCACGTCGCAACGGGCGCTCGAGGCGCTGCGGGTGGTGCAGCATGCCGGGCAGCGAACGTCCCTTGGAGCAGGTGTAGCCGTGCGACAGCGGGTGATCGACATCGCCGCGGACCGACAGCACCGTGTCGCCTTCGGTTGTGACCACGATCCCGCACAGCGCGGCGCAGATGCGGCAGAAGGTTCGGATCTCGTCAGTCACGAGCGGTCAGTAGTAGCGCTTGACGAGTTCTTCGCGCAGGGTGGCGTTCTCGGCGTTGCCGGGGTGGGGCATCCATTTGTCGCCGATGGCCTGGTAGCGGGTGGCCAGTTCGATGAGCACGCCGTGGCACTTGTCCTCGCCGATGAAGTTCCAGCCCAGCCAGGGCATCGTGTCGGGTCCGCTGTTCTCCTCGAGCAGCACCGGCAGCCCGGCGTCGCGGCACTGCTGCACGGTGTGCCCGAAGTCGTCGGACAAGAACGCGATGTGGTGCACGAACTCGCCCCGCTTGGCCAACACCTTGTGCACCCACGTATCCGGCGCCCCCGGCGCCCACAGCTGGATCGAAACCCCCTCCGGGTTCGGGTTCTGAAACGTCGCCCACACCATCGGCACCCCGTCACCCTCACCCCCACCCCGCGTCAACCGCATCGCATGCTCCGGCGACAGCACGTTGAGGATGTCCGCCCAATCGGCAATCGCCTGATCCAAGTCGTTGACACACATGGACACGTGGTCGATATGCACTCGCGGCATCAGTCAGATCTCCCGTTCGCAGGTCTTTTCAGAGAGCCCGAGAATAAACTAACGTTTGGTAGATTGCCTAGAACCATTCTCGGGGAGCTGCCGGTGGTGCACGTCGGTCTGGCGCTGTGGTCGATGCAGCGGACCCAGGCGGTTCCCCGACCCGGCTGGCCCCAGCTCTACGCCGAACTTGCAGGACGACGCCAGCCTGTGCGAGGAACTCGGATTCGACTCGCTCTGGGTCGCCGAGCACCGCTTCTGGTACGACGGCTGGTGCCCGCAACCGCTCGTCGCGGCGGCGGCCGCCCTCGGCGCGACCGATCGGCTGACCGTCGGCACCGCGATGCACCTGCTCCCCCAGCACGATCCGGCCCGCTCCGCCGACACCTACGCGCAGCTGCGGTCGCTGTTCGGCGACCGCTTCGAACTCGGCGTCGGCCTGGGCTATCGCGACGAGGAGTACGACGGCGTCGGGCCTGGCCCGCAACCGGCGCGGACGGCTGATGGACGCCGCACTCGACGAGGTGATCTCGCGCAATCACCACGGCCGCCGATCTGGGTCGGCGGCATGGCCCCGGCCGCGATCGAACGCGCCGCCCGTCGCGGCCTGTCGCTGCTGTTGCCGCCCACCCTCACCCCGGCCGACATCCAGCGGGTGGCCAAGGACGCGGCCGAAGTGTCGGCGGCCGCCGGCTTCGACCCGGGGCGGATCGGCATGGTCAAGGACCTCTGGATCACCGACGGCACGGACGCGGCCAAGCGTCAGCACCTCGATCGGCTCGACGCGCACTACCGCGAGTACGGCGGCTCGTGGTGGATGCTGCGCGGTGCCCTCGGGTTCGCGCGGCCCGATCTGCTCGACAAGCAGATGCAGCGCACCGCCGACACCGCGCTGGTCGGACCGCTCGAGCAGATCGTCGACGAGCTGCACCAACTCGTCGAGGCCGGGGTGTCGACGATCGCGCTGGGCGTCAGTAGCGATTTCACCCGCGGGCACTATCGGGACCAGATGGAGTTGGTGGCCGCCGAGGTGCTGCCCACGCTGACGGCGGCCGCATGAGGTTCGGACTCGTCATCGCCGGGGGGTCGCTCGACGAGGTCAGCGCCCAGGTGATCGCGGCCGAGGAGTCGGGCTTCGACGTGGTCTGGCTCGCGCAGTCCGAGGCGATACCGTCGCCGGCGGTCACCGCGGCCGCGCTGGCGTCGATGACGTCGAGCATCCGGATCGGCATCGAGCTCCAGGCCGGCGTCAATCCCGTCTACCTCGCCGAAGAGGCCGCGGTCGCCGACCTCTGCCTGGGCGGCCGGCTCGTGCTGGCCCTGATGAGTGACGACGCCGGCCGGCAAGGCGAGACGGCCGATGTGCTGCTCGCCGCCCTGGCCGCACGGCCGTTCCGGCACGAGGGCGTCCGCTGGCAGATCCCGGCCAACCTCGACGCCAACGTCGTCAACCGCGAGGAGCGGGTCCGCGTCACGCCGGCCCCGGCCCAACTCGAGCTGCCGCTCTGGCTCAGCGGACCGCACGCGGCGCATCTCGCCCGCGAGCGATGCCTGACCTACATCGGCGCAGCCGACGAGTCGACCGACGTCCTCGACCCGCGAGTGGCAGCACACCGAGGCCCGGCTCAGCCTGGCCGCCAGATCGGCTGCGCCGGGTGGCGTTGCGCGACGGTGGAGCTGCCGGTGACCGACGAGGAGCTTGTGCGAACAGCTTCGCGCCGACCAGCATGCCTGGGGAATGGACGTCGTCCTGGTGCGGCTCCCGGCGGCGAGCCGACCTCGACGAGCGCCGGCAGCGCGTCGACGTCCTCGCCTCGCGGGTATCCCCCGCGTCCAACTCGACCGGCTGCCGCCCGGCCTGGAGCAGTACTGGAAGCACACGACAGGAGACCGCACCATGACGAGCAATCAGGAAGTGCCCGACGCCATCACGACCTACTTCAGCGCGATCAACGCCGAGGACTGGGACCGGCTGGCGACCATCTGGCGCGACGATGCCGAGCTGATCGCCGGTCGGCGCCCGGCCCCGCATGGGCAAGGACGCGATCGTGAAGTACTACCCGAAGACGCTCGCGCCGTGGAAGGACCACCTCGACGACCCGACCCGCTTCATCGTCGCCGGCGACACGGTCACGGTCGAGATCCACTTCAGCGGCCGCTCGGCCGACGGCATCGAGGTCGAGTTCGACGCCGTCGACGTCTTCGACCTGGTCGACGGCCAGATCCAGCGCGTCACCAACTGGTACGACGTCGCCGCCGTCCGTTCACTGCTGCCCCCGCCGGCGCCGGCCGCCGTCGACACGTACTTCCGCGCGATCAACGACGAGGACTGGGACGCCCTGCGCTCGGTCTGGGCCGACGACGCCGTCGTGCTGGCCGCGGGCGCCCGGCCGCGCAACGGCGTCGACGACCTGATGGGCCTGTACACGAAGATGTTCGACCACTGGCCCAAGCACGAGGACATCCCCGGCCGCACGCTGATCGACGGGCACACCGTCACCGTCGAGGTGCACTTCGTCGGCACGACCGACGACGGCCGCGAGCTCGAGTTCGACGCCGTCGACGTGATCGACATCGAGGGCGGCAAGATCACCAAGCTGACCAACTGGTACGACACGTCGAAGGTGCGCGCGATGATCGCGGGCAAGGCCTAGCCGTCTCTCCAGATAATCAAACCAACCGATTGGTTGTTTTTTCCCGGCCGACCTTCTACGTTGGAGCCGATCCTTACGACCGGAGGGCGGCAGTGATGGCAGGCGCCGTGGCGACGATGCGCGGCACGCCGACCAGGGGCGCCACGGCCATCACCACGCCCCAGATGTCGTCGGCACTGACCCCGATCTCGCAGCGCCCGACGCACGTGCGCCGCCACCGACTCGTCGGGCGCCGCGATCGCGACCATGACGCCGAGGCGGGCCAGCTCGATGGTCCGTTCGTCGAGGCCGCTGCGGCGTTCGAGCTCTTCACGCATGTTCTTCAACGCAGCCACGGCGCCCGCGTCGTGGTCGATCAGACCCTGCAATGCCGGCGGCGCCACGATCGGTGTCGGTTGGTCCATCTCGGGTTCTCTCCTTCGGAGGTCAACGTGCTGACGCTCAATCCGTTCGACGACTATCCCTACCACCAGCACATGATGCCCAACGACGTGCCGGCGACGTCCGACCCGCACTTCAACGACGGCTACTGGTGGAGCTGGTACGACGACGGCGTCTACTTCTTCATCGGTATGCGCGTGCACGGCAACAACAACGTCATGGACGGCTACGCGGGCGTCGTCAAGGACGGCATCCAGCACAACGTCCGGGTCTCCCGCGCGCTGCGTCCCAACCCGAACACGCTGCAGGTCGGACCGCTCGGGCTCGAGATCCTCGACCCGCTGATGGCCCAGCGCATCACCCTCGGCGAGAACCCGTCCGGCGTCACCTTCGACGTCACCGCCACCCGCTCGTGCCCGCTGTTCGTCGAGGCGCCCTACGTCCACTACCGCTACGGCCGCGTCTTCAACAACCTGATCCGCTACAGCGGCGCCGTCCGGGTGACCGGCACGGCGACGATCCTCGGCGAGACCGTCGAGATCGACAACTGGTTCGGCGCCCGCGACCACTCGTGGGGCATCCGTTCGACGATGGGCCCGTACGTCCCGATCGGCGGCGCCGAGGAGAAGGACGACGACAAGGACAAGCGAGCCCTGCGCCTCTGGGTGCCGTTCGAGACCGATCGCGACTCGGGCTTCTTCCACATGCACGAGGACAAGACCGGCCGCGTCCTCGACTTCGAGGGCAAGGTCTATCGCGCCGACGGCACCACGGTCGACCTGGCCAGCGCGCGCCACAAGCTCACCTACGAGCCCGGCACGCGACGGCTGAGCGGCGGGGTGTTCACCCTCGTGCACCACGACGGGTCGGAGGAGGACTACCACTTCCAGGTCGCCTGCGAGCCGTCTCATCCGCAAGGCTTCGGCTACACGCGTGGCTGGAACGACGGCGGCCAGCCCGGCGTCTACCGCGGCGTCGAGGTACTCGAGACCGACGCATGGGACGTCTCCGACCCGGCCGGACGCGTCGGGCCCGACCACACCCCCGTCGAGAAGCGGCTCGGCGGCACCGAGTTCGCCGTGCGCTCCCAGGGCCCCGAAGGGTCGACCGGCTGGATGCACGTCGAGCACATGATCTATCCGCCCTACGAGCCCTACGGATTCACGGCCTGACGGGAGGCGGCATGACCACGGTGCAACGGGTCGACCACATCGCGATCGCGGTCGCTGATCTTCGTCCGGCCGTCGCGTTGTTCCAGGGCGTCTTCGGCGCCGAGTTCGTGCACGGCGGCGACGATCCCCGCATCGACATCCGCACGGTGCAGTTGCGGATGCCGCCGGGGATCAAGATCGAGATCATGACGCCGACCACGCCGACGTCCTACCTGCAGGCCTTCCTCGACAAGAAGGGGCCGGGCTTCCACCACATGACGATCATGGTCGACGACGTCGAGCAGACGATCGATGATCTCAGTGGTGCGAACTTCGAGACCGTCGACCCCGACCTCTCGCATCCGCGCTGGCGCGAGGCTTATCTGCGGCCCTCGCAGGGATTCGGGCTGCTGCAGATAGTCGACAGTGACGGCGACTGGCAGACTCCCACCACCGACTACACCCTCGAGGACGTCTTCGAGGGTCGCGTGATCTGGCACGACCACTCGACCAGCAAGGTGACCTGATGGACTACCCCGAGCTGCACGCGGGCCAGGCGGACTGGTTCGGCGCGATCCTGATCAACGGCGCGCAGAGGTTTCCCGACCGGACGGCCGTGGTCTTCCCCGATGCCCGTCGTACGTACTCCGAGCTGCTGGCCGATGCGCGGACGATCGCCTCGCGGCCTGTACGCGCTGGGCGTTCGCCGGGGCGATCACGTCGGCATCCTGATGCCCAACTGCATGGACATGGTCGCCGCGTTCTACGGCATCAGCCTGCTGGGCGCGATCATCACGCCGGTCAACGCGCGCTACCGCTCGACCGAGCTGGCCTATGTCGTCGAGAACGCCGACCTCGTGGTGCTGCTCACGACCGACCTCGTCGACGACCACGTCGACTATGCCGATCTGCTCAACCAGACGTTCCCCGACCTCCGGGATCCGGTCGGCGCGACCGCACCTCCGGCTGGCCAAGGCCCCGCTGCTGCGTTCGATCGTCATGCTGGGCCAGCGCTCGGTCCCCGGCCTGATCGACCGCGACGGGTTCGAGTCGCTGGCCGCCACCGTCGCGCCCGCCGTGATCGACGCCGCGATCGGCCAGGTCAACCCGGACGACATCGGCATCATGGTCTACACGTCGGGCACCACGGCCAATCCCAAGGGCTGTCAGTTGACCAGTCGCGGCGTGGTGTGGGTGGCGCGCGAGGGCGGCGTGCGCTTCACCGTCCGTGACGGCGACGTGTTCTGGGACCCGCTGCCGCTGTTCCACATGTCGGCCATCCTGCCGATCAACTTCACGCTCGATGTCGGCGGCACGTTCGTCTCGATGACGCACTTCGACCCGGCCACCGCACTGGCTCAGATGCGCGAGTTCCCGCCGACGCTGATCTACCCCTGCTTCCCGCCGATCACCATGCCGCTGATCAACCACCCCGACTGGGAGCGCACCGACCTCAGCCAGGTCCGGGTCTGGCTCAACGTCGCCCCGGTCGAGACGTTGCGGATCATGCAGCGGGCCCTGCCGAAGCGCGCCGCAGATCGGCAGTTACGGCATCACCGAGGGCGGCGGCATCGTCAGCTACAACGATGCCCACGAGACGGTCGAACAGCTCGAGCTCACGGTCGGGCCACCGGTGCCGAGCACCGAGGTCAAGATCGTCGACCCCGAGACCGGCGACGAGCTGCCCCGCGGCGAGAAGGGCGAGATCCTCGTACGCGGCCACGCGGTCATGAAGGGCTACTACAAGGACCCTGAGCGCACGGCCCAGGTGCTCGACGACGCACGGCTGGCTGCACACCGGCGACCAGTGCTCGGTCGACGCCGACGGCCAGATCGCCTACTTCGGCCGTATCAAGGACATGCTCAAGGTCGGTGGCGAGAACGTCGCGCCGGCCGAGATCGAGTCGTACCTGAGCAAGCACCCGGCGGTCGAACTGGTGCAGGTCGTCGGCGTTCCCGACGATCGGCTCGACCGAGGTCGCCTGCGCCTTCATCGAGTTGCGCGACGGCTACACGGCCACGCCCGAGGACTTCATCGACTACTGCAGGGGACAGATCGCGAGCTACAAGGTGCCCGCGGCACGTACGCATCGTCAGCGAGTGGCCGATGTCGGCGACCAAGATCCAGCGCTACCGGCTGCGCGAGCAGTTCCTGTCCGAGACGGCCGGCGTCTGAGATGAGCGCGGTGCAGACCGACCGGGCCAGCGCTCGCGCTACGACGGGCCGTGGATCTTCTCGCGGATGCTCGCGACCCAGGCCGACCGATTCGGCGACGAGCTCGCGTTCAACTCTCCCGGCGGGGTCGCTGACCTACTCCGACGTCGCCGACCTGGCCGGCCGGTTCGCGGCCGGACTGCAGTCGCTCGGCGTGCAGCCCGGGCGACCGCGTCGCCACGATGCTCGACCCGACCTACGACTACCTCGCCGCCTGGTTCGGCACGGCGTGGGCCGGCGCCATCGACGTGCCCGTCAACACCGCGCTCAAGGGTGAACTGCTGCAGCACGTGCTGGTCTCCTCGGGCGCGATCGGTGATGGTGATCGACGGCCGCTTCGTCCTCGCGGCTGACCGAGCTGGATCTGCCCGCAGCTCCGCCACGTGGTCGTCGTCGGCGACGTCCGAGCCGGCGCGCGTCGCCACCCATCCGATCGCCGAGCTGCAGCGCCCATGATCCGCTGGCCGGTCCCGTCGACCGCGACGAGACCGACCTGCTCTATGTCATGTTCACGTCCGGCACGACCGGGCCGTCCAAGGGCGCGATGCTGTCCAACCGGGGCGCGATGTGGAACGTCCGCTCGTGGATCGACATCCTGCAGCTGACCGAGCGGGACGTCGGCTACTCGATGTTCCCGCTGTTCCACGTCACCGCCCGCTCGGCGGTCATCTCGTCGTCGCTGTGGGCCGGCGGCCGCGTCGCCCTGCGCGAGACGTTCAGCCTGCAGCCGGTTCTGGGACATCGCCCGCGACGAGGGCGCGACCTTCTTCGGCTACATGGGCGCGATCATCCATCTGCTGCACGCCCAGGAGCCGGCAGCGGGCGACGCCGACCACCAGCTGCGCATCGCCTTCGGCGCCGCCGCTCCCCCGGCGATCATCGCCGACTTCGAGCGGCGCTTCGGCGTCACGCCTCGTCGAGACGTACGGCTCGACCGAGCTCGGCCCGGCGTCGGCCCTGACGCCGGAGGTCCCCGAGCGCGGCACGATGGGCCCGCCGCGTCCGCAGGTGAGCATCGAGATCCACGACGAGCACGACCGGCCGCTGCCGCCCGGCGTCGAGGGCGAGATCTGCGTGCGGCCGAACGAGCGCGAGGCCGTGTTCCGCGGCTACTGGGGCATGCCGGACGAGACGCTGCACGCCTTTCGCAACCTGTGGTTCCACACCGGCGACGGCGGTCGGTTCACCGACCAGGGCAACCTGGTGTTCACCGACCGGATCAAGGACTCGATCCGCCGCCGCGGCGAGAACATCTCCTCCTTCGAGGTCGAGCGGGCCGTCCAGCACCATCCCGACGTCCTCGAGTGCGCCGCCTACGCCGTCGCCTCCGAGCTGTCCGAGGACGAGGTGATGATCGCAGTCGTCCTCCGACCCGGGCACGAGGTCGGCGGCGAGGACCTGCTGCAGTACTGCATCGAGGTGCTCCCGCGCTTCGCGGTGCCCCGCTACGTGCGCTTCGTCGACCGAGCTGCCCAAGACGCCCAGCGAGCGGATCAAGAAGTACCTGCTGCGCAGTGAGGGCGTCACGCCCGACACCGCCGACCGCGAGGCGCTGGGCCTGGTCGTCCCCCGCGACTGAACCTCCGACCACGTCGCGTTCGCGCAGAGCGCAGCGTCCGCGGCGGCGTCGGCGACGGCCCTGGATTAGGGTCGAGCACGACAGATCACTGGATAGCCGCACACGGAAAAACTGGAGGAACCTCGTGGAGGTCAAGATCGGCGTGCTGCACACGCCGCGCGAAATCGTCATCGAGAGCGCGCAGACCCCGGCCGAGGTCGAAGAGCTGGTCACCGCCGCGCTGGCGAAGGGCGAGGGCACGCTCGCGCTCGTCGACGAGCGCGGCCGCAAGGTGATCGTGAACGCGAACCTGATCGCCTACGTCGAGATCGCCCAGGCCGCCGAGCGCCGCGTCGGCTTCGTCGCCGGCTGACGAATCCCCGAGTTCCCGCGCCTGAGGCCACCGACCGGCCGCCCCTGTTCGTTGACTGGCGCGTTACTAGCCGATTGGCGCGAAAGATGGCGCCAACGAGCCGGCAGAGCGCCAGTCGACGTCCGGCTCATCGGCCAGCTAGCTGTCCAGACCCGAGTTCGGCCATTCGCTGCTGGTGCTTGCCGGTGATCCGGTTGATCAAGCCGGTCACGCCGGCCAGGTCGCCGGTGCCCTCGACCAGCAAGATCATCAGGGCGTCGCGCTCGGCGAGCACGTGCTGAGTCTGGCTGATCGCCTCGCCGACCAGGCGCCGCCCCCACAGCGCGAGCCGGCCGGCCAGCGCCGGATTGGCCGCGATTCCGCTACGCACCTCGCGGACCGCGAACGCCGACGACCCGGTGTCCGACAGCACCTCGATGATCAGCTCGCGGGTGGACGGGTCGACGAACTGCGCGACCTCGCGATAGAAGTCGGCCCCCAGTCCGTCCCCGACGTAGGCCTTGACCAGCCCCTCGAGCCAGGTCGAGGGCGTCGGTCCGCTCGTGGAAGCGGTCCAGCGCGACGACGAAGGGCGCCATCGCCGACTCGGCGTCGGCATCCAGCGAGGCCAGCCGGTCGGCCAGCGAGCGATAGTGCCCCATCTCGACGCTGGCCATCGCCGACAGCGCCGCGCGCCCGGCCAGCGTCGGAGCCAGCCGGGCGTCACGAGCGAGTTGGTCGAAGGCCGAGAGCTCGCCGTAGGCCAGGGCCCCGAGCAGGTCGACGAGGGCGGCCGGATCGGTCGCGATCGGGTCCCGAGCGGACCTCCCGGCGGGTGCATCGGCGGACACGCTCAGCAGGGTAGCGCCGGTAGGACCATCCGAACGGCTAAGATTGGGGGGACCGTCGTGAAATCGTCACTTCGGTCGCACGCATATACCGCGTTGACCGTAGTTGTCCAACATCGCTCCTTGTGAGCTCGATATCCGAGTCGGTCGGCGCACGACTCGAGGACTGCAGTTGACCGATCAAATCACCGACCCGACCCCTGGCGCCGAATTGGCGGCCACCGATGTGACACCCGAGCCGCTCGAGGCTCGCGCCCCCGTCAAGGCCGAGAGCCCCGCGTTCTCCGATTTCGCGATCCGGCCCGAGATCATCGCGTCGCTGGCCGACGTCGGCATCATCCGTACGTTCGCCATCCAGGAACTCACCCTCCCGATCGCGCTGGCCGGCGGCGACCTGATCGGCCAGGCGCGCACCGGCACCGGCAAGACGCTCGGTTTCGGCGTCCCGCTGCTCAACCGCATCGAGATCGGCCGGGGCCAGGCCGCCGCGCCGCAGGCGCTGGTCATCGCGCCGACCCGCGAGCTGGCCGTCCAGGTGTCCGGCGACCTCGCCGCCGCCGGCAAGAAGCTCGGTGCGCGCGTGCTGACGATCTACGGCGGTCGTGCGTACGAACCTCAGGTCGAGGCGCTGCGCCGCGGGGTCGACGTCGTCGTCGGCACGCCGGGACGGCTGCTCGACCTGGCCCAGCAGGGCCATCTCGTGCTCGGTGGCGTCAGCATCCTGGTGCTCGACGAGGCCGACGAGATGCTCGACCTCGGCTTCCTGCCCGACATCGAGAAGTTGATGGCGACGCTGCCCGAGAAGCGCCAGACGATGCTCTTCTCGGCCACGATGCCCGGCCCGATCGTCGCGCTGGCCCGCAAGTTCCTCAACCAGCCCATCCAGATCCGGGCCGAGCAGGGCAACGAGACGCCCAGCACCGATCACGTCGACCAGTTCGCCTACCGCGCCCACTCGATGGACAAGCCGGAACTGCTCGCGCGGGTGCTGCAGGCGCGTGGCCGCGGCCTGACGTTGATCTTCACCCGCACGAAGCGGTCGGCGGCCAAGGTTGCCGACGACCTGACCGACCGCGGCTTCGCCGTCGCCGCCGTCCACGGTGACCTCGGCCAGGGCGCGCGCGAGCAGGCGCTGCGCGCGTTCCGCTCGGGCAAGGTCGACGTCCTGGTCGCCACCGATGTCGCCGCCCGCGGGCTGGACGTCGAGGGCATCACCCACGTCGTCAACTACCAGGCGCCCGACGACGAGATGACCTACGTCCACCGCATCGGCCGCACCGCCCGCGCCGGCGCGTCCGGCACGGCCATCACGCTGGTCGACTGGGAGGACATGCCGCGGTGGAAGCTCATCTGCGACGCGCTCGGCCTGCCCTTCCACGCGCCGTCCGAGACGTACTCGACGTCCGAGCACCTCTACCTCGAACTCGACATCCCGCGCGACGCCGGACCCCGGCTGCCGCGAGCCGACCGCACCCGCGTCGGGCTGGACGCCGAGGAGCTCGAAGACCTCGGCGGACGCAAGCCGCGCGAGGCGGCACCCACCCGTGCGCGCACCACCCGGCCGGCCGCCGAGCGCACCGCTCGCACTCCCCGCACCCGCACCCGCACCCGCGGCGCCCAGCGAAGTGGAGCCGCCGTCGACGACGGCACGACCGGCGTCTCGACACCCGGCGACGGCCCGGCGAGTCGCCCGCGTCGCCGGCGGCGCCGGGGCGGCGCCGGTTCCGCACCCGCCGCGGACTGACTCTCAGCTGGTGCCCGCTCCCACTACGGCAGGATGGGCCGGGTGACTGTCGACCAGCAGCCGGGTGAGCCCGCGTCTCCCGCGGCCGAGCCCGTGGTCCGTCGACCGTCGGCTCGAGACGGCCCCCCGTCGACCCGGTGCTCGCCGCCTACACCAGGCGGATGCGCAAGCAGGGCCTCTGGTACGCGCGGCGTGCTCGTCGTGATCATCGCGGCGGTCGTGTCGTGGGTTGCGGTGGTCATGTCGCACAGCGAGATCGCCCACGCGCACCTGCATTCGGCCACTGCGCCCGCACCGTCCATCGCGTCGGCGCCTCCGTCAGCGACTCAGCAGCTGGCGTGGTCCAACGGTGATCGACTGGCGCTCGGCGAGCCGTTCTGGAGCGGCACGGTCGTCACCTTCGCCGGCCACACCGTGACCGGCCGCAACGCACGCACCGGGGCCGCGACGTGGACCTACACCCGCACCGACATGCCGATCTGCGAGGTGGCCGAGACGCAGGGCCAGACGATCGCGCTGTTCAACCGCGAGGGCAACTGCGACGAGATCGACGCCTTCGACACCGAGCACCGGCCAGCGTTCGTGGTCGCGCACCCTCGACTCCGACAGCCAGATCACCAACGGGGTTCCCGCCGTGGCGATCTCGCAGTACACGCTGCTGCTCACGTCGCCCAACCAGGTGCACGCCATCGTTCCTTCGGGCTCGTCCTCGGCGATCGACCGCTGGAACACCAACGCCCCGGCCGGCTGCACGGACGTCCAGTCCGCGCTCGGCACGAACGGTGTGCTGATCACGCAGAAGTGCCAGGACGGCGACTACCTGCAGCTGCGCGACGCCTACGCCGAGGACAAGGTCAACAACAGCCCGAACCCGAAGCTGCAGCTGTGGCGGGTCAAGCTGCCCGCCGACGTGGTGCCCGGTCTCGGCCGATGTCGTCATCTCGGCCTACGAACCCTCGACCGGCGACTTGATCATCTACGGCGCGAACGGCACGGAGTCCACCCGGCTGCCGCTGGATTCGCACCCCGACGCCGCCGGAGCCAAGCCCGTCGTCACCTCGGCCGAACGGCATCGAGCTGATCTGGCTCGACGGCCACGCCTACGAGTTCGACGCGGCGACCAACGGCTCAAGTGGAAGGCCACGCTGGCCGGGCCGCCGACGCTGGCCGGGTCGGACCTCGTACGCCACCACCGAAGACGCCGTCGTGCGGCTCGACCAGGACACCGGCGCGATCACGACGACGTTCGCGACCAACGCCGATACCGCCGGCCTCGGTCGTCTTTCCGGTCGGGTCCGGATTTCCTGATCGGTCGCAGCTCGGCCGGCGGCGGCGCGACGGCGGTGTACCGGTGACCGTCGGGCAACTGGCGGTGGGCGCGGCCCGGCAGACGACCGTCGACGCCGGCCGGTCACCCGCTGGCCGCCTTGCAGGCCGGACCCGAGGACGCGCCACCCGTCCTGCTCGTTCCCGGCTACACCGGCAGCAAGGAGGACTTCGGTCCCGTCCTGCACATGATCGCCGACGCCGGGCTTCCGGGTGACCGCGATCGACCTGCCCGGACAGTACGAGTCGCCCGGTCTGGCCGACACGAGCCGACTACGCGCCCGACGTCCTTGCCGGTCGTGGTCACCGCCGCCGCGCGCTCGCTCGGCGCTCCGGTCCACCTGCTCGGCCATTCCTTCGGCGGCTTCGTCGCTCGGGCGGCCGTGATCGCCGACTCCACGCCCTACGCCTCCCTGGTTCTCATGGACTCAGGACCGGACGCGATCCAGGGTGAGCGGCGGACGATGATCGAGCAGCTCGAACCGCTGCTCGACCTCGAGCGGGATGGACGCCGTCTTCGAGGCCAGCCGCGCGATCGTGGCCCAGCGGCCCGGCTTCGTCACTCCCCCGCCCGCGCTGGCCGACTTCCTGCGCCGCCGCTTCGTGGCCAGCGACCCCGTCATGCTGCAGGGCATGGGCGACGCGGTGCGCGCCGAGCCCGACCGGGTCGACGAGCTCGCGGTCGCCATCGCCAGGCTGCCGACCCTCGTGCTCTACGGGGCCAATGACGACGCCTGGGCGGCCGCGCTGCTCGCCGAGATGGCCGACCGGTTGTCGTGCGAGAGCAGTCGAGATACGCTGACGCCGCCCACTCACCGGCGGTCGAGAACCCGCGGACGACCGCGGCGGCCTTGATCGACTTCTGGACACGCGCCACGCGCTAGTGCGCCGCGACTTCGGCCAAACCGTCCCACGATGGGCGATCGGGCGAGGCGGCCTGACCTTCGGGGCAGTGCCGGCGATAGTCGCACCACGAGCACGCCGGCGACGGCTTGGGCGGGAAGACCTCGTCCGGGTGCGCCCCCGACGCCAGGGTGTCGGTCGCGGCGACGATGTCCTCGGCGCTGGCTTCGGCCCGCGCGACATGGCGCCGAAGGGACTCGTCGGTGTGGTCGTGCGCGGCGACGGTGCCCGTCGGCAGATGGTGCAGCTCGACCCGGACGCAGTGCCGGCGCAGGGTGCGCGCGGCCGCCACCGCGTACAGGGCGAGCGCCTGCGAGCCGCGGGCGTCGGTGGCGTCCGGCGTGCGCCGGCCGGTCTTGTAGTCGACGATCACCAGCGCGCCGTCGCGGTCGTCGATCCGATCGACGCGCCCGCTCACCGCGAGCGCGGTCGTCGTCACCGCGACGGTCCGCTCGACGCCCAGCGGCTCGTCATCGGGGTCGACGTCCTCGAGGTAGCGACGGACCCAGTCGCGCGCCCGGACGCGCCAGGTGGCGGCCTGGTCGTCGTCGCGGAAGCCGTCGGACTGCCAGTTGCGTTCGACGAGCGCGCCGCCCTGATCGGGCGTACGGGCCGAGCGTGGCAGTTGCCACCACCGATGCAGCGCCAGGTGGGCGACCGCGCCGACGGTGTTGTGGGCCCACGGCGCGCCCTTACCGCGGCGCGGGGCGGTCGAGGTAGGTCATCCGGTAGCGGCGCGGGCAGTCGAAGTCGGCCAGCCGCGACGGCGTGCAGGAGAACAGCCGCTTGGGCATCGCGTCGAAGCTCAGCTGCGCGCCGCCGGCGTCGGCTACCAACTGCCGCCGCCGTCTCCCCCGCCGCCGCCGCCGAAGTCGCCGCCGCCACCGCCGAAGTCGCCGCCACCCCAGCCGCCACCGCCGCCGAAGTCGCCGCCGCCCCAGTTGCCGTTGCCGCCGAGTTGTCAGTGCCGGCTTGATAGCCGGCGTTGTAGCCGTTGTCGTAGCCGCCGCCCGCCGAACCCGCCGAAACCGAAGCCGCCGCCCAGCACGCTGCCGAGCAGCAACGTCTCCCAGAACGGCGTCGCGTACCAGCCACCGGGCACGCCGTAGCCGCCACCGAAGAAGTACGGCGCGCCCGGGCGTGTACCCGGGGTAGCCCTGGTAGCTCTGACCCTGAACGGTGACGCTGCGCGCCTCGGTGAGTTGATCACCGCGGGGTTCGTCGACCGGCGGCAGGTCGGGTCCGGGGTCGATGCCCAGCTCGGTCCGGGCCGGTGCGCGCGGCGTAGAGCCCCTCGAGCGATGTGCGACGGGCCTGCGCGTAGTCCTCGACCGAGTCGGCGGTGGCCAGCTGGGAACCGGCGGCGGTGAAACGCTCGGACGCGTCGGCCATCGCCTGCCGGGCCTTGGTCGAGTCCTTGGTGTCGATCGTGTTGACCTCGTTGGCCAGCCGGTCGTAGTAGTTGAGCACCTTCGTCCGGGCGTCGGCGAGTTGCTTGCGCTTCTTGCGCCGGCCACCGACGACGAGCGCGCTCACGCCGCCGAGGCCCAGCACGGCCAGGATGCCGACGATGATCGCGACCGTCGTGCCGCTGGTGCCGCCGCCCGACTTGGAGCCGCTCCGTTGCGGCCGCGGTGCCGCAGGCGGATGTTCCCGCGATCGGGCCGGTCTGCACCTTGCGGGCGAAGTCCTGGATCAGTGCGGTCAGATCCGGGTGGTCGCCGCCGGCCTGCAGCGCGCGTCTTGTTGTCGGCGACCGCGGCGGCCGCCTGTTGCGGCGCCCAGCCGGCGCAGTAGGCCGACGATCCCGCGCTGAACGTTCGTCCCGACCACCACGCCGACCGTGACCCGGTTCGAGCCGTTGGGATCGAGCCGCGTAGCCGATCTCGTTGGCCAGCGTCGTCGCGTTGCCCGCGCCCGGCCGGCAGCACCGCGATCTTGAGCTGGGAGTTGAGGGCGCCCTGCACGGTCGACGCGTCGAGCTTCGCGGCCGAGTCGCCGACGTAGAGCGACTGCGGTCTGCAGCGCGGATGCCGCGGCGGACACGTAGTCGGTCGCCGCCGACGCCGTGGGTCATCCCCAGACAGACCCGCGGCCGCGACCAGAACGGCGAGCACGCTGATCGCCACGCAGCCGCACGCTCGAGTCATGGCCTTCACGCTAGCTGGAACGGGCGACGGAATCGGGTCGTTCCGCCAGCCACGCGTCGAACGAGTCACTCGGACGCGGTTCGCGCCACCGGGCCAAGCGCGCTCGCGGCGCCGACCAGCGCCTCGTAGGCGGCCGGCTCGGTCGTGCACGCCGCGATCGGTGTCGACTTGTTGGTGCCGTGGTAGTCCGACGAGCCGGTCGGAACGAGACCGAGCTCGGCGGCGAGTTTGCGCAGATGCTCGCGGTCTTCGGGCGTGTGGTCGGGATGGTCGACCTCGATCCCGTCGAGCCCGGCCGCGCGCAGTTCGGCGATGACGGCATCGTCGACCACCGGACCCCGCCGCCGGGCCAGCGGATGCGCGAAGACCGACACCCCGCCGGCCGCGTTGATCATCGAGATGATGTCGAACACGTCCGAGTCGGCCTTGGGGACGTAGTACTTCGACCGGGAGGACAGCAGATCGGCGAAAGCCGCATTGACGTCGGGAACGACGCCCTGCTCGACCAAGGCGCGGCCGATGTGCGGACGACCCACCGCGCCCGCGCCGGCGAGCTCCTGAACCCGTTCCCAGGTGATGGGGACGCCGTCGGCGACCAGGTTCTCGACGATCGCCCTGCCCGCGGCCACGCCGGTTCTCGCGCAGCCGCGCCCGCTCGGCCTTCAGCGCCTCGGCGTCCGGATCGAACAGGTAGCCCAGCAGGTGCAGCCCGATGCCGCCGACCTTCCGGCGGGTCGATAGCGGCAGGAGAACTCGGCCCCGCGGATCACGGTCAGCCCCGAGGGCAGCCACTCGATCGCCGGAATCCAGCCCGCCGTCGTGTCGTGATCGGTGATGGCGACGACGTCCAGCCCCGCGGCGGCGGCGACTGCCATCAGCTCGGCCGGGCGTGTCGGTGCCGTCCGAAGCGGTGCTGTGAGTGTGCAGGTCGATACGCATCGACATGAACGCTAGCCGCGTCGGCTCGAGGGCAACCGCCCGGTGTCACCGTCGGCCGAGAAACCGGGAAGCGGCGCGGTCGCCTGATCGTCCGGGCCGACGTCGTCCGGGTCGGTGTCGCGCGACGTGCGAAACATCAGCGACTGGAGAAGCTGGAACGTCTCGTCCGGCTGCTGGATCTTCTCGATGTCACGGAAGCCGGGATGGTTACCGGGTGCCTCGAGGTGCAGCGAGCCGTAGCCGAGGATCTTGCCGGGAACGGTCTGCGACAGCACGACGCCTGACACGCGGTCGATGCGCATCAAGGCCCGGCTGACACTGGTCTCCTTGACTCCGCGAGCGTGCCGGATCGTCAACGGGTCGAGTTCGACGACTTCGGCCCGCCACTCCTGGGTCCGGAAGAAGGCGACTGCCCCGAGGACCAGGATCAGCGGGATCCACCCCAGCCAGTGGCCGGTGATGCCGATGACGACCAGCACGGCCAGACCGAGCCAACCCCACTTACCCGGTGGTTTGAGCAGCACGATCCAGTGGTGGCGGATCCGATAGGGCCACTGGGCCGCAGGCGCGGGCTGCACGGGCGGCGCCTAGGACGACAGCTTGTCGATGAAGGTGTTCGAGGCCGTGGGCGATGTGCACCACGGTGTTCCAGGCCCCGTCAGCGATGCGAGCCGCGTTGTCCGGGCTGGTCAGCACGAAGAAGATGACGAACGCGACGATGACCGCGGTCATGCCGGTCTTCAAGTTCACGTCTACTCCAGTCCTCGCACTGATACTCCTGTAGCAAACTGTCTACCGCAGGATGAGACTATCCGCGGGACGGCGCGCCGGTCGAGGGGCGACAGCCGGGATCAGCGCGGGATGGGCTCAGGGCGTCCGGGCTGCTCGCCGCCTCGCGCGTCGATGTACTCCTTGGTCGGCACCATGACCTTGCGCCGGAAGATGCAGACGATCGGTGCCGTCCTGCTTGTAGCCGGTGGTCTCGACGTAGACGATCCCGCGATCGGACTTCGACTTCGACGGCGTCTTGTCGAGGACGGTCGTCTCGCCGTAGATCGTGTCCCCGTGGAAGGTCGGCGCAACGTGGCGGAGGGACTCGATCTCGAGGTTCGCGATCGCCTTGCCGCTGACGTCGGGCACGGACATGCCCAGCAGCAAGGAGTAGATGTAGTTGCCGACGACGACGTTCTTGCCGAAGTCGGTCGTCTTCTCGGCGTAGTTGGCGTCCAGGTGCAACGGGTGGTGATTCATCGTGAGCAGGCAGAACAGGTGGTCGTCGTACTCGGTCACTGTCTTGCCGGGCCAGTGCTTGTAGACCGCGCCGACCTCGAACTCCTCGTAGTAGCGACCGAACTGCACCTCGACTCCTTAGGTCCGGCGCGCCGATGCGCGGCGCCGTTCGTCGAGCATCTTGCCCGCTGATCGACCCGGCGCGACGCAGAATGTGGCGGCGCCCATGCCGTGTCGAGTCCGGTCTGTCGTTCCTGGGCGACGTGCGCGCGAGCCGGCGACGCAGCGATTACCACGCCGGGCACAGCTAGACTCGCGGCCGTGAACCGACGGGCCTTCCTTCGCCGGGCCGGTCTGGTGACGGGCGGCCTGGCCGCCGGCGCGGCCGTAGCGACCGGAGTCGAGGAGCGCCGGCTGGACACGACGATCACCGACGCCGGGCATGCGGTCGGCGCCGACCGCCCGGCGGGTCTGCGTTCGACCACGTTGACCTACCGGGTCGCGACGGACTCCACCTGTCGTCGCGCTGAGCTTCGATGACGGCCCATCGGAGAAGTACACCGCGGCGGTGCTCGACATCCTCGATCGCAAGGACGTCACGGCCACCTTCTTTCTGATCGGCCGGCATGTCGAGGCGTTGCCGAACCTGGCCAAACGCGCTTCGGAGCGCCACGAGATCGGCAACCACACCTGGTCGCACCCGAACATGGGCCTCTACCACGCACCGGACGTCCACGACCAACTCCACCGGGCCGCCGATGCGATCACTCGGCGCGACCGGGCGCCCGCCGACGCTCTTCCGGCCCCCGTACGGCGACTTCTCGGGCGCGACGGCGATGATCGCCACCAGCATGTCCTATCCGATGGTCATGTGGGACGAGGAGTTCAACCAGCACGGCCCGAGTGGTGCCGAGAACGCGGCCCGCCTGGCGGCAGGAGCCGGCCCCGGTTCGATCATTCTCGGACACGACGGCGGCACGCTGAACTGCGACATGGTCGTCGCCGGCCTCCCCGCGCTCATCGACCAGTTGCGCGCGCGCGGCTTCGAGTTCGCGACCGTCTCCGACCTGCTGGCGTTGTCGCAGCCGTTGCCACCCGATCCCAAGCCCTGACGCATCGACGCGGGTCAGTGCCGTCGTGCTGATCCGGCGACCCGACCCGGCGACGATCATTTCCGAGATCAGTTCAAAGCGACCGGGAGCCGTCCAAGTTCGAGCAGGTCGGTTCCACGCTCGTCCCAGCGGGCGAGGAGCGCGTCCGAACCGCGAACACGCGCCCACGCCAACTCCGTCGACGTAGCGGGCAGTACACGAAGCAGGTCGACCGGACCGGCCGCCGTCGCCACCGCCGGGATGGCCGAGTTCACGATGAGGCCGCCGGTGCAGCGCGAGCCGGCTCCCAGCGCAGTTCCGAGATCAACCGTCATGCCCTGGGCGTATACGACTCCCTCGACGACGGGTGCAGCGGCCAGGACGGCGAGACGCTTCCAGATCTCACTCGAGTCGTCTCGCAGCTGAATGACCAACTCCGCGCGCGGCCCTGACGCCGCGAGGACGAGTTCGTCCGATGCGGTCATCGGTCGGCGAGACATGCCCAGACTGAGATAGGTGACCACCTCGCCTGAGTAGAACCGCAGAACCTCGATGGGCTCGACGCCGACGAACGAGACGGACGCCCGCTGAGGCACTACGCCCAGCGCCTCCGACACGGCCGCCTCGACGTCGGTCAACGCCTCCGATGACGGTCGGCCCTCTGGTCGATCCACCCGCCGACCGTAGCTGACCGCATCCTGGCAGCGCTGCGACCCTCGATCGGCGCACCTCCATCATCCTTGGTGGCTAGCGGAACGAGCCGGCGATCTGGACCTCGGTCTGCTCGTATGCCGAACCCGCCCCGCGCAGCAGCTGCCCGATGCCCTCGAGGGCGTTCGACAGCGCCGACGCGCTCTGGTCGAACTGCTCGTAGAGCGAGGCGAACTGGGCCGATGCCTGGCCTGACCAGTCCGCTCCGAAGAGAGGTGACAGCTGGTTGCGCAGCCTGGCATGCGCTTCATGGGTCTCGGCCGCAGTCGCCGTCACGGTCGAGCTCAGCTGAGTCAGTTGGTCGGGCGTTACGCGCAGTGCTGGCATGTGCATCCTTTCGACGGGGCGCCGCCAGTTGCGGTGCCACGCGGTCGAAACTACGAGCGGCCGGGCGCCGCTGCCTCCGGCGCCGACGATTTGTGGATAACTCGGTGCCGGCCGCTGGTTTTCCACAAATGGCCGGAGAACCCAACGACGTGACGTAGCGATTCGGCACCCTCGGCACATGCAACTTCGTCTGACGGTCCGCGTGGGTCGACGCGATCACGACGTGATGATCGACGCGCCGGCCGACGGCACGCTCGGCCATGTGCGCCGGCAACTGCCATCCGGCGAGAGCGATCTGTACACGAACGGTCGCCGGCTGGATGACTCGGAACCCCTCGGCGGACCACGCATCCGCAACGGCGCGGTGCTGTCGACCATTCGGGCGACCACGTCGGCGGTGCCGGCGTCGAGCACGGTGCAACAGGTCCGCGTCATCGGCGGACCGTCGAGCGGCGCAATCCTGCCGCTGCGGCGCGGCCGGGTGATCGTGGGCCGCGGCGAGGACAGCGATCTCGTGCTGTCCGACGCCGCGGTGTCGCGTAAGCACCTACGAGTGGACGTCGCGGCGACGGCGGTCGAGATCACCGACCTGAACTCGACGAACGGCGCCCTGGTCGAGGGCGTGCCGCTCGGCCAGATGCCGACACGCTGGGCGGTCGACGAGGTGGTCTCGATCGGATCCTCGGCACTGGCGCTCGTCGAGGTGAACGATCCTCCGGCCGCCGTCCACCATGTCGACGGCTGCCGAGCGGTCAATCGCGCTCCACGAGTCGTGGCAGGCGCAGACGCCCAACCACTTGATGCCCCGACGCCGGGGGTCGTCTCGACGGCCCGCGTGCGGTTACTGGCCGCGGCGGTACCCGCGCTGGGCGGTGCGGTCCTCGCGCTCGTGCTCCACAACGCGCAACTGCTCCTGTTCACGTTGCTGACGCCCTTGATCATGTTCGCGACCGCCGTCGGCGACCGAGTGAGTCGCTATCGCAACGATCGACACGACGCCCGCCGCTATCGATCGGCGCGCGGCCGCTTCTCTGAAGCGGTGGACTCGTCGCTTCGTGCCGAGGCACGGCGGCGGCGAACGGCACATCCCGATCCGGCCGCCCTTGCGCACATTGCCTCCGTGCCGACCGTGCGGATCTGGGAGCGACGTCTCGGCGACGGGGATTTCCTCGAGGTACGAGTCGGACTCGGCGTTGCTGAGGCGGTCCGCCAGGTCCGCACGGCCGCCGGGCTCGAAAGCGCCGGCCTCCTCAGCGACGTGCCGCTCGTCGTACCGCTCACCCAGGGCGGCTTGGGCATCTGCGGACCCCGACCGGCCGCCCTGTCCCTGGCTCGGTGGGTGCTGGCCCAGGTCGCGACCTTGCACGCTCCGATCGACGTCGAGCTCGTTCTGATGTTGTCGGACAGGTCGGCCGCCGACTGGACCTGGGTGCGCTGGCTCCCCCACTCGTGTGAGATCAACGTCGTTCCGGCCGACGCGCGCAACGCCATCGCCGCACTCGAAAAGACAATCGCGCAGCGGCGCGCGCTCGCACGAGATCGGCCCTGGCGCGGTCGATCGACGCTCGTCATCGTCGACCGACCACAGGAACTCTTCGACTTGGCCGGCCTC
Source organism: uncultured Actinomycetes bacterium (assembly GCA_963708805.1). Taxonomy (GTDB): domain Bacteria; phylum Actinomycetota; class Actinomycetes; order Mycobacteriales; family Jatrophihabitantaceae; genus CAVPUA01. The sequence continues at coordinate 1,474,193 of CAVPUA010000003.1, read as the reverse complement.
GGCGAGGTGATCGCGCACGGTCCCCACTTCGGAGTCGCTGCCCTCTGCCTTGGCGAGACGTCGGCTCGACTACCCAACGGATGCGTTCAAGAGGTTCGGATCGGCGGAGAGACGGGTACGTCGCTGCGGTTGAGTCGACCCGGCAGCGATGGCGCCTGCGCCTCGGCCGACCACGTGAGCATCGGCTGGATCGAAGCCCTTGCTCGCGATCTGGCCGCGACGAGCGACGCGACGGCGGCGGACGTCGCCACCATCCCGTCGCAGTGCCGACTGATCGATGTCTTGGGCGTGAAAGAACCGCTGGTCGCGTCGCTGCTCGAGCGGTGGCAGCGTCCATCCGGGCCAGCGACGCCGATCGGTCGCGGACGTGAGGATGTGGCGTGGGTCGATCTCGCCGTGGATGGCCCGCATGCGCTGATCGCGGGCACGACGGGTGCGGGGAAGTCGGAACTGCTCCGAACACTCGTCGTCGGAATTGCCGCGGGAAACCCGCCGGACGACGTGTCCTTCGTGCTGATCGACTACAAGGGTGGCGCGGCCTTCGCCGACTGCGCCCGGCTGCCCCATGTCGCGGGGTTCGTCACCGATCTCGATCCACACCTGACCGAACGCGCGCTGGTCTCGTTGCGGGCCGAGTTGCACCACCGAGAACGACTGTTCGCCGAAGCGGGCGCGGTCGAGCTGGGCGAATATCGAAGGACGCCGACGCACCGCGTGTCTCCGCTCGGGCGCCTCGTGCTGGTCGTCGACGAGTTCGCGGCACTCGCCGACGAGCTGCCGAAGTTCGTCCACGGTCTGGTCGGAGTGGCCCAGCGGGGACGGTCGCTGGGCGTCCACCTCGTCCTCGCGACCCAGCGTCCGGGCGGCGTGGTGTCGCCCGAGATCAAAGCAAATCTCGCCCTGCGGGTGGCACTTCGCACCGTGGGTGCCGGTGACTCGACCGATCTCATCGGCGATGAGTCCGCGACGCAGATCAGTCCCCTCCATCCTGGGCGCGGGTTTATCCGTCGGGGCAATGACCGGCTCGCGTTCCAGACAGCTCACACCGGCACCGCCGGATCGGCGGTGCCGCCGTACCGGGTGTCGGCTCTGGACGAATGGGGTCGGGCGATGGACTCGAGGTCACTCGATTCGATGGCGGACTCCGATCTGACCCTGCTGGTCGACGCCGCCTGTTCGGCCGCGAGACGTTCCGGCCCTCCCCTGACTCGTCGCCCATGGTTACCTGCACTGACCGCCGAGCTGAACGTGGCGGAGCTCGAGCTGACAGGGCCGGGTGCCGACGTCATCCCGATCGGCCGGCGAGACCTGCCCGGACGCCAGGCTCAGCCACCGTTGACACTGGATCTGCGCCAGGGCGGCCTGACCCTGATCGTCGGCGGACCGCGAAGTGGACGAACGAGCGCCTTGCGCACCATCGCTGCTCAAGCGACGGCGGTCCACGATCCCCTCGGTCTGCATCTGTACATCGTCGATTGCGCCGGCGGCGGCCTGGCCACACTGGGCCGGTTGCCCCACTGCGGCGCCGCGGTCAACGCCGACGATGGTGCCCGGGTCGCGCGAGTGATCGAACGGCTGGCGGCCGACATCGCTGAGCGGCAATCGCGGTTGACCGAACTCGGCGTCGGATCGAGCGCGGAGGCGGTCGCGTCGGGTCACTCGCCCGCCCACGCGGTGTTACTGATCGACGGGTGGGAAGCCTTCGTCGCCGAATCGGATCGACACGACGCCGGTCAGACCGTCGAGAAACTGCTGCATGCCGCGCGAGACGCTTCCCGCGTCGGTGTCTGCATCCTCATTGCCGGCGGCCGCGCCACGCTCACCTCCCGCCTCGGAAGCCAAGCCAATCGCAGGTATCTGTTGGCGATGGCCGATCCGTCCGACTACGCCTTGGCCGGTGTGCCCGCGCGGGCGGTTCCTTCGGTGATGCCCGCCGGTCGAGCCCTTGAGCTGCCGGACGCCAATCTGGTCCAGTTCGCCTTCTGCGGTGAAGCACCGACTGGTCAAGCCCAGAACGAGCACATCGCCATGCTCGCGCAGGCAGCCACCCCGGTGGCATCAGTCGCCGGCGGGCCGTGGCGCGTCCGGAGTCTCCCGAGCCGGGTTGCGCTCGACGGGCTGCCCGCGGCGGACCATCGTCACCTGCTCCCCGTGGGGATCGGGGGCGACGAGGCTGCGCCGATCTTCTTCGACCCGTGGCGACTGGACGCCCGGTGGCTCGTCGCCGGGCCGCCGCGGTCGGGGCGAACGAACTTCTTGCTCGTGATCGCCATCCAGTGCCTGCGGCAGGCGATCCCCGTGGCGTTGGCGTGCAGCGCCAGGAACTCGCGGCTCATCGACCTGACGTCCGACGCGAACGCCCGGATGATCGATGTCCACACCGGACGCGACACGGCACTCGACGTACTCGAACGATCAGAGATCGTCCTCGTCGACGACTACTCGGCGCTGGCCGAGTCCACCGCCGCCGAAGCCATCCTCGACGTGCTGCACCGCCGTCCGGAACCTCCGGCCATCGTCGTGGCCGGGACCACCGACGACCTCCTGTCCACGTATCGGCCACTGGCCATGCTGCTCAAGCGCAGCCGCGCGGGAGTCCTGTTGCACCCCGCGTCGTCCGACGGTGAGCTGTTCGGTCTGCGCCTGCCACGGTCGCGGCCCCTCGCTACGCCCGGACGCGGCCTGCTCATCGATGATCGCGATAGCGGCCGGGGCGTTCCCGTTCAACTGGCGATGGCACCGTGATCGTCGCGTCGCGTCGCTCAGCGCATGTGTGGATAGCGATGGTCGGTCGGCGCATCGAACGTTTCCTTGATCGAGCGTGGCGACAGCCAACGGATCAGGTTCCACGACGAGCCGGCCTTGTCGTTCGTGCCGGACGCGCGCGCACCACCGAAAGGCTGCTGGCCGACCACGGCTCCGGTCGGCTTGTCGTTGATATAGAAGTTGCCGGCGGCGAAGCGCAGGAACTCTTGGGATTCAGCGACGGCCGCGCGGTCCTGGGCGAACACCGCGCCGGTCAGCGCGTAGGGCGAAACCGATTCCAGCTGGGCGAGAGTGGACCGCCAGTCGTTGTCGTCGTAGACGTGAACAGCCAGGATCGGGCCGAAATACTCGCGCGTGAACACCTCGTTGGCCGGATCGGCGCACTCGACGACCGTCGGCCGGACGAAGAAGCCCACGCTGTCATCGCTCGTACCGCCGGCGATCACCGTCGAATCGGCGTCGTCGCGAACCCGGGCGAGAACCGAGGACAGCCGGTCGAAGGCGCGCCGGTCGATCACTGCGCCACCGAAGTTGGCGAAGTCGGCCGGGTCTCCGTAGGTCAGACCGTCGGCGACACCGGCCAGCTCGTCACGAACGCCGCCCTCCCACAGCGACCGCGGAACATACGCACGCGACGCGGCCGAACATTTCTGGCCCTGATACTCGAACGCGCCCCGGACGAGAGCGGTCACCAATGGCGCGGCCGCAGCCGAGGGGTGCGCGAACACGAAGTCCTTCCCGCCCGTCTCACCGACCAGGCGGGGGTAGGACGCGTAGCTCGAGATCGAGTTCCCGACCGCCTGCCACAGGTGTTGGAACGTTGGCGTCGATCCGGTGAAATGGATCCCCGCCAGCGCCGGATGAGGGACGGCGACCTCACTCACGGCCGAGCCGTCCCCCGTCACCATGTTGATCACGCCGGGTGGAAGACCGGCCGCCTCGAGCAGCCGCATGGTCCAGTGAGCCGCCAGCTGCTGCGTCGGCGAAGGCTTCCAGACCACCACGTTGCCGAGCATCGCGGGGGCGGTGGGCAGGTTGCCGGCGATCGCGGTGAAGTTGAACGGCGTGATGGCCAAGACGAAGCCCTCGAGCGGCCGGTAGTCGGTCCGGTTCCACACGCCGGGACCACTGATCGGCTGGTTCTCGAGAATCTGCCGGGCGTACTGGACGTTGAACCTCAAGAAGTCGATGAGTTCGCAGGCCGAGTCGATCTCAGCCTGCTGAGCGGTCTTGGACTGCCCCAGCAGCGTCGCGGCATTGAGTCGTTGACGCCAGGTCGTCGAAAGCAACTCGGCCGCGCGCAGGAAGATCGACGCCCGATCGTCGAACGACATCGCTGCCCACCCGGGCGCGGCGGCAAGCGCCGCGTCGATCGCGGCCTGCACATCAGGCGGCGTTGCGTTCGCCGTGGTGCCGAGTCGCGCGGAGTGACGATGGGGCTGCACCACGACAATCCGCTCGCCTCCGGCCATCGACTCGACGCCGGCGATCGTCATCGTCAGATCCAGGTCGGCTTCGGCCAACTCGGAAACCGCCGCGGCGAGCGCGGAGCGCTCCGTCGACCCGGGTGCGTATCCGAGAATCGGCTCGTTCGCCGCCAGCGGCGGGTGGGTGATCGCGTCCATGCCCCCAGTCTTCCCCACGACGAGTTTCGGCGCCGCGAATCGTGCGGCGCCCGCGCCGAGGCCGGCGGTCAGGCGAGATCGAGTAGCAACCCGATCTCCTGAGTCGCATACCAGCCGAGATCGAACCCCTCAGCGTCGTCGACCTCGTCCTGCGCCGCCTCGTCGCCGAGTTCGGCTGCGAGCATCCTGCCGGCCGCGGCCGCCATCACCGATTCAGCTTCGGGATCGTCGATCAGGGCAGCAGCGATTGCTGCCATCGGAATTGCTGCGGTCACCTGGACTACTCCGCGATCGAGGTCGTCGCGAAGCACGACAGCCGTCTCGTCGATGTCGGCTGCGAGCACCACGCGTCGACGCAACGCAGACTGGTCGGCATCGAGCAGCCGCAGACTGGAACGAGCCGCCTCGCCCTGCGCCGCGTACTCGAGCGACTCGTCGTCATCGTCGTCCTCGTAGTGCGCGCGCAAGCCAGGTGTCACGGCAAACGCGGTCAGCGGATCGGCCTCTGAAGCATCGACCCGTCCCGCGTCGAGAAGGGCGCGCAACGTGTTCGATGTCGCCGGCAGGTACACCCGGACGGTTGTCACGACCGGTCTCGCAGTCTCGGGGCGGCCGCACGTTTGCGTCCGGTGGTGCTCAGACGCGCCCGGACGTTGGTGGCAGCGCTGGCGCTCACGATCTCGGCCAGCGACTCCTCGATCAAGGCTCCGAGCACATCGAGGTCGGGCATGGCGTCTCGATCACCGTTCAACCCGTAGTAGACGCCACCGTCATACGACGTAAGGCCGATCGCGAGGGCCTGGCCGCTGGACAACGGCACGACCGGGAAGGTCTCGAGCATGCGTGCGCCGGCCGCGTAGAGGGGAAGTTGGGGACCGGGCACGTTCGTGACCATGAGGTTGTAGAAACGCGAGGTCAACCCGCTGGCCATGCGAGCCCCCATCGCATGCAGCGTCGGCGGGGCGAATCCGGCGAGGCTGGCGATCCGCTGGGCGCTGATGGTCCGACCCGATTCGCGGTGATCCCGCGTCGCGAAGCCGACCTGAGCCAGTCGGAGCAACGGGCTCGGCTCACCCACCGGCAGATCGACGAACAGCGGCGAGACTTCTTGCACCCTCCCCGAGGCCTCGTCACGCCCCACCCCCACCGGCACCATGGCCCGAATCGTCGTGCCCGGATGCACGGCATCGCCGCGAAAGAGCAGCCACCCGCGCAACGCACCGGCGAGCGTCGCCAGGATCACGTCGTTCACCGGGACATCCTGCTCATGGTGGACCGATTGATAGTCGGTCAACGACGTCCGGGACACCGCGAATCGCCGTTGCTCGCCGACCTTCGTGTTCAGCGGCGTCGACGGCGCCGGCCGTACCACCGAGCGCAGCGCAGCTGCCACGGCCCCCGCGGTGTCGGTGAGCCGGCGGGTGGCACCCAGCACCTCGCTGACCTCCATCCGGAGGGTCTCCAGCGCCGACGCCGGCCGCCGCAACACGTCACCGACGGCGCCGATGAGCAGTTCGGACGAAGACGGCGGCGGCTCGGGCATCCACAGCTCTTCAGGCAGGTCTCTCGGCGACGCCGACACATCGAGGATCACCTGATCGATGTCGATCGAGTCGATACCGTCGACCATCGAGTGGTGCGACTTCGTGGCGATGGCGATTCGGCCGCCGGCGAGACCCTCGATCAGGTACATCTCCCACAGCGGCCGGTGACGATCGAGTTGACGCGACTGCACCCGTGCGCAGAACTCGAACAACTGTGTATCGGTGCCTGGACGCGGCAGGCCGGAACGACGCACGTGGTAGGTGACATCGAACTCCGGATCATCGACCCACACCGGATTGGCGAGGTGCCCCGGTACCCACGCAAGCTTCTGCCGGTAGCGCGGCACCATCGAGATCCGCTCTTCGACAAGGCGCACCAACCGCTCATAGTCGAAGCCGTCCGCCGGCGGTTGGAAGATCGCCACCTCGCCGACATGCATCGGAGTACTGCGTCCCTCGAGATAGAGGAACGTCACGTCTACTGCCGACAGGCGTTCGGGCACAACAGCGATTCTGCCCGAATTCGATACGACGGTGACTCAGGGCCTCGATCTGCGGCGGCTCCGGCCGCTTCGACGCCGGCCGTGACGCCGACGAGGACGGTCCTCGACGCCGGCCACCGCCCGTGCCAGTTCGGCGATGCCTTGACGCAGCCGGCTCGACGGACGGGCGTCGGCCAGCGACCGGCCGAGTGCGATCGCCGCGTCCACCGCGTCCTGATCGAGGGGCAACAGGGCGGCTGGCGATCGGCCGGCGAAGCGATCCAGCGCGGCGCTCAGCTCACGCGCCGGATCGCCCGGGATCGCGTCCGCGCGGACCCGATTGACGACGACCCAGATCGGCGCCGCCACCTCGACGTCGCGCAGGTCGCTGAGCCCGCGCACGAGCCGCTGCACCCCGACCGGGTCGGCAGATCCGACCGCGATCACGAGATCGGCCGCGTCGAGCATCGCCAGAGTCAGGCCATTTCGTCGCGGCGCGATCGTGTCGTAGGAGAGCTCCTCGTCCGCCTCGAGGCAGAATCCGACGTCGACGACGGTGTAGTCGGCCAGTCGCCGCGCCGCCGAGAGCACGTTGGGGGCAGCCGACGCGCGCAACTCGGGCCATCGATCGGCGCGCGGAATCCCGGTCAGCACCCGCAGATTGGGTGCGAGCTGCCAGCACAGTCCGGCCAGCTCGCGAGGACCCAGTCGGCTGACGCCAGCCTGACGGCACGCGGCCGCGAGTCCCGGGGATTCGTCCAGCAGGCCGAGCGTGGGCGCCACGACGCCGCCGTACACGTCGGCGTCCACGATCAACGAGTCTCGCCCCAGCCGGGACAGCTCGTCAGCCAATCCGATGGCCACCGTGCTGCGGCCCGGGGCCCCGGCCGGTCCCCAGACCACGACGACCGTCCCCTGACGGACCTCGTCGGCGACCTCGGGCGTGTCCACCCCCATCGGCGGCCGCGGCGCGTCCGCTCGGTCCGAGCCCGTCGCCTGACTCGCGGCGAGCGGATCGGCGAACCCCCGTTGGAGCGGGGCAGCGAGGTTGGTGTCAAGGCGGCGAACGGCCTCCTCGATCACGCCCGCGACCACCTCGCCCGTCGCCCTCCGCCGCAACGACGTGCTCGACGCCCATCGCCCGCAACCGCTCGACTGCCTCGGTGTCGGTCCGTGCGAACACTCCGACCGGCGCCACTCCTGCCGCAATCAGCCGGTCGACGACATCGGAATCGAGTTGCGACAGCGTCGACGCGACGAGTGCGGCCCGGGCCTGTCCGGACGCGGCGACGACGAGCAGTTCCACGACGTCGACGCAGCGGCGCACCACGCGAACGCCGGTATCACCCGACTCGAGCCCCACGACGAGATCAGCCTCCCACGGCGCACCGTCGGCGGCCGTGGCGACCGGAAGCCTCACGATCCGCCGTCGCCGCAGCCGGCGAGTGGTGACTCCGAAGCCGGCGGCAACGGCGCCCCTGTAACGACGCCGGCGCGGATGGTGCCGCCCTTGAGCGCCAACGCCTCGATCACGCGCTGCGCGTCGTCGTTGCTCAGCCGGACGACGACATCCTGACCGCCCGACGAGCCGAAGTTCGCTCCTGTGGCGTCCTGGACGTCCTGCACCGGGGTGTCGGCCAGAACGACCGCGGACGGACAGGCGGCGGTCGAGACCCACAGCGTGATCCGTTGTCCGGCCCTGATCTCGGGCGCGACGTCGGCCCCCAACGGCAGCGTGACGGTTGTCCGCGCCGGCGCGTCGCCGAGCGCTGATCGCGGCAGCAGCTCGCCGGCGCTCAGCCGCCGGGTGACGTTCTGGCCGGCGACCGAGGTGGCGGCCGCGAGATACACCTCGTGGCCCGACGGCACGCGCGCCGAGACCGCGACGACATCGGTTGCCGTCAACAGGACGCCGGGTTCGACGTCATGGCGCAGCGCCCACAGTCGCTGGGTACGACCCGACGCGGAGACGGCGAAGGCACCGCCGGCGACCGATGCGAGAACCAGGAGCACGCCGACGACAAGGCGAAGATCGAGCCAGCTGGGGGCACGCAGGCGGCGGGGTACGGGCGATACGGGCAAGTGGCCTGTCATGGGACATCATGCTGCCGGACAAATGTCACGAACTGAAGCTGAACTGCCTGACTTGTGGATGACCGGGGCGGGGCCGTCACCGAAACTGCGACACTGGGCGCCGATATCGTGTGCGTCGCCGTCAGCTCCCGATCCTACGAACCGAGGTCAGTCCTTCATGGCGTCCGAGCGCTTCCTCACCCTGGCCGACGTCGCCGAGGTGCTGAACATCTCGATGTCGCAGACCTACGCGCTCGTCCGCAAAGGTGACCTCGAAGCGATCAAGATCGGCGGCCGGGGACAGTACCGGGTCGAGCGCGATCGCCTCGAGAGCTACATCGCGCGCATGTACGACGAGACCCGCAAGTTCCTGACCGACCACCCCTTTGCCGAGTCCGACGCCGAGCTCGACCAGCACTGACGAGGCTCCACGTCAAGCGCCGCGGCGCACCGCGACCAGAGCCGACGACGCGACCGTCAACGCGCCGCGCACGTCCGCGGCCCGCCGCGACTCGCCCGCCGCGTGCAAGGCGAACTCGACGAAGTCAGCCCCCACGCGATCGACCGTGCCCGCAACCGCGGTCCCATCGCTCAGGTGTGCCTGTACCGGGGTGCGATCACGAGCGACACCGCGCAGCATCGACCTGAGCCCCAGCCCGGCCGCGACGGCAGTCTCCGATCCCGGCGGGGAACTGAGCCGGCCGAGTCCGGCGATCGTGTGAACTGCGCCGATCGGCACCAGTGCCTCACCCGCCGTCGCTTCCTGCAGCAACAGCCAGTCGGAGCCCGTCCGTCGCAGCGCCCCGCGTAGCGCCAGGCCGCCGGTGCACCGCAGCGCGAGCTCGCGCCCGGTGTTCGCTCGCAGCCGGTCACCAAGCATCAGCCGGGCTGATTCGGCGCGAACCCGTTCCTCGACCTCCGCACTTCGCTCCAGCTGTCCGAGCGTCACCGCCTGTGCCTCGAGATCGGCAAACAGGTCTTCCCATCGCATAGCGCCCTCCTCCTGACTGTCCACAGGATCCAAGCAGGCTGATTGACCTGGTCCAAATCGGCACGGTTAGATTCTATCGAAGGCAAACAGACCCAAACGAAGGAATGTGATGCGATCTCGACCATCGTGGGCTGGCGCCGTGCTGGGCTTGGACGTCACCTGCCTGCTCGCGGTACGGCCGGCGGGAGACTCATTGGCTCGCGGCCTCGCCCAGCCCAGCGACTGGGTCGCCGACGTCGGCGCCGACCGGGCTGTCTTGGCCCTGGCCGGCGCGGCGATCTGGGTCGCCGGATGGTGGCTGGCCATCGGACTCAGCGCCGCACTCGCCGTGAGCCTTCCCGGCCCGCTCGGGCGGATGTCGGCCTGGTGCGCGTCCAGGATGTTGCCCGGGTTGCTCGTCAGGCTCGTCGCCGGGGCCGCCGGTGTGACCGTCGTGATCGCGCCGGCTGCAGCTGGCGCGATCACGACCCCGCCGGGCGGCGGTTCGGCCCCGGCTTCGGTGTCGGCGCCCGAATGGCCCACCGCGACGCTGACGCCGCCGGCGCTCCCCCGGACGACTGCCACGGCGGCTCCGCCGAGCTCTCAACCTCCGAGCCCTCAGGCTCCGAGCTCTCAGCCGCCGAGCTCTGAGCCGCCGCCGATCACGCAACCCTCGTCGAGTAACCCGCCAGCCCGCCCAGCACCGCCCGGGCCGCCCGCAGCAACCGGACAGCCGGCGTCCGTCACTGTCATCGCGGGTGACTCGCTCTGGTCGATCGCCGCTCGTCGACTCGAGCCCGGAGCCAGCGCCGCCCGGATCGAGGCGGCCTGGAAGCGCTGGTATGCGACGAACAGCAAGGCCATCGGCGCCGACCCGGGCCTCATCCGGCCGGGCCTGGTGCTGACCGAACCGCTCCCCGCCACCCCATCGACCCCAGGAGGTTCCGCATGACGCTGGCCGTGACCGACGATGATCGACCGGACGCGATGCGCAAGCCGATCACGGTGCGTCCGGCCCCGCGGCGGGAACCGCCCTTCGACGACGAGGCCCGTCATCTGCGACTCGTCGGTCCCTACGATCGCGCGCTGCCCTTTGAGGGCTGGCCTCGCCGGGTGCGCGAAGACCTGCCCTGGCAGGCGCCGCAGTCCACCGCTGCGCAACGACCTGCCCGATCCGGCGGTCTGGGGCCGGCGGATGCTCGATCGCCGTCTTCGAGGCCCGTGCCGGTCGCCGGCCGCTGCAGCAGCTGGCTCCTTTGCTGAGCCCGGGCGTGCACGGCGGACTCTGACCCGCGACCTCAAACGAGCCCATGACGGGCGAACGTCGCGCGCGAGGCCGAATGCCGGGTCCGGTCCGTACACGTCTGCGAGCCCGCCGACGGCGTCGCCGAACTGGCCGCCGTCGTCCAGGTCGGACCGCGCTATCGCGCGGTCGCCGCCCGCCTCGAGGGGCTGGACGGCAGCTGGCGCTGCGTTCGGCTGCAGATCGGCTGAACCGCTGTTCCCGCAGACGATCAGGGCTCAACGCTTGCGACGTCGATTCCCGGTCGGCCGGTTGCCGCGGCTGCCCCGGTTGGGGTTGGAGCGGTGCGTCGCCGCCTTGGGCGTCGTCGTCCGCGCTCTCGGCCGGAGCGATCCGGACCTCGGGCGTGTCGGAGTCCAGAGTCGGCGAGCTGTAGACCATCGGCCGAGACGGCGGCTCGCGCTCGAGCCCCTTGGCCTTGATCTGCGGGCTCGTTGCGGCGTGCTGCTCCTGCGCGGCGGCCAGCAGATCGGGATCGAGCGTGGGACCCGATCCGTTGGATGCCGACCCGTTGGCGCTCGCGCCGTTCGACGAAGAACCGTTCGACGAAGCGCCGTTCGAACGTGGCGCCGTTCGACGCAGGCACCGTTCGCGACAGGGTGGCCGCGCTCCGGCTCGGTTGGCGCGGCGACGACGGCCGGCGCCGACGAGGCAGTCGCAGCCGTCGTCGTCGATCTGGACGTCGAGGTTGAACAGGAAGCCGACCGACTCCTCCTTGATCCCGTCCATCATCGCCGCGAACATGTCGAAGCCCTCGCGCTGGTACTCGACCAGCGGATCGCGCTGGGCCAGCGCGCGCAGGCTGATGCCCTCGCGCAGATAGTCCATCTCGTACAGGTGCTCGCGCCACTTGCGGTCGATCACCGAGAGCAGCACCCGCCGCTCGAGCTCGCGCAGCACCTCCTCGCCGAGATCCTCCTCGCGCACGTCGTAGGCCGACGCCGGCGTCGGCGACCAGCTCCTCGACCAGGAAGTCACGCGTCAGGTCCGAGCGCGACCCACCGGCCTGCGCGATCGCCTCGTCGATCGTCAGCGAGATCGGGTAGAGCGTCTTGAGCGCGGTCCACAGGCCGTCGAGATCCCATTCCTCGGCGTAGCCCGACGAGGTCGCGCCCTCGACGTAGCCGCGCACGACGTCGTCGATCATCGGGCGGATCTGATCGGACAGGTCGAGACCCTCGAGGATCTGCGCGACGCTCCTCGTAGACGACCACGCGCTGCTTGTTCATGACGTCGTCGTACTTCAGGACGTCCTTGCGGATCTCGAAGTTCTGCGCCTCCATCTGCGTCTGCGCCGACTGGATCGACTTGGACACCATGCGGTGCTCGATCGGCACGTCCTCGGGCAGGCGCAGCATGTTCATCATCGACGCGACCCGCTCGCCGGAGAACCGGACCATCAGCTCGTCCTCGAGCGAGAGGTAGAACCGCGACTCGCCGGGGTCACCCTGCCGGCCGGCGCGACCGCGCAGCTGGTTGTCGATGCGCCGCGACTCGTGCCGCTCGGAGCCGAGCACGTACAGACCGCCGAGTTCGACGACCTCGTCGTGCTCCTTCTCGATCTCGGTCTGCGCCTTCTCCAGCGCGCTCTGCCAGGCGGCTTCGTACTCCTCCGGCGTCTCGTCGGGCGAGAGCCCGCGCTCGCGCAGCGCGTGGTCGGCGGCGAACTCGACGTTGCCGCCGAGCATGATGTCGGTGCCGCGACCGGCCATGTTGGTGGCGACGGTCACCGAGCCCTTGCGGCCGGCGACGGCGACGATCGCGGCCTCGCGGGCGTGCTGCTTGGCGTTGAGGACCTCGTGCGGAATGCCGCGCCGCAGCAGCAGCGAGGACAGCCGCTCGGACTTGGCGACGCTCGCGGTGCCGACCAGCACCGGCTGCCCGGCCTCGTGCCGCTCGGCGATGTCGTCGACCACCGCGGCGAACTTCGCGTCCTCGGTCTTGTAGATCAGGTCGGTCTGGTCGACGCGCTGCATCGGGCGGTTGGTCGGGATCGGGACCACGCCGAGCTTGTAGGTCTGGTGCAGCTCGACCGCCTCGGTCTGCGCCGTACCGGTCATGCCCGAGAGCTTGCTCGTAGAGGCGGAAGTAGTTCTGCAGGGTGATCGTGGCCAGCGTCTGGCTCTCCTGCTGGATCGCCACGCCCTCCTTGGCCTCGATCGCCTGGTGCATGCCCTCGTTGAACCGGCGGCCGGCCAGGACGCGGCCGGTGAACTCGTCGACGATCAGCACCTCGCCGTCGCGGACGATGTACTCGCGGTCGCGCTTGAACAGCTCCTTGGCCTTCGAGCGAGTTGTTCGAGGTACCCGACGAGCGGCGTGTTGGCCGACTCGTAGAGGTTCTCGATGCCGAGCTGGTCCTCGACGAGCGTCACGCCCTCGTCGGTGATCGAGACGGTGCGCTTGCCTTCTTCGACCTCGTAGTGCTCGTCCTTGATCAGCTTGGGCGCGATGCGGGCGAACTCGAGGTACCAGCGCTGGTTCTCCTCGGCCGGACCGGAGATGATCAGCGGGGTGCGGGCCTCGTCGATCAGGATCGAGTCGACCTCGTCGACGATCGCGAAGTTGTGGCCGCGCTGGACGAGATCGTCGAGCGACCAGGCCATGTTGTCGCGCAGGTAGTCGAAGCCGAACTCGTTGTTCGTGCCGTAGGTGATGTCGGCGTTGTAGGCGGCGCGACGGACCTCGGGCGTCTGGTTGGCCAGGATCTTGCCGACCGTCAAGCCCAGGAAGCGGTGGACGCGCCCCATCCAGTCGGCGTCGCGCTCGGCCAGGTAGTCGTTGACGGTGACGCACGTGGACGCCGTCGCCGGAGAGCGCGTTGAGGTAGGCCGGCAGCGTCGAGACCAGGGTCTTGCCCTCACCGGTCTTCATCTCGGCGATGTTGCCCAGGTGCAGCGCGGCGCCACCCATCAGCTGGACCTTGTAGTGGAACTGGCCCAGCGTGCGCCGGGCCGCCTCGCGAACGACGGCGAACGCCTCGGGCAGCAGGTCGTCGAGGGTCTCGCCGTCGCCGTAGCGTTCCTTGAACGTGTCGGTGAGCGCGCGCAGCTCGGCGTCGGTCAGATCGACGTAGTCTTCCTCGAGCGTCTCGATGTGATCGGCGATCGCGGACAGACGGCGGACGATCTTGCCTTCGCCGGCGCGGAGAATCTTGGCTAGAACCACGGCGCCATGTTACGGGTTTGTTGTAAACCCACGGACCGAACGCTCAGAATCGCCGCCGCCGGGGAACGGTCGACGGCCGCCGAGGTCGCGGACCGCCCACCGAGGCCGGTCGACTCAGGCGGTGAGCCGGATCAGCCCGTAGTCGTAGGCGTGGCGCCGGTAGACGACGGTCGGTTTGTCGTCGCTGTCGCAGTCGGCGAACAGGAAGAAGTCGTGACCGACCAGCTCCATCTCGAACAGCGCCTGGTCGACCGTCATCGGCTTGGCCGGGTGCTCCTTCTCCCGGACGATGTGGCCCGGGCCCGTCGTCCGAAGCACGCCGTCCTCGACCATCTCCTCGAAGACGTCAGCCACCGGCGGCCGCGCGCCTCGGACGTGGCCGCGGCGACCGAGACGGGAGTGCGCCGGCCGTGGTGGACGCGACGGCGATCGGCCGCGTGCCGGAATCGCCGCTCGAGTTTGGCCAGCGCGATGTCGAGGGCCTGATAGAAGTCGGCTGCGCACGCCTCGGCGCGCACGACCGGGCCGCGCGTGCGGCAGGTGATCTCGATGTGCTGACAGCTGCCGTTCTGCCGTCGGTTCTTCTCGTGGTTGAGTTCCACGTCGGTGCGGCTGATCTTGTGGTCGTACCGCTCGACCTTGGCGAGTTTGTCGCTGACGTGCTGTCGGAAATGATCGGGGACTTCGACGTTGCGTCCGCGGACTACGACTTCCATCTGTCGCTCGCCAGTTTCCATGCGGCCTCCACTGCGGCTCACGCGTCGTGAGTGCGGGCCTGCACGGTCCTGGCGTGACCGTGCTCGACGCCGCGTACGGCGCTTATCGATCAGGTCGACCCCACGTTATCCCTGTCGGGCCGATGCTGCCAGAGCAAACGCTGGGCGAACGTGAGGTATTGGCCAGGTGTCATCACGGTGGCCGGGCGGAGATCCCAGGCGCCGGACGTGTCTGACCGTCGAACTCACCACGGCGGCGCCCGACCACCGGCCAGCCCGCGTCGGCCAGCGCGCGGGCGCCCTCGTGCACGGTCGCGCCGGTCGTCACGATGTCGTCGACGACGACGACCGACGCAATCGGATCACCGGGCCGGCAGTTGCGCGGCGCATCATCGCGCCGACGAGATTGTCTGCGCGCTGGATCGAGTCCAGTCCAGCCGAGTCGAGCACCGACCGCGCCAGACGCAGCGCGCACCGCAGCTCGTAGCCGTTCGCGTCGGCCGGCGACGCGCCGCCAACCGTCAGTACGTGGTCGCCGCCTCGCACGCGCGCCACCGAACGCGCGGACGGGACGGGCACCAGGGTCAGCGGGCCAGGCCCGAACCGCTCGCACCGCCCGCGCGAGCAGCACGCCCGAGCGGTGCGGCCAGATCACGACGATTTCGCTCCTTGTAGGCCAGCAGGGCGGTCCGCAGCCCGCCGCGGTAGGCGCCGGCCGCCGCGACGCGCAAGCCCGCGGACGTCGCGCAGCACGCAGCGGCCGGCCCTGCCGACCGCGCAGTCCGGGCACAGGCGCTCGCCCGGCGACGCGGCAGCCGGCGCAGCCGATGCGGCAGCACCAGTTCGAGCAGGTCGGCGAGACAGCGGATCGCATAGGTGCAGCGTGCGCGGCCGCTTCGATGCCGAGCGAGCACCGAACCCGCCCGTTGTGGACGGACGCGGCGCGCTGTGGAGGGCTACTGCAGATATGTCGGTGCCGTGCCGTAGGTCGGTCTCGGCCTGCGAGCCCGGGCGGCGACCAGCTGTTGTAGCGCTGGACCCAGACCGCCTGGCCGGACGAGACCCAGGGCGAGACGTCCGGCGCGGCCGCGATGGCATCCGGCGGCGCGGGCAGGTTGGACGTCGGGCGAGCGCTCAGCGACGAGCCGTCCGACTGGACCGACCAGATGCCGAACGCGCCGGCGATCCCGCGTAGTAGCCGATCGTGTACATCGTCGTCGGGTTGTTCCAGGCGACGTCGGTGAGCACCATGCCGGGCGGCGTCGACCTGCGTGAGCCCGTCCACCCGCACGTCCTGACCCGGAGCGCACGACCGCGCCCACCCAGATCTCGGACGTGCCGTCGGCCGACGCGATGACCAGCGCGAGCCGGACGCCGTCCGAGCTGAAGGCGAGCGCCTTGATCGTCCCGACCGTGCCACTCGATCGTCACCGGAGTCACCGTCGTCCCGGTCACCCGCACCAGCGTTGCCCCCGAGGCCACCCAGACCTCGTTGGTGCCGGGGGCGAAGGTCGGACGGCTGAGGGCGCCGTCGACGGCCACCGGCTGCAGACCCGGCCGCGGTGGTGCCGACGACGAGTTGAGAGGTGCCGGTCGCTGGAGCGGAGCTCGTGCCGGCCACCAGGTTCGCCGCCGAGCTCGTGCCCCGGCGCCAGCGCCACCGACGTCAGGTTGTTCTTCGTGTTGCCGACCGGGCCGGAAACCGGCGTGCCGGTCTCGTCGACCACTCCGCCGGAGTGCAGGTAGAACAGCGCCGGCGGCACGCCGTCCGGAGGCGATAGCTGACGAAGGACGCGCTCGTGAACGGACCGCTGACGCCGGGAACGTTCACGGCGCGCGTGCCGTCGGTGATCGACACCAGCGGCTCGGACTCGATGTCGAAGGTGAACGCCAGCTGCGCGGCGAGCCGCTGCAGCGTCGGCCCGCTCGACTGGCTGATCCCCGGCAGGTCGACCACCACTGCGCGACCGTTGCACGTCGCCTGGGCCTTGGTCGTCTGGGCCGGCAGGTCGCTGTTGACCGCGGCGCCGAGTTCGGACGGCGGCCCGTTGAGCAGCTGGTCGAGCAGCCAGGTGCACAGCGGCTGGCCGGTCAGCGCGCTGTAGCGCAGGTCGGGTACGACCTTGCGCTGAGTGGAGTCGAGGAAATAGATCTTGCGGGCGGCGTAGTACTGCTGGAAGTCCGACTGCGGCGACGATCAGACCGTTGGTCAGGCGGGCGATCCGCCACTGCCCGTTCACCTTCTGCATCCCGAAGCTGAACGGCACCGCGGTCCCGGACGCGCCGTCGCCCTGCAGCGTCGGGCGTGTACACCCCGCGCTGGTCGACGGTGCCGAGCGGGAACGCCGATGACGCGTGACCGCGTTCGTCGTCGGATCGGGCAGCGCCGACCTGGATCGGTGTTGACCACCGTGACCGTGGTGTCGGTCCAGTTGCTGCGGGCGTCGCTGGTGAGGAACGCGCGCGCCGCGGTGTGGTGGGCGTCCGCGCCGACGTTCGCGGCCAGGAAGTCGGTGACGATCGTGCGCGGGTCGCTGCCCGGCGATCGGCGTGATCGTGGTGGCCGGCGACGCGGCGACCCCGTTCGCGATCGATCGCACCACCTGCGGCGACGACGAGGACGGCACGCCCGAGCAGGCGGCGAGCACGACCGCGTCGACCAAGGCCGACGACGGCGAGCCAGCGCGCGCGCATCAGTTCGTCACCTCGATCGGTTCGAGCGGCAGCGGCGAGGAGTCGAGCTCGTCGCCGAGCTGTCGCGGCAGTGTCAGCCGGAACTGGGCGCCGCTGCCGCGCTCGCCCCACGCCTGCAGCCAGCCGCCGTGCAGCCGGGCGTCCTCGAGGCTGATCGCCAGGCCGAGCCCGGTGCCCCCGGTCAGCCGGCTGCGCGACGGATCGCCGCGCCAGAAGCGGTTGAACACCAGGCCGGCCTCGCCCGGTCGCAGGCCCACTCCGTGATCGCGAACCGTGACCGCCACCGCGTCGCTCGTCGGCCCGGACGGTGACCCGCACCGGCCGGCCCTCGCCGTGATCGAGCGCGTTGCCCAGCAGATTGCGCATGATCCGCTCGACCCGGCGGGGATCGATGTCGACGACGACCGGCTCGCCCGGCAGGTCGACCTCGATCTCGGAGCCGTGCCGAAGGGCGAGCATCCGGCTGGCGTCGACCGAGTTGTTGACGACGGCGCGCACATCGGTGGGTTCGGTCTCGAGGCGCGCCACGCCCGAGTCGTAGCGGCTGATCTCGAGCAGGTCGGCCAGCAGCGCCTCGAAGCGGTCGAGTTCGGTGGTGAGCAGCTCGGCCGAGCGGGCCAGCTCGGGCGGGAAGTCGGCGCTGCTCGCGTGCAGCACCTCGGCCGCCATCCGGATCGTCGTCAGCGGCGTGCGCAGCTCGTGGGAGACGTCGCTGGTGAAGCGGCGCTGCAGCCGCGACAGCTCCTCCAGCCGGCGGATCTGGCGTTGCAGGCTGCCGGCCATGTCGTTGAACGACTGCCCCAGCCGGCCGATGTCGTCGTGGCCCTGCACCTTGATCCGCTGCCGAAGATCGCCGGCGGCCAGGCGGGCCGCGGTCTGCGCGGCGACTCGAACCGGCCGGACGACCTGCCGGGTGACGAGCAGGGTCACCAGCGCGACGAACAACACCAGGACGAGGCCCGAGATCAACACGGTCCGCTGGACGATGCGCGACCGTGGCTTGCTCGGCCGTCAAGGGGAACAGGTAGTAGAGCTCGAACTGCGCCGGCCCGGACGCTGACCGGCGCGCCGACGATCAGGCCGTCACCTGATCGCTGGCGCCGGCGCCGCCCGGACGGTCGATGCGGGCGTACTGGACGGCCAGGTTGCCCTGCTCGACGATCCGCTGCAAGCGCGGGCGGGATGCCCTGCTGCGGCCCGAGCTGGTTGGCCACCGCGGCGTTGACGATCCGCCGAGCTGCTGCTGGTGCCGATGCTGATCGAGAACAGCCCGGCCTTGGTGCCGGTCTCGGTGAGCTCGCCGGACACCTGCGACAGGGCGGTGCTGATGCCGTTGACGTCGCCGGAGTCGACCTGACGACAGCTCCTGTTCGGCGGTTTGTCGGCCGAGCTCACCTGCGCCTCGGCGGCGCTGCGCTTGGTGCGCAGCACGCCGGCGCTGATCTCGTTGACCAGGAAGATGCCGATGATCAACACCACCGCGCCGGTGACGATGACCGTCGTCGCGCCCACCCGCAGCTGCAGGGAGTTGCGCCAGGCCGCGCCGAGACGGCGCGACCACTCGCGATCAGACACGGACGGCGCTGGTCACGCGCACCCGGAGCGCCGCGAAGGTTCACGGCGGACCGGCTTTGTACCCCACGCCGCGGACGGTCAGCACCACCTCCGGACGCTCCGGATCGCGCTCGACCTTCGACCGCAGCCGCTGGACGTGCACGTTCACCAGCCGGGTGTCGGCCGCGTGGCGGTAGCCCCAGACCTGCTCGAGCAGGACCTCGCGGGTGAAGACCTGCCGCGGCTTGCGGGCCAGCGCGACGAGCAGGTCGAACTCGAGCGGCGTCAGGGCGATCGGCTCGCCGTCGCGGGTGACCTGGTGGGCCGGCACGTCGATCGACACCACCGACTCCGGCGGCCCGATCGTGAGCGTCTCGGCGGTGATGTCCTCGTGCTGGCGCAGCCGGGCCCGCATGCGCGCGACGAGTTCCTTGGGCTTGAACGGCTTGACGACGTAGTCGTCGGCACCCGACTCGAGCCCGAGCACGATGTCGACGGTGTCGCTCTTGGCCGTCAGCATGATGATCGGCGTGCCGCTCTCGGCCCGGATCGCGCGGCACACGTCGATGCCGGAGAGGCCGGGCAGCATCAGGTCGAGCAGGACGACGTCGGGCTTGACCTGCCGGAACGCGTTGAGCGCCACGCTGCCGTCGGCGACGAACGCCGGCTCGAACCCTTCCGACCGCAGGACGATGCCGAGCATCTCGGCCAGGGCGGAATCGTCATCGACGACGAGGACGCGCGGCTTCATGTGCACATGGTGGCATCTTTCGCTCGGCGAGCGCGCTACAGGCCACCAGCGGCGCGCCTGGTTCTCAGCCCGCAGCGCGGGCGCGCGCCCGCTCGCGCTGCTCGACGAACTTGGTCGCCTGGGCGTCGAGCCCGGCCATGAACAGGGCGAGCTCCTCGCGGGCCTTCTCGCCGGCGCCGTCGAGATCGGTGCGTTCGAAGACCCGCCAGAACTTCAGCACCGGGGTGATCACCTCGTCGTGGTGCAGACGCAGGTCATAGATGCCGGCCTTGGCGATCGTCACCGAGTTGCGCATGAAGTTCGGCATTCCCGCCCCGGGCATCTGGAAGCCGACGACCTCGTCACGAACGGCCTCCATCGTCTCGTTCGGGCGCCAGCTCGAACGCCGCGGCGACGAGGTTGCGGTAGAAGACCATGTGCAGGTTCTCGTCGGTCGAGATGCGGGCGAGCAGCTGCTCGGCCAGCGGGCAGCCGGCCGCCCGGCCGGTGTTGCGGTGCGAGACCCGGGTCGCCAGTTCCTGGAACGACACGTAGGCGACGGCCTGCAGCGCTGTCTTGTCGCCGGAGTCGTAGCCGGCGATCATGTGCTCCATGCGCAGCCGCTCGAGCGCGACCGGGTCGACGCCGCGGGTGACGACGAGGTAGTCGCGCAGCGCGATGCCGTGGCGGCCCTCTTCGGCCGTCCAGCGCCCGACCCACTCGCCCCAGGCGCCATCGCGGCTGAACCGCGTGGCGATCTCGCGGTGGTAGGACGGCAGGTTGTCCTCGGTCAGCAGGTTGACCGTCATCGCGGTCTGGGCGACCGGGTCGAGCGGGCGAGTCCTCGGGCGTCCAGTCCTCGCCCCCGAGGAACGCGAAGTCGCGCCCGCGGCTCCAGGGGATGTAGTCGTGCGGCATCCATTCCTTGGCCAGCGACAGATGGCGTTCGAGATTGGCCTCGACGACCGGCTCGAGGTCGTGCAGCAGTCGCGTCTGGAGATCGAGGCCGAGACTCATGACCGCATCGTACCTACGTCAACGTAAGTTACCGGCCAGTTGGCCGGCGCCGCTCAGCGCGCTCTTCTTCTGCACCGCGCGCCCCAGCGCGCTCTGCGGTGATCTTGGCGGCTGTCGTGACAGGATTCGCCCGGACGTCCAGGCCCGAGCCGCCGCCGGACGCGGAGGACCGAGCGAGCGGAGCCCGCATTGACCTACCAGCCGCCTGACGGCCCGCCTCAGCAGTACGGGCCACCTCAGCAGTACGGGCCACCCCGCAGTACGGGCCACCCGCAGTACGGGCCACCCCAGCAGTACGGGCCACCGCCGACCAGTACGGCTGGCGGCCCGAGGCGCCCCGACCCGGTTGCGTGCCCCTGCGCCCGCTGGGCGTCGGCGACATCCTCGACGGCAGCTTCAAGGTCATTCGCCGCAACCCGCGCACGACGCTGGGCGCCTCGGCCATCGTGAGCGTCGTCCAGGTCGCGATCACGACGTGCTGCAGATCTTCACGCTCGACCAGTTCGGCCAGGTCAAGATCGACAACGCCGACGGCACGCAGTCGACGCAACCTCGGCCCGCTGTTCGGCGGCGAGCTGACCTCGTTCGCCACGCTGTTGATCAAGCTGCTGCTCGGCAGCGTCCTGACCGGATTCCTCGTGGTCGTCGTGACCCAGGACGTCCTCGGGCATCAAGATCACGCCCCGCGAGGCGTGGCAGCGGGTCCGGCCGCGGGTCTGGGCCCTGGTCGGGTTGTCGCTCCTGACCGTCAGTCGTCGAGTTCCTCGGCCTGCTCCCCTGCTTCGTCCTGGGCGTCTGGCTGTGGGGCATCTGGGCCGTCGCCGTACCTGCCTTGATCATCGAGAAGAAGACCGTGACCGGTGCGCTCGGTCGGTCGCGGCAACTGGTCTCGGGGACGTTCTGGCGGGTGTGGGGCATCCGGGCCCTGGGCTGGCTCATGGTCAGCGTCATCAGCGGCGATCGCGGTCGTGCCCGTTCGAGGCGGTCGGCGCCCTCGTCGGCGGCGTCGACTTCACCGGGCTGGCGCGCGGTGGCGAGCCCGTGTCGTTCCTGTTGATCACCGCGGTCGGAGCGCTGATCGCCACGACGTTCACCGCACCGATCCTGGCCGGCATCGACGTCGCTGCTCTACGTCGACCTGCGCATGCGCAAGGAAGGTCTCGACATCGTGCTCCAGCAGAGCGCCCGCAGGCCGTGATCGCGTTCCTCGGCGCCGCCCCGCCGGGCCCGATCAGCGGCGACGCCGCGCAGACGGCCGCGCGTGACGAGCTCCGGCGCGTGATCTATCACCGAGACGACCCGAGCCTCGTCGACCGCGCGCTCAACTGGATCGGCGACCGGCTCAGTCATCTCGTCGACGGCTCGGTGTCAGGATCGGCGTGGCTGCTCGTTGCTGATCCTGCTCGTCGGCCTGGTCGTCTTCGCCGTCGTCCGCGCCGGTCGGCCGCGCCGGACGGCCCGGTCGCAGGCGGTCGCCGATCCCGCTGGCCCGCGCCGAGCAGGTCGACCACCGCCGACGGGCCGAGGAGCTCGACCGCCGAGGGTCGCCGGGCCGAGGCCGCTGCGCGAGTGGCTGCGCGCGGCGATCGCGACCATCGAGGACCGCGGCGTCCTCGACCCGCGACCTGGACGCACCGGGCGGCGAGATCGCGCGGGCGGCCGGGGCCGTCCTGCCGACGCGCGCCGGACGCGCTCCGCTCGGCGACGACCGCCTTCGACCAGGTGTGGTTCGGGCAGCGAGCGGCCACCGACGCCGACGTCGAGCTCGCCCGGGCCGCGGCCGACGCGGTGCGCACGGCGCGGGTCGCGTTCGGCCGATCAGCGCCGGCGGGCTACGCGGTGCCGCGATGACCGACGTCCGTACCGCGCCGGTGCAGGCGGCTTCGTTGCGTCCGGCGTGGCGTGCCGCGCGCTGGTGGCTCGTCCTGCTGGCGCTCCTGGTCGTCGCGGGATTCGGATTGGCGCTGAGCCAGCCCGCGCCCGGGCGCAGCCTCGATCCGACATCGGGCAGCAAGGACGGCAGCCGGGCGCTCAGCGTGCTCCTCGCGCAGCGGGGCACCACGTCGCGGGCCGTCTCGTCCTACACGGCCGCGCTCTCGACGCCGGGCGCCACCACGATCGTCGTCACCTCGCCGGACGACTTCTCCACTGCGCAGCTGCGGCAACTCGCGCGTCCGGCCACCGGCTGGTCGCGGTCACGCCGTCGCCCGACTCGCTCGACGCACTGGCGCCCGGGCGCGGTCAGCAGTTCTCCGACGACGACGCGGCCGTGTCGCCCGACTGTGGCTGGCCCGGCGCGGCCGCAACCGGCTCGGTCGACTTCCCCGCCGGCGCGGACGTCTACACCGGCAGCGGGCAGTTGCTACGGCGGCCGGGTGATCATCACCGCCCAGCTGGTGATCTTGGGCGCGACCGCGACGCTGACGAACGGCGACCATCGGCAACGGCCATCTCGCCGCGCTGGCGATCAACGCCCTCAGCGACGACGGCGCGGTCGAGCACCGTGGTCTGGCTGCTGCCCGGCGCGGACGCGGAGGGTCCGGGACCGCCGAGCGTCTGGTCGATCTTCCCGCCGTGGATCGGTCGTGCCGTCTGGCAGCTCGCGCTGATCGGCCTGCTCGTCGCGTTCTGGCGCGGGCGTCGGCTCGGGCCGGTCGTCAGCGAGCCGCTGCCGGTCGTCGTGCGCGCGGCCGAGGTGGTCGAGGGGCACGGCCGGCTCTACCTGCGGGCCGCGGCCCGCGATCGGGCGGCCGCCGCACTGCGCGCCGGGACGGCTGCGCCGGCTGGCCGCGTCGGCTGCACCTGCCCGACTCGGCCGCGACGCCGTCGAGGTCGCGGCGGCGCTCGGACCGTTCGCCGACCGTCGCTGCTCGATCACCGCGTCGCCGGCCGACGACGCCGCGCCTGCTCGACTGGCCCGGCAGCTGCACCGAACTCGAGAACCGCGCACCGATCGAACGGAGCAACCAGCCGTGACCGAGCCAGCCGACCCGACGAGCCGCCTTCGCGCCGGATCCGCGCCGAGGTCGCCAAGGCGGTGATCGGCCAGGACGCGGCGGTCACCGGCGTCCTGATCGGCCTGCTGTGCCGCGGCCACGTCCTGCTCGAAGGCGTGCCCGGGCGTGGCCAAGACGCTGCTCGTCCGCAGCCTGGCCGCAGGCCCTCGATCTGCGGACGACCCGGCTGCAGTTCACCGCCGACCTGATGCCCGGCGACGTCACCGGCTCGCTGATCTACGACGCGTCGACCGCCCGGTTCTCCTTCCGCGAGGGGCCGGTCTTCACCAACCTGCTGCTGGCCGACGAGATCAACCGCACGCCGCCCAAGACCCAGTCGGCGCTGCTGGAGGCGATGGAGGAGCGCCAGGTCTCGGTCGACGGCGCGCCGCGCCCGCTGCCCGATCCGTTCTGCGTGATCGCCACCCAGAACCCGATCGAGCACGAGGGCACCTATCCGCTGCCCGAGGCCCAGCTCGACCGCTTCCTGCTCAAACTGACGATGCCGCTGCCCGATCGCGAGACCGAGCTGCGCGTGCTCGCCGCCCACGCCGCCGGCTTCGATCCGCGCGACCTCGCCGGCGCCGGGCTGCGGCCGGTCGCCAACGCCGCCGACGTCCGGGCCGCGGCCGTCGCCGTCCGCCAGGTGCACGTCGCGCCCGAACTGCTCGCCTACGTCGTCGAACTCGTTCGCGCGACCCGTTCGGCTCCGGCGTCCGCGCTCGGCGTGTCGCCGCGCGGCGCGACCGCGCTCGTCGCCACGGCGCGGGCCTGGGCCTGGCTCTCGGGCCGCGAGTTCGTCACGCCCGGACGACGTCCAGGCCCTCGCCCGGCCGACCTTCCGGCACCGCATCGAGCTGCGCCCCGAGGCCGAGCTCGAAGGGGTCACGGTCGACTCGGTGCTCGACGTCGTCCTCGGTTCCGTGCCGGCTCCGCGCTGAGCCGATGGCGATCACCGGACGGCTCGTCCTGCTCGCGGTCCTCGGCCTGGCGCTGACCCCGCTCGCCGGCGGCCGTGCCCGCTCGGCTACGCCGGGATTGCTGCGTCGTTGCTCGTCGTCGTCGACCTGCTCCTGGCCGCTCGGATCGGCTCGCTGACGCTTGACGCGCGACGAGAGCTCGGCCGGTGCGCCTGGGCCAGACGGCGCGACCACCGGCTGCGCGATCCGCAACGACGGGCGCCGACCGCTGCGCGCGGCGCGTCCGGGATGCCTGGGTGCCCTCGGCCGGGCTGCGCCCGCGCACGCAGCAGATCGACTGTCCCGGTCGCGGCGAGAGCCGACGGATCGAGTCGAGCCTGACGCCGACCCGCCGCGGCGAGCGGCTCGCCGTCTTCGTCGCCGATCCGCTCGCTCGGGCCGCTGGGCCTGGCCGGGCGCCAACGGCGGGTCGCCGTGCCCGGATCGATCCGGGTGCTGCCGCCGTTCACCTCGCGCCGGCTGCTGCCCGAGAAGCTGGCCCGGCTGCGGATCATCGAGGGCGCGGTGCTGATGCAGCAGCGCGGCCAGGGCAGCGAGTTCGACTCGCTGCGGGAGTACGTGATCGGCGACGACGTCCGCTCGATCGACTGGCGGGCCACGGCGCGCGCCGCGTGACGTCGTCGTCCGGACCTGGCGGCCGGAACGCGACCGGCAGATCGTCCTCGCCCTCGACACCGGGCGCACGTCGGCCGCCCGCATCGGCGACGAGCCCCGACTCGACGCCGCGATCGACGCCGCGCTGTTGCTGGCCGCGGTTGCCGAGCGGGCGGGCGACCGCGTCTCGCTGATCGCCGCCGATGTCGCCGTCCGAGCCCGCACCGGGTCGGCGAGCGGCGCCGAGACCCTGCCGCGGATCGTCGACGCGCTGACCCCGCTTCAGCCGGCGCTGGTCGAATCCGATCCGCAGCTGATGGCCGCCGAGATCGGCCGGTCGGCCCGCAAGCGGGCGCTCGTCGTCCTGTTCACCGACCTCGGATCGGCCGACGGACTGCTCGCCGCGGCGGCGGCCGGCCTGTCGGCGCGCCATCAGCTGGTGATCGCCTCGGTCGCCGATCCCCGGCTCGAGCAGCTGCGCACCGAACGGGCCGACGCGGCCGAGGTCTACACCGCCGCGGCGGCCGAGCTCGCCCTCGCCGACCGCACCCGGGTGGCCGATGCCCTCGGTCGCGTCGGCGCTCTCGTCGTCGATCGCCCGCCGGCATCGTTCGCCTCGGCGGTTGCCGACGCCTATCTCGACCTGAAGGCGGCGGGGCGGCTCTAGACGGTCGGCGCGCACGGACTCGCGCTCGTCCGTGTCGAGATCCCCGGTGGCGCCGAGCCGGACGCCCCGACGGCCGAGGACGACGATGTAGGTCAGGAACGCGATCTCGGCGAGCACGCCGATGCCGATGCGCGCCCACGTCGGCAGTCCGGACGGCGTCACGAACGCCTCGATCACCCCGGAGACGAACAGCACCCCGACCAGTCCGATCGACGCGACCACGGCGGCCCGTCCGGCGTGCGCCAGCGCCTGCGACCGCGGGACAGCGGACCGGGCGCGATCCACGCCCAGCCCAGCTGCATCCCGACGCCGGCCGACACGAAGACGGCGGTCAGTTCGAGCAGCCCGTGCGGCAGGATCAGTCCCCAGAACACGCCGGCCTTGCCGGCGCCGAGCATCGCCCCGCCGATCACGCCGAGATTCACCACGTTCTCGGCCAGGAAATAGATCGTCCCGATGATCGTCACGCCGAGGATCATGCACATCGCCGCCACCAGGGCGTTGTTCGTCCACACCTGCGCGGCGAACGACCGGGCCGGGATGAGCGCTGTAGTAGTCGCTGAAGTCGTGGTTGACCAGCTGCTGGACGTCCTGGGAGTCGATCACCTTCGACAGCCGCTGCGGGTGGTCCTTGATGTAGATCATCATCGCCAGCGCGACACCCCAGCTGACGATCCCGATCGCGACCCACCAACGCCAGGCGCGGTAGACGACGACCGGGAAGTCGACGACGACCCCGTGGCCGAGCGCCGCCCAGCCACTGCGCCGCGAGCCGCCGACCGCCGCCGACCGCGCCCGCGCCACCACGCCGGACAGGCGCGCGACGACGACCGGGTCGGGTGCGCGCGACTGCACCTGCGCCAGCGCCGACGCCGCCCGGCGATAGAGCAGGATCAGCTCGTCGGCCTCGGCACCGCTCAGACCGCCGCCGCCGGGCCAGTGCGTCCAGGCGCGCCCACTCGGCCGACCGCCGGGTGACGAAGGCGTCGAGGTCCACGCAGGCACCCTATGTCCGGCTATCGGGCAGACTCGGTGCCGTGAGCGCCGTGCCGGACGCTGCCGATCGTCTCGGGTGAGGCGGTCGCCCTCGACCTGCCGCGCGCCGGCGTCGGATCGCGGACGATCGCCGCGCTCGATCGATTTCGCGGCTCAGATCTTCGTCATCTTCATTCTGTTGATCGTCGACGGACCCTCGGCGGCGACGAGGCCGTCTTCGCCGCGGTCATCGTCGTCGAGTCGTCCTCGTGTTCGCGGGCTACCCGATCCTGTTCGAATGGCTCGGCCGCGGCCGCACGTTGGGCAAGCTGTGGCTCGGCCTGCGCGTGGTCCGCGACGACGGCGGTCCGATCTCGTTCCGGCAGGCCTTCACCCGCGGTCTGACCGGCCTCGTGCTCGAGAAGCCCGGTCTGCTCGGGCCGATCACCACCGCCCTCGGCCTGATCGTGATGGCGTCCAGCGAGTCCTCCAAGCGCATCGGCGACCACCTGGCCGGCACGTTCGTGGTGAACGAACGCGTCGGCACCCAGGCGCGGGCGCTGGTCGCACCGCCGCTCTTCGTGCCGTGGGAGCTGCAGGGGTGGGCCATGTCGCTTGATCTCACTCGCCTCGACGACCAGTTGGCCCTCTCGGTCCGCCAGTTCGTGACGCGGGCCAACGACCTGACGCCCGCGGCCCGGGCCAGCCTCGAGAGCGATCTGGCCAACCGCGTCGCCGCCCTCGTCGCGCCGCCTCCCCCGATGCCCATCCCGGCGTCGGCGTTGCTGATCACCGTCCTGGCCGAGCGCCGGCGACGAGCCGAGCTGGCCTCGATGCCGCCGCCGTCCTACCCACCGGGGGCCTACCAGCCGGGGGCGTACCAGCCGGCCGACCCGCACGCGGCGTACCCGCCGGCCTCCTCACCAACCGCCCCTCCGACGCCGAACGGCCCGGCCCCCACGAGGGAGACCGGGCCGTTCACACCGCCGAGCTAGAACTCTCACTGCGCCGAGCCAGAACACTGCGCCGAGCCAGAACTCCCACTTCGCCGAGTGGCCGATTTATCCGCGAGTGGCCGGGAATTCGCGGCCACTCGGCCAGATTTCGGCCACTCGGCTCGGGTGGGTGAGCCGCTCAGTAGCGGTAGTGCTCCGGCTTGTACGGGCCGGCGACGTCGACGCCGATGTACTCGGCCTGCGACTTGGTCAGCGTGGTGAGCTTGGCGCCCACGGCGTCCAGGTGCAGCCGGGCGACCTTCTCGTCCAGGTGCTTGGGCAGCGTCGTCACGGTCGGCTTGCCGTCGACCAGGTAGGCGTCGGGGTTCTTGTTGATCTCGATCTGGGCGATCGTCTGGTTCGAGAACGACGCGCTCATCACGAAGGACGGGTGGCCGGTGGCGTTGCCCAGGTTCAGCAGGCGACCCTCGGACAGCACGATGATCGAGTGGCCGTCGGCGAAGCGCCACTCGTGCACCTGCGGCTTGACCTCGATCTTCTGCACGCCGGGGAACTTGGCCAGGCCGGCCATGTCGAGCTCGTTGTCGAAGTGGCCGATGTTGCCGACGATCGCCTGGTGCTTCATCTGGCTCATCTGGTCGGCCATGATGATGTCCTTGTTGCCGGTCGTGGTGACGAAGATGTCGGCCTTGCCGATGACGTCGTCGAGCGTGACGACCTCGAGGCCGTCCATCGCCGCCTGCAGCGCGCAGATCGGGTCGATCTCGGTGACGACGACGCGAGCGCCCTGACCGCGCAGTGACTCGACGCAGCCCTTGCCGACGTCGCCGTAGCCGCAGACGACGGCCAGCTTGCCGCCGATCATGACGTCGGTGCCGCGGTTGATGCCGTCGATGAGCGAGTGGCGGCAGCCGTACTTGTTGTCGAACTTGCTCTTGGTGACCGAGTCGTTGACGTTGATCGCCGGGAACAGCAGCGTGCCGGCCTGCTCGAACTCGTAGAGGCGGTGGACGCCGGTGGTGGTCTCTTCGGTGACGCCGATGATCGCCGCGCCCATCCGGGTGTACTTGCCGGGCTCCTCGGCCAGCGAGCGACGCAGCATGTCGAGGATGACGCGGTACTCCTCGGAGTCGTTCTCGTCGGGCTGCGGCACGACGCCGGCCGCCTCGTACTCGGTGCCCATGTGGATCAGCAGCGTGGCGTCGCCGCCGTCGTCGACGATCGAGTCCGGGCCGGAGCCGTCGGGCCAGGTGAGCATCATCTCGGTGCACCACCAGTACTCCTCGAGCGTCTCGCCCTTCCAGGCGTAGACCGGGATGCCCTGCGGGTTGTCCGGCGTGCCGTTCTTGCCGACGACGATCGCGGCGGCGGCGTGGTCCTGGGTCGAGAAGATGTTGCAGCTGACCCAGCGCACGTCGGCGCCGAGCGCGGCGAGCGTCTCGATCAGCACGGCGGTCTGCACGGTCATGTGCAGCGAACCGGCGACCTTCTTGCCCTTGAGCGGCTGGCTCGGGCCGAACTCGCGGCGCAGCGCCATCAGGCCGGGCATCTCGTGCTCGGCGAGGTCGATCTCCTTGCGGCCGAACGCGGCCAGGGACAGGTCGGCGACCTTGAAGTCGGTGACCGAACCGGCCTTGTCGGCGGTGAGGGTGATGCTCACGATGGCTCCTTCTGCGGTAGGTGTTGCGCTAGCTGTTTCCGGATGGGTGGCGAGCTGGTCGAGCGACGTGAGGCGGCGATAGATGCCCGCCTCGGGTGGAGCGGTGTTGCGATGGACCGCGCCGAACCAGTCGTCGACCGAGCGGGCCAGTGGCGCGTCGGTCCGCATGCGCAGCTCGAACGCGATGTCGTTGATGGTCAGGTCGTGCTGAGCCAGGAGTTCCCGCAACTTCTGCAGGCGCTCGATCTGCCGGGCTCCGTAGAGCCGGTGGCCCCCCGGGGTGCGCAGCGCCGCGACCAGGCCGGCCTGCTCGAGATAGCGCAGCATCCGCTGCGACCACCCGGTGGCTTCAGCGGCTTGCTGGATCGTCAACGGCTGCATCACCGCTGAACTTACCAGAGTTGTGTCAGGTTTGCCGACCAGGGCTGGCGATCGCGGCGTGTCCTGTGCCCTGCACGGTCACGGCGACCCCGGCCGGGACGAAGACGGCGTGGCCCGGCAGCAGCGATACCGTCTCGTCCGCGCCCGTGTTCACCGTGGTCTGCTCCCCCAGGGCGAGCACGATGGCCGGCCCGGTGATCGCCTGGTCGCAGCCGGGCAGTTCGAACACCGACAGACCGAAGTCGGGCACGGGGACGTCCAGGCGCACACAGGGCGACGGCGTCGAGGGCACCCAGCGGGGATCGGCCAGCGCGGTGAAGTCGGTGATCGCCAGCAGCTCGTCCACGTCGACGTGCTTCGGGGTCAGCCCGCAGCGCAGCACGTTGTCGCTGTTGGCCATGATCTCGACGCCGAACCCGTGCAGATACGCGTGCACGTTGCCGGCGCCGAGGTAGATCGCCTCGCCCGGGGCCAGCGTGATCGCGTTGAGCAGCAGCGACAGCACCACCCCGACGTCGCCGGGGAACGCATCAGCGCACCGACGTACGGCCCGGATGGCGACGTCGAACTCGACGTCGCTGACGCTCGACCGGCGCGCCGGCGCCACCGCGTCGACCAGCGGCGCCGGATCCGGCGAGCCTCGAGCAACGCGGTGAACGCGGTGCGCAGTCCGTCCTCGCCGGCCAGCAGCTCGGCCAGGAAAGCGAGTTCGGGCCGGTCGAACAAGGCGATCAGCCGCAGCGTCGCCTCGACCGGGCGGAAACCGCACAGCGCCTCGAACGGCGTGAGCGCGTAGATCAACTCCGGCTTGTGGTTGTCGTCGCGGTAGTTGCGGTTCGGAGCGTCGCGGGGAATGCCGCGTTCGTCCTCGGCCGCGAACCCGGCCCGGGCCTGGGCGAGGTCGGGATGGACCTGGATCGACAAGCGGCAGCTCGGCGGCCAGCAGCTTGAGCAGGAAGGGCAGCCGCGGGCCGAACTCGGCGACCACCGCCGCCCCGAGCAGGGCGGTCGGGTCGGCGGCGAGCAAGGCATCCAGCGTGGTGGCGTGCTCGGGGGCGGGTGACGGGTCGTCGGCGTGGGCGCCGAACCACAGCTCGGCCACCGGCTGGCCCGACGCTGGTTCGCCGAGCAGGTCCGGGATCGGCGGTCGGCGAGCCCCAGGCATAGGACCGGGCGGCGCCGTCGATCGGGATGAGGTCGGCCACGCTAGGGGCTCGGTTCGCGCAGGTGGTCGAGGTCGGGTTCGAGATAGATCACCCGGGCGGCCGGGACAGCGGCCCGTACGCGCAGCCTCGGCCGCGTCGATCGCGTTCGCGACGTCGGTGAGCGTCGCGGCGGCCGGCATGGCCAGCTTGGCGCCGACCAGCAACTCCTCAGGACCGAGGTGCATCGTGCGCAGGTGGATGATCCGCTCGACCCCGGGGCCGACCAGATTGGCCTCGATCGCGGCCAGCGCCTCGGGCGAGGCCGACTCGCCCAGCAGCAGGCTCTTCGTCTCGATGATCAACACAACCGCCACCGCCAGCAGCAGCGCGCCGATCGCGACCGTGCCGATGCCGTCCCACACGCCGTCGCCGGTCAGCGCCGCCAGCCCCACCCCGATGAAGGCCAGCACGAGACCGGTGAGCGCCGCGGCGTCCTCGAGCAGCACGACCGGCAGATCGGGGATCTTGGCGCGCCGGATGAACTCCACCCAGCTGAACTCGCCCTTGAGCTCGCGCGACTCGTGAACGGCCGTGCGCAGCGAGAAGCTCTCGAGCACGACGGCCACCGCGAGCACACCAAGGGCGATCGCGACATCGTCGATCTTGTGCGGGTGCAGGATCTTCTCGATGCCTTCGTAGGCCGCGAACAGCCCGCCGGCGCTGAACAACATGAGCGCGACGAGGAAGCCGTAGACGTAGCGATCGCGCCCGTAGCCGAACGGGTGCTCGGGGGTTGCGGTCGCGCTGCGATCGTTCGCGCCCCGACCAGCAGCAGGACCTGATTGCCGGAGTCGACGGTCGAGTGCACGCCCTCGGCCAACATCGACGACGACCCGGTCAGCGCGAACGCGACGAACTTGATCACTGCGATGCCGAGGTTCGCGCCGAGCGCGGCGATCACCGCCTTGCGACCCACCGGATGCGCTCACAGCAGTTCCCCCGCCCTCGGCGCGGACGGGTCGATGCCACTCGCCAGCGCGAGATAGGTGGCCGTGAAAAGGCCGACGGACGACGTCGACGCCAGGCGGGTCACGAGCGTCGAGCTCGAACGTGGGTCGACCGACGGGTCGAGGGCCGAGGAGTGGACGTCGTTCGCGGTGGCCAGCTGGTGCAAGGCGTCGGCGGCGGCGCGGGCGGCCAGTTCGTCGAGCTGCAGCTCGTGACTCGAGCGTCCATCCGACGGGTCGGCATCGTCGCCCATCGGTGATCATGTCGGCGGCGCACGACCGGGTCGTCGACCCGGTCGCGGAACAGATCGTCCTCGGCGGGCCCGGAAGATACGCCCGCTCAGCAGCGCCGCGGCCACCGCGACGCCGTCGGGCAGGGTGACCGCGATCGCGGGCCGCCCGCGAACAGGCGCAGCGCGTCGGCGAAGATCCGGGCCGCGATGCCGGCCAACGGACCGGCGCCGACGACCAGCGGGATGGCATCGCCCAGCGTCGATCGCCAGCGCCTTGGCCGGATTGGTGAACGGGTCGGCCGAGGGGCGGCAGGCCTCGGCCGTGGCGTCCAGGCCGTCGGCGAGCTCCGCCAGCAGGCCCGGTGTGAACGTCCGCAGATCGAGCACGTCGGCGGCCTGCAGCAGCGGGTACGGCGATCGGCCACAGTGCGGCGCGCGGATTGCACGTCACCGCCCAGAGCCGACACGGGGGCGCGTCCGGCCGCCTGGGCCACCGGCGACCCGGCCGGGGCCACCACGGCCCGGATCAGGCCGCGTCGCGCGGCCTGCTCGACCAGCCCGGTCACCCGCGGGTGGCGACCGTCGACCGCGCGCCGCCAGCAGGCGATCGGCCGGTCCCGCCCAGCGCGGCAGGTCGGCGCCGCCCCAGACGGTGACCGGCACGGCCGGCGCCGAGCAGCCGGTTCAGCAGGCGCAGGGCACCACGCGCCGGCGCGTCGCCGCGAGAAGCACCGCGCGGGGCCGGTCGCCGACCAGCTGCTCGAGACCGAACTCCGCCGACCGTCTCGCCGACGTGGCGCACCTGAGCACCCGACCGCGCGAGCGACCACAAGCAGACCGCCGCCGTCCTGGCGCGCGAGTTGATCCGCATCGGCGAGGACGGCCTCGTCTGGCCCGTCCATCAGGACAGGTCCATCAGGACGCCGCCACTCCGATGCCGTTCGGTCCCGGCGTCGCCTCGTCGCGCAGCAGGACCGGGATGCCGTCGGCGTCGATCGGGTAGCTGGTCGCGCAGAACGTGCAGACCAGTGCCCCGTCCACCTCACGCAGGGGCGCGTGATCATCGCTGGGACAGGCCAGCAGTTCGAGCAGGCCGGCGTCGATGAGCATGGTCTCTCCTAGTCCGTCGCGCGGATGACGGCGAGCGCCTCGTCGCGGATCTCGATCATCCGCTCGTCGGTGGCCGCCTCGACGTTGAGTCGCAGCAGCGGCTCGGTGTTGGACGGGCGCACGTTGAGCCAGCTGCCATCGTCGAGGTCGATCGTGAGTCCGTCGAGATGATCTTCGGACTTCGTCTGCGCGGCAAAGTGCTCGCGCACGGCCTCGGTGCGGGCGGCCTGGTCGTCGACGGTCGAGTTGATCTCGCCCGAATCGTGGTAGCGGCTGAACTGCGCCGTCAGCTCGGCCAGCGTGCCGTCCTGCTCGCCGAGCGCGGCCAGCACGTGCATCGCGGCCAGCATGCCGGTGTCGGCCCGCCAGAACTCGCGGAAGTAGTAGTGCGCCGAGTGCTCGCCGCCGAACACGGCGTCGGTGCGCGCCATCTCGGCCTTGATGAACGAGTGGCCGACCCGGGTGCGCACCGGGACGCCCCCGTGCTCCTCGATCACCTCGGGCACCGCGCGCGAGGTGATGAGGTTGTAGATCACGTTCGCGCCGGGATCGTCGGCCAGCTCACGGCTGGCAACCAGCCCGGTGATGGTGCTCGGCGAGACGGCGGCCCCGGCAGCGTCCACCACGAAACAGCGGTCGGCGTCACCGTCGAAGGCCAGCCCGAGATCGGCGCCCACCTCGACGACCCGCCGCTGGAGGTCGACGAGGTTGGCCGGCTCGAGCGGATTGGCCTCGTGATTCGGGAACGTGCCGTCCAGCTCGAAGTAGAGGGGCACGATCGTCAGCGGCAGCGCGTCGAGGATCGTGTCGCCCAGCACCGCGGGGACCGTGTAGCCGCCCATTCCGTTGCCGGCGTCGACCACGACCGTCAGTGGTCGGATCTCGGCGAGGTCGACCAGCTCCCGCAGGTACTCGGCGTAGGACGACAGCAGCTCGGTCGTCGAGAACACACCGTGCGGACGGTCGAAGGCCGGCAGACCCTGGTGCAGGTACCGCTGGGCCCTCAGGCGGATCTCGGTCAGCCCCGAGTCCTGGCCGACCGGCACGGCACCCGCGCGGCAGAGCTTGATGCCGTTGTAGTCGGCCGGGTTGTGGCTGGCCGTGAACATCGCACCGGGCAGATCGAGCGATCCCGAGGCGTAATAGAGCATGTCGGTGGAGGCGAGCCCAGCTTCGACGACATCGGCGCCGCGGCTGATCGCGCCCTCGGCGAACGCGTGGGCCAGCGACGGGCCCGTGTCGCGCATGTCGTGCGCGGTGACGATCCGCGGTGACTGGAGGACGTCGACGAACGCCGCGCCGATGGCCCGCGCGACGTCTTCGTCCAACTGGTCCGGAACGATCCCGCGGACGTCGTAGGCCTTGATGATCGTCGACAGGTCTGGTGGCGAGCTCACGAGCAGAGCCTAGGGGACCGCGCTCACCGAGACGGGGGCACGACCCGAAGGTGCCCGCGACGCGGAGCCGATCCCTCGGCGAAGTCGGCGTCGGTCAGCTGGATCGGGTCGATTCGGGCCGCCTCGCGCACGGCGTCGGCCAGAGCTTCCAGATCGTCGGCGTGCGGGATGGGCGCCGGGTACTCACCGGCGTGCCGCATGACCTCCCAGCCGCGTGGCACCGTCAGCCGGACGGCGTGCTCCTCGCACAGGTCGTAGGAGTGGGGTTCGGCGAAGCTGGCCAGCGGTCCGACGACGGCGGTCGAGTCGGAGTAGACGTAGGTGAGGGTCGCCACTGCGGCACGCCCGCAGCCCGAGCGGCTACAGCCGCGTACATGCCTCACGCGCGAAAGATAACCCGCGGCGTGATCGCGCGTGCGTAGGCTCGCGGATCGTGAGCACTTCGTCGCCGCGCCGCGGTGGGGCCAACCGCGGTGGATCCACCAGCGGTCCCAGCGGTGCGGCCGGGCCCGAGAGCGCCGGGCGCCGGGCGGCCAGGCCCAGCGCGTACCGCCGACGTGACCGCCGAGGACGAGGCCTGCGCGGCCCGTTGGCTCCTGCCGCCGTACCGCTGTCCAGGGCCCCGAGCGAGGCGTTCGACGATCTGGTCCTGGACGCCGTGGAGGAACTCGAATCGCACTGGGCGGCCGAGGTCGCCGACATCGTGTTCGCGGTCGAGGACGTGCCTCCGGGCGCGGCCCCGGCGACCTTCGACCCGTTGATCGTCGCCGATCGGGGCGTTCCGCTGGGCCGATTGGACCGCGGCCCGGGAGGGTCGCCGCTGGTCGTCATCTATCGGCGTCCGGTCGAGGCCCGCGCCGCCGATCGTCAGGATCGGGGCGACCTCGTCTTCTCGGTGGTGGCCGAGCTCGTCGCCGAGGCGCTCGGCAAGGATCTCGACGAGCTCGATCCGCCCGGCTAGTCCCTGCTCACGTAGGCGCTCAGGACGGCTGTGCTCAGGACGGCGTCGCTCAGCCGGCACGTCGCCGGAGTCGGCGCCGCTCGCGCTCGGAGAGGCCGCCCCAGATGCCGAATCGTTCGTCGTTCTCGAGTGCGTACTCCAGGCACTCGCCACGCACCTCGCAGCCAACGCAGATCTTCTTGGCCTCGCGCGTCGATCCGCCCTTTTCCGGGAAGAACGCCTCGGGATCGGTCTGCGAGCACAGCGCGCGCTCGTGCCAGCTCGACTCGTCGGGCAGGCCGAAGATCGACGGTGAGCTCGCCCTCGTGCACGCTGCCCAGGTTCTGAGTCGGGTTCGTCACAGCAGCCCCTCCAGGTAGTTGATGACGGTTGTCGCCGCGTCTGTGGTTGCCCCGGCCAAGACATCGATCGGAGACATCGAACGACAACAAGGGAATTACAACCGTGTCGTTCGCCGAAAGTCAAGCCGAGGTCTGGTATTTCGGTCGGCCGCCGGGCGTGCAGCGCCCGATCAGGCGCGCCGCGCGGCCCGGCGCAGCCAGGCGAAACCACCCGCGCCGGCGAGACCGAACCCGAGCAGGGCCAGCCACAGTGCCGTCAGCGGCATCGGAGACTTCACCGCCGAACCCGCGTTCACGCCGGTCGGAACCCCGCCCGCCAGCGGTGTGCCGGAGCCCTCGGGGGTGGAGGTGGACGTCGGCGTGGTCGGGGTGGCTCCGGCCGGACCGCTGGCCGCGTTGGCGAGCGCGATCGAGGCGAGCGGGTCGCCCACCAGGTCGACCTCGATCGCCCGCACGATCGTCTGGCCGGCCACGACGGGCGACGCCTGGTCCGCCGTCGGCTTCAGCGAGCTCGTGAAGGGCGCCGCCGCGTTCTTCGAGACGGTGTTGGGCTGCACGTTGACCCCGATGTCGATGACCTTCTTGAGACCGTCGGCCAGCGCGCCCATGCCGGAGCTGCCGGCGGTGCTCAGGCTGGTCGCGGCCTGGTTGATCGCCGCCTCGACCGACTGCTCACCGCTCGTGAGCGTGCTCAACAGGGTTCCGACGACACCAGCCAGCGGACCCAGCGCACCGAGGCACGCGGTGAAGTCGGCCTCGAGCGGGTTGATGATTGCGTCGACGGCGTTCTCGAGCCCGGTGGACAGGATCGTCGGCAATTGCTGCACGAGATAGCTGATCAGGTCGGTGTTGGCCGGCAGGTCGTTCAGGTTCAGGTGCAGCGTCTCGAGCAGCGCCTCGAGGTCGATGGTCAACGACCCCGACGCCGGATCGATGTAGACCGTGCCGTTGTCGAGGGAGATCGTCGGGGGCAGGGTGCCGGGCGTCAGGGCACATTGGGCCGGCAGGGCCGAACCGAGCGCCGCCGTGACGGGGGCGAGCAGGGCGGTCAGAGCCGAGCTCTGCGACGTGATCGTCTTGAGCAGACCCCCGACCGCGGGCGAACCGACGGTCAAGGTCAGGTTGGCGATGTCGTAGTTGGCCGATCCGGCACCCGATGTCGACGTCTGCGCCAGGGCCGAGACCGCGCCGATGGTCGCGGTGACACCGCCCAGGGCGTTCAGCGACGACCCGCCGGGGATCGGTAGCGTGCCGGCGGCCGAACTCAGCGCCGCGGGCGACAAGTCGATCTTGGCGTCGGCCGGGAAACTGCCGTTCGCCCCGCCGAGCGACAGGCCACCGGAGTTGCTCACGGCGCCGCTTGCGCCCCACGAGGAGCCGTCCGCGTGGGCCTGCGCGACCTGGTTGGCCGCACCCAACGTGAACACGCCGCCGCCGGGCAACTGCAGGGCGCCGGTCAACGGCACGTCGAGCTTCTGCAGCACGGTCGCGTCGAGCGGGTTCTGCGCCGAGGCGGTCCCCGGCATGTCGGCGTGAGCGTCCTGCACGTCGGCGATGGTCTGCAGAGCGTTGCCTCCGAGCGAGCCGTCGAGGAACCGTCCGGTCGACTGGGCCTGCGGAGTCGCCGCCTGCGCAGCACCGCCGGGACCGACGATCGTGAGGCCGAGGGCTAGCGCTGCGGCCAGCCCGATCGTGAGTGCGCGAGCTGCTTTCGACATGGGGGGTTGCCTCTCTGGTTCAGCTGCTGGTCGGCTACTGCTGTCCTGATCGATCACGCCGGGACCGCGAAGGCCACGATGTTGTCGAGGTAGTTGTGGGTCTTGGCGTCGAACGGCCCCCCGCAGGTCACGAGCGCCAGGCGACCGACGCTGGACTGGTCGAAGATCTGGGCGTAGGGCAGGGACGTTTTCGAGTAGGTCTGCACCCCGGTGATGCGGAACGCCACCCGGGTCTGCGCGCCGTTGTCCAGGCCGTCGACGTAGACGAGATCGCCCGGATCGAGCGTCCCGATCTTGCCGAGCACGCCTTGCACACCGGAGTAGTTGATGTGCCCGTCCAGCACCGCGGTGCCCTTGGCCGCGCCCGGCTGCGCACCGGCGCCCCACCAGCCCACCGTCTTCGGGTTGAGCGGGACGTCGAGCTCGCCGCCGGGCAGCGTGCCGACGGTGACGATCGGGGCATCGGCGGCGAGCTTGGGGATCTCGATCCGGTTGGGCGACAGGAGCACCGACGAGGCCGCGCCGGCCTGGGTCGGGACGACTCCGACGTTGCGCGGTGTCCCGGCGGCCAGCGCCCGGT
This sequence comes from uncultured Actinomycetes bacterium, assembly GCA_963708805.1. Classification (GTDB taxonomy): domain Bacteria; phylum Actinomycetota; class Actinomycetes; order Mycobacteriales; family Jatrophihabitantaceae; genus CAVPUA01. The sequence goes on along the minus strand of CAVPUA010000003.1, from coordinate 1,435,850 downwards.
GGCTCTGTTCGATGACATAGACGCCGGCCGACCCCGCGAAGGCGACGATGGCGGCCAGGACGAGAAGGAACGGCAGGGTGCGGACGAGCCGCCCGCACCTGGACGGGTCGTCCGTGGTTCTTGGCGAGTGGGCTCCGTGGCCCGCCGGGGCGGGTCGCGGGCGCCGGGCGGGTAGTGCGGCGTCGCTGTTGTGCGTCATCAGCCTGCCGTTCGTCGCGCCCCGTTGTCTGCACAGCGGGGATACGACGGGTCAACGAGCAGCGCGACGGGAGGTTACGCGGTCTTTACGCAGAGTGAGCAGGGCACCGCTCGGGCGGCGGACGTTCAGGCCGCGGGAACGATCTGGCCGTACAAGCGTCGTCCGCTGACGGGCCGGTCGGCCGATCGACGCGGCCAGCGCTGCCAGCTCGGTGGCACTGCGGCGCGAGCCGTTCTCCGAGCCGGCCATCCGGCTGATCGTCTCTTCCATCAGCGTGCCGCCGAGGTCGTTGGCCCCGCTCTGCAGCATCTCGGCCGTCCCGGCGTCGCCGAGCTTCACCCAGCTGGTCTGGATGTTGCGGATGCGACCGTGCAGCAGGATCCGGGCGACCGCGTGCACGGCGACGTTGTCGCGCTGCGACGGGCCCGGACGGGCGATGCCGGCGAGATAGATCGGCGCCTGCGTGTGGATGAACGGCAGCGGGACGAACTCGGTGAAGCCGCCGGTCTCGTCCTGCAGCCGGCCGATGCAGCTGGATGTGGCGGACCCAGTGATCGGGCCGGTCGACGTGGCCGAACATCATCGTGGACGTCGACGGGATGCCGAGGCGGTGCGCGGTGGTGACGACCTCGATCCAGGCGCTGGTCGGCAGCTTGCCCTTGGTGAGCACCCAGCGGACGTCGTCGTCGAGGATCTCGGCGGCGGTGCCGGGGATCGAGTCCAGGCCGGCCTCGCGCGCCTCGGTCAGCCACTCCTCGATCGACATGTCGGCCCGGGACGCACCGTTGGTGACCTCCATCGGGCTGAACGCGTGCAGGTGGATGCCCGGGACCGCCGTTCTTGACCGCGCGCGCCAGGTCGAAGTACGCGGTGCGAGGCAGGTTGGGGTCGATGCCGCCCTGCATGCAGATCTCGGTTGCGCCCTCGGCGGCGGCCTCGCGCACCCGGGTCTCGATGTCGCCGACCGACAGCGTGTAGGCGTCGGCGTCGGTGGCCCGCTGGGCGAACGCGCAGAACCGGCAGCCGGTGTAACAGACGTTGGTGAAGTTGATGTTCCGGTTCACGACGTAGGTGATGTCGTCGCCGACGGTGTCGCGGCGCATCTCGTCGGCCAGCTTCGCGACGGCGGCCAGGTCGGCGCCGTCGGCGGTCATCAGCGCCAGGCCCTGCGCCTCGGTCAGCTCCATGGCGTTGCGCTCGGCCTGACGCAGTGCGGCCGCGACGTCGCTGCTGAGCGAGGCGATGCGCGGTGCCGGTGTGGACCCGGTCGGCCACCTCGGCCCAGTCGCCGTAGACGTCGTCGAAGTCCGAGCGGCGGTCGTTGGTGCGCCCCTCGGTGTCGACCGCGGTGTGCAGGTCGACGCGCCCGCTGGCGACCCACTCCGGATCGGGCTCCTGCCACGGCCGTCCCTCGGCCTGAGCGCGTTCTCGTCGGCCAGGCCGTCCGGCCCGGCCAGCGCCCGGACGTGCGGCAGGATGCGCGGATCGAGCCACGGCGTCTCGTCGCGGACGTAGTGCGGGTGCGCGGTCAGCCGCTCCCGCAGCTCGAAGTCGTGCTCCTTCAGGACCAGACGCAGCTGCTCGATCTGCGGCCACGGGCGCTCGGGATTCACGTGGTCGGGCGTGAGCGGCGAGATGCCGCCCCAGTCGTCGACGCCGGCGTCGAGCAGGCGGACGCAGTCGTCGAGGTCGACCAGGTTGGGCGGTGCCTGCAATCGGATCGACGGGCCGAGGACGACCCGGGCGGTGGCCACCGCGGCGAGGTACTCGTCGACCTCGAGGTCGGGTTCGTTGCGCATCGCGGTGTCGTCCTTGGCCCGGAAGTTCTGGATGATCACCTCCTGGATCGCGCCGAACTCGCGGGCGATCTTGCGGATGGCGAAGATCGACTCGGCCCGCTCGGTGCGGTTCTCGCCGATGCCGACCAGGATGCCGGTCGTGAACGGGATCGACAGCCGCCCGGCGTCCTCGAGCACGCGCAGCCGGACGTCGGGGTCCTTGTCCGGGCTGCCGAAGTGGGCGCCGCCCGGGCTCCTCGAAGATCCGCCGCGAGGTCGTCTCGAGCATCATCCCCATGCTCGGGGCGACCGGCTTGAGGCGCTGCAGCTCGGTCCAGCTCATCACGCCGGGGTTGAGGTGCGGCAGCAGCCCGGTGCGCTCGAGGACGGCGATCGCCGCCGCGCGGACGTAGGCCAGCGTCGAGTCGTAGCCGCGTTCGTCCAGCCACGCCTGGGCCTGGGGCCAGCGCTCCTCGGGGCGGTCGCCGAGGGTGAACAGCGCCTCCTTGCAGCCCAGCGCGGCGCCCTCGGCGGCGATCGCGACGACCTCCTCGATGTCGAGGAACGCCGACGGAACCCGCCCGGGGACGGTCGCGAACGTGCAGTAGTGGCAGCGGTCGCGGCACAGGCGGGTCAGCGGGATGAACACCTTGCGCGAATAGGTGATGACGCCCGGCCGGCCGGCCTTGACCAGTCCGGCGTCGCGGACCCGGGCCGCGGTCGCCATCAGGTCGGTCAGATCGTTGCCGCGCGCGGCCAGCAGCACGGCCGCCTCGGTGACGTCCAGGCTCGCGCCGTCCCGCGCCCGGCGCAGCGCCCTGCGCATGGCCGAATCGCTCGGAGCATCATCGGCGCCTCGCCGATCATGCGCCCGACTGTAGATCAGCCGCGTCGGCAGCGTCGGCATAGTGTGATCAGTGAGCAAGTCGGGAAGAAATCCCGCCGCCATCGACTGAACAGGGAGATCAGCGTTGATCGAGTCTGTACGGGTCATCGGCCTGGGCAAGGTGGGCGAGCTCGTCGCCACCCTGCTCGTGGACGCCGGGTTCAAGGTGACGGCCTACGACGCGCGCGCCGCGGGAGGGCCTGCCGTTCGAGACGGCCGTCCTCGACGTCCGCGACACCGACGCCCTGCGCGCGGCGTTGCGCGGCGCCGACGCCGTGATCAGCGCGATGCCGTTCAACCTCAACCTCGGCGTCGCCGAGGCCGCGCACGCCGAGCAGGTCCACTACTTCGACCTGACCGAGGACGTGCCGACCACCGACGCTGGTCCGCGAGCTGGCCGCAGACGACCCGACAGATCGTCTACGCGCCCGCAGTGCGGCCTGGCGCCCGGTCTGATCGGCATCGTCGGCGCCTCGCTGACCGCGGCACTTCACCGACATCCGCAGCATCGAGCTGAAGGTCGGCGCGCTCCCCCGGCATCCGGCCGGCCTGCTCGGCTACGCGTTCAACTGGTCGGCCGAGGGCGTCGTGAACGAGTACCTCAACGACTGCGAGGTGCTGCGCAACGGCGGCGCGGCAGATGGTGCCGGCCATGACCGAGCACGAGCGGGTGGTCATCGGCGGGATCGAGCTCGAGGCGTCGCTGACCTCCGGCGGCCTGGGCACGATGTGCGAGACGTTCGGCGGCCGGGTGCAGCCGCCTGGACTACAAGACGCTGCGCTACCCGGGGCACTTCGAGTTGATGCGGTTCTTCTTCGACGAGCTCGGCCTGCGCGAGCGGCGCGAGCTGGCCGGCGAGATCCTGGTCAACGCCAAGCCGCCGGTCGACGACGACGTCGTCTACCTCTACGCCGCGGTCGAGGGCACCGCGAACGGCGAGGGCGACACCGCGGTCGGGCAGCTGACCCGCAAGCAGTACGTCCGCGCCTACCAGCCGCTGTCGATCAACGGCCGCACCTGGCGGGCGATCTCGTGGACCACCGCCGCGTCGGCCGTCGCCGTCATCGAGCTGGTCGCGTCGGGCCGGCTGCCCCAGACCGGCTTCATCAAGCAGGAAGAGATCCCGCTCGCGGATCTGTTGTCGACCCGGAGCGGAGCCCGCTTCGCCGAGCTAGGGACGGTCTGATCATGTCGCTGCCCACCACCGAAGAACTCCGCTCCGAACGTCCAGCACATCTTCGACCGGGTCGGCGCCGGTCCGCTGCCCGACCGACGGCGAGCTGAGTGCGCCGCTCGCCGCTCACCGGCGGCGAGCTGGCCGCGCTCGACGTCGCACACGGCCAAGGACGTCGACAAGATCATCGGACGGGCCCACGACGGCCTTCCTCGAGTGGCGCACCGTGCCGGCCCCGGTGCGCGGCAACCTCGTCCGCGAGTTCGGCGCGCTGCTGCGCGAGCACAAGGAGCCGCTGGGCGAGCTGGTCTCGATCGAGGCCGGCAAGATCCGCTCCGAGGGCCTCGGCGAGGTGCAGGAGATGATCGACATCTGCGATCTGGCGGTCGGGCTGTCGCGCCAGCTGTTCGGCCTGACGATCGCCTCCGAGCGGCCGGGCCACCGGATGATGGAGCAGTGGCACCCGCTCGGGGTGGTCGGCGTCATCAGCGCGTTCAACTTCCCGGTCGCGGTCTGGTCGTGGAACACCGCGCTCGCCCTCGTCTGCGGCGACTCGGTCGTCTGGAAGCCCTCGGAGAAGACCCTGCTCACGGCGCTGGCCTGCCAGGCGCTGCTGGCCGAGGCGGCCCGCCGGGTCGGCGCGCCCGAGCACCTCAGTTCGGTCGTCCTCGGCGGCGCCGAGGTCGGCGAGGCCCTCGTCGACGACCCGCGAGTCGCCCTGCTCAGCGCCACCGGGTCGACCCGGATGGGCCGCGCGGTCGCCCCGCGCGTCGCCGCTCGATTCGGCCGCCTGCTGCTCGAACTGGGCGGCAACAACGCCGCGATCGTCGCCCCGTCGGCCGATCTCGACCTGGCCGTGCGCGGCATCGTCTTCTCGGCCGCCGGTACCGCCGGCCAGCGCTGCACGTCGCTGCGCCGGGTCATCGTCGCACGGCTCGATCGCCGACGAACTGGCCGCCCGGCTGGCCGACGCCTACCACTCGCTGCCGATCGGCTCGCCGCTGGAGGACGGGCACGCTGGTCGGGCCGCTGATCGACGGCGCCGCCTTCGAGGGTTACCAGACGGCGCTGGACAAGGCCCAGGCCGACGGCGGCAAGGTCATCGCCGGCGGCCACCGGGTGCTCGACGACCAGGGTCCGGACGCCTACTACGTCCAGCCGGCGCTCGTGCGGATGCCGCAAGCAGACCGAGATCGTGCCGCACCGAGACGTTCGCGCCGATCCTCTACCTGCTGGAGTACGACGACTTCGACGAAGCGCTGGCGATCCACAACGACGTGCCGCAGGGTCTGTCGTCGTCGATCTTCACCCTCAACGTGCGCGAGGCCGAGCGGTTCACCGCGGCGAACGGCTCCGACTGCGGCATCGCCAACGTCAACATCGGCCCGTCCGGCGCCGAGATCGGCGGCGCGTTCGGCGGTGAGAAAGAGACGGGCGGCGGGCGCGAATCCGGTTCGGACGCCTGGAAGAACTACATGCGCCGGGCCACGAACACGATCAACTACTCGACCGAGCTGCCGCTGGCGCAGGGCGTCTCGTTCGGCTGATCACTTCCGGACGGTGACCGAGATCGTGTGGTAGCCCGAGGACGCCGCCGGGATACGGCTCGCGGCCGGTGGCGTCCTGCACCTTGCCCGTTCGCGTCGACCGCCCGCACCCGGACGTCGACCGCACCGGCCGCGGTCGGCGTCCAGGGCAGCACCCACTGGCGCCAGGTGTCGATCGCTGTCCTGGGCGGCCAGGCGCGCCGGCTGCCACGCGCCGCCGCCGATCTGCACCTCGACCGCCTTCACGCCGACGTGCTGCTCCCACGCGACCCCGGCGATCGCAGCGTCTGCCCACGGTCGCCGATGCGCCGCTGCGGGGCGTGTCGATGCGCGAGGCCAGCTGCACCGGCAGCTGCGGCACCCAGCCCTGCTCGACCCAGTACGCGTCGTAGCTTGGCGAAGGTCGTCACGTTGATGTCGACGATCCACTTGCAGGCCGAGACGTAGCCGTACAGCCCGGGGACGACGACGCGCACCGGAAAGCCGTGTTCGACGGGCAGCGGCGCCCCGTTCATGCCGACGGCCAGCATCGCGTCGCGGCCGTCCATCACGGCGGCGACCGGCGCGCCGATCGTCATGCCGTCCGACGAGCTCATGACGAGCTGGTCGGCGCCGGCCTGCACCCCGGCCTCGCGCAGGACGGCGGCGAGCAGCGTTCCCTGGAAGAGCGCGTTGCTGATCAGGTTGCCGCCGACCTCGTTCGACACGCAGGCCAGGGTGATCCACCGTTCGAGCTGCGGACGAGCAAGAATGTCCTTGTAGGTCAGGGAAATCTCGCGATCGACCATGCCGTGGATCTTGAGCGTCCACTTGTCCGGATCGATCTGCGGAACGGCCAGCGCGGTGTCGATCCGGTAGAAGTCCTTCGCCGGCGTGGCCCACGGAACTCCGCTCTTGCCGAGGTCGACACCAGGCACGGACGGCGGCTCGGCTACCGGCGGCAGGATGACGGCCGCCCGGGCCCGCCCGGCGTCGAAGCGGGTGTGTTGCAACGCCCGGCCCCCGAACCCGCCGACGAACGTCAGGCCGAGGGCCGCCGAGCCTCCCAGCAGGAATCGTCCGCCGGTCGGGCGCTCGCCCGCTGCCCGACGGCCGACTCGCAGAGGATCTGCAGGACGATCATCGCGACCCCGGTCGCGACGACCGACGGCACGGCGTCCGTGGCTCGCTCGGCGTGGGCCGTCAGCGCGCTGTACACGCCGACCGCCCCGAACGCGGCAACCCGACCAGTCCGAGCCAGAGCCGGCGCAGCGCGACGACGCCGAGCCCGATCGCCAGCAACGCGATCACGACGTAGATGCCACCCAGCAGCACCGACTTGTCGTTGGTGCCGAACTCACGGATCGCCCACCGCCGCACGACCTCCGGGGTGAAGATCACGAAGCGATTGCCGACGGCGATGATCGGCGACGCTTCGGGCCGGACGGCCGCCGCGACCAGTTCTCCCACTCCGACCGCCGAACCGGCACTCAACAGGCCGATCAGCGCACCCAGACGGAAGCGGTCCGGACTGCGGCACCAGGCCATGATCCGTCGTTGGACGGCGGTTGGGGCGTTACGAACCTGAGAACTCCAGATGGGCGGTGTCGTTGAACAGCCCGACCGAGCTGCTTCCGTCGGCGAAATAGCTGACGCGCGAGAGTGAGGCCGAGTCCAGGTGCAGTCGGATCATCGCCGACTGCGGCGCGTCGAGGGCCAGCCGCAGCAGCGTCTTGATCGGCGTGACGTGGCTGACGACCACGACGGTCTGACCCGGGTGAGCCCGGATGAGTTCGTCGCGGGCCCGTCGCACCCGTCGTGACGACCTGCTCGAACGACTCGCCGCCGGGCGGCGCACCGCTCGGTGAGGTGATCCAGGCATCGAACTCGGCCGGCCAGCGCTCGCGGATCTCCCGGCCGGTCAGGCCCTCCCAGGCGCCGAAGTCGGTCTCCTTGAGACCGTCGTGTTCGCTGACCGCCAGCCCCAGTGCCGTCGCGATCCGGGCGGCGGTCTGCGCCGTGCGTCGCAGTGGTGACGTCACGATCGCTGCGATGTCCGTCGCGGCGGCTCAGCCGATGAGCCAGCGCGGCGGCCTCGTGTTCGCCGTCGGCGCTCAGCGGCTCGTCGTTGTGACCGGAGAACCGGTCGGCGGCCGTGTGCGCGGTGCGTCCGTGCCTCGCCAGCAGCAAGATCGTCGGATCGCCCTCGGGAGGCGACCAGCTCGAGCACGGGCGGGGCCGCCTTCGACGGTGGGCGCGATTCCCGCGGCACCGTCCATGGCCTGGTTGGCCAGCCGGTCGGCGTGCTTGTTCAGCTCGCGCGGGATCCATTCGAGCGTGACGTCGTCGAAGGACGACAGCAGCGCCGACGCCTCACGGGCGAGCGGGCGCATCGACGGGTGCTTCACCTGCCAGCGTCCCGACATCTGCTCGATGACCAGCTTGGAGTCCATCCGCACGGCGACCGAGGTGGCGCCCAGCTCCTGAGCGGCCTGCAGTCCGGCGATCAGCCCGCGGTACTCGGCGACGTTGTTGGTGTCGATGCCGATCGACTCGAACCGCTCGGCCAGGACGGCATGGGTCGACGGCGTCGAAGACGACCGAGCCGTAGCCGGCCGGGCCGGGATTCCCGCGCGATCCGCCGTCGGCCTCGACGATGACCCTGAGACCGGCCATCGGGCGCTCAGAGCCCCGACTCGGCGGTCCGGACGAGGATCCGACGGCAGTTCTCGCAGCGCACGATCGTTTCGGGCGCCGCCGCCCGCACCGCCGTCAGCTCGTTGCCGGCCAGCTCCAGATGGCAGCCCTCGCACCGCCGCTGCTTGAGCATCGCCGCCCCGACACCGCCGTTGGCGGCCGCGACCTTCTCGTACAGCGCCAGCAGGTCGGCCGGGATCTCGGCGGCGACCTCGGCTCGCTGGCGCGAACGGTCAGCCGTCTGGGCGTCGATGTCGGCGAACTGCTCGTCGCGGCGCTGCTCCAGACCGCCTCGTTCGGCCAGTACCTCGTCACGCAGCGTGGTGAGCTCGTTCAGCCCGCCCTCGACGCCCTCGCGCTGCTCCATGATCTCGAGCAGGTCGTCCTCGAGGGTCGACTGGCGGCGAGCGAGCGAGGTGATCTCGTGCTGCAGGCTCTCCAGTTCCTTCGACGGCAGCCCGCCGTCGGCCAGCCGCTGCTCGTCGCGACCGGCGCGGGTGCGGACCGTGTCGACCTCGTTCTCCAGCTTGCGTTGTTCGAGGGCGAGATCGTCGACGCGCGTCTGGGCGTCGACGACCTCGTTGTGCAGCGAGTCGGCCCGAACCCCGGCCGCAGCGATGGCGGCGAGCTCCGGCAACGTGCGGCGGCGATGGTCGAGCTGGGCGAGCGTGGTGTCGACGGCTTGCAGATCGAGGAGCCGCAGCTGCGCGGCAGGATCGGAGTTCACGCTTGTCGAAGGTCCTTCGTGCTCGGTTGGTGCAGGTTCCACGGATCGGTGACCGTGGTGGACACCGAGACCTCAACGGTAGTGCCGAACCGATTTCGGAGTCGGGCGGCCACATGATCGAGCCACGGGGCCTCGGTCGCCCAGTGCGCCGCGTCGACGAGCGCCAACCCGTCCTGCGGACGTTCGAGGACCGCCTCGACGGCGGGGTGGTGCTTCAGGTCGGCGGTCAGCAGGACGTCGGCGCCCACCCGGCGGGCGTCCGGAACGAGCGAACCGCCGGATCCACCGCAGACCGCGATCCGGCTGACCACCCGGCCGGGATCGCCCGCGGCGCGCACGCCCCAACTGGTGGCGGGCAGGACGGCTGCGGCATGGTCGACGAAGGCTCCGAACGGCATCGGCTCGATCTCGCCCACCCGTCCGGTGCCCCGGCCGGATGGGACGGGGGCCATCGGCAGGACGTCGAACGCCGGCTCCTCGTACGGATGCGCCGTGCGCAGTGCTGCCACCACGGCCGCGCGCCGTCCGGACGGGATGATCATCTCGAGGCGCGTTTCGACGACTCGCTCGATGTGCCCACTCGTCCCGATCGCCGGCTGGGCGCCCGGACCCGGACGGAATGTGCCGGTGCCCTCGACCGTCCAGGCGCAGCGGTCGTAGTCGCCGAGCCGGCCGGCGCCGGCGACCGCCAGCGCGTCGATCAGCCGGTCGGTGTCCGGCGTCGGGACGTAGACGACGAGTTTGTCCAGCGGCTCGGTCTGCGGATCGAGGGGCCTGACGTCGCGCAGGCCCAGCCGTCCGGCCAGCGCATCCGACACACCCGGATCGGCGACGTCGGCGTTGGTGTGGGCGACGAGATGGGCGACGCCGTGCCGGATCATCCGGTGGACGAGGGCGCCCTTCGGATCGGTCGCCGGCACGCCGTGCACGCCGGTCAGCAACAGCGGGTGGTGCGTGACCAGCAACTGGGCACCGCGCTCGATCGCCTCGTCGACCGTCGCCGGGACGGCATCGACGGCCAGCAGGATTCGCTCGACGGCCTCGGCCGGGTCGCCGCACACGAGGCCGACCGCGTCCCAGGACTCGGCCCAGCGCGGGTCGTACCACTCGTCGAGAGCCGCGAGGACTTCCTGGAGCCGGGGCACGGCCACACGCTACCGCCCGTCTTTTCGACCGAACTCGCTGGTTGAAGTAACGTCGCCGAGCGTCATGACCTTGCCGTTCGACGACCCGATCCGGGGCCGGCATGAGCTGGTCCCGGGGGCCGTGCATGTGCCGAACTGGCTCGACCTCGACGATCAGCGGCGACTGGTGAGCGCCTGCCGCGAGTGGGCCAAGCCGCCGGCCGGCATGCGGGCGACCCGGGTGGGTGGCGGCGTCATGTCGGCGCGCACGGTCTGCCTCGGCTGGCACTGGCGGCCGTACGAGTACGTCAGGACCGCCGATGACGGCGCGCCGGTCAAAGCGTTGCCGGCGTGGCTGGCCGACCTGGGCCGCCGGGCGATCAGCGCGGCCGGGCTGGACCAGCCGTACGAGCCGGACGTCGCGTTGATCAACTTCTACGACCGGGACGCCCGCATGGGACTGCACCAGGATCGTGACGAACGATCACCCGCCCCGGTCGTGTCGATCAGCCTCGGCGACACCGGCCTGTTCCGCTTCGGCAACACCGAGAACCGGAACCGGCCGTGGACCGACGTCGCCCTCGAGTCCGGCGACCTGTTCGTGTTTTCGGGCCCGTCGCGCTTGGCCTACCACGGCGTGCTCCGTATCGAACCCGGCACGGCGCCCGATCTCGGCCTTTCGGGTCGGCTCAACATCACCCTGCGCGAATCGGGGCTGTAAGCCTTCGCTAATAGGTTGGGAGCGCAACCAAAATGATCTTCGCGCGTTGATCAATTAGGTGCGGTGGGTGCGCTAGCCGGCAGGCTTCGGGGGTTGCCACCGTCGGCGAACCGCGCCCGCCGCACCGTCGGTCGTCGTCCCTCACCGTCACATTGGTGAAACGCAAGCCGTCTAGCCTGCGAACGGCCGGTAAACAACCGGCAACTCGCAAGCATCGGCGTGGATGCGTTTGCCTGGTTCGATGGGGGCGATCGCCGATGAACGGACGATTCGTCGGCTACGTTCCGGGCGACGATCCGCTGCACGATTTCCTGAGCCGCATCGTGCGCGAGCGGATGGGGATCCACGAGCCCCGTCCCGCCTTCAGGGTGTTCCGCCTGGCCGGCAGCGCCGAGGTCTATGCCTACGAGGAGAAGCACAGCCGGGCGCGCATCATCTGCAAGTTCTACGGACCCAAGTACGGCTGGGACCGCGACCGGGCCGAGGCGATCGCCCATCAGGAGTACCAGAGTCTCGAGACGTTGCGGGGCTATGACCTGGTGGGTTCACCGCATCACGTGATCCGTCCGCTCGGCCTGTCCCGCGAGATCAACTGCGTCCTGGCCATGGAGTACTACGCGGGCGAGCAGTTCAGTCACGCGATCAACCGGGCGATCGTGCACCACGACGACGAGCACCTGTTCTGGCGGCTCAGGGCGCTCGCCTACTTCTTGGCCACGCAGCACAACCGGACGGCCAACGGCCACGATGTCGACTTCGACGCCGACAACCACTACCTGGGCTCGCTGGTCGGCAAGCTCCGGCGACGCGGGCGGATCGGTCAGTGGGATGTCGACGAGCTGCTCTGGCTGGGCGACCGGTGGCGCGAACGTCCGAAGATGTGGCAGGACCGCTCGGTCCTCTTGCACGGGGATGCGACGCCGGCCAACTTCCTGTTCGGGCACGGTCTGGACGTCGCGGCGATCGACCTCGAACGGATGAAGCGCGGCGACCGGATGTTCGACGTCGGACGGGTCGCCGGCGAGTTGCAGCACGCGTTCATGATGGCCGGCGACCGCCGGCGTGCCGACGCGTTCATCGGGCACTTCTTGTGGGAGTACAGCTGCCATTTCCCCGACCGCCAGCGCACGTTCGAGTCGATAAGCTCGCGTGTGCCTTACTACATGGGACTGAACCTCTTGCGTATCGCCCGCAACGGCTACATCGACGCCGACTACGGCGGGCGGCTGGTGGGGCAGGCCAAGCGACTCCTGCGCGCTGCCTGACATGGACGTACGGGCCATCGCGTACGACGTGAACGGAACCCTGATCGACATCCTTACCGACGAGGGTTCGGACGAGGTCTTCCGCGCGGCCGGGCATCTGCTGACCTACAAGGGCATCGATCTTCGGCGCCACCACGTTCGCGATCTCTACTTCGGGTACCTGAAGCAGCAGCAAGCCGCGAGCACCGAGGAGCATCCGGAGTACGACGCGGTCGCGATCTGGCGGCGCATCGTCGACGAGCACGCCACCGAGTTCACCCGCGCGCTCCCGGCCGCCGAGATCGAGCAGCTGCCACTGTTGCTGGCCGAGTTGACACGCGGCATCTCGCGGCGGCGGCTGCGGCTGTTCCCGCACGTGCGCAAGACGCTCGACATCCTCAAGGAGCGCTACCCGCTCGCCATCGTCACCGACGCGCAGAGCCCCTGGGCGCGCGGCGAGCTGCACAAGGTCGGGATCCTCGGCTACTTCGGTCCGGTGGTGGTGTCGGGCGATCACGGCTTCCGCAAGCCCGATCGCCGGCTGTTCGAGGTCGCCCTGCAGCAGCTCGGCGTGGACGCGGCGCACACGATCTATGTCGGCAACGACATGCACCGCGACATCTACGGAGCGCGCGAGGCGGGCCTGCGCACGGTCCTGTTCGACTCCGATCAGGGGGCGAAGTCGTATCAGGACACCGTCCCCGACTTCACGATCACCGACCACCGTGAGTTGCTGAAGATCATCGACCTGGTCTGAGACGTTCGCGCGGCGCCCGGAAGGGTGGCGAAGCCCGGATCGCCGGGGGAACGATCCGGGCTTCTGTCACTCAGCGTGACGGCTCGTGCTCTCCGCGTCAAGATCCTTTCGCTGCACGCACGATCGCTGCGCGGTTCCGTGTTTGCATGCAAGTCGTATGCTGTTGCCACTTCAGAAGGGCGGATTCTGGTGGAGCGGGCACAGACGAATCTTCAGCTCTATCGGCGATTGATCAGCCTCGGTCACGATGAGGCCGATCTGCTGACGATCTCGCGGGCCTACGACCTGGCGATCGAGCTGTTCGCCGACAACTACCGCGGCAGTCGCAAGCCGTTCGTGTGCCACCTGATCGGCACCGCGGCGCTCGTCGCCGAAGAGCGGGTGCCGATCGACGTCATCGCGGCCAGCGCGATCCATGCGGCTTACGAGCACGCGACCTGGCCGGATGGCCAACCCGCGGACGCCCCAGAACACCGCGCAGGCGTGCGCGCCGCGATCGGCCCGGCCGCCGAGCAGATCGTCCACGACTACAACGGCTACCCGTGGGACGAGCACGTCATCGCCGCCCTGCCCGCTGCGGTGGGCGCGATGGACGCGCACGACCGTCTGCTCGTGCTCATGCGGATCGCCAACGCGGCCGACGAGATGGCCGATCTGGGACTGCGGCTCTCGGCCAAGGGCGGCGAGCCGCGCTACCGCGCCGAGTGCATCGACGCCCTCGAACTGGCCGCCACCCGGCTGGGCCATCCCAACCTGGCCGCCTTCGTGCGAGCGACCTACACCGAGAACGAACAGACCGTTGTGCCGTCGTCGTTGCGGAGCACGGTCGCGCACTCCGGATCGGTACGCGCCTACAGCTGATCTCGACAGGGGTGGGCGCTACTGGGATCGAACCAGTGACCGCTCGGGTGTAAACCGAGTGCTCTCCCGCTGAGCTAAGCGCCCGTACGACCCGCAGCACGGGCCGCGGGCCAGGGTACCGGCCACCAGGCGAGCGCGATCAGCTTCCGAGCAGTTCCTTGATCGCCTGACGCCAGCCGTCGGGATCGCGTCCTTCGCCGGGACCGTTGTGCTCGACGTACCGGATCACTCCGTCGACGTCGATCAGGAACGTGCCGCGGTCAGCCATGCCGCCGCCCTCGTTGAAGACGCCGTAGGCCTGGGCGACCGCGCCGTGGGGCCAGAAGTCGGCCAGCAGCGGAAAGTCGTAGCCCTCCTGGTCGGCGAACACCTTGTGGGCGTACGGAGAATCGACGCTGATCGTCAGCACCTGGACGTCGTCGTTCTGGAAGGTCGCCAGGTCGTCGCTCAACGAGCACAGCTCGCCGGTGCACGTGCCGGTGAACGCGAACGGGTAGAAGATCAACAGCACCGCGCGCGTGCCCCGGAACGAGGACAGCGTGACGTCCTCGCGGTTCTGGTCGCGCAGCGTGAAGTCGGGCGCAACGGCGCCGATCTCGAGGGTCATCTCTTGTCCGGTCTGGATTTGCGCGACGCGAGCCGAGCACCGGCCCAGTCGCTGGATGGGGTGGCCAGGGAGGTCTGGGCCAGGCCGGCGGTGGGCGCCGCTTCGGCGATGTCGGAGGGTTCGACGTATCCGTCGCGGCCACGCTTGGGCGTCAGCAGCCAGATGAACCCGTTGTCGGCCAGCGGGGCGATCGCGTCGACCAGCACGTCGACCAGGTCGCCGTCGTACTCGCGGTACCAGAGCACCACGCAGTCGACGACCTCGTCGGAATCCTCGTCGACCATCTCCTCGCCGATGACCTCTTCGATCGCCAGCCGAAGTTCGTCGTCGACGTCGTCGTCGTAGCCCAGTTCTTGCACCACCATGCCGGCCGAGATGCCCATGCGTTCGGCGACACCGGGACTGCTCGTGCTCACCGTGCGTTTTCTCCGATCGAGTGGCCGTGGTGCCGGATCATGCCTTCCATCCCCAGACCCTAGCGACTGTTTCGACTCCCTGGGGGGGCTGTCGCCAATGATCTGTGACAGAGGACACTGGTGAGGTGACTCCTGACCGACTCAGCATCATCACCGACGGCTTACCCAGCCAGCTACCCGACATCGACCCTGACGAAACCCGTGAGTGGATCGAATCGTTCGACGCCGCCGTCGATTCCGACGGCCGCCAGCGCGCCCGCTTCCTGATCTTGAAGCTGCTCGAGCGGGCGCGGGAACGTCAGGTCGGCGTCCCTCCCTACGCAGCACCGACTACATCAACACCATCCCGCCCGAGCGCGAACCCTGGTTCCCCGGCGACGAGGACATCGAACGCCGTATCCGCGCCTACATCCGGTGGAACGCCGCGATCATGGTGTCGCGCGCCAACAAGACGGTCGGCGTCGGCGGTCACATCGCCACGTACGCCAGTGCCGCCTCGCTCTACGAAGTCGGCTTCAACCACTTCTTCCGGGGCAAGGACCACGCCACCGGCATGGGTGACCACGTCTATTTCCAGGGCCATGCCGCGCCGGGCATCTACGCCCGCGCCTTCCTCGAGGGCCGGCTGACCGAGCAGCACCTCGACGGGTTCCGGCAGGAGAAGTCGGCTGCCCCGTTCGGTCTGTCGTCCTACCCGCACCCGCGGCTGATGCCGGACTTCTGGGAGTTCCCCACCGTGTCGATGGGCCTGGGCCCGATCAGCGCGATCTACCAGGCCCGATTCAACCGCTACCTGCACGCCCGCGGGCTTGCCGACACGTCCGACTCCCACGTGTGGGCCTTCCTCGGCGACGGCGAGATGGACGAGGTCGAGTCGCTCGGCGCGATCGGCGTGGCGGCCCGCGAGGAGCTCGACAACCTCACCTTCGTGATCAACTGCAACCTGCAGCGCCTCGACGGGCCGGTACGCGGCAACGGCAAGATCATCCAGGAGCTGGAGTCGCACTTCCGCGGCGCCGGCTGGAACGTGATCAAGGTGATCTGGGGCCGCGACTGGGACCCGCTGCTCGCCAGGGACGGCGACGGCGTGCTGGTCAACAAGATGAACACCACGCCCGACGGCCAGATGCAGACGCTACACCGTCGAGAGCGGCGCCTACATCCGCGACAGCTTCTTCGGCGGCGACCCGCGGCTGCGCAAGATGGTCGAGGACCTTACCGACGACGATCTTCGCAGGCTCAGCCGCGGTGGGCACGACTACCGCAAGGTCTACGCCGCGTTCCAATCGGCGCGGGCCCACGTCGGGCAGCCGACGGTGATCCTGGCCCACACGATCAAGGGCTGGACGCTCGAGTCGTTCGAGGGCCGCAACGCCACGCACCAGATGAAGAAGCTGACCAAGGCCGACCTCAAGGCCTTCCGCGACCGGCTGTACCTGCCGATCTCGGACGAGGCGCTCGACGCCGACCTGCCGCCCTACTACCACCCGGGCGAGAAGTCCGACGAGATCCAGTACATGAAGGAGCGCCGCAACGCCCTGGGCGGCTACCTGCCCAAGCGGGTCAACCGCAGCAAGCCGATGACGTTGCCCGGCGACGCCGTCTACGCCGAGCTGCGCGGCGGTTCGGGCAAGCAGCACGTGGCGACGACGATGGCGACGGTCCGGCTGTTCAAGGACCTCATGAAGGACAAGGAGATCGGCAAGTACTTCGTGCCGATCATCCCGGACGAGGCCCGCACGTTCGGCCTGGACGCGATCTTCCCGACGGCCAAGATCTACTCGCCGCACGGGCAGGAGTACGACGCGGTCGACCGCGATCTGCTGCTGTCCTACAAGGAGTCGACCAAGGGCCAGATCCTGCACGAAGGCATCAGCGAGGCCGGCTCGATGGCATCGCTGATCGCCGCGAGCACGAGCTACGCGACGCACGCGACGCCGATGATCCCGTTCTACATCTTCTATTCGATGTTCGGGTTCCAACGCACCGGCGATCAGTTCTGGCAGCTGGCCGACCAGCTCGGCCGCGGCTTCGTCCTCGGCGCCACCGCCGGCCGCACGACGCTGACCGGCGAAGGCCTGCAGCACGCCGACGGCCACTCGCTGCTGCTGGCCTCGACCAACGCGGCCGTCGTCGCCTACGACCCGGCGTTCTCGTTCGAGATCGCGCACATCGTCCGCGACGGCCTGCGGCGGATGTACGGCCCGAACGCCGAGGACGTCTTCTACTACATGACGATCTACAACGAGCCGATCCAGCAACCGAAGGAGCCCGACGGCCTCGACGTCGCCGGCCTGCTGCGGGGCATCTACCGCTACTCCCCCGCGCTCGAGACGCCCGGCCGTCCGCGGGCCCAGGTGCTCGCATCGGGCGTCGGCGTGCCCTGGGCGCTTGATGCCCAGCGGATCCTCGGCGAGGAGTGGAACGTCGACGTCGACGTCTGGTCGGTGACGTCCTGGAACGAGCTGCGTCGCGACGCCGTCGAGTGCGAGGAGGCCAACCTCGTCGACCCGACCGACTCACCGCGCGTCCCGTACATCACCGCAGGCGCTCGCCGACGCGCCCGGTCCGGTGGTCGCCGTCTCGGACTGGATGCGGGCGGTGCCCGACCAGATCTCGCGCTGGGTGCCCGGTGCGACTACACCTCGCTGGGCGCCGAAGGTTTCGGCTTCGCCGACACGCGCGGCGCGGCTCGCCGGTTCTTCCACATCGACGCCCAGTCGATCGTCGTCGCCGTGCTGGCCCAGCTGGCCCGCCGGGGCGAGGTCAAGCCGGAAGCGCCCCGAGAGGCGATCGAGCGCTACCGGCTCAACGACGTGCGGGCCGCCGGCGTCGGGACGGTCGGCGGCGACGCCTGACGATCGACGACGTCCGCAGCAGTCAGTAGCGGGCGCCGACGACCTGGGCGCCCAGTGGGTCGAGTTCGGCGTAGTCCTGCGTCGGTGAGTTCGACGTCGAGCGCGCCGACGTTCTGCTCGAGCCACTTGACCCGCTTGGTGCCCGGGATCGGCGACGACCGGGATGCCCAGCCGCGTGCCCTGCCCGAGCACCCAGGCCAGCGCGATCTGCGCCGGCGCGCACATCGTGCCGCTCGGGCCACGGCGACCACCGCGTCCACGATGCGCCTGGTTCGGCGGCAGCCGCGGCGAAGCGCGGGTTGCTCGCCGCGGAAGTCACTCGGCGCCCAGTCGGCTGGTGTCGACCGTGCCGGTCAGGAAGCCGCGCCCGAGCGGCGAGAACGGCACGAGGGCGACACCGAGCTCGCGCAGCGCGTCGAGCACCGTCGTCTCGGGATCACGGGTCCACAGCGAGTACTCGCTCTGGACCGCCGCGATGGGGTGGACGGCGTGCGCCCGGCGCAGCAGGCGTTGTCGACCTCGGACAGGCCCAGGTGACGGACCTTGCCGGCCTGCACCAGCTCGGCCATCGCGCCGACCGTCTCCTCGATCTCGACGTCCTCGGGCGGGCGGTGCAGGTAGTAGAGATCGATCGTGTCGACGCCGAGCCGCAGCAGCGACGCGTCGCACGCGTGGATCACGTAGTCGTGCGCCCCGCGGATCGACGCGCTCTCCGACGGTCGAGGTCGATGCCGAACTTGGTCGCCAGCTGCACCTCGTCGCGGTGACCGGCCAGGGCGCGGCCGACCAGCACCTCGTTGTGCCCCTCGCCGTAGACGTTGGCGGTGTCGAGGAACGTGACGCCGAGTTCGAGCGCCCGGTGGATCGTGGCGATGCGACTCGTCCCAGTCGCGGGCGCCGTAGGACTGGCTCATCCCCATGCAGCCCAGACCCAGTGCCGATACGCGACAGGTCGCCAAGATCAACAGTTTCCATGACTCCAGTACTACCAGCGGTCAGCCGGCCGCGGCTGAGTGCATCTCCCAGACCAGCACCTCGGCCGGCCCGACGGCGGTGATCCGCTGGCCGTCGCTGCCGGTCAGTCGCGACCGCGTCGCCCGTCGCGAGGACGCCGGCGCCCTCGAGATCGACCGCGCCGTGGGCGACGAACAGGTGAACGTAGGGCGCCGACGGCAGCGTCGACCGACTGCCCGTCGACGAGGCGGGCCACGTACAGACCGGCGTCGCGCTGGTGGATCGCGGATCGCGGTCTCGTCGCGGTGCTTGGCCAGCCCGGACGCCACCGGCACCAACTGACCGCCCGACGAGCGCGTCGGACACGTCCAGCTGTTCGTAGCCGGGCGCGATGCCGCGCTCGTCGGGCAGCACCCACATCTGGACGAAGTGCACCGGCCGCGGTCGCGCCGCCACGTCGTTCTTCTCCGAGTGCAGGATGCCGGTGCCCGCGCTCATCCGCTGGGCCAGGCCCGGGTAGATCACGCCGTTGTGACCCCGGAGTCCTGGTGCACGAGCGAGCCGTCGAGCACCCAGGTGACGATCTCCATGTCGCGGTGCGGATGGGTCTCGAAGCCGCTGCCGGGCGGCCACGACGTCGTCGTTGTTGACCAGCAGCAGGCCGTGGTGGGTGTTGCCGCGCTCGTAGGACGACCCGAACGAGAACGAGTGCTTGGAGTCCAGCCAGTCGATCTTGGTGCGCAGCCGGTCCTCGGCGGGCGGACGTCGTTGGTGGCCATCGCTACTCCTGCAGAAGTAGTTGCCTACGCAACGCATCTCGCACGAGACCGCTATTCCGGCCGGACCGCGTGGTCGGCCGTCCAGGCCGAGCAGGTCGTCGACGGCCCAGGTGTTGACGATCGACTCGATCGGGACCGCGCAGCGGGCGGCGCGGTCGCAGCCGTAGCCCTGCCAGTCGAGCTGACCCGGGCGCGTGGGCGTCGGTGTCGATCGACGTCAGGCAGCCGGCCTCGACGGCCAGGCGCAGCAGCCGCTTGGGCGGATCGAGCCGCTCCGGCCGCGAGTTGATCTCGACCGCGACGCCGAACTGCGCGCAGGCGGCGAAGACCAGCTCGGCGTCGAACTCCGACTCGGGACGGTTGCGCTTGCCGGTCACCATCCGGCCGGTGCAGTGGCCGAGGACGTCCAGGTGCGGGTTGGCGATCGGCGGCGACCATCCGCGGCGTCATCTCCGGCCGCGGGCATCCGCAGCTTGCTGTGCACGCTGCCGACCACGAGGTCGAGCCGGCCCAGCAGCTCGTCGCTCTGGTCGAGCGCGCCGTCGTCGAGGATGTCGACCTCGATGCCGGTCAAGATCGCGAACGGCGCCAGCTCGGCGTTCAGCTCGGCGACCACGTCGAGCTGCTGCGCCAGCCGCTCGGCCGACAGCCCGTTGGCCACGGTCAGCCGCGGCGAGTGGTCGGTGAGCACCATGTACTCGTGGCCCGAGATCGCGGGCGGCCTCGGCCATCTCGCGGATCGGCGAACCGCCGTCGGACCAGTCGGAGTGCGACGTGGCAGTCGCCGCGCAGCGCCGCGCGGATCGCCGCCGCCCCGGCCTCGATCGGCTGGTCCGCGCCCGCGCCGTACGGCTGGAACTCGATCGCCTCCATCCGGCGCAGGTACACCGGCTCGACGCCCTGCAGCGACTCCTCGATGCAGCGCGCGGTCACCTCGCCGATGCCGTCGAGCTCGCGCAACGTGCCGGCCGCCGCGCGTTCGGCCAGGTCGTCGGCGCCTCGGCCGCCGTCGACGCCGCGCGGCGGAAGGCCCGCACGCGGTACGTCGGCTCGTGCGCGCGCTCGAGCAGGAAGGCGATCCGCCGCAGGTCGGCGACCGGATCGCGAGGCGGTGCGGCGCGACGTCGGACACAGCGTCACCGTAGCGACCCCTGCGCGAGTGGGCGCGGACGTGGCAGGCTGAGCGTCCGATGACCACCAGAGGCAAGTCCGCCCAGCCGTCCGGCACGCGCCAAGCGGCGCGAGGACACGATCCGACGCGTCGAGCAGGCCGCCGGACGCATCGCCACGCAGAGCGTCGGCCCGCATGGACGACGAGCTGTCGCTGGTTCCGCAAGCTGCCGGCCGACCAGCGATCGTGGGTCAGCCTGGTCGCCCAGGCCGGCATCGCGTCCTTCGTCGAGTGGCTGCGCACGCCCGACGACGTCCTGCGCCTCACCGGCGAGGTGTTCCGCGCCGCCCCCCGCGAGCTGGCCCGCTCGGTCACGCTGCAGCAGACGGTCGAGCTGGTGCAGATGACGATCCTCGTCACCGAGGAGCAACTGCCGCAGATCGCCGACGACGACGACGGCTGGCTGGCCAACGAGCTGCTGCGCTTCAGCCGCGAGATCGCCTTCGCCGCCGCGCGGGTCTACGCCGGCGTCGCCGAGACCCGCGGCGCGTGGGACGTCCGCCTCGAGGCGCTGGTCATCGACGGGCTGGTCCGCGGCGGCGACGCCCCCGACGCACCCCTGTCGCAGATCGCCGCGCTGGGCTGGCGCACGCACCGGACCGGTCACCGCGATCGTCGGCAGCGCTCCCGACGCGCCCGCCGACGCGACCTGCTGGCCGAGCTGCACCGCGTCGCGCGCCACGACGGGCTGCGACTTCGCGGCCGGCGTCCACGGCACGCGGCTCGTGACCGTCGTCGCCGGCGTGCGCGACCTCGACGAGCTCGCGCGCGGCCCTGCTCCCCCACTTCGGTCCCGGTCCGGTGGTGGTCGGTCCGCTCGCGCCGGACGTCAGTCTGGCTACTGCCGTTACCCAGGCCGCCCTGTCCGGCCTGCGCGCCGCGCCGGGCTGGCCGTCGGCGCCGCGGCCGGTGCTCGCCGACCAGCTGCTGCCCGAGCGGATCCTGACTCGGCGACCGCACGGCTCGCGAGGAGCTGCTCGACTCCGTCTACCGCCCGCTAGTCAAGGCCGGCGACGTGCTGCTCGAGACCCTGCGCGCGTTCCTCGACGCCGGCGGCGCCCTGGAGGCCACCGCCCGGGCGCTGTTCGTCCACACCAACACGGTCCGGTACCGGCTGCGGCGGGTCGCCGAGATCTGCGGCGAGTCGCCGACCGACCCGCGCGGGGCCTACGTCGCTGCGGTTCGCGCTGGCCGTCGGCGATCTCGAACCGCTTGGCTGACTCCTCCAGCTCGAGCCGACCTCACAGCCAGATAATGCGGCTGGCTGTTGTAGGTATCCTCCAACGCGGTCGTCGGCACGCCCTGTCCGTGTCGCGCTCGCCGCGGAAGCCGGTCGAGGGTGGATCGTTAGGCGCCGTGATCGCCGTCCTCGCTCCGGGACAGGGCTCGCAGACTCCGGGCATGCTCGCGCCGTGGCTCGACCTGCCCGGCGTGGCCGACCAGGTCGCCGCAGCTGTCCGAGGCGGCCGGCCTCGACCTGGCCCGACTGGGCACCACCGCCGACGCCGACGAGATCAAGGACACCGCTGTCACCCAGCCGCTGCTGGTCGCCGCCGGCATCATCGCGGCCGACCAACTCGAGCTGCCCGAGCAGATCGTCGCGGCCGGCCACTCGATCGGCGAGGTGACCGCCGCCTATCTCGTCGGGCGCGCTCACCGCGGCCGACGCGGTGTCGCTCGCCGCGCGGCGCGGCGCCGAGATGGCCGCCGCCTGCGCGATCACGCCGACCGGCATGTCGGCCGTGCTCGGCGGCGATCCCGACGTGGTCGTCGCCGCCATCGAAGCCGCCGGTCTGACGCCGGCCAACCGCAACGCGGCCGGCCAGATCGTCGCCGCCGGGGGCGCTGGACAAGCTAACGGCGTTCGCCGCAAACCCGCCGGCGGGCGCTCGGGTGCGACCGCTGGCCGTGGCCGGCGCATTCCACACGGCGTTCATGGCCCGCGCCGAAGAAGCCCTCGCCAAGTACGCGTCCGACCTCGTGGTGGCCGACCCGCGCCCGATCCTGCTGAGCAACGCCGACGGCTCGTCCGTCACGACGGGCCAGGAGTTGATCTCGCGTCTCGTCGCCCAGGTCACCCGGCCGGTGCGCTGGGACCTCTGCCAGCGCACGCTGGCCGACCTGGGTGTCACCGGCATCATCGAGCTCGCGCCGGGTGGCACGCTGACCGGTCTGGCCAAGCGCGAGATGCCCGGTGTGCAGCTCGTCGCGATCAAGACGCCGGACGATCTGGCCGCCGCACAGGCACTGATCGTCGACACTCGCGATCACGGGCAGGGCGAGCACACGCCCGAGTTCCGCGTCGTCGTCACCCCCGCCAAGGGCGTCTTCACCCGGGCCGAGGGACTGACTGAGGGTCAGGCGGTGGCTCGTGGCACCCGCTTGGGAACCGTCAAGACCAACCGCGACGAGCACCCGATCGTCGCGGCCGCCGCCGGTGTGCTGACCGAATGGCTGCGCGACGACGGCGACATCGTGGCGGCCGGCCTGCCCGTCGTCCGCCTGGCTGAGGAGAGCTGATCTTGACCACGATCAACCCCACCGAGGTACGTCCGGCCGGCACCCGGATCATGGGCGTCGGTCACTACCGTCCCGCCAACTGGTCGTGACCAACGATGACCTGATCGCGCGCGGGGTCGACACGAACGACGAGTGGATCAAGAGCCGGGTCGGCATCGCCGAACGGCACTACGCGGCCGCCGACGAGACGGTCGTCGACATGGCACACGCGGCGGCGGCGAACGCCGTCACGCACAGCGGCGTGCCGGCCGACCAGATCGACCTGGTGATCGTCGCGACCTGCACGATGCCCACACCGGTGCCGGCCGCGGCCCCGCAACTGGCGTTCCGTCTCGGCATCGACTCCCCCGGCGCGTTCGACGTCAACTCCGGCTGTTCCGGCTTCGTCTACGCCCTCAACGTCGCGTCGGCCGCCGTCCTGGCCGGCCAGGCCCGCCACGCGCTCGTGGTCGCGTCCGAGCGGTTCTCCGGCTGGCTCGACTACAACGACCGCACCACCTGCATCATCCTGGGCGACGGCGCGGGTGCCGTGGTCGTCGGACCGCACGACGAGGTCGGCATCGGCCCGGTCGTCTGGGGCAGCGACGGCGAGCAGTTCGACGCGGTCGCCATCGACGAGCGCACCCGGGTGTTCCGCCAGGAGGGGCAGGCGGTCTATCGCTGGGCGACGTCGAAGATGGCGCCCGTCGCGCTGGCCGCGCTCGACCAGCGCCGGCGTCAAGCCCGACGAGCTCGCCGCGTTCGTCCCCCACCAGGCCAACCTGCGCATCATCGACGCCATCGCCAAGCGCCTCGGCGCCGAGAACGCGGTGGTCGCGCGCGACATCGTCACGTCGGGCAACACGTCGGCGGCGACGATCCCTCTCGCCTTGTCGCGCATGGTCGAGGCCGGCGAGATCCCCTCCGGTTCGCCGGTCCTGCTCCTCGGCTTCGGCTCCGGACTGAGCTACGCCGGCCAGGTCGTGCTGGCCCCGTGACGCACGAGCTCTGAGCTGCTCCACACCCGGCCGACCGGCCGCGGTGATCATCACCCGAAAGGAACCATCCCGTGGCTGCATCCACCGACGAGATCCGCGCTGGACTCGCCGAGATCCTCAACGAGGTCGCTGACGTCGACCCCGCCGACGTGACCGACGAGAAGACGTTCGTGGACGACCTCGACGTCGACTCGCTGTCGATGGTCGAGGTGGCCATGGCCGCCGAGGAGAAGTTCGGTGTGACCATCCCGGACGACGAGCTGCCCAAGCTCAAGACGGTTGGCGACGCCGTCAACTACATCGCGTCCAACTGATCCCTATGTCCACCCAGTACGCCAACGACGATGTCGTCGTGACCGGTCTCGGCGCCACCACCCCGCTCGGTGGTGACGTCGAGACGTTCTGGGCCGGCCTGCTCGCGGGCCGGTCCGGCATCACGCCGCTGACCCAGCCCTGGGCCGCCGAGATCGCGGTGCGCATCGCCGGGCAGATGAGCGTCGACCCGGCCGAGGTGCTCGCCCGCAAGCTTGCGCGGCGACTGGACCGCAGCGAGCAGGCCGCCCTCGTGGCCGGTGCGCAGGCCTGGAAGGACGCCGGCTTCGAGGGGCGTTCCGACGAGGTCGGGCTCGACCCGGTGCGGGTTGCCGTCGTCTACGGAACCGGTGTCGGCGGGGTCACCAGCCTCATCGACCAGCACGACGTGATGCTGGCCAAGGGCGCTCGCGGCGTCTCGCCCGCTGCTGATCCCGATGAACATGCCCAACGGGCCGGCGGCCTACGTCGGCCTCGAGATCGGTGCACGGGCGGGCGTCCACACCCCGGTCAGCGCCTGCGCGTCCGGGGCCGAGGCCATCGCCTACGGGCTGGACCTGATCCAGCTCGGCCGCGCCGACGTCGTGCTGGTCGGCGGCACCGAGGCGTGCATCCATCCGCTGACGATCTCGGGCTTCGCCCAGATGCGGGCCATGTCGACCCGAAACGACGACCCGCAAGGTGCGTCGCGTCCCTTCGACAAGGGCCGGGACGGCTTCGTGCTGGGCGAGGGTTCGGGCGCCCTGGTCATCGAGCGCCGTTCGCACGCCGCGGCGCGGGGACGGGTTCCCTACGCGGTGCTCGCCGGCGCCGGCGTCACCGCCGACTCCTACGACATCGTGGCGCCCGACCCCGAGGGCAACGGCCAGCGCCGGGCGGCCAAGCTCGCGCTCGAACGCGCGGGTGTGGCTATCAGCGACGTCGTGCACGTCAACGCGCACGCCACCTCGACCCCGGCCGGCGACGGCGCCGAGGCCAGGTGGATCGCCGACCTGCTCGGCGAGCAGACGGTCGTCACCGCCACCAAGTCGATGACCGGTCACCTGCTCGGCGCCGCCGGAGCGATCGAGGCGATCGCGACGGTGCTCTCGGTGCAGAACGACATCGTCCCGCCGACGATCAACCTCGACAATCCCGACGACGAGGTTCGCGTCGACGTGCCCCGCGAGGCCCGCAAGATGGCCGTCCCGGCCGCGCTGAACGACTCGTTCGGCTTCGGCGGCCACAACGTGTCGCTGCTGTTCACCAAGGCCTGAGGAGGGGTCCGCCATGACTGCGCTCGCCACCGAGCCCGAGCTCGACCCCCGCGACCCGGAGTTCCGGCTCGGACTGATGCTCGACCCGGGCAGCATGGCCGCGCTCAGCCCGCGCGATGACAGCGGCGCGTACGCCGTGCGCGGCACGATCAACGGCGCGCCCGTCACGGCCTACGCCACCGACCCGCTGAAGATGGGCGGGGCGATGGGCACGGTCGGCTGCGCGCACATCGTCGACGCCATCGACCTGGCCGTCCGCGAGCGGGTTCCGGTGATCGGGATCTGGCACTCCGGCGGGGCTCGGCTGGCCGAGGGCGTCGAGGCGCTGCACGCGGTCGGCATCGTGTTCGCGGCGATGATCCGCGCGTCCGGCCGCGTGCCGCAGATCTCGGTCGTGCTCGGCCCGGCCGCCGGTGGCGCGGCCTACGGCCCGGCGCTGACCGACGTCGTGATCATGTCGACGGGCGGGCGGGTCTTCGTCACCGGCCCCGACGTCGTGCGCAGCGTCACCGGCGAGAACGTCGACATGGAGTCGCTCGGCGGCGCCGACACGCACGGCCGGCGCAGCGGCGTCGTGCACATCACCACCGACGACCGACGGCGACGCCCTCGAGGCCGCGCGCCAGGCCACGATGCTGCTGGCCCAGCAGGGCTCCTTCGACCGCAGCGCGATCGGCCCCGACAGCGACCTGGCCGGCCTGCTGCCCGAGAACCCGAAGCGGGCCTACGACGTCCACCCGCTGGTCGACGGGCTGCTCGACGCCGACACGCTTCCTCGAGCTGCACGCCCGCTGGGCGCCCAACATCGTCACCGGCTTCGGACGCCTGACCGGGCGCACCGTCGGCGTCATCGCCAACAACCCGCTGCGGCTGGGTGGCTGCCTCGACTCCCCCAGCGCCGAGAAGGCGGCCCGCTTCGTGCGGATGTGCGACGCGTTCGGCATCCCGCTCGTCGTGATCGTCGACGTCCCCGGCTACCTGCCCGGCGTCGGCCAGGAGTGGGAGGGCATCGTCCGTCGCGGCGCCAAGCTGCTGCACGCCTTCGGCGAGGCGGTCGTCCCCAGCGTCACCCTGGTCACCCGCAAGTCCTACGGCGGGGCCTACATCGGGATGAACGCCCGCTCGATGGGCGCCACCGCGGTCTTCGCCTGGCCCGGCGCCGAGGTCGCCGTCATGGGCGCCTCGGCGGCCGTGGGCATCCTGCACCGCAAGAAGCTGGCCGCGGCGCCTCCCGGCGAGCGCGAGGCCCTGCACGCCCAGCTGGCCGAGGAGCACGCCCGCATCGCCGGCGGCGTCGGGCGGGCCATGGAGCTGGGCGTCGTCGACGATCTGATCGAGCCGTCGCGCACGCGGGCGATCATCACCGAGGTGCTGGCCGACGCGCCGCCCTCGCGGGGAGCGCACGGCAACATCCCGCTCTAGTTGCCCGCTGCGATGGTGGACCGAAGTCGGTGCCTAGCGACGCTTCTGGTCCACCATCGGGTCAGACGACCTGGTGCAGCAGGGTGACGGCCGCGCCGTCGCCGGCGTGCCGGTACGGCTCGAGTTCGACGTCCCAGGCGGTGCCGAGAACCTCGTCCATGCCGTGGCGGAACTCATCGACGGTGCGCGAGCGCTCGAGCAGACCACGCAGGCGCTCCTCGCCGACGACCACATCGCCGTTGGCCGACACCATGCTGCGGTGGAACCCGCGTCCAGGAACGTAGGCCAGCCGCTCGCCGTCGGTCCCCGCGGTCGGTTCCTCGGTGACTTCGAAGACCAGCATCGGCCAGGCGCGCAGCGAGGCCGCCAGCCGCGATGCGGTTCCGGCCGGTCCGATCCAGGTGGCTTCCGAGCGCAGGTGGGGCGGGGTGGCAGGCTGGGCGGTCCAGGTCAGGCGCGCGGGCCGGCCCAACACTCCGGCCAGGGCCCATTCGACGTGGGGCGCGAGCGCACTCGGGCAGCAGTGCATGAACACCACGCCTCGAGTGCCCAGCGCGGTTCGCCCTTCCGAGGCATTCCGAGCATCAGCCATCGCGCACCTCCGTCGTCGACGATTTTCGCCTTCCCCAGCGAACGTCACGCGAAGTTGCTCGTGCGGCCATTGTGACCGATGAGACGGCAGTTGCGCCAGTCCAGCCCCCGAGTGGTCGATCAGCGCCGGACAAGCGCGTCAGAACACGACGACCGAGCGCAGCACGTCGCCCCGGGCCATGGCGGCGAACGCGGCCTCGACGTCGCCCAGGCCGATCGTCTCGCTGACGAAGGCGTCGAGGGGCAGGCGACCAGCAAGATGCAGGTCGATCAGCATCGGGAAGTCCCGCGTCGGCAGACAGTCGCCGTACCACGAGGACTTCAGCGCGCCGCCGCGGCCGAAGACGTCGAGCAGCGGCAGATCGAGGCGCATCTCTGGCGTGGGCACGCCGACCAGCACGACAGTGCCGGCCAGATCGCGCGCGTAGAAGGCCTGCTCGTACGTCTCGGGCCGTCCGACCGCGTCGATCACCACGTCCGCCCCGAACCCGCCGGTCAGCCCGCGGATGGCCTCGATCGCGTCGCCGGACGAGGAGTTCACGGCGTGCGTCGCACCCAGTCGGCGGGCCGTGTCGAGCTTGCGGTCGTCGATGTCGACCGCGATGATCTTGGCCGCTCCCGCCAGGCGCGCACCGGCGATGGCAGCGCAGCCCACGCCGCCGCACCCGATGACCGCCACCGAGTCCCCGCGCCCCACCCCGCCGGTGTTGATCGCGGCGCCGAGGCCGGCCATCACGCCGCACCCGAGCAGGCCGGCCACCTCGGGCCGGACGGACGGGTCGACCTTGGTGCACTGCCCGGCGTGCACCAGCGTCTTCTCGGCGAACGCGCCGATGCCCAGCGCGGGCGAGAGCGGTGTGCCGTCCTCGAGCGTCATCGGCTGAGCAGCGTTGTGGGTGTTGAAGCAGTACCAGGGGCGTCCGCGCAGGCAGGCCCGGCACTCGCCGCAGACCGCCCGCCAGTTCAGGATCACGAAGTCGCCCGGGACGACGTCGGTGACGCCGTCGCCGACCGCCTCGACGACGCCCGACGCCTCATGGCCGAGCAGGAACGGGAAGTCGTCGTTGATGCCGCCCTCGCGATAGTGCAGATCGGTGTGGCAGACGCCGCAGGCCAGCACCTTCACCAGCGCCTCGCCGGGGCCCGGGTCGGGAACCAGGATCGTCTCGAGCCGCACCGGCTCGCCCTGCCGAAGACTGACGACTCCCTGCACGCGATTGGTCATGTGCAGATCATTGCGCAGTCGTGGGAGCGCGCCGCGCGCGCGTCAGGTGAGTGGCCGATTTTCGCTCGAGTGGTCGCGCGGTTGCGTCCACTCGAGCGAGGAATGGCCACTCGACGCGGACACGAGAGGACGGGGCGCGCGTCAGATCGGGTGGAAGTTCACGTGATCTACGTCGTGTCGCTACCGGATTGACGTCGTTCGCAGGTGAAAATGGATTGAGGCCCCTGCATGTATGAGATGCAGGGGCCTCAAACAGACTCGCTTCGCTCGACGCGGCCGATTGCTCGGCGCATCTGCTCCACGAACCCGGACACCTTCTTCGAAGACCCGCGCCTAACGCCGGTTTCCCGACCCTCTGCGTGTCCCGGAGTCTCCCCCGAGTCGGTCTCCGTTCCCGGTGACAGGTGTATTTCTATCTGGTCGGCGATGGACTGCGCAAGAGCTTTTTCCCTTTATTTTCAAGGGATTTCTCCGTCCACATGATGTCCACACGCTGCCGGTTGTTATCCCCCGGCAACCCGCCGTCGTCCACCAGTTCGTCCACCTGTCATCCACAAGCGACCGGCTCCAGACGAGTCAGGTGGCGTCCTCGTCGTACGGCGCGATCTCGTCCGACGCGAGCGGTTTCTGCATCGGCGGCCGCGACACGGGCTTCTCACCGAAGCCGGAGGTGGCGTCGATTCGTCGTCGTCGCCGAGCAACGCGCGCTGGATCGCGGTCTTCGGGTTGAGCGAACGCAGGTCGAGATCGGCCAGCTCGGGGCCGAGCTCGTCACGCAACTGCTCACGCGCGCCCGTCGCGATCTCGCGCAGGGTTCGGATCAGCCGGGCCGCGTCGCGGGCCAGGCCGGGCAACCGGTCGGGCCCGAGCACGATCAGCCCGACGACGGCGAGCACCAGGAACTCGAGCGGACCGATGTTGAACACGGTGTCAGCCCGACCCGAGGGTGA
This sequence comes from uncultured Actinomycetes bacterium, assembly GCA_963708805.1. Taxonomy (GTDB): domain Bacteria; phylum Actinomycetota; class Actinomycetes; order Mycobacteriales; family Jatrophihabitantaceae; genus CAVPUA01. The sequence continues at coordinate 1,406,117 of CAVPUA010000003.1, read as the reverse complement.
CGTTGACGTCGGTCTCGGCGTTGCCGCGGTAGTACCGCACCTTGATGACGTCACCCGGCTTGTGCTTCTGGACGACCACGGTCAGCTCCGCGGCCGATGTGACCAGCGTCGAGTCGGCCACCGTGATCACGTCGCCGGCCTTGATGCCGGCCTTGTCGGCCGCGCCGCCGGGAATGACCTGGGCGACGTAGGCGCCCTTGCCGCGACCCGTCGGTCACCGCGCTGCCGTTGATGCCGATCGAGGCGTGCACCGCCTTACCGGTCTTGATCAACTCGGTCGCGATGGTGCGGGCCTCGTTGATCGGGATGGCGAAGCCGATGCCGACACTGCCCGACTGGCCCGAACCCGAACTCGGCAGCGAGGCGATCGCGGAGTTGATGCCGACGACCGCGCCGGCCGCGTCGACGAGCGCGCCGCCGGAGTTGCCCGGGTTGATCGAGGCGTCGGTCTGGATCGCGTCCAGCACGGCGTTGGTGTCGCTCTCGTCGCCCGAGACCGGCCACCGGTCGATCCAGCGCCGAGACGATGCCCGAGGTGACGGTGTTGCGCAGGCCGAGCGGTGAGCCGATGGCGATCACCGGGTCGCCCTGGGCGAGCGTGGACGAGTCGCCCAGCGTCGCCACCGTCAGCTTGTCGTAGTCGACCTTGATCACGGCCAGGTCGGTCTCGGGGTCACGGCCGACGATCTTGGCCGGCACGGTGTCCTGATCGGTGAACGTCACCTGCAGGGTCCCGCCGGACGCGGCCGCGGACACGACGTGGTTGTTGGTCAGGATGTCGCCGTCCTTGTCGATGACGACGCCCGAACCGGTGCCCGACAGGTCGGCGGTGTGGACGTCGATCGACACCACCGCGGGCCCGACCTTCTGGACGATGCCGGCGATCGAGCCGGGCGGCCGGTTGGCCGGAGTGTCGGTCTTGGACAGGCTGACGTCCTTGTTGTGCAGAACGCCGTGGGCCCGGGCGAACAGCCAGTAGCCGACTCCGCCGCCGACCGCGCCGGCGACGATCGCCACGACCAGCGACAGGATGAACGCCGACAGGCCGAACCGGCCGATCCGGATGCGGCGGCGACTTCGGCTCGTCCGGCGTCTCGTCGTCGCCGGCCGCCTCGACGCCGGTGTCGTCGTCGTCGAACTCGCTGTCCTCGAGCGGATCGAGCTGGGCGAGCTGGCCCGCGGCCGAGCACGGCGGGCCGGCCGAGCCACGACGGCGACGCCGGGTCGCGCCACGGGTCGCGGATGGCCCCTGGTTTCCACCAGGGCGACTCGGCGGGCCGCCCCGAAGGCGCGATGCGGGTGCCGGGCGCGGGATCGAAGCCGTCCGAGCTCGCGGGCGTGCGGCCGAAGGTCTGCCCTGAGCCGGGTGGCACCGGGCGGCGCGACGACACCGTGTCGCGGCGGCAGGCGCTCTCCGGGCGGCGGCGCGAACTCCGCGGCGCCGGCCGGGCGGCCGAACGCGATCGCGGTCCTCGGGTGACACGGTGGGCGGCGGCGGCGCGTAGGCGGGCTCGGCGCGGCTGGGGTTCGAACGATCCGAAGACGCCGTCCGGTCGCGCGAAGTCATCCGCAACCGAGTCCGGGCCGCGACCATCGAGCAACTCGCGCGAATCGGCGGGCGGTTCAGTCATCGGGGCGTTCCCTCGGGCCGGCCGTCACTCGCACCACACGAGTCTGCCTCAGCGCCGTCGCCCAGCACCAACCGGGCGCAGTTCACCGCTGGCCGGACGAACTCACGTCATGGACGAGCTCGGGGCTGTTTCCGGCGACATTCCCGGACGAGTCGCCCGCCGGACTGAGGTGGGCGACCTGCTGCGCCTGCGCCGGGGCGTTGAGCGAGGCGGCGGCGCTCGATCCGGCCGCGCCGACGACGACGAGGGCGGCGGCAGCCGTGACGAGCACGACCTGCTGACCGCGGCGACGGGCCGGGACGCGACATCGGCATCAAGCGGGTGAACAGGCTGGGGTGACGCTCGCCGTGCATGCCGTAGGCGGGGAACATCGGCGAGCCGTCGGGCGCGAGAACGACGCTCGTCGAGGGGGGCAGAGACGGTCGTCGAGGGCAGCTCGCGCAAGCGGTCGAGCAGACCGCCGGGCAGCGCGGGGCCGGCGCGGCGCGCAACGCCCAGACCGCCGCCCGCTGTTCGGCCACCGAGTACGCGCACTCGGCGCAGTCGGCGAGGTGACGTTCGGCCCGCGCCCGCGGGCCGGCGCCCAGGACGCCGTCGGCGAAGGCGGCGACGGCCTCGTCGGAAAGATGCTGGACGGGGAGGTTCATGTCCCCGGCTCCATCGGGCGCACGCCCGGCGCGCGATGGGCCAGGGCCTCGCGCAGCAGGACACGTCCGCGGTGGATGCGTGAGCGCACGGTGCCGACCTTGACGCCGAGGGTGGCCGCGATCTCCTCGTAGGACAGCTCCTCGAGGTCGCACAGGACGACGGCGGCGCGGAAGTCGGGCGGCAGCGCGTCGAGCGCCTGCTGGATCTCCGGGTCGAGGTTCATCTCGGCGTACGCCTGCTCGGGGCCGGCCTCGGAGGACGCCATCCGATCGCCGGCGTCCTCGGGCAGCGCGTCGAAGCGGATGCGCTGGCGGCGGCGGGCCATGTCCAGGAACAGATTCGTGGTGATGCGGTGCAGCCAGCCCTCGAACGTGCCGGGGCTGTAGTCGGCGAGTGAGCGGAAGACCCGGACGAACGTCTCCTGGGTGAGGTCCTCGGCGTCGGCGCGGTTGCCCGAGAGGCGGTAGGCCAGCCGGTAGACGCGATCGGCGTGCAGGCGAACCACCTCGTCCCACGTCGGCGGCGTCCACGGCGCATCGTCGCTGACCGGTGCTGGCTGCACCGCGCCGATGCTGGTCGATGGGCTGAGCCGTGCTCACACTGTCTCCTGTCGCGGTCGGGTGGTTTACCCGGTAGGTCAACCCTCCCAGCCGCAGCTGTGTACGGGATTAACGCCGGGCGATCTCTCAGCGTTCCCGCCCGTCACTCGCCAGGCGTCGATACCCGGCGATTGACGGCAATAGGCTCACCCCGTGCACACCTTCACCGCTGACGCCGAAGCCACCGCGCGCGCCCTGGCCGACTACTGCCTCGACCGGCTCGCGATGTCCGCACCGCTCGATCGTCCGCAGAGCCCTGAGCAGCTCGAGGCGGCGGCGGGCGCGACGGTCACGCCGTCCGGCATCGGGGGCACCGAGGCGATCCGGCTGTGGGCCGACGTCCTGGCCCCCGCCTGCCTCTCGATCGATCATCCCCGCTACCTGTCCTTCATCCCCGGCGCTCCGACGAAGTCAGCGGCCGCCTTCGACATGCTGGTGGGAGCATCGAGCATCTACGGTGGCTCGTGGCTCGAAGGCTCGGGCGCCGTCTACGCCGAGAACCAGGCGCTGGCCTGGATCGTGTCGTTGACGGGGCTGCCGCCGACCGCCGGCGGGGTCTTCGTCCAGGGCGGCACGATCGGCAACCTGTCGGCGCTGGTCGCCGCCCGCGAGGCGGCCCTCGACGAGCGCGGCCACCGGCCGGCGCGCTGGGCGGTCTGCGTGACCGCCGAGACCCACTCGTCGGTGAAGCACGCGTTGCGGGTGGTCATGGACGTCGACGTGATCGAGGTCGTGGGCGACGAGCGCGGGCGGATGCTCGGCCCGGCGTTGCGGGCGGCCGTCGACGCGTTGCCGGCCGAGATTCGGGACGGGATCTTCGCCGTCGTCGCCACCGCGGGCACGACGAACCTCGGGGTGGTCGACGACATCGCCGGGATCGGCGAGGTCGCCCGCGAGAACGGCTGGTGGCTGCACGTCGACGGCGCGTACGGGGGCGCCGCGCTGGCCGCGCCGAGCGTGCGTCCGCTGTTCGACGGGATCGAGCGGGCCGACTCGTTCATCGTCGATCCGCACAAGTGGCTGTTCGCGCCGTTCGACTGCTGCGCGCTGATCTACCGCGATCCGGTCAAGGGACGGGCGGCGCACACCCAGCACGCGGGCTATCTCGACCCGGTGACGGTCGAGGGCGAGTGGAACCCGTCCGACTTCGCGATCCAGCTGACCCGCCGTGCGCGCGGTCTGCCGTTCTGGTTCTCGCTCGCCGTGCACGGCACCGATGCCTACGTCGAGGCGGTGGAGCGGACCCTGACCGTCGCCCGCGCCGGCGCGGATCTGATCCGCGCGGCTGATCACGTGCGGCTGCTGGTCGAGCCCGACCTGTCGGTGTTGATCTTCGAACGGATCGGTTGGAGCGACGCGGACTACACCGCCTGGACGGCCTCGCTGCTCGAGTCACAGTTCGCGTTCGTGACGCCCTCGCGCCACCTCGGACAGGTCTGCACCCGCTTCGCCATCGTCAATCCACTGACGACCGAGGCCGACCTGGCGGCAATCATCGACACCATGCGGTGAGCCACCTAGGTTCCGCGCTCGCCCCTCACTAACCTTCTCCCATGGCCGACGCAATGGTGAACCTGACGAGCGTGTCCTATGCCGAGACGTTCATCGCCGAGGACGACGTGCTCGAACGCGCGCGGGGCCGGGCCGCCGAACTCGGCTGCGTCCCGATCGGTGCCGGTGGCGGTGCCACGTTACGGGCGTTCGCGGCCGCGACGAGTGCCAAGAACGTGGTCGAGGTCGGTACGGGTGCCGGCGTGTCGGGTCTGTGGCTGCTGGGCGGCATGCGTCCGGACGGCGTGCTGACCACCGTCGACGTCGAGGCCGAGAACCAGCGCGCCGCCCGCGAGGCCTACGTCGAGGCAGGCATCGCGACGAGCCGCTACCGGCTGATCAACGGATCGGCCGCCGAGGTCCTTCCGCGGCTCACCGACTCGGCCTACGACGTGGTGTTCGTCGATGCCGACAAGGGCACCTACAACGTCTACTACGAGCAAGGGGTGCGCCTGCTCCGCTCGGGTGGCGTGCTCGCATTCGACAACATGCTCTGGCACGACCGCGTGGCCGACTCGTCGGTCCATGACGCCGACACCACGACGCTGCGCGAACTGGCCAAGGCCGTCCGCGCCGACGATCGCCTGGTGCCCGCGCTGCTGCCCGTCGGCGACGGGCTGCTGGTCGCCGTCAAGCGCTGAGCGATGTCTTGTTACGTCGACGCGCTGCAGCCCTATCCCGACGCGGGCCTGCGCTTCACCGAGTTCTGCCACCTGCTCGCCGACACCCGCGCTGAGCTCGACGCGATGGCCGACGAGATCGGCATGCCGCGTCGTTTCTTCCAAGATCATCCGTGGCGCTGGCACTACGACCTGCCCGAACCCCTGCGCGTGAAGGCGATCGCCGCGGGTGCGGTCGAGCTGACCATGCGCGAGGTGGCCGCCCTGCTCAAGAACCGCCGAGCGCAACTCGCGTAGGTTTTGAGGGTGCGAATAACTGTGCTGGCCGGAGGTGTCGGCGGCGCCCGCTTCCTGCGCGGCGTTCGGGCGGCCCACCCCGGCGCCGACATCACCGCCATCATCAACACCGGCGACGACGTGACGATGTACACCCTGCGGATCTGCCCCGATCTCGACAGCGTGATGTACACCCTCGGCGACGGGATCGACCCCGAGCGCGGCTGGGGGCGGCAGGACGAGAGCTGGCGGGTCAAAGAGCAACTGGCCGATCTACGGCTCGGAGCCGACCTGGTTCGGCCTGGGCGACCTCGACCTGGCGACCCACCTCGTCCGAACGCAGCTGCTCGACGCCGGCTACCCGCTCTCGGACGTCGTCGCGGCCCTGTGTGAGCGGTGGAAGCCGGGCGTGCGGCTGCTTCCCGATGACCGACCAGCGGTGCGAGACGCATGTGGTGGTCGAACTCGACGGCGTCGCGCCGGGCGATCCACTTCCAGGAGTGGTGGATCAAGCACCGGGCGGCGGTCCCGGCTCAGGCGTTCGTCCAGGTCGGGCTGGACGAGGCCGTCGCCGCGCCCGGGCGTGCTCGACGCGATCGACCGACGCCGACCTCGTGCTGATCGCACCGAGCAATCCGGTCGTGTCCGATCGGCACGATCCTCGCCGTGCCCGGCATCCGGGAGGCCGTCCGGTCGACGTCGGCGCCCGTTGTCGGGCTTCTCGCCGATCATCGGCGGCGCGCCGGTGCGCGGGATGGCCGACTCGTGCCTGCCGGTCATCGGCGTCGAGGTCAGCGCCGAGGGCGTCGGCCGGCACTACGGCGCGCGCTCGGCCGACGGCGTGCTCGACGGCTGGCTCGATCGACGAGTCCGATCTGGCCGTCGTCCCCGGCGTCGAGGTCCGGGCCGTGCCGCTCTACATGAGCGACGACGAGGCGACGGCTGCCATGGTCCGGGCGGCGGGTGAGCTGGCCGGTGTCTGAACACCAGGCCGAGTCAGTCGACCATTCGGCCACGCACCTCGAGATCCTGCCGATCACCGGCATCGGCGAGCTGCACGCGGGCGACGACCTCGCCTCGATGATCGTCGCCAACGCCGAGTTGCGCGACGGCGACGTGCTGGTCGTGACGTCGAAGGTGATCTCCAAGATCGAGGGCCAGCTGGTGCGACTCGACAGCGACGACCCGGCCGCCCGCGAGGCGGCCCGCTTCGCCGCCATCGACGCCGAGACGGTCCGCGTGGTCGCCGCCCGCGGAGACCTGCGCATCGTGCAGACCCGGCACGGACTGGTGATGGCCGCGGCCGGTGTCGATGCCTCGAACGTCGCCCGCGACGAACTGGCCCTGCTGCCGGCGAACCCGGACGCGTCCGCGCAGGCGCTGCGAGACGCGCTGCGCGAGCAGGCGCGGCGTGACCGTCGGGGTCATCATCAGCGACTCGATGGGCCGCCCCTGGCGCGCCGGCATCACCGACACCGCGATCGGCGTGGCCGGCATCAGCGCGATCTTCGACGCCCGCGGGCGCATCGACGTCCACGGCAACGAACTGAACGTCACCGAGGTCGCCGTCGCCGACGAGCTCGCCGTCGGCGGCCGATCTGGTGAAGGGCAAGCTCACCGGTATCCCGGTCGCGATCGTGCGCGGTCTGGCCACGCGACGGCAAGCTGCCCGACGACGGCCTGGGCAGCACCGCCCTGGTCCGCAATGCCGACGAGGACCTGTTCCGGCTCGGGCACGCCGAGGCGATCGAGCTCGGGCGGGCCGACGCCGCCGGACGCCTCGAACCGGCGCCCGCGCTGCACGCCGACGCCGTCCGGGTCGTCACCGAGTTGGCCACCCGAACGGGCGAGCAGGCGGCCCTGCGGCAGGCCTACCTGGGCTTCCTGGCCGCCCGGCCGGACGCGATGTGGCGCTCGTGCGCGGCCGGTCATCTGACCGCGAGCGCGCTGGTGATCGATCCGGCGCGCCGGACGGTGCTGCTGACCCTGCACCCGCGGGCCGGCATGTGGTTGCAGCTCGGCGGGCACTGCGAGCCCGGCGACGAGTCGGTGCTCGGCGGTCGCGGCGCGCGAGGCGCGCGAAGAGAGCGGCCTCGCCGACGCTCGTCCTCGACCCGGTGCCGCTGGGGCTGGACGTGCACCCGATCACGTGCTCGCTCGGCGTCCCGACCCGGCACTTCGACGTGCGTTATCTCGCCGTGGCCCCGTCCGGCTCCGAACCCGTGCGCAGCGACGAGTCGCTCGACCTGCGCTGGTTCGGCTGGGACGCCCTGCCCGACGGCGCCGCGCCCGATCTGCCGCGATCTCATCGACGCGGCGCGCCGGCGTCTGTCGTGAGCGGCGCTCGACGCGGTCGCGTCGTGGCCGGTCGCCCACGCGGCGGCGGCGGTGGTCACCGGCGAGGGCATCGTCGCCACCCACGGCGACCTCGACCGGATCTTCGACCTCGCGTCGGTGACCAAACCGCTGTCGGCGTTGGCGATCCTGGTCGCCACCGAAGAGGGAGCGCTCGAGCTGTCGGACCCGGCCGACGAGCAACTGCTGCCCGGAGCCACCTGTCCGTCACCTGCTCGCGCACGCGTCGGGGATCGCCCCCGAGGGTCGGCTGCGGTCGTTCCCGCCCGCGGTGCGGCGGGTCTACTCCAACGTCGGGATCGAACTGGCCGCCCAGCTCGTGGCCGACGCGACCGAGATCGATTTCGCCGCCTATCTCGACCAGGCGGTGTGCGTCCCGCTCGGGCTGACCTCGACGTCGCTGCCCGGCTCGGCCGCGCGGGACGGGCGATCCACCGTCGCCGACCTCGCGCGCGTCCTGGCCGAGATGATCGCGCCGGCCCGGCTGCTGCATCCGAGCACCTACGCCGACGCGACGTCGGTGCAGTACCCGGGCCTGCGCGGTGTGCTGCCGGGTTATGGCGGCCAGGATCCGAACGACTGGGGCCTCGGGTTCGAGATCCGCGGCACGAAGCATCCGCACTGGACGGGCGCCGACAACTCCCCGGCGACGTACGGGCACTTCGGTCAGAGCGGAACGATGATGTGGGTCGACCCGGGGCGCGGGCTCGGACTGGTCGCGCTGGCCGACGAGCCGTTCGGCCCCTGGGCGATCTCGGCCTGGCCGGCCTTGTCGGACGCGGTGCTGGCGAGCTACTAGTCGCGGAGTTACTGGCCGCTGGCGAACATCGCGGCCGCCCCGCACTCGGGGCACGTCCACACGCCGACCTCGGCGCTCATCTCGCCGTGTGACACGCACCGCGGCTCACCGTCCGCGGCCAGGATCACGTTGCCGATGCTGACGTCCCATCCCCCGTCGACGTCCACCAGCTGGGCGCGACCGGCACCGGCGATCGCCCGCGCCTCGTGCAGCGCCATCACCGCCGCCAGCAGCGCGCGCGCCGACTCCGAGTCGGCCGCCCACCCCTCGGGCCGGTTCGCCTCGGGCAGCGCGGGCAGGCCGTCGACGAAGGTGACGACCAGGATCCGCTCCTGCCCGTCGTCGAGCACGACGGTGACGGCGTACGACCCGCGCTTGGGGAGCGCTTCGAGTCGCTGAACCAGGGGATCCACGGCGTTCAGCATGCCCTATTCCAGTACGGGGCTAATGCTCGAGCGGGTTGGCCCGCATCCGCTCGGCGATCCCGCTGTCGACGGATCGGGCGGCCGCGCTCGCGGGCTTGCGCCGAGCCTGGTCCCCGAAGCACCGAGTGAACCTCTCGGCGAGGTCGAGGCGCGGGAACTGCTCAACGATGTCAGCACGCAGCGCCGCCGGCCAGGCATCGGCGCGCGCGCCTGAGATGTCGAGGCTGGTCGCGACCTCCAGCAAGTGGCCCTCGGGATCGAACTGCGGGTCGACCTCGGGCCACATGTGCCGGACGACGATCTCGGTCACCCGAGTCCGACGATCGACCGGCCACCCCAGCCCGGCCGCGAACACCCAGCCCACGCTCCCCCCGGCCTGCTCGAAGTCGAGCGTATGGCTGTCGAACTCGGCCACCAGGCCGAGATCGTGCACCATCGACGCGACGTAGAGCAGCTCGGCGTCGAATGCGATGGCGTGCGCCTCGGCGTAGGCGGCCGCGAACAGGTACGCGCGACGGCAGTGATTCACCAGGGCCGGCGCCTGGAACTCGCGGGCCACCTCGAGGGCCAGCCGGGCCGCCGCGGTGTCGACCTCGTTCGGTGACATCACATCGCCCGGAAGTCGAGCGGGCTGTACCGCGGGCCGAAGCGGGGCTTTCGCACGCCGGAGATCTCGATCAGCCGCACGACCCGTTGCCGCTGACCGGCGTACGGCCCGAGCAGCTCCATCATCTCCTCGTCGCCGCCCCGCGGGCGCCCGGTCAGCGCAAAGACGACCAGATCATGCAGATGGAAGTCGCCCACGCTGACCAGATCAGGGTGTCCGACGGCCCGCTGCAACGTCTCGGCCGCCGTCCACGCTCCGACGCCGGGCAGGACGCGCAACCGGGCGTAGGCCGCGTCGGGCGCCAGGTCGACGCATTCCTCGAGGCGTCCGGCCACGGTTGCCGCGGCCCGGATGGGCCGTTGCCGCGCCGCCTCGACGCCCATCCGGTGCCAGTCCCAGGTCGGGATCTGCAGCAGTTCGGCCGCGTCCGGCGCCAGCCGCAGGTCGTCGAACGGGCCGGGCGCGACGCTGCCGAAGCGGTAGAGCAACGTGCGCCACGAGCGGTGCGCCTCGCCGCCGGTGACGCGCTGCTCGAGCACCGCCGGGACGAGCGCCTCGAGCACCCGACCGGTGAAGGGCAGGCGCAAACCGGGGACGCCGCGGCGCACCTCGGCCAGCGCGGGATAGGCCGACAGGTCGAGACGCGACCAGTCGTCCTCGGAACCGAGCAGCCGCGGGACGCCGTCGAGCAGCCAGCGCGCGCCGGGCCCCCACGCGCGGCAGTCGACATCCGCGCCGACCAGTTCGAGGGCAAGGGTGCCGGGGCCCTCGGGTGTGCGGCTGGCCCACCGGGCCGTGTCGCCGTCGATGCGGATCGAGGGGTCGCCCGCTCCGCGGCGCAGTGGCCCGAGCGTGCGGCGCAGATCGACCGGGCGTCCCGGCCGCCAGCACCGCCGGATCACGGAATCAGCCATCCGCTGAGAATCTCACCGAACCGTCGGCCAGCTCGGCCGCCGGCCATACCCGCGCGCCGCCGATCAGCTCGAGGTCGCACCCGAGCCATGCCCGGTCACCGATCACCGCGTCCCGCAGGACCGTCCGTTCCCCCACGCTCGCGCCCGCGCCGACCACGCTGCCCACCACGCACGCGCCGGCCGCGACCCGCGCCCCGTCGAACAGCACGCTGCCGTCGATGACCGCTCCCGCGCCGATCTCGCAGCCGACGCCGATCGTGCTGCCTCCGGTCAGGATCGCGTCCCGGGCGATGATCGCGTCCGGCAGCACGAGCGCCGGGCCGACCGGCCCCGGGAGCGCTCCGGTGGGCGCGATTCCGCGCACCAGATCGGCCGAGCCCTCGATGAAGTCGCGGGGGGTACCCAGATCTCGCCAGTACCCGGTGTCCACGTGGCCGCAGACCGTCGCGCCGGACTCCAGCAGCTGGGGGAACGTCTCGCGCTCGACCGAGACCGGCCGTCCGGGCGGGATCGACTCGAGGACGGACCGGCGGAACACGTAGACGCCGGCGTTGATCTGGTCGGTGACCGGATTCGGTTCCTTCTCGAGGAATGCGGTGACCCGCCCGTCGTCGTCGGTCGGCACGCAGCCGAAGGCGCGCGGGTCCTCGACCTTGGTCAGGTACAGCGAGACGTCGGCGGCGGTGTCGCGATGGGCCTGGACGAGGCGCCCGAGGTCGACGCCGCTCAGGACATCGCCGTTGAACACGAGCGCGGTGTCGCCGCGGAGCCGGTGGGCGACGTTGCGGATGCCCCCGCCGGTGCCCAACGGCTCGGACTCGACGACGTACTCGAGTTCGAGGCCGAGCGTGGCGCCGTCGCCGAAATAACCTTCGAAGACCTCGGCTCGGTAACTGGTGCCGAGCACCACGTGCGTGACCCCGGCGTCCCGGATCCGCGACAGCAGATGGGTCATCAGCGGAACGCCGGCCGTCGGGAGCATCGGCTTGGGCGCCGAGAGCGTGAGGGGCCGCAGGCGCTTGCCCAGGCCACCGACCAGGACGATCGCGTCGACGTCAGCCATGTCTGCTGTCACCGAGTGAGGGTACCGATCCGATAGCCTCCATCGGATCGTTGCCCGACGCTTGACCACCAATCCGGGTCCGATCTCACAGGAGGTTCGACCAGTGCCCGCCGGCGTCACCGCGATCGTCGTCCTCTACCGGCCGGAGGCCGAACTGCTCTCCGCGCAGTTCCAGGCCCTGCGCGATCAGGTCGACGCGGTCGTGTACTACGACAACGGCGGCGGCGCGGCGGCACTGGAAGAGACGGCCCTTCTCGCCGAGCCGTTGGTCCGGGTCGTCGGTGACGGGACGAATGCCGGTCTGGCGGCCGCGTTGAACACCGCGCTGCGCAGCCTGGCCGCCGAGGGCGCCGAGGGCTATGCGCTGCTGCTCGACCAGGACAGCATCCCGGCCGGTGACCTCGTGCGCGACGCTGCGGCGCGGCTTCACCGCCCCCCACGAGAGCGACCGTCCCGTCATCGCGGTCGGGCCGGCGATCGTCGACGAACTCGAAGGCAAACCCGAGTACTTCACCCGGCTGCGACTGCTCCGGAACCGCCGGATCAGCTCGGCCGCCGATGCCGTGACCGAGTTCTTCGAGGTCGACTTCCTCATCACGTCGGGCACGATGGTCGATCTGGGCCGCCTGCCCGCCGCCGGGTTCAACGACGAGAGCCTGTTCATCGACTCCATCGACTTCGACTGGAGCTTCGCCGCCGGGGCGCGGGGTTTCGCGCTGCTGGCCACCTTCTCGACGACCTTGAGCCACCGACGCGGCGATCACGTCGTACGGGCGCCCGGCGGATATCTGATCCGCGTTCATTCACCCGTCCGCCTCTACTACATGCACCGAAACCGAGTGCGGCTCTACACGCGGGGCTACGTGCCGCTCGCGTGGAAGGTCCACGACTTCGGGCGGATGATCGTCAAGCTGGGCCTGCTGATGGCCTTCGTGCCACAGCGCCGGGCGCGGCTGCGGGCCGCCGTGCGCGGGCTCAGGGACGGCGTGCGGCAGCGAGGCGGCCCGGATGGGGGCTGACCAGGTCAGCGTGCTGATGGCCGTGTACGCGGGCGACCGGGCCGAATGGCTCGAGCAGGCGCTGCGCAGCGTCGCCGATCAGACGCGGCCGGCGGCCCAGGTCGTCGTGGTCGAAGACGGCCCGCTGTCCGACGACGTGCGCGCCGTACTCGACGCCGACCCGACCTTGACCCGCATCGCCCTGCCCGTCAACGTGGGGCTGAGCGCAGCGCTGCAGGCCGGGCTCGCGCACTGCGACCACGAGCTCGTCGCCCGGGCCGACAGTGACGATGTGAACGAGCTCGATCGCTTGGCCCGGCAGGTCGCCGCGATGGCGGCACGACCCGAACTCGCGGCGCTCAGCGGCTATGTCTCCGAGTTCGTCGACGATCCCGAAAACCCTTATGCGATAAGGACAGTCCCGATCGGCGTCGACGTCGTGACTCGCGCCGCGCGGTGGCGTTCGCCGCTGAACCATCCAGCCGTCATGTTCCGGCTGAGCGACGTCCGGGCGGTCGGTGGGTACACCGGATTCATCGGGCTCGAGGACTACTTCCTGTGGGCCAAACTGCTCGCCGCGGGCCGACAGCTCGACAACCTCCCCGAGGTCCTCGTGCGCATGCGAGCCGGCCTCGCCCAAGGTCGTCGGCGCGGCGGCCTGAGCTACGCGCGGACCGAGATCGGCCTACTGCGTGCCTTCGTCCGGATCGGGTTCCTGACCCGGCCGCAGGCGCTGCTCGGCGCGACGATCCGAGTGCCGGTGCGGCTGGTTCCCGATCGGGTGCGGCTGCTGGTCTACCGCGTGCTCCTGCGCCGTCGGATCGGGCACGAGCAGGGCCAGCCCGGCTAGGACGAGGTCGACGACGATCAGGATCGCGCGCGACAACAGGGCGACGGCCAAGGCGTGGGTCGCGCCGATCGACGGCGTCAGCGTGAGCACGAGCACCGCGTCGCGTATGCCCGCGCCCGCCGGCGCCGGGATGAACAGGATGCCGGCGCAGACGGCCAGCGCGGTGCCCCCGACGGCGGCGAGCAGGGCCTGCGCGCCGCCGGCGCCGAAGGGTCGGGCCAGCAGGTAGACGTGCAGGCCCAGACCGAGCCAGTTCAGCACGCACCAACCCGACGCCTTGAGGCTGGCGGCCACCGGCAGGCGGGCATCGAGCGGCTCGCGGCCGAGACGAGCGAAGATCCAGTCGACGACGCCCGGCACCACGCGGGGCACGAGCAACAACGCGAGCAGGGGCAGGAACGACGAAGGTCCACCAGTAGCGGCGCAACGCCTCGGCGCTGGACGTCGGCAGGCAGGCGGCGGCGACCACGAGCCCGACGGCGACGCTGACCACCAGGGTGAGCGCGTTGGCCGACAGCATCCGCCGCCGGCTGATGCCCCGGCGGCGGCCGAACTCCATCTGGGCCACGACCGGCCACAGCGCTCCGGGCAGGTACTTGCCCAACTGACTGGGGAAGAGCACCCGCACCGCGGTCGGCAAGGGAACCGGTGCGTCGAGACCGGCCAGCACCTGCCACCAGATGCAGGACGGTCACGGCGACGCCGACGAACGCGGCCAGCGCCGATCCGGCCAGCGCGGCCGGGCCGATGTCGCGCACGGCCCGGGCGAGCGCGTGCCGATCGTCGGCGATCGCGACGACGGCCAGGACGATCGCGACCGCCCCCAGGCCCGATGCGGCAGCCACCGCCGCAGCGCGCCGTCGTCATCGGCTGACGCACCCGTTCGTACAACTCGGCGAAGCGATCAGCCGACGCCGTCCTCGAGAACTCCTGCCGCACCCGGACTCGGGCCTGCTCGCCGATCGCCGCCGCCCGGCTCGGATCGCTCAGCAGTCCGGCTGATCGCGCGCGGCCAGGGCCGATGGGTCCTGGGGCGCGACGAGCACCCCGGACACGCCGTCCTCGATCGTCTCCGGGATGCCGCCGGTGGCCGTGGCGACGACCGGCCGCCCCTGCGCCATCGCCTCGATGATCGACAGCCCCTGGCCCTCCTGCCAGCCGTCCGCGCCCGATCCGGCTCGGGGCCACGACGACGTCGGCCGCGGCCAGCCAGGACGGGACGTCCGCCGGGTCGGCCCAGCCCGCGAACTCGACCCGGTCCGCGACGCCCAGCTCGACGGCCCGCCGCCGCAGCGTGTCGAGGTGCTGGCCGGTGCCGCACCACCGCCGCGCGGACGCCGGGCAGCAGCGCCGACGGCGTCGAGCAGATCGTCCACGCCCTTGTCGGCGTACGACGCGCCCGACGTAGACCAGCAACGGACCGCCCGCGGAGCGGTGACGGGCCACGGCGGTCGCGTCGGGGGTCGGCGCCGACGTCCACACCGATCGGGATCCGCGTGACCGCGGCCCCGGCCGTGATCGGTGCGCAGCGCCTGTTCGGTCGCCGCGCTGTTCACCGTCACCGCGTCGGCCCGCTCGCAACGCCTGGCGCGAGAAGCGATCGACGATCCCGCCGCGCAGACCGAAGACGTCACCGCCGTGCGCGGTGATCACCCGTGGCCGCTCCCCGAGCCGGGACGGTCGTTGCGACGAAGCCCTGCGGCAGCACCCAGTGCGCGTGGACGACGTCGAAGCGCGCTCCGCAGCCGGCGCGGCGGTCGCCCACCACTCGCGCCGCCGACCAGGGCCGGCACCTTGGCCAGCGGTCGCCTTCGATCCGGCCAGATTGACGAGCGCGCCGCCGCCGTAGCAGACGGTCTGGGCCGATTCCGGCAGCAGGTACCGGAAGCGGTGCACGTCGATGCCGTCGAGCACCTCGTCGCGAGCCGCGCCCGGAAAGTGCGGGGCGAGCACGGTCACCGTCCAGCCCCGCTCGCCGAGATCGACGGCGAGATCGCGGACGAACGGCGTGGTCGTGTCGCCGGCCCATCGCGGGTAGTTGCTCGTCACGAACAGCACGCGCCCGCCCATCACGCGGTCACGTGCAACGGCGGGTACATGGTGGCGTACGCGATCGACGACCGTCAGGGCCGACAGCACGACGACGCTGGCGCCGAACCAGACGCGTCCCCGTCGCTGCAGCTCGGCCGCCGCGACGATCAAGATCGGGAAGCAGCGCCAGCACCAGTCGGGGTCGTGGGCCGACGTTGCTGTAGGCGAAGATCGCGAACGCGGTGACGGCCAGGTACGCCCACGCCGTCAAGGGCAGCACCCGCAGCGCGGAAGCGCGACGATCACCAGCAACAGCAGCACGATCGCCATCGTCAACTCGACCGTCCACGCGGTGTGGTCGGGCCGCCGGAGTTCGGGATCGTGCGGGTGAAGCCGGTCCAGATCCCGCGCCCCCAGTCGAGGTGCTGGTCCCACTGCTTCTCGGCCTTGAACCAGATGCCGGCGTCACCCGTTCGGGCGTGCGCGAACCAGGCCATCAACGCGAACGCGACGGCGCCCGCGGCCGGCGGCGCCAACGACGACCAGTCCCGCCGCCGCAGGGCCGGGACCAGCACGACCAGCGCGGCAGCGATCACCGCGACACCGGTCGATCGGGTGGCGCAGGCCATGAACACCGCGACGGCCGCCGGCCCGTAGCGACCCCGGTCCAGGGCGAGCAGTGCCAGCGTCGTCCAGAACAGGAATCCGGCCTCGGTGTAGGCCAGGCTGAACGCGAGCGCGCCCGGGAACACGCACAAGAGCACGACGGCCGCGTCCGCCCCGGCCGCCCCCACCAGCCGGGCGGCGTAGACCCGAGCCACGAGCACGAACGCGAGCGCGTAGGCGGTGACCGCGATCCCTGCCGCCAGCGGATAGCCCACGCGCAGCACGTCGTGGGTGAGCCGGATCGTCCAGGGCCAGGTCGGGAAGAAGCCCCACGGGCCGTACGTCGGGTGCCCCGGGATCGTCAGCGTCGACGGGTAGCCCGAGCGGGCGAGGTGGACGTACCACCACCCGTCCCAGCGCTGGAGCATCGTCGAGAACGAGACCCGCACGCCGGCTCGGTGCTCGGCGTAGGCGAATCCGCCCAGCGACAGCAGGCGGCTGACCAGCAGCACGCCGGCCGCCCGCAGCATCCAGCCGCTAGATCTCGGCACGCGATCGGACGATGAGGTCGGCGAGCAGCGCGATCGACCCGATGATCAACCCGGTCAAGATCAGCAGGACCGAGTTGGTCGTGATCCGCAGGTGGTACCGCGCCAGGTCGACGATGCCCTTGACGACGCCGATGCCGAAGATCCACAGCGCCAGCGGCATCAACACCTTGATCGGGTTGAAGTACATGATCATCCGTAGCACCTGCAGGATGTAGCGGTAGGCGTCGCGGAAGAAGTGGAACTTGCTCGACGCCGGCCCGCTGCGCGTAGTCGATCGGCAGGTAGTCGACGCCGTGCTGGTTCGACAGGAACGACAGCGTGATCGTCGTGACGCACGAGAAGCCGGGCGGCAGCAGGCGCAGATAGGGCAATGACACCTCGCGCCGGAACGCCCGCAGGCCCGAGTTGAGGTCCGGGATCGACGTCGACGACAGCGACTCGGCGATCTTGCGGATGACCCACTTCGCCGGGACGCGAAGGTACTTGTGCGTCCCCTGCTCGCTCGTGCGGGCGCCGACGACCTGGTCGATGTCGGGATGGTCGAGCAGGTACTGCACGAACTCGGGAATGCGCTCGTTCGGGTAGGTCATGTCGGCATCGGTCCACACCACGATCCGGCCGTAGGCGTCGGTGGTGCCGATCCGCCGGGCGGTGCCCGATCCGCCGTTGCGGCGAAACGCGATCAGCCGCATGCGCGGGTACTGCGGCTGGGCCGCCCGCAACACGGCCAGCGTGTTGTCGGTCGACTTGTCGTCGATCGCCATCAGCTCGTAGCTGAAGCCGCTGGCGTCCATGGCGCCGTGAGATGCGCTCGATCTCGGCCAGCACGTGGTCCTGCTCGTTGTAGCAGGGCAGCACGACGGTGACGTCGAGCGTGTCGGAACGATTCGGCGCCTGATCCGGATCCGGCGCGGAGGGGCCACTCAACCCGGCGTCAGCGGCGGCGTCGGTACCCCCGGTGCTCAACAAGACACGTCCCTCTTCAGCATCGGCTCACCCAGCCGCGCGGATGATCACCGCGGAGAGCCATCCGGCCATCGTAGCGAGCCGCGACGCCCTCAGACGTCGCTGATCGCGGAGCCGGATCAGCTTGGCCTTGCCCGATCGCAGCACCCCACCGACGCCTTCGCGTTCATAGTGGATGCGCGCGTACCGAAGGTTTCGGCCGACGACGCTGTCCGGAGCGACGATCGGGCTATCGGGCGCGGGGCGCGCGCTTCGAGGCGACTCGGACCGGACGGCGCGTCGCCGGCGCGGATCGGCCGGCGGCAGAACTCGATCAGCGGCGCCAGCGCCCGGTCCCACATGAACTGCGTCCGAACCCGGACGATGTTGGCCCGGCATTCGGCGGCGAACTCTCGTCGTAGAGCACCCGTTCGAGCCCGTCGGCCAGCGCCTTCACGTCGCGCTCCGGCGACGCCGACGCCCATGCCCTCGGCTTTGATCAGGCGGCCGAAGGCGTCGCCGTCGGTCGCCACGATCGGCAGCCCGGCCCACATGTAGTCGAGGATCCGCGTGCGGAACGAGAACGTCGTCTCGACGTGCTCGAAGTGGGTGCTCACGCCGACGTCGGCGTCGAGCAGGTAGTTCTGCCGGTCGTCGTAGTCGACCCACTCCTCGTTGAAGAACACGAACTTGTCGGTCAGCCCGAGCCGATCCGACAGCTGCGCGCGCGTCCCAGGCCATCCGCATCTCGGGCACGTCGGGGTTGGGGTGCTTCATCCCGAGGAAGAACAGCCGGACGTTCGGCGTGATCGCGCCGCAGCTCGTCGACCGCCCTGATCAGCGTCAGCGGGTCGAACCAGTTGTAGACGCCGCCGCCCCAGAGGATCACCTTGTCGTCGGCTCCGAGATGCCGGGCACGACGCCCTTGATCGCCTGCCGCGTGCGCATCGGGGCCGCGCTCTGCAGGCCGAACGGCGCGACGTCCAGCAGCGAGCGCATGCGACGAGTCGCGGTCGTAGTTGACCGGGATTGAGCCGGCCCAGCCGCGGCGAGCTGCCCGAGCCAGAAGTGTCGTTGCTCGCTCGCTCGCGCAGAGGAAGAAGTCGCCGCGCTCGCAGCTGGTCGTTGAGGACGCCGGTCGGTCGCCGCGTTGATCGACGTCGCGGTGCGCGAGCTCCATCGGCCGCGCAGCTGTTCCAGCTGCTCGAGATGCATCGGGTCGTAGATGTCGACGACGATGATCTTGTTGGTGTCGGCGATCCACGGCGCGTGGAACATCACGAAGCCCTGGAAGATGACGACATCGGCCCAGTCGACGATGTCGCGCAGCGCCTCGTCGTCGGCGAACAGGCACTCGAAGGCCGGGTCGGTCAGATCGAACACGTCGTCGTCGAGACCAGGCGGACGTCGTGCTCCGTCGGCCAGCTCCTCGGCGATGTGGAACGCGCGGATGGCCGGCCCGGCCATGCGGGCCGACAGCGTGTCGCCGGTGATGACGACGACCCGGTGCGGCCGGATGAGCAGCGTCGGCCAGCCCGAAGGCCTGCGACGGCGTCCGCCACGCTTCGCTGGTATCCGGGAACCATGCTCGTGGGACGCAGCAGGTCGCCGAACAGCGACGCGATCGACGACGTCGCGCCGACTTTCGCGGTCGCCTGGATCTGGCCCGCTGCGCCGGCCAGCTCGCCCAGGTGCGCGGCGAAGTAGTCGACGGCGTAGGCGCCGGTCAGCGCCTCCTTGCGGACCTCGATGGTGGCTCCGTCGTCACCGCCCGGGCGTTGCGCTGCAGGTCGAGCGGCGTCGGGTCGGCCCCGCCGATGAGGATGCCGTTGCGGACCGACAGCAGCAGCGCCGGCGCCAGAACCTTGGCCAGCATCTCGTCGTCGAAGTTCTTGTAGATGGTCAGCAGGCTGTTGCGGGCGAGCAGGTACTGCTCGCGGTAGTTGCCGAACTTGCGCGATCGCGGCGTGGTGCTTGTGGTAGACGAGCGAGGCCGGCGCGTAGCGCACCCGGTGGCCGGCCAGGTTCATCCGCCAGCCGAAGTCGACGTCCTCGAAGAACATGAAGAAGCGCTCGTCGAAGCCGCCGAGCTCGTCGGAACACTCGCGCCGGATGACCGCGGCCGACCCGGTGAAGAACAGCACGTCGCGGGGCTGCTCGCCACTGGCCGTCGTCGAGCTGGCCGACCTCGGGCTTGTAGCCCTGGCCGACGAAGTTGATCGATCCCGCCGACGTAGTCGATCCGCTCGCCGTCCCAGTCGAGGACCTTGCTGGCCACGGCGCCGACGTCGGCGTCGGCGCTGAGCTCGGCGACCGCGGCGCTGCAGCCAGTTCTCGTCCGGTCGGGCGTCGCTGTTGATGAGCGCGACGTACTCGCCGGACGACGTGCGCGACGCCGAGGTTGCAGCCGCCGGCGAAGCCGGTGTTGACCTGCGACTCGATCGATCGTGACGTCGGGACGGGCCGCGCCGGATCGACTCGACGCTGTCGTCGCCCGAGGCGTTGTCGACGACGACGATCTCGAGTCAGCTCGGCGGGCCAGTCGCAGGCTGCCCAGGCCGGCGATGCACGTGATGTGTCGTCGGCGCCGCGGTAGTTGACGATGACGACGGACACGAGACCTGGGACCGGCGCGCTCTCGACTACCGTGCTCGCTCTGGTTGTCATGTGCCGGCCTCCGCGACTGGATCGATTTCAGGCACCTCGGCGCGAGCGTCGGAGCCCGCCAACGGTCATCGGCGGCGGCTGATCAGGGTCGGACCACTTGCCGCCCAGGGCCGCGATGCCGCCGGACTCGTGCGGGCTGGCCGAGAGCACGTCGAAGCGGATCACGCCGTTTCGGAAGTCGAAGGTGTGGGTGGTCGTGTAGTCGACGATCGACGCGTGCAGGTCGAAGGTGCCGGCCTGCAGCTTCAGCGCGGGAATGTGCAGGTCGACCGTCCCGGCGCCCTCGATCTCGGTCTGCGAACGAACCCGCCGTCGCGGCTGTGGTGGGCCCAGGCCCAGACGCCGGCGATGGTCTCGAGCGCGAGGCCGAAGACCGGCCGCTCGATCCGCTTCGTCGCGTCGTAGTGCAGCCGGAAGGTGAGCTCGTCGCCGGTGCGAACGCTGCGTGGCCGGCCGACCGTTGCGCGTCGAGCAATCTCGACCTTGGTCAGCGCGGGCCTCACCGCTACCCCACTGCGTGGAGCCGTCAGCCATCTCGATCACGGCGTGCTCGTGGGTTCCGTCGACGTAGGAGTCGACGATGTCGCTGGCATCACCCGACGCCTGCAGTTCACCGTGCTCGAGCCAGGCCACCTCGATCGCACATCGTGCGCATCGAGCCCATCGCGTGGCTGACCAGCACGACGGTCTTGCCCGGCGCGGCGGAAGTCGGCGAACTTCTCCATGCACTTGTCCTGGAAGTTCGCGTCGCCGACGGCCAGCACCTCGTCGACCAGCAGGATGTCGGGGTCGACGTTGATCGCGACCGAGAACCCGAGCCGGACGTACATCCCGGACGAGTAGTTCTTCACCGGCTGGTCGATGAACTGGCCGAACGCCGGCGAAGTCGATGATGTCGTCGAGCTTGGCGTCGATCTCGGTCTTGCGCAGGCCCAGGATCGAGCCGTTGAGGTAGATGTTCTCGCGACCGGAGAGCTCGGGGTGGAATCCCGAGCCGAGTTCGAGCAGGGCAGCCATCGAGCCGTCGATCGACGACCGAGCCGGTGTCCGGGACGCAGGATCTTGGCGATGCACTTCAGCAGCGTCGACTTGCCGGATCCGTTCTCGCCGATCAGGCCGAACGTACGTGCCGCGCGGAATGTCGAAGCTGACGTCGCCGCAGCGCCCAGAACTCGTCGAAGCTGGCGCGTCGCCGCGCATCAGCGCCGCCTTGAGGGACTGGTTGCGCTCCTTGTACATGCGGAAGCGCTTCGACACGTCGTCGACCTGGATCGCGGAGTCGGCCATCGCGCTCAGAGCTCCTCGGCCAGCTGGCCGGCGAACCGGCTGAACACGGCGTGGCCGAGCGACCAGCACGACGAGCGAGACGACCGTCACGTAGACGCTGTTGATCAGACTGGGCCAGCGGTCGTCGTAGAGCGTGTTGCGGAAGATCTCGCAGAAGCGCTCCAGCGGATTCAAGCGGTAGATGAAGACGAGCGTCGCGTGGTGGCTGGCTGATACCGCTCGACGACGCTGGGCGGATAGACGATCGGCGTGAGGTAGAACCAGCAGCTGCAGGGCGATCGCGACGAAGTGCTGGGTGTCGCGGAAGTACACGTTCGCGATCGGCCAGCATGAAGCCGAGGCCGAGCGCGAAGCATGCCGAGCATGAGCATGAAGAACACGGTCGCGGGCAGGTAGAGCAGCGGGTTCCCGCCGAAGAGCAGCATCGCCACGACCAGCACGCTCATCTCGATCGACGTGCGTGTACAGCCACGACAAGGCGTTCGAGATCGACCAGCGTCTCGCGCGGGAAGTAGACCTTCAGGATCAGATTGGCGTTGCCGACCAGCGACGCCATCGCGCCGGTGAGGACGTTGCTGAAGAAGAGCCAGGGCAGCAACCCGGCCGACAGCCAGATCGCGAACACGTCCAGCCCCGACGGATCGCCCGGACCGACGCGCTGACCAGAAAGAATCCGAAGACCAGCGAGTAGGTGGCCATCAGCGCCGCGGGATTCAGCAACGACCAGACCTGGCCCAGCGCGGTTCGCTTGTACTTACCCCGGATCTCACGCAGCGTGAGATTGACGAGAAGCTCCCGCGAGTCGCGAAGCTCTGACCACGCACTCACCGGCTAGCCGCCTGCCCCAGGCGCGTCAGAGTCGATACCCGCGTAGATGTCACGATTGGCGATCCTACCGTCCGGCGGCGGGTTGACCGGGACGCGAGACCCGCGTCCTCAGCCGAGCGCCCCCCGGGCGCGCCGGTACAGGCGATACGCGCGGCTCGACTCGTATTGCCTCACGAGCGCTCGGGCGGCGGCCAGATCCTCCGACAGCTCTCCCACTGTGACGCTCCGCGCTCGGCCAGCGCCGCGGTGAGCTCGTCCACCCGTTCGGCCAGCCCGTTTCGCTGCCCGGCCGTAACGTCGACCAACGCGTGAGCCGCGGCGAGTTGCTGGCTCAGGTCGTCGAGGCGCAGCGCCTGCTCCGACTCCAGGGCCGTCGCGTCGTCGGGAACCACCCGCACCACGAACTGATATGTCGTGGCCTCGGGATCGGCGCGCAGGGCCGCGACGACCGCCGGGTCGAAGTCCTCCTCGCGAACGCCGACCTCGGTCGCGAACAACGGCGCATGCGTTCGTCGCAGATCGGCGATCACGAAGCCGGCTTCCGCCACAAACGTGGCCAACGAGTCCTGCGTGAAGAACCGCGTGTGCGTCTCATCCAGAATACCGGTCTTGGTGTAGCTCGAAACGCCCCTCGACAGCAGGGCCAGCCGAACGTCGCCGTGCGCGACGTTCGGCGTCGAGATCAAGACGCTTCCGCCGGGTGTCAGGAGGCGGCGCGCCTGGCGCAATACGGGCAGCGGGTCTCGCAGATGTTCCAGCACGTCACCGAAGACCACGACCTCGAACTGGGCGCCGCCGAACACCTCGGCCAGATCGACGTTCTCCAGATCGCCGACCTCGACGCGGTCGAGGTGCAGGCGGGCGGCTTCGGCGGTCACCGGATTCACCTCGAAGCCGGAGGTGACGTTGCCGAGCGCGTTCAGCGCCTGGCCGAGATACCCCGTGTCGCATCCGATGTCGAGCACCCGCTTGTTGGCGCCGACCAGCTCAACGAGAAATGCGTGACTGGTGCCTGGGGCAGACTCCAAATCGAGTTGGATGTCATATTTTGACAGCGGCATTTCCATCCCCTGGCTCGAAGTCGCTTCGTGGCAGCGAGTTCAGTGACTATAAGACCTGCGTATCCGTCGCGACACCAGGCTCCACCCGCGGCGCACCAACTCCTTCGTGCGGCCTTCGGCGATCATGGTCCGGGCTCGCAGAAGGCGTCGCGCGGTCAGGGTTCGCGCGCTGACCGGGTGGCGCACGATTCGTCGCTGATCGCCGAGCGCGTCGCCGGCCCGCGTGCGGCTGACGGCAGAACTCGCGCAGCGGAGCGAGGACCGTCGACCATTCGAATTGCTCGGCGGCGCGATGCGGCGTTCAGTCGCATCGCCGCGCGAAGCTCGTCGTCGAAAAGCACCACCTCGAGCGCCGATGGCCAGGCGCGTCGACGTCGTTCTCGGCAACGGCGATCACCGAAACCCTCGTGCGGTCATGAGGGCCGCGAACGTGTCGCCCTCGGTCGCCACCACCGGCAGGCCCGCCCACAGGTAGTCGAGGATCCGGGTCCGGAACGAGTACGTCGTCTCGACGTGCTGCGAGTGCGTGCTGACGCCGACGTCGGCGTCGAGCAGGTAGTTCTGACGGTCGTCGTACCCGACCCAGCCGTCGTTGAAGAAGACGTGCTTGCCGGTCAGGCCGAGAGCGTCCGCCAGTGTCGCGCGTCTCGTCAGGCCATGCTCATCTCGGGGACCCCGGGGTTGGGATGCTTCATGCCGAGGAAGAACAGCCGGACGTCGGGGTGCTCGTGCGCTGAGCCGGTCGACCGCGCGACCAGCGTCAGCGGATCGAACCAGTTGTAGACACCGCCGGCCCACAAGATCACCTTGTCGTCGGCGCCGATGCCAGGCACGACGCCGCGGATCGCCGGCCGCGTCGCGGACCGGCGGCCGCGGGCGAGCCCGAACGGGCAGACGGCGATCAGCGAGCACAAGCGACGCGTCACTGTCGTAGGTATCGGGATTGATGCGCCCGAAGCGCCGCGAGCTGACCGATCCACAGACTGTCGCTGCACCTCGGTCGCACAGAGGAAGAAGTCGCCGCGCACGATCTGCTCGTTGAGCACTCGCACCGTCAGATCCAGAAGATCGCGACGCTCTTGGTCGCGGCCGCGTCCTCAGCTGCTCGAGTTGTTCCAGGTGCATCGGGTCGTAGAGATCGGCGACCAGCACCTTGTCGGTGCGCAGCAACCACGGGTTCTGGTCGCTCACGAACCCCTGCAGGATCACCACGTCCGCGCGGCTCGACGATCGCGCGCAGCCGACGGCCCGCGCGCGGACACGCAGCTGATCACGTCGGATTCGATCGTGCAGCGTCGTCGTCGACACCAGCACGACGTCATTGTCGCCTGGCCAGCTCCAGGGCGATGTTGAAGGCCCGGATGGCCGGGTCCGGCCATCCGCTCGGCAATGACGTCCGCGGTGATCACGACGACTCGGCTCATCAGCGTCAGCCGGCGGGCGGTGCGAAGCGGTCACGGCCCACGGCGAACGCCGCGTGCAGCGCGTCTCGCCAGGCGGGCATCGGCGTCAGGCCGGCCGCCGTCCAGGCCCTCATGCTCATGACCGAGTAGGCCGGACGCGGCGCCGGCCGCGGGAAGGCATCGGTGGTCGTCGGCAGCACTCGGGCCGGGTCGGCGCCGAGCTCCTGAAAATCGCCTGGGTGAAACCGAACCAGGTGGTGTCGCCGGAGTTGGTGCAGTGATAGATCCCGGCCGGGGCGTCCGAACCCGCGAGCTCGACGAGCGCGCGGGCCAGATCGGCCGACCAGGTGGGTGATCCGCGCTGGTCGTCGACCACACTGACCGTCTCGCGGTCGCGTTCCAACCGGGCCATCGTCTTGACGAAGTTCGCGCCCGTTGCGCCGTAGACCCACGCCGTCCGCACGACGTAGGAGTCGTCCGGATGAAGCTCACGCACCGCGACCTCGCCGGCGAGCTTGGTGCGTCCGTAGGCCCCCTTCGGTCCCGTCGGGTCGTCGACCTCGTACGGTCGCTCGCCGTCGCCGGCAAAGACGTAGTCGGTCGAGACGTGGATCAAGCGGGCACCGGCCCGGGCGGCCGCCGCGGCGAGGATGCCCGGACCGGCGGCGTTGACCAGATAGGCCGCGTCCTCGTCCTCCTCGGCGGCGTCGACCGCGGTGTAGGCGGCGGCGTTGACGATGACGTCGGGACGGACCTCGGCCACGACGGCCTGGACCGCCGCGGACTGGGTGATGTCGAGGTCCCGCGACCCGAGCGCCGTGACCTGCGCTTCGGGCCGGTCCGCCAGCACCCGTTGCAGGTCGGTGCCCAACTGGCCGTTCGCTCCGGTGATCAGCCAGCGCACCGGCTCGGTGCTCACTGACCGATCTCGGCGTAGCGGGCCTCGACGGCGTCCTTCAGCGGCCGCCACCAAGACTCGTTCTCGCTGTACCACTCGATCGTCTGGGCCAAGCCGGCCTGGATGTCGGTGAACTGCGGACGCCAGCCGAGTTCGTCGCGCAGCTTCGAGGCGTCGATCGCGTAGCGCAGGTCGTGGCCGGCGCGGTCGGTGACATGGTCGTAGGCATCCGTCGGCTGACCCATCAGCTCGAGGACCAGCTCGATGATCGACTTGTTGTTCTTCTCGCCGTCAGCCCCGATCAGATACGTCTCGCCCGCCGTGCCCTTGTCGATGATCGCCCAGACCGCGTCGTTGTGATCGTGCACATGGATCCAGTCCCGCACGTTCTCGCCCGCCCCGTACAGCTTGGGCCGAATCCCGCTGAGAACGTTGGTGATCTGGCGCGGGATGAACTTCTCGATGTGCTGGTACGGCCCGTAGTTGTTGGAGCAGTTCGAGATCGTCGCGTGCACGCCGAAGGACCGGACCCAGGCGCGCACCAGCAGGTCCGAGCCGGCTTTGGTCGAGCTGTACGGACTCGACGGGTTGTAGGGCGTCGTCGCGGTGAACTTGGCCGGATCGTCCAGCTCGAGGTCGCCGTACACCTCGTCGGTCGAGATGTGGTGTAGCCGCGTGCCGTGCTTGCGCACGGCCTCGAGGATGGTGAACGTGCCCACGAGGTTCGTCCGCACGAACGGGGACGGGTCTCGCAACGAGTTGTCATTGTGCGACTCGGCCGCGAAGTGCACGACCAGGTCGGTCTCGGCGACCAGGCGATCGACGATGTCGGCGTCCGAGATGTCACCGACGACCAGTTCGATGCGATCCCGGACGCCGGCCAGGCTGGCCTCGTTCGCCGCGTAGGTCATGGCGTCCAGCACGGTGACCTGGGCTTCCGGGCGCGTGGCCAGCGTTCGATTGACGAAGTTGGCGCCGATGAATCCGGCACCTCCGGTGACGAGAACCCGCATGAGCCGACTGCCTTCCTCACTGACTCCCAGGCGGAGCCGTCGATCGTTGACGTTGGCCCGAGTATTCCAGCCCGGACGCCGGAACTAGCCGCATTGGCCCCGTACCAGGCCACAGAGCTGAGAGAGTGCCGCGTGGCTAAGGCGGTTCTCACCGTATCCGGCGCCGCCGCCGGTAACCTCGGCTCGTGCCAGACCGCCGACCGCCCTCCGGCCGCGAGCCGGGAAATCCGGGCGACGACCAGGGCCATCCCGCCCATTCGGCTGCACTACCCCCCGAACTCGACCCGCGCGGACGCCGGGCCGCCCGCGCCGAGGCTCGGCGTCGAACGGCGTCCCAGCCGGCTGCAGCCGGTTTCGCACTGGCCGGAGGGCCCGGCGGCGGAGGACGCGGCGGATCGGGCCGCCGTCGCACCGGGCCGGATGTCTGGTTCGGCGCGCTCGTCGGCGTCAAGATCATCTGCGCGCTGCTCTCGCTGACGATTCTGGTCTATTCGTACTTCTACTGGTCGACCTACCGCCAGGCTCAGGCCTCGGTGCCGACCGCCGCCCCGTTGCCGGTGTCCTCCAGCGGCGGAACGAAGGTCAAGGACATCGACGGCAAGGCCCAGAACATCCTGCTGCTCGGCAACGACAGCCGCACCGGCGCCACGCCGGCCGAGTTGCAGGCCCTCGCGACCACCGACGACGGCGGCAGCGCCAACACCGACACGATGATGGTGATGCACATCCCCGCCGACGGGTCGAAGGCGACGGTGCTCTCGTTCCCGCGTGACTCGTACGTCTCGATCCCGGGATACGGCAAGGCCAAACTGAATGCGGCCTACCCTGACGGCTACAACGCCGCGAAGCAGGCCGGCAAGGACGAGACCGACGCCGAGGGCGCCGGCGTCGCCCTCCTCGCGCAGACGCTGAACAATCTGACCGGTCTCACGATCGACCACTACGTGCAGATCAGCCTGCTGGGCTTCTACCGGATCAGCAACGCGATCGGTGGCGTGCCGGTGCTGCTCTGCCAGGCGCAGAAGGAACCCAAGTCGGGCATCAACCTGCCGGCGGGGTGGTCCGACATCTCCGGGACGCAAGCCCTGGCGTTCGTCCGTCAGCGTTACGGGCTGCCGCAGGGCGACCTCAACCGCATCGAGCGTCAGCAGTACTTCCTGAGCGCGGTCTTCCGCATGATGTTGAGCTCGGGGACGCTGCTCAATCCGTTCAAGGTCAAGTCGCTGCTGAACGCGGTCAGCTCGTCATTGCTCACCGACGGCGTCAACCTGCTGTCGCTCGCGTCGGACTTTGCGTCGATGTCGTCGGGTAACTTGACGTTCAAGACGATTCCGACCGATGGCAACGGCACCGAGGGCGGCCAGTCCGTGTTGCTGATCAACCAGTCCGAGGTCCAGGCGTTCGTCGACCAGCAACTCGGCCTCGGCGGCGCGTCGGCGAGTGCGAGCACCGGACCGACCGTGGCCGCCGGAAGCTTCTCCCTCGACGTCGTCAACCAGTCGGGTGAGAACGGCGCCGCCACCCGGGCAGCGACCGCACTTCGCCAGCTCGGCTACAACGTCGACGGCGTGCTGACCGGCGACTCGAGCATCGCCCAGACCACCATCGAGTACCCGGCGGGCCAGGACGCCCAGGCCCGCACGGTGCTGGCGAAGGTGCCGGGCGCGGCACTCGTGCAGTCCAGTTCGGTGCAACGGGTGACCCTGCAGCTCGGCAGCGACGGCCTTGCTGTCGGTTCGACGACCAGCGCCACCCCGACCCCGACCGCGACCGCGCCGGCACCGACCGTGACGGCGACCGGACCGGCCGCCGGCGTCGACGCGCACACGCCCAATCAGCCCGGATGTGTGACCTGAGCAGCAGCTCCCCCGAACAGCTCTTCGCCGATCTGCTCGCCGCCGAACCGTCGCGGCCGTTCGTCAGTTTCCACGACGACGCCAGCGGTGAGTGGGCCGAGTTGTCGACGAAGTCCACCGCGAACTGGGTGGCCAAGACGCACTTCCTGCTGCTCGACAGCCTCGGCCTCGGCGTCGGAGATTCGGCGTTCGTCGAGCTTCCGGCCCATTGGATCAGCGTGCCGATCCTGCTCGGCTGCTGGTCGGCCGGCCTGACGGTCACTGACGAGCCCTCCTCCGCTGCCGTCGCGTTCGTCACGCCCACCGGCCTCGACCGCGCCGGCGGCGTCCCTGACGTGTTCGCGATCAACCCGGCGGCGGCGGCCCGCGGCTTCGGGCCGGACGCGCCCGTCGACGCCGAGGACTACGTCGTGTCGGTGCGCCCGCAGCCGGACGCCTGGGCCAGCGTGCGCTTCGCCGCCACGGCGTCGGATCCGGCCGTCGGCGACCTCGATCGCGCCGCGGTGGTCACGAGCGGCCGGGCTCGGGCCGCCGAGATCGGCCTTGCCGCGGGTGGCCGCCTACTCGTCACGCGCCCGTGGACGCAGCCGAGCGACTGGATCGACTCGCTCGTGAGTCCGCTCGCCGTCGGCGGCTCGGTCGTCCTCGTGGCCAACGCCGACGCGTCCAAACTCGAACGGCACGCGACGCAGGAGCGATCCACCGCACTCCTGCGCTGATCGAACGGCACAATCGCCGTCATGGGCGTGCGGATGTCGGAGTGGCGGGCCGCGCTCGTGTTCCGCGTGTTCGCCGCGATCTTCTCGTGCGTGCTCATCGGGCGGACCCATCCGGACTACGCGCGGCCGGGCCTGGCATTCGTGGTGGGCGCGGCCATCGTCATCTGGACCGCCTTCACCGCTTACGCCGTTGCCCGGGTCTGGGTCGAGCACGCGAGCTTCGTCGCCGCCGACGTCGCAGTCGTCGCCGGGCTGACCCTGCTCAGCATCGCGGCCGAGACGACCGCTCAACGGCACGGCGGTTCGGCCACGCTGACGACCGTGTGGGCCGCCGGCCCGGCGCTCAGCGCGGGCATCCGGTTCGGCTGGCGGGCCGGCCTGGGGGCCGGCATCGTCCAAGCGGCGGTATCGATCTTCGTGCGCGGCGGATGGGATGCGAACACGATCACCAACGCGGTGCTGCTCGCGCTGGCCGGCACCAGCACGGGCTACGTGAGTGAACTGCTGGCGCGTGCCGAGAAGGATCTCGAACGGGCCAGCGCGCAACGCGCGGTGAGTGAGGAACGTGACCGGCTGGCCCGCACCATTCACGACGGGGTGCTGCAGGTGCTGGCGATGGTGCAGCGGCGCGGCACCGAACTCGGCGGACCGGCGGCGGAACTCGGACGGCTCGCCGGTGAGCAGGAAGAGGCCCTGCGCGCGTTGATCACCAGTACGGCTCACGAGTCGGGAACCGACGACGGGCAGGTCGATCTCGCCGCGCGCCTGCTGGCCTTGCGGACGGCGGACGTGACGGTCTCGGTGCCGGCCCAGTCGCTCGGCATGCGCCGCGACCGCGCCGACGAACTTCTCCGCGCCGTGGCCGCGGCACTGGACAACGTCGAACGGCACGCCGGAGCGTCCGCGCACGCCTGGGTGCTGCTCGAAGACCTCGGGTCCGAGGTCGTGGTCACGGTTCGCGACGACGGCGTCGGAGTCGCCTCGGGGCGGCTCGTCGAGGCGGCTCGGCAGGGGCGACTCGGCGTCAGCTCGTCGGTCCGGGGCCGAGCCGAGGCGCTCGGGGGGCGCGCGGTGATCGTCTCGGCTCCCGGCGAGGGCACGGAGGTCGAGATCACCGTGCCGCGATGACCCGTCTCATGATCGTCGATGATCACCCGATCTGGCGCGATGCCGTCGAACGGGATCTCGCCGGCGAGGGCTTCGACGTCGTGGCCGCTGTCGGCGACGGCGAGGCCGCCCTGCGGATTGCGCCGGCGACCCGTCCCGAGGTCGTGCTGATGGATCTTCAACTGCCGGGGATCTCGGGCGCCGTCACCACTGGCGCTCTCGTCGAGGCCGACCCGTCGATTCGCGTCTTGATGTTCTCCGCATCGGGCGAGGACGCCGATGTGCTCGAGGCGGTCAAGGCCGGCGCGCGGGGCTACATCGTCAAATCCGCCGCGCGCGGCGAGCTCATCGACGCGGTGACCCGCACGGCCGCCGGCGAAGCCGTGTTCTCCCCCGGCCTGGCCGCGCTCGTGCTCGGTGAGTACCGGCGCATCTCGACCGGCGAGCCCGCGGCGCCCGAGCTGACCGAGCGTGAGACCGAGATCCTTCGCCTCGTGGCCAAAGGCTTGACGGCCAAGCAGATCGCGGCCCGGCTCGTCCTCTCGACGCGGACGGTGCAGAACCACGTGCAGAACACCCTGCGCAAGCTGCAGTTGCACAATCGGGTCGAGCTCACCCGCTGGGCGATCGAACGCGGGCTCTGAACTGCCCACCGAGGAACCGCGCTGAGTAATTCGCTCCATGGTCGTGACGCCCGCCAGCCGCGAGGCTTTCCCCATGACATCGACAACGAACTCCACCAAGAAGAACACCACCGCGTTCTACGCGCAGGCCGCTCTGTCGTTCGCGGTTGCGCTCACGGCCATGATCATCGCTATTGCGTATCTGCCGGTCGAGCCGTGGATCCGGGCGTTCCTCGCCCTCGGCGCGCTCTACCTGGTCACCTCTGCGTTCACGCTGGCCAAGTGCATCCGCGACCAGCAGGACGACACGTCGGTCATCAGCCGCCTCGACCAGGCCCGCCTGGAACGGCTGCTCGCCGAGTTCGACCCGTACCGCAACCCGCCGAACCTGGTGCCTGTCCCCCACCAGCCTCAGCAGCAGGCCAGCGGTCAACAGCCGTACTAGCCGACAGCCGTAACCGACCCATCGCTTCGCACCAGCCCCAGGAAGACCGTCACCGTCTCGTGTGCCGGCTTCCTGGGGCTGGTCTGCAATGTGCTGGGCCACATCTGGGCCCTGATGGTCGACACCTTCGACACCGGCCCGTCGAAGCTCAGTTTCGTCGAGTCGGTGCTCAGCGCGTAGAGCACGCGCCCGTGCTCCTGGGCCGCGGTCCGCATGCCGGCCAGAGCGCTCACCGACGCGTCCTGCACGGAGATGACCGGCACGTCGCAGTACGCCCGCACGGCCATCTGGTAGCTCCACGAGGAGTTGTAGTCGACCGTCACCACCGCTGCGTCGGCGGGCAACGCGGCGCACATCGCATCGAGTTGACGCAGGTGCGGGTAGCCCTCGCGGATGGTGAAGGCCGGGACGGTGACCGCGGCGGGATACGCGATCAGCACGAACGCCGCCAGCAGGCCGATTCGTCGCCAGCGCACAGCGATCAGGCGAACGGCGGCGGCCGCGGCCACGAGCAGCATCGGCATCACCACCGGCACATAGCGGCGACTGGCCCAGATCTGGTCGGGCGTGATCTGTGACGAGTACAGATAGAGCGCCGACATGGCCAGGCCCATGGTGAGCGCCCCGATCAGCGGCCAGTCGCGCTGCAGCAGCAACCGCCGGACCAGCACCACGTACCCGGCCGCCGCCAGCACGATCGTCGGGGCGCCGAAATAGATCGCCTGCCACACGAGCGTGAACTCGTCATAGCTGCGGGTCGCGTCGAGCGGTTGATGCGAGTCCTTCTGCACCTGCAGCAGGTACAACGTCGACGGCCCGTGCCCGACGTACCACAGCGGCCGGCTGGCGAAGAAGACGAAGGCCGCGACGATCAGCCCGGACGTGACGGTCGCCAAGCGAGGACGGTGCCGCCCGAGCCACGGCCCCAGGCCACGGCGCCAGACGAGCCAGACGCCGACCGCACCGAGCACGGCCAGTGCGAACGCCGCCTCCGCGAGCTGGACGATCGCGTGCCGCTGATCGGCGTAGTAGGCGGGCGAGAGTCGGCTCACGTCGACCCAGCCGATGACGGTCGGCACCAGTCCTACGACGGCCAGCAGGCCCACCCGGGCGGTCGCGGCGCGTCGACGGCCGATCGGCGCGTGGGCCAGGATCACGGCCGCCGCCACCATCGAGCGCGAGCAGACTCGCGTACGAGTCGATGCGCACCATCGCCGACGTACCGCCGACGAAGCCACACAAGGCGTAGTCGGCCGCCCGCTCGCTCGTGACCGCGCGGTGCAGCAGGATCAGCGATCCCATGAGGAACAGCAGCGCGCAGCGACTCACTGAACGTGTCGCGGCTGACGTAGAGCATCGGCAACGAGACGGCCAGGGCGCCGGTCGCCAGAGCGCCGTAGCGCGGTCCGACGATCCGGCGGGCCAGCCCGAAGAAGGCGAAGAGCGCCGCCGCACCGAACAGGACGTTGCCGTTGAGAACTCCCGCGTTGCCGGCGATCCGGCCGGCCGCGGCAAGCAGCACCGGCAGCAGGTGGTTGCCCTGGGCAGCGAGCAACCCGGGCCGGTTCGCCGCAAAGTCCTCGAAGCCGGCCGACTCGTCGGTGAAGCCCGCCGGTGAGCCGAAGATGTCGGCGTGCGTGTTCATCCGCAGCGAGGCATGGTCGACGAGATAGCGCCCGGCCAGGTTGTAGGTCGCCGGATCGCGGTGGGCATAGACGTCCTGAGCGCTGAAGAACAGGTTGACGATCGTCCAGACCGCGAGCAGGGCGACGACGATGACCGTCCACCGCAGCACGTCCGGACTGACCGCCTCGCGCGAGGGCCCGGCCAGCCCGACGGCGACGGCGGCACCGATCAGGCCGAGCGGAAAGGCGATCGCCCAGACCAGGTGGCCGGCGAGCAGCAACAGCATCGACGGCAGCGCGAAACCGGCGCAGCGCGCAGGCGATCAGTTCGGGCAGGGCACAGAGCCACTGCTCGTACGCCCGACCCGCAATGGTCTCGCGGGGGGCGTCCGGCACGCTGAGTATGGTCCCAGACGCAGGTTCGCTGACCGATCCAGACACTCGACGAGAGGGGTCCGACGGGTGGACAAGACTGTGGTGTCGACCGCGGAGGCGATTCGCGACATCCGCGACGGGGCCTCGCTGGCGGTCGGCGGTTTCGGGGTCTGCGGCATACCGTCCGCGCTGATCCAGGCGTCTGTACGAGCAGGGCACCAGCCGGCTCGAGACGGTCTCGAACAACTGCGGCATCGACGGCGCCGGCCTCGGCATTTTGCTCGCCGCGGGCCGGATCCGGAGAACGACCGGGTCCTACGTCGGCGAGAACCGTGAGTTCGCCCGGCAGTACCTCGGCGGTGAGATCGAACTCGAGCTGTGCCCGCAGGGCACCCTGGCCGAGCGGCTGCGCGCAGGCGGTACCGGGATCGCGGCGTTCTTCACGCCGACCGGCGTGGGCACGGCGGTCGCGGACGGCGGTTTGCCGTGGCGGTACGCCGCGGACGGCAGCGTGGCGGTGGCATCGCCGGAGAAGGAGGTGCGCCGCTTCGGCAATCAGGAATGCGTTCTGGAGTACGGCATCCGTACCGACTTCGCCCTCGTCCGCGCGACGATCGGTGACCGGCACGGCAACCTGGTCTACGACCAGTCGGCCCAGAACTTCAACCCGCTGTGCGCAATGGCCGGCGAGGTGACGATCGCCGAGGTCGAGCAGCTGGTCGAGCCGGGCGAGCTCGATCCGGCCCGGGTGCACACCCCGGGCGTGTTCGTGCAGCGAGTCGTCCACGTCGGCGCCGGTCAGAAGCTGATCGAGAAGCGGACCACACGCGAGAGGACGGCCTCCTGATGGCCTGGACCCGTGATCAACTCGCGGCCCGAGTCGCCGCCGAACTGTCCGACGGCCAGTACGTCAACCTGGGCATCGGCCTGCCGACGCTGGTCCCCAACCACATCGCCGACGGCATCGCAGGTGGTGCTCCACTCCGAGAACGGCGTCCTCGGCGTCGGGCCGTACCCGTACGAGGACGAGGTCGATGCCGATTTGATCAACGCGGGCAAGGAGACCGTCACCGTTCTGCCGGGGGCCTCGTTCTTCGACTCGGCGCTGTCGTTCGGAATGATCCGCGGCGGTCACATCGACGTCGCCGTCCTCGGCGCGATGCAGGTGTCGACGCGGGGAGATCTGGCCAACTGGACCATCCCCGGCAAGATGATCAAGGGCATGGGCGGGGCGATGGACCTGGCCGCCGGCGCCAAGCACGTGATCGTGATGATGGAGCACACCGCCAAGGACGGCACGCCCAAGATCGTCAACGAGTGCACGTCTGCCGCTGACCGGCAAGGCGTGCGTTCGACGCATCATCACCGATCTCGCCGTCATCGACGTCACCGGTGACGGCCTGATGCTGCGCGAACTGGCCCCGGACGTGACGATTGCACGACGTGCGCGCCGCCACCGAACCACCCCTGGTCGACGCGCTGGAGCTGAGCCGGGCGAGGATTGGCCGCATGCGCGCTCTCACCGTCACGCCCGGCACGGCCAACTCCCTCGAACTCCGCGACATCCCCGAGCCACCCGAGTCGGAGGGCAGCGTGCTCGTCGACGGCCTGGCGATCGGGCTGTGCGGCACCGACACCGAGATCGTCGCGGCCCAGTACGGCGAGGCGCCGCCCGGATCGGACTACCTCGTGCTCGGGCACGAGAACCTCGGGCGGGTGCGCGAGGCGCCCGACGGCAGCGGCTTCGCTCCCGGTGATCATGTCGTCGGCTTCGTGCGCCGTCCCGACCCGGTGCCCTGCGCCGCGTGCGCCGCCGGCGAGTGGGACATGTGCAAGAACGGCCGCTACGTCGAGCACGGCATCGCCGGGCTGCACGGCTTCGGCCGTGAGCAGTGGCGGGCGGCGCCGGACGCGATCGTCAAGCTCGACGAGTCCATCGGCGATCTCGGCGTCCTGCTCGAGCCGACCACGATCGTGGCCAAGGCGTGGGAGCAGGTCGAGCGGATCGGGCCGCGCGCGTTCTGGGCGCCCAAGGTCGCCGCGATCACCGGCGCCGGCCCGGTCGGGCTGCTCGCCGCGCTGCTGGCCACCCAGCACGGCTACGAGACGCACGTGTTCGACCGGGTCACCGACGGGCCGAAACCGCAGCTGGTCACTGATCTCGGCGCGACCTACCACTCGAACTCGCTGCCGGCGTCGGGGCTCGCGCCCGACATCGTGGTCGAGTGCACCGGCGTGACCTCGGTGATCCTGGACGTGCTCGGCCAGTCGGCCACTGACGGCATCGTGTGCCTCACCGGCGTGTCCGAGGTCGGCCATCCCGTGTCGGTCGACATCGGCTCGGTGAACCGCAACGCCGTCCTGCACAACGGGGTCATCTTCGGGACCGTCAACGCCAACCGTCGTCACTACGAGCAGGGCATCGCCGCACTGGCTCAGGCCGACAAGTCGTGGCTGGCGCGGTTGATCACCCGTCGCGTGCCGCTGGCCGATTTCGCCGACGGGTTCGCCAAGCAGCCGACCGACGTCAAGGTCGTCCTCGACCTCACGCTCTGACGATCGGGGAGCAATACCGGCGCCGCGACCTGGATTCCTCCCCGATCGGTATCAGGGGCGGCGGGGGCGGCTCTTGTTGATCATGACTGCTGTGCTCGAGATGGTGCCTGACGACCGCGAACTCGATCTGCTGGCCGCATGGCGGACGGCTACTCGCTGCACGAGGTGGCGCGCGAACTGTCGTACTCGGACCGCGCGGTGCGCCGGATGCTCGCAGAGGTCACCGACCGGCTGGGCGCGCGCAATGCCACCCAGGCGGTGGCCGTGGCCGCCCGCAACGGCTGGATCTGATCCCAGGGACGGATTCCCGCGCCTGGCGCGGTGATTCGTCCCAAGGTCGGGTCAGCGGAGCAGGTTGCGCGCCATCACCATGCGGTTGATCTGGTTGGTGCCCTCGTAGATCTGGGTGATCTTGGCGTCGCGCATCATCCGCTCGACCGGGAAATCGCGCGTGTAGCCGGCCCCGCCGAAGAGCTGGACGGCGTCGGTGGTGACCGACATCGCGGTGTCGGAGGCGAACACCTTGGCCGCGGCGGAAGTGAACGTCAGATTCGGCTCGTCGCGCTCGGCCCGCGCCGCCGCGGCGTAGACCAGCTGCCGGGCCGCCTCGATGCGCATGCCCATGTCGGCGACCATGAACTGGACGCCCTGGAAGTCCGAGATCGCCTGGCCGAACTGGCGGCGCTGCTTGATGTAGTCGCGCGCCTGGTCGAAGGCACCCTGCGCGATGCCCAGCGCCTGGGCGCCGATGGCCAGCCGGGTGTGGTCGAGCGTGCGCAGCGCCGTCTTGAAGCCGGTGCCGGGCTCGCCGATGATCCGATCGAGCGGGATCGTGCAGTCCTCGAAGTGCAGCTCGCAGGTGGGCGAGCCCTTGATGCCCATCTTGCGTTCCTTGTTGCCGACCGAGAAGCCGGGATCGTCCTTGTGCACGACGAACGCCGAGATGCCGTTGGCGCCCTTGGACGGGTCGGTCACCGCCATCACCGTGTAGTAGGTCGAGACGCCGGCGTTGGTGATCCACGCCTTCGTCCCGTTGATCACCCACTGGTCGCCGTCCTGAACGGCACGGGTGCGCATGGACGCCGCGTCCGAACCCGCCTCGCGCTCGCTCAGCGCATAGCTGAACATCGCGTCGCCGGCCGCGAACGGCGTCAGCACCTGCTTCTTCAGCTCCTCCGAGGCCGACAGGATCACCGGCTGGCTGCCGAGCTTGTTCACGGCCGGGATGAGCGAGGACGACGCGCAGACGCGAGCGACCTCCTCGACCACGATGCAGGCCGAGATGGCGTCGGCACCGGGGCCGCCGTACTCCTCCGGGATGTGCACGGCATGGAACCCCGCCTGGACGAGCGCGTCCAGCGCCTCCTGCGGGAACCGGGCCTGCTCGTCGACGTCGGCGGCGTGGGGAGCGATCTTGTCCTCGGCGAGGTCGCGGACGGCCGCGCGCAGCATCCGCTGCTCCTCGGTCAGTTCGTACTGGTGGAAGTCCGGGTTACCAACGCTCATGACACAGATAGTAGGTCGTCCTAGCATCGGCCGCACCAAGCGGTGTCGGACGTCGCGGTACGCTGCCAGCGGGCCGTGACTGGCGCATCGAGATGGGACGACCATCGGGGAGCGGCCCGGTACCAACCTGCCGCGCGCCTGGGTGCCCCGCGTATCCCGACATCAGTCGCCAGGAGGCCCACATGACCGAGATGTCCCTGCCATTCGACGCCGCCAAGGTCTCGACCGCCTATCAAGCCGCCCTCGACGTGATCAGCGCCGTCGAGCCCAACGTTGCCGGCGCGATCCGGGCCGAGCTGGCCGACCAGCGCAGCTCGCTCAAGCTGATCGCCAGCGAGAACTACGCCTCTCCCGCGACGTTGCTGACCATGGGCAACTGGCTCAGCGACAAGTACGCCGAGGGCACGATCGGGCACCGCTTCTACGCCGCCTGCCAGAACATCGACACCGTCGAGCAGCTGGCCGCCGACCACGCCAAGGCCCTGTTCGGGGCCCCGCACGCCTATGTCCAGCCGCACTCGGGCATCGACGCCAACCTGGTCGCGTTCTGGGCGATCCTGGCCCACCGCGTCGAGTCCCCCGCGCTCGAGGCGGCGGGAGCCAAACACGTCAACGACCTGTCCGAAGACGACTGGTCGACGCTGCGCAAGGCGCTCGGCAACCAGCGGGCGCTGGGCATGTCGCTGGACGCCGGCGGCCACCTCACGCACGGGTTCCGTCCCAACATCTCGGGCAAGATGTTCGAGCAGTCGTCCTACGGCACCGACCCCGAGACCGGGCTGCTCGACTACGACCTCGTCCGGGCGCAGGCGCGCGAGTTCAAGCCGCTGATCCTGATCGCCGGCTACTCGGCCTACCCGCGCAAGATCAACTTCGCCACGATGCGCGAGATCGCCGACGAGGTCGGGGCGACGCTGATGGTCGACATGGCGCACTTCGCCGGGCTCGTCGCGGGCAAGGTCTTCACCGGCGACTTCGACCCGGTGCCGCACGCCCACGTCACCACGACGACGACCCACAAGTCGCTGCGCGGACCCCGCGGCGGCATGGTGCTCTGCCAGCCCGAGTACGCCGACGCCGTCGACCGCGGCTGCCCGATGGTGCTCGGCGGTCCGCTCGGCCAGGTGATGGCGGCCAAGGCCGTCGCGCTGGCCGAGGCCCGCCAGCCGTCGTTCGCGACCTATGCCCAGGCGGTGGCCGACAACGCGGTGTCGCTCGCCGACGGCCTGCTGCGTCGAGGCGCGAAGCTCGTCACCGGCGGCACCGAGAACCACCTGGTGCTGCTGGACGTCTCGGCCTTCGGACTCACCGGGCGGCAGGCCGAGTCGGCGCTGCTCGACTCAGGCATCGTCACCAACCGCAATGCGGTGCCCCGCGATCCGAACGGCGCCTGGTACACCTCCGGCGTCCGGGTCGGCACGCCGGCGCTGACCTCGCGCGGTTTCGGCGCCGACGACTTCGACAAGGTCGCCGAGCTGATGATCGACGTGCTGACCTCGACGACTCCGGCCGCCGCCGCCAGTGGGGGCGCCTCCAAGGCGAAGTACACGCTCGCCGACGGCGTGGCCGACAAGACGCACTCGGCGGCCAACGAGCTGCTGTCGGCGCACCCGCTCTACCCGGGACTCGACCTCGGATGAGCGAGAAGATCAACATCGGTGCGGTGCTGGACGGCGTCGGCGCCTGGTCGCCCCAGGTCGTCGGCGAGGTGAACGACTACGACCTCAAGGCGGCCAATCTCGACGGTGACTTCGTCGACCACGTGCACGCCGACACCGACGAGATCTTCATCGTGTTGAGCGGGCGGCTGCACCTCGAGCTGCCCGGCACGAGGGTGACGCTCGGCCCGCTCGACGTCTACACCGTCCCGGCCGGCGTGAGCCACCACCCGCGCGCGGAACCCGGCACGCGCGTGCTCATGGTCGAGCCACGGGGAACGACGCAGAACGGCGAGGCCGACGGCAACCCCGGAAACCGGGTGGCCGGTTCGTGAGCGACTGGCTGCGCGACGCGGTCATCTACGAGATCTACCCGCAGTCGTTCGCCGACTCGAACGGCGACGGCATCGGTGACTTCCCCGGCGCGCTGGCCCACCTCGATCACCTGCAGTGGCTGGGCATCGACACGATCTGGTTCAACCCGTGCTTCGCCTCGCCGTTCGCCGACGCCGGCTACGACGTCTCGGACTACCTGCGAGTCGCTCCCCGTTACGGCACCAACGACGACCTGATCGCGTTCGTGGCGGCGGCTCGCGAGCGGGGCATCCGGGTGCTGCTCGACCTCGTGGCCGGGCACACGTCCAGCGAGCACGCCTGGTTCCAGGCCGAGCTGGCCGCGACCGGACCCGACCCGCTCGGCGACCGCTACATCTGGGCCGACCACCCCGGTTCGCAGCAGACCTACGCCGGCGTGCCCGGACCGACGCCCTGGGTCGAGGCGCCCGGTCCGCGCGGCGGCTACTACCTGAAGAACTTCTACGAGGTCCAGCCGGCGCTGAACTTCGGCTACGCGACGATGGCCGAGGGCGAGCCGTGGCGACAGCCGGTCGACGCGCCCGGCCCGCGCCGCAACCGCCAGGCTCTGCGCGACATCATGGCGTTCTGGCTCGACCGGGGGGTGGCCGGCTTCCGCGTCGACATGGCGTTCTCGCTCGTCAAGGACGATCCCGACTTCGCGGCGACGACGCACTCTGGCGGGAGTTGCGGGCCTGGCTGTCCGACGCCTATCCGGACGCGGTGATCATTCCCGAAGGGGTCGAACCGCAGACCGGCTCGGCCGCCTTCGACGCCGACTTCTTCCTCGTGATCCACGCGGCTCACGCGGCGCTGTTCAACAACGGCGGGGCGGGCCGGTCGTTCTTCGTCGAGCCCGCGCCGTGCTTCTTCGACGCCGAGGGCGCGGGCTCGACGGCGATCTTCCTCGACGCCTGGAAGGGCGCGCGGACGATCCGGCCTGGTCGTCCGATCATCCTGGCCAGTGCCGATCACGACTTCTCCCGCCTGGCGTGCGGTACGCGCGACGAGGCGCAGCTGGGGGCGGCGTTCACCTTCCTGCTGACGTGGGGGTCGATCCCGTCGATCTACTACGGCGACGAGATCGGCCTGCGCTATCAGCCCGGCCTGCCCGACAAGGAGGGCAGCATCATCCGCGCGGACTACTACAACCGCGCGGGCGCGCGCACGCCGATGCAGTGGGACGACAGTGCGAACGCCGGGTTCTCGACCGCTCCCGCCGAAGCGCTCTACCTGCCGATCGATCCCTCGGCCCAGCGCCCCACGGTCGCCGCCCAGCGCGACGACCCGCAGTCGGTGCTCACCCTCGTCCGCCGGCTGATCGCGCTGCGCAAGGCGATCCCCGCGCTCGGCGGCTCCGGCGACCCCGAGGTGCTGCACGCGGGCTACCCGTTCGTCTACCGGCGCGGCGACTCGCACCTCGTCGTGGTCAACCCACGCCGCGAGCCCGCCTCGATCGAACTGCCCGACGCAGCCGCTGAGCCACTGCTCGCATCCGGAGTCGAGATCGCCGACGGCCAGATCACCGCCGGCGGATTCGGCTACGGCGTGTTCGAGCTGAGCTGACTCAGCCCGCCGCCGCCCGAGTGGCGACCGCCTTGATCGCGGCGGCCTGGAGGTCGGCCGGGACAGGGGAACCGATGTTCTCGAAGTCCACTTCGGCCTCGATCAGCGGACCGGTGATGAACGCGACGTTGAGATAGACCGTCGCGGTCTGGCCCTGGACGGTGACGTTCACCTGGCCGGTCCCGGTGCCGACGACATTGCTCGGGCCGCCGTTGGCTCCCGGCGTGATCGTGATCGCCGCGCTGTTGACCGTGCTCCCGCTCGGCAGCGACGGCTCGATCTCGGACTTGGCCAGCTGGTTGTAACAGGCAGACGTCTTGGGGTTGTTGATCAGAGCGACGTCGGCGTCGACGTCGGATTGGGACTTGAAGCTGTCGGCCTCGGAGGAGATGCTCGCGTCGTCGAGCCCGTAGTCCGGCGAGTGCTGCTCGCCGATCTGATCGGGTGAGGTGTCCTTGCCGCCGGCGCAGGTCACCAGCGCCGCCTGATCGCTCTTGTCGGTCGGGTCGGCCTGATAGGGCGTCGCCTGCCAGGTGGTCGGCAGGTCGCCGGTCTGCAGCGTGATCCCGAGCAGCGTGGCCGTGCTCGGCGGCGCAGCCGTCGGGGAAGCCGAGGTCGAGGCCGAGGTCGAGACCGTACTGGGCGAGGACGCCGCTGAACTCGACGTGGCCGACGATCCGGCCGAGCCACTTCCCTTGGTCGAGCTGCTGCACCCCGAGAGGGCGACCACGCCCGCCAGCAGGGCGGTTCCGGCGATTACCGACGTCCTCACTGAATTCCTCCAGATGTTTACCTGCCATGAGCCCTGGCGAACAATTTCGCGCGGATCCACAGTTCCCGAACCCACTCTTTGCTAAACGACATCGCAGGGCTTGACTTGAGAGGTGGCCCGGTCCGATCGCGCGCAGCACGACCTTCGACGCGCGCACGCCGACTACGTCGAAACCGGCGCGGCGGCCGAACACGTCCGGACGGTCGTCGCCGAGTCGTGGATCCGGTCGTCCGCGGCCGGCGTCGACCCCGACGCCAACCTCGCCCCCGTCGTCCTCGACACCTCGGATCTGCTCGACTACCGGGCGGCCCACCCCTTGTCGCAGGTCTTCCCGCTGCTCTACGACGTGCTCGGGCGCGCGGCCGTCGACTGCGACTGCGTGATGGCCGTCGGCGACGCCGAAGGCCAGCTGCTCTGGGTCTGCGGCCCGCCCGACGTGCTGCGCCAGGCCGAGTCGATCAACTTCGTCGAAGGCGCGGTCTGGGACGAGCACCACGCCGGCACCAACGCTCCGGGCACCGCGCTGCACCTGGACGCGGCGGTGCAGATCAAGTCGGCCGAGCACTTCAACCGGCTCGTCCAGCCGTGGAGCTGCTCGGCGGCGCCGATCCACGATCCGCTCACGCACGAGATCCTCGGCCTGGTCGACATCACCGGCGGCGAGGACGTCGCGTCGCCACAGACGCTCGGCATGGTGCGGGCCGCGGCCCGGATGGCCGAATCCGAGCTGGGTCGGCTGGCCCTCGAAGGCGCGAGCGGTCGACCCAGCTGTGGACGCCTCGGCAGGCCGTCGTGCGTCATGTGCTCCAGCTGCGCGGCCTCGGCCTGCCCGACTTCGTCGCCGAGCTGGACGGCCGCAGCGTCCGGCTCAGCCGACGGCACAGCGAGATCCTGGCCGTCCTGGTCGACCACCCCGACGGGCTGACCGCCGAGCAGCTCGAGATCGAGGTCTACGCGGGCGACGTGCACTCCTCGACGATGCGGGCCGAGATGACCCGGCTGCGCGCGCTGCTCGGGCCCGGCGTGCTCGAGTCGCGCCCGTACCGGCTGGTCGTCGAGACCGACTGCGACTGGAAGGCGGTCGCCGCCCACCTCGCCGCCGGCCGGGTGCGCGACGCGCTGCGGGCCTACCGCGGTCCGTTGCTGCCCCTGTCGGACTCCCCGGCATCGCTCGCGCGCCGCGACGCGCTGCAGCGACAGGTGCGCGGGGCGGTGATCGCGACCGGCGAG
The DNA here is from genome assembly GCA_963708805.1 of uncultured Actinomycetes bacterium. Taxonomy (GTDB): domain Bacteria; phylum Actinomycetota; class Actinomycetes; order Mycobacteriales; family Jatrophihabitantaceae; genus CAVPUA01. The sequence continues at coordinate 1,363,099 of CAVPUA010000003.1, read as the reverse complement.
GCCGACCTGATGGTGGCCTGGACGCGATCACGGTGGGGCGCCGACGACCTCGAGATGTGGCAGCGCCAGGCCGGGCGCGCTGCCCGCTTCGTCACCGCTGGGGCCGGTCGCGGTGGCCGAGGCCAGCCGCCTCGAGGGCGAACAGGGCCTGCGACTGCGCTGACGCACAGGCCGTGCAACGTGGTTGCAGCGTTGCGGTTCCTAGCCTTCGGGGTGGACCCGCCGAGTGGCGGGCGTCACAGACGCATGGAGGTCAGCGCGATGACTGTCTATTCAGCCCCGGGGAGCGCCGACAGCCCCGTAACCGTGCAGTCCCGGTACGACAACTTCGTCGGCGGCGAGTGGACCCCGCCGGCCAAGGGCGAGTACTTCGAGGACATCACGCCGGTCACGGGCAAGGCGTTCACCGAGGTCGCCCGCAGCACCGCCGAGGACATCGACCACGCCCTCGACGCCGCCCACGGCGCCAAGCGGGCGTGGGGCCGGACGTCGGCCGCCGAGCGGGCCAACATCCTGAACAAGATCGCCGACCGCATCGAGGCCAACCTCGAGATGCTGGCGATCGCCGAGTGCTGGGAGAACGGCAAGCCGGTTCGCGAGACCATGGCGGCCGACCTGCCGCTCGCGGTCGATCACTTCCGCTACTTCGCCGGCGCGATCCGGGCGCAGGAGGGCGGCATCTCCGAGATCGACGCCGACACCGTGGCGTACCACATCCACGAGCCGCTGGGCGTGGTCGGCCAGATCATCCCCTGGAACTTCCCGCTGCTGATGGCGACCTGGAAGCTGGCCCCGGCGCTCGCCGCGGGCAACTGCGTCGTGCTCAAGCCGGCCGAGCAGACCCCGTGGTCGATCCTCAAGCTGATGGAGCTCATCGGCGACCTGCTCCCGCCGGGCGTGCTCAACATCGTCAACGGCTTCGGCGTCGAGGCCGGCAAGCCGCTGGCCTCGTCGAGCCGGATCGCCAAGATCGCCTTCACCGGCGAGACGACGACCGGGCGGCTGATCATGCAGTACGCGTCGCAGAACCTGATCCCGGTGACGCTCGAACTCGGCGGCAAGAGCCCGAACATCTTCTTCGAGGACGTGGCCGCCTCCAAGGACGCCTTCTACGACAAGGCCCTCGAAGGCTTCGCGATGTTCGCCCTGAACCAGGGCGAGGTCTGCACCTGCCCGTCCCGCGCGCTCGTCCAGTCCTCGATCTACGACCAGTTCGTGGGCGACGCGATCGAGCGGGTCAAGGCGATCAAGCAGGGCAACCCGCTCGACACCGACACGATGATCGGCGCCCAGGCGTCCAACGACCAGCTCGAGAAGATCCTGTCCTACATCGACATCGGCCGGCAGGAAGGCGCGAAGGTGCTGACCGGCGGTGCCCGGGCCGATCTCGGCGGCGACCTGGCCGACGGCTACTACGTCCAGCCGACCGTGTTCGAGGGCCACAACGGCATGCGGGTCTTCCAGGAGGAGATCTTCGGACCGGTCCTCTCGCTGACCAAGTTCGACGACGAGGACGACGCGCTCAAGATCGCCAACGACACGCTCTACGGGCTGGGCGCGGGCGTCTGGTCGCGCGACGGGGCGCGGGCCTACCGGGCCGGCCGCGAGATCCAGGCCGGCCGCGTCTGGACCAACTGCTACCACCAGTACCCGGCGCACGCCGCGTTCGGTGGCTACAAGCAGTCCGGCGTCGGGCGCGAGAACCACAAGATGATGCTCGACCACTACCAGAACACGAAGAACCTGCTCGTGTCGTACTCGCCCGACGCGCTCGGATTCTTCTAGACCGATGGCTGATCTCTCTCGCGTGGACCTGACCGAGGAGGCGGCGGAGTTACTCCGCCGCCTCACGGTCAAGTACGGCCCGCTCATGTTCCACCAGTCCGGTGGCTGCTGCGACGGGTCGTCCCCGATGTGCTTCCCGGACGGCGACTTCATCACCAGCGACGGCGACGTGCACCTGGGTGACATCGACGCCGGTCTCGAGCGCGACATTCCGGTGTGGATGTCGGTCAGCCAGTTCGAGTACTGGAAGCACACGCATCTGACCATCGACGTCGTGCCCGGCCGGGGCGCGGGATTCTCGGTCGAGGCCCCCGAGGGCGTGCGCTTCCTGATCCGGTCGCGGCTGCTGACCGACGCCGAGTCCGAGGCGTTCGGACTCGTCTGATCGGTCAGCCGTGGTCGGAGTTGGCGGCTCCCGCTTCGAGGGAGTCGCCCGCGGCCTGCTCCTTGTGGCCACCGAACTGCAGCCGCATGGCCGAGAGCAGCTGGTCGGCGTACTTCGCTTCGCCGCGCGAGCTGAAGCGCTGGAACAGTGAGGCCGACAGCACCGGCACCGGGACACCTTCGTCGATCGCGGCCTGGATCGTCCACCGGCCCTCGCCCGAGTCCGAGACACGGCCGGCCAGACCGTCCAGCGTCGGGTTCTCGCGCAGCGCGGACGCGGTGAGATCGAGCAGCCAGGACGAGACGACCGAGCCGCGGCGCCACACCTCGGCCACGTCGGCGGTGTCGATGTCGTACTGGTAGTAGCGGGGCTCCTGCAGCGGCGCGAGTTCGGCCGACGCCTCGGCCGACTCCTTACCGACGTTGGCGCGGTTGAGGACGTTGAGCCCCTCGGCGTAGGCGGCCATGATGCCGTACTCGATGCCGTTGTGGACCATCTTCACGAAGTGACCGGCACCGTTCGGTCCGCAGTGCAGGTAGCCCTGCTCGGCCGCCGACGGCTCGCCGGTCGCGCCCGGCGTCCGCGGGAGCCGTCTCGACGCCCGGGGCGATCGTCTTGAGCAACGGGTCGATGTGCTGCGACGGCGTCGGTGTCGCCGCCGATCATGAGGCAGTAGCCGCGCTCGAGGCCGAAGACCCCGCCGCTCGTGCCGATGTCGATGTAGTGGATGCCCTTGGGGCGCAGCGCGTCGGCCCGGTGGATGTCGTCGCGGTAGTTGGAGTTGCCGCCGTCGATGATCATGTCGCCGTCCTCGAACAGCTCGGCCAGCTGGTCGACGGTCTTGCCCGTGATGCCGGCCGGGATCATGATCCAGGCGACGCGCGGCGTGACGAGCTTGTCCTTGAACTCCTCGAGCGTGGAGGCCCCGGTGGCGCCCTCTTTCACGAGCGACGTCGATGGCGTCCGCGCTCACGTCCCACACCACGCATTCGTGGCCGTCACGCATCAGTCGACGCACGATGTTGGCGCCCATCCGGCCCAGGCCGATCATTCCAAGCTGCATGTCATTCCCCTACTGGCTGCGGGCCGCGCGGTAGCGGCGGATCAGTGCGTTGGTCGAGCTGTCGTGTTCGAGCGTCGGTTCCGAGGCGGCCGACAGCTCGTCGGCGACCTTCTTGGCGAGCACCTTGCCGAGCTCAACGCCCCACTGGTCGAAGGAGTTGATGCTCCAGATTGTCCCCTGCACGAAGACGCTGTGTTCATAGAGGGCGACCAGCTTGCCCAGCGCGGCCGGCGTGAGCCGATCGAGCAGGATCGTGTTGGACGGGCGGTTGCCCTCGAACACCCGGTGCGGCACCAGCCAGTCGGGCGTCCCTTCGGCCCGGACCTGGTCGGCCGTCTTGCCGAAGGCCAACGCCTCGGTCTGGGCGAAGACGTTGGCGTTGAGCAGGTCGTGGTGATTCCCCAGTGGATTGAGCGAATGCAGGAAACCGATGAAATCGGCCGGGATCAGCTTCGTCCCCTGGTGGATCAGCTGATAGAAGCTGTGCTGGCCATTGGTGCCCGGCTCACCCCAGTAGACCGGCGAGGTCTGGTAGTCGACCGCCTCTCCGGTGAGCGTGACGTGCTTGCCGTTGGACTCCATCGTCAGTTGCTGCAGATAGGCCGGGAACCGCTTGAGGTACTGGTCGTAGGGCAGCACGGCTTCGGTCTGGGCATCGAAGAAGTCCGAGTACCAGACGGTGAGCAGGCCGAGCAGCACCGGCAGATTCTCGGCGAACGGCGCGGTGCGGAAGTGCTCGTCGATCGCGTGGAAGCCGGCCAGCAGCTCGCCGAAGTTCTCGGGCCCGATGGCGATCATGGTCGACAGGCCGATCGCCGAGTCCATCGAGTAGCGCCCGCCGACCCAGTCCCAGAACCCGAACATGTTCATGACGTCGATGCCGAAGGCCGACACCGCGTCGGCGTTGGTCGAGACGGCGGCGAAGTGCTTGGCGATCGCCGACTCGTCCTTCAGCGCGGCCAGCGTCCACTCGCGGGCGGTGTTGGCGTTGGTCATCGTCTCGAGCGTGGTGAACGTCTTCGACGACACGATGAACAGCGTCTCGGCCGGGTCGAGGTCGCGCGTGGCCTCGGCGAAGTCGGTGCCGTCGACGTTCGACACGAACCGGAAGGTCAGCTGGCGGGCGCTGTAGTGCTTGAGCGCCTCGTAGGCCATGACGGGACCGAGGTCGGATCCGCCGATGCCGATGTTGACGATGTTGACGATCGGTTTGCCGGTGTGGCCCGTCCAGCTGCCGCTCCGGATCTTGTTCGCGAACTCGGCCATCCGGTCGAGCACCTCATGCACCCGCGGGACGACGTCGATCCCGTCGACCAGGATCGACTCACCCTTCGGTGCCCGCAGCGCCACGTGCAGGACGGCGCGGTCCTCGGTGATGTTGATCTTCTCGCCGGCGAACATCGCGTCGATTCGTCCACGCAGGTTCGACTCGTCGGCCAGCTGCAGCAGCAGGCGCAGCGTGTCGTCGTCGATCCGGTTCTTGGAGTAGTCCAGGAAGATGCCCTCGGCTTCGATCGAGAGGCGCTCGCCCCGGGTCGGATCGGCGTCGAAGAGTTCCCGCAGGTGGGTGCTCGCGATCCGCTGGTGGTTGATGGCCAGTTCGCTCCAGGCGGGCCGTGCGGTCAAACGGGCCGGGTCAGCCATGCCAGCTCCTCTGTGGTGCGTTCGTGTGGCACCTATCTCAGCACTACCGGGTTACGCGCATTCATCCGGCTGGAGAAACGGCCGCAAACGCTGCTCCGATGCCCAGCCGCTAGCCTGCCTCGGGAGGACAGGAGAAACGTGAGCGACAAACCGCGGCTCTCGGTGGTGGGCACCGGCTACCTGGGGGCGACCCACGCCGTCTGCATGGCCGCGCTGGGCTATCGAGGTGATGGCCCTCGACGTCGACGAGGCCAAGATCGCGAAACTCGCGGCCGGTGAGGTGCCGTTCTACGAGCCGGGACTGCCCGAGCTGCTCGCCGAGCAGCTGACGACCGGGCGGCTGGAGTTCACGACGTCGCTACGAGCGGGTGGCCGCGTTCGCCGACGTCCACTTCATCTGCGTCGGCACGCCGCAGCTCAAGGGCCAGTACGCGGCCGACCTGCGCTACGTCGAGGCCGCGTTCACCTCGCTCTCGCCCCACCTGGACCGTCGGGCGCTCGTGGTCGGGCAAGTCGACGGTGCCGGCCGGCACGGCGGTGAAGATGGAAAAGCTGATGAAGTCCCTGGCTCCGTCCATGGACGTCGAGCTGGCCTGGAACCCGGAGTTCCTGCGCGAGGGCTTCGCGGTCGAGGACACGCTGCACCCGGACCGTCTGGTGTTCGGCGTGCATTCGCACTTCGCCGAGCAGCAGCTGCGGGCGGCGTACGAGCCGGTGATCGCCGCCGGCACGCCGGTGGTGGTCACCGACTTCGCGACGGCCGAGCTGGTGAAGGTCGCGGCGAACTCGTTCCTGGCGACCAAGATCTCGTTCATCAACGCGATGGCCGAGGTGTGCGAGGCGACCGGCGCCGACGTCACCCAGCTGGCCACCGCCATCGGGCACGACGCCCGGATCGGCACCCGGTTCCTGCACCCGGGCCTGGGCTTCGGCGGCGGCTGCCTGCCCAAGGACATCCGGGCGTTCATCGCCCGCGCCGGCGAACTGGGCGTCGACCAGGCCGTGTCGTTCCTGCGCGAGGTCGACGAGATCAACCTGCGCCGCCGGGCCCGCACGATGGAACTCGGCCTCGAACTGGTCGACGGCTCGTACCAGGGCACCCGGGTCGCCGTGCTGGGCGCGGCGTTCAAGCCGAACTCCGACGACGTCCGCGACTCCCCCGCCCTGGACGTCGCCGCCTCGATCGGGCGACGCGGTGGCCGCGTGGTCGTCTACGACCCCAAGGCGGTCGAGACGGCCCGCGCGCTGCATCCCGAGCTCGACTACGCCGACTCGCTGGCCGGCGGCCGCGGAGGGCGCCGACGTCACGCTGCTGCTGACCGAGTGGGACGAGTTCAAGACGATGGACCCGGCACACTCGGCGGGCTGGTGAAGCAGCTCAACATCGTCGACGGGCGCAACGTGCTCGACCCGGTCGTCTGGCGCAAGGCCGGCTGGCGGTACCGCGCGCTGGGTCGCCCCTGATCCGGGCCGCCCCTGATCTGGGTCGCCCTGATCTGGGCCGCCCGTGAATCAGGGATCGAGGGCGATCCGGACGGCCAGGAACTGCTCGGGCGCGGCCCGCAGGACCCGCAGCCGCGGATCGGGAACGTTGAGCCACGGCTCACGCACCAGCGCGGTCAGTGACGACAGCCGCGAGTCGGCCAGCACCACCTCGATCGCCGGCTTGTCGCCGCCCACGACCAGCGCGTCGAGCGGGCGTAGCAGGATGCCGGCCGCGACGTCGGCCGCCTCGGCGAAGGCGGCACTGGACTGATTGGCCCGGCGGCGGGCGTAGCGCTGCTGCGACCAGCCCCCCGGCCTTGGTCGTCCCCTGCACGTAGGCCGATCCGACCTTCGACGCCGTCAGCTGCTCGCCCTCGAAGACGCCGGCCGCGTAGCCGCCACGGCGCACCAGCAGCACGCCGACCGTCCGGGTCCGTTCGACATGATCGACCAGCTCGCCCGTTCAGCGGCGGAAACGGGACGGTGATCCAGGCGCGGGCTCCGTCGGCCGCGCTCAGCTGGACGACCAGTTCGCCGGCGTCCGTCTCGACCTCGCCGTGACGCTCGGTGAATCCGTCCAGCCAGCGGCGCAGCCGGGCCGCGCCGACCGTCACCTGGCGGGCCTCCACGTCGCCCACCGTACTTGCGTCCCCGCCTCGGCTGACCGGCTGGAGGAATCGATCTCGCCCGGTGCGGGAGGATTGACGTTGTGTCCGTTCCCCTTGCGACCGTCGAGCTGCGCGCAGCGTCTGGCCGGCCTGACGCTGCGCGACGCGGCCCGGCTGGAGCGGCGGCTGCGCGGGCGGCCGCGGCAACCTGGACCGGATCGCGGCCGACATCGCGCGTGGCGAGGCGCTCGTCGCCCGGCGGGAGGCGGCCCTGCCCAAGATCACCTACCCCGAACAGCTGCCGGTCAGCCAGCGCCGCGACGAGATCGCCGCCGCGATCCGCGACCACCAGGTGGTCGTCGTCGCCGGCGAGACCGGCTCGGGCAAGACGACCCAGCTGCCCAAGATCTGCCTCGAGCTCGGGCGCGGCATCCGCGGCGCGATCGGCCACACCCAGCCCCGCCGGCTCGCCGCCCGGACGGTGGCCGAGCGGATCGCCGAGGAGCTCGACGTGCCGCTCGGCGGCGCCGTCGGCTACTCGGTGCGCTTCACCGACCAGGCCGGCGACGACACCCTCGTCCGGCTGATGACCGACGGCATCCTGCTGGCCGAGATCCAGCGCGACCGGCTGCTGCTGCGCTACGACACGATCATCATCGACGAGGCGCACGAGCGCAGCCTCAACATCGACTTCCTGCTCGGCTACCTGGCCCAGCTGCTGCCCCAGCGTCCCGACCTCAAGGTGATCATCACGTCGGCGACGATCGACCCGCAGCGCTTCGCCGACCACTTCGGCGGCGCGCCGGTCGTCGAGGTGTCCGGCCGCACCTACCCGGTCGAGGTGCGCTACCGCCCGCTCGACGACGGGTCGCGGAGCAACTCGACCAGACCGAGGGGATCATCAACGCGATCCACGAACTGGCCGCCGAGCCACCCGGCGACGTGCTGGTCTTCCTGACCGGTGAGCGCGAGATCCGCGACACCGCCGACGCGCTGCGCAATCTCGAACTGCCCAACACCGAGGTGCTGCCGCTGTACGCCCGGCTGGCCACCGCCGAGCAGCACCGCGTCTGGCAGCCGCATCCCGGGCGGCGGATCGTGCTCGCGACCAACGTCGCCGAGACGTCGCTGACCGTGCCCGGCATCCGGTACGTCATCGACCCCGGCGCCGCCCGCATCTCGCGCTACAGCAAGCGGACCAAGGTGCAGCGGCTGCCGATCGAGGAGATCTCGCAGGCCTCGGCCAACCAGCGGGCCGGGCGGTGCGGGCGGGTCGCCGACGGCGTCTGCATCCGCCTCTACAGCGAGGCCGACTACGCCGCCCGGCCGCTGTTCACCGACCCCGAGATCCTGCGGACGAACCTGGCCTCGGTGATCCTGCAGATGGCCGCGCTCGGACTCGGCGAGATCGCCGACTTCGGCTTCCTCGACCCGCCCGACTCCCGCTCGATCAGCGACGGCGTCGCTGCTGCTGCACGAGCTCGGCGCGTTCGACGACGCAGCGCCGGCTGACCCCGACTCGGACGGCAGCTGGCCCAGCTGCCGGTCGACCCCCGGATCGCCCGGATGATCGTCGAGGCCGGCCGGCAGGGCTGCGTCCGCGAGGTGCTGGTCATCGCGGCCGCGCTGTCGATCCCCGATCCTCGCGAGCGGCCGCTTGATCAACAAGCAGGCGGCCGACGCGCTGCACGCCCGCTTCGACGATCCGACCTCGGACTTCCTGACGCTGCTCAACCTCTGGAACCATCTGCGCTCGGCCCAGGCCGACCTGTCCGGGCAACCAGTTCCGGCGGCTGTGCCGCGACGAGTTCCTGAACTACCTGCGCGTGCGCGAATGGCAGGACCTGCGCGGGCAGCTGCGCCAGATCGCGAGCGGCCTCGATCTGACCGAGTCCGACCAGCCGGCCGACAGCGCGCGGATCCACGCCGCGCTGGCGTCCGGGCTGCTGTCGCACCTCGGGCTGCGGGTCGCCGAATCGCGCGACTACCTGGGCGCGCGCAACGTCCGCTTCATGATCGCGCCCGGCTCGGTGCTGGCCCGCAAGCCGCCGCGGTGGGTGATCGCGGCCGAGCTGGTCGAGACCCACCGGCTGCTGGCGCGCGTGGCGCGCGGATCGAGCCGGAGTCGCTCGAGCAGCTGGCCGCGCACCTGGTCGTCCGCAGCTACAGCGAGCCGCCCTGGGACGCCCGCCGCGGATCGGTGATGGCGATCGAACGGGTCAGCCTGTACGGACTTGCCCCTGGTCGTCGGCCGCCGCGTCGGGTACTCGAAGGTCGATCCGGTCGCGGCGCGCGAGCTGTTCATCCGCCACGCGCTCGTCGAGGGCGACTGGAACACCCAGCAACGCTTCTTCGCGCACAACCGCGACCTGCTCGCCGAGATCGACGCGCTGGAGGAACGCGGACGGCGGCGCGACCTGCTGGTCGGCGATGACGAGCTGTTCGCGTTCTACGACGCGCGCATCCCGCCCGAGGTCGTGTCGGCGCGGCACTTCGACTCGTGGTGGAAGCAGGCCCGTCGCGAGCATCCGGACCTGCTCACCCTGTCGCGAGCCGACGTCGTGCGACCGGAGGCCCTCGAACAAGTCGAGCGGCAAGATCAACAGACGTGGGAGCTGGACGGACTCGAGCTGCCCCTGACCTACCGCTTCGACCCGGGCAGCTCGGACGACGGGGTGACCGTCCACGTCCCGCTCGACGTGCTGGCCCGCCTCGGCGGTGCCGACTTCAGCTGGCAGGTGCCGGCCCTGCGCGAGGAGTTGGTCATCGCGCTGATCCGCTCGCTGCCCAAGGCGTTGCGCCGCAACTTCGTACCGGTGCCCGACACCGCCCGCGCGGTGCTGGCCGCAGCTGACGCCGGGCGACGAACCGCTGCTGGACGCGCTGCAACGCGAGCTGCACCGCCGCACCGGAGTGCTGGTCCGCCGCGAGGAGTTCGATCTCGACAAGCTGCCGGCGCACCTGCGGCTCGGCTTCGCCGATCGAGGACGCCGCGGGCGACGTGGTGGCGCGCGGCCAAGATCTGGCCGCCCTGCAACGCACACTCGCCGCGCCGGTCCAGCACGCCGTGGCCGCGGTCGCGCCCGAACTCGAACGCAGCGGACTGCGCGACTGGCCCGACCTCGACGCGATTGCCCAGCTGGTCGAGCAGGAACGCGGCGGTCATGTCGTGCGCGGCTATCCGGCGTTCGTCGACCAGGGCGACGACGGTCGCGCTTGCGGGTGTTCGCATCGATCGCCGAGCAGCAGGCCGCCATGCCGTCGGGGGTTCGCCGGCTGCTGCGGCTGTCGCTGCCCTCGCCGCAGCGGGCGGTCGCCGGCCGGTCGGTCGACGCGGTCGCAGGTTGCTGCTGGGCACCAGCCCGGACGGGTCGGTGGCCGAGCTGGTCGACGATTGCGCCGACGCCGCGGTGGACGAGTCGATCAAGACCGTGCCCTGGACGCGTGAGGAGTTCCTGGCGCTGCGCGACGAGATCCGGCGCCGAGCTCGTCGAGCGAACCGCGTCGATCGTCAGCGATGTCGAGCGAGTGCTGACCGCCGCCCAGCAGGTACGCGCCGAGCTGCCGACCCGCCCGGCGGCCCCCTTGGCCGACGCGGTCGACGACATGCGAACGCAGCTGGATTCCCTGCTCTACAAGGGATTCGTGACCGATGCCGGAGCCGGTCGGATGCGCGATCTGTTGCGCTACGTGACCGCGATCGGTCGTCGACTCGAGCGGCTGCCGCGCGATGTCGATCTCGACCGTGCGCTCATGCAACGCGTCCACACCGTCCAGGCCGCCTACGAGACCTTGCGCGACACGCTGCCCGAGGCGCGGCGCCGGCGCGCGGACATCGCCGACATCGGCTGGCAGCTGCAGGAGCTTCGGGTCAGCCTGTTCGCCCAGCAGCTCGGCACGCCCCGCCCGGTGTCGGAGAAGCGCATCTACCGCATGATCGACGAGATCAGTCCCTGAAATCCTCTTCGCGGTACTCGCCGTCGCGGCGCTCGCCGGCCGACTCCTGCTCGGCGCCGCGCAGCTCGACCCGGCGGATCTTGCCGCTGATCGTCTTGGGCAGGTCGGCGAACTCCAGCCGGCGGATCCGCTTGTAGGGCGAGAGGTGCTCGCGCGCATGGCGCAGGATGTCGCCGGCCAGCTCGCGACTGGGTCGCTGCCCGTCGACGAGAACCACGTAGGCCTTGGGCACCGCCAGCCGCAGCTCGTCCGGAGCGGGCACGACCGCCGCCTCGGCGACCGCCGGATGCTCGATCAACACGCTCTCGAGCTCGAACGGGCTGATGCGGTAGTCGCTGGCCTTGAACACGTCGTCGGTGCGACCGACGTAGGTGATGTAGCCGTCCTCGTCGATGCTCGCGACGTCGCCCGTGTGATAGCGCCCGCCGGCGAACGCGATCTCGTTGCGTTCGTCGTCGGGTCCGTGGGCCTCGCGATAGCCGGTCATGACGCCGACCGGACGCAGGTGTCGAGCTCGACGCAGATCTCGCCCTCGGCCGCCGGCTCGCCGCTGATCGGGTCGACCAGGGTGATGTCGAAGCCGGGCATCGGACGTCCCATCGAGCCGAGCTTCAGAACGGCTGGCCCGGCGAGTTGCCGACCTGCAGTGACGTCTCGGTCTGCCCGAAGCCGTCGCGGATCGTCAGCCCCCACTGGCGTTGGACCGACTCGATCACCTCGGGATTGAGCGGCTCACCGGCGCCGACAGACCTCGCGCAGCGATGTCGACCACGACGCGAGGTCCTGCTGGACGAGCATCCGCCACACCGTCGGCGGTGCGCAGAACGTCGTCACCTTGGCGCCGCGAGACGACGTCGAGCATCGCCTGGGCGTCGAAGCGCTCGTAGTTGAAGATGCAGATCGTCGCGCCGGCGATCCACGGCGCGAACACGCACGACCACGCGTGCTTGGCCCAGCCGGGACTCGACACGTTGAGGTGCACGTCGCCGGGCTGCAGGCCGATCCAGTACATCGTCGACAGGTGCCCGATCGGGTAGCTGGCCTGGGTGTGCTCGACGAGCTTGGGCAGGGCCGTCGTGCCCGAGGTGAAGTAGAGCAGCAGCGGGTCGGACGCCTTGGTCGGCTCCTCCGGGACTGAACGAGTCGAGGCTCTGTTCAGGTGTCGCTGTAGCGCAGCCAGCCCTCGACCGGCTCACCGACGGCGATGCGGGTGTACGACCCGTGCAGATCGGCGAAGCGTGGCGCCAGCTCACTGCGCGCGATCACCGCGGTGACGTCGCCCCGGTCGAAGCGGTCACGCAGATCGGCCTCGGCCAGCAGGGTCGTCGCCGGGATGATCACGGCGCCGAGCTTGATCGCGGCCAGCGTGCGTCTCCCACAGCTCGACCTGGTTGCCGAGCAGCAGCAGGATCCGCATTCCCCGCCCGATCCTGTGCGAGCGCAGCCAGCCCGCCACCTGCGAGCGAGCGGGCCGACATCTCGGCGAAGGTGTAGTCCTCCTCGCGGCCGTCCGACTCGATGATCTTGAGCGCCGACCGTCCGGGATGCTCCGCGGCCAGGACCGCGTCGAACCAGTCGAGCGCGAAGTTGAAATGCTCGGGTCGGGGCCACTCGAACCCGGCTCGGGCGCCGGCGTAGTCGGTCGCGGTGCTCGAGCAGGAAATCGCGGGCGGCGCGGAACTCTTCGGTCGCTGAGGTCACGCCTGCGACCCTAGCGCCGCACCGATTGCTGACAACCGCTCAGCTGACGATGTCCTTGCGCTCGAATCGCCACCAGGCCAGTCCGAAGAAGACAGCCGAGTAGACCAACGCGACCCCGGTGCCGCGCATCATGTCGTCCCAGCTGATGCTCGAGCCCAGCGCGTCCAGCCAGGAGTACTGGAAGTGGGTGGGCAGGTACTGCCGGTACGGGTCGAGTGCGGTGATCGAGTCGAGGATGTTCGACACCACGACGAGCAGCACCGCGCCGCCCACCGCCCCCAGCGGGGCGTCGGTCACCACGCTGAGCAGGAAGGCCAGGGACGCGACGACGAGCGACTGCAGGCTGGCGTAGACGATCACGACCAGCGAGCCGTTCGAGCGCCACCCCGTTCGTGAACGTGCCGCCCAGCGGCGAGCGGGCCGGCGCCCAGCCGAAGAACACACCGCCGACGAGGTAGGACCACGCAGGCAGCAGCAGGTTCGCGCCGAAGCTCAGGGTCAGCGCCACGATCAGCTTCTGGCGCAACAGCCGGCCGCGCGGCACCGGGATCGCCAGCAGGTAGCGCAGCGACGACCAGCTGGCCTCGCTGGCCACGGTGTCGCCGCAGAACAGCGCGACGATCACGACCAGCAGGAAGCCGACCGACGCGAACTCGGCGAACAGCGCGAAGTTGGTGGCGCCCACTGGTCGCGAGATCGACCAGCGCCGAGGCGTTTCGCGAGTTGCTGGGCGAGCCGAGCTCGAAGGCCAGCGCGATCAAGATCGGCAGTACGAGCAGCACCAGGCCGGCCAACTGGGTGCGACGCCGACGCAGCTGCCGGACGAACTCGACCCGCAGTCGCAGGGTGCGGCCGGGACGAAAGCCGGTGTCGTGCACCGGGGGCAGCTGCATCAGCCGGTCGTGCACTCCGCGCCGGGTCGCCGCTGACCGCTCCGGGATCGAACCAGTCATGCGTTGTCGCCTCCGACCATCTCGAGGAACACGTCTTCCAGCGCGCGCCGGGCCGGGACCGCCTCGGACGCGATGCCCGCCGCCGCCAGCACCTCGGCCGCGCGCCCGGCGTCCTCGACGGCGAGCTGCATGCCACCGGTGCCGGCGATCTCGTTCGACCGAGCCGGCCGCGACCAGGCGCCCCTTGTGCATGACCACGACGTGCGTGCAGGTCTGCTCGACCTCGGCCAGCAGGTGGCTCGACACCACAACCGTGCGGCCGGTCGCCGCGTAGCGCTGCAACACCTCGCGCATCTCGGCGATCTGCGGCGGGTCCAGCCCGTTCGTCGGCTCGTCGAGCACGAGCAGTTCGGGCAGCCCGAGCATCGCCTGGGCGATCGCCAGACGCTGCTTCATCCCGTGGCTGTAGGTCTTCACCCGTCGCTCGACCGATGCGCCGAGACCGGCGATCTCGAGCGCGGTCTCGAAGTCGGCATCGGCTTCGGGCCGCCCGGTCGCCGCCCAGAACAGCCGCAGGTTGTCGCGCCCGGACAGGTGCGGAAGCAGCCCGGGCCCTTCGATGAAGGCGCCGACTCGGGCCAGCACCGGCGCGCCCGGCACGATCAGTTCGCCGAAGATCCGCACGTCGCCCTCGGTCGGTCGGATCAGCCCCATCAGCACGCGCAGCGCGGTGGTCTTGCCGGCGCCGTTGGGGCCGAGCAGGCCGACCACCTGGCCGCGCTCGACGCGGAATGTGACGCCGTCGACCGCGCGGTAGCCGTCGCCGTACTCCTTGACCAGCCCCTCGACGGCCACGGGCACGTCGACCAGCGACGGATCGACGGCCCGCCGCGACCGGCGCCGCAGCCATGGTCACCGTCCACGCCGAGCGCGACGAGCAGTGTCACGCCGATGCCGACCAGCAACCAGACCAGCGGGTGACCCGTCCGGACGATGTGGCCGCCCTCGACGGGGACGGTGACGTCCGGAGCGGCCAGGGCCACGGTGTAGCTGCGCGCGTCCCCCGGCAGCGCGTAGGCCAGGTCGGTCGTCGACACTTCGACCACCAGGCGGTGACCGGACGCGACCTCGCGGACGATGCCCGGAAGCGCCACGGTGATCGTCGTCGGCGCGCCCGGGGTCAAACCGGTGATCCGTACCGGTGAGACCAGGTTGGCCGGCAGCGTGTCGGTGCCGTCCGAGGCCACGTCGTGCAACGAGACGAACAGGGTGGCATCGGTGGCGTCGACGGACGAGACGGTCAACCGCACCGTCGACGACCCGGCGATCAGCGTCCGGGCGCCGAGCGGCGACGACGCGAAGAGCGCGACCTGGCCGGGGACCCGGCCAGCGACGAGACGGCGCCCGACCGAGCTGGCCGCATCGAGCAGGCCGCCGAGCCCGGGCACCGCGGTGATCGCCGCCGGGAAGCCGCCGGCCGGTGCGCTGGATCGTCTGGGCCGGGCCGAGGAATCCGAGCGACTGGGTCGGCGTCGCCGCGCCGCCCGGCGCCCGGATAGCCGGCGACCTTCACCGTCCCGGTGACCGTCTTGCCGTTCTCGGCCGACAGCCCGGCCGACGGGATCGAGATGTCGAAGCCGCGCCGAGGGCGTCTGCTTCCTCTTCAGGATCGGGTCGAACCACGCGCGCAGATCCCTGGTCAGCTCGCTGGTCGACGTGCCGCCGTCATGGCCGCCGTCGCGCCAGATCACCTTCACCGCGGTGCCGTTGGCGGCGATCCCGCGGGCATTGGCGTCGGCCTGCGCCAGCGGGAACAGCGAATCCTGCTCGCCCTGCGACAACAACGTCGGCGCCGTGATCCTGCTCAAGATCGATTTCGGGCTGGAGGCCGCCAGCAGGGACAGGATCTGCCGCGTCCGGCTGCCCGGTCGACGCGGCTCGCTGGTAGTCGGCGCACAGGTCGGCGGCGAACCGGCCGCAGGCACCCTCACCCGGCTTGATCGTCGAGCCGAACAGCTCGCCCGCCCACTGCTTCTTGAAGACGCCCGGCTCGCCACCGGCCGCGTTCGGGAACAGCGCCTGCTGCAGGTCGTTCCACGCGATGTCCGCCCCGACCGCATCGACCCGCCGGTCGGCCCCGGCGAGCATCAGGGCCAGCCCGCCGCCGTAGGACGAGCCGGCAACTCCGACGCGCGGGTCGCCCGGGCCGTCCAGTTCGACCTGCGGCAGCGTCGCGAGATAGCTGATCAGCTTCTGGGCGTCGGCCACCTCGTAGTCCGGCGCGTCCAAGTGGATCAAGCCGCCCGATCGGCCGAAGCCGCGCGCCGAGTACGCCAGCACCACGTAGCCGGCCGCGTGCGAGCGACTTCGCCTCGCCGTCCAGATCGGACTTCGAGCCGCCGAAACCGTGGGCGAGCAGGATCGCCGGCGCCGGCGTCTTCGCCGGCAGGTACAGCGTGGTGTCGAGTTGGACGGGCGTGCCGCCTTCCGGCGTTCCCGTGACGAACTGCGCCCGGGTGCGTGATCTTCGGCGCGCCACTCGCGACGACGGCGGCGATGACCACCGCGACCGACGGCGACGACTACGGCCAGGACGACCAGGCGCGCACCTCTGCGTCGCGGCAGCAGGCGGGTCACTCAGCGAGCGTACGGACGCGCTCGGCGAGGGCGGCGTCCTTGGCCCCGGCGCTCTCAGCCAGCTCGGCCTGGAACTGACTCATCCGTTCGGCCAACGACGGCGTCGGCCGCGGCCAGGATGCGGACGGCGAGCAGACCGGCATTGCGCGCACCGCCGATCGACACCGTCGCCACCGGGACGCCGGCGGGCATCTGGACGATCGAGAGCAGCGAGTCCATTCCGTCGAGGTACTTCAACGGCACCGGCACGCCGATCACCGGCAGCGGGGTCAGCGCGGCGACCATGCCCGGCAGGTGCGCCGCTCCCCCGGCCCCGGCGATGATCACCTTCAGGCCGCGGGCCGCCGCCTGCTGCGCGTAGTCGGCCATGCCGAGTGGGGTTCGGTGCGCCGACACGACGCGGACCTCGTGCTCGACGTCGAACTCGGCGCAGCGCCTCGGCGGCCGCGCTCATGACCGTCCAGTCCGAGTCGCTGCCCATGATCACGCCGACGCTCATGCCTTGTCCCCGTTCATCAGGTAGTCGCCGGCCGCTCGAGCCCGCGACCGTACTTCGTCGAGATCCGATGCCCAGGGCGGTCACGTGGCCGACCTTGCGACCGGGACGCCAACCCTTTCCGTACAGGTGCACCTTCACGTCGGGCCAGCGGGCCATGAAGTGGTGCATGCGCTCGTCGATGGCGGCCGGCTCCACGTCGTCCGGGCCGCCGAGCAGGTTGACCATCACCGTCACCGGCGCGGTGGGCGTGGTCGAACCGAGCGGATAGTCGAGCACCGCCCGCAAGTGCTGTTCGAACTGCGACGTGCACGACCCTTCGATCGTCCAGTGGCCCGAGTTGTGCGGACGCATGGCGAGCTCGTTGACCAGCAGCCGGCCGTCGGTGGTCTCGAAGAGCTCGACCGCGAGCACACCGACGACGCCGAGTTCCGACGCGATCCGCAGGGCCAGCTCCTCGGCCCGATCGGCCAGCTCGTCGTCCAGCCCGGAAGCGGGAGCGACGACCTCGACGCAGATGCCGTCGCGCTGGACGGTCTCGACGATCGGCCACGCCGCGCCCTGCCCGAACGGCGAGCGGGCGACGAGGGCGGCCAGCTCGCGCCGGATCGGCGACGCGCTCCTCGGCGAGCACCGCGATGCCGCGAGACTGCAGGTCGGCCACCACCGGGCCGGCCGCCTCGATCGAGTCCAGCGACCACACACCCTTGCCGTCGTAGCCGCCGCTGGACGCCTTGAGCACCAGCGGCCAGCCGACCTCGGCCCCGAAGGCGGCCAGCGACTCGAGATCGTCGACGACCGCCCAGCGCGGCGACGCGAGCCCGAGTTCGGTCAGCCGCGCGCGCATCGTCGACTTGTCCTGGGCGAAGCGCAGCGCGTCCGGTCCGGGCGCCACGTTGACGCCGTCGGCCGCGAGCGCGCGCAGATGCTCGTTGGGGACGTGCTCGTGGTCGAAGGTCACGACGTCACACGTCCGGGCGAAGCGCCGCAGGTCCTCGAGTGAGCGGTAGTCGCCGACCACGACATCGGCGGCAACGAGCGCGGCGCCGTCGTCGGCCGAGTCGGCGAGGATGCGCAGCGACTGGCCGAGCGGGATGCCGGCCTGATGCGTCATCCGGGCGAGCTGACCTGCCCCGACCATGCCGACCACGGGCAGTCCGGTGCGGGCGTCCACAACTGAGAGCCTACTGGGCGCAAATCCCCGCGCGAGCGGGTCGGGCCGTTAGGCTGTTGGGTGCCATGACGACAACCGACCGGCCCGCGGGCCTCATCGCGCACCTGCGCAACACGAGTCGGATCCTCATCAAGGAGATCGTCGCGTTCGGTGCCGTCGGCGCGGTCGGGTTCACCGTCGACATCAGCCTGTTCAATCTGTTCTTCAGCGACGGCCAGATCATCGCGAAGTCGATCTCGACCGTGGTCGCCACCGTGATCACCTACATCGGCAACCGCTATTTCTCGTTCTCGCACCGCGCCCGCAGTGGGATCGGCCGCGAGACCTCGATCTTCTTCGGCATCAACGTGTTCGTGCTGTTGCTGAGCCTGGGCGTCATCGGCATCTTCGAGTACCCGCTGCACTTCAAGCACCACCTGCTCATCATGAATCTGGTCAACCTCGGCACGATCGGATTGGGAACGATCTTCCGATTCTGGTCCTACAAGCGATTCGTCTTCCTGCATCCGGACAAGGTTCATTCGCCCGATGCCGACCTGGATGTCGAGCTGGCCGAATAGAGCGATCGGAACGCGCTGCGTTTCGATCGCTTGGCGTTCCAGCCGCGCCCAGACCTTCGTTCGGCTCACCAGCCGGTCGTCCACCGCGTCGGCTCACCGCGCGCTGCGTTTCGATCGCTTGGCGTTCCAGCCGCGCCCAGACCTTCGTTGGGCTCGATCTCAGTTTCTTTCGCCTTGCCCACGGTGTTGCTCGATTCGGTGACCAAATCGGGTCGCAGCGAGGGCTAGGCGGCGGCGTCCACGGCAACGTCAGTGGCGATGACGACCGGCTCGGCGCGCCGGCTGGGGCGCACCCGCGCCGTGCCCAGCGCCAAGGCAGCGGCACCGACATCGACGGCTGCCCACGTCCACCAACCGTGGACGAACGACGTGTGGGCCGCGGCGTAGGTCAGCGGATGTCCCACGACCGCGACCAGCAGGCTGACGCCGAGCGCGAACCCGACCTGCCGACTCATGTTGATCACCGCGCTGCCGGTGGCGGCCCGCGCGGCCGGCAGGTCGAGGGTCGCGCTGGACAACAACGTCGGAAGGGCGAAGCCGACACCGATGCCACCGATCAGCCAGCCCGGGAAGATCTCGGCGAAGTACCGCGGCGTCGACCCGACCGAGGCCAGCACGGCGACCGCGCCGACGGCACACAGCGCGCACCCCAAGGCGATCAACTTGTCGGCGCTCACCCGCTTGGACATCCGCTGCGCCACCAACGCGAAGATCGGCACCATCAGCGGACCGGGCGAGATAGCCAGCCCGGTGCGTAGCGCCGAGTAGCCCCAGACGTTCTGCATCCACAGGATGTTCTCGAGCAGCAGCCCGGCGAACGAGACCGAGAAGGCGAGCGCCGAGACGTTGGCGGTCGTGAACGAGCGCACCCGCAGCAGTGCCGGCTCGATGACCGGCGAGTGATGACGCCCGGTCCGGAACACGAACGCTCCGACGGTGAGGAGTGTGACCGCGAAGACGACCAGCTCGCGGCCGGCGAACCAGCCCCAGTCCGGTCCCTTGACCAGGCCGAGCGAGAGCGCACCGATGCCGACGGCGAGCAACACGGCGCCGATGACGTCGGGCCATGGTCCGGTCTCGCGGTGATCCGAGCGCGGCACCACGAGCAGCGTCCCCACGAATGCGATCACGCCGATCGGGGCGTTGACGAGAAAGACCCACCGCCACGACAAGGTGAGCAACAGCCCACCCACCACCGGGCCGGCGGCCGCCGCGAGTGCGCCCGTGGCCGCCCAGATGCGTACCGCGACGACGCGCTTGGCATCGGGCACGGACGCGACGACCAGGCCGAGACTGGTCGGAGTGAGCAGTGCCGCGCCGACTGCCTGCAGGATCCGGAACGCGACGAGCATCCACAGGCCCGTGCTGGCCGCGCACGCAACGCTGCCGAGCGTGAAGACCGCCAGGCCGACGAGGAATCCCGTCCGCCGACTGAATCGATCGGCCAACCGTCCGAGCGGCACGAGCAATGCCGCGTACACGATCGCGTACGCGTTGAGCACCCAGCTCAGGTCCGACAGCGCCGCGCCGTGGAAGCTGTGACCGATCGCGTCGAAGGCGACGTTGACGATGAAGACGTCGAGACTGGCCATGAACGCCGCGCCGCACAACACAGCCAAGGCAAGGTTGGGCCGCTGACTCTGGTTTGTCATAGTCAGGACGGTAGCCACCTGACTTTGGTATTGGCAAGTCAGATCGCTACCATCGGTGTCGTGGAATCCGTCACGCTGCAAGGCAAACTCAAGGACCGCGACAGCTGGCCGGCGCTGAACTGCTCGTTGCGCCGGGCGCTCGATGTCGTCGGCACCCGATCGGCCATGTTGATCATGCGCGAGGCGTTCTACGGCGCTCACCGCTTCGACGAGTTCGCCCGCCGGGTGAAGATCACCGAAGCGGTCGCGTCCGAGCGGTTGCGTGAACTCACCGATGCCGGGTTGCTCGAACGCTCCCCGTACCAAGAGCCGGGCCAGCGGACGCGCTACGAGTACCACCTCACCGAGATGGGCACCGACCTGCTGCCGGCCCTGATGGCCCTGCTGCAGTGGGGCGATCGGTACCTCGCCGATCAGCCCGGTGGACCGCTGACGATGACGCACCTCGACTGCGGCGAAGCGCTGCACGTCGACGTCCGCTGCGCGGCCGGACACGAGGTGCCGCTCGCCGAGATCGGGGTGCGGGCCAACCGCCGTACTCGATAGGTCCCCCGAAACAGGTTCTCGACGCTCGACCTTGATCATCTCGAATTGGCTGCAGGAGCGCTCGCGCCCTGCGTCTGATACGACAAGTGAGATGAGACATGACAGGGTCTGCCGGATATAGCGCTGCTTTACGCTATGCGCACGCCTGTGAGTCTGAGGAGAATCGATGAGCACCGTCCCGCCCGAGTACGGCTCCGGCCAGCCCGAGCAACCCCAACTCGACCCGTCCGGGCAATGGCGGTGGGACGCCCAGCAGGCCCAGTGGGTGCCATCCGCCGCTCAGCTGGCCGCCCAACAGGGCGCCCCCCAACAGACCACGCCGCAACAGACCACGCCGCAGCAGACCACCCCGCAACAGACCACCCCGCAGCCGCAGTTCGGCACTCAGTCACCGGCCTATGGCACGACTCCCGCCTATTCGCCGGATCCCAACTTCGCCGCGCCGGGCGGCTATCCCGCGCCCGGCGCCTACCCGATGGCCGGGGGCCCACCGCCGAAGAAGTCGCGCAAGTTGCTGTTGATCATCGCGCTGATCGTCGCCGTCGTCGTGGTTGCGGGTGTCGTGGTGGCCGTCGTGGCGATCGCCGGTGGCAGCTCCGCCAAGCCCAGCGCGACGGTGTCCAAGTATCTGGACGACCTGGCCTCGGGTGACGCGAGCGGGGCCCTGGCCCAGGGGGCCGCGGCGCCGAGCACCACGTTCCTGACCGATGACATCCTCAAGCAACAACAGGCCAAGGCCAAGATCAGCGGCGTCAAGATCGTCTCGACCGAGACCCGGGGCAACGAGTCCGAGGTGCACGCGACGTACCAGTTCGGCTCCCGTTCGGCCGACGAGACGTTCGACCTCAGCAAGTCCGGCGGCAAATGGAAGCTGACCGAGTCGACCTACCCGATCGATGTCTCCGACCTGACCGACATCCCCCAGGTGACGCTGTTCGGCAAGCCGATCGCCAACCTGTCGAAGGTGTACGTCTTCCCCGGCCCGGTGTTGTGGGGGACGGCCGACAAGTACTACACGGTGACCGACAAGAACGCCGACAAGTACGCGCTCAGCCCTTACGACAGCTCGGACGGGTTCAGCGAGCTCAACGCCGACCTCAGCTCGGTCGGCAAGACGGCCGTCCAGAACGCGGTGACGGCGTTCCTGACCAAGTGCGCGCAGTCCAAGCAGCTCTCGCCCGACAGTTGCCCGCAGCAGGAGTTCGGCGACGGCGACGACACCGGTGAGCCCGTCGACGGTACGGTCACGTGGACCGCGCCCACCGATCTCAGCGGCCTGCAGTACTCGTCGGGTTCGGACGTGAACAAGATCGATGTCGAGGGAACGACCGTGTGGCAGGACACTTACCAGTCCAAGTCGTTCGCGGACGACTCTGTCTCGACGATCACCGATTCGAGCAACAAGACGCAGGACTTCGGGACGGTCGACCTGAGCCAGAACCCGCCCGTCTACAGCGAGCAGTAGGGCG
The DNA here is from genome assembly GCA_963708805.1 of uncultured Actinomycetes bacterium. GTDB lineage: Bacteria > Actinomycetota > Actinomycetes > Mycobacteriales > Jatrophihabitantaceae > CAVPUA01. The sequence goes on along the minus strand of CAVPUA010000003.1, from coordinate 1,341,044 downwards.
TCTGGGGGATTTGCCTGACGACTTGACAGTCTCGAACACCTGTTCGAAACTGAGGTCATGCTGGACGTGGCCATCAAGCGAGTCGACGGGCAGACCGTCGTCGACCTGGGCCGGCGCAGCGCTCCCCCGCTGCCCGTCCTTCCGGCGCTGCGCGAGCTGCTGCCCGGTGGCCTGCGGCGCGGCAGCACGGTCAGCGTCGCCGGCTCGATCTCGCTGCTGCTCGCCCTGCTCGGAGCCAGTTCGGCCGCGGGCGCGTGGTGCGCCCTGGTCGGGTTGCCGCGCATCAGCGCCGAGGCCGCGGCCGAGTACGGCATCGACCTGTCCCGGCTGGCGGTGGTCCCCTCCACCGGAACGGGGTGGTCGACCGCCGTCGGCGCGCTTCTCGACGCGGTCGACGTCGTCGCGGCCCGCCCCCCAGCTCGGATCGTTCCCGGTGACGTACGCCGGTTGGCCGCGCGGGCCCGGACCCGGCAGTCGACCCTCGTCCCGTACTACGCCCAGGCCGGCAGCAGCGACTGGCCCGGTTGCGATGCCCGCATCAACGTCCGCGACGTCCGCTGGTTCGGCGCCGAGGACGGTTCGGGGCGGCTCACCCGGCGGCACATGGTCGTCGAGGTCGAGGGTCGCGGCGTCGCGGCCCGTCCCCGCTCGACCGAGCTGTGGCTGCCGGCCGCGGGCGGCGGCGCGCAATCGGCCACGCCCGAGACGGCACAGTCGGCCGCCCAGCTTCGCCTCGCCGCCGGCTGAGCCGGGTGGACGCGCCGATCAGGCCGGCACCGAACAGGCCGGCACCGAGCAGGCACGTGCCGCGCACCATCGCGGTCTGGTGCCCTGACTGGCCCGTCACCGCCGCACTGGCCTCAGCGCAGGAAGTCGCCCAGCACGCGGCCGAGCTTCCGGTCGCGGTCATGACGGCCAACCGGGTCGTGGCCTGTTCACACTCCGCGCGCACCGTCGGGGTCGCGCGGGGCCTGCGCCGGCGCGAAGCCCAGTCGCGGTGTCCCGAACTGGTGGTGCTGGCTCGCGACGAGGACGCCGAGGCCCGCCAGTTCGAGCCGGTCGTCGCCGCTCTCGAAGCGATCGCCCCGGGTGTCGAGATCACCCGTCCGGGTCTCGCCGCCATCGGCATGCACGGGCCGCTGCGCTACTTCGGCGGTGAGGAGGCAGTACTGCACGCCCTGTCACGGGCGGTGGCCGACCTGGCCGTCGATGTGCTGATCGGAGTCGCCGACGGGGCGTTCGCCGCCGAGCAGGCCGCCCGGCGCGGGGTGATCGTCGACGCCGGCGCCTCGGCCGCATTCCTGGCCGATCTGCCGATCAGCACGATCGATCCCGCGCTCGACTCACCGCTCGTCGACCTGCTGCAGCGACTCGGACTGCGCACGCTCGGCGCGTTCGCCGCCCTGAGCGCCCGCGACGTGCTCGCCCGCTTCGGCCCGTCCGGCGCGTGGGCCCATCGTCAGGCCGGCGGTCGCGATGACCGGCCGGTCGCCGCCCGTCGTCCCCCGGTCGAGTTCAGCGCCGAACTCGATCTCGAACCGGCGCTGGAGCGGGTCGATCAGGTCGCGTTCTCGGCGCGCGGCCTGGTCGAGGAGTTCGTCGGCGAGCTGGGCGCCCACGGGCTGGCCTGCACCTGTCTCGAACTGCAGGCGCTCACCGAGAACGGCGAGGAGACTGTGCGCCGCTGGCGGCACGCCGGGGTGCTGTCGAGCGTGGACGTCCTCGACCGCATCCGCTGGCAGCTCGAGGGGTGGCTGAGCCGAGGCCCCGGATCACGACCGAGCGGCGGCATCAGCCGGCTGCGGCTGGTGCCGATCGAGACTGTTCCGACCGGCGCCCACCAGCAGGCGTTGTGGGGCGGCTCCGGCGTCGAGGACGAGCGGGCCCATCGAGCCCTGGCCCGGGTGCAGACGTTGCTCGGGCCCGGTTCGGTGCTCACCCCGGTGCTGGACGGGGGGCGTGATCCGGGTCAGCGCACGCGCTACGTCACCTGGGGCGACGATTGTTCGGCGCTGCATTCCCCCGAACAACCCTGGCCCGGGCGCCTGCCCGCGCCGGCGCCCACCGTGCTGGTCGACCCGCCTCGTCCGATCTCGGTGCTGGACGCGCAGGGGCACCCGGTGGTGCTCACCGAACGCGGTTCGGTGCCGCTGCCCCCCGCCCGGTTCGGGATGATCGGCGAGCGGCCGATCGCGGTCGCCTCCTGGGCCGGCCCGTGGCCGGTGGACGAACGCTGGTGGGGCGAGTCGCCGAGCGGGCTACGGGCCCGCTTCCAGCTGGTGGACGTCCGCGGACAGGCCTATCTGGTGGCCTGCGCCGTCCGCGACGGGCAGCCGGCCTGGACGCTCGAGGCCCGCTACGACTGACCCGCTGGAGCGGAGAAACGAAAGCGGGCGCCCGGCTGTTCGCCGGACGCCCGCTCTCGAGCCGGTGGACTGAGAACTAGTCGCAACTAGTCGTACTCAGTCGTACTCAGTCGTTCCAGGGGCCGTAGCCACCGTTGTCGTCATCCATTTGACGCTCCTTACCTTCAACTACAGCTGTCCGCGACTCATCTTCATCTGCTGGGACAGCCAGATCGTCGTGACGATCTGAACAGACCGGAAGCCGGTAATCAGGCTTTCCGACAGCCACGGGTGGGCTGCTGCCCAACAGCTTACCCGATCAGAACACCAGACAAAAATGAACGTGGTGTTGCCGCGTGTAAAACATGCTCGAACGTCGCTGTGACCACACCAGTGGCCGCAGGGTCGCCGCAGGGTCGCGACGCAGGGTGGCGCAGCCTCTGGACTCACCCGAGCAGCGCCGCCGCCACCGTCGCGCCGAGGTCCCAGGCCGCCTCCAGTTCGGCCTTGCCGGGACTGCCGATGACGATCACCGGCTCGTGCACCTCGCCGCCAGCCCATCCCTTGGCGATCGAGGCAACCGCCCGCGACGCGCCCGCCGTGTCGGTGTTGCCCTGGACGTAGAGGCCGTACGGCGCGCCCGGCTTCGCCATCAGCGTCGGGTAGTAGATCTGGTCGAAGAAGTGCTTGAGCGCACCCGACATGTAGCCGATGTTGGCGGGGGTGCCGAGCACGAAGCCGTCGCACTCGAGCACGTCGACCACGCCGGCGACCAGCGCCGGCCCGCACCCGGACCGTCACGCCCTCGATGCCCTCGGCCCGGGTGCCGGCGAGCACCGCCTCGAGCAGCGACTGCATCGACGGCGAGGGCGTGTGATGCACGACGAGCAGCTCGGCCATGCCCGGACGCTAGCGCCCGGCGACCGCTTACCGCTAAGAAGAGCTATCGCGCGTCCAAGCGGTAGCAAGTCCTCTGAAGGGGGTCGTCGTGCGCCTGTCCGCCCGCAATCAGCTCACCGGCACCGTTGCCTCGATCAACAACGGTGTCGTGACCAGCATCGTCCACGTCGATCTCGACGGTGGCCAACAGATCACCGCGTCCATCACCAAGGAGGCCGTCGACGAGCTCGAACTGACGGTCGGAAATCCGGTGACGGTGGTGATCAAGTCCAGCGAAGTCATGATCGGCGTCGAGTGAACGGCTAACGCGACGACGCGCAATTAGGTCTACCGTCAGGTTATGACCATGGACCTCGAAGACCACATCCTGCAGGTCCTGAAGAACTGGAAGTCCGGCGACCGCGCCGCCACGTTCGGCGACTCTCTCCCGCCAGTTCGGCGTCAGCTCGTCGGTGATCGCCGGTTGCGCCCGCCGCATGGTCGAGGACGGCAAGGCCGAGCCATCGATGGTCATGCGCGACGGCGTCAACACCCTGCACGGCCTGCTCCCGCGCAGCCGAGTAGCCGTTTTCCCGAAGAACGTTAGTCGCTATTGCCCCAGCAGCCAGCGCCCGGGCGCGATAAGCTTCTTCGCCCGGGCCGGTCCCCATGAGCCCGGCGCGTAGGTCGCGATGCGGGGCCGGTTCGACAGCAGCGGATCCGCCACCTTCCACACCGCGGCCAGCCCGTCCGGCCGCGTGAACAACGACCGGTCACCGAGCAGCACGTCGTGGATCAGCCGCACGTAGGGCGGCAACGGGTCGGCTTTGGTCAGATCGCTGAGCGGGATCGTCGCGGTGGCCGGGTCGACACGCAGTTGCGGGCCCGGACGTTTGGCCAGCAGCGACAACTCGATCTCGCCGTTGCCCGACAGCGAGAAGCTCAGCACATTGCCCTGCGTCGGCAAGCCGGCGATCGGCGCCGACGGCGTCCGCAGCACCATGCTCACCCGCTGCTCGTTCATCGCCAGCCGCTTGCCCGTCCGCAGATAGAACGGCACCCCGCGCCAGCGCGGATTGTCGATCCACAGCCGGGCGGCGACGAAGGTGTCCATGCTCGAACGGGCCGCAACGCCCGGGCACGTCGCGGTAGCCCTCGAACTGGCCGAGCACCACCTCGGCCGGATCGAGCGGGCGGAACGACTTGATCACCTTCTCGCGCGCGGCCTGCAGGTCGGCGGCCTCGAGGCTGGCCGGAGGTTCCATCGCCACCTCGGCGGCGACCTGGAACAGGTGGGTGACGAGCATGTCGAGCACGGCGCCGGTGGCGTCGTAGAACACCGCGCGGTCGGTGATGCCCAGCCGCTCGGGGACGTCGATCTGCACCGACTCGATGTGCTCGCGGTTCCACATCGCCGCGAACATCTCGTTGGCGAAGCGCAGCACGTGCAGGTCCTGCGTCGCCTCCTTGCCGAGGAAATGATCGATGCGATAGACCTGATCTTCTTTCAGCACCGAGTGGACGACGCGATCGAGGGCGCGGAACTTCTCCGGCGACGTGCCGAACGGCTTCTCGTAGACGACACGCGCACCCTCGGCCAGACCGTGCTCGCCGAGCGCCTTGGTCAACTCGGTGAACGCGACCGGCGGCACGGCGAAGTAGTGCACGAGCTGGGCGTTCTTGATCCTGACCCGGGCCTTCGCCAGCACGTCGAGCAGGCTGCCCGGGTCGTCGGTGTTGAACCCACCGCCGGCGAACCACAGCCGCTCTGAGAACGAGTCCCACGGCCCGTCGGACGGCTTCGGCCCGAACTCGGTCAGCACGTCGTGGACGTGCTTGCGGAAGTCCTCATGCGCGACGTCGCCCCGACCGTTGCCGACCAGGATCCAGTCCTTGGGCAGCAGGCCCTCGATGGCCAGCCGGTAGAAGGCCGGGATGACCATTCGCTTGGCCAGATCACCGGTCGCGCCGAAGAGGACGAAGATCGTCGGCCCCGGCTTGTCGCTCGTCCTGGTGCGGTTCGCCCGCGTCACGTCAGCCACGAACGCCAACCTACGCGGTGAACCCAGGCGTGTCCGGGGCCGCCTCTCAGCCCGGCGGTGGTGCGATGTCGGCATGACAACTGCCGCCGCCCCGCCCGTCCACCACCCGAGTGTCGTCGAGGAGGCCGAACGCCGCTCGTCGGACGTCCAGGTCCGCATCGCCGACGGCATCACCAAGTTCGCCGGCTCGATGGCGTTCGTCTACGTGCACATCGCTGGTGTTCGCCATCTGGATGCTGTTCGTGGAGAAGAGCCCGTGGCCGACCCTCACCCTCGTCGTGTCCCTCGAGGCGATCTTCCTGTCGACGTTCGTCATGATCGGCCAGAATCGCCAGGCCGACTTCCAGCAGAAGAAGGCCGACCACGACTTCGTCGCCAACGAGCTGGAACTGCAAGAACAACACCGAACTGACCCAGATGATCGCGAACCTGACCAAGGAGATCCACGCTCACGTGTGCTCGGCACCCGGCGTCTCGGTGCAGCCGGCCGCCGACGTAGTCCGATAACTCGGCGGCCTCATCTGGCATCCTGCGAAGATGGATCACGTCACCGCGACGGAGTTCGCCGAACGCTGGAAGCGCGACTGGAACGCGCACGACCTCGAGGCGCTGCTCGAACACTTCACCGACGACGTCGTGTTCACCTCGCCGATCGCCGCGCAGGTCGTCCCGGGCAGCGGCGGGATGATCCGCGGCAAGCCGGCGCTGCGGGAGTACTGGAGCCTGGCACTCAGCCGCGTTCCCGATCTGCACTTCGAGGTCGTGGGGTCTACGCAGGCGTCGACGTCATCGTGATCAACTACCGCAACCATCTGGGCAATCTCGGTCAACGAGGTACTGCTGTTCGACGGCGACCTCGTGCGCGAGGGGCACGGCACGTACCTGTCCGACGACGCCTCCGGCGCGAGCGGAGTCGCCGACGATCATGACGCTGCCCGTTCCCGCAATTGCCGAGAGCGTCTTCACCTACGGTGCGCCGCAACTGAAGTTCGGGGACGGCGCCTCGGCCGAGATCGGGTTCGACCTGGCACAACTGGGCGCGTCGCGGGTGCTCGTCGTGACCGACGCCGGCCTGGCCGCCACCGGGGTCCCGCAGCGAATCGCCGAACAGATCAGGGGATTCGGGGTCGCGGCCGAGGTGTTCGACGAGGTGCACGTCGAACCCACCGACGCCAGCCTCGAGCACGCGATCGGCTGGGCCCGCGAGCACGGACCCTGGGACGCGTTCGTCGCGGTCGGCGGCGGCTCGAGCATCGACACCGCCAAGGCGGTCGATCTGATGACGACCAACCCGGGTGACTTGATCGACTACGTCAACGCGCCGGTCGGCGGTGGCCGGGCTCCGTCCCGCCCGCTGGCTCCATTGGTCGCCGTCCCGACCACGACCGGCACCGGGGCGGAGTCGACGACCATCTGCGTGCTGGACGTGCTGTCGCTGAAGGTCAAGACCGGCATCAGCCACCCGCGGCTGCGTCCGACGCTGGCGGTCGTCGATCCCGAGTTGACCATGACGCAGCCCGCCGGGGTGACGGCGGCGAGCGGGCTCGACATCTTGTGCCATGCGCTCGAGAGCTACACGGCGCGGCCGTACTCGTCCTACGAGCACAAGACCCCCGAGCAGCGCGTGCCGTACTGCGGCGCGAATCCCATCGGTGACATGTGGGCCGAGAAGGCGTTGACGTTGATGGCCGGGGCTTTTCGGGCCGCGGTCCGCGACGGGGACGACCGCGTCGCCCGCGGATCGATGGCGATGGCCGCGACGTTCGCCGGCCTCGGCTTCGGCAACGCGGGCGTCCACATCCCGCACGCCAACGCCTACCCGATCGCCGGTCGGGTCAGCGACTTCCACCCGCTGGACTATCCCGGCGACGAGCCGCTCGTGCCGCACGGCATGTCGGTCTCGCTCACGGCACCGGAGGCGTTCCGGTTCACCTTCGCCGCGTCGCCCGAACGGCACATCCGCGCCGCGTCGCTGCTGGCGCCGGACGCCGATCGTCCGGATGATCTTCGCGAGTTCCTGCCCGCGGTACTCGCCGCGATCATGCGTGACGTCGGCATTCCGAACGGGATCGGCGCGGTCGGCTTCGGCGCATCCGACGTCGGCGACCTGGTCGAAGGATCGCTGAAACAGCAGCGGTTGCTCGCGACCGCACCCGTGCCGGTCACCGGCGACGACCTGGCCGGGATCTTCGAACGATCGATCGAGATCTGGTGATCAGGCCGCCGTCTCAGGCTGCTTGATCGCCCGCCGCACGCTCCGCCTCGACTCGCAGCGCGTCCAGGTCGACCCCCGATTCGCTGATCAACTGGCGGCCACGGCCGTCCTGGTCGAGCAGCCCGATGAGCAGGTGAACCGAGGTGATCGAGGCCGAGTCGAGGCGGACCGCCGCACGCAGGGACAGTTCGAGAACCTTCTTCGCGCCGACGCTGAACGGGATGTGCCCTCGTGGCATCGCCTTCGCTTTGCGCCGCAGCGCGCCGGGGCCGAACTGCTCCTCGGCGGCGCGCCGTACCTGCTCGAGGTCGATGCCCAGGGTGGCCAGCGCCTCGGGGTCGAGTGCGGTGTCCGGGCCCGCCAGTCGTTGTTCGACTCCGGCGGCGGTCAGGCCGCGCCCGGCGAGTAGTTGCTGCGCACTCCCTGGTTGTTCGAGCATCGAGATCAGCAGGTGCTCGGACCCGATCTGCGGGCTGCGCAGTCCCCGGGCGGAGTTCTGCGCGCCGATGACGACCTCCCGCGCGTCGGGAGTGAACCGTTCGAACATCATGACCTCCCGAGGATCCGGCGCGGGCTTCCGTGCTTCTTGTGGACGGCCTGCTTGCTGACACCGATGCAGTCGGCGATCTCCTGCCACGACCAGCCCTGCTCGCGGGCGCTGGCGACCTGCAGGATTTCAAGGCGTTCGGCCAGTTCGCGCAGAGCACCGATCGCCCGCAGTCCGATGGCCGGATCACTGGACGCCGCCTGCTGGGCCAGCTGAACTCCATCGCTCATGTCGTCAATCTAGGTTGACGATCAGGGTTCTGTCAACCTGGATTGACGTCGTATCACCGTCGACGCCCGCGCCTCCTCGTCGGTGCATTCCCTTCGACGGGCGGAGTTCGTGATGATCGACACCGGAGCAGTACGCCGGCGGGTGGCCGCGGCGGTATCCATGATGCTGGTCTTGGGACTGGCGGCTGCCCCTCGGGCCGAGGCCGTGACCGTTCCGGTCGGCGGCCAGTTCCACGAGAGCGCCCCGACCCGCATTCTCGACACGCGAGCCGGGGTCGGGGCACCGATGGCCAGCGTGGCCTCGGGCGGCACGGTCGCCTTGCAGGTCCTGGGCGTCGGCGGCGTCCCCGCTTCGGGAGTGACGGCCGTGTCGCTGCATCTGACGGTGACCGGAGCGACGAGCGGCGGCTTCATCACGTCATGGCCGGCAGGCAGCACCCGTCCGGTCGCGTCGTCGCTGAACTTCGCCACGGCCCAGACGATCGCCAACACGGTGATGGTCTCGCCCGGCACCGGTGGCGTCGTCGACCTCTACAACGGCTCACCCGGTTCGGTCCAGCTCATCGCCGATCTCAACGGCTACGTCGACGACCTCGGCGGTGACGGTCGCGGAGCGTTCGGCGCCCTGTCGCCCGCGCGGCTGCTCGACACCCGCACCGGGATCGGCGCACCGGCCACGGCGCTCGCGCCCGGTGCCACCCTCGACCTGGCCGTCGCCGGTCACGGCGGCGTTCCGGCGGTGAACAACGGCTTCGGCTACGCAGCGGCGGTTCTCAACCTGGCCGCCGTCAACCCGACCGCGACCGGCTTCATCACGGCGTGGGCCGACGACGCCACCCGTCCGGCGACGTCCAACCTGAACCTGGCCGTCGGTCAGACCATCGCCAATCTGGCCGTCGTACCGATGGGCAGCGGAGGTGGCGTGAAGATCTACAACGGCTCGTCACAGCCCGTCGAGTTGATCGCCGATGTGTCGGGTTACTTCAGCGCGGGTTCGCCCAACGCGCAGAACCAGTTCGGACTGGTCGATCCGACCCGGCTGCTCGACACGCGCATGACGACCGCGGTGGCTCCGAACTCGTCGGTCGCGGTCTCACTGAACAACGTCGCCCCACTGTCGGCCGGGGTGGTGAACCTGACGGTCACTTCCCCCACGGGTTCCGGCTTCCTGACCGCGTGGGCCGACGGTAGCGCCCGTCCGAACACGTCGAGTCTGAACTTCGGGCCGGGGGACACGATCGCGGGACTGAGCTTCGTTCCGGCCGGCAGCGACGGCGACATCGACATCTACAACGGCTCGGGCGGCACCGTCGAGATCATCGTCGACGAGTTCGGCTACGTGACCGGCTGCTGTTGAGGACTGGTTGACCGGCTGGAAATCGCCGACCGCTTGACAAGTCGAACGCGTGTTCGAACAATGGCGGGATGGGCTTCGGGAATCCGCCAGTGCCGTGGCGCGAACTCGAGCGCCGGCTGTCGGGACGGCCGGTGGCGCCACCGCCGTCGTTTCGCCTCGGCCAGGCAGGTGACGGCGGCGACTCCCCGGCCTGGTCGCGCAAGCGCGAGGCCTATCAACCGGCGCCGATCCAGCCGGCCCGCAGCACCACGCCGTACGCCGAGCTGCACGCCCATTCCTCCTTCAGCTTCCTGGACGGCGCCAGTTCGCCCGAGGAGACTGGCCGAGGAGGCCGCCCGCCTGGGCCTGAGGGCGCTCGCGATCACCGACCACGACGGCGTCTACGGCGTCGTGCGCTTCGCCGAGGCGGCCGAGTCATACGGGCTGGCGACGATGTTCGGTGCCGAGCTGTCTCTCGACGTCGAGATCCCGGCCACCCAGGCCGAACGGCTCGTGGGCGCTCGCTCGGCCATCCCCGATCCGGCCGGGCGGCACCTGCTCGTCCTGGCCCGATCACCGCGCGGGTACGCCAGCCTGTGCCGCGGGATCAGCGCCGGCCAGCGGCGCGGCGGCAGCAAGGGCCGGCCCGTCTACGACCTGAACGAGCTGACCGAACTTTCCGGCAACGACTGGCTGGTGCTCACCGGCTGCCGCAAAGGCCCGGTGCGCGACGCCCTCGAGTCGGGCGGCTACGGCACGTTCGCCCTCGATCCGGCCCGCCGCGCGCTGGCTGAGTTGGTCGACCGGTTCGGACGCGACAACGTCGTCGTCGAGCTGACGTATTCGCGTGACCCCCTCGCCGACGAACGCTATGACGCCCTGGTGCGCCTGGCCGACGAAGCGGGCCTGCGAGTGGTCGCGACAACGGGCGCCCACTACCACGCACCGCCCCGCCGGCCGCTGGCCACCGCGCTCGCTGCCGTCCGGGCCCGCAGCAGCCTGGACGAGATCGACGGCTGGCTGCCGTCCTGGTCCGACGCCCATCTGCGCGACGGCGACGAGCTGGCCGAGCGGTTCGCCCGCTGGCCCGGCGTGGTTGCGACGGCTGCCGCGCTGGGCGATGAGCTGTCCTTCGACCTGCACCTCGTCGCGCCCTCGCTGCCCCCGTTCCCGGTGCCGTCCGGGCATGACGAGATGAGCTTCCTGCGCCAACTCAGCTACGACGGTGCCCGCGACCGGTACGGGCCTCGGGCCGCCAACGAACATCCGTACGAGGTCATCGACCACGAGCTCGACATCATCGAGCAGCTCGGTTTTCCCGGCTATTTCCTGGTCGTCTGGGACATCATGCAGTTCTGCCAGCAGCGCGGCATCCTGGCCCAGGGCCGGGGCTCGGCGGCCAACTCGGCGGTCTGTTACGCCATCGGCATCACCGCGGTCGACGCCGTCGGCTACGAGTTGATGTTCGAGCGGTTCCTCGCCCCCGAACGCGCCGAACCGCCTGACATCGACGTCGACATCGAGTCCGACCGTCGCGAAGAGGCGATCCAGCACGTCTACGAGCGCTACGGGCGCGACAACGCCGCCCAGGTCGCGAACGTCATCAGCTACCGGCCCAAGTCGGCCGTCCGCGACGTCGCCAAGGCGCTGGGCTACTCCCCGGGCCAGCAGGACGCCTGGAGCAAGGAGATCGAGCAGGGCTACTACTGGAGCGCCGATGTGAAGCGCTCGACGCCGATCCCCCACGAGGTGCTCGAACTCAGCGCCGAGCTGCAGAACTCGCCCCGGCACCTGGGCATCCACTCCGGCGGCATGGTGATCTGCGACCGGCCGATCGTCGAGGTCTGCCCGGTCGAGTGGGGCCGGATGCCGAACCGCACCGTCCTGCAGTGGGACAAGGACGACTGCGCGTCCATCGGCCTGGTCAAGTTCGACCTGCTCGGCCTGGGCATGCTGTCGGCGCTGCACTACTGCTTCGAGCTGATCGAAGATCACTTCGGCGAGCACCTCGAACTGCACAAGCTGCCCAAGCGAAGATCCACTCGTCTACGACATGCTGGGCCGGGCCGATTCGGTCGGCGTCTTCCAGGTCGAGTCACGGGCCCAGATGGCCACGCTGCCCCGGCTGCGTCCCCGCAAGTTCTACGACCTGGTGATCGAGGTCGCGCTGATCCGGCCCGGACCGATCCAGGGCAACTCGGTGCATCCCTACATCCGTCGCCGGCACGGGCGCGAGAAGATCACCTACCCGCACCCGTCGCTGAAGCCGGTGCTCGAACGGACGCTGGGCATCCCGCTGTTCCAGGAGCAGCTGATGCAGTTGGCCGTGCACGCCGCGAACTTCTCCCCGTCCGAGGCCGATCAACTTCGGCGGGCGCTGGGCTCGAAGCGATCGGCCGACAAGATCGAAGTGATGCGCAAGCGGCTCTACGACGGCATGGCCGCCAACGGCATCACCGGCACGACCGCCGACGACATCGTCGAGAAGATCAAGGCGTTCGCGTCGTTCGGCTTCGCCGAGAGCCACTCGATCAGTTTCGCGTTCCTGGTCTACGCCTCGAGCTGGCTCAAGCTCTATCACCCGGCCGCGTTCTGCGCGTCGCTGCTCAACGCCCAGCCGATGGGCTTCTATTCACCGCAGTCGCTGGTGCACGACGCCAAGCGCCATGGCGTCGTCGACCCTCGGCCCCGACGTCAACATCTCGAGCGCCGGCGCGATCCTCGAAGCCAACGACCGAGAGCACCTATGCCGGCCCCGGACCGCAGCAGCCGGCCGTGCGGATGGGGCTGTCCAGCGTGCGCACGATCGGCGCCGACCTGGCCGAGCGCATCGTCGCGCGTGCGCGAGCGCGGTCGCTTCGACGTCGATGACCGACCTGTCGCACCGAGTCGGGCTCTCAGCGCCGACCAGGTCGAGGCGCTGGCCACCGCGGGTGCGTTCGACTGCTTCGGCCTCGGGCGGCGCGATGCGCTGTGGGGGGCGTCGGTCGCGGCGACCAGTCGTCCGGGGCAGCTGGCGGTCGCACCCGGCCGCCGGCACGCCGGCGCTGCCGCGAGATGGACGAGCCCGAACAGTTGATGGCCGATCTCTGGGCGACCGGCGTGACCCGCGACGTCTACCCGACCGCACTGATCCGCGATCGCCTCGACGCGCTCGGCGTGACCACCGCGCTTGGCTTGCGCGAGCTCGAGAACCGCACCCGGGTCACCGTCGGCGGCATCGTGACACATCGCCAGCGCCCGGCGACCGCGGCCGGAGTCGACGTTCATCAACCTCGAGGACGAGACGGGCATGGTGAACGTCATCTGCGACACCCAGGTGTGGTCGCGCAATCGTCGAGTGGCTCGCGAGTCGGGTGGACTGGTGATCCGCGGGATGCTCGAACGAGCCGACGGCGTGATCAACATCCTGGCCGAGCGGATCGATCGACTGCCGCTGGGCCTGCGCTCCACGGCGAGGAACTTCCGTTGAGCGCCGATTTTGGAGAGTTCCCCGCGCTATCGACGGCAAAGTCGCCGAAATCAGCGGGGCTGCGGTGGCACCTGGCCGATGAAGAGCGGGATGGGCAGTCGGCGCTGTTCGGGGTCGACGGGCTCACCGGGCCAGAACGCGGAACCGGGAAGATGTCGGGGCTCGAGTTCCTGCATGTCACCGCCAAGAAGATCCTCAACCCGGTGCCTGCCGCCTCGCGGATGAACTTCCGCTGGACGATCAACGTCTATCGCGGCTGCAGCCACGGGTGCACGTACTGCCTGGTCGGCGAGACACCGATCCTCATGGCGGATGGACGCGTCAAGCCGTTGGCCGCCGTGCAGGTCGGAGATCTGGTCTACGGCACCGAGCGACGCGGCCGCGACCGCCGATTCGTCCCCTCCAGTGTCCTGGCGCACTGGTCGACGACCAAACCCGGATATCGAGTCACCCTGCTGGACGGCACCGAGATCATCGCGAGCGGCGATCATCGCTTCTTGACCGGACGAGGCTGGAAGCACGTCGCCGACAACGCGCACGGATTGCGGCAGCGCGCCCACCTGACCACCGGCGACTCGCTCCTGGGGGTTGGTCAGCTGCCCGAACCACCCAAACTCGATGACGAATACCGGCGGGGCTACCTGTGCGCAATGATCCGCGGCGACGCATACCGGGCGACCCACCCCTACGACCGGACCGACTGCTCCCACGGAACCGTTCATCGATTTCGGTTGGCCTCGGCCGACGCCGAGCCGTTGGCCAGAAGCCGCGACTTCCTCGAGCAGGCCGGCATCGCGACGACCCTCTTCTGTTCTGCACCCGCTGGCGACAACCGACGCGAGACGATGGCGATCCGCACGTCGGCCGCGTCGTCGATCACGGCCATCCACGATCTGATCGCCTGGCCTTCAGCGCCGACATCCCAGTGGCGGCTGGGCTATCTCGCGGGAATCTTCGATGCCGAAGGTAGCTGCTCGGACGGCGTCCTGCGAGTCTCGAACTCGGACCCCCAGATCCTCGGCGTCATCGCGTCGTCACTCGATGACTTCGGGTTCGGCTACCGGGTCGAGCCACCCCGCGCGAACGGCCTGCGTGCGGTGCGGCTCCTGGGCGGGCTCCGGGAGCGTCTGCGCTTCGTCATCTCGACCGACGTCGTCACGACTCGCAAACGCGTGATCGACGACGTCGCCGTCACGTCGGATGCACCACTCGACGTCGCGTCGATCGAGCCGTTGGGCCTGGACCTGCCCATGTTCGACATCACGACGAGCACGGGTGACTTCGTCGCGAACGGCGTCGTCAGCCACAACTGCTTTGCTCGGCCGACCCACGAGTACCTCGGCCTCAACCTCGGTGAGGACTTCGACCGCAAGATCGTCGTCAAGATCAACGCCGTCGAACGGGTCCGGGCCGAGCTGGCCGACCCGAAGTGGGCCGGCGAGTCGGTCGCCATGGGCACGAACACCGATCCGTACCAGCGCTGCGAGGGCAAGTACAAGCTCACGCGCGGAGTCGTCGAGGCCCTGACCGAGCGCGGCAATCCGTTCTCGATCCTGACCAAGTCGGCGCTGGTGCTGCGCGACCTCGACCTGCTGGTCGAGGCGGCGGCCAAGACCGACGTCACCGTCAACTTCTCGATCGGCACCCTGGACGAGCGGGTCTGGCGGGCCACCGAGCCCGGGACGCCCAATCCGCGCCGGCGGGTCGAGGCCATGCGCCGCCTCGCTGAGGCGGGCATCCGCACCGGAGCGCTGATCGCACCGATCCTGCCGGGCATCAGCGACCGGCGCGAGCAGCTGCGCGAGGTGGTCGACGCCGTCCAGGCATCGGGCGGGCGCATCCTCGGCACGCTGCCTCTGCACCTGCGACCCGGGACCCGCGAGCACTATCTCGCCTGGCTGCAGGGCGTCGATCCGGAGCTACACGCGCGCTACCTGCGGGCCTACCAGGGCCGCGCCTACCTCAAGCCCGAGTACGGCGAGTGGCTGCGGCGCACCTTCGACGAGCTGACCGGGAAGACCGGCTCTTCCCGACCGCGCCTTGACTGACTACCGTGACCATCAAGGAAAGGAGTCTCAATGTTGATCTCCGACATCCTCAAGTTCAAGGGCAGTGACGTGGTCACGATGGAGCCCGACGCGAGTGTGGTCGACCTGCTGCGTCAGCTGGCCGCCCGCAACATCGGCGCGGTCGTGATCAGGCGCGGTGCGGTCGTCGTCGGCATCGTCTCCGAGCGCGACATCGTCCGACGGCTCGACGACCAAGGCTCGACGGTGCTCGAGGCGAGTGTCGCCGACATCATGACCACCTCGGTGATCGCCTGCGCGCCGACCGACGCCGTCGATGAGGTGGCCGCGGCCATGACCGAGAAACGAGTGCGGCACCTGCCCGTCCTCGACGCCGGGCGCCTGGTCGGCATCGTGACGATCGGCGACGTCGTGCTGAGCCGGACCCGCCAGCTCGAGCAGGACCGGCGACAACTCGAGCAGTACATCACCGGCTGATGCCGGAGGTCGACCACTACCCGCCCGGTGCCCCGTGCTGGATGGATCTCGTCGCCACCGACCGCGGGCGAGCTCGCTCGTTCTACTCGGCGTTGTTCGGGTGGGACATCAGCGACGGCCACGCCACCGATGCTGCATACCTGGTCGCCCGGCAGGGCGGACGCACCGTGGCCGGTATCAGCGAACATCGCGCCGGCGGTCCGCCGCCGGGGTGGCTCACCTACTTCTCCTGCCTGGACGCCGGCGAGGTGGCACGCCGGGTCATCGATGCCGGTGGCGATCTGATCACCGCGCCGATTCCCGAGGGCCGCGACGGCGCGGTCACCGTGTTTCGCGATCCCAGCGGTGCGACCGCGGGCGGCTGGCAGCCCGGTCGAGTCGCCGGCGCCGAACTGGACCGCGAGCCCGGCGCCCGGCTGTTCACCGAGCTGCGCACGCCCGAGGTCGACGCGGCGGCTGATTTCTACACCGCGATCCTGCCGCTGGATGCGTCGGCCGATGCGCCCGTGGCGCCACTCCTGCGCAACCTGCGTGCCGGCGGCCGCACCGTGGCCGACATCCTCGAGACGCCCGCGACCGATCCGGTCTGGCTGCCCTATTTCGCGGTCGCGGACACCGACGATGTCGCCGAGCGGACCGCCCGGCTCGGTGGCCGGGTCGTCGACGCCGCGCGCGACTCCCCCTATGGCCGATGGGCCCGGCTGGCTGATTCTCAGGGCGCGAACTTCTGCGTGGTCGGTTTCGCCGATCCGGCGTAAACGCCTCTACTCAGCGCTGTGAAATTCAGGTAAGCTTTAGAAGCCGACCACATGGAGTAACCAGTCATGCACCAGAACCAGCGCTCGCTCCTCGACGCCCTCGTCCGGCGTGGGGCGGACGCCCATGCCGTCCAGAGCGCCGCCGAAGAGGTCGAGCGCTCTGGTCGCTCGACCCGCGACGTGCTGATCAACGACCGGGTCGTCACCGAGCAGGAACTGACCGACGCGCTCGCCGACGTCTACGGCATCGGGACCGTCGATCTGGTCGGGCTACCGATCGACGCGGCCGCCGCGGCCAAGATCCCGCTCTCCCTGGTCGTCCGTCACCGCGTGCTGGGCATCGCGATGACCGAGAACGAGTTGGTTGTCGCGCTCAGTGACCCCGGCGATGTCGTCGCGCTCGACGACGTCCGCGCGTCGGTGAACCTGGCCGTCACTCCTGTGGTCGTCGCCCGCAGCGAGCTGCGCAAGCTGATCGACCGCATGCAGCGCGAGGACAACGACCTCGTCGGCGTCGCCGACAGCCTGCGCGAGGAAAACATCGACAGCGGAGTGAACAACCTCTCCGGCGGCGCCGACGACGCGCCGATCGTGCGTTACGTCAACTCGCTCATCGACCAGGCCATCCAGAACCGGGCCTCCGACCTGCACATCGAGCCGACCGAGGACGACCTGCGGATCCGCTACCGCATCGACGGCGTGCTGCACGAGGTCGACACCGTGCCCAAGGCCGTGCAGTCGGCGCTGATCTCGCGCCTGAAGATCATGTCCAACGTCGACATCACCGAGCGCCGGGTGCCCCAGAACGGCCGCATCACCGTGCAGCTCGGCCACAAGGTCGTCGATCTCCGTACCGCGACATTGCCCACCGTATGGGGCGAAAAGATCGTCCTTCGTGTCCTCGACACCGGCGGCATCGACCTCGAGCTGAAGAAGCTCGGGTTCAGCGATCACAACTATGGCCGGTTCTCGGCGTCGTTCACCAAGCCGCACGGCATGGTGCTCGTGACCGGCCCGACCGGTTCGGGAAAGTCGACCACGTTGTACGCGACCCTGACCGAGATCAGCAGTTCGGCGGTGAACATCATCACCGTCGAGGACCCGGTCGAGTACCGCCTCAAGGGCGTCAACCAGGTTCAGGTCAACCACAAGGCCGGCCTGACCTTCGCGGCCGTACTCCCGGCCATCCTGCGATCGGACCCCGACGTCGTCCTCATCGGTGAGATCCGGGACCGGGTCACGGCCCAGTTGGCGGTCGAAGCGTCACTGACCGGTCACCTCGTGCTCTCGACCCTGCACACGAACGACGCTCCCAGTGCCATCACCCGTCTGATCGAGATGGGCATCGAGCCCTTCCTGGTCGGATCCTCGGTCGACAGCGTGCTGGCCCAGCGCCTGGCCCGGCGGCTCTGCGACTTCTGCAAGGAGCAGTACCGGCCGAGCGACTCCGAACTCGCCGCCGCGCGCTGGCCCGAGGCCGAACTCGGCCGTCCGGAGTCGCTCTGGAAGCCGGTCGGATGCCGCTCGTGCGCCAACACGGGCTACCGCGGCCGCATCGCGCTGCACGAGGTCATGCCGGTGACCGAGGAGATCGAACGCCTGGCGGTCGAACGGGCCTCGGCCCACGACGTGCGCAAGGTGGCCAAGGCCGAAGGCATGTACGAGCTGCGTCACGACGGCCTGATGAAGTGCAGCATGGGCCAGACGGCTATCGCCGAGGTCCTCCGCGTCGCCATCTGACGCGATTTTCCGTCCGCCCACCTAGGCCGGCGGCCGCTCACCTCACGCTCCGGACGAACCTCGCGGCTCGAAATGTACGGATTACTGGCTACTTTCCGCTGCTCGTTCGACCACATATAACGATTTTGCTAACGGGGATTGCACATTAATCAAGTCTTCGTTAGTGTTCGGCTCGCATGAGGATGTAAAGTCTTCGTGAGGCACACCAGGCGGGGGCCGGTAATACGGAACTCGTCAGGAGTCGGCAATGGAATCGCTGCACGCCGTTGATGCGCTGCACCCTGTAGGCGATTTTGCCGAAGAGCGCGCCGCGCTCGACACCATGCTGCGCCACGCCGTTGCCGTCCGCGGCTCCGATCTGCACATCACCGCCGAGGCGGCGCCCACCGTGCGCGTGCACGGCGGCCTGCAGGTGATTCCCGGCTACGACCCGCTGACGCCGACCGAGACCGCGATGTTGTTGCGCTCGATCGTGACGCCCGAGCAGTGGGAGACCTTCGAGCGCAAGCACGAACTCGATCTCGCCTACAGCCTCAACGACGTGTGCCGGTTCCGCGTCAACATGTACCAGCAGCGAGGTGCGTACGGCGCCGCGTTCCGGGCCATCCCGTACGACATCAAGCCGCTCGACGAACTCGGCGTCCCCGAGTCGGTCTCGCGCTTCGCGCAACTGCCCCGCGGCCTGGTGCTGGTCACCGGTCCGACCGGGTCGGGCAAGACCACCACGCTGGCCTCGCTGCTCGATCTCGCCAACCGCACCCGCTCGGCCCACATCGTCACCATCGAGGACCCGATCGAGTTCCTGCACCAGCACAAGCGGTGCCTGGTGAACCAGCGCGAGGTCGGCGAGGACACCCACTCGTTCGCCGAGGCCCTCAAGCACGCGCTGCGTCAGGACCCCGACATCATCCTGGTCGGTGAGCTCCGCGACCTCGAGACCACGTCGACCGCGCTGACCGCCGCCGAGACCGGTCACCTCGTGCTCGCCACGCTGCACACGCAAAGCGCCGCCCAGACGGTCGACCGCATCATCGACATCTTCCCGCCGCACCAGCAGCAGCAGGTGCGTGCGCAGCTCTCGACCGCGCTGCAGGGCGTCGTCACGCAGGCGCTCTGCCCCCGCGCGGACGGCACGGGCCGCACGATCATCACCGAGATCATGTTCGCGACGCCGGCGATCCGCAACCTCATCCGTGAGGGCAAGAACCACCAGATCCCGTCGTTCATGCAGTCCGGTGGCGGCAGCGGCATGCTGTCCTTCGACCAGCACCTGGCCGAGCGGGTGCGCCAACAGGTGATCACGTACGAGCAGGGCCTCGACCTCTGCCACTCGGTCGAGGACTACTCGCGCATCGCCGGGCGGGTGTGACATGCCGGCCACCAAAACGTATCGACTACAAGGTCATCGACTCGAACGGCAAGCAGCTCAAGGGCAAGCTCGATGCGGCCAACGAGACCGCGGCCGCGCACGCGCTGAAGCAGCAGGGCGTCGTCCCGCTGTCGATCGCCGAGTCCGGCATCGGCATGAGCAAGGAGATCACGATCCCGGGCCTGGGCAACCGGGTCAAGCTCAAGGAGCTGGCGATCTTCGCCCGGCAGTTCGCGACGATGACGTCATCCGGACTGTCCCTGATCCGCGCCCTCAGCATCCTCGAGGAGCAGTCGGAGAAGCCGATCCTGAAGAAGACCGTCGGCGAGATCCGCGCGCGACGTCGAGGGCGGCTCCTCGCTCTCGGGCGCGATGGCCAAGCACGACCGGATCTTCCCGCGCCTGATGATCGCGATGGTGCGGGCCGGCGAGACCGGCGGCTTCCTCGACGACGCGCTCGAGCGGATCGCGACCAACCTCGAGAAGGACGCCGCACTGCGCGGCAAGATCAAGAGCGCGCTGACCTATCCGGTCATCGTGCTGGCGTTCAGCGGCCTGATGATCACCGCCGTTCTGGTCTTCATCGTCCCGATCTTCGAGAAGATGTTCAAGCAGCTCGGCGGTCAGCTCCCACTGCCCACCCGGATCATCGTCGGCATCAGCCACGCGCTGCTC
This sequence comes from uncultured Actinomycetes bacterium, assembly GCA_963708805.1. GTDB lineage: Bacteria > Actinomycetota > Actinomycetes > Mycobacteriales > Jatrophihabitantaceae > CAVPUA01. The sequence goes on along the minus strand of CAVPUA010000003.1, from coordinate 1,320,932 downwards.
TGGCTCGGCCCGCTGGTCGCGATCATCGCCGTCGTGATGACGCTCTGGATCAAGGCCGCGCTGCGCGGCAGCCCCGCCTTCCGGCTCAAGTTCGACCGCCTGAAGCTGCGCGTCCCGGTCTTCGGCAACCTGCTGAGCAAGATGGCGATCAGCCGCTTCTCGCGCAACCTCGGCACTCTGCTCGGCGTCGGCGTCCCGGTGATGCAGTCGCTCGACGTCGTCGGTGAGACGACCGGCAACGCCGTCATCACCGAGGCGATGATCGACGTGCAGGACTCGGTGCGGCAGGGTCGCACGATCTCCGGGCCCGCTCGCCTCGAACCCGTTCTTCCCGGCCATGGTCACCCAGATGATCGAGGTCGGCGAGGAGAGCGGCCAGATCAGCGCGATGCTCGACAAGATCGCCGACTTCTACGACCGCGAAGTCGATCAGGCGGCCGAGGCACTGACCGCCGCGATCGAACCGATCATGGTGCTGCTCATGGGCGGCATCGTCGGCTCGATGGTCGTCTGCCTCTACCTGCCGATGTTCTCCATCTACAGCCACATCCAGGGTGCGAGCTCATGACCGCCGCACCCACCCCCCAGATTTCCGTGTCACCAGGCACGGGAAGAACGACCTGGACGCCTGTCCCGGTCGTAGCCAGGTCCGGCGACCCGGCTGGCGTCCTAATCACCCCCGAGAGTCCCAGGAGGCTCACAATGATCGGAAAGCTCCAGAAGATGCGGCAGGACCGCGAAGAAGGCGACCGCGGCTTCACCCTCATCGAACTGCTCGTCGTCGTCGTCATCATCGGCGTCCTGATCGCGATCGCGATCCCGCTGTACCTGAACTACCGCAAGGGCGCCGAGAACAAGTCGGCCGCGTCTGACCTGCGCGGTGGCATCTCGACCCTCGAGCAGTGCTACACCGACAGCAACAGCACCTACCCGACGGGCATCGACCGTCAGCGGGCAACACCGCCACGTCCTGACGTCACCTGCTCGACGTCGGGCGCGGTGATCAACCTGTCGTCGGGCAACGCGCTGACCTACTGCCCGCCGACCGGCGACTGCTCCGGCGCGGGTTACATACATCATGTCGACCCACACGGAACCAACGGCGTCTACTACTGCTACGCCAGCGCCGCCGGCGGCTCGGTGACGACGGAGAGCACCGCGAACTGCACCGCGAAGAGCGGCTACGCTACCAGACGGCTCTGCCCGTAATCTGCACGTCACGGACCGGTGGGTGCGTCGTCCGCGACGCACCCACCGGCCGTCGCCCGACTCAATCGCTCGAATCGAGAGAGAGAGATGATGTCCCGCAACCGATGCCGTCCATCGGACCGAGCGAGACGAGGGCTTCACCCTCATCGAACTGCTCGTCGTCGTCGTCATCATCGGCGTCCTGATCGCGATCGCGATCCCGCTGTACCTGAACTACCGCAAGGGCGCCGAGAACAAGTCGGCCGCGTCCGACCTGCGCGGCGGCATCTCGACGCTCGAGCAGTGCTACAGCGACAGCAACAGCGTCTACCCGAAGTCCGTCAGCGCCGCCGGCGTCCCCAGTGCCGAGTGCCTGACGCCCGAACGCGGTCGATCAAGCTCAGCTCCGGCACCGCGCTCACCTACGTGCCCAACGCGACCTGGACCCAGTACATCCTCACGAGCACGCACACCGGCAACGGCACTTGGTACTGCTACTCGAGCACCGTCGGCGGCTCGGTCAAGACGGAGCCGTCGGCGACCGCCATCACCTCGACCTATCCCGACCACCGCGCCCTACGCCTGCCCGTAATCGCCTCGACCAGCTCGCCAGTCAGCCCCGCCCCATCCGAGGAAGGAGCACGCGCAAATGAAGCGCCCTCGCCGCCACGGCCCCGCCGGTTCCGACAGACGGCTTCACCCTGATCGAGTTGCTTGTCGTGGTCGTCATCCTCGGCATCCTGATCGCCTTCGCGATCCCGCTCTATCTCAACTATCGCAAGGGTGCCGAGAACAAGTCGGCCGCGTGCGACGCGCGGAACGCCGTCTCGGTCGCTCGAACAGTGCTCCGGCGACAACAGCGGCGTCTACCCCGACGCGATCGACACCACGACATCGACCAGCAACGACGATCGAGTTCAAGTACGGCGCAGACCGACTGCAGCTCGGTGGCCAACCTGTCGCCCGCGATCCGTCCATCCGCTACGCGACCGTGACCAACGGCTACGAACTCGAGACCACCCACGGCAGCAACGGCATCTACTACTGCTACTTCAGCGCCACCGGCGGCTCGGTCAAATCGCAGTCCAGCGTGTGCTGGTAACCACCACCGACATGTCGGAAAGGAGGAACCGCGATGAGCGCACCCGCAATCAATGATCTGACCGTCGTCTACGTGACGATCGGCATCTTCGGCCTGCTCGTGGGTTCCTTCCTCAACGTCGTCATCTACCGGGTACCTCGCGAAGAGTCGCTGGTCGCGCCCGGCCTCGCACTGCCCGAACTGCATGGTGCCGATCAAGCCCTGGCACAACGTGCCGGTATTGGCCTGGATCGCCCTGCGCGGCCGCTGCGCAGGATGCAAGGTCCACATCAGCGCGCGCTATCCGCTGGTCGAAGCCGGAACGGCGCTGCTGTTCGTGGGCATGGCCATGCGGTTCGGGATCAGCCTCGAACTGCCTGCCTTCCTCTACCTCGCCGCGATCGCCGTCGCGCTCGGGATGATCGACTTCGATGTGCACCGGCTGCCCGACTCGATCGTGCTGCCGTCCTACGTCGTGGCCGTGCTTCTGCTGCTGCCGGCCGGCGTCGGCGCCGGCGACTTCCGGGCCGCACGCGGCCTGCTGGCGATGGCGTTGGTGCTGTTCCTCTATCTCGCGATGGCCCTGGCCTACCCGACGCGAAGGGGCTTCGCCGACGTGAAGCTGGCCGGCGTCCTCGGTCTGTACCTCGGATGGAACAGCTGGGGCTCCGTGGTCGTCGGCACGATCGGTGGTCTGGCGATCGGCGCGCTGGTGAGCTCGCTGCTCCTGTTGTTCCGCCGTGACCGCGATCAGCCACTGCGCATCCCGTTCGGGCCCTATCTGCTGTCCGGAGCCCTGCTCGCGTTGTTCGCCGCCGCGCCGATCGCCGCGTGGTCCGGTTCGTTCGTGCCGTTGTCAGTCTGAGAAAGATGAGCAGGGAGTAGTCATGGGATCGATCACGCTTACCGGCATCGACATCGGCTCGACGTCGATCCGCGCCGTCGAGACCACGCGCGGCAACAAGAATCCCGTCGTCACCAACTTCGGTCAGGTGCCGCTGCCCGCCGGCGTCGTCCAAGGCGGCGTCATCCATGACGAGCGGGGCGTCAGCGCCGCCCTCAAGCAGCTCTGGGCCGAGTACAAGTTCAAGAGCAAGGACGTCGTCGTCGGCGTCACCAGCCACCAGATCGTCGTGCGCGAGCTGATGGTGCCCAACCTTCCGGCCCGCGAGCTGCGACAGTCGCTCCCCTTCCAGGTGCGCGACATCCTGCCGATCCCGGTCGACAAGGCGCTGCTCGACTTCTACCCGCTCGAGAAGCCCCGCAAGGGCGAGGACGTGCGTGGGCTACTCATCGCCGCGCCGAAGGACACCGTGCTGACGACGGTGCGCGCCGTGGAGCGAGCCGGGCTGCACGTGTCCCGGGTCGACCTCGCCTCGTTCGCGCTGCTGCGTTCGGCCGCCCGACTCGGCGCCCACGCCGAAGCCGTCGCCGACCTCGGCGCGCACGCAACCACCATCGTGATCCACGTCGACGGCGAGCCTCGGATCGTGCGGACCATCCCTCGCGGCGGGTGCCGAGATCACCGACGCGATCAGCGCCCGACTCAGCATCAGCCGCGAGGAGGCCGACGCGCTCAAGACGCGCATCGGCCTGCTGCCGAGCGAGAACTTCCTGGCGTCCGAGGTCATCCTCGAGGCGGTCCGGCCGCTGATCGGTGAGCTGCGCAGTTCCTTCGCCTACCTCAGCTCGGCGCCGAGCAGCCGGTCGACCCGCGTCGCCAGCCTCGGCCTGTGCGGCGGCTCGGCGCTCATCCCGGGCCTGGTCGACGTGCTGCGCCGCGAGCTCGACATCGACGTATACCTGGCCGACCCGCTGATGCGACTGCGCGAATCGCGGCGGCGCGGCAAGCACAACCAACTCGCGATGTACCGGTCCTCGGCCGCCATCTCGATCGGCCTGACGTTGGGAGCAGCGGCATGACCACCACTCTGACCCCGCCACCAGCACCGGCACCGGCGCCGATGCCGATGGAGCTCGACCCGCTGCGGCTGCTGCCGATCACGGCCAACCTACTGCCACCGGAGATCACCGACGCCCGGCGAGCCAAGAAGACGCGGCGCCTGATGGCCGCCGTCGTCTGCGTCGCGGTGGTCGCGACGGCCGGTTGGTACGCCTGGGCCCGGCACGGCGCTTCCAGCGCCCAAGACGCGCTGACCGTCGGCCCAGGACCAGTCACTGACCCTCGGCCGCAAGGAAGCCGAGCTACAACAATCTGGTCAAGGTTCAGGCCCAATCGGCGGCGATCAGCTCCGAGCTGACGACGCTGATGGCCGAGGACCTGCCGTGGTACCAGTTGCTGCCGGCGTTGAGCGCGATCGCCCCGGCCGGAGTGACTCTCACGTCGGTCACCGGTTCGCTGACGAGCGGCGAGCGCCGCCCAACCGACGCTGGCTCCGGTCAGCGGACCGGCTCTGACGGTGGTCGGAACCTTCAACATCGGCGGGACCGCGCCTGACAAGAACTCGATCGCGGCATTCGTCGATGCGCTGGCCGGCGTCAAGGGCGTGGCCAATCCCTATCTCACCGAGTGCGGCGACGGCCTCGGGATCGTCCCTGCAGTTCTCGGTCCAGGCTGACATCACCAACGACGCCCTGGGGGGCCGCTTCGCCGTGGCGACGCCCAGCCCGACCGCGAAAGCGAGCCACTGATGTTGTCCCTGTCCCGCGACAAGATGTGGCTGGTCGCCGGCGGCCTGCTTGCGCTGCTGGTCGTCGCCATCGGCTACCTGTTCTTCGTCTCTCCGCAGTACACCAGCGCCGCCGACCTACGAGCGCAACAAAGCGACGCGATCAGACAACGTGTCGATCAAACAGGCGCACCTCAATGACCTGGCCAAGCAGAACGTGCAACCTGGCGACCTTCCAAGCGCAACTGGCTGCCGATCAGCAGGCGTTGCCGACCACCACTGACGTTCCCGCGTTCCTTCGCACGCTGCAGACGATCGGCTCCTCTTCCGGCGTCGCGGTGAGTTCTGTGTCGGTCGAAGACACCGGCCGCGGTGACCGCCACGGCCGCACCAGACCGCGTCGACAACAGACCACAGCCGACCACCCACAGCGGGCTGGCCGGGGGCGCCTACCAGATCACGATCAGCCTGACCGCGAACGGATCGGTGCCAGCCTCGACGCGTTCCTCCAAGCGCTGCAGTCGAACCAGCCGCGGGCCGTGCTCGTCACGTCGGTCAGCCTGTCCGCCGGCCAGCAGCGGTACCACGATGACCGTGGCCGTCCAAGCCTTCATGGCCCCCGCCGGCTGACAATGTCGCTCCCTCAGAAGTTCCTCGTCTCGCGTCGCGTTCTCGCGTCGCGACTCGAGGCACTGCTGGGGACGCTCAAGTCGGCTCGTTGTCGAAACGGCGACGACGGCTTCACCATGATCGAACTGATCATGGCCATGACGATCATCGCGATCGTCATGGCCGCATTCAGCACCTTCTTCATCACCACGGTCTACGCGACATCGAGGCAATCGACCTCCCAGGCCGCCACTCAGCTCGGTGACGACGCCATCGAACGCGCGCGCGCCATCAAGGGTTCGTCACTGATCAGCGGCCGCGACAAGACCTCATCCGACGCGGAGTGGAGCAGCCCGGTACCCGGTGTTGCCGCCTTCCTGAGCGGGCTCCAGGAGGCCTACGACTCGTCGGTGACGACCGGCGGCGCGACCGCGCCGTTGCCGACCACCTACCGCCAGGCGACGATCAACAACCTGGTCTACAACCAGTACTGGTACATCGGCTCGTGCTGGCGCACCACGTCCAGTACTGCCTGCACGTCGACGAATCCGGCCGGCGGCACGGTCGCCAACTGCGCCGCGTCGCCGAACTACTGCCAGTACCAGGTCGTTGCCGCGATCACGTGGCCCAACAAGTCCTGCGCGGCCTCGCTCTGCTCGTATGTCACCAGCACGCTTGATCAGCGGTGCCTCGAGTGAGCCGCTCTTCCTGGCCAACGGCGTGGCGGCGCCGCCGTCGGTCGCCAACCCCGGTCCGCAGGCCGACGATGTCAATGTCGCCGACAGCCTGCAGATGACGGCGACCACCGGCGCGCCCGACCATCGTGTGGTCGGCCGCGGGTTTGCCGCCGGGGATGACCATTGCCCCCGCGACCGGCCTGATCAGTCGGCACGCCGTCCTTGGTCGGCACCTATGCCGCCACGGTGACCGCCACCGATGGCTTCGGCTTGATCGGCAGCACGTCGTTCAACTGGAACGTCTACGCCACTCCGTCCCTGACCAATCCTGGCACCGAAGAACGCGGTGGTCGCCCAGGCAATCTCGATCACGCCGACGCTCACCGGCGGAACACCGGCCTACATCTGGACCGTCACCGGCCTGCCCGGCGGGCTCAGTGTCGACCCGTCCAGCGGCATCATCTCGGGAACGCCGACCACGGCGGGAGCAGCCTCGGTGAAGCTGACGTCCACCGACAGCGAGAATGTCGCCACGTCGCAGACGTTCACGATCAACGTGGCCGCCGCACTGTCGATCACCGATCCTCCGGATCAGACCGGCACGGTCAACACGGCACTCACCGCACTGCAGTTCGCGGCCACCGGCGGCTATCCCGCGTACACCTGGGCTGCGTCCGGCCTGCCGACGGGTACCAGCATGTCGAGCGCCGGGAAGGTGACCGGTACGCCGACGGCCAGTGGCACCTTCTCTGCCACCATCACGGCGACCGACGTCAACGGCTACACCGCCACCGACACCGTCAAGTGGACGATCGCCCCGCAGCCTCTGGTCGCGACCGACCCGGCTGATCAGGTCGGCGATGCCGGTACGGCCCTCGTAGCGCTGCAGATGACTGCGACCGGAGGCACCGGCACGTACACCTGGTCGGCCTCCGGTCTTCCCTCCGGCTCGGTTTCGATCAACTCGAGCACCGGCAAGATCACCGGGACTCCGTCCACCGCCGGCACCTACAACGCCACGATCACGGTCAAGGATTCGGCCGGCGCCACCTCGAGCGTGACCGTCAAGTGGACCATCGCCGCCGCCCCGAACATCACGAGCCCGTCGTCGAACCAGACGACCTCGGTGAACACCACGATCACCACGATCACCGGCGCCGTGACCGGTGGCACCGGCAGCTACACCTGGTCGGTCACCGGCCTGCCGACCGGGTTGAGCTTCAACACCTCGACCGGCTCGATCAGCGGCAAGCCGACGGCCAAGGGCACCTACACCGTCACCGTGAAGGCCGTCGACAGCCTCGGTGCCAGCGACACCAACACCTTCACCTGGAAGGTTCAGTGATGCGCGGCCGGGCGGTGTGGGCCGCAGTGCGCAGCCGACTCGACCGCGACGAGGGCTTCACCCTCGTCGAGACGGTGATGGTGCTGGTCGTGCTGGGCGTGATGATGGCGCTGTTCTCCGGCGCGGTGCAGCAGATCTACGGGGCCCAGGAACGGACCGAGACGACCTCGACCTCGCAGTCGCTGATCGTGACCGCCTTCCAGCGGCTCGACAAGCAGGTGCAGTACGCGTCGGGCGTCAGCACACCCGGAATGGTGGGTACAGACCAGTACGTCGAGTTCCAGACGACGACCACCGGCACCGCGATCTGCACCGAGTTGCGGGTGCACACCGCCAACGGTCAGCTGCAGGAGCGCACCTGGACGTCGGGGATGTCACCTCTCGTGCCGTCGCGCCTGGTCGACCCTGGCGTCGGGCGTGGTGTCGGCCAAGTCCGTTCACGTTCAACGCCGCGACCGCCAGCTACAACTTCCAGCGGCTCGAGGTCAACCTGCAGATCAAGACCGGCAGCAACGCGAACGCGACGACGCGGCAGACGGACGTCACCTTCACCGCGCTGAACACCTCGTTGGCCACACCGGACACGAGTACCCAGTGCACCGAGGGAAGGGCCGTCGCATGATGTCGACACTGGTGCGCGCGATGCGTCGCGTGAAGCGACGCGGCGATGACGAGGGATCGATGATCTTCGCCCTGCTCGTCGTCACGATCGGCATGTCACTGAGCGCGTTGATGACGCCGATGCTGATCAGCCAGCTCTCGGCCACGACCAACACTCGCCGCGAGACGCACGAGCTCAACGCGGCCCAGGCCGGCGTCGACACCGTGATGGGGCAGATCCGCGCGGCCAACGACGGCGCGGGCAACGGAGTGCTGTCGAAGTTGCCCTGCGGCACGACCACCGGCACGGTGTCGACGGCCTCGACCGAGGCGTACAAATCGACGGTCGTCTACTACAAGAACGACCCGACCGGCCAGAACGCCACCTGGCTGGCCGACCCGACCAACCAGGTGCTGTGCATCAACGGCGGCGGCGCTCTCAGCTCGCCCGGCGTATGCGCTGATCACCTCGATCGGCACCGACCAGGCCAGCCCGACCTTCGCCGGCGGGTACCATCCGCACGTTGCAGGCGACCTACATCTTCAAGACCAGCAACGCCAACATTCCCGGTGGCGCGATCCACGCCCCGAACAACGGCACCGACATGTGCCTGGACGCCGGCTCCGGCAACCCGGCCATCGGCACGATCTTGGTCATCCAGCCGTGCAAGGCCGGCGCGGTCTCGCAGAAGTTCGCCTACAACGCCAACCTGACGATCGAACTCTCGACCTCGGCCACCAGCTCGCAGCCCAACGGCTTGTGCCTGGACGCGGGCCCCAATGCCGCCGCCGGCGCCATGGTGGCGTTCCAGGCCTGCTCGACGGTGACGCTGCCCCAACAGGAATGGAGCTTCGACGACAACGCCAACTTCCGGAACTCGCTTCCTGACGGCTCGGACATCGGCTCACTGTGCTTCACCGAGGTGACCCCTTACACGGCCGGCAGTCAGATCGATCTCTCGACCAGCTGCAGCGGCAACTACTCGGCCGACGCGTCGGTCGGCGCGGGCAAGGCGGGCGCCGCGATCAACAACCTGGTCAACTTCCAGGAGTTCGGCCGCTGCATGGACGTCACCAACCAGGACCCGACGTCGAGCTTCATCATCATCTGGCCGTGCAAGCAGAACCCGAACTCGGCCAAACTGACCTGGAACCAGCTCTGGACGCTGCCGACGATCCCCGCGAACGCCACGAGCGCGAGCGGCCGGATCACGACGTACGACACCGCCAACAGCACGCTGTACTGCCTGGTCAGCCCCGGCTCCATCGCGTCCGGTCAGTACGCGGTGGTCACGCCGTGCGGCGGAACCACGCCGACCAGCCAGACGTGGACGGTGTACGGCAATACGGGCAACTACTCGACCAGTTATGTGATCAAGGACAGCTCGGCGACGCCGCTGTGCCTGCAGCCGACGGATCCGTCGGCCACGCCGCCCGACTTCTTCAGCGGCGGCAGCCAGGTCAGCAAGCTGGTCGAAGGAACCTGCAACGGCGGCGGCCTGCAGAAGTGGAACGCGCCGCCCGGCATCCAGAACCCGACACCGCTGAAGAACTACAGCGAGAAGTAGCCAGGCGCAATGCGCGTGTGGTTCGTGTAAGAAAAATCTTGACACGGCTGCCATCGTCGTACACACTTAGTGAAGGAAGTCGATCACCTAGTGATCGGATTCCCAACTGAACAGGTCCCCGGCGCCACCCCCGACCGCCGAGGACCGCTGGAGAAATCCGCGACAAATCCCAGGCGAAACCCCCGTGCGCCTGGGATTTGTCATGTCACGGGCGTCGTGACAACCGGCGGCCGCGCTTATTGCGGTGGGTAGGGCGAGGTCGGCGGGTACTGCTGGTAGCCGGACGGCGGCGGCTGGTAGCCCGGGGGTGCGGGCTGATAGCCCGGAGGCGGAGCCTGCTGATAGCCGGGAGGCGGAGCCTGGTATCCGGGCGGTGGCCCCTGCTGGTACCCGGGTGGCGGTCCCTGCTGGAATCCGTGCGCGGCGCCGTACGCCCGCCGCTCGCCGTCCTTCTCGATCAGCCGGTTCAGCGTCTGCTGGGCCTGGTCCGAGTGCGGAACGTTGGTCAGCGTCTCCTGCCCGCGCTCGCCCGCCGACTCGATCGTCAGCGTGCCCGAGCCGACCACCCGATCCCACAGCGACCGGGAGAATCCGACGTCGCTGATGCGCTGCAGCGCGATGTCGCGGCCCTCGTGCCGCAGGACGCCGCGACGGATGAGCACCCGGTGCGTGGTGAAGACGTAGTGCGTCGTCCGCCAGCTGATCCAGGGCGCGAACGACAGCCAGCTGATCAGCAACAGGGCCACGACGACGATCACGATGATCAGGACGTCCTGGGTCGTTCCGTCGGTGTGATTGGCGACGAGCGCGATGCCCGCGCCACCGGCGCCGCAGAAGACGAGAAACCAGAGCGTCGCCGGCACCAGCGTGATCCAGTGCGGATGCAGGTGTTCGACGACCTCCTCGTCGTCGGCCAAGACCTTCTCGGGATATGCCATCTCTTGTCTCCCTGTGACGGCCGACGCTGTGGATCGACGCGGTGAGACGTGCAGGTTATCGGGTGGCCCGCTACGGCGTCACGCCTCGAACGTGCTCGACGTCGCCCGCGGCCACCGCCACCTCGACCCCGTCGAGCGAGACGAGCAGCCGGCCCGCCTCGTCGATCCCGGTCGCGGTCCCGGTCAGCGTCGTCCCGTCGACGCCGTGGACGCGGACGTCCTGCCCGATCGTCGCGCAGCGGGCGCGGTAGTCCTCGATCGGACCCGCACCGGCCGCCGCCTGCCACGAGTCGTAGCGGCGGCCGAGTGCGGTCAAGATCGACTCCAGCAGCTCGGTGCGGTCGTGATCGACGCCCTCGAGGGCGAGCGAGGTCGCGGTGTCGACCGGCAGTTCCTCCCGAGTGGTGCTCACGTTCAGTCCGATGCCGACGATGACGTCATCCCCCGCCGCCTGGGCCAGGATGCCGGCCGCCTTGCGCGGAGTCCGGGCCCGAGCAGCAGGTCGTTGGGCCATTTGAGGGCCGCGCCGTCGATGGCGTCGGTGAGCGCCAGACCGGCTAGCAGCGGTAGCCAACCCCACGACGATGTCGGCGTGGACGGCCGCAGCACCACCGAGAACGTCAGCCCGGCCCCGCGCGGGGTGACCCACGAGCGGTCCAGGCGACCCCGGCCGGCGACCTGGTTCTCGGCCACGACGACCGTCCCCGGCGGCCGGCCGGCGGCCGCGGTGTTGGTCGAGTCCACTTCGTCGAGAATCGTGATGCGCGTCCAGGGCGGACGAGCCGGCAGGCGGCTGGGATCGAGCGGCGGGCGGCTGGTCATGCGTTCACCCTAGGTTCTTGCTCACGTCTGGGCGTGACTCGCTGGGCCGTCGCACTAAACTCCGTCGTCATGGCAGCCGAGCCCCTTTCCCCGAGCGTCCCCGATCCGCACACCACCGCCGGCAAGCTGGCCGACCTCGCCCACCGCTACGACGAGGCCGTGCACGCCGGCTCGGCCCGCGCGGTCGAGAAGCAGCACGCCCGCGGCAAGAAGACGGCCCGCGAACGCATCGCGGCTCTGCTCGACGAGGGCTCGTTCATCGAGCTCGACGAGTTCGCGCGGCACCGCTCGCGCAACTTCGGCCTCGACTCCAACCGTCCGTTCGGCGACGGCGTCGTCACCGGCTACGGCACCGTCGACGGCCGGCCCGTCTGCGTGTTCAGCCAGGACGTCACCGTCTTCGGCGGCGCGCTCGGCGAGGTGTACGGCGAGAAGATCGTCAAGGTGCTCGACTTCGCGATGAAGAACGGCTGCCCGGTCGTCGGCATCAATGAAGGTGGCGGCGCGCGCATCCAGGAAGGCGTCGTGTCGCTCGGCCTCTACGGCGAGATCTTCTACCGCAACGTCCAGGCGTCCGGCGTCATCCCGCAGATCTCGTTGATCATGGGCGCGGCCGCCGGTGGGCACGTCTACTCCCCCGCGCTGACCGACTTCATCGTCATGGTCGACAAGACGTCGCAGATGTTCATCACCGGCCCGGACGTCGTCAAGACCGTCACCGGCGAGGACGTCACGCTCGAGGAGCTCGGCGGCGCCCGCACGCACAACACGACCAGCGGCAACGCGCACTACCTCGGCGCCGACGAGGACGACGCGATCAACTACGTCAAGGCGTTGCTGTCCTACCTGCCGTCAGCAACAACCTCGACCCGCTGCCGATCTACGACACCGACGTGTCGGATCGAGACCGATGACTCGGATGCCTTTCTCGACTCGTTCATCCCCGACTCGGCCAACCAGCCCTACGACATGCACGAGGTCATCAACCACCTGCTCGACGACGGTGACTTCCTCGAGGTGCACGCGCTGTTCGCCCCGAACATCATCGTCGGCTTCGGCCGCATCGAGGGCCACCCGGTCGGCGTCGTGGCCAACCAGCCGATGCACTTCGCCGGCTGCCTCGACATCGACGCCTCCGAGAAGGCGGCCCGCTTCGTGCGCACCTGCGACGCGTTCAACGTCCCGGTGATCACACTGGTCGACGTCCCCGGCTTCCTGCCCGGCGTCGGGCAGGAGCACGCCGGCATCATCCGCCGCGGCGCGAAGCTGATCTACGCCTACGCCGAGGCGACCGTCCCGCTGATCACGATCGTCACCCGCAAGGCGTTCGGCGGGGCGTACGACGTCATGGGCTCCAAGCACCTGGGCGCCGACATCAACATCGCCTGGCCGACCGCGCAGATCGCCGTCATGGGTGCGCAGGGTGCGGCCAACATCCTGCACCGCAAGGCGATCGCGGCGTCGGCTGATCCCGAGGCGACCCGGGCCGAACTCGTGACCGACTACGAGGACACCCTGGTCAACCCCTACGTCGCGGCCGAGCGCGGCTACATCGACTCGGTGATCCCGCCGTCCGAGACCCGGGCCTACGTGATCAAGTCGCTGCGGATGCTGCGCAACAAGCGGCAGTCGCTGCCGCCCAAGAAGCACGGGAACATCCCGCTGTGACCTCGGCAGCGAACGAGTCTGAGCGTCCGGTGCTGCGGATCGTGCGCGGCCGGGCGAGCGCCGAGGAGATCGCCGCGCTCACCGCGATCATGGCGGTTTCCGGGGGCGAGGTCGACGATGCCCCGACGCCGGTGGTGCGCGGGCGCTGGAATGATCCGTCCCACTCGATGCGTCGCTTCTGGCCGTCCGGCGAGGGCGGCTGGCGCTCGGCTCGCTAACCCCACTCGACGCGCCTTGCCCATCGGGCGACCAGTTTCGGTCCCGAAATTTGGTCGCTGGATGGGCAAGGTATCCGCTTGTCCACAGTGGGCGCCGCACTGCGGCGGCGAATGCGACCAACGAGCCATCATCATGCGTGTCCTCGCTCCCGAGTCTCGACTGGTACCTCGACAACGTTGTCGTCCCGAGCGGGCCCCGCGATGTCGTCGGCCTGACCAGGGTCCAACGTTGGCGTCGAGTCTGGAGCGACCTCGCGGCCACGGTGGCCGATACGCGCATCCAGGCGCTCGTTGTCAGCCAGGGATTCGTCCTGTCGTACGAGCAGGCCATCGCGAGTGGGATGACCCCGGCGCAGCTGCGCCGCCATATCCGCGCGGGGCGGTGGACCCGCCTCCGGCGGGCTGTCTTCACGCCAGTGCGGATCCCCGACGGTGATGCGCGCGAGGCCCTCGAAGCGGCGGCGGCCGCTCTGGCCTGGCCGGGTTCTGTCGTCAGCCACGAGAGTGCTGCCTTGCTCCACGGTCTGCCCGTCCTGCACCGACCGAAGACGCCAATCGTCACCGTCGTCAGCAACGATGTCACCGGCCGGCGATCGAAAACGCTGGCGCGTAGCGCGACTCTCCACGCGGGCGACTTGGGGACGTGGTTCGGCGTGCGTTTGACCAGTCCGGCTCGGACGGTCGTCGATCTCGCTCGCCACGACCGGCGATCGGGGCTGGTCGTCGCGGATGCCTCGATGCGCTACAAGCTGTGCCAGGCCCGCGAGCTCAACGTCGCCCTCGACGGGTGTCGCGGATGGATGGGCAGTCGCGCCGCCGCGTGGGTCGTGCAGAACGCCGACCCGCTCGCTGAGTCGCCGCTGGAGTCTCTGACCCGTGAAGCCATCGTCGGGGCCGGGCTGCCGGCGCCCGAACTGCAGGCGTGGATCGAGGACGAGTGGGACGGGTGGCGTTGCCGGGTCGACATGATCTGGCGCCACCGGCAGGTCGTTCTGGAAGCCGACGGACGCATCAAGTACGACGACCGCCAGGCATTGTGGGACGAGAAGGTGCGGCAGGAGCGGCTCGAGCGCCTGGGCTTTCGGGTGGTCCGGGTCATGTGGTCAGACGTGATCGGAGACCCCGGGCCGACCGTGAACCGGCTTCGGGCCCTGCTCGTCGCCTAGCCCATCGAGAGACCGGATCGGGCCTCGATTTCTGGTTCCTGGATGGGCAAGGCCGCAGTGCGGGCGGCGGCTCGGCGCCGGATGAGCGTGCCGGCGACGAGGAAGACGACTCCGCCCGCGAAGGCCCAGGTCGTGACCGTGTCGATGTCGTGGCCGCGCGCCACCAGCAGGTACGAGATCGTCGGTGCGACGACGATGCCGAGCCATTCGGGTCGGGCGTTCATCGCGGCCAGGGCGAGCAGCAGCACCGTGTACCACGGCAACACCGGAGTCGCGACGATCATCGCGCCGCCGACCGCGATCAATGCGGCGCGCTCGGGCCGGTCGGGGTCGGAGCGAACGATCGACCAGACGAGCACGCCGACGACCAGGATCGCCGCCACCGGAGTGCGCAGGCCCGACGGCAGCCAGAAGCTGAGCAGGCGGTACTCCGAGCCGTTGGAATACCCCCCGTTGTCGAGATACGAGGGCAGGAAGCCCACGACGTGCTGGCCGACCGCAATGACGTGCGGGACATAGACGACGACCACGGTGGCCACCGCCGCGCCGACGACCACGACCGGCCGCCGGCGTAGCAGCGCGGCCCCGATCAACGCCGGATAGAGCTTGGTGGTGAACGCGGCGCCGACGAGCACCCCGGCCCAGGCGAACCGACCGCGCGCAGCGACGGTCAGCGCGAGCACCGACAACAGCACGCCGAGCCAGTCGATGTGCGCGTTGTTGACCAACTCGATCACCGTCACCGGGCACCAGGCCCACAACGCGACGGGCCACAGCGGCGCGCCCGCGGCGAGCGCGCGGCGCAACAGCAGCAGGGTCACCGCGAGGACGCCGAGCGCGGCGGCGAGTTGCAGAGGCAGGTGATTGCCGTGCCCGCCGAACGACAACAGACGGACCAGGGTGAACGTCGCCTCGGCCACCGGCGGATAGATGGTGTGCACCGACGGCTTGTTGATCTGAGTGCAGCCGTCGGCGATCGCGTACCGGTGGCAGGCGCCGGTCGGGAACAGGAACGAGTCGCGCAGGTGGGCCAGCTGGGGGCTGATAGGCGTGTACCGGTAAGGATCGACGCCGGACAGCTGCACCTTCGCGTCCCAGATGTAGCGGAAGTCGTCGTCGCTGTCGGCGGGCGGCTTCATCAGCGCGAGGAGTTCGAAGACCACTCCGACGGCGACGATGCCACGAGCCAGCAACCACCGCGGCAGGTCCGAGGTCGCCAGCAGCACGAGCACCGCCGCGAAGACGATCAGTGCCGGGAACTCGTACCGGCCGACGTTGCTCGAACTGAACGTCCGGGCCAGCGCGAGGACGATCAACACCCCCTGCGCGACCAGCAGCGCAGCGAGCAGCGAACGGCGAGCAACCACCACGCCGATGACACTGCCATGCCCGCCGGTCGCTCCGCGCGGTGTTCTGCACCTGTTAAGGGTTGAAACCGGCGATCTGGCTGATGATCGAGACATGCCGAGCCTCAAGCTGCCCGGGCTTCTCGAGAAAGCGCTCGAGAACCCCCCGCCCTTCTGGCCGCGATTTTCCAGCCCGCTGCATCATCCAGCCGTTATCGCGCGGGTCGGACGGCTGCTCGGGATCTTCTTCACGATCTGCTTCGTGACGGGCGTGCTGAGTCACTACCAGTACGGACCGTGGCACTGGCTGCCCGAACCCGGCGGCCCCGACCTGGGGCTACCGGTTGACGCAGGGTTTGCACGTGATCACCGGAACGGCATCGATCCCACTGCTCCTGCTCAAGCTGTGGACGGTCTATCCGAAGCTGTTCCAGTGGCCGCCGGCCAAGTCGCTGCTCAATGCCATCGAGCGGCTGTCGATCGCGGTGTTCGTCTTCTCGGCGCTGCTCGAGGTCGGCACCGGCTTCATCAACACGCTCGACTGGTACCCGTGGCCGTGGTTCTTCACGACCGTCCACTACGCGCTCGCCTACATCGTCTTCGGGTCGCTGCTGCTGCACATCTCGTGCAAGCTGCCGGTGATCCGCGAGGGCCTGGCCACCCCGCTGACGCCGCCGCGGGGCGAGCCGCTGCGCAACATCGACGACGAGCCGGTGGAGCACGACGGTCTGAGCCGACGCGGTTTGCTGGTCGCGAGCGGGGCGGGGGTCGGCGTGATCGTGGCCACGGTCGCCGGCGGAACGGTGACGCCGCTACAGAAGATCGCCCTGCTGTCCCCGCGACGCGCCGACAAGGCCACCGAGTTGCACGTACCCATCAACCGCACCGCCAAGCAGGCATCGTCAAAGGCCGCGGACGTCACCACCCTCGCGGTCGATCCGAGCTATCGGCTCATGGTGAAGGGGCCCAAGCCGTTCGAGCTGTCGCTACCCCAGATCGAAGCGATGCCGCGGCTCGACCGGGTGTTCCCGATCGCCTGCGTCGAGGGCTGGTCGGTGTCGGCCCGTTGGTACGGAATCTCGTTGCTCGACCTGGTGAAACGTGTCGGCGGCGACGAGAACTCGCACGTGCACATCAACTCGATCGAGGCGGCCGGCATCTACCGGAAGTCCGACATCTTCGGCCCGCAACTGAAGGACGCGCTGCTCGCGACGCACCTCAACGGTGAACGTCTCACGCTCGATCACGGCTATCCGATCCGGCTCATCTCGCCGAACCGGGCCGGCGTCCTGAACACGAAGTGGGTCAACACGGTGACCGTCTCATGAAGGCCCCGAGCTCGACGATGATCATGCGCATCGGTATCGGGGCGGTCGGTGTGGCCGGCATGCTCTACGGCCTGAAGCTGCTCTACGACAAGCCGAGCAACGTCAACAACCCGTTCGGCGTCCTGAAGTGGGCCATCGGGTCCGACATCGTCGTCGACGGGATGATCATGCCGGTGATCGCGGCGATCGGCTTCGTGCTGACCAAGACGGTGAAGCCGCGGGCCCGTCGCTTCGTCCAGGGTGCGCTCGTCTCGGCAGCCATGGTCACGCTGATCGCGATCCCCTTGATCCATCGCCGCGGGCAGTCGCAGCCGGGACAGGCTCTGCTCGAGCAGGACTACAAGTCGCACTTGTTCGTATTGCTCGGCCTGATCGCCGCGGCCGCGGTGGCCGCCTACGCCTTCCGGTTCGTCCGGGACCGTCAGCAGACGAGCGTCGCGAACGTGCGGCCGTCGATCGACCACGACTCCTCGACCTCGTAATCGCCCTGTCCGGCCAGCCGGACGAGCGCGCCCAGACCGACGACGGCCCAGGGGAACTCCGGGCCGACGGCCTGGCCGCCGCGGCTGAAGCGCAGCGTCAGGATCTCTTCGTCGTCGTGCTGTTCGGTCACCTCGACGATCGCGCGACCGCCCGGTGCGAGCAGCGACCGTACGCGCTGGAGCAGCCGCGCGGGGTCGCCGCCGATGCCGATGTTGCCGTCCATGAGCAGGACGGTCGGCCAGCGACCTTCCGCCGGTGCGGGGTCGAAGACGCTGCGCAGCAACGCGGGCGCGCCGAGTTCGCGGGTCAGCGCGACCGCGGTGTCGGCGATGTCGAGACCGAGGGCGGCTATCCCGCGCTCAGCCAGGGCGGCCACGAAGCGTCCCGGCCCGCACCCCACGTCCAACACCGGCCCGACGCAGCGGGCGATCACGGTCTGGTCGACGTCGTCGACCGGTCCGAGCCAGCGGTGGACGTCGAACTCGGTCAGCAGACCGTCGTCGTCGATCACCGCGAGCGGCGCCAGCCGTCGCAACGACTCCTCGTAGGGCGCGAGGGCTCCGGGCTGCATCACGCCACCCGCTGTCGGTCGGCCCGCTGCACGGCCCGCGCGAAGCGACTCGTCGGCTCCAGTGACGCGACCCGGCGGGCGGCGTGGATGTCGTCGACGTCGACGAGTTCGTCCAGCAGCTGCACGGCCAGCCCGGCCGCACCGAGGCGCAGCAACTGAGCGCCGCCGGTGTGATCTCTCGACATCGGGACCCCCGGGATCACGGTGGCGGCCATCGCGGGATCGCGCAGGCCGATCGCCCAGTACCCACCGTCCTCGGCCAATCCGAGGCAGGCGTCGTAGGTGTCCAGGTCGGCGCGCAACAGGTGCTCTACACGCAACTGCGGAGTGTCCATCCCGACCAGCAGGGCGGGGCCGGACACCGCGGCGAAGGCGGCGGTCAACCGGTCGTCCAGGCCGCCCGAGACCTGCGGGACGACCGTCCAGCCGGCCGGCAGCCAGTCGCCGGGATCGCCATCGAGCGCGATCACCCTTTTCCGACAGGGGAATTCCGACCCGACCGCGAGCGTATCGGCCAGCGCCGCCTCGGCGACCTCGGCGGCCTGCTCGTAGGTCAGCGGCGGCACGAGGCGTGTCTTCACCCGGCCCGCGATCGGTTCCTTGGCGATGACGATCAGCGTCTCGATCATCGGGCGAGCACCGAGGACATGTCCGAGATCGCCGTCAGCGTCCCCCGCACGGTGCCCGTCACCTTCGAGCGACCCTCGCGCGGCGAGTAGGGAACATCGATCTCGGCGATCTTCCAACCGGCGTCGGCGGCGCGGACGACCGTTTCGAGCGGATAACCGCTGCGGCGGTCGGTGAGGCCGAGGTCGAGCAGCGCCTGGCGTCGACCGATGCGGAGCGGTCCGAGGTCGTGCAGCGGTGCACCCGTCCGTCGGCGCACCCGACGCGCAAGCACCCGGTTGGCCAACTTCGCGTGCAGCGGCCACGCACCCCGGGCCGTCGGCCGCCGGCGGCCGAGCACCAAGTCGGTCCCGGACTTGATCAACTCGAACATGGGGAGGACGTCGGACGGGTCGAGCGACGCGTCACAGTCGCAGAACGCCACGTAATCGGCGCTCGCGGCTTCCAGGCCGGCGTGACAGGCGGCGCCGTACCCGCGCCGCGTGCATTCGACGACCTCGGCGCCCAGCGAGCGAGCAAGGTCGGCCGAACCGTCTCTGGAGCCGTTGTCGACGACGATCGCCCTTGCATTTACGGGCATTCGGCTCAACACCCACGGCAGTGCACCGACCTCGTCGAGGCACGGCAGCACGAAGTCGATCTCAGCGGGCGTCACCCGTTCAACGCTAGGGGGAAAGGTCGCGAAATGGTCTTACGGAGCCGTGAAATCGGCGCTTCGCCGTCATGATCATCCCTAGACTGCTGATGTGGCCAACATTCAGGTCGTCGACGACGACGACGCGCTCGCCGAAGTCGTCCTCGGCTACCTCAACCGAGCGGGCCACCACGCACTGCGCGCCTCGGACGGCAAAGTTGCCTTACGCCAGATTGCTGAGGCTCTGCCCGACCTCATCGTCCTCGACGTCATGTTGCCTGAGATCGACGGCCTCGAGGTGTGTCGGCGGGTGCGCGCCGAGCACCCCGACCTGCCGATCATCATGCTGACCGCACTGGGCGAGGCCGAAGATCGAATCGCCGGGCTCGAAGTGGGCGCCGACGACTACGTGACCAAGCCGTTCTCGCCTCGAGAGCTCGTACTGCGCATCGAGTCAGTGCTGCGTCGCGTCCACAAGAGCCAGGCGACCACCTCGATCCTGCACGCCGGACGAATCACGGTCGATGCCGCAGCCCGCCGAGCGACTCGCGACGGCGAGGAGCTCTCGCTGACGGTGCGCGAACTCGACCTGCTGACGTTCCTGATGATGAACCCGGGACGGGCCTTCAACCGCGAGCAGCTGATGAGCGAGGTCTGGGGCTGGACGTACGGCGACCAGTCGACGGTCACCGTTCATGTCCGGCGGCTGCGCGAGAAGGTCGAGGACGACCCCACGAACCCGACACTGATCCGCACGGTGTGGGGCATCGGCTACCGGCTGGAGGCGGCATGAGTCCCACCTGGTGGGGGGTTTTCATTGCCGTCGTCTGGGCGCTCGGCGGTGGCGTCCTGTCGTGGTTGATCACCTACCCGTTCCACCGCCGGTCGCTGGGCTGGTTGCTTGCGTCCGTGGCGGTCACCGGCACGGTCAGCGCGATCGCATCGGTGTTCGGCAGCGTCCGGGCCATGGCGCTGCCGAACAACTATCAATTGCAGACGATCTTGGTCTCGGTCGTGGCCGGCGCGGTGGCGGTGGTCTTCGCGGTGCGGGCCGGTCGTCGTCTCGCCGTCGACAACCGCACCGTCCTGCTCGCGGTCGCCGAGCTCGGCGAGGGGCGGGTGCCCGAGGAGAGCGGCCGGCGGCTCACCGCCGAGCTGGAAGACGTGCGGCACGACCTGGCCGACTCGGCTCGCAAGCTGGCCGCGTCCCGCGAACGGGAGCACGCCCTCGAGTCGTCGCGACGCGAACTGGTCGCGTGGGTCAGCCATGACCTGCGCACGCCGCTCGCCAGCCTGAGGGCCATGTCCGAGGCGCTCGAGGACGGCGTGACGGACAATCCCGAGCTGTACTACAAGCAGATCCACACCTCGGTCGAACGGCTCTCGCGGATGGTCGACGACCTGTTCGAGCTGTCCCGGATCCAGGCCGGCAACTTCACCGTCGACACCGAGCGGGTGGCGCTCGACGACCTGGTGTCGGACTGTCTGGCCGCGCTCGACCCGCTCGCCAGCGCCAACCGGGTGCGGCTGACCGGGCGCACCGCGGGCTCGACGATCGTGGTCGGCAACGGGCGCGAACTCAACCGCGCGCTGACCAATCTCGTCGCGAACGCGATTCGCCACACTCGCGCCGACGGGATCGTCGACGTGACCGTGGTCGCCGCGCCCGGCTCGGCCGAGGTCGTCGTTCGCGACGAGTGCGGCGGAATCCCCGAGCGTGAACTCGCCCGCGTCTTCGACGTGGGTTTTCGCGGCGAGTCGGCCCGCACCCCCAACGCCGAACGACACGGGGGCCGGTCTCGGCCTGGCGATCACCCGCGGCATCGTCGAAGCGCACGGCGGCGAGGTCGACGTGCACAACACCGGCGGCGGCTGCAGCTTCGTCGTCCGTCTGCCCGTCGCGGCCTGAGCAACCCGCGTCGGATCCCCTGGTCGGCCACGTCGCTGTCGATGACATCGTGCAGTTGTATCGCGACGAGCTCAACACTGTTCTGGGTGCGCTGTCGGCACTGACGATGCGCGCGGTGAGCATCGCCATCCGCGTCGCTCTCCCGTGACTAGCGGCCCTCGTACGTGGCGTGGCCCGGACCGACATCGAGGAACGAGCGGACGGCGTTCCTGAGGTCCTCGGTCTCGAACAGCGCCCCACTCGTCGCCGGCGTCATCTCGTCCGCAGCGTAGGTACCGCCGTCGAGCTGAGCGCGGATGATCGCCTTCGTCGCCGCATGGGCGCGCGTCGGGCCGTTGGCCAGTCTCAACGCGAATGCCCTTGCCGCATCGGCGAATCCGTCGTCGGGCAGCACTCGGTTGACGACGTTCCATCGCTCGAGCGTCGCCGCAGGGTAGATGTCACCGGTGTAGACGAGCTCGCGCGCCCGCGCGGGCCCGGCGCGTTCAGCCAGTCGCTGCGGGCCGCCCATCGACGGCGTCAGCCCGACGACGATCTCGACCAGGCCGAACGACGCCGACTCGGCCGCGAGGAGCAGATCGCAGGCGAGAGCCAGTTCGAACGCGGCCGTCAGACAGAGGCGGTGCGCCGCAAAGATCGTCGGGAACGGCAATTCCTCGACGGCGTGGATCAGGTCGAACAACTCGCGCCACAGCGCGGTGCCCGTCTGCTCGTTCAACGGAGCGAACAGCTTCACGTCGACACCCGCCGACACGACCCGTCCCTCGGCCTGGATCAAGAGCGCCCGCGGGGGGTCGGTCGCCACCGCGGCGATTTCGGCCCGCAGCGCATCGAGCAGCCGCTGGTCGAACAGGTTGAGCGGCGGCGAGGAGAAGGTCAGGACGGCCAGCGGGCCGTCGTCCTCGCGGCGGACCAGGCGATCATCGGACATGCAGCTGACGTTACTGGGCGGCGAGCTCGGCCACGCCGTCGGTGAACTCGACGGCCGGCGCCCAGCCCAGCTCCTCCCGCAGCCGCGACGAGTCGGCGGTGATGTGACGGACGTCGCCGAGCCGGTACCGGCCGGTCGTCTCCGGCCGCGGGCCGCCCGTCGCATCGGCCAGCGCCGCCGCCATGTCGCCGACCGTCCGCGGCGTGCCTGAGCCGACGTTGAACACGCGCACGCCGTCCTCGTGATGTTCGAGAGCGGCCACGGTCGCGGAGGCGATGTCGCGGACATGGACGAAGTCGCGGCGCTGACCGCCGTCCTCGAAGACAAGCGGGGCTTCCCCCGAGCGCAGGCGCGACAGGAAGATCGCGGCCACTCCGGCGTACGGGGTGTCGCGCGGCATCCCCGGACCGTAGACATTGTGGTAGCGCAAGGCCGCCGACGTGCCGCCGACCGCCCGCGCCCACGACGCCGCCAGGTGCTCCTGCGCCACCTTGGTCGCCGCGTACGCGTTGCGCGGGTCGACCGGGCTGTCCTCGCCGACCAGCGCCGGTTCGAGCTGCCGTCCGCAGTGCGGGCACGGAGGCTCGAACCGACCGGCCTCCAGGTCGACCACGCGGCGGGGTCCGGGACGCACCGGACCGTGTTCGGGACACCGCCCGAGCCCCTCGCCGTAGGCCACCATCGAGGCGGCCAGCACCAGACGCCCGACGCCGGCCCGGGCCATCGCCGCGAGCAGCACGGCCGTCCCGTGATCGTTGGAGTCGGCGTAGTCGGGCAGATCCTGGACGTCGACGCCCAGCCCCACCTTGGCGGCCAGATGGATCACGGCGTCGGTGTCGGCCAGCGCGCCGTCGACGGCCGCGGCGTCGCGCACGTCGGCGATGATCAGCTCGGCTCCGAGATCCGGGACCGGGCCGCGGTGCACGTCGGGCCGCAGCGAGTCGAACACGCGGACGTCGTGATCATGCGCGAGCAGTTCGGCCAGCACCGCCCGGCCGATGAACCCGGCGCCGCCGGTCAGCAGGACACGCACGTCAGGGCAGCACTATCGGCGCCGGCGCCGCGTCGTAGACGGTTCCGCAGACACAATCGCCTTGTTCGTCCGGCAGATTCTCGATCGTCGACACGAGCAGCTCGCGCAGCCGGGGCAGGTTCTCGGCGAAGGCCGCGAACACCTCGGCCTGCGTCACTCCCCCGCCGACCTCGACGCCGGCGTCATGATCGGTGACCAGCGCCAGGCAGGTGTAGCAGAGCGCCAGCTCGCGCGCGAGGGCCGCCTCAGGAAGACCGGTCATGCCGATGATCGACCAGCCGCTGGACTGGTAGTCGATCGACTCGGCGCGGGTCGAGAACCGCGGGCCGTTGATCACGACCAGCGTTCCGCCGTCGGTCACGCCGTCACGCACCGCTGCCGCCCTTCCCCGGGGGCAGTACGGATCGGCCAGCGAGACGTGCATGACGGCGCCCACCTCGTCGTAGTACGAGCTCACCCGGCCCGACGTCCGGTCGACGACCTGGTCGGGCACGACGAGGGTGCCGGGGCCGAGCTCGGGACGCAGTGACCCGACGGCCGACAACGCGATCACCTGGCGGACGCCCAGCGAGCGCAGGGCCCAGAGGTTGGCGCGGTACGGGACCCGGTGCGGCGGGAAACGATGATCATGACCGTGGCGGGGAACGAACGCGACCTGGGCGCCGGCCAGCGTCCCGATGGTGATCTCGTCGCTCGGGTCACCGAACGGCGTGCTGATCGACACTCGCTCGGCGTCCTCGAGCAGCGAGTAGAAGCCCGATCCGCCGATCACGCCGACGGTCGCCGCTTGCGGAGAGGTCATGACACCAACCTATCGGTGCTGCTCTCAGCCGCTCTGACACAACCCTGACATTCGGCGGGCGATGCCTTCACACTCGCGCTTCACGATCGAAGTCAACATCCGAACCACGATCACAGGAGCAACATCATGTGGAAGAAGATCGCCATCGCCGGCAGCGTCGCCGCCGCGATCGTCGGCACGGGCGCCGGAGCGCTGGCCGCGACCTCGTCGAGCAGCACGCCGACCCCCAGTCCCTCGACGTCCTCGTCGGCCCCCAGCACGACGGGCAAGGCCGCCACTGCCGCCAAGGGCAAGGCCGGCCGCGCTGCGCTGGCCCTGCGCAAGATCGAGCACGGCGAGTGGGTCACCAAGGACAAAACCGGTGCCGACGTGACGCACGACGCCGTCGGGGGCACCGTGACCGCCGTCAGCGCCAGCTCGATCACCGTGAAGGCCTCGGACGGCTTCAGTGAGACCTTCGCCGTCGGTTCGGCCACCAAGGTGCACGTCAAGGGCACCAAACCGGCCACGATCGGCAACGTCAAGGTCAACGACCGCGCGGTCGTCGCCGGCACCAAGTCCGGTTCGACCGTGACCGCCACCCAGGTGCTCGACGCCGGGACGAAGTGAGGCCCGCTCGCTAGGCTGGCGGCATGCAGCGATTGCACTTCGAGCCCGAGCACGAAGCGTTCGCCCAGTCGTTCCGCTCGTTCGCCGAGAAAGAGCTCGTCCCGCACTACCTGGAGTGGGAGCGGGCGGGGATCACTCCTCGCGAGATCTTCTCGGCGGCCGGGCGGAACGGCTTCCTGGGCATGGCGGTCCCCGAGGAGTACGGCGGTGGCGGGGTATCGCGACTTCCGCTTCAACCAGGCGCTCGACGAGCAGATTGCGCTGGCCGGGATCACCGGCACCGGGCTGGGCATCAGCCTGCACAACGACACCTGCCTGCCCTACTTCCTGACGTTCACCAATGACGAGCAGAAGAAGCGCTGGCTGCCCGGTATCGCGTCCGGGGAGTTGATCACCGCGGTGGCCATGACCGAGCCGGGCGCGGGCTCGGACCTGTCCGGGATCCGCACCTCGGCGGTGCGCGACGGCGACGACTACGTCGTCAACGGGGCCAAGACCTTCATCACCAACGGCATCAACGCCGATCTGGTGATCACCGCCGTCCGTACCGGCCCCGATCGCCACCGGGGGATGTCCCTGTTGATCATCGAGCGAGGGATGCCCGGCTTCGAGCGCGGTCGCAACCTCGACAAGCTCGGCCTGCACTCGCAGGACACCGCCGAGCTGTCGTTCACCGACGTGCGCGTTCCGGCCGCCAACCTGCATCGGCGTCGAGAACGAGGGATTCCAGCAACTGGTCGGCAAGCTGCCGCAGGAGCGGATGTCGATCGCGGTCGCCGCGGTCGCCGAGGCGCGCGCGGCGTTCGAGAACACGCTGCGCTACGTCAAGGAGCGCCAGGCGTTCGGGACGACGATCGGCTCGTTCCAGAACACCAAGTTCGTCCTGGCCGAGATCGTCACCGAGATCGACGTCGCCCAGGCCTTCGTCGACAACTGCGTCGATCTCCTCAACGCCGGCGAGCTCTCGGTCGAGGACGCCGCCAAGGCCAAGTGGTGGACGACCGAGTTGCAGGGCCGGGTCATCGACCGATGCCTGCAGCTGCACGGCGGCTACGGCTACATGACCGAGTACCCGGTCGCCCGCGCCTGGGCCGATGCCCGCGTGACCCGGATCTACGGTGGATCAACCGAGATCATGAAGGGCGTCGTGTCGAAGTCGCTGGGCCTCTAGTTGATCAGGTTCGTTCTCGCGTCGGCCTCGCCGGCGCGGCTGGCGACGCTGCGGGCGGCCGGCGTCGACCCCGAGGTGATCGTCAGCGGCTTCGACGAGGACTCGATCCGTGCCTCGACCGTGGCGGCGCTCGTCGAGAAGCTGGCCCGGATCAAGGCCACCACCGTCCGGGAGTCGATCTCGGGACCGGCGCTCGTCCTCGGCTGCGACTCGATGCTCGAGTTCGACGGTGAGGCCCTCGGCAAGCCCCCGTCGGCCGACGACGCCGTCGCCCGGTGGCGACGGATGCGCGGCAAGCAAGGCGTTCTGTGGACGGGGCACTGCCTGCTCGACGGCGAGCGGAGCGAGATCGAGGTCGGATCGACGATCGTCAACTTCGCCGACGTCACCGACGACGAGATCGCGAGCTACGTGGCGACCGGCGAACCGTCGCAGGTCGCCGGCGCCTTCACGATCGACGGCCTGGGGGGCTGGTTCGTCGAGTCGATCGTCGGTGATCACCACAACGTCGTCGGCCTGTCGCTGCCCGCGCTGCGCCGGATGTTGCAGGCGCTGGGCTATTCGCTCGCTGCTATCGGCTATCCGGGCTCGTGAGGCGCGAGTTCGTCGAGGTCGCCGGCCACTCGCTGTCCTACCTCACGGCGGGGCCCGACGACGGGCCGGTGATCCTGCTGCTGCACGGACTGATGTCGGACGCGACCACCTGGGATCGCGCTGTCGTCCCGCTGGCCGGACGGGGATTTCGGGTGATCGCCCTCGACCTGCTCGGTCACGGGCGATCCGACAAGCCCGAGAGCGGCTACGGGCTGGCCGACTTCGCCGCCGCGATCAGCCGCT
Source organism: uncultured Actinomycetes bacterium (assembly GCA_963708805.1). Classification (GTDB taxonomy): domain Bacteria; phylum Actinomycetota; class Actinomycetes; order Mycobacteriales; family Jatrophihabitantaceae; genus CAVPUA01. The sequence continues at coordinate 1,294,141 of CAVPUA010000003.1, read as the reverse complement.
GTCTGGTCGCCCTGAAGATCGACCGGGCCGTCATCGGCGGCCACTCGCTGGGCGGGGCGATCGCGATGCAGTTCGCCCACCACTACCCGGAGCAGACGGACGGGTTGCTGCTCGTCTGTGCCGGTGGGCTGGGACGGCAGGTGCACCCGATCCTGCGGGGCGCGACGCTGCCGGGCGCCCGCACGCTGGTGCGCACGACCATCAACCCCCGCACCGCGCGGTTCTACGCCCGGCCCCGCCTGCATCGCGCCCTGCGGCTCGATACCGAATCCGTGGCCAATCTGGGCCGGATGGGGCGGGCGCTGCTGGCGCCCGGTGGACGACACGCCTTCTTCGAGACGCTGCACTCGGTGATCGAGCCGGCCGGCCAACGCGGCTCGATGATCGAGATGGGCTACCTGTCGGCGGATCTGCCGACCTTGATCATCTGGTCGGAGCACGACCCGATCCTGCCGGTGTCGCACGCCCACGCGACCCATGATCATCTGCCGGGCAGCCGGCTCGAACTCTTCCCGGGTATCAGTCACGAACCGCACCGCCGCCACGCGACCCGATTCGCCGACACGGTGGCCGAGTTCTTTCAGCCGCCTTCGAGGCCGATCGAGAAGGCCGAGCCGATCGACGCGAACGAGACCGTCACTGTAGATCGACAGCACCGAGTTCGTCGATCTGTAGGACCACTTCGAGCCGTCGTCGCGCCTGCGTCCAGCGTGCCACGATTGCCCCGTGCAGATCACGTGGACGACCGTCTTCGCCGACGGACCCGACGGAGGCAACCCGTGCCCGATCGTCTCGGACGCCGACGACCTGAGCACCGAACAGATGCAGGCGATGACGGTGGAGTTCGGCGTCGAGACGGTGTTCGTGCTCACGCCGATCGCCGGCGGCGACGTGCGGCTGCGCTACTTCGTGCCCAGACACGAGATGGAGATGTGTGTTCACGCGACGATCGCCGCCACCGTCCAGCTCGGTGATCGACTCCCCCGGCCGGCCCGCGTCGAGACCGCGCTCGGGATCATCGACGTGACCCGCGACGGCGACGCGGCGGTGGTCGACCAGTTCCCACCGGTGTACGGACCGATCGTCGAGCCGGGGGCCGTGCTGGACGCCCTGCGGTTGCCGGCCGATTCACTCATCGGACCGACCCGCTCGGTCTCGACGGCGCGCGCGAAGCTGATGATCCCGCTGCGTGACGAAGCGACGCTCGACACCGTGCAGCCGGACTTCGAACGGCTGTGGAACGTCTGCGACGACCTGGACGTCACCGGCTTCTATCCGTTCGCGCGCCGCGGCAATCGATCTCGCCGCGCGCCAGTTCCCCCGACGCTCCGGCTACGACGAGGACCCGGCGACCGGCGTGGCCGCGTGCGGCCTGGGCGCCTATCTCGCGCTGGACGCGCCCGACGGCTGGCACCGCTGGACGATTGCGCAGGGCCGGGCGATGGGCCGGCCGTCGTTGATCACCGCCGAGGCCCTGGTCGTCGACGGCCGGGTCACCGCGACCCGCGTCGGTGGTGCCATGCGCCGGATCAGCCCACCAGCGGCCTGACCTGCTCGGCCACGAAGCGCACGAAGCCGACCGGGTCCGGTTCGTCCGCGGTCGGTTGCAGCACCACCGCGTCGACCCCGGCGGCGGCCCAGCGTCCGACCGCGTCGGCCACCGTCTGGGCGTTGCCGGCCACCGCGACGTCCTTGGTCAGGTCGTAGCCCCAGCCGCGGGCGGACCGCTCCAGCCGCTCCTGCGCCCCGTCTCCGTAGGCGGTGAGCAGATAGGCGATCACCCGATGTGGATCTTGACGGTCACCTCGTCCCTCGTCGATGAAGCCGCGGGCGGAGCGCACGCCGTCCAGGTCGTCACCACCGCCGAGGATCGTGGCGTCGGCCAGCTCGCCGGCCAGCCGCAGCGTCTTCGGCCCCGTCGCGCCGACCACCATCGGCGGCGGGGTCGACGGCGGCCAGTCCAGGGTCACGCCGTCCAGGTTCACGTAGCGGCCCGAGGTCGTCACCGTCTCACCGGCGAGCAGCGCCCGCAGCGCGACGACGTACTCGCGCAGCAAGGTCAGCGGCGACTCGGGCCGTCCGCCGACCTGGCCCATCCACTCCTGCACACCGTGGCCGACCGCGATCGTCGATCGGCCCGGGAAGAGCCGTTCGAGGGTGGCGATCTCCATCGCGGTCAGCGCGACGTTGCGCAGCGGGGCCGGCAGCAGGCCGACGCCGATGTGCACCCGCGACGTCCAGGCCAGCGCGGCGGCCGCGCTGGCGATGCCGCTCTCGAGGAAGCAGTCCTCCCACAGCCACAGTTCCTCCAGGCCGGCGTCGTCGGCCGCGATCGCGACCGCGCGCAGCTGTTCGGGCGGGAAGTGCGGCAGGAAGACAGCGCCGAGGGTGGTCATGGCTCCATCCTGGCGCACCGTCTGCGACGATCGCGGAATGAATGCCGTCGCGCCGTTCAAGGTCGAGATACCCGACGCCGACCTTGCCGATCTGCGCGAGCGTCTGCACCGCACCCGCTGGCCCGAGCGTGAACTCGTCGACGACTGGCAGCAGGGCGTGCCGCTGGACTACCTGCGCGACCTTTGCGCCTACTGGGCCGACGGCTACGACTGGCGCGCCACCGAGGCGCGGCTCGATCAGCTGCCGCAGTTCCGGACGATCATCGATGGCGTCGCGATCCACTTCATCCACGTCCGGTCGACGCAGCCGAACGCCCGTCCGCTGATCTTGACCCACGGCTGGCCCGGATCGTTCCTCGAGTACGAGCGGGTGATCGGGCCGCTCACCGAGCCGGGCGACGGCAGCGAGGCGTTCGACGTGGTCATCCCGTCACTTCCCGGCTACGCGTTCAGCGGCAAGCCGACCGAGCCGGGCTGGGACATCCACCGCATCGCGCGGGCCTGGGCCGAGCTCATGCACCGACTGGGCTACGAGCGGTTCACGGCGATCGGCGGTGACTGGGGCACTGGCGTGACGACGAGCCTGGCCTTGCAACTGCCCGAACGGCTGGTCGGCATCCACCTCGTCGGGCCGCTCGTCGGCGCCGACCGCTCGACCTTCGACGACCTCACCGAGTGGGAGCAGCGCGCGGTCAACGACATGCGCGAGCGGGGCAATCGCGGTTCGGGCTATTCGGCCGTCCAGGGCACGCGACCGCAGACGGTCGGCTACGCGCTCACCGATTCACCGGCCGGTCAGTGCGCCTGGATCGCGGAGAAGTTGTGGACGTGGACCGATCATGATGGCGACCTCGAACCCGTGCTGTCGCGTGATCAGGTCCTGGACAACATCTCGCTCTACTGGCTCACGGCCAGCGCAACCTCGTCGGCGCGGTTGTACTGGCAGAGCATCGACGAGGTCACTCGCTGGATCCGCAAACCGCCGACCGACACGATCACCGTGGCCACGGCGGCAACGATCTTCCCGGCCGAACTGCCTCGGCCGTCGCGGCGCTGGGCCGAGCGGCGCTTCGTGAACATCCAGCACTGGGGCCTGCCCGAGCGCGGCGGTCACTTCGGGGCGTGGGAGCAGCCGGAGATCTTCGTCGACGAGGTCCGCGCCGCGTCCAGCGTCATGCGCTGACCCTGGGACGGATGTCCGCGCTCAGCGCGGCGATCCGTCCCGAGGTCGCACGGCGGCAAGCCGCGCTGCGCGCCAGCGCTCGTACCCGGATGGCTCCGGGACCCCCGCCCGGGTGGCCACGGCCGCGATCACCGCGGCCACTTCCTCGTCCGACGCCCCGCCGCGCACTCGGACGTCGCCGCTCATGTCGGGGGGACGCCGTGGCGCTTCGGCGCCGTGGACCGCGACTTGCCCACCAGCGCGCGGTACCGCTTGATCAGTTCGTCGCGAAGCTCGGCCGGCGTGATGATCGCGTCCAGGACCAGGTCGGACGCCAACCGCAGCAGGTCGACGTCCTGTTCGTACTCGGCCCGCTTGTCGGCGACGAACTGATCGCGAACGGCGGCGTCCTCGATCTCGGCGATCTTGCCGGCATACACCGCGTTGACCGCCGCCTGCGGCCCCATGACCGCGATCTTGGCAGTGGGCAGCGCGATGCATGCGTCGGGCATGAACCCGGGTCCGGCCATCGCATACAGCCCGGCCCCGTAGGCCTTGCGCACGATCACCGAGATCTGCGGCACGGTGGCCTCGGCGACCGCGGTGATCATCTTGGCGCCGTGGCGGATGATGCCCTGGCGCTCGACCTCGCTGCCGATCATGAAACCGGGCACGTCGGCGAGATACAGCAGCGGGACGTTGAACGCGTCGCAGAGCCAGATGAAGCGCGCCGCCTTGTCGGCCGAGTCCACGAACAGGACGCCTCCACGCACGGCCGAGTTGTTGGCGACGATGCCCACCGGACGCCCGTCGATCCGCGCCAGCCCAGTGATCAACTCGGCCGCGAACAGAGGCTTGACCTCGAACAGTGAGTCGGCGTCGATCAGGCCGTCGATGAAGCCGTGCATGTCGAAGGGCACCGATTCGTCCGGCGGGACCGAGTCGTCAGCCAGGCCGATCAGCGCGTCGTCGGGCTCGACATCGGGCGGTTGTTCGCGCCAGCAGGTCGGCAAGTAGCTGAAGTACGCCTTGGCCTGCTCGATCGCGTCCTCGTCGTCGACGGCCAGGTTGTCGCCGCAGCCCGAGACGGTCGCGTGCATCCGCGCGCCGCCCATCTCCTCGAGCGAGACCTTCTCGCCGACCACCATCTCAGCCATCCGGGGCGAGCCGAGGTACATCGAGGCGTTGCCCTCGACCATGATCACGATGTCGCAGAACGACGGGATGTACGCGCCGCCGGCCGCGGACGGCCCGAACAGGCAGCAGATCTGGGGCACCTTGCCCGACAGCGCCACCTGGTTGTGGAAGATCCGCCCGGCGCCGCGCCGCCCGGGGAAGAGCGCCACCTGGTCGGTGATGCGGGCGCCGGCCGAGTCGATCAGCCAGAAGATCGGCAGCTCCTCGGCGAGAGCCCGTTCAGTGACCCGGATGATCTTCTCGACCGTCCGCGCTCCCCACGACCCCGCCTTGACGGTCGGATCGTTGGCCACGACCAGCGCGGGACGGCCTTCCACCAGTCCCTGGCCGGTCACCACGCCGTCGGCCGGTAGTCCCGCACCCAGGGCGTTGGCCAGCTGCCCGTCCTCGACGAACGAATCCTTGTCGAAGAGCAGCGCGATCCGGTCGCGTACATACAGCTTGTGCTGCGACGCCAGCTTGGCCGCGGCCTTGTCGGGCGCGGTCAGCGTCGCCTCGCGTGCGGCGGCGATCTCGGTCATGCGACGGGCAGCCCGAGGCCGCGCGCGATGACCATGCGCTGGACCTCCGACGTCCCCTCGCCGATCTCGAGGATCTTGGCGTCCCGATAGAAGCGGGCCACGGGGAACTCCTCCATGAAGCCGTTGCCGCCGAACACCTGCGTGGCGACGCGAGTCGCCGTCACCGCGGCCTCGGTCGAGTACAGCTTGGCGATGGCCGCGGCCTGCTTGATCTGATCGGACGAGCGGCCGGCGTCCTTGAGCGCGGCCGCCTTGTACGTCAGCAACCGGGCCGCCTCGACCGCTACCGCCAGGTCGCTGATCGCGAACGCGACCGCCTGCCGTGACCCGATCGGGGCGCCGAACGTGTGCCGTTCCAGCGCGTACTTCTGCGACAGCTCGAGGCAGGCCTGCGCCAGACCGACCGCGAGCGCCGAGATGGCGATACGCCCGTCGTCGAGCACGGCCAGGAACTGGCGAAAGCCGTGGCCCCGCGTGCCGAGCAGGTTCGCTTCCGGCACACGACAGTCGTCGAACGTCAGGCCATGAGTGTCGGAGATGTGCCAGCCGAGCTTGTTGTACGCCGGCTCGACGATGAATCCGGGCGTGCCCGAGGGCACCAGGATCGTCGAGATCTCGGGCCGCTCGTTGACGGTGCCGGTGCGGGCCGTCACGGTGACGACGGACGTCATCTCGGTGCCCGAGTTGGTGATGAACGCCTTGGCGCCGTTGATCACCCACTGACCATCGACCAGATCGGCCCGCGTCTTGGACGCACCGGCGTCCGAGCCGGCCTCGGGTTCGGTGAGTCCGAATCCGGCCAGCGCCCGGCCGGCAACGAGGTCGGGCAGCCACCGCTGCTTCTGCTCCTCGGTGCCGAACGTCAGGATCGGGTTGATGCCCAGTCCGACACCGGCTTCGAGGGTGATGCCGATCGACTGGTCGACGCGCCCGAGTTCCTCGATGGCCACGCAGAGAGTGGTGAAGTCGGCGCCACTTCCGCCGTATTGCTCGGGCACCACCAGCCCGAACAGGCCGAGATCACCCATCGCGTTGACCAGGTCGAGCGGCAGGTGATGATCGCGGTCCCACTGGCGCGACGTGGGGGGCGATCTCCCGTTCGGCGAAGTCGCGGACGACCTTTCGGAACGCCTCGTGCTCGGGGGTCAACTCGAACGACATGCTGCTCCTCAGGTCACTTGACGTTTACGTCAACGTCAAGTCACGATAGCGCGGTGACGAGCGCCGCGAAAGCCCAGCGAACCCCACGCGCCCAACCGACGTGGACCGTCGGCGAGCTGGCCGAGGAGTTCGGCATCACCACTCGGACTCTGCGCTTCTATGAGGCCGAGGGTCTCATCGCGCCCGAACGTGTGGGCGAGCGGCGGGTCTATCACGCCCGTGATCGCATCCGCATGCGGCTCATCCTGCGCGGCAAGCGATTCGGGATGAGCCTCGCCGAATGCCGCGAGATCGTCGACATGTACGACGGCGCCGCGACATCGGAACGTCGCCAGCTCGAGACGTTGTTGGGCCGTCTGGACGAGATCGCCGACGACCTGCGGGCTCGCCAGGCCGATCTGCGCACCACGCTGGCCGAGGTCAACGACGTCGCCCGGAAATGCCACGACCGCCTCGACGAACTGCCGTGACGGGCCGCCCGGGCGAGCGCGTCAGGACCCGACCGGATCCAGCTCGTCCGGGCGATCGGCGGTGACGGTGCCGGTCCGGCGGGCCAGCGATCCCGACGCCACCGCGAGCCCGAGCCCGAGCAACCCGAGCCCGGCCGCGACGACGTTCGGCGAGCCGTAGCCGTAGCCGGCGGCGATCGTCAGCCCGCCGAGCCACGCGCCCAGCGAGTTCGCGACGTTGAACGCGGCCTGGATCGAGGCCGCCGCCAGATTCGGCGCGCCGCCGGCCAGCGCGATGATCCGCATCTGCAGCGCCGGCACCATGACCAGACTGGTCGCCGGGAACAGGAAGATCGTCACCGCGGCGGCCAACTTGTTGTGGTCGGTCAGCACGAACGCGCCGGCGACCACCACCTCGGCGATCAGCGCCCCGTAGAGCGTCGGCATGAGGGCTCGATCGACCAGCCGCGCGCCGATGATGTTGCCGGCCGTCATGCCCAGCCCGAACAGCACCAGCAGGTAGGTGACGCTCGACTCGGCGTACCCGGCGACGTGCGTCATCATCGGCGTGATGTAGCTGAACGTCGCGAACAGCGCGCCGCCGCCGATGGTCGCGATCGAGAGCGCCAGCCAGACCTGCGGCTGGGCGAAGACACGCAACTCGCGGCGCAGGGACGCCTCGGAGTCGCGGCCCGCCGACGGGACGACCGCCGCGACGCTGGCCGCGGCGAGCAGCCCGATGACGCCGACCACCGCGAACACCAGCCGCCAACTCGTCTGCTGACCGAGCAGCGTGGTCGCGGGAACCCCGACGATGTTGGCCACGGTGAGCCCACCGAACATCACCGACATCGCCGCCGTGCGCCGCGACTCGTGCACGAGACCGGCGGCCACGACCGAGCCCACTCCGAAGAACGCGCCGTGGGGCAGGCCGGTGAAGAAGCGAGCGGCCAGCAGCGTGTCGAACGAGGGCGCCGCGGCCGACGCGAAGTTGCCCACCGCGAACCACGCCATCAGCGTGATCAGCACGGCCTTGCGGGAGAATCGCACCGACGCAGCGGTCAGCAGTGGCGCGCCGACGACGACGCCGAGCGCGTAGGCCGAGATCAGGTGGCCACCGGCCGGAATCGAGACGTGCAGGTCGCCGGCAATGTTGGGCAGCAGACCCAACGTCACGAACTCGCCGGTGCCGATGCCGAAGCCACCGATCGCCAGGGCGAGCAGGGCACGGCGCACTGGGCCGAACGACACCATCACTCCTCGAACGCGGGGGGCACTGCCGATTGAAGGGATGCGGGTTACCGATCCATTCCGGCCCGACGGCCACTGTGAGAACAGCCACCCGACACAGTCCGGGTGAGATCGACGCGATGCCTAGTAATGTCCGAACGCAGGCTCGCTGTCGACTTTCGGAGGCTATCCCGTGCAGAAGGTGCTCATCGCCAACCGTGGTGAGATCGCGGTCCGCGTCATCCGCGCCTGCCGGGACGCCGGCTACACGTCGGTCGCGGTCTACGCCGACCCCGACCGCGACGCCCTGCACGTCCGGATGGCCGACGAGGCGTTCGCGCTCGGCGGCAACACACCGGGCGACTCGTACCTGGTGATCGACAAGGTCATCGCCGCCGCCGTCCAGTCCGGCGCCGACGCGATCCACCCCGGCTACGGCTTCCTGTCCGAGAACGCCGACTTCGCCCAGGCGGTGATCGACGCCGGGATCACCTGGATCGGCCCGTCGCCGCAGTCGATCCGCGATCTCGGCGACAAGGTCACCGCCCGGCACATCGCGCTGCGCGCCGGCGCGCCGCTCGTGCCCGGCACCAAGGATCCGGTCGAGCGGCCCGGATGAGGTGATCGCGTTCGCCCAGGAGCACGGCCTGCCGGTCGCGATCAAGGCCGCGTTCGGCGGTGGCGGTCGCGGCCTCAAGATCGCCCGCACGATGGAGGAGATCCCCGAGCTGTACGACAGCGCCGTCCGCGAGGCGGTCAGCGCGTTCGGCCGCGGCGAGTGCTTCGTCGAGCGCTACCTCGACCGCTCGCGGCACGTCGAGGCGCAGGTGCTGGCCGACACCCACGGCAACGTCATCGTCGTCGGCACCCGCGACTGCTCGCTGCAGCGCCGCAACCAGAAGCTGGTCGAAGAGGCCCCGGCCCCGTTCCTGACCGATGATCAGCGCTCGCGCATCCACGAGAGCGCCAAGGCGATCTGCCGCGAGGCCGACTACCACGGCGCCGGCACGGTCGAATACCTCGTCGGCAACGACGGCGTGATCAGCTTCCTCGAGGTCAACACCCGCCTGCAGGTCGAGCACCCGGTGTCGGAGGAGACCAGCGGCATCGACCTCGTGCGCGAGCAGTTCCGCATCGCCGAGGGCGAGAAGCTGCGCTTCACCGCCGACCCGACGCCCCGAGGGCACTCGTTCGAGTTCCGCATCAACGGCGAGGACCCGGGCCGCAACTTCCTGCCCGCCCCCGGCACCGTCACGACCTACCGCGAGCCGGCCGGCCCCGGCGTGCGCGTCGACTCCGGCATCGAGGGCAACTCGGTCATCGGCGGCGCGTTCGACTCGCTGCTGGCCAAGTTGATCGTCACCGGCGAGACCCGCGAACGAGGCCCTCGCACGGTCCCGTCGCGCCCTCGACGAGTTCGTGGTCGAGGGCATGGCCACCGCGCTGCCCTTCCACCGCGCGGTCGTGCGCGACCAGGCCTTCACAGCCGAGCCCGTTCACGATCTTCACCCGCTGGATCGAGACCGAGTTCGACAACCAGATCCCGGCGTTCACCGGTGCCGCCGCGGCCGACGACGAGAGCGGTCCGCGCGAGACCATCGTCGTCGAGGTCGGCGGCAAGCGCCTCGAGGTGTCACTGCCCAGCCGGCTTCGGCAGCGGCGGTGGTGGCGGTTTCGGATCGCCGGCGGTGCGAAGAAGGCCGCTCCGAAGCGCAGCGCGGGCAAGAAGGCCGCCGCCGCCGTCTCGGGTGACGCGCTCACCGCGCCCATGCAGGGCACCATCGTCAAGGTCGGCGTCAGCGACGGCGACGTCGTCGAGGCCGGTCAGATGATCGTCGTGCTCGAAGCCATGAAGATGGAACAGCCGATCAACGCCCACAAGGCCGGGCACGGTCACGGGCCTGAGCGCCGAACCGGGGTCGGCCGTCACCTCCGGCTCGACCATCTGCGAGATCAAGGACTGATTGTGGAGGGTTTGCCGCTCATACCGCGGTGAAAACTCCACAATCGGGGCTACTCGGCCGCCTTGCGGGCGTTGATCCGCTCGATCGTCTCGATCCGCTTGCGCGCCAGCGCGGCCATCTCGGTCGTCCGGGTGCGGACGTGCTCGGCGTCCGCACCGGGCGAGAACACCATCGCGTGCGACTCCGGGAACTCGAGCTCCTTGACCTTCTCGATCAGCTCCACCTCGGCGACCGGGAACGTGCCGCGAAAGGAGTCGTCCGGGTCGACGATCGCGACGAGGACGTGCTTGGGCGGCAGGTCGGGCACCGCGGCCGCGATCTCGTCGGCGTGGGCGGCGAAGACCTCGCTGACCGCGATCGTGCGATGACCGCGCTGCGGCCGCCGCGGGTGAGAGCCGGTGGCGGTGCGGGTCTGGCTCGGTCATCGAAAGTCCTCCATCTAGTCCCGATTCATCTAGTCCAAATCGTCGTGGTGCATGAGCCGGCGGGCCGCCTCGGTAACCGACCCCGACAACGAGGGATAGACGGCGATTGTTCCCGCCAGGTCGTTCACGGTCAGGCCGCGCTGAACGGCCATGGTCAGCGGCAGGATCAGTTCGGACGCGCTCGGGGGCCACGACCACGCCGCCGATGATCACCCCCGTCGCCGGACGGCAGTACAGCTTGACGAAGCCGTCGAGCGCCGCCTTGCATCTTGGCTCGGGCATTGGTCGCCAGCGGCACCATGACGGTGCGAGCCGGCACCGCCCCGGACGCGATGGCGTCGTGACCGATGCCGACGGTGGCGATCTCGGGGTGGGTGAAGATGTTCGCCGACACGGTCTTCAGCCGCAGTGGCGCCACCGCCTCGCCCAGCGCGTGCCACATCGCGATCCGGCCCTGCATGGCGGCGACCGAGGCGAGCAGCAGCACGCCGGTGCAGTCGCCGGCGGCGTAGATCGACGGCGACGTTGGTGCGCGACACGCGGTCGGTGGCGATGTAGCCGTTCGGGTCGAGTTCGACGCCGGCGTGCTCGAGCCCGAGGCCGGCGGTGTTGGGCACCGACCCCACGCACATCAGGGCGTGCGAGCCCTCGACGGTGCGCCCGTCGACCAGTTCGACCACCACGCCGTCAGCCGGTGTTGCGGACCGCCTTGGCGCGCGCCTGCCGAACCAGGTTGCCGCCGCGCGCGGTGAAGACGTGCTCGATCACCGCGGCGGCGTCGGGATCCTCGCCGGGCAGCACCCGGTCGCGGCTCGACACGAGCGTCACCTGGACGCCCAGCTCGCTGTAGCCGCTGGCGAACTCGGCGCCGGTCACGCCCGAGCCGATGACGATCAGGTGCTCGGGCGGTTCGGTCAGCTCGTACACGTCGCGCCAGGACAGGATGCGGTCGCCGTCGGGAACCGCGTCAGCCAGGATGCGCGGGCGTGCCGCCGGTGGCCAGCAGCACGACGTCGGCCTCGACCGTGTCGAGCACCGTCCCGGCGTCGTCGACCACCTCGATGCGATGCACCCGTCCGGACTGTTTCGCGGCGAACCGTCCGAATCCGTGGATGACCTCGACGTTCTCGCGCACCAGCCGCGCACGGACGTCCTCGGACTGGTGCTGCGCCAGGTCCTTGATCCGTTCGTTCACCGCCTTGAGGTCGACGTGGGCGTCGCCGGCTCCCGTCACACCGAGCGCGGGAGCGTCGCGGAAGGCGGAGAACTTGGCGCTCGTGGCGATCAGCGCCTTGCTCGGCACGCAGTCGGTCAGCACGCACGCCCCGCCGAGCCCGTCGTGGTCGACGATCGTCACCTGGGCGCCCAGCTGGGCCGCGACGAGCGCCGACTCGTAGCCGGCCGGCCCGCCGCCGATGATCAGAATGCGCGTCACCGACCCATTGTCGTCCGGCCCGGTGCCGGCCCGCAGCCGGCGGAGCTAGGCTCTCTGCCCGTGGCGCACCGTTCGTCGTCCGGGGGCCGGGCACACTCCTCGCCCGGCTCGACCTTGTATGCCGCCTTCGGCTCGAACATGAACCCGACCCAGATGCTCAACGGTGCCCGCATTCCCCGATGGCCGGCACGGGCTGGCTCAATGGCTGGCGGCTGACGTTCGGCGGCGAGGACCTCGGCTGGGAAGGCGCGCTCTCGATGCTCGTTCCCGAGCCGGGCAGCCAGGTGTTCGTCGTGCTCTACGACGTATCGCCGGACGACCGCGCCGAACTCGACCAGTGGGAAGGCGCCGACACGGGACTGTACGACCCGGTGCACGTACGGGTCTCGACGCTCGACGGCGACATCCTGGCCTGGATCTATCTGCTCGACGCCTACGAGGGCGGCCTGCCCTCCGCGCGGTACCTCGGGCTGCTGGCCGAGGCGGCCGAGGCGGCCGGCGCTCCCGACGAGTACGTCACCGACTTGCGGCTGCGCCCCTGCCGCTGAGGCGGACGTCGCGGATGTGCGCGGGCGGTGATCAACTGCGACTTCCGGCCCCCAGGAGGGCCAGTACACGCAGTAGATCAACCGCTGGCCAGCGCGGCCCGGGCCACCTCGACGGTGTAGCGGACGCCGATGGCCAGTGCCGCCTCGTCGATGTCGAACGTCCCCTGATGCAGGTCGAGTGACCCCTCCGTGCCAGGTGCGGCCACACCGAGCCGAGCCAGCGCGCCGGGCGCGTGGTCGAGGTACCAGGCGAAGTCCTCGCCGCCCATGCTCTGCGGCGTCTCGGCCAACGCGTCGGGGCCGAGCGCGGCGATCACCGCGGCCCGCTGGACGTCGACGGCGGAGGCGTCATTGACCACGGGTGGGACGCCCCGGACGTAGATCACTTCGGCTCGCACCTCGGACGGCGCGGCGACCTGGTCGACGAGCTCACGCAGCAGCGGCTCGGCGGCGTCCCAGGCGTCGCGGTCGAAGACGCGCACGGTGCCGCGGGCGTAGCCCGACGTGGGGATGGCATTCGCCGCCGACCCGGCGTGCACCGCGCCCCAGACGAGCGAGAGCGCCGCGCGCGGGTCGACGCGGCGCGACAGCAGGCCGGGCAACTCGGTGATCAACTGGCCGAGCGCGTAGACCAGTTCGGCGGTGAGGTGGGGACGGCCGGTGTGCCCGCCCGGGCCGCTGAGGTTCACCTCGAACCGGTCGCAGGCCGCGGTGATACCGCCCACGCGCAGGCCGATGAGCCCGGTGGTCAGCCGTGGATCGCAGTGCAGCGCGTAGATCTGCTCGACCGCTTCGAGCCCGCCGGCCTCGATCACGGCGAGTGCTCCGCCGGGCACCACTTCCTCGCCGGGTTGGAAGATCAGCCTTGTACGACCGGGCAATTCCTCGGCGACGAGCTGCTCGGCGGCGGCCAACAGGATCGCCGTGTGGGCGTCGTGTCCGCACGCGTGCGTCACCCCGTCGTTCTGGGAGCGGTACGGCGTGTCCTTGAGATCGGCCAGCGGGAGCGCGTCGATGTCGGCCCGAAGGGCGATCAGTGGACCGGTCGCCCCGATGTCACAGACCACGCCGGTGCCGCCGGGCAACCGCCGCGGGGCGAGGCCGAGCGAGGCCAGCTGGTCCATGATCAGCTCGGTCGTCCGCTTCTCGTCGAAGGACACCTCGGGGTGCCGATGCAGCTCGCGCCGCAACTCGATCACGTCCAACTTCACAGCGGCAGCCCGTCCCTCATCTCGGCCAGCAGCGAATCGACCACGGGTACCAAGTCTCCGTCATTCGCGGCGGCCACCGCGCGCTGACGTTGGTAACTTGCGCCACGTTGCATGAGCGCGCTGATCGACTGGAGCTCGGTCGCGCACTCCAACCGTCGCGCGATCGGCAGCAGATCCTCGATCAGGTCGTTGATCGCGTCCTTGACCGGGCGCACCGAGCCGGAGTTGTCGACGACGATCTCGGCGTCGAGGCCATAGCGCGCGGCCCGCCACTTGTTCTCGCGCACCAGCCACGGACGCGGCTCGGGCAGGGTGTAACCGTCGTCGAGCTGGCGGTCGAAGCGCTCGACCAGGCACTGCGCCAGCGCAGCGACGCAGGTGATCTCGTCCAGGGTCGGGATGCCGTCGCAGATACGCAGTTCGACCGTCCCGAAGCCCGGGTGCGGCCGGATGTCCCACCACACCTCGCGAATCGTCTGGATCGAGTTGCTCGACACGAGGGCGTCCATGTACTTCTCGAACGCGTCCCAACCCGAGAGCTGGTAGGGCAACCCGGCCGTCGGCAGCGCTTCGAAGATCTTGCTGCGATACGAGGCCAGTCCGGTGTCCGAACCGATCCAGTACGGGCTCGAGGCCGACAACGCCAGGAAGTGCGGCAGGTAGCCCAGCAGCGCGTTGACGATCGGGATCGCCTTCTCGGGCGCGCGGACGCCGCAGTGCACGTGGACGCCGAAGATCTGCAGTTGGCGGGCCATCCACTGGTTGCGCTCCATCAGCGAGAGGTAGCGCTCGTTCTGGGTCACCTGCTGGGTGGCCCAGTCGGTCATCGGGTGCGTGCCGCTGCACATGACGCCCAGGTTGAGGTCGGCGGCGTGCTTGCTCACCTCGGCAACCGTCCCGGCCAGATCCGCGCGGGCCTCGGCCACCGTCTGGCAGATGCCGGTGATGACCTCTACGCACGACTGCAGCAGCTCGTGCTTGGCCTTGGGGTGCTCGCCACCATCGGGCGACATCGCCGACAGGATCGCGTTCGAGCCGCTGGTCAGCTGGCGGGTGTCGAGATCGACGAGCTCCAGCTCCCACTCGACGCCGAGACTGGTCCGCTGCGAAGGCGTGAAGTCGATGCGCACGTGCCGACCCTAGTTGCTGGACGGGCTAGCGGAAGATGACCGTCTTCGAACCGTTGCGGATGATCCGGTGCTCGAGGTGCCAGGTGACCGCCCGGGCCAGGGCCACCGACTCGAGATCGCGGCCGATGCCGACGAGCTTCTCGGGCGTCGACGCTGTGGTCGACGCGGGCGACCTCCTGCTCGATGATCGGCCCCTCGTCGAGGTCGGGCGTGACGTAGTGCGCGGTCGCGCCGATCAGCTTCACCCCGTGGTCGTAGGCCTGGTGGTACGGACGCGCGCCCTTGAATCCGGGCAGGAACGAATGGTGGATGTTGATCATGCGTCCCTGAAGGACCTCGCACGTCGGCGCCGAGACGATCTGCATGTAGCGGGCCAGGACCACCAGGTCGACGCCCAGCTCGTCGACCAGCGCCAGCATCTTGGCCTCTTGCTCGGCCTTGTTGGCCGCCGTCACCGGCAGATAGTGGAAGGGGACGCCGGCCGCCGCCGCCATCGGCTCGCAGTCGGTGTGGTTCGAGACGATCGCGACGAGGTCGCCGGGCAGGGCCCCGATGCGGTGGCGGTAGAGCAGGTCGTTGAGGCAGTGGTCCTGCTGCGACACCATGATCAGGACGCGCGGGCGGATGGCGGTGTCGTGCAGCGCCCAGTCCATGTCGAAGCGCTCGGCCATCGGCTCGAAGGCCGCCCTCAGCTGCTCGGCCCGCGCCGCGACCGAGAAGTGCGCGCGCAGGAAGAACTGCCCGGTGCCGAGGTCACCGAACTGCTGGCTGTCGCGGATGTCGCCGCCCAGGTTGGCCACGAACCCCGACACGGCATGGACGATGCCCACGGCGTCCGGACACGACACGGTCAGCACGAACTCAGGCACGGTTGTGCAATCTAGTCGTCCACCGCGTTCAAGATCTTCTCGGCCGCCTGGTCGGGGGTGATCTCACCGCTCAGCACCGCCGCCTCGGCCTTGGCCCTCGCCGCGCGGACGTCGGGCGTCTCGAGCCGGTCGAGCAGCCGGTCGCGGACCATCGAACGGGTCCACTCGACCAGTTGCTGCCGGCGCTTGGCCACGAGGTCGACGCCGTCGCGATGGCGCAGCACGTGCTTCCAGACGCGGTCAAGGCCCTCGTTCTCGAGCGCGCTGCAGGTGACGACCGGCGGCTGCCAGGCGCCGTCCGGGCCGCGCAGCAGGCGCAGCGCCCCGGACAACTCGCGGGCGGCTCGCTCCGACTCGTCCTTGTGCGGCCCGTCGGCCTTGTTGACCGCGATCACGTCGGCCAGTTCGAGGATGCCGCGCTTCATGCCCTGCAGCGAGTCGCCCGTGCGAGCCAGGGTCAGGAACAGGAACGTGTCGACCATGTCGGCCACCACGTACTCGGACTGCCCGACGCCGACGGTCTCGACGAGCACGACGTCGTAGCCCGCGGCCTCCATCACGATCATGGTCTCGCGGGTCGCCTTGGCCACCCCGCCGAGCGTGCCCGCGCTGGGCGAGGGCCGGATGAAGGCCTGCTCGCTGGCCGCCAGGCGCACCATTCGCGTCTTGTCGCCGAGGATCGACCCGCCGGTGCGGCTCGAGGACGGATCGACGGCGAGGACGGCCACCCGGTGCCCGTCGGCGACCAGGTTCATGCCCAGCGTGTCGATGAACGTCGACTTGCCGACCCCCGGGACGCCGGTGATCCCCACCCGCTCGGCCCGGCCGCTGTGCGGCAGCAGCTGCCGCAACAGCGCCTGGCCGTCCGCGCGATGATCGGGTCGACGCGACTCGACCAGGGTGATGGCGCGCGCGATCGAGGCCCGGTCGCCGGCGATCACGGCGTCGGCGAGTGAGCTCATTTCGCCGATGAGCGCAGGACGTTCAGCAGGTCGAGGGCGGCCTGCGCGATCACCGTGCCGGGCGGGAAGATCGCGGCCGCGCCGGCGGCCCGCAGCTCGTCGAAGTCCTGCGGCGGGATGACCCCACCGACGACGATCAAGATGTCGGGACGGCCCTGCGCCGCGAGCTCGTCGCGCAACGCCGGCACCAACGTCAAGTGGCCGGCCGCGAGCGAGTTCACCCCGACGATGTGGACGTCGGCCTCGACCGCCTGCCGGGCCACCTCGGCCGGAGTCTGGAACAGCGGGCCGACGTCGACGTCGAAGCCGAGGTCGGCGAAGGCGGTGGCGATCACCTTCTGGCCGCGGTCGTGACCGTCCTGGCCCATCTTGGCGACGAGGATGCGGGGACGGCGGCCCTGCTCCTGCTCGAACTCGTCGGTGGCGGCCCGGGTGTCGTCGATGATCGCCACGGCGCCTGACTCCTCCCGGTACACCCCGGAGATCGTCCGGATCGTCGCCTGGTGCCGACCGTAGACCTTCTCGAGTGCGTCCGAGATCTCGCCGACGGTCGCCATGGCCCGCGCCGCGTCGATCGCCAGGCCGAGCAGGTTCTGGTCGAGCCCGGGCCCTCGCGTGCCGTCGGACGCGGCACCGGCCGCCCGGGTCAGTGCCTCCAGGGCCGCCTCGACCGTCGCCGGGTCACGCTGCTCACGCAGTCGCCGCAGCTTCTCGGTCTGGCCGACCCGCACCGCGGAGTTGTCGATCTTGAGGACGTCGAGGTGATCTTCGTCGTCGACGCGGTACTTGTTCACGCCGATGACCGGCTGGCGCCCCGAGTCGATGCGGGCCTGCGTGCGCGCGGCGGCCTCTTCGATCCGCAACTTGGGCAGGCCCGCCTCGATCGCCTTGGCCATGCCGCCGGCCGCCTCGACCTCGACGATGTGCTGCCAGGCGCGCGCCGCCAGGTCGTAGGTCAGCTTCTCGACGTAGTACGAGCCGCCCCACGGATCGATCACCCGGGTGGTCCCGGACTCCTGCTGCAGCACCAGCTGGGTGTTGCGGGCGATGCGGGCCGAGAAGTCGGTCGGCAGGGCCAGCGCCTCGTCCAGCGCGTTCGTGTGCAGCGACTGCGTGTGTCCCTGCGTCGCCGCCATCGCCTCGACGCAGGTCCGGATCACGTTGTTGAACGGATCCTGAGCGGTCAGCGACCAGCCCGAGGTCTGCGAGTGGGTCCGCAGCGACAGCGACTTGTCCGAGCTGCGGGCCCGAACTCCTTGACGAGCTTGGCCCACAGCAGGCGCCCGGCCCGCAGCTTCGCGACCTCCATGAAGAAGTTCATGCCGATGGCCCAGAAGAACGACAGTCGCGGAGCGAACGTGTCGACGTCCATGCCGGCCGCGATGCCCGCGCGGATGTACTCGACGCCGTCGGCCAGCGTGTAGGCCAGCTCGAGATCGGCCGTCGCCCCGGCCTCCTGGATGTGATAGCCCGAGATCGAGATCGAGTTGAACCGCGGCATCCGCTCGGAGGTGAAGGCGAAGATGTCGCTGATGATCCGCATCGACGGCTCGGGCGGATAGATGTAGGTGTTGCGGACCATGAACTCTTTGAGGATGTCGTTCTGGATCGTGCCGGTGAGCTGTTCGGGTTTGACGCCCTGCTCTTCGGCCGCGACGACGAAGAGCGCGAGAACGGGCAGCACCGCGCCGTTCATGGTCATCGAGACGCTCATCCGATCCAGCGGGATCCCGCTGAACAGCTCGCGCATGTCGTAGATCGAATCGATGGCGACACCGGCCATTCCGACGTCGCCGACCACCCGCGGGTTGTCGCTGTCGTAGCCGCGGTGCGTGGGCAGGTCGAACGCGACCGACAGCCCCTTCTGCCCCATTGCCAGGTTGCGGCGGTAGAACGCGTTCGATTCCGCGGCGGTCGAGAATCCCGCGTACTGACGGATCGTCCACGGCTGGGTCGCGTACATCGCCGGGTACGGACCGCGCAGGTACGGCGCGATGCCCGGGTAGGTCTCGCAGGAAGTCCAGCCCGTCGAGGTCGGCCGCGGTGTAGACGGACGGCACGGCGATGCCCTCGGGCGTCTCCCAGGTGTCGGCCGGGTCGTCGGCAGTCGCGGGATCCTGGTGGGGCGCCAGGTCGCGGACGAGCTTGGCGTTGCCGAAGTCGGGGATCATGACGCGTCCAGGATCTTGCTCAGTGCCGCGACGGCGTCGCACCCCGCGTAGACGTGGTCGTCGACGCCCGGCACCTCGGCCTTTCCGGCCAGCCAGAGCTGACTCGCTCCGAGGGCCGCGGCGACGTCCGCGCCCTGCTCGTCGTAGGTCACGTCGGCACCGCAGAGACAGGCGATCGTGGTGCCGCTGGCCCGGAACTGCTGGGCGAGTTCGGCGGCGCCACCGGTGCCCACGACCGGTTCGATACCGCCGGCCTGGAAGAGGTTCGAGGCGAACGACAGGCGGGCCGTGTGCGCGGCCACTGGTCCGAGGGCGGCCAGGAAGATCTTGGGCCGGTCGGTCGCGCCATCGGCCCGATCGCGTAGGGCCTCGAACTGTTCGGCCCACCGGTGAGGCGGCAATGGGCCGTCCGGCGCTGCGGGCAGCGGGGAACGCGTCAGCGCTGTCTCGGTGATCAAGGCAAACTCGCTCACGCCTGTGATCGGCGCGCGACGGGTGGCGACGGCCCGGGCTCGCTTCTCACGCGTCACGCGGGCCATCGTCTCGATCTTGCCGTCATGCAGCCGCCGCGGCCGCGCCGCCGCCACGTTCGAGTTCGGTGAACGTCGCCCACGCCGTCTCGGCCAGCGCGGCGGTCAGCGATTCGAGGTACCAGGACCCGCCGCCGGCATCGAGCACGCGCGACAGGCTCGACTCGTCGTGCAGGACGGCGGAGGTGTTGCGGGCGATGCGCCGCGCGAAGTCGTCGGGAACGCCGATCGCCGAGTCGAACGGCAGCACGGTGATGACCTCGGCACCACCGACCGCGGCCGCGAAACAACCGATCGTCGTGCGCAGCATGTTCACCCATGGGTCGCGTGTGGTCATCATGGCCGCCGACGTCACCGCGTGTTGGTGTTGAGCACCGTCGGCACCGCTCAGCTCGGCCACCCGGCTCCACACCATCCGAGCGGCGCGCAGCTTGGCGATCGAGGCGAACTGGTCGGCCGTCACCGCGAACCGGAACTCGAGTCGGCTCGAGCGCCTCGGCCACCGACAGCCCGTCCGCGGTCAGCGCGCGCAGGTAGGCGACACCCGACCGACGTGGCGATCGCGAGCTCGTCGGCGTCGCTGGCCCCGGCGTCGTGATAGACGGTCGCGTCGACCGTCGCCACGCGCAGGGCCGGAGAGTGGGCGGCGAGCAGGGCGAGGCGACCGAGCACGCTGAGGTCGATCGGTCTGGCCCGTCCGCGCGTACGTGCCGATCGGGTCGGCGCCGAGCGTCCCGGCGAGCTCGCCCGGGTTGACCGGCCAGGCCGATCAGCACTGCCGCGCTGCGCCTCGACGTCAGCGCCGGCATCGAGGGCGATCGGGGCCAGCTCGAGGTAGACGCCGTGCAGCGCGGCTTCGAGATCGTCGGCGGCCGATTCCGCGCAGCCACAACGACGTGGCACCGGCGGCCAGGTCGCGCAGGGCCGCCGCGTTCGTCCGTCGCGGATCGGGATCGACGTGCAGTTGCCGTACGTCCCAGCCGTCGGCCCGGGCCCGCGTACCGCGTACGTACGGTGCCGACCCCGGCAGCGCGGAGGGCTCGGGCGCGTCGGTCGCGGTGTACAGCGGCTTGATCGCGATGCCGTCGTAGCTGGTGACGGTGAGGGCCTGCTCGGGGTCACCGTCCCGACCGCTTTTCGCCAACACGGCCGCGACCAGCTCGCGCCACTGATCACGCGTTGCCGGCGGAAAGTCCGCAGCCAGTTCGATCGGGGCGCTCATGCCCGAAATATATGGCGCAGCGGCGATCGGTGACAGCCCATGGTGGCCCATCTCTCGCGGCGGCGTATGCCCCATTCACCCGCTCCGCACTTCGCTGATCCACAGCACCCGTCGGAACCGGGCGCGGGCGCGGACCGTTCTCCTGACATGACGGCCGGAGCGCGGACCCCCCTCTGGCGCACCGCGCCGTCGTGGGTGGTCGCCGCGTTCGTCTGCGCGCTGGCACTGTTGCCGGCTGCCGCGGCCCACGCGGTCGACCACACCAGCGCGACGTCGACCCATTCGGCGCTGGCCCACGTGACCACCGCCCCGATCCAGTCGCGAGTCGACTCACCCGATGCCGTGCTCGTAGCCGACGCCCCGGGCGTGCCGCCGATCACGACGGGGGCGAGCACCACCGCCGCCGAGACTGACAGCTCATCCACAGTTGATTCCGTTCGGACGCGAGGGCCCCCGGTTCAGGCTGCCGTCTAGCCCACCACCCAAGCGTTGTCCGAGGGAGCCAGAAATGACGCTCACCCAAAGGTCCACCGTGGGCACTTACGAAGTGGCCATGCTGCGCGCCATGCTCGAACAGCAGCGCGAGTTCCGGCTCGATCAGCTGGCCCAGCTCGATCGCGGAGCCGTACCCGGCCGTCGTCGCACCGACGCCGATCTCGAGGTCGAACGCTCGCTTCGCGCCGGCGCCCGACGCGCCCTGACCGAGGTCGAGTCAGCACTGGGACGAATGCGGTCCGGAACGTTCGGCCGCTGCCTCGACTGCGGTTCGACTCCTGTCGCCGGAGCGGCTCGAGATCCTGCCGCACGTCGCGCTGTGCATGCCTGCCAGCGCGGTCGCGACAGTCACCGCTGAGCGCCCGACTGGGGGAAGTGCCGCCGGTCGTGCCCGCGTAATGTCGGCGGGCATGACCGGCGCATCCTCTGCTGATCCCGCTGCCTCCGCTGATCCAGCCGGCGCCGCCCGCGACGCCGCGGCCGCCCTGGCCCAGCGCACCGGCGTCGAACGGCACGACCTGGCCGTCGTCCTCGGCTCGGGTTGGGTGCCGGCTATCGACGCGCTCGGTCCGCCGACCGCCGACTTCGCGGTCACCGAACTGCCCGGCTTCCTGCCGCCGGCCGTCCAGGGTCACGCCGGACGCATCCGCTCGATCGAGGTGGCCGGCAAGCGCGTGCTCGCCTTCCTCGGCCGCACCCATCTCTACGAGGGTCGCGGCGTCGAGCCGGTCGTGCACGGCGTGCGGGTCGCGGCCGCCGCCGGCTGCAAGATCGTCGTGCTGACCAACGCCTGTGGCGGCCTTCGGCCCGGCATGCAGGTCGGCGATCCCGTGTTGATCAGCGATCACATCAACCTGACCGGACGCACTCCCCTGGTCGGCGCTCGCTTCGTCGATCTCACCGACCTGTACGCCGACGCGCCTGCGTGAGCTGATGCGCTCGATCGACCCGTCGATCACCGAGGGCGTGTACGCGGCCTTCGGCGGACCGCAGTACGAGACGCCGGCCGAGATCCGCATGGTCGGCACGCTCGGCGCCGACCTGGTCGGCATGTCGACCGCGCTCGAGGCCATTGCCGCCCACGCCGAGGGCTGCGAGATCCTCGGCCTGTCGCTCGTCACGAACCTGGCGGCCGGGCTGTCCGGCGAGAAGCTCGACCACGCCGAGGTGCTCGAAGCCGGCCGCGCGAGCGCCGCCCGCATGGGTGAGCTGCTGGCCGAGTTCATCGAACGGCTGTGACTGTCCTGCTCACCGGCGCCGCCGGGCGCGTCGGCACGATGCTGCGCGAACGGCTGCCCGCGTACGGCTGGGAGCTGCGGCTCTTCGACCGCACCCCGCTGCCGGACGCGATGGTCGGCGACATCGGCAACCGCGACGATCTCGATCGCGCGTTCGAGGGGGTCGACGCGGTGATCCACCTGGCCGGGCAGCCGACCGAAGCGGTCTGGCCGGAGGTCCGCGATGCGAACATCGACGGCCTGTACGAGGTGTTCGAAGCCGCTCGTCGGCACGGAGTTCGCGCGGGTCGTGTTCGCGTCGTCCAACCATGCCGTCGGGTTCACGCCGATGACCGAGGACCTGCCGGCCGACACCGCAGCCGCGGCCGGACACCCTCTACGGCGTCAGCAAGATCTTCGGCGAGGCGCTGGGCCGCTATTACTCCGATCGCTACGGCCTGCAGGTGATCTGCCTGCGCATCGGGACGTGTGACTGGCAGCCGCGCGACCGCCGCGCGCTCGCGACCTGGCTCTCGCCCGACGACTGCGCGCGCCTGGCCGACGCCGCGCTGCGAACGAGCGTGCCGTACTCGATCGTGTGGGGCGTGTCG
Source organism: uncultured Actinomycetes bacterium (assembly GCA_963708805.1). GTDB lineage: Bacteria > Actinomycetota > Actinomycetes > Mycobacteriales > Jatrophihabitantaceae > CAVPUA01. The sequence goes on along the minus strand of CAVPUA010000003.1, from coordinate 1,271,235 downwards.
GCCAACACGCGACGGTGGTGGTCGCTGGCCGCCGGTCGGGCGATCGGCTACGAGCCGGTCGACGACGCGGAGACGTTCGCCGAGACCCTGCCGGACTCGGCGCTGGACGCCTCCGACCGGTTGGTCGGAGGCGGCTTCACCACACCCGGTTTCGGCATCGACGAGGTGGCGTCCCGATGATCACCGCCGAGCTGGGCGCCGCGGTCGCGGCCTGGATCGCCGACGAGGTCGACCCGGCGGCGGCGGACACCCTGCAGGCGCTGCTCGACGCCGGCGACCCGGAACTCGAAGATCGGTTCAGCGGCCCACTCACGTTCGGCACCGCCGGCCTGCGGGGACCGATGCGGGCGGGCCCCAACGGCATGAACCGCACCGTCGTCCGGCGGGCGGCCGCCGGTATCGCGGCCTGGCTGATTGCCGCGGGGCACAGCGGCCGGGTGGTGATCGGGTACGACGGCCGCCACGGATCATCCGATTTTGCAAGGGATTCCGCCGCGATCTTCGCCGCGGCCGGCTTCGAGGCGCTGCTGCTGCCGCGCCTGCTGCCGACGCCCGTGCTGGCCTTCGCCGTGCAGCGCCTGGACGCGGTGCTGGGCGTGATGGTGACCGCCTCGCACAACCCACCGCAGGACAACGGCTACAAGGTGTACGCCGGCGACGGAGCCCAGATCGTGCCTCCGGTCGACACCGAGATCGAGGCGGCCATTCGGGCGGTCGGACCGAGCCGTTCGATCGTGCTCTCGGACGACTTCGAGGTGCTCGGCGAGGGCATCGTCGACGACTACGTGCGCTCGGTCACCGCGCTCGTCGCCGACGGCCCGCGCGACGTGCGGATCGTGCACACGGCGATGCACGGGGTCGGCACCGAGGTCGTCCGGCGGGTGCTGGCCGACGCCGGCTTCGCGCTGCCGATCGAGGTGCCCGAGCAGGCTCAGCCCGACGCCGACTTCCCCACCGTGTCGTTCCCGAACCCGGAGGAGCCCGGCGCGCTCGACCTGGCGTTGGCGTTGGCCCGTGACCGCGACGCCGACCTGGTGATCGCGAACGATCCTGACGCCGACCGGTGCGCCGTAGCCGTTCCGTCGAGCAGCGGGTGGCGGATGCTGCGCGGCGACGAAGTGGGCTATCTGCTGGCCGATGCCCTGTTGCGTAAGGGGGTTCGCGGTACGTACGCCACGACGATCGTCTCGTCGTCGCTCCTGCGGGCGATGGCGGCGCGACATGGCAGTGGGGTACGCCGAGACGCTGACCGGCTTCAAGTGGATCTCGCGCGCCGCACCCGATCTCGTCTTCGGCTACGAGGAGGCGCTGGGCTACGCCGTGGCACCCGACCTGGTCCGCGACAAGGACGGCGTCAGCGCCGCCCTGCTGGTCGCCGAGTTGGCCGCATCGCTCAAGCGGGCCGGATCGTCGCTCCTGCAGCGCCTGGACGAACTGGCCGCCGAGTACGGACGGCACGCCACCGATCAACTCTCAGTGCGAGTCGACGACCTTTCGATCATCAGCGACGCCATGGCCCGGCTGCGCTCGGCCCCGCCGTCCGCACTGCTCGGCGCGGCCGTGGTGGTCGACGACCTGCTGCCCGAGACCGACGCCGTCCGGCTCAGCTTCGACGGCGGGCGCGTCGTCGTCCGCCCGTCGGGCACCGAGCCGAAGCTGAAGGCCTATCTGGAGGTCGTGCTGCCGGGCTCGGCCGACGAAGCGCGCACCCGGCTCGACCGGCTGCGAAGCGAGATGGCCAGCGCGCTCGGCCTCTAGGGAGCGAGTCGTCCCGCGCCACCGCTAGACATGAAACCAAATGGTGTCCTATCGTGGTGACGTGGAACTCGTGTTCAAGGCGCTGGCCGACCGGACTCGCCGCGAGTTGCTCGACGAGCTGTTCCGCGCCGACGGCCAGACGCTCAACGCCTTGGCCGGCCGGTTCGAGATGACGCGAGTGGCCGTGGCCAAACATCTTCGGCTCCTGGAGGACGCGGGCCTGATCGTCAGCCGCCGCCACGGCCGCGAGAAGCTGCACTTCCTCAATCCGGTCCCGATCCGGTTGGTCCACGACCGGTGGGTCAGCAAGTACACGCAGGGCTGGGCCGCCGGCCTGGCCGACCTCAAACGCGACCTGGAGGCCACCGTGGAGAAGGTATTCGAGATCTACATCCGCACGACACCCGAACGGCTCTGGCAGGTGATCACCGATCCCGATGTGCGGGCCCGATACCAGTTCGGCGCGCGCGTCGAGTCCGAGTGGACGGCCGGGTCGAGCTACCACGTGGTGCATCCGCAGGCGTCCCGGACGTTGATCGAGGGCGAGAACCTCGAAGTCGACCCGCCCCGCCGGCTGGTGCAGTCCTATCGGGCCGTCTGGGACGACGACATCGCCACCCAGGAGACGAGCCGGGTCACCTGGGAGATAGAACCCGTGGGCGACTCCTGCCGGCTCACCGTCGTTCACGACCAGTTGCGCGAGGACGCCGATCCCCACGTCTTCGGCGGCTGGCCGATGATCCTGTCCGGGCTCAAGACCTGGGTCGAGACCGGCCAGGAACTCACCACACCGGGCTCCCTGATGTACGGCGACCGGGCATGACGGCGCCCAGGCGGCCGATCACCGGCGTCCGCACGATCAGCATCCCGGTCGATGATCAAGACGCCGCCCTGCGCTTCTACACCGGCCCGCTCGGCTTCACGCTCGTGCGCGACAACCCGACGCCGAACGGTGGCCGTTGGATCGAACTCGGCACGGGCGACGGCGGCGCCGTGGTCACCCTCGAACCGGCCGCAGCCGACGTCACCCGCGGGGCCATCGGCATCCGATTCACCACCGACGACGCCGACGCGGCCCATACCGACCTCACCGCCGCCGGCGTCGACACCGACACCGTCCTGCGCTGGCCCGGCGTCCCCGCCATGTTCGCCTTCCGCGACCCCGACGGCAACGTCTTCTCGATCACCGAAACCGCCTGAGGGTCGCGCCTGTCGGTCGAGACCAGAGCGACAAGGCGGTGACTAATAGCCGATCGAGCGCCCGTCCTCAGTCGGTGACATCGATGAGCACCTTGCCGACGATCGAGTTCTGGACCGCGGCGTGAGCGGCGGCGGCCTGCTCGAGCGGGTAGTGGTGCAGCGGCAGGCCGACCTCGGGCCCGACGCGCACCGCGCCGTCGAGCACCGCGTCGCTGACGTCCTCGACGCCCTCGGCCATGGCCAGCTGCGGCGCGGTGTACATCAGTACGAACTGCCACCGCGCATTGGGAACCATCAACTGGCGAACGGGAATGGTGAACTGCCCGCCACCGTCATTGGCGTAGATCGCGACCGAACCGTGCAGCGCGAGCACCTCGGCGTCGATCGCGGCGTTCGCGGCGGGTGACACCTCGACGATCGTGTTGACGCCGTGTGGCGCGATCTTGGTGATCTCGTGCACGACGTCCTGCTGCTTGTAGTTGATCACGTGGTCGGCGCCGGCCGCCGCGGCCAGCAGAGCCTTCTCCGGGCTACTGACCGTCGTGATGATCGTGGCGTCCGACCACCGCGCCAGCTGGATCGCCGCATTGCCCACCGCGCCCGCTCCCCCGGCAACGAGCACGACCCGTCCATCGAGCGTTCCCGGGCCGAGACGCTGCGGCCCGTCCTCGGTGATCGTCAGGCACCGGCGGGCGGTCAGGAACGGCACGCCCAGACTGGCACCGAGATCGAAGGACGCGTTGTCGGGCAGCGGCACGACCCGCCGGGTGGGAATGATGGCGTACTCCTGGGCGGTGCCCTCGGGCCGCTGGTAGGCCGCCTCCCAGACCCAGACCCGCAGCCCGACCAGCGCCGCCTCGACGCCCGGTCCCACCGCGTCGACGATTCCCGCGCCGTCCTGATTCGGTGTCCGGGGCGGGTCGACCGGCTCACCCGGACCGCTGCCGGCCCGGGCCTTCCAGTCGGTCGGATTCACGCCGGACCGCCGGATGCGCACGCGCACCTCGCCGGCACCGGGTTCGCGGATCGGTTTGTCGATCAGGGTGAGGACGTCGGGTTCGCCGGTCTGGTCGTACACGACTGCGCGCATGACCTCGACCGTACCCATCAGGCCATCCGCGGAATCAACGGCCGGCGGCGTAGCCCTGCGAACCGCGGGGATTGGCCGCGGCCCGGAGCCGGTCACCCTGCTTGGCCACGACGCTGAGCCGGCCGAGCGACCACGGACCGGAGACCACCACCTCATGCCCCCGCGAACGCAGCTCGTCGGCACCGGCCAGCCGCTGCTCGATCACCAGTCGGCCCGGATGCGCGGTGCGGGGATAGAACGAGGACGGGAAGTGCTCGGTGTGGAACATCGGCGCGTCGATCGAGGACTGCAGATCGAGATCACCCCGGCGGTCGGCCGCCACGATGTCGAGGAACAGCGCCGGCTGCCACTGATCCTGTTGATCGCCGCCCGGAGTTCCGAACGCCAGCCACGGCTCACCATCGCGGCGGGCCAGAGACGGCGACAGCGTCGTACGCGGGCGTACACCCGGCCTCAGCGAGTTGGGCAACCCCGGCTGCAGGTAGAACATCTGGGCGCGCGTCCCGAGCGGGAAGCCGAGTTCGGGGATCACCGGCGAACTCTGCAGCCAGCCGCCACTGGGCGTCGCCGATACGAAGTTGCCCCAGCGGTCGACCACGTCGACGTGGCAGGTGTCGCCGCGCGTGTCTCCCGCCGGACCGACCGTGGGCTCACCACTGGACGAGTCGACGGGAACGGCGGATGCCGGCCGGTCGGCCAACCGCGGCGTACGGCCGTCCGGCGCCCCCGGCCGCAGTTCTCGGCTCGCCCGATCGCCGATCAGGGCGGCTCGCGTGGCCGCGTAGTCCGGCGAGAGCAGCGCGTCGAGCGGCACTTCGGGGCTGTCGCCGTACCACGCCTCGCGGTCGGCGAAGGCGAGCTTGGCCGCCTCGGTGATGAGGTGCACCCACTCGAGCGATCGCGGCTCGTGCGCGAGCAGATCGACCTGTTCGAGCAGGCGCAGCTGCTGGCCGAACACCGGCCCCTGCGACCACGCGGGAACCTTGATCAACTCGTACCGACCGGCGAAGTCGATCTTGATCGGCGCCTCGACCGTCGGCGACCAGCTCGCGAGGTCGTCCGCTGTCAGTAGCCCCGAATGATCGCGCCCGGACGTGTCGCGCCACGACGACGGGCAGAACGTTCCCACCGCGTCGGCCACGAAACCCTCGTAGAACGACCGGCGAGCCGCGACGATGCGCGCCTCGCGGGTCGGGCCCACTGCCTCGTCGAGCAGCCGCCGATAGGTTCGGGCCGTCGCGGGCCACCTCCACTGCGTCCCTGCGGCCGGCACGGTGCCTCGATTCAGCCAGACCTCGGCCGAGGGCTGCCAGTGGTCGCGAAACAGATCGGCGACGGCGCCGATGGCCGCGCTCGTGGTGGACAGAAGCGGGAACCCCGTCTCGGCGTAGTGCAGCGCGTAGGCCAGGACATCGGCCAGCTCCCACGTTCCCCACCGTTCGAGCATCAGCGTCCAGCCACCGAACGCCCCCGGAACGGTCGCCGCCAGCAGGCCACTGCCGGGCACGAGTTCGAGACCCAGCTCGGCAAAATGATCAGGCGTGGCCGCCGCCGGAGCGACGCCTTGACCGCACACGACAGCCGGCTCGCCCTCGCTGCAGACCAGGGCGACCAAATCCCCACCGGGCCCGCTCAGATGCGGCTCGACGATCTGCATCACGAACCCGGCCGCCACCGCGGCATCGAACGCATTGCCGCCGCGCTCGAGCACGCTCATTCCTGACGCCGACGCCAACCAGTGCGTGCTCGCGATCATGCCGAAATTCCCGGCCAGTTCCGGGCGCGTCCGAATCACCGTCCCACCGTAGGCGCATCACGTCGCCGGCTACGGGCGCGTCTCTGCGCTCCGCCGACCGTTGATCACCACCGTCCCGAGGGTGATCAAGGCCAGCGCGGCCATTGCCAGCAGGAGCACCGCGTAGCTGACTCCGTGGGCCAGCTCGGCCAGCACGATCGGCACGGCGAATCCGACGTAGGTCAACGAGTAGTAGACGGCAGTGAGCCCGGCCAACTCGGACGGGTCGGCGATGCGCTGGGTCTCGAGCAGTCCGGCGACCAGGCAGAAGCCGTAGGCCGGCGCCGAGAAGCACCGCGCCGACCACCGCGAACACCGGTTGGCCCGTACGTGCCGCGAGCGACTCGACGAGCGCACCGCCGAGCGCGCAGACCAGTCCGACCGCGGCCCCGCGCAGGTCGTCGGTGGCGTCCAGCCGTCGAGCCAGGGGCTGGACGAGCACTCCCGTGCCCAGCGTGATGCCGGCGATGACGGCGGCGAACCCGATGTCGAACGACCGCGTCGAGCGGGCGACCTCGGCCGGACCGACCGTCATCGAGATCGCGGCGGCGGTGAACACCCAGGGCGCGAGCGGAGCCACCACCCCGCGAAAGCGGGGAGCCGCGGCGGCCCGCACGCGCAGCCGCTGCAGCACCCGCGTCGACCGATCGGCCCGGACGGTCTCGGGCGACGCCCAGACCAGCGGCACCGCGACGGCGATCACCACCAAGTGCGCCAGGTACGGCGTGACCAGCGGATCCGGGGCGTACTGCGCGATCAGACCGGCCACCAGCGGACCGAATCCGAAACCGGCCGACAGCGCGATGGCCGCCCGCCGCGCCCCCGCCTGCGCGTCCGCGTGGTCGTCGTACGGGGCGACCGACAGCTCCTTCACCCAGGCCGAGCCGGGCGCGAAGATCGCCCCGCTGGCCATCCCGGCCAGGAACCGGCCGCCGAACAGCAGCGGCGTCGAGTGTTCGCCCGACATCAACACCGCGGTAGCCGCGATCGACAGCAGCACCGCCGGGCGGCCGAGGGCGCGCCGTCCGTACCGGTCCGACAGCGGTCCGCCGACCAGCAACGCCGGGACGAGGCCGAGGGCGTACACCCCGAACAACGCGTCGGCCGTGCTGGCCGAGACGCCGGCGTGCGTGCGATAGGCCAGCAGCAGCGAGGTGAACTGGTTCGCGCCCCATCCGACCGCGAACATGGCCGCGGCGACGCGCAGCCACGGACGCGGTGTCATGACCGGTGAACGCGAGTGGCCGATTCCGATCCGAGTGGCCGCGAATAGCGGCCACTCGCGCGAAAATCGGCCACTCGCCGGAGAACGGCGGGCTAGTCGACGCAGCAAGTCAGCGCGGGCCGAACTGACGGTCACCCGCGTCGCCGAGGCCGGGGACGATGTAGGCGTTCTCGTTGAGCCGCTCGTCGATGCTGGCCGTCACCATCCGCAGCGGGTAGCCGCTCGACTCGAGCCGGGCGACTCCTTCGGGCGCCGCCAGCGCGCAGACGACCGTGATGTCGTCCGCGCCACGCGAAACGAGCAGCGAGATGCAGTGCAGCAGCGAGCCGCCGGTGGCCAGCATCGGGTCGAGCACGATCACCGGACGACCGGCCAGCGACTCGGGCAGGGATGCCATGTACGCCTCGGGCTCGTGCGTGTGCTCGTCACGCGCCACCCCGACGAAACCCATCTGCGACTCGGGTAGCAGGTTGAAGGCCGCCTCGGCCATGCCCAACCCGGCCCGCAGCACCGGCACGATCAGCGGTGGGTTGGCCAGCTCGGTGCCCGTGGTCGGGCCCAGCGGGGTCCGGATCGCCCGATCGGCAGCGGGCAGGCTACGGGTGGCCTCGTAGACCAGGAGCGTCGCGAGTTCGCGCAAGGCGGCGCGGAACTCGGCGTTGCTGCTGGTCTCGTCGCGCATGACGGTCAGCCGCGACTGGGCGATCGGGTGATCGACGATCAAGATGTCCACGACCAGAAACCTTACGGCGGCCTAAGCTGTGTCAGTGACGATGACGTCCCAAAGATCAGCGCTCGCCGACGTCGGCCGCGACAGCTCGTCCCTTCGCCGGTTCCTGCACGGCCTGCCCGGGGTCGACCAGGTCGGCGCCGACGCTCGCGTGGCCGGACTGGCCACGCGCAGCATCAAGACCACCGCCAAGGCGTGGGCGATCGACACCGCGATCTCGATGGTCGACCTCACGACGCTCGAGGGCGCCGACACGCACGGCAAGGTGCGTTCGATGTGCGCCAAGGCGGTGCACCCGGACCCGTCCGATCCGAGTACGCCGAGCGTCGCCGCCGTGTGTGTCTATCCCGACCTCGTCGAGACGGCCGTGGCCGCCGTCCGGGGCAGTGGCGTCCAGGTGGCCAGCGTGGCCACCGCGTTCCCGTCCGGACGGGCGTCGCTGGCGACCAAGCTGGTCGACGTCGCCGAGGCCGTGTCGGCCGGCGCGACCGAGATCGACATGGTCATCGACCGCGGCGCGTTCCTCTCCGGTGATTACGGCCTCGTGTTCGACGAGATCGTCGCGGTGAAAGCAGCCTGCGGGTCCGCGCATCTGAAAGTGATCTTGGAGACCGGCGAGCTGATGACGCTCGACAACGTGCGCCGGGCGTCCTGGCTGTCGCTGATCGCCGGCGGCGACTTCATCAAGACGTCCACCGGAAAGGTCACTCCGGCCGCCACCCCGCCGGTCGCCCTGGTGATGCTCGAGGCGGTCCGCGACTTCGCGAGCGCCACCGGCGATCTTCGCGGCGTGAAGCTGGCCGGCGGCATCCGGACGACCAAGGAGGCCGTCCGCTATCTCGTCATGGTCAACGAAGTGGCCGGCGAGCGCTGGTTGACGCCATCGCTGTTCCGCTTCGGTGCGTCCAGCCTGCTCAACGATCTGCTGCTGCAGCGCCACAAACTGGCCACCGGCGCCTACGACTCCCCCGACTACGTGAGCGTTGACTGATGGCCGAGCGACGCTTGCGGAGCGAGCAATGAATAGTTTCGAGTACGCCCCCGCCCCCGAGTCGCGCGACATCGCCCGCCTCAAGCCGAGCTACCAGATCTTCGTCGACGGGCAGTTCCGTGACGGCCGGGGCGAGTCGATCAAGACGATCAATCCCGCCGACGAGCAACCGCTGGCCGAGGTCGCCGAGGCCGGTCTCGACGATGTCGAGGACGCCGTGAAGGCCGCCCGCCGCGCGTCGGGGCGGTGGCGCGCGACGCCGGGCCGCGAGCGCGCGAAGTACCTGTTCCGGATCGCGCGCGCGATCCAGGAGCGCGGCCGCGAACTCGCCGTCCTCGAGTCGCTCGACAACGGCAAACCGATCCGCGAGTCGCGCGACAACGACATCCCGCTCGCCGCGGCCCATTTCTTCTACTACGCGGGCTGGGCCGACAAGCTCGACCACGCCGGCTTCGGTCCCGACCCGCAGCCGATCGGGGTGGCCGGCCAGATCATCCCGTGGAACTTCCCGCTGCTGATGGCGGCCTGGAAGATCGCCCCCGCCCTGGCCACCGGCAACACGGTGATCTTGAAGCCGGCCGAGACCACGCCGCTCACCGCCCTGACGCTCGCCGAGATCATCGCCGACGCCGGCCTGCCACCGGGCGTGGTCAACATCCTGGCCGGCGGACCCGAGATCGGGCAGGCCATCGTCGAGCACGCGGGCATCGACAAGATCGCGTTCACCGGCTCGACCGACGTCGGCAAGATCATCCAGCGGACGACCGCCGGCACCGGCAAGCGGCTGTCGCTCGAGCTGGGCGGCAAGGCGGCCAACGTGATCTTCGACGACGCCGCGATCGATCAGGCCGTCGAGGGCATCGTCAACGGCATCTTCTTCAACCAGGGACACGTCTGCTGCGCCGGCTCGCGCCTGCTCGTCCAGGAGTCGGTCGCCGACGAGGTGATCGAGTCGCTCGAACGACGGATGGCGACGCTGCGCCTGGGCGATCCGCTCGACAAGAACACCGACATCGGCGCCATCAACTCGGCCGCCCAACTGGAGCGCATCCGCGAGCTGGCCGACTCGGGAGAAGAAGAGGGAATCACCCGCTGGTCGCCGCCGTGCGTGCTGCCCGAACACGGGTTCTGGTTCGCCCCGACGATCTTCACCGGCGTCTCGCAGACCAGCCGCATCGCGCGCGAGGAGATCTTCGGGCCGGTGCTGTCGGTGCTGACGTTCCGCACGCCGACCGAGGCGGTCGAGAAGGCCAACAACACGCCGTACGGGCTGTCGGCCGGCATCTGGACCGAGAAGGGTTCGCGCATCCTCTGGATGGCCTCGAAGCTGCGGGCCGGTGTCGTCTGGGCCAACACGTTCAACCGCTTCGACCCGGCCTCACCGTTCGGCGGTTACCAGGAGTCCGGCTTCGGGCGCGAGGGTGGCCGGCACGGACTGGAGGCCTACCTTGACGTCTGAATGGAGGGTGAGCCTCGATGGCTGAGTCGCCCGACCGCATTCCCGTCCGCAAGACCTACAAACTCTTCATCGGTGGCGCGTTCCCGCGCTCGGAATCGGGCCGTTCCTACCCCGTCCAGGGCGTCAATGCCGCCCAGGCGTCCCGCAAGGACCTTCGCGACGCCGTGGTCGCCGCCCGCAAGGCCTTCCCGGGCTGGACGGCCGCCACCGCCTACAACCGGGGCCAGGTCCTGTACCGCGTGGCCGAGATCCTCGAGGAGCGGCGAGCGCAGTTCGAGACCAACCAGTCAGGCCGAGCCGAGATCGACACCGCCATCGACCGGTGGGTCTGGTACGCGGGGTGGGCCGACAAGTTCGCGCAGGTCGTCGGCGGCACCAACCCGGTCGCCGGGCCGTACTTCAACTTCAGCCTGCCCGAGCCGACCGGAGTGGTCGGCGTACTGGCGCCGCAGGACTCGGCGTTGCTCGGGCTCGTCAGCGTCCTGGCGCCGGTGATCGCCACCGGCAACACGGCGGTCGTGGTCGCGGCCGAGGCGGACCCGTTGCCGGCGATCACCCTCGCCGAGGTGCTGGCGACCTCCGACATCCCGCCGGGCGTCGTCAACATCCTGACCGGCTTCACGGCCGAACTGGCTCCGTGGCTCGCCTCGCACCGCGACGTCAACGCCATCGATCTGACCGGCGTCGCCGACAAGGAACGTCCCGCCCTGCAGCGGGCCGCGGCCGACAACGTCAAACGGGTGCTCGCGCCCAAGCCCGAGGACTGGGCGGCCGACCCTGGCATCAAGCGGCTGCGCACGTTCGTCGAGACGAAGACGGTGTGGCACCCGATCGGGGTGTGAACGGATCGCACGGTAGGTTTCGAGCCATGACGAGTTCGCTCGATGCGGCGATCATCCCCATCACCCTGACGGTCAACGGCAAGACCGGGCTGACCCTGTGGGCCCCACCCTGGGAGGACGACGAGGGCGAGGAGTGGCAGGGATTCCTGGGCGACGGCGCCAAGATCCTGCTCTACCCGAACGCCCGCGAGCTGGCCGACTTCGTCGCCTCGGGCGAGGAGAACGACCTGTCCGACCATCCGGCCTGGGGTCGCGTGCTGAAGCTGACGCCCGAAGATCTGCGGCCCTCCGGCGAGGACGCCTACGACCTCGACGCGGTCTACGAATGGGCGGCCGGCGAGCCTGATCCGGTGCACGTCTCGTCGCTGGCCAATGTGGTCGACATGGTCGCCAACATCGCCGATTGTTGCGACGACGGCGCCCTGCGCGGACTGGTGATCAACACGCAGGAGTTCGCCGACCTCGTCTCGGACGACGTCAGTTACCAGGGCAAGGACGGCGCGAAGCGCTGGAGCGACCTGGGCGACAAGATCGCCGAGACGTGGGAGCGCGCGATCACCCGCGTCGAGAGCTGGTGCGCGTGGCAGGGCGACTTCACCGTCGAGGAAGAGACCGAGCTCGAAGCCGAGACGATCTGGGACCACGTCGGCGCCGAGCCGATCGAGTTGATCTTCGACGACGAGAAGTACCTGACCGTGCGCGGTTACGTCGAAGGCGACGAGACGACGTTCCTCGGCAGCGACGGCGAGGTCGTCGTCTTCACCGACGTGGCCGACCTCGCGCAGTACTGCCGGCAGCGCGAAGGGCCATGACCTGGTCAAGCTCGAGTGGTGGAGCGAGCTGGCCGATGTCGAGGACGACGAGGTCTTCGCCCCCGGCGAGGATGCCGAGCTACGACCTGACGAAACCGTCCACGCGCAGCGCCGAGGTCGTGCGCGAGCTCGTCGCGTTCTGCGATCTCGAAGCCGAAGAAGCCGACCTCGACGACCCGATCGACGCCGACACGTGGAACTCGATCGTCGCCGAGATCAAGACCTGCCTGCAGACCGAGGACTGAGCGGCCAGGACTAGGTTTTCAGGTATGCGATTCGCGTTCAAGACCGCCAACCAGAACACCGAGTGGAGCGACGTTCTCGCGGTCTGGCGGGAGGCCGACCAGATCGAGCTGTTCGAATCAGGCTGGAACTTCGATCACTTCTACCCGATCGTCGGCGACTCGGCCGGACCGTGCCTGGAAGGCTGGATGATGCTGGCCGCGCTGGCTCAGGCGACCACCCGGCTCCGGCTCGGCACTCTCGTCACGGGCATCCACTATCGGCATCCGGCGGTGCTCGCGAACATGATCTCGACGCTGGACATCATGTCGGGTGGCCGGCTCGAACTGGGCATCGGCGCCGGCTGGAACGAAGAGGAGTCAGGCGCCTACGGCATCGAGCTCGGCAGTCCGGGTGAACGCAGCGATCGCTTCGAAGAGGCCTGCCAGGTGTTGATCAGCCTGCTCTCGAACGAGACGACCGACTTCGAGGGCAGGTATTACCACCTGACCGGTGCGCGTAACGAGCCCAAGGGGCCGCAGCAACCGCACCCGCCGCTGTGCATCGGCGGCGGCGGCGAGAAGCGCACCCTGCGCACGGTCGCGACCTACGCGCAGCACTGGAACTTCGGCGGCGGGACGCCCGAGCAACTGGCTCACAAGCTCGAGGTCCTGCACGCGCACTGCGCCGACATCGGCCGCGATCCGAGCGAGATCCTGATCTCGGCCCACGTCCCGAACGACGTCGACAAGGGGCCGTCCGCCACCGCCGACACCGTAGCCGCGCTGGGCGAGGCGGGTCTGCAGTTGGCCATCGTCTATCTGCGCCCGCCGCTCTCGCCCGCGATGCTCGGCCCGCTCGCCGACGCCCTGACCACCGTGGCCTAGATGAGCGTCGCGACCGCGGCGGGCGCCAACTCGAGGTAGCGATAGCCGCTGGACCCGTCGGCGTGCCGGGCGCCCCGGATCGTCAGGCCGACCTCGTCACGGACACCGGACAGGTGCACGAAGTTCGAGGTCACGAGAAGCAGCAGCGACGCCGTTCGCTCGTCCTGCGGCATGGCGATAGTGGGCGTCGTCCCCAAGTAGGCCGAGTTGTGGCCGGTGCGAAACCCCGTGACCGGATCGTCGTTCTCGCCGACGGGCGTCCAGTTGCAGACGAACGTCTCGATCTCGTCGCTACTCGTCCGGCGGCGGCCGGTACTGCAGCGCACGATCGGGGTCAGCGCGTTCGCGTCGAGCAGCGCCGTCGCGTCGAGCGAATACAGCTCGGAGTCGACGAAGATCCGCCCGAAGGCGGACAGGATCGGGTCGTTGCCGGCGACGAACTGGGGCGGGTTGCCCTCGCTGGCGTCGTGCGTGAGTCGGTCGTAGAGCGACAGGTGCTGATGCATGCCGCCAGTATGGGCGCGAGGATGGAGGCATGCCCATCCTCGTTCCACCCGCTGTCCCGTCCGGCCGGCTGAGCGCCCATCCGCAGCCGACGTTGTCGGTCGAGGAGTTGATCATTCGTCCATGGCGGGCGTCCGACGCCCCCGGGGTGGTCGCCGCCTACGACAACCCCGACATCCAGAAATGGCACTCGCGGACGATGACCAGCGACGAAGCGGTCGAGTGGGTCGCCTCCTGGCCGCAGAAGTGGGCGGCCGAGACACACGCGAGCTGGGCCGTCACCGAGAACGACCAGCTCGTCGGCCGGGTGGCATTCCACGATCTGGACCTGCTCGACGGTGGCGGCGAGGTCGCCTACTGGGTCCTGCCGGGCGCGCGCGGACGCAACATCGCCGGCCGAGCCCTGACGGCCGCGACCGACTGGATGTTCGAGGCGGGGTTTCATCGCATGTCACTGCTCCACTCGACCCGCAACGCGCCCTCGTGCCGGGTGGCCGACAAGGCGCACTACGAGTACGAGGGCACGGCTCGCAGCCAGGAGCTGCATGTGGACGGCTGGCACGACATGCACGTGCACGCCCGCATTGCCGGGTGACGATGGTGGTGATCGCGGCGCCGCCAAGATCCGCTGGTGGCGTCGACGACGGGGCTGGCTGGTGTCCCTCAAGATCAAGTGCGGCATCGACGAGACGGTTGGCTGGTTGTTGGGTTCGACTTTCGGCTTTCGTTCGTTGGGTGGCCGGGCGGAGCGCCGCTGGCTCGTGCCCGCTGGTTCACGCCCGGCGGGTTTACGCGCTGGGGGCTCAAGATCAAGAGAAATCGCTGTTATATATGGCAATTCGCTTGACACGGTTATGCCCGATTCGCGTTAGAATCGAACGTATGTTCGACGATCCGAGATGCACGAGGCGCTGGACGGGCTCGACGCCGCCCTGACCGCGCCTCGCCGACCTGGACCTGACCCGCCTCGAAGCCCCCGCCCTGGCCCTGGCTGTTCCAGCGCCTGGAGACCCATTCCCGGCGCCGCGACTCGGTCGAACACGTCGTGGTGGCCGAGATCGACGCCCGCGGGTCTGGGGTTCGAGGCCGGGTACCGCACGACGGCCGGCGTATCCTGCGGGGACTGTCGAACATCGCCCCGGCCGATGCCCAGCAGCGGGTCGAGTGCGCCCAGAACCTCGCCCCGGGCCGCACGTTGACCGGGGAGCCGGTGCCGGCGATCTTCCCGGCCGTCGCCGCCGCCGAAGCGGCCGGGGTGCTGTCGGCCGCGCATGCCCGGGTGATCGCGCGGCACGCATCGACAAGCTGCCCGCCCGCGGTCGCCGCGCAGTGGGACCGGGTCATCGAAGCGCGACCTGGTCGAGCACGCCGCCGTCCTGGACCCGCGCCAGCTCGCGACCGCCGCCCGCCGCATCGCCTACCTGCACGACCAGGACGGCGTCCTGGCCGACGAGGCCTACCGCGACCGCACCGCACCCTCACCGTCGCCCAACGGGCCGACGGGTCCGCCCACGTCGAGGGCGAACTCACCGCCCCCTGCGCCGAAGCGCTGCTCACCGTGCTGGACTCCCTGGCCGCGCCCCGCCCGGAAACCGACGGCGTCAAAGACCCCCGCACCGCCGGGCGAACGCCACCACGACGCGCTCCTCGACGGGCTCAACCGGCTCCTGGTCGACGGCGGACTCCCCACCACCGGCGGCGTCAACGCCACCATCCTGCTTGACCATCACCGAAGACCAGCTCCACCAGCGCGGCCCTCGACGCCGCCGACGGTGACGCCGATGCTGACAGCGCCGACACACGGACACGCCGCGCACCGCCCCGACGCGCAGCTGGTCCGCACCGGCCACGGCGCCCTGATCAGCCTCGCCATGGCGCTCAGATCGCCACCGACGCCCACGTCATCCCGATCATCTTCACAGGCGCGAAAGAAATCGCCGCCTACGGCGCACACCCACCGCCTCGCCACCCGAACCAACGACTCGCCCTCATCGCCCGCGACCAAGGCTGCTCATTCCCCGGCTGCACCATCCCACCCGCCTGGTGCCAAACCCACCACATCACCGACTTCCACCTCAGCCGCCGAACCTGAGTCGACGACCTCACCCTGCTCTGCGGCCACCACCACCGCACCTTCCACAAACACGGCTGGACCTGCCACATGATCACAGGCATCCCCCACTGGACACCACCACCCTGGATCGACCCCGACCAGATCCCCCGACGCAACACCGCCCACCTCTGAACGATCAGCCGGGTTAGAGTTTCGCGTGGCCGATCTGGTGGACGTACGAGACATTGCCGTGTACGGCGACCCGCAGCGAGCCCGCGACACGGCGACCTCCGCTCTGACCAGCCGAGGGTTCACGCTGACCTGGACCGACCACTGGTCGGCGAAGGCGACCAAGGGGCGCAAGTCGATGCAGGTCGTGCTGGGCGCCATGGCCCAGTACTTCGAGATACGGGTGTCGGTGTTCGCGGCCGAAGGCGGTTCGATCATTCGCATCGGCCGGCCATCGTCGGGCTTCACCGGCGGCGTCATCGGCCAGGCCCGGGCGACCAAGCAGTTCAACGCACTCGTCGAAGAATTGCTCGCGACGTTTCATGCGAGCGGTGTCCTACTGCCGCGACCGTCGACCTAAGCGATGCCGATCTCGTCGAAACCCCTGCGGAAGCTGGGCTTTCTCACCATCGGGCTGTTCGATCCGGCCGATCCGCGAGCCGGGCACGAGTCCACGCTCGAGATCATCCAGCTGGGTGAGCAGCTCGGCTTCGACAGCGCGTGGGTGCGTCACCGCCATCTGCAGTACGGCATCTCCTCGCCCGTCGCGGTGCTGGCCGCAGCCTCCCAGCGCACTACCCGAATCGAGCTGGGCACGGCCGTCATCCCGCTGGGCTGGGAGAACCCGTTACGGCTGGCCGAGGACCTCGCGACGGTCGACCTGCTGTCGGGCGGGCGGCTCAATCCGGGGATGAGCGTCGGACCGCCGATGCACTGGGACCAGGTCGAGCACGCGCTCTATCCCGACACCGCGCAGGCCGAGGACTTCAGCTACGAGCGGGTGAACCGGCTGCTGCGCTTCGTCCGGGGTGAAGTTGTCACCGACTTCAGCGGCGTCGAGGGTATCGAGGTCTTCTCCGACCGAGTCGCAGCCGTTCTCCGCCGGATTGGCCGACCGCATGTGGTACGGCGGAGCGAGCCTGCGCTCGGCCCAGTGGGCGGGCGAGAACGGGATGAACTTCCTGACCAGCAGCGTCGTCCGGGCCGAGCAGTCGGAGGACTTCGCCGAGGTCCAGCTCTCGCATATCCAGACCTTCCGCGCCCATCACCCCGATGGCGAGCGGGCGCGCGTGTCACAAGGCCTGGTCGTCATTCCGACCGACTCGGCGACCGCGGACCAGCGGGCGAAGTACGAGCGGTACGTGCAGGCGCGCACGCCCGCGCACGACCAGCCCGCAGGGGCCGGGTCGGATGATGTTCGCGCTCGACCTGCTCGGGACGTCCGACCAGATCGCCGAGCGGCTCTACGCCCACGCGGCGTTCCGCGAGATCGACGAGGTCGCGTTCGCCCTGCCGTTCAGCTTCGAGCACGCCGACTACGTCCAGATCCTGACCGACATGGCGACCAAGCTCGGGCCGGCCCTCGGCTGGCGCGGCTGAAAACGCTGTCAGTGCGACCGGATCGGACGCGGACAGGAAAAAGGCCGGTCTCGGGAGGGATGAGACCGGCCTTTCACCACCGAGGGTAGGCGATCAAGATCAACATTGCCACCCGTCGAGGGGACTTCCCGCCTTTCCCTGCCGGAAGCGGGCCGTGACCGACACCTCAGACGCTAGCCCAGCATGATCAACTTCGCTCGCCCAGAAGCTGTTTCGTCGGCGCCATTCGCGCGGCCGGGCAAGCCGCACTGATCAACATCGGCGCGGACCAGCTATCGGTTGTAAGCGTCGCTCAAGGTCGTCTTCTGCAGCTTGCCGGTCTCGGTTCGCGGTAGCGCGTCCACGAAGTCGACGCTGCGCGGCGCTTTGAAATGCGCGATGCGCGCCCGGACGTAGTCGATCAGTTCGCGTTCGAGTTCGGGTCCAGGAGTGGCCGTCGCCGTCGGCTGGACGACCGCCTTGACGGCCTGCCCCATCTCGTCGTCGGGAACACCGATCACGGCGACGTCGAACACGGCCGGGTGCAGCGCCGAGCGTGTTCTCGATCTCTTGCGGGTAGATGTTCACTCCGCCCGAGATGATCACGAACGCCTGGCGGTCGGCCAGGAACAGGAAGCCCTCGTCGTCGACGTAGCCCAGGTCGCCGGTCGTGGTCCACGTCGGGTGCTCAGGGTGCTGCGCCGAGCGCGTCTTCGCCTCGTCGTTGTGATAGCGAAACGGCAGGGCGTCGCGCTCGAAGTAGACGAGCCCGACCTCACCGGCCGGCAGCAGGGTGCCGTCGGCCGAACAGATACGCACCGTTCCCAGACCCGGCCGTCCCGACCGAACCCGGCTTGGCCAACCACTGTTCGGAGTCGATGAAGGTGATGCCGTTGGCCTCGGTCGAGGAGTAGTACTCGAACAGGATCGGCCCCCACCAGTCGATCATCTTCTGCTTGACCTCGACCGGGCACGGTGCCGCCGCATGGATGGCGACGCGCAGGCTCGACAGGTCGTAGCGGGCGCGCGTCTGCGCGTCGAGCTTGAGCAGCCGGACGAACATGGTCGGCACCCACTGGCTGTGGGTGATCTTGTAGCGCTCGATGTCGGATAGTGCGGTTTCGGCGTCGAAGCGCCGCATGAGTACGACGGTGCCGCCCAGGGCCTGAACGGTGGCGCAGAACCGCAGCGGCGCCGAGTGATAGAGCGGCGCGGGGCACAGATAGACGGTGCTCGCATCGAAGCCGTACATCGGGCCGAACGCCGCGACGAACAGTGTCGCCCGGCTCGTCGACCTGACGATCGGGCAGCGGCGGCTTGATCCCCTTCGGACGCCCGGTGGTGCCCGACGAATAGAGCAGATCGGCCCCCCGCGGCTGGTCGGGCAACGGCTCGGACGAGGTGGCGGCCACCGCCTTCTCGTAGTCCTGATATCCGGCGACCGCGCCGTCGAAGGCGATCCACAACTCGACGCCCGGGCACTCCTCGACCAGCGCCGCGGTGACGTCCGCGGTCGAGCCCGACACCACGACGGCGCGGGCGCCCGAATCGCCGATGATGTAGGCCATCTCGGCCGGCGTCAGGTGATAGTTGACGGCGGTGATGTAGAGCCCCGAGCGCTGCGTCGCCCAATAGACGTCGAAGACCCGCGGTGAGTTGTCCGAGATCAATGCGACCGCGTCGCCGGGTCGCAGACCCTGGTCGTAGAAGTAGCGCGCCAGACGCGCCGAGTTCTGCTCGAGTTCGCGGTAGCGTGACGCGGCTCACCGGTCTCGGCGACGATCACCGCGGCCTTGTCGGGTGTGCTGGCGGCCCAGGTGCCTGGGTACATCGACGTCTCCTGCTTCAGGGCTGTTTGAGGAAGGCATTGAGGACGGGCGCCACCTCGTCGACACTGTCGAAGATCACGAGATGGCCGCCGCCGGGGATGATGCGCAGCTGCGAGTTCGGGATGCGCCAGGCGAGGATCCGCGCATTGGCCGGCCGGACCAGCGGATCGTCGTCGCCGCTCAGGACGAGCGTCGGCGCCTTGATCCGGTGCAGCAGCGGCAGGTTCGTCCAGGTCGCGCCACCCATCAGCTGGTAGAAGTGGCCGACCGGGTGCGGCGGCTGCGAGCGACGGACGTTGCCGTACGTGCGGGCCAGGTCGGGCTCACGCCCGGTGCGCCCGCCGAGGAAGTCCGGGGCGTGCCGTTCGTAGTGACCGGGCACGTAGTAGCGCGCCGGTGACAGCAGCACCGACCAGGCCTTCATGCTGCCTGGCCACATCCCCACGCCCCACGTCGTCGAGGCGAGGACGAGCTTGCGGACGCGCTGCGGGGCCCGCAGCGCGACCTGCTGAGCGACGACCCCACCGAGCGAGACGCCCAGGACGTCGACCTCGTCGAATCCGAGAACGTCCAGCAACCGCAGGGCGATCTTGGCCATCTGCGGGACGCTGAGCGGGACGACCGGGACGGGTGAGCGACCGGTGCCCGGAGCGTCGTAGACGATCGTCTCGGCGTTCAGGGCCGGCAGCAGCGGGCTCCACATGTCGAGGTTCGCGCCTACGCCGTTGATCAACAGCAGTGGACGACCGCTGCCCTGCACGGCCACCCGGATGCGATGGCGGCCGATGGCGACGTACTCCTCGGCGGCGATCATGCGCGCTGGTGGACGTAGCGGCCGGGCGCGGCCTGGATCGCGGGATGATCATCGGAACCCGACCGGCGGGGTGCCCGCCGCAGCCCGCCGGAGCGATCGACGAGCCAGGTCGTCCAGTCCGTCCACCACGTTCCCCGATGTTCGGTCGCGTTCTGCATCCACTCTCCTGGATCGTCGGGAAGGCCTGGTTGTTGCGGCAGTTCGTCCGCGACGAGATAACGGGCCTTGAGATTGCGGGGCGGGCTGACCAGGCACTGGATGTGACCACCGGACGCCGCCACGAACCGCACCGATCCGCCGACGAGCTGGGCCGATCGATAGCACGCCTGCCACGGCACGATGTGGTCGTGCTGGGCGCCCAGGAAGTAGCTGTCGTTGTCCAGCGTCGACAGGTCGATCGGCGTGCCGAGCACCGACACGCGGCCGGCCTCGGCGTACGGATTGTTGACCAGGGCCTCGACCTGCTCGCCGTGGAAGCGGGCGGGCAGGTTGGTGAGGTCGGAGTTCCAGAACAGGATGTCGGTGCTGGGCGCGCCGCTTGCCCAGCACGTAGTTGTTGACCCACAGGCCCCAGAGCAGCTCGTTGGGCCGCATCCACGCGAATGCGCGCGAGATGTCGCGTCCGGGCAGCATGCCGCGCTTGCGCGTGCGCCGGACGGCGCAGCGTCGGCCGCCCGGGTGCTCGCGAGCGCGCCGAACGTCGTCGGCCAACTGCTGTCGATGCCCGGACACGAGATAGGTCGCCGCCGGCCCGATCGGCGGGCCGCGGGCCACGCCGCGCGCGCATCGACGATCGGAGCTGATCAGGCCGCCGGCGCAGACGCCCAGCAGGTTCGTCTAGTCGGTGCCGGTGACCTCGGCGACGACCTCGAGCGCATCCTCGACCGCCGCGGACGTAGTGTCGAGGCCCCAGTCACGCTGGCGCGCTGCGTCGGATTGCGCCAGCTGATCGGTGAAGAACTGCAAGCCGGCCTTCACGGCGTACTCGACCAGGCTGCGGCCGGGCGCGAGATCGAGGAAGTAGTACTTGTTCACCGGCGACGGGATCATCAACGACGGGATCTCGCGCACCTGGGCGGTCTTCGGCTTGAACTGGATCAGCTCGCAGACGTCGGACCGGTAGATCGACCTGTCCCGGCGTCGCGGCCAGATCGCGGCCGACGGTGAACGCGTC
The DNA here is from genome assembly GCA_963708805.1 of uncultured Actinomycetes bacterium. Lineage (GTDB taxonomy): Bacteria > Actinomycetota > Actinomycetes > Mycobacteriales > Jatrophihabitantaceae > CAVPUA01. Next base: position 1,250,263 of record CAVPUA010000003.1, on the reverse strand, counting down.
GCGCTGGCTGACCGCCGGCATGGCCCCGTTGGTCCGCAGGTCGTCGAGCAGGTTGGTCGCGCCGTGCAGCAACGACGTGCCCGCGCGTACGCCAGAGCCGCTCGGCGCCGGCGGGATTGAGCAGCAGGTTGTTGGTCGGGGCGAGCGCCTCGGCCAGTAGCGCGGCGGCGAACCGGGCCCGTTCGGCGTCGTCGCCCTTCAGGCCGGATCGTTCGACGCTCTCGTAGATCGCATCACGCAGCACGAGGTATTCGCGGGCCAGCAAGCGGTAGGGCAGCACGTTCTGCCAGGCCGGGTGGGCGAAGCGACGGTCGACGGTTCCCGGTGGCGGCCCGCTCAGCGCGGTGAGGCTGTCGGTGGCGAGCCGGGCCGCCTGACCGGCCAGACGCATCGGGTGCCCGGCGAGGGCAGCGCCCCAGACGGCGAAGGAGCGCACGACCGTCCGCGGTCCGATGCCGACGAAGGGATTGGGCGCGGCGATCGCTCCCGCCGCGGCCGCCTCGACCTGGATCGGGTCGTCCTCGTCGAAATAGACGGGTTCGTCGCTGTCGCCGTGGGCCTCGTCGTAGAAGTACTCGCTGCGGGCGGCGGGAAGTGGCTCGAGCACTCGGCGGCACCCCCTTCGCAGCCCACGTTTTCGATCATGGGTACGACGAGAGACGTTACCGTGGCCGGCTGGGTCCGTGGGCCGTTCTTTGCTGATAATTCGGACGAACGATTGTTTGACTGGACACAGCTGGGACTGGACGCGGGTCACCGAGGACGCAGCAAAACCGCCGCCTGACGCGTCACCTGACACGATCGACCCTGGACGCACCACCAACGGGGGAACGCCGATGACCGCCGAACCGGACGAGTACAAGGCCGCGCTCGACGCGGCGGCCGCCCGCGCGCTGAGCTGGCTGAGCACAGTCCCGACCCGGCGGGTGCCGCCCAGCCAGGACGCCGACGAGCTGCGAAGCGCGTTCGGCGAAACGATCCCGGACGGGCCGACCAACCCGGCGGCGGTCGTCGACGAGCTGAATGACGCCGCCGAGCCCGGGTTGATGGCGATCGGCAGCGGCCGTTTCTTCGGCTGGGTGATGGGCGGGACGCTTCCCGCGGCCCTGGGCGCCGACTGGTTGGTCAGCGCCTGGGACCAGAACGCCGGCATGCGCAAGGCGACGCCGGGCGTGGTCGCGGCCGAAGAGGCCGCCGCGCGTTGGCTGCTGGACCTGCTCGGTCTACCCGCGACGAGCGACGTCGGCTTCGTGACCGGCGCGACGATGGCCAACTTCAGTTGCCTGGCCGCGGCGCGCGAGCACGTGCTGACGAAGGCGGGGTGGAACGTCGGCCTGCTCGGACTGCACGGGGCGCCGCGGGTGCGCGTGGTGGTGGGCGCCCAGCGCCACGACTCGGTCGACGCGGCGTTGCGCTACCTCGGGCTGGGCGCACCGGTGACGGTCGCTGCCGATCACGAGGGCCGGATTCGTATCGACTCCCTGCAGCGGGCGCTCGGGCAGGGTCCGACCATCGTCTGCCTGCAGGCGGGCAATCTGCACTCGGGCGCGTTCGACGACTTCACCGAGGCGATCGCCCTCGCCCACGAGCTCGGTGCCTGGGTGCACATCGACGGCGCGTTCGGACTGTGGGCCGGTGCGAGTGAGCGGCACCATCATCTGGTCGCGGGCTACGCGGCCGCCGACTCGTGGGCGACGGATGCCCACAAGACACTGAACGTTCCCTACGACTGCGGGGTGGCCATCGTGGCCGATCCGCTGCCGCTGCGGACGGCGATGGGCGTGCATGCGAGCTACCTGATCGCCGATCCGGCCGGGGACCCGCTCGACAAGACACCCGAGATGTCCAGGCGGGCGCGCGGGGTGCCGGTCTGGGCGGCGTTGCGTTCGCTCGGCCGCTCCGGTGTCGGTGACCTCATCGACGCCCTGGTCGCGAATGCCCAGGACCTCGCGAACGGCATCGACGCGATCGACGGCGCCGAGGTCCTCAACCAGGTCGTCTACACGCAGGTCTGCTTCGCGGTCGGCGACGACGATCGGACGCGCGCGGTGACCGCGCACCTGCTGGGCGAGGGAGTCACCTGGATGTCCGGATCGAAGTGGCAGGGGCGAGACGTGATCCGGGTGTCGGTGAGCAACTGGTCGACCGACGCCGACGACGTCGCCGCGTCCCTGGCGGCCGTTCGCCGGGCGGTTGCGGCAACTGCCGAAAGTTCGCCGATCTGAGATCTTGCTGAAATCAGGCTTTATCTCTTTATATCTACCGAGAATGCGCATAGGGTCTGTTCGGGCGGGCGCGAGCAAGCGACCTGGCACGCACGGGGGTCGATCCAGCAGTCCACCGCGCGCCCGCCCGCCCCACGTCCGGTGAGCCGTCAGCCCAGCTGCGACTTCTGGACCTTGCCCAGGGCGTTTCGCGGCAAAGACGGCACGATCCGCACCTCGCGCGGCCGCTTGTGAACCGAGAGCCGGCTCGCGACGTAGTCGATCAAGACGTCCGGGTCGACCTCGGCGCCCACGACGTAGGCGACGATCCGCTGGCCCAGGTCGTCGTCCGGAACTCCCACCACGGCGGCTTCGGCCACTCCCGGATGGGTCAGCAGTGCCGCCTCGACCTCGCCGGCCCCGATGCGGAACCCGCCGGACTTGATCAGGTCGTCCTTGGCCCGACCGATGATGCGATGCTGTCCCTCGGCGTCGACCACCGCGGCGTCCCCCGTTGCGAACCAGCCGTCGCCCGTCACCGCGTCGCCCACCTGGTTGAGGTAACCGCCGAACACGGTCAAACCGCGCACGTGCAGGTTTCCGATCGACTCGCCGTCGGCCGGCACCAGCGCGTTCGAGTCGTCGACGAGCCGCGTCTGCACACCCGTGATCGGCTGGCCGACCCAGCCGGCCCGACGGGGCCCGTCGACCCGCGCCGCGACCGTGATCAACGTTTCGGTCATGCCGTACCGCTCGAGCGGGCCCTGCCCGGCCTCGACCGCCAGCCGGTCGAACACCGTCGGCGGCAGGCCTGCGCTGCCGGAGACCAGCAGGCGCGCCGAGCGCAGCGCCCGGGCACTCGGCGGGTCGTCGGCGACGCGTCCCCACACCGTCGGCACGCCGAAGTACAGCGTCCCTCGCGCGGCGGCGTAGGCCGACGGTGTCGGACGGCCGGTGTGCACCAGCGGACTGCCCGCGCGCAGCGCACCCAGTACGCCGAGCACCAACCCGTGGACGTGGAACAGCGGCAGGCCGTGGACGAGGACGTCGTCGGCGCTCCACTGCCAGGCGTCGCGCAAGCCGTCCAGGCAGGCCGCGACAGCCGCCCGGGTGATCGGGACGCCCTTGGGCGGACCGGTGGTCCCGGACGTGTACATGATCAACGCCGGGTCGTCGGCCGGCTCGGCCCAGCTCGACGACGACCGGCCCTGCACCGGCACCGACTCGAGCGACACCTCCGGGCGCGGTGGGCCGAACCAGAGCCGGGCCCCGGAGTCCCGCACCACGTGCCCGCGCTCGAGCGGGCCCGAGTCCGGCGGCACCGGGACCGCGGTCACTCCGGCGAGCAGGCAGCCGACCACGGCCACCACCGTGTCCAGGTCGGGCTGGGCGTCGATCGCGACGACGCCGGCGCCGGCCACCCGGTCGGCGATCGCCGCCGCCCGCTCGAACAGCTCGCCCCGCGTCAGCGTCTGCCCGTCGCATGCTGACGGCGGGTCGATCCGAGCGGTCGCCGCCGAGCAGGCCGGTCACACCAGCACCGGCCGTCCGAAGGTCGTCTTCACGCCGGCCGACCACAGCGGCGCGCAGCTGTTGTTCGGGATCGACGTCGATGCCGCAGGCCGCGACGAGATCGGCGTCCAGGCCGAGTACTTCCGCCGCCCGGATCGGCCACGGACCGTGCTCGTTCGGCACCCAGACCGAGCGTCTCGCGATCGAGGTGTGCAGGCCCCAGCGCGAGGTCAGCCACGTCTCGAGCGCGGTCGGCTCGGTGACCTCGCCGACGCGGACGCGCAACGCCGTCGTCGCCCGCCGGGCCCGATCCGGCCAGCGACGATGGCTGGAATACGCGACCACGTCACCGTCGCGGCGCGCGCTCATCGACGACCACGCGTACGGCAGCCCGAGACTGATCCGGGCGAGCAGCACCGTCGCCAGTCGGGAGGCGTCGAGGGTCAGGAAGACGATGCCGTGCCGGTCCTGATCGTCGACCGAGTACAGCCGGACGTTGGTCTCGGCGAAGTCTCCGAAATAAGGCGTGGCCAGCCGCGACGGCCCGGCGCCGCGCATCTCGAAGGGCACCAGACCGACGTAGGTGACGCCGTCGATCACGTCCGGGCGTACCCCGGCCGGAAACCTCGAGGCGACCGCGGCCGGGTCGAGCGGCCAGTGCAGGAAGGTGAGATTGCCCCACTGCTGCGCCGAGAGCACCCGGCCGTGCAGACGGGGCGCGATCGGCTGGACGGGCACCCGCCCATCATCCGCTCGCCGGGTATCCGAAATGGCGCTGCACCCCGCGGAACCGCTCCCCCGCCGGCGGACGAACGAATGAGAGCGCCCCGCTCCACGAGTCGGAGCGGGGCGCCAGTGCGTAGCGACGGAAGCGGTGGAGCTCGTACCCCCGTATCCGCGATCCACCGGGGTGCACACGGGGATGAGCACCCTGACTACGCACGACAACCATGCCCGATCTCGGTGCGCGGAGAACGCGCCCACGTGACATTTAGATCAACTTCTCAGTTCAGGACGCCGGTTCGACCGCGACGATGAACACCTGACCGGGCTTGATCAAGGCCGGGTCCTGGCCGATCACCGTGCGGTTCCAGTCATAGATCGGCTGATAGCCGTTCTGGTGGAACCACTGCGCGATCAGGAACAGGTTGTCGCCCGGCTTCACCGTGTAGGTGATCTCCCTCGGGGCGGCCGACGACGCCGGAGCACTGCTACTGCTCGGCGCGGCCGACAGCGTGATCGGCGGCGCGGTCACGGTTGCCGTCGCGGTGAGCGTCACGGTCGCCGGTACGGCGGCGCGGGCCGCGACGGGACTGGTCGGCGAACTCGGGTGGGACGATCCCCGGAACGCGATCCACACGACCACGGCAACGACGGCCACTCCCACCGCGGAGGCGATGATGCCCAGTTTGGCGAAGTTTCGGTGCCGGGGTGGTCTCGCATGTGATGTCATGTCGGTCCCCTGAGCTGCGTGGCGTGCGCGTGACGGGGTCCTACCCACGACTCAACGTGATCAATCAGATTCGCTCCGCGCTCATCTGGGACGGGCGGATGGTCGGCCCACTGGTCGATTCACGGTCGCCGCAGGCGGGCAAGCTGAAGGGGTGCTGGCGATGACGTGCCCGAAGCGGATGACGTTCGGCCCGTGCGGCGGGGTGGCGCCCGACGGGCGATGCGAGATGCAGCCGCAGCCGTGCGTGTTCACCGACGCGGTCGAGTGGACCGGCACCGACGTCACCGGACCGCAGATCCGGCCGCCCCTCGTGCTGACCGATCTCAGCGTGCCACCGGGCGACCCCGCGACGTTGGCCGCGACCGTCCGCGCTCTGTCGGGGACCTGCGATGCGGTACTCGTCGGCGAGCATCAGGACCGCCCCGACTTCCCGCCCAGCGTCCTGGCTCGGATGATCGCGGACGAGGGCGCGGCCGCCTGGGTGACATTGGCCTGCCGCGACCGCAACCGGGTTGTGCTCGAGCAGGAGCTGCTCGCGCTGACCGAACTGCCGGGGACGGTCTCCCTCTGCGTGACCGGAGACGGCCGCGCCTACGACATCCGGCCGGACGTGACGCAGGTGTTCGACCTGGACGGCACCCGGCTGGCCGCGCTCGCGGCCTCGATGGGCGTTCCCGCCGCGGTGCCCGAGACGCCGTGCGCACCGCCCGTCGCCGCTCGGCCGCGGCGGTTGGTCAGCAAGCAGCGAGCCGGCGCCGGGGCCGGCGTCCTGAACGTCACCGAGACGGCCGGCGATGTCGCCTCGTTCATGGCGTCCGCACGCAGTGCGGGGCTGCGGATTCCGGTGATCGCCGCGGTCGCGGTCTACACCGACGAGCGGTCGGCGGCCGCCCTCAGCGCGTTGCCGGGCCTCGATCTGGCGCGAGACCGCGTTCGGCGCGTGCTGCAGGCACCCGATCCGGTCGAGGCCGGCATCGCGGCCGCCGTCGGCCAGGCGCGTGAGCTACTCGCGATCGACGGCGTCGACGGAGTGAACCTCTCGGGCCTCGCATCGGCTCGCGGTGCCCGTTTCGCGGCCGGCGTCCAGGCCGAGATCGGACGGCGGATCAAGGCGATGAACGAGCCGATGGACGCCGAGTTCGACACCCTCGCGACCTGGACGGCCGAGGTCGCCCGGGATCTCGGACCCGAGTACTACGTGCCGGCCGCGTGCCGTGGCAGCGGCAGCCCCGCGGTCCTGACCTGGCTCATCGACGCGCTGGGCATCTCGGCCACGGACCGGATGCTCGACTGCGGTGCCGGCGTGGGCGGCCCGGCCGGGTTCGCCGCCGAACGCGTGGGCGTCCGAGCGCTGTTGAGCGATCCCGAGTCCGGCGCGTGCCGGGCGGCCCACTCGCTGTTCGGTTTGGACGCGGTCCGGGCGGGGTCGGACCTGCCCTTCCGCAGCGGCACCTTCGACGTCGCCTGGTCGCTGGGCGTGTTGTGCACCGTCCCCGACCAGGCACATCTGCTGGCCGAGTTGCGTCGCGTCCTGGCCCCGTCCGGGCGGCTCGGACTGCTCGTGTTCGTCGCCACGCGCGACGACCTGCCCGATGCTCCGGCCGGCAACGACTTCCCGTCCGCGCGGGGGTTCCGAGAGCTGATGGGACGGGCCGGGCTGACGATCGAATCGACGGCGCCCGATCTCGACCTGGACGATGTGCCGGCGTCGTGGAGCACGAGGACGGCTCGGGTCCAGGCCGAACTCGAGCGACGGCATCGCGACGACCCGGCCTGGCAGACCGCCGAGGAGCAGTCGCGGCGCATCGGCCGGCTGTTGGCGTCCGGCGATCTTCGGGCCGAAGCGGCGACCGCCTCCGTTTCTTGATATAGTGAAGTACCACATGATGTGGTTAATCACTTGTTCATCGATTGGAAACGTGAATGCCCGAGGTCTCGCCCGACGAGGTCGGTCACGCCTTTCTGCACCTCTACAAACGACTGCACCGCGTGGTCGACGAAGAGATGACCTGCAGCGGCGTATCGCTGTCGCGCACGAAGGTGCTCGGCGAACTCAGTGAGCACGGGCCGATGAACCAGGCCACGATCGCCGCGCGCCTGGGCCAGACTCCCCGCTCGGTCACCGACACCGTCGACACGCTGACGCGGGACAACTACGCCGAGCGTGCGCCCGATCCGGCCGACCGCCGCGCCTGGATCGTCGCCGTGACGCCAGACGGCACCGATGCCTACAAACGTTCGATGGCCGCCAAATCCGAGATGTTCGATCGCATCTTCGGCGTCCTCAATCCGGCCGAGCGGGCCAAGTTCGTGGGCCTGCTCACCAAGATCAACACTTCGCTTTCGTCAGGAGATTCCGTTGTCTGAGTCCGTCACACTCACCGCTGCCGACGCGCCCCCGAAGCCCGATCATCGCTGGCTGATCCTGGTCGTCGTCTCGATTGCCCAGCTCATGGTCGTGCTCGACGCGACGATCGTGAACATCGCCCTGCCCTCGGCCCAGCGCGACCTCGGCTTCGCGGACGGCCAGCGCCAGTGGATCGTCACCGCGTACGCACTCGCGTTCGGCAGCCTGCTGCTGCTCGGCGGTCGCGTGGGCGACCTCTTCGGTCGCAAGTGGACCTTCATCGGCGGCCTCGCCGCCTTCGCCCTCGCCTCCGCGATCGGTGGTGCCGCGCCGTCGTTCGGCGTCCTGGTCACCGCGCGTGCACTGCAGGGCGTCGCCGGCGCCATGCTGGCCCCCGCCGCGCTCTCGACCCTGGTCACGACGTTCCGCGATCCCCGCGACCGCGCCCGCGCCTTCGGTGTCTTCGGTTCGGTCGCCGTCGGTGGTGGGGCGGTCGGGTTGATCCTCGGCGGCGTCCTCACCCAGTACCTCTCGTGGCGTTACGCGATGTACGTCAACGTCGTTGTTCGCGCTGGGCGCCGGAGTCGGCGCCCTCATCTACATGGTCAACGAGCGGCCCACCGTCCGGGCTCGGATCGACTGGACCGGCGCCCTGCTCGCCTCGGCCGGTCTCTTCGGGCTCGTCTTCGGCTTCTCGCACGCCGAGTCGGCCGGCTGGTCGGCGCCGACCACGGTCGTCTCGCTCGCCCTCGGCGTGGTGCTGCTCGCCGGCTTCGTGTTCGTCGAACAGCGCGTGGCGGTTCCGCTGCTGCCCCTGCGGGTAGTCGCCGATCGCTCGCGGGCGGTGGCCTACGTCGCGGTCGGGATCGCGGGCGTGGCCATCTTCGGCGTGTTCCTGTTCATGACGTTCTACCTGCAGCTGGTCAAGGGCTTCAGCCCGGTCATGTCGGGTCTGGCGTTCCTGCCGATGATCGCCTGCGTCATGATCAGCTCGAACGTGTCGAGCATCGTCACGCTGCCGCGCTTCGGCCCGCGCATCGTGATCACCATCGGTATGACCCTGGGCGCACTTGCGATGGGCTACATGACCCGGTTGACCGTTGATTCGAGCTACCCCGGCGGTGTGTTGCCGGCCCTGCTCGTCATGGGCTTCGCGATGGGCATGGTCATGTCGCCCGCGATGAACACCGCCACGGCTGGCGTGAAGCCGCAGGACGCCGGCGTCGCCGCCGCCCTCGTCAGCACCATGCAGCAGGTGGGCGGCTCGATCGGCACCGCGGTGCTGAGCACGATCACCGCGTCGGTCACGACCAGCTATCTCGTCGATCACCACACCGGCGCGAATGCGGTGCACGTGGCGGCCACGCACGGTTACGTCGTCGCCTTCGCCATCGGCGCCGGCCTGTTCGTCGTCGGTGCGGTCATGGGCGGCACGCTGTTCCCGTCCAAGGCCAAGCTCGACGCACTGCGCGCCGCGGCCATGCCGACCGCCGCCGCCCGGGCGGAAGACGCGGCGACCGACGCGCTCGAGGCCGAGGTCTTCGCCGTCGAGGTCTGACTCTCGACCGACCCGGCGCAGTGGTGCGCGAGACTGGCGCAATGACTTCGCCACCTGTGCCCACTGCGCCGCCCGTGCCCACCGGGCCCTCGCTCACCGGGATCGGCGTGCTGCTGCCGAACCTCGACGAACTCCCCATCGGGGTCACGATCGATCTCGCCCGGCGCGCCGAGGCGGCCGGCTTCGACGCGGTCGTCACCGGCGAGATCGCCGGGCCCGAGGCGATGGCGCTGCTTGCCGCCATCTCCCAACACACCACGCGCGTCACCCTGGGCACCTCGGTGATCTCGACGTTCACCCGGTCGCCCGCGCTCGCCGCGATGGGTTTCGCGACGCTGGAGTCACTCGCGCCCGGGCGGGTGTTCGCCGGAGTGGGGTCGGGCAGTTCGACGATCGTTCGCGACTGGCACGGTCTGCCCTACGAGAAGCCATTGGCCCATGCGCGGATGTTCATCGAGCAACTGCGCGCCGCTCTGGGCGGGGAGCGCATCGGCGAGGCGTCGACCGAGCTCGCCACCTCGACGTTTCGCGTGATGCCGGCCGGCCAGCGTCACGTGCCGATCGTGCTCGCGGCGCTGCATCCGGGCATGCTGCGACTGGCCGGCGCCCTCGCCGACGGCGTGATGCTCGCGTTCTGCCCGGTGGCTGACGTCGGTGAGCGCGTCGCGTTGGTGCGCGAGGGCGCACGGGCGGCCGGGCGCGACCCCGACCAGGTGGCCATCACCGTCTCGATGGACGCGTACGCGGGTGATCGCTACGACGAGGCCCTGCTGCGATTTCGGCGCTTCGTGCTGCAGTACAGCGTGCTGCCCACGCATCGCGAGGCGATCAAGGGCAGCTTCCCGGCCATCGACGAGGCGACCGCCCGCTGGCGCGACGGCGATCGCCGCGGTGCGCTCGACTGCGTGGACGAAGCCACGGTGAAACGCATGTGCGCCATCGGATCCGGAGCAGACGTGCGCGAGCGGGTCGACGCGCTGCGCTCGGCCGGCGCCGATCTCGTCTTCCTGCACGTCCTGGGGACGGCTGCCGGCGACGAAGTCAGCGCGATTCAGACGGTCGACGCGGTCGGCGCGACCTGGACAGCTCGGAGCTAGAACAGCTTGGGACGGTGGGCGATCACGGGGCCGACGCCCGACTGCGAGTCGCGGGAATCGGCGGTGAGGCCCAGCAGCGATGCGGCCGCGAGGGCCACGAGTAGTGCGATGACAACCAGGGCGATGACCATGGCAGTAAGTCTGTGCTCGTCGAGATCGCGCCGCGAGCGACTTTATGTCGACGTACGTTGAAAAACTGCCAACCACCTGGAATGGTGGACGGATGACGATCAGTCGCGTGGCGGTCATCGCGGTCCCCGGGGTGCAGCCCTTCGAGCTCGGCATCGCCTGGGAGGGCTTCGGCATCGACCGCAGCGACGAGGGAATTCCCAACTACGAGACGACATTGGTCTCGATGACGCCCAAGGTCAGGACCGGCGCCGGATGGACGATCGCCACCCCGCACCGCCTCGACCGGGCGGCCGACGCCGACCTGGTGATCGTCCCCGCCTACGAGCGCGCTCGCGACGGCGGGGCCGGGGTCACGGGCATCGATCCCATCCTGGAACTGCTGCGGCACACCGTCGCCCGTGGCGCCACCGTGATGAGCTTCTGCTCCGGCGCGTTCGTGTTGGGGGCGGCCGGTCTGCTCGACAACCGCGACTGCACCACGCACTGGCGCTACGCCGAGGAACTCGCGGCCGCCTTCCCGGCGGCGCGCGTCGACCCGGACGTGCTGTTCGTGTGCGACGGCCCCGTGTTGACCTCGGCGGGAACCGCAGCGGGACTCGACCTGTGCCTGCATGTGATCCGCGCCGATCACGGTGAAGAGGTCGCGCGCCGCGTCGCGCGCCGGATGGTCATGCCCCCGCACCGTGACGGCGGCCAGGCCCAGTACGTCGACGTGCCGATCCGCACCCGACCGGCCGACACGCTGGCGCCGCTGCTCGAGCAATTGCTCGAGTCGCTCGCCGAGGAGCACACGATCGAATCATTGGCGCGAGGGTGCTCGATGAGCCCGCGGACGTTCGCACGGCGCTTCCGGCAGGAGACCGGCACGACTCCGCACGCCTGGCTCACCCAACAGCGGATCCTGCTCGCTCGTCGGATGCTCGAGACCGGGGACGACCCGATCGAGACGGTGGCCACCCGCAGCGGCTTCCCCACCGCGGCAATGTTGCGGCACCACTTCACGCAGGTGGTCGGAACCTCGCCCGCGGCCTACCGGCGCACCTTCTGCAGCCGGGCCACGGCGTAGACCCCACAGGAGGGCCCCAGAGCGTAGGGCGGCCCGGCCAGATGTAGCGAGCACCTGGCCGGGCCTAATCGGGCCCCTCTGTGAAAGAAAGCCCGACCACTCACCAGTCAACCACCTCAGGCTTCGGCGACCTGCTTCAGCCCGGCCAGGACGGTCACCCAGTTACGGCTGGCCCGCTCGGCCTCGTCCGCACTCGCGTTGTTGTCCTGGGTCAACTCGACGTGCGTGCCACCCTCGCGCGCGTCCAGCCAGAACTCGAGGGTGTGATAGTTCTCGGGCTGGTCGGCCTCACCGCTGAGCGCGCTGAAGTGGGTGAGCCTCAACCGACGCCCGGGCTCGGCCTCGAGCACCTCGCCCTTGTCGGCGTAGGACTTTCCCTCGTACTCACCGCTCCACGTGATCTTGCTGCCCGGCCGCCAGTCGGTCTCGACGTCGGTTCCGAAGAAGTACTGCTTGACCTGCTCCGGGTCGGTGAGCGCGCTCCACACGCGCTCGGGCGTCGCGGTGATGTCGATCTCGGCTCGCGCTTCGTAGTTCGCCATGATCGTCTCCTCCGTCCCAGACATATGACTCACTCATATATCTTTCTATGACTGAATCACACGTCGGCGCGGCGGGTCAACCCTTACGGTGGAGCGATGAGCACGACGCGTGACGCCCGGCTGGCCAACCTGCTCGCCACCGCGGCCATCGGCCTGACCGACCAGATCAGCGCCCAGACCGCCGACATGGCCCAGCTGGACGGAAAGGCCCCGGACGCGCTCGTCGCGATGCTGGACTTCTCCCCTCGTGGGTCGGTCCACCGGCTCAGCCAGATCGTGGGCCTCACGCACTCGGGTGCGGTGCGCCTGGTCGATCGGCTCGTCGACGCCGGCTTCGTCCAGCGGGCTCCCGGTCCTGACGGCCGCTCCGTCGCTGTCTCGTTGACGCGCGAGGGCAGACGGCTGGCCCGGCGCGTCCGCGAACGCCGCCTGGCCGAGAGCGCCCGCGTGCTCGACGGGCTCGCGGACCGGCAGCGGGACGAGCTGCTGGCCGCCTGCGAGCTCATCGTCGCCAGCCTGACCCGGCGGCGGCTGGATCAGCGAAGCGCGGGAGATGCGCCGCCCGGCGGCGCACTCTGCCGGTTGTGCGACTTCAGCGCCTGCGGCCGACCCGAGGGCCTGTGTCCGGCGGCCGATCCGGAGCTCCATGCTGCCGCGCGGCCATGAATCGCCGGCGACGTGAGGATCACGCCCAGTCGGCCATCGCTCGCCCGAGATCGGTGCCCGAACGCCAGGCGCTCTCGACCCGCGGCACGCCCTCGCGGCACCACTGATCGCCGGCCAGCCCCACGCGTCGGCCGTCCTCGAGCAGGGCGAACCCATGCGTTGCGCGGTGCCGGCCGGCCGGGCGGGCGAAGCTCCAGGGATGGGTGTAGGTCCAGTCCGGTTCACCGATGCCCAGGAGCTCACGCAGCCCGGCGACGAGGGCCGGCACCGCGTCCTCGGGTTCGTCCAGGCAGCGATTGGCCAGCTCGGCGGTCGAGTGGACGACGAGCACGAGCGCGCCGTCGCCGCGGCGGCTGCCGTCGTCGGCGATGAACGCGACATCGGGATGCCCGTTGACGAAAGCGGCGTCCTTGATGCTCCACTCGCGGCGCAGGAACCCGCAGGCCACCGCGATCACCGGCTCGTCGGCGACCGGCGCGGGCACCCGGACGAGCCGCCTCGACTGCGAGTCCGGCATCGCCAGCGCGATGTCGACGCGGGTCTGGTCGCGCAAGTCCTGCAGCTCGTCGCCGAACTCGACATCGAGGCCGGTGGCCAGATCGCGCACCAGGGCCCGCAGGCCACCGGGCGCCGCCCAGCGCATCGGCCCGGAACTGGTCTCGGGGGATGTGGCCGGCGCGAGCACGTCGAAGGTGTCGGTCCACGGACGGGCAAGACCCCGACGTGCCCACCGGTCCACGACCGCCTTGAACTGGGGGTCGCGCACCGTGAAATACGCCGCACCGACGTCGACGCGCCGTCCGTAGACCAAGGGCGAGGCCATCCGTCCGCCGGCTTCCTGACCGCGTTCGATCAGCCGCACGGGCACGCGGGCCTCGCGCAGGGCCACGGCGCAGGCGATGCCCGAAAGGCCGCAGCCTACGACCGTCACCATCGGGCGATCTCCGTCCCTACCCGTCCAAGTTGATCATGGTCCGTGTCGGGATCGTACGTCAGTTCAGACCGGCGAAAAGATCATCTTCGGGGACGGGCGCACCGGTCACGTCCTCAACGCGGACGAACGTCTCGACGCCCATCAGCTCGCCGAAACGCTGCTTGCCCATGCGCAGGAAGAAGATGTTGTCGGTCTGGCTCGCGTGCGCGGCCAGGGCATCGAACTTCTGGCCGCTGAACTCGGTCGCGTCGACCCAGGTCGTGATCTCGTCGTCGGGCAGGCCGATGGGCGGGGCCTCGCCACCGGGAGCGGGTTCGTCCCAATCGGCGCCGAACTCGCGCATGACCTGGCCGAACTCCTCCATCCGGGAGCGAGGAGCGGTCGTCCAGTAGACCTTCTTCGCCACGTCGGTCGACGCCACGGCCGCCATCGTGACGCGGTGGGCCTGGATGTGATCGGGATGGCCGTAGAAGCCGTTCTCGTCATAGGTCACGATCACGTCGGGCTGGTACTGCTCGACGAGAGCGGCCAGGCGCGCGGCAGCGGCCTCGACCGGCGTCGTCCAGAACGCGCCCGGAGCGTCGTTGGTCGCCCAGCCCATCATCCCGGAATCGCCGTAGCCGAGCAGTTCGAGCTGGCTGACCCCGAGCAGCGCGCAGCTGGCCTCGAGTTCGCGCTGCCGCATGGCGACGACCTCGTCGGGGTCGTGTCCGGGCTCGCCGGGCTTCACACCCCCGGGACCGTCACCGCACCGTCCGTCGGTGCAGGTGACCAGGACGGTGCGGATGCCCTGGGCCGCGGCGCGAGCCAGGACGCCACCGGTGCTGGTCGCCTCGTCGTCGGGATGGGCGTGCACGGCCATGAGGGTCAACGGGCGGTCTGCCATCAGTCCAGCCTAGGGCGCGCGTCCGACAGGGGTCGGACGCGCGTCAGACGGCCCGCACCGGTCGCGTCGACGGACGCTCGCGCAGCGCGGTGATCTCGGCGGCCAGGGCACCGGCGTAGGCCTGCTGCCCGCTGGCCGTCGGGTGGTAGGACGCCGCGAGTTCGGTGAGGTCGAGCGAATGCAGCCACGAGGAGTGGTCGCAGATCTCGTGCCCGGCGAAGGCCCGCCGAACATCGACGAAATGCCCGGACACGGCGTGGGCGGCGTCGGCGATGACGGCGTCGAGCCGGTCGATGCCCTCGTCGATCTTCGCCCGCGACTCGCCGCTCAGCCCCGGACAAGAGTGGGCGGTGTCGTAGAAGTCGGGATAGCCGAGGATCACCAGGTCGGCCCGGGGTGCACGGTCGCCGATCGAGCGATACAGCGCGATCAGGCGCGGCTCGAGGGTGCTCGTCAAGCTCGCGTCGGCGGCACCGACTTCGCGGACGCAGGTCGACGTGCCGTGCACGACGCAGTCGGTCATGACCCCGGTGAAGTCGACGTCGTTCCCGCCGACCGTGATGGTGACGAGGTTCGCGCTCGGATTCAGCGCGCCCAGCTGCGCCGAGGCGACCGATCCGATGGTCGCCCCCGCGCAGGCCGCGAAGACGAACGACCCGACCCGAGCCGTCGCGGCCCACCGCGCGGGGAAGGCGTCGGCACTCTGATCGCAGCCGCCGTCGGAGTAGTCGCCGGCGCCGACGCCCGAGGCGTACGAGTCGCCCAGCGCGACGTAGTGCAGCTGCCCGGCGATCGACTCGGCACCGGCGGAGGGGGGCAGGGTGGCCGCGACCACCACGGCGCTCAGCACGGCAACGATGCCCAGTCGGTGTCGCACACCTTCATGATGACATCCGGTGCGTGGTGGTGTCGGTGCTAGGAGACGCGGCGGTCCCCGGCGTCGAGATCGGCCATCGCGCCGACGTCGTCGACCTCGATGACGGTGAGTTCGAGGAACGCCAGGGACGAGCGGACGCTGTCGACGTACTCGTCGTCGGCGTGCACCTCGACCGTCGTACCGCGGTCGAGACGGGCGGCGACGGCCAGCTGCTCGGCGACGTAGCGGCCCCAGGTCCGGCGGAACATGATCGGCTGGTCGTCGAGGACGAAGCGGTAGGGCGCGATCAACTCGTCGGGACGCACCAGGCCCCATCGGCTGCTGAGGATGAACCACGGCCGGCCGGAGGCTTCCGCGTAGGCCCGACGGCGGGCGAAGACCGGACCGAGGAAGAGGTCGCGTGCGGGCGCGGGCGCCGGCTGCTGACGGTCGACGCATCCGATCAGGACGAGGCCGCCGCCGATCCGCGTCTCTTCGTAGAACATGAGCGGCCTCCGAGGTCGCGTCGGGCACGCACCCGCCGGGCGCCACCGTCGAACGTGATCACAACCCCCGTCCGACCCACGGTATAGGCCTAACGCAGACCTCACAAGGTCTGTCAGCGGTGCAAGTTGATCTTGTCGTGGCTGACCGCCACCGCGATGCCGGCCCACAAGATCGTGAACAGCACCCACACCACGATGTTCGTCGCGCCCGCGAGCGCCAGGATGAACACCGCGGCGGCCAGCGAGCCCAGGAAGTAGTTGCTGGGGTCCCACTCGTGTTGCGTCTCAGCCACCGAAGTCGTCCGTTCGTCGAATCCTCTCCAACGTACGGCGCTGCAGTGGAACCCCGCCATTACAAGGTGGTTGCGATTCTCAGCACCAAGTCCCGGCGATCATGACGCGCTCGATCTCGAGGTCGGCGTCCAGTACGGCGAAATCGGCGGCGAGGCCGGCCCGGATCGATCCGCACCGATCGTCGAGGCCCAGCGCCCGGGCCGGGTTGGTGGCGGCGGCGGCCGCGGCGACCTCGATGGGCAACCCGACGACCTGGACGGCCCGGCGGACGGCGGCGTCCATCGTCAGCGTGCTGCCGGCCAGCCGATCCGAGCCCGAGACGGTCGCCTGCCCGTCGTGGACCACGATCGCGCGGTCGCCCAGCGTGTAGCTGCCGTCGGGCGCGCCGGTCGCGCTGACCGAATCGGTGATGAACGCCAGCCGGTCCGGCGCGGACAGAGCGACCAGACGCACCAGGGCGTCGTGCACGTGCACTCCGTCGTTGATCAACTCCAGGAAGGCAGCGGAGTCCAGCGCGGCCACCGCCGGTCCGGGAGCGCGGTGGCTGAACGGTCCCATCGCGTTGAACAGGTGCGTCGCCAACGTCGCCCCGGCCGCCAGTCCAGCCGCGGCCTGCTCGTAGGTCGCCGCCGTGTGCCCGAGAGCGGCGACGACGCCCGCCGAGGTGATCTCGCCGATCAGTTCGAGCGCGTTCGGCAGTTCGGGGGCCAGCGTCACCGTGCGTACGGAGCCCTGGCCGGCCTCGATCAACTTGGCCAGCACCAGCGGATCGGGGTCGAGCAGGTTGGCCGGATTCTGGGCCCCGCACCGGGCCTCGGCCAGGAACGGGCCCTCGAGATGGGCACCGACGACCAGGCCGGACGCCACGAGTTCGGCGATCCAGCCGAGCTGCTCGCACATCGCGTCGACGGGCTGCGCCATCAGTGACACGAGGGTGGACGTCACTCCGTGACGACGGTGGAATTCGACCGCCGCCGCCATGTCCGAACCGCTGTGGGTGACGTCGAAACCACCCCCGCCGTGCATGTGCAGGTCGACGAACCCGGGCAGCAGCCACGACCCGTCCAACGCCTCGGACGGACCGACCACCGGGCCGGTGCCGACCTCGACGATGCGGCCGTCCGCCACGCGCACCCAGGCGTCGTCGCGAACCCCTTCGGGGGTCACGACCCGGGCGCCGGTCAAGATCGTCACGACGCGCTCCGTTCGGTGACCGGCAGGCGACGGGCCAGCTCGGCGACTCCACGGCACGCCGCCGCGGGGCCGAGCCGTCCCGGCTCGATGGGCGGGGGCAGGCGCCAGGTGAGCCGCGCGGCGACGTCGGCGCGCAGCGGGCCGAACAGGGCCTCGCCCGCCTGCGCCAGGCCCCCGCCGATCACGATCCGCGGCGGGTCGAGGATCAGGATCACCCCGGCCAGCGCGATCCCGAGGGCCCGTACCGCGTCGTCCCACACGGCGGCCGCGAGTGGGTCGTCCACGCGGGCGGAGCCGATCTCGGCCGCCGTCCGCGGCTCGCCGCCGGCGGCCCGGTAGCGGCGGGCGATCGCCCGGCCCGACGCGTAGGTCTCGAGGCAGCCGCGCTGACCGCACGCACACGCCTCGCCGTCCGGATGCACCGGTACGTGCCCCAGTTCGCCGGCCTGTCCGGACGCGCCGCGCTCCGGCTCGCCCCCGATGACCTGGACACCCGCGATGCCGGTGCCGATCGCCACGAAGAACAGGTCGCCGCCCGACGCCTCGGCCACGCCGGCCGCTCGGACATCGTGTTCGAGGACCACGGGAAGCTCGAGTTCGGCGCTGAGCAGGGAGCGCAGCGGCACGTCGCGCCAGCCCAGGTTGGCGGCATAGACGGCGCGGCCGCCGACGGGGTCGATGACGCCCGGAACGGCCACACCGGCCGCCACGGTCGCGGAGGTCCGCATCGAGGAGGCCAAGGACAGCACGCCGACGACGAGCTGATCAGGATCGGCCGGGGTCGCGAACCGACGCTCGTCGAGCACGGCGCCGGTCGTCGTGAAGCGGGCGCCCTTCACCGACGTGCCACCGACGTCGATGCCGATGACCTCGCTCTTGCTGTCACTCATCCCTTCACCGCCCCCGACGTCAGCCCGGCCGAGATGCGGCTCTGGAACAGCACGAAGAGCACGACGACCGGCAACGAAGTGAGGGTGGCGGCCGCCATCAGGCCGCCGTAGTCGGCGCCATGGGTGGGGCTCGACTGGAACACGAGCAGGTAGATCATCGACGTCTGTTTGTCGTTGTCGAGCAGCAGCGTGTTGGCCAGCACGAACTCGTTCCAGGCCAGGATCCAGCCGTAGACGCAGGTGGCGATCAGCCCCGGCCCGACCAGCGGCAGGATGATCTTGTAGAACGTCTGCCACCGGCTGCAGCCGTCGACGAGCGCCGCCTCGTCCAGCTCCTTCGGGATGTTGGCGATGAACGTGCGCAACGTCCAGACGGTGTAGGGCATGGTGAACATCAGGTAGGCGATGATCACGCCGATCAGCGTGTTCTTGAGGTGGAATCGGTCGAGCAGCAGCGACATCGGAATCGTCAGCGCCAGCAAGGGCACCATCTGCACGATCAGCACCGCGAAGATGAACACCTTGCGACCGGCGAAGCGGAAGCGGGCGATCGCCAGCGCACCGAAGAAGCCGATGACGATGCTGATCACGACCGCGCCCAGAGTGATGATCAAGCTGTTGAGCAGGTCGTCGCGAAAGATCGGGTCGGCGAGCACTTCGCGGAAGGCCGACAGGGTCGGGTGCTTCGGCCAGAACTGCGGCACCAACCGGTTGATGTCCGAACTCGTCTTGAAGGACGTGATCAACATCCAGTAGATGGGAAAGCCCATGATCACGGCCACGACGAGGGCGACGAAGTTCCAGAAGCCCGTCGCGAACCGTCGGCCGGATCGCGGCCGGCGGGCGCGGGTCGTCACCGGCGGAGGGCCGGTCTCGGCGACCGCGGCGGGTTGGACGGTCACGGTCATTCCGCATCCCCGATCCGGAAGAGCTGGCGGATGTAGACGACCATCACCAACAGCAGGCAGAGCATCATCAGCACGCCGATCGTCGCGCCGAGGTTGTAGTGGCTGCTGCTGATGCCGTTGCGAATACATGTAGATGCCCAGCGTCTGGTAGCCCGGCTCGGGATGACCGTTGCGCATGAACCAGATCTGGTTGAACACGCCGAAGTCCCAGATGACCGACAGCGTCGTGAGGATGACCAGCAGCGGGCCGCAGGAACGGGCAGTGTCACGTGCCGGAACGCCTGCCACGGCGACGGCGCCGTCGCACCGGGCCGCCTCGAGCACCTCCTTGGGAATCTGGGTGATCCCGGCGTGCAGCGAGATCGCCAGCAGCGGGATGGCGCCCCAGACCACCACAGCGGTGACGACCGCCAGGCCCTGGTGCGGGTCGGCGAACCAGTCATGGCCGTGCATGTGCACGCCCGGGATCCAGTCGAGCATGTAGTTGACGGCGCCGTACTGGTTGCTGAACAACCAGTAGAAGATCTGCGTCGAGACCGTCGAGGGCACGGCCCAGACGAACAGCAGCACCGCGGTCAGGATCAGCCGGGCCCACGTCGACACCCGATTGAGCAGCACGGCGATGCCCAGTCCGAGCAGCACGCTGATGATGACGTTCACCGCGGTGAACACGACCGTGCGGCCCACGACCGCCCAGAACGTCGAATCGCTCAGGACGTTCTCGAAGTTGGTCAGCCCGACGAACTGGGTGGCGCCGCCGTTGTGGAACAGCGCGTACTTGCCGGCCTGCTGCTTCTGCAGCGACAGCTGGATGATCTTGACGGTCGGCCAGGCGGCGACCACCGCGAGCACCACCACCGCCGGCAGGATCAGCAGGTACGGGAGGCCGTCTCGCCGGCCCGCGCGGCGGCGCAGGTTGTGCCGCACGTCCGTCAACGTCATGGCGTCCCTCCCTGGTCGGCTTCGGATCGGTCTGAACGCCGGTGCCGGGCGGACCCACCCGGTCGGGGTGGGCCGCCCGGCATCGGGCGCTCGGGGGCTAGCTGCTGGCGTTGAGCGTCGAGGCGATCTGAGCGTCGGCGGACTTGGTGGCGTCGGCGATGCTCGACTTTCCGGTCGCGATGGATTCCAGCATGTTCTGCAGGATGTTTCCGCTCTCGACGTTGGCCCAGTTCGGCGTGTTGGGGACGAACCAGGTGTTCTTGGCGGCCTCACCGGTGGACTGGTTGGCCTGGGCCTGCTGCTCGTAGACGCTGAGCAACGAGGTCGTGTTCGGGATCGCGAACTTCGCCAACGCGGTCTGGCTCGTGGTGTCGGTGAAGATCTTGATCCACTCGGCGCCGAGGCCCGATTGCGGTGCCTTGGCCGGGACGGCGAGGTCGGAGCCGCCCAGGAAGGAAGGCGTGTAAGCGCCGGTCGCCGCTCCCGGCATCGGGAAGGTCGACAGGTCGTCGGCCAGCTTCGGGTTGCCGGTCTTCGGGTCGGTCACGGCGCCGACCTCCCAGCCGTTTCCGACGATCGCGGCCACGTTGCCCTGCGCCATGATGTTGTCCTGGTCGGACTCATCCTTGGTGGTTCCGCCGACCGAGTACTTGGTGGCCAGCGTCTGCCACTCGGCGAGGCCCTTCTGCGCCTGTGAGCTCTCGAGCTCGCCCTTCCACTTGCCGCCGGATTGATCGGCGATCGTGCCGCCGGCGCCGTAGACGAAGGACATCGCGGCGTACCAGTACTTGCCCGGCATGTAGAAGGCCGAGAAGTTCGGGTTGCTGGCATTGGCGGCCTTCACCTTGTCGAGATCGGCGTTCAGCTCGTCGAGGGTGGTCGGCACGCTCGTGATGCCGGCGGCCGTCCAGAGATCCTTGCGGTAGATCACGACCCGGCTGCCGGCGTAGTAGGGCACGGCCTGCAGCTTGCCCGACGGCGACGTGCCCGACTCGGCCAGGCCCTGCAGCCAGGTGGCGGAGTTGGCGAACTGCCCCTTGGCCGAGGTGAGGTTGGCGAACGCGCCGCCGGCGATGTAGGACGACGTCTGGGTGTTGCCGAGTTCGACGACGTCGGGGACACCCGTGCTGCCCGCGAACGTCGAGTCGAGCTTGGTCGTGTAGTTCGACCACTGCTGCCATTCGATGTTGACCTGGGCGCCGGTTGCGGCGGTGAAGCGCTGGTTGGCCTGGTTCACGACGTCGGGCCAGCCCTTCTGCGCGTCGCTCTGCAGCCAGACGGTGATCGTCTTGCCCTTGCCGTCCGTGCTGATGACGCCGCTGCCGGCGCCGCTGCTGCTCTGCTCGACGACTTACCGGAGCTGCACCCGGTCACGACCAGGGCCACCGACGCGGCCAGGACGACCGCGCTCGCGAGTGTGCGCTTCAAGCCCGCCTCCACTTGAGATCGAATGTTGTCGACGCCTGATTGGTGTAGACCAAACGAAGTATTGGCCTAGACCATTTACGTGTCAAGATCACGTGCGGAACTCGTCGTCACCGTTATCCGAACGAGACAGCGCTGCTCGCAACGACGGTTGCTCTGCCGCCCGCGCAAGCGCTTCGACCGGGTCGAGGCCGAGCATCAGGTGAAGCACGGCGGCCCGCGCGTTCCCGTCGCAGCGCGCGAGTGCGGCCGCCGCGTCGGCCGGTTCGCAGCCGGCGATCTCAGCCACGATCCCCGCCGCGCGCTGTTTGAGTTTGGCGTTGGCGCCCACGACGTCGATCATCAGATCGCCGTGAATGCGGCCGATTCTGGCCATGGCGGCCGTGGTGAGTACGTTCAGCGCGACCTTCTGGGCTGTGCCGGCGGTGAGTCGGGTCGAGCCGCGGAGCACCTCATCGCCCACCACGAGTTCGATCGCGACGTCGGCCAGGGCGGCGAGCGGCGAGCCACCGGTGTTGACCACCGCGACCACGGCGGCCCGCGCCGACCTCGCCCCGCGCGCCAGCAGCATCGTGTACGGCGTCGCCCCGCTGGCGGCCACCGCGATCACCACGTCGTTCGGGCCGAGGTCGAGCGCGTCCAGGTCGCGGCGGGCGCCGACGAGATCGTCCTCGTCGTCGTCGGTGCTGTCCGGCCCACCCGCAACTCGAGCCAGGACCCGCCCGCGATCCAGGCCGAACGTCCCCGGCAACTCGGCCGCCTCGGATACCGCGGTCCGTCCGGACGTCCCGGCTCCGACGAAGACCAGCCGGCCGCCGGCGACGAACCGGGCCGCGATCAGTTCGGCCGCCTGGACCAGGGCCGGCAGCCGAGCGCGCAGCACAGGAACCACTCGAGCCTCGGCGTCGAGTAGGTGGCCGATCACATCGTCGGTCGGCAGCCGGTCGAGCTCCGGCCTCACCACGTTCGGGTGACCTTGGCCAGCCCGCGGGGGCGATCCGGATCCTCGCCGCGATCGAGCGCCAGCCGCCAGGCCAGCTGTTGCAACGGAAGGATCTCCAACAACGGCAGGAGCTCTTCGGGAAGGCCGTCGCCGTGGACGCGGAGTTCACCCCCCATACCGACCCGCAGCACGTCGGCGCTGACCGCATCGAGCCGCTCGAGGACGGGAACCATCGCATCGCCACCTCGACCGGCTGACACGACGGCGATCACCGGCACCTCTTTGTCGATCATCGCGAGCGGTCCGTGCAGCAGGTCGGCTCCGGAGAACGACTGGGCCGCGAGGTAGCTCGTCTCCATCAGCTTCAACGCCGCCTCGCGCGCGGTCGGGTAGGAGTAGCCACGCGCCGTCGTGATCAATCGGTCGGCGAAACGGTAACGCTGAGCCGCCTCGTAGGCCGATTCGCCGGCCAGCGTGAGCTCGGCCGCGTCGGGCAACCGGGCGGCCGCGGCGGTGTCGCCGACCAGCAGCAGGTACAGAGCGAGCAGTTCCGAGGTGTACGTCTTGGTGGCGGCCACCGCGAGTTCGGCTCCCGCCCGGACGTCCACGTGCAGCTCGGACGTCGACGCCAGCGGGGACGAAGCGTTGTTCGTGACCGCGACGGTGAGGGCCCCGCACTCGCGGGCCGCCTGCACCGACTCGACCAGGTCGGGCGAACCACCGGACTGACTCACCGCGACGAACAGCACGTCACTCAGGTCGGGCCGCGAGCCGTACACGGTCAGCGCCGACGGGGAGGCCAGTCCGGCCGGGCGGCCGAGCTTGATCTCGACGAGGTACTTCGCATAGAGCGCCGCGTGATCGCTCGTCCCGCGCGCGGCAAAGATCACGAACCGTGGGTCGTGATCCTCGATGTGGCGGCGTACGTCGGCGATCTCGGCCCGGCCCTCGGTGAGCAGGCGCCGCAGAGCGAGGGGCTGTTCGGCGATCTCGGCGGCCATCAGCTCGCCGCGGCCGGTCATGCCCGACCCTCGAGCAGCCGGGCGGTCGCACGCATGAGGCCGGGCGCGACTCCCCTCGTCCGGATGACCGGCCCGTCGGTGACGAACTCGGCCGGCCAGCCGACGTCGACGATGACCGACCCCGGCCGTGAGCGCGCCAACTCGACGAGCGCCCGCTGCCACGGGTGCCGGTGCGGGTCACGCACCACGACGATCACCGTGCGGCCGGCCGCGATCGCCGGTGCAACGAACGTCGCGTCCGCGGCGACTACTTCGCTGCCGCTGATCTCGGCGGCGAGCGACCAGGGCAGCTCACCCGATGCCATCCCGCCCGGTGGACGGCTCTCGATCACGAGCGGTCGGTGCAGCCGGGGCAGAGCGCCGATCACTTCGAGGCACCCCGGCGCGACGTCGAGCGCGCGTTGATCGGTCGAGGCGCCGGCCCGGCTGAGCATCCGGGTCCGGCGTCCGGCATCGTCCAGGCGCTCGGCGCTCAGCCGCCCGGCGGCCAGGGCGTCGGCGACGGCCACCGGGATCTGCTCGACGAGCTCGGGGTAGTCGCGAGCGCCGGTCTCGATCGCGTCGGCCCCCGCGGTCAGAGCGGCCACGAACCCCTCGACCATGCCGATGGTCGCCGATACGGCCTTCATCTCGAGCGCATCGGTGACGACCGTTCCGGTGAAGCCGAGCTCACCACGAAGCAGTCCGGTCGTGATCGCCGGGCTGATGGTGGCCAGGTTCTCGGGATCCAGCGACGGGACGAGCAAGTGGCCGGTCATGATCGCCCGCGCCCCGGCGTCGACGGCCGCCCGGAACGGCGACAGATCGACCTCGTCGAGTTCGGCCCGCGACCGGTCGAGTACCGCGACCTCGTGGTGCGAGTCGCTGCGGGTCGCGCCGTGACCGGGGAAGTGTTTGACACAGGCCGCGACTCCTCCACTCTGCAGCCCGCGTACGGCGGCCGCGACATGGCGCGCGGCCACGTCCGGGTCGGCGGAGAAGGAGCGCACGCCGATCACCGGATTCAGCGGGTCGGAGTTGACGTCGGCGACCGGCGCGAGGTCGGTCGTGACGCCCACGTCGGCCAGCCGGGCGCCGATCGCGGCGTAGACGGACTCGGTCGCGTCGGGGTCGTCGAGGTACCCGAGAGCAGCCGCGCCGGGCGAGGCGCTGCCCCGCTGGCTGTCGAGGCGGGTGACGTCCCCGCCCTCCTCGTCCAGGGCGATGACTATGTCGCGTCCAGCGGCCTTGCGCAGCACGCCGGTGAGGTCGGCCAGGCCGGCTCCGTCGCCCACGGTTCGACCCGAAGAGCACCACCCCGCCCAGCCCGTCGCCCAGCGCGTCGAGCAGCCACCGAGGCGCAACCGGGCCAACGAATCCGAGCAGCAGGCAGGACAGAGCAGCGAGGCGCACCTCGGGTTCGATCGGCACTAGCTGGCTCCGAGTAGTCGTGAAATCAGAAATGGACTAGACAAATTTAGGATGCCTGGTTTGATCATAGGTGTCAATGGTGTAGACATTCCAAGGGCACGGTGTGTCGCTCTCGTCGAGGAGGTTCTGTGGTCGCCGCATTCTCCGAACGCGCCCCCCGCGAGCCGAAGTACTACATCGTCAAACGCCACCTGCTCGACCTGATCAACACCCTGCCGCCGGGCAGCCTCGTGCCGACCGAGCGGGTGCTCACCGCCGAACTCGGCACATCACGCACGACGGTCCGCCAGGCCCTGAGCGAGCTGGTCGGCGAGGGCCGGTTGATGCGCCGACAGGGGTCGGGCACGTACGTCGCCGAGCCCAAGATCAGCTGGCCGCTGCAGATGACCAGCTTCACCGAGCAGGCGGCAGCGAACGGCTATACCGCCACCGCTCAGTTGCTGGACGCCAGGCGCGTTCGGGCCAGCGAGGACGTCGCCCACCGGTTGTCGATCAAGGCCGGTGGCGCGTCGTTCTGTATCGAACGGCTGCGGCTGGTCGACGACACCCCGATGGCCGTCGAGACGTCACACCTGTCGGCAGCTCGCTTCCCGGGCCTGATCACCGAGCTCCGCAAGAGTGGCTCGCTCTACCGGGTGTTGTCGGAGGTCTACGGCGTCGAACCGGTCGACCGCCGAGGAGACCATCGAGACCGCCGCTGCATCACCGCGCGAGGCCGAACTGCTCAACACCGACACCGGCTCACCGATGCTCGTACTCTCGCGGCACAGCTTCGACGGCGATGGCCAACCGATCGAGTGGGTGCGAAGTTGGTATCGCGGCGACCGCTACGTGTTCGTCGCCAAACTCTCGGCGCCCTGAGCGTGGTGCCGCGTCAACGCGGCTGAACCGTCGTGCGCATCACCGTGTGGTTCTTGCCCTTGCCGCGTAGGTACTCGAAGCCGGCTCCGGCGAACAGACTTCGGGTTCCGTTGTAGAGAAACGACGCCGAGACCTTTTTGCCCTGGGTGTCCTGCGGGTACGTCTCGACGACACCGCCGCCCGCGTCGGCGATCAGCTCCAACGCCCCTCGAACGGCGGCGGCGGAGACACCCTTGCCGCGATATTTGCGATCGACGAACAAGCAGGTGAGCCGATAGTCCGGCCGCTCGTAGTCCTCGGTCTCGACCTGCTTACGGTGATAGATGCGCGGCAACTCCTCGGGCGACCCGTACTGGCACCAGCCGACGGCGACCTCTTGGTCGAATACGAGCGCCGCGTGGGCTCGCCCGCCGCGCACCAGTCGCTCTTTGAGGTCGCGGCAACCTTGGGCGCCGCTGCCCTTCTCGGGCCAGTCCTCGTGAAACCACGTGCACCAGCAGCCGCCCCAGACACCGTTGTGCCTCTCGGCCAGCTCAGCGAACGCCTGCCAAGTCTCCGGACCGAGTGCGCGGATCGAATATTCGCCCATGACGTGATTATCGACGCTCGGCGCCCACGCCGGGCCGTCATCGTGGGCCGTCGCTCATGCGGTGGTGGTGTCCGCAGAGCAGGGTGAGGTCGTCGACTCGGGTTGTGTGGTTGAGGTGGAAGCCGGTGATGGGGTGGGTTTGACACCAGGCCGGGGGGATCGTGCAGCCCGGGAAATGAACACCCCTTGTCCCGTGCGATGAGCGCGAGTCGTTGGTTGTGGCTGGCGATGCGATGGGTTTGGCGGCCCAGTCGATGCCAGCAGTTGATCTTGCAGTTCCCCCAATCAGCGGACACCACCATCAACCGCCGCAACAGCCACCGGCTCGACAGAAGAACCACCCGTCAGGCACCAGGCTGAACGAAGACAACCGAAAGAGAGGCAAGATCATGACCGCCGTACTCAACCGCCCGACGAGCCCGATCACCACCGTCCAGCCGACGTCGCGTCGTTCGATCACCGACCCGACACTGACGACCGCCGAGTACAACCGGGCGCTGAGCGCCTATCTGCGCAACCGCGTGGCCCCGATCGGAATGTGAGCTCACGCCGCGTCGGAAGACGCCCCGCCCACCGCGCGCGGCACGAACAGCTCGCCGACCCCCGGGATCGCCAGGAAGCCCTCGGCACCGGCGTAGAGCAGCCCGACCCGTGGCAGGTCGGTGGGCTCCTCGAAGACGAGCATCCGCGAGAGCCACAGGGGTGAGAACTTGGCGTTGAAGTCGTAGAGCGACTTGATCTGGAAAAACGGGTTCAGCACCTCGACGACGCGCTTGGCCGCCCGCTGGGGCAACGAGTAGTGGACGTCCTCGTCGAACAACTTGCCCCACATGGCGAAGTTCATCGACAGGCGCGAGATCCCCTCGCGCTGCAGGGCCAGTGCGGTCTCGGCGATCAGGTACTCGGTCATGCCGTTGGGCGCGTCCGGCCGGTGACGCATCAGGTCGAGCGTGTAGCCGAAGTCCTCGCCGTAGGCCGGGACGATCCGCAGGAACCCGCCCGCCCGGCCGTCGTCATCGAGGGCGACGCAGAGCAGGAACTCGGGGTTGTGCCCGTCGCCCTCGATGTCCTGGCTCAGCGACATCGTGAAGCCTCGCTCGGGCGCCTTGCCCCGCCATTGCTCGCTGATCGCGTTGAGCTGCGTCACCAACGCCGGGGACGCCTGCGATTCGCGGATCACCTGGAAGTGGTGGGTACGTGCGACCCGACGGACGGCGGCCCGGACGCTCTTCATCGATGGCCCGTCCATGGTGAAGCGGTCACACAGGATGATCGCCTCGTCGCCGAGGTAGAAGCTGCGCAGACCGCGAGCGGCGTAGCGCGGCATCTCCGAACTCCGGGCAGCCAGGAACGCGACGCGCCACGAGCGTCCCTGACAGAAGTCGATGAACTCGTCGAGCACCTGGTCGATCGAGTCGTCGGCGCCGATCGGGTCGCCCGACACGAGCGCAAAGCCGCCGAGGTAGGTGTAGGCGATCATCGCTTCGCCGTCCGTGCTGAAGAAGAAGCTCTTGTCGTCGCGCAGCGCGAAGTAGGCGAGCGTGTCGGCGCCGAACTGGCGCACGAGGCGGCGGGCGTGTGACCAGTCGGTCTCGGTGTGCGGATTGCGCGCCCGCAGTGGCCGGAAGAGAAGGAACGCCAAGCCGAGCACGCCGACGATCCCGAACATCAACAGGGCGCGCGGGAAGAACTCCCGGAAGAACAGTCGCTGATAGGTGTACGGTCCGCCGACTCCGACCACGCCCTTGACGATCGTCTCGAGACCGCCGGTGAAAGTCAGGTCGGAGCCGAGATGATCACGCTCGGCGGTCAGGCTGATGAAGCCGAACAGCAGCACGGTCGCGACGTAGAGCGGCGCCAGCCGCACGATCCGCAGCAGCGAGGGTGGGTCGGCCTTCCCGCGGAACAGCCGCCGGTAGGCGACGAGTGCGATGAGCATGCCGAGGCAGTACAGCGCCGAGATCGGATGCGGTCCCTTGAGCACGTTGGTGACCGCGCCGACCGCGAAGAGCACGACGTTCACCTGCCAGGCTCGACGTTTGCCGCGAGCGAGTTGCCCGGCCAGCAAGAGCAAGCCGACGCCGATCAGGACGGCGAGGAGGTGTCCGGTCACCCGAAACCACGTCGGGCCGAGCGGGTTGCCGAACGGTTGCAGCCGTGAGTGGAAGAACGGGATCAGTACCAGGATGTGGATCAAGCCGCCCAGCGCGGCCAGGGCGCCCAGGGTGCGCAGCGTGGCCTGGGACGACTGACGACGGGCCGTGACCACCGTCGAGGGCACCGCGCGTACCGGCACCGGCACCGGCGGCGATGCCGGCGGCGGCTCCAGACCGCCCCAGCCCGGCGGGACCACGCGGCCCCGTCGGCCCGGGCTGGCCGGCCTCGGGACGCATCGTCGGGAACAAGATCACCTCGCGGATGTTCTCGGCACCCGACAGCAACATGACGAGCCGGTCGATGCCGATGCCCAGACCACCCGTGCACGGCAGCCCGTACTCGAGGGCGCGTACGTAGTCGAGATCGATGTCGCCCGCCTCGGGGTCGCCGCCGCGCCTTGGCCCGGGCCTCCTCCTCGAATGCGGCGAGCTGGGCCACCGGATCGTTCTGCTCGCTGTAGGCGTTGCAGAGTTCGAAGCCCGCGACCATCAGCTCGAAGCGCTCGACATAGCCCGGGACGACTGCGGTGCTTGCGCGCCAGAGGCGAGACCTCCTGTGGGTAGTCGACGCAGAAGATCGGCTCGATGACGTCGTGCTGAACCTTCTCGTCGACGAGTTCCTTCATCAACTTGCCGGCGCCCCACTCGTCCTGCCAGGCCACGCCCAGACCGTCGAGCACGGCTCGGGCCTCGTCGATCGGCATCGTCGGATCCATCCGCACGCCGAGGCGCTGCTCGATCAGGTCCGACATCGTGATGCGCGGCCAGGGCGGCGAGAGATCGACGTCCCGTCCAGCTATCTTGACGATCAAGTTTCCGTCCAGGGCAGCAGTCGCGGCCGCCACGACCATGCCCTCGACGAGGTCCATCATGTCGTTGTAGTCAGCGAACGCCTGATAGGCCTCGAGCATCGTGAACTCGGGATTGTGGCGGACGTCGATCCCCTCGTTGCGAAACACCCGGCCGAGCTCGAACACGCGCTCCATGCCGCCGACGACCAGTCGCTTGAGGTGCAGTTCGAGCGCGATGCGCAGGTACATGTCGATGTCGAGCGCGTTGTGGTGGGTGATGAAGGGCCGCGCGGTTGCCCCGCCCTGGATGCTCTGCAGCATCGGGCCTTCCACTTCCCAGAAGCCATGATCTTCGAGGTGCCGCCGGATCGTCTGGATCACCCGACGGCGGATCTCGAAGATGTCGCGCGTCCGCTGGTTGGCCATCAGGTCGACGTAGCGCTGCCGATAGCGGACCTCGACGTCGGTCAGTCCCTTGTCCTTGTCCGGCGGCGGCCGCAACGCCTTGCCCAGCAAGGTCGACCGACTCGACGGCGATCGACAGCTCGCCGCGGTCGGTGCGCATGATCGTTCCGGCGACGCCGATCCAGTCACCGAGATCGAGGTCGGAGAACGCGGTGTAGCTCTCCACGCCGAGCGAACGCCGGTCGACGAACAACTGGATGGTTCCGGTGCGGTCGCGCAGCACCCCGAAGCTCAGCCCGCCGTGGCGGCGCATCAGCACGAGCCGGCCGGCGACGGTCACCCGATCGTCCGTGCGCTCCCCGACGGACAGTCCGGACCAGCGTTCGGCGATGCCGGCCGCGTGGTGGTCGACGTCGTACTCGTAGGCGGGCTCATGACCCGCCGCGCGCAACGCGTCCAGCTTCTCTCGGCGGCGATCCGAGGTGATCATGCCCAGACCTTATCGCCCACCTGTCCTCCGATCGGGGGACGGTTGATCACCCGCCCGGTCCCCCCGGCGGCCGACTCAGACGGAGGGAAATCGGCGCGAAGCTCGTCCCGTAGGCAGCACGCAGACGAGGAACAGGTCATGATCGGGTCGATTTCACTGGTTCACGGATTCCTTCCGCCGCTGGTCATCGCGCTGGCGGTGGCCTCGCTGCTGCTGCTGCTTCGACGGCGCGACGGCGTGTGGAAGCGCCAACTGCTGATCGGTGTGCCGGTCAGTGCCGCGGTCGTCGGTCTGGTCGCGCTGCTCGTCGATGGGATGGCGCTGATCCCCTACCAGTTCCCGAACTCGTATTACCTCTGGTTCGGATTGATCATCTTGGGCGTCGCGTTCAGCGTCGTGGGCTGGCTGCGCTTCTCGCTCGGTCGCCGGCTGATCAGCGGCGTCTCGCTGGTGCTGACCGTCTCGATGGCCCTCATGCTGGTCAACGGCGAGTACCAGTACTACCCGACGATCCGGTCGGTGTTGGGCGGCTCGGCCCATCAGGTGTCGGACGCCCAACTGCACGATGCGGCGTTCGTGCAGAACGATCGCGCCGGACTCGAGCAGGCGCGGATCAAGCTCGCCGGCGGTGACCCGGCGGCGGCAACGAAGGGCGCGACCATTCAACTGCCGATTCCCGGCACCGCATCCGGCTTCGACGCGCGCGCGGCCTACATCTGGCTGCCGCCGGTGTGGTTCACCCACCCCGAGCGCAGGCTGCCGGTCATCGAGTTGCTCGCTGGCGTGCCCGGCGCGCCGTCGGACTGGACCCGCGCCGGCTTCGCCGACCAGACGGCCAGTGCCTTCGCCCAAGCTCACGGCGGCGTCGCCCCGATCATCGTCATGCCGGATGCCAACGGATCCGAGGGCGGCGACACCGAGTGCGTGAACAGCCCGCTCGGCAATGCCGAGACCTACCTGAGCGTCGACGTGCCCGCCTTCATGCGGTCGACCTTCGGCGCCCAGACCGGCCCGGACTCGATGGCCATCGCGGGGCTGTCGGCCGGCGGGATGTGCGCGACGATGCTCGCCCTGCGGCACCCCACGATCTACAACACGCTTCGCCGACTACGCCGGGCTGACCAGCCCGACGGTCGGCGAGGCGGTCGAACCCGCCGGCGACGATCAAGGCCCTGTTCGGCGGATCGGCGGCGGCCTACGAGGCCCACGACCCGCTGCACCTGCTCGCGACCGAACAGCTACCCGGGGATGGCCGCCTGGTTCGAGGTCGGCGGCGCGGACAGCGGCTCGGTCGCGGCCCAGCGTCAGCTCGCGCCGCTCGCCCGGCAGGCGGGAATCTCGACCACCACGATCGAGGTACCCGGTGACGGTCACGACTTCGACCTCTTTTCGAAGGCCTTCGCCGACTCGCTGCCCTTCCTGTCCGGCCGGCTCGGACTCACGCCGGCGCCCGCCAACGCCGCCTGATCGAGTGCGTGGTGGAGTCACGCATCCCCCCATCGGGGGACATCGGGTTCGTCCACTCGCACCGCCGATCGTCCGATCTCGCGCACCCGCTCTGATCGAGAGGCTTGATCCAGACAACAACGGATCGAGCGAGCGGGGCACGACATGCGTAAGAACATCGGACGGACGATCTTGATCGGCGCTCTGCTCGGCGGCGTGGCCGCGGTGGCGATCCCGGTCTCGACCGCGTCGGGTTCCGCCCCGGAGCACCCCGCCGGCGCGGCATCGTCCACCGTCGCCCCGGTACCCACGACCACCGTCACGCCTCTCCCCGCCCCGCCGGTGCACAGCGTGCTGTTCGTCGGCGCGTCCTACACCGCGGGCTGGGGCGCGACGAACCCGCAGCTGGGTTACGCCCACGACGCGGCCGCCGAGCTCGGATGGAACGCCACCTACAGCGCCGAGCCCGGCGCCGGGTACGTCAACGGCGGCAACGACGGGCACGACTCGTTCCTGCAGCAGGTCGACGCGCTGCCGGGGTCATTGCGTCCGGACCTGGTGATCATCCAGGGCGGCCGCAACGACGTGGGTACGCCGCCCGCCGCCGAAGACGCCGCCGTGGCGAGCACGCTGAGCGCGATCCGGTCCAAGTTCGGCGGCCCGAAGATCGTGATGCTGGGTGACGTGCCCAGTCAGCTGCCACTCGACTCGGCCACGGTGGCGACGAACGACGACCTGGCCGCCGACGCCCACATCGACGGCGCGACGTTCGTCAACGCGATCGCCGAGAACTGGATGACCGCAACGAACCTGCCGGGCTTCCAGTCCAACGTGCCGGGCCACCCGAACGACGCCGGACACCTCTACATCGCCCACCGGCTGGTGGCCGACCTGCACACTCGCGGCGTGCTCTGACCTCAGCCGTTCGGACGCAGCGTCACGTCGGTGACGGCGGCGTCGGCCGGCGATTGCAGGACGGACGCGATCAGCGCCGCGGCCGTCACCGGGTCGATGTAGTCCGAGGCGGTGTAGGTCTGCGATTCCGCGGCCCGCAGCTCGCGCTGCATGTCGGTCGCGACCCGGCCCAGGAAGACACTGGACACGCGCACGGCCGGTTCCTCGGCTCGCAGCGAATCGGCGAGCGCCCGGAGTGCGTGCTTCGACGCGGCGTAGGCGGGCAGGTTCGCCGCCGCGGTCAGACCCTGGCCCGAGTTGGCGAAGACGATCGTTCCGCCCCCGGCCGTCAACGCCGGCAGGAGCAGTCGCGTGAGCTCCGCGGCCGCCACGACGTTGATCGTGAGTACCCGCCACCACTCGTCCACCGACGCCTCGCGCACCGGCCCGTAGGCCAGGGCACCCGCGCAGTGCACGAGGCCGTCGAGGCGGTCGAAGGCAGGCAGCGCTGCGGCCAGCGAGGCGGGATCGGCGAGGTCGGCCACTACGCGCTCGGCGGCCGGCACGGTGGCCAGCGCCGATCGCGAGCGCCCGACAGCGATCACCTCGTGGGTCGCCAACTGGTCGACGAGTGCGCGGCCGATCCCCCGCGTCGCCCCGGTGATCAGATAGCGCGCCACCGCTCCACGATAGCTATTCGGCCCCCTCGAGAGCGGCGTCCCGCTTGCGAGCGCCGCTCAGGATCCGGCTGATCAGGTCGCGGTCGGCCTTGCGGGTCTCCTCGTCGGTGTCGAGGGGCTCGACGTGCATCCCCTCGCCGATGAAGGGCGCCACTTGTTCACGCGGCACTATCACCTGGTCCGGAAAGGTGATTCCGGCCGCCAGCTCCTGTTCGGTCACCCGGACCGGACGTTTGGCGAGGACATCGAGCAGCACCTCGGCGTGCCGCTCGTGGTGAGGCGTCGGCGTGGCCCCGATGAACCACTTCCAGCTGGCGTAGAGCTGCGGCCCGAGCCGGGTCAGCAGGTCGTCCTCCGCGGTCATGACACCGACTCGGGCTCGGCGGTGTGCTCATTACCCGTGTGTCCGTTGCTCGCGTGTCCGTTGGTGGAATGGGCGACCGCGTCGGGCAGGTCGACCGGCAGGTTGGTCAGCATCTGCCGGATGGTGACCAGCTGTCCGTTGATGCTGTCGCGTCGCTCGGCCGCGGCCGACAACTCGCGCTGCATCTCCTCGCGGACGCGCCCCGCCCGCTCCATCGCGTCGGCGACGATCTTGGACGCCCGCTCCTTGGCCTCGGCGACGAGGCGGGCGCCGTTCTCGGTGGCCTCGGAGGTGATGCCGGCCGCTTCGGACTTGAGCCGCTCGATCTCCTGCTTGGTCTCGCGCAGCTGCTTGTCGGCGGCCAGCTGCCGCTGGTCGATCTCGCGCTCGGCCTGTTCGCTGCGGGCCGCCAGCTTCTGCTGGAGCTCGGCGTTGGCCTCGCTGGCCGCAGCCTGCTGAGCCTCGTAGACCGCCTGCGCCTCCTCGCGGCGGGCGCTCGCCTCGCGCTGCGCGTCGCCGAGCAACTGGTCGGCGTTGCGCTTGGCCGCCTCGGTGATCCGCGCCGCCTCCTGGTCGTTCTCGCTGCGGACCTTGGCGCCGTAAGCGTCCGCCTCGTTACGGGTCTGCTCGGCCGAGGCCTCGGCGGCCACCCGCATGGCGCGCGCCTCGTCGGCTGCCTCCCGATGCATCTTCTCGGCCGCCTGCTTGGTCGTGACGAGGATCTGCGTGACGTGCTCGCCGAGCACCGAGAAGTCGGGCTCGGACGGCGTGGACGGCTCAGCCGCCTCGGGCCCCGGCTTGGGACGCCGCTCGCCCTCCTTGCCCAGCTGCTCGTGCAGTTGGTTGGCGTGGGTCTGCGCCTCGAGTGCCGCCGCCGTCAACTCCTCGACGCGCTTGTCGACCTCGGCCGGCTCGTAGCCGCGAAAGACGGTACGAAACTCGATCTTGTTGGTGTTCGTCATGATTTTCTTCCTTCTGATTCACGTGGGGTTGCCGGTTGGTGGGTGCTCACGAGGTCAACTGCCGACCAGGTGAGCGGTGACGACGAGATTGCTGAGGTAGCTCCGCGCTGAGCTGTCGAACACTCCGGTGCAGGTGATCAACCGCAGTTCGGCGTCGGGGGTGGGGCCGTACACGGTCGCGGTCGGAAACTGGTTCTTCGGAAAGCTCTGCACGGTGTCGACGACGAACGTCAGCACCGCGCCGTCCTGCTCGGTGACGGCCGCCGTCGCTCCTGGCTGCAGGTTCTTCAGACGGTAGAAAACCGCCGGTCCCTTGGTCGAGTCGACGTGCCCGGCGATGACGGCCGGCCCGACCTGACCGGGTACGACGCCGCCGTCGTACCAGCCGGCGACGCCCCACTGCGAGGGGGATTGCAGGGATCCATTCGCGAGCAACCCCAATGGCTGGAGCGAGGTCTGGACGCCGATGCTGGCGATGGTGAGACTGACCGGCGGGCTCGCGGCGGCCGGGGCCGACGGCGGGGCGACGGTCTGGATGGCGCCCGTGGAGGGCCCCGCCGGCACCGTCGGCACCGACACCGGTACGACCGCCTGGACCTTGGGTGGTTCGCCGGCGCCCCTCGGCCTCAGGTAGAACGCCAGCAGGAGCAGCGCGAACACGACGAGGACGCGGCCCATGATCATGGGCCGCGTGCCGCCGTGCGAGCGCAGGAACTCGATCATGCAGCCGACGCCCTTCGCCGCCGGGGCCGGATGAAGGTGAGCGCCACCAGGATCGCCGCGCCGAACGCCACCCAGGCCGCGACCGGCGACGACTGCCCGTGCGCGGTGCCGCCGCCACCGGCCGGAACCGATCCGGACGGCATCGTCTGCGCACCGGCCGCGTCGGTCACGGTGCGCAGGGTCAAGCCGCCCGAGGCCTGGTCGAGAACGATCAACGAGGTGACGCTCCCACTGGCCAGGGTCACCGGCGAGGACGCGGTCAGCGCGGGCTGGGTGCTCGACGTCGCCTGAGCCGTCACCGAGCCGGCCGGCACGCTGACGTAGCTGCTCGACGCCCCGAACGCGGTGTCGGCCGTGATCACCGTGCCGCCGATCTGAACGGCCACGTGGCCGGCCTGGCTCGACGCCTGGATCACCCGGGCCAGCGCGGTGCCCGCCGCGGGCGCAGTCAGCGAGTCCGGGATCACGACGCCGTGCAGTTGACTGTTGATCCCGACGGCAGCGGCTGTGTAGGTCGCGCCGGCCGACAGGTCCAGCGACCAGGTGAGGACGGCCGGAGTGGTCGCCGCGGCGCCGTGCGGCCGCATCGACACGGCGTAGTCGCCGGCCGCCACGGCCCGGTAGGGGCTGACGTCGCCGTAGCCGACGTTCGAGAGCCAGAGCGCGTTCGTCCCGCCGCTGAAGGCGGTGAGGTAGACGTCGACGCCTCCGGTGTCGGGCGAGAAGTGGGCCGCCCGCACATAAGCCTGGGCCGGAGCCACCGCCGGCGCCGCTGCCGCGGCCGGGCCGGCCGTGGCGGCGATCAAGGCGACCGCCAGCACGGCGGGCAGCCGAACCGTGCGTGAACGTATCGTCATGTTTCCCCCGAATTCATAAGGTGATCAGTTGATGCCGGCCGGCGGCACCGCCGCGATCGGCCAGACCAGCTCCAGCGCCCCCGATGGCAGCTGAGTGGCCGAGCTCGGCCGGTACGAGAGCGGCAGCGTGGCGATGATCATCTGGGTCGCCGCCAGGTCGTCGCTGCGGACCTGGATGTCGCGGATCGGTAACCCGACGGCCTGTTCGGGCGCATCGCCGGTGGCCGCCAGAACCGCGATGTGGCTCGAGTTGGCCAGGAAGGCGAGCACCGTCGCGGCCCGAAGATCGACTTCGCCGCTGCGCAGGGCGTCGGCCGCCGTGCCGGTCGCCTGGACGCCGGGATTCGCGAGCAGCTCCGTCTCGGCACTCGCGCGTGCTTGCGCGTCGGCCGAGCGGACGCTGGCCAGGTCGGCCGGTGGGTCGGTGATCACCTGCGCGACGACCGTCTGTCCCGTGCCGGAGCCGAACGACGCGATGGAGGCGGAGGAACCCACCTGTTCGACCAGCGTCGAGTGCGGGTCGCCGATGACGTAGACGGCGCCGGCCGAGCCGGTGACGATCTTGGTGAAGCCCGCCGCCGTCAGCGCCGAGCGCAGCGAACTGTCGGCGAGGATGGACGCGTCGTGGGGAAGTTCGCGCCCGGCCCACGCGACGGCCGCCGCCGAGGCCGGCGCCAGCTGCTTGGACGCGCTGACGGGTGGGCGGTTGCGTTTGGTCGACGTCGTCGAGTCGCCGGTCGACGACGCGGCGAAGACGATGCCGACGATCGCCGCGCACGCCACGACCGCCGCCGCGACGAATGCGGCGAGGGCGCGCCGGGATGGCCGCCGGGCGGGTGGTTCGACCGTCTCCGTCGACGGGTGAAGGTGATCGGCGATCGAGTCGCACACCGGACAGCGGTGCACGAGGTCGTCGCCGGATGGTTCAAGAACCGGCGACTCCCGTGGCATTGCAGCTCACCGGCCGGTCCCGCGACATCTGGTCGCTCGTCCGCCGCCGGGTGGACTCATCACCCAGACGGTCGGCAAAGCGTCAAAAGCAGTCATAGAGTCCCCCAACCTATTGACCGCTGCCTAGCTGTAAAGGTGAACGTTAACCAGAGACCACTAACAGTGACGTAAGACAGATCGGTACAGAAAGCAGTTCTTCGATTACCGATTTATTGGTGATCTGGGCGACTAGTGAAGCGGCACCGGTCCGAGCAGGGGCGCGGGCGATGCGGTCGGTGAGTCGAGCCGGGGCAGCCAGCGGACCGAGTACGGGATCAGGCCGAGCGCGAGCGCACCGGTGCCGATCAGGCCGCCGGCGACCAGTACCTCGGTCGCCCCAACGGACCGAGCCAGCGCGCCCGCGATCAGGTAGCCGAACGGGATGAACGCCAGCGATCCCATCCAGTCCCAGGCCGAGACCCGTGAGAGTAGGTGTGGGGGCACCCGTTGCGCGAGCGCCGTCTCCCACAGCACCGCGAACAGGCCGACGCCGCCCCCTGCCAACGCGAGCACGGGATACAGCGCACCGACGGGCGGCCCGAGGGCATAGAACGCCAACGCGATCGGCCAGAGGACCGCCGCGATCATCCCGGTGCGCATCGGGTACTTCGGCTGCCAGCGCGAGCCGACGAACACCCCCGTGATCGTGCCCGCCCCGAAGGCCGTGTTGGCCAGGCCGAACACGGCCTCGGTGCCGTAACGGTCGTGGGCGATCGCCGCGCCGAGGACGAGGAACGGCGCGAGCGCACAGGTGACCGCCACGCAGAACGTGATGATCGTCCAGAGCACCCAGGGACGTTCCCTCACCGCGTACCAGCCCTGTCGCAGCTCGATGATCATCGTCTGGCGTTCGGGCTGCTCGCCTCGCGAGCGCGGCCGGATGCGCACCACCAGCACGGCCGACAACACGAACGTCGCCGCGTCCAGGCCGAAGGCGAACGCGCCACCCAGCCCCAGGACCAGCGCCGTGGCCAGCGCCGGGCTGGCGAACTCGGCGAACTCAGCGCTCAACCCGCCCAGCGCCTGCGCGCCTTGGATACCTTCGTCGTCCTCGATCGTCTGGGGCACCAGACCCGTGTAGGCCGGACGGAAGAACGCCTCGGCCGTGCCGTACAGGGCGCCGATGATCACCATCTGCCAGATCTGGACGGCGCCCGGTCGCGATGAGCACGGCGAGCGTGCCGTGCAGGACGGCGCGGATCAGGTCCGACACGACCATCACCGCCTGCCGCGGCAACCGGTCGGCGACCACTCCGCCGACCAGCACGAAGAGCACGAGGGGCAACGCGTAGGCCGCGAGCACGACGGCGACGTCCCCGGGCCGGCCGGTCAACCGGGTGACGTACAGGCCGATCGCAACGACGACCAGCGCGTCGCCCATCACGCTCACCGATTGGCTGAGCCACAGCAGGCGAAAGTCCCGCGCACGCAGAGCCGACAACACAACTCACGGTATCGCCGCTGTCACGCCGATTCCGGCATCGGAGCCGGCCCGACCGGATCATGCTTCGAGCGCCGTCGAAGCGAAGCCGAACTAGCGTTGGGTGCATGACCCATGCCGCCACGGGAGAACCCGACATCGCCCGCATCGGATCGCTGCTCGGGGATGAGTCGCGCTGCCGCATCCTGCTCGCGGTGATGGACGGGCGCGCGCTGCCGGCGAGTCGGCTGGCCGCCGAGGCCGGAGTCAGCGCGGCGACCGCAAGCAGCCACCTCGCCAAACTCACCGACGCCGGGCTGCTGACCGTCGAGGTGCACGGGCGGCATCGCTACTTCCGGCTGGCGGGCGCCGAGGTCGGCGAGTTGCTCGAGGTGCTGCAACGTTTCGCTCCCGCGACGCCGACCAGATCGTTGCGCCAAGGCACGCGCGCGCAGGCCCTGCGCGACGCGCGAACCTGCTACGACCACCTGGCCGGACGGCTGGGCGTCGACCTGATGACCGCCATGATCGACAACGACTGGCTGTCGGGCGGCGATGGCTCCTACTCCGAACGCGATCACCGCGCCGGGTGGGGTCACGACGTCGACTACGCCCTGACCGCGCCCGGACGCCGGTGGCTGACCGCGTTCGGCGTGGCCGACGCCGAACGCCGCTCGATCCGGTACTGCACCGACTGGAGCGAGCAGCGACACCACCTCGCCGGTCCGCTCGGCCGCGCGCTGCTCGATCGCGTCGTCGCCCTGGACTGGATCCGGCGCACCGAGGCCAGCCGCGCCGTCCGCGTCACCGACGCCGGTCGCGCCGGGCTGTTGCACGAGTTCGGCATCGGCGCCCGGCCGTCGGTACGCGTCGCCGGCTGAGCCGGCCCTACGCTGAGCCGCCTTAGCTGGGCCGGCCCTACGCTGGGACAGGTGCCCTACACGCGAGCCCAGCTCGACGCTTTCCGCGGCACGACCGTGCCCGACCTGATCGGGCCGCGAACGACATTGCTCTTCGTCGGCATCAACCCCGGTCTGTGGACGGCGGCCGTCCAGGCTCATTTCGCCCGCCGCGGCAACCGGTTCTATCCGGCCCTGTTCGAGGCCGGGATCGTCGATCACGTCATCGACGCCTCCGCCGGCTTCCGCGCCGACGACCGGGACGAACTGCTCGAGCGGGGCATCGGCATCACCAACCTGGTGGCGCACGCGACCGCGCGGGCCGACGAACTGACGACCCCTGAGTTGATCGCCGGGGCCCGACGACTGGTCGACACGGTGACGCGAGTCGGACCGAAGGTCGTCGCCGTGCTCGGTATCACCGCCTACCGGCTCGCCTTCGGCCGTCCGAAGGCGGTCCCGGGGCGGCAGGCCGAAGACCTCGCCGGCGCCCAGCTCTGGGTCGTGCCCAATCCGAGCGGGCTCAACGCGCACTCCTCGCTCGCCGATCTGGCCGCGGCCTACGGCGAGGTCGCGGAGGCGGCCGGAGTCGAGATCACCCGATCGAGCTGACTTTGTCGGCCCTCTCCGGTAGATAATTGGTCCATGAGAGGACGGGGCTTCGAGAACATGGCCACGGTGCTGGTCGATCCCGCCGTGCTCGACGACTTCGAACTCGACCTGATGTCCAACGACTTCCGCGTCTGGTTGGTCAACACCGTGCCGATCTTCACCGACGCGCCACGGGCCGCCTTCCAGATCCGCCGCTCACTGATCGACTGGAGCAACGGCCGGTGGGAACTGGCCACCGACTGGACGCTCGTGTGGATCACCTTCGGCGAGAGCTGGCTGGACGAGGACGATCCGGAGAACCCCATTCCGTGGCCGGCGCACGCCGCCCTCTGGGACAAGCTGGCCGAGTACGCCCCGGTTGTGCGCTACAACCTCGGCCTCGGCGGTGTTCCTCGGCTCAGCGTGCCGCGCGACGCCGTCCAATAGCCCCTCGGGGTACCACCGCCCGCCACGGACACGCGCCGGGGAAAGATGAATCCGTGACGCAGAGGTGCCCGTGCGGATCGGGCGACAGCTATGACGACTGTTGTGGTCGCCTGCATTCCGGGGCCACGAGCGCACCGACCGCGCTGGCGCTGATGCGATCGAGATTCAGCGCGTTCGCGGTCGCCGACGCGTCGTACCTGCTCGCGACGTGGCATCGCTCGACCCGTCCGCCCGATCTCGACCTCGACCCCGCCACGCGCTGGACCCGGCTCGACATCGTGGACGTGTCGGACGGCGGGTTGTTCGAGCACACCGGCACCGTCGAGTTCCAGGCGCACTACCGAGCCGATGGTCGGCGGGGCGCGGTGCACGAGCGCAGCCGGTTCGTCCGCGAGGGCGGTCACTGGTTGTACATCCGCGCTGAACCGCTTGTTTGATCCCTGTTCAATTCTTTCTGGTAGGTCGCACGCTCCTCCGGGCTATGCCAGGGTCGAGAAGTTATGAATCCGAGAGGAGAACTGGCATGACACCAACCACTCCCAGCACGAGGCGGCGCTGGGCGGTCCCGTTGATCACGGGAGCGCTGATCGCCGCCGCCGGCCTCACCTTCGGTGGCATCACCACCGCGTCGGCGCACGGTCCCGGCCAACCGATCTCGAATCCCACTCCCGCGCCCGATGCGACTCCACCGCTCGACGGTGATCAGATTCCGAACGTCACCACCGTCGAGTCCGAGATCAAGGCGTACTACGGCAGCGTCGCCGGCACCGAGCCCGGCGTGGGCGCGGTCACGTTGCCTTCGCCCACCAGCAACTACGCCAAGCAGGTCACCAGCATCGAGGCCCAGGCCAAGGGCTACCTCTCGTTCGCCATCCGCGCGGCCAGCCACCAGAAGGCCAAGCCCGCGTTGATCTTCGACGTCGACGACACGACGCTGAACACCTACGACTACGAGATCTCGTCGCAGTTCGGCTACACGCCGGCCAGCAACGCGACCTTCGTCAACGACGAGGCGTTCCCGGCGGTGTTCGGCATGCCGGCGCTCGTCAACTGGGCCAGCACCAACGGCTACACCGTGTTCTTCCTGACCGGCCGCCCCGAGTCACAGCGCACGCCCACGGCGGGCAACCTGCAGAGCGTGGGCTACACGGCGCCGACCGACGCCGCCCACCTGTACCTGAAGCAGGCGACGCCGCCGCCGTACCTGCACTGCGCCGCGGTCACCACGTGCACCACGATCGAGTACAAGTCGGGGACGCGCGCCTACATCGAATCGCAGGGCTACGACATCGTGGCCGACTTCGGCGATCAGTTCAGCGATCTCAAGGGCGGCAGTTCGGGCTGGCAGGTCAAGCTGCCCAACCCGATGTACTACCTGCCCTAGACGACTCGGTCGGCCACCGGCTGCTTGCCCCATCACGCGTTGACGGCGGGCAAGCAGCCGGCCTGGGCATACTGTCGGCATGGCATCGCAGCCTCTTGTCCGGCACCTGCTGCGGGCCAAGGACCTGGCCGACGCGCGGTACGCCGAGCCGCTGCGGGTCTCGGATCTGGCCGCCGCGGCCCGGTTGTCGCCCGCGCACTTCAGTCGCGAGTTCAAGCGGGCGTTCGGCGAGTCGCCGCACCAATACCTGCTGACCCGCCGTCTCGAACGCGCGGCGGCTCTGCTCCGCACCAGCGACTGGACGATCACCGAGATCTGCTTCGCGGTGGGCGCCCAGAGCCTCGGCTCGTTCATCACCAGCTTCGGGCGGATGTACGGCCTGAGCCCGCAGGCCTACCGCGCCGGCCAGCCGCCCGCGGAGTACTGGGTACGCATCCCGCGCTGCATCGTCCAGGCCTACGGCCGGCCGCAGAACCGCACGTTTCGAGAAGCCGCCGGCGACGGGGCTGCCTAATCTCGGGGACACCACGCAGGCAACGGGAGGACGAAATGATCAAGATCGCCAATACGCAGCTCTGGGTCCACGACCAGGACGAGGCGCTCGCCTTCTACACCGGCATGCTGGGCTGGGAGGTTCGCTCGGACGTCACCGTCGCCGAGTGGAACTTCCGGTGGCTGGCCGTCGGGCCGGCCGGTCAGGAAGGCGTCGGCGTCGTGCTCATGCCGGTGCCGGGCGCACCGATGGTCGACGCCGCCACGAACGCCGCCATCGCCGACATCGTGGCCAAGGGTTGGGGCGGCACGCTGTTCCTGGAGACCGACGACGTCCAGGCCAGCTACGACGAGCTGTCGGCCCGCGGACTCACGTTCAACGATCCCCCCACGGTCCAGCCCTACGGCATAGACACCTCGTTCCGCGATCCGTCCGGGAACAACATCCGGCTGACGCAGGTGATGGAGTTCGACCCCAGCCGCGTCTGAGAGCGGCGCTCAGCCCGCAGAGGTACCGTCGAGGTCAGTCCTCGAGGAGGCGACCGGCGATGCTGGCTCTGGGCGTGACGCTCATGATCGTTGGGCTGGCGCTCGTCGTGGCCGAGGCCCACGCGAGCAGCGGCGGCTTCATCGCAACCGGCGGCATCATCGTCGCGGTCGCGGGTCTGGCCGTGATCCTGTCGGCGTCCGGTCTCGGCACCGCGCTGTCGGTCACGCTCGCGATCGCGATCGGCCTGCTCGCTCTGGCTGCCTTGGCTCTCGCGGCCCGAGCAATCGGTCGCACGTTGCGAGTCGAACCCCGCACCGGTCCGGATCGGCTCATCGGCGCCCCCGCGTCCGTGGCCAGCTGGTCGGGCCCGCACGGCCAGGTGCTGGTCGACGGCGCGCTCTGGACCGCCGACCTCGATCTGGGCTGGGAACCCGGCGGCGTCCCGCAGCGGGGCGACCTCGTCGTGGTCGAGCGACGGCGTGGGCTGACGCTGATCGTCCGGCCGCGCCAGACCTGGGAGAT
Organism: uncultured Actinomycetes bacterium; assembly: GCA_963708805.1. Taxonomy (GTDB): domain Bacteria; phylum Actinomycetota; class Actinomycetes; order Mycobacteriales; family Jatrophihabitantaceae; genus CAVPUA01. Next base: position 1,207,023 of record CAVPUA010000003.1, on the reverse strand, counting down.
GAACACGCCATGACCGCATTGATCGTCGTCTTGATCGTCATCGTGGTGCTCGCTCTGTTGATCGGCAGCGCCAGCGTCCACGTACTGCGCGAGTACGAGCGCGCGGTCGTGTTCCGGCTGGGCCGGCTGACCGGACTGCGCGGGCCCGGTCTGGTCCTGCTCATTCCGGCCGTCGACCGGATGGTGCGGGTCGGCCTGCGAACGGTCACCCTCAACATCCCGGCCCAGGAGGTGATCACCCGCGACAACGTGCCCGCGCGCGTCACCGCTGTCGCGTACTTCCGGGTGGTCGACGCCAGCAGCGCGGTGGTCGAGGTCGAGAACTATCTTGCGGCAACGACCCAGATCGCCCAGACATCGCTGCGCGCGGTCCTGGGCAAGGCCGAACTCGACACGTTGCTGGCCGAGCGCGAGCGGCTCAACGAAGATCTGCAGAAGGTCATCGACCAGCAGACCGAGCCGTGGGGAGTCAAGGTCAACACGGTCGAGATCAAGGATGTCGAGATCCCCGAGAACATGCAGCGCGCGATCGCGCGTCAGGCCGAGGCCGAGCGCGAGCGGCGGGCCAAGATCATCAACGCCGAGGGCGAGTTCCAGGCCTCGGCCAAGCTGGCCGACGCCGCCGACGTGATCAGCCGCAACCCGACCACCCTGCAGTTGCGCTATCTGCAGACGCTGCTCGAGGTGGGCAGTTCGAACAACTCGACCGTCGTCGTGCCGCTGCCGCTCGACATCCTGCGGCCGTTCCTGGCCGCCACCGAAGCACCGGCGCCGGACCCGGCCGCCGCCGAGCGTAAGCGCGCGGATGCTGAACGGCAGGCCGCCGAGATTGCCGCCAAGAGCCCGGCTGTCACCGACGAATAATCACGCCATATACCGGTGGCGCTGCACGCCCACGCGCCCGGCGACAACTTCGACGGCAATACCTGGGCGACGTCAGCCCGGTCCCGATCACGGTCCTGGGCCACGTGGTCCACGACAACCACCGGTATCAGGTCACCCGCCGATCGCCTCCTCAGGCGTGCACCGACCTGATCGGACTGCACACCTGCGCCCGGAGGCGACCGCCATGAACGTCACGTCCAAGTCACGCAACTTCCGACTTCTGATCGCTGCCTGCCTGTCGGCGCTGCTCACCGGCTCGTTCCTGCTCGGCGTGGCCGGCCCGACCGCGGCCAACATGGTCGGCACGGGCACGCACCCGTGGGTCGTCATCCTGTGCAAGTCCAGCAACGAGCCGAATGACCCCGGCGGAGCAGGGTCGCTCGCCTTCTACCGGCAGATGTACACCGATGCCGGAGCCGGGTCGGGCCAGTACAACTTCGTCGACTGGTGGCGTGACGCCTCGTTCGGGCAGCTCAGCGTGTCCGGCACGATCGTCGCCGACGGCGCGCATGCCGACGCCAACGGCTGGTACACGATGCCCGAGACGCGTGACACCTGGGGCTACTCGCGCGACCGCTACGGCAAGGTGGTCGACTGCGCGAACGCCGCGGTGCAGGACGTGAACTTCAACAACTACTACGGCGTGATCGCGATCTTCCCGGAAGCGGGCGGCGCGGCGACGACGACGGCGATCAGCGCGACCTCCTCGACCCTGACACTGAACATGTCGAACACCTCGCCGACGCCGGGCATCACCACCACCAACTACTTCCCGACCGCGCCGTTCCTGATGAACCTGGACGACTGCAACGGCGGCAGCCCCGAGACGGTCGACGTGACTGCCGTCAGCGGCAACCAGTTCACGATCGCCCGGGGCGCGAACGGATCGAGCGCCACCTCGCACGCCGCCGGTTCGTGTGCGAACGTCCCCGGCGACTTCGGCGAGGTGACCGGCACACCCGTCGGCACCGACCCCGACGGCCAGGGCACCGGTCAGTCGGTGGTGAGCCTCAGCGACGGCAACCACAACCTGTCGCTCGTCGTGCTGCCCAACGAGACCAACATCGCCGGCGTCCAACACGAGTCCGGGCACGGGCTCGGTTATGACCACAGCCGTGCGCTCTCGACCTCGACGGTCGATTACAACGACTCGACCGACATCATGAGCGTCTATTCCGACACCTACGAGGACAACTCGCTCGGTACGACCTTCGGCGGTTCGGTGCTCGGCAGCGGTCCCAACGACAAGGGGCCGGGCCTCACCGCGATCAATCTCGATTCGCAGGGCTGGATCCCGGCTGCACGCCACGAACTGTTCAACAACGCGACTCCGAACCAGTCGACGATCACCCTGCACGCATTGGGCGATCCGAACGCGCTGACCGGTACTGGCTACCTGGAGGCGCGGGTGCCGGCGGCGATCCAGATCGAGAACACGTCACCGGCCAACGTCGCGCCTACCAGTCCACCGACGTGCAGCGGCGCCGGCTTCGCCTGCACGACCAGCCAGTACTACACGGTCGAATACCGCCAGCAGGCCGGTTGGGACAGCGGGTTCCCGGCCAACTCGGTCGTCGTCCACCTGTACGGCTCGGACGCGCGGGCCTACTGGATCGACCAGACCCCGAACGGTCACAACGGGCTGCTCTACGCCGGCGACGAGTACGTCGACGCCGCGCACAGCACCTACATCGCCGTGAACTCGACCACCGGCGCGACCTCGCAGGTCACGCTCGGCTCGGTCAAGATCAACGCGCAACTGGCCTACTCAGGAGCGACCAGCGGCAACTACGGACACACCGTCACGCTGGCGGGCGACCTGACGGTCGGCGGCGCACCGGTGCCGAACCAGCCGGTCTCACTCTCGGTCGGCACGCAGTCGTGCTCGGCGACCACCAGCCTCACCGGTCACGCGCAGTGCTCGGTGATCCTGACCCAGGCACCGGGGACGTACTCAGCCGGTGGCTCGTTCGCCGGTGACGCCGCCTACAACGCCGTCAGCGGATCGGCCACGTTCACGATCCTCAAGGCGCCCTCGATCACCACCGTCTCGTCGTCGGCCAACCCGTCGGTCTTCGGCCAGCCGGTGACCCTGACGGCGACCGTCACGCCGACCGCGGGCGGCAGCGGCACGCCCACCGGAACCGTGACGATCCTGGACGGCAGCACCCCGATCGGCAGCGGCGCGCTGACCGGCTCGAGCTACAGCGTCACCGTCTCGACGTTCGCGGTGGCAACGCACCACATCACCGCGACCTACTCCGGCGACAGCAACTTCACGGTAAGCACGTCGGCCAACGTCGACCAGGTCGTCACCAAGGCGATGACGACGACCACGGTGACCGCGTCGCCGAGCGGGTCGGCCGGCTTCGGCCATCCGGTCACGTTCACGGCAACCGTCGGCGTGGTGGCACCCGGTGCCGGATCACCGACGGGCCCGGTCGTCTTCAGCATCGACGGGACGGCGGTCGGATCGGTGCCGCTCAGCAGCACCGAGACGGCGTCCGTCGCGACATCGGCGCTGAGCCCGGGCAACCACACGGTGACCGCCGCCTACCAGGGCGACGGCAACTTCCTGGGCAGCTCGGGAACGATCACCTATCTCGTCACCTGCACGCACACGATCACCGGCTCCGTCAACGGCGCGGTGATCGCCGGCGGCGACTCGACCTGCATCGTGAACGCCCAGATCAACGGCGCGATCGTGGTGTCGCGGGGGACGTCGCTGGCGGTCGAGAACTCGACGGTGACCGGGGCGATCACCGCCAACGGCCCGGACGCGTTCCAACTCTGCGGCAGCAGCACCGGAGGCGCCGTGACCGTCAGCGGGGCGACCGGACTGGTGATCATCGGCGACCCCGGGGACGCGGCCTGCGCTCCCAACACGATCGGCGGGGCGCTCAACGCGCGCAACGACACGCACGGGGTCGAGATCATCGGCAACACGATCCGCGGCCCACTGGTGACGTCGAACGACTCGGGACCGGGCCCGTTCCCGGGTGACGTCACCACGATCAGCGGCAACACCACGCTCTGAGCCGACGCTCATGCTCGACCGTCGTCACCACGGCGGTCGAGCATGAGCGTTCGGCGTACAGCCTGACGGTCAGGCGGCCGGCGTGCCGCAGTTCATGCAGAACTTGGCGCCGGCGTTGAGCTCGGTACCGCAGTTGGTGCAGTGGACGGTCCGTGGTGCGAGTGGTTGACCACATCCCATGCAGAACTTCGCCCCGGCCGGATTGGCCGCTGAACACGACGCGCAGGCGACCTGGTCGGTGGCCGGCGCGGCCGGCGCGGCCGCCGGAGCCGCCGCCGGCGGCGGACCCGCGAAGCCGGCCCCTCCACCCGCGAACCCGGTGGCCGGCGGCGGGGTCGGCGTCTGCGGCTGGGCCATGGCGCCGCCCATGCCCATGCCGACGCCGAGGAACGCGTTGCCCGCACCGGCGCCCCCCTGGGCCATGCCCTCGCCGGCGCCGATCTGCATCGCGCCGGTGGCGTACTGGTTGAAGCTGCCGGCCAGCCGCGAGTAGCTGGTGTCCTTGGCCAGCGTCTTGAGCTGCTCGGCGTCCTCGGGGGCGAGGTTGATGTCGAAGTTGCCCATCCGGGTGATCTTCACGCCGTACGACGCCAGCTGCTCGTTGGCCTTGACGACCACCGCGGCCTCGATGTCGGGCGTGTAGACCGACAGGCCCAGGATCGGCCAGCCGTTGCGCACGACCTGGGTGGTGACGTCGGTGCGCATGACCTTGAGCAGCTGCTCGCTCACCCAGCCGGTGACCGCCTCGTTACTGGCCAGGTTCACCGTGCCGATCAGGTTCATGATCATGGCGACCGGGTCGAGGATCTGGACGGCGTAGTCACCGAAGACGCGCAGCGTGACGATCAGCCCGGTTTGTGGATCTTGCACGTCGTCGATGCGACCGCCGAACGTATTGCCGGTGAACTCGCGGGTGTGGACGAAGTAGAGCTCGGCGCGGTACGCGCGTCCGGCGGTCGCGGCGTCGATGAACATGCCGAGGCCGCGGATCTCGTCGGCGTCGATGTTGTGCCGGCCGGGGCCCAGCGTCGCCACGATCTGACCGGTGTTGACGAACAGCGCCATTTCGTCGGCGTTGACGATGGCCTTGCTGTTCTTGCGGATGCTGACATCCGGCCACTTGTAGATGATCACGTTCTTGTGCTCGTCGGGGACAGCTATGAACTCACGTCCGAGCAATGCCATGACAGCTCTCCTCTGCAAAACCCCTCGGGCACACGAGACGGGCAAAGATTACCGGCAAATCGGAGGCCGCGGCGGGCTCCTGTGATACGAGTTCTTTCTCTCGTCCCTCAAGGCGATCCGACGATGCTAACTTCCCCGTCATGGACCTCGTCGAGTGTCAGTGGTGCCGCGGCCAGAACCAGCCCGGAGCCACGACCTGTCAGAACTGCGGAGCCCCGCTGGACGAACGGAACAAGATCAGCGACTCCGGCTGGCGGGAGGCGCCGCGGCTGCGAGACATGACCGAGTTCCGGTTCGCCAACTCCACGGCGCAGATCGAGGGCGATCTGGTTCCGGTGTCGGAGCTGGCGCTGGCCGCGGGCGACGGCGTGTACTTCGAGCAGCACGTGATGCTGTGGAAGGACGACCAGACCTCGTTGGTGGCGATGCCGACGGGCGGCGGCCTCAAACGCAGCTTCGGCGGCATGCCGCACACGCTGTCGCGGGCCGAGGGACCGGGCCGGATCGCGTTCTCCCGGGACGCCCCGGGCGAGCTGGTCGTGCTGCCCCTGCACCCGGGCATGGAGGTCGACGTGCGCGAGCACGCGTTCCTGCTCGCCTCGCACACGATCGAGTACTCGTTCGTCCGGATCAAGGACCTCACCAGCCTGCTGCACGGCGGCGGGGGCCTGTTCATGGACCGCTTCGTCACCCAGGGCTACCCCGGCCTGCTGGTCCTGCACGGCAACGGCAACGTGTTCGAGCGGGTGCTTGCGTCCAGGCGAGACGATCTTGGTCGAGCCCGGCGCCTACCTGTACAAGGACTCGTCGGTGCAGATGGTCGCCAAGCAGCAGAACGTCAAGACCGGCCTGCTGCGTCACGGCCTCTACCTGGCCGAGATGACCGGCCCCGGACGGGTGGGCATCCAGTCGATGTACGTCCACCACCACACGGATTAGGAGTGCCCCAGTGACCGATGTTGCTCAGCGCATCGAATGCCGGTGGTGTCACGGCCAGAGCGCGGTCGGCTCGTCGCACTGCGATCGCTGCGGGGCGCCGCTCGACACCCGCGACCGCGTCAGCGACTCGGGCTGGCGCGAGGCGCCGCGGCTGCGCGACCTGACCGAGATCCACTTCGGGTCGAGCACGATCCAGGTCGATGCCGGAACCGTGCCCGTCGCCGAACTCGCGCTGGCCCAGGGCGACAACGTCTACTTCGAGCACCACGTGATGCTGTGGAAGGACGACGCCGTCCCGATGTCGGTGATGAGCACGCCCGGCGGGGCGCGGCGGTTGCTCGGCGATCATTCCGTTCGTGCTGAGCGTGGCCCACGGACCCGGCCGGCTCGCGTTCTCGCGTGACGCGGCCGGGGCGCTGGTGGTGCTGCCGATCGATCCGGGCACGCAACTCGAGATCCGCGGCCATGCCCTGCTGCTCGCCTCGGGGACGCTGAGCTACACCTTCACCAAGGTGCCCGGGCTGCGAGCGATGTTCATGGCCGGGACCGGCATGTACTTCGACCAGTTCACCGCGACGACGGTTCCCGGCGTACTCGTGCTGCACGGTTACGGCAACGTCTTCCAGCGCGTGCTCGCGCCGGGCGAGACCATCCAGATCGCGCCGGGCGCGTTCTTGTACAAGGACGCCTCGGTGTCGATGGAGGTGCTCAGCGTCGACATCGGCGCCGGCGGTGGCGTCCAGGGCGCGAAGCAGACGGCGATGAAGGGCTTCAAGGGACTCAAGGCGATGCGCGAGTTGATGTCGGACGGCGTGGTCGGCGCGGCCGGCAACCTCATGGGCGGCGGCGGGGCCTCCCTGGCCGGCGTCTTCTCGACCAACTCGAACGTCAGCCTGATGCGCCTGACCGGGCCCGGCCGAGTGGGCATGCAGTCGATGTACCAGCCGAAGACGACGGACTAGGGGCGGCGTCCATGACCACTCAAGAGCAGACCGAGATCTACACCTGCCCCTACTGCCGTCAGCAGTCCGCGGGCGCGACGAGCAGCTGCCCGCTCTGCGGCGCCCCGGTCGACGTCCGCCTGCGCACCACGTCCGGCGGTTGGACCGAGCAGCCGCCGATCGCCGACATGACCCGCATCCAGGCCGGGCAGTCGAACGTCCAGATCGAGGGCGGCATCTGCTCGGTCGCCGACTGGAGCCTCGCCGCCGGCGACGGCCTGTTCTTCCCGCACCACGTGATCTTGTGGCAGGAACCGTCGGTGACGCTCACCCAGATGCCGCTGTCGAAGCCGTGGACGCGGCACCGCGCCGGGCTGCCGATGTTCATGATGGAGGCGGCCGGGCCGGGCCGGATCGCGTTCTCGCACGACACGCCCGGCGAGGTCATCGCGCTGCCGCTGCAGGCCGGGGCGACCGTCGACGTCACCGAGCACCGGCTGCTCGACCGCCACCCGCGGCATCAGCCTACGACTGGTACGAGTCGGGGCTCTACTACTCGACCTCGGGCGCAACGCCGCCGACTCCGGCGCGGGCGTCGGGCCTGCTCAAGCTGGGCCTCGACCTGGCCGGCAACGAGCGGCAGGAGCGGGCCGACGAGACGCGCTGGCACTACCCGATCGGGCAGTACCTCGACCGCTTCACGCGCCACCGATCGTCCAGGTCTGGTGTTGATCTCGGCGGGCGGCAACGCCTACACGCGCCATCTGGCCGAGGGCGAGTCGATGCTGGTCAAGCCGCCGGCGTTGCTGTTCAAGGACCCGACGCGTGGCCATCCAGCTGCACGTCGAGTACCCGCACGCGGGGATGAAGTTGTGGCGCACATGGGGCAATCGCTATCTGTGGCTGCGCGTCTGGGGACCGGGCCGGATCGGCATCGAGTCGTGCTACGAGCCGGCCGACGACCCGGGCACCGACTTCCAGAGCATGTCACCGGCCACGCAACACATGTGGTGATCAGGGGCGCCAGTCGGCCGAGTTGATCACCTCGGCCTGCCGGGGAAAAACCTTCTGGGTCAGCACGCGATGCACCTCGTCGTCGCCGTCGAGGCACAGATCCTCGAGCACCGTCAGTTCGTAGTCGCGGTCGGCCGCCTCGCGCACGGTCGACAGCACGACGCCGCTCGTCGAGATGCCAGCCAGCGCCACGCTCGTCACGTCTCCGCCGCGCAGGATCACGTCGAGGTCGCTGCCGGCGAACGCGCTGATCCGCTTCTTGGTCACGACGATCTCGCCGCTGCCCGCGCAGCAGCCGCTCGTGTGGTTCGACCGACGCGTCGCCGATGATCATCGCGTCGGACCCCCGCCTCGGCCCGAAAGACTTGTTGCGCACCGCGATCTCCGGCGTACCCGGACGGAACGCCACCCGCACCAGGACGACGAGCAACCCGGCCGCCTCGGCGCGTTCCTGGGCCGCGACCACCCGGTCGAGGTAGTCGTCGGAGCCGCCGAACCGTCCGACGATGTCGTTCTGCAGATCCATCAAGAGAAGTGCTTGCGTCATGGCAATCATCCTGCCGGATGAACCTCGTGGCCCGGACGGCCGTGTCCATGACATGAGCACACGCATCGGTGCACGGCACCGCATCCGCCTCGGCGTCGGGCTTCTCTGGATGATCGCCGGCGGCCTGCAGCTGCAGTCGTTCATGTTCACGCGCCAGTTCGCCGACGACGTCCTGGGCAGCGCCTCGCTGTCTCAGCCGTCGCCGCTGGGCGCTTTGATCACCTGGACGCAGCACTTGGTCGGTGATCATCCCGTCCTGTTCAACTGGCCGTTCGCGATCGTCCAGTTGGCCATCGGGCTCGGGATGGTCGTTCGGCGGTCGCGGCCGGATCGCTCGCCTCGCCTGCGCCGGGTCGGTGGCCTGGGGGGCGCCGTCTGGCTGGTCGGTGAGGGCGCCGGAGGCCTGCTGACCGGCTTGTTCGCCCACCAGCCGGCGGCGCTCAGCACCGGCGCCCCGGGTGCCGCGCTCGTCTACGGCCTGCTCACCCTCGCGGCCTGGCCGCGGCCCGGCGCGATCGAGCCTCCGCTGGCCCGAGGGCTGGTCTCGGCGTCGTGGCTGGGCGTCTGGGCGCTCGGCGCGGTGCTCGCCACGCTGCCCGCCCAGTGGGGGGCGATCCGGCCTCGGAGCGCAGGCCGCGATGGGCTGGATGATGGAGCCGTCGTGGGCGGTCCGGCCGGCCGACGCCGTCATGACGTGGTTGCTCGGCCTGCCGGTGGCGGCCGCGGTGGCCGTCTCGATCGGCGTGCTGGCGGTCAACCTGATCATCGCATCGGCCGTCCTGCTCGGCGGCCGCGCAGCCCGGACGCTGACGATCATCGGCATCGTCGTCGCGCTCGGCTACTGGATCTTCGCCCAGGGCTTCGGTGGCCTCACCACCGGCACGGCCACCGACGTCGGCACGGCGCCGTTGATCATCCTGCTCGGCCTGGCCGTGCTCTGGCGTGAACCGAAACCGGTCGGGCGCCGTACCAATGATCATGAAGAGATTCGCATTGATAGCGACCACCGCAGCGGCCGCGATGATCCTCGCCAGTTGCAGCTCGTCGGCCAAGACCTCCTCGTCGACTCCGGCCGCGAGCGCGCCGGCCGCGTCGTCGACAGCCGCCGCGGCCGGGTCGACCCCGGCCACCAGCCCGTCGGCTGACTCAGCACCGCGTCCGGCATCACGATCAGCAGCTTCGCCTACTCGGGCACGCTGACCGTCAAGGCCGGAGCGACGATCACCGTGACGAACAAGGACTCCGTCGCCCACACCCTGACCGACAAGGCGACCAAGAAGTTCGACACCGGCAACATCCCGGGCAACGGCGGGACCGGCACGTTCACCGCGCCGACCACACCGGGCACCTACGCGTTCGGTTGCACGTACCACCCGAACATGGCCGGAACGCTCATCGTCACCCCCTGATCCAGATCACGTCCGGAACCGTGCATGAACCCGCGCTGCGCTGGGTATCGAGCGCATGCAGTCAACCAGTCACTGCCTTCCACCAAGACCATTTCGAGCGGAGACAGTCCATGGCGACGAGGGCGCGCAGCGCTGCGGTGAAATACACGGTTCCGGGCATGAGCGCCAAGGACGCCGGTACCGTCATCGACCTTCTGCAAGATCGGCTCAACGCGCTGAACGATCTGGCGTTGACCCTGAAGCACGTCCACTGGAACGTCGTCGGGCCGAACTTCATCGCGGTCCACACGATGCTCGACCCCCAGGTCGACGCGGTCCGCCTGATGGCCGACGCGACAGCCGAACGGATCGCGACCCTCGGCGGGTCGCCGGTCGGCACGCCGGGCGCGCTCGTACGCCAACGCGGCTGGGACGACTACTCGATCGGTCGCGACGACGCCATCGCGCACCTGGGCGCTCTTGACCTGGTCTACGCCGGGGTCATCGAGGCCCACCGCTCGGCGATCGAGCAGACCGAGGATCCCGACCCGGTGACGCAGGACATGCTGATCGGCCAGTCCGGTCAGCTCGAGCAGTTCCACTGGTTCGTGCGGGCGCACCTCGAGAACTCGAGCGGCACGCTGAGCACGGCAGTCGGCCAAGACCGAGACGAGGGCTGCCGCGCGAGCTCGTCGCTGATCCAGGCCACGCAGCAGATGATCACCGAACGTGGGCATCGTCGTGCCCGCTCGCAACGAGCAGGACGGCATCCTCGACTGCCTGGACGCCATCGACGTCAGCCGGCGGCACTTGGGCTTCGCCCGGCCCGACCTACGTACGCGGCTCGTCGTCGTGCTCGACTCGTGCACCGACGCGACGGCGTCGTTGATCCACGGGCGGGCCGACACCGAGGTGGTGGTGGTCGACCACGCCTCGGTCGGCGCGGCGCGTGCGGCCGGAACGGCTCGGCTCGTCGCCGGCTGGCCCCACCGCGAGCTGTGGCTCGCCAACACCGACGCCGACTCGCTGGTGCCGCGCCGACTGGCTGTCGACGATGCTCGATCACGCCGAGGCCGGCGCCGATCTCGTCCTCGGAACCGTGCGTCCCGATGATCGGCTCGATCACCGGTTGCGCCGGGTCTGGGACAGCCACCACACGTTCACCGACGGCCACCCGCACGTGCACGGCGCCAACTTCGGCATCCGGTTGGGCGCGTACCGGGCGCTCGGCGGTTGGTCGGCGACCCGGACGGGTGAGGACGTCGAACTGGCCGGCCAGGCGGTCGGCCGCTTCGTCGTTCACCGCGCGGCCGACCTCGCCGTCACCACGAGCTCGCGGGCTACGGGTCGGGCACCCCACGGTTTCGCCGACTATCTCCGGGCCCTCGACGCACCCGACGACCTGGCGCCGACCGCCTGACGCTACGGATGGTCGCCGAGGACCACGTACTTGAACTCTTCGCCGCGCTCGCCGATCGCGCCGCGGACGAGGGGCGGTGTCTGCTCGCGACTGGCCGAGAGGTGGACGTAGTTCGAGGTGGCCAGCAGCAGGAACGCCTGCTGGTAGATGTCGGACTCCACCGGCTCCGATGGCGTGGTGCCGAAGAAGGACGATTCAGGGGCGTCGTGGAATCCCGTCGCGAGGTCCCCGCCCGGCAGGACGGGCGCCAGTTGCCGGAAGACCATCTCCGGCTCGGCGCCGGGGGCGGCGACGGTCTCCGAGGTCATCTCGTAGCGCACGCCGAAGGCGTCCTCGGGCACGTGCTTGTTGACGTCGAACGAGAACCAGCTAGTCGTCGCGAACAGCTGCGCGAACGCGACCAGCGGCGGGTCGTTGCTGACCTGAAAGTGCGGTACGTGACCGTGCTCGGCCCGCTCGACGAGGTGAGCTCGCAACGACGTGTGGTGTGCCACCGGGTCCCCTGTTCGCCGAGCCGGCGCCGGCCTTTTCGAGGCTCAGCGTTCTGGACTCGATGACCGTATCGAATGCCGGGTCAGCAACCGACCTCGGTACATCCTCGGCAGTTGCGTACGTTGAGTGGCGTCGACATGATCGTCTGCGACTGTCGGCCCCTATGGGGCCAGAACCGGCAGTTGATCATGCAGAAGGCGGCCGCGCGGCGGGCGCCCGGAACTCGCAGACATCCTGATCGGGATCGATCCTGGGCGGCGGGATGTAGTGCGGACAGACGTCAGCGCAGCCCCAGCCGCTGGGCCACCGACCGCGGATCGCGGGCCAGCACGTCCAGCAGGAAGTCGTCCTCCTCGTGGTGCACCAGGGTCGCCAGCCCGCTGGCTGAACTGATGGTCGTATGGACCGTCTCGGCACTGTGCGGATGATCGGGGGCGCTCCGCCGCCAGTGGACCAGCACCACGACACCGTCTTCGTCCAGCGACTGTTCGACGCGCTCGACGAGTTCGTCCAGCCGCCTGACGTAGTACCCGATCTCGGACAGCACGATCAGGTCGAACCGTCCGGCGGGCCAGACTTCCGGCACCCGGAACTGCTCGATGACCACCCCCGGACGGCCGGCCAGCCGTTCGCGGGCCGCGGCGGCCGCCGCCGCCGAGCTCTCGGCGCACCACAGTTCGTCGACCCGCTCGGCCAGGGCGAGCGAGAGATCGCCGCGCGCGCTGCCGGGCTCGAAGCAGCGGCGGAACCGCTCGCGCGGAAGGCTCGCCAGCAGCACCGCTCGCTTGCGCCGTTCGTACCAGCTTCCGGCGAGGTCCCAGGGGTCGTTGGCCTGCGAGTACAGCGCGTCGAAATAGGCGGTCTGCTCGGCCGGGCGCGGCAGGACGTCGAGCAGGATCTCGCGATCACGGTCGAAGTGGGCCAGCACGCTCGCGCGGCAACACGGCCTCGTCCCCGGGGGCCGGGGACAGGGGCTCGACCTGACTGGCGTACAGCGCCGATCGCGCGATCACGCACCGCCTGGTCCAGCGCGGTCAGCGGGAAGCGACGGACAGCCTCGACGAACAGCGGCGGCGGATCGGCCGCGTCGCCGATGTGCCAGAACCAGATCGGGTACTCGTAGAGCCGGGTACGACGGCGCCGCGACGCCGTCTCGCGAGCGGCCACCGCGCACGCCGCATGATCGGGATGGCCGTCGTCGAGCCAGTTCGAGAGCAGCCACGTGTCGGTGTCGGTGTCGATGACCTCGTCGAGGGCGGCGACGATCGAGGGGATGTGCTCGCGCAACTCGCCGTCGGGGTGCCCCAGTTGCACGAGTTCGCGCCGGGAGCCAGCACCGCGACGGCCGCGCCGACCTCGCGGGCGCGGATCGAGCGCCAAGTCGGCCGGCGAGTGGGTGCGCGACCCGGGATGCGACGCGGCGCCGTCCGAGGCGATGATCACCGTGATGCGCTCGCTGCGACCCGACGCCGCGTGCAGCAGCCCACCCACGCCGAGCGTCTCGTCGTCCGGATGCGCGGCCAGGACGACCAGGTGGGTGTCGGCGGGCGGCAGTCCGATCGACGGCGCCTGACTCCACCAGCGCTGGGCCGTCCAGCGAGCGGGCGCGACGCCGGCGAGCATCGAACGGCGCGGCCGTCATGCCGTCGACACCATGCCCGCCAGTGCGGCCAGGTCGCGCTCGGCGTGGTGCTGCCGGACGTAGAGCGTCAGGTCGGCGACCCGGCGTGCGTACTCCTCGTCGAACGCCAGCGGGGCCGGCCCGAGCGCGTGCCCGACCTCGCGCAGCACCGTCTCGGCGGCGTCGGCCACCACCGCCCGGGTGCGCGCGGCCAGCAGCGCCGCGGACGGCCCGGTCGGCGCGCCCGGCGTCCATCTCGGACCCCGCGTGCCGCAGCGCCAGCGCGGCCGTCCACAGCGGCGACATCGGCCCGGCCCAGATTGACCGACCGCACCGGATCGGCTCGGGCGAGCGGCCAGCGCATGCTCGCAGCGACTCGACCAGCGCCCGGGCTGGCCGCCGAACCAGCACGCGGCCACCCGGATGCCACCCCAGGCGAAGCCGGGCCGGGTCAGGTACCAGTCGTCCACGCCCACCGGCTCGGCGGCACGTCATCGAAGCGGACGTCCGAGGTCACCACCGTAGACGAGCCCGCGGGCGACCCACGCATTGGCGCTCGCGTCCACGCCCGGCGTCGTGCAGGTCGACGCTGAACAGCTGGCGTCCGCGCGCCGTGGTGGCGGTGACCAGCGCCCGGTCGAGGCGGCCGGCCAGCGAGCACCAGGGCTTGACGCCCGAGAGCCGCCACTGCCGGAGGTCTGCACGTAGCCAGCAGCTCGGTGCCGGGCGCCTCGGCCGCGAAGACGCCCCAGCGACCGCCCGCAGCCGGCGTCCCGGCCTCGGCCAGGATGATCAACGCGTCCAGATGCGGCTCGACGACCCGCGCAACCGTCAGGTCGAGCGCGCCGAGCTCGGCCAGCACCTCGAGGACCGCGGACGGCCCGGCCCCGTCGAGCTGCTTGCCCGCGGCGTCGGCCACGCTCAGCGCGGCGGACGCGTCCCCTCGTGCATCGAGGGCGAGGCCGCGCAGTGCTTCATCGAGGGGCATGCGAGTTCTCTACCCACCTGCGGACCATTGAGACGCTCTGCGGCCGATTTCCCTCGGCCGTCGGGGCCCATCGAGCGCACAAGTCAGATGCTGGCAGCCGTCTGGGTCGGTTGTCCCATCGAGGTGGCGACCGGGTTCCACGCCGCGACGAAGGTGCTCTTCGCCGCGTCGGCCTGGGCATCGGACTGCTGGGCCAGGGTGAACTCGGCGTTGTGCGGGGCCGGCTTGGTGCAGCCACCCACGCTCTGACCCCACGCCGCATAGTGCGTGTCGGCGGCCGCTGAGGCCGTCATCGCCTGGCTCAGATCGGTCACGAGGGCGGCTCCGCCGGGCAGGGCGGTCACGTCCGCGGTCCGCAGTTGATCAACGATCTTGGTGCGGGTGCTGGCCGCGTTCTGCAGCGCGGCGACCGCGGCGGCGTTGTCGGTGCAGCCCTCGATCGAGGTGATGGCCGAGGTGATCGCTTTGCGCATCTGACCGCTCTGCGTGAGGTACGAGGCGATCACCGCGGCTTGGGATCGTCCGCTGGGCGCGGTCGTCGACGCGGCCGGACTCGACGTGGCCGCGGCCTGGTGGTGTTTCGACCCGCCGCCGCCGAACAGCAGAGCCGCGCCGACGACGATCACCACGACGGCCACGATCGCCACCGCCGCCAGGGCGAACGTCCGGCGGTTGACCGGGCCCGAAGGCGCCGACCTGGAGCGCCGCGCGTCCGTGACGGGCGCGATGAACGTCGTCGGCTCGCTCGCCAGGTCCAGGGGCGGTTGCGCCGCCGACATCGGATCCGGCGCGGGAGCTTCGTCGGCGAGTGGCCCCGCTGGGGGGCCAGGTTCGGGTGTGGGCTCGATCGGCGAGTCGACGAACGGGTTGGCTGCCGTCGGCGCGACCACCGGCGGGATGTCGTAATCGCAGTGCGGGCAGCGGGTCGTCTCGAAGGCGACCGGCTGGACGCAACGGGGACACGACGGCATGGAGGTTCATTGTAATCGGACGCGTCCAGTCGGCGGTCGATAGCCTCGGGGGATGGCCATCGACACCGCGTTCGTCCTCGGCGGCGGTGGCGTCCTCGGCGCGACCCAGATCGGCATGCTGCGGGCGCTGGTCGAACGGGGCATCGTCCCCGATCTCGTGGTCGGAGCGAGCGTCGGAGCGCTCAACGGGGCGGTGATCGCCGCCGAGCCGTCGAGCGACTCGGTTCGGACGCTGACCGAGCTGTGGTCAGATCTCGCCGGCGCTGGAATCTTCTCGGACTCGATCGTCTCGCAGGCCGCCCGGCTGGCCCGGCACCGGACGCACCTGCACTCGGCCGAGCCGCTGCGCGCGCTGCTCCGGCAGCACCTGCCCGTAGCGCGTATCGAAGAACTCCCGACGCGCTTCGAATGCGTCGCGGCCAGCATCGAGAAGGCGGCGGCCCACTGGTTCACCGACGGTCCGATCGCCGATGCCGTCGTGGCGTCCTGCGCGGTGCCCGGCCTCTTCCCGCCCGCGCGCGTGGGCGACGAGCACTTCTTCGACGGCGGTCTCGTCCATTCGATCCCGGTCGGCCGGGCGCTGCATCTCGGCGCGCGCCGGGTCTTCGTGCTGCACGTCGGCCGGATCGAGCGGCCGCTCCGCCCGCCGCGCTGGCCGTGGGAGGTCGGGCTGGTGGCGTTCGAGATCGCCCGCCGCCACCGCTTCGTCGAGGAGATGGACCGTATCGACGACGACGTCCAGATCCATGTGCTGCCCAGCGGGGAGCGGGACACGCCCCTGGTGAGCGTGCGCTACCGCGACACGACGAGGGTGACGTCGCGCATCGAGCGGGCCTACGAGGCCAGCTCGCAGTTCCTTGCCGAGCTCGGATGAGCCGGGTTCCGCCCCGCGTCGTCCGGCGGGCGATCATCGACCCGCTCTGGATCCCGTTCGCGCTGGTGCTCGGCGTCGTGTTCGGACTGGTCGTGATCGTCTCCGGCCTGCTCGCGCCGCTCAGCCGTCAGCGGCGCGTGCTCCGAGTCGCCGCGCTGGCCTGCGTCTACCTCTACATGGACGTCCGCCTGATGATGACCGCCTTCGCACTCTGGGTGCGCCATCCCCGCACGGCGAACACCGACGAGGTGTGGACGGCCCGGCACGCCGAACTGCTCGGGCGGGCATTGGAGCAACTGATGGCGGCGGCGCACCGCTTGTTCGGCTACGAGGTCGATCTGGTCGGGCGCGAGTTGCGGCTCGAGCACGACCGTCCCGTGGTGGTTCTCGCGCGGCACGCGGGGCCCGGTGACTCGTTCACCCTCGTCCGGCTACTGATCACCAACTACCACCGCGTCCCGCGCGTCGTTCTCAAGCAGGCCCTGCAGTGGGATCCCGGACTGGACGTGGTGCTGACCCGCCTGGACTGCCACTTCCTGCCGTCGCGCTCGGGCGCCGGTGAGGATCGGGCCAAGGCAATCGCCGACATCGTGGAGCGAATGGTCCCCGGTGACGCGTTGCTGCTGTTCCCCGAGGGCGGCAACTGGACGCCTCGCCGTCATCGCCGCTCGATCATCGCCCTGCGCCGCCGCGGCCAACTCGAGCAGGCTCGCGAAGCCGGCGCCCGGACTCATGTGCTTCCACCCCACCCCGGCGGGGCGATCGCCGCCCTGACCGCCCGCGACGACACCGACGTCCTCGTCATCGCGCACGCCGGACTCGACACGCTCGTCAATCCGGGCCAGATGTGGCGCGCCTTGCCCCTGCGCGACCGTCCGATGCGCGTACGGGCGTGGCTGCGGCCCGCCGCCGAGGTGCCGCGCGAGGACGCGAAGATCGTGGCCTGGCTCGACGAGCAGTGGGCCGATGTCGATCAGTGGGTCGACACCGAACAACACCACGACTAGCGGGCGAACGGTCCGCCCAGCGCCGCCCACTGCAGCAGCATGATCGTCTTGGCGTCGGCGATGCGACCGTCGGCGATCATCGAGAGGGCTTCGTCGAAGGGCAACTCGAGGATTTCGATGTCCTCGCCGTCGTCGGCCAAACCGCCCCCCGCTCCGCGCGCATCGAGGGCCGAATAGGCGGCGGCGTAGAAGTGCAGCCGCTCGGTGACCGATCCCGGACTCATGTAGACGTCGAAGACGTGCTGCAGCGGGCCCACCTCGACCCCCAGCTCCTCTTCGGCTTCGCGACGGATGGCGGTCTCGGGGTCGTCGTCGTCGAGCAGGCCGGCGGCGGTCTCGATCAGGCGCCCGTCGGGATGATCGTTGACGTAGACGGGATAGCGGAACTGCCGGGCCAGCAGGACGGTGCGGTGCTCCAGGTCGTAGAGCAGGATCGTCGCTCCGTTGCCGCGGTCGTAGGTCTCGCGTTGCTGTCGCACCCACTCGCCATCGCGGCGCCGGTAGTCGAGTGTCGTGCGGCGCAGGACGTGCCACCCCTGGGAGGTCAACTCGACCTCGCGGATCACGACGTCGGGGTTGCGATCGAGGTCGCGCCCGATCCGGTCGAGGCCGGTGCGACCCCGGTGGTCGGGGACATCGAGGCCGGGACCCGTTCGAGACATGCCGACCACCCTAAACGGCACGCCCTGTCGAATCCGGCCGACGGCGTTCGTCGAATTGACGACCCGCCGCCTGCGACAGGACGAGAATCCGATGAGCGACAGCATCTGGCCCACGATCCACGCCGATCGCCAGGCCCTGGCCGACGACCTCGCCGGCCTGTCGCCCGAGCAGTGGAACGCGTCGTCGCTCTGCGCGAAGTGGACCGTGCACCAGGTGCTCGGCCACTTGCTCTCGGCGGCCAAGATGACGCCCCCGAAGTTCGCGGCCCGGTTCGCGGCCGCCCGCTTCGACTTCGATCGCTTCGCCCAGCGGCAGGTCGAACTCGAGACCCACGCCGATCCGGCCGCCACCCTCGCCGCGTTCCGGGCGGTGATCACCCGCGAGTCGTCACCGCCCGGGCCGAAGGACACCTGGCTCGGCGAGGCGTTCGTGCACGGCGAGGACATCCGCCGTCCGCTGGGCATTCGGCACGACTACCCGCTTCCGGCCGTTGCCCGCGCGGTCACGTTCTACTCGCGCAGCAACGCGATCATCGGCGGCCGGACCCGGGTGGCCGGACTGACCCTCGAAGCCACCGACACCGACCTGCGCATTGGCGACGGCCCCGCTGTCCGCGGCCCGGCGGTGTCGCTGTTGCTGGTGGCGTCCGGACGCAAGTCCGCCCTCGACGAGCTGTCCGGCCCGGGCGTCGACGAGCTGCGACGGCGCGCCTAGCCCGACTCCGCACCCGGAGCGGCGACTCGCCGACGGGCGAGTTTGGGCTGGACCACTTCGTCGACGACGATGGTGTCCGACATGACGAGTCCCCCCGCAGCCGACGCGACTGGCCGCCGCGCCCTGCGGCTGGCCGTGACGGCCACTGTGGTGATGACGCTCGCCGCCTGCACCTCGACGGACGCCCGGACGGCAGCCCCCTCCGGCCCAGCGCCGACCACGGTCGCCGCCCCGACCTCGAGCAGCGAGACACCGACGCCCCTCACCTCGTCGACCACCGTGTCGGCGGCGGCGTCGACCACCCCGCCGCTGGCCAAGGCGACGGCGGTGTCCAGCTCGCCAGCGGCATCCACCGCGGCGCCCGCCGTACCGGCCGGCACCGGCCCGGTGATCGTGATCGATCCCGGCCACAGCCCGACCATCGATTCGATCGACCCGGCGTCCGGGCTCAACGACTCCGACTACGAGAACGAACCGGAGATGCGCGACGTCTTCAGCGTGGCCTTGCTGGTGAAGGCGCAACTCGAGCTCGCGGGCTACCGGGTCGTCATGACCAAGAGCACCGCGACCACGCGCATCTCGCTCGGTCAACGGGCGGCCGTCGCCAACAACGCCGGCGCCGCGCTGGCGATCAGCATCCACGACCAGGCCGGGGCCAGCGGGGGCATCGGGTTCAACCAGGGCAACAACATCGTCTACTACCAGGCCGTCGGCGACTATCGCGAGACCCCGAAGGGCGCGAAGGTCACTTTCACCGACAGCGCGCTCGCCGCGACCAGCCAGCGCTACGGCGCGGTGTTCCAGAGGCAGCGGGCCGCGGCCGAGGGGCACACCGTCCACCTGCAGGGCAACACCGGCTACGACCTGGGCACACGAGGCCTGGCTCCGGGCGACATCTGGATCGTGCAGCTGCTGTCGAAGGTTCCTTGGGTCTACAACGAGGCGGGTGGCAACAGCGCGGGCCAGGTGGGCCTGTCCGCGGCCGACAAGCAGAAGTACGCGAGCGGGCTGGTCGCCGGAGTGGAGCAATGCGTCCCGGTCACCGGGTGATCGTGGAACCGAAGTGGGTCGGCGCCTCGAATACCTAGCCGAGCGGAGGGTTGAGCGCTCGGCCGACAACGGGGGTACATATGTCCGACAACGACTCCGACAGCAACACCGACAGCAGCACCGGCGGTCCGCGTCGGCCGCGCCCGACGGTCTATTCGAGGATCGCGGTCGTTGCGGTCGTCGCGGGTGCCCTGGTCGTCGCCTTCGCCATCTTCTCGGCCGTCCATCATGGTGGCGGCCACCCGGCGAACGCTCGGGCGGCAACGATCGGGTCGGCGACCAGGCCGGCCATCACGCTGTCGGCGCCGCCAACCGCGGCAAGCTCAGCACCCACCATCGCCTCGGAGTCGATGTCGCCGGCGGCCGTCACTGCGCCGGCGAGCACGACGGCGCCGGCCAGCGCGGCGGCCGCACCCCCGACGGCGGCCGCCCCGGCCACCCCGAAGCAGGTCACCTACACCGTCAAGCGCGGGGACAATCTGACCAAGATCGCGGCCTGGTTCGATCAGCACGGCTACCAGCCCGTTTACGCCTGGAACCGGACCGTCATCGGCCAGGACCCGAATCTGATCCTTCCCGGCCAGGTGCTGATCGTGGCCGTCCAGTAGGCCGCAGACGCCTCGAAGACCGCACATCCGCTGCTGTCACTGTCGGTGTGCACACCTGGGGGTAAACCTGTGAACAGGTAGCCGGACGGTCACCGGCGACGACGCCCGAGGTCGAGACTTTGCCGCGGGCAGTAAGGAGCCCGGATCGTCGGGGGTTCGATCCGGGCTCAGGGAATAGCCTGACGGGCGGGCTGCGACCTGTCAAGTCTTAAGTCAAAACAAAGTAAAGTGACGAGCAAATGTCGTCCGCTTTTGGCCCGGGGTGACGTTCACAGCCAGCAAACGCCGAGCACGGCATCGCGCCCGGTGACCGCAAAAGGCGAGGCGGACAGGCAAAAGGCCGACACCACGCTCCAGGGGGTTACCAGGCGCCACGGCGCCGGGATTGGAGCAGAGTGTCGGCCCTTACCGCTGAGGCCCACCCCTGCGGAGCGCCAGCGAGTACCAGCTTTACAGATGAGACGTCAGTTGAGGGTGAGCCACGCCGAACACTCGATGTTCAGTTCAGGGTGACGACGGTCTTCGGGGCCTCGATCACGTGGTCGGCCCGCAGCGGTCGCACGGCAGTGCCGATCGCGAAGAACTCGGTCGTGTGGTAGCCCCAGACGTGGTTGTGCTCGGCCAACCGGAACGCCACGACACCCTCGGCCTGCCGGGCTCGTGCCTCGGCCTGCATGCGGCCCATCGCCAACTCGCGCGCGTCGTAGAGGGCCTGGGTGAACTGTGGGACCTCGACGTTCTGGCCCATGTTGCGAAACATCTGTCCCAGGCGTTGGTGGGCCACGTGGTAGACGCAGGTGCCCATCACCAGTCCCAGCGGCGCGTAGCCGGACTCGAGCAGCGTCCAGAACTCCTGCCCGGACAGGTCGGACGTGAACGGCCGCCCGCGATTGTCCCGCCAGGTGCCGGTGGGCGGCGGGGCCTCGCCGACGACCGCCGTACCGATCGCGATGAACTCGGCGATCCCCTCACCCCACTCCATGCCGCGCACCTGGATCTGGACCCCGACGATGCCATCGGCGCCCAACGCGTAGGCCTCGGCCTCCATCCGTGACATCGCCAGTTCGCGGGCGTGGTACATCGCCTGCGACAGCTGCCCCAGTTCCTGGTTCTGCGACCAGTTCCCCTGCTGGAACCCGATGTGATAGACCGACGTGCCCAGCACGAACCCGACCGGTCGGAACCCGGCCTCGCGCACGAGCAGGAACTCGTTCACCGACAGGTCCGAGGTGAACACCGCGCCCGGCACGCCGTTGCTGTTCTGCTGCAAGCGGTTGACGGCGTCGGCCGGAACTCCGTACTGCGTCGGGTCGAAGGCCGGTTGCCGGCCGGTCGGGTTGGGCTGCACTGGCGTCTCCTCAGACCTCGAACGACGTGATGCGGGCCAGCGCGGCGGCCGTCGCCTGGTTCGTGCGGGCGTACTCGGCCAGGGCGTCGGCCAGGTGGGCCGACCAGGTGTCCAGCGCGACCGACTCGGTGCGCAGCACGATTCCGCCGACCTCATGCGAGATGCTGGCGGCCGGCATCCGAGTCGGGTCGGGACGTTGCAGCACGAAGCGCTGCTCGCCGAGCCGGACGGTCACGCACAGGATCGGCGCGTCGGGCTTCGTGCGGCCGAACATCGAGGACTTGCGCTGGACGTTGATCAGTTCCGGCGGCAGAGCACCGTCCAGGGAGTGGAGCAGGAACGCCGCGTAGGTGTTGAGGTCGAGCGACTGCCGGCTGACCACCGCGGCGAGGCTGGGTACGTCCTCGGGCTGCATGTGATCGAGCCTAACCCGCCATGAGGACGGCGTAGCCGGGCTTGATCTGCTCGTTGATCACGCTCAACCGGTCGTCGAAACCGATGAACGCGCTCTTCATGGCGTTGACGGTGAACCACTGCAGGTCGCTCCAGTCGTAACCGAACGCCTCGCTCAACAGGCCCATCTCGCGGCTCATCGACGTCCCGCTCATCAGCCGGTTGTCGGTGTTCACCGTGACCCGGAAGTGCAGGCGCCGCAGCAGGCCGATCGGGTGCTCGGCGATCGAGGGCGCCGCGCCGGTCTGGACGTTGGACGACGGGCACATCTCGAGCGGGATGCGCTTGTCGCGGACGTACTGGGACAGGCGACCGAGCACCGGCCCGGCCGGCCCGTCGGTGATGTCGTCGACGATCCGCACCCCGTGCCCGAGCCGGTCGGCGCCGCACCACTGGATCGCCTCCCAGATCGAGGGCAGGCCGAACGCCTCGCCGGCGTGGATGGTGAAGTGGGCGTTCTCGCGACGCAGGTACTCGAAGGCGTCCAGGTGCCGAGTGGGCGGAAAGCCGGCCTCGGCGCCGGCGATGTCGAAGCCGACCACGCCGTTGTCTCGATAGACCACGGCCAGCTCGGCGATCTCCCGCGAGCGGGCGGCGTGTCGCATGGCCGTGACGATCGCCATGACCCGGATCGGCCGGCCCCGCCCGGCCGCCGCCGCCTCGCCCTGCCGGAAGCCGGCGTTGGTGGCGTCGACGACCTGGCGCAGCGACAGTCCGTTCTCGACGTGCTGCTCGGGTGCCCACCGGATCTCGGCGTACACCACCCCGTCGTCGGCGAGGTCCTCGGCCGCCTCCCGGGCCACCCGGCTCAGCGCTCGCGGCGTCTGCATGACGGCAACAGTGTGGGCGAACGTCTCGAGATAGCGTTCGAGCGAGCCCGAGTCGGCAGCCGCGCGGAACCACTCGCCCAGCTCGGCCGCGTCGTGGGTCGGCAGCTTGTCGTAGCCGATCTCATCGGCCAGTTCGATGATCGTCTGCGGTCGCAGTCCGCCGTCCAGATGGTCGTGCAGCAGGACTTTGGGCGCGCGGCGGATCGTCTCGTCGGTGAGCGGAAGGGCCATGCGCGAACCCTATCCGCCGGCGATGCGGGGCCCGTTGCCGTACTCGGCGGCGATGGCCTCATCGCTCTCGGCCGGGCTCGGACGCCGAGCCCAGCGGCGGCGCAGTGGCGTCTCGACGAATCGGTGGGACAGCTCGGCGACGATCACCAGGGCGACCAACCAGACGACGAGGCCGAACCCCGTGCGCGCGGGCAGGTGGCCGGTCAGGTGTTGGCATACGCCGGCCAGCAGCTGGTTCCAGAGGTAGATCCCGTACGAGAGCTTGCCCAGGTGCACGAACGGCGTCAGCGCGAAGACCCTCGACAGCGGTCCCGACGGCGACAGCGACGACCCCGCCGACGATCAGGAGACACAGCAGCGCCGCCTGACCGTAACCGCCGAGATCGAGTGTCGTCAGCTTCATCGTCTGCCAGGGCTGGTGGATGATCGCGAACAGCCCGATGCAACCGGCCAGGCCCAGCACCTGAGCCACCACCTGGAGCCGGCGATCGACGTGACGCCCGAGCAGGGTCAGCGCCAGGATCGCGCCGAGCGCTATCGCGTCCATGTGCGTGTCGAACGTGAAGTTGATCCGGTCGTGACTCGGGTGGCCGTGGCTGAGCCGGGCCCGTTGCAGCCACGCGCCGGCCACCACTGCGACGGCCACGGCCACCAGCCAGGCGCGACCGCCACGGACCCGCAACAACACGATCAGCAGCAGCGGCCAGACCAGATAGAACTGCTCCTCGATGCCCAGCGACCACGACCACTCGAAGTAGTCCCCGACGTGGGCGCCGACCGGAGCGGCGAGCAGCAGGTCGGTCGTATACGTCAGCGTGCCGACCAGCCCCGCCCACCAGTTCGAGAACGGCTCGCCGATCGCGAGCAGCCAGACCGTGATCACCGAGGTGACCAGCAGGAGGGCGGGCGCCAGTCGCGCGAAGCGGCGCCGATAGAACGCGCCGAGACCGATGGCCCCCTGAGCGCGGTGTTCGGCCAACAGCAGGCTGGTGATCAAGTAGCCGCTGATCACGAAGAAGACGGTGACGCCGAAGTAGCCGCCCTCCTCGAAACCGGCGTGCTGGACGACGACGCCGGCCACGGCGAAGGCCCGCAGACCGTCCAAGGCAGGGTTGTAAGCCAGGCGCGCGGTCGTCACGTCCGCTCAGACGCCGACCCGCTCGATGATCAACGGCGGCTGGTCGATCGATTCCGGCCCGATGTCGTAGCCACCAACCAGCGCCGTCAGCGCGCGGTCGAACCGATCAACTTCATCGGCGTGCAGTTCGAGCAGCGGCTGCCCCTCGGTCACGGTGTCACCCGGCTTGGCCAGCAGCACGACGCCGGCGCCGGCCGACACCGGATCCTGCTGCCGCGCGCGTCCGGCGCCCAGCCGCCAGGCTGCGATTCCGACCGCATAGGCATCGAGACGCGTCAGCACGCCCGACCGGTCCGCGAGCACCACGTGCTTGTCCCGCGCGACCGGCAGCGGGGCCCCAGGATCGCCGCCCTGGGCGGCAATCATCGCCCGCCAGACGTCCATCGCGCGGCCGTCGCGCAACGCGTCGGCCGGATCCTCGTCCGAGATGCCCTCCAGCATCTCCCGGGCCAGGGCAAGCGTCAGCGCGACGACGTCGTCCGGGCCCCCGCCGGCGAGCACCTCCAGCGACTCGGTGACCTCCAGGGCGTTGCCGGCGGTGCGCCCGAGGGGCGTCGACATGTCGGTGAGCAGCGCGACCGTCCGGACGCCGTGGGCGGTCCCGAGCTCGACCATCGTCCGAGCCAGTTCGCGCGCCCGCTCGGCCGTCTTCATGAAAGCGCCGGTGCCGACCTTGACGTCGAGGACGAGCGACGCCGACCCTTCGGCGATCTTCTTGCTCATGATCGAACTGGCGATCAGCGGGATCGACTCGACGGTCCCCGTGACGTCGCGCAGTGCGTACAGCTTGCGATCCGCGGGCGCGAGCTCGGCACCGGCCGCGCACACGACGGCACCGACCGACTTCAGCTGGGCGAGGAACTCCTCGTTGGTGATCGACGCGCGCCAGCCCGGGATCGACTCCAGCTTGTCGAGGGTGCCGCCGGTGTGCCCGAGCCCGCGTCCGGACAGCTGCGGTACCGCCGCGCCGCAGGCGGCCACCAGCGGCGCGAGCGGCAACGTGATCTTGTCGCCGACGCCGCCCGTCGAGTGCTTGTCGGACGTCGGCCGGCCGATCCCCGTCAGGTCGAGACGCTCGCCGGAGTTGATCATGGCGGCCGTCCACCGCGCGAGCTCGGCCGGCTCCATGCCGTTGAGCAGGATCGCCATCGCCAGCGCCGACATCTGCTCATCGGCGACGACGCCGCGGGTATAGGCGTCGATCACCCAGTCGAGTTGCTCGTCCGGGATCCGCCGGCCATCGCGCTTGGCGATGATGACGTCCACTGCGTCGAACGCCTCGCTCATCCCAACTCCCCCGCGTCGAACGCTCGCGGAAGGATCGCCGTCATCGGTTCCGGACCGTCGACGGTGTCGACGAGCAGGTCGGCGCCACCGTGTTCCCACAGCAGTTGCCGGCACCGGCCGCAGGGCATCAGCACCGCTCCCTTCGAGTCGACGCAGGCGAACGCGACGAGCCGCCCACCCCCGGTCGAGTGCAACGACGACACCATTCCGCACTCGGCGCACAGCGTCAGCCCGTACGAGGCGTTCTCGACGTTGCAGCCGACGACGATCCGCCCGTCGTCGACCAGCGCCGCCGCGCCGACCGGGAAGTCCGAGTACGGCACATACGCGTGCGTCATGGCCTCGCGGGCCGCGGTGCGCAGGGCGGCCCAGTCGATCACGGCCGAGTCGGTCACGCTCAGCCCTTCACGTACGGCTCGCCGTCGGCGGCCGGCGCCTGCGCCCGGCCGACCAGCCCCGCGACGGCGAACAAGGTGACGAGGTAGGGCAGCATCAGCAGGAAGTCGGCCGGGATCTTCACCGGCGTGCCGATAACGGACAGCAGCGACTGCAGGGCCGACGTGAAGCCGAACAGCATCGCCGCTCCCAACGCGCCGCGGGGCGACCACTTGCCGAAGATCAAGGCGGCGAGCGCGATGAACCCCTTGCCCGAGGTCATGCCGATGGGGTTCTTCACGAACTGGCCCGACGTGCCGATCGTGAGGTAGGCGCCGGCCAACCCGGCCACCATGCCGCCCATGATCACGTTGCGGTAGCGGGTGCGCAGCACCTTGATGCCGACCGTGTCGGCCGCCTTCGGGTGCTCGCCGACCGCGCGAGTGCGTAGGCCCCACCGCGTGCGGAACAGCGCGATGTCGATGGCGATGACGATCAGATAGGTGGCGTACACGATCCAGTTGGCGTCGAAGAGCGGCTTGCCGATGATCGGGATG
Source organism: uncultured Actinomycetes bacterium (assembly GCA_963708805.1). Lineage (GTDB taxonomy): Bacteria > Actinomycetota > Actinomycetes > Mycobacteriales > Jatrophihabitantaceae > CAVPUA01. The sequence continues at coordinate 1,180,460 of CAVPUA010000003.1, read as the reverse complement.
TCGGACAGCACCGGAATCTTGTGCGTCTTCAACGTCAGGCCGCTGTTGTAGGTCGCCGAGTCGTTGGCCATCAGCGAGTCGTAGAGGAAGCCGGTCAGTCCGAGCGCGAGCAGGTTCAGGACGACGCCGAGGACGACCTGGTTCACGAGGAACTTGATCGAGAAGACGGCGAGCAGCGCCCCCAGCAGGCCGCCCGCGACCAGGGCGAAGATGATGCCGACGCCGAGGTTCTTGGCCACGCTCGATCCCAGTGCGCCCGCGAACGCGCCGACCAGCATCTGGCCCTCGATGGCCACGTTGATCACGCCGGTGCGCTCGCACAGGACGCCGGCCATCGAGCCCAGGATCAACGGGACGGCGAGGAACACGGTGTTCTCGAGCAGGCCGACGATGTCGATCGGATTGCCCTGCGAGCCGGTGTCGGCCCAGCAGAGGAACGCCACGACGAACAGCACGGCGACCGCGGTGATGACCCACTTCATGTCGCGGCGACGGAATCCCCGTATGACGTGCCACAGACCGAGCAGGCAGATGATGACCCCGAGCACGATGGCCGACGCCTCGGCCGCGACGCGTACGACCGGGATGTGGACCTTCTCGCCCGTCTCGGAGAGGCCGAATGCCGCGTCGCCCGACTTGGCGCCGACGCCCCAGCCGACGACGCAGATGAGGCCGACGACGATGATCACCAGACCGGCGATCACCCGTCGCCGGATCGGCACCGGCGGTTCGAGCACGACGTGCGTGACGACGAGGTCGTCCTCGACGGCGGTCATCCGTTCCATCCCTTCGCGAGCGCTCCGCCGCCGCCACCTCGCGAGGCTCGCAGCCGGAAGATCAGCCGGATGAGTCCGGGCGCGGCGATGAACAGCACGATCACCGCCTGCATGATGTGGACGAGGTCCTGGGGAGTGCTGGTGTGCGACAGCAATTGCACGCTGCCCGCGTTGAGAGCGCCGTAGAGCAAGGCGGCCAGCACCGTCCCGCCGGGCGAGGCGAAACCGAGCAGCGCGACGGTGATCGCGTCGAACCCGATGTTGGCGTCGATCGACTGGTTCAACGAGGTGTTCACGCCCATCACCTGGCTGGCGCCGGCCAATCCCATGAGGGCGCCGGCGATCAGCATGACGATGATGTAGCTGCCGGCGATGCTCATACCGGCCGTCCGCGCGGCGAAGGCGTTCGCCCCCACCGCGCGCAGCCGGAAGCCGAGCGTCGACCGGCTGAGCAACCACCAGCAGAACAACGCGGCCGCGAGCGCGATGATCAGCCCGAAGTTGGCGCGCAGCTTCGGGTTCGAGCCGAACAGGTGTGGCAGCAGGGCCGTCGAGTGCATGGTGCGCGACAGCGCCTCGTTCGAGTGCGGCTTCTGGAAGCCGTTGACCGACAGCAGATAGCCCAGCAGGTAGAGAGCGATGTAGTTGAGCATGATCGTCGTGATCACCTCGTGCGCACCTGTCTTGGCCTTCAAGACACCGGCGATGCCACCCCACACAGCACCGCCGAGTGCACCGGCGATGACGCAGACGATCACGTGCAGGCCGGCCGGCAGGCTCCACGCGAAACCGACGTAACCGGCACAGATGGCGCCGGCGATGATCTGGCCCTGCCCGCCGATGTTGAACAGCCCGGCCCGGAAGGCGAGGCCGACCGACAGCCCGCCCAGCATGAGGGGCGCCGCGTTGGTCAGGGTGTCCGAGATCGGGTTGAGAACCGGGATGCCGCCGTTGGAGTAGAACGAGTCGGTGTTGAGGATCGAGCCCTGGAACAACTGCGAGTAGGCCAGCGAGATCGCGTGCCAGCCCCGGCTGAAGGTGTCGCTCGGGTGCTGGGTGAAGTACCCCATCGCGGTTCGGGTCGGGTCGTCGGAGATGACGATCAGGATCGCGCCGATGACCAGCGCGCAGATGAAGGCCAGCAGCACCAGCACCGGCGTGCTGCCGTAGATGTAGGCGTTCCATAGCCGCCGCCCGAACGAGGGCCGCGTGCCGTCCGCACTGGGCGGCGCGTCCGGGACCGGCGTCTCGGCCACGGTCGTCACGATGTCGCCTCGCTGGTCGAGCCGGCCATGAGCAGTCCGATCTCCTCCGGGGTCGTCGTCGAGTCCACCTCACCGGCGATCTTGCCGCGGTACATCACGCCGATCCGGTCGGCCAGGCCGAGCACCTCGTCCAGCTCGGTCGAGATCAGGACGACCGCGGCGCCCCGATCGCGTTCGGCGACGATCCGGCGGTGCACGAACTCCATCGAGCCGACGTCGAGTCCGCGAGTCGGCTGAGCGACGATCAGCAGCTTCAAGGGACGCGACAGCTCGCGGGCGAGCACGACCTTCTGCTGGTTGCCGCCCGACAGCGTCGAGACGGGCGCGACCGTCGATGAGGTGCGGACGTCGAACTCCTCGACGCGCGCGTCGGCATTGCGCTGGATCGCGCCGAGCTTGAGGGCCGGCCCGGTCGAGAACGAGGGCGTGTCGTACAGGTCGAGCACGAGGTTCTCCGCGACCGAGAACGTCCCGATCACCCCGTCGTGCAGCCGGTCCTCGGGCACGTAGCCGACCCCGAGCGCGAGGACGTCGTCGGTACCCAACTCGGTGGCCGACTTGCCGTCGATCCGGATGCTCCCCGCGCTGATCGGCGAGCAACCCGATCAGCGCTTCGGTCAGTTCGGTCTGGCCGTTGCCCTGAACGCCGGCCAGCGCGTAGATCTCGCCGCCGCGCACGGTGAAGGACACGTCGTCGACCGAGCAGCGTGCCGCCGGCGTCGAGCACCGAGACGCCCTTGACCTCGAGCACGGCGCCGGCGGGCTGGGCCGGCTGCTTGTCGACGGTCAGCTGGACGGGACGGCCGACCATCATCGACGCGAGCTCGTTGGCCGAGTCGGTCGGCCTTCGCCTCGCCGACGACCTTGCCGCGCCGGATCACCGTGATCCGGTCGGCGACCTCACGGACCTCGCGCAGCTTGTGGGTGATGAAGACGATGGACGTCCCGGAATCGCGCAGCGCCCGCATGACGACGATCAGTTCGTCGGTCTCCTGCGGAGTGAGAACCGCCGTCGGCTCGTCCAGGATCAGCATCCGCGCGTTGTGACTGAGCGCCTTGATGATCTCGACGCGCTGCTGCACTCCGACGGGCAGGTCGGCGACCTTGGCGTTCGGCGGCACGTCCAGGTTGTAGCGCTTGGAGATCGCCTCGACGTCGCGGCGGGCGCGTCGACGGTCGAGGAATCCGAGTCCGCGCGTCTCCTCGTGGCCGAGCATGACGTTCTCGGCGACGGTGAACACGGGGATGAGCATGAAGTGCTGGTGGACCATGCCGATGCCCGCGCGCATCGCGTCGCCCGGACCCTTGAACGTCACCGGGTTGGTCATCGACGAGGATCTCGCCCTCGTCCGGGTGGTAGAGCCCGTACAGGACGTTCATCAACGTGCTCTTGCCGGCGCCGTTCTCGCCGAGCAGGGCGTGGATCTCACCCGGTTCGACCGTCAGATCGATCGAGTCATTGGCCACCAGAGGGCCGAATCGCTTGGTGATGCCGCGAAGCTCGAGCTTCACGTAGGTGCCTCCCGATCAGCAGCGGAAAAAGCCATCGGCGAGGGAGAGTCTGTCAGACATCTCCCCCGCCGACGACGGGTTGCTCTACCGGCCGCCCAGCGCTAGCTGGTCGGCTGGCTCGGTGAGGTGATCTTGATCTTGCCCGAGATGATGTCGGCCTTGACCGACGCGATCTCGGTCTGCAGCGTCTGCGGCACCGACGAGTCGTACGGCGCGAGGCCCGTGCCGCCGTTCTGCAGCGTGCCGATGTAGGAACCGGTCGGGTAGGTACCCGAGACGGCCGCCTTCAGGTAGGTCTCGACCGCGCTCGCGAGGCCCTTGGTGACGCTGCTCAGGAAGTCCTTGCAGTACTGGGCAGCGGACTGGCAACCGTCGGTGTCGACCCAGATGACCTTGACCTTGCCGCCCGAGGCGTCAGCGGCCGCACCGGCACCCAGACCCGAGCCACCGGCGACCGGGAAGATCACGTCAGCGCCCTGGTTGATGAACGTCTGGCTGATCTGCTGGCCGCCGTTCTGGTCACCGAAGGGGTTGCTACCGGGGACGAACGTGCCGCCCTTCTGGTTGCCCTCGTCCCAGCCGAGCACCTGAGACGCTCGTGCCCTTCACCTTGTTGTAGTACTGCACGCCTTCCCAGAAGCCGTCCATGTAGATCGTCACCGGCGGGATGTCGGCGCCGCCGAAGGTCGCGACCTTGCCGGTCTTGCTCATGCCGGCAGCGAGGTAGCCGCCGAGGAAGCCGCCCTGCGCGGTGTTGAACTGCATGCCGTACTGGTTGGGCGCCTGCGAGGCGTTGTCGACCTCCGCGAAGTGGACGGTCGGGTTGGCGACCGCCGCGGCCTTGACGTTGTCGGCCATCAGGCCACCGACGGCGATGATCGCGTCACACTTCTTCGCCACTTCGGCGTTGAGGTTGGGCGTGTAGTCGTTGCTCGAGTTCGAGGGAACGTAGGAGATGTTCAGGCTCGGGTCGTCCTTCTTGGCCGCGGTCATGCCGGCGTAGGACGACTGGTTGAACGACTTGTCATCGACGCCGCCGGTGTCGAGCACCATGCAGGCGCTGAACGCCTTCGCGGCCGACGAGCTGCTGCCGCTTCCGCCGCTGCTGCCGCTGCCCGAAGACTTGCTGCCACAGGCGCTCACGGTGAGTACACCGCTGAGGGCCAGGACTCCGATCGTCACAACACGCGAAACGCGCAAGATCATTCTCCAATCGAGGTGAAACCACGCGCGAAGGCTCACTTAGCCCCCGCTGATCCGCATACGGTAGAGCAGCCGAATGAACAGGGCGCACGTCGTCATCTGATCGTTGTGTGAGCCGGCCGGGGAACGCCCCGAACAGGTGTCCGATTGCTCACATCCGCGCAGCACTGACTCGACGGAATTCGGCAGCTAGCATCGACCTTCGGGCCGTCAGCTCCAGGTACAGCGCCCGTTTCGTCCATGCCGCGTCCGTCCGACAGGAGTTGCCTGTGTCCAGCGCCCCGGTCACCGTCTCGAGCGACGGTTCGGTGCCACCGAACGGCCAGAAGCAGGCGCCGTCCCGGGCCAAACCGGTCGGAACGGTCTACCGCGGCCGTGAAGGCATGTGGTCGTGGGTCGCCCACCGGATCACCGGCGTCCTGACGTTCTTCTTCCTGTTCGCGCACGTGCTCGACACCGCACTCGTCCGGGTGTCGCCCGAGTCCTACGACAAGGTCATCGACACCTACAAGAACCCGTTCGTGAACTTCATGGAGCTGGGCCTGTGCGGGGCCGTCCTCTATCACGCGCTGAACGGTCTGCGGATCATCGCGGTGGACTTCTGGGCCAAGGGGCCGCGGCTCCAGCGGCAGATGCTCTGGGCCATCGTCGCCATCTGGATCGTGGTCATGGTGCCCGGCGCCTACTTCATGCTGCAGCACACCTTCTCGGTCTGGTTCGGTGGCAAATGAGCATCAACTCGGGCATGAACTCGCCGATCCCGCCGGTGATCGAGGCGCCCCGCTCGTCACCCGTGCGCCGCGGCCGGTCGAAGACCAACATCGAGTTGTACGCGTGGATGTTCATGCGCATCTCGGGGATCTTCCTGGTGGTGCTGGTGCTCGGCCACCTGTTCATCATGAACATCCTCGACGGCGGCGTGCAGCGCATCAACTGGGCCTTCGTCGCCGGCCGCTGGGCCTCGCCGTTCTGGCAGGTCTGGGACCTGTTGATGCTGTGGCTGGCGATGATCCACGGCAGCAACGGCCTGCGCACGATCATCAACGACTACACGCGGCGCGACGCAACCCGCTTCTGGCTCAAGTCGCTGCTGTACTCGGCCGCGACGATCACCGTCGCGCTCGGCACGCTGGTGATCTTCACCTTCGACCCCACGCTGAACTGAGGCACTGAAGACGATGGCGGTTCACAAGCACACCTACGACGTCGTGATCGTCGGCGCGGGCGGCGCCGGGATGCGGGCGGCGCTCGAGTCGTCCTCGCGCGTCCGCACCGCGGTCCTGACCAAGCTCTATCCGACCCGCTCGCACACCGGCGCGGCGCAGGGCGGCATGTGCGCCGCGCTGGCCAACGTCGAGGAAGACAACTGGGAGTGGCACACCTTCGACACGGTCAAGGGCGGCGACTACCTCGTCGACCAGGATGCGGCCGAGGTCATGTGCAAGGAGGCCATCGACGCCGTCCTCGATCTCGAGAAGATGGGCCTGCCGTTCAACCGCACGCCCGAGGGCCGCATCGATCAGCGCCGCTTCGGTGGGCACACCCGCAACCACGGTGAAGCCGCCGTCCGGCGCTCGTGTTACGCGGCCGACCGCACCGGCCACATGATCCTGCAGACGCTGTACCAGAACTGCGTCAAGCAGGGCGTCGAGTTCTTCAACGAGTTCTACGTCCTGGACCTGATCCTCGAAGGCAATCGCGCCGCGGGCGTCGTCGCCTACGAGCTGGCGACCGGCGACATCCACGTGGTGGCGGCCAAGTCGGTCGTGTTCGCCACGGGTGGCGTCGGCAAGGTCTTCAAGACCACGACGAACGCGCACACCCTGACCGGCGACGGCATGGGCGTCATCTGGCGCAAGAACCTGCCGCTGGAGGACATGGAGTTCTACCAGTTCCACCCGACGGGTCTGGCCGGTCTGGGCATCCTCTTGTCCGAGGCCGCCCGCGGTGAGGGTGCGATCCTGCGCAACGCCGACGGCGAGCGGTTCATGGAGCGCTACGCCCCGACGATCAAGGACCTCGCCCCCCGCGACATCGTGGCGCGTTCGATGGCCAACGAGGTGCGCGAGGGACGCGGCGCCGGCCCGAACAAGGACTACGTCTACCTCGACCTGACCCACCTCGAGCCGGCGCACATCGACGCCAAGCTGCCCGACATCACCGAGTTCGCGCGCACGTATCTCGGCGTCGAGCCCTACACCGAACCGGTGCCGGTCTATCCGAGCGCGCACTACGCAATGGGCGGCATCCCGACCAACATCAGGGCCGAGGTGCTGCTCGACAACACCACGGTCGTCCCCGGCCTCTACGCCGCCGGCGAGTGCGCCTGCGTCTCGGTGCACGGCTCGAACCGGTTGGGCACCAACTCGCTGCTCGACATCAACGTCTTCGGTCGCCGGGCCGGCATCGCGGCCGCCGAGTACGCCTCCGGTGTCAGTCAGGTCGAGGTCCCCGAGCAGGCCGAGGCCGCGGTGGTGCAAATGGTGCAGGGCCTGCTGAGCGGCACGGGCACCGAGCGGGTCTCGGCGATCCGCACCGAGCTGCAGGCATCGATGGACCTCAACGCGCAGGTCTATCGCACCGAGGAGTCGCTCAAGCAGGCGCAGGAGGACATCACCGCCCTCAAGCTGCGTTACAAGAACATCTCGGTCGGCGACAAGGGCAAGCGCTACAACTCCGATCTGCTCGAAGCAGTCGAGCTCGGCTTCCTGCTCGAACTGGCCGAGGTCATGGTCGTCGGGGCGAAGGCGCGCAACGAGTCGCGCGGCGCGCACTTCCGCGAGGACTACCCCAACCGCGACGACGTCAACTTCATGCGGCACACGATGGCCTACCTCACCGACGAGGGCGAGATCCGGCTGGACTACAAGCCGGTCGTGCAAACCCGCTACGAGCCAATGGAGCGTAAGTACTAATGACCGCCGTAGCTGAGACACCCGGATCGGCCCTTCCCACTCCGCACACGGCCGAGGCGGTCACGCCGCGGACCATCAATGTGAAGATCCGCCGGTACAACCCCGAAGTCGCCCCGGAGCCGTACTGGCAGACGTTCACCGTCCAGGGCTTCAACTCCGACCGCGTGCTGAACCTGCTGCACACGATCAAGTGGGAGCAGGACGGGACGCTCACCTTCCGCCGCTCGTGCGCGCACGGTGTCTGCGGTTCGGACGCCATGCGCATCAACGGCGTGAACCGGCTCGCCTGCAAGGTGCTGGTGCGCGACATGCCCGACGAGATCACCATCGAGGCGATCAAGGGTCTGCCGCTGGAGAAGGACCTCGTCGTCGACATGGAGCCGTTCTTCGAGGCCTACCGATCGATCAAGCCGTTCCTGATCACCTACGGCAACCAGCCGACGCGCGAGCACGTCCAGTCGCAGAGCGACCGCGACCGCTTCGACGACACCACCAAGTGCATCCTCTGCGCGGCCTGCACGACGTCCTGCCCGGTGTACTGGACCGACGGTTCTTACTTCGGACCGGCCGCGATCGTGAACGCGCACCGCTTCATCTTCGACAGCCGCGACCAGGGCGCCGAGGAACGGCTCGAGATCCTCAACGATCGGGAAGGCGTGTGGCGCTGCCGCACGACCTTCAACTGCACCGAGGCCTGCCCGCGCGGGATCGAGATCACCAAGGCGATCTCGGAGGTCAAGCGCGCGCTGCTGTTCCGCCGCGTCTGACCCACCCCAAGCCGACGATCATGTCGAGCCGTCGTCATGACGACGCGTCGGCATGATCGTCGAGGGGATGCGCAGTCCGGGAAGCGAACAGGGCGCGGATGCCGAGGACGGCGATGACCGTGCCGAGGATCAGCGAGGCAACGGTCAGCGCGAGGTGGACTCCGAAGAACGCCGTCATGCCGTGGTTCCAGGAACGGTGATCGGCCCAGATGTTCTTCAGGAACGTCGGCCAGATGATCCAGGACCAGACGCCGAAGGCGATCAGGAACCAGGACACGCGCTTGGACATCACCATTCCGCAAGTATCCGCATGTGGATGTGACCCATGCACTTTGCGATCTCCGCTGCGGATGGTCTGATGTGTCGACACGGTAAAGGGCGGGAAGGCTTTCGATGCAGACACGGCGACGCGCAGTGGCGGCGGCGCTGGCGGTGTTCGGCCTGGTGACCTCGTTCGCCGTGACCGCGACGGCCCGGGCCGACGCCAGCGTCAACTACGCCTACGACTGCGCCCGCGTGCCCGCGCCCCACCACTTCTCGTGCCTGTCGATCCGGCGCACGGACATCAAGGCACCGGCGACAGCCGGCGCGATGCCCTCGGGCTACAGCCCCTCCGACATCCAATCCGCCTATGAACTGCCGTCCTCGACCAAGGGCAGCGGCCAGCGGGTGTACGTGATCGACGCCTACGGAGACCCGTCGGCCGAGTCGGACCTTGCGACCTACCGCTCGACCTACGGCCTGTCGGCCTGCACGACGGACAACGGTTGCTTCCAGCAGATCAACCAGTCGGGAGCGACCACGCCGCTGCCCGCGACCAACGCGAGCTGGGCGCAGGAAACCGGACTGGATCTCGACATGGTGTCGGCCGCCTGTCCCCTCTGCTCGATCACGCTGGTCGAGGCGTCGGCTGACGACAACAATCTGTTCACCGCCGTGGGCGAGGCCACCTCGCTCGGCGCCAAATACGTGTCGATGAGCTGGGGCGCGGGCGAAGGCGGTGACGAGCCCTACTTCGACAGCGCCTACTTCAGTCAGCTGGGCATCGCGTTCGTCGCCTCAGCCGGCGACACCGGTTACGGCATCGGCTACCCCGCGTCGTCCCCGGACGTGATCTCGGTCGGCGGAACGACGCTCGATCAGGCCTCCAACGCCCGCGGGTGGACGGAGTCGGTCTGGCTCAACCCGGCCCCTCCGCATCCGCCGGCCCAGGACGGCACCAGCTCGGGATGCTCCATCGACGAGACCAAACCGACCTGGCAGTCGATCATCCCGAACTCGGTGTGCGCGAACCGCGCCGACAACGACCTCTCGATCGACGGTGACCCAGAAACCGGCGTCGCGGTCTACACCCAGGGGCGCTGGGCGGTCTTCGGCGGGACGAGCGCGGGGGCGCCCCTCGTGGCCGGGATCTACGCTCTGGCCGGGCCGCCCGGAACGAACGACAACCCGGCGTCCTATCTCTACGAGCACCCGAGTGCGTTCAACGATGTCGTGAGCGGAGCGGACACGACCGCCTCGTGCTCGCCCTCGATCCTGTGCACAGCGGGCACCGGATGGGACGGACCGTCCGGTCTGGGCACGCCGGAGGGCATCAGCGGCTTCGCGCCGACGACGCTGACCGCGGCGTCCGGGGGCTTCGTCTCGATCGCGACGCCGTCTCGGGTCCTCGACACCCGCTCGGGTATAGGCGCCGCGGCCGCAGCAGTGGGCGCGGGCGCCGACGTCCATCTGGGCATCACGGGCAAGCTCGGCCTGCCCTACTCGGGCGTCTCCGCCGTCGTCGCCAATATCACCGTCACCCAACCGCAGACCTCCGGCTTCGCGACCGCATTCGCCGACGGCTCGATGCTTCCCGACGTGTCGAACCTGAACTTCTCAGCGGGGCAGACGGTCCCCAATCTCGCCGTCGTCCCGATCGGCGGCGACGGGGGCATCGAGCTGTACAACGGCTCGGGCGGCACCGCCCAGTTCATCGTCGACATCACCGGCTACATCGTCGGCGGGTCGGCGTCCGCCAACGGCACGGTGGGGTCGGTGTCGCCAGCGCGCCTACTGGACACGCGCGCCACCACGCCGGTCTCGGCCGGTGGCTCGATCAGCCTGCCGGTGACCGCGATCCACGACGTGCCCCCGAGTCATGTCGCGGCCGTCATCGTGAATCTGACGGTGACCCAGCCGCAGGGCGCCGGGTACCTCACCGCGTACGCCGACGGCACCAGCATGCCCGGTGTGTCGAACCTCAACTTCACCGCCGGGCTCACGGTCGCCAACCTCGCGGTCGTCCCGGTCGGAAGTGACGGGGGAATCGAGCTGTACAACGGCTCGACCGGCAGCGCCCAGTTCATCGTCGACGTCTTCGGCTACGTCCTCGCCGGCGCGCCGGTGGCCGGCGGCCTCGGCACCGAGACGCCCTCGCGGCTGCTCGACACTCGGAACACGACTGCGGTCAACGCCGGAACGTCAATGGCGTTGACGGTCACCGGCGGCGCGATCCCGAGCAATGCGAAAGCCGTCGTCGTCAACCTCACGGTCACCCAGCCGCAGGGCACCGGGTACCTCACGGCCTACGCCGCCGGCACCACGATGCCCGGTGTGTCGAACCTCAACTTCACCGCCGGGCTCACGGTCGCCAACCTCGCCGTCGTCCCGGTCGGCGCTGATGGCCGGATCGCGCTGTACAACGGCTCGGCCGGCACCATCCAGGTCATCGTCGACATCACCGGCTATTTCCTGTCGCCCTGATAGGCGGACAGCCTGACAGCCGGACACGCGGACGGCCTGCCCGGCCGAGGCACCTCGTCGCCCTAACCTGAACGTCGTGCGCCGGTCGGGACCCAAAGTGATGGCGATCGTCGCGGTCATCTGCTGCTCGCTCGTCAACTCCGCTGGCGCCGGTGCGGTGAACGTGCCGCCGCCGGCGCCGCTGCCGACCTCGTCCGGGGCGTCCCCTGATGCTCCCGATCCCAACCCACCGGCCGGGGGCATCGGCCCGAGCGGCGAGTACGTGGGCGGCGCGCAGCTACAGAGTCGCGGCCTGGTCGTGCCACCCGGAGTTGCGGCGCCCCCGGCCTCGATCGACGCCGCGGCCTGGACGCTCGTGGATCTCGACTCCGGCGCCGTGATCGCCGGCCGCGACGTGCACGGTCGGTATCAGCCGGCGAGCATCCTCAAGTTGCTGACGGCCGTCACGATCCTGCCCGCGCTGCCCGGGTCGCAGCTGGTGACCGTCAGCGCGACGGCGGCCCATACCGAGTGCGCCTGCGCCGGTCTGGTCGCCGGCGGCCAGTACTCCATCGACAACCTGATGAGCGGGTTGTTGCTGGTGTCGGGCAACGACACGGCGGTCGCCCTGGCCGAGGCGTACGGCGGCGTCGACAAGACGGTGGCGGCCATGAACACCGAGGCACTGGCCCTCGGTGCCTACGACACCTACGCCCAGACGCCCTCGGGCCTGGACGGCTGGCAGCAGCTGACGAGCGCGTATGACATGGCGATCATCCTTCGAGCCGCCATGGACGACCCGCGACTGGTGGCCTACGAACAGCAGCGCACGGCGACCCTGCCGGAGCAGCACGTCGGAACCGTGTCGCTCGACGCCCAGACGTTGACCAACCAGACCGACAACTTCTTGACCAACGTGCCCGGCGCGCTGGCGGCCAAGATCGGATTCACCGACGCCGCGCAGCACACCTATCTCGCCGCGGCCGATCGCAACGGGCGGCGGCTGGGCGTCGTGTTCCTGCGCGGCCAGAAGTATCCGGTCGACCAGTCCGTCCAGGCCGCGCAGTTACTGGACTGGGGCTACTCGCTTCCGACGACCACCGCACCCGTCGGTCAGCTGGACGTGCCGGTGGTCGCCCGCCCGACCGCAGCCAGCGCGACGCCGACGGCAGCAACGATCACGACCAGGTCGGCCGCGTCGTCCTCGACTGCGGCGAGCCGAGCGGGACTCGGTTGGCCGGTCGTGGCCGTTCTCGCCCTCGCCGCGGTGCTGGCCACCCTCGAGCTGATCCGCCGGCGACGGCGCCCGGCCGCCGTCAGCGATCCCGTCCGCGTCGCAGATAGCTGACGAGACCGACACCGAACGCCGTGCCGGCGCCGAAGATCGATACCGCGACGCCCGCCGGGGAGATTCGTGGTGCGGCCTCGGGCGCGGGGATCGTCAGCGTGACCGGTGGCAGGCTCGCCGCCGGACTGGCGATCGGGGTCCCCGTGGCCGACCAGGCGGCACAGAAGAGCAGGTAACGCGCGACGAGCTGGATCCAGATGAGCACGGCCAACAGCCCGGCGAACGGCCCGAGCGTCGGACTGTGGGCGCTCTTCGAGATCGTGTACGTGCCGACGACCTTGAGGATCTCGAACCCGATCGCGGCCAGCAGCGCCGTCTTCAGCGCCACCCGCCGCGACACCTCGGCGCCCGGCAACCGGATCAGCAACCAGCCGAAGATCAGCATGTCACCGAGCACACCGAGGACGATCGCGGCGAGCTTGATGAAGAAGGCGATGCCTGGCACCGACCCCAGGTCGAGGGCGTCGATGATCTGATCGGTGACCGCCGTGCCGACGGTCGCCAAGCCGAGTGAGATCACGATGCCGAGACCGAGACCGGCCAGGACGAGCAGGTTCGACACCTTCGACATCACGAAGTTCTGCTTCTTGGCCGTGAGACCCCACACGGCGTTGATGGCCTGCCGCAGGTTGCCGATCCAGCCGAGCCCGGTGAGCAGCACGCCGACGACCCCGATGATGCCGACGCCGGTGCGCGCGTTGATCGCCGAGGTCAGGCTCTTGGACAAGTCCTGGCCCAACGTCCCCGGAATGTTCTTGACGATGTCGTGGATGATCGTCGCCTCGAGGCTCTTGTCACTGGCGAGGACGAAGCCGAGCACCGACACCGCCAGCAGAAGCAGGGGAAACAGCGCCAAGAAGCTGAAGTACGTGATTGCGGCCGCGTACTGCGCGGCGTTGTTGGCCTGGAACCGACCCCAGGCGCGGACGACGTGATCGAGCCAGTAGTGCTCGAGGCGGGCGGCATTCCATCTGGTGGTGGCCGACGCCTTGATGTCGCCGACCCGGCTCACGGCGCGCCGAGCTCGTATTCGGCGAACTTGACCCAGCCCTCGTTGCCGGTCAGCTCGAACAGCTGGAACGTCTTGATCGGGAAGCGGGCGATGAAGTCGGCCAGGCCGTCATAGGCGAGGTCGAGGGCCTCGTCGGAGACGTGATGGGCCACCGTGACGTGCGGGTGGTACGGGAACTCGAGATCGCGCGCGAGCGGGCCGCGGCGGATCTCGGTCTCGATCACCTCGCAGTCCGCGAGCCCGCGGGCGACCTGGATGAACACGACCGGCGAGAGCGGCCGGAACGTGCCCGTCCCGGCTAGGTGCATGGTGAACGGCGCACAGTTCGACGCCGCGACCCGCAGATGCTTGTCGATGTCGTCGATCGCGTGGCGGTCGAGTTCGGTGGGTGGCAGCAGCGTGACGTGCGGCGGGATCTCGTGCGCGAGCGGATCACCGACCCGGTGCCGCCAGTTCGTGAGCACCGTGGCGTGTGGTTGCGGAATCTGGATGACGACGCCCACGGTGATCCGCTCAGACATACCGAACCACCAGCGGCGGAAGGAATCCCACGCGTTCATAAGCGATTCGCACAGTCTCGTTGGCGACCTCGTTGGCGCGCGCGGCCCCGCGGGCGAGGATGCGGTCGAGTTCGGCCGGGTCGTCGAGCAGCTCGGCGGTGCGCTTGGCGAACGGTTCGGCGAACTCGACGACGGCCTCGGCCACCGCCGACTTCAAGGTGCCGTAGCCCTGCCCGGCGAACTGCTCCGCCGCCTGATCGACCGTCCCGTCGGTGACCGCGGCGTAGATCGTGAGCAGGTTCGAGACACCGGGTTTGTGTTCGGGGTCGTAGCGGATCTCGGTCTCGGCATCGGTGACCGCGCGCTTCAGTTTGCGTTCGATCAACGTGGGATCGTCGCGCAGATTGATGGTGCCGGCGTCGGCGAGCGACTTGCTCATCTTGGCGGTGGGATCCTGCAGATCGAGGATCTTGGCCGCGGCGCCCTTCGGGATGAAGGCGCCGGGCACCGTGAACGTGTCGCCGTAGCGGGAGTTGAACCGCTGGGCCAGGTTGCGGGTCAGTTCGAGATGCTGACGCTGATCCTCACCGACCGGCACCTGATCGGCCTGGTAGAGCAGGATGTCGGCCGCCTGCAGGATCGGGTACGTCAGCAGCCCGACGCTGTAGTGCTCGCCGCCCGACCGGGTGGACTTGTCCTTGAACTGGGTCATCCGGCTGGCCTCGCCATAGCCGGTCAGGCATTCGAGAACCCAGCACAGCTGGGTGTGGGCGGGGACGTGGCTCTGGGCGAACAGGGTGCACCGATCGGGGTCGAGACCGGCGGCGAGCAGTTGCGCCGTGGCGACGCGCGTGCGCTGGCGCAGTTCCTCGGGCTCGGGCTGTTCGAGCGTGATGGCGTGCAGGTCGACCACGCAGTAGAAGGCCTCGTGAGAGTCCTGCAATTGCACCCACTGCTTCACCGCGCCGACGTAGTTGCCCAGGTGGAACGACGCCGACGTCGGCTGGATACCGGAGAGCACGCGGGGGCGCACGGTCTGTTCAGGCACGGTTGTCGATTCTGGCATGCCGTTCAGGCCTGGTTCACTTCAGCGTCGCCGGTTGTCTGCACCGGCGGCGTGACCCGTACGCGGGCGGTTCGGTGCCCGTCGACGGACGTGATGGCCAGGCGGTATCCCTCGTGCTCGACCACGTCTCCCACCTGAGGCAGTCTGCCCAGCTCGGCCATCAGGTAACCCCCGACTGTCTCGTACGGCCCGTCGGGCAGCTTCAGCGCCGTCAGCTCGTCGAGTTCGTCGAGGTTGATGCGCCCTTCGACCTCGATCTCGCCGCCGGCCAACCGGCGCGAATCCGGGCTGTTTGCGTCGTACTCGTCGCGGATGTCGCCGATCACCTCCTCGATCAGGTCCTCGAGGGTGACGATGCCGTCGGTGCCGCCGTACTCGTCGACGACGATGGCGAGGTGATGCATCTCGCGGCGCATCTCCGAGAGCGCCGACAGCACGTTCTTCGATCCGGGCAGGCGCTTGATGTCGCGGACGAGATGGCCGACGGTCCGGCCGCGGTCGGCGACGTCGCTCAGGACCAGGTCGCGGATGTGCACGAAGCCGATGACGTCGTCCTGGCTCTGGCCGATCACCGGGTAGCGCGAGTGGGGCGAGTCAGAGGCGATCTTGGTCGCCCGGCTCACCGTCAACGACGCATCCAGGAAGATCACGTCCGTACGGGGCAGCATCACCTCGCTGACCGAACGTTCACCGGCCGAGAAGACCTCGTCGATCAGGCGCCGCTCGTCGTTGGTCAGTGATTCGTGGCTGGCGACCAGGCCGCGCAACTCTTCTTCGGTGATCGCCTCGCGGCCCGCGCTCGGATCGCCGCCGAGGATGCGTACGACGACGTTGGTCGCCTTCGACAGCAGCCAGATGAACGGGCGGAAGAACGACGCGATCCGGTTGAGCGGCGGGGCGAAGAGGGTCGCCGTCGCTTCGGTGCGTTGCAACGCCAGCCGCTTGGGGGCGAGCTCGCCCAGGACCAGTGTGACGAACGAGATCACCAGCGTGACGCCGATGATGCCGATGGCACCGGCCAGTCCCGAACTCATACCCTGGTGCTCGAGCGCGGTCTTGGCCTCGTCGGAGAGCGTGACCGCTCCGTAGGCGCTGGACAGCAGGGCGGTCGACGTGACACCGATCTGCACCGCCGCCAGGAACCGGTTGGGGTCGCTGGCCAGCCGGGCCACGGCCGCGCCGCCGCGGCGGCCACTCTCGCCGAGGGCGCGTACCTGCCCTTCGCGCAACGAGACCATCGCGATCTCGGCCGCCACGAACAACGCCTCGATGATGATCAAGAGCAGAACGATGAGGACGTTCACCCAGGTTGCGGTCAAGATCGCGCGCCGTCCGTCACCTCAGCGAGTCTAGGGGCGCGCCGGTCACGCGGAGGCCAGCTCCGACGGGAAGCCGGGCACCGGAGCGCTGCCGGCGAGCAGCACCTCGGCGACGAGGGCGGGGTTGTCCGACATCGGGACGTGGCCGCAGCCGGGCAGCCGCAGGTGGGTCGCGCCGGGCAGCGCCTTCTCGGCCACCGTGGCCTGATAGGGCGGCAACACGACGTCCCGCCCGCCCCACGCGATGGTGACCGGCACATTCGCCGGGATCGAGCTGACGAACGGGGTCGCCTGGCTGATGATCTCGCGCAACGCGGGCAGGGACGCGCTGAACGCCTGGAAGTCGCCGAGCGCGCGGTCGGGCTCGATGCGGACCGGATGGGACGTGATCCAGCCGAACATGACCGCCCGCCCGGCCCGGCTGCGCGCCAGCCGCGGCGCCGAGGGACCCAGCCGGCCCGACAGCGAGCCAACCGTGCGAAACAGCGATTGCGTGTAGGCGAAGGCCAGATCCGAACGCCAGAACCCGGCCGGGCTGAGCGCGGTGACACTGCGTGCGTCGCCCCGGGCGCCCGCTTCGAGCGCGATGCGCCCGCCGAGGGAGTTGCCCGCGACGTGCGGCCGGTCGAGGCCCTGTTGACCCAGGAATGTCCTGAACTCGCCGCTCAGGACGTCACTGATCGGCCGGCCGCCGGTCTCGAGCGGATCGGATGCGCCGTGCCCCGGCAGATCGACCAGGATCACCTCACGCTGCTCGGCCAACTGGTCGAGCACGGGGTACCAGGCCTGGCGGCGATGCCCGATGCCGTGAACGAGCACGAGGGGTTCGCCGGCTCCGTGGCGTTCGAAGGCGAGCACCGGTTGAACGCTACAACGTGTCGCCGGGTCGTGTCGCTGCGACGTCTCGCGGCTTAGGGTCGGAGCATGACGCGAAACACCGTGACGCGAAATCAGACCGACGTCGACCGTCTGGCGGACTCCCACCTGGACGCGACGGCCGCACTGGATCCGGTCATCGCCACCTACTGGGGTGTGGCCGGGCACGAGACCGAGCTTCCCGACCTCTCACCGGACGGCTTCGAGGAGCGCTCGCTGCTGCGGCGGCGCACGCTGGCCGCGCTGGACGCCGCGCGGCCGGCCGACGTCACCGACCGGGTGACGGTCGCGGCGCTCCGCGAGAACCTGGAGCTGGCCGAGCAACTGAGGGCCACCGGAGTCGAGGAGTCGTCCCTCAACGTCATCGAGTCGCCCGTCCAGGGACTGCGCGATGTCTTCGACCTGATGGCCAAGGACACCGCCGAGGACTGGTCGATCATCGCGCGCCGATTGACCGCGGTTCCCGCGGCGACCTCGGGCTATCTCGCCTCACTGCGGCTGGCAGCCGGGCGGGGCCGGATCAGCCCGGCCCGCCAGGTCCGCGCCGGCATCACCCAGGCGGCCAAGGCGGCCGATCCGGGCGGTTACTTCGACGAGCTGGTCGAGTCGGCGCCGGCCGATCTGCCCACGTCCGTTCGGGCCGATCTCGAGCGGGCGGCGCACAGTGCGCGCACGGCCTACGGCGAGCTCGCGCAGGTCCTGGGCGACGAGCTGCTCGCGTCGGCGCCAGAAGCGGACGCCGTCGGCCGCGAGGAGTACGTGCTGCACTCGCGGTCGTTCCTCGGCTCGAGCATCGACCTGGAAGAGACGTACGCGTGGGGCCAGGACGAGTTGGCCCGGATCACCGAGGAGATGCAGGCGACGGCCGAGCGGATCCGCCCCGGGGCCACGATCGAGCAGGCCAAGGCGCACCTCGACCAGGATCCGAGTCGCAAGCTGGGCAGCCGCGAGGAACTCGTCGCCTGGATGCAGGCCAAGTCCGATGCCGCGGTGGCGTCGCTGTCGGGCACGCACTTCGACATCCCTGAACCGGTGCGGCGGCTGGAGTGCCGCATCGCTCCGTCGGGGGTCGGGATCATCTATTACACCGGCCCGTCCGAGGATTTCAGCCGTCCCGGCCGGATGTGGTGGTCGGTGCCCGAGGGCGAGAACGAGTTCTCGACGTGGCGCGAGCTGACCACCGTCTACCACGAGGGCGTTCCGGGTCACCACCTGCAGATCGGCCAGACCGTCTTTCGCAGCGAGCTGCTCAACCGATGGCGCCGACTCGCGTCCTGGGTGTCAGGACACGGCGAGGGCTGGGCGCTGTACGCCGAGCTGCTGATGGCCGACCTGGGCTACCTCGACGACCCCGGCGAGTACCTCGGCATGCTCGACGGTCAGGCCATGCGCGCGGCCCGGGTCGTGATCGACATCGGCTTCCACTGCGGGTTCGCGGCGCCGGCCGAGGCGGGCGGCGGCGAGTGGACCTGGGACAAGGCGTGGGCGTTCCTGGCCACGTACTGCTCGATGAGCGAAGGGGTGCGCCACTTCGAGCTCGAGCGCTATCTCGGCTGGCCGGGGCAGGCGCCGTCGTACAAGATCGGCGAACGACTCTGGTTGCAGTTGCGCGAGGACGCCCGCGCCAACCAGGGCGACGCCTTCGACCTCGCCACCTTCCACCGCGGTGCCCTCGACATCGGCTCGGTCGGACTCGATGTGTTGCGGCAGGCGGTGCTGGGGCAGATCTGACCAGATCCGATCGGATCTGATCTGATCCGATCTGGTCTGGTCTGGTCTGGTCAGTGGGCGAGCTTGGCCAACTCGGCCTCGACCCACTGCTCGTGCTCCTGCTCCTTGCGCCGGGCCTTGCGTGGGTCCCAGAACCCGGCCATCACGAAGATCAGCGGGATGAAGACGACCTGGCCGCCCACCGCGATCCAGAAGTACGTGCGCCACTGCTTCGGGGAGTCCTTGGCCGCCTTCTGCACCGTCGGCGCCTCTTTCTGCAGGTAGGTCAACGCGCTGACGACCTTGGTGTCCTGAAGCGACGTGCCGTACTTGCTCAGCAGCGCGAACGACGTCGGATCGCTCTGCTCGGCCGAAGCCAGCGCGGTCAGATCGGTGACGGCCGCGGACACCTTCGGCCCGCTCGCCTGGACGACGAGCAGTTGCGGCACCGGCACCGACGCCAGGTCCTGGAGCGCGGCCTGGGCGTCAGCCGGAGTCACGCCCAGCTTGGTCACCACCTCGCCCACCGCCTTGGCGCCGACCGTGGGATCGGTGGGGTTGGCCAGCAGCGCGGCCGCCGTTGCCGAATCCAGCGCCTCGCCGGCGGCGATGCCCTTCGCGTGCGCGGCCGAGACGGTGACCACGGTGGTGACGTCGGTCGCGCTGACGCCGGAGATCTCGCTCAGCGCCTTGATCTGGCTGGCCTGGTCGTTCGGGTTCGCCGTCAGCGCCGCCTGCGTGGCCGGATCGATCTTGGCCGCGGTGGCCAGCTGAGTCTGGTACTTGGTGGCCGCTGCCTGCACCTTCGGCACGATGGTCGCGTCCGCGGCGACGGCCTTGACCGTGGCGTTCTCGGTCGCGTTCAGCGACGGGTCCTGGCCAGCTGCCATCTGAGTCACGATCCCGCCCTTGTCGACGAGCGGCGTCACGGTGTTGACGACGTGCGGCACGAAGAAGACCGACACGGCGATCACGATGCGGATCACCAGGCCCCACACGGCCAGACCCGTCGCGGTGAGCGCGGGATTGCGGCGCTCGACCGTCTCGGTGAAGCTGGCCATCCACGGTGCGTAGGCCACGCCCAGCGAGATCGCGATCAACGACAGCAGGACGACGAACGTCGAGTAGGACGTGTGCGCGTCGGTGGCCTTGGTCGCGAAGATCGAGGTGAACACGATTGCGCCGACCGCCCCGACCAGCATGAACGGCTTGCGGACCCGGACGAGGTCGGAGATGAAGCCGATCACGAGCAGACCGCCGGCGTCGAACGCCCAGAACCAGTTGCCGAGTCCGTTCGCCTTCGTCTGGCTGTAGCCGAAGACCGTCTGGAAGAAGACGGGGAAGAATCCGACGGCCAGGTAGTAGATGATCAGGAAGACACTGATCGCGAACGCCGACCCGACGATGTCGAGCTTGAGCATCTGCCGGAACGGGCTCTTGAGGCTGGCCTCGACGTCGATGCCCTTCGCCCGGGCTTCGATCAGGGCGCGGTCGCGGCTGCTCACCATCAACTGATCGCGCAACGAGGGCGCAAGCTCGCGCAACCCGACGAGTGCGATCGCGAACACCACGAGACCCACGACCCCGCAGACGGCGTACTGGTCGCGCCACGGCGTCGTCAGGCTGGAGTTGCTGATGATGATGCTGACGACCAGGCTGCCCAACACCGGTCCGAGCGTCCAGAAGCCCATGGCCGACGCCCGGCCGAGCTGCGGGCTGAAGTCCCGGATCAGGGCCGGCGTGGCGACCAGGATCACGCCCTCGACGGCCCCGATGGCCACGAAGAGGATCCCGAACGCCAGCTTGCTGTGCGCGTTGGGGATGCCGATCAGGCAGAGCAGGCCGGTGATGAGCAGACCGAACGTGACGATGTTCGCGCGCCCGTACCGATCCGCGAGCCCGGCCGCGAACGAGGCGACAGCTCCGAGGACGTAGCCGATGACGCTGATGTTGACGTAGTAGACGAAGCTCATGTGCAGGTCAGGGATGATGCCGTTCTTCCCCGCGGTGCCCGCGGCGAGCGCACCGGCGAGATAGAACTGGTAGTAGAGGATCGACCGTCGTCAGGACCACGATGGCCAGGCTCACCAGGCGGGGGCCGGTGCTCGGGTACCGGTCCAGCTCTCGATCCCACAACCGGCTGAGCGCCGAACGTGGCGTGACCGGCTCAGGTCGATCCGGCGCCTCGAGTGTGTCGGTCACAATGACGGTCCCTTCAGAGTGGTCCAACTCACATCGAGTGAACTCTGGACCTCCCGGGTCCTTGCGTCAACAACCGCCAGCTATGAACAGATACTTACAAGCCCGGCTGCCCGTTGTCGCCGCGGTGAAAGACCGCAAAACTAGGAAGGGATGACTCACCAGACGGACGAGCTGACCCAACGCTCCCAGAAGTTCCTAGCCGACTTCGCGGCCTACCCGGACATCGCGGAGATGTCCTACGCTGCCCGACGCATCCTGGCCGCGGCCGCGACGCTGTTCTATCGCGACGGCGCGGCCTCGACCTCGGTGCGTGACCTCACCAAGGCCTGCGGCCTGACTCCGGGCGCCCTGTACAACCACTTCGCCTCGCGCGACGAGGTGCTCTACGTGCTCGTCCGCAGCGGCTACGGGCGGACCGAGAGCGAGATCGCGGCGGCCGTCGGCGCGGCCGGCGACGATCCGCGGCGCCGGTTGATCGCATATGTGCGCGCGTACACGTCGCTGCACCTGCGCTTTCCGGCCTTCGCCCAGTTGGCTCATCGCGAGTACGTCCATCTGCCCGAGCCGCAACTGGCCGAGATCAACGACCGCCGCGACCGACTCCGGGAATCGCTCATCGCGATCCTGCAGGCCGGCGCGACCGAGGGCGCGTTCGAGCTGATCGGCGGCCTCTCGCCGGCGGGCCAGGCGACGATGGTGCTCGACATCTGCAGCCGCACCAGCGAGTGGTTCAGCCCGAACGCGACGAGCACCGAGGGGCTGGTCGAACGTTATGTGGTCGCCGCGCTGCGTCTGGTCGCAGCCAGGACCGACTAGCCGCCTGCTCTGCCGGTTGTCGGCGCTACAGGTTCGACACGTCGGCCTGCTTGGAGCGCACCGCCTCCGCCGCGTCCCTGAGCCCGGCGAGCTCGGTCGCGGTCAGGTCGCGCTCGACGATCTTCTTCACGCCGCTCGCGCCGATCTCGGCTTCGACGCCCAGGTAGACCCCGCTGATGCCGTACTCGCCGTCGACCCACGCGCAGACCGGGATCGTTTCGCCCGAATCGGTGATGACGGCGCGGGCCATCCGGGCCGCCGCGGCCGACGGCGCGTAGTAGGCCGAGCCGGTCTTGAGCAGCGCGACGACCTCGGCCCCGCCGTTGCGGGTGCGGGTGACGAGTTCTTCGATCTTCTCGGCCGGCATGACGTCGGCCAGCGGCTTGCCGTCGACGAAGCAGGCCGACGGGACGGGCACCATCGTGTCGCCGTGCGAGCCCAGGGTCAGCGTCGTGACCGAGCCGACGGGCACGCCGAGTTCGGTCGCCACGTTGTTGGTGAAACGCGCGGTGTCCAGGACACCGGCCTGGCCGAAGACGCGGTTCTTGGGGAAGTTCGACGCGAGCTGGGCCAGCGCTGTCATCTCGTCCAGTGGGTTGGACACGATGATGATCACGGCTTCGGGCGAGTGCTTGGCGATGTTCTCGGCGACGTTGCGGACGATGCCCGCGTTGACCTCGAGCAGGTCCATGCGGCTCATGCCGGGCTTGCGGGGCAGGCCGGCCGTGATCACCACGACGTCCGAGCCGGCGGTCGCGTCGTAGCCCGCCCCGTCCGGCGTGGTGGTCGCGCCGACCACGGTGGTCTCGAAGCCCTCGATCGGACGGGACTGGTTGAGGTCGAGCGCCAGGCCCTCGGGTTTGCCGTCGACGATGTCGGTGAGCACGACCGTCTCGAACACGTCGTACTCGGCCAGCCGCTGCGCGGTCGTCGAACCGTAGAAGCCGGCGCCTACGACGGTGACCTTGCCGTGACGGGTCGGTGCTGACATGTCGTTCTCCTCATCGAGTCTTGTGGGTCCAGTGCTGTCAGGTCTGTGCGGTCAGGTCGGTGATCCAGCCAGCGACGCTAGTCCTCACCCGATCATGCCCGAGGAAGCAGTACCGCGAATATGACGGCGAGCACGCTGATCGTGGCGAAGCAGAGGAAATCGAACGAACGGCGCCGGACCGCCAGCAGTCCGGCGCGGTCGTCGGGCAGGACCAGGCGCAGCACCGCTCCCAGGGCGAAGCCGCCGGCCATGAGCAGCACTCCGCGTAGCCAGTGATCGGACGCGATCGACAAGAGCAGCAGGCCCGCCCCGATCAGCGCCACGACCGCGATGAACGGCAGCTCGTGGCGGATCGCGCGGGCGGCCGACATCAGCGAGCAGTTGACGCGGCGCGCTCGGCAGCCTCGACGACATTGGTCAACAGCATCGCGCGCGTCATCGGGCCCACTCCCCCAGGATTCGGTGCGACGAAACCGGCCACGTCGGCCACGTCCGCCGCGACGTCACCGGCGATCTTCCCGTCGACCCGGCTCACCCCGACATCCAGCACGGCCGCGCCGGGCTTGATCATCGCGGCGGTGATCAGTCCAGGAGCGCCCGCGGCCGCGATCACGATGTCGGCACCCGCGACGTGCGCGGCGAGATCGCGCGTACCGGTGTGGCACAAGGTGACGGTGGCGTTCTCACTGCGCCGGGTCAGCAGCAGACCCATCGGCCGCCCGACGGTGATGCCCCGGCCGACGACCGTGACGTCGGCCCCCGCGATCGGCACGTCGTAGCGCCGCAGCAGTTCGATGATCCCGTACGGCGTGCACGGAATCGGCGCCGGTTCGTTCAGGACGAGCTTGCCGAGATTCATCGGGTGCAGGCCGTCGACGTCCTTGTCCGGGTCGACGCGCGAGAGCACCGCGAACTCGTCCAGGCCGCGCGGCAGCGGCAGCTGGACGATGTAGCCGGTGCATGACGGGTCGGCGTTCAGCTCGTCGATCACCGCCTCGACATCGGCCTGCGACGCGTCGGCGGGCAACTCACGACGGATGCTGGCGATGCCGACCTCGGCGCAGTCGCGGTGCTTCGCGCCCACGTACCAGGCACTCGCCGGGTCGTCGCCGACCAGCACCGTGCCGAGCCCGGGCACCGCGCCCTGAGCCCGTAGCGCCGCGATCCGATCGGTCAGCTCGAGCTTGATCGATGCGAGAGTGGCCTTGCCGTCCAGGATGGTCGCCGTCACGTCGAACCATCCTGCCAGCCGCGCGCGAACGCCTACGCCGAGTGTCGGCCCCCACCCTCACGACGAGGAGGTGCGTAGAGCTCGAGATCGGGGATCGGCTCGATGGGCGACGGGCTCCGCCCGACGCCGGCGGCGTCCGCCGGCTCGTCCGCGCCGGTGGTCGCCGTCCGTATGACGGCATAGGTTCCGGACCCGACGAACAGCGCGCCCACGGCGATCGTCAACCAGAAGCCGATCAGCGGGCCGCGGCCGAGCGACTGCCCGGCGCCGCGGGCGTAGGCCTGGGCGGCGGGCCAGTCGGCGTAGTCCGTCGGAACCCGCAGCCAGTTGACGAGCGCGATGATCAACGACAGCGCCCCGGCCGCGATCACCAGGGCGTTCGTACCCGCTGCCGAAGTACGGCTGGACGGCCGGAAGGCCCGGAGCACCGCGTAGATCATCAGCAACGGGGCGAGAAAGAAGAGCAGGCCGTTCCACGAGTGAGTGGTCGCCTCGCCCGCGACGGCGTGGCCGTCGATCGTGGGACGGAACCACGGGAGCAGCAGGGCGACGAGGCCCAGCGTTGTGAACACGAGCAACGACCAGGCCCACGGACGGGGCGGGCCGGTCTCAGGGGTCGACAAACTAGACATGGTTCCCTCCACACAAAGAAATTACAAGCGGCGGAACGCTATCAGATCCTCGTCCAAACCGACGAAACCGGCCAGGGCTCGCGTCAGTGCGCGAAGTGGCGGGTTCCGGTGAAATACATGGTGACCCCTGCCGCCTGGGCGGCCGCGATCGTCTCGTCGTCGTGGATCGACCCACCCGGCTGGACGATGGCGCGCACGCCGGCGTCGATCAGCAGCTGAGCACCGTCGGCGAACGGGAAGTAGGCATCGGACGCGGCCACCGCGCCCGGTGCGCGATCGCCGGCCCGCGCAATGGCCAGTCGGCACGAGTCGACCCGATTGACCTGACCCATGCCGATCCCGACCGAGGCGCCGTCGTGGGCCAGCAGGATCGCGTTCGACTTGGCGGCGCGGATCGCCCGCCAGGCGAACGCGAGGTCGGCCAGCGTGGCGTCGTCGGCCGGCTCACCGGTCGCGAGCGTCCACTGCGCGGGGTCGTCGCCCGGGGCGTCGATGCGATCGGCGGTCTGGACGAGCAGACCGCCCGACACCGGTCGGGTTTCGACGACCGCGTGATCCGATCGCGGCTGGGCGACCAGGATGCGAAGGTCCTTCTTCTTCTCCCAGACCTCGAGCACGCCGTCGTCGTAACCCGGCGCGATCACCACCTCGGTGAAGATCTTGCGCAACTGCTCGGCCATCGCGACGCTCACCGGCCGGTTGGTGGCGACCACGCCGCCGTAGGCGCTCACCGGGTCGCAGTCATGCGCCTTGCGGTGCGCGTCGGCGATGTCGGCACCCACCGCGATGCCGCACGGATTGGCGTGCTTGATGATCGCGACGCACGGCTCGGCGAAGTCGTAGGCGGCCCGCCAGGCGGCATCGCCGTCGACGTAGTTGTTGTAGCTCATCTCCTTGCCCGAGAGCTGATCGGCGTGGGCGATGCCGTCCTCGCCGCTCGGAACGATGTACAGCGCCGCCTTCTGGTGCGGGTTCTCGCCGTAACGAAGCACCGCCGCCCGCTCGAAGGACTGCGCGACCCAACCCGGGAAGCCGCTGGACACTCCCCCGACGTGATCATCGGGCGCGACGACGCTGCCGAGCCAGCTGGCCACCGCGATGTCGTAGGACGCGGTGTGCCGGAACGCGGCCGCCGAGAGCAGCTGCCGCTCGGCGAGCTCGAAGCCGCCGGCCCGGACCGCA
Organism: uncultured Actinomycetes bacterium; assembly: GCA_963708805.1. Lineage (GTDB taxonomy): Bacteria > Actinomycetota > Actinomycetes > Mycobacteriales > Jatrophihabitantaceae > CAVPUA01. The sequence continues at coordinate 1,154,413 of CAVPUA010000003.1, read as the reverse complement.
GCCAGCACGTCGCCGTACCGCGCCGGGTCGACGACGACCGCGACCGAGCCGTGGTTCTTGGCGCTCGCCCGCACCATGGCCGGGCCGCCGATGTCGATCTGCTCGATCACCTCGGGCGGCTCGGCTCCCGAGGCGACCGTCTCGCGGAACGGGTACAGGTTCACGACCACGAGCTGGAACGTCTCGATGCCGAGTTCGTCGACGGTGGCGACGTGGGAAGGGTCGTTCTGGTCGGCCAGCAGGCCGGCGTGCACGTTCGGGTGCAGCGTCTTCACCCGACCGCCGAGGATCTCGGGAAAACCGGTGACCTCGTCGACCGCTGTGACGGGGACGCCGAGCCTCGCGGATGTGCGCGGCGGTCGAGCCGGTCGAGACGATCTCGACGCCGGCCTCGTGCAGCCCCACGGCCAGCTCGGGCAGGCCGGTCTTGTCGTAGACGCTGATCAGGGCGCGGCGGACGGGGATTCGGCTCACGGCTTCAGTTCCTCACAGAGTTGACGGATTGCCTCGACGTACAGGGGTTTCTCGACGGCCTGGATGCGCTCGCGCAATGAGGTCCTCATCATCCCCGACCTCGATGGGCACGGATTGCTGGGTGATGATCGGGCCGGTGTCGACACCCTCGTCCACCCAGTGCACGGTGACGCCCGTCGACCTCGCCCCGGCGGCGAGTGCGTCGCGGACCGCGTGCCCTCCGGGGAAGGCAGGCAGCAGCGCCGGGTGGGTGTTGACGATCTTGAACCGCCGGACGACCGACGGCGCGAGGATCTTCATGAAACCGGCCAGCACCACGATGTCCGGGCGGTAGGACTCGAGACGGTTCGCGAGCGCCTCGTTCCAGGCGGCCCGGTCGGAGTAGTCGGCGAAGCGGCACGGCGAAGACGGGGACTCCGGCGTCCGTCGCCCGCTGCATCGCGTAGCACCCGGGAACGTCGGTGCCGGCCGCGACGACAGGCAGTCGGGCGTCGAGCAGCGCCTGGAGTGTGCTGCCACTGCCGGAGGCGAGGACGACGAGGCGGGGCGGCACGCGCCCGACCCTACCGACTGCCGTCGGGCTCAGACGCCGCGCGCTCAGCTCCGGTGCTGGCCAGTTCTGGCTCGACCGGCTTCGCCGCCGCGGCCGTCCGATCCGAGAGCCAGAGCCAACCCCAGTAGGCCAGCACGACCAACTCACCCACCACGGCGACCACCACGGCGGTGGCCAGACCGACCTGCCACGACGAGGCGCCGACCACCTGCAGCCGTCCCGGACCGGCCGAGCCGCCGGCCAACCACGCCAGGACGGCCATCGCGACGCCGGTAGTGCCTGCAGTCGCCGCGATCCCCGCGCACCACTCACCGCAGACCACGGGCCCCGGATCGACGCACCGCCACGGCCGCGGCGACCCCGACGGCCAGGGCGGTGATCGCCATGAGCGCCAGCACGAGCGGGCCGGCGCCGTGACCGTCGGGCACGGCACCCAGCAGGGGAAATGCGGGCAGCACACCGTGGCTCGTCGAGAACGCGTCGACCGACGTGCCGCGCCCGACGGCGAACCCGGGGCCGGCGAGGTAGGCCGAACCCGCGAACACGGCGTTGGGCGCGCAGACGACGCCCAGCACCAGGATCGGGAACCCGGACAGCCCGCCGCCGACTTGACGGGACAGGTTCATGACCCGACCGGCGTGCAGGACGAGCGAGCCGAAGGTGAGCAACGTGCCGGCGAAGACGTAGATCGTCAGCGGACCCGCGCAGGCGCTGACCGCGCGCCGGAGTATCACGGGTACGCGAGCCACCATCTCGTCGCCCAGCGGGGTACCCATCGCGAACGACGTGCCCGACACCAGACCGAACAAGACGATCGCGGCGAAGATCGTGGCCGCGAACGACACGTGGGTCGTCCCCAGCCGGGCCAGCGGAACGAGCACCGCGCAGCAGACGACATAGGCGGCGGTCTGCGTACCGAGTACGCGCAGCAGGTCACCCGGCGCCGGCAGCTCGTCGCGGCCGGCCGCCGATTCGGCGAGCGTGCGGCCGGCGCGCCACGCGATGACGCCGACGGCCACGGTCATGACGAGGGGTGTGAAGCCCACGCCGACGCCGTTGAGCGTCAGACCGCCTCCGTGGGCCGCGAGAAATGCGATGATGCCCGCCTTGATCGCCGACGTCGGCTTGCCCGAGACCCCGGCATCGGGCAGCCAGCAGACGACCACCACGACGAGCGCCGCGGCCAGCCCGGCCAGAGCGGCGCTCGAACCACTGCGTACGGCCACCCACCAGATCGTGCGGCGGTCGTCGGCGAGGCATGGGCTCAGCGTCGCAAACCGAACGCCGTCGCGCGATCCAGGCGCGCCGGGCCGACGATCATGCTGGTGCGCGGTGATGGCCACGCGCCAGCATGATCGTCGCGATCCTGGCTTACTGGTGCTTACTGGTTCTTACTGCGGCGGGCCGTAACCGCCGGCGGGCGGACCGTAACCAGGCCCGGGCGGAGGCGGCGTACCTGGGCCGCTGTCGCCCTTCTCCCAGGGCAGCTTGCCGCCGGTCGCCTTGAGTCGCAGGACGGTCAGCACGACGAGGGCGATGATGAAGATCAAGTCGATCCAGTAGCCGAAGCCGCGTCCCTTGTGGATGCCGACTCCCGACAGGTCGCCGCTCAGTCCCGGGAACACGACCAGGGCGAGAAGCACCGACAGCAGGGCCACGACCGACAGCCCGACCGCGACGAGACGAACCGGGAGCGGCAGCTTCATCTGCGGCAGGAACAGTTCGACCGCAACCGTGGCGCCGGCCAGCAGCGCCAGGAACGCCGCGAACCAGCCGAAGAAGCCGTGCCACGCGTTCTCGTGCCCGGACTGGCTGAACCCCTGGAACGACGACCTTGACGGTGTAGTAGCTGAAGAACGAGAAGATGAACGTCAGGAAGCCCAGGCCCATGATCGCCCAGTCCATCGGGTTCACGCTGGCCGGGTTGAACCCGGCGCCCGGCGCGGGGGCCCCGTATTGCGGCGCGCCGTACGGCGAGGCCGGCGGCTGCCCGTAACCGGTCGGCTGACCGTAGGCGGGCTGGTCGTAGGCGCCGGTCGGCGGGGGCGGCGGGTAGGCACCGGGCGGCGGCGGCGCGCTGTAACCGGGAGCCGTTCCGTAGCCCGGCTGAGCGGGTGGTGGCGGAGGCGGACTCGACGGCGGGGGCGGCGGGGGCGGAGGCGGCGGCGGAGCGCCATAGCCACCGGGCGGCGGCGGCTGCGCTCCGTAGGGGGGCTCCCCCGGCGGAGGAGGCGGTGGCTGGTAAGTCATAGCGAACTCCTATGCGGTGACGCCCCGGATGGGCCTGCGCGAACCAAGCTATCGGTACTACCGGCCACAAGGAACGCGATCAGGCATATCTGATACCGGCGCGTCGCTGCGTTTCTGTCGATCCGGAAGAGCACTTTGCCCCCCTACGAACCAGAAATCGCTGCGAATTCCGGTTCGGAGAGGGGCACGGTGCGAGCAGCGCTAGCTGAGCACCTCGCGCAACAGGCGGGCGGTCTCGCTGGGCGTCTTGCCGACGCGGACGCCGGCGGCCTCGAGCGCTTCCTTCTTGCCCTGCGCGGTGCCGGCGCCACCGGACACGATCGCGCCGGCGTGGCCCATCGTCTTGCCCTCCGGAGCGGTGAAACCGGCGACGTAACCGACCACCGGCTTGGTGACGTGCGCCTTGATGAACGCCGCCGCGCGCTCCTCGGCGTCGCCGCCGATCTCGCCGATCATCACGATCGCCTCGGTCTCGGGGTCGGCCTCGAAGGCCTCGAGGCAGTCGATGTGCGTCGTGCCGATGATCGGGTCACCGCCGATGCCGACCGCCGTCGAGAAGCCGAGATCGCGCAGCTCGTACATCATCTGATAGGTCAGCGTGCCCGACTTCGACACGAGGCCGACCCGTCCGGCCTGGGTGATGTCGGCCGGGATGATGCCGGCGTTCGACTTGCCGGGGCTGATCACGCCCGGGCAGTTGGGCCCGATGATGCGCGTCTGACTGCCGCGCGCGTGCGACCAGAACGCCGCGGTGTCGTGCACCGGAACGCCCTCGGTGATGACGATCGCCAGCGGGATGGCGGCGTCGATCGCCTCGATCACCGAGTCCTTCGTGAACGGCGGCGGGACGAAACCGACCGTCACGTTCGCGCCGGTCTCGGCCATCGCCTCACTGACGCTGCCGAAGACGGGAAGCACCGTGCCGTCGAAGTCGACCTTGGTTCCGGCCTTGCGCGCGTTGACGCCGCCGACGACCTGAGCACCGGACGCGAGCATCCGCTTGGTGTGCTTGGTGCCCTCACCGCCGGTGATGCCCTGGACGATGATCTTGGAGTTCTCGTCGAGAAAAATAGCCATCTAGTTCACTTCCCTGCGTTCGCGAGTTCGGCGGCCTTGTCGGCCGCGGCGTCCATTGTGTCGACGAGCGTCACCAGCGGGTGCGCCCTCTCGTTCAGGATCCGGCGTCCCTCGATGACGTTGTTGCCGTCGAGGCGGACGACGAGCGGCTTGGTCGCCTCGTCGCCCAGCAGGTCGAGCGCGCCGACGATGCCGTTGGCCACCGCGTCGCAGGCGGTGATGCCGCCGAAGACGTTGACGAAGACCGACCGGACGTCCGGATCGTTGAGGATGATGTCGAGGCCGTTGGCCATGACCTCGGCCGACGCGCCGCCACCGATGTCGAGGAAGTTGGCCGGCTTCACGCCGCCGTGCTTCTCGCCGGCGTACGCGACGACGTCCAGCGTCGACATGACCAGGCCCGCGCCGTTGCCGATGATGCCGACCTCGCCGTCGAGCTTGACGTAGTTGAGGTGCTTCTCCTTGGCCTTCTGCTCCAGCGGGTCGGTCGAGGCGACGTCCTCGAGACCGGCATTGCGCGGCTGGCGGAAGTTGGCGTTGTCGTCCAGCGTCACCTTGCCGTCGAGGGCGACGATCGACCCGTCCCCGACTCGCGCGAGCGGGTTGATCTCGACCAACGTCGCGTCGGCGCCGGTGAACACGTCCCAGAGCTTGATGAGGATGTCGGCGACCTGGTCGGCGATCTCGTCCGGGAAGCGACCGGCGTGCGACGATCTCGCGGGCCTTCTCGGTCCCCACGCCCTCGACGACGTCGACGGCGACCTTGCCCAGCGCCTCGGGCCGCTCGACCGCGAGCTGCTCGATCTCCATGCCGCCCTCGTAGGACGCCATCGCCAGGAACGTGCGGTTGGTGCGGTCGAGCAGGTAGGAGACGTAGTACTCCTGCTTGATGTCCGCGCCCGGATCGATCAGGACCTGGTGGACGGTCAGGCCCTTGATGTCCATGCCGAGGATCTGTTCGGCGTTGGCCTTGGCGTCGGCGGGGGTCTTGGCGACCTTCACGCCGCCGGCCTTGCCGCGTCCACCGATCTTGACCTGCGCCTTGACGACGGTGACACCGCCGATGCGCGCCGCGATCTCCTCAGCCGTCTGGGGTGTGTCGGTCGTCTCACCCAGACTCACCGGGACGCCGTATTCCTTGAACAGTTCCTTGGCTTGGTACTCGAACAGATCCACGCTGGTCAGTCCGTTCTCGGGTGATGTGCGATCAGGATTCGATACTGGACATTAGGCCTCTGGCGACGCGGGCGACACCGCGCTGAGACCGGATTCACGGGTCGATGGCCGACCTGAGCGATTCGTCTTAGCCGGCTCCCAGCCGGATCCAGTGAAATCGCTGGACGGGATTTGACCATTCAACACAGCGTTAGAGAACCTTGACAGGACTAATCTCGAAATTCACGACCTCTGGCGAGGGGATGCGCATGGCGACGACGGAACTGCCTCCGTCTGCCGCTGAGCTGGAAACGCTCGAACCAGCGCCTGAGCTCGAGTCCGGCCGCGGCCGTCGCGCCCCGTCCCTCGGTCATCCGGTCTGCCCTCCGAACTGCGCGGCGACGGCACTCGCGCGGTCGTGCTGAGCTGGCTGGCCAGCCGGGCAATCGCCCTGGCGCTGCTGGTGACTCCCGAATCAGGCCGTCACCGGTGACGTCAGCTACTACGCGCGCAGCCTGCACGAGCTGTTCCACGGCGGCTCGATCCACCAGGTGCTGCAGGAGTACCCGCTGCCGGTGCTCGCGATCATGCTGCCGCAGTACCTGTTGTCGATCTTCAACCCGCTGGCCTTCGCCGCTCTGTTCGTCGTGTCGATGCTGGCCGTCGACGCCGTCTTCACCTGGACGCTCTGGCGGGTCGGGGCCCGAAGACGCACCGAGGCCGTCCGGTTCTGGCTGTGGTTCGTACCCGCCATCGGCCCGATGGCCTACTTCCGTTTCGATCTGGTGCCGGCCATGCTGGCCGGCGCTGCCGTGCTCGCCGCCGCCCGGCGCCCGGCGTGGTCGGGCGCGCTCACCGCCGTCGGGGCGGCGCTGAAGCTGTGGCCGGCGTTGATGCTGCCCAGCTTCCTGCTGCGCCGCCTCGACCGGCGACCGGTGCTCAAGGGCTTCGTGTTCACCGGCGGGGCGATCGCCGCGATCAGCCTGGCCGTCGGCGGGGTACACCGGCTGCTCTCGCCGCTGCACTGGCAGGCCGGCCGCGGTCTGCAGATCGAGTCGGTCGTCGCCACGCCGCTGATGCTGGCGCGCGCCGTTCATCCCAGGGGCACCTGGGACATCCGGGTCAGCGACTACAAGGCCTACGAGATCTTCGGTCCCGGCGTGCACACCATGATCACTGTTTCGACCGTGCTCACCGTCCTCGGACTCGGGCCTGCTGGCGTGGCTCTGGTACCGCGCCCGGCAGTTGCCCTCGGTGTCGGCCGAGACCGTGTCGCTGGCTGTTCCTTGCCACCGCGGCCGTCGTGACGATCACCAACAAGACGCTCAGCCCGCAGTACATCCTCTGGCTCGGTGGCCCGCTCGCCGCCCTGCTCGCCCGCTGGCCCAACGACACCGAGGTGCGTCGGGCCGCCCGCCTGCTGCTGATCATCTGCGTGCTGACCCAGATCGTCTTCCCGCTCACGTACAACAACCTGACCAACGGCAACGAGTTCTCGATCCCGACGATGCTCGTGCTGGCGCTGCGCAACGGGCTGCTCGTGCGGCTGACCTGGATCGCGTGCTCCCGGGTACTGCACCAGACCGGGCAGGACGACACCCCGGAGGAGCCCGCTCGGGCTGGCCTTCCCGACCGCGTCGGCTGACGACGCGGCCCACCGTGTCGCCTGATACCCCACCGCACCCGCCCGCCCGCCGCGAGCGCTGGGGCGTCCTCGCGCTGACGCTCGTCTTCTTCGCCTTCTACGCCGTCTACTCGATCAGCCGCTGGAGCACCTACCTGTCCTCCGGCTACGACCTCGGCATCTTCGATCAGGCCGTTCGGGCGTACTCGCACTTCCAGGCGCCGGTCGTCCCGCTGAAAGGTCCCGGCTACGACGTTCTCGGCGATCACTTCCACCCGATCATCGCGGTCATTGCACCGCTCTACTGGATCTGGGACAGCCCGGTCGTCCTGCTGGTCGTCCAGGCCGCTGTTGCTCGCCGCGTCGATCCCGGTCGTCTACCGCTTCACCCGGCGCCGGGTGGGTGCCGGCGCGGCCTTGATCATCGCCGCCGCCTACGGCGTCGGGTGGGCGTTCCAGTCGATGATCGACTTCGACTTCCACGAGATCGCCTTCGCGGTCCCGTTGCTCGCCCTGGCCGTCGACGCGCTCGACCGGCGGGCCGACCGCACGCTGCTGATCTGCGCCTTTCTGCTGCTGCTCGTCCGCGAGGACATGGGGATCGTGCTGGTCGTGCTCGGCGCGATCCGGGCACTGACCCCGCGCCGCGGGCACTCGGCGGACGTGGCGCGGCGCGGGGCCGGGGCTGGTCATGATCGTCGCCGGCGCGGTCGCGTACGAAGTCGTGACGGCGGTCGTGATCCCGCACTTCGCGCCGACGAAGCAGTTCTCCTACTGGCAGTACACCGAGCTCGGGCCGAACCTGCCGTCGGCCCTGCGCGACATCGTCACGCACCCGTGGCACGCCGTGCGCGTCTTCTTCACCCCGCACGTGAAGGCCGAGACGCTGGCCTACCTGTTCGTCCCGCTGTTGCTGTTGCCGCTGCGCTCGCGTTACGCCTGGCTGGCACTGCCCCTGCTGGCCGAGAACTACTTCAACTACCGGCCCGAGTTGTGGACGACGCACTACCACTACAGCGCACTGCCCTGGCTCGTCCTCGTGCTGGCGATGGTCGACGGAGCCCAGCGGCTGGGCGTGTTCGCGCCGGCGGTGGTCGTCGCGGGTGCTGCTGAGCTGGCTGGTGATCGTCCCGGTCTGGCTGGCCGCGTTCGGGCACACCGCGCCGTCCGACATCCGCCGGATGGTCACCGGAGCGGCTTGGCGCACGACATCGCACACGGCCGCGCAGCGCGCCGTCATCGCCCGCATTCCCGGCCGACACCTGCGTGGCGGTCGACGACCACCTCGCGCCGCGCCTGACCAGCCGCAACTACACGGCGCTGGCCGATTCGCGATTCACCCACGCCGACTTCGTCGCCATCGACACGCTCTTCCCGACCGTGGGCGGCAACGACGGTCCCGCACCCAAGTTGATCTTGTCGCAGGCGCTCGCGGCGGGCTACCGGGTGATCTTCACGCAGAACACGGTGACCCTGCTCGAGTCACCGACCTATTCGGGACCGTCGGCGGTCTGCCATCCGACTGCGCGGGGCAAGTAGCCCCGGCCAGTCGGTACGAGCGCCGACGGGAAGGTGAAGGCGGCGCCTCGTCAGCCGGCGGCGGCGAGCACGGCGAAGATGTCGATCATCTCGTAGGCCGCGGGAAGGTCCGCAGTGCGCATTCCGAGGGTCAGCGGCCCCCGCAACTCGACGCCTGGAATCAGCGCGGCGCGTTCGGTCATGTGCGGACGCAGCAGATCGACCTCGAGGTCGATCGGGCCCCCGATGCGCGGCGGGCGCACCGCGGACAGGTCGGCCAGCGCCGCCGTGGCCCCCGCCTCGATCCGGGCGCAGGAGTCGTCGGGGTGCAGGCTCTCGGCGGCCCGGTTGGCGACCGCCCACTTCACGGTGACAGTCGTGATCCCGGGCGCGATCGCTTCGGCCTCGCCGGCGAGCGTGTCGTCGCCGGTGGCCAGCACCGGCTGCGCCCCGAAATGAGCGGCCAGCGCGGCATTGAGCCCGATTTCGCCGAGCACCTGCCCGTTGCACCGGACCTCGGCGATGGTGGCGCCGCTGATCGTGTGGGCGAGAACCGACCGAGGTGTGCCCGCCCGGCCGTGGTAGCCGACGAACAGGACGGCGTCCACGCTGTCGTCGATGCCGGTCATCATCCCGTGGCGGCGCGGCGAACCGCGCAGCAGCGTGCAGCCACGAGCCAATCGGTGGGGCAACAGATTGCGAAACGAGGCGTGGGCATCGCACACGACGATCGACGCGTCCGGATCGAACGCGATCACCCCGCGCACCGCGGCGCTGGCCTCGTCGGTCATGTAGGCGCGATTGCGCTCGTACTCCGCGTGTCCCGGGGTGATGTCGTCGGGCGCGACGACGCCCGCGATCCCCTCCATGTCGACCGAGACGAGTACGCGCACGCCGTTCAGAGCTTCTGGATCGCGGCGTAGCGCAGCACGAGCCACTTGACGCCCGAGGAACCGAAGTCGATCTGGGCCTGCGACTGCTCGCCGTTGCCGCGGGTGGCGACGACCGTACCCATGCCCCAGGCGTCGTGCGTCACCCGGTCGCCGGGGTCGAGCGCCAGGATCGGACGGTTGCCGACGCCGCCCTTCAAGCCCCCCGAGGAGAGCCGATTCGCGGCCAGCGACTGTTGGGCCGACGGCTGACGCGCGCGGTAGCCGTGATCGGAGTACGCGCCCGAAGTCGGCTCGTCGCCGTACCGGTTGACGAACGGCTCGCGACCGACCGCACCGCTCCATTCGACGAGTTCGGGCGGGATCTCGTCCAGGAACCGCGACGGCGGGTTCCACGAAGGCGCCCCCCAGGCGCTGCGACTCAGCGCCCGGGACAGGAAGAGCCGCTCGCGGGCCCGCGTGATGCCGACGTAGGCCAGGCGTCGCTCCTCGGCCAGTTCGGCCGGATCGCTCAGCGCCCGCATGTGCGGGAAGACGCCGTCCTCCATGCCAGTCAGGAACACGACCGGGAACTCCAGCCCCTTGGCGGTGTGCAGCGTCATCAGGGTGACCACGCCATCGCCACCATCGGGAAGCGAGTCGGCGTCCGCTACCAACGAGACCTGTTCGAGGAACCCGTCGAGGGTGGCGACCTCGCCGCCGGCTGCTCGCTGCTCCTCGAACTCCCGGGCGACGCTCACGAGCTCTCGCAGGTTGTCGACCCGGCCCTCGTCCTGCGGGTCGTGGCTGGCCTCGAGCTCGCGCACGTAGCCCGTCTTGTCGAGGACGGCCTCGAGGATCTCGCCGGGCGCGGCCAGCAGGCCCTCCTCGGTCACCCCGATCGCGCGCAGCTCGATCATCAACGTGGTGAAGTCCTGGATCGAGTTGAGCGAGCGTTGCGCCAGACCGGGCGCGACGTCGGCTCGCTCCAGCGCGGCCCCGAACGAGATGCGCTCACGCTCGGCCAGGTTTTCGATCATGGCCTGGGCGCGGTCGCCGATGCCGCGGCGAGGCGTGTTGACGATGCGGCGCAGGCTGACGACATCGTCCGGGTTGGCGATCACCCGGAGATAGGCCAGCGCATCGCGGACCTCGCGCCGTTCGTAGAACCGAACGCCGCCGACGACCTTGTAGGGCATACCCACCCGGATGAAGACTTCTTCGAAGACTCGGGACTGGGCATTGGTGCGGTAGAACACCGCAATGTCGCTCGGTTTGGTCCCGTGATCATCGGCCAGCTTGTCGATCTGCTGCGACACCCACGCGGCCTCGTCGTGCTCGTTCTCGGCGACGTAGCCACTGATCTGCTCGCCGGCTCCGGCCTCGGACCACAGGTTCTTCGGCTTGCGATCGGCGTTGCGGGCGATCACCGCGTTGGCCGCACTCAAGATCGTCTGCGTGGAGCGGTAGTTCTGCTCGAGCAGGATCGTCGTGGCGTTCGGGTAGTCGCGCTCGAACTCGAGGATGTTGCGGATCGTCGCGCCCCGGAAGGCGTAGATCGACTGGTCGGCGTCACCGACGACGGCCAGTTCGGCCGGATCGTCGCCTGCCGTGAGTTCACGCACCAGCATGTACTGGGCGTGGTTGGTGTCCTGGTACTCGTCGACCAGCACGTGCCGGAAGCGGCGGTGGTAGTGCTCGGCGATGTCGGGATAGTCCTGCAGCAGGCCGACCGTGCGCATGATCAGGTCGTCGAAGTCCAGGGCGTGAGCCTCGACCAGGCGCCGCTGATAGACCCGATAGGCCTCGGCCAGCACCTTCTCGTGGGCGTTGCTGGCGCGCTCGGCCCAGGCCTCGGGCGTCACCAGCTCGTTCTTGAGATTGCTCACCTGTGCCGACAGTGAGCGGGCCGGGAAACGCTTCGGGTCGAGATCGAGATCGCGTCCGACGAGGGTCATCAGCCGCTTGCTGTCGTCGCCGTCGTAGATCGAGAAGGACGATTTGAGCCCGAGCGTCTTGTGCTCGGCGCGCAGGATGCGCACGCACATCGAGTGGAAGGTGCTGACCCACATCGCCTTGGCGCGCGGTCCGACCAGCGCGGCCACCCGTTCCTTCATCTCGCCGGCGGCCTTGTTGGTGAAGGTGATGGCCAGGATCTGACCGGGAGTGGCGTTGCGCTCGGCCAGCAGGTAGCCGATGCGATGGGTGAGGACGCGGGTCTTGCCCGAGCCGGCACCGGCCACGATCAGCAGCGGCGAACCGGCGTGCACGACCGCCGCGCGCTGCTGCTGATTGAGGCCGTCCAACAACGAGTCCGCGCTCAATCGCGCCCGGGGGGCCGGGCGCGGCGCGGCTGCGTCGGGCACGCTGAACAAGGCATCGACATCGGCAGTCATCTCGGCGTCCAGCCTACGTGCGGCCACCGACAGATCGGCCGCGATCACGCCGAGGTTTGCCGATTCACCGGCCGCCGTGCGATCATCGATGACGTGCAGACGAGCTACGTCTTTTTTTACGGGTATCGGAGTCCGGTCCCCGTCGTAGCCAGCTGACCAACAGCAACTCAGACGCCCCGGGCCGACAGGCCGCCGGGGCGTTTTCCGTGTCGGGGCCAGAACGCGTCGAGCAAGTGGCCGAACCGCGAGAGGAACCCCAGATGAGCACCCGAACGGACGAACCGATGACCGACACACCTGCGATCGAGACCGACTCGACCGAATCGACGATCAACACCCTGCGCCTGCAGATCGACGCGATGGACGAGGCGCTGATCCGGTTGGTCGCCGAGCGCGCCCGCCTGTCCAAGCGCATCCAGGCCGCCCGCATCAGTGGCGGCGGCACCCGCGTCGAGCTGGGCCGCGAGCGGGTCGTGCTCGACGCCTACCGCGCGACGCTCGGTCCGGACGGCGCCCAGCTGGCCGACGCGATCCTGCGGGTGTGCCGCGGCGCTCGCTAGCTCCACTGCTCGACCGGCGGCGGCCGGGGAAAGTTCCGTACGGTGGGGTGGGTGACTACCGTCGCCGCCGTCCATGCCGTCGTTCCACCTCACCGCTATGCCCAGGCCGAACTGACCGAATCGTTCGCGCGGCTCTGCCTGCCCGACGACCGGACGCGCGCCCTGGCCCGGCGCTTCCACGGCAACGCCGGGGTGTCGACGCGTCACCTCGCCCTGCCGCTCGAGGACTACGCCGAGCTCGACACCTTCACCAAGGCCAACAACGCGTTCGTGACGGCGGCCGTCGATCTTGGTGCCGAGGCGGTGTCCGGTGCTCTCGCCGCGGCGGGCCTGGGCGTCGAGGACGTCGATGTGATCATGTCGACCACCGTCACCGGCGTCACCGTGCCGTCGCTGGACGCCCGCATCGCGGCCCGTCTCGGCCTCCGTCCCGACGTGCGTCGGGTGCCGCTGCTGGGCCTGGGCTGCATGGCCGGCGCGGCCGGGATCGCGCGGACGCACGACATGATCAAGTCGTCGGTGGACGAGGTGGCCGTGCTCGTGTCGGTCGAGCTCTGCTCGCTGACCGTCCAGCGTGACGACCCGAGTGCGGCCAACATGATCGCCTCCGGGCTCTTCGGCGACGGCGCGGCCGCGGTGGTGCTCGTCGGGCCACAGCACCCGCTCGCGCTGACCGGCCCCCGCGTGATGGACACCCGCAGCCACCTGTACCCGGGCACCGACCGCGCCATGGGCTGGGACGTCGGCAGCACCGGGCTGAAGATCGTTCTCGGCGCCGAGGTCCCCGAACTGGTCGAGACCTACCTGGGCGAGGACGTGCGCGGGCTGCTCGCCGACCACGACCTCAAGATCGAGGACGTCGACCGCTGGATCAGCCATCCCGGCGGCCCCAAGGTCATCGAGGCGATCCGATCCGTGCTCGGCCTGGACGAGGAGGCGCTGGCCCTGACCTGGCGTTCCCTCGACGCGGTCGGCAACATGTCGTCGGCGTCCGTGCTGCACATCCTGAGCGACACCTTGACGCTGCGCCCGGCGCAGTCGGGGCAGTGGGGAATGCTGATGGCGATGGGACCCGGGTTCGCTTCGGAGCTGGTGCTGCTGCGGTGGTGAGCCACGTCCTCTACACGATCCTGGTCGCCGCCGTCGGCGCTCGAGCGGCTGGCCGAACTGGTCGTGGCCAAACGCAATCTCGCCTGGAGCATCGAGCGCGGCGGCCGCGAGACCGGCTTCGGCCACTATCCGTTCATGGTCGTCCTGCACACCGGTTTGCTCGTGGCGTGCGTCGTCGAGGTCTGGGTGGCCGACCGTCCGTTCGTCGCGGCCGTCGGATGGATCATGCTCGCCCTGGTGGTCGCCGCCCAGGCGCTGCGCTGGTGGTGCATCCGAGACCCTGGGCCCGCAGTGGAACACCCGCATCGTCATCGTCCCTGACCTGCCGCGCATCACCGGCGGTCCGTACCGCTTCTTCTCCCACCCCAACTACGTCGCGGTCGTGGTCGAGGGGTTCGCCCTGCCCCTGGTGCACGACGCGTGGATCACCGCCATCGCGTTCACCGTCCTGAACGCCGGATTGCTCACCGTCCGGATCCGGGCCGAGAACTCGGCGCTGGCCGCGCTTCATGCGTGACGTCCTCGTCGTCGGCGGCGGTCCCGCCGGTCTCGCCGTTGCCCTCGGGGCGGCTCGAGCCGGCTTGGACGTGACGCTCTTCGAGCGGCGTACCGGCCCGATAGACAAGGCGTGCGGCGAGGGGCTGATGCCCGGAGCAGTGGCCGCGCTCGCTGGGCTGGGCGTCGATCCCACCGGCTCGGTCATCCGCGGAATCACCTACAAACAAGGCGATTCCGTCGCCCAGGCGACGTTCAGGCACACGCCAGGGCGAGGCGTGCGTCGCACCGTTCTGCACGACGCGTTGCGGACGGCGATCGATGACGCCGGCGTGTCGGTCGAGCAGCGGACGGTCGAGCAGGTCGAGCAGTTCGCCGATCACGTCGAGGCCGGTGGCGTGCGAGCCCGCTACCTGGTGGCGGCTGACGGGCTGCACTCCCCGATCCGCGATCAGCTCGGCCTCGGCGCCCCGACGACGCTGGCCAACCGCTGGGGGCTGCGCAAGCACTTCGCACGCGCGCCGTGGAGTGAGTTCGTCGAGGTCACCTGGTCGCCGCACTCCGAGGCGTACGTGACGCCGGTGGCCGACGGCACGATCGGCGTGGCGATCTTGTCGTCCGTCCGGGGCTCGTTCGACCAGCAATTGGCGGCCTTTCCCCAACTGGCGGCGCTCGTGGCCCGTGCGCCGAGCGCGTCGGATGTCCGCGGCGCGGGACCGTTGCGGCAGCGGGTACGCGCTCGCGTCGCCGGGCGCGTGCTGCTCGCCGGTGACGCAGCGGGTTACATCGATGCCTTGACGGGCGAGGGAATCGCGATCTCGCTCAGCACGGCCGAGGCGCTCGTCCAGTGCGTACTGGACGACGAGCCGCTGCGCTACGAGCGCGACTGGCTACGGGTATCTCGACGATCAAGATTAATCACATCAGGGTTGCTGTGGGCGCGCCGTCAGCCGGGCCTGTCCCGATCGGTCGTCCCGCTCGCGGCCCGGTTGCCCCCGGTGTTTCGCGCCGCCGTCAACCAGCTCGCCTACTGACCCCTGCTGCGGTGAGTGGCCGAATTCTGCGCGAGTGGCCGCAAATTTCCGGCCACTCGCCGCACAATCGGCCACTCGGCTGCCAAGGCGGGGCGCGCGCCTATTGGATTCGGCGCTCGTTGGCCCAGCGGGTGAGTTGATGACGGTTCGAGAGCTGCAGCTTGCGCAGCACGTTGGAGGCGTGTGTCTCGACCGTCTTGATCGAGATGAACAGCTCGGCCGCGATCTCCTTGTAGGCGTAGCCGCGAGCCAACAACCGCAACACCTCGAGCTCGCGCGGCGTCAGCTGATCGAGTTCGGGGTCGATCGACGGCACGTTGGGCGAATCCCGGAAGGCGTCCAGGACGAAGCCGGCCAGTCGCGGGCTGAACACCACATCGCCGTCCGCGACCCGGTTGATGGCGTCGGCGAGTTCGGTCGCCGAGATCGTCTTGGTCACGTAACCGCGCGCACCGCCGCGGATCACCGCGATCACGTCCTCGGCCGCGTCCGACACCGACAATGCCAGGAACCGCGTGTCAGGCACTTCGCCGGCCACCTGGGCCAGCACGGCCAACCCGCCGCCGTCGGGCATGTGGACGTCGAGCAGCACGACATCCGGACGGGTCGCGCGGATGGTCGCCACCGCCTCACCGACCGATGCCGCCTCACCCACGATCTCGACCGATTCGCCGAGTTCGGCACGCACGCCGGAGCGGAACATGCTGTGGTCGTCGACCAGCACGACGCGCGCGGTCATCGAGGCACCCGGAGCTGCACTTCGGTCCCCTCGCCGGGAGCCGACCTGATCATCGCCGTCCCGCCGTGCCGTTCGATGCGGCCGACGATCGAGCCCCGCACGCCCTGACGGTCATCGGCGACCTCGACCGGGTCGAAGCCCACCCCGCGGTCCTTGACGAAGGCCGTGACCGCGTTCGCCTCGACCTCGGCGTAGAGCGAGATCGTCTCGACACCGGCGTGCTTGGCCGCGTTCACGATCGCCTCGCGAGTCGCCGCGATCAGCGCCAGCACCTGGTCGTCGACCACCACGTCACCGACGACGACGACGTCCACGGCGACCACGTACGCGTCCTCGACCTCGCCGGCCGCCGCCCGGAGCTGGTCGGCGAGCATCCCGCCGGTGTGCGCCTCGCCGTAGAGCAGACCACGCAGCTCGCGTTCCTGACCCCGTGCCAACCGGGTGACCTCGCGCGGCGACTGCGCGTTGCGCTGGATCAGCGCGAGCGTCTGCAGCACGGAGTCGTGCAGATGCGCCGCGAGCTCGGCGCGTTCCTGGGACCGGATCCGCTCGCGACGCTCGTCGGACAACTGGGTCAGCGTGCGCATCCACCACGGGCCGGTGATCAGCGCGATGCCGGCCGCAGTCACCACCATCGCGATGAAGCCGTCACGCACCGCGGAGACGTTGGCCCGGATGAGGACCAGGGCGGCGCCGAGGATCACCAGCGTCGCGCCGGCCCCCATCCGCAGCCGTCCGTTGCGCTCGGCCGCGCGCGACTCGAACGACGTACGCGAGAGCTTCCACCATCGCTCCCGTTCGACGTCGCCGGACTGCCGCCAGATGAGGGCACCGCCCAGCAGACCCAGAATGATCGGGATGAACAACTGCCCGCCGAGCGGGATGCGGCTGAACACGAAGGCCAGCCCGGCCACGGTCGCGATCGCGGCCACGACGTACTTCGCCAGCACGACCGGCCTCGAGCGCGGCGGGGCGCCGGGCGCCTCGGGCAGCACGATCCAGTAGGCGCCGTAGAGGACCACGCCGAGGCCGCCGGCCACGCTGAGCAGCACGAACACGAACCGGATCGCCCGGGCCGGAACGCCCAGGTGCTGGGCGATGCCACCGCAGACACCACCAAGGATCTGGCGCCGACCGCTGCGATACAGCACGGCACGTGGTGCCTCGGTCGTCGTCATGGTTCCTATGATCCTTTCTCGTCGAGGGTTTGGCATCGGGCCCTCCCCCGACATTCGGGTCGTGAACATCAGGGTGGGCTCAGGCAACGCCCGGATTCGCCGAGGCCCCGGACGACGGAGGGTAGGTGCATGACAACGACCGACTTCTCCGTCCGCCCCACCTCCGCCCCGCGCCGCCGCCCACGCGGGTGATCCGGCGCAGTTCCACGAACCGGGTCGCGGCGGGAGTCTGCTGGCGGTCTGGGCGAGTACTTCGGGCTCGACCCCGTCCTGTTCCGCGTCCTGTTCGCGGTGTCGGCCTTCTTCGGCGGCGCGGGCATCGTCGCCTACCTGCTGGCCTGGGCCGTCATCCCGGACGCCGACACCGCCGATGCGCCGCTTGGACCGCTTCGTGCGCGAGATGCGCAAGCGGCACATCCCCGTCTGGTTGGTCGCCGGCCTCGGGGCGTCTCGCTGGCCTGGGCGTCTGTTCTTCAGCTGGTGGGCGCCGTTGCCGTTCTTCCCGGCCGTGATCGCGGTGGTCGTTCTGGTGGTCGTGCTGTCGCGGCGACCGCGCCGACGTGCCGATCGTCCGATCCCGGCCGCGCACCGGTCACCGACCGCGCCCGCGGCTCCGCGGGCTGGGTGCCGGAGACGCAGGCGTGGATCGCCGAGTCGCGAGTTCGCTCCCGCGACGGCGCCGCCGGGCCGCGCCGGTGCGCTGGGGCATCCTCGGGGTGCTGGTCGTGGCGATCGGCGTGCTCGCGCTCGCCGACGCCGTGTCGGGCATCGTGATCCCGGCCTACTTCTGGACGGCGGGCGGCATCGTCGTGCTCGGCCTGATCGTCGGGCTGGCGTTGCGCCGGACGCCGTGGACGCTGACCGTGCTGCTGATCCCGGTGATCATCGGGCTGATCGGTTTTGCCGGATCACGCGCCAGCCTGCACGACGGTATCGGGCAGAAGTTCTGGACGCCGGCGTCGGCCACGCAACTCGCCTCGTCCTACCGGCTCGGTGTCGGGCAGGGCGTGCTCAATCTGAGCAACGTCGAACTCGACGAACCCCGAACCATCGACGTGACGATGGGCGCCGGCCAGTTGCGCATCCTCGTGCCCAGCGACCTCAACGTCCAGGTGAACGCGCACGTCCATGCCGGGACGGTCGAACTCAACGGCAGCAACGACTTCCTGCCCGGGGGTCGCACGTCCGGCGTGAACCTCGACCTGGTCGTACCCGGTACCGGCAGCGGGCCCGCGTTGACCGTCGACGTCCATCTGACCGACGGCGACGTCAGCGTCGAGAACCTCGGGCGCTGAGCCCGCCCGGGGCGCGCGGGAGCTTCCGGTCGCCCCAGAGGAAGAGCCCGCTGACGGCCGCGAAGACGACCAGGACGCCGACCGCGTTCAGCGCGACCCTGGCGTAGCCGTGCGTGATCACGTCCAGGAACGGATACGGGTACCACTTCGAGATCGAGCCGATGATCAAGATGTAGATCAGGTACAGCAACGGCCACACGAGAGAGCCGATCACCACGCGCACGTTGATGCGGGGGCGCGGACCGAACAGCAACCAGCCCAGCACCATCATGATCGGAACGATGTAGTGGACGACCGCGTTCGAGCTGGTCTCCTGCCAGCCGTGCGGGTCGTGCACCTTGGCCAGCACCGTGCTGTAGACGACTCCCGTGACCGTGATCCCGAACAGCGAACTGAGCCGAAGCAGCCGAAAGCCCGCCCCGTCCCGGGCCGGGTTGGCGATCAGCAGCAGGGACCCGACGGCCGACAGCACATTGCTCTGGACGGTGAAGAAGCTGAAGAACCGTCCGATCCGCCAGCCGACCGCCGTCCCGGCCAACGTCCCGACGTTGTGGCCGGGCGGCGTCGCCGGCGCCTTGATCGCGATCCACACCTGCAGCGCGATGGCCGCAAGAGCGAGAACGGCGACGATGGCATGCCAGGCCCGAGCAGTCATGATCGGAGCGTAGCGAGCAAACCGGCCGATCAAGATCAACTCGACTGCGGTCGTACGCTGTCGAGATGGCGTCGCCCCACCTCGCCGGCATCCAGCCGATCTTCCCGGTCCGCGATCTGCGGGCTGCCCTCGAGCACTACCAGCGCCTCGGCTTCCGGGTCGAGGCCTACGCCGACGGCGACGACTACGGCTTCGCCGACCGTGATCACGTCGGCATCCACCTGACGTTCCAGCCGACCAGCTACTACCACGAGGGCGCGATCGCCGTCGCCTATCTGCAGGTCGACGACGCCGACGCGCTCTACGCCGAATGGTCGCAACCGGGAATCGGCGGCGAGACCATGCCGCCGGCCGACCTGCCCTGGCGGATGCACGAGGGGACTCACACCGACCCCGACGGCAACGTCATCCGTTACGGCTCGCCCGTCCGCCGACGGTAGCTCGACCGCGCGTACGATCGAAGACACTGAGGCTCTGTCGCACGCCGGCTGTCTTGCCGGCCTCGCCCTCGGCGATTCACTGCCTGGCCTGACCCTGGCCATCATCGAGGCGCGTCATGACTGCCGTCCAACTTCCCGACTTACCCGCGGTTGCCGCGGCCCGAATCACGTTTCGCCAACCGGTCTCGCCGGCTGGCTTCATCGATGCGGCGTGGTGGCCGCGCACGACCGACCTCACGGCAGAACTGCCCGAGGTGCTGACCGGACTGTGGTCGGTCGGCCGGGAGATCTTCCGGATCTCCTACAGCCTGGACGTCTGGGACCGTGCCCCCCGGCGCCTTCGGGTGCACGGCCGGCAGGTTCGGCTCGGTGGCTTCACCACCATCGACCCGCTGACGGCTGTGTTCTCCGACGCGTGGGGCAAGGACCACATCGACGTGCTCGTGATCCCGCCGGCGACCGACCCCGACGTCGCCCACCGGGCGATGACGATCGCCAGCGAGGCCGGCGATCCGTGCCGCGCCGCCGAGATCATGGATCGGGCGGCATCGTCATGAAGGCGCTGAGCCCGGCGCCGGCCACGCTGCGGCCGGTCGCCTCGGTGATCGGGGTGACGTGATGGTGACCGTGCTGTTCGACGTCTTCCTGCTGGGCGCCGGCGCGTGGAGCATTCGGCTCTTGGTCTTGAAGATCAACGCCGAGCGCCGGGCGTCGCGGGCCGCGCTCAATCGTCCGGATGCCCCGATGCCACCCGCCTTCGAGACGTGGAGCGACGACGACGATCTCGAGCTCAACCGCTTGCTGGACGGCCCGCGCCAGTGACGCTCGCACCACTTGAGTGTGAGATCAACGATCGGCACCCCGGGCCGCTGCATCCGTATGAGGTGAGCCGCCGGCGTCGGCCGGCCCGGCTGTGCCAGGTCTGCGGCGATGCGGTGGCGGCCAACCCGAAGCTGATCAGCTGGTGCCCGCACGGCCACTACCTGCCGAGCATGCTCACGCGGTGCCCCATCGAAGGCCATTCCGGGGTCGGCCTCGAGCGTCTCGGCTGAGGCTGGCGACCGGTGGATCAGCCGCGACGGATGCCGGCGCCGTAGACCGCGGCTTGGGTCCGGCGCTGCATGCCGAGCTTGGCCAGCAGTCCCGAGACGTAGTTCTTGACGGTCTTCTCGGCCAGGAACAGCCGTTCGCCGATCTGCCGGTTGGTCAGGCCGTCGGCGATGAGCGCCAGTACCTCACGCTCTCGATCGGTCAGCGACGCCAGCCGCGGATCCTGGGTCTCGCCTTCGCGGAGTCTGACCAGGAGCCGCTCGGTGACCGCGGGGTCCAGCAACGATCTTCCGGCCGCGACCTGACGAATCGCGTCGACCAGAGAAGTGCCGCGGATCTCCTTGAGCAGATAGCCCGCGGCGCCGGCCATGACGGCCGCGAAGATCGCGTCGTTGTCGTCGTAGGACGTAAGGATCAGGCAGCGCACGTCCGGATAGGACGACCGGATGTCACGACAGACGTCGATGCCACTGCCGTCGGGCAGGCGGGCGTCGAGCACGGCGACGTTCGGCGCCGTCACCGGAATGCGCCGCATCGCCTCGGCGGCCGTACCGGCCTCGCCGACGATCTCGATGTCGGTCTCGATCCCGAGCAGGTCGGCGATACCGCGACGGACGATCTCATGGTCGTCGAGCAGGAAGACCCGGATGGATTTCAGTTGATCGGAACTGTCCATTGCAGGCGCGTCCCTTTCTTGATCAGCGGTGATCGGTCCGGCGGTGTCGCGGCGGCGAGGACGAGCGATCCGCCGCGCTGCTCGGCCCGGCCACTGAGGTTGGCCAGGCCGCTGCGACGTGACGTGTCGCCGAGCCCGATGCCGTTGTCGACAACGCTCAAGGTACACCTCGCCCGCGGTCGCCGTGATCTCCAGCTCGACCCGAGTCGCGCGGGCGTGCCTCGCGACGTTGGTGAGCGCCTCCCGCAGTACGGCGGTCAGATCGAGCACGAGTTCATCGGGCACCACCGAGTCGATCGGGCCGCCGAAGCGGACCTGCGGATCGAAGCCGAGCAGCGGGCTCACTTCGGCGACCACGGCCAGCAACTGACTTCGCGCCGTGCCCGTCTCGGGTCCCAACGGTCCGCGTAGCTCGAAGATCGACGTACGGATCTGGCTGATCGTGTCGTCGATGTCGGAGACGATCTGGGCCAGCCGAAGCCCGCGGGGGTCACTGCCCAGCGACGACGCGATGCTCTGCACCGAGAGCCCGGCGGCGAAGAGCCGCTGGATGACGTGATCGTGCAGATCGCGCGCAATGCGGTCGCGGTCCTCGAGCAGGGCGACCCGCTGCTGGTCGGCCCGACCGTCGGCGAGTTCGAGCGCCAGCGTCGCGTGATTCGCGAACGTGGTGGCCATGTCCAGATCGGCCTCGGTGAACAGGTGGCTGTCATGAAGCCGGCCGACGACCAGCGCGCCGCGCGTTCTCGATCCGCCGAACGGAAGCACCATCACCGGCCCGACCCGCACGACCTCCGAGAGATGCACCGGATGGAGTGGATCGTGCTCGGCGTCGTCGACCAACAGCGGTCGATTGGTCTCGATCGCCCTCTCGACGAGGGTGCCTTCGATCGGGTACGTGAGCCGGCCGAGATCGTCGGAGCCGAGTCCGACCGCCACCTCGACCATCAACCGGTCGCCCTCGGCGGTCGGGAAGACGACGGTCAGGACGTCGGCATCGGCGACGTCGAGCACCCGCCGGGCGATCACGCGCAAGGGTTGCTCGCCTCCGGTCGCGAGAAGTTGCCGCGTGATCTCGGTCGACGCCTGCAGCCAGAGCTGGCGGCGGCGTGACTCTTCGAACAGCCGCGCGTTCTCGATCGCCACGCCCGCCGTCGCCGCGAGACCGTCGACCAGGGCCTCGTCCTCGGCGGTGAAGTCGCGACCGTCCAGCCGCTCGGACAGGTACAGGTTGCCGAAGACGACATCGCGGACTCGAACCGGGACGCCGAGGAAACCCCGCATCGGCGGATGTGCAGCCGGAAACCCGACCGATCGCGGGTCGTCACCCATGTGGTGCAGGCGGATCGGTCGCGGATCGTCGATCAACGCGCCCAGCAAGCCTTTTCCGGCCGGCAGCGGGCCGATCCGCGCCGCGGTGGCCTCGTCGATCCCGACGTGCACGAACTGTTCCAGGCCACCGCCGGCCGGATCGATCACCCCGAGCGCGCCGTAGCGGGCGTGAACCAGCTCGCAGGCCGACTCGACGATGCGCCGCAGGACGACGGGAAGGGCGAGGTGGCTGACGACCGCCTGGTTGGCGTGCAACAGGCCCCGTAACCGTTGTTCGGCTTGGGTCGTTTGCGCTTCGTCGGCGGACACCATCTGAGGTCGAGATTACGCCTGCCGACCCCGTGCCGGGGCGAACGTGATCACGTCGTCGAGCGGTCGTCGGGGCGTCGCTTCGGTCGGCTCGGCCTGGCCCGCACGAAGCAGCAACTGAGGACGTCCGCTCAGCCGCAGATCGTGTCGCAACTCCTCGCGCACCGCAGGTACTTCGACCGTCTGCGACATGATCTCGGCGACGTAGCCGGCGCTCGTCAGCTCCAGCAACATCCGGTGCAGCGCCTGGCCGGCGAAGAGCCAATCGCGCATCGTGTCGCCGGGCGTGCTCAGGACCACCAGCGTCTGGCTCAGCCGCGAGTGCGTCCCGGACGGAAGCCGGCCGGTACCGGTGGTGTCGAACGCGCGCAGCGGGACGTCGTCCTGGGCGTCGCCGTCGGCCCGAGGGACGGACGAGGGCGGCACTCCGTCGCGGCGCTCGCGATCAGCTGTCGTCCACGTCCGGAGTTCGGCGCGGTAGGCCGGGTCGGCGTTCTGGAGCTCGTCGGCCCGCTGGGTCAGCCGAGCGATCGTCAGCCGATCGTCGAATGTTCGCGCGACATGCACGCTCGCTCCCTCGACGATCGCGGCCGTGGTCAGTACTTCGATGGCGGCGTCGGCCACCGGCGCGTCGGCGAAACGCCGCCGGTTGCTGTGCCGTCGGGTCGCCAGCTCGTCGAGACGGGACGCGGAGGACTGGTCGGTCTCGGGCTCGCGGGTCGCGACGGTCACGGCGGCCAGATGATCGGGATCTTTGGCGTCAGGCAACAGCGACGTCACGGGATCGAAGCCGGCCGCGGCCAGGGCCAACCGGGCGCCGAACAACGCCGCTCCGCAGCTGATGACCAGTTGCCGGGCGTCCGGGTCGATGACCGTCGCCTGCCGGGAACGATCGGCGAACAGATCGAGGCGACCAGCACCGACGACGAAGCGCCAGGGCTGCGTGTTGTGCAGCGACGGGGCGAGTGTGGCCCGGGCGGCCGCCGCGTACAGCGTGTGCTCGAGGGTGGTTTCCGATGTATGCGCCGTGGGCATGGCATGTCCTTCCGCAGGAGGTGATCTCCCTCAGCGTGCGCCGGCCGAGCGCGGCCCATCAGGGTCGAAGGTCCCGAGCCGCGGAAGGGGACCAAGGTCCCGTTCGACTACGGACCAGCGACTCTGGGGCGCGACCCTCGCCGCGCCGAGACTCGGTACGTAGCAAGGATCCGGCCCACCGGTCGAGAACCCGAATCGAGGAAGGACACCGATGAGCGAGCACCTATCCAGCAAGAGTCACATCGTGGTCGGCATCGACGGCTCCGAACCGTCGCGGCACGCACTGCGCTGGGCGCTGACCTATGCCGCGCTCATCAACGCCGAGGTCGAGGCGGTCATGGCGTGGAGCTACCCGGTCAACTACGGCGTCGCCGGCCTGCCGGTGGACTGGAGTCCCGAGGCGGACGCGCGTGCCGTCCTGGATCGCACGGTTGCGTCCGTCACGGATGTCGCCGTCACCAAGAAGGTCATCGAAGGAAACGCATCGCAGGTCTTGCTCGACGAGACCAAGGACGCACAGCTGTTGGTCGTAGGTAGTCGTGGGCACGGCGGCTTCGCCGGACTACTCCTCGGATCGGTCAGCGCGAACTGCGCTGAGCACGCCCGCTGCCCGGTGCTCGTCATCCCTGGAAAGGCAACATCATGACCACACTCACTCGCGACGACCTGGACACGATCCCCCGCCCGGCCGAGTCGCCACGCCGGATGATCGACAAGCTGCTGACGGCCGGTGGCTTGCTCATGGCCGTCGTCCTGCTCGTTGCTGGTGGACTGCTCGTCTGGGCGCACACCTTCGTCGACAACGAGATCCACAACCAGCTCGCCGCCGAACAGATCTACTTCCCGGCCGCCAACAGCCCGTCGGTCGCCGGCGACCAGTTCAAGGCGATGCGTCAGTACGGCGGTCAGCAGTTGACCACCGGCGCCCAGGCCGAGGTCTACGCCGATCACTTCATCGCGATCCACCTCAAGACCATCGGCGGCGGCAAGACGTACTCGCAGCTGAGTGCCGAGGCGACCACTGACCCGACGAACACCGCGCTGGCCGCTCAGGTCGCCACCGTCTTCAAGGGCGAGACGCTGCGCGGACTGCTGCTCAACGCCTACGCGTTCGGCACGATGGCCACCATCGCGCTGATCGCCGCCATCGCGGCCTTCATCGCAGCCGTCGGCATGCTGGGACTGTCGGCCCTCGGCTTCCTGCACATCCGCCGCAGCCAGGTCCGCACGATCAGCTAGCGTCCGGCCCGTCGCACTCGGCCACCCTTCGAACCGGATATGCCCCCGCATAGCTGGTTCGGAGGGTGGCCGAGCCGCGTCCCTGGCCTACTCCCACTCGATGGTGCCGGGCGGCTTGCTCGTGATGTCGAGGACCACCCGGTTCACCTCGCGCACCTCGTTCGTGATCCGCGTCGAGATCCGTTCGAGCACGTCGTAGGGCACGCGCGTCCAGTCGGCGGTCATCGCGTCCTCGCTCGACACCGGCCGCAGCACGATGGGGTGGCCGTAGGTCCGTCCGTCGCCCTGGACGCCCACCGAGCGGACGTCGCCGAGCAGGACAACCGGGCACTGCCAGATGTCGCGATCGAGCCCGGCCGCCGACAGCTCGGCCCGGGCGATCGCATCGGCCCGGCGCAGGACCTCCAGACGCGAACCCGTCACCTCACCGACGATGCGAATCCCCAGCCCCGGTCCGGGGAACGGCTGGCGCCAGACGATCTCGGACGGCAACCCGAACTGCTCGCCGACGCGGCGCACCTCGTCCTTGAACAGCGCGCGCAGCGGTTCGACGAGCGCGAACTGAAGATCGTCGGGCAAGCCGCCGACGTTGTGGTGGCTCTTGATGTTGGCGGTGCCGGTGCCGCCGCCCGACTCGACGACGTCGGGGTACAACGTGCCTTGCACCAGGAAGTCGACCGGCTCGCCGCCGGATCGGCGACGACCTCGCGGGCGGCCGCCTCGAACACCCGGATGAACTCGCGGCCGATGATCTTGCGCTTCTCCTCGGGGTCGGTGACGCCGGCCAGTTCGCGCAGGAACTGATCAGCGGCGTCGACGACCTTCAGCGTGACCCCGGTGGCGGCGACGAAGTCCCGCTCGACCTGCTCGGCCTCACCCTGCCGAAGCAGCCCGTGATCGACGAAGACGCAGGTCAGCTGATCGCCGATCGCGCGCTGCACCAAGGCCGCCGCAACCGCGGAGTCGACGCCGCCCGACAGCCCGCACACCGCCCGCTTCGACGCCGACCTGGGCGCGGATCGCGGCCGACCTGGTCGTCGATGATGTTGGCCTCGGTCCAGGTCGGCCGCAGGCCGGCGACGTCGTACAGGAAGTTCTGCAGGATCTGCTGCCCGTGCGCGGTGTGCAGCACCTCGGGGTGGAACTGCACGCCGGCCAGCCGGCGATCGGTCTCCTCGAACGCGGCGACCGGAGCGCCGGGCGTCGACGCGAGCACGGTGAACCCCGGCGGCGGCGACGTGACGCCGTCGCCGTGGCTCATCCAGACCTGCTGGGTCTCGGGCAGCCCGGTCAGCAGCGTGCCGCCGCGACGCGACGGTCGAGCGCGGTGCGGCCGAACTCCGACGCACCGGTGTGGGCGACCTCGCCGCCGAGGGCCTGCGTCATCGCCTGGAAGCCGTAGCAGATGCCGAACACGGGAACGCCCGCGTCGAACAGCGCGGGGTCGGTCGTGGGAGCGCCCTCGGCGTACACGCTCGCCGGTCCGCCGGACAGGATGATCGCCTTCGGCGCCGCGGGCGACCATCTCGGCCACCGGCATGGTGTGCGGGACGATCTCGGAGTAGACGTGCGCCTCGCGCACCCGGCGGGCGATCAGCTGGGCGTACTGGGCCCCGTAGTCGACGACCAGGACCAGATCGGGCTGCATGAGCAGCAGTCTACGGACGCCTAGGGAGCGGCGTGGCGACCCCGCGGCGCCGGCCAGTCGTAGCGCAGACCGGTCAGGTGCTCGCTGACGAGCCACAGCTCGGCAGCCAGGTTCTCGTCGCGCGCGAGGCGTGAGAGCTTGGCCGCGCCGATCGATCCCCGGCTCTGCCCGAGCCGTCGCGGGCCGGTGTAGGAGCCCGGCTCGGCCTCGATCGCGGCGTACAGCGTCGGCCGCGCGCCGGCCCGGGCCGACTGGGTGAGCAACGTGACGACCGGCGGGGCGAGGGCCCGCATGAACGGGTTGCTGCCGAGGCCGTCGCGCGAGCTGACCAGCCCGGTCGCCGACACCCCGGGGTGCGCCGCCGTCGACGTCAGCTGTCGAACGGTTCTGCTCGGCGCGCGCGCTGCAGTTCCATCGCGAACAGCAGGTTGGCCAACTTCGAGTTCGAGTAGGCCAACTGCGGGTTGTACGGGCCGGCCGCGTTCGCGTCGAGCACGGTCGTCTGCCCGGAGAAGTGCGCGATCGAGGAGACAGTCACCACGCGCGGGGCGTCCGCCTCGAGCAGCCACGGCAGCAGCAACCCGGTGAGGACGTAGTGGCCGAGATGGTTCGTCCCGAACTGCAGCTCGTAGCCGTCCTTGGTCGTCCGGCGGCGCGGCGGAGCCATCACGCCGGCGTTGTTGATCAACAGGTCGAGCGGCTTGAGCCAGCCCTCCGCGAACGCCCGCACGCTCGTGACATCAGCGAGGTCGAGCTGAGCCAGCTCGACGTCGGCATCGCGCATCGCGACCACGGATGCGTTCGAGCGCCTTCGCGCCGCGCTCGACGTCACGGCAGGCAAGGACGACCGCCGCGCCCCGAGCCGCCAGTTCGCGGGCAGTGTGGTAGCCGATGCCCGAGTTGGCGCCGGTGACGATTGCCGTCCGGCCGCTCAAGTCGGGCAAGCGCGCCGCCGTCCACCCCATGGCATCAAACTACGCAGGGCGGTGTTTCTCCGGTGTTCAGACGACCCGTCTATGCCCGACCTGTGTGCAAGATCAACTCGGCTCGTTGGAATTCCTTGACCGACGAGTAACCACACTTGGCCATCGCCCGGCGCACAGAGCCGAACAGGTTCGTCTCGCCGGTCGCGTCGGTGGCCGGACCGAGAAGCACCTGCTCGAGCGTGGGTCCGCCATCGGTCACCCCGAACTCGACGACGGCCGAGCGGGGGACGCGCGGGTGGGACGCGGTCGCGTCCCAGAAGCGTCGATCCCCCGGGGTATCGACGGCGACGGCCAATGCCTCGCCGAGCATCACGGCGTCGGCCCCGCAGGCGAGCGCCTTGGCGATGTCACCGCCGGTGGACATGTCGCCGTACGCGATCAGGTGGACGTAGCGGCCGCCGGTCTCGTCCAGGTACTCGCGACGGGCGGCGGCGGCGTCGACGATCGCGGTCGCCATCGGGACGTCGATGCCCAGAGCGCGGTGCGTCGCCGACCCGAGGTGCGCGCCGTAGCCGACGATCACGCCGGCGGCGCCGGTGCGCATCAGGTGCAGCGCGGTCTGGTAGTCGGCGCACCCGCCGACGATCACGGGGACGTCGAGATCGGCGATGAACGTCTTGAGGTTCAAGCCGGGCTGATCAGCCTTCACGACGTGCTCGGCCGAGATCACCGTTCCCTGGATGACCAAGATGTCGATGCCGGCGTCGAGCACCGGGCCGGCCAGTTCGAGCGTGTGCTGCGGCGACAGGCGCACGGCCACGCGACCGCCCTGATCGCGCAGCTCGCCGATCCGGCGCACGAGCAGTTCGGCCGACACCGGGCGGGAGTACGCAGCCTGAAGGTCGCGGGTCTCGTCGCCGAGTTCGGCCAGGACGTCCTCGGCGTTCTCGTAGCGGGCCCAGAGACCCTCTCCGTCGAGGACGGCCAGACCGCCCAAGCGCTCGATCTCACCGGCCGACGTCGGAGACACGACCGCGTCGCTCGGAGCCGCGACCAAAGGCAGGTTGAAGGTGTGGGCGTCGATCTGCCAGGACGTCGACACCACGCTCGAACCGCGGGTGCGACGCGTCGGGACGAGGGCGATCTCGTCGAGGTGATAGCTACGGCGCGCACTGCGGTTGCGCCCGATCTCCACGGTGTCCGGCATAAATCACAGTCTGCCGTACGCGGATGGAGGCGTTCCGGGGATACCTGCCGCCACGCAGTTGCCCGCGTTGCGAGGGAAGCGAAACGCTCAGCCAGAATAGTTAGGCGCCTCAACGGTCATCTGGATGTCGTGCGGGTGCGACTCCTTCAGGCCGGCCGCGGTGATCCGGGTGAAGACGCCGCGGTCCTGCAGCTCGGGAATCGTGTGCGCCCCGACGTAGAACATCGACTGGTGCAGGCCACCGATCAGCTGGTGCGCGACCGCGGCGAGCGGCCCGCGGTAGGGCACCTGTCCCTCGATGCCCTCGGGGACGATCTTCTCGTCGCTGTCGACGTCGGCCTGGAAGTAGCGGTCCTTGGAGTACGAGACGCGTCCCCGTGAGGCCATCGCGCCGAGCGACCCCATGCCGCGGTAGCGCTTGTACTGCTTGCCGTTGACGAACACCAGCTCGCCCGGCGACTCGTCGCAGCCGGCGAGCAGCGAGCCGAGCATGACGGTGTCGGCCCCCGCGACCATCGCCTTGGCGATGTCACCGGAGTACTGCAGGCCGCCGTCGCCGATCACCGGCACCCCGGCCGCGCGGGCGGCCTGGGCCGCCTCGTAGATCGCGGTGATCTGCGGGACGCCCACCCCGGCGACGACGCGCGTGGTGCAGATCGAGCCGGGCCCGACGCCGACCTTCACCGCGTCCGCGCCCGCGTCGACCAGCGACTGGGCTCCGGCCCGGGTGGCCACGTTGCCCGCGATGATCTGGACGTGACTCATGGCCGGGTCGGACTTCAGGCGGCGGATCATGTCGAGCATCAGCCGGGCCTGGCCATTGGCGGTGTCGGGGACGAGGACGTCGACGCCCGCCTCGACCAGGGCGCCTGCCCGCTCCCAGGCGTCGCCGTAGAAGCCGATCGCCGCGGCGACCCGCAACCGACCCTCGTCGTCCTTGGTGGCGTTCGGGTGCTTCTCGGTCTTGACGAAGTCCTTGACGGTGATCAGTCCGGCACAGCCGGCCGTTGGCGTCGACCAGCGGCAGCTTCTCGACCTTGTGCTTGGCCAGCAGCGAGGCGGCGTCGGCCGGCGAGATGCCGACCGGAGCGGTGACCAGCGGCATCGGGGTCATCAGCTCACGGACGGTACGGCTGGCGAACTGCTCCTGCGGCAGGAACAGCAGGTCGCGGTTGGTGATGATGCCCAGCAACGTGCGGTCGGCGGTGATGACCGGCAAGCCCGAGACGCGGTAGCGGCCGCACAGGTCGTCGAGTTCGGCGATGGTGGCGTCGGGCGAGATGGTGACCGGGTCCGACACCATGCCCGACTCGGAGCGCTTCACGAGATCGACCTGGTGGGCCTGCTCGTCGATCGACAGGTTGCGGTGCAGAACCCCGATGCCACCCTGACGGGCCATGGCGATCGCCATGCGGGACTCGGTCACGGTGTCCATGGCGGCCGAGATCAGCGGCACGGCCACCGAGATCTCGCGCGTCAGCCGCGAGGTGGTGTCGACCTCGGACGGGATGACGTCGGTCTCGCCCGGAAGCAGCAGGACGTCGTCGAAGGTGAGGCCCAGAGTCGCGAACTTCTCGGGCAATTGGTCGGTCAAGGCTTCTCCTCGCAGGCCGGTATCTCATGGTACGTGGATGACGAATGTCAGGGTGGATTCGGGGGAAAGCCGTATGGCCCTCGCCCGCCCCGGCGGCGAGGCTCTAACCATGAGCGCACACGATGACCGCACCACCTCGATCGTCTGCTGCCACGGCGACTGATGTCGTCAAGATCTATGGAAGCAACGGCTTCTCGGTCCGCGCCCTCGACCACGTCAGTGTCGAGCTGGCCCGCGGTGAGTTCACCGCGATCATGGGCCC
Source organism: uncultured Actinomycetes bacterium (assembly GCA_963708805.1). GTDB lineage: Bacteria > Actinomycetota > Actinomycetes > Mycobacteriales > Jatrophihabitantaceae > CAVPUA01. The sequence continues at coordinate 1,123,713 of CAVPUA010000003.1, read as the reverse complement.
GTCGGGGTCGGGCAAGTCGACCCTGATGCACTGCCTGGCCGGCCTCGACTCCGTCACGAGCGGGTCGGTCGCGATCGGTGACACGCAGCTGTCGGGCTTGTCCGACAAGCGGATGACCGCGCTGCGCCGCGACCGCATCGGCTTCGTGTTCCAGTCCTTCAACCTCGTGCCGACGCTGACCGCGCTCGAGAACATCACGCTGCCCGCGGCGATCGCCGGCCGAGCGCCCGATCGCGCGTGGCTCGACCAGATCGTGCGGACGCTGGGTCTCGCCGACCGACTCGACCACCGGCCGGGCGAACTGTCGGGCGGCCAGCAGCAACGCGTCGCGTGTGCCCGGGCCCTGGCCGCGCAACCCGAGATCATCTTCGGCGACGAGCCGACCGGCAACCTCGACTCCCGGTCGTCGGGTGAGGTGCTGGGCATCCTGCGCCAGTGCGTCGACGACCTCGATCAGACCGTCGTCATAGTCACCCACGACCCTCGCGCCGCGAGCTACGCCGACCGGGTGATCTTCCTGGCCGACGGGCGGATCGTGGACGAGCTGCGCGCACCCACCGCCGACACCGTGCTCGATCGCATGAAGAGCCTCGAGTCATGACGGCCACCCTCGAGCGTCCGGCCCTCATCGAACCGGCAACGGTCTCGTGGCGGACGATGTCGCTGCGCAACCTGGCCGCCCACAAGGTGCGGTTGTTGCTCACGCTCGTCTCGGTCGTCCTCGGCACGGCCTTCGTCGCCGGCTCGTTCGTCTTCACCGACACCCTGCACGCGGCCTTCGACAACATCATCAGCACCTCCGACAAGGGCGTCGCCGTCCAGGTCGACACCTCGTCGGACCAGAGCGCGGGCGTGCCCATCGGCGTTGCCCAGAGCCTGTCGTCGGTCAGCGGCGTCAAGGCGGTGCAGCTGTCGGCCTCGTCCGAGGTGGTCGTGATCGGACCGGACGGCAAGAAGGTGAAGAGCGGCGGCGCACCGAGCCAGGGCAACATCTGGCGTCCGGCCGCGCAGGCGCTCACCGCCCCTCCGACGATCATCAGCGGCTCGGCTCCGACCGGGCCCGATCAGGTGGTGATCAACGACTCGGCGGCCGCCAAGGCCGGCTTGAAGGTCGGCGATCAGCTCAAGATCATCACGCTGCAACACGGCGCGGTCGACGTCACGTTGAGCGGCGTCTACAAGATCAGCACGGACACGGGCGGCTATGTGGGCGTCCTCTTCGACCAACAGCGCGCCCTGCAGTTGTTCACCGACGGCAGCCACGTCTCGATGGTCCGGCTCAGCGCCGACCCCGGCGTGTCGCAGGCCGAACTTCGTGACCGGGTCGCCGCCGCCGTACCCAGCAACCTGCGCGTACGGACGGGCGACCAGGTGCGGACGGCCGACCAGAACTCCTTGCAGCGCGCGCTGTCGTTCGTCAACATCTTCCTGCTGGCCTTCGGCGGCATCGCCCTGCTGGTCGGCACGTTCATCATCTACAACACGTTCTCGATGATCGTCGCCCAGCGACTGCGCGAGTTGGCGCTGCTGCGCGCCATCGGCGCCGACCGCGCGCAGATCATGCGTTCGGTGCTGGGCGAGGCGGCGGTGATCGGCTTCGTGGGCGCCGCGATCGGAGCTGCGGTCGGCGTCGCGCTGGCACTCGGCCTGCACTCGCTGCTGGACGGACTCGGCCTCGGCCTGCCCGGCTCGGGCGTCGTGGTGGCCCCCCGCACGATCATCGTCGCGCTGGTGCTCGGCGTCGGAGTGACCGTCCTGTCTGCGTCCTCGCCCGCTCGCCGGGCCGGGCGCATCCCACCGGTGGCGGCGATGCGTGAGCAGTTCGCGACGACGACGGCGGCCAGCCTGCGCCGCCGCAACGTCATCGGCAGCGTGCTGCTCGGGATCGGCGTGCTGGCCGCCGTGGTCGGGGCCACCTCGAACTCGGCCAGCACCGGGGCGAGCCTGATCGGCCTCGGCCTGCTTGGGGTGGGCGGCGGCGCGTTGATGCTCGCGGCGACCATCTCGGGCTGGTTCATCGCCCTGCTCGGGGCGGTCGTCGCCCGTCCGTTCGGCGCGGTCGGCCGGTTGGCCCGCACCAACGCGGTGCGCAATCCCCGTCGCACGGCCGCAACCGCCTTCGCCCTCACGCTCGGGCTGATGCTCGTGAGCGGCATTGCCGTCATCGGTTCGTCGACCAAGGCCAGTCTGAACTCCATCGTCGACAACGAGGTGAGTGCCGACTACATCCTCACCGGATCGGATTTCGGCTTGCCCATCGACGCCGCGAACGCCGCGGCCAAGGTGCCCGGCGTTCGATCTCTCACCCAGATCGAGGACCTGCAGGCCAAGGTCGGCGGCACCAGCTTCGACGGCTCGGCCGTGGACGGATCGCTCACCGCCGTCATGAACGTCGACGTCAGGCAGGGCAACGCCGATCCGAGTGGCACCAACCTGCTCGTCTCGCAGACCCAGGCCGACAAGCACGGCTGGAAGCTGGGCAGCCGGCTCGTGCTGTCGTCGGTCGACGGCGCGACCGTCACCGAAACGGTCACCGGCATCTACGCCGACAGTCCGCTGATGGGCAGCTGGGTGGGCTCGGGCGACACCTACCGGGCGTTGACGCCCGAGGCCCGGTGGTCCGACGAGGTGGGTCTCGTGCGCGCCACGCCCGGCACCGACCTTGAGACGCTGCGGCACGGGCTGGAGCAGGCGACCGACCCGTACTACGTCGTCGACGTGCAGAACCGCACCGAGTTCAAGGGCTCCCAAGCCGCGCAGGTGAACGGTCTGCTCGGCATCCTCTACGGGCTACTCGGCCTGGCCATCCTGATCGCCGTGCTCGGCATCGTGAACACGCTCGCCCTCTCGGTGGTCGAACGCCGCCGCGAGATCGGCATGCTCCGCGCGATCGGCATGCAACGCGCTCAGGTGCGCCGCACGATCTACGTCGAGTCCGCCCTGATCGCGCTGTTCGGCGCCGGCCTCGGCTTGGCGATCGGCCTGACGTTCGGCGCCCTGTTCACCCGCACGCTGAGGGCCAGCGGCTTGAAGACGCTGGACGTGCCGTGGGGGCAGGCGATCGTCTTCTTCGTCGTCGCCGGTCTGGTCGGAGTTCTGGCCGCGCTGTGGCCCGGAATCAGGGCCGCGCGGACCTCTCCGCTCACCGCGATCGCAGAGATTTGAGCGGGTCGGCTGGCACTGTCTGCAATACAGCGTTTACCGTGGACGCCGTGAGCTTGACCGAAGGCCCGATCGACCCGTTCCTCGGCGATCCCAACGACCCCGCGTCGCTGTTCGACGAGCACGACGAAGTCGAGCCACTCAGCGCCCAGGAACGCAGCGAGATCGAGGTCGACCTCGAGGAACTCGGCGACTTCCGGCGGGCCCTCGAACCCGACGGTGTCCTCGGGATCTCGGTCGAGTGCGCCGACTGCGGCGAGATGCACTACTTCGGCTGGGACCTCATGGCGGGCAACCTGCGAGCGCTGCTGGCCGAGGGCCGCACCCACGTCCACGAGCCCGCGATCGACCCCCGCCCGGATCTGTACGTCAGCTGGGACTACGCCCGCGGTTACACCGACGCCACCAAGGCCGCCGCCCGCCGTCGCTAGCCGCTACGCCCCTCCCGAGTTCGGGAAAAAATCCCTACACCCGAGCGTCACCTTTTGCGCGCTGGATCTTTGGATCTGTGAGCAGGGACGTTCTCACCGTCGCGTCGGGGGCCGCGAAACCGAGGGATGTGGGTCATGGCAGAAATCAGGCGGCTACCTCCGCCACGACACGGTGACTGGGACTGGCAGCTCGACGCCGCCTGCCGGGGCCAGGACACGGCGATCTTCTATCACCCCGAGAACGAGCGCGGACCGTCCCGCATGCGCCGAGAGTTCGAGGCCAAGACCATCTGCGCGGCCTGTCCCGTCATCGCCAATTGCCGCCAATGGGCGCTTTCCGCGCGTGAGCCGTACGGGGTCTGGGGCGGCTTGTCCGTCGAAGAGCGAGAGCGGGTGCTGTCGCGCCAGACCGCGTGAGTCGACATCAAGGCGAACCCCCGCCCCTTCATGTCGACTGAGGAACAGATCGGCCCCGCAGCGCGGACGCTGCGGGGCCGATCTGTGTTGCTCGGAGTTCGGTCAGAAGCCCGGGCCGTGGCTGTGGCCGTGGCCGCCGTGGCCATGGTCTTCCTCGTCCTCGGCCGGCTTGTCGACGACGAGCGTCTGCGTGGTGAGCAGCAGGGCCGCCACCGACGCCGCGTTCGCGAGCGCCGCCTTCGTGACCTTGACCGGGTCGACGACGCCGGCCTTGACCAGGTCGACGTACTCGCCGGTCGCGGCGTTCAGGCCGTGGTCGGCGTCGAGCGCCGCCACCTTCGCCGTCACGACGTAGCCCTCGAGCCCGGCGTTGTTGGCGATCCAGCGCAGCGGCTCGACGAGCGCGCCCCGCACGATCGCGACACCGGTCGCCTCGTCACCGGACAGGCCGAGGTCGCCCTCGACCGCACTGCTCGCGTGGACGAGCGCCGCACCGCCACCGGCGATGATGCCCTCCTCGATGGCCGCGCGCGTCGCCGCGATCGCGTCCTCGATGCGGTGCTTGCGCTCCTTGAGCTCGACCTCGGTGGCCGCGCCGACCTGGATCACGCCGACGCCGCCGGCCAGTTTGGCCAGCCGCTCCTGGAGCTTCTCGCGGTCCCAGTCGCTGTCGGTGTCCTCGATCTCGCGCCGGATCTGGCCGATGCGGTCCTCGATCGCCGACTGCTCGCCGCCGCCGTGGGTCACCGTGGTGGTGTCCTTGGTGACGACGATGCGTCCGGCCTTGCCGAGAACGTCCAGGCCCGACTGGTCGAGCTTGAGGCCGACCTCAGGGGCCACGACCTGCGCGCCGGTCACGATCGCGAGGTCCTGCAGGAACGCCTTGCGGCGGTCGCCGAAGAACGGCGCCTTGACCGCGACGGCCTGGAACGTCTTGCGGATCGAGTTGACGACCAGGGTCGACAGCGCCTCGCCGTCGATGTCCTCGGCGATGATGGTCAGCGGCTTGCCGGTCTCGATGACCTTCTCGAGGATCGGCAGCAGGTCCGAGATCGACGAGATCTTCTGGGTGGTGATCAGCAGGTAGCTGTCGTCCAGAACCGCCTCGGCCGCCTCGAGATCGGTCGCGAAGTAGGGCGAGATGTAGCCCTTGTCGAACTGCATGCCCTCGGTGAAGTCGAGCGTGGTCTCCATCGAGTTGGATTCCTCGACGGTGATCACGCCGTCCTTGCCGACCTTGGTGAACGCCTCGCCGATCAGCTTGCCGATGGTGGGGTCCTGAGCCGAGATCGTCGCGACGTGCGCGATCTCGGTCTCGCCGTTCACCGGGATGGCCGACTTGTCGAGGGCGTTGCTGACCGCCTCGACGGCGGCGTCGATGCCGCGCTTGAGCGAGCCCGGGTTGGCGCCGGCCGCCACGTTCTTCAGGCCGGCGTTGACCAGCGCCTGAGCGAGGACAGTGGCCGTCGTGGTGCCGTCACCGGCGACGTCGTTGGTCTTGGTCGCGACCGACTTGACCAGCTGCGCGCCGAGGTTCTCGTACGGGTCGGTCAGCTCGATCTCACGAGCGATGGTGACGCCGTCGTTGGTGATGACGGGCGCGCCGAACGACTTGGCCAGCACGACGTTGCGGCCCTTGGGGCCGAGCGTCACCTTGACCGTGTTGGCCAGCTTGTCTACGCCGCGCTCGAGCGCGCGGCGGGCGTCCTCGTCGAAAATGAGGATCTTCGCCATGGGTTTCCCTTCTCGTTGCCTAAACGACGCTGCCCCGGCCCCGTTGAGGGCCGGGGCAGCATCTGGAGTTTCTGGTTAGCGCTCGATGACCGCGAGGACGTCGCGGGCGGAGAGGACCAGGTAGTCCTCGCCGGCGTAACGCACCTCGGTGCCGCCGTACTTGCTGTAGAGGACGACGTCGCCGACGCTCACGTCGAGCGGCACGCGGTTGCCCTTGTCGTCGATACGGCCGGGGCCGACCGCGAGGACAGTGCCCTCCTGGGGCTTCTCCTTGGCGGTGTCCGGAATGACGATGCCCGAGGCGGTCGTGGTCTCGGCCTCATTGGCCTGCACGACGATGCGGTCCTCGAGCGGCTTGATGCTGACCTTGGTGGCGGTCACGGTGGATCTCCCCTTCTCGGGTTCAGATGATGGTGGCTCTGGTGGTGCGGCGGGGACGGCTGTCGTCGCGGTGCCAGCCGGAGGCCCCGATTGGCACTCTAACGCGCCGAGTGCCAACTGTCGACGCCGGGTCCACCGGGCACGATTTTGGAGTGTTTGCCGTTCATAGCGCGGCGAAAGCTCCGAAATCCGGCCGTGTGGACAACTCCCGACGCCAAGACGGCCAGAACAGACATCATCTCTGCGGTGAACTGGGCCGACATCGCCGCTGCGCAGGCCGGCGTCGTCGGTCGAAGCCAGCTCCGGCAGACCGGCCTGTCGGCCGATGCGGTCGACCGGCTCATCCGAGGCGGCGGGCTCACCGGCATTCACCGTGGCGTGTTTCTGGTCCGCGGCGCGCCTATGACGTATCGGGCCTCGTTGTGGGCGGCGGTACTGGCGACCCGCGGCACTCTCGGGTTCCAGACCGCTGCGCACCTCTGGGGCGTGGTCGACTCCGACGATGGGCCGACCCAGCTGGTAGTCGCGCCGAGTCGCCGGCTGAGCCCGATTGCTGGCACGCGAGTGCGGCGCTGCTTCGTCCCGCCGAGCGCGTGCACCCAGCGCGATGGGCTTCCGATCACCACTCGCGCCTGGACGGTGCTCGATGTGCTCGGCACGCTCGGGCTGTCGAAGGCGCAGGCGCTGGCCGATCGCGGCCTACAGCGCGGATGGATCACGCCGGACGACGTGCGTCGCCGATTGACCGACTACCCGGGCCACGCGGGCAACCGCATGCTGCGCCGCCTCGCCACCCAACTCGATGACGGAGCGGCCGCGGCATCGGAGCGACGGCTCCACCGAATCCTGCGTCGGGCGGGCATTCCTGGCTGGCTGCCCAACTACCCGCTCTGGGTGAACGGAACGCTCGTCGCGGTCATCGACGTCGCGATCGTCGCTGCACGGGTAGCCATCGAAGTGGACGGATGGGCGTTCCACAGCGACGTGGCCCGCTTCCAACGGGATCGGACGCGACAGAATGCGCTGACCGCCGCCGGCTGGGTCACCCTGCGCTTCACCTGGGCCGATCTGACCCAACGACCGGCCTACGTCGAGAAGCAGGTACGGAGGCAGGTCGCAGTCCGCCGCAATTTCGGAGAGTTCGCCGCGCTATGAGCGGCGAACGCTCCAAAATCGGGGCGGTGGCTCAGGCCAGGACCGAGGTGATCGGCATCGACGGATCGGCCGGGATGTCCAGCCGGGACGCGGTCGCCCCGTGCAGCGACGAGCTGGGCGCCCAGCGCGGCGACCATCGCCCCGTTGTCGGTGCACAGACCCGGCCGCGGCACCCGCAGCCGCAATCCCGCGGCGGTCGCACCGCTCTGCGGCCAGGGCCCGCAGCCGCGAGTTGGCCGCGACCCCGCCGCCGAGCAGCAGATAGTCGACGCCCTTCTCGCGGGCCGCGCGTACGGCCTTGGCGGTCAGCACGTCGACCACCGCCTCCTGGAACGAGGCAGCGACGTCGGCCCGGGGCACCGGCTCACCGTCGCGCTCGCGCTTCTCGACCCACCGCGCGACCGCGGTCTTCAGGCCGGAGAAGGAGAACGCGTAGGGCGGGTCAGCCGCCCCGGTCATGCTGCGCGGGAAGGCGATCGCGGCCGGGTCGCCCTCGCGGGCCGAGCCGGTCGATGTGCGGGCCACCCGGGAAACGGCAGGCCGAGCAGACGGGCGATCTTGTCGTAGGCCTCGCCGGCCGCGTCGTCGACGGTGGCCCCGAGCTCGACGATCTCCTCGCCGCCGACCCGAGGCACGAACAGCACCGAGCTGTGCCCGCCCGACACGAGCAGCGCGACGGCCGGTTCGGTCAGCGGGCCGTTCTCGAGCAGATCGACCGCGACGTGGCTCGACAGGTGGTTGACGCCGTAGAGCGGCTTGCCGAGCGCCAGCGCATACGCCTTGGCCGCGGCGACGCCGACCAGCAGCGCGCCGGCCAGCCCGGGCCCGGCGGTCACGGCGATCGCGTCCAGGTCCTCGGGTCGGACGCCGGCCGTCGACAGAGCGCGGTGGATCGTCGGCACCATCGCCTCGAGGTGGGCTCGACTGGCGACCTCGGGCACGACGCCGCCGAAGCGCGCGTGCTCCTCGACGCTGCTGGCGACCGCGTCGGCCAGCAGCGTCGTCCCGCGGACGATGCCGACTCCGGTCTCGTCGCAGGACGTCTCGATGCCCAAGACAAGTGGCTCGGTCATAACTCCAACCTCATCGTCACGGCGTCCATCCGGCCGTGGTCGTAGTAGCCGCGGCGACGTCCGAGCACCGAGAATCCTTCGGTTTCGTAGAGCTTCTGCGCGCCCGTCGTTGTCGGCGCGCACCTCGAGGAACACCTCGCGCGCCTCCGCGCCGCCGCGCCTCGTCGAGCAACGCGTGCAGCAGCTCGCGCCCGAGGCCGTGACGACGAGCCGACGGGAATCACGCCCACGGTCAGGATCTCGGCCTCGGCGTCGATGCACCCGGACGCCGGCCCAGCCCAGCAGCTCCCCGTCATCGCCGAGGGCCACGACGTAGAAGCGATAGCGGGTGTCGGCGAGCTCGTCGCGGTAGCTGGCCTCCGACCACGCCTCGGGGCCGAACATCTCGATCTCATAGGGCATCAGCTCGTCGATGTGCGCGCGGGTCATCGGCGCGATCACGGAGTCACCGGCTTGGACGGGCCGGGCGCGACGGCGTCCGGGCGGCGCAGGTACAGCGGCGTCAACGGCTCGGTCGGCGCCCCGCCGCGAACGCGGTCGGCCGCACGCGACGCCAGCGCCCACACCGACGGGTAGTCGGCGTCGAGCAGCGGCAGGCCGAGCACCGACTCGTACAGCCGCGCACCCGACCCGGCCATGGCGACGGCGTCGGTGGGGACGTCGGCCGGACGCGCGACGTCGGGCCCGTCCACCCGCAGCCCGTCGACGTAGCGCGCCCAGTAGACCTCGCGGCGCCGAGCGTCGGAGGCGACGATCAGCGAGGACGCGTCGACCGCCCCGGCGATGCCGTCGAGCGAGCAGACGCCGTAGGCCGGAATGCCGCGAGCGTCGGCGATCACAGCCGCCGTGACCAGCCCGACCCGCAGCCCGGTGAACGGTCCTGGCCCGAGGCCGACGACCACGGCGTCGAGATCGGCGACGGAAAGTCCCGCCTCGGCATCAGGCATTTCTCGATCGACGGCGCGAGCAGCTCACCGTGCGCACGGCCGTCGACCGTCACCGCCGCGGCGCAGCACCTGCACCTCGCCGTCGACTTCGACCACCCCAGCGGTCACCGCAGCCGAGGACGTGTCGATCACCAGTGCGCGCACGATCCGCCAGCCTAATCGGCGAACCGCGACAGGCGGTCGGCCCAGTCGCCGCCGTGCGCCGATGAACTCAGCCGTGCGGACGTCGGAATCCGGGTCACGGACCAGCCGCACCTCGAGGTAGGAATCGGCCAGTTGCTCGACCAGACCGGCCCCCCACTCGACGACCGTCACCGAGTCGGCGACATCGACGTCGAGATCGAGGTCGTCGACCTCGACAAGCGACCCCAGCCGATAGGCGTCGACGTGGACCAGCGGCAGCGGGCCGCGGTGCACGCGCGCGATGACGAACGTCGGCGACACGACCCGCCCGGATACGCCGAGCCCGGCCCCGATGCCCTGGGTGAACGCCGTCTTGCCGGCGCCGAGCGGCCCGGTGAGCACGACCAGGTCACCGGCCCGCAGGACGCGGGCCAGCCGGGCCCCGAGCGCCTGGGTGGCTTCGACCGTCTCGAGCCTCAAGCGAGCGCATCCTTGATCAACTCCGCCAGCGCGCGCGTCACGACCTCGGGGTACTCCATCAGCGCCATGTGCCCGGCGTCCGGGACGACGACCAGTTCGGCATTCGGCAGCGCATCGGCGATCGCCCGGCTGTGCGCGATGGGCGTCATGACGTCGGCGTCGCCGCAGATGATCACGGTCGGGATCCGCCGCAGAACCTTCAGCGCCTTGAGCTTGTCGTGATCGACCAGTGGTTGATAGAAGTCGGCGATCACCTCGATGCGCGTCGACGTCAACATCGTCGTCAAGTATTCGAGGACGGCCGGGTCGACGGGCTGCGATCCGAAGCTGACCCGACGGGTGATCATCCAGGCCAGGTCGCTGCCGATCGCCCGGCCGCGCTCGACCAGGTTGGCCTGGCGGCGCGCCCCCCGAAGCAGTAACGGCAGCACCGGAACCCGGAGACGGGCCAGCATCGCCGGCAGCCCGAGCGTGGCCGTCGCGAGCTTGCCGGCCGATGTCGAGACGAGGGCCACGCCGGCGACTCGCGCCGCTTTTCCCACGAACAGTTCGGGATTCTGGTCGGCCAGCGCCATGATCGTCATGCCGCCCATCGAGTGACCGATCAGCGCCAGCGGGCCGGCCGGCGCCAGCGAGTTGATCACCGAACGCAGATCGCGGCCGAGCTGGTCGATCGAGTCGTCCTCGGACGGGCTCGTGCCCGACCGCCCGTGGCTGCGCTGGTCGTAGAAGACGAAGCGCACCTGGTCGCCGAACTTCGCGGCCAGATCCCGGCGCTGGAAGAACCACTCGCCCATCCGCAGGCAGAAGCCGTGGACCATGATCACCGTCAACGGTGCGTCGACCGGGCCGACCTCTTCGTAGTACAGCGTGACGCCGTCCTCGGCGCTGACCCGTCCGCTGCGATCCGCCGGCTGATCGAGGAACTCCTCGATGCCGATGCGCCGGCGGTTGGCGATCGTCCGGTTGATCGCGATGGCACCGGCCCCACCCGCCGCGACGGCCCCGGCGATCGCGCCGATGATGCCGGCCCGCTTGCTCACGCCTCGCCCCCGACATACACGCGAGTGACCCGCGGCCCGATGCGAGTCACGATCTCGTAGTGGATGGTGCCCAACGCGTCGGCCCAGTCCTGCGCCAGAGGCTCGCCGTCGCGGCCCGATCCGAACAGCACGGCGTGATCGCCGGCGTGCGCGACGAGATCGCCGATGTCGACGACGAACTGGTCCATGCAGACCCGGCCGCTGATCGTGAACCGTTCGCCGCCGATCGAGACCGGACCCAGGTTGGTCGCGTTGCGCGGGACGCCGTCGGCGTAACCGAGCGGCACGAGGGCCACAGTTGGTGTCGCGGGTGGTCGTGTACTGGTGCCCGTAGCTGACCCCCTCGCCGGCGCGCAAGCGCTTGGTGAGCGCCAATTCGGCGCGCAGCGTCATCGCCGGCACCAGGCCGAAGTCACCCTGATCGGGAACCGGCGACAGGCCGTAGATGGCGACGCCCGGACGGACGAGATCGAAGTGCGCCTCGGGCAGCGTCACGGTCGCCGCCGAGTTGGCCAGGTGCCGGATCTCGGGCGTCACGCCGGCGCGCGCGGCGATGTCGAGCGCCTCACGAAAGACGCGGACCTGCTTCGCCGTGGTCGGGTGACCCGGCGCGTCCGCCCAGACGAAGTGGCTCCAGATGCCGATCACCTCGACGGTGCCCTCGGCTTCGAGTTTGGCCGCGGCGGCGACCAGATCGGGCCAGTCGTCGATGTAGGCGCCGTTGCGCGACAGCCCGGTGTCGATCTTGAGGTGGACGCGGGCCGGACGGTCGGTGGCGGTCGCGGCGAGGGTCAACGCCTCGATGCTGGCGACGCCGATGTCGATGCCCGACTGGAGGGCAATGCGCAACGACCCGACCTCGTGCGGCGACCACAACCAGGCCAGCACGGGCGAGGTGATCCCGGCCTGCCGCAGCATGATCGCCTCGTCCAGGACGGCCACGCCCAGCCAGCTCGGCGCCGCCCGCCAGGGCCGCCCGCGCCGACGGGATCAAGCCCGTGCCCGTACGCGTCCGCCTTGACGACGGCGAGTACTTCGGCCGGGGTGCCCGCCTTGAGCGTCGCCACGTTGGCGCGGATCGCGTCGAGGTCGACGACCGCTTCGGTTCTGGGCATCCGCCCATTGTTCCAAGTGCCGAACCGATCAGCGCGCGACGGCTCGCAGGGCGGGCCGGATCGCGTCCAGGACGTCGAGCGCGGACGGAGGTCCGTCAGCCGCCGCGATCTGCCCCGCGACGCCGTGGACGTGGGCCCCCACGGCGGCGGCCAGTGGGGCATCGAGACCCGAGGCGAGCAGCGAACCGACCAGCCCGGACAGCACGTCGCCGCTGCCGGCGGTGCCCAGCCAGGGCGTCCCGGTCGTGTTGACCAGCGCCCGGCCGTCCGTCGACGCGACCACGGTGGCGTTGCCCTTGAGCAGGATCGTGACACCGAGGTCGGCGGCGACGCGGCGAGCCGATCCGATCCGGTCGGAGGTGAGATCGCGCGACAGGCGGCTGAACTCGCGATCGTGTGGAGTGAGCACCGTGGGCGCGGGGCGGTTGCGGATCATTCCGGGCGCACGCGCGACCAACGTGATCGCGTCGGCGTCGACGATGACCGGCAGGTCGGTGCGCAGAACATCGGCCAGCAGGCCCATGGCCCGGTCGTCGGTGCCCAACCCGGGTCCCACGACCCAGGCCTGGACGCGGACCTCGTGCGGCCGGTTGTCGTCGTGCACCACCACTTCGGGGTAGCGCGCGCGGATGGCGTCGGGCGCGAGGCCGAGGTAGCGGACCATGCCCGCGCCACCGTGCAGCGCACCACCCGTCGAGAGGACGCCCGCGCCGGCGTACTGCTCGGAGCCGGAGACGACGCCGACGACGCCGCGGGTGTACTTGTCGTCGGTCGGACCGGGCCGCGGGAGCACGGCCGCGACGTCCGCGGCTTCGAGCACGAGCGTGTTCGTCGCCGGCAGGTTCAGCCCGATGTCGACCAGCCGCACCTCGCCGGCCTGGGCCGGACCGTCGCCGGCGACCAGTCCGGCTTTCAGCGCGCCGAAGGTGACGGTGACGTCGGCTCGGATCGCCGGGCCGTCGACGGCGCCGGTGTCGGCATCGACGCCTGAGGGGATGTCGACGGCCACGGTGAAGACGTCCTCGGCCGCGTCGGCCAACTCGGCGGCGCGTCCGTCCAGGCCACCGTGGCCGCCGATGCCGGTGATGCCGTCGACGACGAGATCGGCCAGGGCGATGTCGGCGTCGGCTTCGACCCGCCCACCACGACGCCGGAAGTCGACCAGCCCGCCCGCATGGACCTTGTCGGGATCGAGCAGGACGGCCTCGACGCGAGCGCCGAGCGAGGCCAGCCGCGCGCCGGCGTAGAGCGCGTCGCCTCCGTTGTTGCCGCTTCCGACGAGCAGGACGACGTGGGCGCCGTACACGCGCTCCAGCAGGTCCGCGCAGTGCACCGACAGCGCATGGGCCGCCCGCTGCATCAGCGCCCCATTGGGCAGCGTGGCCATGAGCGCCGACTCGGCGTGGCGGATTTCGTCGACCGTGTAGACGCCGCGCATCGGTAGCTCCCTCGCCCTTCTGGTGGGATCTGGTCGGTCTAGCCCTCGGCGACGACGGTAGCCGCCGCGATCCCGCCGTCGTGCGAGAGGGAGATGTGCCAGCTCGTGATGCCCAACGCGGTGGCGCGGGCGGCGACGGTTCCGGTGACGGCCAGGTGCGGCCGACCCGATTCGTCGGTGCTGATCTCGGCGTCGTGCCAGAACATCCCGCCGGGAGCGCCGAGGGCCTTGGCGATCGCCTCCTTGGCGGCGAACCGCGCGGCCAGCGATTCCGGCGTGCGGGGTGCGCCCGACGGGGTCACCCGCTCGGACGGCGTGAACAACCGGTCGGCCAACGTGGGCGTGCGCGCGAGCGTCTGCGCGAATCGATCGACAGGGACGACGTCGATGCCGACTCCGATGATCACGTGCCGGGCGACCCGACTGTCCCGGGCGGGGCGTAGTCCGACAGGTGCCCGGGGAACGCGGACACGTCCGGGTTGAGGTAGGCGGCCACGTTGTTGACCGCGGTCGCGACCTCGCCGAAGCCGGTCGCGATGAGTTTGACCTTGCCCTGGTAGTCGACGATGTCGCCGGCCGCGTAGATGCCCGCGATCGTCGTGCGGCCGCTGGTGTCGACCATGATCTGCCGTTTGCGGATCTCGATGCCCCACTCCATGAGCGGGCCGAGGTTGGCCGTGAAGCCGAGCGCGGCCACCAGCTTGTCGCACGGGATCGTCCGCGTCTCGTCGCCGACGGCGACATCGACCTCGGTGAGCACCGAGTCGCCGCGCGCGGCGGCGATCTGCGCGTCGGTGATCAACTCCACGCTGGATGCCTTCAGCACCTCGACCGAGTGCGGGTGGGCCCGGAACTCGGCCCGGCGATGCACGACGACGACCGACTTGGCGATCGGCTCGAGCATCAACGCCCAGTCGACGGCCGAGTCGCCGCCCCCGACGACGACGACGCGCTGGCCGACGTACGAGGTCGGGTCGGGCACGAAGTGGACGAGCCCCCGATTCAGGTACTCGCCACCCGCCGGCAGCGGGCGCGGCGTGAACGTGCCGATGCCCCCGGTGATCACGATCGCGCGCGCCTCGATGCGCTGGCCCTCGGACGTCGTCACCGCAAACTTGCCGTCGCCGCGTTCGAGGCCGACGGCCTGATGCCCGAGTTGGTAGTCGGGCGCGAACGGCGCGGCCTGCGCGACGAGCGCATCGACGAGCTCGCGACCGCGGATCGCCGGGAAACCGGCGACATCGAAGATCGCCTTCTCGGGGTACATGGCGGTGATCTGGCCACCCGGCTCCTCGAGGGAGTCCAGAACGGCGGTGCTCAAGGTCCGCACACCGGCGTAATAGGCGCCGAACAGGCCGACCGGGCCGGCACCGACGATGAGCAGGTCGACCGATTTGGCGGCCGGAGCGGAGGCGGCATCGGTCACAAGGCGACCCTAGCCGTCGAGTGCGGCGAAAACTATGTGTCGCGTCCCGCAGTTGGGTCAGTCGTGTGGGTGGCAGTCCTCGATGTCGACCGCGACGAGTTCACGCCGGGCCGTCATCAGCGAGACGGTGTAGCCGTCGACCTCGACGACCGTCCCGTGGATCGGGACGCGCACCGTGGGCGGCCGCGCGATCACGGTGCGGCCGATGGCCGGTCGGTGCGGGTGGGCCGTCTGGCGAGGAGCGAGGTTCACGTCGTGAGCGTGTCATTTGCGTGTTTCCCGCAGATTGCTCGCGACCGGGTCGGCAAAACCGGCCCAGCGAAGCCATTCGGATCGGCAAAACCGGCCGACGGTGAGCCAACGCGGTGGCCCGCCACGCGATGCCGAGCGCGGCGAACGATTGCGGCCCAGCGAAGCCATTCGGATCGGCAAAACCGGCCGATCCGAATGCCTTATTCGACGGTGACGGACTTGGCGAGGTTGCGGGGCTTGTCGACGTCGAAGCCGCGGGCCTGGGCGATCTCGGCGGCCAGTACCTGCATCGGGATCGTGGTGACGAACGGGGCGATCAGCGTCGGCGTTCGCGGGACCTCGATGAGGTGCGCCGCGTGCGCCCGGGCCGCCTTGTCGCCCTCTTCGGCGATGACGATCGTGCGCGCTCCGCGGGCCTTGACCTCGGCGATGTTCGACAACATCTTCTGGTGCAGCAGCGCCCGCCCGGTGGGCGAGGGCATGACGATCACGACCGGCAGGCCGTCCTCGACGAGCGCGATCGGGCCGTGCTTGAGCTCACCGGCCGGGAAGCCCTCGGCGTGCATGTAGGCCAGTTCCTTCAGCTTGAGCGCGCCTTCGAGCGCGACGGGGTAACCGAGCCCGCGCCCGAGGAACAAGATCGCCTTGGACGCCGGCGATCTCGCGCGCGAGCTCGCGCACCGGATCGACGACGGCCAGCGCCTGCCGGATCAACTCGGGCGCCCCGGCCAGCGCCTCGTACTCGCGAACGATCTCGTCGCCGTATTTGGTGCCGCGCGCCTGGGCCAGCGCGAGCCCGACCAGTTCGACTGCGGCGACCTGGGCGGTGAACGTCTTCGTCGCCGCGACGCCGATCTCGGGCCCGGCGTGGGTGTAGAGCACCGCGTCGGACTCGCGCGGGATCTGCGCGCCGTTGGTGTTGCAGATCGCCAGCACCTTGGCCTTCTGCGAACGCGCGTGGCGGACCGCCTCGAGGGTGTCGGCCGTCTCGCCGGACTGGCTGATCGCGACCACGAGCGTCTGCCGGTCGAGCACCGGGTCGCGGTAGCGGAACTCCGACGCCATCTCGACCTCGACCGGGATGCGCGTCCAGTGCTCGATCGCGTGCTTGGCGATCATGCCCGAGTGATAGGCCGTGCCACAGGCGACGACGAACACCTTGTCGATGTCGCGTAGGTCCTGCGCGTCGAGGCGCTGCTCGTCGAGGACGATCCGATCGTCGATCAAGTGACCGGTCAGCGTGTCGCGGACGGCGACCGGCTGCTCCTGGATCTCCTTGAGCATGAAGTAGTCGTAGCCGCCCTTCTCGGCGGCGGCGAGATCCCAGTCGATGTGGAAGTGCTTTCCGTCCTGCGACTGGCCGTGGAAGTCCGTGACGCGGTAGCCCGTCGCGGCTCGATCTCGACGACTTGGTCCTGGCCGAGTTCGACCGCCTCGCGGGTGTACTCGATGAACGCGGCGACGTCGCTGCCGAGGAACATCTCGCCGTCACCGACGCCGACGACCAGCGGTGAGTTGCGGCGGGCCGCGGCGATGATCTCGGGCTGTTCACGGTCGACGACGACCAGCGTGAACGCACCGTGCAGCTGCCGGCACACCGTGCGCAACGCGTCGCCGAGCGAGCCGCCGTGCGCAGCGCAGGTAGCGGCCGAGAGATGGGCGACGACCTCGGTGTCGGTCTCGCTGACGAACTCCACGCCCTCGGCTTCGAGTTCGGCCCGCAGTTCGTTGAAGTTCTCGATGATCCCGTTGTGGACGACGGCGACCCGGCCGGTGGCGTCGACGTGCGGGTGGGCGTTCGACGTCGTTGGGCGCGCCGTGCGTCGCCCACCGCGTGTGGCCCATTCCGGTCGTCCCGAACATGCGGGTTCTCGGCGAGCACCTTGTCGAGATTCTCGATGCGGCCGGCTTTCTTGGCGACCTGCAGTTCGCCGTCGTCGGCGATCAGGGCGACGCCGGCCGAGTCGTAGCCGCGGTACTCCAGGCGGCGCAGACCCTCGACGACCACGCCCAGAGCCTGGCGGTCACCTACGTAACCGACGATGCCGCACACGACGCCAGCCTACGTGACAGTCCTGTGAAGAAAGGCCATCAGGGCGAGGTCGGCGTTGCGCTCGGGGTGACACCCACCGTCCCGGTCGGGCTCGGCGTCGGGGTCGGTGGCGTGGAAGCGGAGTCGGTGGGTGATGCCGTCGCGGTGGTGGTGGCCGTCGAGGTCACCGTGACCGTGGTCGGGACGACGATCTCGGACACCGTCTGGGTCGGATGCGTGGTGATCGTCGTGGTCGTCGACGGCGTGTCGTTGCTGAACACCTGGCTGACCGGGTGGCCGGTCACCAGCCGGGCGCCGGCGATCACGCCGAGCACGACCATGAACAGGCCCAGGCAGGCCAGGCCGAACCACCGCAGCGCGGGGCCGACCGGTTTCGGCTCGAAGGTCGGCGTCTCGGCGACCTTCACTCCTGGGCGAACCTTCTGCCGCGTGCGCGCGATCGAGTGCGCGTAGATCGCGCTGCCGCTGACGGTCATGACACTGGCCAGCGCGGCGCCGACGACGGTTCCGTTCAGGCCGAGGTAGCGCGCGGTGAGCGGTCGCCGTGATCGCGGCCAGGCCGCTGGCGACGATCTGGGTCAGCGACAACCGCAGTCGGGGACGCGGGTCTTCCGGTGTTTCGACGGCGGGACGATCGGGAAGCGTGTTCGTAGTCATTGCACCGATCTATTCTCCGCAGTAGCAGGGAATTCGCGCAGTCGTGCTCAGGGCGCGGCCAGCGCTCACGGCTGGAAGCGGTACCCCATCCCCGGTTCGGTGATCAGGTGCTGCGGACGGTCGGGGTGCGGCTCGAGCTTGCGGCGCAGCTGCGCCATGTAGATGCGCAGGTAGCTCGGGTCGGTGTGCTCGGGCGTGCCGCGCAACTCGGTGAGCAGCGTCCGGCCGGTGATCAACTTGCCGGGATGCCGGACGAGCAGTTCGAGCAGATGCCACTCGGTCGGCGTGAGGTGAACCCGTTCCCCGCCGGGCTCCGTCGCCGTCTTGGCGTCGAGGTCGAGCACGATGTCGCCGACCTTGACGCCGGTCGGTGACTCGGCCGGCGACGATCGGCGCGTGGCCGCGCGCAGCCGGGCCAGCAGCTCATCGATGCTGAACGGCTTGGTGACGTAGTCGTCGGCGCCGAGGTCGAGCGCAGTGACCTTGTCGCTGCTGCCGGTGCGCGCCGACAGCACGATGATCGGCGTCGTCGAGTACGCCCGGACGCCTTTGATCACGTCGAGACCACTGACGTCAGGCAGTCCGAGATCGAGCAGGATCACGTCGTAGTCGCTCGTCGCGGCCGCCGTGAGGGCCTTGGTACCGGTGTCGGCTTCGGTGACCTCGTAGCCGCGGGCGGTCATGTTCATGGCCAGCGCCCGCAGCAGCGGCCGCTCGTCGTCGACGATCAAGATCTTCACGTGGCCTCCTCCGTGAGCGATCGGCAGGCTGACGACCAGCGTCGCCCCGCCGCCGGGTGTCTCCTCGGCCGACACCGAACCGCCCATCGCCTCGGTGAACCCGCGGGCGATCGCCAGGCCGAGACCGACGCCGGCCCCGGCGGTGGGCGAGTCGTCCAGTCGCTGGAACGGCGCGAAGACCCGCTGCGCCTCGGCACTGCGGATGCCCGGTCCCCGGTCGACGACGCGCAGTTCGACCCGGCCGTCGTGCGTGCTGGCGGCGACGAGCACCGGCTGGCCGTCCGGGGCGTAGCGGACGGCGTTCTGCACGAGGTTGGCGATCACCCGTTCGAGCAGTCCGGCATCGGCCAGCACCTCGGGCAGATCAGCCGGGACGTCGACGTCCACGGCGTCGCTCCGGCGCGGCGTGATCGAGCGCGCGCGACACGACGTCGTCCAGCCCGACGGGCGCGTGCAGGACGGGAAGCACGCCGGCCTGCAGCCGCGACAGGTCGAGCAGGTTCGTCACCAGGTCGGTCAGCTTGTCGAGGGCGTCGTCCGCGGTCGCCAGCAGCTCGGCCCGATCGGCGTCCGACCAGGCGACATCGGCGGATCGCAGACTCGACACCGACGCCTTGGCCGAGGCCAGCGGTGTGCGCAGATCGTGGCTCACCGCGTTGAGCAGGGCCGTGCGGGCCCGCTCGGACTGCGCCAGCGGCTCGACCGCGCTCGCGACCTCGGCCAGCTGACGCTGACGGTAGGCCGCGCCGACCTGAGCGGCGAAGGCGACCAGCACCCGTTGATCCTCGGCGGCCAGGGACTTGCCGCGCAGCACCAGCAGTTGATCATCGTCGATCTCGGCGCTCGCGTCGCCGTCGGCCGGCGTCGCGGCGGGGTCGGCGCCGACCGTGGCGACGGTGTGCCACTCCGGCCCACCGGCCGGCCGCTCGAGCAGGCTGACGCTGCGCATGCCGAACGTCTCCTGCACGCGGTGCAGCAGTGCCGGCAGCGCATCGCCACCGCGTAGCAGGCTGCCGGCGAGCACTGACATCGTTTCGGCTTCGGCGCTCGCGCGAGCGGCCAGGGCCGAGCGACGGGCGGCGAGGTCGACGACGCGCGAGACGAGCGCCGCGACGAGCAGGAAGATCACCAGCGCGATGACGTTGTTGCGTTCGGAGATCGTGAAGGTGTGGATGGGCGGCGCGAAGAAGTAGTTGAGCAGGACGCTGCCCACGAGGGCCGACGCCAGCGCGGGATAGAACCCGCCGATGAGACTCGCGATGATCACAGCCAGCAGGTAGATCGACACGTCGCTGGCGAAGGACAGATTCGAGCGCAGGGCCGTGAGCACCAGCGTGATCGCCACCAGCAGCACGGCCGAGACGGCCAGGCCGATCAGCCGCCGCCGACGGTCTACGCCCTGACCCAACGGGGGAAGTCCCCGCCCCGAGCCGATGAAATCGTGCGTCACCATGTGGACGTCGATCGGACCGGAGTTGCGGGTGACCGTCGCGCTCGTACCGGGGCCGAGCAGCGCGGCCGACCACGCCCGGCGCCGCGAGACACCGAGCACGATCTGGGTCGCGTCGACGCTGCGGGCGAAGGCGAGGATCGATTTCGGCACGTCGTCACCGACGACCGAGTGATACGAGCCGCCCAGCGACTCGAGCAACAGGCGCTGGGCGACGAGCGCGGCCAGCCCCGCACCGACCAGGCCGTCACTGCGCTCGACGTGCACCGCGAGCAGGTCCGAGCCGGCCGTCCGGGCCGAGATGCGCGCGGCCCGCCGGATCAGGGCCTCGCCTTCCGGCCCACCGGTGAGCGCGACGACGATCCGCTCGCGCGTCTCCCACAGTCCGGTGATGCCGTGCTGCTCGCGGTAGCGCTGCATCCCCTCCTCGACGGAGTCGGCGACCCAGAGCAACGCCAGTTCACGCAGCGCGGTCAGGTTCCCCGGACGGAAGTAGTTGCCCAGCGCGGCGTCGACCTTCTCGGGCGCGTAGATGTTGCCGTGCGCCATCCGCCGCCGGATCGCCTCGGGCGTCATGTCGACCAGCTCGACCTGCTCGGCCGCCCGCACCACGGCAGTCGGGGACGGTCTCGCGTTGCGGCACACCGGTGATCTCGCCGACCACGTCGTTGAACGACTCGAGATGCTGGACGTTGACCGTGCTCAGCACGTCGATGCCGGCGTCGAGCAACTCCTCCACGTCTCGCCAGCGCTTGTCGTTGCGGCTGCCCGGGATGTTCGTGTGGGCCAGCTCGTCCACGAGCGCGAGCTGCGGGTGGCGGGCGAGGACGGCATCAAGGTCCAGCTCCTCGAAGCGTGCCCCCCGGTGCTCGATCACGCGCCGCGGCACGACCTCGAGCGATCCCGATCTTCTCCTGCGTGTGCTGACGTCCGTGGGTCTCGACGAAGGCGATCACGACGTCGGTCCCACGCTCCAGCCGCCGCGCCCCTTCATCGAGCATGGCGTACGTCTTGCCGACTCCGGGCGCAGCGCCGAGGTAGACCCGAAGCGTCCCTCTGCTGCCCACCGTCTCATCCTGCCCGCTCACGCGCGACGCGCGGCGCTCTGGCGCGACGGCACCGTGAGGAAGTCGTGAGTGACGCGTGAGGACCGTGAAGAAACGCCCGGATCGCGATGTAGTCCGCGCTTGGATGGACCTCGAGGACAAGGGAGGCGACGCGTGACGGCCGACGTCAACGAACTGCTCGCCGTGGCGCTGATCGCCGCGAGCTGGGTGGTCATCGCCCTGGTGCTGCGCAAGGTCACCCGTCCGCGGGAGGCCACCCGCCCGGCGATCGTCGACGACAACCGGCCGTGCTTCACCATGCCGTCATCGAGTGGGCCCGTGAACGGCCGCCCGGCTCATCGGCCCTCGATCCCGTTGGACCAGCTGTGAGTACGGAGTTGACCAGCGCCGACACGTTCGACCTGCCCGAGCGACTCTCCTACCGGGCCAAGCGATTGGTGCTGGGCCCACCCCTCGTCAGCGGCAAGCTCCACGAGGAGAAGCTCTCGAAGAAGGCTGCCCTCGGCGTGCTGTCGAGCGACTGCATCTCGTCGTCCGCCTACGGCACCGAAGAGATGTTGATCTTCCTGCTGGCCGTCTTCGGCCTCACCGGTTTCAACATCCTGCTGCCGATGACGGCGGTCGTGATCGTCGTCCTCTTCGTGATGACGCTGCTCTATCGCGAGGTCGTGACGGTGTACACGCGAGCCGGCGGCTCGTACGTCGTCGCCCGTGAGAACTTCGGGCCGAAGATCGCGCAGATCGCCTCGGTGGCTCTGCTCATCGACTACATCGTCACCGTCGCTGTCCAGAGCGCCGCCGGCGTGGCGGCCATAACCTCGCTTATCCCGTCCCTCGCCGCCTACAGCACCAAGCTGTCGGTGTTCGTGGTACTCGTGCTGGCGTTCGGCAACCTGCGCGGAGTGCGCGAGGCCGGCAAGGCGTTCGCGTTGCCGACCTATCTGTTCGTCGGATCGGCCGGTCTGGTCGTCGTAGTCGGCGTCGTGCGCGCGATCTTCGGCGACCTTCCGCGCTATGGGCACGAGAGCGGCATGATCCCCGTCGTCAACGAGCATCACGCGATCTTGTCGGGGATCGCCATCTTCTATCTGCTCAAGGCGTTCGCCAACGGCGGCGCGTCGTTGACCGGCCTGGAGGCGATCTCGAACGGCGTGAGCGCCTTCAAACGCCCCGAGGGCGTCAACGCCCGGCGCACGCTGTCGATCATGAGCGTGATGCTCGGTTCCCTGGTGCTGGGAATCTCGTTCCTGGCGTTCAAGACGCACGCCACGCCGTACGCGAGCGGAACGCCGACCGTCATCAGCCAGGTCGCCAAAGCCGCGTTCGGTAGCGCCTGGTACGGGCACCTCGGCTACGTCCTGGTCCAGGTGGCCACCGCGCTGATCCTGATCACCGGAGCCAACACACCCTTCACCGGCTTCCCGTTCCTCGCCAGCTTCATCGCCGAGGACTCGTTCCTGCCCCGCCAGCTGACCCGACGCGGCCATCGGCTGGCGTTCAGCAACGGCATCATCGTCCTGACGGTCGCCGCGCTCGCCCTGCTGCTCGGCGTCGGCGCGCACGTCGACAAGCTGATTCCGTTCTACGCGATCGGCGTGTTCACCGGGTTCAGCATGGCCGGGTTCGGCATGGCCAAGTACCACCGAACGCACCGTGGCCCGAACTGGCGGCGCGGCAACGTCATCAGTCTGCTCGGCGGAGTCGTCTCGGCCGCGGTCGTTGTGATCTTCGCGGTCACGAAGTTCACCGAAGGCGCGTGGCTGGTGATCCTGCTCTTCCCGGTGCTCTGGCTGACCTTGATGCGCCTGAACCGCCAGTACCGGCGCGAAGCCCGGGCGCTCGAACTCGTCACGGCTGCAGTCGGTGTCGACCCGACGCGAGCCCACTACGCGCGCCACGTCGTGCTCGTCTTCGTCGACCGCCTCGACCTGGCCCTGCTGCGAGCGCTGCGGTACGCCGGCAGCCTGCGGCCGACCGACCTGCGCGCGATTCACCTGTCACTGGACAACACCGCCTCGGCCGAACTCGAACGCCAGTGGGTCGAGCACGGGCTCGGCGATCGGGTTCCGCTGCAGGTCGTCGAATGTGCCGACCGCCGCCTGATCCGCGGCGCGGGCGAGATCGCGCTCGACACGGTGATCCAGGAACGGGCCGAGGTCACCGCCCTGCTCCCCCGCCGCACCTTCCCGAGCCTGTCGCAGCGGCTGCTGCACGACCGGACGGCCGACCGGATCGCCGAGGCGCTGAGCCGGATTCCCGCACGTCGCGGCGACGATCGTCCCCTTCGACACGACCCTCGACGAGGTGGCGGAGGAGAAGCTCGAACGGGCCCAACGCCGGGTGGCGATCCGCGAGACGCTGCCGCCGAGCTCGGTCGAGCAGCCGGCCGAGATCGGGCGGGAGTTGCCGATCCCCTCCGTCGACGGCGCCCTTCCGATCAGCGCCGTGCAGGCCCGCCAGCAGGTCACCGTCGAGGGGCGAGTGCGCGTCGTCCAGGTCGGTACGGTTGCCGGCCGGGCCCTCGAGGCCCACATCTTCGACGAGACCGGCGGACTGCGGCTGCTGTTCCTGGGACGAACCACGATCCCCGGGATCGTCCCCGGCGCGGTCGTCCGCGCCCATGGACGGGTCGGCGAGTTCGGCGGTCACCTGGCGCTGGCCAATCCGCGCTACGAGCTGATCGTCGAGCCCGTCCTCGCGCTAGACGACTGCACAATGACCGGGTGATCGACATCGAGGCCGGCGACTTCGACCGAATGGTCGGCGAGGCGCTCGACGGCATCCCGCCCAAGCTGGGCAAGCTCATGCGCAACGTCGCCGTGACGGTCGACCACGACGGCGGTCCCCGCGGCCTGCTCGGCCTGTATCAGGGCGTCCCGTTGACGAGCCGGACGTCGCACTACTCGATGGCGCTGCCCGACCGGATCACGATCTACCGCAAGGCCATCTGCCGCATCTGCAACACCGAGGACGAGGTCATCGCCGAGGTGCGGCGCGTCGTCGTGCACGAGGTCGGGCACCACTTCGGTATCACCGACGAGCGGCTGCACGAACTCGGCTGGTGACGCCGTCCGTCCCCGATCAGCCGAGTGGCCGATTTTCCGGCCCAGTGGCCGCTTTCTCGCGACCACTCGCGCCACAATCGGCCACTCGCGCCAGGCAGGCAGGCAGGCCGGCTTCGGCGAGGCAGGCCGCTTCGGCTACTTGCTGATGCGTCAGGCGGCCGCGACGACGCCGGCCACGCGCTGGGCGATGTCGTCGGCTTGTTGCTGCGTCGGAGCCTCGACCATGACCCGGACGAGCTGCTCGGTGCCCGACGCGCGCAGCAGGATGCGGCCGTCGTCGCCGAGCTCGCGCTCAGCCGACCGACGGCCGCCTGCACCGCCGGCGAGGCGGCCACGACGTCCTTGTCCGCGACGCTCACGTTGATCAGGATCTGCGGCAGCCGGCGCACGACCGCGGCCAGTTCGGCCAGCGGCTGACCGGCCTTGGCGATGCACGCCATGATCTGCAGCGCCGTCAGCAGGCCGTCGCCGGTCGTGGCGGCATCGGTGAAGACGACGTGGCCGCTCTGCTCGCCGCCGAGCGACAGATCGCGCTCACGCAACGCCTCCAGGACGTACCGGTCGCCGACCGCGGTGGTGACGACCTCGATGCCGGCGTCGCGCATCGCGTGGTGGAAGCCGAGGTTGCTCATGACCGTCGCGACGACGGTGTCGGCACGCAACGCGCCCCGCCCGCGCAGGTCGATCGCGCACAGCGCCAGGATCTGGTCACCGTCGACCAAGACTTCCGTCAGCGGCCACCGCGAGGCAACGGTCGGCGTCGCCGTCGTGGGCGATGCCGAGGTCGGCGCCGTGCTCGAGCACCGCGGCCACCAAGCCGTCGAGATGGGTCGAACCGACCCCGTCGTTGATGTTGAGCCCGTCGGGGTCGGCGGCGATGGCCGTGACCTTCGCGCCGGCGCGGCGGTAGAGCTCGGGCGCCCAGGCCGATGCCGCCCCGTTCGCGCAGTCGACCACCACGTGCAGTCCGCCGAAGATCGTCGGGCACCGCCGCCAGCAGATGAGCGAGGTAGCGCTCGCCGGCGTCGTCGGCATCGCGGACACGTCCGACGCCAGCACCGGTCGGGCGGGCGATGACGGCGGCCAGGCCGTCGACCGAGGCCTCGATCTCGGCCTCGATGTCGTCGGGCAGCTTCTGGCCGCCGCGCGCGAAGAGCTTGACGCCGTTGTCGGGCATCGGGTTGTGGCTGGCCGAGAGCATCACGCCCAGGTCGGCGCCGTACGACGCGGTCAGAAACGCCACCGCCGGCGTCGGCAGCACGCCGACGCGCAGCACGTCGGCGCCGGCCGACGTCGAGGCCGGCGATGACCGCGGCTTCGAGCATCTCGCCGCTGGCGCGCGGATCCCGGCCGACGACCGCGAGCGGCTTGTGCGTCGCGTCGTGGGCGACCAGCACCCGGGCCGCCGCGCTCGCGACGGCCAGCGCCAGCTCCGGGGTCAGGTCGGCGTTCGCGAGACCGCGAACGCCGTCCGTCCCGAAGTACTTACCCACTCAGTGAATTCCTCGCTGCCGCAAGTGCGACTTAGCGCTTCGAGTACTGAGGAGCCTTGCGAGCCTTCTTCAGACCGTACTTCTTGCGCTCCTTGACCCGCGCGTCGCGAGTCAGGAAGCCGGCCTTCTTCAGGGCCGGACGGTCGTCGGGCTCGATGTTGATCAGAGCGCGCGAGATGCCGAGGCGAAGCGCGCCGGCCTGGCCGGTGATGCCGCCGCCGCGGATGGTGGCGATGACGTCGTACTGGCCCTCCTTCTCGAGGGTCACGAACGGCTCACGGATGAGCTGCTGGTGCACCTTGTTCGGGAAGTAGTTCTCGAGCGTGCGGCCGTTGACCTTGATCTCGCCGGTACCGGGCACGAGGCGGACGCGAGCGATGGCCTCCTTGCGGCGACCGACGGTCGGGGCGGAAACGGTGGGAGTGCTCACTGGGCGACCTGCTTGATCTCGAACGTCTGGGGCTTCTGGGCGGCGTGCGGGTGCTCGGGGCCGGCGTAGACCTTGAGCTTCTTGAGCTGGCGACGGCCGAGCGTCGACTTGGGCAGCATGCCGCGGACGGCCAGCTCGACGACGCGCTCGGGCTTGGTCTCGAGCAGCTCGCCGACGGTGCGCCGGGACAGGCCACCGGGGTAACCCGAGTGGCGGTAGCGGAACTCGCCGAGCTTGCTCGGGGCGACCGCGACCTTCTCGGCGTTGATGATCACGACGAAGTCACCGGTGTCGACGTGCTGCGCGAACTGCGGCTTGTGCTTGCCACGCAGCAGGGTGGCGGCTTGGGTCGCCAGGCGGCCGAGGACGACATCCTGGGCGTCGATGACATGCCACTTGCGAGTGATCTCGCCGGGCTTGGGCGTGTACGTGGACACGTTGCGCGAGTTGGGCACTGCTCTACTTTCTGATCGGTCTTCACGCCCGGCGAGCGGGCGCCCCCACAGTCGTTCTCGATCGAGCACAGCCGAGAGACTCCGAGGCATGGCCGGTGGACACGAGGCTTCGCGCACCAATCGTCAAAGATACCGGGTGCACCAGGTAGGGCGCCAAATCCGTCAGCCCGCGTCGCTCCTCGACCTGGACGGGCTCGGAGTCGGCCGGGTCCGGCGCCGCCCGCCGGTCGCTCGCGCGCCGGTTGAACGTCGGGGGCATCCGATCGCTCGCGCGCCGGTTGTGGGCCGGCGGGGCCGCGGGTGTCACCGCGAGGATCTTGAACGGACCGGCGCCGTCGACCTCGTGCGAACCGGACGCGGTAGCCGCCGCGCCGCGGTACAGCACGTCGCGCCAGGCGAGATCGCTCGTTGACCGTCGACCGGGCCGCGCTGACGTCGACGACGAGCAGGGGTCGGGACGCTCGGTGTCCTTCTCGGTGACGTAGAGCTTCTCGATCAGGCCGAGCCAGATGTCGACGAGCGGCGTGGCCAGACGCCGAGGAACGCGACACGGCGTAGGTCGCCGCCAGCGCGTTGAAGCCGGCGAACGCCGCGTTGCCCCAGTTGTGGTCGTGGACGTCGCGCCAGAGAGTCAGCAGCGAATAGCCGATGATCACGAACGGCGAGACGGCGAACAGCACAGGCGTCGCCGTGCGGTCGCGGACCTTCGGCGTCCGGGCGAACGGAATCTTCTTGCCGGTGATCGCCTGCTGCAGCGACTTGATCACGCCGGCCAGGTTGACCGGAAGCAGGATCAGGTTGAAGCCGTAGATCCGCAGGACGTCGGTGCGCTTGTAGCCGCAGCGGTGCAGATCGCTGGCCATCGCGAGGAAGTAGGGCAGGGCCGCGGTCAGCACCAGCGGGCTGAGCAGCTTGCTGTCGAACGGGTAGCCGAGCAGGAAGACCAGGCCGACGCTGCTCCAGCAGGTCGAGGCCATGTAGTTGATGCGCAAGAACGTCTGGATCGGTGCTGCCGTGCTCACCGCGCAGCGATCGTTGCGCGCGAGAGTCGCCAGAGCTTCGGCAGGATCAGCAGGCCGCCGTTCGCCCACCGGCGACGCTGGATGGCCAGCGATCCGAAGTCCGGCGGGGTCGCGCTGTAGCTCAGCCGCTCGGGGTAGTTGATCAGCCGCCAGCCGTGGACCGCCAGGTCGAGGCTGGACTCGGTGTCCTCGATGACCGTGCGGTCCTGGACGTAGCGGCGGATCTCGAAGCCGCCCTGGTGCTCGATCTCGACGATGTCCTCGAGCGCCTTCTTGCGGATCACCGCGTTGGCGCCGACCCAGAACGTGGCGTCGTGATAGCTCATGCCCTGGTGGACGATGTGCTGCAGGTCGGTGGTCGCGCCGGCCAGCCGCTCCATCCGGGTGCTCGAGCCCGGGAAGGCCGAGTAGGGCGTCTGGGCCACGGCCAGCCGGAAGTTCTCCGGCTGCTCGAGCAGGTACACCAGCCGCAGGCAGTACTCGGGCAGCAGCACGCTGTCGGCGTCGAGGGTCAGCACGAAGTCGGCGTCCGGGATCACGATCGATCCGCTCGCGCCGGCCGGGGCCAGGACGAGTCCGTCCGGCGTGCGAGCTCGGCTCGAAGCTGCGGCCCATCAGACCGATGTAGCTGTTGAGGTTCATGGCCTTGTTCGCCTCGTGCGAGAGCGAGGCGTAGAGCTTGCGCTCGAACCAGGTCAGCTCGGCCCGGAACGTCCAGGCCAGCCGGCGGTAGAGCTGCAGCATGCGCTTGCGCGGCAGCGGCGCGCCCTCGTCCAGGGCGGCGAGCAGGGCGGAGGCGACGTCGGCGAAGTCCTTGGCGAGCACGCCCAGCACCTGCTCGGCGAAGAACACGTCGACGTGGTCCTCGATCTTCTCCTCGGCGATGCGTCCATGCAGCCACCGCTCGGCCCAGCGGTACTCGGCCGCGAGGGCGAAGACCTCGTCGGCCGTAGCCGGGTCGTCGGTCGTCGAGCGTCTCGTAGCGCTTCGAGCGCGTCGCGCGAACCGCTCGCGGGGTTCGGCCAGCCAGGCGGTGATGTCGGCGGCGAGCGCACGCGCCTCGGCCAGCGACTGGATGTGCTGCTTCTCGCGCGGTACCGGCGGGTCGTCGAGCAGCAGGACGACCCGCAGGTACGGGTACTCCTGCAGGGCCGCCGACAGCATCGTCTTGCGGACGGTCGCGACCTCTTCGCGGTAGGACGGGATCAGGACGGTCATCGTCGGCAGCGAGGTGTCGAACGCGTCGTCGATGAGCGCCCGCGGAACCCGCCGGTGAGCTCGGGTCCGATAGAGCGCTCCCTGGCGGGCGACCAGATACATCAGCGACGAGAACGTCAGGAACGACATGATCAGCACGTAGCCGGACGTCTCGGAGGTGAAGCGCATCCCCTGGAAACCGCGGTTGACGAACTGCGAGATCACGGTGACGAGGATGTAGGCCAGCCAGGCGGCCAGCGTGACGACCATGCCGAGACGCCCCAGGGTGATCAACCCGTCGCTCGCCGGAGGCGTCACCGGGGGAAGCGGTGTCGTGCGGCGATCGGCTCCCCACTGCCGGCTCGGCCGGCGGGGGCCGCTCTTGCTGGTGGCGCGCATGGTGCTCCTCTGATGGGCATGCGGTGGTTCGGTGGGCGTCCAGGGACAGAAAGTTCGTCCTTGTGTGATTAGAAACTAACACAAAACTTACTCCATGGTCTAACATCAGCTTTACGCCCGAACTCTTACGCCCAGCGCCCGCGCATCACTGCCCAGAAAGTCGCCACATGACCCCCGAAGAGCAGGCCCACGCCCTGGCCCTGGTCGGATTGACGCCCGCGACACCGACCCGGCGGAAATTGTCGTGGCTGCGCGTGGCCGGCGTGTTCGCCCTCGTCGCCGCCGTCTGCGCCGCCTTGGTCGGTTTCCGCACCACCACGCACCACACGACTCCTGCGCTCGCCGGTGTCCTCGTTCGCCCCCTACGTCGACGTCACGGCCACGCCGCAGTTCGGCTTCGAGGACCCGACCCAGTCCAGCGCGACCAACGTGGTGCTCGGCTTCGTGGTGAGCGCGCCCGGCTCGAGCTGCCAGCCCAGTTGGGGCGGGGCCTACTCGCTCGCCGCGGCGGCCACCGGCATGGATCTCGACCGGCGCATTGCCCGGCTGCGCCAGCGCGGCGGCCAGGTCTCGGTGTCCTTCGGTGGACAGGCCAACTCGGAACTGGCCATCGGCTGCACCGACCCCGACAAGCTCGCGGCGGCCTACCGCAGCGTCGTCGATCGTTACTCCGATCAACACCCTCGACCTCGACATCGAGGGCGACGCCGCTCAGCAGCGCCGACGTCGACGCCCGGCGCGCCACGGCGATCGCCACTGTCCAAGCGGCCGAGAAGGCCGCCGGCCGGACGCTGTCGGTGTGGCTGACGCTCCCGGTCGGGCCGGCCGGGCTCACCGACACCGGCCGTGCCGTCCTGTCGTCCATGATCGCCGCGCACGTCTCGCTGGCCGGCGTCAACGCCCTGACCATGGACTACGGCCAGCCGCTGCTCGCCGACCAGACGATGGCCGGTCTGGCCGAGTCGTCACTCGAAGCCCTGGAGGCGCAGGTCAACACCGCCTATGCATCGGCCGGAACCTCGCTGAGCACCGAAGCGACCTGGCAACACCTGGGCGCGACGCCGATGATCGGCCAGAACGACACCGCCAGTGAACGGTTCGAGCTCGCGGACGCCAAGCAACTGGTCGCCTTCGCCCAGGCCCACCACCTGCGCCAGCTCTCGATGTGGTCGCTCAACCGCGACCAGACGTGCGGTCCGAACTACGCCAACGTCGAAGTCGTGTCGCCCAACTGCAGCGGCGTCAACCAGGCAGCCGGCGCCTTCACCACGATCTTCAAGCCGTTCACGACCACCGCCGCCGACTCGATCGCCGCCTCGTCCGCGCCGACGATCTCGAACTCGGCCCGCGCGAACGCCACGGCCGCGGACGACCCGGCGACCTCGCCCTACGCGATCTGGAACTCGGCTGCCGCGTACGCGAAGGGCACCAAGATCGTCTGGCACCACAACGTGTACGAAGCGAAGTGGTACACCCAGGGCGACACGCCCGATGCTCCGGTCGCAACGCCGGCCGACACACCGTGGACGCTCATCGGGCCGGTCCTGCCGGGCGAGCACCCCGCCCCGACGCCGACGCTCGCGGCCGGGACCTACCCGACGTGGTCGGCGGACCAGGTCTACGTCGCGGGCGACCGCGTGCTCTACGACGGCACCGGCTACCAGGCCAAGTGGTGGACGCAGGGCGACGTGCCCGGCCTACAGGTGCTCACGCCGTCCGACACCCCGTGGACGTTGCTCACCTCGTGACCATGTAGCACAACTGCTACACTCGTGAGATGACCACGACTGGACTGCGCGACCTCAGACAGAACGCGAGCGACCTCGTCCGCCAGGCCGAAGCCGGCGAGACCATCACGGTCACCGTGAGCGGGCGCGAGGTCGCCCAGCTCGGTCCGGTCCGTCACGATCGGTGGCGACACTGGCCCGACCTGGCGCCGATCTTCGCCGGCCCGTCCGATGCCGACTGGGCCGCGGATCGCGACCGGATAGACCAAGCCCCGCGCGACCCGTTCTCGGCATGAGATCGATACTCGACACGAGTGTCCTGCTCGGTCCAGCGCCCTCGGCGATCGAGGGCGAGATCGCGATCAGTGCGGCCTCCATCGCCGAACTGCATTTCGGCGTCCTGGCCGCGGCGAGCGAGAAGGTACGGGCGGAGCGGCTGCGCCGCGTCGCTGTCATCGAGCGAACCTTCGACGCGATCCCGATCGACGGCATCGTCGCTCGTGCGTACGGTCGCCTGGCCGCGGTCGTTGCGCACACCGGCCGGCAACCGCGCACACGCGTGATGGATCTCCTGATCGCGGCCACCGCCGCCGCCCATCAGGCCCGCCTGTACACCCGCAACCCAGCCGATCTCGTCGGGCTCGACGACGAACTGGAGATCATCGCGCTCGGCTGACGTCGACGCAGGCACAACTGCGGCACAGGCGGCTCTTGACTCGCTACTCAGCGAAGCCGAGTATGGGCCGAAAGTAGCGTCCAAAGCGCGTCATAGGGGTCAAACATGGTGCAGCGCCGCACTCGTCGAATCTCCGCCACGATCGCCATGATCGCGTCGCTCCTGCTCGTCGCCGCCGGCCTCAGCGCCGTGCCGGCCGCGGCCAGCCCGCACCCGGCAGCGGCCGCACCGGGTGGCCCGGGAACGACCTCGCGGTTCGACCTCGCCCGCAAGGACTGCCTCGGCACGGCCCGCAACACCACCAGCAAGGTCTGGTACACCGTCGCCGGCGGCGTGCTCTCGGACGTCTACGAGCCGACCATCGACAACACCGACGTGCAGTCGTTGCAGTTCGTGGTGACCGACGGGCACAGCTTCACCGACCTCGCGTCACGCGATCTCACCTACACGGTGGCCGCCGATCCGACCGGCATGGCGTGCACGGTCACCGCGACCAGCCCGCACGGCTATCGGCTCACCACGACGTACGTGACCGACCCTTCGCGCGACAGCGTCGTCATGAGTTCGACGATCACCGCGACGCCCGGCAGCCGCCTCGACGTCGGCCGGCTGTCGGTCTTCACGCGCCTGGACGCGCACGTCAACGGCAACGGTGGCGGCGGGGCGACGAACGGCGGCGCCGACACCGCGACCGTGGACGCCAGCGGCTTGCCGGTCGTCTACGACACGAGCACCACCAGCCAAGCGACGAATCGCGACTACGCAGTGCCGACCTTCATGGCCCTCGGCTCGTCCTCCCCCGGCCCGGCGTCGGTCGGCTACGAGGGCAGCGCCTCGGACGGGCTCACCGAGTTGGACTCGACGCACGCCCTCACCCCGATGTACTCCTCGGCGCCCAACGGGCATGTCGTCGCCACCGCGCAGGTCCGCCCGCAGCGCGGCGCGTTCACCGTCGTGCTCGGCTTCGGCCGCACCCAGCAGCAGGCCGTCTCGACCACGAAGGCCAGCCTGGCCCGGCCGGCCGCACTCACCGAGGCCACCTACGTCGCCGGCTGGCTGCAGTACGACGCCGGCTTGAACCGTCCCGGAGCGGTGCCCGGCGCATCGTCGCAGCTCGCGGTGGCCCGGACGTATTACCTGGACGCCAACGTGCTGAAGGCCAGCGAGGACAAGACGTATCCGGGGGCGATCGTGGCCTCGCTGGCCAGTCCGTGGGGGCAGTCGGTGAGCGCGGCCGATCTGCCCGGCGGCAAGCCGGTCTACTTCGGTTCGTACCGCGAGGTCTTCGGGCGAGATCTCTACGAAGCGGTCACCGGGCTGATCGCCGACGGTGATCTCTCGACCGCGCGAGCGGCGACGACGTTCCTGTTCGACAAGCAGCAGCTGGCCAGTGGCGAGATCCCGCGCAACTCCCTGGTCAACGGCAAGGCCGCGCCCGACACCGGCGGCGACCAGCTCGACGAGACGTCCTACCCGATCCTGATGGCGTACCTGACCGGGCTGGGCTCGGACCCGACGTTGTGGAAGCAGCACATCAAGCCGGCCGCCGACTTCCTCGTCGCCCACGGTCCGTCCTTCGGCGTCGAGCGCTGGGAGGAGCAGTCGGGCTACTCGCCCTCGACCATCGCCGCCGAGATCGCCGGCCTGGTCGCCGCGGCCACGATCGCCAAGACCCAACACGACCCGGCCGACTCCGCGCTGTATCTCGCGGTGGCCGATCAGTTCCAGCGCAGCGTGAAGGCCGAGACCGTCACCAGCACCGGCCCGTACAGCTCGAGCCCGTACTTCATCCGGCTGTCCAAGACCGGCGACCCGAACGCGGCCGTCAGCTACAGCCTCGGCAACGGCGGCCCGACCGTCGATCAGCGGGCGGTCGTCGACGGCGGCTTCCAGGAACTCGTCCGCCTCGGCGAACTCGCACCGACCGATGCCACCGTGCAGAACTCACTGAAGGTCCTCGACGCGCAGATCTCGGTCACCACGCCGGCGGGCACCGGCTACTACCGCTACGGCACGTCGGCGGCGAGCGGCAGCGCCGACGGGTACGGCGACTGCTACCAACCCAGCCAGACGTCGTGCACCGTCGTGGGCGCCCCGTGGCCGACGACCGACGTCGGCACCGGGCACCTCTGGCCGGTGCTGTCGGGCGAGCGGGCCGAGAGCGCGCTGTCGACCGGCGACAAGAGCGAGGCGTCGTCCGAGCTCGCGTTCATGATGAAGTCGGCGTCGGGCATCGGCCTGGTGCCCGAGCAGGTCTGGGAGGACCCGAGCCTGCCCGCCTCGCCGTACGGGTCTGATCCGACGACGGCCTCCATCGGCTTCGCGGACGGTCAGGCGGCCGGTTCGGCCTCGCCGCTCACCTGGGCCCAGGCGCAGGAGCTGCGACTGATCGTCGACCTCGGTGCCGGCAAGATCACCGACAAGCCGGACGTCACGACGGCCCGGTACGTGACCAACGCGCCGCCGTCGGCCGTGCCCGTCACGATCACCGCTCCGGCGGCGGGCGCGAGCGTCGACGGCACCACCACGGTCACCGGCACCACGACGCCGGGCGCGTCGATCGTCGTCTCGGTCGCCGACACCGATGCTCCCGCGCCAGTCACCCCGGTGACGACGACAGCCGGTTCGGGCGGCGCGTTCTCGGTCGCCGTGCCGGTCGGCTTCGGCACCAACGTGATCACCGTGGCCGCCACGACGAGCACCGGCACCGGCACCGCGCAGGTCAACGTCATCGGCGACCTGGTCGGCGGCACGTCGGTGCTCGACGTCACCGACCCGACCGGCGACGACAACGGCCCGGGAACGTACCAGTACCCGACCGCCGCCGACTTCGTGCCGGGATCGTTCGACATCACCCGGTTCCAGGTGCTGACCCAGGGCAGCACGGTCTACCTGCGCACGACGCTGAGGACGCTGACGCCGACGTTCGGCAACATCCTCGGGGCCCAGCTCCTGGACGTCTACGTCCACACGCCGAGCGCCACTTCCACGTCAACGACCGCGGCCTACGCGTCGCGCAACTACACGATCGCGCCGTCCAGCGCGTGGAGTCAGCGCATCGAGGTGCAGGGCTTCGCGTCACCGGTCTGGGTCGATGCCGGCGGCAACGCGGTAGGAACAGTGACGGCGGTGGTGTCGTCGTCGACCGCGGCGACGGTGACGATCGCGCTGCCGGCGGCCCAGTTCGGCACGCCGACGTCCGGCTGGTCGTTCGCGCTGGCCCTCACCGGCCAGGACGGCTTCAGCGCCGATCAGGCCCGCGCGTTCACGGCCACCCCGGGGGCTTACAGCTTCGGCGTCTGCGCGGCCGGTGGTTCGGCGCCGATCTGTTCGGTCGACCCCAACACCGTGCCCAAGATCATGGACACGATCACTCCGGCCGGCGTCAGCCAGTCCAGCGAACTCGACCCCACGCTCGGTCCCGTTGTGCTGGCCGGCGTACCGGTGCCCTAGGGGCGGTCAGCGTCGGCGTTCGACGCGCGACTCGTCGAACACCGGCTCGTCCGACTCATAGACCCGACCGTCCGCACCGAACACCAGGAAGCGATCGAGTGTCCGCGCGAACCACCGGTCGTGGGTGACCGCGACGACCGTCCCGTCGAACGCTTCGAGCGCCTCCTCCAGCGCCTCGGCCGACAGCACGTCGAGGTTGTCGGTCGGCTCGTCCAGCAAGAGCAGCGTCGCACCGGACAACTCGAGCAGCAGGATCTGGAAGCGCGCCTGCTGTCCACCTGACAGCGAACCGAACAACTGATCACCCTGCTCGTTGAGGCCGTAGCGCCGAAGCGCGGCCATGGCTCGTCCCCGGTCGACGCCCGATCGACCGGGCTCGCCGGCCCACAGCACGTCGACCAGGGTGCGCCCGATCCACTCCGGGTGCGCATGCGTCTGGGCGAAGCGGCCCGGCACCACGCGGGCCCCGAGCTTCCACATCCCGGTGTGCCGGACATCCTCGCCGTCGAGCAGCCGCAGGAAGTGCGACTTGCCGGCTCCGTTCGACCCGAGCACGCCGACCCGCTCGCCGTAGAAGAGCTCCACGTCGAACGGCGTCATCAGGCCGGTGAGCTCCAGCCGCTCACACGTCACCGCACGCATCGCGGTGCGGCCGCCCCGCAGGCGCATCGTCACCTTCTGGTCCTCGGGCCGATCCGGTGGCGGGCCGTCGGCTTCGTAGCGCTCGAGCCGTCGGGCCATGACGCGATATTTCTGGGCCATGACCTCTGAGATGCGAGCCTGGATCTTCAACGTCTGCACCAGGTCCTTGAGCCGGACGTGCTCCTCCTCCCACCGGCGACGGAGCTCGGCCATCCGATCGTGCCGGTGCGTGCGCGCCTCGTGATAGGAGGCGAAGCCCCCGCCGTGCACCCAGGCCGTCCCGCCCTCGACGGTGATGATCCGATCGGCCACGTGGGCCAGCAGTTCCCGATCGTGGCTCACGAACAAGATCGTCTTGCTGGTGTCCCGCAACCGCTGCTCGAGCCAGCGCTTGCCCGGGACGTCGAGGTAGTTGTCGGGCTCGTCGAGCAGCAGCACCTGCTCCGGGCCGCGCAGCAACGCCTCGAGCGCCAGCCGTTTCTGCTCGCCGCCCGACAGAGTCGTCAGTTCGCGGTACTTGCAGGCGTCGTAGGGCACGCCGAGGGCGGCCACCGTCACGGTGTCCCACAGCACCTCGGCGTCGTAGCCACCGGCGTCGCCCCACGTGGCCAGGGCGTGGGCGTAAGCCAGCTGGTTGGTCTCGTCGTCGTCGTCCATCAGGGCCAACTCGCTGGCCTGCAGCTCGTCCCAGGCATCCTGCAACTGGCCGGCCGACAGCCGGATCAGGAACTCCTGGACGGTGGTCGAGTCCCGCACCGAGCCGATGAACTGCCGCATGACGGCCAGCCCGCCGGAGCGGCCGATGTCGCCGCCCTGCAGGGCCAGGTCGCCGGAGATCAACCGCAACAACGTCGTCTTGCCCGCCCCGTTGGCTCCGACCAGCGCGGCCTTGGCGCCGTCGGCGACCCGGAAGTCGACCTTGTCGAGCAGCGGCCGGCCATCGGGCAGGGCGTAGCTCAGCCCGGCGACATCGAGATGTGGCATGTCCCTGACATTAGGCTGCGGCTTGTGCCTCGCCGACCCACTCGCACCGTCCCCGTCGTGATCCTGCCCGGCTGGGGCGGATCCGGACCCGACCACTGGCAGAGCTGGCTGGCCGGCCGCCTCGCCGAGTCCGGCCGCGACGTCCGCTTCCCCGAGCTGCCCGACATCGATCACCCGAAGTTGCCGGCGTGGCTGGCCGCGTTCAAGACCACGCTGGCCGACCTGCCGCCGGACGGCTTCGACGTCGTGTGCCACTCGCTGGCCAGCGTGACCTGGCTGCATCACGCGGTCGATCCCGGTGACTCGCCCCGCCCGGCCCGGGTGGCTC
The DNA here is from genome assembly GCA_963708805.1 of uncultured Actinomycetes bacterium. Classification (GTDB taxonomy): domain Bacteria; phylum Actinomycetota; class Actinomycetes; order Mycobacteriales; family Jatrophihabitantaceae; genus CAVPUA01. The sequence goes on along the minus strand of CAVPUA010000003.1, from coordinate 1,086,698 downwards.
TCGTCGCTCCCCCGTCGCCATCGACGGACATCCCCGAGATCGCCACGTTCTATCCGCCGCCGCTGGACATCGACGCGGTCCGCCGGGCCGCCGACGGCACGGTGCTGGTCGCCGGTGACGACGATCCCTACTGCCCGGAGGGCATCACCGAGGCGTACGGACGGCCGCTCAAGATCGCGACGACGATCGTGCCCGGCGGCGGGCATCTCAACGCCGAGTCGGGCTTCGGCGAGTGGCCGGCCGTCCTCGACTGGTGCGGACGCGACAACCTGGCCTTCTTCTGATGGAAACGACACTGGCGTGGATCGGAGCGACTGCCGGGGTCGTGCTGCTGCTCGTCACGACGCGTGACATCGTCGGGGCGCTCGTCGTCCCCCGCGGCTTCAACGCGTGGATCTCCGGCGTCGCGGCCCGGCTGGTCCGCCTGACGTTTCGCACGATCTGCCGGCCGATCGCGAAGTACGAGGCCCGTGACCGAATACTGGCCTGGGCCGGGCCGACGCAGTTGCTGGTGCGCCTGATCGTGTGGGTGTTCCTGCTCGTCGTCGGCTTCTCGCTCGTGCTGTTGCCCGCCACCCACGACTCGTTCGGGCACGCCTTCGACGAGGCCGGCTCGTCGCTGTTCACGCTGGGCTACTCGCCACCGACGAACGGGTCGAGCCGGGTCATCGACTATCTGGCGGCCTACAGCGGCCTGATCGTCGTCGCGCTGCAGATCGGTTACCTGCCGACGATCTACTCGGCCTTCAATCGGCGCGAGTCCGAGGTGACGCTGCTCGTCGCGCGGGCGGGCAGTCCGGCCTGGGGACCTGAACTACTCCTGCGCACGCGTTACGGCATCCCCGACGGCGACGTCCACCAGTTGCTCAACGACCTGTTCGACCGCTGGGAGAGGTGGTCGGCCGAGCTGACCGAGTCGCACGTCACGTACCCGACCCTCATCTGGTTGCGCTCGCCGCGCAGTTGGTCGCACTGGCTGATCGCCCAGCTGACCATCATGGACGCGGCCGCCCTGCACCTGTCGCTCGCCCCCTCGCGCGAACCGCGACTGCCGGCCCGCCTGTGCCTGCGGATGGGGTTCACCGCGCTGAACCAGATCGGCACGGCGATGCATCTGCACATCGACGAGGATCCCGATCCCGACCGGCCGATCTCGCTGACCTATGACGAGTTCGAGCAGGCCGTCGCCCAGCTCGAACTGGTCGGCTATCCGATGGAGGTGACCGCCGAGGAGGCGTGGCCGCACTTTCGGGGCTGGCGGGCCAACTACGAAGCGGTCGCGTACGCCATCGCCTACACCGTCGACGCTCCGCCGGCGCTGTGGAGCGGACCGCGTCAGCGCCCCACCGAGCCGGTGGCCCCGCGGCGCCCGGCCAACCGCATCTCGAAGCAGGCCAAACCGAGCCCGGGACGGCCCTGAGTCACCCGCCGCGCACCCGCCGGGTGCGGGTGATCGCGTCGCGAGCAGCCAGCTGGTCATCGGGCGGATACCCGACCTCGACCAACGTCAGACCGTGGGCGGGCGCGACGGCCACGTCGTCGGCCCGCTCGGTCCGGGCCAGCAGCCCCGCCGGCCAGTCCTCGCCCCGCCGCCCCTCGCCCACCGCGATCAGTGCGCCGACGAGCGAGCGGACCATCGAGTGGCAGAAGGCGTCCGCGGCAATCCTGAACTCGACGATCTCCCCGGCGCGCGCGACCTCGAAGGCCTGAACGGCGCGAATCGTCGTCGCACCTTCGCGCCGGCGACAGAACGCCGCGAAGTCGTGCTCGCCCAACAACAACATCGCCGCGCGAGCCATCGAATCGGCGTTCAGCGTTCGCGGCCAGGCCACGGTGTCGAAGCGGCGCAACGGCTGCGCGCCGTGAGTCGCGTCGGTGAGGCGGTAGCGATAGGCGCGCCAGAGGGCCGAGAAGCGGGCGTCGAAGTCCGGATGGGCTCGGCGGGCGTCGAGCACCCGGACGTCGGCGGGAAGCACGCCGGCCAGTCGCCGCACGAGGGACGCTTCCAGGTCGGGCCAGCGGGCGGACGACACGTCGACATGCGCAACCTGCCCGACGGCGTGCACCCCGGCGTCGGTGCGGCCGGCCACGGTGAGGACCACTGGCTCGCGCAACACGGTCGACAGCGCGTTGGTGAGCTCGCCCTGGACGGTGCGGCGTTCAGGCTGGATGGCCCAACCCGAGAAGTCCGTGCCGTCGTAGGCGATGTCGAGCCGAACACGAACGAGCCCGCCACCCCCAGCGGGAGTGACGGGCTCGGTCATGAACGATGAATCTACTTGGCGCTGTCCTCGGCCGAGTCGGCATCGTCAGCGTCATCAGCGTCGGTGGCTGCCGCCAGCTCGGCGCCGGCTTCGGGCTCACCGACGACGTCGGCGGCCTCGTCCAGCTCCTGCTCGTCGGCGTCCTCGAGGCCGATGGCGGCGAGGTCGGAGTCGTCCTCGTCGTCGTTGCTCGCGGCGTCGGCGGCGACGGCGGCGGCGGTCGCCGACTCGCCCTTGTGCTCCTCGGCCAGCTCGGCCGTGCGTCCGGTCGCCGCCTTGCGCGGAGCCGACTTGGTGCCGCGCGCCCGCTCGGCCTCGGTGACCACCGACTGCGAGTCGGTCAGGGCCTCGACCAGTTCGATCACGGCCATCTGCGCGTTGTCGCCCTTGCGCGGGTTCACCTTGAGGATCCGGGTGTAGCCACCCGGACGCTCCGCGAACTTCGGCCCGATCTCGGCGAACAGCTTGTGCACGACATCCTTGTCACGGATGACCGTCATCACCTGACGACGAGCATGCAGATCACCACGCTTGGCGAAGGTGATCAGGCTTCTCGGCCAACGGGCGCAGCCGCTTGGCCTTGGCCTCGGTGGTGGTGATGCGGTCGTGCTCGAACAGCGCTGTCGCGAGGTTCGCGAGCATCAGCCGCTCGTGCGCAGGGCTACCGCCGAGGCGGGGACCCTTGGTGGGCGTAGGCATGTCGTGCTCCTCAAGACCGATGAAGGTCAGGTTGTTCGGCTAGTAGGGCTGGTGCTTAAAGCTCTTCGGTCTCGGCGAAGTCGACGTCGCCGGCATCCGACGTACTGTCGGCACCGTCCACAGCATCGACGTCGTCGAAGTCGTCGTCACCGTAGGAGACCGACGACGGCTCGAATCCGGGCGGGCTGTCCTTGAGAGCCAGACCGAGGCCGTGCAACTTGACCTTGACCTCGTCGATGGACTTCGACCCGAAGTTGCGGATGTCGAGCAGATCGGCCTCGCTGCGCCCGACGAGCTCACCCACGGTGTGGATGCCCTCGCGCTTGAGGCAGTTGTAGGACCGGACGGTGAGGTCCAGCTCTTCGATCGGCATGGCGAAGGCGGCGATGTCGGCGACCTCGGCCGGCGACGGGCCGACGTCGATGCCCTCGGCCTCGTCGTTCAGCTCACGGAACAAGCCGAACAGCTCGACCAGCGTGTGGCCGGCGCTGGCGACCGCGTCGCGCGGGGTGAGTGAGTGCTTGGTCTCGACGTCGACGACGAGCCGGTCGAAGTCGGTGCGCTGCTCGACACGCGTCGCCTCGACGGCGTAGGTGACCTTGAGGACGGGCGAGTAGATCGAGTCGACCGGAATACGGCCGATCTCCTGGCCGGGCTGCTTGTTCTGCACGGCCGTGACGTAGCCGCGGCCCCGCTCGACGATCAGCTCGATCTCGAGCCGGCCCTTCTTGTTGATCGTCGCGATCTTGAGGTCGGGGTTGTGCACGGTGACGCCGGCCGGCGGCGCGATGTCGGCTGCCGTGACCTCACCAGGACCCTGCTTGCGCAGGTACATGACGACCGGCTCGTCGCTCTCGGAGCTGACGACCAGTTCCTTGAGGTTCAGGATGATGTCGGTGACGTCTTCCTTCACGCCTTCGACCGTCGTGAACTCGTGCAGCACGCCATCGATGCGGATGCTCGTGACGGCCGCGCCGGGGATCGAGGACAGCAGCGTGCGACGAAGCGAGTTACCCAGCGTGTAGCCGAAGCCGGGCTCGAGGGGCTCGATGACGAACCGCGAACGGTTGTCGGAGATGCTCTCTTCCGAGAGCGAGGGGCGCTGAGAAATCAGCACAGTGGTGCTCCTTCATGTAGAGGACGCCCGCTATATGACGTCCACGATTGGGCTATTCAGTTGTCCGCGTAACCCACGTTGCCGGCTACGCGTTGCCGACCCGAGCGGACTGAGCCCCGCCGGAGCGAGAGCCAACCCAATCGAGTCGACCGGGCGATCGATCTGCCTTACTTCGAGTACAACTCGACGATCAGCTGCTCTTGCACGGGGATGTCGATCTGCGCGCGCTCGGGCAGCGAGTGCACGAGGATGCGCAGCCGGCCGGGGATGACCTGGAGCCAGCCGGGAACCGGGCGATCGCCGAACGTCTCGCGAGCGATCAGGAACGGCGTGGTCTCGAGCGACTTGGGCTTGACGTCGATGATGTCGTACTGCGAGACGCGGAAGCTCGGGATGTCGACCTTGTCGCCGTTCACGATGAAGTGACCGTGGCTGACGAGCTGGCGGGCGGCGCGACGCGTACGGGCCAGGCCCGCGCGGTAGACGACGTTGTCCAGGCGCGATTCGAGGATCTGCAGCAGGTTGTCGCCGGTCTTGCCGTGACGACGGGTGGCCTCTTCGTAATAGCGACGGAACTGCTTCTCGAGCACGCCGTAGCTGTACTTGGCCTTCTGCTTCTCCTGCAACTGCAGCAGGTACTCGCTCTGCTTGATGCGCGAGCGGCCGTGCTGGCCGGGCGGGTACGGACGACGCTCGAAGGACGAGTCGCCGCCGACGAGGTCGGTGTTGAGACGACGCGAGATACGCGTCGCCGGTCCGGTGTAGCGAGCCATTTCTTCTAGTCCCTCTTCCTCAGACCCGGCGCCGCTTGGGCGGGCGGCATCCGTTGTGGGGCTGCGGCGTGACGTCGGAGATCGTGCCGACCTCGAGGCCCGCGGCCTGCAGCGAACGGATGGCGGTCTCACGGCCGGAGCCGGGACCCTTGACGAACACGTCGACCTTCTTCATGCCGTGCTCCTGCGCCTTGCGGGCGGCATTCTCGGCCGCCATCTGCGCGGCGAAGGGCGTCGACTTGCGCGAGCCCTTGAAGCCGACGTGGCCGGCCGAGGCCCAGCTGATCACGTTGCCCGTGGGGTCGGTGATCGAGACGATCGTGTTGTTGAACGTGCTCTTGATGTGGGCGTGGCCGTGAGCGACGTTCTTCTTTTCCTTGCGACGGACCTTCTTGGCGCCCGCCTTGCGCGGCTGTCCAGGCATTACTTCTTACCTGCCTTCTTCTTGCCGGCGATGGTCTTCTTCGGACCCTTGCGCGTACGGGCGTTGGTCTTGGTCCGCTGGCCGTGGACCGGCAGACCGCGGCGGTGACGAACGCCCTGGTAGCAGCCGATCTCGATCTTGCGGCGGATGTCGGCGGCCACCTCACGGCGGAGGTCACCCTCGACCTTGAAGTTGGCGTCGATGTGATCGCGCAGCAACACGATGTCCTCGTCGGACAGGTCGCGCGCGCGCAGGTCGGGGCTCAGGCCGGTGGCCTCGAGAGCCTGCTTGGCGCGGGTCGGACCCACGCCGTAGATGTAGGTGAGCGCTACTTCCAGCCGCTTGTCGCGGGGAAGGTCAACGCCGGCAAGACGTGCCATGCGGGTTGGTTCTCTTCTCTGTAGAACGCTGGTCTGTACGCGCATCCGTCCGGGCTTGGTGCCGGGATCCTGCTGACCCCGGCTGCCGGCCCCGGCCAACGCTCCGGGGGTGAACCGCCGTCATGTCGACGGCGGCAGGCATGCGCGTTTCTGAGTTGGTCTCTACTAGCCCTGACGCTGCTTGTGGCGCAGGTTCTCGCAGATGACCATGACCCGACCGTGGCGACGAATGACCTTGCACTTGTCGCAGATCGGCTTGACGCTCGGCTTGACCTTCACGGCCCTGCCCTTCTCTGTAGTCCCGGTGTTCGCCCTGTCAGGCGGACACCTGGATGAGTCCTGTCTTGTTCCAAGCATCGGATGGCGCGTACGAAACCGACGAACATCGGGTAGTGGCGCGTTCCGGCTGCCTTACTTGTAGCGGTAGACGATGCGCCCGCGGGTGAGGTCGTAGGGCGAGAGCTCCACCACCACCCGGTCCTCGGGGAGGATCCGGATGTAGTGCTGACGCATCTTGCCGCTGATGTGTGCCAAGACCTTGTGCCCGTTGCTCAGTTCCACCCGGAACATCGCGTTGGGCAACGGCTCGACAACCTTGCCTTCGACCTCGATGGCCCCGTCTTTTTTGGCCATGTCCTCCGCATTTCGCTGTACTTCATGGTTGTCGGCCCGCGTCCCGCTCGCGCGAGGGCAGGCAGACATTGATCGTCTGGTGGTCCACTGGCGTCAACCAGCATCGTCGGCTCATCCGCGAGGGTCTGCACTCGTCCGACCCGCGGCCAAAGCGGGCATGGAAGAAGGGCGGCTTACACCAGTGACCAAGTGTACGTGAAGCCCGCCGTTCCTTCCAAAAGCCAGCTCCACCGACGACGGCCGGCTCGGGTTCAGTTGGGCCGGAAGAACACCCCGGTCGAGCAGCCGAGAGCCGCTTCGATCGCCGCGGCCGTTCGAGGGGAGCACGTCTCGCGGCGCCCGCTGAGCAGGTGATTCAGCGTGGAGTGGCTGAGGCCGGCCGATCGAGCCAGCGCTCGTTCGGACAGACCCAACAACCCGAGGTACTCCCTCAGCACCGCGGCGCTCCTGATCCGCATAAGAGCCTCGCCTTCCTCACGATCGGTGATCTGCCCTCCCTCGGACAATAGCTGATTGTCGGACGTCTGGTGATACAAGTGACAAGCTGTGGATCAGTCCTCAAGGCACTGACCGCGCGCTGTCTACACAGTGTCTGCGCGCGGACTCTTCGCCAACTGCGTCAATCATCGGTTATCCGGTCAATCGGCACTGATGCCGTGCCGCTATTGTCTACGCCATGGCTGCGACAGAGGCCCGAACAGAGCCCCGGACAGCGGCCCTGCCCGGAGACCGGCCGTGACCGCGCTCTCCGACACGCTCAGGATGGCCAACGACGGGCGCTACAGCGCGCGCCAGCTCTCCCGCCTGGCCCGCGACGCCGGCTTCTCCCTCAACCACGACACCGCCGCCCGGTACCTGCGCGGTGACCACGGACGTCCGGACGAACCCACCCTGCGTGCGTTCGCCGAGGTGCTCGATATCGAGCTGGCGATTCTTCGCGAGGCGGCCGGGCTCCCGTTCGACCAGACCGATCCGTACCAGCCGCCGCCCGAATCCAGCCGTCTTTCGCGGCGTCAACGGCGCGCGGTGGACGAGATCATCAAGGCCATGCTCGATCCAGGGATCGCCCCGGATGCACGCGATTCGCTCGACACCCGTGGTGCGGACGCAATGGCGGACGACTTGGCGCGGCGCCGAGCGGCCCGCGGCGGGCCCGTCGAGCCGCCGGCCCCTCCGGCGCCGCGCTGAACTGCCCGCTCGATCCGGACGACCGCTCAAAGTGTCAGACCCGCACCCGATGATTCGCCCATGTCTGGCAAGTCATCACGCTACGACCCCTGGGAACATCTCGGCGCTGGCTGGCCCTCGGCCGTGCTGGTGATCGAGCCGCTGGCCCCTGACCTTCTGGGTGAGACGAGCACTCCCCCGCTCCGTATCGCGTTGTCGGCTCAGAGCAGTGCAGCTCAACGCCGCTGCACCCTCGCCCACGAGATCGTCCACCTCGAGCGAGGCCTGGACGACGTCGGCCGGTGGGCCGATCGCGAGGAGCGCCAAGTGCACGCCGAGGCGTCTCGTCGGCTGATCAGCACCGACGAGCTCGCCGACGCCATCCGCGACCTCGGCGGCACCGACGATCTCTTCGCACTGGCCGCGGCGCTGGACGTCGACACCGAGACCATCCGAACCCGCCTCGGGCTGATGGATCTGCGCGAGCGCCGGCTCATCCGCGACCGGGCTGACCCCGAACTCTGGTCGGTCGCGTGAACGGCGCCGGCTGGCAAGAAGTAGCGTGGCTAGGCGGCCGCGGCCGACAGGTGGACGCCACGCGCGGCCAGCTCGCTACGACCACCGTCCTCGGCCGTCAGGACCCACGGCCCGTCGTCGAGGATGGCGACCGTGTGTTCCCAGTGCGCGGACAGTGATCCGTCCGCGGTGACGACCGTCCAGCCGTCGGCGAGTTCGCGGGTGTCGCGCCGACCCAACGTCAGCATCGGCTCGATGGCCAGCGCCATGCCCGGCTCCAGGGTCGGCCCGCGACCGGCCCGCCCATGGTTGAGGACGTGCGGATCCATGTGCATCTGCGTGCCGATCCCGTGGCCGCCGTAGCCGGTCACGATCCCGTACCGACCCGATCTCTGGACCGAGACCTCGACAGCGTGCGAGATGTCGCTCAGTCGGGCACCGGCGCGGGCCTGGGCCAGTCCGTCCCACATTGATCGGCGAGTCGCCTCCGACAGGGCGTGGGCGGCCGGCTCGACGGTTCCGACCTCGACCGTGATGGCAGAGTCGCCGTGCCAGCCCTGCACGATCGCCCCGAAGTCGATCGAGATCAGATCGCCGTCGGCCAGGACGTCGTCGTTCGGACGGGATGCCGTGCACGATTCGGTCGTTGACCGACGCGCAGATGACCGCCGGGTAGCCGTGGTAGTCCAGAAACGACGAGGTGGCCCCGGCATCGGCCAGTACCTTGCGCGCGATGGCGTCCAGGTCGAGCGTCGACGTGCCGGCCACCGCCGCGACGCGCATCTCGGCCAGCGCCCGGGCGACGACCAGACCGGCCTCGCGCATCAGCTTGATCTGCGCGATCGATTTGATCTCGATGTCATCGCGGCGTCGGTTCATGTCGTCGTTCGTTCGGGTTGTCGACCAGTGACCCGGTCAGCCGGTGAAGCCGGTCAGCGCACCGATCGCGCGCTCGGTGACGTCCTCGACCGCGCCGAGGGCGTCGACCTGGACGAGCTGGGCCCGCCCGGCATAGAAGCTGGTCAGGGGTGCGGTCTGGACTTCGTAGACGCTCAACCGGTGCCGAACGGTCTCGGGAAAATCATCATCGCGGTGATACAACTCGCCGCCGCATTTGTCACAGATGTCCGGCACGCTGGGCGGGTCGAACTCGAGATGCCAGACGTGGCCACATTTCTTGCATGTCCGGCGCCCGGACAGCCGCCGCACGACCTCGTCGTTCTCGACGTCCAGCTCGAGGACGACGTCGAGCGTCGTACCGATCTCGTTCAGGATGCCGTCGAGTTCGTAGGCTTGCGCGACATTGCGCGGAAAGCCGTCCAACAGAAATCCCTCGGCCGCATCCGGCTCGCCCAACCGATCGCGGACCATCGCGTTGGTGACTTCGTCAGGAACGAGGTCGCCCGCGTCCATGTACTTCTTCGCCAGCTTGCCGAGATCGGTTCCACCGGAGACGTTGGCCCGGAAGATGTCACCGGTCGAGATCTTCGGGATGTCGAAGTGGGCGGCGATGAACTCGGCCTGCGTTCCCTTCCCGGCGCCCGGCGGTCCGACGAGGATGAGTCTCACTTCGTCGGGCCTCCTAGGTTCACCGGCAATGACTGATTTCGGAAACGGGCGGTATCACCTGCTGCGAAAATCGCAGCATAGCTGTTAGCGAAGGAAGCCCTCGTAGTTGCGCTGCATGAGCTGGCTCTCAATCTGCTTCACCGTGTCGAGGGCGACGCCGACCATGATCAGAACCGCGGTGCCGCCGAACGGGAAGTTCTGCTGATTGCCGCCGGTGTAGGAGATGAAGATGTTGGGCAGGATCGCGACCACGCCGAGGTAGATCGACCCGACCAGGGTGATGCGCGACAGCACGAACTGGAGGTATTCGGCGGTCGGTCGGCCCGGACGGATGCCAGGAATGAAGCCGCCGTACTTCTTCATGTCGTCGGCACGCTCTTCGGGATTGAAGGTGATGCTGACGTAGAAGTACGTGAAGAAGATGATCAAGGCGAGATACGTCAGGACGTAGACGTAGGACTGCTGATTGATCAGATAGTTGTTCACGAAACGCTGGAAGCTGGACGTCGAGTTGGACGTGAGCTGACTGATCAGCTGCGGGATGTAAAGCAGCGACGAGGCGAAGATGACCGGGATGACACCGGCCTGGTTGACCTTCAACGGCAGATAGGTCGAGGTCCCGCCGTACTGACGGCGGCCGACCATCCGCTTGGCGTACTGCACCGGGATCCGACGCTGCGCCTGTTCGACGAATACGACGGCGCCGATGATGGCCAGGCCCAGAATGATGATGAGCGTGAAGGCGAAGGCCCCGCTGTTCTGCAGGATCGTCTGGCCCTCGTTCGGGATGCGGGCGGCGATCGAGGTGAACATCAGGACGCTCATGCCGTTGCCCACGCCGCGGTCGGTGATCAGCTCACCGAACCACATGATGATCGCCGTGCCGGCCATCATCGTCAGGACCATCGACGACAGCGTCCAGACATCGGTCTTGTACAGGATCGACAGGGCGTTGCCGCTGCTGTCGTTACAGCCCTGGAAGAGCTGGCCCGAGTTCGCCAGCGCCACGAAGCCGGTCGCCTGCAGGATGGCCAGGCCGATCGTGAGGTAGCGGCTGTACTGGGTGAGCTTCTGCTGACCCGACTGCCCCTCCTGCTTGAGCTGGTCGAAGCGGGGAATGACCACGACGAGCAGCTGGATGATGATGCTGGCCGTGATGTAGGGCATGATGCCGAGCGCGAAAACGGACAGCCGCAACAGCGCGCCGCCCGAGAACAGGTTGATCAGCGCATAGACGTTCTTCGACGCCCCGCTCGATGCCTGATTGATACAGGTGTTGATGTTCTTGGTGTTGGTGTTGGGCGTGGGAACCGATGCGCCCAGCCGGTACAGAACGATCATCGCGAGCGTGAAGAGCAGCTTCTTGCGCAAGTCCGGCGTGCGGAACGCCGAGGCGAAAGCGCTGAGCACAGATCCTCCTACGCGGGCCAGTCAGGCGCCCAACCGGTGATGCAAAGTACAGACGGTGGAACGGTACGCGTTCGGGGCCGAGTGTTCCCACTCAGCCCCGAACGAAAATCTTAAAGCTGGTTGGCCGAACCGCCGGCCGCAGCCAGCTTCTCGCGGGCCGAGCCCGAGAACGCATTGGCGGTGACGTCGAGCTTGACGCCGCCGAGATCGCCGTCGCCGAGCACCTTGACCAGCTGATCCTTGCGGACGGCGCCGGCGGCGACGAGTTCCTCGACACCCACCGTCCCGCCTTCGGGAAACAGCTCGGCCAGGCGAGCGAGGTTCACGACCTGGTACTCGACACGGAAGCGGTTCTTGAAGCCCTTGAGCTTCGGCAGCCGCATGTGGATGGGCATCTGCCCACCCTCGAAGCCGACCGGAACCTGGTAGCGGGCCTTGGTGCCCTTGGTGCCACGCCCAGCCGTCTTGCCCTTGGATCCCTCGCCCCGACCCACGCGGGTCTTCTTGATGTGCGAGCCGGCGGCCGGCTTGAGGTGATGAACCTTGATGGGTCCGTTAGCCATGATTAGTCGACCTCCTCGACCGTCACCAGGTGGGTGACGGTGTGGACCATCCCGCGGATCTCGGGGCGGTCCTCCTTGACGACCACGTCGTGCAGGCGCTTGAGGCCCAACGTACGCAGCGTCTCACGCTGATTCTGCTTGCGGCCGATTCCCGACCGCACCTGGGTGATCTTCAACTGGGCCACGGCGCTTACGCCCCCTGGCCGGCACGCGCACGGAGCAGACCGGCCGGTGCGACGTCCTCGAGCGGCAGACCGCGACGAGCGGCCACCTCTTCGGGACGCGACAGGCCCTTCAGCGCCGCGACGGTCGCGTGCACGATGTTGATCGGATTGTCCGAGCCGAGGGACTTGGACAGGACGTCGTGGATTCCGGCGCACTCCAGGACGGCGCGCACCGGCCCACCGGCGATGACCCCGGTACCGGGGCTGGCCGGCTTCAGCAGCACGACGCCGGCAGCGGCCTCGCCCTGGATCTGGTGCGGAATCGTCTGTTGGATGCGAGGAACCTTGAAGAATGCCTTCTTGGCCTCCTCGACGCCCTTGGCGATCGCGGCCGGAACTTCCTTGGCCTTGCCGTAGCCGACGCCGACCGTGCCGTCGCCGTCTCCGACGATGACCAGGGCGGTGAAGCTGAATCGCCGACCACCCTTGACGACCTTGGCGACACGGTTGATCGTCACCACTCGCTCGAGGTAGGCGCTCTTCTCCTGGGCACCCTGGCCACGGCCGCCGCGTCGCGACGATCGCGGCGCTCGCCACGCTCGTTGCCACCGCGTTCGTTGCCACCAGTGCCACCGGGTCCGCCTGTGCGGGCTCCGCGCTGCGGTCCGGGCATTAGCTTTTCTCCTCAGTGCTTCGATAAATCTCGGTGTTTCGGTGCATCAGAACTCCAGTCCTGCCTCACGGGCGGCGTCCGCGAACGCGGCGATCCGTCCCGTGTAGGTGTTGCCGCTGCGGTCGAAGACGACCTTGGCGACTCCCGCCGCCTTGGCGGCTTCGGCCAGCGTCGCGCCGGCCTGCTTGGCCTGCGCGGTCTTGTCGCCGCTGTTAGCGTTCCGGCTCAGCTTGTACGTCGAAGCCGACACCAGAGTGCGGCCGGTCGAATCGTCGACGACCTGTGCGAACAGGTGCCGGGCGGACCGGTTGACGACCAGGCGCGGACGCTCGGCGGTGCCGGCGACCTTCTTGCGCAGCCGGAAGTGCCGACGCGACTTGGCGACTCGGCGCGTGGCCGAGATGCCGGCCGAGCGCCGGGCCTTCTTGAGAATGCTCGAGGCGGCCATTACTTCTTCCCTGCCTTACCAGCCTTGCGGCGGACGACTTCACCCTGGTACCGCACACCCTTGCCCTTGTACGGGTCAGGCTTGCGCAGCTTGCGGATGTTGGCGGCGACTTCGCCGACCTTCTGCTTGTCGATGCCCTCGACCACGAAACGGGTGGGGGCCTCGACGCGGAACGTGATGCCCTCGGGCGCAGTCACGAGCACCGGGTGCGAGAAGCCGAGGGCGAACTCGAGGTCGCTGCCCTTGGCCTGCACGCGGTAACCGGTGCCGACGATCTCCATCGTCTTGGCGTAACCATCGGTCACGCCGACGACCATGTTCGCGATCAACGTCCGCGACAGGCCGTGCAGCGACTTCGACATGCGCTCGTCGTCGGGGCGCGACACCTGGACCGTGCCGTCATCGGCCCGCTCGACCGTGATCGGCTCGGCCACGGTGTGCGACAGGGTGCCCTTGGGACCCTTGACGACCACCGCGCGACCGTCGATGGAGACGTCGACGCCGCTGGGGACGGCGACCGGAAGCCTTCCGATTCGACTCATGTCAGCCTCCCTTACCAGACGTAGGCGAGAACTTCTCCGCCTACTCCACGCTTGGCGGCCTGCTTGTCGGTCAGCAGTCCGGTTGATGTCGAGATGATCGCGACGCCCAGGCCACCGAGGACCCGCGGCATGCCGGTCGACTTGGCGTAGACGCGCAGGCCGGGCTTGGACACGCGGCGGACGCCGGCGATGCTGCGCTCGCGGTTCGGGCCGTACTTCAGGTCGAGCGTGAGCACGCGGCCGGGCTGGCCCTCGGGGGCGTCGACGACATTGAAGCCGGCGATGTAGCCCTCCTGCTTGAGGATCTCGGCGATGTGCCCCTTCAGCTTCGAGTGCGGCATCACGACCTCGTCCTGGAAGGCCGAGTTGGCGTTGCGCAGACGAGTCAACATGTCTGCGATCGGATCAGTCATTGTCATAACGAGCTACTTCTTTCTCGCAGCGGTTCCCGGAGGCCTACCGCGTGATCGCAGGCAGACGTTCTGCCTACGTTGGTGCGGACAAAGATCTTGCCCGCGTTGATTTGAGCCGAAGCCGGTGTCTTGATCTTGCCGGCGTTGGTCTGGGGATATTGAGTTGTACGAAGGTGAGCCCCGCGCTACGAAGCGGAGCCCCGCGTGAGCGGGAAGCACCTCATCGGGTCTGCAGCGCGTTCCTAGATTGAATCTTTACCAAGAACTCTTGGTGACGCCCGGCAACTCTCCCGCATGTGCCATTTCCCGCAGGCAGATCCGGCAGAGGCCGAACTTGCGGTAGACCGAGTGGGCTCGTCCGCATCTCTGGCAGCGCGTGTAACCGCGCACCGCAAACTTCGGCTTGGCGGCGGCCTTGTTCCTCAGAGCGGTTTTGGCCATGCTCAGTTCTCCTTAAACGGGAAGCCGAGCGCCCGAAGCAGGGCACGGCCTTCATCGTCGGTCTTGGCCGTCGTCACGAACGTGATGTCCATGCCGCGCGGGCGGTCGATCGAATCTGGGTCGATCTCGATGAACATGGTCTGTTCGGTGAGACCGAAGGTGTAGTTGCCATTGCCGTCGAACTGACGATCCGACAGGCCACGGAAGTCACGGATGCGGGGCAGCGCCAGCGAGAGCAGCCGGTCGGCGAACTCCCACATCCGGTCGCCGCGCAGCGTGACCTTCGCGCCGATCGGCATGCCCTCGCGCAGCTTGAACTGGGCAATCGAGACGCGGGCCTTCTGCACGAGCGGCTTCTGGCCGGTGATCAGCGTCAGATCACGGACGGCGCCGTCGATCAGCTTGGAGTCACGCGCCGCGGCGCCGACACCCATGTTCACGACGACCTTGACCAGACCCGGGATCTGCATCGGGTTGCCGTAGCTGAACTGCTCCTGGAGCGACGGGGCGATCTGCTCCTTGTAGCGAGTCTTCAGGCGCGGCGCGGCAGTAGCCGTGGTCATCAGATGTCCTTTCCGGAACGACGCGACACGCGCACGTTGCGGCCGGTCTCGTCGTCCTTGCGGTAACCGACGCGCGTCGCCTTGCCGTCGCCGTCGACGACCATGACGTTGCTGGCCTGGATGGGGGCCTCGACGGTCTCGATGCCACCGGCCTTGGCGCCGCGGGCGGTCGTGGTCAGCGGGGTGTGCTTCTTGACCCGGTTGACGCCCTCGACGACGACCTTGCCGGTCGCCGGGTTGACCGAGAGGACCTTGCCCTTGGCGCCGCGGTCCTTTCCGGCGATGACGACGACCTCGTCGTCCTTCTTGATCTTCATTACAAAACCTCTGGTGCGAGAGAAATGATCTTCATGAACCGCTTGTCGCGCAGCTCGCGGCCCACCGGGCCGAAGATGCGCGTACCGCGGGGTTCACCGTCGGCCTTGATGAGAACGGCTGCGTTCTCGTCGAACCGGATGTAGCTGCCGTCGGGACGGCGCCGCTCCTTGACGGTGCGGACGATGACCGCCTTGACGACATCGCCCTTCTTGACGCCGGCACCGGGAAGCGCGTCCTTGACGGTGGCGACGATGATGTCGCCGATACCGGCATAGCGCCGACCCGAGCCGCCCATCACGCGGATGCACAAGATCTCCTTGGCCCCGGTGTTGTCGGCGACGCGAAGTCGCGACTCCTGCTGAATCACTTTGCCTTCTCCAGAACTTCGACGACGCGCCAGCGCTTGGTCGCCGAGAGCGGACGGGTCTCCATGATCAGGACGCGGTCGCCGATGCCGACCTCGTTGGTCTCGTCATGGGCCTTGAGGTTGTTGGTGCGGCGGAGAACCTTGCCGTAGAGCGCGTGCTTGACGCGATCCTCGACGGCGACGACGACGGTCTTGTCCATCTTGTCGCTGACGACCAGGCCCTCACGGGTCTTGCGGAACGTCCCGCGAGGTGTCTCGGTGTTGCTGGGGATTTCGGCGCTCATGCCCCGACCTCTTCCTTCTCATCTTCGTTCGGAGCCACCGACAGACCGAGCTCACGCTCGCGCAGGATCGTGTAGATCCGGGCGATGTCGTGGCGCACGGTGCGCAGTTGCCGGTTGTTGTCGAGCTGACCGGTCGCCATCTGGAACCGGAGGTTGAACAGCTCCTGCTTGGCCTCGCGCAAACGCGTCTCGAGTTCGTCCTCGTGCAGTTCGCGCAACTCGGCGGGGTTGTTTGCCATTACAGATCACCTGCTTCACGCGTCACGATGCGGCACTTCATCGGCAGCTTGTGGATCGCGCGCGTCAGCGCCTCGCGAGCGACAGCCTCATTGGGGAAGGACAGCTCGAACAGCACGCGCCCGGGCTTGACGTTGGCGATCCACCACTCCGGCGACCCCTTGCCGGAACCCATGCGGGTTTCGGCCGGCTTCTTGGTGATCGGGCGGTCGGGGTAGATGTTGATCCACACCTTGCCGCCGCGGCGGATCCGACGGTTGATCGCGATACGCGCCGACTCGATCTGACGGTTGGTGACGTAGGCGGGCTCGAGAGCCTGGATGCCGTATTCACCGAACGCCACACGCGTGCCGCCCGACGCCTTGCCACTACGGCTCGGGTGGTGCTGCTTGCGGTGCTTGACCCTGCGTGGGATGAGCATGACGTCAGCTCTCCGTGTTCTCTGTTGCAGTCTCGGTGGTTGCCGACTCGGTCGTGGCAGCCTCGGCGGCGGCCTCGACGGCCGGCGTCTCGATCGTGGCAGTCTCGGCGACCGGGGCCTCGAGGACAGCGGTCTCGACAACCGGAGCCTCGACAGCCGGAGCGTCGACGGCCGGAGCCTCTTCGACGACAGGTCCAGCCGCGGCGGCGCGACCGGCATCGGTGCTGACGCCAGTGGTGCCGCTCGAACCCGAACGGCGCGGACGAGCCGCACCGGCCGGACGCTCGCGACGCTGGCGCAGCGCCTCGGCAGCGACAGCGGCCTCACGGTCCGCGCGCGACCCGGTGGGGACCTCGCCCTTGTAGAGCCAGACCTTGACGCCGATGCGGCCGAACGTGGTGCGGGCCTCGTAGAAGCCGTAGTCGATGTTCGCGCGCAGCGTGTGCAGCGGAACGCGTCCCTCGCGGTAGAACTCCGAGCGGCTCATCTCGGCGCCGCCGAGGCGGCCCGAGCACTGCACCCGGATGCCCTTGACGCCCGGGCTCTTCAGCGCCGACTGCATGCTCTTGCGCATCGCGCGGCGGAAGCTCACGCGGTTCGAGAGCTGCTCGGCCACGCCCTGGGCGACCAGCTGCGCGTCACCCTCGGGGTTCTTGACCTCGAGGATGTTGAGCTGCACCTGCTTGCCGGTCAGCTTCTCGAGTTCGCCCCGGATGCGGTCGGCCTCAGCGCCGCGACGCCCGATCACGATGCCCGGACGGGCGGTGTGGATGTCGACGCGGACGCGATCGCGAGTGCGCTCGATCTCGACCTTGGCGATGCCGGCGCGCTCCATGCCCTTGGACATGAGCTTGCGGATCGCGACGTCCTCCTTGACGTAGGAGGCGTACTCCTTGTCGGCGAACCAGCGGCTCTTCCAGTCGGTGGTAATGCCCAGACGGAACCCGTTGGGGTTTACTTTCTGACCCATCAGCGGGTACGTCCCTTCTTGTTAGCCGCGATCTCGATGCTTTCGACCTCGATCGTGATGTGGCTCGTGCGCTTGCGGATGCGGTAGGCGCGACCCTGCGCACGCGGACGGAACCGCTTGAGCGTCGGGCCTTCGTCGACGAACGCGCGCGACACGATCAGCGTCTCGGGGTCGAGCTGCCGGTTGTGCTCGGCGTTGGCGATCGCGCTGGCGAGCACCTTCGCGACGGGCTCGCTCGCGGCCTGCGGTGCGAACTTGAGCACGCCGAGGGCCTGCTGGGCGTCCATGCCGCGGATGAGGTCGACGACCCGACGCGCCTTCATCGGCGTCACCCGGACGTGCGTCGCCCGGGCGAGCGCGAAGCGCGGGTCGTCTTCAGTGTTGGCTGGCATCTTCTTCTCCGTGACTAACCCCGCCGCGCGCGGCGGTCGTCCTTGATGTGGCCCTTGAACGTGCGGGTCGGCGCGAACTCGCCGAGCTTGTGACCCACCATCGCCTCGGTCACGAAGACCGGGATGTGCTTGCGACCGTCGTGCACCGCGATCGTGTGCCCGAGCATGTCGGGGATGATCGTGGAGCGACGCGACCAGGTCTTGATCACGTTCTTGCTGCCCTTGTCGTTCTGAACGTCCACCTTCTTCAACAGGTGGTCGTCGACGAACGGGCCCTTCTTCAGCGAGCGTGGCATCTCAGCAATCCCTCTTAGCGCTTCTTGTTCGAGCTACGACGACGGACGATCATGGCGTCGCTGGCCTTGTTGCGACGGCGGGTACGGCCCTCGGGCTTGCCGTTCGGGTTCACCGGGTGGCGACCGCCGGACGTCTTGCCCTCACCACCACCGTGCGGGTGGTCGACCGGGTTCATGGCGACACCGCGAACGGTCGGGCGCTTGCCCTTCCACCGCATGCGGCCGGCCTTGCCCCAGTTGATGTTGCCCTGCTCGGCGTTGCCGACCTCGCCGACGGTGGCGCGGCAGCGCACGTCGACGTTGCGGATCTCGCCGGAGGGCAGGCGCAGCTGGGCGTAGGGACCGTCCTTGGCCACCAGACGAACGCTGGCGCCGGCCGAACGGGCCATCTTGGCCCCGCCGCCGGGTCGCATCTCGATCGCGTGCACGACCGTGCCGACCGGGATGTTGCGCAGCGGCAACGCGTTGCCCGGCTTGATGTCGGCGGCCGGGCCGTTCTCGACCGTGTCGCCCTGCTTGAGCAGCCGCGGCGCGATGATGTAGCGCTTCTCGCCGTCGGCGTAGTGCAGCAGCGCGATGCGAGCGGTCCGGTTCGGGTCGTACTCGATGTGCGCGACCTTGGCCGGCACGCCGTCCTTGTCGTGACGACGGAAGTCGATCACCCGATAGGCGCGCTTGTGACCGCCACCCTGGTGCCGGGTCGTGACCTTGCCCGAGTTGTTGCGTCCACCCTTGTTGTGCAGCGGGCGGATCAGCGACTTCTCGGGCTCGGTGCGCGTGAGCTCGGCGAAGTCGGCCACGCTCGAACCACGGCGACCAGGGGTCGTCGGCTTGTATTTGCGGATTGCCATCGTCAGATTCCTTACTGCCCGAACACGTCGATGCGGTCACCGGCGCGCAGCGTCACGATCGCCCGCTTGACTGCCTTGCGGCGGCCGAAGCCCGAGCGGGTGCGCTTGCGCTTACCGTCGCGGTTGAGCGTGTTCACGCCGGTCACCTTGACCGAGAACACCTTCTCGACCGCGATCTTGATCTGCGTCTTGTTGGCATCGGGGTGCACCTCGAAGGTGTACTTGTTGCCGTCGAGCAGTCCATAGCTCTTCTCCGAAATGACCGGAGCGAGCAGCACGTCGCGAGGATCGTCGAACATCAGGCGTCCTCTCCTTCGTTCTCGTCAGCCGAGGATTCGGCTTCGGGCTCGGCCGACTCGGCCTTGGGGGCCGCCGCCTTGGCAGCTGCCTTCTTGGCCGGAGCCTTCTTCGCGGGCGCCTTCTTGGCGGGCGCCTCGTCAACGGGGCTAGCCGCAACCTCGGGCTCGTCGACCACGGGCTCGTCGACCACCGGCGCGTCGACCACCTCGGCGCTGCTGGCTGACGCGGTCGCCGACTTGCCGGTCGGCGCGCCGGCGAGGAACAGCTCGAGCGCGGACTGCGTGAACACCACGTCGTCGCTGAGCAGCACGTCGTAGGTGTTCAGCTGACCTGGCTCGAGGATGTGGACGCTGTGCACGTTGCGCAGGCTCTTCCACGTCGTGCCGTCGGTGCGCTCGGCCACCACGAGCACCTTGCGGGACTCGGTGATCTTGGCCAGCGTCGCCGCGGCATCGCGCGTCGAGGGCACGTCGCCCGAGACCAGCGAGGTGACCACGTGGAGGCGGTCGTTACGGGCCCGGTCGGAGAGGGCGGACCGCAGGGCGGCCGCCTTCATCTTCTTGGGCGTGCGCTGGTCGTAGCTGCGCGGCTGCGGGCCGTGGACGACGCCACCACCGTTGAACTGCGGGGCACGAGTCGAACCCTGGCGGGCGCGGCCGGTGCCCTTCTGGCGGTACGGCTTCTTGCCGCCACCGCGAACCTCACCGCGCGTCTTGGTCGACGCAGTGCCCTGGCGGGCCGCGGCCAGCTGGGCGACGACGACCTGATGCATCAAGGCGATGTTCGCCGGCACGTCGAAGACCTCGGCCGGAAGCTCGATCTTCTTCGTTGAGGCCTTGGTAGCCGACGGATCGGCGAGTGTGATGGAGAGCGTCATCGTCAGCCTGCCTTCACCGCGGTGCGGACGAGCAGCAGCCCGCCCTTGGGACCAGGAATCGCGCCCTTGATCAACAGCAGCCCACGCTCGACGTCGACCTTGTGAACCTGCAGGCTCTGCGTCGTCTGGCGCTCGTGGCCCATGCGGCCGGCCATCTTGACGCCCTTGAAGACGCGACCGGGGGTCGCGCAGGCGCCGATGGATCCGGGCGAACGGTGCTTGCGCTGCACGCCGTGGCCCGCGCCCAAGCCGTGGAAACCGTGGCGCTTCATGACGCCGGCGGTGCCCTTGCCCTTGGTGGTGCCGGTGACGTCGACCAGCGCGCCCGCCTCGAACACCTCAGCGGTGAGCTCCTGGCCGACCTCGTAGCCCTCGATCGAGGACGTACGCAGCTCCACCAGATGGCGGCGAGGCGTCACCTCGGCGGCCTTGAAGTGGCCGGCGACCGGCTTGGTCACCTTGCGCGGGTCGATCTGGCCGAAAGCCAGCTGGACGGCCGAGTAGCCGTCCTTCTCCTGGGTGCGGATCTGGGTGATCACGCACGGCCCAGCCTTGACGACGGTCACCGGAACGATCCGGTTGTTCTCGTCGAAGATCTGGGTCATGCCGAGCTTCTCGCCCAGAATGCCCTTCAAATCGTTTGCCATGATCCCGTTCGCTTACTGGATGTTGACGTCGACGCTGGCCGGCAGATCGATGCGCATGAGCGCGTCGACTGTCTTGGGCGTCGGGTCGAGGATGTCGATGAGCCGCTTGTGGGTGCGCATCTCGAAGTGCTCGCGGCTGTCCTTGTACTTGTGCGGCGAGCGGATGACGCAGTAGATGTTCTTCTCGGTCGGCAACGGCACCGGGCCCACAACACGAGCACCCGTACGCGTCACCGTCTCGACGATCTTGCGCGCACTGGCGTCGATGGCCTCGTGGTCGTAGGCCTTGAGCCGGATGCGGATCTTTTGTCCCGCCATGGTGGCTGACTCATCCTTCACTGTTCTCGGTGGTGCAACTTCAGGAACAAGCCCGCGGCGGAGCCGGAGCGACTGACCAATCCTTGGCGACCCACCCAGGTGCGGGGCCAGGTGACCAAGCACCTGGGTGAGTCCTATGTAGTTCTACGAGCTAGAAGGGCGCGGCTGGTCCAGAACCCAATCGGGTCACAGCGCCTTCGTAACGCTTTACTTGATGATCTTCGTGACTCGTCCGGCGCCGACGGTCCGGCCACCCTCACGAATCGCGAAACGCAACCCGTCCTCCATGGCGATCGGCTGGATCAGCGCGACCGTCATCTCGGTGTTGTCGCCGGGCATGACCATCTCGGTGCCCTCGGGGAGGGTCACGACGCCGGTCACGTCCGTGGTGCGGAAGTAGAACTGCGGGCGGTAGTTGTTGAAGAACGGCGTGTGCCGGCCGCCCTCGTCCTTCGAGAGGATGTAGACGTTCGCCTCGAAGTCGGTGTGCGGGGTGGTCGTGCCGGGCTTGATCACGACCTGGCCGCGCTCGACGTCCTCACGCTTGATGCCACGAAGCAGCAGTCCGACGTTCTCACCGGCCTGGCCCTCGTCGAGCAGCTTGCGGAACATCTCGATGCCGGTGACCGTGGTGGTCTGCTTGCCTTCCTTGATGCCGATGATGTCGACGGTCTCGTTGACCTTCAAGGTGCCACGCTCGATACGGCCGGTGACGACCGTGCCGCGACCGGTGATCGTGAAGACGTCCTCGACGGGCATGAGGAACGGCTTGTCCATGTCACGCTCGGGCTGCGGGATCGAGTCGTCGACGGCCGTCATGAGCTCGAGAACCTTCTCGGCCCACTCCGGGTCGCCCTCGAGGGCCTTCAGCGCGGAGACGCGGACGATCGGTGCGTCGTCGCCCGGGAACTCGTACTGGTTGAGCAGTTCGCGGACCTCGAGCTCGACGAGCTCCATGATCTCCTCGTCATCGACCATGTCGGCCTTGTTGAGGGCGACCACGATGTAAGGCACGCCGACCTGACGAGCGAGCAGTACGTGCTCCTTCGTCTGCGGCATCGGGCCGTCGGTGGCGGCCACGACCAGGATCGCGCCGTCCATCTGGGCCGCACCGGTGATCATGTTCTTGATGTAGTCGGCGTGACCGGGGCAGTCGACGTGGGCGTAGTGACGCGCCTCGGTCTGGTACTCGATGTGCGCGATCGAGATCGTGATGCCGCGCTGACGCTCCTCAGGAGCCTTGTCGATCTGGTCGAAAGCCTCGGTGTTCGGGTTCAGCACCGGGTACTTGTCGTGCAGCGTGCGCGAGATGGCCGCCGTCAGCGTCGTCTTCCCGTGGTCGATGTGACCGATGGTGCCGATGTTGACGTGCGGCTTGGTCCGCTCGAACTTCGCCTTCGCCACTGTAAATCCCTTTCCCTCTTGGTAATTCGCCGGTCTTCTGAGCCGGCTAGTTGATGTTGTTTGTCGAAACTCTGGGTTGTTACTCGCCGGTGACCTTGGCGATGATCTCCTTCGCCACGTTGGCCGGAACCTCCGCGTACCGCTCGAACTGCATCGAGTAGCTCGCCCGGCCCTGGGTCTTCGACCGAAGGTCGCCGACGTAGCCGAACATCTCCGACAGCGGGACGAGCGCCTTGACGACGCGAGCGCCGCTGCGCTCCTCCATGGCCTGGATCTGGCCACGACGGGAGTTCAGGTCGCCGATCACGTCGCCCATGTTGTCCTCGGGCGTGGTGACCTCGACGGCCATCAACGGCTCGAGCAACACAGGCTGTGCCTTGCGGGCCGCGGCCTTGAACACCATCGAGCCGGCGATCTTGAACGCCATTTCGGAGGAGTCCACCTCGTGGTAGCCACCGTCGAGCAGCGAGAACTTGACGCCCACCATCGGGAAGCCCGCGAGGACGCCGTACTGCATGGCCTCCTGCGCACCCTGGTCGACCGAAGGGATGAACTCCTTCGGGATGCGACCGCCGGTGACCTTGTTCTCGAACTCGTAGCTGGGGCCGTCCGGAGTCATCTCCAGCGGCGCGAGCGCCACCTGGACCTTGGCGAACTGACCCGAACCACCGGTCTGCTTCTTGTAGGTGAGGTCCTCACGCTCGACGGTCCGGCGGATCGTCTCGCGGTAGGCCACCTGGGGCTTGCCGACGTTGGCCTCGACCTTGAACTCGCGCCGCATGCGGTCGACGAGGATCTCGAGGTGCAGCTCGCCCATGCCGGAGATGACCGTCTGCCCGGTGTCCTCGTCGTGGTGGACGCGGAAGGTCGGGTCCTCTTCGGCCAGCTTCTGGATCGCGACGCCCAGCTTCTCCTGGTCGGACTTGGTCTTCGGCTCGATCGCGACGTCGATGACCGGCGCCGGGAACGTCATGGACTCCAGGACGATCGGCTTCTGCGGGTCGGACAACGTGTCGCCGGTGGTCGTCTGCTTCAGACCGGCCACGGCGATGATGTCGCCGGCACCGGCGCGGGGCAGCTCTTCACGCTTGTTCGCGTGCATCTGGTAGATCTTGCCGATCCGCTCCTTGCGATCCTTGGTGGAGTTCAGGATCTGGGAGCCGTTCTCGAGCACGCCGGAGTAGATGCGGACGAAGGTCAGCTTGCCCAGGTGCGGGTCGGTGGCGATCTTGAACGCCAGCGCGGCCAGCGGCTCGGACTCGTCGGTCTTGCGCTCGGCCGGCGTCTCGCCGTCCTGCAGCGTGCCGGTGACGTGGTCGACGTCCAGCGGCGAGGGCAGGTAGTCGATCACGGCGTCGAGCATGGGCTGAACGCCCTTGTTCTTGAACGCCGAGCCGGTGAGCACCGGGTTGATCTTGTCGGCGATCGTTGCCCGACGGATCGCGGCCTTGAGGGTCGCGACCGGGATGTCGTTGCCTTCGAGGTAGGCCTCGGCGATGTCGTCATCGACGTCGGCCATGGTCTCGAGGAGCTTCTCGCGGTACTCGGCGGCCTGATCGGCCAGCTCCGCGGGGATCGCCTCGATCGTGTAGTCCTCGCCGATCGTCGTCTCGCCACGCCAGGTCAGCGCGCGCATCTCGACCAGGTCGACGACGCCGATGAAATCGCCTTCGTTGCCGATCGGGATCTGCAGCACAGCGGTGTTGGAGTTCAGCCGATCCTGCATCATCTGCACACAGCGGAAGAAGTCCGCGCCGGTGCGGTCGAGCTTGTTGACGAAACACATGCGCGGCACGTTGTACTTGTCGGCCTGGCGCCAGACGGTCTCGGTCTGCGGCTCGACGCCGGCGACACCGTCGTAGACCGCGACCGCGCCGTCGAGGACGCGCAGCGAGCGCTCGACCTCGACCGTGAAGTCGACGTGCCCGGGGGTGTCGATGATGTTGATCGCGTGGTCTTTCCAGGTGCACTTGGTCGCGGCGGACGTGATCGTGATGCCGCGCTCCTGCTCCTGCTCCATCCAGTCCATGGTGGCAGCGCCGTCGTGGACTTCACCGATCTTGTAGTTGATGCCGGTGTAGAAGAGGATTCGCTCGGTCGTCGTGGTCTTGCCCGCGTCGATGTGCGCCATGATCCCGATGTTGCGGGTCTTGGCGAGCTCGGCGTTGTTAGCCATGATTCCTTCTCTTGATAGCGGGCGGACTGGAGTTACGGGGTCGCCGTATTACCAGCGGTAGTGCGCGAAGGCCTTGTTGGACTCGGCCATCTTGTGGGTGTCCTCGCGACGCTTGACGCTGGCCCCGAGGCCGTTGCTCGCGTCGAGGAGCTCGTTCATCAGTCGCTCGGTCATCGTCTTCTCGCGCCGGGCGCGGGAGTAGCTGACCAGCCAGCGCAGGGCGAGCGTGGTGCTGCGGCCGGCCTTGACCTCGACCGGGACCTGGTAGGTCGCGCCACCGACGCGGCGGCTCTTGACCTCGAGGGTCGGCTTGACGTTGTCGAGCGCGCGCTTGAGCGTGACCACCGGGTCGGTGCCGGTCTTCTCCTGCGCACCCTCGAGCGCGCCGTAGACGATGCGCTCGGCCAGCGAGCGCTTGCCGCCGACGAGGATCTTGTTCACCAACTGCGTGACGAGCGGCGAGTTGTAGACCGGGTCGATGACGAGCGGGCGCTTGGGAGCGGGACCCTTGCGAGGCATTAGCTCTTCTCCTTCTTGGCGCCGTACTTGCTGCGGGCCTGCTTGCGGTTGCGAACACCCTGGGTGTCGAGCGAACCGCGAATGATCTTGTAACGAACGCCGGGGAGGTCCTTCACACGACCGCCGCGAACGAGCACGATCGAGTGCTCCTGCAAGTTGTGGCCGACGCCCGGGATGTAGGCCGTGACCTCGACCCCGCTGGTCAGTCGCACGCGAGCGACCTTGCGCAGAGCGGAGTTGGGCTTCTTCGGGGTCGTCGTATAGACACGGGTGCAGACGCCACGACGCTGAGGCGAGCTCTTGAGCGCCGGGGTCTTGGTCTTCCCGATCTTGTCCTGCCGGCCCTTGCGGACCAGTTGCTGGATCGTAGGCATGCGGCCTGCAATCTCCTCGTTCGTCGTGCGGGCTGACGCCCGACTTACTGTTTCCGGGCTTGAGGGCCCCGATTTTCGCCTGTTCTGTTGTCACGTAGAGCCCTCACCGGTCCCCGAGGTCGGGCGTGTCGTACTCCCGCCACAGGTCAGCCCGGAAGAACCATCCGGTCTGAACGGTGAGCCCGCACCTCGTGGCGCGGATCGCCGACCCGGAAAATCTGGCCGTCAATCTGCTGCACCGTGGGGCACAAGACGTAACCCGGATCCCTCCGGGCACGTCCACCAACGATACTCGGACGCCGCCGCACACGCAAAACCGTCGACGATCGGGTCACGCAGAGGCCAAATGCGGCATTCGTCAACCCAACACCGGCACCTGCACCGTGATCAGCTCTCCACCGCCGAGGTGAATGAGCGCGCGGCCGGCTTGAACCTGGGGCGACAGGATCGACCGCGGCAACCGCACCCCGACCAGTTCGCCGTCGACGAGGTTCTGCGGTGAGAGCAGCGCCCCGGCGCGATTCTTCTTCATGTCGACCTGCCAACCGGAGAAGCCGCCGGCGACATCTTCGGCGTTGCCCGCGATGATCACCGCTCGGCGCTGGTCCCGGGCCGTCCGCAGGAAGGACCGCAACCAGTCCTTCGCCTCGATCTCGCGCACCAGTTCGGCATCGTCGACGATGAGGGCGACGTAGCCGTCGCCGTCGGTGAGCAGTGGCGCCAACTCGGCTTCGGTCAGGTCGTCTCCGGTGAGTACCGCGCGAACACCGCTCACCCCGGCCAGATCGCGCAGCGGAGACTGCCGAGGGGCCGCGAGCACCACCTGCGCGCCACTGCGCAGGATCGACTTGGCCATCGTGACCAGCACGGTGCTACGGCCGGACTTGGGCGGCCCGGCGACGATGAAGGTCGGCGCGTCGCTCGCCAGATCCGGGCCCATCGCGATCAGCTCGTCGCCACCGACGCCCACCAGCGCCCACAGCGGTCGTTCGAGATCGTTGTCGCGCATCTTCCAGGCGTCCTCGAAGCCCAGGGTGGCGGGCAGCACGTCCACGCGGAACGGCCGGAGGTTGCGCGGGACCGACCGGTCTCGCTCGGTCGCCTCGTCGGCGATCCGGGCGATCGCTGCTGCCTGCGACGGGCCGGAAGAATCGGCGTCGAGCAACGCGAACTGGGTCTCGATGCCCGAATCGGCCTGGAAACCGCGCCCCTGCGCGATGTCCTCGGGCATCTTGCGTGGCTGTAACCCGACCAGACTGAAGTCGCTGCGGTCGGTGAGACGCAACGAGATCTTGTCCTCGGTGAGGGTCGACACGCGTCCGTTGATCAACGTGCGATCGCCGGTCACGATCACGTGGACGCCGACGCTGGCCCCCTCGCGGAGCAGGGCGAAGAGCTGGTCGGTCAGCGCGCCGGCGTCCAGCTCGCCGAGGGTGGTCGTCCAGCCTTCCCAGCGGTCGATCATCAGGACGAGATGCGGCAGGCGTCCGGCCGGCTCGGATGAGCCCCGCTGTTCGGTGATGTCGGCGAACCCGCCGTTGCCCAGCTGTTCCTGCCGTCGCATGACCTCGGCGTGGAGCCGACCGATCAGCCGTGTCGCCCGCTCGACCTGAGTGCGCTGGACGATCGCTCCGCAGTTGGGCAGCTTGGCCAGCGGCAGCAGCGCCCCGTTGCCGCAATCGACGCCGAAGAGGTGGACGTCGGCCGCGCTGGCCGTCTGCGCGATCATCGCGCCGATCGTGCGCAGCGCCTGCGAGCGGCCCGACCGCGGCGCGCCGACGATGTAGAGGTGACCGAACGAGCTGAAATCGATCACCTTGGTGCGCTGGTCCTGCTCGGCGGGCAGATCCTCCAGGGCGTACGGCACCGGCGCGATCCGGTGATCGTCGCCCGCGGCCGACGACGCGTCGAGCTCGCCGACGGTCAGGGTCGTCGTCAACGCCGGCAGCCAGGGACTGTGCTGGGGCGGAATGGACAGCTGCGTGTTGGCCGCGCCGATCTCGTGCACTAGTACGGCCAGATCCGTGGCTTCGAGGTCGTCGACGGCGGCCGCCTTCGGGGGTTGCGGAACGGGGCGGCCCAGGTTGGCCCAGTCGATCTCGGCGAGGAACGGGTCGGCCCGCTTGAGGACCGTCGTCGCGCCGGGACGCCGGCCCCCGACCCGTCCGGCCTGGAAGGGCACCAGCGACGCGTGGCCGAGGCGGACGTAGGCGCGGCCCGGCGTGGACTTGGAGATGCGCGCGGCGTCGGGCGCGTCGATGACGTCCGAGCTCTCGGCCGGATCGGTGACGCGCAACGCGAGCCGAAGGTTCGTGTTCGCGCGGATCTCGGGTGACACGACGCCGGTCGGACGCTGCGTCGCGAGGATCAGGTGGATGCCGAGCGACCGGCCGCGCTGGGCGATGTTGACCAGACCGGTCACGAAATCGGGCAGTTCCCGCGCCATCGAGGCGAACTCGTCGATCACGATCAGCAGGCGCGGCAGCGGGGCCAGGCTCTGGTCACGGCGCGCGTAGTCGGTGTAGTCCTCGATGTCCTTCGCGCCGGCGGCGGCCAGGATGTGCTCGCGACGGGTCAGCTCGGCGCCGAGCGAGGTCAGCGCCCGTTCGACCAGATGCGTGTCCAGGTCGGTGACCATGCCGACGGTGTGCGGCAGGTCGACGCAGTCCTTGAACGCCGCGCCGCCCTTGTAGTCGACGAGGACGAACGTCATCGCATCGGGCCGATTGGCGACGGCGAGCGACGCGACGATCGTCTGCAGCAGCTCGGACTTGCCGGCGCCGGTGGTGCCCGCGATCAACCCGTGCGGCCCGTCGCGGCGCAGGTCGATCGCGAACGGGCCGTCGAGCGACTCGCCGACCACCGCGGAGGTGGACGAGCCGCTCACGAGCCAGCGCGCGGCGACCGCCCCTGCCGTCGGTGGCTCGAGGCCGAGGACATCGAGCAGCCGGCACGACGACGGCAGCGCGCTCTCGTCGCCGCTGTCGGACACGTCGCGGATCGGGGACAGGGCCCGAGCGACGCGGTTGAACCACGCGGCCGGCACGACGTCGGCCCGCACGCCCGTGATGTCATCGGCGCGCTGCACGCGCAGGATCAGCCCGTCCGGCCCCTCGGTGACCACCGCCGTGCATTCCTCGGGCAGCAGCCGCTCGTCGCCGTCGAGGCAGATGCAATAGACGCCGACCGGCGGCCCCTCCTTCAGCAGGGACACCACGCCCGGCAGCGCGCGCAGTCGCCGGGCGCCGTCGAGCAGTACCACGACGTCGGGTTCGGCCACGCTGGTGTGCGCCGCCGCGGCCGCGCGGCGTGCATCGACCATCTGGTTGAGCTCGGCAACGCGCCGGGCCAGGGTCTCGGTGTCGGTGCCGATCAGGGCGATCGCGTCCTGGCCGGAGGCCGGCCGCAGATGCGGCAGCCAGCCCGCCCACTCCCAGGTCCCGGCGGCCGACGGATCGGAGAGCAGATACATCTGGACGTCGCGCGGGCTCTGCAGGACGGCCAGCTGCCCGAGCAGCCAACGGCCGACCTCGCGCGGAAGGTCCGCCCGACCGGCCACGCCGATCACACCCGCGTCGCGCAGTGAGACCGCGACGGGCACGTCCTCGGCGATCCGCGTCGTCTGGCGCCGGTGCTGCAGCTGCGACGGGTCGTCGAGTTCGACCTCGCTGGGTAGATCGGCCGTGCCGATTCGCAACAACAGGTGGTCAGGGTCGTCCCGACGCCGTTCCCAGAGCCGCGCCCGCGGTCCGACGGCGGTCATGAGCAGCTCGGCGGCATCCGGCGTCGCCCGGCGCCGGGCCGTCCGTTCCAGGATCACGGCGGCGTCCGCGTCCTCGCTGATCGCCTTCATCAGCTCCCGATGGTCCTTGAGCAGCTTGCGATGGCTCTTCTTGCCCTGCCGTTTGGAGCTCATCGAGTTGCCGACCATCATGACCGGCGACATCGCCGTCATGAGCAGGTATTCGGGCTGCTTGAGGAGCACGGCCATTGCCACGCCCAGGCCGACCGGGGCGAGAACTCCGACCACGGGGATGCCGCTCCGGCTGGGCGGCTCGGGTTCGGCGGGCAGCCGGAAACTGGTTTGGCGAACGGGCGGAAGCAGCCGCGGCGGACGGTTGTAATCGAGCCAGGCTCCGTCCTCGGATGGCAGCAGCGAAGCATCGGGCGGACTGGGACGGCGAAGTTCGAGCAACGCGCCGCCGAGCGTCACCTCGCCGGTGTCGGGCCATGTCGTGCCGTCGGCGTCGACGTTCGTGCGATCGAGCAGCAGTTCGCAGCCCTTCTGCGGCAACAGGGTGACGACGCCGTCGATGTCGATCGTCAGGACCGCCGCGACCGCGGGCACCAGGGGGTCGTCGATCACGATCGCGCAGCTGGGATCGCTACCGAGGGTCGCCTCACCGACGCCGAGTCGATGGACGGTGCCCGCCCCGCGTCCGCCGACCACCCGTACTTCAACCGAGCCTTCGGGTTCAGGGCCGATGCCGGCGCGCGGGTCGTCCAGGCTGACGAGCGAACCGTCGACGAGCGGGCTGTCCAGCAGCGCGGACTTCGGGTCGAGTGGTCGGCCGCCGAGATAGAGCGTCGGTGAGCCGGTGCGGCCGTTCACCGCGTTGGTGCGCGTTGAGCGAGACGACGTTGCCGTCCGGCGAGGAGCGTCCTCTGGTGCGGGCGGCGAGGGCGTCGGCGATCTCGGCGATGGGCGTGCTGGCATCGGCCTCGAGCAGCACATCCATCCGCTGCCGGGTGGCCGGGTCGGCCACGCTCAGGACAATCCTCATCGCCGTCCTACGGTCGCTTCGTTCGCACCGACAACTTGCTGAGGCGAGCTTACGCACGCCAAACGGCCCGGATGCCTCGAAAGGCATCCGGGCCGCAAGTGCGACGTGCGTCAGTTCTTGAGCGCCTTGGCCAGCGCCTCGTCGGTCTGCTGCAACGTGGTGTGCGCAGCGGTGAGGAACTTCGACATGCCTTCCAGCCCCTCGATCGTCTGGGTGACGCCGGTGTTGAACTCGGTGTAAGCGGACTCGAACGCACCTGACGCCTGGTCGGTCTTGAAGGCTCGTGCCACGAGGGTGTCGACGGACTTCTTCAACGCGGTCAGCTGGTTCTCGATGTCCTGCTTGCCGCTGATGAGCTGCTTCGCCACCGTCTCCATGTTGCTGTAGTTGACATTCATGTCTGCCATGCGTTTCTCCCTTTCACGTCGAGGACGCGTCGCCCTCCGCTGATCACGCAGTTCCGCCCGGTGCGGAACTACGCCGTTCTGGTGCCCGCCGTACTGGGTTCCTCCCCCGCGATCTCTCGGGTGCGGCGATAGCCCGGGGCCAGCTGCGCAACGAGCGCGTCCGTCTCGGGCTCGGGACGGGCGTGGTGGGCAGCCAGCGCCGCGTACATGCGATCGGCCACCGACGAGGCCGCGGTCGGGCCGTCGGTGCCGGTGATCGTGAGCAGGTCGCGCCACATCAACTCGGCGGTCGGAACGACCACCAGCCCGCGACCGAGGACGTCGATCGCCTCCGACCGCCGACCCTGCTCGACCAGCAGGGCAGCAGCACGACGGGAGATGACGGTGACAGCCACCCGCGCGTCACGGGCGGCCCGGCCGAAGGCCAACCAGTTGTAGCGCCCGGTCGGCGTTCCTGAGAAGCCTTCGCCCTCGAAGAGGGCTACGGCCTGGCTCAGCGTGGCGAGTTCGGTGCGTCCGGTCGCCGAGGCGGCCAGTTGCTGGACCGTCGTCCAGTCCGAACGGACATCGGCCGACAGCCGCCACTGCCCGTCGTCGCCCGGCCAGATGCGCGGGTGACCATCGGGAGTGTCGCCGAGCCAGCGGCTGACATCGGCCATCGCCGCGGTCGCGACATCGTCACTGACACCGCGCGGCCAGATCGACGCTCGGAGCACCGCGTCGTGCAGCCCGTTCGGGTGCAGAGCGGCGGCGACGACGATCTCGGTTGCGAGGTCGCGCCGGGCCGAGTCCAGCGCACCCGCGGCCTGCACCTCGACCGGTCCGAGCAGCCGGATCTGCACGGCGACGGGCGCGGCCGGATCCGGTGGCGGGCCAACCGGGTCGAGCACGACCGCCTGCTGCGGGGCGAGGGTCGCGACCGCGGCGTTCTGGTCACAGCGCCGTTGCGCGCTCGCGCGCAGGGTGGCGACGATCTGCGCGCCCGCGGCACGGGTGAACAGGTGCGCGTCGGCCGATGCCCCGAGCGGGCCGAGATCCAGCCGGCCGTTCGAGGTGATCGCAAACCGCCAGCGGGCGTCCTGCGAGCTCCCGACGACCAGCACGACGAGGTTCGACCGGTTGCCGGTCAGCGCCTGCAACCGGATCGCCTGCTCGGAGGTCGGCGGCCCGGACAAGACGACGAGCCTCGGACGCCAGTCGGCGTCCTGCCGCAGCTGACGCCCGGTCAGGACGCCGTCCACTCCGCTCGCCTGCGCAAGCGCGAGCAGGTCGGCGTGTTCGGCCTCGAATGAGTCGAGCACCGGGTCGAGATGGGGCGAGTGCGACATCAGCTCCGGATCGATCTGGGCGAGGTCGGCACCGTCGCCGAAGCCGATCAGGCTGACCCGGACGCCGTCGCTCCAGATGCTCGTGGCGGCCTGCACCGCCATCGACGTGACCGCCTCCCGCGCCCGCTCGAGGTCGCCGCCGATGGCGATCAGTCCGGGAGCCTGCTCGAGGTCGACGAACAGCTCGAATCCGTGGGATCGCCCGACCGCGACCAGTCCCGGGAACGGCGCGCTGGCCCCGACGGGGACTCCGGCCGCGGCGTCCGGGGTGAGCGTCCAGGACCGCCCGTCATCGCCGAGCTGCCACGGCGTGGGGGGATCGGACGCGTCTCCCCCGGCCAATTGCAGCACGATGCGATCGGGTGAGACGTAGGCCAGCAACGGGTGCGGTAGCGGTCGACGCTGGGCCGTCCGCCAGGCCGCCAGCCGTCGCAGTTCGCGATCGAGCAGATGGGCCAGCTCGGGGTCACCAGCGGCGCCGAGCGACAACTCCTGCTCGTCGGGCGAGACGTAGGGTCCACGGCGGGTCGACAACGCCAGCGCCAGACCGGCCAGCATGAGCCCGCCCCCGACGGCGATCTCGAGATCGTTCGAGCCGCCGGATGCGGCCTCGGTGTGCGTTGCCGCGATCGTGCCGGCAGCGTTCGGCACGACCGACCGTGTCGTACCTGTGTGGACGGCCGAGCCGGCGGCGGGCGCGGCGGCCGGTGTCGGTGTGGGAGCCGCCTGGACGGACTCCACCCCGGGACCGGTGGCATCGGCCGGCAGGATGAGCTGCCAGCCAGGACGGATCAGGTTCGCGTCGATGAGCGAACGGCCGTCGGTCTGCACCCGGTCCTTGTTGAGTTCGTAGATCTCGTGATAGCGCAGCGGGTTGCCCAGGGTGCGGGCCGAGATGTCCCAGAGGGAGTCGTAGCGCCGGCCGTCGGGCGGCTGCACGACGTAGTACTTGGCGGCACTCTGCGGCTGTGTCGCCTGGACGACGGCCGTCGGGGATCCGCTCGTCGGCCGATTGACGGTCGCGGTGGCGACGCTGGTCGCCCGGGTCGACGTCGCCGTCGCATGCGCCTGCGCATGGCCGCCGCCGTGCGGCACGACCGCAGCGGCGCCGGCGAGCAGGAGGACCGCGGCGACCAGCCGACGGGCCAGGAACTGGCTACCGCCGCCCAGGGGCACCGAACCGGGTAGCCGTCCGTGCCGGATCGCCCGCCATTCAGCGACGATGCAGATCGCGAAGTGGGCCCAGACGACCCAGACCACGCAGGCCAGGACGTTGATCAGCAGTCGGGCGTTCAGTGACGTGGTCAGCCAGCTGTGCGACGGCGCGCTTCGGGGTAGCGGATAGCCGACGAACAGGATCAGCGCGGCGGGAATGCCGACCACGAGCAGCAGGAGGCCGATCGTGCCGAGCAGGCCGATGCGAATTTCGTGTCCGCGGTCGTTGGGACGCCCGGCGCGGGGCAGGCGGTCGGCGGGGACCGCGGTCTTCGCGCTCTTGGGTTGGCCCGGAGATTTCGTCGAAGTCAGATTCGGCATGCGCTCTCGCCCCATTTGGCTAGTGACTGCATGATCTGGACGCCTCCAGCTGACTCCGTTAGATCGAGGCTAACTGGCGGGCCGCAAACCGTCCAATACAGCTCGGATGCGTCACGCATCGGTGACCAGCCGGAAGCTGGAACTGACGGCGTCGAAGAGATCCAGCAGCGACTCCTTTGCACCGACTCGGATCAACTGCCCACAACAACCGTCTGAATCTCCTTGACAGGCACGGGGGTCTGGCCGGTCTTGGTGAAGGTGTTGAAGGTGGTCCAGGTGGCGCCGCCGTCGGTGCTGTACTGGATGACCCAGGTGGCGACCGCGAAGGCCGGGTACTGATCGTCGGTCCCCTTGCCGGCCGAGGACGCCTTGTAGGTGTACCAGCACGCGGCCGGCAGGCTGGCCGGTGTGTCGCCCGCGTTGGCGGCAACCGTGCCCGAGCAGTTCGGGATGGTCGTATCGTCGCCCAGCGGATGGACGACGTAGCCGGTCATGACCGCCTTCATGGTGATCGTGCCCAAGCCGTCGTCGCTCTCGTCCAGCGGTCCGACCGTGGTCGGCGTGGAGTCGACGAACGCAATGGGTTTGTTGACCACCACGGTGCCGCCCGGCGTCGGGATCGCGGTCGGGAACGGAATCACCTGATCATGGGACTCGACGTTGACCAGCGTCCGCTGCGGCGGGGTCAAGGTGATCACGCAGGCCGGGTTGACCGTCGGCTGCGGTGACAGCGACGGACACGTCGTCGGCGCCGGGTCCTTCGGGAACCAGACCAGGGAAACGCTGAACACCGGCTTGCCCGTCGGCGAGGTGATCGCCAACGTCGTCGGATCGATCCCGGTCAGACATGTCTGCAGGTACCAACTGAACTTCGTGGTGTCCAAGCCGTCCTGCTCGTCGGCGGGCAGCGGGTCGTCCCAGCACCCCGGCAACGGCTGACCGGCCAGGATCGTCTTGATGTTGGCGAGTTGATCCGACCCGTTCGCGCACGACACCCCGAACCCGTTCGGGCCGCCATACAACGAACACGACCCCACCGTGCCGTGCGTGGTCGTACCGGTAGTCGGAGTGGTCGTGACCGGCCCCGGCGCCGGATTTGTCGCCGGCGGTTGTCCGCCGACGGGCGCGTAACCAGCTGCTCCCGCGCTGGACGCGTTGACACCAGCAAGAGCAACGAGCAGCACCAGCATTCCGATGACGGCGGCAATCAGCCGCGGCTTGCTCACCATTTCTGCAAATCCGCAGAGACGTTGGCGCAACTCACCGTTGTGGACGGTTCAGAATCCGCGACCAGCCAATGACCGTTCGACAGTGACATGGTGAACTGCCCGGGCAGCAGCGAGAGGGAGCCGACCGGCTGATTCGTCGCTGGGCTGATCGCGAAACCCTGCCCCACGAGACAGGTCGACACGACTGTTTCAGTTGGTGAAGTCTTTGTCACCGCGACCGGCGTGAACGGCAACGGGCCTGGGTACTGCAGCCCGGCCTTGGCGTCGTCGGAGTAGGTCGCGGGCATCGCCGTCTGGAACGGCACAGTTTCCATCGCGAGCAGGCTCGGATCGGTGAAGTCCTGTTTGTTGTTGAAGTCCTTGGCGGAGAGCGACGCCCAGGCGCGCAACGCGATCACCGCCGGATCGGACTCGAACGGAGACAGCGGGTGCCGACGACGACGGGCTGGGCGACGGACTTGCTGAGGTGGCGGCCGACGGCGCCGAGGTAGACCCGGCCGCAGGAGTTACCTTCGCCTTGCTGCTGCCCGAGCATCCAGCCAGGGCGAGCACGCCGACGACGGCGACGCACGCGGCGGCAGTCGCTCGCATCAGGCCTCCGTCCCTCTTCACCCAAAAGCTACCCAACCAGGATGCCGCATACACACCGGGGCCACAAACCGGGCGAAAACAGTGAAGCGTCAGTTGACGTCGGGTGTGGTGATGCCCTCTTGCGGCTCGGCGCTGGCGCTGACCGTCGCGGTGAACGAGTTGGCACCGATCATGTCCAGCATCCAGGTGTTGATCACGACGGTGACCTGGGCGTGCACGACGATCGGATTGCCGGCCGCCGTCTTGGTGATCATGTCGGGTGCCGGGCCACATCCGGTCACGCGGGCGTTCGTGGTGTTCGAGCTGTTGGTGTCGAGCTTGATCCGGTCGCAGTACGTCGCGATCTGAGCCCGCACCTGGTCGTCGGGCAACAACGCGAGGTCCGGCTGGTTGAGGTCGACCTCCATCGCGCCGGCCCGGGCGGCTTCCTCGGCGTAGGCCTGAGCGGTCGAGCGGGCATCGAGGTAGCGCGAGCCGTCGACGACCAGACCGGTCAGGACGAACAGCGCGACGAGCAGGCAGGCGACCGCCGGGGCGAGGGCACCCCGATCGTCGCGCACCCGCGTCAGCACGTGTCCTCGCCGGCCGGGCAGATGCCGCGGTTCACGTCGAGCTCGCTGCTGAACGTCGAGGTCGGATTGAGCGTCAACGTCACGCCGGCGATGTAGGCGTGATAGCGGCAGCTGGCCAGCACGGTCACCGGCTGCCCCGGTTCGAAGCGGGTCGCGTCGCCGTCGTCGACGGTCACGTTCAAGGTGTTCGTGCACTCGGCCGAGCTGCTGCCGATGACCTCGGTGACCGCCTGCCGCGCGACGTCCTGCGCCTCGTCGAAGCTGCGGGCCTGGCTGGCCGCGCGGGCGCCGTCGCGAGCACCGGAGTCCAGCAGTCCATCCGCCTGCACCTTCTGCCCGAACGCGTAGATCAGCGCGAAGATCAAGAACAGCACCGGGATGAGGATCGCGAATTCGACCACCATCGCGCCACGATCATCGCGAAGACGAACCTTCACGGCGCCTCGAACTTCTCGACCTGGCCGTTGGCCACCTGAGTCACGTTGAGGGTCAGGCCCGGCACCAGGCTGACCGCATGCCCGCGCACGGTCACCGAGACGGTGGTGTCGTTGCACTTCGGGGCGTCCATGGTGGGCGAGTCGAGCGCGTCGCTGCCGACGTTCTGGGCGAACGCCTCGACGTGGGCCTGGACTTGCGGCGCCTCGCCCTCACACGCTTCGGGCGTCTGGGCCAGCCTGAGCTGCGAGACGCCTTCGCGGGCGGCGTTGAGCGCGACCTGGCGGCCGTAGAACCAGAGACCGGCCTGGATCAGCAGGAAGATGACCAGCAGGAACGGCAACGCCAGGATCGCGAACTCGACCGCGCTCTCGCCGTCGTCGCGCCGCCCCCACCGTGCCGTCATCGCAGGATCAGCAGCTGTCGCCCGGGTTGGTGTTTCCACACTTCTGTAGCGTGCTCGACTTGTCCTTGACGATGTTGTAGACGATTGCCCCGATGCCGACGGCCGCCACCACGGTGATGGCGGCGATGATCGCCCACTCGATGGCCGATGCCCCGCGGTCACGGCGGTCGTCGGCGCGCAACGCTCGAGCGCGGACGAGCACGATCTGCAGAAGCATCATCGGGTACAAGAACATCCCCAGCGGTCCCTTCGAGGTGACTAAATCGCGGTCCACCGAACTATGCCCGTGGAAGGCTCACGCAAATCCTACGATGTCAGCGCCGAAACCGCTGGATACGCCAAAAACACCATAAACGCCAAGCACAGGACGAGCTGCGCCACGAGCATCGACTGGGACTGCTCGCCGGCGTCACCCTCGGCGTCGGCCAGCTCGCGCCGACGCAGCGTCGCGGCGCGCGCACTCAGCGACTGGCGGATCTTGGCGCCGTCGTCGGCGGCCAGCAACAGTGCCGCCGACAGGTCGGTGAGCTCCTCGACGTCCACCTCCTTGCCGAGATCACCCAGCGCGGCCCACGGCGTGGTGCCGAACAGCCGGGCATTGGCCAGGGCCTGGCGAATCCGCACGAGCGCCCACTGCTCACTGATCGTGGACGCCGACAGCAGCGCCTCGGGCAGACCGCGACCGCCGGCCAGGTTCATGGCGACCAGATCGAGGAAGATCCCGACGACGCGGCGGAAGTCCCGACGCCGTTGCGCCGCCTCGCTGCGCAGGGCGAGGTCAGGGACGAAGAAGGCGAACACGCCGAGCACGACGGCGGCGAACGCGGGGACGGCCGGCGACAGCGGGATGCCGGCCACCCGCAGGGCCGACCAGAGCACGGGGGCCAGCAGAAAGAAGACGAGGCCGAGGACGGTCTTGGTGGCCAGGAACGATCCGACCGTGCGGTTCATGATCGCAAGATCGGCCCGCACCCGTCCGAGCCGCCAGCCCCGATCGGCGGCCAGCACCTCGAGGCGATCCGCCAGCCGGGCCATGATGCCGTTCAAGCCGTTGTCGCGGCCCTGCTGAACCTCGAGCTGAGTGACCGTTCGGGTCTGCATCGAACGCGCCCCGGAATCGATGCGCGCGATCATCGACGCCACCCCGGGACGGGGTCGCAGCCACACGCGGATCAGCAGGTAGACGCCCCAGCCGGCGACCGCCCCCCACACGGTGGCCCAGATCATCCGAGCACCTGACCGCTGGTGATGTCGACGCTCGAACCGACGAGGAAGCGCTCGGTGCTCGGCGGCGACGCCAGCTTGCGCAGCCACAACAGCCCGCCGGCCAGCAGCAGGACCACGAGCAACAGCACGAGCTGCCCCGTGGCCGATGAATAGGGCGCGACGTAGTGGCGGTTGAACACCGCGAGCAGACCCATCACGCCCAGCACGATGAACAGCACGATGCGCACGCTGCTGCGGATGCTCTTGCGCCCGGCCTCGATGCGTCGGCGCATGTCGAGTTCTTCGCGGGCCGAGATCGCCAGCGCGGTCAGCACGTCGCGCAGCCCGGGACCGCGCAGGCGTGCGTTCAGCACGAGTGCGGCGCAGATGACGTCGGCGCTCGGGTCGTTGATGTCCTCGGCGAACGCGAGCAACGCACTCGGCAGCGGTTCGCGGATTCGCAGCCGGTCGACCAGCAGGTTCAGCGACGGACGGATCGCGACGTTGGCGTTCGCCGCCGTGGCCGGGATCGCCTGCTCGAGGCCGATCGCGCCGGCGATGGTGTCGCGCAACGATTCGGTCCAGCCCGCCATCGCCTCGAGCCGGGCGATGCCGACGCGCTCGGTGCCACTGCCGGCGACTCGCTCCCAGAAGAACCCGAGCGCGGCCATGGCCAGCGCCGCGACCACCCAGCGCGTGAGCAACAGGGTGAGCGCGCCGAGGACGAGCCCGCGGACCAGCATCCAGGTGCGCTGGTTGGGCGAGACCGAGCGGCGACGCCGGGTCGGCTTGCCGCCGGGCGCCTGCGGCACGCCGGTGAACACCAGCACGAGCACGAACAGGCCGAGCCCGAAGACGGCACCGGCCGCGATGGCCAGGACGTTCACGTCCAACGACCGCTCAACACCGGCGAATAGCCGTACGGCTCCAGGGCGTCGATGCGGGCGATCGGGGCGTGCGCGACCGCATGCCCGTCGGGCGAGAGCGCGAAGACTTCACTCGACAGCACGCGGCCGTCCATGCCGGTGACCTCACGGATGCTCTCGATGCGCCGCACGAGCGACCCGCCGCTCTCGTACTCGTTGCGCTTGCGCAGGAACACGACGAAGTTGATCGATCCGGCGATCAGCATGTGCGTCGCCTCGACCGGCAGGTTCTCGGCCGACTGCAGGGCGTACGTCGAGATACGGTTGAACACCTCGATCGAGGAGTTGGCGTGGATCGTCGACAGCGATCCGTCGTTGCCCTGGCTCATCGCGTTCAGCATCGTCACGATCTCGTCGCCGAGGACCTCGCCGACGATCACCCGGCTCGGGTTCATGCGCAGCGAGCGGCGTACGAGCTCAGCCATCGACACCCCACCGACGCCCTCCGAGTTCGACAGCCGTTCCTCGAAGGCGACGACGTTGGGATGAAGGTCGCTGAAGGCGTCGAGGCCGAGCTCGAGGGCGCGCTCGACGGTGACGAGGCGCTCGGTGGGCGGGATCTCGTTGGCGAGCGCGCGCAGCAGCGTGGTCTTTCCCGAGTTCGTCGATCCGGCGATCATGACGTTCATCCGACCGAGCACCGCCGCCCGCAGAAAGGTCGCGACCTCGGGCGACATCGTGCCGTTTCCGACCAGATCCTCGAGGCTGACCTTGCCCAGGCGCGAACGACGGATGCTGACCGAGGGACGCGAGCAGACCCCCATGACCGCCGACAGGCGCGACCCGTCAGGCAGGCGCAGATCGAGCTGCGGGTTGGCGGAGTCGAAGGGCCGGCTGGTCGAGTCCGACGTTGGCGGCCAGCACCTGGATCAACTCGATCAGCTCGTCGTCGGTCTCGGCGACCGGCTCGTGCAGCTCCTCGCGGCCATCGGAGTAGCCGACGAAGACGCGATCGCAGCCGTTGATGTCGACGTTCTCGACATCGGGGTTGTCGAGCAACGGCTGCAACCGGCCGACGCCGAACAGCGCCGCGTGGATCGCCGAGGCGGTGCCTTCCTCTTCCTCGGGCGACATGGGTGGGCGGCCGTCGCTGATCTCGCCCCGCGCATGGTCTTCGAGGACCTGGACGATCAGCGACCGGGCGAACTGCCGCTCGTCCTCGCTGCTCATCGGCGCGCGGCCGGCCAGTTCGTCGCTGCGCCGCTGCTGGTTGAGGCGATCGGCGACGCTGGCCCGCAGCCGCCGGATCAGGACTTGGTCATTCGCCGCGGTCATCGCTGATCAGCCTCCTTCGCGTGCGCACGGCGGCGGCCGCGCGGCGGGGCGGGCGACGGCCCGGTGGCTCGGTTGTGGCCGGGCCGCGACGTCAGGTGCCGACCGGATGGACGAACCCGAGCAGATTGTCGACCATCACCCGGGCCGAGCGCACCAGCAACGTCCGTTCCGGCCGGCTGACCGGATGGCCGTCGAAGATCCCGGCGCCCTTCGGATCAGTGGCGAGCTGGCCGACGAACATGGCGCCCGGGATCTCCTGCTGGATCGTCGCCACCGCACCGTCGACGTCCCGGCTGCCCGTCGGTGCCTTGACGGCCATGCCCAGCAGCGGGGCGGCACCGGTCGGGCCGACGACCGCCGGCGCGAGGCTGTGCAGCCGCGATCGGGCGCTGAAGACACTCGAAACCGACGTCTCCATCATGCAGACCGCGAGGTTGGCCTGCTGCAGGATCGGCAGCAGCGGCGAGCGGGAGTCGATGCGCCCCAGGTCGACGATCACGTCGTAGCCGTCCAAGCCGTGGAACGCGTCGGCCAGCGCGCTCCACAGCGCGCCGCCGGCGTAGCCCTGTTCGGGCCCGGACAGCCCGACGATCACCTCGCCGCCGCCGATCACGCGCTGGGTGTGATCGAGCAGCACGCTGCGGCGACATGGCCCGACGGGCGAGCGGCAGCAGCGTCAACATGCCGCGGTTGAGGTTCGAGCGGGTGGCCGGCCGGGTCCGACATCCGCAGACCGATGTCGCCGCCGACCGGGTCGCAGTCGACCAGCAACGCGCGACCGGGCCACAAGCGACGCCGTGAGCATGGCCGCCGTCGTCGTGCCGGGCGATCCCTTGGCCGAGAAGAAGGCGATGACGCTCATCGGCGTCAGCTCGTCACGAAGTCGATCGACAGGTGCGTGCTGCTGGGCAGCTCGCCGATCGCGACCTGGTCGCTGGCCGCGTACGGCACGAGGGCGGACGCATCGTCGCTGGTGAGCAGCACCGAGATCGTCACCGTGCCGTTGGTGCTCGTGGACGCGGTGCGCGACGTCGACCACCCGCGCGGCGGACACGATCACCGCGCCGCTGCTCAGTCCCGACGACGAGGTGTCGAACTGGGCGTGGAGTTGGCCGACGTGTGCTCTTGGGCCCGTAGAAGATCTTGACGATGTCGCCGGGCTGGATCGCGCGCGCCGGGCGCTGGTCGACCGACAACGGTGAGGCCGAGGACGACCGAGTCGTCCGGCACGATCTGGCCCGCCTTGAACATCTTCGCGTTGATCAGCGACCCGGACGGGACACCGGTGGTGGCGTAGCTGCCGATGAAGTTCGACTCGGCGCTGGCCGGCACGATCGTTGCCGCCGTCAGCGGCGACGCGAGTGGTGGTGAAGTCGGCATCGGTCACCTTGTGTCCGGCCGGAATCGTGCGCGCGGCCACGAGCACGTCCACCCGATTGCCGGTGCGATAGACGACCAGGGCGGCGCTCAGCGCGCCCACCACGATCAAGAGAAGGCCAATACGGCCAGCAGTCCTCGTCGGTCTCGCGGTGGCGTGGGCAGTCGAGATCGCGACTGCTGTGCGTTGACCAAAACTCACCTCTGTCATACGGCTGGGCGTTGGTCAGAGTATCTAATGCGGCCCAGTTGCGGCGATCGAGGCAAATCACGACGAGCCCGAAACGGGTTCGGCCCCCGTGCGCCGGAGCACACGGGGGCCGAACCGCAGCCATACGGACGTCAGCGGTAGTCGTCGTACCCGTAGTCGTCCAGCGGGACGGCCGGGCCCATCGCACCGTTGGCGTTGCTGAAGCCGTAGTAGTCGCTCTCGTCGTAGCCGGCCATCGAGAACGCCGCGGCGCGGGCCTCTTCGGTCGGGTTGACCTCGACGTTGCGGTACTTGGCGATGCCAGTACCCGCCGGGATCAGCTTGCCGATGATCACGTTCTCCTTCAGGCCGAGCAGCGAGTCGCTCTTCGCCGAGATGGCGGCGTCGGTGAGCACGCGCGTCGTCTCCTGGAAGGACGCGGCCGACAGCCACGACTCGGTCGCGAGCGACGCCTTCGTGATGCCCATCAGCACCGGACGGCCCGAAGCCGGCTCGGAGCCCTCGGCGACAACCCGACGGTTCTCGGACTCGAAGTTCGCCCGCTCGACGAGCGAGCCGGGCAGGAACTCCGTCGCACCGGAGTCGATGACGGTGATGCGCTTGAGCATCTGCCGCACGATGACCTCGATGTGCTTGTCGTGGATGGCCACACCCTGCGAGCGGTAGACCTCCTGGACCTCGCGCACCAGGTGCAGCTGCACCTCGCGCGGGCCCATGATCCGCAGCACGTCGTGCGGGTTGACCGCACCGGCGACGAGCTGCTGGCCGACCTCGACCTGCTGACCCTCGCTGACCAGCAGGCGCGAACGCCGGGTGATCGGGTACTCCAGCTCGTCGGTGCCGTCGTCGGGCGTGACGACCAGGCGGCGCGTGCTGCCCTTGGTGCCGTCGGACTCCTCGAGCCGCACCCGTCCGGACGCCTCGCTGATCGGCGCGACACCCTTCGGGTTACGGGCCTCGAACAGCTCGGCCACACGAGGCAGACCGTGCGTGATGTCCTCACCGGCGATACCGCCGGTGTGGAACGTACGCATCGTCAGCTGGGTGCCGGGCTCGCCGATGGACTGGGCGGCGATGATGCCGACCGCCTCACCGACGTCGACCAGCTTGCCGGTGGCCAGCGAACGGCCGTAGCAGGTCGCGCAGGTGCCCAGGGCCGACTCGCAGGTCAGCACCGAACGCACCCGAACCTCGGTGACGCCGTGGCGGATGAGCTCGTCGATGAGCACGTCGCCCAGGTCCGAGCCCGCACTGGCCAAGCGTCTTGCCCTTGACGTCGACGTCCTCGGACAGCACGCGGGCGTACACGCTGGTCTCGGCGTGCGCGTCCTTGACCAAGGTGCCGTCGGCGGCCGCGGTGCGCGATCGTGAGCACGACGCCACGCTCGGTGCCGCAGTCCTCCTCGCGGATGATCACGTCCTGGCTGACGTCCACCAGACGACGGGTCAGGTAACCCGAGTCGGCGGTACGCAGCGCGGTGTCGGCCAGACCCTTGCGGGCACCGTGGGTGGAGATGAAGTACTCCAGCACGGACAGGCCCTCGCGGAAGTTGGCCTTGATCGGACGCGGGATGATCTCGCCCTTCGGGTTGGCCACCAGGCCGCGCATACCGGCGATCTGACGCATCTGCATCATGTTTCCTCGGGCACCCGAGTTGACCATGATGTAGACCGGGTTGGTCTTGGGGAAGTTGGCTTCCATCTCCTTGGCGACCTCGCTGGTCGCCTTGGTCCAGACCTCGACGAGCTCCTGACGGCGCTCCTCCTCGGTGATCACACCG
Organism: uncultured Actinomycetes bacterium; assembly: GCA_963708805.1. Lineage (GTDB taxonomy): Bacteria > Actinomycetota > Actinomycetes > Mycobacteriales > Jatrophihabitantaceae > CAVPUA01. The sequence goes on along the minus strand of CAVPUA010000003.1, from coordinate 1,043,124 downwards.
CGCTGGTACTGCTTCTCGATCTTCTCCGCGTCCTTCTCGTAGCGGTCGAGGATCTCGGCCTTCTTCGGCGGCGTCACGACGTCGTCGATGGCGATGGTGATGCCCGAGCGGGTCGCCCAGTAGAAGCCGGCCGCCTTGAGGGCGTCCAGCGTCGTGGCGACCGTGACCTTCGGGTAGCGCTCGGCCAGGTCGTTGACGATCTGGCCCAGCTCCTTCTTGGTCACCGGGTAGTTGACGAACCGGTAGTCCGCCGGCAGCGCCTCGTTGAACAGGCAGCGACCCAGGGTGGTGTCGACGAGCAGCGGCTCGCCGGTCGTCCAACCCTCGGGCGCGGTCCATGCCTCGGACGAGGCCGTTGTCGATCGACTGAACGCCCTTGAGCCGGATCTTGACCGGCGCCTGCAGGTTCAGCTCGCGAGCATCGCGGGCCATGATCGCCTCGGAGTCCGAGGAGAAGATGCGACCCTTGCCGTCCGCCTCGGGCGCGAGCGCGGTGAGGTGGTACAGACCCAGGATCATGTCCTGCGTCGGCATCGTCACCGGACGACCGTCAGCGGGCTTGAGGATGTTGTTCGTCGACAACATCAGGATGCGAGCCTCGGCCTGCGCCTCGGCCGACAGCGGCAGGTGCACCGCCATCTGGTCGCCGTCGAAGTCGGCGTTGAACGCCGTGCAGACGAGCGGGTGGATCTGGATGGCCTTGCCTTCGACCAGCTGCGGCTCGAAGGCCTGGATGCCCAGACGGTGCAGGGTGGGTGCGCGGTTCAGCAGCACCGGGTGCTCGCTGATGACCTCTTCGAGGACGTCCCAGACGACCGGACGGGCGCGCTCGACCATCCGCTTGGCCGACTTGATGTTCTGCGCGTGGCTCAGGTCGACCAGACGCTTCATCACGAACGGCTTGAACAGCTCGAGGGCCATGCCCTTGGGCAGACCGCACTGGTGCAGCTTGAGCTGCGGGCCGACGATGATGACCGAACGGCCCGAGTAGTCGACGCGCTTGCCGAGCAGGTTCTGACGGAACCGGCCCTGCTTGCCCTTGAGCAGATCCGACAGCGACTTGAGCGGGCGGTTGCCCGGCCCGGTGACCGGACGGCCACGGCGGCCGTTGTCGAACAGGGCGTCGACCGACTCCTGCAGCATCCGCTTCTCGTTGTTGACGATGATCTCGGGCGCACCGAGGTCGATCAGTCGCTTGAGGCGGTTGTTGCGGTTGATCACGCGGCGGTACAGGTCGTTGAGGTCGGACGTCGCGAACCGGCCACCGTCGAGCTGCACCATCGGGCGCAGGTCCGGCGGGATGACCGGGACGGCGTCGAGCACCATGCCCAGCGGCGAGTTGGTGGTGGCCAGGAACGACGCCACGACCTTGAGCCGCTTGAGGGCGCGGATCTTGCGCTGGCCCTTGCCACTGCGGATCGTCTCGCGCAGCGACTCGGCCTCGGCGGCCAGGTCGAAGTTGCGCAGCAACGTCTGGAGCGACTCGGCGCCCATGCCGCCTTCGAAGTACTCACCGAAACGGTCGCGCAGCTCGCGGTAGAGCAGCTCGTCGCTGATCAGCTGCTTCACGTCGAGCTTGCGGAACGTGTCCATGACCTCGTCGAGACGGTCGAGTTCGCGCTGGGCGCGGTCGCGCAGCTGGCGCATCTCTCGCTCGCCACCCTCGCGCACCTTGCGGCGGACGTCGCTCTTGGCGCCCTCGGCCTCGAGTGCGGCCAGGTCGGTCTCGAGCTTCTTGGCGCGGGCGTCGATGTCGGCGTCGCGCTTCTTCTCCATCGTCGACTTCTCGGCCGACATCTCGGCCTCGAGGCTCGGGAGGTCGCGGTGGCGATCGTCGGTCTTGACGGCCGTGATCAGGTACGCCGCGAAGTAGATGATCTTCTCGAGATCCTTCGGCGCGAGGTCGAGCAGGTAACCCAGCCGCGACGGGCACACCCTTGAAGTACCAGATGTGCGTGACGGGCGCGGCGAGCTCGATGTGGCCCATGCGCTCGCGACGGACCTTGGCCCGCGTGACCTCGACGCCACAGCGCTCGCAGATGATGCCCTTGAAGCGCACGCGCTTGTACTTGCCGCAGTAGCACTCCCAGTCCCGGGTCGGACCGAAGATCTTCTCGCAGAACAAGCCGTCCTTCTCGGGCTTGAGCGTGCGGTAGTTGATGGTCTCGGGCTTCTTGACCTCGCCGTGGCTCCAGCGACGGATGTCGTCCGCGGTGGCCAGGCCGATACGTAGCTCGTCGAAAACGTTGACGTCGAGCAAGGTTCCTACCTTCGTCGGTATTGCGTTTAGTTCATTTGGTTAGTTGTCGAGTTGTTCGACCTGCGGCGCGCGAACGCACCCCAGGTCGAACCAGTCGGGTCAGACTTCTTCGACGCTGCTGGGCTCGAATCGACGCGAGAGGTCGATGCCCAGCTCCTCGGCGGCGCGATAGACGTCATCGTCGGTGTCGCGCATCTCGACGGCCACACCGTCGCTGGACAGCACCTCGACGTTCAGGCACAGCGACTGAAGTTCCTTCAGCAGCACCTTGAACGACTCGGGAATGCCCGGCTCGGGGATGTTCTCGCCCTTGACGATCGCCTCGTACACCTTGACGCGGCCGAGGATGTCGTCGGACTTGATCGTCAGCAGTTCCTGCAACGCGTACGCCGCGCCGTAGGCCTGCATCGCCCAGCACTCCATCTCGCCGAACCGCTGGCCGCCGAACTGGGCCTTACCGCCCAGGGGCTGCTGCGTGATCATCGAGTACGGACCGGTCGAGCGGGCGTGGATCTTGTCGTCGACGAGGTGCAGCAACTTCAGGATGTAGACGTAGCCGACGCTGACCGGGTCGGGGAACGGCTCGCCCGAACGGCCGTCGAACAGCCGCGCCTTGCCGGTGCGGTTGATCAACTGCTGGCCGTCACGAGTGGGCAGCGTCGAGTCGAGCAGACCGGTGATCTCCTCTTCCCGGGCACCGTCGAAGACCGGGGTCGCGACGTTGGTGCCGGGCTCGCCCTCACGGGCCTGCTCGGGCAGCGCCTTGGCCCAGTCGGGGTTGCCCTCGACCTTCCAGCCGGTCTTGGCCACCCAGCCCAGGTGCGTCTCGAGGACCTGGCCCACGTTCATGCGGGACGGGACGCCGAGCGGGTTGAGCACGATGTCGACCGGGGTGCCGTCTTCGAGGAACGGCATGTCCTCGGGCGCCAGGATGATCGAGATGACGCCCTTGTTGCCGTGCCGTCCGGCCAGCTTGTCGCCGGGCTGGATCTTGCGCTTCTGGGCGATGTAGACCCGGACCAGCTCGTTGACGCCGGGAGCCAGCTCGTCGCCGTCCTCGCGGGAGAAGACCCGGACGCCGATGACCTTGCCGGCCTCGCCGTGCGGAACCTTCAGCGACGTGTCGCGGACCTCGCGGGCCTTCTCGCCGAAGATCGCGCGCAGCAGCCGCTCCTCGGGAGTCAGCTCGGTCTCGCCCTTGGGCGTGACCTTGCCGACCAGCACGTCACCGGGGACGACGTCGGCGCCGATGCGCACGATGCCGCGCTCGTCGAGATCGGCGAGCACCTCCTCGGAGACGTTCGGGATGTCGCGGGTGATCTCTTCGGCGCCCAGCTTGGTGTCGCGGGCGTCGACCTCGTGCTCCTCGATGTGGATCGAGGTGAGGACGTCGTCCTGGACCAGCCGCTGGTTGAGGATGATCGCGTCCTCGTAGTTGTGGCCTTCCCACGGCATGAACGCGACGAGCAGGTTCTTGCCCAGCGCCATCTCGCCCTCGTCGGTGGACGGGCCGTCGGCCAGCACCTGGCCGGCCTCGACGCGGTCGCCCTCGTCGACGATCGGCTTCTGGTTGAAGCTCGTGCCCTGGTTGGAGCGCGCGAACTTGGCCAGCCGGTAGGTCTGGAAGGTGCCGTCGTCGGCCATGACGGTGAGGTAGTCGGCCGAGAGCTCGCTGACCACACCCGCCTTCTCGGCCGTGACGACGTCGGCGGCGTCGACCGCGCAGCGCAGCTCCATGCCGGTGCCGACGAGCGGCGCCTCGGCGCGGAGCAGCGGCACGGCCTGACGCTGCATGTTCGCGCCCATCAGGGCGCGGTTGGCGTCGTCGTGCTCGAGGAACGGGATCATCGCGGTCGCGACCGACACCATCTGGCGCGGCGAGACGTCCATGTAGTCGACGTCGCTCGGGCTCGATGTAGTCGACCTCGCCGCCCTTCTTGCGGACCAGCACCTTCGACTCGGTGAAGTTGCCCTGCGCGTCGATCGGCGAGTTGGCCTGCGCGATGACGTGCCGGTCCTCCTCGTCGGCCGACAGGTAGTCGATCTGGTCGGTGGCCCGGCCGCCCTCGACCTTGCGGTACGGGGTCTCGATGAAGCCGAACGCGTTGATCCGCCCGTAGGAGGCCAGCGAGCCGATCAGGCCGATGTTCGGGCCTTCCGGCGTCTCGATCGGGCACATGCGGCCGTAGTGGCTGGTGTGCACGTCGCGGACCTCGAAGCCCGCGCGGTCACGCGAGAGGCCACCGGGGCCCAGCGCGGACAGCCGGCGCTTGTGGGTCAGACCGGCGAGCGGGTTGGTCTGGTCCATGAACTGCGAGAGCTGCGAGGTGCCGAAGAACTCCTTGATGGAGGCGACGACCGGCCGGATGTTGATCAGGGTCTGCGGCGTGATCGCCTCGACGTCCTGGGTCGTCATCCGCTCGCGAACGACGCGCTCCATGCGGGACAGGCCCACGCGGATCTGGTTCTGGATCAGTTCGCCGACCGTGCGCAGACGGCGGTTGCCGAAGTGGTCGATGTCGTCGACCTCGTAGCCCTCTTCGCCGGCCTGCAGCCGGATCAGGTACTCGATGGCGCGGACGATGTCGTCCTCGGTCAGCGTGCCGGTGCCGACGGGCGCGTCGGTGCCGAGCTTCTTGTTGACCTTGTAGCGGCCCACGCGGGCCAGGTCGTAGCGCTTCGGGTTGAAGAACAGGTTCTCCAGCAGCGCCTGCGCGGACTCGCGCGTCGGCGGCTCGCCCGGGCGCAGCTTGCGGTAGATGTCGAGCAGGGCCTCGTCGGGCGTGCCGATGTGGTCCTTCTCGAGGGTGGCGAGCAGGGTCTCGGACCAGCCGAAGTGCTCACGGATGCGGTCGTCGGTCCAGCCCAGCGCCTTGAGCAGCACGGTGACCGGCTGGCGGCGCTTGCGGTCGATGCGGACACCGACGGTGCCGCGCTTGTCGACGTCGAACTCGAGCCAGGCGCCGCGGCCGGGGATGACCTTGACGCTGTAGACGTCGACGTCGGAGGCCTTGTCGAGCGTGCGGTCGAAGTAGACGCCGGGCGAGCGGACGAGCTGCGAGACGACGACGCGCTCGGTGCCGTTGATGACGAACGTGCCCTTGCGGGTCATCATCGGGAAGTCACCCATGAACACCGTCTGGCTCTTGATCTCGCCGGTCGTGTTGTTGATGAACTCCGCCGTGACGAACAGCGGGGCCGCGTACGTCATGTCCTTGTCCTTGCACTCCTCGATGGACGCCTTGACGTCCTCGAAGCGCGGGTTGGAGAAGGACAGGCTCATCGAGCCGGAGAAGTCCTCGATCGGCGAGATCTCGCCGAGGATCTCGGCCAGGCCGGACTCGGTACGAGCGGCGGCGCTGCTGATGATGCTCCCCCATGCCGCGCCTTCCAGGCTTCGTTACCGACGAGCCAGTCGAAGGATTCGGTCTGCAACGCGAGGAGGTTGGGCACCTCCAGCGGCTCGCGAATCTTGGCAAACGACGTACGGGGCGGAGAGCCCGGAATACCGTGCGTGTTGCCGTGGGTGGAACTTGCCTTACCGGAGCGGGCGACTGCCAAGATGCGTCCTTCCAAGGACTAGCTGTGCGGGCCGAACGTCGCTGTTTCCGGCAACCAAAATCAGACCCTGTACGGGTCGAGAGTTGTCAGAGGGCAGCGCAACACAGCAGTCTAGCGATTCTGGGCATAGCTGTCCAGTCTCGCGGCGGAGCGCAAGTAGAGGGTGCCTCGCCGCCCCCGCTACGTCAAGCACCAACGCGGTGGTTTGTGGATAGAATCGCAGACAGGAACGGGACGAAACGGCGTCATTCCCGGGCGAGCTTGGAGATCAGCCAGTTTCCGCTCTGCTTGTTCATGGTCACCTGGATGGTGGCGATGTCCAGGCGGGGCTGGCCGTTGGTCGTGCTGTTCTGGGTCGAGAGCTGGGCGTAGATGAGCACGACCGCCTGCTTGCCGTCGCCGCTCACCGAGCTGATCGCCGCGGTCTGGACGGTGCAGGTGACGATCGCCTTGACCTGGGCGGCGAGGGGTTTGATGATGGTCTGGATGGACTTGTCATAGGTCGACTTGAACGGCTCGATCATGCCCGCCTCGGCCGCCTTGGCGTCGGCGTCGATCTTGCGGTAGTCGTAGCTCGCCACCAGCGCGACCTTGGTCTTGGCCTGCGACAGCAGCTTCTCGCGATCGGCGGTGCTGGTGCTCGGTCTGATGGCCGCCCGGGTGGCTGAGCCCGCCGAGCCAGGTCAGGTTGACGGCCAGGATCGCCACGAGGAGGACGCCCAGGATCGCGAGCGGCAACCAGGTGCCCACCGGCGGGCGCGACTTGGCTGACGCGACGAGGCGTCGTGCTGGTCGAGACCTTGCGCTTGGGAGCCGGCCGCGTGCCGGGCGCACGATCGACCACCGCCACCGGTTTGTCGGCCTTGGGCGTGGGCCGCGGCCGCTCCTGGCTCGGGACCGATGTGGGAGCCGGCGCCGGGCTGGGGCGGCCGCCGATGCGCCGGGCCCGGCTGGCCGCATGGGCCGCCGGCGTGCCCCGCCGCTCCGCGCCGGGATCGCTGGACGTCGCGGGCTCGGTGGGCTCGGCCGATTCGGTGGGCTCGGTGGACTGGGTGGGCTCGGCCGATTCGGTCGGCTCCGTGGGGTCGGTCATTGGTATCCGATCGCCGTGAGGGCGCTGGCCAGCCACTTGCCGCCTTTCTTGACCATCGTCACCTCCATTCGCTGCTGACCGGTGTCGGTGCTCTTGTTCGACGAGTCGACCGAGTAGGTCTCGGCGACGACCAGGATCTGGATGCCGGCGGTCGAGGTCTGCTCGACGCCGGCCGACTTCACGTCCGCCTTGGTCGAGGTGAGCGTCCCGCCGGTGAGGCTGGCCTGCAGCGCCGCCTTCGTGTTCGTCACCTGGGTGGTGAGGTCGCCGGTCGCTCCCGACAACGCCCGCTGGAAGTCGGAGTCGAAGCTGGCCTTGTTGTAGGAGAAGACATTCACCACGAACTGGCGGGCGGCGTCCATCGCCTGCGTCTCGCTCGTCGTCAGCGCCGGCTTGGCCGCCTCGTGCTTGCGGTAGTACAGCCAGCCGCCCCACGCGGCCGCGGCGATCACCAGCACCACGAGCAGCGCGATCGCGCCGGTGGGCCGGCCGCGATCCGTGCGCGTGTTGCTCATGGGCTCCCGCTTCGTCGGTCGTGCTCCGGCCGTCAACGTACTGTCCGCCGATCCGGCGGAGGGGGACGCTGTCGGCACAGTCTTCGCAGTCGTCATGATCAGTTCAACCCATCGGTCAGCAGCGTCAGCCACGAGTTGTCGCCCAGCAGGCTGGACTTGCCGTCCGAGCCGGTGCCGACGTCCAGCTTGTCGCCGACTTTGAGCGTGTTGGCGGTCACAGCCCTGGGCAGCACGTACTGCCCGGCCGAGGTGTCGACGGGGTCGCCGCCCGGCGCGTTCTGGGCGCCGCGGATGTCAGAGGACCCGCCGCCCGTGCACTGGGCCGACGCGTTGGGCGCGGCCGGTGTGACGTTGGACGGATCCCGCTTGACCGTGCCGCCGTAGCCCGACTCGCAGTCGGGCGGGTCGTTGACGTTGGTCACCAGGCCGAAATGGGCGCACAGGCCGCCGCCGGTCGTGCAGTCCCGCGCGACCGTGGCGCCGCCGGCGACGATCGACGGGTACAGCTCGAGAATCTCCTCGACGCCGCCGAGATGAGCCGTCACGACCTGGCCGGTGGTGTCGAGGTTCGACAGCAGCGCCCCGATGTCGCCCGTGTTCGCCTTCACGAAGGACTGGATGACGTCGAAGTCGCCCGGGCCGTTGGCCAGTAGCTTGCGCAGATCGGGGTCGCTCGACTTCAGGGTCGCGGTCAGTTCGTCCAGGCTCTTGGCCCAGCTCTGGATCGGGGCGTTGAGGTCGAGCTGCGTCTGCAGCACGCTGCCCGACTGCTGGATGAGCGCGATCGTCGGCTGCAGGTTCGCGATCGCGCTGTTGAGCAGTTCGTTGCCGGCGTCGAGCAGGTTCTTCAGGTCGGTGCCCTTGCCGTTGAGCGCCTTGGTCGTCTCGTCCAGCACGGTCGTCAGGTTCGACGTGTTCACCGAGCTGGCCAGCAGATCGAGATTGGTCAGCAGCACCTGGGTCGGCACCGGGATCGAGTTGCGGCTCATCGGGATCACCGCGCCCTTCTCCAGGTAGGGCGGCTTGGCGTCGGGCGGGATCAGGTTGACGTACTGCTCCCCCACGGCGGACCGATCAGAGACGGTGGCCGAGGCGGACGCCGCGATCTTGGCCTGATTGCACCCCTTGTTCAGGTGCAGGTCGACGCGCACACCGTTGTCGATGAGATGCAGCTGGCCGACCTTGCCGACCGTCACGCCGCGGTAGGTGACCTCAGCGCCGGTGAAGATGCCACCGGAGTCGGGGAAGTCGGCGCTGACCGTGCAGCCACCCGAGGCGAAGATCGTGCCGAGGCCCGCGTACTTGGCGCCGACGTAGCTGACGCCCAGCACGGCGATCACCACGAACGCGAGCAGCTGGATCTTGACCCGGGCAAGCAACATGGCGCTCAGCCCCCCGAACCGGGGATGAGGGGCAGGCTGTCGGCCAGCTTCTCCTGCGGGGTGAGCGGCGCCGAGGCGGTGCTGGACGGCGTCAGGCCGCCGGCGGTCAGGTTGGTCAACAGGGTGCTCAGGTCCAGGTTCAGGTAGAAGTGCGCGTTGACGTAGTCGCCGTGGATCGACTGCAGGACGTTCTGCGGGAACGGGAAGGTCAGCAGGATCTTCAACGAGGACGTCAGGTTCGAGCCGGACGCGGCCAGCTGGGTGGCCACCGGTTGCAGCTCCTTGAGGGCGGAGACGAAGTCGGTCTGACTGGCGTCGATCACCTGCGTGGCGGTCGCCCCGAGGTTCGACAGGCTGGCCAGCAGACCGTTGGGCCCGGCGAGGTCGTTCGTCTCGTCGGCCAAGATCTTGAGCGCCTGCGGGAGGCTGTCGAGCGTGTCGGCCAGCACCTGCTTCTGGTCGTTCAGCGTCGCCACCAAGGTGTTGATCTTGGTCAGCGCGGTCGTGATGTTGTCCTTCTGGTCATCGACGGTCTTGGTGACCGTGACCAGTTGGTTGAGCAGGTCGCGCGCCTCGGCCTCGTGACCGTTCAGGGCCTGGTCGAGCTCGTGCACGATCGTGTGGATCTGTTGCAGGCCGCCTCCGTTCAGGACGAGTGAGAGCGCGCCCAGGACCTCCTCGACCTCGGGGTTGCGCCCGGTGCGCGTGATCGGGATGTCAGCGCCGCTCTCGAGCCGGTCGGTGGACGGAGCCTGGTCGGTCGGCGACTCCAGTTGGACGAACTTCTCGCCGAGCAGCGACGTCTGCTGCAGCTCGGCATCGGCGTTGGCCGGCAGGTCGACGTCGCCGTTGATCGACATCTTCACCTTGGCGAACCAGCCGTCCAAGCTGATCGAGTCGACGCGTCCGACCGAGACGTCGTTGACCTTGACCGCCGACTGCGGCACGAGGTCGAGGACGTCGGCGAAGTGGGCGGTGATCGTGATCGGATGACTGCCGAGACTGGCCCCGCCCGGCAACGAGGCGTTGTAGAGGCTCAGCGAGCAGCCCGACAGGCTCAGGCTGGCGACGGTCGCGGCCGCGAGCACCGCGGCGCCGCGCATCATCCGGTCCCCGGGATCGCGATATTGCCGCCGAGCAGACCGGTGACGTCACCGACGACCTGTTGGACGCCGGGCAGGGTCGTGGGCAGGGCGCCGCCCGGCAGGGTCTTGGCCACCGCCTGGCAGGCCGCCTGGCTCGGCGCGTCGAGCACCGACAGGTTGCCCTTCAGGATCAGGTTCAGGATGCTGCACAGGCTGCCGGCATCGGTGAGCGAGCTCAGGTTGCTGCGCTGGTCGAGGGTTCCCGAACTCGCGTTGTAGGTGTGCACCAGGTTGGCCAGGGCGACCGGCGCGACGGCGAGCGTCTCGTTCAGGGCGTCCTTGTCCTTGGCGATGGTGCCGGTGATGCTCTCGAGACCGGTGACATCGGTGTGGATCGCGGCCTGGTTGTTCTTGATGAAGCTCGCCAGCGAGTCGAGCGCGCTGCTCAGGTCCTTCAACGTGTCGGCCAGCGCACCCCGTTCGTCGGCCAGTTCGCCGGCTACGGTGGCCAGTTCGGTGTTGAACTTCTTGACGTTCGCGTCGCTCTCGGACAGCGCCTGGACGAACGACTGCAGGTTCTTCACCGTCCCGAACAGGTCGTCGCGCCCGTTGGCCAGCGTCTGGGCGGCCTTGGAGACATTGGTGATGCTCTGCCCGAGGTCGGTGCCGTTGCCCTTGAGGTCGGCGGCCGCGACGTTGATCAGATCCGACAGGGCGCCGTTCTTGTTCGCCCCGTTCGGACCGAGCGCCGACGACAACGTGTTCAGGGCCGAGTAGATGTCGTCGAGTTCCACCGGCTGGTAGGTCCGGGTGATGTTGGCGTGGTTGGCCAGCGTCTTGCCGCTCGTCACCAACGGCGCGAGCTGGACGTAGCGATCGGCGACCAGCGACGACGAGATCACGGTGGCGATCGCGTCCGAACCGAGCTTGATCTTGGAGTCGTACTCCATGGACACGTGGACGACTCCTCCCTCGGGCTTCACCGAGGTGATGGTGCCGATCTTGATCCCGTCGACCCGGACGTCGGAACCGGCGTAGACGCCGATGGCCTCCTTGAAGTCGGCGCTGACCTTCTTGGTCGAACCGCTGAAGTACTCGAAGAAGACGCCGGTGGCGACGAGGGCGACCACGACGACCCCGATGACGATGCGGATCGTGTTGGCCGACAGGCTCTTGAGGTTCATGATCAGCTACCCCCCAGCAGGTTGGCCGGGATCAGTCCGGTCAGCGAGAGGTTCTGGATGTAGGTGTCGAACCAGCGGCCGTTGCCCAGGGTGTTGGCGAAGACGCGATAGAACGGCGCCAGCAATTGCAGGCCACGGTCGAGGCTGTCCTGGTTCTGCTGCAGCGTGTTGAGCACACCCCCGAGCTGGGCGAGCAACGGTGCGATCGTGTTCTGGTTGTCCTGGACGAGACCCTGGATCTGCACCGCGAGCGCCGAAGTGTTGATCAGCAGGGTGTGGATGGCATCGCGCCGCGAGTTGAGTTCGTCGAGCAGGAGCCCGCCGTCGTTGAGCAACTGCTTGACCTGGTCGTCGCGCGAGGCGAGCACGCCGGTGACCTGGTTCGCCGCCGACAGCAGCGACTGCAGCGCCGCGTCCCGCGACGACACCGTCTCCGACAGCCGGGTCAATCCGTCCAGGGTCGACTTCAGCGCGGCGGGCGTTCCCGAGTTGCCCAGGGCTGAGGTGATGGCCTCGAACGACTGCCCGAGCTGCTCGTTGTCGATGCTCCCGACGTCCTGGGTCAACGTCTGCAGCGTGGGATAGATGTCGTAGGGCGACTTCGTCCGGCTCTCGGGGATCTCCTTGCTCGGATCCTGCTTCTTGTCGCCGGTCGAGTCGATCGCGACGTACTTGGCACCCAGCAGCGTCTTGATCTGGATCGAGACCACGCTCTGGTCACCGACGAAAGCGTTCTTGACCCGGAACTGGACCCGCACGTGATCGCCTTCGAGCTTGACGCCCGAGACGCGCCCGACGGTGATGCCCGCGATGCGCACCTCGTTGTCGACCTGCAGGTTGGCCGACTCGGGGAACGCGGCCGAATAGATCGTGCCACCGCCGATGATCGGCAGTTTGTTCGCGTTGAACGCACCCCACAGCAGCACCGCGATCGTGACCAGTCCGATCGCGCCGATCAACACCGGGTTGCGCTCGCTGAACGGCTTGCCGCCCACCTTCGACTTCCGGATCACCAGCGTGGTCATGAGGTCCCCGAACATCTCGCGCCGCCGGCCAGCGGGTAGGACGGGTTGAGGACCGTGCCGACGACGGGCAGTGTGATGCCGGTCGCCGCGGTGATCTGGCACAGGTAGAAGTTGAACCAACTGCCGTAGCTGGCGGTCCGGGTCAACTCCCCCGCGACGAGCGGGGTCGTCTGGATCGCCGACGCCAGGTCGCCGCTGTTCTTGTTGAGGTTCGCGGCGAGGTTCGTCAGCGCCGTGACGTCCTGTTGCAGTGGCGGCCGCGCCTGGATCAACAGATTGGTGGTGCTCTCGGCCAGGGAGTTGATGTTGTCGATCGAGTTGCCGATCGTGGTGCGGTCGGCCGAGAGCCCCGACACGAACCGCTGCAATTGGTCGACGAGATCACCGAGCTCGGACGAACGTTGGGCCACGGTGGTCAGCAGCGAGTTCAGGTTGTCGATCAGCTCGCCGATCACCTGGTCCTTGTCGGCCAGCGCGTTCGTCACGTCACCGACCTGCTGCAGCAGCAGCTCGATCGTCCCGCCCTCGCCCTGCAGGGTCTGGATCACACTCAACGACAACTCGTTGATCTCGGTCGGATTCAGGCCCTGGAAGAGCGGTTGGAATCCACCGAACAGCGCCGTCAGGTCGAGCGCGTTCTGAGTTTGCGCGACCGGGATGGTTCCGTGCGCCTTGAGGAGGTCGTTGGGATCACCGGCGCCGTCGTCGATCTCGAGGAAACGCTGGCCGATCAGGTTGCGGTAGCGGATCTTGGCGATCGAGCTGACCGGCAGCGTCCGCGACTTGGACACGTCGAAGCTGACCTGGGCCTGATCGTGATTGATGATCTTGAGCCCGGTGATGCTGCCGACCCGCACGCCCGCGATGCGCACGTCGTCGCCCACGTTGAGGCTGGTGACGTCGGTGAACACGGCCTTGTAGGGCGTGGTGGCCCCGCCGCTCTTGTTGGCGATGGTCACGGCCAGCAGGTAGGTAGCCATGATCGTGACGACCAAGAAGATCGACAGCTTGATGATCGGCGAGAGCAGCCCCCTCACTTGCTGCTCACCTCCGCCCCGCGTAGCAGCGGACCGGCCAGCACAGTGGCCACGTCGGGCACCTTGTCGGGCGTGGTGCCGTACTGGCCCGAGATGAGCGTGTTGATCTCGGCGGCCTCCGCGTCACCACCGACGGCGGTCTCGTCGGCCGACTCGCTGGCCGCGCCCGAGCAGCCGGGGCTGAGCGCGGTCTGCGGATCCTGCGCGGTGGACGCGCAGTAGGCCGCGCCGTCGTTCAGTTCCGAGTAGTACGGCGAGGTCTGGAACGGCATGACCGGATTCGGCAGGCCGAAACAGTCGGGTCCGTAACCGGTCACGATCTTGGGTTGATTGCCGTTCACGTACTTGCCGCGATCCTGGACGAGCGAGACCTCGACGTGGAGTTCGCCGTCGCGGAAGACGTTCTCGAGCTTGGACTCGTCGTCGTTGATGCCCTGCAACAGACAGGTGTATTCGGGCGAGTAGGTGTCGAGCAGGGCCGCGATCTGGTTCGTCTGCTTGGCCACGTCGATCAGATGGCTCGCGTTCGTGCCGATCAGCGTGGTGAGGGCGTTGGCCGCCGAGGTGCCATTGATCAACAGCGCCGACAGGTTCTGCTGGTTCGCGGCGATCGTGGCCGACGTCGTCTTCAAATTGTTCAGGGTGTCGAGTAGCGCGGGCGCGGCCTGGTTGTACTCGACCGACACGTCACCGAGTTTGGTGAGGTCCTGGATCAGCGCCGGAACCTGCGGGTTGAGCTGCTTGAGGTAAGTCGTCGAACTGGTCGATGTTCTTGCCGAGCTGGGCTCCGTTGCCCTGCAGCGCGGTCGCCAAAGCATTGAGGGTCGCGTTCAGCTCGGCCGGCTGGAGCGCGTCCAGCAGCGGCAACACATCGGTGAGAACCTTCGAGAACTGGATCGCCACCGACGAGCGGTCCTGCTGGATCACCGAGTCGGCCTTGATCGGCGAGGCGGGCGCGCTGGTCGGGAGCTCGAGATCGACGTAGCGCTCACCGAACAGCGTCTTGGGCAGGATCTCGGCGGTGACGTTGGCCGGGATCAGCTTCACCTTGGACGGGTCCAGCGCCAGCTGGATCTTGGCGCCGTCGCCGGTCGACTTGATCGATCGCACCTCCCCGACCAGGATGCCCCGCACCTTCACGTCCGACGACGGATCGAGCTGATTGCCGGTGTGGTCGGTCAACAGCGTCACCTTGACGACGCTGACGAAGTCCTTGTTGTAGACGGCGATCGACAAGGCGATCAACGCGAACACGACGACGATCATCACGAGACCCAGCAGTCTGCGGCGCACGACGACGGCGAGTGATTCCCTCGGCATGCCACTAGCCCGCGATCCGAACGCTCGTGGTGGAGCCCCAGATCGCCAGGGACAGGAAGAAGTCCGCGACGGTGACCGTGACGATGGCGGTGCGGACGGCCTGGCCGACGGCGATGCCGACGCCGGCCGGTCCGCCCTTGGCCGTGTAGCCGTAGTAGCAGTGGATCAGGATCAACAGGATCGCGAACACGAGCACCTTGAAGAACGACCAGAAGACGTCGCCCGGCGGCAGGAACAGGTTGAAGTAGTGGTCGTACGTCCCGGGTGACTGCTTGAACTCATGGACCGCCACGAACCGGGTCGCGAAGTAGCTCGAGAGCAGGCCGACGACGTACAGCGGGATGATCGCGATGAAGCCGGCGATGATCCGCGTCGTCACGAGGAACGGCAGCGAGGGCACGGCCATCACCTCGAGCGCGTCGATCTCCTCGCTGATCCGCATTGCGCCGAGCTGGGCGGTGAACCCACACCCGACGGTCGCCGAGAGCGCCAGCCCGGCCACCAGCGGAGCGATCTCGCGAGTGTTCAGGTAGGCGGAGATGAAGCCGGTGAAGGCACCGGTGCCCAGCTGGTTGAGCGCGGTGTAACCCTGCAGCCCGACCTCGGTGCCGGTGAAGAACGACATGAACGTGATCACGCCGACCGTGCCGCCGATGACGGCCAGCGAGCCCGACCCGAAGCTGACCTCGGCCAGCAGCCGCAGGATCTCTTTCTTGTAGCGGCGCAGGGTCCGCGGCGTCCAGAGCAGTGCGCGGATGTAGAACGACAGCTGCTCGCCGAGGGCGTCCAGGAAGCCGCCCGGCCAGGCGGCGGCACGGCGGGCGTTGGCGATGACGGCGGTGGTGGCGGCCATCAGGACCCCTTCGCCGGGACGACCTGGAAGTACACCGCCGTGATGACGAAGTTGACGAAGAACAGCAGCATGAACGTGATGACGACGGACTGGTTGACGGCGTCACCCACGCCCTTGGGGCCGCCGCCGGCGTTGAGACCCTTGTACGACGCCACGATGGCCGCGATGATCCCGAAGATCAGCGCCTTCAGCTCGCCGGCATAGAGATCGGGCAACTGAGCCAGGGCCGAGAAGCTGGCCAGGTACGCGCCCGGAGTGCCGTGCTGCAGGATGACGTTGAAGTAGTAGCCGCCCGCGACGCCGACCACGCTGACCAGTCCGTTCAGCGCCATCGAGACGAGGGCACAGGCGAGCACGCGCGGCACGACCAGCCGCTGGACCGGCGAGATGCCCAGCACCTCCATCGCGTCGATCTCGTCGCGGATCTTGCGGCTGCCCAGGTCGGCGCAGATCGCCGAGCCACCGGCGCCGGCGATCAGCAGGGCGGTGACGATCGGCGAGGCCTCCCGCACGATCGCCAGCACGCTCGCCGCGCCGGTGAAGGACTGGGCGCCGATCTGGGCGGTCAGGCTGCCCAACTGCAGGGCGATGACCGCACCGAACGGGATCGCCACCAGCGCGGTGGGCAGGATCGTCACGCTTGCGATGAACCAGGCCTGTTCGATGAACTCGCGTACCTGGAACGGGCGCCGGAACATCAGCCGGCCCACATCGAGGAACAGCGCGAACAGCCGTCCGACGTGACCGACTCCGGCGCTGAGGGAGACGTTCGCCATCAGGCGGCGCCTGTCGGGGCCGACTGTTGGCGGTCCTGCCAGGCGCGGGCCTCCTCGTTGTCACGCTCTTCCTGAGCGAGCAGTTCCTTGATCGCGCGCTGGGCCTCGTCCGGCAGCGTGTGCAGCATGTCCAGCACTCGCTGCTTGCGGCGCTCGGCCGCCTTGCGCACCGGCAGGCCCGGCGACGGCTGGATCTGGGGCGGCACGCCGCCGCCGATCCCACCCTTCGGAGCGGCGCCCGGGTGCGCGGGCGGCGCCCCTTCGAGCGAGGCGAGTTCGGCGTCGACCTGAGCCTGGTCCTTCTCCTCGGACATGCCGATCGGACCTTCGCGCCGTCCGTTGAGGAACTGCTTGACGACCGGTTCCTCGCTCGTCAACAGCACTTCCCGGGGCCCGAACATGACCAGCTCGCGCCGAAAGAGCATGCCGAGGTTGTCGGGCACCGTCCGCGCCGTGCCGATGTCGTGGGTGACGATCAGGAAGGTTGCGTCGGTCTGTGCGTTGAGGTCGATGATCAGCTGGTTGAGGTAGGCGACGCGCACCGGGTCGAGACCGGAGTCGGGCTCGTCGAACAGGATGATCTCGGGATTGAGCACCAGGGCTCGAGCCAACCCGGCGCGCTTGCGCATGCCGCCCGAGATCTCCCCGGGCAACTTCCGCTCGGCGCCCTGCAGGCCGACCATGTCCATCTTCTCCATGACGATGTCGGCGATCTCGCGCTCGCTCTTCTTGGTGTGCTCGCGCAGCGGGAAGGCGACGTTGTCGAACAGGTTCATCGAGCCGAACAGCGCGCCGTCCTGGAACAGCACCCCGAACAGTTTGCGGGTGTCGTACAGCTCGGATTCCTTGCAGTGCGCGATGTCGACGTCGCGGATGAAGATGTGGCCCTTGTCCGGCTTGAGCAGGCCGATGAGCGACTTGAGGAAGACGGACTTGCCGGTGCCCGACGGTCCGAGAAGCACCGAGACCTCGCCGGCCGGCAGCGTCAGGGTGACGTCGCCCCAGATGAGCTGTCGCCCGAACGACTTGGTCAGATCGGTGACCGCAACCTCGACACCCACGAAGCGCCCACTCTCCCCTCAGTCGACCCGCTCATGCCGGTGAAGTGGTGCGGGTCAGTCATCCAGTCGGCGCGAAGACCCGTGACGGCCGTCACCAGCGGCCATACGTGCACAACGACGTTGCTACTCGTTGGTAACGGCGTCGACATGACACCTTGTCACGGCTTCCTCTTCGCCAGGCGTGACGATACCCACACTAACGGCGAGTAAACGTCACCCGATCACCGCGCCACGCACACATTTCCGGCGCCCTGAGCGCCGTCCATGAGAAAGCCATGCGCGCAGATATGCGAAGGGCCGCACCCACGAGAACGTGAGTGCGGCCCTGACCGCGTTGGGCTATCCCTGCCGACCCGAGCGGAAAGCAAGGGGGCGGCTGGAACCCGACTCGAACGGGACTATGCCCGTTCGAGTCGCCTTACTTGACGGTGACGGTGGCGCCGGCGCCCTCGAGGGCAGCCTTCGCCTTCTCGGCCGCTTCCTTGTTGACCTTCTCCAGAACCGACTTCGGCGCGCCGTCGACGAGGTCCTTGGCCTCCTTCAGACCGAGGTTCGTGAGCGTGCGCACCTCCTTGATGACCTGGATCTTCTTGTCGCCGGCGGCCTCGAGGACGACGTCGAACTCGTCCTGCTCGGCTTCGGCCTCGGCCGGAGCCGCTCCGCCCGGGCCGGCCGCCGCGGCGACCGCGACGGGAGCGGCGGCGGTGACGTCAAAGGTGTCTTCGAACTGCTTCACGAAATCCGAGAGCTCGAGCAGCGTCAATTCCTTGAACGCGTCGATCAGCTCGGCGGTGCTGAGCTTCGCCATGGTTGGCGTCCTTTCAAATGGGCCGGTTGAGCCGGCAATCGGTGGGTACTACTCCGCCGGCTCGGCGGGAGCTTCTGGTGTCGCGGCTACCTCGGCGACGGCCTCGACAGGTGCGTCGGGGGCGGTGTCGGCGACAGCCTCGGCCGGTTCGACGTCAGCAACGGCGTCGACCGCGGGTGCAGCGGCGGCGGGTGCCTCCGCGGCGGGGGTCTTCTCTTCGAGTGCCTTGACCAGGCGGGCCACTTGCGACAGCGGCGCCTGGAACAGTCCGGCCGCGCGGGCAGGCAGTGCCTTGACGGCACCGGCAACCTTGGCGAGCAGAACCTCACGGGACTCGAGATCGGCGATCTGAGCGACCTCGGCGGCCGTCAGTGCCTTTCCGTCGAGGATGCCGCCCTTGATCACCAGCAGCGGGTTGGTCCTGGCGAAGTCGCGCAGTCCCTTGGCCGCCTCGACCGGGTCGCCCTTGACGAAGGCGATCGCGGTCGGTCCGGCGAGCAAGTCGTCGGAGATGGCCACGCCCGCCTCGGCGGCGGCCCGCTTGGTCAAGGTGTTCTTGACGACGGCGTACGTGGTGTCGCGGCCCAGTGCGCGACGAAGATCGGTGACCTGCTTGACGGTGAGGCCGCGGTACTCGGTGATCACTGTGGCGCTCGAGGTCGCGAAGTGATCGGTGATCTCGGCGACCGCACTGATCTTTTCGGTGTTCGGCATGTTCCTCCTCTCGTTCATCTCGGGCTGGCCACGACATTCCCGAGGAACGAGAAACGCCCCGGCGCAGGGCGCACGGGGCGGCGATAGGCGCGACGACGAGGTCACGCGAGCCGTACCGTCCAACCTGCGCGGGCCGCTCCGACGCTTCGGAGACGTTCGATCGCGTGTGCGCACGCGATGACCAGCGGTCTTCGGTGGATCAAGGTCAAGAGTACGCAGCGCATCCGCCGTGCGCCAAATCCGGTCAGGCCGCGCATCACGCGGCCCAGGCGGCGCCGAAGCAGACGAACGGCAGCGGTTGCGGGGCCCGAGCGAGGGCGCTCGCCAGCGCCACATCGGAGGACTCGCCCGCCGCGAGCGCGTGGTGGTAGTCGATCATGGCCGCCGCTGCGGCCTCGTCTCCGACCCGGGCCACGCCGCCGATGACGCTCGTCGTTCCCCGCTGCAGGAGCACGCTCGTGAGCCCCAGGGCCTCGTCCCCCGGGCGGATCGTGGCCAGCCCCAACTCGCACGCGGAGAGCACGACGTGCGGTGCGGTCGTCGACAGCTCGTGCGCGAAGAGCGGTCCGTCGGTCAGCCGGATCGAGGAGAACAGCGGATTCTCGACCTGGTGCTGGCCGTGCGCCGCGACGTGGACGATGCTCGCCGTGGCGAATGCGTCGAGCAGATCCGAGCGCCCGCCCGCTGGCGTCGAGACGCCGGCGGGCCAGCTGTGCGCGACATGCTCGACCTCGTCGGTTGCCCGCTCCAGGTTCGGGCCGGCGACGGCCACGGTCAGTGCGTCCCGATCGGACGGTCGCGCGATCGCATCCAGCCAGGCAGTCGCGGACGGCGTCACCACCGTCGCCCGATCACGCCGGCTGGGCAGCGCCGACCAGGGCACCGCGCCGAGCAGTCCGGTGGGGACGACGACGAGCGAGCGTTCGCCGAGTGCGAGCGGGGCCAGCAGCGCCACGTCCAGCCCGGCCAGCGAGCGGTTCAGCGACGCGCTGGCGGCGGCGCGGATCCCTGCCGGCATCCGCTCGTGGGCCATCACGTCGAAGTCGGCGCGGCAGCGGCGGATCAGCTCGTCGATCTCGGCGCTGGCGCCCAGGTCGGCCAGCTGGGCACCGGCCGGATCGACGAGCACCGCGTGCAGGCGGCCGCCGGACGGCAAGGTAGGCCACGAGCGTCACGTCCGCGCCGGCGACCGCGGTCCCGACCGCGTCCAGGCCGGCCGGGGCCAGCGCGTCGCCGGAGCCGGCGATCGTCCAGGCGCGGGCCTGGATCTCGCTCTCGAGATCACGGCGGCGGCGCAACAAGCCGACCGTGTCGTTCTGGGCGGCGTGCAGCGACTCGACCACGTGACGCAGCTCGGCCAGCAGCTCCGCCGCCCGAGCGTCGGCTGGCGGCTGAACGGGAGGCAGCCGGCTCGACACCGCTCGGCCTCGTTCGACCGCGGCGAACACGCCGGATGCGCGGCCGTCGTCAAGCGCTATCGACAGGTCCAGCTCGGCGAGCCGGCGTCCGTGGATCGCGCTGGCTGTCCGCAGGTCGATCCCGCCGAAGCGCGCCTGATAGTCGGCCAGCGTCGCCAGCCCGACGCGGACGTGGCGGCGGGCGCCGGCGTGATCGCCGCGGGCGAGATCCAACCGGGCCCGGACGTAGCGGGCGTGCGTCCGCGACGTGATCGGGTCGGAGGGGCGCTCACGCCCGAGGCTGGCAGTGACCTCGACCGCTTCGCTCACCCGTCCCCCGGCCAGCAGCGCCTCGATACGGACCAAGGATGCGGTTCGGGCCCGCACCGGCAGGCCGTCGGCCGCCAGGTCATCGGCCAGCCGGGCCGCGACGGGGGCCAGCCTCGAACCCGGCCGGCCCGCCCGCAGGTCGCCCTGCAGGAGCACCAGTTCGGCCGTGCGCTGCCAGCGGACATTGCCGCGCCGCCGAAACCGGTCGCGCGAGCGCATGGCGAAGCGGCGGGCCGCGCCGACGTCGCCCACGACGAGGGCGCACTCGGCCCGGGCCAGTTCGGTCTCGCCGAGGTCCTGCGCGGTGCGATCGGCCCGGAAGATCGCCTCGGCGCGGGCCAGCGTCTCATCGGCTTCCCGGATCAGACCGGCCTCGATGAGAATGCGGGCCCGATCGAGCGCCCAGATACCCCGCGAAACATCGACGTCCAGGTCGTTCGCCTCATCCATCGAACGCAGCGCGGACGGGATGTCGCCCACGAGGAACTCGACGTAGCCCTGGTTGTGCAGCGATCGGAACCGCCCATCGAGGATGTCGTCAGCCTCGGCGGCGGCGGCCGACTGCGTGAAGAACCGCTGAGCCTCGGCGAGATCACCGCGGTAGAGATGCACGTTGCCGCTGTTCAGCAGGGTGTAGATGCGGTCATGCGGATCGGCGTAGTCGATGAGCGTCGCCGCCCGCTGGAGCTGTTCCGAAGCGAGGTCGAGATCACCGGCCCGCAGACCCAGAAACGCATGGTTGTTGTGCATCCGGACGATCAGGGACGGCTCGCCGAGGGCTAGCGTCAGCGGTTCGGCGGCAGCGATCGCCTGGAGCCCTCGTTGGAGTCCGTGCACCTCGGCGACATTGACCGCGAGCGACAGGGATATCTCGACTATCAAAGTATCGACGTCGTGTCCGGACTGGCCCTCGAGAACTCCCCGGGCCCGTTCGAGAGTCTTGATCGCTCTCGCGGCATGACCGAACCGACCCTCAGCCACCGCCTTGTCGTGCAGGCGGCGAGCCTGGGCCAGAACTACCTTCCGGTCACCGACCATTCCACCCCTACAGGTCGATCGACGGCGTGATCACCGGCGACTGAGCCGCTCCCTCGGGTGCCCGCAGGAAGAACTGAGCCAGCCCGCGCGGAACGTCGTCGAAGACGAACCGACCGTCTGCATCAGCGATCGTATTCAGTACCGCGCCGACGACTCGCAGCTCGACCAGCAATCCGCCGCCCGGGGCGGCCCAGCCGTCGACTCGAACCCGGTCACCGCTGAGCTGCGAAATCGTCACCATGGTGGTCAACGTCGAGCTCGTGAACGTGATCGTCTGAACCTCGGTGGCTTCCTCGCCGCGCGCTCCGACCAGACCGTCCATCCGCTCCAGCTGCGCGATCTCGGCCTGGAGAGCATCAAGGGTGATGCCGAACTGGAGTCGCTCAACGAGACCTTGCGGCACCTGATCGTTCGCCCCGTAGAGGCTCGCCAGACGCGAAAGCAGCTCGGCGTCGGTGTCGTCGATGGAACCGGCCGCGAAGGTGCTAACCGTGATCCTGTTGTCTGCCATCAACCCTCCCAGTGTGAATCGGCAGCGAGTTGCAATCGGAGTCGTGCCAAGCAACGGCCCCGTGTGGGCCCGATGCTCCCGATCGGCATCCCCAGTGCCGATGCCACCGCCGCGTAATCAGGTCGATCCGCGAATGCGATGACGCGCAGCAGCTCGCGGCAGCGCTCAGGCAGCCGCGCGATGTGCGCCCAGAGTTGTTCGTCCGTGGCGTTGCGGACGGTCGCCGCCTCGGGCGAGTAGTCGGCCGGGGCCACGATGTCGTCGCCGTCGAAGTCCTTCGGGTCGACGCGCCTCTCGGCCTTGACGACGCGCCACGCCTCGCGGCGCGCGCTGACGATCAGCCACTGCAGGACGGCCCGCGGGTCATGGATGCCGTGGGCATGCCGGACGAGCGCGAGCCAGGTCGTCTGCAGGACGTCCTCGGCGGAGGAGCTGTCCAGGTTCTGTGCCCGCACGGTGTGCCACAGGATCGGCGTCAGCAGCGAGACGAGATCGGCCATCCGCGACTCGTCCCCGGCCCGGTACTCGGCGAAGTACGTGCCGGCGCGCACGGCCAGGGTGGTCTCGGCGGGTTCAGTCATGGTCATGGCGCGGGCCGAGGGATTTCGAGGCGGTCAGTGATCGCCTGCCATGAACGAGCGACGCAGCTGGTGCGTATCGACGTCGTCCAGGCTCCGGCTTCGGACCTGCGCCTGGGCCAGCTCGCCGGCGAGCAACGGCGAGGAGAACGAGGTTCCGCTCCATGTTCCGAAGCCGCCGTCGTCGAGATAGTCGACCGTCCCGTCGTCCTCGACGATGCGGTCACGACGGGTGAAGTCGTCCGGGTCGATCGTCGACCGCAGTCCATCACCAGGCACATACTTCTCGTCGACCGGCTGCAGCGCGCCGTTGGCGTCCTTCGGGAACGTACTGACGACCGCAGCACCCGGGCGGTGGCACATGACCCAGAGGCCGGCATTGCTGAACAGCGCGATCGAGCGCTGGTTCGGGTTGTAGGCGCCGACGCTGATCACCGGGACCTCGTCGTAGAACGTCTGGTCGATCAGGCCGTCGTCGTGGGGCGCATACGCCGCCGGGTAGAACGGACGGTAGGTCGAGTCGTTGCCCGCCGACGCGACGACGGTGATCCCCAGCTGGCCGAGGGCCCGCATTGGGTGCATCAGCTTGTGGTCGAACACCGAATCCTCGGGCTGCTCGTCGTAGTAGCCGAAGGACAGGCAGATGATGTCGATCAGTTCGTGCCGAAAGTTCTCGTCGGTCTGGGCCCGAACCTGGCGCGCGTGGATCGCGCGGAACAGATGCAGGACGTCGGACTCGCGCAGCGTCCCGTCGCCGCTGCCGATCTTGATGTCGAGGATGTCGGCGTCCGGGCACGTCTGACGCACGAGCCCGGCGACGAACGTGCCGTGTCCGAAGTCGGCCGAGAGCAACCCGCTCAGTTTGGCGTCGGCGTCCACCGGGTCGTCGGTCAACGGCTCCGACAGGGTGTGGTCGTGCCGGACGATGTCCGGCGGGAACCAAGAGTGCTCGCCGATCCCGGTGTCGAGGACCGCGATCACCGGGCGGCGGCAACCCACCTCGGCATCGGTGCGCCGGTGCGGCGGCCCGCCCAACCAGGCCACCGGCTCGCGACCACCGCTGCCGGCCACCGCGTACGACTGCACCGGCTCGCCCGTGAATCCGCCGTACGGCGTGAACCCGCCGTACGGCGTGAACCCACCGTACGGCGTGAACCCACCGTAGGGGGTGAACCCACCGTAGGGCGCCCACGACATCAGGTGGTCG
Source organism: uncultured Actinomycetes bacterium (assembly GCA_963708805.1). Classification (GTDB taxonomy): domain Bacteria; phylum Actinomycetota; class Actinomycetes; order Mycobacteriales; family Jatrophihabitantaceae; genus CAVPUA01. The sequence continues at coordinate 1,019,389 of CAVPUA010000003.1, read as the reverse complement.
AGACTCACCAACTTCGAGTGACCGGCGTCCTCGGGCGCCAGCGAGCTACGGAAGCTTTGCAGCACCGCCCAGGCGTCAGGTGCGGGCTGGGCGGCCTTGACGATCGAAACCAGGCGGACGAGGGTCACCGGTTCGGGCAACCCGGGAACCTTGTTGCGACGCAGATACGCGTGATCCTGAACGTCGCGCTCGTCGGGGACCAGGGCCAGCTTGTACTCGTCCGCGGCGACCTTGCCGAGCTTGTCGAAGACCGCGTCAAAGACCGCCGGCTCGGGAGCCCTGATCAACAAATGGTGGGCGATGTAGACCGTGGAACGAATCGGCGGCGGCGGTACGTCCCGGGCCCGCGCCTCGCGAGTGAGCGCTGGGTCGATCACGGCCGCGACCGGATCGAGAACCCGAGCGTTGTGCCGGACCAAGACATCCTGCGGGACCGAGATCGCGATGTCAGCAGTCGTCCCCCGGGGACGGCGAGGATCGTCAGCCGTCGGGGATCCCGAACCGTTGTCGGCGGTGGAGTCGTCGCGCGAACTCATGAGCACCTCGAGGTGACTGAAGCGGGCGATCCGCAGTGGGAAGCGTATGGCCCACGCCCCCACACCCACCAGACTTCGCCCGATTCGTTGCCCACACCACCCAAGAGACAGCGACGACCCCGGTGATACAGGGGGTACCGGCGAAGCCCAGTGAACCAGGAAAAAAACTTCCGATTCGGGTATCAGGCCGGATCAGAGGGGCTCCTACCCCACGACCATCGCGTCGCGTCGGGGGAAGCGATGCGCTGGTGGTGCCAGCGAGTGCAGGTGGGCCTGGTTCGGGGGAACCGGGTCGTCACCGCCTCGCTGAAAGCCGAGGTCGGTCGTTCCGGGGGCCCGCTGCTCGTGAGGCGCGGCGGGGAGGGTGACGGCCGGCCTCGGCCCAAAAGAGCGAACCCCCCGCGTGGTGCCTTGCGCACGCGGGGGGTTCGTCTTGTCGACTGGTGGTACTGCGGTGTGAACTGTCTAGGCGGTCGGTGCCTCTTCGAGCAGGTTGCGGGTGCGGTTCGGGTCGACCGGGATGCCGGGGCCCATCGTGGTCGAGAACGTGATCTTCTTCAGGTACCGGCCCTTGGCGCTCGACGGCTTGGCGCGGACGACCTCGTCCAGTGCCGCCGCGTAGTTCTCGACCAGCTGGCTCTCGCTGAAGGACGCCTTCCCGATCACGAGGTGCAGGTTGGCCTGCTTGTCGACGCGGAAGCTGATCTTGCCGCCCTTGATGTCGGAAACCGCCTTGGCGACGTCCGGGGTGACCGTTCCCGTCTTCGGGTTCGGCATCAGACCACGCGGACCGAGCACGCGGGCGATGCGGCCGACCTTCGCCATCTGGTCGGGCGTCGCGATCGCGGCGTCGAAGTCCAGGAAGCCCTCCTGGATCGCGGCGATCAGGTCGTCGCTGCCGACGCGGTCGGCGCCGGCGGCCTCGGCCTCGGCGGCCTTGTCACCGGTCGCGAACACGATGACGCGAGCCGTCTTGCCGGTGCCGTGGGGCAGGCTGACGGTGCCGCGGACCATCTGGTCGGCCTTGCGCGGGTCGACGCCGAGGCGCAAGGCGACCTCGACGGTGCCGTCGAACTTGGTCGGCGACGTCTCGCGCGCGATCTTGGCGGCCTCGAGCGGCGAGTAGATCTTGTCGGGCTCGATCAGCTCGACGGCCTGGCGATAGCTCTTGCTGTGCTTGGGCATTTCTTCTCCTACTGATCAGTGGTGCTAGCGGACGCCGACCATCGACGTCCTCCCACGCGAACGTGTCTTGCGGTGTCGTACTAGTCAGCGACCGTGATGCCCATCGACCGGGCGGTGCCGGCGATGATCTTGGCGGCGTGGTCGATGTCGTTGGCGTTGAGGTCTTCCTTCTTCAGCTCCGCGATCTCGCGCAGCTGGGCCTGGGTGACCTTGGCGACCTTGGTCTTGTGCGGCTCGCCACTGCCCTTCTCGATGCCGGCGGCGGCGAGGAGCAGCCGCGCGGCCGGGGGCGTCTTGGTGACGAAGGTGAACGAGCGGTCCTCGTAGACCGAGATCTCGACCGGGACGATCTGCCCACGCTGCGACTCGGTCGCCGCGTTGTACTGCTTGCAGAACTCCATGATGTTGACGCCGTGCTGACCGAGCGCGGGACCGACGGGCGGCGCCGGGTTCGCGGCACCGGCCTTGATCTGCAGCTTGATGATCGCGGCGAGCTTCTTCTTGGGAGGCATGACTTCTCTTCTTCTCTGTTTTCTCTAGATTTTCGAAACCTGGCTGAACGACAGCTCGACGGGCGTCTCGCGGCCGAAGATCGACACCAATACCTGCAACTTCTGGTGCAACGGGTCTATTTCACTGATGGTGGCCGGCAGCGTCGCGAACGGTCCGTCCATGACCGTGACCGACTCACCGACCTGGTAGTCGACGACCTCGACCTTGGCCTTGGCGCCCGAGGCGTCACCCTTGCCCGACGCGACCGCGGCCGCCTTCTGGGTGGCCGGAGCGAGGATCTTGACGACCTCCTCCAGGCTCAGCGGCGACGGGCGCGAGGTCGCGCCGACGAAGCCGGTGACGCCGGGCGTGTTGCGCACGGCGCCCCACGACTCGTCGTTGAGGTCCATGCGCACCAGGATGTAGCCCGGGAAGACCTTGCGCTGGACCTGCTGGCGCTTGCCGTTCTTGATCTCGACGACCTCTTCGGTCGGCACCTCGACCTGGAAGATGTAGTCCTCCATGTCGAGGGACGAGATGCGGCTCTCGAGGTTCGTCTTCACCTTGTTCTCGTAGCCGGCGTAGGAGTGCACGACGTACCAGTCGCCGAACGCGTCGCGCAGCTCGCGGCGCAACACCTCGACCGGGTCCTCGTCCTCATCCTCGGCCGGCTCGATCGCCAGGGACTCGTCGACTCCGGCGTCCTCGTTGGAGACCACGTCCGACCCGAGATCGACCTCGGGGGCCGAATCGGGAAGATCGAGCGCGAAGTCGGCATCGTCCTGGTCGTCCTCACCGATCGACGAGACGTCTTCTGCGGTGTCGGCACCGAGCAGGCGCGCGGCATCGGCCACGTTTGACTTCTCGTCAACGGAGCTGGCGGCAGAGCCTTCGGAGGCGGGGTCGAACTCGGTCACAATCTCTCTTTCCAGTAAGTACTGATGGGTGCCGATGGGGTCAGACGGGCGGCTGGCTCGATCAGCCGAACAGCCAGAGGACGACCTTGGCGAACCCGATGTCGAGGCCGGCGACCAGCGCGACCATGATCACGACGAACACGATCACGACGATCGTGTAAGTCGTCAGCTCCTTGCGCGAGGGCCAGAGGACCTTGCGCATCTCGGAGATGACTTCGCGCACAAAACGGCCGATCCGTCCTCCGCGTCCGCTTCCAGCGGGACGGGACGACGCGGCATCGGTGCGAATCGCGGTCACGAGCCTCTCCTTCATGTGCTGGTGATGCTGGTCAGGTGTTCCTGATCTTGCCGATGTTGCGATACCTCTAGCGCAGGGGCGACAGGACTTGAACCTGCAACCGCCGGTTTTGGAGACCGGTGCTCTACCAATTGAGCCACGCCCCTACGGAGCCCAGCGAACCCATCGGACCTCGCCTCAGCAGGAACGATGAACCGGTCGGCGCGCATGCTGACGCAAGGCCACACGGACCCCGACGAGCCAGTGTACGCAGTGGCCTCGCCGGGGTCCAAGTCTCCGGGCTGCCGGAGCTGACGCCCGCCACGGGGCCGGCTTGACGATTGCCGTCCGTCCACGAAGAGCAAGCGACGCCCGAGCGGCGGGTTACCGCTCGATAAGGCCGTCTGATCTTCCGGCGAGTCGTACCAGGCATTCGCGCTCACGATGTCGGGAAACTCGATCACAACCAGCCGATTCCGCACGGGCCAGTCGCCCTCCCGGGCAGATGGATTCCCGCCGCGGACGAGGAAGCGGCGGCCAGAACTGGAGGTCTGGTTAAGTACCATTGATCACGTGAGTGATATTTGGCCAGATGACGCCGCTCGGGTTGACTTCACGGAAGTCAGCTTCCCGTCCGGGACGGTCCGTGACGAGGCTGTTGTGGTTGCCGTCCTCCCCGACCCACGACGGGACCGAGGGACGACCGCGCTCGTCGTCACCGGCCGCACACCGTTTCACCCCCGTGATCCGCTGTGGCCCGATCAGCCAGATGACCACGGTTCGCTCTACCTCGACGATGGCACTGTGGTCCCGGTGCCGCACAGCGTCACGATCGCGCGTCGGGGCAACGGGCCGTACATGGTGGATGACCAAATCGCCGCGAAGCGCGACGAGAAAGGTGTGTCCTTCCTCGTCGCTCACGTCGTGCCGGCGGGCGATGCCGCCAAGCTGGTTCCGGGCGCCAGAGTGAGTCTGGCGGTGGACGTCGAGCGACGACGTCGCCTCAGCGCTTCCCACACAGCGTGCCATTTGCTCGCCTACTCGTTGAATGAGAGCACTCACAACTTGTGGCATAAGGAAGCCCCCCGCGACTCACGCGGTCGCTACGACCTTGACGCGGCGAGCTGCGTGAGACTCGGCACGACGTGGTCGGCAGCCGTGACCGCTACCGGCTGGGCAAGTCGTTGCGCAAGCGAGGCTTCGAGGCCACCGCGTTGATCGACGGGCTGGCCGGGATCATGGACGAGGTCAACCAGCGTCTGGCGGCTGGATCCGGGCCGACGCGCTCGTCACCGTCGAGGCGGACGGCGTGCGTCTCACCGACCGCAGGATGTGGCGGTGCTTCCTGCCGGGCGGCACAGCGCAGATGCCGTGCGGCGGCACCCACGTGACCCGCCTGGGCGAAATCCTAGGAATGCGAGCAGTCGCTTCGTTCGACGACCAGACGGGTCTGCTTGAGATCGTCAATCGCGTGGACGTCCTGGACGATCCCGGTCCCCCCGGTAGAGGACTGTCCGCTCCAGTTCACGTATGACGCGGTAATCGTGTTCGATCGACGCGCCATCATCGGCTCTTAGGTACACCGTTCCGGGGCAGGTAGCCATGTCCACCGTGCGGGCCAACGGGGCAGCTGCCGGTTGGTTGAGGATGAGCGCGCCGAACGACTGCAACTGGAGCACCGGCTCCCATCCCGCATCGGACGGCGCGACTCCCGGCATCGGGACGATCAAGTTCACGCACCGCAGCCGACCGTTGCGCTCGTACGGTTCGTGGGCCTGCGCCGCGAAGCTGATCGGCTCGGCTATCGACAGCGCCAGAGTGTCGACCTGGTCGCTGCCGACGCACCGGCGCAGCAGTTGCGGAACCTGACCACCTCCCAACCGAGCGCCACACTCGATGAGCCGTGGTCCGTCCGGAGTCAGCCTGATCTCGGTGTGGGCGGCGCCATTCACGATTCCGAGCGCCTCGAGCACTTCGAGCCCGTATCGCGCGACCTCTCGGGCACCGTCCTCCTCGAGTGACAACAGGTCGTCGTAGTCGTAGACGACGTGACCGTCGACCTGCCGCTTTCGGTAACGCCACACTTCGACTATTCGGTGCTCCCCGTGTCGACTCACCGTGTTGACGTAGTGCTCGACGCCTGCGAGGAACTGCTGGACGAGCACGGTGTCGTTGCTTCCCCCGTAACGGTCCTCGGCCGGTGAATCCGCTCAAACGCGGTCGCCACCTCGGCTGACGTCGAGCAGACGGTGACGTTGTCGCTCCCCGCACTGCGTACCGGCTTGAGCGCCACCGGCCACCCCCGAGCCGCGCGGCGGCCTCACCGCTGCGTCGCTCGTTGCCACCTCGATGCTGCCAGCGATCGGCAGCCCAGCAGCCTGTACTGCCGCCTGCATCGCGTACTTGTCACGACGGGCCGACGTCCGATCGATCAGGTTGCCGGCCAGGCCGAGTTCCTGATTGAGTTGGTCGGCCAGCGTCACGCCCGACTCTGCCGCCGCGACGATGGCGTCAACGCCGACTTCACGCAGTGCCGCGCCCGTTGCCGCGACGTCGCCTGCCTGCTGAATATCGATCGTGAAATCTTCGGCGCGATAGGACAAGCGGCGGTCAGGATTCGACGAGCGGACGTGCACGGAATCCACTCCGTGTCGTCGCAAGGCCGACGGTAGAAGTTGCCCGGCACCGTATGCATCGACGACCGCACAGATGGTCACTTCTGACCCCCTTCTCACCGAGTCATGGTCGGAGTGATGACGGCGGGATGGAGCGCTGCTGGCGACGGCCAGGTCTTGTCGGTGGCGTACCAGGGCGCCGATCGACACAAGGAGCAAGACGATGAGGATGCCCCCGAGCGTGGAAGGTGAGAACGACAACCGCGAGTCGCCGAGTTGTAGCAAGAAGGCGAACAGCGGCGACAAGGAGATCACCAATGAAGTCGTGATCGGTTCGGTGTAGTGGATCCCGAGCTGAAGCACGTAGATAGGCAGGCCGACACCGATGACCGCGACGACGATCCCAGGAACGACGGCTGCCGGGACCCCTCCGCGATGGGAGGCCGCGGTGAGGAGCCAGGCGAGAACGGTCATTAACACGAATCGGCTGGCCAGGACATCACCGCGGCTGCAGCCGACCTCGCCGAGCCGCTTCATGTAGATGATGTTGAGCGACGAACCGACCGCGCAGATGATCGTCAGCACGAGTCCCGCAGCCGCGTGCCCCGCGCTGATGTCGGGTAGACCGCTGCGACCGACGAAGGACAGCCACACCAGCGCCCCGAGCACGACGCACACCCCCCCGGCGGCGACAACTTCCGCGGCGATGACCTTGACGGCGTCTCGCCGCAAGACAGGTCCCGCCACCACGGTGATGATCGGCCCGAGCCCAACTCCGATCACGTTGACGACGGCCGGAGCCAAGTACTCCAATGCGTAGAGGGTGGCCGTCCAGGTGATCGCCGTGGTTACGTTCAGCGCGAGGACATCGCGCCGGTGCGGCAGTAACCGGTGCACGAGACCGGGCCCGTTCCTGAGCCGTTCGACGCCGGCGAAGAACACGCTCACCGCCGAGAACGAGATCGCTGCCACCGCCGCCGGGCTGACGTGGACGAAGCGGTTGCCGGCGTACACGTCGACAGCAGCGGTCATAGCGGCGTACGCGATCAGCGGCACGATGCCGCGCGCCAGGGAAGCAGCCGGAGTCGCCGACCCGTCAGCCGACCTGGTCACGCGGTCGTCACTTGCGCCGTGTCCTGATAGACCGCCTTGATTCCATGCTCGGCCAGCCGGTTCAGCCACCGTCGGATCGTCGACTCGTCGTCACTCGCCTGATGAAGCCCAGGGGGTACCCCTTCGGCGACCACATCAAGGATCGCGATTGCCAGTGGCATCGATACCAACCGCGCGGTGGCGTCCTCGCGCTCGGTCCCTTCGACATCGAGGGTGTACGACCCCTGCCAGGAGCCAGTGCCGTCGTTCGTACTGACCTCGAGCCGCACCGCCATCACAACACGGTCGTGGTCCGTCGGCGTTGTCGGGTAGGCGTCGGCCAACTCTTGGGCAAGCTCGGTCAGCCGATCGGGTGAGGCCTCGCGAATCTCGTCGAAAACCGACTTCCAGGCGACGGACCACCCGTCGAGACGCATGGACCCTCTGACGAACGTTTCCAGCGCCCATGATGGTGGCAGCTGGTACAGGTCGACGAATGGGATGCTGTCGCGATTCGGGTACACCTCGAAGAGCTCACCGGCGACACTCGCCGTTTCCATCGCCTCCCATGGCCGCTCGGAGTCGACCTCGCGGCCTCGGGCGACGGATCGGGCCGGCGAGAGCAGGGCGGTGAGTACACCTCGAGGGGCCCAGCTGAATCGGTACCGAAACTCATTCGCCTCAGCGGGATTGCTTCCGCAGTAGGACGTGAATCGGGCCGTCGAGGGCCGGTCGCCCAGCGCGGCAGAGGCAGCGCGCACCAGAAGGTGGGCGTATAGATGGTCGAGCCCCGGGTCAAGCCCGCATTCGGTGAGCAGAACCAATCCGCGCTCCGCGGCGACTCGGCCTTGCTGCGCGACGGCCGAACTCAGATAGCTGCTGCACACGAAGTGCGCACCGCCGGCGATGGCCAAGCTGGATAGCGCCGGATGTTCGGTGGCGGGAAGCATGGAGACCACTACGTCACGTAACCGCGCTGCGTCATTTCGGCCTCGACCGCCGCGTTCCCGCAGCCCAGGCTGAGCAGGCCTCCCTCGGTTCGGTCGAGCTCCGCCGCCAAGCGGTCCGTCATCCAGGATCGGTAGGCCTCGTCGTACGTCGACGGAGTTACCGAGTCACCGCGACTGCCTCCGTTCTCCCAGACGTGGAACAAGCTTTCGTGTCCGTCGGCCGAGCTCAAATAGAACTGCTCAAGATCCGCACCCTTGCGCGCCTCCACGTGCGACATATAGCCCCCCAAATCGGCTGTTTCACTGAGAAACGGTTAATCAGCACTGCAGACGAATTTATGTAGCGAAGGGTATTTCGTCAGTAGAAAACCCAATAACCCATGAATCGCGCCAATGTCACCGCCCTCACCGTTCTCACCGGGATCGGCGGTGGCGGCGAAATCACACTCCGCCGATCTGGGATCATTGCTGCCATGGGAGCCCGCATATCCGACCGCATCGCAGCAATCGCCGAGTCCGCCACCCTGGCCGTCGACGCCAAGGCCAAGGCCCTCAAGGCCGCCGGACGCCCGGTCATCGGCTTCGGGGCCGGCGAGCCCGACTTCGCGACGCCGGACTACATCGTCCAGGCCGCCATCGAGGCCGCTCGGGATCCGAAGAACCACCGCTACACGCCGGTGCCCGGTCTGCCCGAACTTCGGTCAGCGGTCGCGGCGAAGACGCTGCGCGACAGCCGGTACGAGGTCGATGCCGCGCAGGTGCTGATCACCAACGGCGGCAAGCAGGCCGTCTACAACACCTTCGCCGCCCTGCTCGACCCGGGCGACGAGGTCATCATGATCGCGCCGTACTGGACCACCTACCCCGAGGCGATCAAGCTCGCCGGCGGCGTTCCGGTCGAGGTCGTGGTCGATGAGACGAGCGGCTATCTCGCCAGCGTCGAACAGTTCGAGGCCGCCCGCACAGCGCGCACGAAGGTCCTGTTGTTCGTGTCGCCGTCCAACCCGACCGGCGCTGTCTTCCCGCCCGACCAGGTCAAGACGATCGGCGAATGGGCGAAGGCGCACGACCTCTGGGTCGTCACCGACGAGATCTACGAGCACCTCGTCTACGGCGATGCCGTGAACGAGTCGATCGCGCTGCATGCCGGTGAGAAGGTCGTCGTACTCAACGGGGTCGCCAAGACGTACGCGATGACCGGCTGGCGAGTCGGCTGGATGATCGGGCCGACCGACGTGATCAAGGCGGCCTCGAACCTGCAGTCGCACGCGACGTCGAACGTCTCGAACGTGGCCCAGGTGGCTGCTCTGGCCGCCGTCAGCGGTGACCTGAGCGCGGTCGCCGAGATGCGCCGCGCCTTCGATCGGCGGCGCAAGACGATCGTGTCGATGTTGTCGCAGATCCCCGGCGTCGTGTGCCCCGAGCCGCAGGGCGCCTTCTATGCCTACCCGTCGGTGCGCGGACTGCTCGGGGTGCCGTTGCGCGGGCGCACGGCCCAGACCTCGGCTGAGTTGGCGGCGTTGATCCTCGAAGAGGCCGAGGTCGCGATCGTGCCCGGCGAGGCGTTCGGCACGCCGGGCTACGCCCGGTTGTCGTATGCCCTCGGTGACGACGACCTGGCCGAGGGCATCGGCCGGATCGCCAAGCTGGTAGCCGACGGGGGCTAGTTCGAGACCATGTCGGCGTAGTCCGGATTCTTGGCGATGAAGTCGGCGATGAACGGGCACAGGGGAACGACCTTGACCCCGCGCCGGCGAAGATCGTCCAGCGCGCCCCGCGCCAGCCGCGTCCCGATCCCCCGGCCGCCCACGCGGGGGTCGACCTCGGCGTGGGGCAGCAGGAACACGCCGTCGTTCTCGCGGTAACTGCAGAACCCGACGACGTCGCCGTCGAGGGAGATGTCGTAACGCGAACGCGAGGGGTTGTCGACCACCTCGGTCAGCTCGTGAGCCATCGCCGTCCCACCGTCTGTTCGCTGGCCATCGCGGCCCGGACGAGCGGTGCGATCGCCTTCTCGATCCGGCCGCCCACCAACGGTAGGCCGCCCTTGAGCTCGGCCACCAGCCGTCCGTGAGTCCCGGTGTCGTCGGTGTCGAGATCGAGCTGTCCGATCATCCTGGTCGGCTGACCGCTGAACGTCAGTTGGACCATGGCCGAGCGGGGCGCCGTCGGCAGCTTCATCCACTTGAGGCGGTCGACGATCTCGATGCTCGACCCGACGATCCGCCGCACGAAGTCCGGAGCATCGTGCGTGGGCATCTGGCGTCGGCAGGTCACGACTGGCCCGAGCGCGTCGTCCTCGACCTCGACCGAACTCTCGAGCGCTCCGGTCGCCGCGCATCGCTGACGCTGGAACTCCGGATCGGTCAGCATCGCGAAGACGGCGTCCACGCTCGCGCCGGGGTAGTCGAACGACCCCTCGATCCTCACGCCTTCAGCCTGAGGACGGCGTTGGCTCGCGCGAGCACCGTCTGGCCGTCGACGGTGACATTGAGGTCGATCTTGACCGTGCCGTCCTCGTCGGATTTGGACGCGACCTTTCCGTTGACCACCAGCGTCGCGCCGTCGGCGTCCGGCACGACCACCGGCCGCGTGAAGCGGACTCCGTAGTCGACGACGCGGCCGGCATCCCCGGTCCACTGCGTGAGCAACCGGCCGGCCAGCGCCATCGTGTACATGCCGTGCGCGATGACGTCGGGCAATCCGACCGATTTCGCGAAGCGCTCATTCCAGTGGATCGGATTGAAGTCGCCCGATGCCCCGGCGTAGCGCACGAGATCGGCGCGGGTGATGGGCGCCGTCAGTTCGGGCAGCGCGTCGCCGACGGCGACCTGGTCGAACTCGACGCTCACTCGGCATCCTTTCCCCGGACGACGATCAACGCCTGCGCGGTGAGAACGAGCTCGCCCTCGACCGTGCTGACGGCGGCCTTGGTGCTGATGAGGTCGTTGCCGCCCACCGAACGTAGCGAGTCGATCGTCACGACGACGCTGAGCACGTCCCCGGCAACGACGGGGCGCTCGTAGATGAAGCGCTGCTCGCCGTGCACGACGCGCGAGTAGTCGATCGCCAGCGCCGGGTCGCCGGTCACCTGGTGCCCGGCCGGCAGCGTGAGCACCACCGGAAACGTCGGCGGGGCGATCACGTCGCGATAGCCGTGTTCGGTGGCGACGGCGACATCCCGGTAGAGAGGCGAGTCGTCCCCGATGGCCTCGGCGAACTCCCGGATCTTCTCGCGACCGACCTCGTACGGCGTGGTCGGTGGGTAGGTGCGGCCGACGAGGGCCTGGTCGAGCGCCACGTCAGTTCTCGTCCGACGCGATGTCGGTCAGCACGACGAACGGCGCCCGGCCGAAGCCCTCGACCCGCGGCCGGCCCCACGTGTCGACGTCGGACAGCGCAGTCTCGACCTCGCCGTGGGGAGTGCGAAGACGCACCTTGCGCGTACCACCCGCCACCAGGGCCGCCACCTCGTCGCTCGCTGCGACTCGTCCGTACCAGTTGTACGAGCCGCTGATCGGGTCGAAGTGACCGCGCAGGGTGACCTCGACCTCGACCGGCTGGTCGCCACCGTCGGTGTCTACGAGCTGGGCGGGGCCGTCGTATCCGTCGTCGTCCGGCGCTGCGTCGGTCATCAGTATTCGGCTCTCTGTGCGGCAACTCTCGGTTCAGGAAGGTCGGTGAGGGCGTCTGGTGGCAGGGCGACGTCTGGATCGAGGACGAAGCCCCGCGAACGCAGGGAGCCCTCGATTACATACCAGACCGTGGCCGAAAGGTAGTCGATGAAATCGGCTCGGGGCGTCGGCCGATGATGCAGCCACCAGGCGCTGGTCGCCTCGACCATGCCCACTATGCCGTGGGCACCCGGCTCGGCCAGATCGATCTCGACCCCGAACGCGATCATGAATCGCTGCAGGACGCCCGCAACCTGGTCGGCCATGGTGACCTCGACCGTCTCGAGGCCGCCGAGACGGCCACGCGAGCGCAGGAACTCGTAGAGGTTCGGATGCTGGTCGAGCCAATCCACCACGACGGTGACCGTGCCTCGGATGATCTCGTTGGCGGTGCCACCCGAGTGCAGCGGCTTGATCAGGCTCGCCACCACGACGTCGACCATCTGCCGCGAAATGGCGGACTGGAGATCCTCTTTGTCGCGGAAGTATCGATACAGGACAGTCCGGCTGACGCCGGCCTTGGCCGCGATCTGATCGGCGCTGGCGTCGGGTCCGTACTCGTCGATCGCGGCTATGCCGGCGGCGACCAGTGCGTCACGTCGCTGCGCCCGGTGTTCGCTCCAGCGCCGTCGCCGGCCGTCGGGAGTACGGACCGCCGGAGACGTCGGTGCAACGGCGTCGCCGGACGTGGTGACCATGGGCTCAGGCTAGCAACAGCTGAGTGCGGTAAATGGTGAAATGCCGCCAAAGGCGGCACTCACTCAACGCGTTTCGCGGTGCTCGGTGTGCTTGTTGCAGTTCGGGCAGTGCTTCTGCAGACCAAGACGGTCGGGATCGTTACGCCGATTCTTCTTGGTGATGTAGTTGCGGTGCTTGCAAACCTGGCACGCCAAGGTGATCTTGGGTCGAACGTCGGTGGCTGCCACGAGAAGTGCCTTTCAGAAGATGAACTTGCTTACGGTTAACGCTGTCGGAGCACGCTGTGTTCCACAGTCTTTCTACTGCTGACGCAGCTCGTAGCGAGGGCCGGACTTGAACCGGCGACACAGCGATTATGAGCCGCTTGCTCTACCAGACTGAGCTACCCCGCCCTGTTTACAACCGTTCGGGCCGAGCCCCCTTACGGAATCGAACCGTAGACCTTCTCCTTACCATGGAGACGCTCTGCCGACTGAGCTAAGGGGGCCTGTCGAGGACGGCCGGAAGCCTTCGGTGAAGAAGACGGAGCCGGTCACCGACGGATCAGCCTACACGACCGGATCGGTCGGTTCTGCCTCAAGGCAGCGTCCCGGCGTTGAGCTGCTCCAGCGTCCGGGCGGCTCCAACCTCGTGCAGCGTGCCGAGGATCGCGAGGTAGGCCTCGCGGAAACGCTCGTTCTGGTCCAGGTCGCCGAAGAGTTCGCGAATCCCGACCAGGGCCAACGGCTCGTACGGGTAGCGACGGGCCAGCTCGGTGACCACCTCGGCCAGCCGATCGACGATCTGGATGGGCTCGCCGCTCTCGTCGGTCCCCTCCGCGTAGCGCGCCCAGCTGGCGACGACGGCGGTCGTGTGCGCGATCGGGGCGCCCTTCGCCAGGTTCTCCCGCAGCACCGGCAACAACCATTTCGGGATCCGGTCGGAACTCTCGGCACACAGTCGGGCGACCGTGTCGCGGATCTCGGGGTTCGAGAAGCGCTCGATCAGCTCGCTCTTGTAGGCGTCGAGGTCGACGCCGGGGACGGGGAGCAGCGTCGGCGTGGCCTCGCCGTCCATGTAGGCCCGCAGGAACTGCGCGAAGCGCGGATCTTGCGCGACCTCGTGGACGTAGCGGTAGCCGACGAGGTAGCCGAAATAGCACAGTGCCTGATGACTGCCGTTGAGCAGCCTGAGCTTCATCAGTTCGTAGGGTTCGACGGCCGAGACGACCTGGACGCCGGCGTTCTCGAGTGGCGGCCGTCCCTGACCGAACGCGTCTTCGAGCACCCACTGCGTGAACGGCTCGCAGACCACCGGCCACCGATCCTCGACGCCGAAATGCTCGGCCAGTTCACGCCGATCGTCATCGGTCGTCACCGGGGTGATCCGGTCGACCATGGAGTTGGGAAAGCTCACGCGCTCCTCGATCCACAGCCCGAGATCGGGGTCCTTGAGCCGGGCAAAGGCAGTGAACGTCTCGCGTGCGATGTGCCCGTTGTTCTGGATGTTGTCGCAGGACATGATCGAGAAGGGTGCGATGCCCAGTCGCCGGCGCCGGTCGAGGGCCTCGACGACGAAGCCGAACACCGTGCCCGGTGTCGCACCGGCCACAAGATCGGCGACGATCGCCGGCGACTCCGGGTCGAACTTGCTGGTGACCTGGTTGAAGTTGTAGCCGCCCTCGGTGATCGTCAACGAGACGATGCGGGTGGACGGCGAGGCGAGCAGATCGAGTACCCGTTCGGGTTCATCGGGGGCAAAGAGGAAGTCGACGATCGAGCCGATGACACGCGGCTCACGCCGGCCGTCGGCGTGCTTGACGATCATCGTGTACAGCCCGTCCTGGGGCAGCAGCGCGTCCGCCATCGCGCGGTCGGACGGCATCACGCCGACCCCGGCGATTCCCCAGTCCAGCGCGAGGCCCTGGCTCATCAGCCGATCGACGTACATCGCCTGGTGGGCGCGGTGGAAACCGCCGACGCCGAAGTGGACTATGCCGACCTTGATCGTCGAGCGGTCGTACTTCGGGACTTCTACCGCCGCCGAGATCTCGGGCAGGCAGTCGCTGGAGAGTGCGGGCATGGCTAGGTGCTCCCACGGGGATCAGGATGCCGAAATGAGCCTTGGTGTGGCCGCTTCGAGCGGTCGGCGGGACCGACCACGGTGTTGGCAGGGCAGGACGCGCCGACCTACTTGACGGCGCCCATCGACAGACCGCGCACGAGCTTGTCCTGCGCGAACCAGCCGGCGATGAGCACCGGCAAGCAGGCGATCGTCGCGGCAGCCGACAGGTGGGCGACGAACGGACCCTCGGGCTGGACGAACGAGGCGAGCCCGGTGGGGACGGTCGATGCGTTGTGTGTCGTGAGGTTGACCGCGAGGAAGTACTCGTTCCACGCGAAGATGAAGCAGATCAACGACGTGGCCGCGAAACCGGGACGAGCGATCGGCAGGATCACCGTCCACATCTGACGCAATCGCGCCGGCGCCGTCCATGCGTGAGGCCTCGATGATCTCGTTGGGCACCTCGAGCAGGAACGACCGCAGCATCCAGACCGCGATCGGCAGGTTCATCGCGGTGTACAGGATGATCAGCACCCGCGACGTGTCGAGGATGTCCAGGTGGGCCGGTGAGGCCAGTACGTACAGGGGAACGATCGCGCCGACGATGGGCAGCATCTTCGTGGAGATGAAGAAGAACAGACCGTCTCGCCAGGCGCCGACCGGACGGATCGACAGCGCGTACGCCGCCGGGAACGCCAGCACCAGCACCAGAATCGTCGAGCCGATCGACGTGGTCAGCGAATGCACCATGAAGGTGCTCAGTCCGGTCTGGCCACCCGAGCCGCTCCAGGCGCTCGACCAGTTCGAGAACGTCGGCTTGAAGAAGAAGTGCGGCGTGCTCGTGCCGGCGGCCGTCTCGGTCTTCAGACCGGTGAGCACCATCCAGAGCACGGGGAAGAAGAAGATCAGGATGATCAGCCAGGTGAGCACACCGAGCAAGAGTCGGGCACCGATGTTGGTCTGTCGCTCGGCGACGCTCATTTCCGTCCGCGTGAACATCAGCGCCCCACCATTCCCTCGTCGCTGAACAGACTGGACACGACCCGCAACGCCATCGTGGCGATGATGATCGTTGCGACCACCACGACGACGGCCATCGCCGACGCCAGCCCGATGTTGTAGGGCTGGGTGAGGCCCTTTCGGTAGATGTAGTACGGCAGGTTGGTGCTGTCGGTGCCCGGACCGCCGACCGTGATGATGGCGATCGGGTCGAAGGCCTGGACGATGTAGATCGAGCCGAGCAGCGCACCGAGCTCGATGTATTGGCGCAGGTGCGGCAGCGTGATCGAACGGAAGATCCGCCACGCGTTGGCACCGTCGACCCGGGCCGCCTCGAGGACGTCATCGCCCTGGCTCTGCAGACCGGCCAGCGCGAGCAGCACCATGAACGGCGTCCACTGCCAGGTGAGGAACGCGATGATCGTGATCTGCGGATGCGTCCCGGCCCAGTCCTGCTGCTTGAAGCCGATCTCCTTGACGAAGTAGTTCAGAACGCCGACGCCGCTGGAGAGGATCTCGTACTTCCACACGTAGGCCGCCGCGCTCGACATGATCAGGAACGGACTGATGATGAGCGTGCGCAAGAACGGCCGGCCGAAGACGCGGCGGTTGAGCAGGGTCGCGATCCCGACCCCGAACGCGATCGGCCAGCACGACCGGGACAGCTGTCATCAGGATCGTGTGCAGGATCGCGCTACGGAACGTCGGGTCCTGGAAGACCCGCTTGTAGTTCTGGACATTGGGGAAGTTCTTCGGCCGGTCCGGGTAGTTCAGCTGATAGTTCTCGAAGCTGTAGAAGAGCGTGAGCAGGAACGGGATCTGCGTCACCACGATGGTGAAGATCAGCGCCGGCAGCAGCGGAGTGCGCCGTACCCAGGCTTCTTTGGACAGCCGCCCCCGGGGCGGACCCTGCTTCTTCTTCTTGGGTGGCCGTGGGATCTCCGGCGACTGCATCGGCGGAGCAATGGTGGTGGTCAACGACATGCCTTCTTTCGAACGTGGACGGCGGAGGCCCAGATGAGGTCCGGTGCCGCACCGGTGCCCCTCGTCGCTCGGGTGAGCGGCTTCGGGGCACCGGCGCGGACGCGGGCGCAGCGTTCGGCTGTTACTTCTTGTAACCGGCGTCGATCACGGCTTGCTGCGCGATCTTCTGACTGTTGGCCAAGAAGGTCGTGACCGATTCCTGACCGTCGATCGCCTTGGTCAGTTCACCGGAGACCGTCGTGCCGAAGTCCTCGAACTCGGGGATGCCGACGTACTGGACGCCCGGAACCGGCTGCGGATCGACGCCCGGCTGTTTGACGTTCACCGAGTTGATCTCCTGCAGCGTCAAGCTGGCGAAGTCCTTGGCCGCCGCCTGGTAGCTGGTGTTGTCGTAGGTCGACTGCCGCGTTCCCGGGGGAACCGCCGCCCAGCCGTTCTGCTGCGCGTCGTAGTCGATGTACTGCTTGGACGTCGCCCAGTCCATGAACGTCCAGGCCGCGTCCTTGTGCTTCGACGCGCTCTCCTCGGCCAGCGCCCAGCTCCACAGCCAACCCGAGGACTTGGTCTTGTCGACCGGCGCCGGGGCGAAGCCCATGTGGCCGGCCAGCGGGCTCGGTGCGGCATCGAGGGTCGAGGCGGCGACGGTGGCGTCGTACCACATCGCGGCCTTGCCCTGCTGCATCGTGTTCAGGCACTCGTTGAAGCTCGATGTGCCCGCGCCCGGTTCGCCGTCCTTCTTGAGCAGGTTGACGTAGAAGTTGGCCGCGTCGGTGAAGGCCGGCGACGTCAGCTTGGCGTTCCAGTCGGTGTCGAACCACTGGCCGCCGAAGGTGTTGACGACGGTGTCGAACGCCGCGAGGTTCTCGCCCCAGCCGGTCTTGCCGCGCAGGCAGATGCCAGCGACCTTGCCCGGCTGGTTGAGCTTGTCGGCCAGGTCCGCGATCTGGTCCCACGTCGGGTTGGCCGGCATGGTCAGGCCCGCGGCCGCGAACATGTCCTTGTTGTACATCATGAACGAGGACTCGCCGTAGAACGGAACTGCGTAGAGATTGCCGTTCGACGAGAGCGCGTCCTTGATCGGCGGCAGGAGGTCGTTGACGTCGTAGCTGGAGTCGGCGGTCGCCTTCGGCGTGAGGTTGTCGATCCAGCCGTTCTTCGACCACGACGCGATGTCGTTCGGGCCGATCATGACGACGTCGTATTGGCCACCCTTGGCGGCGACATCCTTCTCGACGTTCGAGCGCTCGGTGCTCTCGTCGTAGGTCACGAACTTGACCTTGATGTTCGGGTGGCTCTTCTCGAAGCCGTCCGGGGTCAGCTTCTCGATGGTCGTCATCAACGGGTTGGCCGTGACCGCAACCGTGATCGTCTGGGTGCCGCCGACCCGAGCCGCCGCTCGAGGACGACTTGGACGAACTGCCGCACGCGGCGAGCGCCAGCGAGGTGGTCAAGGCCAATGTTCCGACGATCACTCGTCTTCCTATTTTGATCTTGCGCCTTGGTAGGGTCACTTTTCCTCCTGTAGTGGGTTGCTGCTCTTCTGACTGCCTGTGTTTCAGGGGGTCGTCGGCGCGCGGCTCTTTGGCGGATGAGCGCACCGACGCGAAGAGGGCGGCAGCCGTTTGGTGGCCGCCCTCTTTGGCTGACCAGCGTTGCTGGCCTTCGTTCTCACTGTGGTTCGTCGGCGACTAGTCGCCTCGAGACGATCTGCGATTCACACCCGTAGGACCTCGATACCTCGTACGTGGAGCTCGGCCGCACTCTCGACCGGCAACGCGTCGTCAGTGATGAATCGCTCGAACTCGGTGAGCTGTGCGAAGCGAACGAACGAATCCGCTCCGTACTTCGATGCGTCGGCGACCAGGATTCGGCGACGTGACACCCGCATCGCCATCGTCTTGACCGCCGCCACCGCGCTGTCGGGAACGGTGACGCCACGCTCGACGCTGATCCCGTTGCCACCCATGAATGCCAGATCGAGCACGAGGCTCTCGAGCATCGCGACCGCCCAGTGGTCGACGGTGCCCAGGGTCTGCGCACGGACGCGCCCGCCGACGGCGATCACCTCGACGTGCTCGCGATCGACGAGCGACGTGGCGATGGGCAGCGAAGGGGTGACCACGGTGACCGGCCGGTCGGGATGCAGATGGTCGGCGATCAACTGCGGCAGGTTGCCCTCGTCGATGTAGATCGACTCCGCGGCCTTGACGAAAGTCGCCGCCGCCTCGGCGATCCGGTTCTTCTCGACCTGCCGGCGGGTCGCACGCACCGAGAGTGCGCTCTCGAAGCTGAGCCGTTCGACAGGTACCGCGCCGCCATAGACGCGTCGGACCAGACCCTGGGCGGCCAGATCCTTCAGGTCACGGCGGATGGTCTCGGGCGCGAGACCGAGTTCGTTCGAGACAAGCGACACGTCGACGCGACCGGACGTACGGGCTCGTTCGATGAGCCACTGACGACGTTCGATCGCGTACATACAGTGCTCACCGCCTATACGTTTTGGGTCCGGTGTTGCCCGAACGGCATGAGTGTCGTGGCTCACAGCGCCGTATTGCAAGGCTCGCGGGTCTCAGTAACGTAACGGAAACGCCCGTTTGTGCCCGATTGATGGGTCTGGACGCCCGGCACCGGCCTGGAGCGTGACCGCATCATGACCGCTCGATTTGACTCACATCGAACACATGAAGCTGAGTGGTGATCCACGCGGGCGACAGCGGCGCGAAGGAACTCGTCGGCGCGATGTCATCGGGAGGACGTCCGACCTCGTCGGGCCGGCGGGACACGGTGGCGGGTGTTGGGTTCGAACCAACGTAGGCTGAGCCGGCGGTTTTACAGACCGCTCCCTTTGACCACTCGGGCAACCCGCCGTGCGGGCAGTTCGGCGTCCACCCGAAGGTCGACGCGACGACTGCCAGCACGAGAGCCTACACGGCGTATGAGCCCGCTTCGTGCTCTGGCTGGCCGCCCGGAGCGACCCGTCAGGGCGGGTGCGGACTGGGTCAGCTCGGCCCGGACCGATACCGTGCAGTTACCGCAACAGCCAGAAAGAGGTAATCCGCAATGGCCGACCCGTCCTTCGACGTTGTCAGCAAGATCGACCGCCAAGAGATCGACAACGCGCTGAACCAAGCATCCAAGGAGCTGTCGCAGCGCTTCGATTTCCGGGGGACGAACGCGAGCGTCGAGTGGTCGGGTGAACTCGGGGTGACGATCAAGGCCGACACCGAGGACCGCGTGCTGGCCGCCCTCGAGGTCTTCAAGGAGAAGCTCGTCAAGCGATCGATCTCGCTCAAGGCGCTGGACGCCGAGGAGCCCCGGGTGTCGGGCAAGGGTTACGTGCTGTCGGCCAATCTGAAGCAGGGCATCGATCAGGAGAACGCCAAGAAGATCGCGAAGCTCATCCGCGACGAGGGGCCCAAAGGCATCCAGGCGCAGATCCAGGGCGATCAACTTCGGGTCTCGGGCAAGAAGCGCGACGACCTACAGGCCGTCATAGCCATGCTGCGCAACGCCGATCTCGGCGTCGCGCTCCAGTTCGACAACTACCGCTGAGGGGCAGACCTGTGAAGGGCATCATCCTGGCCGGCGGCTCGGGCACTCGACTGCATCCGATCACGAGGGCGGTCAGCAAGCAGCTGCTGCCGGTCTATGACAAGCCGATGATCTATTACCCGATGTCGGCTCTCATGCTGGCCGGCATCCGCGATATCTTGATCATCACGACACCTCACGACCAGGAGCAGTTCGTCCGGCTGCTGGGCGACGGGAGCGATCTCGGGCTGAATCTGACCTACGCGGTCCAGCCCGAACCCAACGGCCTGGCGCAGGCGTTCATCATCGGCGCTGAACACATCGGTGCCGAGCCGGCCGCGCTGGTGCTGGGCGACAACATCTTCTACGGCCACGGACTGGGCCAGCAGCTGACCGAGGCCGCCGGGCTGAGCGAGGGTTGCGTGCTCTTCGGCTACCAGGTCCGCGACCCGGAGCGTTACGGCGTGGCCGAAGCCGGCCCGGACGGCCGGTTGGTCTCGATCGAGGAGAAGCCGACGAACCCGAAGTCCAACCTCGCGGTCACCGGCCTGTACTTCTACGACAACGACGTGGTCGAGATCGCCAAGTCCCTGAAGCCGTCGGCCCGGGGCGAGCTCGAGATCACCGACCTGAACAACGTCTACGTAGGGCGAGGCTCGGCCAAGCTGGTCGACCTCGGGCGCGGTACCGCCTGGCTCGACACCGGCACGCACGACTCGATGCTGGAAGCGGGCCAGTTCGTCCAGGTGATCGAACACCGACAGGGCGTGCGGATCGCCTGCCTGGAGGAGATCGCGCTCCGACAGGGCTTCATCGACGCCGAGCAGGCGTACAAGCTCGGCGCCGCGCTGGCCAAGTCCGGCTACGGCGAGTACGTGATGGCCCTGGCCGACGCCGCCCGCTGACCCGCGCACGCGCGCGAGAAGCAGCGCATCGGGTCTACAGCGCGATCAACGCCAGAAACGAGGATCGGACTGAGCCAAGCGCTCCAACCGAGCTATGCGCTCGTCCATCGGCGGGTGAGTCGAGAACAGGCCCCGGACGCCGCGGGTCTTGAACGGATTCGCGATCATCATGGCGCTGGTGTTGGTGATGGCCGGCGTGGGCGCGAGCGGTCGCGCCGCGGTGCCCTGTTCGAGCTTGCGCAGGGCACTCGCCAGCGCGAGCGGGTCGTTGGACAGTTCGGCGCCGGACTCGTCGGCCTGGTACTCCCGTGAGCGGCTGATCGCCAGCTGGATGACGATCGCGGCGAGTGGCCCGAGGAACACCATCAGCAGTTCGGCCAACGGATTTCGGTCGCGGTCGTTGCCACCACCGAAGAACAGCGCGAACTGAGCGAAGTAGGTGATCGCCGAGGCGAACGCTCCCGCAACCGAGGCAATGAGGATGTCGCGGTTGTAGACGTGGCTCAGCTCATGTCCCAGGACGGCTCGCATCTCGCGCCGGTCGAGGATCTGCAGAATGCCTTCGGTGGCGCACACCGCCGCGTGCTTCGGATTGCGCCCCGTCGCGAATGCGTTCGGCGCGGCGGTGGGCGATACGTACAGACGCGGCATCGGCTGGTGGGCCAGCGTGGCCAGTTCCCGCACGATGGCGTACATCTCCGGCTGTTCGGCTTCGCTGACCGGGCGGGCCGCCATCGATCGCAGCGCGATCTTGTCGGAGTTGAAGTAGCTGAAGGCGTTGATGCCCAAAGCGACGAGCAACCCGAGGAACAAGCCGGTCGTTCCGTACAGTTTGCCGCCGATGAGGATCAGCACCGCGCCGAGAACGCCGAACAGGGCGGCTGTCTTGAGTCCGTTCCTCACACCGTGCATGTCGACTCAACGTCCAGCTATGGCCTCCGCGTTCCCGAGTGATCGGCGGGGCTGGTTTACTCCAAGGTGTGTCGGCGATCGAGCACCTCACCCACGACAACGAGCGTTACATCGAGACCTTTCCGGGCGCTCGCCCGGTGCGTCCGCGGCTGAGGATGGCCGTGCTGACGTGCATGGACTCCCGGCTGGACCTGTTCGGCGCGCTCGGGCTCAACGTCGGCGACGCCCACCTGCTGCGCAACGCCGGCGGCATGGTCACCGAGGACATGCTGCGGTCGCTGGCGATCAGCCAGCGCAAGCTGGGCACCCGCGAGATCGCCGTCATCCACCACACCGATTGCGGCATGTACAACCTCGACGATCAGGCGTTCCGCGCCGAGATCGCCGCCGAGTCCGGCCTGGAACCTACCTGGGACGTGCCTGGTTTCACCGACTACGCCCAGGCTGTCCGCGAGGCCGTCCAGGAGATCCGGGATTGTCCGTGGGTTCCGCATCGCGACGACATCGCCGGTTTCGTCTTCGACGTCGCGACCGCGCGGCTCACCGCCGTCGACTGACGCACCGCTCAGGCGTGGACGAGCGCCTCGACGGCTGTCGCTCCCTCTACCGTCGGCAGGCCCGCCTCGCGCCAGGCGTGAAAGCCGCCGATGATGTCGGTGGAGTCCAGCCCGAGGGAGTTGAGCGCGTCGGCGGCAAGTGACGAGGTGTAACCCTCGGCGCAGATGATCAACCACCGCTGACCCGGACGGGCCTGCGGCAGGCGGGCGTCCGAGGCCGGATGCAGGCGCCATTCGAGGTGATTGCGCTCGATGATCAGCGATCCTGGCACCTCGCCGACCGCCGCCCGCTGCCAGCTCGGCCGGATGTCGACGATCATTGCGCCGGCGGCGACCTCGACCGCCGCCTCGCGCGGCGTGATCCGGTCGAGGCGGGACCGGGCGTCGGCCAGCAGGTCGTCGACGGAAGCGAAGCGGAGCGTCATGGCGTGAACTCCGGCTCGGGGTCGTCGGTGACGAGCGTCGCCAGCTTCACCAGCTCACCGTCCTCGAGGTCCCAGTACGTCATCGAGGTCAACGGCCGGGAGTAGGCGTGGATGCTCACCGCGGGCGAGTCGGAGATGTTGCGGACGTCGTGCACGTAGCTCGCGTCGAACCCGATGCTGCGCCCCGCACCGTGAACCCGTTCGCGCAGCGTTCCGGCGTTCGGCCCGCGCGGGACGTGAACCGCCTCGGCCAGTTCGCCGGACAGCACGGTGAACGAGCCCGACGAGCCGCCGTGGTCGTGCAGCTGAGTGCCTTGGGTCGGCAGCCAGCTGATCAGCCACACGTCCACGCGCTGGTCGCGATAGATGCGTCGATGCCACCGCGTCTCGGGATCGAAGTCGATGAACGGGTAGAGACCGTTCTTGACCTCGTCGGCGACGAACCTGGTGTAGTCGACGAGTTGGATGGGATTGAGGTAGTCGGCGGGACGGCGCGTTGCCGGTGCCGCCGGGCGCACTTTCGGCGCTCGCAGGACAGCAGTCATGAGGTGGTGCTCCGTGGATGAGGTCGATCGAGGGGCAGGGACGGCGGCATCAGCCGCGCGTACACCCCTCGTCGAACTCCCACGCCCGGCGCCCGGACCACGACACGTCGAGCAGCCCGCCTATGGCGGGTCGACCGTGATCAGCGGGAACCATGACCGAAGTATGCCCAACGAACCTTTGATTTGTCTATTCGTTGGGTAGACAAACGAGCTGCGTCAGCTCGCCCATCGGAACGACGCCATCAGCGCCTCGACCCGGGCCCGCAGCGCCGGCCCGGCGAGCTCGTCGATGGTGAACTCGGCCAGCAGGCCCAGTCGCCGGTCGGGCGACGGGACCAGATAGCGAACGAGGCGACCATCGCCGTCGGCGTCCACGAGTTGGCTGATCCCGGTCGCCGGATGGTCGTCCGCCTCGTTCGGCAGCTCATCGTCGAGCAGTCCCAGGCTGAGCACGGCGCCCACCGAGAGGAGTTCGTTCTCCTCGATCACCGCGGTGCTGAGCACCGCCAGCACCGGTGCGCCGCCGACTTCGTCGGGTAGACCGGCTTCGCCGGGTTCGGCGACCAGCCAGTCGCGGCAGTCCAGCTCGAACGCAGGCAGCGTGAGCTCGTCCATTTTCACTCCCTCTGTCCGGAGGCCCTCCACGCCGGACAACACTCGTTTTACTTGGTGAACGGTGATTCATCACCCGGTCGGACGAAATTCGTTCCACAATCCCGAATGATTCTGACCCTCTTACCCAACTGTCCAAAAAAGCCCAGAGTGGTCGCGCAGCCCCTGTAAAACGGCGGTTTTGATCTTGCCCACTATTTGCGCGCGAAATGAAACCACCGTTCGGTAGATCTATTCGGATTGAGCGTGTGGCGGGCCGCGGATTTCCGCGACCGAATTGAGACCCCCATGATCAAGTCACCCAGAGCGACCCATCGATGAGCAGCGCGTCGATCACGCGGCTGGGATTTTCAATCGAAGCCGTGGCTCCAGTTTGAGATTTCCGGCACGCCGCGCGTAACGGCACCGACACATTTACGTAGGATCAACGGTCGGCCCCTGCTGCGAGGAACTACGCCAGGCAGCGTTCTGGGGGGCCCGAGTCATAGCCGGAGGCGGCCGCCAGGATGTCCAAGAGCGTTCAGCAACTAGATCGGGTCGTCATTCGCATCGCCGGGGACTCCGGTGACGGTATGCAGTTGACCGGCGATCGGTTCACCCAGGAGACGGCCAGCTTCGGCAACGATCTCTTCACCTTTCCCGCCTTCCCCGCCGAGATACGGGCGCCGCAGGGGACGCTGGCCGGGGTGTCGTCGTTCCAGCTGCACTTCGCCGATCACGACATCCTGACGCCGGGCGATCGCCCGGACGTGCTGGTGGCGATGAACCCGGCCGCGCTGAAGGCGAACCTGGCCGACGTCCCTGAGGGCGGAACGGTCATCGTCGACACGCACGACTTCACGACGCGGGCGCTGGCGCGGATCGGCTGGTCGTCGAACCCGATCGAGGACGGGACGCTGGACAAGTTCACCGTCCACGCGATCGACCTGACCCAGTTGACCCTGGACGCGCTGGCCGACACCGAACTGTCCCGCAAGGACGCGGGCCGGTCGAAGAACATGTTCGCGCTGGGAATCCTGTCGTGGATGTATTCGCGTCCGACCGAATCGACGCTGCAGTTCCTGCGGACGAAGTTCGCCAAGAAGCCCGAGATCGCCGAGGCGAACATCAAGGCGTTCAAGGCGGGCTGGAACTACGGCGAGACGACCGAGACGTTCGCCGTCGCCTACGAGGTCAAGCCGGCCCCCCAGGCCACCGGCACCTACCGCAACATCGTGGGCAACCTGGCGCTGTCCTACGGTCTGCTGGCGGCGGCGAACCGCGCCAAGCTGCCGTTGTTCCTCGGCGCCTACCCGATCACCCCGGCCTCCGACATCCTGCACGAGCTGTCCAAGCACAAGCGCTTCGGCGTGCGGACCCTGCAGGTCGAGGACGAGATCGCCGGCATCGGTACCGCGATCGGCGCCGCGTTCGGCGGGGCGCTGGCGGTGACCACGTCCTCCGGTCCGGGCATCGCGCTCAAGGGTGAGGCGATCGGGCTGGCCGTGTCGCTCGAGATCCCGTTGATCATCTGCGACATCCAGCGCGGCGGCCCTTCGACCGGCCTGCCCACCAAGACCGAGCAATCCGACCTGCTGCAGGCGATGTTCGGCCGCAACGGCGAGGCGCCGGTGCCGATCGTCGCCGCCCAATCGCCGGGTGACTGCTTCTACGCCGCGATCGAGGCGGCGCGGATCGCGCTGACCTACCGCACGCCGGTGTTCCTGCTGTCGGACGGCTACATCGCCAACGGCTCCGAGCCATGGCAGGTGCCGACCCTGGCCGAGCTGCCCGACCTGCAGGTCGAGTTCGCCACCGAGCCCAACGGTGAGGACGGCGAGTTCCTGCCTTACCTGCGTGACCCCGAGACGCTGGCCCGCCCGTGGGCCGTCCCGGGCACCGCCGGACTCGAGCACCGCATCGGCGGCATCGAGAAGGCCGACCGCACCGGCAACATCTCCTATGACCCGGACAACCACGACTTCATGGTCCGCACCCGCCAGGCCAAGGTCGACGGCATCGCCCGGACCATCCCCGAGATCGAGGTCGACGACCCCGACCGCGACGCGCGGGTGCTCGTCCTGGGCTGGGGCTCGACCTACGGCCCGATCGGTGCCGCGTGCCGCCGGTCCGCAGCGCCGGGCAGCCCATCGCCCAGGCCCACCTGCGTCACCTCAACCCGTTCCCGCTCGAACCTGGGCGACGTGCTGGCCCGCTACGACAAGGTCGTCATCCCCGAGATGAACCTCGGCCAGCTCGCCACGCTCATCCGGGCCCGGTACCTGATCGACGCGATCAGCGTCACCCAGGTCCGCGGCCATGCCGTTCAAGGCGGCCGAACTCGCCGAGATGCTGCAGGGAGTGATCGCCAATGACTGAGCCGCGCCGGAAACCTGGGGCTCAAGGCCAAGGACTTCAAGACCGACCAGGAGGTCCGTTGGTGCCCCGGCTGCGGTGACTACGCGATCCTGGCCGCCGTCCAGGGATTCATGCCCGAGCTCGGCGTCGCCGCGCGAGAACATCGTGTTCATCTCCGGCATCGGCTGCTCCTCGCGCTTCCCGTACTACATGAACACCTACGGCATGCACTCGATCCACGGCCGTGCGCCGGCGATCGCCACCGGCCTGTCGACGTCCCGCCCGGACCTCTCGGTCTGGGTCGTCACCGGCGACGGCGACGCCCTGTCGATCGGCGGCAACCACCTGATCCACGCGCTGCGCCGCAACGTCAATCTCAAGATCCTGCTGTTCAACAACCAGATCTACGGCCTGACCAAGGGCCAGTACTCCCCCACCTCCGAACTGGGCAAGATCACCAAGTCGACGCCGATGGGATCGGTCGACCAGCCGTTCAACCCGATCTCGCTCGCGGTCGGCGCCGAAGCCTCGTTCGTCGCCCGCACCCTCGACTCCGACCGCAAGCACCTGACCTCGGTGCTGCGGGCCGCCGCCGACCACAAGGGCACCGCGCTGGTCGAGATCTACCAGAACTGCAACATCTTCAACGACGGCGCCTTCGACCTGCTCAAAGAGGCCGAGACCCGCGACGAGTGGACCATCCGGATGGAGGACGGCCAGCCGCTGCGCTTCGGTGACGGGTCCAAAGCCGTCGTCCGCTCGGCCACCGGCGGCCTGTCGATCGAGGACGGCGTGGCCGAGGACGACCCCCGCGTCGTCATCCACGACGCCCACAGCTCCGACGCGTCCTACGCCTTCGCGCTGTCGCGGCTGTCCTCGCAGTACCCGCACCTGGCCCCCATGGGCGTCTTCCGCGACATCGAACGGCCCGTCTACGACAACCTGATCAACGACCAGCTCGACGCCGCCGCCGCGTCGGCGCCGCACGACGACGACGCCCTCGACACGCTGCTGGCCGGCGCCGACACCTGGTCGGTCCTCTAGCACCAGCGCTCCGATCGAGAATCGGTTGGCGGCGCACCCTAGATTGAAGTGGTGCCGCCCGCCGAGGAACTCGATCGCCGCGGGCTGACCTACGGCTTTCTGGCCTATTTCTGCTGGGGCCTGTTCCCGCTCTACTGGCCGCTGCTCGAACCGGCCGGCTCGCTCGAGATCCTCGCCGACCGCATGGTCTTCTCGCTCGTCTTCGTCTCGCTGCTGCTCTGGCGCACCGGCGGGTGGGGCTCGGTACGGGCGGTCGTGCGCGAGCGGCAGCAAGATCCGGTTACTGGTGGTGGCCGCCGTGCTCGTGACCGTCAACTGGGGCGTCTACATCTGGGGCGTCAATGCCGGCCACGTCATCGAGACCAGCCTGGGCTATTTCATCAACCCGCTGTTCACGATCGTGCTCGGCGTGTCTGTTCCTGCACGAGAAGCTGCGTCGGACCCAGTGGGTCGCCGTCGGCGTCGCGTCGCATCGCCATCGTCGTGCTCAGCGTCGACTACGGGCGGCTGCCGTGGATCGCGCTCGTGCTGGCCGCCTCGTTCGGCGGATACGGCTTCATCAAGAAGAAGGTCGCGGTCGGCGCGATGGAGTCGCTCGCGATCGAGACCGGCGCACTGACCGCGCCGGCGCTGATCACGCTCGCAGTCATCGCGGCCAACGGGTCGCTGGCCTTCGGGCGGCACGGGGCCGGCAACACGGCGCTGCTCGTGGGCACCGGAGTGGTCACCGCGATCCCGTTGCTGCTTCTTCGGCGCCGCCACCCGGCGCCTGCCGCTGACCGTCGTCGGGCTGCTGCAGTACCTGACGCCGATCCTGCAGTTCGCCGTCGGCGCGGGCATCGACCACGAGAGCATGCCGATGGCCCGCTGGATCGGCTTCGGCCTGGTCTGGGTGGCCCTGGTGATCTTGTCGGTCGACGGTGTCCGCAGCCAGCGGCAGAGTGCGGCGCAACGGACGGCCGAAGCCACGGCGGTCTGACGCCCGGGCTGACAGGATGAGGACCATGGACGATGTAGCTCTGCACGTGGCCCAGGTCCGGACGTCCACGGCCGCACCTGCTCGAGTGGCTCGACGCGCTGACCTGGTCCGACGCCGACGTCCGAGCCGACTCGCTGCTGCCGGGCTGGACGCGCGGCCACGTCCTGGCCCATCTCGCGCAGAACGCCGATGCCATTGCCCGCACGCTTGCCGGTGCCGTGCGCGACGAAGTGGTCGAGCGGTACCCCGGCGGCGACGCCGGACGAGACGCCGCGATCGACGAGGCGGCCGGAGCGCCCGCCGCCGCCCTCGTCGCCGAGTTACGCGCTGCGTGCGACCGCCTCGACCGGCTGTGGGCGGCGGTGACCGACGCCGACGCGTGGGATCGCGCGACAAGCGGTGGCAGTCGCGCGGCCGGCTGGCCCGAGCGACGCTGGCGGGAGGTCGAGATCCACCGCGTCGACCTGGCCGCGGGCTATTCCCCCGAGCAGTGGCCGGGCGAGTTCGTCGACTATCTGCTCGAAGTCGCGGCCGAGAGTCTGACCGAGCGCGCGAGCGCTGCCGTCAGCGTGACCGTCACCGACCACGACGTCGTGCTGCGCGCCGGAGACGGCGAGCCGACGAGCATCGAGGCGCCGGGCTGGGCGGTGGCCGCGTGGCTCGCCGGGCGAGCCGGACGTGGCCGGCGAGCTGAGCGCCGGCGCCCGCGCTGGCGCCCTGGATCTAGGCACCCTGGATCTAGAGGCGGGCTCAGCCGGTCCGTTCGATGACCAGGTCGACCACCGCTTCGAGAGCGGCTGCGCGCCGGGACGTCGGGCAGTTCGATCAACAGCGCCCGGGCCGCGTCGGCGTAGCCCTGCAGCGTCTTGCGGGCCTCGACCAGCGCATCCGAGGCCCGGAGCAGGGCGAGCGCCTCGGCGTGCTCGGCGTCGTCGACGAGCGGCTTGGCGACCAGCTCGCGCAGCCGAGCGCCGTCGGCGTCCGTCGGACCGCAGCGCGTAGAGCACCGGCAGGGTCGGGATGCCCTCACGCAGATCGGTGCCCGGGTGTCTTGCCCGGACTCGGTCGACTCGGAGGCGATGTCGAGGATGTCGTCGGAGATCTGGAACGCGACGCCGACCTGCTCGCCGAACTCGCACAGCGACGACGGTGACCTCGGTCGAGACGCCGGCGAACCGCGCCCCGAACTCGGCCGCGGTGGCGATCAGCGAACCGGTCTTGTCGGCCAGCACGCTCGAGGTAGTGCTCGATCGGGTCGGCGCCGTCGTCGGGCCCGACCGTCTCGTGGATCTGGCCGATGACCAGCCGCTCGAACGTCCGGGCCTGGATGCGGACGGCTTCGGGCCCGAGATCGGCCAGCAGGTTCGACGCGCGCGAGAACAGGAAGTCGCCGGTCAGGATGGCGACCGAGTTGCCGTAGCGGGAGTTGGCCGACACCGCGCCCCGGCGGACATCGGCCTCGTCCATCACGTCGTCGTGGTACAGCGTGGCCAGGTGGGTCAGCTCGACGACGACCGCGGCGGGAACGACCGTCGGGCGATGCGCCGGATCACCGAAATGCGCCGCCAGGATGCTGACCAGCGGGCGGAACCGCTTGCCGCCGGCGTAGACGAGGTGCCCGGCGACGGCGCCGACGAACTCGTCGTCGGATTGCGACCGCCGTCGCGCAGCCCGGCCTCGACCGCGTCGAGGCCGGCACGGACCGAGGCCTCGAGGGCGGGATCAGCGAACTCGACGCCGACCGGGGACGGACTCACCTGACCAGTGTGGCAGCGCTCTGGCGCCCAGTCGAGCACCAGCTGCGGCGCGATGCCCAGGATGATCGTCGCGAACGTCGCAACCGTGAGCGCGACGGTCGTCGACCAGCTCGGGGATGGCGACGGTCGGGCCACCTTCGGGCGGGTCGGCGAAGAACATCAGGACGACGATGCGCAGGTAGAAGAAGGCGGCGATCGCCGAGGCGACCAGGGCGATGACGACCAGCGCGCCCGGAGTCGTGATAGCCGGCCCGGAAGACGAAGAACTTGCCGGTGAAGCCGGCGGTCAGCGGGATGCCGGCCATCGACATCAGCAGGATCGTGAACACGGTCGCCACGATCGGGCTCTTCTTGGCCAGCCCGGACCACTGCGACAGGTGCGTCGCCTCGCCGTCGGCGTTGCGGACGAGGGTGACGACGCCGAACGCGGCGATCGTCGTGAAGCCGTAGGTCAGCAGGTAGAACATCGTGCTCGACAGGCCGTCCTTGTCGAGCGCCATGACGCCGACCAGGATGAAGCCGGCGTGCGCGATCGAGGAGTAGGCCAGGATCCGCTTGACGTCGGTCTGGGTCAGGCCGAGGACGGCGCCGACGACCATCGAGGCGATGGCGACGGCCCAGATCATCGGCCGCCAGTCCCACTTGGTCGACTCGAAGCCGACGTAGAGCACGCGCAGGATCGCCCCGAACGCGGCCACCTTCGTGCAGGACGGCCATGAACGCGGTGACCGAGGTCGGCGCGCCCTGATAGACGTCGGGCGTCCAGCTGTGGAACGGCGCGATGCCGGCCTTGAACAGCAGGCCGACGAGCAGCAGCGCGAGACCGGCGTAGAGCAGCACGTCCGGACGGCCCGGAGCTGCCGGCCGCGTCGCGGATGGCCGGCAGGTCGACGGAGTTGGCGTAGCCGTAGAGCAGCGCCAGGCCGTACAGGAAGAACGCCGAGGCGAACGCGCCGAGCAGGAAGTACTTGACCGCGGCCTCCTGCGAGAGCAACCGGCGGCGCCGGGCCAGGCCGGCCATCAGGTACAGCGGCAGCGAGAGCACCTCGAGGGCGATGAACATCAACAGCAGGTTGTTCGACACCGGGAAGACGAGCATGCCGCCGACCGCGAACGAGGTCAGCGGGAAGATCTCGGTCTGCACCCGCTCGCTGGTGGCCAGCTGGGCGTCGCGCGGCGAGCCCGGCACGACCGACGCCTGGGCGACGATCGGGCTGCCGACGTCGACACTGCGTTCGGCCATCAGCAGCAGCGACAGGATGGCCAGGATCAGCACGGTGCCCTGGATGAACAGCCCGACGCCGTCGATGGCCACCGCGCCGTCGGCGGTGAGGACCTCGTGCGCCGTGCAGGGTGATGACGTCGATGAACGCGGCGACCAGCCCGGCGCCGGTGATGCCGACCTGAACGGGGAAGCGCAGCGTCGACCGGCACGAACGCCTCGGCCAGCACACCGAGCAGCGCGGCGCCGAAGACGAAGAAGATCGGCAGCAGCGCGTGATAGGCCAGCGACGGCGCCTTGATCGTGTCGAACGGCGCGGCGAGCAGCAGCGCGCTCATCGGGTACCTCCGGCAACGGGTCCGAGCTTGGGCGCCGGATCGTTCTGATGGACGTAGCTCAGCGTCGTCTTGACCGCCGGGTTGATCACGTCGAGGACCGGCTTCGGGTAGACGCCCAGGAACACGATCAGGACGAGCAGCGGCGCGATCGCGAAGCGTCTCACGGGCGTTGACGTCCTTGAACTTCTTGACCTTGTCGCTGACCGTGCCCTGCATCGTGCGTTGGTAGAGGATCAGGACGTACAGCGCGGCCAGGATGATGCCGGTGGTCGCCAGGATGGCCAGACCCTTGTGCCGGGTGAACGTGCCCACCAGCACCAGGAACTCGCTGATGAACGTGCTCATGCCGGGCAGGGCCAGGGCCGACAGGCCGGCCAGCAGGAAGAGCCCGCCCAGGATCGGGGTGACCTTGGCCGTGCCGCCGTAGTCGGCGACCAGCCGGCTCTTGCCCCGCGCGATCAGCACGCCGACGACCAGGAACAGCGCCCCCGTCGAGAGGCCGTGGTTGACCATGTACAGCACCGCGCCCGACCCGCCCTGCGTGGTGAAGGCGAAGATGCCGATGCCGATGAAGCCGAAGTGGGCCACCGAGGTGTAGGCCACCAGCCGTTTCATGTCGCGCTGGCCGATCGCCAGGAACGCGGCGTACAGGATGCCGATCACCGACAGGATCAGGATCGTCGGCGCGAAGTAGCGCGAGGCACCCGGGAACAGCGGCAGGCAGTAACGCAGGAAGCCGAACGTGCCGACCTTGTCGAGTACGCCGACCAGCAGCGCGGCGCCGCCCGCCGGCGCCTCGGCGCCGGCGTCGGGCAGCCAGGTGTGGAACGGGACGAGCGGTGCCTTGATCGCGAAGGCGATGAAGAAGCCGAGGAACAGCAGCTTCTGGGTCGTGCCGCTGGGCACGGTCCCGATGAGGTCGGCGAACGCGAACGTGCTCTTGCCCGACGTCACGTACAGGCCGATGACGCTGGCCAGCATCAGCAGCCCGCCGACGAGCGAGTACAGGAAGAACTTCATCGCGGCGTACTGGCGGCGCGGGCCGCCGAAGCTGCCGATGATGAAGTACATCGGGACGAGCATCGCCTCGAAGAAGACGTAGAACAGGAAGACGTCGGTGGCGGTGAAGACGCCGACCATGAAGAACTCGAGCAGCAGGATCAGCCCGAAGTAGGCCGAGACGTTGCGCGGCTTGCGTGCCGGCCTCTTCGGCGTCGGCCTTGGTGTCGAAGCTGTTCCAGGACGCGAGCACGACGCAGGGCACGAGGACGACGGCCATCGCGACCAGCACGAGGGCGATGCCGTCGACGCCGAACGCGATGTGCACGCCGAACGCCTTGATCCAGTTCCAGCTGCAGTTGAACTGGAAGTTCTTGCCGTGCTCGGCCCGGTGTCGAACTGGCGCGCCGAGCACGATGACGTAGACGAGCGTGGCCAGGGAGAAGAACAGCGCCAGCTGCTTGGCCAGCTTGGCCTGCGTCTGCGGCACCGCGAACGTCAGCGCGGAGCCGACGAGCGGGACCAGGACCAGCCCGACGAGTGCGTAGTTGTTGCTCATGAGAAGCGCACCGCCAGCAGCGTCGCGAGGACGGCGACGGAACCGGCCATCATCGTCAGCGCGTAGCTGCGGACGAATCCGGTCTGCACTCTTCGCAATCGGCCCGAACTGCCGCCGAAGCCGGCCGCGATGCCCGTTGACCACGCCGTCGACTCCCCGGTTGTCGAAGAAGACCAGGCCGCGGGTGAGCCACTGACCCGGGCGCATCAGCACGGTCTCGTTGAACGCGTCGGCGTAGAGGTTGCGGCGGGCCGCGGTGGTGACGACCGAGACGCCCATCGGCTGGGTGGCGGGCACGCGCTGGCGGCCGAAGACCATGTAGGCGCCACCGACACCGATCGCGACCAGGGCGAGCGTGACGGTGCCGACCGCCCACTTGTTGAGCGGATGCGCGCCCTCGACGACCGGGCCGACCGAGGGAGCCAGCCAGTGGTTGAGCCCGCCGTTGAGCACCAGCAGGTAACCGCCGACGAGCGCGAGCACCGCCAGCATCACCATCGGGATCGTCATGATCTTCGGCGATTCGTGCGGGTGGACGTCGTCCTCCCAGCGCGGCTCGCCGAAGAACGTCATCATCAGCGCGCGCGTCATGTAGAACGCGGTCAGCCCCGCGCCGATCATGGCGGCCAGGCCGAGGATCCAGCCCGACGTGCCGCCCTTGGCGAACGCGACGTCGATGATCTTGTCCTTGGTCCAGAAGCCGGTCGCCAGCGGGAAGCCGATGATGGCGAGGTAGCCGGCGAAGAACACGCCGAACGTCGATCTTCATGTGCTTTGCGCAGGCCACCGAAGCGGCGCATGTCGATGCGGTCGTTCATGGCGTGCATGACCGAGCCGGCCGAGAGGAACAGCGCGGCCTTGAAGAAGCCGTGGCCCGAGCAGGTGGGCGATGCCGATCGCGTAGTTGCCGGCGCCCAGGCCGACGGCGAGGAACATGTAGCCGATCTGGCTGACGGTCGAGTAGGCGAGGACCTTCTTCAGGTCGTCCTGCCCGAAGGCGCACACGCAGCCGTAGAGCAGCGTGATCGCGCCGACGACGGTGACCGCCGGTGCGGGCCGCCTGCGAGAAGTCGAAGATCACCGCCGAGCGGGCGATCAGGTAGACGCCGGCGGTGACCATCGTCGCGGCGTGGATGAGCGCCGAGACCGGGGTCGGGCCTTCCATGGCGTCGGGAAGCCACGTCTGCAACGGGAACTGACCTGACTTGCCACAGGCGCCGAGCAGCAGCATGAAGCCGATCGCGGCGGCCACGCCCTTGGTCGCATTGCCGCCAGTCGCCGAAGTGGGCGAACACCGGCGTCGAAGCTGGTCGAGCCGAAGTAGGCGAACATCAGCATGATCGCGATCGACAGCCCGACGTCGCCGACCCGGTTGGCGATGAACGCCTTCTTGGCCGCGGTGGCCGCGCTCGGCCGGTCGTAGTAGTAGCCGATCAGCAGGTACGAGGCGACACCGACGCCCTCCCAGCCGACGTAGAGCAGCAGGTAGCTGTTGGCGGTGACGAGCAGCAGCATCGCCGCGACGAACAGGTTGAAGTAGCCGAAGAAACGCCGGCGGCCCGGGTCGTGGCCCATGTAGCCGACGGCGTAGATGTGGATCAGCGAGCCGACGCCGGTGATCAACAGGATGAAGACCATCGCCAGCGGGTCGATCAGCTGGCCGGCCTCGACGTGGAAGTTGCCGACCGAGATCCAGTTGAACCAGTCGTTGTTGATCTCGCGATTGGTCTCACCCTTGACCGAGAAGAACAGGAAGATGCTGTAGACGAACAGCACGACCGGGACCCCGGCGCCGAGGTATGAGCCCCACTTGTCGGCGACCTTGCCCGACATCAGCAGCACGGCCGCCGACAGCGCGGGGAGCGCAACCAGCAGCCAGGCAGCCGATTGCAGCCCGTGAGCGGTGGTCAACTACTTCTCCTCTGGGATCCGGCGTCAGTACTTCAGCAGGTTGACGTCGTCAACCGAGGCCGACCGCCGGGTGCGGAAGATGGACATGATGATGGCCAAGCCGACCACGACCTCGGCCGCGGCCACGGTCATGACGAAGAAGGCCAGGATCTGGCCGTCGAGCGAGCCGTTGATGCGCGAGAAGGTCACCAGCGACAGATTCACCGCGTTGAGCATCAGCTCGACGCACATGAACACCACGATCGCGTTGCGCCGGACGAGGACGCCGACCGCGCCGATGGTGAACAGCGCCGCCGACAGCACCAGGTAGTAGCGTCGGGGTCATCGGCGTCCCTCCGGTAGTTCGCGGATGCCAGGCGTCGAGGCCAGCACCGACTCGGCTGACGGTGATCCGTCCGGAAGCAGGGCCGGCGTGCCGATGGCGTCGCCGGTCGACAGCACGCCGGGTCCGGGCAGCGGCTGCGGACGGCCGGACCGGATGCGCGCGCGGGCCTCCTGCTTCTGGGTGCGCTTCGGGCCGTCGCGCTCGACGTGGGCGAGCACCATCGCCGCCACCGCGGCCACGATCAACAGGGCCGACGTGAGTTCGAAGGCGAACAGGTACTTGGTGAAGATCAGCTGGGCCAGCGAGTTGACGTTGCCGCCGCCGGCGTTCGGGCCGTCGAGGTTGGTCGGCTTGATGCCCTTGAAGGCACGCGCCGACCGACAGCGCGACCAGCAGGGCGAAACCGATACCGAACAGCGCCGCCGCCCAGCGCTGGCCGCGCAGTGTCTCGATGACCGAGTCGGACGAGTCACGCCCGACCAGCATCAGCACGAACAGGAACAAGATCATGATCGCGCCGGTGTAGACGATGATCTGGACGAAGCCGATGAACGGTCCCTGCTCGACCATGTACATCGCGCCCAGGCACATCATCGTGGCGGCCAGCGACAGGGCCGAGTGCACCGCATTGCGCAGCAGGACCATGCCGATGCCGCCGGCCAGCGAGATCGGGCCGAGGATCCAGAACGCGACGGCCTCGCCGAGTGGGCACCTGGCCGCTCATCGACGCTGCGGATGTCCGCCGAGCGCCGCTCACGACGACTGGATGCGCGCTCATCCGTGGTGCCTTCCGACCTCGATCGCGATGCCGGTGATCGGCTTGCCGGCGACGTTCGCGGTGCTCTGCGGCTCGCCCTGCTGCAGCGGGTCCTGCGATTCGATCGTGTAGTACGCCTTCTCGTCGTCGCCGAGGCGCATCGGGTGCGGCGGCGCCTCCATGCCCGGCAGCAGCGGAGCCATCAGCTGCTCCTTGGTGTAGATCAACTGCTCGCGGTCGTCGAGGGCCAGCTCGTACTCGTTGCTCATCGTCAGCGAACGGGTCGGGCAGGCCTCGATGCACAGGCCGCAGAAGATGCAGCGCAGGTAGTTGATCTGATAGACCGCGCCGTAGCGCTCGCCGGGTGAGTAGCGCTCGGTCTCGGTGTTGTCGCCGCCCTCGACGTAGATCGCGTCGGCCGGGCAGGCCCAGGCGCACAGTTCGCAGCCGACGCACTTCTCGAGGCCGTCGGGATGCCGGTTGAGCACGTGCCGCCCGTGGTAGCGCGGCGCGGTCGGGTAGATGTCGAAGGGATACTGCTCGGTGTAGACGTGCTTGAACATCGTCGCGAACGTCAGGCCGAAGCCCTTGGCGAAACCGAGCGTGCTGCCCGTGACGTTGCCCTTCTCGTCTCCCTTGGCGACGACGGGGCCTTCTTGTCTAGCCATCGGAGCTGTCTCCCTTCGAAGGCGATGAACCGGCGCCGGCCCGCGGAAGCGAGGCGCGCGCACGGGAAGCCGTCATCTCGCGCGGGGTCTTCGGCACGACGAGGTTGAGCGGCGGCGTCGGGAACGTCGGCGCCCAGCCGCTCCTCGTTCTCGTCGTCGATCGCCCGCTCGAATGCGCTTGGTCTGGCGGGAGGCGTCCATCGACACGGCGACGAGCAGGGCGACGACCGCGGCCGGGATGATCACCACGACCGAGGTCTCCCAGGCCGGCCAGCCGCGGTGCCTGAGCACGTGGATCGCCGACAGCACCATGATCCAGGCCAGGTTGATCGGGATCAGCACCTTCCAGCCCAGGTGCATGAACTGGTCGTAGCGCATGCGGGGAAGCACGCCGCGCAGCCACACGAAGACGAAGATGATCAGGACGACCTTGATCACGAACCAGATGATCGGGTACCAGCCGGAGTTGGCGCCGTGCCAGATCTCGTGGATCGGCCACGGTGCGTGCCAGCCGCCGAGGAACAACGTGGTGGCCAGCGCCGAGACGGTGACCATGTTGATGTACTCGGCCAGGAAGAACATCGCGAACTTGAACGAGGAGTACTCGGTGTGGAATCCGCCGACGAGCTCGGACTCGGCCTCGGCCAGGTCGAACGGCGCGCGGTTGGTCTCTCCGACGATGGCGATGCAGTAGACGACGAACGGCACGATCAGCGGCGAGGTCACCAGCCAGCGGTGATCCTGGGCGGCCACGATGCCCGAGGTCGACATGGTGCCGGTCCAGATGAACACGGCCGCGATCGAGAGGCCCATCGGCACTTCGTAGGTGATCATCTGCGCGGCCGATCGCAGGCCACCGAGCAGCGGGTAGGTCGAGCCGGAGGCCCAGCCCGACAGCACGATGCCGTAGACGCCCAACGAGGAGCAGGCGAGCACGAGCAGCACGCCGACCGGAAGATCGGTCAGCTGCAACATCGTGTGGTGGTGGAAGATCGACACCTCGGGGCCGAACGGAATCGACCGCGAACGCCACGAACGCCGGGACGGCCGACAGGATCGGGGCGAGGAAGTAGACCGGCTTGTCGGCCAGCAGCGGGATGATCTCTTCCTTGAAGGCGAGTTTCACACCGTCGGCCAGCGACTGCAGGATGCCCCAAGGACCGACCCGGTTGGGTCCGATGCGGTTCTGCATGCGCCCGACGACCTTGCGCTCGAAGACGATCGAGAACAGCGTCATGACGACCAGGAAGACGAAGACGCCGAGCACCTTGATCAGGTACATCCAGAACGGCTCGTCCCCGAAGCCGGGGACGTTCTGGGGGTTCGCCGTGGCCAGCAGGGTCACTGCACACCTCCGGAGGCGGCGACCGGATCGGCACCGATGACCGGCGGCGCGTCCGACGCGGTGAGCGTGACGACCGCACCCGGACCGGCGCCCAGCGACGGACGCACGGCGCAGCCGTGGGCGTTGGTCGGCAGCCAGACGACGCGGTCGGGCACGTGGTCGATGACGACCGGGACGGTGATCTGACCGGTCTCGGTGCTGACCGTGATCATCGCGCCGTCGGCCACTCCGACCTCGGCCGCCGTGGACGCGGACAGGATCGCGCGGGCCGGCTTGGCCGTGCCGGCCAGGTTGTCGTCACCGTCGGACATGCGACCGGCGTCGATCAGCTCGTGCCAGGTGGCGAGCAGCGCCTGCCCGGCCGGCGGGGTGGCGGGACCGCCCGGGCGAACCGACGGCGCCGAGACCCTCGCCGCGGCCGGGCCGAAGCGCAGCAGTTCGGCGCGGGCCGTCGAGACGTCGGGCAGGCCGAGCGAGACGTCGAGCTCCTCGGCGAGGGCGTGCAGCACCCGGCCGTCGGTCAGGGCGCCGGTGTTGGCCAGCGTCAGGTCGAACGGGCGGCGCCGACCCTCCCACGTCACGTACCGACCGGCCTTCTCGGCGGCGGGCGCCACCGGCAGCACGACGTCGGCGTGGTCGGTGACTGCGCTGTGGCGGATCTCGAGGCTGACCAGGAACCCGACCTGCTCGAGCGCGGCGACCGCGGCGGCCGGGTCGGACAGGTCGGCCGGATCGAGCGCACCGACGACCAGCGCGTTGACCGAGCCGTCGCGGGCACCGGCCAGGATCGCGTCGATGTCGCGTCCGCGCTGCTGGGGCACGGTGGCCTGCCAGATACGGCCGACCTCGACGCGGGCGGCGTCGTCGGAGACGTCGCGGCCACCGGGCAGCAGCGTCGGCAGCGCGCCGGCATCGACGGCACCGACCTCGCCGGCCCGACGCGGAACCCAGGCCAGCCGAGCACCGGTGGAGGCGGCGAGTTCGGCGGCCGCCGTCAGCGCGCCCGGCGAGGACGCCAGCCGCTCGCCGACCAGGATGAGCGCGCCATCGGCCGAGAGGGACGAGGTGACAGCGGCGTCGAGGGTGTGCAATGCGATCGCCTCGGCGCCGGGCGCCGCCTGGATCAGCGTGCCGCCGAGCTTGCGCAGCCCGCCTGAGGCGAGCGGGGCCACGGAGTAGATGCGCTCCTTGCCGGCCCGAGCCCCCTTGCGCAGGCGCAGGAAGACGATCGGCGATTCTTCCTCGGGCTCGAACCCGACGAGCAGGACGGCCGGGGCGGTCTCGAGCGAGGCGTAGGACACGTGTTCCGGCGTCACACCGGCGACGTTCGAGCCGAGGAACGCGAGTTCCTCGTCGCTGACCGGGCGGGCCCGGAAGTCGATGTCGTTCGTGCCGAGGGCGACTCGCGCGAACTTGGAGTAGGCGTAGGCGTCCTCCTCGGTCAGCCGTCCGCCCGGGAGCACGCCGACGTCGCCGCGATCGCGCGCCTCGCGCAGTCCGGCCGCGGCCCGCTCGAGCGCTTCGGGCCAGCTGACCTCGACGAGCTGACCCGACTCGTCGCGCA
Organism: uncultured Actinomycetes bacterium; assembly: GCA_963708805.1. Lineage (GTDB taxonomy): Bacteria > Actinomycetota > Actinomycetes > Mycobacteriales > Jatrophihabitantaceae > CAVPUA01. The sequence continues at coordinate 979,634 of CAVPUA010000003.1, read as the reverse complement.
CGAGCGGGGTCAGGATGCGGTCGCGCTGCGTCGCGTAGTGGAACGCCCACCGCCCCTTGTCGCAGTTCCACTCCTGGTTGACCTCGGGCGAGTCTCCGGCCAGCCGCCGGGTGATCTTGCCGCGCCGCCAGTCGGCCCGCAGCGAACAACCCGACGAGCAGTGCTCGCAGGTCGTCGGCGTGCTCATCAGGTCGAACGGACGCGACCGGAACCGGTACGAGGCGCTCGTCAGGGCGCCGACCGGGCAGATCTGGACGGTGTTACCGGAGAAGTAGGACTGGAACGGGGTGTCGTCGGAGATGCCGATCTGCTGCTGGGCCCCGCGCTCGAGCAGGTCGATGAACGGGTCGCCCGCGATCTGGTCCGAGAATCGGGTGCAGCGCTGGCACAGCACGCACCGCTCACGGTCGAGCAGCACGTTGGACGAGATCGCGACCGGCTTCTCGAACGTCCGCTTGATGTCGTGGAAGCGGGACTCGGCCCGGCCGTTGCTCATCGCCTGGTTCTGCAGTGGGCACTCGCCGCCCTTGTCGCAGATGGGGCAGTCGAGGGGATGGTTGATCAGCAGCAGCTCCATGACACCCTGCTGGGCCTTGTCGGCCACCGGCGAGGTCAGCTGCGTCTTGATCACCATGCCGGGCATGACCGTCGTCGTGCACGACGCGGCCGGCTTGGGCATGCCTCGGCCGTTGCCCATGTCGGTGACCTCGACGAGGCACTGGCGGCACGCGCCGGCCGGGTCGAGCAGCGGGTGATCGCAGAAGCGCGGGATCTGGATGCCGAGTTGTTCGGCCGCGCGGATCAGCAACGTCCCCTTCGGCACCGAGATCTCGAAGCCGTCGATGGTGACGGTGACGAGATCTTCCTTGGGCGGTGCGTTCTCGACAGACGTCATGCAGAAACTCCTGCCAGAGCGGGCTTGTTGATCAACGCGAGGTAATCGTCGCGGAAGTACTTGATCGACGAGGAGATGCAGCTCGTCGCACCGTCGCCGAGCGCGCAGAACGAGCGCCCGAGGATGTTGTCGCAGGTGTCGAGCAGGGTGTCGAGGTCTTCTTCGGTGCCGTGCCCGTGCAGGATCCGCTCGAGGATCTGCGCCGTCCAGTAGTTGCCCTCGCGGCACGGCGTGCACTTGCCGCACGACTCGTGCTCGTAGAACTCGGTCCACTTCAGGACGGCCTGCACGACGCTGTCGTCCTCGTCGAAGATCATCACCGCGGACGTGCCGTTCATCGACCCGGCCTTGGCGACCGAGTCGAAGTCCAGCGGCAGGTCGAGGTGTTCGGCTTGGTGAGCAGCGGGCACGACGCCCCGCCGGGCGTCCAGAACTTCAGGTCCTTGCCCCGGCTCATGCCGCCGGCGAGCTCGATCAGCTCGCGCAGTGTGGTGCCCATCGGCGCCTCGTACTGGCCGGGGTTCTTGATCCGCCCGGACAGCGAGAAGATCGACGTGCCCGGCGAGCCCTCGGGGCCGAGTTCCTTGTACCAGGCGGCGCCGCCCAAGATGATCGACGGGACGCTGGCCAGGGTGCCGACGTTGTTGACCACCGTCGGCGCGTCGTAGACGCCGTTGGTCGCCGGGAACGGCGGCTTGAGCCGCGGCTGACCGCGCTTGCCCTCGAGGGAGTCGAGCAGAGCCGTTTCTTCGCCGCAGATGTAGGCGCCGGCACCACCGTGCACGGTGATGGCGCAGTTGAGGCCGGAGCCGAGGATGTCGTCGCCGAGGTAGCCCTTGGCGTAAGCCTCACGGACGGCCCCGGTCACCCGGCGGATGGCGTGGATCGCCTCGCCGCGGATGTAGACGAAGGCGTGCTCGGCCCGCACCGCGTAGCAGGCGATGATGATGCCCTCGATCATCGAGTGCGGATCGTTCATCATCAGCGGCAGATCCCGGCAGGTGCCGGGCTCGCCCTCGTCGGCGTTGATCACGACGTAGTGCGGCTTGCCGTCGTCCTGCGGGATGAACTGCCACTTCATGCCGGTGGGGAAGCCCGCTCCCCCGCGTCCGCGCAGGTTGGAATCCTTGACGATCGAGATGACTTCGTCGGGCGTCATGGTGATCGCCTTGCGCAGGCCGGCGTAGCCGTCGAGGCGCTCGTAGTTGGCGATCTTCCAAGGCTGGTCGGTGCCGAAGCGCTTGGTGAGGACTGGGGTCAGCACGTCAGGAACCTGTGCCCTTCTGGCCGGCTGGAGGTGCCTCGTTCGCCGGGTCGGATTCGGCGGTCTTGAGCGGGGCGTCGTGCGCGCTGGTCGGCCGCTGCTCTGCGGCCGGTGTGGTCTCGGTGGTCGGGCTCCCGGCGGACGTGTTGGCGTAGGACGGGGCGGTGTCGCCGCGCTGAGTGGCCAGCCGCACCCCGGCCTCGGTGCCGAACCCGGTGCTGTTGGACTCGAGGGCGAGTGTCTCGTCGTCGAAGAAGCCGGCGATCTGGCGCTCGATCTGCTTGAACGAGCACAGCGGTGCGCCCCGTGAAGGCAGCGGGCGTTCGCCGGCCCGCAACTGCTCGACCAGCCCACTGGCCGACTCGGTGGTCTGGTTGTCGAAGAACTCGTAGTTGACCGTGACGATCGGCGCGTAGTCACAGGCGGCCAGGCATTCGGCGTGCTCGAGGGTGATCTTGCCGTCCTCGGTGGTTTCGTTCATGCCGACGCCGAGCGTCTCGGACAGCGTCTTGTAGATCTCGTCGCCGCCGAGCAGGCCGCACAGCGTGTTCGTACAGACGCTGACGAGGTACTCGCCGGTCGGCTTGCGCTTGTACATCGTGTAGAACGTGGCGACCGCCGCGACCTGGGCCTTGGTGATGCCGAGGACGTCGGCGCAGAACGCGATGCCATCGGGCGTGACGTAGCCCTGCTCGGACTGGACGAGATGCAGCATCGGCAGCAGGGCCGACCGAGACTGGCCGGCCGGATAGCGGGCGATGATCTCGAGCGCGTCCGCCCGCGTCTGCTCGGAGAACACCGACGGATCGCCCGGACGATCGAGCTGCAGCAGCGTCGTCCGGAAATTGTCCGGCCGCGCCCCACCAGGAGTGGAACCAAAGGGCACGCTCATCGGTCGACTCCTCCCATGACCGGGTCGATCGAGGCGACCGCGGCGATGACGTCGGCGACCAGGCCGCCGACGGCCAGCGCGGCCGTGGACTGCAGGTTGATGAAGCTGGGTTCGCGCAGGTGCACGCGGAACGGCCGGGTGCCGCCGTCGCTGACGACGTGCGCGCCGAGTTCGCCCTTGGGCGACTCGACGGTCGTGTAGACCTGTCCGGCCGGTACGCGGAAGCCCTCGGTGACCAGCTTGAAGTGGTGGATCAGCGACTCCATCGAGGTGTTCATGATCTTCTGAACGTGCTCGAGCGAGTTGCCCATGCCGTCCGGGCCGATCGACAGCTTCGCCGGCCAGCCGATCTTCGGGTCGTCGACCATCACCGGGCCGGGCTCGAGGCGGTCGAGCACCTGCTCGACGATCTTGAGCGACTCCCACATCTCGGCGACCTTGACGACGAAGCGTGACCAGCAGTCGCCGCGGTCGTCGGTCGGCACCTCGAAGTCGAACGTCTCGTAACCCATGTACGGCTCGGTCTTGCGCAGATCCCACGGCAGGCCGGCCGCGCGCAGGATCGGGCCGGTGACGCCCAGGGCGATGCAGCCCTCGACGCCGATCCAGCCGACGTCCTTCAGGCGCTGGATCCAGATCGGCTGGTTACGCAGCAGCTTGTCGAGCCCGACGAGTTCCTTCTTCTGCTCGACGAGCCAGTCGCGCAGCTTGGGCATCGCATCCTCGGGCAGATCCTGCGCGACACCACCCGGACGGATGAAGGCGTGGTTCATGCGCAGGCCGGTGATCATCTCGAACATGTCGAGGCACCGCTCACGGGCGCGGAAGCCGTTGGTCATGGCCGTCAGCGCGCCGAGTTCCATACCGCCGGTGGCCAGCCACACCCAGTGCGAACTGACCCGGTTCATCTCGAGCAGCAGCATCCGGATCAGGTTCGCCCGAGCCGGCACCTCGATGCCCAGCAGCTTCTCGACGCCCAGGCAGTAGACGGCCTCGTTCGAGAACGGGGCGACGTAATCGGCGCGGGTCAGGAAGGTGACGCCCTGCGTCCAGGTGCGGAACTCGACGTTCTTCTCGATGCCGGTGTGCAGGTAGCCGATGATCGGTCGGCAGTCGGTGACCGTCTCGCCCTCGAGCTCGAGGACGAGGCGCAGTACGCCGTGCGTCGAGGGGTGCTGAGGCCCCATGTTGAGCACGATGCGCTCTTCGCCGATCGGGTCGCCGCCGATGACGGCGTCCCAGTCCCCGCCGGTGACGGTGTAGACGCGGCCCTCGGTGGTCGGCCGCGAGGGGCTGTACTTCTTGCCCGTTTTGCCAGTAGCCATTACCGCTCAACCCCGTGCTGCCATGTCGCGCACGCGCTCATCGATAAGCCCGCCTTTCGTCCGGCGGCGGAATCGTCGCACCCTTGTACTGCACGGGGATCCCGCCCAGCGGGTAGTCCTTGCGCTGCGGGAAGCCCTCCCAGTCGTCGGGCATCAGGATGCGGGTGAGCGCGGGGTGCCCGTCGAAGATGATCCCGAACATGTCGTAGCACTCGCGCTCTTGCCAGTCGGCCGTCGGATAGATCGCCGTGACCGATGGGATGTGCGCGTCCTCGACGCTGGTCGACACCTCGAGGCGGATGCGCCAGCGATAGGTCATCGAGGTGAGGTGATAGACCGCGTGCAGCCGCTTCTCGGTGTGCAGGTAGTCGACGCCCGAGACGCTCGAGAGGAGCTCGAATCGCAGCGACGGATCATCCCGAAAGACCTTGGCGACCCGGGCGATGTGCGACTTCTCGATGTGCAGGGTGAGCTCGCCGCGATCGACCACGGTGGCGGTGATCGCCTCGCCGGCACGCGGGTAGGCGGCGATGAAGGCGTCCACGACCTGGTCGAAGTAGCCGCCGTAGGGCCGTTCGGCCTCACGGGGCGTCCAGGGCTCGGTGACCAGGCCACCGAAGCCCGAGGTGTCGCCCGTGCCGGGAACGCCGAACATGCCGCGGTGCTCGACGCCGTAGGCGTTCTCACCGGCCGCGGCCGTGACGGGCTGGGCCTGGGCCGCCGGCTGATCGACCTGCTCGACGTTGTGGTCGGGCAGGTTGCTCGGAGAGGGAGGAGTCGTCACCGAGTCACCGGGCGAATCGCTGGCTGGAGGGGATCAGCTCGACCTTCTGGTCTTCGAGCTTGGCGGCGCGCTTCGGGCCCGAGGGCTCGTTCATGATCTTGTGGTGCAGCTTGAGCACGGCGTCGATCAACATCTCGGGACGGGGCGGACAACCGGGCAGGTACATGTCGACCGGGACGACGTGATCGACGCCCTGGACGATCGCGTAGTTGTTGAACATTCCGCCGGAACTGGCGCAGACGCCCATCGCGAGCACCCACTTCGGCTCGGGCATCTGGTCGTAGATCTGGCGCAGGACCGGAGCCATCTTCTGGCTGACCCGGCCGGCGACGATCATCAGGTCGGCCTGACGCGGCGAGGGGCGGAACACCTCCATGCCGAACCGGGCCGAGTCGTATCGCGGGGCGCCGAACGTCATCATCTCGATCGCGCAGCAGGCCAGGCCGAAGGTCGCCGGCCACAACGACGACTTGCGCGTCCAGTTCACCAGCTTCTCGACCGAGGCCAGCAGGACGCCGTCGGGAAGCTTCTCCTCTAATCCCATGCGAACCTCTAGTCCCAATCCAGTCCGCCGCGGCGCCAGACGTAGGCGTAGGCGACGAACACGGTGACGATGAACAGGATCATCTCGACCAGGCCGAACAGGCCCAGCTGGTTGTTGGCGATGGCGTAGGGATACAAGAAGATGATCTCGATGTCGAAGACGATGAACAGCATCGCCGTCAGGAAGTACTTGATCGGGAAGCGGTTCGGCCCGACCGGTTGCGGCGTCGGCTCGATGCCGCACTCGTAGAAGTCCAGCTTGGCCCGGTTGAACCGCTTCGGCCCGGTGAAGGGCGCGATGGTGACCGAGAAACCGGCAAAGGCCAGGGCGAGCAGGAACAGCAACACGATCGGCAGGTACGGCGCGAGCACGTGTAGCGCTCCCTTCTGCTGAGTTTCTGCTGGTGGTTCGCTTGCTACTGCTTCGATGTGCAGGTTAGTTGGTTGGCGGGCATGGTCAGAGGTGAGGCATGCCTAACGGACCGCGGGAGTGAGCTTGGTCAACACCGAGATCAGCCGGTCGGACGCGTCGCCGTCGTGCGGATCGCTCAGATTGGCCATCAGCTTGAGGACGAAGCGCATCAGGCCCGGGTGCGGCAGGCCATGTCGGGTGCAGGCCCGCATGACCGCCGGGTTGCCGATCAGCTTCACGAAGACGCCGCCCAGGCGGTAGTAGGCACCCCACTCCTGGGCCATCCGCGCCGGGTAGGCCTGCAGAGCCCGTTCGCGTTGCGGACCCTCGGGGCGAGCGAGGGCCTGCACGACGGCCTCGGCCGCGAACTTGCCCGACTCGATGGCGTACGGGATGCCCTCGCCATTGAACGGGTTGACCGAACCGCCGGAATCCCCGACGAGCAGGACGCCGTTGGCGTAATGCGGAGTGCGGTTGAACCCCATCGGGAGGCCGGCGCCGCGGGTGGGGCAGGTGGCGTTCTCTTCGCGCAGGCCCCACTCCTCGGGCGTGCCGTCCAGCCAGGTCGTCAGGAGCTTGCGGTAGTCGGTCTTCTGGAAGCCGGCGCTCGTGTTGAGGACCCCGAGGCCGACGTTGACCGTGCCGTCGCCCATGCCGAAGATCCAGCCGTAACCGGGAAGCAGGTTGGCGTGGTCGGCTCCGGGCGGGCCGTCCCAGAGTTCGAGCCAGCTCTCGAGGTAGTCGTCGTGGGTGCGCGGGCTGTCGTAGTAGCGCCGCACGGCCACGCCCATCGGTCGCTTGTCGTTGCGGTGCAGGCCCAGCCGCTGGGCCAGCTTGCCGCTCACGCCGTCGCAGCTCAGCACGACCGGGGCGCGATAGCTGACCGGGGTCTTGTCGGGGCCGGTGACTGCCTCGACGCCCCGGACCGCGCCGGACGCGTCGAGGATCGGCTCGCCGACGGTGGTGTTCTCGTGCAGCCGGGCGCCGGCCTTCACAGCCTGGTTGGCCAGCATCGCGTCGAGGTCGGCGCGGGGACGCACGAGCCCGTACGCCGGGAAGCTGGTCAGCTCGGGCCAGTCGAGGTGCAGTCGCTGGCCGCCGCCGATGACCCGCAAGCCCTTGTTGTGCAGCCAGCCGGCCTCTTCGCTGACGTCGATACCCATGTCGACGAGCGCGCGGGTTCCCCGCGGCGTCAACCCGTCGCCGCACACCTTCTCGCGGGGGAAGCTCGTCTTCTCGAGGACGAGGACGTCCAAGCCGGCGGTGGCCAGCCAGTAGGCGGCGCTGCTGCCCGAGGGACCGCTGCCGACGACGATGACATCAGCGTCGTACCGGTTGGCGTCCACGGGTTCGGAGGCCGGTCGGGACGCTTCGTCGACCACTGCGTCCGTTGCCTGACTCACTGCGCCCCCACTCCGTCACCGTGGTCGCGATCGCCTGGGTTCGGTCGATCGGCAAGTTTGTGAACGGCTTCACGAGCTGTTCAAAACGAGTGTAAGCGGTGAGAGCCGCCTCAAGGTCGGCACGGTGTGAACGCGCGGTCAGTGGGTGGCTGCGACCGCCGATGCGCCGCTCGCCGGGTCGCTGGACCGGTCGGTGGACGCGGTCGCGGCGCGGGGTGGTCGCACCATGACCAGCACGACCAGTCCGGCCAGGATTCCCGCGATGCCGGCGACCAGGAAAGTGCCCTGCAGGCCGGCGATCGACGCGACGTGCAGGAGGTGGTCGAGCGCTGATCGCCCGGCGGCGGGAGTCCGGGCCAGGACGACGGGCGCCTGCCCACCGGCGAGCTGGGTGGCCAGCCGCCCGGACGGCTGCGCCCCGTGATCGGCGAACACCGATTGCGCGCGGGCCGAGAAGACGCTGCCGAGCAGGGCGATGCCGAACGCGTAGCCGAGCTGCCGCATCGTGTTCACCGCTCCGGCCGCCATGCCGCCGCGCTGCACCGGCACCGCGGACATGGCCGTGGAGCTGAGGGTCGGCATCGCCAGACCGGTGCCGGCGCCCACCGCGACGTAGGCGGGCACGAGCGCGGCCCACCCGGCCGAGCCGTGCACGAACGCCAGCGCCAGCAGGCCACCCACCCCGATCACGATCAGACCGCCGCCGATCATGGGCCCGGGACGGACGCTGTGGACGAACCGTCCGACGCCCGCCGAGACCACGAACACCGCGACCGAGAGCGGCACGCCGGTGAGGCCGGCCTCGATCGGCGACAGGCCCAGCACCGACTGCAACCAGATAGAGGTGTAGGTGAGGTAGGAGAACGCGGCGAAGTTGAGGACCAGCGCCGCGAGCAACACGCCCGCGAACGAACGGTTGCGCAGCAACGCCAGGTCGAGCATCGGATGGTCGGATCGGGCCTCGATCGCGGCGAACAGCGCCAGCACGACGACGCCGGCCAGCAGGGTGCCCAGCGTCCCGGCCGAACCCCAGCCGTCGTCGCTGGCCCGGATGAACCCATAGGTGATGAGGCCGGCCGACGCGGTGAACGTGATCATGCCGGCGATGTCGATGCGGACGTTGGACGAGATGTGATCGTCGGCCTTGAAGACCGTCAGGCACATCGCGATGGCCAGCACGCTCACCGGCAGGTTGACGAAGAAGATCCAGCGCCAGCTGATGCCCTCGGTGAGGAGCCCGCCGAGCACGGGTCCGACCGCCGAGGACGCGCCGGCGATGGCCCCCCACATTCCGTACGCAGTACCGCGATCACGCCCTTGGTAGGAGCTGTTGAGCAGCGCGAAGGTCGTCGCGAACATCGCCGCTCCGCCGACCCCCTGCACGACACGGGCGGCAATGAGCACATCGGCGTTCGGCGCGATTCCGCACACGAACGACGAGACGGCGAACAGCGCGAGACCGGCCGCGAAGGCGGTGCGGTGCCCGATGCGATCGGAGATCGAACCGGCGCCCAGGACGAGCGCGGCCAGCGCCAGGGCGTAGGCGTCGACCACCCACTGCAGCGACGAGAACGACGTCTTCAGGCTCTTGGCCATGTCGGGCAGGGCGACGTTCACGATCGTGACATCGACCAGCAGCATGAAGGTGCCGAGGCACACGGCGATCAGTGGAAGCCATTTACGCATGAGCACACTGTCGCGCGCGGTACTGACAAGAGTCCACGCAGTTTCACTTTCGCGTAGATTTCTGCCATGAGCTCCTTGCAAAGCGTGGAATCCGCCATCACCGACCGGACGGATCGGCAGATCATCCACGCTCTGCAGCTTTCACCGCGCGCGTCGTTCAGCCGGATCGCCGCCGCGGTGCGCGTCTCGGAGCAGACCGCGGCCCGGCGGTACCGCCGGCTGCGGGCCGACGGCATCGTCCGCGTCATCGGGTTGGTCGATCCGCGCCGGTTGGGGCAGACACTCTGGGGCGTGCGGCTGCAGTGCCGACCGAACGCGACGGTCGCCCTGGCCGAGGCGTTGGCCCGCCGCGACGACGTCGGCTGGGTGACGGTGAGTGCGGGCGGGTCCGAGGTGTCGTGCCTGATCCGCTCCACGAGCCGCCAGGCCCGCGACGACCTCCTGCTCTCACAGTTGCCCAACACCAGCCAGGTGCTGTCGTTCACGACGCATGCCACCCTGCACCAGTTCCGGGGCGGGCTGGCCGACGACTGGATCGACCCCGACGATCAGCTCGAGCCGGTCCAGCAGGCGCTGCTCGCCGAGCCGGTGCCGGCACCGTCCGAACCGGTCGCGCTGCGCCCCGGCGACGAGGTGATGCTGGACGTCCTCGGCCAGGACGGCCGGGCCAGCTTCGCTGTGCTGGCCGCGGCGACCGGATGGAGCGAGAACCGGGTCGCCCGGCGGCTGGCGACGCTGCAGGCGGCGGGCACCGTCTATCTCGACGTCGACGTGGTCGGTGAGGCGATGGGGTTCGGAACCAGCGCCACGCTCTGGCTGACCGTCGCACCCGCCCACCTCGCCGCGGCCGGCGCCGCGATCGCGGCCCATCGCGAGGTTCCCTACGCGGCCGCCGTCACCGGCCGGGCCAATCTGTCGGTCTCGGTGATCTGCCGCGACATCGACGAGCTCTACGACTTCGTCACGACCAAGGTCGGCGCGCTGGACGGCGTGCAGCAGGTGGAGGTGTCGCCGGTGCTGCGCCGGGTCAAGCAGGCCGGTGCGCTGCTCGCGGGCAACCGGTTCGTCCCGCCGTCTCCCGTCCGGGTGCGCAACTAGGGTCGTCGGCATGATCGAGTTGCACGCCGCGCCGGTGCGGCACCTGGCCCCCGACGTCCTCTACTCGATCCTGAAGTTGCGGGTCGACGTGTTCGTGGTCGAGCAGGACTGCGTCTATCCCGAACTCGACGGCCGCGACCTCGAGCCCGGCGCGATCCTGCTGTGGGCCACGGACAGTGGGACGGTCGTCGCGACGCTGCGGGTGCTCGAGGAGACGGGTGGCAACGCGCGCATCGGCCGGGTCGCCACCGCCGCCGACCACCGCGGCTCCGGAGTGGCGGGCGCGTTGATGCAGGCCGCCATCGAGCAACTTCCGGGACGCGACATCGAACTGCACGCGCAAGCACACCTGGAGAAGTGGTACGAGCGCTTCGGTTTTCGCCGCAGTGGTCCCGGCTACATCGAGGACGGCATCCCGCACGTGCCGATGCGTCGCTCAATAGACTCGACCGGGTGACCCGACCCCGCCTGCTGATCATCATCGGAAGTACCCGCCCCGGCCGGATAGGCCTACCGGTGGCGCAGTGGTTCGAGCGCGAGGCCCGCGACCTTGCGACGTTCGAGGTCGAGGTCGCCGACCTCGCCGAGATCGACCTGCCGATGATGGACGAGCCGAAACACCCGCGCTTTCGCGACTACCAGCACGAGCACACCAAACGCTGGAGCGCGACGGTCGACGCGGCCGACGCGATCGCGTTCGTCATGCCCGAGTACAACTTCAGCTTCAATGCAGCCACCAAGAACGCGCTCGACTACCTGAACCAGGAGTGGACCCACAAGCCGGTGATCCTGGCCAGCTACGGCGGCGTGTCAGCCGGCACGCGCGCGGCGGCCGCCTTCCGGGCGCCGCTCAACGCGGTCGGGGCGCACGTGGTGTCGACAGCGGTGGCCGTGCCCTTCGTCCACTCGTTCCTGAAGGACGGCGTCATCGAGCCGAACGAGATCATGGTCGATGCGGCCAAGGCGTCCCTGGCCGAGGCCGAGATGTTGGCGCGGGCGCTGGCTCCGCTGCGCGGCAAGACGCTGTAGGCGAATACGAGGCCACCGTCGCGGGTATCACCGACGCATGAGCGATTCCCGTCCACCCGAGAAGAAGCGCGCCGGGCTGCCGGTCGATTTCAGCAAGCCCACCGTCACCCGATGGAAGAGCCGAGCCTGGAATCCCGACGACGACCGCCTGTTCACCCCCAAGACCTTCGGTTGGGGCTACGGCATCAACTTCCATCGCTTGCTTCATCCGTTCACGCGTTAGGTTGACCGCATGAGCACCGACGCCGACGTCATCGTGATCGGCGCCGGGTTGGCCGGCCTCACCGCGACGGCGGAACTCGTCGATGCGGGCAAGCGGGTGATCCTGCTCGACCAGGAACCTGAACAGTCCCTCGGTGGCCAGGCGTACTGGTCGTTCGGTGGCCTGTTCTTCGTGGATTCGCCCGAGCAGCGCCGGATGGGGATCAAGGACTCCGCCGAGCTGGCCGCGCAGGACTGGTACGGCTCCGCCGACTTCGACCGCGACGAGGATCACTGGCCGCAGCGGTGGGCCGAGGCCTATCTCGACTTCGCGGCCGGCGAGAAGCGATCCTGGCTGCACGACATGGGCGTGCGGTGGTTCCCCGTCGTCGGCTGGGCCGAACGCGGCGGCTATCTCGCGACCGGTCACGGCAACTCGGTGCCGCGCTTCCACATCACGTGGGGAACCGGACCGGGCATCGTCGCTCCGTTCGAACGAAGAGTGCGCGAGGGCGTCGATCGCGGCCTCGTGACGCTCGCCTTCCGCCATCGAGTCGACGAGTTACTGACCACCGGCGGCACCGTCGACGGCGTCCGCGGACGCGTCCTCGAGTACAGCAACGTGCCGCGGTCGGCTCCGTCATCGCGCGTCGAGACCGGGGACTTCGAGCTGCACGCGCAGGCCGTGATCGTGACGTCGGGGGGCATCGGCGGCAACTTCGATCTCGTCCGCAAGAACTGGCCGGCCCGGATGGGCAGCGCTCCGAAGAAGATGATCGCGGGCGTGCCCGACTTCGTCGACGGTCGCATGATCGACATCGCCCAGCGGGCCGGCGCCAATCTCATCAATCCCGACCGCATGTGGCACTACGTCGAGGGCATCCACAACTACGACCCGGTGTGGACGAACCACGGCATCCGCATCCTGCCGGGTCCGTCGTCGATCTGGCTCGACGCGGTGGGCAAACGACTGCCGGTGCCACTGTTCCCGGGCTTCGACACCCTCGGCACCCTCGAGCACATCATGACGACGGGCTACGAACACACCTGGTTCGTGCTCGACCGGAAGATCATCGGCAAGGAGTTCGGCCTGTCGGGTCAGGAACAGAATCCCGACCTGACCGGCAAGAGCGTCCGGCTGGTGATCGACCGGGCCCGATCGGACGTCCCGGCACCGGTGCAGGCCTTCCTCGACCGTGGGATCGACTTCGTCCAGGCCGACACCCTGGACGACTTGATCGTCAAGATGAATGCGGTCACCGAGTCTCCGCTGCTCGATGCCGACACCGTGCGCCGCGAGGTGATAGCGCGTGACCGCGAGCTCGATAACACCTACACGAAGGACCTTCAGGTGATGGCGCTTCGCCAAGCCCGCAGCTACCCGGCCGACAAGATCGTGCGCGTGGCGACGCCTCACAAGATCACCGATCCGAAGGCCGGTCCGATGATCGCCGTGCGGTTGTCGATCTTGACGCGCAAGACGCTGGGCGGCCTCGAGACCGACCTCGAGGCCCGCGCGCTGAGGCAGGGCGGCGCCGTCGTTCCCGGGCTCTACGCGGCCGGCGAGGCGGCCGGTTTCGGCGGCGGCGGCATGCACGGCTACCGATCGCTGGAGGGCACCTTCCTGGGCGGTTGCCTGTTCTCCGGGCGGATCGCCGGGCGCGCCGCCGCAGCGGCAATTGCGTGAGCCTCGAACATATTCGCCGGTTGTCGACCCTGTGCTCCTGGCCTAAACTGTGAAATGCGGTTGAAGACGCAGTCCGCGCCAATCGGATGGATCAGTCGGCAGCACGCCACGAACGAATCCGGTGCGGACGCTGGGATTCCCGCATTGACCGCGACAGAAGACACCTCACACCGCCGCTTCACCGTCACTGTGACCGGCGATGCCGCCCGACGAGTGGCTCGGGCCAGCGGCCCGCTGTTCGGTGCCGCTGAGGACTTGGTCGAGACGATCGTCGACCACCTCGTTCGGCACGGCATCAGCGACATCATGCTCGACCTCGGCGCCGTGACCGACATCGACGCGGCGGCGATGCAGCTGCTGGTCGACTACCGGGCCGACCTGCGGGCGTCCGGCGTCGCCCTGACCTTCGACATGCCCGTCAGCTGACTGCTCCGGAATTGCGTTGGGCCCGGCCGAATCGGCCGGGCCCACCGTGTGTCTGCAGATCAGACCGGGCGAACGTTCTCCGCCTGCGGGCCCTTCTGGCCCTGAGCGACGTCGAACTCGACGCGCTGGTTCTCGTCCAGGCTGCGGTAGCCGTCAGCCTGAATCGCCGAGAAGTGGACGAACACATCTGCGCCGCCACCGTCCGGGGAGATGAAGCCGAAGCCCTTCTCACTGTTGAACCACTTCACTGTGCCCTGCGTTGCCATACCGTTCTCCTTGCTGAGCAGGCGCCGCACCGTGCTGCGTCCTGTCATCGGTCACTTCCGGGAGTTCAACCACAACCCGGAACTGATGTGCCCGGAGAGGCGTAAGACAACCGGTCACAGTTTCGGCTCCCGACTGGGCGCTTCCGCTGTTGTTAGTGCAACCGGTCACTAGCTTAGAGCAGTACGAGCCCTCCAAGGCAAGTGGCGGCGCCGCTCGTTTCTCCGATGTTGCTTCATCAGGCGATGCGGGAGGCTTTTTTGGCGGTGCTCGATCACTGAGAATCGATTGGCGACCACTTCGGCAAATCCGATCGCGCGGAGATACTTCGACCGTCTAACTGATGCTGGCTGGGGGTCGGGTTGTCGTCACGGTTCTTGCAGTGGTGCGCGATTCTCGGTGCCGCCGACGTTGTCGCGTTCGTGTTCACGGTTCACGCACAGGTGACCTATCACCCAGCCCCGGGCGACCCTTCCGTGACGACGCTGGGCCAGGTGCTGGGCTGGATCATCTCGTTCGGACTGTTGATCACGCTCGTGCTGATGATCTTCGTCCGCCGCTACGACAGGAGGATGCGCGGCCGGTAGCCACGATCGATTTTAGTGGCCGCCGATTCGCATATCGGCCTTACGCGGCGAGCGCTTCGGCTCCTATGCTCAGCTCGCCGACCCGCAATTGCATGAGATGAGCTGAGCGATGTCCGCTCCCCAATCCCCCAAGACGCTCGTCCTGGTCGCGATGATCTTCGCGGTCGCGATGACGTTCATCGACCAGACGATCGTCTCGATCGCGGCGCCCAACATCCAGCACGAGCTCGGCCTCAGTAGCACCGGGGTGCAGTGGGGCGTCAATGCCTACCTGCTCTCGCTGGCGGCGCTGTTCGCCTTCGGCGGCCGGCTCGCCGACACCGTCGGGCACCGCAAGATGGTCGTGCTCGGCGTCGTGCTGTTCGCCGTGGCGTCGGCGCTGTGCGGGGCCACGCCCAAGGGCAGCCTGGCCGAGGCGTGGCTGGTCTTCTTCCGGGTCCTTCAGGGCGCAGGCGGCGCGATCATGTACCCGGCCGCGCTGGCCATCGTCGTCAACACCTACCCGCTGCGCGAGCGGGGACGGGCGTTGGCGGCCTTCTTCGGCATCGCGGGCGGCCTGACCGCCGTGGGCCCGATCCTCGGCGGCTACCTGACGCAATGGACGTGGCGCGCGATCTTCTGGGTCAACATCCCGATCGCGATCATCGCGCTGGTGCTGATCATGATCTCCAAGCCGGTGTCGACGCGGGCACCGGGCCGGATGGACTACCGCGGCCTGGCCTTGATCGCGGCCGGCGTCGCGCTGAGCGTGTTCGGCTTCCAGCAGTCGAGCATCTGGGGCTGGCACAATCCCGGGAACCGGGCTCTGCATCGCCGCCGGACTCGTGCTGCTGGTCGTCTTCTACCGCGTCGAGCAGCGCACGGAGTCGCCGTTGATCAAGGTGAGCATCTTCGGCAACCGAGCGTTCCTGGTCGAGAACATCATGCTCGGCATCACGATGCTGGTGTTCGTCCCGGTGTTCTTCTTCGCCAGCGAGTACGCCCAGATCAGCCTCGGCGACGACGCGTCCGAGGCCGGGATCTTCCTGTTGTTCTTCTTCATCGGCTTCGCCATCGCCGCCCAGGTCGGCGGCCGCATGCTCGACAAGGGCGGCGCGAAGCGGCCGGTGGTGTTGGGCTGCGTCGCTCGCCGCGGTCGGCTTCTACCTCTGGGCGCAGAAGGTCACCGACCTGCACTTCAGCTCCCAGGAGTGGTACATCATCCTGGCCGGCGCCGGCATGGGGATGATGGTCGGCCCGGCCAGCACCGACGCGGTCAACCGGGCGTCACGGCTGTCCTACGGCGAGGCGACCGGCATCACCCAGACCGTGCGCAACTACGCCGCGAGCCTCGGCCTGGCCATCCTCGGGACGATCTCGGTCAGTGTGTTCGAGTCGCACCTGAAGACGTCGCTGATCGCCAAGGGGCTCCCGAGTTCCGCCGCCGCCCACGAAGCCAAGACACTCGCGCAGCAGTCGCAGAACGGCGGGGGCGGTGGCAGCACCCCGTCGATCCCGAACTTCTTCCGGCAGGACTTCGCGCACGCGACTCAGACCGTGCTCTACGTGATGGCCGGGATCATGGCGGCCGCCGCGGTCGTCGCCATCCTCGGCCTGCGCCGCGGACGCCAGGAGGAGGCGCCCGAGTCGGCCGACCTCCCGGCCGAACCGGCTGCGGCTTAGGGCAGCGCCGCGACGCCGACGAGGTTGCCTTCGGGGTCGGTGAACTGACCTACCACCAGGCCCGACGACGCTCGCGCCGGCCCGAGCCGGCGGTGGCCGCCGAGGCTCTCAGCGCGCTGCAACGTCGACTCGACGTCGTCGACGCTGACGTAGAACAGCGTGTGGCTGGGGTAGTGCGGACCACCGCCGATCCCACCGGGAATACCGGCGCCGGTGGGCTCGACGAAGCCGTAGTCGTCGGGTTTCGACACCTCGTCCGACACCAGTCCGCTGGTGTCGAACTGCCAACCGAACAACTCGCCGTAGTAGCCGCGCAGCCCGGACGGATCCGCGCCGATGATCTCGAAATGCACTACCGGATCAGCCATACGATGGGCCTACCCAACTGGGCTCGATCCGTAAAGCGCGGTCGAGTCGGATCGGATCAACATCTTCGAGCGATGGGAGTCGGACGAGTCACTGGCCGCGTTCCGCGCGCTGCCCGGCGACGGCGAACTACCCGAGATCCTCGACGCCGACGTGCGCAAGTACCGGATCTCGGCAGTCGAAGCGCCCTAGGCCATCATCTTTCCGACACCGACCACAACCGCTCGGCCGCCTCGGGATCGAGCGCCCACGCGGCCACCCCGGCCGCGTCCACGCCGGCGGCGCTCGGGTCGTCCACGACGGCCTCCTGGCAGTTCTCGAAGTAGCGCCCGCCCGTGCCGGCGAGGGGCGAGGTGCCGACGAACACGCTCGTGGCCGCCCCCTGCTGCAGCGACTTGTAGGTGTACTTGCCCGAGTCCCGCAGTCGCTGCAGCACGGCGGGGTCGTAGTAGCGCGACAGGTTCGAATCGGCGATCGCACCGGGATGCAGCGCATTGGCGATGATTCCGTCCGCCGCCCATCGGCTGATTGGCCGCGACCGCGAACAGGACGTTCGCCGTCTTCGACTGCGCATAGGCCAGCGCGGCGTCGTACGGGCGCCGCGCGAAGTCGATGTCGTCGAAGACCACGGGCGAGTTCAGATGGGCGCGCGAACTCACCGACACGACCCGGGCGCCACCGGCGGCACGCAGCGCCGGCAACAGTCCCTGGGCCAGACGGAAATGACCGAGGTGATTGGTGGCGAACTGCACCTCGTGGCCCTCGGGGCTCAACCGTCAACTCGGGAACGGCCATCACACCCGCGTTGTCGATCAGGATGTGCAGCGGCCCGTCGTAGTCGGAAGCCAGGCGGTCGACCGACGCGCGATCCATCAGGTCGAGTTGAGCGATCTCGACATCGGCATTGCCCGTGTCGTTGCGGATCTCGTCGAGCGACCTGCGTCAGCGGCGTCGAGGTTGCGCGCGGCGATCAGCACTGTCGCCCCCGCCGAGGCCAGGGCTCGAGCCGTCTCGACGCCTATCCCGCTGGCGGCGCCCGTGACGATGGCGCGCCGACCGTGCAGATCGGCGTCGGCGACCACGTCGGCGGCGGTGCTGTAGAAGTCGAACGGCGACGTGATGCGCTCGGTCATGATTCCTGCTCTCGTGGGTTGATCCTTCGGATGATGGGGTGCAGCTCGGCCGCCACAGCCGCGGCGGCGTCGAGATCTCCGGCCTCGCGAGCGCGTCCAGTACTCGACCTTCAGCTCCAGGTAGCGCTGGCGAAGCTCGAGATTCGCCATCTCGGCGGCCAGCCGCTCGGAATGGGCCTGGAACAACGCCCGCTGCTCGGCGGCGGCGGCATCGCCGAGTTCGTGCTGACGCAGGTAGGCCCGCATGTCCTCGATGCTGAGCCCGACCGCTCGCAGATTCGCCAACGTCTCGAGCAGTGTCACCTCATCCTCGCCGTAGCGGCGATGACCGCTCGATTCGTCGCGGGCGACCGGCCGGACCAGACCGATCCGTTCCCAGTAGCGCAGCGTGCTCTCGGGTAGGCCGCAGCGGGCGACCGCTTCGGCGATCGTCAGACCCTTTGTCACTCCACGAGTATGAGAAACCTGAAGCGCTTCAAGTCAAACGCGCGGCGTACCGAGCCGGCCACGCGAGTGTGCGCCCTGTTGATCTCCCTTACGAAGCGACGCATTTCTCTTGATCTTGAACCCGCGGCGCCGAACCAGCCGCGCGTGAACCCACAGCGCGTGAACCCACACCGCGTGAACCAACGGAGCACAATCCAGAGCCGCCTCAGCCAGACACCCAGCGAACGCACGCCGGAAGCGGCACCCGAGAACCCATCCGACTCCGTCGTCGATGCCGAAGTTGACCTAGGCGAGAGCCCACGCGGAGTCAGCCATTAGAAGCTCCGGAAGGTCAGCGAGCCACCAAAGCCACGGCGATCAGGACGAGCACGAAGGAGCCAGCCGTGATGCCGAAGATCGCTCGTCCCATGCCGTGTTGTTGCGGGTTCCGTTTGATCTGACGGATGCCGAGGATCCCCGCGACGATGGCGAACGGGGCGAACACGCCGAGGATCGAGAACAGACCGAGATACCCGGCAGCGATGGCCCACGGTGAGCGTCCCACCGGCAGAAGCCAGCGAATGGCCGCGCTGTCACCCAACGCCTCGCCATAGATCGGGTTGGTGCCACCCAGGAAGTACGGACCGAACGGCAGTACGGAGTGAATCGGCACGTACCCGACCAGCCCGGGCCGCCAGACCAGGTCGTCAGGTCGCAGCTGGCGAGTGGCGACCCACGCCAACAGCTGCGCCTCGGGATAGTCGCCGACGACCAACCCGCCGGACACCAACCGCCAGATTGCCGGGGACGGCCGGTCCGGCGGCGGCGGATAGTCGAGCGACTGGGGCAGTGCGTGCTCGGCCAGGGCGTGCCGGCCCCCGGCTCGCGAGGAGTTGGGCGGGTGGGAGAAGTCGTAGGACATGGGCGCTCCTGGGTCCATCAGGCTTGGTCGCGCCCCGTCGCAGCTGACGATACCTTACACAAAACTCACGTCTTCAGAAATGGGAGACGGTAACTTCGACGCGTGCCGGCGGCCGAAAGATCCACCGCGCGTCTGGTCCTGCGCCCGATCGGTGTCGACCAGCTCGATGCGTACGTGGACCTCCAGACCCACCTGCGCCGGCTCGAAGACCCGCCCCGGCCGCCGGCTGACCCGGTCGCGTGTGCCGGCTACCTGGCGACGTTCGCCCAGGCGTGGACCACGGAGGGCCTCGGCTACTGGTGCGCGTACCTCGATGGCACCGTGGCCGGATTCGGCGGCGTCCAACCCAAGCGCTGGCTCGGTCAGGACTGCTGGAACCTGTATTACCAGCTGTTCCCGCACCAGACCGGCCGGGGCCTGGCCACCGAACTGGCGCTCGCGGCGATCGGCGCCGCGGCCGAGGTTCGACCGGAATGGCCGGTGCTCGTCGAGACCCGTCCAACCAACAGCGCCGCCATCGCGGTCGCCGTACGGGCCGGACTGACCCGCCGGTCCGAGCTCGACGCGGACGGCTGGGCCGTGCTGCTGCTCGATCAATAGGAGGCCCGGTGGAACTGCATCCGGACTACCCGGTCGTCACCACCCGTCTGCGGCTGCGGCCATTGACGCTCGACGACGTCGACGCCCTGCTGGTCTATCGCGGACGATCCGACGTCTGCCGGTACCTGCCCTTCGAGCCGATGACGCCCGAGGTGCTGCGCGAACGGCTCGACGGCGGGAACCTCGCGTCCAGAGCGATCATCGCGGAGGGTGGAGCGCTGACCCTCGGCGCCGAACTCGACGGCCGGCTCATCGGCGATGTCGTGTTGTTCTTCCATTCGCGCCGGCACCGGTCCGGGGAGATCGGGTACGTCTTCGACCCCGCCGTTCACGGGCACGGCTATGCGACCGAGGCCTGCGCGGCGATGCTCGCGCTGGCCTTCGACGATCTCGGGCTGCATCGCGTCGTCGCCCGCCTCGATGCCCGCAACGAGCCGTCGGCCCGCCTGGCCACTCGCCTCGGGATGCGGCTCGAGGCTCATCTCGTCCGCAACGAGTGGTTCAAAGGCGAGTGGACCGACGAGCTGATCTTCGCCATCGTGGAAGACGAGTGGTCGACGCGCTGACGAATCACCGGACCGGATCAGCGGACCGGATCAGCGCACCGAGTGAGCGGAACGAGTCAGCGAAACGACGCGGCGATCGAGTTGGCCGCCAGCGCGCCCAGTTCGTCCGCCGTCAACCGCAGCGCATCTCGGACGGCCCGGTAGTTGTCGCCGATGTAGCCCCCGAAATAGGCCGGGTCGTCGGAGTTGATCGTGACCACCAGGCCGGCGTCCAGCAGCGCCGGCAGCGGGTGGTCGGCGAGGTCGTCGACGCATCGCAGCCGTACGTTGGACAGCGGGCAGACCGTGATCGGAATGCGGTCGCCGGCCAGCCGCCGCAGGAGCGCGGCGTCCTCGACGCACCGGATACCGTGATCGACGCGCTCGACACCCAGGACGTCGATGGCCTGCCAGACGTACTCGGGCGGGCCTTCCTCACCCGCGTGCGCGACCTTGCGCAAGCCCATCGAGGCCGCCGTGTCGAAGACCTCGCGAAACGCCGCCGGCGGGTGCCCGACCTCGGCCGAATCGAGGCCGACCCCGACGAGCGCATCGGCGAACGGGCCCAGTGCATCGAGCGTCCGCAGCGCGGCGTCCGGACCGAGATCGCGCAGGAAGCAGGCGATGATCAAGACCGTGAGGCCGTGCCGTGCGGGCGCGTCGCGGGCGGCCCGGTCGAGGCCGTCCATCACCTCGGACAGGGCGACGCCGCGGCTCAGGTGCGCTTGCGGGTCGAAGAAGATCTCGGCGTGCACGACGCCGTCCGCGTGCGCCCGAGCGAAATAGGCGTCGGCCAGCTCGTAGAAGTCCTCGGCGGTGCGCAAGACGGCCATGCAGTCGTAGTAAAGGGCCAGGAACGACGACAGATCGGCGAACTGATAGGCGCCGGCCAACGCGTCGACGTCGGCGTGCGGCAACGTCACGCGATTGCGGGCGGCCAGGCGAAATGCCAGCTCGGGCTCGAGGGTCCCTTC
This sequence comes from uncultured Actinomycetes bacterium, assembly GCA_963708805.1. Taxonomy (GTDB): domain Bacteria; phylum Actinomycetota; class Actinomycetes; order Mycobacteriales; family Jatrophihabitantaceae; genus CAVPUA01. The sequence continues at coordinate 958,510 of CAVPUA010000003.1, read as the reverse complement.
GATGTGCAGATGAAGCTCAGCCTTCGCCAGTTCGGTGATCACGCAGACGCATTCTGCCGGACGTGCCAGGATCCGTGCGTGGACGAACACCTTCGGACGAAGCGCCTCAGCCTCGATGCGGTGAGCGCGGCTGACCTGGACGAGGTCTACACCCTGCACGCCGATCCCGAAGTCTGGCTGCACATGCCGTCCGGCCGGCACGTCAATCGGGCCCAGAGCGAGCGGATGATCTCGACGCGCGAGCGCGAATGGACCGCGGTCGGCCTGAGCTACTGGGCCGCCCGCGCCGACGGCCGGTTCGTCGGAATGGGCGGGTGCAGTCTGCGGGCGGCGGCGGCCGGCGAGTGGTGGAACCTCTACTACCGGTTCGCGCCCGCCGCCCAGGGCCAGGGGTACGCGGGCGAGCTCGTCACGGCCGCCCTCGCCTCGGCGAAACGGCTGCGTCCGCTGCTGCCGATCGTCGCCTATCTGCTCGAAGAGAACGCGGCGTCGAAGGCGGTGGCGCTGCGGGCCGGGCTCGAACCGGTGTGGCGCGGACCGGACGCCGGCAACGAAGACCCCGATGCCATAAGGCTGATCTTCGTCGACCGTCCGATCGGCCCTGACCTGATCGAGGCGATCGCGGCGCGCGCCTAGCTGTGTGACACCTAGCGCCGGCGGTGCAGGTGCCGCCCGAGGAACTCGAGCACCTGCGGGTAGGCATCGAGCTTGTTGGCCCGCTTGGCGAGCCCGTGCCCCTCGTCGGGATAGACCAGAAGCGGGCAGTCGAACCCCCGCGCGCGGACCGCTGCGACCACCTGTTCGGCTTCAGACAACGGCACACGCGGATCGTTCGCCCCGTGGATCACGAGCAGCGGCGCCCGGACGTCACTGATCGCGCGTAGGGGCGAGGCCTGTTCCAGCACGGCCCGGTCGGCGTCCAGGCGGCCGTACTCGCGTTCGCGGTAGGCCCGACGGTAGGCCGAGGTGTTTTCGAGGAACGTCACCAACGAGGACATGCCGACGATGTCGACGCCGGCCGCCCAGAGAGTGGGCTGGAACGCCAGCCCGGCCAGCACCATGTAGCCGCCGTACGACCCGCCGTAGAGCGCGGCCCGCCGCTTGTCGGCGCCCAGCATCGGCAACCACTTGTGGATCGCGGCAAGATCGGCCACCGAGTCGAGCCGCTTCTCGACGTCGTCCATCGACATCCACCGCCGTCCGTAGCCCGACGATCCGCGGACGTTGGGGACCACGACGATGTGCCGGTCGAGCGTCAGCGCGGCGATCACCGGGTTCCAGTTGCGCATCGCCATCGACTCGGGACCGCCGTGCACGACGATCACCGCCGAGCCGTCCGCGTTGGGCGGCGTGAACACGAAGGCGGGGATCTCCTCGCCGTCGGGGGCGGGGACGGTCGTCGACTCGGGCACCACGAGGTCGTCCAGGCCGCCGGGAAGAGCCGTCCGCTGCACCAGCCCGTCCTCGGGCGACCACACCAGCACCGCGGGGGGCGTGACCGGCGAGCTGAACGTGAATCCGAGCCGGCTCGAGTCAGGCGACCACACGAGCGGCGAGCGATACGTGATCACCCCCGGCCCCGGCATCGGGACCGTCAAGGCATCACCCCCGTCGAGATCGGCGATGAGCAGCTCGTCCACGCCATCGCCGGAGCGGACGACCGCCAGCCGCCGGCCGTCCGGCGAGGGCCAGCCGTACGCGTCGTGCGCCGGGAAGGCCACGACGTCGCTCCACTCGCTGGTGGCGAGGTCGTAGCGCAGCAGCGCGACGCGGTCGCTGAGCGCATCGGTCGATGCCATGACCGCCTCGTTGCCGATCCAGCGGGGATTGGTCCACTCGCCGACCCGCTCGTCGTTGGTCATGCCGAGGAACGTGCCGGAGTCGAGGTCGATCAGGAGCAGCTCGGACGACGCGGGCAGCAGCGTCATGCGCTGGAGCACCGCCCAGCGCCCGTCCGGGGAGAAGACGGCGTCCTCGAACGAGCCGCCGACGTCCCAGACGACGCGTTCCTCGCCGGTCGACAACGTGTGGACGATGACGTCGAAGTCGACGCCGTTGCGTCGGTTCGTCGAGTACACGATCCGGTCGGGCTGGACGTCGAGCAGCGTGTGGATGTAGCTTCGGGTCCTGCACGAGCGCACCGATGCCGCGGTCCTCGATCGAGAGCAGCCACAACTGGGCGCGCTCGGTGCCCCCGTCGTCGGCCGACACGATCACGCCGCGCAGCCCCTTGACGTAGCGACCGGAGCACGGCTCGGCGAAGTTCGTCAGCTGATGCCACTCACCGTCGGCGGTGATCTCGACGAGCTGAGTGGTGCCGGAGCCGTCGTTGCCGACGAGCAGGTTGCCGTCGTGGTCGATGTCGAAGAGGGTCGTCGAGGCCACGGCGAGCAACTCCCGCAATCGATCCGTCATACGCCCAGCCTCCCATCCGGGTGATCTTCGCTGCACCATTGTTGCCGGTGGGCCGCTGTCGCTACGGTGAGCTGACCAGCCAGAAGGGCTCGACATGGGATTCATGGACAAGGCCAAGGACGCCGCCGCCAAGGCCGCCGCCTCGGCCCAGCAGGCCGCCGCCCAGGGACAGGCCAAGGTGCAGGAGTACCAGGCCACGAAGACGAGCGAGGACGTTCTGTTCCGCAACCTCGGACGGGCGTTCTACGAGGAGCAGCGCCACGGCGGCAGCCGCGACGGGGTGGTCGCGGCGCTCAACGCGATCGATGCAGCCCGGGCCGGCGTCGGTGCGACCGGCACTCCGGCCGCTGACGCCCCTCCGGCCGCCGGTTACACGCCGCCAGCGGCTCCGGCGGCCGGCTTCAACCCGCCCCCGGCCGCGACGTTCAACGCACCGCCGGCGGGTGGTTTCACGCCGCCTCCGCCGCCCGGCCCGCCCGTCTGATCGATCGGCGGTCGATTCCCCGTCGGCCGGGGCGATCGACCGCGGATCAGCGGGGCCCGGTGGCCGCGAGCGCGAAGCGCAGTTCGTCGACCTGACGCCGGGGCGTCCAGTACTCGGGGTCGAACATGGCCTGCGAGGCGATGCCGTGCACCGAGGTCAGCAGGCTGCTGGCGGTGGCCTTCAGATCGCGACCAGTCGCGGCGTGATCTTCGCTCAGCACCCGCTGGATTCGGTTGCGGGCGGTCCGCAGCCGATGCCGGTGCTCGGCGTTGAGCTCGTCGTCACTGGCCGCCATCGCCCAGAACGCGAGGAACAACTTCCAGTCGCGGCGAGTGGCGTCGTCGAGCGGCAGCAGCGCCTCGAGGCAGGACGAGATGGTGTGCCCGTCGGCGCGGGCGGCCGCCTCGAACTGCTGGCTCGAGCGCCGGGCGGCCGCGCGGAAGGTCGAGCGCAGCAGATCGCGCTTGTCCTCGAAGTAGTGGCTGACGACGGTGGTGCTGAAACCGGCCGCGGCCGCAACCCGCCGCACGGTCAGTGACTCGACGCCGCTCGCGGCGACGAGTTCGGCCGCCACTTCGGTGACGAACCCACGGCGCTGATCATGATCGACGAAGCGAGGCACCGCGCAAGAGTAGCGGTTGTTGTACAACAAGTGACACGAGACACCTTGACGGCGTCGTATAACAACAGTTGCATAACCCGTAGTCGACCCGGGAGACAGCGATGACCGACAGCTACGACGTGGTGGTACTCGGCAGCGGAGCCGCGGCCCTGACCGCCGCTCTGCGAGCCTCGGCCGGCGGCGCGACGGTCGGCGTGTACGAGAAGGCCGATTCCGTCGGCGGCACCAGCGCCTGGTCGGGCGGCATGGTCTGGATCCCGAACAACCCGCACATGGCCGAGCTCGACATCGCCGACAGCACCGAGGAGGCGCTGACCTACCTGATGTCACTCTCGCAGGGCTTGATCGACGCCGAGCTGGCCACGGCCCTGCTCGAGACCGGCCCCGAGTTGGTCACCTGGCTCGAGGCGAACACCCCGGTCAGCTTCAAGATCATCGAGGATTTCCCCGACTATCACTCCGAGCAGCCGGGAGCCAAGCCGCACGGCGGCCGTTCGCTCGAGACTCCGCTCTATCCGTTCGCCGACCTCGGCGACTGGGCCGATCGGGTGTCGGTCGGGCCCGCAGCTGTCGGGAAACATCGCCATGAGCGAGACCGCGCTCGGCCGCGGCGCGCCGCAGGGCGTGCCCCGTGACGAGATCGCCCGCCGCCAGATCCGGGACGAGCGCGGCACCGGCCAGGCGCTGATCGGCGCGCTGCTGCGGGGCTGCCTCGATCGTGGCATCGAGCCGCACACCGGCATGCGCGCCCTGTCGTTGATCACCGAGGACGGACGGGTGACGGGCGTCCGATTCGAGGACGGCTCGCAGGTCGGCGCGGGCGCGGTTGTCCTGGCCACGGGCGGGTTCGAATGGGACGCCGACCTGGTGCGCAGCTTCATCCGCGGACCGCTCGTGCGCTCGGCGTCGGTGCCGACCAACACCGGCGACGGGCTGCGCATGGCGATGCGCATCGGCGCCGACCTCGGCAACATGCGCGAGGCCTGGTGGGTGCCGATCATCGACGTCCCGGTGGAGGGCAAGGGAACGGTCGCCTGGCAGGTGAACGGCGAGCGCACCCGTCCGCACTGCATCATGGTCAACCGCCACGGCAACCGCTTCACCAACGAGGCGGCGAACTACAACGCGCTCGGCGCGGCCTTCCACGTCCTCGACGTGACGACCTTCGAGTACCTCAACCACCCGGCCTGGATGATCTTCGACGACCACTACCTGTCCCAGTACGGGCTGGCCCGCTTCAAGTCGCAGCGCGGCAAACCGACGCCCGAGTGGATCATCGAAGCACCCGTCGGTGGCCGAACTGGCCGCCAAGATCGACGTGCCGCCGGAAGCCCTCGAGGCCACCATCTCGCGCTGGAACGAGCAGGCGGTCGCCGGCGAGGACGCCGACTTCGGACGGGGCCGGGCCCGCAACGACCGTTGGTGGGGCGACCCGAAGCTGGGCGACACCCCGCAGTCGACGATCGGGCCGCTCGACACCGCGCCGTTCTACGCGGTGCCGGTCTACTCGGGTGCGCTCGGCACCAAGGGCGGCCCGCGCACCGACACCAACGGCCAGGTCATCGACGTCGACGGCAACCGCATCGGCGGCCTGTACGCGGCCGGCAACGTGATGGCCTCGGCGATGGGCATGACCTACGGCGGCGCCGGCGGCACGCTCGGACCGGCCATGGTCTTCGGCTTCCTCGCCGGGCAGCACGCGGCCGCCCACCTCCCGGCCCGGTCGACCGGATGAGCCGCCACGATTTCACCGGCCGGGTCGCCGTCGTGACCGGTGGCGGCAACGGCATGGGACGAAGCGCGGCGGTCGCCCTCGCGGCTGCCGGGGCATCGGTCGTCCTCGCTGACATCGCCACCGACCGGGGCGAGGACGCGGTGCGCGAGATCACTCGGCGCCGGCGGCACGGCTCGCTTCGTCCGGACCGACGTGTCGAACGAAGCCGCCGTCGCGGCGATGGTCGAGATCGCGGTCGCCGAATACGGCGGGCTCGACCTGGCCGTCAACGCCGCCGGCATCGAGATCGAGAAGGACTTCATCGCCGACGCCGAAGTCGACGTGTTCGATCGGGTGATCGCCGTGAACCTGCGCTCGATCTTCCTGTGCCTGAAGTACGAGATCCGCGCGATGCGCGAGCGGGGCGGCGGCTCGATCGTCAACTTCGCCTCGACCAACTCGTTCAAGCCGCAGAAGACGCAGAGCGCCTACAACGCGAGCAAGGCCGGCGTGGTCGCGCTGACCCGCACGGCCGCGGTCGAATACACCCGCTTCGGTATCCGGGTCAACGCCGTGGCCCCGGGAGCGATCGAGACCGACATGCTGCGCGACGCGATCGCTCAGCGCGGCGCCGACGAGCAGGCGCTGCTCAAGCTCTACAGCCTGTTCGGCCGCTTCGGTCGAACCGACGAGGTGACCGATGCCGTGCTGTTCCTCTGCTCGGACGAGTCGTCGTTCACCAGCGGCCACACCCTGTCGGTCGACGGGGGTCTTCTCGCCGGCTGACGCGGTAGGGCAAACTAACAACCGGTTGGTTGGACTTTGGACAGGAGCGAGTATGGGCACCCTCGACGGCAAGGTCGCGTTCATCACCGGCGCGGCGCGCGGGCAGGGACGCAGCCACGCGATCGTGCTGGCCGAGCAAGGCGCGTCGATCATCGCCATCGACGCGTGCAAACGGGTCAGCGACGAGGCCTACGACCCGGCCACCCCGGCCGACCTGGCCGAGACCGTCAAGCTGGTCGAAGACCTCGACGGCCGCATCCTGGCCCGCGAGATCGACGTGCGCGACCTGGCCGGCCTGCGTGAGGCGGTGCGCGAGGGCGTCGACGAGTTCGGCCGCCTCGACATCGTCGTGGCGAACGCGGGCGTCACGACCTGGTCGGGCTTCCTCGACATCTCCGAGCACCTCTGGCAGGACACGATCGACATCAACCTGACCGGTGTCTTCAACACGATCAAGGCGACCGCCCCGATCATGGTCGAGCAGGGCGGTGGCGGCTCGATCGTGATCACGAGCTCGGTCGCCGGCCTCAAGGCGCTGCCCGGCCTGACTCACTACTCGGCCAGCAAGCACGGGCTGGTCGGGTTGATGAAGGGTGCGGCGATCGAGCTCGCCGAGCACCAGATCCGCGTCAACACGGTGCACCCGTGGGGCGTCGACACGCACATGGGCACGACCCCGCCGATCGCCCAGCAGCTCTTCGACGAGCACCCGCAGTTCATGGACAGCTTCAAGCAATTGCTGCACAAGCCGTCGATCGCCCAGCCGCGCGACATCTCCGAGGCGGTGCTGTTCCTCGCCTCGGATGCCTCGCGGTTGATCACTGGCGTCGCGCTGCCCGTCGACGCCGGCGCCACCAAGGTCTAGCCGACAGCCCACCAGGGCGAGTGGTCACTTTCGGCGCGAGTGGCCGCGAATTGGCGACCACTCGGCGCAAAATCGGCCACTCGGCGCGGTGGGATGGCGTAGACGACCCAGGGACGGAATTGGGAACGGGCCCGGCCAGTTCGGCCGGGCCCGTACACAATCGGGGCTAGTTGATCCGCTTCACCGACTCCACCGAGCCGTCCTGGTTGAGCAGCACCTGCTTGTCGTTGTAGCGCAGGGTCAGCATGTTCAGCAGCGAGCCGGCGCGCTGGTCGTACGACCCGCCGCCGATGCCGCCGGTCCACCAGTTCTGCTCGATGAACTTGAGCACCGAGGCCTGCTCGGTCTGGGTGTGGTCGACGAAGTTCGTCTTGGCCCAGGGCGAGATGACCAGCAGCGGCAGGCGCGGGCCGGGACCGCAACGGTCGGCCTGGCCGGCGATGACCGACGACGTCGTCAGGCAGGCGCCGGTGTTGTAGGCCGCATCGCTTCCGCCGCCGTTGGAGATCGGCGAGGCCACGTGGTCGTACCAGCCGTCCGAGTCGTCATAGGCGATGACGACCGCGGTGCTCGACCAGTCCTTCGACTTCTGCAGCGAGTTGATCGTCGAGACCAGGAAGTGCTGCTCGTCGATCGGGTCGGAGTAGCCCGCGTGTCCGTCCTGGTACTCAGGCGCCTTCAGGAAGCTGACCGACGGCAGGTTGTTGGCCGCCAGCGCCTGGCTGAAGTTGGTCAGGTCGTACTCGTGGTTGGCCTGGTCGGTGTGCCCGATCGCCTGCACCGAGGACGGCGGCAGGTGGTGCGGGTTGGACGTCGAGGCGTAGTACTCGAAGGGGTTGTGGTGGGCGCTGTAGTCGGCCGAGGAGTTACCGCCGACGTTCTGGTGCGTTGCCCCGCAGGTCGCGTAGGTGCCGGCGCCCGCGTAGGCCTTGGTCGGCGCGAAGCCGCCCTGGAACCAGCCCCACGTCACGCCGTCCTTGTTCAGCAGGTCACCGATGTTCTGGCCGGTGGCCGCGGCCAGGTTGTTCGTCGACGTGTGGTTGCTGTCGGCGCAGTCGTCGTAGGCCGGGTCGGGGTCGTTGATGACCGTGCCGACGCCCTTCGAGTTCGGGATCGACGACGGCGTAGGAGTCGGTCGTCGGCGTGTGCGTCACCGAGGTGACCGCCTGGAAGCCGTTCGTCTGGCCCGAGATCAGGTTGATCGCGCCCGGTGTGGACGGCCCGAAGTTCGAGTCGTAGGAGTTGTCGCTCAGCGAGTACTGCTGCGCGTAGTTCCACAGCGCGGTGACGGTGTTGCCGTCGTAGTAGTCCATGCCGAGACCGGGCGCTCCGTAGATGATCGGCTCACCGGTGCAGACGTCGGTGTCGGTGTTCTGGACGTACTTGTCGTTCTGGCCGTTGTCCTGCGGCCTTCTGCTCGGGCAGGTAGTTGTGGTTCTGGTCGCAGGTGAGCGCCTGCGACGACGTCGAGGCGCGTCGGGTTGAACACGTTCGGGTTGCTGCGTCAGCAGCGTCCTGGGTCACGAGCTGTTCGCCTTGGGGGTGTCCTTGGCCGCGGTGAACGTCGTCGCCGTCGGTGTTGGTCGCGTTCGGGTAGGTGCCGAAGTAGTGGTCGAACGAGATGTTCTCGTCGAAGATCACGACGAGGTGCTTGATCGGGCGTCAGCGCCTGGTGGACGATGATCGGCTTCGGGTGGGTCTTGGCGTCAGATGTCGCGCTGTCGAAGGCGACGATGCTGGCAGCGGCGGCGGTGATGGCCACGGCTGTCGTCAGCAGCCGTCGGCGCGTAGCTCGGATGCGCACGAGTGCTGGTCCTCTCAGCTGAGATTCCTACGCCGCTCACGCTTGTCGCCTACGCCCTCCATAGCTGGGCATCGAAGTGAACCGGGAATGAACAGCAGTGAACGGATCGGATCACGCGAGCAGGGCGCGCCCGTACCAGTCGTTGCCGTCGGTGACGCCAGGCAACGCGAAGAAGTAACCGCCGCCGAACGGCGAGATGTAGTCGACCAGCGGCTCGTCGGCCAGCCGCTTCTGGACGGCGACGAACTGGCGGTCGAGATCCTGCTGGAAGCAGGTGAAGATCAGGCCCATGTCGAGGTTGCCGTTGGTGTCGGTGCCGCTGTCGTAGTTGTAGGCGCGGCGCAGGATTCGGCTGGAGTTGGCGGCGGTCGTGCGCGGGTTGGCGACCCGAATGTGGGCGGTCGAGCGGGATCGCCGACCCGATCGGGATCGTTGACGTAGTCAGGAGTGTCGGTCTCGGCCGATCCGGTGAGCGGCGCGCCGGTGTCGCGACGGCGGCCGATCATCTGCTCCTGCTCGCTCGATCGAGACGCGGTCCCAGAACTCGACTCAGCATCCGGATCGAGCCGCACGACGTGGTAGCTGCCGCCGGTGGCCCAGGCCGGCTCGCCCTGCCCGGCCTTGACCCAGACCAGGTCGTCGAGTCTCGGCCGGAGTCCGGGTTGGCGGTGCCGTCCTTGAAGCCCAGCAGGTTGCGCGGCGCGCCGGACGGGCGCGGGGCGCTCGATGAAGCCGTCCATCCGCCAGCGCACCTGCATGCCACCGCGAGTGTGCCGGGCCAGGTCGCGGACGGCGTGCAGGACGGTGTCGGTCTCGTCGGCGCCGGATCTGCAGCAGCAGGTCGCCGTCGCGACTGGGCGCGGTCGAGGTCGTCGTTGGGGAAGACGTCCATCGGCCGCAACCGGGTCGGCTTGCGGTCGGCCAGGCCGAACCGGTCGTCGAAGGCGGACGCGCCCAGGGCCGGCGGTGACGCGTCAGGTTGCCGGCGCGCGACGGTCGGGCCCGAGGATCCCGGAATCCGACGGCGGCGCCGAGATGCCCAGGTTGGGCGGCGTCCCGCCCGTCGTCAGGAACCGCGCCCGTTCGGTCAGCGTGTGCAGCAGGTCGGTCAGCTCGCCGCGATTCGCCGTGGTCAGGTCGAAGGCGACGAACGCGGCGCGGGCCTGCGGGCAGTTCGGCGATGCCGGCCTGATGCGCGCCGTGGAAGGACGCCGCCACCGGCGTGCTCGGCGTCGCACTCGGCACCGGGGTGGCCGCGTCGGCGCGCACTCCACCGGCGACGAGACCGGCAGCGCCGAGCACGGCGGCCGACCCGCCCAGGAAGCGGCGGCGATCGATGGTCATGACGCCCGCCGTGGTTCGAGGATTGACGCCAGGGGCGCGAGAAGCTCGGCCAGTTCGCTGAAATCGGAGTCGATCCGCTCGTGCTGCGCGGTGGTCAGCGACGTGCACGCGGTGTTCCGAGCAGCGGGTGCCAGATCGGCCTCGGTGCGAGTCAGCCAGGTCTGCAGCTCGGCGGACTGGGGGTAGCGCGGCTCGATGAGCGGCTGCAAGATCGTCAAGACCTCGGTCGTCCCGTCCAGATTCGCCCGCGCGGTCGCCAGGTTCGAGTGACTGCCGTAGTCGGTCTGCGCGGTCAGCTCGAACTGCAGGGCGTTCTCGGTGATCTCGTGGGCGCGGATGGACAATTCGAGTGGGTCGATCTCGGCCTGGGCGAAGGTCGGCCTGCAGGCCGCGACACGTCAGTGATCAACTGCTGGGCGATGGGCACCAGCGTCGCGGCGGCCTGCCCGTTCCACAGGCCGTACTCGAGGCGGTGGAAGCCGGTGAAGCCGTCGTCGGTCACCCCGTCGGGCAGGCCGTCCGCCGTCCCGTTGATCGCGCCGTCGGCGTCACCGAACGCGCCGTAGGCCGCGCCGAGACGCTCGTAGCTCAGGTGCGCGGTCAGCCAGTCGGCCCGGGCCTTGGCCAGGTCACCGCCGCGGCGACGTCGCGCGGCCAGCGCCGTGGTCTGCGCGATCAGGCCGGGCAATGCGCCGGTGACGTAGGCCTGATACTGCTTCGTGACGGCGACCAAGTCCCCCTGGCTGACCGGCTGGCACGGCGGGAGCGGCGCCCTTGGCCGTACCCGGAACGATGATCGTCGGGCCGACGACGACGCTCTCGTCCTCCATCGCGCACCGGAACGCGTAGCTGCCCGAGCCGAGATCGACGCTCAGGTTCGCGGTGGCGCCCGGCCGCGATGTCGTCGACCGTGGCGTAGACGCCGCCCGACTTGGCGTCGGTCAGTAACGCCTCGCCCTCTCGGGAGTCGGTGTTGCGCAGCACGAACGTCTGCTGCCCGGGCTTCGGTTGTGTCCAGCCCAGGCCGCAGTGGCTGATCGAGATCTCGACCGAGGGCGGGGCCGCCTCCGCCTTGACGGCGGGCGAATGACCGCACCCGCTCAGCTGGCTACAGGCACCGAGCGCCGCCACCGCCGCGAGAGCCGCGACCGTCGATCGGCGTCGAAACACCCCGCGATGGTAGACAGCTGCTGGGCGCCGTCCCGACCGTGGGGACCAGCGTTTGCACGCTGTTCACGGTCCATTCACCATCGCGGGCCGGCCGGTCAGCGACGGTGCGCGGCCGGCACGAATCGGCGTCCGAACAAGAGGCCGGCAGCGCCGACTACAAGGGCGAGGCTTCCCATGATCACCAGGAACTCGTCGTTCGTCCCGGTCGAGGCAAGGGTCACGCTGGTGAGACCGGTGCCGTTGGCTTCGGTCCCCCCGCTGGCCAGCAGATTGACCGCGGCGCCATTGGCGGAACCGTTGCCAGTACCCGCGCCACCGCCGCCCGCACCAGCGCCCGCTCCGCCCGCACCGGCGCCGCTCGAGGCGGCGATCACTCCGTTGACGGGCGGTGTGGTGGCTGGGGTGCTCGGTGTGGTGGCCGGGGTGGTCGGCGTGGTAGCCGGGGTGGTCGGCGTGCTGGCCGGGGTGGTCGGCGTGCTGGCCGGTGTGGTCGGCGTGGTGCAGAGCGGAATCGTGATCGTGTTGGTGTCGAGCGTGACGGCTCCGGTGCCGGCAAGAAGCCGTCCGATGACCGTGGCGCCGGTCTGGGCCGTGATCGAATCGCCGGCCAGGATGGTGCCGGCGAACGCGGTGCCGGTGCCTAGCGTGGCCGAGCTACTGACCTGCCAGTAGACGTTGCAGTCGGGGTGGGCGCTGTCGGTGAAGGCGACCACGCTGCCCGAGCCGGTGATCAACGTGCTCGCCGACTGGAAGACGAACAGGGCGTTGGGGTCGGTCGAGTTGTCGAGCGTGACCGTGCCGTTGAGAGTCAATACACCGCCCGGGGCGTAGATGCCCGGCTGCAGGGTGGTGCCGGCCAGTTCGGTCGCGACGGACGTCACCGGAGTCTCGCCGGCCGCGGTGTTGTAGGCGGTGGTGACGTCGTTCTGGGCACCGATCGCGACGGCGTCGGCGATGTGTTGCGTCGAGGGCGCGAGGACCTGGCCCGGCGGGAAGCCGGTGATCGAACTGCCGCTACTGACCCCGACGTCACCGCTGATGGTCGACGGACCGGTGTTGGTCACGGTCGACCCGGCGATCACCGCGAAGCTGGCAGCCGTACCGAGACCCACCGGGGTCGAGGCGGCCGCGGGGTGGGCGTCGCGCAACATGCTCAGCGCGATCACGATGATTGCTAGGGCGCTGACTGGCACCGCGTAGCGGAAAGTCTTGCCTGAAGAAAGCTCGGGAGTGTGCATCGGGCTGCCTGCCGGGAATCGTGCGCTACCGCACCAACTGAGCAGCGACGGCGTGCGTGCCGTATCCCCCAGGACTTGGCTGAACCTGACATCAACATAACACCACAATCAACTTCGCACAATGACCACTTGATCGCGCAGGGTGATCGAACCGCGGTTGGGCCGCGCTCACCGCCGACGATCACGTTCGATGGGTAAGGTCCGCCGCAACGGCCCGACGCAACGAGGAGATCCATCATGGCGATGTTCGGCAAGACCGGCGCGGGTACCGATCCCGGCGCGAACTGGGAGCCGTCCGCGGCCAGCGGCCGGCTCGCGGCGACCGCCGGCGCGTCGCCCGCCGGTCTGTTCACCTCGGATCTGTCGGTGTCGGAGTACGTGCTCCTGAACGAGGCCGGCTTCGAGCCGCTCGGGTTCGTCGTGGGGTCCTCGATCTATCACATCGGCCTGCAGGTGGCCCGGTGGGGACAGAACCAGGAACTGGGCATGCTGACGCAGGCGATGTACTCGGCGCGCGAGTTGGCGATGAACCGGATGCAGGCCGAGGCCGAGCAGCTCAACGCCGACGGCGTCGTGGGCGTCAACCTGCGAATCCAGAGCTACGTGTGGGGCCAGGACGTCCTGGAGTTCGTCGCGACCGGAACCGCCGTGCGCGCCCTCGCCGGAGAAGGCGCCCACCGAGCCCCGGACGGGCGGCCGTTCTCCTCCGATCTCTCGGCTCAGGACTTCTATCGCGTCCTGGCCGCGGGATCGGTTCCGTGGCCTTCGTGCTGGGCACCTGCGTCTATCACATCGCCCATCAGAGTGCGATGCAGTCGTTGCGCCAGGCCGGCACCAACCAGGAGATGGTGATCTTCACCCAGGGCATCTACGAGGCCCGGGAGTTGGCCCTCTCGCGCATGCAGGCCGAGGCGGCCCAGAGCCGAGCCAGCGGCATCGTCGGCGTCAACGTCGCGGTGCTCAATCACGTCTGGGGCGAACATGCGACGGAGTTCTTCGCCACCGGCACCGCGATTCGCCGCCTCGACCCGTCGCATCACCTGCCCGACACGGCCCCCAAGCCGACCTTCACCCTGAGCTTGGACGTCTGAGCCGGCTGAGCGGGACGAGGTCCTCGGGCGACAGCTGGTCGATCGAGGAATGGCCCAGGCCGAGCAGCGTCGAGTCGATGCCGCCGCGCAGGATGTCGAGGACGTTCTCGACGCCGGCCTGGCCGTCGGCGGCCAGCCCCCAGAGGTAGGCGCGGCCGATCATCACCGCCCGGGCGCCGAGGGCCAGCGCCTTCACGACATCACTGCCGCGCCGCACTCCCCCGTCCAGCAACACCTCGATCTGGTCGCCAACCGCGGCGGCGATGGACGGCAACGAGCGCAGGGCGGCCGGCGTGGTGTCGAGGTTGTTGCCGCCGTGGTTGGACACCGAGATCGCGGTCGCCCCGACATCGACCGCCCGGCGGGCGTCGTCAACCCGCGAGATTCCCTTGATCATCAAGGGACCGTCGAAGCGCTCGCCGATCCAGGCCAGATCGGACCAGGTCGGTGGAGTCACCTGCGACCAGTCCGTGTAGGCCGCGAAGAAGGTCGGGTTGCCTGACCGGTTGGGCACCCGCAGGTCGGGTCGGCGTCCGGCCCGCGCGTAGTCGTACAGCCAGCCGGGTCGGCTCAGCGCGGCCGGCGCGAGGCGCAGCAACTCCCGGGCCCCGAGCCGCTCCGGCAGGCGAGGGCTGCCCCAGTCGCGTCCGTGGGAGAACGACCAGTCGAGCGTCAAGATCAAGCCGACCGCGCCCTGTTCCCGCGCCGCCTGCGCGCGCTGCAGCAACTCCTCGCGCCGGTCGCTCCAGTGGGTCTGGAAGAACACCTGCGGGTGAACCGCGACGACCTCGGTCAGCGGACGGCTCGCGAACTCGCTGAGGCCCATGGCGGTTCCGCGCGCGGCGGCGGCGCGCGCGACGGCCACCTCGCCGTCAGGGTGGACGGCCTGCACGCCCACCGGCGACAAGATCACCGGCAGGGCGATCGCCTGGCCCATCACCGTGGCGCCCTGGCGGCGTTCGGCCGGCAAGCCGACGACGTGCGGCGCGAAGCCGAACTCGTCGAACGCCGCGACGTTGCCGGCTGTCGTGACGCCGTGCTCGCTGCCGGCGACGAGAGCGGCGTAGACGGGCGCGGGCAGCCGTCTCTTGGCCCGCCGCTGCGCCTCGGCGACCGACTCGAACCAGCTCACCTGAGCAGTTTCGGCTGCAGCGCGGCGACGCTGCGCCCCCGCCACGCGGACGCCCACACCCCGGCGCCGTAGCTGACCTGATCGGCGACGCGCGCGAGCACGAATCGCACCGGGTCGAGCCGCGGGCGCAACGTGATCCAGTCGGCCAGCGCCGACCCCGTCAGCAGCGCGGCGGCGGCCCAGCGCCGGCCCGGACGCCCCGGGGCGAGGGCGGCGGCCAGCAGCGCCGGGCTGGCGAACTGAGTGGCATAGCGGCTGACGCCGATCGCGGTCTGCACCGTCGCGGTGCGGGTGATCGCAACCGCCTCCCGGTCGCCGAGTCCGGCCCGGGCCAGCGTCGCGCGCGCCGCCCGATACGTGCCGCCGATCCCGGCGAGCGCGAGTACCGGACGCCGGGTGACCGCCCCGAGCGCGGTGACCAGCGGCCCTGGATAGGCGACGAACGGCGCCATCGCCCCGGGGTGTCGTCGAGCCAGCGGCGTCGCCGAGGTGCCGTAGCGGAATCGGCGCTCGAACAGGGCCGGCCAGCTGCCCGGCTCGTCGTGCCGGACCTCGACCGAGGGGTCGTAGCGAACGTGCCAGCCGGCGGCGGCAAGCCGCCACATCAGATCGACGTCCTCGCCGAAGCGCAAGGCGGGGTCGAACACCTCGCCGGCCCGCGCGACCGCGAACAGTGCCGTTCGCCGCGCCACGAGCGCGGCCGTCGGGACGTAGGCCAGCCGGGTCAGCGGGACGACCCGACCCTCCCGCGGCCCGAGGTCGAGGCCGCCGCACACCGCGCTGTAGGCGCCGAGGGCACCGACCGGCTCGCTCGCGACGATGCGCGGGGCGGCGATCGCCACCGACTCGTCGGCCAGCTGGGCGGCCAGCCGGCTGATCCAGTCGGCGGATGGGCGGCAGTCGCTGTCGATCATCGCGACCAGCTCGGTCTCGACCTCGGCCAGCGCGCGGTTGCGGGCCGCGGCGGGGCCGCCGTTCACATCCAGCCGGACGAGCACCGCGTCATGCTTGGCGCAGACGTCGGCGACCGCGCGCAGCGTCGGTCGAGCCGTCGTCGACCACGACGATCTTCACCGGGTCGAGCAGGGCGTCCAGGCAGCGCGCGAGCTGGGCCACGCGGTCCTTCACCGGGATGATCACGGTGACGTCCGCCGGCGCGAGCAACTCCGGTGGCCGCGGGTGGGCCAGGCCGGCATCGACCAGTCGACGGGCGAGCAGACCGGCCGCGCGCGACCGCACCGGGCCGCGGCGCAGCTCGTCCCACGCGGCTCGTCCGGTGGCGGACAGGCGAAGAACCCGGGGCGGCGAGCCGCCGAAGAGCGTGGTGTCGTCGAGCTGGCGCGTGTCGGCGTCGAGTGCGATGCCGAACCCGGTCGGCAGCGCGCTCACCGAGTGGTCCACGCCGCCACCTGATCGACCAACGCCGAGGTCAGCTGGGCGAGCAATCGGCTGCCCTCGTCGGCCGTCGCGGCCCGCGGATCGCCGAGCACCCCGGTGGAGGTGACGGCCTGGACGCCGCCGGCTCGCAACAGCGGCCAGATCTCGGCCAGCGGGCGAGTATCACCGGCCACCGCGGCGTCCATGTGCACCCGCTCGGGGGCCAGCGCCAGCTGCATCGCGGTCTCGGGACGGCCGGCGTGCGGATCACCCGTCCACCGCGGCTGGTGCAACACCACGTCGCGCGACTCGGCCCGCAGCCGGTCGACCGCGCGGGTGACCGGCTCGGCGTTGCCGCCGTGCGCCGAGACGAAGATCAACCGGGCGAACGTGTCGGACGCCGAGCGGCCGAGCTCGACCAGCAGCGTCTCGAGCGCGGCCTGGCCGATCGACAATGTGCCGGCGAAACCGGCATGCTCGCCGCTCGAGCCGTAGGCGACCGCCGGCGCGACCAGCACGTCGGAACGGGCGCGCGGCCAGCCCGCGGCACAGCGCGACGCGATGTCGGTGTCGGTCGACAGCGGCAGGTGCGGGCCGTGCTGCTCGGTCGAGCCGAGCGGGACGGCCAGGACCGCCCCGTCCGCGGCGCGCGCGCGCGACCTCGAACGTGCGTCAGGCTCGGCCAGCTCCATCAGCGACCGGCGTGAGAACCCTGCCAGCGGGTTCTCGTCGCACGCGCTCACCGGCGGCCGTCGGTGATCAGCTTCGAGCTCGACGCGCTTGCCGTCGGTGCGAGTGGTCCAGCGACGGCTTGCGGCGCGCTGCCGATCGTCAGCAGCGCCCGCTCGCCGTGGCCCTTGACGCACTCGGGGTCGGGGCCGTCCAGCGGCAGGCCGGTGAAGAACTTGGCCGCCATGCAGCCGCCGCGGCAGGCGTCGAACGCCGAGCACGACTGGCAGGCGCCGCCGGTCTGCGGCCGGCGCAGGTCGGGGAACAGCTCCGACTCGCGCCAGACCCGGGCGAAGCCGCCGGCGTCGCGGACGTTGCCGGCCAGGAAGTTGTCGTGGATCGCGAACGGGCAGGCGTAGACGTCGCCGACCGGGATCGATCAGGCAGACGACCCGCCCGGCCCCGCACAGGTTGAGGCCGGGCAGCGCGTCGCCGTAGCGCGGCCAGGTGGAAGAACGAGTCGCCGGTCAGCACGTTCTCGCCGTGCGCGACCAGCCAGTCGTAGAGCTCGCGCTGCTGCGTCGGCGGTCGGGTGCAGCTCGTCCCACACGTCGGCGCCCGCGACCGGACGGGCGCAGCCGGGTGATGCGCAGCTGGGCGTCGAACCGGTCGGCGATGGCCTTGAACGCGTCGAGCTGGCCGACGTTCTGGCGGGTCATGACGACCGAGATCTTGAAGCCGCTGTGAAGCCGGCGTCGGCCAGGTTCTGCATGGCCCGCAGCGCGGTGGCGTACGAGCCGGGGCCGCGGACGGCGTCGTTGACCTCGGCGGTCGCGCCGTCGAGGGAGATCTGCACGTCGACGTAGTCGCTGCCGGCCAGCCGGGCCGCGACGTCGGGCGTGATCTTGACGCCGTTGGTCGAGAACTTGACGCCGACGTGGTGCTCGGTGGCGTAGTCGACCAGCTCCCAGAAGTCGGGGCGGACGGTCGGCTCGCCGCCGCCGATGTTGACGTAGAAGACCTGCATCCGCTCGAGCTCGTCGATGACGGCCTTGCACTCGTCGGTGCTCAGCTCGCGCGGATCGCGCCGGCCCGAACTCGACAGGCAGTGCACGCAGGCCAGGTTGCAGGCGTAGGTCAGCTCCCAGGTCAGGCAGATCGGGCGCGTCCAGGCCGTACTGGAACTGCTCGACCAGGGGCAACGTCATCGGGCGTTCCTCATGCGTCGGTCCTCTCGCGGATCATCTGCGACGCGGCCAGGGTGGCCAGCGCGGTGCGATAGCTGGGCAAGTCGGTCTCGCTGACACCCCGCGCGCAGGCAGGCGGCGCGAGCGGTGCGGCTCGTCGGCGAGCCGCTGCACCGTGTCGAGCAGCATCGGGCTCTTCAGGAACGACAGCCGGCGGGTGCCGAAGTGGTAGAGCAGGGCGCCGAAGCGTTCGGGGCGGATCGACACCTGCTCGTGCAGCTGCCAGGCGCCGTCCAGATCGAACTGCGCAGAGGTGCTGGGCGTGCTGGGGGCTCAGTAGACACCGCACATGCCGTCGATCGAGACCTCTTCGACCAGCACGTCCTCGGTCACGACGGCTTCGTCGTCGGTCTCGATGACGGCGGTGTCGGTGCTGGGATCTTGGGCCATGGCGATCTCCTCCGGGCGGCGGACGGACATTCGACACCGTGTGCCGATATCCGCAAGGTATCTACAAGCTAGTGGCGTTGGACGCTGCGATCAACCGCCGCGGACAGTTTCCTGGAGGCGATCCGTAACGTTGCGGTCATGATCGAATCCGAGGTGTCGGTCGAGCGACGCGGCGACCTGGGCCGGCTCACCCTGGAGCGGCCCCGGTCGATCAATGCCCTGAATCTGGCGATGATCGAGGTCCTGCACCGGACCCTCGTCAGCTGGACCGACGACGCCGAGGTGGCCGCGGTCGTGATCGACGGCGCGGGCGAGCGCGGCCTGTGCGCCGGCGGCGACATCAAGGGGATGTACGAGTCCGCCGGCGGCGACGGCACCTACGCCCGTGCGTTGTGGCGGCTCGAGTACCGGATGAACGCGTTGATCGCGCACTACCCGAAGCCGGTCTTCGCCTTGATGCACGGCATCGTGCTCGGCGGCGGGGTGGGCATCAGCGCCCACGCGTCGAATCGCGTGATCACCGCCACCGCGCAGGTGGGCATGCCCGAGGTGACGATCGGCATGGTGCCCGATGTCGGCGCGACCTGGCTGCTCTCGCACGCGCCGGGCGAGCTGGGCACCCACCTGGCCCTGACCGGCGTCTCGATCGGCGCGGCCGACGCGATGCTGTGTGGGCTGGCCGACGTCCACGTGCCCGACGACGCCCTGCCGGCGCTGCGCGCCGCCGCCGACAGCGAGTTCCTCCGGGCCGAGGTCGAGCACCGGAGCACCACTCCCGCACCTGGTGAACTCGATGCCTCGCGATCGTGGATCGACGAGTGCTACGCGGCCGACTCGGTGACCGAGATCCTGGGCCGCTTGGACGCGTCGAGCGAGCCGGCCGCGGCGAAGGCCGCCGCCGTCATTCGCGCCAAGAGCCCGACCGCCCTCGTCGTCACCCTGCGGGCGTTGCGCGCCGCGCGTTGGCTCACCCTCGACGAGGCGCTCGAGATGGAGTTCGGCATCGCCTCCCGACGGCTGACCCACCCCGACTTCGCCGAGGGGATCCGGGCGCAGGTCGTCGACAAGGACCGGCGTCCGCAGTGGAAGCCGCGCGAGCTGGCCGACGTGGACCCGGCTGAGGTCGACGCCCACTTCACCTTGCTGCCCTGACGCGGGGGCCGCTATCGGTCGCGGAGCGCGGCGTCGATGAAGGTGTTGCCGAACTTGCCGGTCGGATCGAGCTCGTGGCGCAACCGCGCGAAATCGGCCAGCCGCGGGTGCACCTCCCAGAGCTGCGCGGGCGACGTCCCGAACACCTTGCCCCAGTGCGGTCGGGCGGCGAACGGGGCCAACGCCGCTTCGACCACGCCGACGGCCTGGTTCACTGCGCCGACGTCGAGCGCCCACGTGAAGTGCAGCGCCAGGCTGTCGCGTTCGTAGGCGCAACTGAGCCAGAGGCTGTCGGCCGCGACCGCCCGGATCTCGGTGGTCAGCAGCAGCGGCGCGAGCAGGTGGCCGATGTCGTGCACGGCGCGTACCGCCTCGACGGCGTACCGGCGCGGGATCAGGTACTCGGTCTGGATCTCGTCGCCGCGGCTCGGCGTGAACTCCGAGCCGGAAGTGCGGTAGCCGCTCGTGCCACGGCCCGGGCACGCCGAGTTGCTGCGTCGCGTGCTCGCCCGACTCGCGTCGGCCAGCGGGTGCCTGGCCTCGGTCGCCGCCACCCCGCCCATCCAGTCGCGGTCGGGCCATTCGTCGCTGGACTTCAGCCACACCATCGCGTCGTCGGGCCGCCATCGCGTGAACGCGCTGACGCTGTAGGCGGCGGCCATGATCGTGTCGATGTTCTCGATCAGCGACTCGGTCGGGACGTTCTCGTAGACGTACTGGCGCAGTTCGAAGCGGGGCACGAGATCGAGCGTCACGCGTGGTCACCGCCCCCAAGGCGCCGAGCGCAACGATCGAAGCGTCGAAGTCACGATCACCTCTGGTCAGCGTGACCATCTCGCCCGACGCGGTGATCAGCTCCAGCTCGACGACCGATGCGGCGAGGACCTGGTTGAGCTGGCCCGATCCGTGCGTGCCGGTCGAGCAGGCCCCGGCGATCGAGATGTGCGGCAGCGACCCGAGGTTGCGCAGCGCCAGTCCGGCGGCGTCGAGTTCGCCCGCCAACTGCCCGTACCGGGTCGCCCCGCTGACGCGGACCCGGCGGCCGGCCGAGTCGATGTCGAGAACGGCCGGCAGCCCGGTGAGGTCGAGCAGGTCGCCGGACGTGTCGGCGACCGCGCTGAACGAATGCCTCGTACCGAGGACGTGGACGCGGTCGCTCGTGGCCACGAGCTGCTGCAGCTCGCCCAGACTGCCCGGTCGCCGCAACGAACGCGCCGAATAGGTCAGGTTGCCGCCCCAGTTCGCCAGTGTCTGCACAGCGCGAGCGTAGAGCTCAGCCCGCGACCGACTTGGACTTCAGGCGCGGCGCTTCGGTGATGCCGGCCGTCTTCAGCTCGGCCGAGATCGTCTCGCGCAGCTTGTACTTCTGCACCTTGGTCCCCGACATCGGCCACTCGGTCACGAAGCGGACGTAGCGCGGCACACGGTAGGTCGCGATCTTGTTCAGGCAGAAGTCGATGATCTCGTCCTCGGTGGCGCTCGCCCCGGCCTGCAGCTCGATGTAGGCGACCGGCACCTCGCCGTAGTAGGCGTCCGGCGCGCCGACGACCTGGACGATCTGCACCGCCGGGTGCGCGACGAGGAAGTTCTCGACCTCGGCCGCCGAGACGTTCTCCCCGCCGACCTTGAGCATGTCGCGCAGCCGGTTGAGGAACGTCAGCCGCCCGTCCGGATCGGCGACGACCTGATCACCGGTGTGGAACCAGCCCTCCGCGTCGACGGTCTTGGCGGTCTGCTCGGGGTCGCGGAAATAGCCGTCGAACGCGTTCGGCCCGCGAAACAGCAGCTCGCCCGGCGTCCCGGCCGGCAGGTCGTCGCCGGTCTCCGGATCGACGACGCGGCACTGCATGCCCGGCATCGGGTGACCGCCGGTGGTCATCCGGGTCTCGTACGGGTCGTCGAGCTTGCCGAGGCACAGGTAGGCCGACGACTCGGTCATCGCGACGGTGGAGATCTGGATCGCCTGCGGCAGCCGGGCCGAGAGCTGTTCGAGCCGCTCGGGCACGCCGATGATCACGTTGACCCGGATTCGGCTCAGATCGCGCGAGGCGAAATCGGGCCGGTCCAGCACCGGCAGCCAGATCGTCTCGAAGCCGGGAAGCACGATCGACACCCGCTCGCTTCTCGAGATATTCGGGCGTGGCTGCCGCGTCGAAGCGCCCCGAGTGCACGAACGCGCAGCCGGCCGTCAGACAGGTGACGGCGAAGGTGAGCCCACCGCCGTGGAACAGCGGGATCGCCGTCCAGACCCGGTCTTCGGGCGTCAAAGCCATCCGATCGAAGGCGATGCCATGAGCCAGCCGGACTACCGACTCGTGGGTCAGGATGGCGCCCTTGGGCGCGGCGGTCGTGCCCGAGGTGTAGACGAGGAAGGCCGGGCCGCGCAGCTTCACCGAACTGGCCCGGGCCTGCAGATCGGCGAAGGAGAAGTCGGCGGCGAGCTCGTCGAGATCACGGCTCGACTTCGCGCCCGCGAGCAGCGACGCGTCGCCGAGCAGGACGACGTGGCCGAGCTCGGGCAGCTCGGCGTTGACGGTGAGATCGGCCGTCTCGGGGAAGGCCTCGGTCAGCAGTTGGACGAAGTCGGCGCCGGCCTCGGTCGTGGTCGTGACGAGCACGCGGGCGCCCGAGTGGCGCACGATGTGGCGCAGCTCGGTGCTCTTGAACCGCGAGTTGATCGGTACGGCGATGGCGCCGATCTTGAGCGCGGCGAAGGTGTAGGCGTACATGTCCAGGGAGTTGGTGAGCAGCACGGCCACCCGGTCGCCACCCTCGACGCCGAGTGCACCGAGCGCCCGGGCGAGCCGGTCGGTGTAGTCGCCGATCTCGGCGTAGGTCATCCGCTCGTCCGGGAAGATCACCGCGTCGGCGTCGCCGTCTGCTCGTCCGCGCGACGGTCGAGCAGGTCGGGGATCGTGTACATCTCGACGGCTCGTCTGCGCATCTGACACCTCCGCTGGGTCACTGACCCGAGAATCTACCAACCGACTGTTAGTTTTAACCCCGCTGCGTCGAGCCGGCGTCGACCGGCAGCGAGATCGACGTTATGTAGCGTGCCTCGTCGCTGGCCAGGAACAAGCACCGCGTTGCTGATGTCGATCGACTCGACCCACGGCACCGGCAGCAGGTTGTAGTTCGTGAACGCCGGAATCGCGTCTTCGGCGGTCGGGTTCTCGAGGTTCGGGCGGAACAGCTTCAGCATCGGCTCGTTGATCACCATGGCGGTGTTGACCGTCGTCGGGTGAATCGTGTTGACGCGAATCCAGTGCGGCGCGCACTCGATGGCCAGCCCGCGCATCAAGCCGACGACGCCGTGCTTGGCCGCGACGTAGTGGACGCTGTTGGCGTTGCCGCGCAGCCCCGCGTTGGACGAGATCAGGATGATCGACCCGCCGTGGCCGGCCTGCATCAGGTGCGGCAGCGCGGCCTGACAGGTGTTCCAGACGCCGGTCAGGTTGACGTCGATCATGTCGTTCCACATCGGCGCCGACATCTTCTCGGTTCGTTCGTGGCTCCAGATCCCGGCGTTCGCGACCACGATGTCGAGCCGGCCCGAGCTGCTCGATGCCGTCGTCCAGCGCGGCCCGAACGCGCGCCCGGATCGCGGACGTCGGCCTCGGCGATGACCATCCGGCGATCGAGCTGCTCGACCAGCCGCTTGGTCTCGAGCAGGTCCTCGCGGGTGGCCATCGGAAAGGGGACGGTGTCGATCTGGGCGCACAGGTCGAGGCCGATGATGTCGGCGCCCTCCTCGGCCAGCCGAACGGCGTGACTGCGTCCCTGGCCGCGCGCCGCGCCGGTGATGAACGCGACCTTTCCCTCAACTCGGCCCACGATGACGTCCTGTTCTGCTCGTCGCCCGTCGATAGTCGGACGTCCGAGCACTTTAGCCACCGGCCGTCGTCGCTACGACCCACCGTGACCCGTCGGCTACCCTCTACCGGGTCCGGGGAGGGACGCCGAAGGTTCGGAGTTCTCGCGTGCCCGCAACGTCGTGGCGCTGGATCACGGCCGGTGTCACCGGGGCCGCGACGCTCGCGCTGCTCGTCGTGGCGGCAGCGTCGCCGCACTCGGTCAGCGGCAGCGGTCACCCCTCGGCGCTCACCCAGCGCGCGGTGACCGACTCGTCGGCCGGCTCCAGCGCCTCCGCGGTGTCGCAGCGTCGCGCCGCCCACCGCCGGGCCCGCCACCAGCGCCTCGACGACGACTCCCGCGCCCACGACGTCGGCCGCGCTCGAGTTCGGCGCCGACGACCACCGTCCCGTCCGCCCCGACATCGACGCCCGCCCGAAGACGGCGTCGGCGCAGGTCGCCCGCCGCCGTGCCACCCGCCGCGAGGCCGATCAGCGACCAGCCGTCCTACGCCTCGGCGCGTGCTCAACACGCTCAACGCCGAGCGAGCCCAGAACGGGCTGCCGCCGCTGGTCCTCCGACGCGACGCTCGTGGGCACCGCCCACGCGCACAACCTGCAGATGGCCGACGCCAACACGATGTCGCACCAGCTGCCCGGCGAGGCCGGACTCGGCGATCGCATCACCGCGGCCGGCTACCACTGGCACTCGTGCGGCGAGAACATCGGCTGGACGACCGACCGCCGCAGGCCGGCATCGTCGCCATCGAGTCGCAGATGTACAACGAGACGCCGCCCGACGACGGACATCGGCTCAACATCCTGTCGACCTCGTTCACCCAGGTCGGCGTCGACGTGATCCTCGACAGCACCACCGGCCGGCTTTGGCTCACCGAGGACTTCGGCCAGCCGCCTGAGCGCGTAATGCTGTAATCACCCCAAGCGAGAGGGTCTTCCCCGGCGGGCCGCCCGACCCATGAGTTCCGGGCCGCGCGAACCCTGAGCCGTTGATCAACTGCGACATCCGGCCCCGGGACGGGCCAGTTCCGGCAGTTGATCAACATCACGTGCGCCGTCCGGGACGAGCCTGACAGGATCAGGGCGTGACCACTGACCAGTCGTTCCCCGACGCCGCCGGCGTGCTGAAGCTGCTGCAGGACGGCGGCTACCTCGCCGACGAGCACATCGCGGGCGTCGTCAGCCTGGCCGCCCGCCTGGGCAAGCCGATCCTCGTCGAGGGACCGGCCGGCACCGGCAAGACCCAGCTGGCCAAGTCGATCGCCGAGGTCACCGGCCGCCGGTTGATCCGCCTGCAGTGCTACGAGGGCATCGACGAATCCAAGGCACTCTACGAGTGGGACTACCGCAAGCAGCTGCTTGTGGATCCAGGCCGCGCGCGGCGACGAGGGCTTCGACGCCGACGCCGTCACCGAGATCGGCCAGGGCATCTACGACGAGCGCTTCCTGCTGTCGCGTCCCATGCTCGAGGCGATCCGCTCGCCCGAACCGACCGTCCTGCTCGTCGACGAGGTCGACCGCGTCGACGCCGAGACCGAGGCGCTGTTCCTCGAGGTGCTGGCCGAGCACCAGGTGTCGATCCCCGAGCTCGGCCGCGTCCAGGCCCGGCAGGTGCCGCTCGTGTTCCTGACGTCCAACGCGACCCGCGACCTGTCCGAGGCGTTGAAGCGGCGCTGCCTGTTCCTGTACCTCGACTACCCCACGCCCGAGCGCGAACACGAGATCATCCAGTCGCACGTGCCCGAACTTTCGGCGGCGCTCACCGATCAACTGGTCAAGCTGGTCAACCGGTTGCGCCAGCTCGATCTGAAGAAGTCGCCGTCGGTGTCGGAGACGATCGACTTCGCCCAGGCGCTCGTGCTGATCGGCAGCAGCGAACTCGACCGGGACACCGCGACGGCCGGGCTGCACATCCTGCTCAAGTACCAGGACGACATCCGCACCGCAGCGATGGCGCTCGCCGCCCGCACATGATCACCTCGCTGGACGACCGGCTCAACGCGTTCGTCGATGCGTTGCGCGCGCGCGGGCTGCCGGTGTCGCTGAGCGAACGACTCGACGCGATGCGAGCCGTCGAGGGCATGGAACTCACCGCGTTACGCACGGCGTTGTCGGCGACCCTGGTCAAGAACAGCGAGCACCTGCCGACGTTCGACCAGATGTACGACCTCTACTTCCGCACCCCGGGGGCCCCCGAGCCCGTCGAGACCGACGAGCCGTTCGACGAGCTGGTGAACGCCGTCCTGCAGCGACGGTGCGCCCGAGTTGTCCCGCCTGCTGGCCGAACGGGCGGTCGCGCGGTTCTCCCAGTTCGAGCCCGGACGGTCGGTGGCCGGGGTCTGGTACGAGCGGCAGGCCATGAACGGCATGGGGCTGCCGGGTGCGGGCGCCGCACTGGGCCTGAGGCCGCCGCAGGTGGCTGAACGCACCGCGCAGATCCGGGCCGACGTCCGCCAGGTGATCCGGGAGCTGCTCGTCGGCGACCGCGGGGTCGAGGCGGTCAACGAGGCCGTCGGCTCACCACTGCTGGCCGACATCGTGATCCCCCGCGCCGACCCGGCCCAGCAGCGCGAGATGCAGAAGTCGCTGCGGCTCCTGCAGCGCAAGCTCGCGACCACCCTGATGCGCAAGCGGCGCCACCGGCGTGGTCCGCTCGATGTCCGGCGCACCGTGCACGCATCGATGAGCACGGGTGGCGTCCCCATCAAGGTGCTGCACAGGCACCCGCACCCGACCAAGCCCGACCTCTACGTGCTCGCCGACATGTCGGGCTCGGTGG
Organism: uncultured Actinomycetes bacterium; assembly: GCA_963708805.1. Taxonomy (GTDB): domain Bacteria; phylum Actinomycetota; class Actinomycetes; order Mycobacteriales; family Jatrophihabitantaceae; genus CAVPUA01. Next base: position 932,362 of record CAVPUA010000003.1, on the reverse strand, counting down.
CGCACTTCGCCGCGTTCACCGTCAGCCTGATCTCGGGCATGTCAGAGCATGTTCTCGCGCTTCGAGTGCTTCGCGTTCATCGAGAACAGCGTGGACGTCACCAAGATCTTCAAGACCGTCGACGATCCGGGCGACGCCCTCAAGGCGGTGAATGCGCTGCCGGCGCTGCACGCGGCCAGTGCCCGTACCGACTACGGCCGATCGCTGCAGGACTTCGCGACGACGATCGGGCCGCGGCTCGGGCACCGCAGCACCGTGTTGATCTTCGGCGACGGCCGTGGCAACTATCGCCCGCCCGGTGACCGGTACCTGGCCGACATCGCGCAGCGCGCGGGATCGGTGCACTGGCTGAACCCCGAGCCCGCCAATCTGTGGAACACCGGCGACTCGCGGATGAACGCCTACGAGCCGCTGTGCACCGAGACGGTCAGCTGCCGCACGCTCAACGACCTGCGCTCGTTCATCGAGCGCCTCGACTGAGCCGCTCAGGCCGCGGCGAGCGCGCCGCCGGTCTGCCAGGTCGGCCAGTCGACGTTCCAGTCGCCGTAGCCGGCGCCCAGCGTCATCGCCGGGCCGTTCGCGTTCGGGTAGATGAAGACATCGCCGATCTCGAAGGTGTTGTAGAGCTTCTGGGCGTCGGCCGGCAGCAGGTTCGTGCAGCCGTTGGACGTGCTGCGGTGGCCGATGTTGGCCACGTTCCACGGCGCCGAGTGCAGGTACTCGCCGCCGTAGGTCAGGCGCTGGGTGAACTTGACGTGCGGGTCGTCGTAGCCGGGTCCCGTCATCCGGATGTCGAGGCCCTTCTCCATGATCACCTTCGTGCCGTGCGCGGTCGGGCGTGTTCGTCGCGCCCAGGCTGACCGGGTAGGTGCCGAACGGCGCACCGTCGGCCGTCACCGTCATCTGCAAGGTGGCGGCGTCGATGGTGCCGATGTAGGCGATGCCGGTCGAGAAGTCCAGCGTCAGGCTGTCGTCGAAGATCAATCCGGTGCCGGCCGAGACGTTCTTGCACCGGCAGGTCCATGTGGATCTTGGCGTGCGCGGGCCAGTAGGTCTGCGGGCGCCAGTGCGCCTCCATCGCCGAGCCGGCGTGCGCCGTCGACTCGAAGTACCAGTTGCCGACGACCGGCGTGCCGTTGACCGTCACCTTGGTCGCCGCGTTGAACGCCTTGGCATCGGTCGGCGCGACGTCGAAGTAGGCGATGATCGGCATTCCGACGCCACGGACGTCGCCGTCGCTGTTGAGCAGTGACACGTGGACCGGGTTGCCGGTGGGTGTCGGGGTCGGGGTCGGGGTGGGCGTCGGGGTGGGCACCGCCGAGGACGAACTGGGCGTCGTGCTGGTGCTCGGAGACGCCGCGGCCTGGGTCGCCCGGCCGGCCACCTTGCTCGTGCACGCCGCCAGGCCGGCTACCGCCGCGGCACCCGCGAACGCCAGGAACGAGCGCCGACTATGGGATTGATTCACGTTCCGACCATACGGAGCAGACGTAAGACTCGTTCAAGGCCGTCAGGATTCCCTTAGCCAATGCCCAGCGGCCGGAACTGGACGCTGATGCGCGGGCCGATCGCTTTCGCGGTCTTCGGCACGCAATGTTCCCAGGTGCGTTGGCAGCTGCCGCCCATGACGATCAGGTCGCCGTGACCGACCTCATAGCGACGAGCGGGGCCACCACCGCGCGGGCGCAGCAACAACGCGCGAGGCGCGCCGAGCGAGACGATGGCCACCATCGTGTCCTCGGTGCTGCCGCGGCCGAGGCGATCGCCGTGCCAGGCCACGCTGTCGCGTCCGTCGCGGTAGTGGCAGAGCCCGGCCGTGCGGAAGCGCTCACCCAGTTCGTCGGCGTAGTGGCGATCCAGCATCGACCGGGCGACGCCGAGGGCCGGATCGGGCAGTGGCTGGTCAGCCTGGTAGTAGGCGAGCAGGCGCGGCACGACGACGGTGCGGTCGTACATCACGCGTGTCTCGGCGCGCCACGGCACGTCGAATCGCAACCGTTCGAACAGGACGTCGGCGCCGCCGATCCACTGCCGCCGGATGTCGATCCACGCGCCGTCGCTGAGCGGATCGCGCACGACCGCGTCACCGAGCGGGCGCACCACGACGTCGTCGGCCAGGTCGAGCAGCGAGGCCTGAAAGCTTGCCGTCATGCGCTCGAGCGTACCTGAATTCGCACACACGTTCGAGGGCTACCGAGGGCGGGGCCAGATGAGCGGACGCGGGAACGTCGGCAACGGCGTGAAGCCGTACTCGGGATCGACCTCCCGCGGAGCGACGAGCATCTCGATCGACAGGTTTCCAGGTGTCGTGACGTAGGTGCCGCCGGCGACCTCGGGCGGCCGGGTCGGGCTGGTGCAACCGGCCGCGAGCAACGCATCGAACGCGTCGTTCAGCTCGCGACGGTCGCGGAAACCCAGCGCGACGTTCATGAAGCCCTGGTCGCTGAGCAGGTAACCGTCCGGCTTCGGGGCGCCCACCGGATCCGAGTAGGCGACCAGCTCGAGGTCGACGTCACCGTCGGTCAGGACGGCGACCTGGCCCTGCGCCCCGTCCAGCCCCCACCGGGCTTCGTCGCCGGGCCGGTGAAGGCCGGCGCCGTCGGTCAGCCCGGCGGCCAGGAACAGCGCCCGCGTCGCCGCGAGATCCGACACCGACGCCGTCACGTAGCGGACGGCCGCGCCGAGGTCGTAGAAGGCCTGGCGGTCGCTGGTCGGCGCGGCGTGATCACGTTCGATCAGCTCGACGATCACCTGGGCGCCCGGTTCGCGGAAGCACACCCGCCGCGGGCCGTCGTCGGCGACCGGAGCCGTGATCGTCTCGACGCCGCACCGCTCGAGGCCGGTGAGCGCCCGGTCGAAGTCGTCGACCACCGCACCCCACCGGACCCAACCCAGATCGCTCGGCCGCCACGAGTCCGGCAGCGGCCGCTGCCCCGGGGTCGTGTGCGTGAACAGCTCGAGCTGCATGAAGTCCTGCCGTCCGACCAGCCACCACAGCGATGTCGCGGTCGCCTCGCCGCTCGGCAGGCCCTGGATGTCGGCCAGCCGCTGACCCCACAGCGGACGCCCGCCCGCGCTGGCGAACCCGAGGCCGGTCGTGAAGAGCCGCGTCGTGGCCGGAATGCTGTTGGTGCACATCGCGATCTGGCAGATACGAGCACGCGGCATCGGGCCTCCCGGAATCAGTGGGTGAAACCGTGATCGGCGAGCTGGTCCGCAGCCCAGTCCGCGGCTCGCCGGAAGGCCGCGGTGACCCCCTCGTCGTCGATCCGCGGACCACGGAGCTCGAGGTCGAACAGTCCCTGATAGTCCGCCGCGCGCAGGGCGGCGAAAACCGGTGGAAAGTTGATCACGCCGTCGCCGGGCACCGCCCGATCGCGCGCGTTGAGGTCACCCGCGGCGTAGTCGCTGAGCTGCACCAGACCGCAGGCGGCGGCGGCCGCGTCCATCGCGCTCGAGAACGTCGAGTCCGACCAGCAGGCGAACACATCGAGGCATACCCCGAGGCCGCTGCGGGCCGTCACGTCGACGACATCGCCCAACGTGTGCAGCATGGAGAGGTCGGACAGGAACGCCGCGGTCGGCTCGACCAACAGCGGCATCGACTTGGTGGCGGCGTACTCGACCAGCTCGGCCACGCGCGTCGACGAACGCGTCGGCGGCGGCCGGCCACGCGAGCCGACCCCGCGAGCCGGTCGTCAGGTAGACGGACGCGGCGCCGACATCGACCGCGATGTCGACGGTCCGCCGGGCCGAGTCGAGTTGCTTCGCCCAGCGGGTCCGGTCGTCGAGGGTCAGCAGGTTCGCGTGGCAGATCGTGCTGACGCGGACGTCGTCGGCGTTCAGTCGGTCGACCGAGGCGCGCACACCGTCCTGGGCGAACTTCCAGTTCGGGACGGCCAGCCAGCCGATGCCCAGCGCGTGGCACAGCGCGAGGTCGGCCGCGATCGGCCCCTCGCGGTCGTAGACACCGTTGATCGACAGCCGGGCGTACCGGTCGTTGGTCACGAGCACCCGCCGATCTCGGCCTCCTGGAAAGTCCTGACCGCAGACCATAGAGACGGGTCAACCACGTGTCAACCATCCGTTTGGTAGAAAAGGCTGGGGCGATCTCAGCTGACCGCGAGCCCGTCGAAGACCGTGCCGGCGATCGCGTTCGCGACGAGCCCGGTGTCGTACGGGCCGCCCGGGCGGTACCACTCGACGAGCGAGTTGACCATTCCGAACAGCAGCCGGCTGATCAGGTCGGGTGGGATGTCGGCCCGCACGGAACCCTCGGCCGCCGCATCGGCCACCAACCCCGCCAGCTTGTCGTCGAGCACCCGGCGGCGTTTCAGTGCGGCCAGTTCGATCTCGCTGTTGCCGCGCACCCGCAGCAGCAGGGTCACGGCCGGCAGGTGTTCGATCAGGATCTCGACCGACTCCCGCACGGCCGCTCGCAGGCGGTCGTAGGCGGTGCCGGACGCGGTGTCGACCGCGCGGTCGATCGCGCTCGTCAGGCCGTCCAGGGCCTCGTCCAACGCCGCCGCGAGCAAGGCCTCCTTGCTGTCGACGTGGTGGTAGATCGCCGACTTGGTGATACCCAGCTCGGCGGCCAGATCGCCGACGCTGGTCGCGTCGTAGCCCTGCCGGTTGAACAACTCGATCGCCCGCCGCAGCACGGTCTGCTGGTCGTAGCCGGGCCGCCCGCGCCGGGCGGGCACCGCCGAGTCGTCAGCCACCGGGTAACGGTCTCATGCGTCGAAGTCGATCACGATCGTGTCGCTGACGGGGTAGGTCTGGCAGGTCAGCACGAAGCCGCGCGCGAGCTCGTCGTCGTCCAGGGCGTAGTTGCGGCGCAGATCGACCTCGCCGCTGACGACCCGCGCCCGGCAGGTGCCGCACACGCCGCCCTTGCACGCGAAGGGCAGGTCGTTGCGCGATCGCGGCGGCGCTGTCCAGCATGCGGTCGATCTCTCGGCCATCGCGCTCGTCGTCGCCCGCCCGTCCAGCACGATCGTGACCTCGCTGGTGTCGCCCTCGACCGACGGGTCGGCGCGGGGCACCGGCGGTGGCGGTTCGTCGACGTAGAACAGCTCGAAGTGCACCTTGCGCGGCCGCGACGCCGAGTTCGGCCAGCACGTCGCGCGCATCGGCGATCATGCGAACGGCCCGCACAGCCAGACGTGGTCGATCGCGGTCAGCGGCACGAGCGCGACCAGCAGCCGGCGCAGCCGGTCGGCGTCGAGCCGGCCGGAGAAGAGTTCGACGTCGCGGGGCTCGCGGGACAGCACGTGCACGAGATCGAGCCGCGCACCGTATGCCGGTTCTTGAGGTCGGCCAGCTCCTCGGCGAACATCACCGATGCGGTCGTCCGATTGCCGTAGATCAACGTCGACCTCGCGACCGGGGTGGGCGAGCACCGACGACGACGATCGAGATCATCGGCGTGATGCCCGAGCCGGCCGCGATGCAGAGGTGGCGCCCGCCCGCGGACGGGTCGGCCCGGAAGCTGCCCGACGGGGGCATGCACCTCGATCGCGGTCGCCGGGGCGCACGTCGCGGACCAGCCAGCGGGAGAACAGGCCGCCTGGGATCTCGCGCACGCCGACGCGCGGACGGGCACCGACCGGAGCGCAGATCGAGTACGACCGCCGGTGTTCGACTCCCGTCGATCATCCGCCGCAAGGTCAGCGACTGGCCGGCGCGCGAAGTCGGAACTCCTCGCGCAGTTCGGCCGGGCACGTCGAAGGTGATGGCGGCCGCATCGTCGGTCAGCGGCTCGACCGCCGCCGACGGTCAGCGTGTGGAACGCGCACCCGCTCGGCGCGTCGGCCGTCATCAGATCTCCTTGACGTGCTCGAACGGCTCGAGGCAGCCGCGCAGCGGTAGAGCGCCTTGCAGGCCGTCGCGCCGAACTCCGAGACCAGCTCGACGTCGGCCGATCCGCAGCGCGGGCAGTGCAGCGATCGCGCGGCGTGGGCCGCAGGGTGAGCGCGACCGGCCGCACCGACGCGGGCCGGGCCCGGCGCCGAGATGCCGTGCTCGCCCAGGGCGCGCTCGGCCCGCGCTCGGTGATCCAGTCGCTGGTCCACGCCGGCGCACAGGCTCACCCGCACGTCGACGTCGCGCGAAGCCGTGATCGTTGCAGCGCGGTGCACGAGGTCGTCGCGCATGGTCGCCATCGCCGGGCAGCCCGAGTAGGTCGGGGTGATCGTCACGACGACCCGCCCGTCCGTCGGCCGTCTCGACGTCGCGCAGCACGCCGAGATCGGCCAGGGTCAGCATCGGCAGCTCGGGGTCGGTACGACCGCCGCGCGCGATCGTCGTAGGCGACGGTCACGCTCACCACCGGCCCATCGGGTGGGCCCGGGCGACGACCTGCAGTCTCGGCGAGCAGGTGGCCCATCGCCTCGGTGTGGACGCCGTCGCGCCCATGCCGCCGCTACCGCCCACCGGCGCGAGTTCGGGCCGCTCGACGCCGACTGATCGCGAAGACCTGCTCGAGCACGCGCGTCGACCTCGCCGGCGACCGTGGCCGGGTCGACGCCGACGCCCTGCGCGGCCGACGAGTCGCTCGACCGGGTGGGTGCGGAACGAGCTCGTCGCGCAGCGGCCAGACCTGGGCAAGGGCGGCCAGCAGCCGGCGGCGCGACTCGTCGGTGCCCTGGGCCAGGGTCGAGGAACCAGCGCGCCGGCGTAGTCGCGGTGGTAGGTGAGCTCGTTGACGCCCTTGGCGGCGATCGCGGCGAGCACCGGGTCGCGGCTGGTCGCCAGCCGCTCGCAGCAGCGCGAGGCGGCAGGTGGAGAAGACCAGCAGCCGGGCGATCGTGACCGCGAAGTCGCCGTTGTCGCGCCTCGACCAGCCGCACGTTGCGGAAGGCCGCCTCGTCGCGGAAGAAGGCGAGCGCGTCCTCGGGCGGCACCGGCGAACCCGGCGGCAGACCGGGCACGACGCCGGGGTCGGCGGCCGCCGCGCGGGCCAGCAGCAGCCGGGCCTGGCCGAGCAGGTCGAGCGCGATGTTGGCCAGCGCGATGTCCTCCTCGAGGTCGGGCGCGCTGCTGGTCCACTCCGACAGCCGGTGGGCGTAGACCAGCGCGTCGTCGCCGAGCATCAGGCAGTAGCGCGGCCAGGGCTCGCCGCGTCGACGTCCGTCGGGCACGGTGGTGTCGACGCCGGCCAGCGGATCCTCGAAGTCGGTGCCGAACGCCCACTGCGACGCGTCGCCGCCGAGCAGCCCGTCGTAGACGGACCGTGGTCGGCGTCGTGGTCGTGCACGTGGCTCGGGCCATCACATGTGCGGGACGTCGTCGGGGATCGTGTAGAACGTCGGGTGCCGGTAGACCTTGTCGCCGGCTGGGCGCGAACAGCGGGTCCTTCTCGTCCGGGCTCGACGCGGCGATCAGCGTCCGCACGCACGGCCCAGATGCTGACGCCCTCGTTGCGCCGGGTGTAGACGTCGCGCGCGTGCCGCAGCGCCATCTCGTCGTCGGCGGCGTGCAGCGATCCGACGTGCACGTGGTTGAGGCCGCGCTTGCCGCGCACGAAGATCTCGTACAGCGGCCACTCGTCCGTCGTCACCGGCTCACTCATCGGCCTCCCCTGCTTGCGGCGAACGCGCGTGGCCGCCTCGCGCACCCAGGCGCCGTCGTCGTCGGCCCGCTGGCGGTGCGCGACGCGCTGGGCGTTGCACGGACCGGACCCGGCGACCACCGCGTAGAACTCGTCCCAGTCGGGCTGGCCGAAGTCGTGGTGGCCGCGCTCGTCGTTCCACGCCAACTGCGGGTCGGGAAGCGTGACACCGAGCGCGTCGGCCTGCGGCACCGACATGTCGACGAACTTCTGCCGCAGCTCGTCGTTGGTGTCGCGCTTGATGCCCCACGCCATCGACTGCTCGGTGTTGGGTGAGTCGGCGTCGGGCGGGCCGAACATCATCAGCGCCGGCCACCAGAACCGGTCGACCGACTCCTGCACCATCGCCCGCTGCTCGTCGGTGCCGCGCATCATCGTCATCAGCAGCTCGAAGCCCTGCCGCTGGTGGAACGACTCCTCCTTGCAGATACGGATCATCGCCCGGCCGTACGGGCCGTAGGAGGTGCGGCACAGCGGCACCTGGTTGCAGATCGCGGCGCCGTCGACCAGCCAGCCGATCGTGCCGACGTCGGCGTAGGACAGCGTCGGGGTAGTTGAAGATCGACGAGTACTTCTGCGTGCCGTCGATCAGCCGCTCGGTCAGCTCGCGCCGTGACACCCCGAGCGTCTCGCAGGCCGAGTAGAGGTAGAGCCCGTGGCCGGCCTCGTCCTGCACCTTGGCCAGCAGGATCGCCTTGCGGCGCAGCGAGGGCGCGCGGGTGATCCAGTTGCCCTCGGGCTGCATGCCGATGATCTCGGAGTGCGCGTGCTGGGCCATCTGGCGGATCAGCGTGGTGCGGTACTTCTCCGGCATCCAGTCGCGCGGCTCGATCCGGTCGTTGCGCGCGATGATCTGCTCGAACTGCAGCCCGCCGGTCGGCCTCGCCGCGTCGACGCACCGTCATGGATTCCTCCCGGACCCGAACCGCTCAACGATTTACAGACCGATCGGTCAGTAACTACTGTGGCAGGTACGCAGCGCCGCGCAACGAAAGGCCGAAGCCGTGAGCGAACTCCTCGAGAGCTACAGTCGCCGGGGCCTGGTTCCGCGCCCCGACGACGGCGCCCCGCTGCTCGACGCGACGCACCGGCGACGAGGTCGCGCGCATCTCGCTCGACCGGCCTCGACCTGGCCGCGATGGCCGACCACGCCCGCTCGGTCGGCGGCCCGGCGCTGCGCGCGCTGACCTTCCACGAGCGGGCCGGCGCTGCTCAAGGCGCTGGCCAAGGACCTCGGCCGACAGCAAGGACGAGTTCTACGAACTCTCGGCCCGCACCGGCGCCACGCGCCGCGACTCGCTGGTCGACATCGACGGCGGCATCGGCACCGTCTTCTCCTACGCCTCGCAAGGGCGTCCGCGAGCTGCCCAACGACACCGTCGTGCTCGACGGCGACCCGGAACCGCTCGGCCGCGGTGGCACGTTCCTCGGCCAGCACGTCTACACCTCGCGCCCCGGCGTCGACGTGCAGATCAACGCCTTCAACTTCCCGGTCTGGGGCATGCTCGAGAAGCTCGCGCCGGCGCTTGCTCGCCGGCCTGCCGACCATCGTCAAGCCGGCCAGCCAGACCGCGTACCTCACCGAGCTGCGTGGTGCGCCGCATCATCGAGTCCGGCGTCCTGCCCGACGGGCGCGCTGCAGCTGCTCTGCGGCAGCCCGGACGGCCTGCTCGAACAGCTCGGCGCCCAGGACTCGATCGCCTTCACCGGCTCGGCCGCGACCGCGGCGCTCGCTGCGCCAGCACCCGTCCGTGCTGCATGGCGGCGTCCGCCTCGGCGTCGAGGCCGACTCGCTGAACTGCTCGATCCTCGGCCCCGACGTGACGCGTCGACGATCCCGAGTTCGACCTGTTCGTCAAGGGCGTCGTCACCGAGATGACGGTCAAGGCCGGGCAGAAGTGCACCGCGATCCGGCGCATCATCGTGCCGGCGCCGATGGCCGACGCCGGTCATCGAGGCGATCGCGCGCGCGACTGGCCACGATCACCGTCGGCAACCCGGCGCAACGAGCCGTGCGCATGGGTGCCGCTGGCCAGCCTCGATCAGCGCGACGAGGTCCGCAAGGCGGTCCAGGCCCTGCGCGGCTCGTCCGACGATCGTCTTCGGCGACCCGAACTCGGTCGAGGTCGATCGACGCCGACGCCGAGCGCGGCGCGTTCATGTCCCCCGTCCTGCTGCGCGCGAGCACCGGGCGCCGCCGAGCCGCACGACGTCGAGGCGTTCGGTCCGGTCGCGACCGTGATCGACCTACTGCCGGCCTCGACGAAGCGATCGCACTCGCCGCCCGCGGGTCGGGCAGCCTGGCCGGCTCGGTGGTCACCCACGACCCGGCCGTCGCCCGCGCGGTCACCCTTGGGCTCGCGCCCTGGCACGGCCGGTTCCTCGTCCTCGACCGCGACGACGCCGGCGAGTCGACCGGCCACGGGTCACCGCTGCCAGTCCTCGTGCACGGCGGTCCCGGACGGGCCGGTGGCGGTGAGGAACTCGGCGGGATCCGCGGCGTCCTGCACCATCTGCAGCGCACGGCCATTCAGGCCTCGCCCGACATGCTGACGGCGATCACCGGGCAGCTGGACGCCGGGCGCGCGGCGCACGAGACCGACGTCCACCCGTTCCGCAAGAGCCTGGCCGAGCTGCGCGATCGGCGACACGATCCGTTCGGCGTCCCGCACGATCACGCCGCGCCGACATCGAGCACTTCGCCGAGTTCACCGGCGACACCTTCTACGCCCACACCGATCCCGACGCCGCGGCCGAGAAACCCGCTCTTCGGTGGCATCGTCGCCCACGGCTACCTCGTCGTCTCGCTGGCCGCCGGTCTGTTCGTCGATCCGGATCCCGGGCCCGGTGCTGGCCAACTTCGGCGTCGACAACCTGCGCTTCCTGACGCCCGTGAAGGCCGACGATTGCATAGCGGTTACCTTGACGGTCAAGCAGATCTCGCCGCGTCGCAGTGCCGACTACGGCGAGGTTCGCTGGGATGCGGTGGTCATCAACGGCGATGGCCAGCCGGTCGCGACCTACGACGTGCTGACGCTGGTCGCCAAGACGCAGGCTGACTGACCCGACCGTCGAGTTGGCACCCCTTCACGGCCCGGTGCCGAGGCGCTGTAGTCGCGGCCGCGGTGGCCGACGATGATGGTGCACAGCCAATCACGGGAGGCATGATGACTACGCCGGCGCAACCGGTCGTCCAGCAGCGCGGACTCTGGTTCGAGGAACTCGAAGAGGGCGTCGTCTATCGGCACGCGCCGGGCCGGACCATCTCCGAGGCCGACAACACGTTCTTCAGCACCGTGACGATGAATCCGCAGTCGCTGCATCTGGACGCCGAGTTCAGCGCTGGGCAGCCGTTCGGGCAACGACTCGTGAACAGCCTGCTGACGATGTCGGTGCTGGTCGGCCTGTCGGTGGCTCACCTCACTCAGGGCACGATCGTCGCCAACCTCGGCTTCTCGGACGCCACCTTCCCTCACCCGGTGTTCCACGGCGACACGGTTTACGGCGAGACGATCGTGCTCGACAAGCGCGAATCGAAGTCGCGCCCGGACGCCGGCATCGTGCGTTTCCAGCACACCGCCCACAACCAGCACGGCGATGTCGTCGCCGTCGTCACCCGCACGACGATGATGATCAAGCGCCCGGCGCAGTCATGATCGAGATCCCCACCGGCCCGGCCTGGCTGTTCTGCCCGGCCGATCGTCCCGAACGCTTCGCCAAGGCCGCTGCAGCGGCGGACGTCGTCATCCTCGACCTCGAGGACGGCGTGGCGGCCGCCTCGCGCCCGGCTGCCCGCAGTGCAGTGCGCGCGGCGACGCTCGACCCCGCGCGGACGGTCATCCGGATCAACCCAGTGGGCACGCCGGATCACGCCGATGATGTCGCCGCCGTTCGCGACACCGCTTTCACGCTGGTGATGTTGGCCAAGGCCGAGTCGGTCGCCCAGCTCGACGGCCTCGCCGACTTGTCGGTCATCGCCCTGTGCGAGACACCGCTCGGGGTGTTGCGCGCTCCCGAACTAGCCGAGCAGTGCTCGGCGCTCATGTGGGGTGCCGAGGATCTGCTGGCCGCCCTCGGTGGGACCTCGAGCCGGGACGCCTCCGGCCGGTACCGGCCCGTTGCGATGCACGCCCGGTCCTCGGTGCTGCTGGCCGCCAGTGCCGCCGGCACGCCGGTGCTCGACGCGGTCTACCTAGACATCGCTGATCTCGACGGTCTCGCAACGGAGTCGGCCGACGCGATGGCCAGCGGCTTCACCGCCAAGGCCTGCATTCATCCCTCGCAGGTGGCAGTCGTGCGCGACGCCTTTTCGCCGTCGCCCGACGAGATCGCCTACGCCCAGCGGGTGCTCGACGCAGCCGCCGATCCCAACACGCACGGCGTGTTCAGCCTCGACGGTCGCATGGTCGACGAACCGCTCATCCGGCAGGCCCGTCGACTGCTGTCGCGCGCACCGCAGGGCTGACGTTCAGGCGAGCCAGATCGCTCAGACGCGCGGGTCGCGGTCCATCGGCGCGGGCTCGACGTAGGTCGCGCCGTCGCGGCGATATTCGATGTCGGTGCGACGACGGGTGGTCATCATGACCAGCGAGATCACCAGGCCGACGGCGCCGATGATCATGAGGATGACGCCGACCATCCAGATGTTGACGCCGTGGCTTGATTCGGTCGTCACGGCGAAACGCAGAATCGCACCGATCGCGATGAGCAGCAGGCTCGAACCGATCCTCATGACATCTCCTCTGTCGGGGCCCGCGTCGCGAGCCGAGAGGGGTGTGCCCAAACGCCCAGCACACGAAACGAGGTCCTTATCGTTAGCCGACGTTTCGGGTCATGTCAGCCCCGTCCGGTATGCGGAATTGGCATCGTGTCGACCCCGTGCACGTCGGCCAGGAACGACTACCGATGCGGTAGTTTGCTGGCGGCGGAGGCTCGACCCCGAAACCGTCCTTGTCCCCGAAGTCAGGACGGGAGAGCCTCCGCCACTCTCCCTCGCCAGGGCTTGCGCGGGCGGCCACACAGCGCGCGCGACAGCGGAGTGCGCATCGCCACGGACGCGAACATCGACGACACCACCAGCGTCGACAGCAGGGTCACGATCGTCAACGCCGGCTCGGGCATCGAGGTGAAGCCGGGAATCCAGGGAAGCACGGTGAACAGCACGAGGGCGTGGCAGAGGTAGACGCCGAAGGAGATGTCCGAACCCTCGGCGACCAGCCGGCTGGTCAGGCTGCCGGGTCGCCGCCGTTGCGCCCACCGCACCCCGATCAGATAGAGAGCCAGACCCCACGCCAGGTTCCACGCCACCATGCTCGGCTGCAGGACGTCGGCCGCGTGACCGAGCGAGCTGCCGTGGGCGACGGAGACGAAGAACGTGCCTTCGGCGACGGCCAGCGCCGCGAGCGCGAACAACGCGATCGCCTTCGGATTGGCCTTCATCCAGGTGACGACCTCGTCGAGGTGCACCGCCATCACAGCACCGGCGATCAGGTAGAGCTGGTACGTCGGAAACAACCGCAACGCGCTGTTGACCAACCAGCCCGCGAAACCCGCGGGCGGTGGCGAGTCGTTCAAGTGGATCAAGGTCATCGTCGCGATCTCGAGCGCGGCGCTCGCGCCCAGCAACATCCAATGGTGGTCGGCGGTACGCCGGATGAGCCACGCCAACGCCGGGAAGATGGCGTAGAGCTGCATCGAGACGACCAGGAAGTACATCTGGAAGTGGCCGACGATCAGCGTGTGCCCGAAGTCGCGCACGGTGGCGAGGTTGCCGAGGTGCTCACTGTCTCGATCGACCCAGACGTAGATCGCCGTCCACACCACGTATGGCAGCAGGATCGGCGGGAAGCGTCGCCGCCAGAAGCTGAACGCGCTGACCGTGCGCCCGTAGTAGGTGTGGAACAACACCAGCGACATCAGGAAGAAGAAACCCTCACGCGTGTAGTGCAGAGCGACCAGGAGCGCCTGCACGCCCGTCACCGACGGCGCCGTCTGACCGAGGGAGTGGACCGCCACCACGCCGGTGAACGTGACGACCCGGAAGAGGTCGACCGGATACAGGTGATCGCGGCGGGTGCGCGGCACGGGCGCGGCCGCTTGCACTCCCTCGATGGTCACCTGATCCACTGTGGCAACCGCACGCCGCGGTCGGCTGAGCGGCGGATGTGGATCTCGCCAGCGTTGAGCCTGCGTGATGTTGGCGTGTCGCGTCCATCGACGGGGCCCGCAACCACAACCGCCTCCTAATGTTGGTTCTTCGACGTAGAGCGCGAAGTCGCTCGTATGCACGGGGGAATCTGACGATGGCGGGGAGGCTCCAGCTCGCCCGGACCCGTGCCGCGCGCGCTCGCTGTGAGGAGCAGGCCGAATCGTCCGGGCGGGACGTCCGGTGCCAGTTCGACTCGGGACATCTCGGTGCGCACCGCTACATGGACGGCACCGACTACGTGGTGTGGGGTTCGGTCGGCGTCATCGCCGCGTCGCTCGTACGCGTCGGGAGCAATCCCGACCGCCCCAATCCGGCGTTGAGCCGCACCGCTCGCCGGGGCCTGTCCATCCCGGTGCCCGGCCGGATCGTCTGGCAGGTCGTCAGCGGTCATTTCGCTCAGCGGCGCGATACGGACTAGCAGCCCGATGTTCACGTGACGTCCAGCGGATGCTCGCACGAATGCCGCAGTCGTCTCCTTACCGTGGAATCGTGCGAGTCGCCCTGGTGGCCGAGACGTTCCTGCCGTCGGTCAACGGCGTCGTCAACTCGGTGATCCGAGTTGCCGATCATCTCGCGTCGGCTGGTCACGAGCCCGTCGTCGTGGCTCCGGCAGGAGTCGATCGCTTCGTCACCCCGTCGGGCCGCGAGATCCGGGTGATCGAACTGCCCCGCGTCCGCGTACCCGGCTACGCCAGCCTGTCGATCGGCCGGCCGGGACTCGACCTCGAACCCGTGCTGGGCGCGCTCGACCCCGACATCGTCCACCTCGCGTCGCCCCTGGTGCTCGGGTGGTCGGCCGCGCAGGCCGCGAACCGGCTCGGCCGGCCGATCGTGTCGGTGTTCCAGACCGACCTGTCGGCCTTCGTGCGCCGCTACCGGTTGAGCCCGCTGGCGACGCCCCTGTGGTCGGTGCTGCGCGCACTGCACTCGCGCACCGACCTCACCCTCGCGCCGTCGTTGCCGACGGCCTGCCAGCTGCGGGCGCGCGGCATCGGCCCGGTTCGGGTGTGGGCGCGCGGGGTCGACGGCGAGCTGTTCCATCCGCGGCGCCGCGATGTCGAGTTGAACCGCCGACTCGGTGGCGTCGGCACGATGTTGGTGGGCTTCGTCGGTCGGCTGGCGCCCGAGAAGCGCGTGCATCTGCTGGCGCCGATCAGCCGGCTGCCAGGAGTGAAGGTCGTGATCGTCGGCGACGGTCCCCGCCGCAAGTCACTCGAACGACTCATGCCGGCCGCCACGTTCACCGGCATCCGCCAGGGCGCCGAGCTCGCGACCCTGATGGCCAGCTTCGATCTTCTCCTCAACCCCGGCGCGGACGAGACGTTCTGCCAGGTCGTCCAAGAAGGCCTGGCGTCCGGCGTCCCCGTGCTGGCCGCGGCGTCG
The DNA here is from genome assembly GCA_963708805.1 of uncultured Actinomycetes bacterium. Classification (GTDB taxonomy): domain Bacteria; phylum Actinomycetota; class Actinomycetes; order Mycobacteriales; family Jatrophihabitantaceae; genus CAVPUA01. The sequence continues at coordinate 917,159 of CAVPUA010000003.1, read as the reverse complement.
GGCGGGCCCCTCGATCTCGTCCGGCACGGTGACAACGGGTGGCTGTGGGCCGGGTCCGATGCCCGCGAACTGGCCGCCCACGTCGACTGTCTGCGGGTGGATCCGGGCGCTGTGCAACGGGCGGCCCGCCGGGCGCGGCCGTCGGTGGTGCACCGCAGTTGGTCGCGCATCGGCGACGAGCTGATCGACCACTACCAAGAAGTGATCAACGCGCGAGCCCGCGGTCGGCGCATCGGCGCGGACGTCGTACCCATTCGCGGCGGAGCGCGGTCACGGCTGCGGGCGTCCTGAAGCACCGATGCGGATCACCCAGCTCGCCAACTTCTACAGCGCCACCTCGGGCGGCCTGCGGGTGGCCGTCGACCGCCTGGCCACCGGCTATCGATGCGCCGGCCACGATGTCGCGTTGATCGTTCCGGCCGGTCGGACCGAAGCCGTCGACGCGGGCTGGACCATCAAGGCGCCCGCCCTGCCCAACGGTTCGGGCTATCGGGTGATCGTCTCGCGCCGATCCGTCCTGCGCGCCCTCGCGGCCACCTCTCCTGAGCTGGTCGAGTGCCATGATCGTTTGCTCGCGAGCTGGGTCGCGCCCTGGTGCCGTCGTCGACGCATCCCGGTGGTGACGTTCTCGCACGAACGCCTGGACGCGATCCTCGCCCAGTTCGCCGGCTGGCTCCCGTTGCCGATCCGCACCGCGATCGCCGCCCGCTGCGCCCACCGGCTGATCGGCACGACCGACCGCCTCATCGTGTGTTCGCGTTTCGCCGCGGCCGAGTACGGCGACGACGCGAAGGTTCGGATGGTTTCGCTGGGCGTCGACCTGGAACGCTTCCGGCCGATGGAGAAGCGCGTGGGCGATCGCCTGCACTTGATCTGCGTCAGCCGGCTGTCGACGGAGAAGCGGCCCGACATCGCGATCGACTGCGTACGTGAGCTCGTTCGCCGCGGGCACGACATCGACCTGGTCGTCGTGGGCACTGGTCCCCGCCGGGCCGGACTACGCGAACGGGCCGCGGGCCTGCCGATCCGCTTCACCGGTTTCCTGCCCCCGCCGGACGTCGCTGTGCTGCTGGCCGGCGCCGACATTGCCCTGGCCCCGGGGCCGGCCGAGACGTTCGGGCTGGGCGCCCTCGAGGCGCTCGCCTGCGGAACGCCGATCGTCGCCGTGCTCGGCGCGGGGCCGTCGGAGTTCGTCCGGGACGCGCCGTCGGCCGGGCGGAGCGTCGAGCTTGATCCGCTCGCCTTTGCCGGCGCGGTCGAATCGTTGCTGGAAGTCTCGCGTGAAGATCGTCAGCTGGCGGCTCGTCACGTGGCGGGTGAATACGACTGGGACCGGACGGTCGCGGCGATGCTGGCCGTGCATGCCGAACTAGGCGGGCGACCGGCCGTCCGACTCTGAGTCGGGTGACTCGCTGAGGGTGCGCGAAATGCGGTCGGCCTGCTCGAGGTCTTCGGCGATGTGCGCGTCGCGCTCCTTGCGCTCTTCTTCGCGCATCGAGTTCCAGACACGTTCGATGTGTTCGTCGGGGTCAGTCACGCCCGACACCGTACGACTCCAAGGTGAACAGATTCGATCTTCGTCAGCCGAAGCGGCCGTTGACGTAGTCGGCCGTTCGCTGATCCTGTGGCGAGGCGAACATCGCATCGGTCGGGCCGTGCTCGACGATGACGCCCGGTGTCCCCTGCTCGGCCAGGAAGAATGCGCAGTTGTCCGAAACCCGGGCCGCCTGCTGCATGTTGTGCGTCACGATCACGATCGTCACCTCGCTCGACAGCTCGGTGATGGTCTGCTCGATGACCCTGGTCGATGTCGGGTCGAGCGCCGAACAGGGCTCGTCCATGAGCAACACCCGCGGGCGCACGGCGAGCGACCGCGCGATGCACAACCGCTGCTGCTGACCGCCCGACAGGGCACCCCCGGGTTGCTTGAGCCGGTCCTTCACCTCTTTCCAGAGGCCGGCCCGGCTCAGGCACTCCTCGACCAGTTGGGTCTTGGCCTCGCGGCCGGCCCGCGTGCCGGTGAGCTTGAGGCCGGCGACGACGTTGTCGAAGATCGTCATGGCCGGGAACGGGTTCGGCTTCTGAAAGACCATGCCGATGGCCTTGCGGGCATCGGTCAGCCGGCGTCCCGATGCGTAGATGTCTTCACCATCAAGGCGAACCTCTCCCGCCAGCTTGGCCGACGGGATCAGCTCGTGCATGCGGTTGAGCGTGCGCAGGAACGTCGACTTGCCGCAGCCCGACGGTCCGATCAGGGCGGTGACCTGACCGGCCGGCATCTGCAGGCTGACCCGATCGAGGACCTTGCGATCGCCGAACCAGGCCGAGATCGACTGGGCGTCGAGGTTGGCCAGGTAGGAGACGGGCAATGCCGAGTCGTGATGGGACGCAATCGGCGGGTTCGCGTGCCCGTTGTTCACGGCGTACGGATCGACGGCGTACGGATCGACCGGGTGCTGGACCGGCGTGTGCCAGTCGCCGGGCGCAGGCGGCCACGTGGGCGCCGGCCCTTCTCCCGGCACCGGCGGCCAAGCCGGCACCGGCTCCCCCGCTACCGGCGAGCCGGCCAGTGGGTAACCGAACGTCGGGAACTGGTCGGTGGCGTCGTGATCCATGCGGCTATCCCTCCCGCCCGGTCCCGAGCCCGAGTCCGGCGGCGAGCGAGGTCGCCGCCGAACCCGAGCCGATCAAGAGATGTGCTTTCCGCGCGGACGGCGGCGGAAGGCGAACACGAGCAGCGAGCCACCGACGATCAGCAGCAGGCCCAGCTCGATACCCAGCTTGCTGTCGGTACCCGTGTTGGACAGGCTCGAACTCGACCCGGCATTGGCCAGCGTCGTGATGGTGAAGGCCAGCGAGGCGCCGACCGTGCCGTTGGCGTCGACGAACTGCACCGTGTGGGCGCCGGCAGGAAGTCCGCTCGGCACCGTCAGGGTGTAGTTCGCGCTACCCGACGCGTCGGTCGTGACCGAGCCCACCGTCACCGGCGTCGAGTGGACGACGATGTTGTAGACCGCGTTCGGCGTCAAGGAACTGACCGAGAGCTGGATCGTCTCGCCCGGGGTCGCGCTGAAGCCCGACGCCAGCGGGTCGCCGCTGGCGTCCGTGGCCCCGACCGAACCCGATCCGGCCGCCGCGCTGGACGACGAGGTCGTCGTCACTGGTGCGGTGGTCGTGGACGTCGAGCTGACGGGAGCTGACGACGACGACGTCGTGTTGGTGGGCGGCGGCGTCGTGGACGTCGTGTCGGTCGGCGGCGGCGTCGTCGACGTCGTGTCGGTCGGCGGCGGCGTCGTGGACGTCGTGTCGGTCGGCGGCGGCGTCGTGGACGTCGTGTCGGTGGGCGGCGGCGTCGTGGACGTCGTGTCGGTCGGGCGGCGGCGTCGTGGACGTCGTGTCCGTCGGCGGCGTCGTCGACGTCGTGTCGGTCGGCCGGCGTCGTGGACGTCGTGTCGGTCGGCGGCGGCGTCGTCGACGTCGTGTCCGTGGGCGGCGGCGTCGTCGACGTCGTGTCCGTGGGCGGCGGCGTCGTCGACGTCGTGTCGGTCGGCGGCGGCGTCGTCGACGTCGTGTCCGTGGGCGGCGGCGTCGTGGACGTCGTGTCCGTGGGCGGCGGCGTCGTGGACGTCGTGTCCGTGGGCGGCGGCGTCGTCGTACCGGTCGGCGCCGAACCCAGGACCGGGTAGACCTCGTGCCAGGTGTTGGTGGTCGTGTCGACCATGATGTCGGCGTCGTTGTACTTGCTGCTGATCGTCGAGCCGAGCGCGGTGAGCTGCCGGATCTGATAGACGTTCTGGTACGCCGCGTTGGGGTCGCTCGCGCTGGTGAAGCCGCCCGCGAGGTGCTGGTTGGGCGTTTCGTCGTCGGAGGCGATGGTGGTCACCGGCGTCGTCGCCGACGTCACCACCGACGGCCCGGTCGTGGGCGGATACTTCGTGTAGTTGGTCATCTGATCGGACGTCCAGTTGGCAGTCAAGGACACCGATGACTGCGGAAGCGTGTAGAGCAGTACCGCCTGGTTGTTGCCGCTGACGACGGTGGCGCTGCCGACGGCGTACGCGGCCATGACCTGGTCCAAGCTGCCGCCGGTCACGACGTTGCCGCTCGCGTCGTAGAAGGTCAGGGTGCCGACCGCGTTGGGGTCGGGCTCCCAGGGCAGTGACGTCGCGCCGGTGGCTCCGGAGGCGAGCGAGATCGTCAGGCCAGTCGCGGCGGCGAGTACGACCGCTCCGCCCAGAATCAGATAGCGCTTGATTCCGAGCCGAACGCGGCGTTTGGCTGCATGCTTCATGAGCTTTGAGTGATCCTCTCGGTGTCCGCCAGCCTCGGCGGCGGCGATGACAATTCTGACGCTAGGGCAGACTCAGCTGTTTCGAAGACTCGGCGCAAAATCGTTCGTCCCTAGTTAACCTTCGGCATTGCTTCGTCGCTTCGACCTCATTTGGCGACCGCATTCAGTTGGTGACGACGCCACAAAAGAGCACCGCCGATGATCGCCACGATTGCCACGAAGACCAGCGCGACGATGATCGGGACCGTCGATGAACCGGACGACGCCGCCTTGGCCTTCGTGGTGCCGGCGGCCACCGTCTTTTGACTGTCGGCCGCACCCGATGTCGCTTCGGTTCCGGCCGAAGTGGAGTTGCCGACCGACGCCGAGGACGAGCCGCTCACCGACGGGGCCGCGTTCGGCTTCGACGGGTTCGGGCTGGCGTCGGCGGCCGGAACGACTCCGGTCAGGACCTCGTTCGAGGTGGCCGTCGCCGCCTTGCAAGTCACCTGGCCGCCCTGCACGACCGTCCACTTGTTGTTCTTGATCTGAATGACGGCCGTCGGATACTTCTCGCTGTACAGGCCATAGTTGGCCCGGCCGTAGAACATGCGCAGTTGGTACATGCCGTCTTCCAACGGCGGGTAGGCCTTCGTGAAGTCCGAGAGCGCATCATCCTGACTGGTCGACACCACGGTCGGCAGTTTCGAGTTGTCATAGAACGACGCGGCGGTCAGGTCCTCGCCGGCCCAGTCGACCGGGTCCGAGCCCTGGCGTACCTGATAGATGTCGAGGATCGCGTTCTGCCCCTTGCCCTGGAATGCGGCGGGCGGCGTCGTCGACGACACGGCCTTCCAGACGAACGGGGCCGCATCGACCTCACCGCGACGTCACGTTGTTGTTGTTCGCGTCGCAGAAACCGATGTAACCGCCATTGGCGTCGGGATCGGTGAACGGCAGTGACGTGGCGCCGGCCGGTGCGGCCCACACGATCGACGAGGCGCCAAGCACGAGCGCGGCAGCGATGAGCATGAAACGTCGGAACGAGACCAGCATGAACAGTCCTAAACCTTGGCGCGTTGAGAGTGGGAGACGGGCACGCGGCGCGGCGATCGCGAGCGGCTGTGCGACGTGCTGTGACGGTTCGGTGTCGGAGTCGGGCGGTGCGTCCGGCGCCAGAAGTAGAAGCCGATGCCACCGATGAGCAGGATCACGACGATCGGGATCGTCCACGGCACGGCCCAGATCGACGCCGACGAAACGGCGTGGGCCAGGACCGGATCCACCGCGTTCACCGGCGGGACCGGCGTCACGGACGCCTTGGCGGTCAGCCGGAACGCCGCCGGCACGTTGCGGATCTTGGTACTGACGACGGTGTAGGCACCAGGCAGCATCGCCGGGATGTCGGCCACGACGGCTTTCTTGGTGCCGCCGTACCAGCCCGAGATGGTGACGGCCTGCTTGCCGCCGAGGATCACGTTGCCCGCGTTGTGGACGCGGTAGGTCACCGTGGCATCGCCGCTGCCGAACGGATTGATGACGAAGCCCGGCGAGTACGACGCGCTCATGTTGTCGATCGTCAGCTTGGCGGTGATCGCACCGCTGACGCGAATGTCGACGCGGGAGGCGACGCGCTGTTCGAAGTTGACGTTCTCGCCCTTGTCGTTCTTGACCTTCGAGGTCAAGGAGACGATCAAGGCGCCGATGTGGTCACCCGGCGACGCCGTGGTCGGGACGTGCAGCGTGAACGGCAGGTTCAGGCTGCGCCCCGCCGGGACCGTCACCGAACCGAGGTCGCCGAGGTTGCCGATGTTGAGCCAGCTGCCGGCATCCTTGGGTGCGGCACTCGCTGGGGCGTAGCCGATGGAGCCGTCCGTACCGCTCACCGCGTCGACCGCGTAGACCCGCAGGTTTTGCGGCTGGCTGGACAAGTTCGTCACGAAGGCGTGATCGGTGAGCTGTCCACCGGGCGAGGCCAAGAAGTTGAAGAACGACCGGCCGTCGGCCCGCTGACCATTCGACGGCCCGATGCCGAAGACGGCGCCGTTCGGGTTGTCGGGCGCCGCGGCCGGTGCGGCCGGCGTGGTCGGCGACGGTGAGGCCGCTGCCCACGCGGAGGGCCCGCCGCCGATCAGGATCATCGCGACGAGCAGCAAGATCGCGCCCAGGCCGCGTACGTGCCATCGATGAGGCCGTGGTCCCCGAGCCGTGTTCATGAGGCAGAGGTAATCCGGCGCAGGCGACGCCAAACGGAACCGCCGGTTAACGACGGCGGTCCAGCGGACGGCACCATCCGGCCGGCCGAACAGCAGAACGGGACGGGCACCTTGTGGGTGCCCGTCCCGCCGGTACAGCTGGTGGTGCCGGTGTTTCAGATGGTGCAGGAACTGCTGGTCACTAGCCGACCGTGAACGTGATCGTGCCGGTGAACAGTCCGGCCTCGGTCGAGGTCGGCGCGGTGATGGTGAGCGTGCCGTTCGCGTTCATGGTGCCGATCCCGTGGTCAACCGAGATCACGGTGTGCGGGTTGATGCCCAGGCCCTGCTGGCCGGGAGCACCCAGCGCCGCGCCCGGCAACGCCGGCGGCTCAGCCGCCGGGTTGTCGACCTTGGTGACCGCCCCGTTGAAGCCGCCGCTGCCGGTGTAGTTCAGGCCGGTCAGGCCGACGTTCTGCGAGTCGATCTTGCTACCCGGGTTCGAGCCGCCGTCGGACAGGTCCGAGGACAGCGCCGAGATCGTGTAGGGCAGGTTACCGGCGCGGGTGTCCACGACGATGATGTTGCTGAACGTGCCCGTGCCCTTGTACTCGGTCGCGCCCGGCTGCAGAGCCAGCGTGCCCAGATCCAACGGAGCCGCCGCGGTGTAAGGCGTGTTGATGATCAACGTACCCACCGGGATGGTCGCCTGGATGTTCTGGACGTCGGTGCAGACCGAACCCGTCTGCAGGCAGGCGCCGACCTGAGCGGTCTGCGTCTGGAACGCCTGCGGGGCCGATGAGGCCGAGTTGTACGCGGCCGGGTCGGTCGGGGTGAACTTCGCGACGACCGAGTGGCTGCCGGCGGCGAACCCGGTCGGCAGGTCCAGCGTGAAGGTGCCGGTCGGGTTCTGGGTCACAGTGCCCGGCAGCGCCGTCGTCGAGTTGTTGTCGTAGAACGCGACCGTGCCCGCACCGAGCGGAGCGGCCGGCGAACCGGACGTGACCGTCGCCGTCAGCGTCGTGTCCGCACCAGCGGTGGTGTTGCTACCGCCAACTGCGAGCGTGACCGTCGGGGTCGGGATGTTCAGGTTCACGTGGTAGTTCAGCACGGGCGAGGTAGCTCCCGTGCCGCTGGCCGGCGTGTACTTGAACGTGAAGGTGTGGTCGCCGTCGGCCGGGACGAGCGTGTCGCTGATCGCTCCGGTCGTCGTGTTCAGCGTGGCCGCACCGTCGTCGGTCGTGCCGTCGAACAGGTGGACGCTGCCACCGGCCGGGATGGCGCTGCCGTCAGACTCGGACAGGGTTGCCGAGAAGGTGACCGACGTGCCGTGCGCCGCCGGGCTGGCCACGCTGGGCGTGATCGCCGTGATCGACGGGGCCGCCGGCGGGGTCGGGTAGATCTGGGTCCAGATGCCCGTCGTCGGGTCGACCTTGATGTCCATGACCGCGTAGTTGGTGCTCTGGAGCGAACCGGCGTGGCCCGAGGTCTTCAAGCGGAGCTCGTAGACGTTCTGGTAGGCCGTGTTCGGGTCGGCGGTGCTGGTGCCGTCGCCGGAGTTGGCGACCGCGATCGAGTCGTCGCCCGCCGCGCCCGTGCTCACCGGAGTCGTCGCCGACGTGATGTCGGCGGGGCCCGTGGTCACCGGGTAGGAGGTGAAGGTACCGAGGGGCCCATCGCCGTTCCAGTTGTCCGGAAGCGAAGTCGACGAGGCGGTGAACACGAACATGCCGGCCTTGTTGTCGCCCGACACGAGCGTGCCGCTGGACTCGTAGTAGGCCGCGATCGGTGAGTCGTTGATCGAGCCCGTCGTCTTCGGGGTGCCATCGGCGTTGAACAGCGACAGCGTCTGCGTCGCGTTCGGCGAGGTGGTCGAGTTCTGCCACGGCGGAACGGTGGCCGCTTGCGCGGCCCCGCTCCCCGCCAGAATGATTCCCACCGACGTCGCCAGGGTCGCAGCCCCGACGATCGACGTGGAGAGGATCTTCTTCATGTGCGGAATGCCTTCCTTCTAAAGGGAGAAGAGGTGACTAGCAGCTGGTCGGGTTGACGCCGCAGTCCAGGAACGCGGCGGTGAAGCCGGCGGCCACGATCTGCGACTTGCCCGCGCTCTTGTTGATGAGGCCGGTCGAACCGAAGAGCTGGTTGACGTAGTTGGCAGCGGTACCCGTGCCACCGGCCTGCAACGGCGTGGTGCTGCTGAGGTCGGGCTGACGAACGACGAAGTACAGGCCGCGCGTCGAGTTGTAGACGGTTCCCGTGTCGGGAGCGCCGGTGAGGGCCTTGATCACGCCGGTGGAGTAGGCGTTCTTGCCGGCGGTGGTGGTGTAGCCGGCGTTGGCGAAGTAGCCCGAGTTGAGCAACGTGATCTTGCCGGTCGAGAACGGCTCGATGGCGTCGGTCGGGTGCGGGTCGGCGTAGATACCCGTGGGGTCGTGCTCCTCGACGGTGCGGATGCCACACGAGGTGCCCAGCACGAAGCTGGGCTTGGCCGCGAGCAGGTCAGCCAGGAAGAAGTTGCGCGTACCCGAACCCGACTGCGGGATCAGGGCGTCGATCGTGTCAGAACCGGTGGCTCCGGGAACCTGGTTCCAGTGCGTCCACGTGCAGTCGTAGATGTTGGCGAGCTCGGCGGCGTTGAGGCCGGCCGGGGCGTTGGTGCCGGCACCGCTGACGGCGGCGACCAGGGTGTCGGTCGCGGCCTGGTAGACGTGCAGACCACCGCAGGCACCGGTGGTCGGGCAGTTGCCCTCTTCGGTCGAGTTGGGCAGGCGCGACGCGCGGGCGAACTGGATCGAGCCGGTGGGCAGACCCTGGTAGCCGGCCGCGGTGGAGTCGGAGATCAGCGCGGCAATGCCCGCGCCGGATCCGTTGGGAGTGACGACGGGGTTGGTGCCGGCCCGCAGGATCGTGGTGTTGGGCAGCAGGTTGGGAGTCAGGTTGGTGGTCGAGTCGCAGAACACGCCGAGACCGGTCGAGGCCTGGGCGGCACCGCAGGTGCCGTCGTAGGTCGCGCGGCCGTTGGCGTCGCCGGTCGCGTCGAAGCTGTAGACGCGGTGGTTGTTGCCGACGTTGTTGTAGCCGCCGGTCACGCCGGGCGAACCGTCGAACACGAAGTTCGCGGCATTCTGGAGAGTGTCAGAGCCAACGCCGACGACGTCGCCGGTACGCGGTGCCGAGCTGCTGGCCGACGCCGATGTCGTGGACAGAGCCACGGACGCCACGGCAGCGCCGATCAGGCAGACCGTCAGGCCTGTCTTCTTGGAGAACAGTCGCATGAGAGCGATCCCCTTCCGAGGGAGTGGTGGGCTTACCACCGAAGCCTCTAGGGGGCACACCGCCGCCGAGGAGCACCAATCTGAACTGGGGATTAACCTCCGACCGTCGGGAAGGTTAAGAGCGCCGGAGCCGCCGACTGTGAGTTCGGTCAGAACACGTTGGGTAACAGCTGCCAGGCGCAACTCGTCGCGCCCCACAGCGCGCCGAGCACGATGGGAACCCCGATCAACCAGGCCTGTGACCGACCCCAGCGCGCCCGTCCCCAGACGATCGCGACGCCCGCGATCAGCAGCAACTGCATCCAGAGGACGAGCACCACGATGCCGGAGGTGTCGCCCTTCTGGAGCACGTCGGCCGGGCGCGGCGAGTTGGTCCCGCTGGGTGCCTCGACCGTCTTGCCGCTCAAGATGGCGTCGACGTACACGGTCTGCTTGTCCGACCAGGCCGACGCCCAGCCGCCACTCGTACTCGTGATCAGCGTCAGCTGGCCGGAACCGGTCGCCAGCGTGCCGGGCAGCGGGTCGCCCGAGCGTCGAACGTCCTCGACGATGTAGGTGAACGTGCCCTGCGCGGTGGTCGCGGTGATCTTGTCGCCGGGCGCGAAGGAGGTGATCGAGCCGAACGGCCCGCCGTAGCTGGTTCCTCGCCCGAACACCGTGCTGGCGCCGGGCTGGCCGGGCAGCGCCGTCCCCGGATAGTGCCCGGGGCCGTTCTTCAGATCCGAGGACGTGGTGCCTTCGACGACGACGAGGCCGTGTACGCCGCCCGCCGCGCCGTCGATGATCGCAACCGGAGCGCCGTCCTTGATCTGGCCGCCGGTCGGAGCCGTGGCCTCGGCCAACTGGGTGCGGAACGCCGTGTACAGATGCTGTTGCTGGTGATGCTCCGTCAACCCACTGAGCACCAGTCCGAACAACACGAGCCATAGCGCGAGGCCGACCATCATCAGGCTGACGAGCGTCGCCACCCGCCCGGCCACCGTCGCTTCGCTCTTGGCGAAGTTCGCCCGCCAGGCCTGGGCCTGCCGCACCGGAAGGCGCAGGCGAGACGGTGAGGTCGCGCTGTGCGTGGTCATGCGCGCGGCCCTCTCAGCCGCAGCCGGACGAAGACGTTGACCAGTCCGGCGGCCACCGCCAGGGCCAGGAGGATCGGCAGCAGCGCCGCGCCGATACCCGACCCGATGCGCGGCGTCATCAAGGCGACCGGCTTGGTGGCCGTCTTCGACGGCGACGCCGAGGGCGACGCGGCCGGCGTGCTGGCGGTCGGCGCCGGCGTGTCATTGCTGCCGGCGTCGGCCGGGCCGTCGATCGGTGGGTTGACGCCCGCGGCCGCCTGATCGACCGAGAGTCCGGTGTCTTCGGAGTCGGAGGGCAGGTTGCCACCGCCGATCGCGGGGACGACCCCCTGCTGGGCCGCGACCGCAGCGGCGGCCCGGGCCGTGAAGGCGACAAAGCTGCCCAAGCCGTTCGCCGTCGTCATCGGCAGATAGCCGCCCGTGGGAAGTTGCCCCGGGTTCTCTCCTTCGGTCTGGCCGGCGCCGACGGTGTAGTCCAGGAACGTCGCCCAGTCGGCCGCCTCGGCCTTGTCCAGCCCCGAAGTCGGAATGGCCGCGTAGACCGGCACCGTCCCCGGATAGGCATTCAGCCCGGCCGCATCGGTTCGCATCGTGCCGTAGGGCATCGTCCAGGTGTTGTCGGTGGCATCAGGCGACGCCAGCAACATCTGGGCGGCCGCGCTCATGGCCGCGGGCGTCGGATCGACGAACGTCCGCCCCGTCGCGTCGCTGACGACTTGGGTCGGTCGCACCGTCGACTGGGACTCGAGCGACGCGACGTTCAGCGAGTAGCGCGCGGCGTCGCCGAGCGAGACGAGCCCGAGCATGAAGCGCTGGCCGGCGCCCTGCCGCCCCGCGGCGGTCAGCTTCGTCGTCGTGATCTCCCCGGTGTCGTTGTTCACCGTGAAGCTGCATGTCGTCTGCACCTGCGCCAGCGCGTATTGAACGTCCTGGGCGATGAAGGCCAGCCGCGACACCGGGGCCGCGATCAGCGGCAGGTAGGGCACGCCGCCGTTGAAGTCGAGGCAGATGTTCGTCCCGCCGGGATCGGGCAGCTGGAACGAGTCGAGGATGGGCCACGAGCTCACCGGCAGAGCAATCCCCTTGTAGTTCGGGTTGACCTGCATGCCCCACGGATCGGCCTGACCGTCGAGCCATGACCTCGCCTCGGGATCGGCGTTGATGTAGGACGTCAGCGCGTAGATCTCGTCCGAGCTCGTGTTCAGCGAGAGCAGAGCCGCCGCGGCCGACGAGCTGTCGGTGAGGCCCGGATTGAGCGCGATGAACTCCGGGTCTTGCAAGATGCTCACCGGATTCGTCCGCAGCGCCGTGCTGAGCACGTCGCCGGCGGAGTTGGTGAGCGTCCAGCTCTGCTGGACGCTGGGGTTGGACGGATAGGACTCCGTCATCAGTTTGGCCAGTAGTCGGGCGTCCAGCTTCAGGCTGGACACCGGTCGGCCCTTGTCGTCGTCGGCCACGAAGGCGATGCCCCAGCCGGTCACCGACACCGGGGCGCTGACGGTCGGACTCGGATATCCGCCTGGTGGCGACTGCGTGGTCAGCACGCCATGGGTGCCCCCGGCGGCCGAGCCGAGCTGCGCCCCGGGCCTCGGGCTCGGGCAGGGCGACGTGGTGGAAGTTGAACAGCTTCGGGTCGAGGCAGAAGTGCGGTGACCACTGCGTCGTCGCCTGCGTCATCAGCTCCGAGCCGTAGATGTCGATGCCGTTCGAGGTGTTGGTCAACGAGCAGGCGTTCGACGGCGGGGCGAAGTTGAGCTGGACGGCCATGTGGTTGCGCCAGTTCGAGGCGCTCCACCAGTACTGGCCGTCGACCGCGGGCGAGCCCGACCGACCCTGCTGGAACTGCGACCCCGGGGCGAAGGTGCCGGTCGACTCACAGCTCGACTTGGCCTGGTCGACCTGCTGGGTCGAACCTGGATCCTCGAACCCGCCGGCGATCTGCTCGGCGTCGGCGGCCGCGGGGTCCTCGTTGCCTTGCGACAGGGATCCGCTCGCGTCGCAGCTGATGCCCTCGATCGGGATGGCCACCAACGAGCAGGCCACGGTTTGCGAGCAGCCCAGCGAGGCGTGGTCCTCGCCGGTGAAGACGTGAAGTCGGTCTGACCGGTGCCGTCCTCGTCGGTGATCCCGAACGTCTCGTTGCTCGGCACATTGGCTGACGAGAAGTTGTGCGGTCAGGGCCTCAGGCGCCAGGCCCGCGCACCCTTCGTCGCCGCCGGGATAGTTGGTGCCGTCGGCGCCGACGAACGGCACCCAGCGCTGTTCCACGGTTCCCGTCAGCAACGACGGACACGTCGTGGTGGTCAGGGAGGCATCCGAGGGTGCCCCCACGCTCGCGGCCCGGTCGGCGGGCGCGGCGTAGAGATCCGAGCGCCAGGCCGGAAAGGCGTTCGACCCGCTCGAGTCGAAGCGTTCGTCGGCGTACTGCGTCCAGCAGGTCGACGGCGACACGGTGTCGGGAGTCCGCCCGGCACTCGAGCAGCACGAACGAGTGCTCCTCGTTCATGGCGGCGTCGGAGTTCTGGTCGGGCACCAGACCGCCGGTCTGCATCGCACCCGACCAGCTCACCTGGATCTGCTGCAGCGACTTCAGCGTCGTCGTCCGGCTGACCGTCATCGAGATGTGGTTCGTCGCCACGGTCGTCTGCACGCCGCCGTCGAGGAAGTCACGCGTGGCCTCCCACTTGTCACCGGCTGATCGGACTGTCGGCGGCCGACGCCACCGACGACCCGACCAGGACGAGGCCGGACGTCGACGCGACGAGGAGCGCGACCGTCGCCAGCAGCGAGCCGCGGCGCCGACGAGAGGCCGGCCGGTGGCGACCGGGCACGGCTACTGCCCGCCCTTGCGCCGCAATCGCACCGTCGCGATCGGCGGGATGATCAACAGCGCGAGCAGCAGGGCGGCCGCGATCAGGCCCATGGTCAGGTTGAGGTTCTTGCTCTCGGACGCCGCCAAGGTCGTCGGGTTGGCCGCGGCTGCCGGCGTTGGACCCGCCGCCGCCGGACACGAGTTGCCCGGTGTTCGGGTCGACCGACGTGTCGCCGCGCGGCGCTCGAATCGCTGACCGCCGCCGTTGCCCCCGGCGAGGCCCCGCCGGCCGCACCGTCCGCCCGTGGCGGCGCCGCCGGTGGTGGTCTTGCCACGCCGTGGTCGAAGTGCCGCTGCCGGTGGTCGCTGCGGTCGTGCCACACGGTCCGGCACCCTGCTTGTCACACGCCGCCGGCTGCGGGGCGATCTGGGCCAGGTGGTTCACGGTCGGTTGCCCGGCGATGAAGGTCGGGTTGCCGCAGTTGGCCACGTTGGCGTTGGCCAGGCTGACCTTGTTGTCCGGCCGTCTGCAGCAGGCCGATCTGGGCGAAGCCGGCCTGCACCAAGAAGATCGGCAGGGCCGAGTAGCCGATCTGGCCGGCCTCGTCCTGACCCTTGCAGATCGAGTAGGACAGGAAGTCGGCCAGCGTCTGTCTCTTGCCGCCGTCATCCGGGCGTCGGTCGCCGAGGTCGGGATGATCGCGTAGGAGTACGACGAGAGCGGGTAGGTCCGCGGGTCGGTGTAGCCGTAGACGTTGTGCAGATCCTGCAGCAGGTAGGTCAACGGGTTGCTCGCGTCGTTGTTGATGATCGCCTGCGTCAGCGCGACCGCGACGTTGTACTCGCTGGGCAGCGTGTAGTAGCCGGCGGCGTTGAGCACCTTGGCCACCGGGTAGCCCGCGCCCAGCGCGTAGGAGTACTCGTCGAACGCGATCGCGCCGTTGCCCGCCTTCGACGTCACGAAGTTGATGACGGAGTCCGAGCCGTTCTCGGCGACCTGCGAGCCGGTGCGCGGGAAGTACTCGGTCGCGCCCTTGGTCCAGATCGACGGAAACTCCTTGGCCAGGTAGGCCGTGAACTGATAGGTCGAGCCGGAGCCCTCGGAGTGGACGACCGGGATGATCGGCAGACTGGGCAGCGCGACCCCGTTGTTGTCCTTGGTGATGGCGTCGTTGTTCCAGTTGGTGATCTGGTTGGTGAAGATCCCGGCGATCGTGGCGCCGGACAGCCGCAGCGTGGTGACGAGCTTGCCGGCCACCCGCACCTGGTACGGGAAGGACGTACCACCGGCGACGATCGGCAGGTAGGCGTACGGACGAGACGACGTGTCCTGGGTGTTCGTCGCCGAGTCGACGCCCTGGTAGCCGATGTCGCTGACCCCGAAGTCGGTGGTGCCGTTGGCGAAGTCGGTGCGACCCTGGGCCGAGCCCAGGGAGGTGAAGTTGACCTGCAGGTTGTTTGCCGCGACGTCCGACACCCAGGCGTTCACCGCGTTGGCCGCCCAGCTCGAACCCGATCCGTTGATCGACGCGTGCGACACGTCCGCGCTTGCCTTGGGCACGCCGTCGGCGAACCCGTTGACGGTCGCCGTCAAGGCGGCGAGCACAGCGACCAGTACGAGGACGAGCTTGCGCATCAGATTTCCTTCTCTAGCGGGAGGTCGACCGCGAGCGCGCGAGCACCCGGATGACGACGAACAGCACGAGGACGACCGCGAGCAGCACGCTGGCCGCGCCGAAGCCGCGGGTGATGTAGTTCGGCTCACCGCTGCGCACACCGGTGTAGACGAACAGGGGCAACGAGTTCATCGGCTCGCCGTTGAAGGGCTTGGCGTTGAAGAAGGTGGACGCACCCGACGTGATCAGCACGGGCGCCGTCTCGCCGATGCCGCGGGCGATGCCGAGGATGAGGGCGGTGCCGAGCCCGGGCCGCGCCGTCGGCAGGATCACGCTCAGCACGGTGCGCCAACGCGACGCGCCAAGGGCGAGGCTGGCCTCGCGCAGGCCGCCGGGCACCACGCGCAGCACGACTTCGCTCGAGCGGGCGATGATCGGCAGCATCGTGACGGCCAGCGCCAGCGCGGCCGCGATGCCGCTGCGGCCTTCGTGCAGGGCAACGATCAGGACCGTGTAGATGAACAGGCCGGCGATCAGGTCGGGCAGCGCGGTCATCGCCTCGATGACGGTGCGGACGAACTTGGCCATCACGCCGCCGACCTCGGTCATGTACACCGCGGTGATCAGGCCGAGCGGCAACGAGATGACGTACCGCGATGGTGACCTCGATGGCCGAGCCCACGAGCGCGTGCAGGATGCCGCCCTGGGTGAACGACGCCGTCTCGCGCACGCCGCCCATGTCGTGGGTGAAGAAGTTCAGGTGGTGGTAGGCCGGCCAGCCCTTGATGAACGTGTAGGCGAGCACCGAGACCAGGGCGATCGCCACCAGCGAGGCGGCGCCGTGCACCGCGGCGGTCGCGATGCGGTCGATCACGATGGGACGGGGCTGCGAGAACGCGGTCGCGCCGGCGTACAGGCCGACGAAGCAGAGGTACCAGCAGAAGAAGAAGCCCACGACGCCCGAGGTCGGCAAGATCTGTTCGAACAACAGCCAGACCAGGAACAGCGACGAGATCGCCGCGCCGCCGAGCGAGAGCCAGTCGTCCAGGGTGCGCGAACTGATCGCGCGCGGACGGTCGGTGGGCCGGTCGTCGGCCGCGCGATCGGCCAGTGGCAGCGTCGTGAGGCGTCGGTCGACCTCGGGCTGGTGCGTCAGCAACGTGTCGGTCATCAGGCGTCGACCCCGGCGCCGCTGCGGCTGCGGTTGACGATCATGGCCGCGAACGTGTTGACGATCAGCGTCATGACGAACAGCACGAAGCCGGCTGCGAGCAGCGCCTTGAGTTGGCCGCCGCGCGCCTCGCCGAAGCTGTTGGCGATCAGCGACGAGATCGTGACCGTGCCGTTCTCGAGGATGCGCACCTTCAGCCCGAAGTTGAGCGCAACGACGAGCAGGATGGCCACCGTCTCACCCAGAGCACGACCCAGACCGAGCATGGTGCCGCCGATGATGCCGCCGCGCCCGAACGGGATGACGACCGTCCGCACGACTCCCCAGCGCGTCGAGCCGAGCGCATAGGCGGCTTCCCGTTCGCCGGCGGGCGCCTGCGAGAAGACGTTCTGCATGACGGCACACGCGAGGGGCACGACCATCATCGCGACGACGAGACCCGCGATGAACGCCGACTGTTCGAAGCGGTACTGCGCGATGGACGCGTCGCGCGGGTTGGCCGCCTCGACTTTGAAGATCGGGATCCAGCCGAAGTACTCCGAGATCCACCGGGCGAAGTACAGCGCGTGCGGCTGGAACAGCAGCACGCCCCAGATTCCGTAGACGATGCTCGGAATGGCGGCCATCAGGTCGATCACTGACACGAAGAACGCGCGCATCCGCAGCGGCGAGTACTCGCTGATGTAGATCGCGGTCAGCAGCGCCAGCGGGAAGGCCACGACGAGCGCGATGATCGCGATCTGGATGCTGCCGAAGATCGCCGACGAGATGCCGACGATGTTCTGCTCGGGCTGGAACTTGGCCTCGGTGAAGAACGACAGCCCGTACGTCCGCAGCGTCGGGATCAGCTGCACGCCCAGGAACACCCCGATGGCCCCGGTCAGCACCAGGACCAGGATGCCGATCGCGAACGCGCCCCACTTGAAGATCCAGTCGCCGGCCGACGGGTTCTCCCGGATCCAGCGCGGCTGGTCCTGGACGCCGATTTCCGGGTCGCGGAGGGTCGTCGTCATGGTGACGTCACCGTCCCCCCGGACCTCTTCACGAGCTGATCCCAGTCAGCCCAGGCGACGCATTGGGTCTCGGCGGCTGAACAGGGGACGAACCAGGGTCGACGAAGATGCTGACAACGACACTTCGGGCAACGCCTACTGCGCACGCGCGTCGCCCGTCTTGGGCCGGGCTCGACGGGGCCGGTCGACACCCAGGTTGAGCGTCATCGGCCGGGTCCCCTGGCTCGAGTGGGCCCAGCGGCGCGAGGCCGTGACGACCAGACCGCTGCTCGCGTCAGCGCTCGCGGCGAGCTGGCGGAAGTTGAGCAGCGCCTGCTCGCACCGGATCTGGCGGTCGTAGGAGCGGCCGCAGGTCACCACGGTGCCCCCCTCCGAAGCGAGCCACCAGGCCCAGCCGTCGCCGTCGCGGCGACGCACGAGCCCGGTCAGATCGTCCAGGCTTTCGACGAACTGTTTGACCGCGACCAGACATGACTCGACGTCCGGGTAGGCGTCGACGGCTCGCCCCAGTTCCCGATTGTTTCCCGACAGCAGCCGCCACTTGATCGGCGACGTCGAGGTGACGGCGAAGAGCTGGAAGTGCGCGGGGGCGACGGTCGGCACCATGTCAGCGGGCCGCCGAACTCGGGTATCGGATCTCGTCGACCACGGCCGGCGCGCTCGCGGCGATCTCGAGGAACTGGTTGGCCGCGCGCTGGCACTCGACGCGACGCAAGTAGTCGCGGACGCTGGCGGCGACGACCGTGCCGTTGAGCTCCGCGCTCCACCGCCACGTCGCGCTCGCGTGCTCGAAGTTCAGCGACGTCTTCAGGTCGGCGGCGTGCGCGCGCAGCTCGTTGGTGGCGGCGACGCATTCGACGAAGTCGCCGTACGTGGTGGTCGAGCGGCCCAGCGGGCGGTTGTTCGCGGCGATCGCGCGCCACGACAGCCGCGGGGCGGTCCGGGCGAACGCGGACGTGTCCCGATCGTGGTTGGCCGATCGCGCCTCTTGGTCGGACACGACGATGAAGCGCGCCGGCCGACGAGAAACCAAGGCAGTGCTCACTTCGTACTTCCCCCAACACCGTCTTGACCGGACGGCAGAGCATGGACCTGCTCAAGCAGCCCAGGCGTTACGACATGGTGAACGCCGGACGGTGTTCAGCCAGCGAACTCCTATGTCTTGCTCAAGTTGCTCAAATCCCGATACGGCAACTCGCGATCTGGCGAACACCGGACGAGTTCGCGGTTAACGGCGGACGGCGAACCGACGCGCGAGCCGAATCGGATTGCTCCCGCGACGAGCATCCTGACAAGCTGGCCGGGCCGAGCTGAAATCGACGCGGCACGATTGGCTGCGAACCCAGGGAGATGCACTCGTGGCTCGTCGCCGCACCGCCCTGAAGGCCGCGCTCGCGCTCGTCGCGACGCTGCTGATCACCGGCGGCCTGACCACCGACGCGGACGCCGCCGGAGTGTGGGGTGCGGGACAAACCCCTTATCTACAAGGCGAAATCTGCACCGACGCGACGACGAGCAGTCCGCTTGCGGCCTGGGACTTCGGCACCGGTTCGCCCGCCTTCCTGCTCACGCCGGTGACGTCGACCGGGACGACCGACTCGGCTCGGTTGCCGTCGGCGGCGAACGGTGGCCAGTCGCTCGCTCCGGTCGTCCCCGGCTCGGACGGGTTCACGTCCGCGTCCGACATCGCGGCCTACGCCTACCTGATCAGCAAGTACGGCGTGGACAGTCAGCAGCACGCGGCCGAGGTCGCCGAGGCCGTCATGGACGAGGCAGGATCGGTGAACGCTCCCGACTGCGAAGGCCCGGGTGATCTCGCGTCGCTGCTGATCGCGGCGCAGAACTACGCCGGCCCCTACACCGTCGCATTCATCCCGGCGCCGACCACCGTGATCATGGGCGCGCCCACGACGGTCACCGCCCGCGTGACCAGCGCGCGCGGACTACCCGTCCCCGGGCTGGCCGTGACCTTCACCGCGCCGGCGGCCGGCCTGACGTCGGCCGGACAGGTCACCGACGCGACCGGCACGGCCCGGGTGAGCATCGACGTACCGATCGGGACGCCGGCCGCGAGCGTGACGTTGCAGGCGAACGTCGACCAGCCGATCGGGTTGACCCAGATCTCGTCGTCCGGGGCGTCGGTGAGTGCCGTGATGGCGGCGGCGCCGATCCCCGTCACCGCCAGCGTCGACCTGACGATCGACCAGACGGCCACGCCGGCCGTCCGCACCTCGGCGTCCAGCCGCGTCATTGCCGTCGGCCAGTCGTTCCAGGGCTTCGCCACGGTGAGCGGACTGCGCGGGCACGCCGCGTCCGTCGCGTTCTCGCTCTACGGGCCGCTGCCGCTCGACGCCAACGGGGCCTGTGGCGCCGCGTCGGCGTTCACCTCATCGACTCCGGTGGCGGCCAGCACCGGCGCGGTGTCGATCACGGGCGACCAGACGGCCTCCGCCGCCGCCTGGGCACCCAGCCAGGCCGGCTGTTATGCCGTCGGCGCGACGGCCAGCACGACGAACGCGACGCCCAACACCACCGCCACCGGCGTTCCGACGTCGACGGTCGCCGTGCTGCCCACCACGACGACCCTGACCCTCGCGCACAACGTCGTCGGGCCCGGCCCGCTGACGGTCCAGCTGTCGACCCAGCACACGTTCGGCCGCCCGGTGCGCTCGACCGTCACCGCCATCGGCCCCGTCACTCCCGCCGGTGGCAGTTGCGCCGGGGTGGACTTCGCGCACGCGGCGTCAGCCGTGACGTTCGCGCCGGCCCAGACGACCGGCGACGCCGCGCTCACCGCGACGTCGTCCGCGGCCACCAAGCCGGGCTGCTACCAGTTGCAGGCATCGACGTCCGTCGACGAGGGCGACCTTGGCCAGCTCATGGTCTCGACGCCCGCGGCGAGCGTCCTGCTGATTGCCCCGACGTTGGCCACCACGGTCGACGCCGTGTGGACGAACAGCCCGGCCCCGGTGCGGGCGCACGTCGACGTCTCGGGGACGTACGGCCAGCCCGCTCACGTGAGTGTGGAACTCGCCTACGCCCAGGCCGACCCGTTCGGGTGTCGGGCCGTCGACTGGACCAGAGCCGTGGTCGTGGGCAGCGGTCCGGCCGTGGCGACGCGCGGGGACGCCAGCCTGCTCGCGGCCCAGTCGGGTCCGACGTCCGAGCTCGGTTGCTACTTGCCGGTGGCGAAGCTGGTCGTCGACGCCAACCCGGCGATCGTCGTCACGGCCCCGTTGGCCGACCTGGCCAACGCCGTGAACGCCGGCATCGATCCGAACGCCCTCGATCGGCTGACCTCGCGCAGCCGAGGCGTTTCGGGATCGCTGCCGGTGTGGACCGTCGCCGTGTTCGCCCTCGCATTGGTCCTCACCGCCCTCGGGTTCACGTTGGTCATGTCACTGCGCGATCGGGCGGCCGGCCGTCCCGCGCGCGGGCGCCACGGGCGACGGCCGATCAACGACGTCGGCTAGATATCGATGGACGGGCTGCGCGGGGTGCGCCAAGCTCGATGCATGGCTATCGAGTTCCAGGTGACATTCGACAGTGCCGACCCCGCCGCGCACGCCGCCTTCTGGGCCGAGGCGTTGCACTACACCGTGCAGCCCCCACCGCCGGGCTTCGATTCATGGGACGCCGCGCTCGACAGCTGGGGTGTGCCGACCGAGAACCGCAACGACCGCTCGGCTCTGATCGACCCGGACGGTTCCGGTCCCCGGCTGTACTTCCAAAAGGTGCCCGAGCCCAAGACGGCCAAGAACCGCGTGCACCTCGATCTTCGCGCGGCCGCGGGCGTACCACCCGAAGCCCGGGCCGACGCCCTCGAGGCCGAGTGCGCCCGCCTGATCGCGCTGGGTGCTCGTCGGGTGCGGCGCCTGGAGGCCGACGCCATCAACAACGTCTGCATCGTGATGCAGGACCCCGAGGGCAACGAGTTCTGCCTCGACTGAGCGACGGCATGCGAGCGGCCCGACGCGTGGAGACGCGTCGCGGGACCGGGCCGCTTAGAACGGCGGGGGTTCGTCGTTGACGATCTTCGGCGGCGCGGGCTGGGGCGCTGCGGTGCCGGGGGTGGGTAGGGGTGGTGGTCGGTAGCGCCAGCGGTGTCGGGTGGGGGTGACCGTGTCGTAGGTGCCGTCGGGCCTTCGGGTGATGCGCCAGCGGGTGCGGTGTTTCATGAGGTGGTGGCGTTTGCACAGGGGCCGCAGGTTGGCGGCGTTGGTGCCACCGGCCGGGTAGGGGATCTCGTGG
This sequence comes from uncultured Actinomycetes bacterium, assembly GCA_963708805.1. GTDB lineage: Bacteria > Actinomycetota > Actinomycetes > Mycobacteriales > Jatrophihabitantaceae > CAVPUA01. The sequence continues at coordinate 895,477 of CAVPUA010000003.1, read as the reverse complement.
TCGAGTTCGCAGTGGATGGCTCGGCGGCCGCAGCCGGGAACGACGCAGGTCTGGTCGCGGGCCCGGACGTGGCGGGCCAGGTCGGCGGGTGGCCGGTAGGTGCAGGTCTGGTAGTCCAGTAGCCGTCCGGCCGGGTCGGTGATCAGCCGCCGCCAGGTGCCGGTCGGGTCGCCCGCGATGCGCCGCGCCATCGACGCCGGGATCGGGCCGTACCCGTCCAGCTCACCGGGTTGGTCGTTGTCGCCGAGCAGGGTGCCCAGCCCGACGGTGACGTTCACCGCCGGGCTGGTGGGCAGCGGACCCAGTTGCGGATCGTGGAACGCGGCCAGGCCGAGTTCGACGACCGCGTCGGCGGGCAGCAACGCCCAGATGGTGGCCATCCCGTCGGCGGCCGGATACTTCTCCACCCGTCGGCTGTCGAGGGCAGCGGCGTGGCGTTGTTCTTCGCGGCGGGGATCGACAGTTCCACGGCCCGGCGGATCGCCCGCGTCAACTCCTCCACCGTCTGCTCCGGCGCGCGGGGCAGCACCCGCGCTTCAACCGACGCGGCGAGGGCCGCATCGAGGCGCATCGTTTCCTCGCTCACCACCCGGGCGTGGGCCGGGGAGATCCCGCCTGCCTCGAGCAGGTCCAGCGTCGCGGGCAGGCGTCGGACCAGATCGGTCGCCGTCAGCAGCCGGGCCTCGACGTCGTCGACCATCGCCGCCGACAACCCCGAAGGCTCCAACACCGCCAGACACTCGACCGTCGCCGCACCCGGCACCATCGACGCCACCAACGCCGCCGTCTCCGATGGACACATCACCGCATCCAAGATCGACGGACCCACCACCACCGGCGGCGGCACCCGATCAATGACCTCCACACGACTGACACTACGAACAGGGTCCGACAGAATTGGGCGAGAATCCCCAACAAAACAAAGACGATTCCGCGCACAGCGAAACCAGGGACGCCGCTGACGCAAAGCACCAGATCAGGAGCCGGAGTTCTCACCCAGTTCGTAGATGTCGACGGCCCGACCGACGATGCTCGAATCAGGTTTGCCGACGACCTCGGTGTCCTTCTCGTCGTAGTCCGCGGCGGCCAGGACGAAGCGCATCGCCTCGAGGCGCGCACGCTTCTTGTCGTTGCTCTTCACCACCGTCCACGGCGCTCGGTCGGTGTCGGTGTGCCGGAACATCGTCTCTTTGGCGACGGTGTACTCCTGCCACTTGTCGAGCGAGGCGAGGTCCATCGGCGAGAGTTTCCACTGCCGCACCGGGTCGATCTGACGGATCAGGAACCGGGTGCGCTGCTCGGAGGGCGACACCGAGAACCAGAACTTGGTCAGCGAGAAGCCGTCGTCGAGCAGCAACTCCTCGAACACGGGCGCCTGGCGCAGAAAGATCTCGTACTGAGTCTGCGTGCAGAATCCCATCACCCGCTCGACACCGGCGCGGGTGTACCACGACCGGTCGAACAGCGACATCTCACCGCGCGCGGGCAGCCGGGCCACGTAGCGCTGGAAGTACCACTGCCGCGCCTCGTAGTCGGTCGGCTTCTCGAGCGCGACCACGGTGGCCCCGCGCGGGTTGAGGTGCTCGGTGAACCGTTTGATCGTGCTGCCCTTGCCCGCGGCGTCGCGTCCCTCGAACAAGATCACGTGCCGCCCGCCGGTCGCCTTGATCCACTTCTGCATCTTGAGCAGTTCGATCTGAAGCAGCCGCTTGTCGTGCTCGTACTCCTCGCGGCTGAGCCGCTTGTCGTACGGGTACCCCTCGCGCCACGTGTCGACGATCTGCCCGTCGGCCGAACGCAACAACGGGTCGTCGTCGTCGATGTCCTCGACCCGAAACGGGCCGGTGCCGTATTTCTCCTCCAGCGCCGCCAGCTGGCTGGCCAGGTCACTCATGCGACAAGCATTGCCTACCGGAGTGAACGTTGCGCAAACCGGCCGGCCGGCGTCCACAATCCGTTGACAACGGTGGCGGCGACGCCGATCGGATGCAATCGTTGCCTGCATGCCTCAAGACGACACCATCGGCACCACCATGGAGATCGGTCGCGGAAGCGCGAAGCTGCAGGCCGCCCGCGAAGCCGAGAGAGCTGAACGCGACATCCGGGTGGCGCGGGAGTTCACCACGACCGCGCGCCTGGCTGATGCCCTTGCGAGCGCGCCTCGCTGAGCGGGATCGGTCACACCCAATGCCTGGATCACGAGCGATCAACTGCCCCGTGCCTGAATGCGGCTACGCCACGCGGTTCTGGTACGGCAGCGCCGAGAGCCAAGTCCCGCCGAGCGACACCGAGCCGATCGCCCGGCTACGTGACGAGCACCCCGACCACGCGCGCACCGCTACGGCTGGAACGCCCGGATCGGCCGGTTGATCGCGGTCCGACACCAACCGGATGCAGCCCGAGTCGGACACCGTCGGGTCGGCGTCACCTGACCAGCACCTTCAGCGCCGTGCGGTCGTCCATGGCGCGGTAGCCGTCCGGGACGTCATCGAGCGCCACCGTCCGGTCGAACACCCGCCCCGGATCGACCGTGCCGTCGAGGACGCCGGGCAGCAGCCGCTCGATGTAGGCGCGGGCCGGCGCCGGACCACCCGTGACGGTGATGTTCTGATAGAACAGCGGCCCCCCGCTGAGCGCCTGTGTGTACTGCGGCGCGCCGACCCGGCTGATCACCCCGCCGGCCCGTACTACTCCGACCGCCTGTTCGAACGCGGGCAGCAGGCCGACCGCCTCGATGACGACGTGACTGCCGTGGCCGCCCGTCAGCTCGCGCGCGCGTTCGATCCCCTCCTGCCCCCGCTCGGCCACGACATCGGTGGCGCCGAACTCGATGCCCAGGTCGGTGCGCTCCTTGTGCCGCCCCATCAGCACGATCTGCTCGGCGCCGAACTGACGGGCGGCCAGCACCGACAGCAACCCGACCGCTCCGTCGCCGATCACGGTGACGGCCGTCCTCGGGCTGACACCGCCCTTGAGCGCCGCGTGGTAGCCGGTGCCGTACACGTCCGAGAGCGTGAGCAGCGAGGGCAACAGCGGGGAGTCCTCGTCGGCCGGTGCCGCGACCAGCGTGCCGTCGGCCAGCGGCACGCGTACCGCCTCGGCCTGACCACCGCCGGTGCCCTTGGTGTTCCAGAACCCGCCGTGCAGGCACGAGGTCTGCAGGTCCTCCTGGCAGAACTCGCACGTCCCGTCCGACCACGCGAACGGCGCGATGACGAGGTCACCCTTGCGCACGGTCGAGACGTCCGAGCCCACGTCCTCGACCACGCCGACGAACTCGTGGCCCATCGGCCGACCGGCCGGCGTCACCGGCAGGCTGTGGTACGGGTGCAGGTCACTGCCGCAGACACAGGAGCGCACCACCCGAACCAGCGCGTCGGTGGGTAGTTGGATGACGGGATCAGGCACATCGATGACGCGGACGTCGCCGGCGCCGTACATGAAGGTTGCTCTCACCCTCCTAGTCAAACGTATGGCCGGATCTGAGCGTCAGCTGAACCCACTGCTACGGGCGTTGTAGTAGCCGCGTTAGCCTGCGCCGTGACCATTCACCACCAGCTGAGCTGGCTCGAAGCGGGCGTCATCGGCGCCGTGCAGGGCGTGGCCGAGTTGTTCCCGGTCTCGAGCCTCGGTCACAGCGTCTTGATCCCAGCCTGGGTCGGTGGCAGCTGGGCGAGGGATCTCGACGTGTCCAGCCCCGAGTCGCCCTACCTGGCGTTCATCGTGGGCCTGCACGTCGCCACCGCCATCGCCTTGATCATCTACTTCTGGCGCGACTGGGTGCGCATCGTCAAGGGACTGGTCACCAGCATCGTCCGCCGCGAGATCGTCGACAGCGACCAGCGACTGGCCTGGCTGCTCGTCCTGGCCACCGTCCCGGTCGGGCTGGTCGGTCTGATCTTCGAGCACTGGCTGCGCACCCACCTGGGCAAGCCGGTACCCACCGCGGTGTTCCTGATCGTCAACGGCCTCGTGTTGCTGGCTTCCGAGCGGCTGGCCCGGCGTCAGGGCGGGCTGGACTCCGACTACACCGACGAGCGCGTCAGCGGTCCCGAGTCCGACCAGCGACTGGCGGGCCAGTCGGTGCGCAACGCCCTGCTGATCGGTTCGACCCAGATCCTCGCCCTGGCGCCCGGGATCTCCCGCTCCGGGGCCGCGATGACGACCGGCCTGCTCCGCGGCCTGTCCCGGGAGGACGCGGCGCGGTTCTCGTTCCTGCTCGCCACTCCGGTGATCCTGGCCGCCGGCGCCCTGAAGCTGGGCGACCTGACCGGACCACTGGGTGACGGAATCCGCGGCCAGGTGCTGTTCGGTTCGGTGCTCTCGGGCGTCGGCGCCTACCTGTCGGTGCGTTTCCTGACCCGCTACTTCGCCAACCGGTCCCTGCGCCCGTTCGGCGGTTACTGCATCGCCGCGGGTGTCGCGAGCCTGGTGCTCTTCGCCGTCCGCTGAGCGAACCGCGAACACGCCCGACGACCACTGGGTTCCGTCGGCCGCCTTGTGAGTTCTATGTTAAGCGTGGGAGACTGACCAGGTCGGGGAACGTCAGGAGTCACCGTGCTGATCTTCTTGTCCTTCCTCGGCGGCGCGATCGTCGTCACCGCCGTCACGGTCGCCGCGCTGCGACTGATCCAGAGTCACTGGCGGGTCGAGGCGAGCGACGACTTCGTGGCGCCCGCGTCGGCCGCTGACGTCCGCACCCGCCTCAGCTCGATCGCCGCCGATCACCGTGGCTGGCGCGTCCATCGCGGTCAACCCGACGACGCCGTGGTCATCAAGTGCCGCACCACGCCCTGGACCTGGACCAAGCTCATCGAATGCCGGGTCGAGAGCCACGGTCCGGCAGCGAGCGCGGTCGCCGTCTCGTGCACCACTCCGCAGTTCTACGACTGGGGCGAGTGCCGGCGAACCGTCGAGTTCGTCCGATCGAGCCTGGCGGCCTGATCGGAGCGCTCAGCGCACCGAGCGGCCGAAAAGCATGCGAGTGGTCACGAGTTTGCGGCCACTCAGCGCAAAATCGGCCACTCGCGAGGGTGGGGCGACAACCGCATCATCGCGGGGCCCGGCGCAGCCAGATCAGGGCCAGGACGGGCAACACCAACGGCAGGTAGCCGTAACCGCTGCCGTAGCCCGACCAGACGGTCGAGTCGGGGAAGTCGTGGCGCTCGACGTAGCTCAGGGTGCCCACGATCAGCACGCCGGCCAGTTCGATGCTGCAGGCCGCGACCGCGGCGAGTCGTCGATCAGCGATGATGGCGGCGAACGCGACGAGATAGATCACGGCCGCCACCGCCGACAAGAGGTAGGCCGTCGGCGCGCGATGGAAGTCGCTGGCGAGTTGGTAGACCGATCGGCCGGTGGCGGCGACGGCGAGCAGCCCGTAGAAGAAGATCAACACGCGGCCGGGTCCGGATCGCAGCACCGCCGAGCGGCGTTCAGCCATGCGGTCGCCAGACCTGGTCGATACGGGCGAACAGCACGCACACCACCAAGGCGCCGACGCCCAGGACGATCGGGCCCCACCGGCTGCGTTCGGCAATGCCCAGCGCGCCGGCCACCGGGAGCACCAGCAAGATCCCGAACAGGTAGGCGATCGCCACCGCGAGACTCGCGGGCCGGTGGCCGCCGATCAGGTCGGCGACCCGCACCCCGACGTAGAACAGCACACCCACCTCGAGCAGGCCGGCCGCCGTCACCTCGACGCGACCCACCGGACGATCGCGCATCGCCTTGATCGCGCAGGGAGTACGACGCCCACGGCGAGAACGAGGCAGACGATCGTCGCGATCTCAGTCATCGGCACCTCTCGCAGATTCGGTCGACAACGGCTCCGGCGCCCACCAGTGTCACTGATGCCGAACCATCCGCTGACCCGGGGCTGACGTCCGCCGGACGTACGCTGTTCATGTTCTGCCCGCCGAACCGGCCTAGCGTCGCGGGAGTCCTCGAATCCGCCCCGAAACGGAGCTCTCGTGTCTCGTCGTTGTCGTCGTCTGGCCGCGCTGGCGGTCGCGTCGGTCATCGCCCTCACCGCCTGCAGCTCCGGGCCCGCCAAGACCACCGCGTCGACCACGACGACCAAGACCGCGATCGGGGTCTCGGTGTCGGGGACGTTCGGTTCCACGCCGACCGTGGACGTCCCGGCCACGGCCGCGCCGTCGACGCTGACGCAGCAGACGTTGATCCAGGGCAGCGGCGCGGTCGTCAACAAGGGCGACACGCTGATCGCCAACTATCTCGGCCAGACGTGGGCGCCCAAGGACGGCAAGCCGAACGTCTTCGACAGCTCGTTCAGCCGCAAGGCACCGAATGCGTTCGTCGTCGGCACCGGCCAGGTCATCCCCGGTTGGGACATGACGCTTGTCGGCAAGAAGCTCGGCTCGCGGGTGCTGCTGAGCGTGCCGCCGGCCGACGGCTACGGCACGAGCGGCGAATCCGATGCCGGCATCACCGGGACCGACACGCTGGTGTTCGTGATCGACCTCGTCGCGGCCTATTCGCCCGAACGCGTCGGCTCCAGGCACGGTCGTGCCCGACGTCTCGATGGCGGGGCTGCCGCAGATCGTCGACCCGCCGGGCCAGCCGCCGTCGATCACCAGCACCAAAGGGGTCGCCGCACCCGCCGCGGCGACCTCGACCCTGCTCGTCAAGGGCGGCGGGGCGAAGATCGACAGCAGCAAGTCGCTGGTGCTGCAGCTGGTCGAGACCGACATCGCCACCGGCACGAACACCCAGTCCACGTGGGGCACCGCCCCGCAGACCGCGTCCGCGCAGAACGTCCTCACCGTCGCCAGCGTCCTGACCGGGCAGAACGTCGGCAGCCGCGCCCTGGTGCTGGTGCCGGCCACCGCCGCCGTGCCGGCGACCGCGCACGCAGGCCGCACAGGACGCCCTGCCGGCCCAGGTCTTGATCGTCGACGTCGTCGGCCAGTTCTGAGCAGGGAAGACCCGACCCCGGCACGGTCGGTTCACCAGCCCAGCCGCAGGGCCGGGTCCTCCAACATGTCGGAGAGTTGATCTAGGACGACCGACGCCTCGGCGTGCAACTCACCGCTGCATGGATCATCGCCGAGTTCCATCAACGCCACGACCAGCCGAGTACGGGCTCGGTCTACTGCGAACTCGCCCGGATTCGTCAGCTCGGTCTGGCTCTTGAGCGCAGCGATCATGCGCTCCGCCTCGGCGCGAACGGTGTCGGTATCGGCCACAGCTTCATGGTGCCATCGCCGGCCGTCGAGCAGCCTCGACACGACGACAGCGACTTGAAGATCGTTTTCGTGGACGCGCGCGTCAGCCGACGTGATACGAGAAGTGGCCGCCGTGCGATGCCATCAGCGCGAGAACGACGCCGAACAGGACCAGGTCGAAGATGCCCAAGGCGATGCTCCAGAGCGACATCGTGCGGTGGTCACCCCCGCGGTTCGCCTTGGACAGGCCGACACCGCCGAAGATGATCGCGAGGGGTCCGAGGATGTAGTTCAGGAGAAAGATTCCGACGATCCCGCAGACCAGACCGGCGATGGCCAATCCGTTGGATCCGGTTCGGGCGGAACTGGTGCCGTACGTGGTCATGATGCATTCCCCTCTGCCGACAACCTGACGTGGAGTCGATGTACCCGTGTTGATCAACGACTAATCTCCGCGCGGCTGGACTTTCGAGTCGGGTGAAGTCAGGAAAGACCCTGATGCGATCCGGCCGGGCGGGCCTGATGATCGTGATGTCGGCCCGGACGGCGCCGGCACGAGGAGGGCACGTGGGTCGGTTCGCGCTACTGCCAGCTCTCGCACTGGGCGCGGCGATCGGCGTGGCCACGTCGTTCGGCCAGACCGAGCTGTCGGGTCCGTGGGCATCGTTGGCCAACGCGGCCAGCCCCTGGCTGTTCGGAGCTTTCGTTGCCGGCCTGTGGCCACGCACGCGCATCGTCGCTGTCGTCGCCGGCCTGTCGGCCTGTCTCGCGGAGGTGGCCGGCTATTACCTAGCCACCGCACTGCGGGGATTCGCGGTCGCCGACAACGAGATCGCGTTCTGGTCGGCGTGCGCGGTGATCGGCGGGCCATTGTTCGGCTGGGCGGCCTGGGCCTGGCGACGCGCACCGGGCCGCCTGAGACCACTGGGAGGCGCGTTCCTGCCGAGCGTGTTCGTTGGCGAAGCACTCGGCGCCTACCTCATCCGGCTGCACTACTTCGGCGACGCACTGCTTTTCGCCGCGGTCGGGTTGTTGCTGTTCGCGGCCGTCGCCAGGGGAACGCGATCGATCCGCTCGCTCGTTCTGTGGAGCGTCGTGCTCGTCGCTGTCGGCGTGGTGGTCTTCGGACCCCTTCTCGACGCGACGTCGCATTTCGCGTTCGGCGCCTGAGGCGGATCAGCTGATCGTCGAGTTGGTGACCGTTGGCGATCCGGAACCCAGGAAGAAGATGCCGGGCAGTCCAGCGGTCTGGAAGCCGTCGTTCGGGTTCTTGGTCAACTGGCTGTGGTCGATCGACAGAGTCCCGGTGCGGTCGTTGCTGACGAAGAAGATCGCGCCACCACCGGCATTCGCGTGGTTGCCGGTGATCACCGATCCGGCGACGCTCACGGTGTATTGGTCGCCGTCGGTGTAGATCGCGCCGCCGCTGCCCCCGCCGGGCGTACCGGCCTGGGCCGGATTCGCCCCGTGTCCGGTGGCCTGATTACCCGAGAAGACGCTGTTGAGCACGACCCATGACACGCCGATGCTCGACAGCGCGGCGCCGTTCGAACACGAGCCGCCGGTGAACGTGCTGCCCACGACGTAGACGGGCTGGCCGCCCGACTGCGACAGGGCGCGCACGGCCGCCCCGCCGAGATCTGGACCGCTCGCATCGCAGCGATTGTCGACGAATCTCGAGTCGACCACCTTCACCCGTCCGCCCCGGTCGAAGATCGCGCCTCCTCCGCCGCCGTCGAACGTCTGCCCGGTCGAGTTGCCGTTCGCGAACGTCAGCCCCTGGACAGTGAGCTGGGGTGTCGTCTGGTCCTGGCAGTGCGACGTCGTCCACACCTGGGCCTGATCGCAGGTGTCCAGGTAGAGGATCCGCCGGGCGCCGCCCCCGTCGAGCGTCACCTTCCCGCCACCGTCGAGGACGACCTGGGCGCTGGTGTTGACCACCTTGGCCGTTGCGGCCATCGGGATCGTGACCGGCGACGCTCCGCAGGCGAAGGTGATGATCCCGCCCGCGGCAACAGCCGCGACGACCGCGGCAGATGTGCAGCTCGCCGCGGTTCCGTTCCCGATCACCCGGGTGGGGTGGGACGTGTCGACCGCCTGCGCGGCCGCCGGCACAGGCACGCCGCCCGAGGAGTTTCCCGGAGCCGAGACCGCGGCCGGCGCCGCCGGGCTGATCGCCGAATGCCGAGCCACCGGCACCGGAGACGCCGAGGTCGACGGGGCGTCCACGACCGTCGGGCTCGCGGCCACACGGCGGACGGGCTCGACCCGGCGGACGTCGACGCGGGTGCGGGATGGGCCGACGTGGTGCGGTGGGCGCTCGTGCACGCCGCCAGGACCAGGACGGCCGCCGCCAGTCCGATCACTGGCAGCCGCGTGCGCATACCCGCTGATGCTAAGGGAAGCCGCCCGCCGTCCTCTGTCAGTGGCAGTAGCCGTAGGGGTCGATCGGGCCCTGTCGGAGTCCGAGGAGCACCCATGAGTTGCTGGCCTCGTTCATGTACGCAGCGGGACACGGCACGGCGATCTCGATGAGCAATCCGGTGCACTGGGGCGGGAGGTTGACGCAGGTCATGGCTTGCCGCCCATCGGCGTTCGCGGGGCATTCGACGGTAGAGCCGGGTGCCGCGTTCGCGTGCAGATACTGAAGGGCGGCGGCGCATCCGTACCCGGCGCTGGAGTCAGTCGTGGAGGCGGTGCTGGAGGCGGTGCTGACTGGTGGCCGAGCGATCGGTCGGGTGGCTGCCGGCTCGGAATGTGACGCGACGGGCGCCAGCGATTCCGGCGTGACGGCCGCCGGCACGGTCGACCGTTGGGCGGCCAGATTGACCGGCGGCAGCGCAACGAGGGGCGCGCGTGAGGTGGCCGGCGCCGTCGGCTGGGCGACGACCGTCGAGCGCGCGGACGCCGTACCGAGAGCGCCGACGATGATCACCGCGATCACCGCGGTAAGCAGCGTGACGGCTCGCCATCCGGTTGGCGAGACGATCAGTGCGTGGCGGATTTGCCTTGCCGTCATGCGTGATTCCTCGGGGTAGTCGTGCGGTGCCGCACTGACTGAGCAGCTACGGCGTGCGTGCCGATCCCCCGGAAGGACTGTGCTGAACCTGATGAGGTGTTACCCGGATCCGTGACGGTCCAATCACGCAGAGTTGATTACGGGCACAACGGACGGCTCCGGGCATCGGTGCATCAGGCCAGGGTCGAGCGGTAGAAGCCCTCGATGTGCGCAGCCACGCGGCGAGAGGCCAACGCGGGCTCACCGGCCAGCACCGCGTCGAAGATCGTGCGATGTTCGGTGCGCAACCGGCGAAGCATCGTCGCCCACTCGGGCACGGTCCCGCTGGTGACGTAGGCCTGAATCGAATCGCGCAGCGACGACATGATGGATTCGACGATCGCGGCGAGCGCTGTCGAGCCCCCTACTGGCTGTCGCGACCAGGACGCGTCAGCCGCGGTATCCAGCGCGACGCGCGGGGAGATCGTCACGGTCGTCGTCGGGCCGGACGTCGGGGTCCTCGGCCTGCCAGGACAGCGACCGGACGCCGGGCTCGAGCGAAAGCCGGGTGATGATCGAGTCGAGCCGGGTGGCCGCGTCCCCCTCGATGATCAGGTCGACGCGTAGATCGAGCAGGTCGCCGCTGGTGTCGTCCAGCGCGGGTTGGCTCGACAGCCCTTGCAGGGTGAAGTCCGGGTCGGCGAACGCATCCAACAGCTGGGCCCGCAGCTGCGGCTCGTGCCCGCGCACCGTCCGGGCCCGGACGGTGTAAATCGACACCGCCTCGCCCTTCGCTGCTGGCGCCCGGTCGACGAGGCGGCCCACTGGCCGCAACAACAGGTGGATCGCCAGCACCACACCTGTCGTCGCGAGCGCCGGCACCACGTGACCGGCGGCCGCCTGACAGCCGATCGCCGCCGAGCACCACAGCGTCGCCGCCGTGTTCAGTCCCTGGACGGCGAACCCTTGACGGAGGATCACGCCACCGCCGAGAAACCCGACGCCCGAGACGACGTAGGCCGTGATCTGGATCGGCGCCGTCGCGGTGCCCGCCTGCTCGCCGAAGAGCACGAACACGCACGCACCGGCCGCGACCAAGGCATTCGTCCGCAAGCCGGCGGTGCGCGAGCGGTACTGGCGCTCGAGGCCGATCAGCAGCCCGCAGCCGGCAGCCAGCAGGAGCCGCAGCACGAACTCCGCGTCACTGGGGCCGCTCACGGGTCCACCGTAGGGGTTCGGCCCGGCGGCCTGTACTGCGACCGGGCCGACCCCAGCTGGCGGCGGCTAACTTCGGGCCCTCGCGTTTGCGGAGGTGCGGTTGCGGCCACCGCGCGGGCGGATCTCGACGCCGCCCTCGACCAACAGCATGTGAATGAAACCGTACGAGCGCCCGTGCGCCGAGGCGATCGTCCGAATCCCCGAACCCTTCGCGTACTGACGCTTGACCTTCTCGGTCAGCTTCTCGCGGTCCTTACCGGTGATCCGAACACCCTTGATCAACAACGCCGATCCCTCCCAGGAACGAGCCAGCACTGTGCGGCCTCCCTACGAAGACGGCCCGGCAGCAAGATCATGTCGCCGGTCGCGACGGTTGGATCAGCCGACGAGACTGCGGGTGATTGGCGACGCCGGTACGCGGGCTCGGTTATGGCGGGGTCAGATCGCTCGGGGTGACCGACGCGCGCGTGCGCGGCGAACGGCGTCGGCCACGATGCGCTCGGCCACTAATACGCGGCGGCACCGTAAATTTGACGCGATGACCACACGTAGGCTTTACTTCGGGCAACAGTCGAGCAGACGTCTGTGGATTGAGAGCAGCGAAGCAATCGGGGTGCCAACCGGCTGCGTCATCGAGCGCCCGTGACTCGACGCATCCCGAACCCAGTAGAGGTCGGCCATGATCAAGGCAGTCGGATTGCGGCTGAACCTGCCCAAAAAGCCCGGACGGCTCGGGCTTACCGCGCTTTCCGCAGTCGTCGCGCTCATCGCGTCGACGGTGTCGATCATCCTCATCACGGCGACGCCCGCCGACGCCGCGACGCCGGGTGTCGTCGTCACAGACAGTGCTCCTGCGACCGTTTTGTACGGATCAGCGGCGACAATTGCGCTTACTGTGAGTAATCCCGGCGGCGCAAATGGCTACAACGTCGCGGTGGAGGACGTGCTCCCAGCCGGTGTCGGTTACGTCGCGGGCAGTGCGACGCCCGGCGATCTCGGCGACCCGACGAGCTACGTCGACCCTTCGACCGGCAAGACCACCCTCTACTGGGACAACGCGACCGATCTCGCTCCCAACGCCACCTACGCGATCACCTTCCAGGTCAAGGCCGCCGTGCAAGGACAGGCGAAGGCGATCCTGCCCGGCGCGAGCTACGCCGACTCGGCGACCGCCTACATCGAGGGCGACCCCCGCACCCTGGTGAAGTTTTCGTCCACGGCCGTTCCCAGCAACTACACGGCGTCGTCCGGCTCGGCTGTGTCGTCCTCGACCAAGATCACCCCGATCTCGGTCACCAAGACGGAGAACAGCCCCGAGAGTGAGTTGCCGCGCGGCGTGCACGATCACCAAGCGACCTACTCGATCAAGGTGAGCAACACGAACGTCGCGGCAACCAACGGCATCGTCATCGACGACTACCTTCCGGCCGGCCTCGAGTTCCTCGGGTGCGGCGGCGTCGACAACACCACGAACGCGCCGACCAACCCCGGCAACCCGACCGAGTACCCGGGCGCGGCGCTGCTGAGCGCGGGATCGACCCTCACCGGCACCTGCCTCACGCCGGCCTCGGTCACCACCGAATCCCTCGTGGCCTCCGCCGGCGACGACTCCGACCCGGTCCAGCCGGTGACCAGCGGCAGCGGAACGGGATCAGCGATCTACACCCATGTCCAGTGGTCGATCGGCAATCTGGCGGCCGGCGCCTCCACGACGATCACCTACCTGGCCGCGATCCCGCTGCGCGAGAACGTGGCGATGTCCACGCCGGCCGGCAGCACGCTGAAGCAGGGCTCGAACCTCGACAACAACAGCGGGGCCGAGACGGTCGACGGCCAGTCGCTGTCGAACCTCGCCGTCGCCAGCGGCAACTTCCAGGGATCGCTGGGCGCCGGCACGAACCCGATCAGCGCATCCGGCGACACGACGGTGGAAGCAGTCGACCTGGCCATTCAGAAGACGGTCGACGACCCGACCTTCAGCCAGGCCGGACAGCATCTCTACACGCTGCACTACGAGACCAGCGAGTACCGGTACGCGAGCAACGTCGTCATCACCGACACGCTGCCCGACGGTCTGTGCCCGGCCGGCGATTCCGCGGCACCCGAGTGCTCGAGTGACACGCGCCAGCCGAGCCTGCCCTACACCTCGTCGACCGACAACGCCGGCGTCTACACCCTGACCTGGGATCTGGCCGGTCGGATCGCGGCGGACACCGACACGACGATCACCGTGCCGACCGACGACCGCGTCGCGTACACCAGCCGAGCCGGCGACCCGACCGTCGCCGGCGACTCGCTGACGAACCACGTCGCGATCGGCGGCACCGTCACCGCGGTCTGCACCGACGGCACCGCCGTCGACCGGACCTGCACCGCGACGACGGCGCCGACGATCTCTGCGGGCGAGAACACGCCGCGGACGGCGAACAACACCAGCCAGGCCAGCGAATCGACCACCGAGCCGGTGCTCGTGAAACGCATCGCGCAGCGGGCCTCCGGCGCCGTGGACTGCTCGAGCGCGACCTACGTGACCGCCCCCGCGCCCACCTACACCCGCGGCGACACGATCTGCTTCCAGCTCGAGGTCGACTTCCCGAGCGGCCTCGACAGCCGCAACCCGGTGATCACCGACCTGTTGCCGCCGAACACCGCCTACGTCGCCAACTCCGCCGCGTACACGACGGGAAGCACGGTGACCCCGGTGGCACCCGACACGAGCCAGAGTGGGCAGCTCACGTGGACCCTGTCGGATCGTCAGGTCGGCGCCGACAACTTCGTGAACCCCGGCGAGGTGTTCCTCGTCGACCTGGCGGTCACCGCCACCGCCGACCCGACGGCGGGCAACGCCTTCGACCTGACCGGCAACCTGATGAAGCTGACCCAGACCAACACGACGGGTAGCGCGATATCGCTGCGGGCCCAGGTCGACTACGACCTCGGCCAGCCGCTGCTCGGTATCACCCACGGCGTCCAGCAGGTCAACTCCGGCACCGTGAACGGCGCGAACGTCGACAACGTCCAGGTCCACGACGGTGACTCGGTCGTCTACCGCGTCGACGTCACGAACACCGGCGCCGCGCCGGCTCAGAACACGTCGGTCCACGAGGTGCTGCCGACGCAGATCACGTCCTGCGCCGGCGTCACGGCGATCTCGGACGGCGGCGTGTGCACGATCGTCGGGGGCAAGCCGGTCATCGACTGGGCGTCGCTGCCCGGTCCGATCGCGGCGTCCGGTGGCACGAAGTCGCTGACCTACACCGTCGCCCTTCCGGCCACCCTGGTCGGCGGCGAGAACGTGATCAGCACGGCATCGGTGACCGGCTACCAGAACGTGCCCGACAACGGCGCGTCTCCGTCGACCTACGCCCCGGGCACCAACGGCGTGCCGGCGGCGTCCGATCCCGACCAACGTCTTCCTGCCGGCGCCGACGCTGGCCAAGTCGATCGTCACTACTGCCGGTCACCGAATCCGGCAACACCGCCGTGCAGGCCACCATCGGCGAGACGATCAGCTACAGCGTGACCGCGACTGTCGCGGCCGGCACCAGCCTGTACAGCGGCCAGATCAACGACCCCCTCGTCAACCAGAGCTACGTCGCCGGCAGCGCGAAGGTCAACGGATCGTCGACGCCGCCCACCGGGTACGCGCTCGCGACTTCGAGCAGCAGCGTCGGACTGACGTTCGCATCGCCGATCGTGGCCGGCGCGTCGAACGTCACGATCACCTTGACCTTCGACACGCTCGTGCTCGACAGCTCGGCCAACAAGCGCTCGGGGACGCTGACCAACGCCGCGTCGATGCCGTACACGAACGCCGGCGGGACGGCCATGACACCCATCTCGTCCAACACCACCTCGGCCACCATCGTCGAGCCGAACATCGTCGTGACCAAGACGGACAACGTCAGCCAGGCCGCGCCTCCGGGCACCGCGGTCACGTACACGGTGCGCGTCGCGGACTCGAACGTGGTCAGCAACGTCTCCACGGCTCACGACGTCTCGGTCGTCGACACCCTCCCGGTCGGCATGTCGGCGCCCACGTCGATCAGCAACAGCGGCGTCGTGAGCGGTGACTCGACGTCGGGCTACGTGATCACCTGGACGCTCTCGTCGCTCGCCCCGTCGGTCCCCACGATCGGGCAGGCACTGACCTACGTCTCGTCGCTGCCCGACCCGACGGCGGCCGGCGACGCGTTCCAGAACAGCGTGACGGCCACCGCCGACAGCCTGGATCCCGCGACGTTCCCCGGCGCCCGTACCTCAGCCGATGCCATCGCCGGTTACACCGCGACCGGCAGTGACACCGTCACCGTTCCGTCCGCCGCGGTGGCCACCAAGACGGCGAACCCGACGTCGGTCACGATCGGCCAGGACACGACCTACACCGTCACGACGACCGTCCCCGCCGACGTGACGCTGCCCAACGCCACCGTGATCGACACGTTGCCCGACGGCCTGACCTTCGACGCCTACGGTTCGTGCTCCTCGACCGACGGCACCACCTGCCAGGGCCTGCCCACGCCGACCAAGGCGGCCAACGGACAGACGCGGCTGGCCTGGTTCCTCGGCGACCTGCCCGCGATCGGCAGCGCCCGGACGATCACCATCGTCTACACGGCCTACCCCGCGGCGACCTACAAGGCGTCCGGCCTGAACGTCGTCGCGCCGGCGGGCCTGCTCAACTCGGCCGCCGTGTACTGGAACTCGACCGCCGGACCCGATCCGACGACGATTCCCGATCCGACGACCTTCGCCCGGCACTCCGGTCCGGCCAGCGCCACCGTCACGGTCGCCGAGCCGAGCCTGACCCTGACCAAGAGCACCCCGACGTCGTCGCCGGTGCCCGGCCAGAGCTTCACCTACACGGTCAAGGTGACCAACGCCGGCACCTCGACCGCCTACGACGTGGTCGTGACGGATCCGATCCCGGCCGCGCTCACCGACCCGACCGCCATCTCGAACGGTGGCGTGTTCGACTCGAGCACCCGCACGATCACCTGGAACCTGGCCTCGGTGCCCACCGGCACGCCGACGAACCTGACGTACGGCGAGACGCTCGTCGTGACCAGTACCCGAGCCGGCGTCGCGATCGCGAACACGGCGAGCAGCACCTGGGACGCGGTCGCCGGAGTCTCGCCGTCCGACCCGCGTTACCGGCAGTACGGGCCGGCAACCAGCACGGCCGCCGTGACACCGGTGTTGCCGCACGTCGTGCTGACCAAGACTGCCCAGACCGGCAACGCGGTTCCGAACACGCGCCTACCAGTGGACGGTGACGATCGCCGACACCACGGCGGCCAGCGCCCAAGGCGTCAGCTCATCGACACCCTGCCCGCGAACTGGACGTTCGACACCGGCAGGTGAAATACAACGGCACGGCGGGCACCGACCCGGCGATCTCCGGCCAGCACCTGGCGTTCACAGTGCCGGGAACGATCGTCCAGGGCAGCCCGCTGACCCTGACGTACTCCGCCACGCCGTCCGCCGGCGGCCGCCACCGGCTCCACGCCCAACACCAACTCGGTGGCGGGCACCTTCCAGGACGCGACCGGATCATCGGTGTCCGGAGACGGCGCCTACCAGACCAACAGCGCGACGGCCAATGCCTTCATCCCGTCCGCAGATGTCTCGATCGTCAAGACAGCAAGTGGATCGATCGTCCCGGGTCAGCCGTCGTCCTGGTCGATCACGCTGCACGACAACGGGCCCAGCACGGCGACCGGTCCGCTGGTGGTCACCGACACCTTCCCACCGGGGCCACTGCTCCCGGTTGCTCGCCGGCTGGACGGCCTCCATCGGATCCGGCACGATCACCTGCACCAAGTCGGCATCGATCGCGTCGGGCGCAAACGACAACATCGTTGACGATCACGCTCACCCTGCCGTCGTCGGACCACGGGCAACGTCACCAACTCGGCGGCCGTCTCGACCGGCACGTACGACCCCGACCCGACGAACAACGCCTCGAGCGTCACCACCGCGGTCACCCCGCAGGCGCACCTGGTGATCACCAAGACGCACGTCGGTTCGTTCACCGCCGGTCAGCAGGGCACCTACACGATCGACGTGCACAACGCGGGTCCGTCCGACGATCCCGGCCCGTTCACCGTCACCGACACCCTGCCGTCGGGCATGACGTTGGTGTCCGGCTCGGCCCCGTGGACCTGCTCCGGCCCGACGTCGGTCAGCTGCCAGTACGCCGGCGCCCTCACCAGCGGTGCCGACGCGACCGCGCTCACGCTCGTCGTGGCAGTCGCTCCGACGGTCACCGCGACATCGCTGACCAACACCGCGTCGGTGGCGAGCCCGCTCGCACCGACCAACCCCACTGCCAGTGACCCGACGCCGATCGCCACCGAGGCCGACCTGGCGGTCGTCAAGACGCACAACGGCACCTTCGCCGCCGGCATGGACGAGACGTATTCGATCGGCGTGCGCAACAACGGCCCGTCCGATGCGGCCGGTCCGATCACCGTGTCGGATCAACTGCCCGCGGGTGAGACCTTCGTGTCCGGGACCGGCGGGTCGTGGAACTGCTCGGCGACGTCAGGTCAGCTGGTGACCTGCATCGTGGCCGGCTCGCTGGCTGATCAGACCGCCGCGGCGTCGATCACGCTGACCGTGCACGTCGACTCGGGCGTGACCAGCGCTCTGGTCAATACGGCCACGGTGTCGAGCCCGACCTCCGATCCCGACTCGTCCAACAACTCCTCGACCGACAACTCGTCGTCGCCCGCGCTCAGCGCGGACCTGCGCGTGTCGAAGGTGGCGACCACCGCCGACTTCACCGCCGGCAGCGACGGCGCGTACACGCTGACCGTCACCAACAACGGACCGGCCGATGCCGCCGGGCCCGATCACCGTCACCGACACCCTGCCCGCCGGCGAGACGTACGTCTCCGCGACCGGTACGGGCTGGATCTGCTCGGCGTCCGGCCAGGACGTGACCTGCACCGCTGCGGCAACGCTCGTGTCGTCCCAGTCCCTCCCGGCTGTCACGCTGACCGTGCACCTCCCGGCCGACGAGCCGGCCGGCTCGCTCGACAACCGGGCGACCGCGACCAGCAGCGACGCCGGACGTCCCGGGACTGAACGACTCCGGCGACGTCTTCACGCCCGTCGTCACGAGGCCAGTCTCACGATCGCCAAGACACACACCGGTGCCTTCATCCCGGGCACGGACGGCAGCTACGCCCTGGCCGTCTCGAACGCCGGCCCGTCCGACGCCACAACGGTGGTCGTGCGCGACGCGCTCCCGGCCGGTGAGACGTTCGCAGCGCCACCGGGACGGCGATCGGCTCAGGAGCGACCGCGGCCAACTGGACGTGTGCGGCTGACGCGTCCCAGGTGGTCACCTGCTCGCTCGACAAGCCGATGCCGGCCGGCACGAACAGCACCATCACCGTGACCGTGCACGTCGCGGCGGGCTACGTGAGCAGCACGATCACCAACACCGCCACGGTGTCGACGACCACGCCGACCAGCGGCGGATCCCTGACGTCGACCGACACCGTCAACGGCGTCACGCCAAGTGCCGACCTGCGCATCACCAAGACGCACTCGGCCCGCTGGTGGCCGGACGAACCGTCAGCTACACGCCTCGACGTCTCGGACCCGGCCCGTCCGACGCGGCCGTCGCCGATCACCGTCACCGACACGCTGCCCGCCGGGATGACGTTCGTCTCGGCCGCCGGTCCGGCCG
This sequence comes from uncultured Actinomycetes bacterium, assembly GCA_963708805.1. Classification (GTDB taxonomy): domain Bacteria; phylum Actinomycetota; class Actinomycetes; order Mycobacteriales; family Jatrophihabitantaceae; genus CAVPUA01. The sequence goes on along the minus strand of CAVPUA010000003.1, from coordinate 876,372 downwards.
GATCGGCGTGGAACTGCACCGGCGCCGCGGGTTCACCGACCATCACCTGCACCCTGCGCGGCCGGGTTGGTCGCCGGCACCTCGGCCGACCCGATCACGGTCGTCGCGCTCGTCGACCACGCCGTCGCCGCCGGGACGACGCTTGACCAACCACGCCGAGGTCAGCTCGACGCCGACCGAGCGACCCGACGCCGGCCAACAACCAGGTCGACGACACCGGCACGGTGACCACCGTCCGCCGACCTCGGCATCGTCAAGTCGCACACCGGTCCGATCGTCCCCGGTGCCCAGGCGACGTACACGCTCGCGGTCCACAACTACGGCGATTCGGACGCCACGGCGGTGACGGTCACCGACGCGCTGCCCGCGGGCCTGACCTATGTCTCGACCGCTTCCGCCTCGGGCTGGACGTGCGGGGCGAGCGCGGGCACCGTGACCTGCACGCTGGCCGCCGGCCTCGTCGCCGGAGCCGACGCACCGGTGATCGATCTGGTCGTCGCCGTCGGCGCCGCCGCCTATCCGGTCATCAGCAACAGCGCGAGCGTGGCGTCGTCGACTCCGGACCCGGTGCCGGCGAACAACAGCTCGACCGACTCGGCCGCGAGTCACGCCCGTGTCGACCCTGGCGATCACCAAGTCGCACGCCGGCGAGGTCGACGCCGGCGGCTCGGTGACCTACACGATCACCGTGTCCAACTCGGGCCTCACCGAGGACCCCGGGCCGCTCACCGTCACCGACACCCTGCCGACCGGACTGACGTACCGCTCGACCACCGGTGCCGGCTGGAGCTGCATGGCAACCGGCCAGGTCGTCACCTGCGCGGCACCAACGCACTGTCGACCGGCGCGACCTCGACGTTCCAGCTGACCGCCGACGTCGCCGGCACCGCGACCGGCACGCTGATCAACACCGCGCTCGTCGACGTCCGCGCACGACTCGAACCTGGTCGCCGCCCTCGGCGTCCGACCCGACGGTGATCACGCCGATCGTCGCGCTGAAGCTGACCGCAACCATCGAGAACGCGAACCTGCAGACGGGTGGACCGGCGGTCTACCAGCTCACGGTGGTCAACCACGGTCCGTCGGCGACGAGTGGAACCACCACGGTCAGCGATCCACTCCCTGCCGGCATGTCCTTCGTCAGTGCCGGCGGTTCCGGCTGGACGTGCGCTGAGTCCGGCGGGACTGTCACGTGCACCACGCCGCAGTCGATCGCGAACGGCGCGACGTCGATGATCACGCTGCTGACCCGCGTGACGGCCGGTCCGGGTCGCATCGTGAACACCGCCACCGTCGTCAGCGCCATGCAGCAGACGAGCGGGGCGGCGGACTCGGCCAGCGTCACCGGTGTCGTGGCACCGTCCCCGCTCGCGGCAACGGGCGCGCCGACCCGAACGCCCCTGTACTTCGGGATGCTCCTACTCGGCCTGGGCCTCATGTTCATGATCATCGCCCGCCGCCGAACGACGTAGTCGCCCCCAGCCCGGCCTCGGGGGCTGACCAGGTTTGCCCAGACTCAGATGTCGTTTCGGCTGTCGTGGGCGAGCGCGCGGGCGATGCGGGCCGCGATCTCGAAGTCGCGCATGATCTGGATGTCGCGGTCGATGCGTTCGATTCGTCGAGCGTGCTCGATCTTGGACAGGCCGACCGGTGCGACTACGTGCTTCCGCGCCGAAGTCACTGCGTCGGGGCCGACTGAGATCGACATGACGGTCAGCCTTCCATGATTTGCATGGCGGGTAAACAAATGTCAACGAATCGTGGACGCGGCCGATGGGCGCTGCTGGGCGAGTCGTGGGCGCGCGCTACCGCTGTTCACCGCGGTACCACCGACTGGCCCTCATGATCGGCAGCCCTCGCGCCCTGGAGGCGATGGATGGGCTCACCGGGGTCTCTGCCATTCTGTGCCCATGCACTCGCGTCGCGCGTGCTTGCCGCACCTGAGCATCCCGCCACACAGACCGGACCCGCCGCACTGCCATGGCACCGAGAGATCGCGGATCTGCCGTCGATCGCGCACTGTCATGTCGAGTTGAGCGCGTCAACCAGGTAGCGGCCTCGCGTCAGCGATGATCACGTGTGACGGATACAGGTGCGACCTCAGGCGCCAGCCAACTCCAGGGCCACGTCGAGCTGATGGAGCTTCTCCGGCGAACAGGCGCCGATCCGCTCGATCAGAAACTCCTCGGTGAGCCTGGTAGCCCAGGTGCAGAAGATCGCCCCGTCCTGCGGGAGCGCGACCCGCGCAACGCCTTCCTCGGCCAGCCCCTCCGAACGGCCGAACCAGACCTCGATCCCTACTGCTTGGACCGGAGGAGCCTCGGCGACGACGCGGCGCCGGACGTCGGCATCGACCGCCTGGTCACCTGACATGATCAAGAATCCGCGTCTCTCGGCCGACGTGGCTGGTGCGACGATCTGCATGACGTGGACCTCAGGCCACGCATCACACGAGAGCAGAACCACCGGTCGCTCCTCGTCGATCTGTGCCCACCACAGTTCGCCGCGTTGCACCCGGCGAAATTATCAGTTCGGATGTAGCGAGGACCAAGCCACGACATGAAGCATCCGAGCTGCGGTGGGGGCGGCGTCGGTGCTACGTCAGCTACGGCGTCGCCGTGTCGGCGCTGCCCTGGCACGATCAGGGTCGGCACGAGGTCATCCCGGCCACGCTGCTCGAGGTCCGCCGAGTGCTCACGTCGAGCGGTCAGTTGTTGCAGACAAGCGCCTGACCCGAACTGCGACGTCAACCGATCAGCCGACAGTGACTTGGCCCGGCTCATCCACCGTTCGTTGGAGCCCGCTGGGGATGCCGGACGACGAGTGTGCGTAGTGCCCGAGAAACGCCCGGGCCACACTCACACGAGAAGGCCATCATGAACTACCGAGGCATCATCCGAATCACTGTCCCCGCCGTCGCCCTGGTCGCGGCGACGGCTCTAGCCGGAGGCGTCGCGTTCGCCGCCACTCCCACCGCCAACCACCTCGACGGAGGGCCGTCGTGGAGCGATCAACTCGGCGCCACCACCTGGTACACCTATCCGACGACCAACCTCAAGGACCCGACGCCGGCCCACACCGTCACCCTTGACTGCGGCGCCCAAAAGACCGATGGCACTGCGCTCTACCCCTACATCGTCACCGACGGGCCGCAGTCCTACGACTACGCGTATCACAACCTCTCGACGAAGAGCGTCTACGTCGCCAGCGACGGCTTCGGACACTCCGGCGACGCGAATGGCTACCTGACCGTCGGCAACCGCAACATCCACGGCGACTATGACTTCAGCGCTGGCTACGAGTGCTCGGCCAACAACACCGACAACCCGACGTTCATCCAGTCGGCCACCGCCACCAACGTCGCCGCCACCAGCGCGGACGTCGACACCACGTACTACAACAACGGTCTCGGCAACGGCGCGCCCGGCCTGTACGAAGTGCAATATGGCCCAGCGGCCGGCGACTACACCCACACCGTGGTGCTGCCGGACAGCACCCTGGTCGACAACGACCAGTACGGCACCCTGATCGCTCAGCTCACTGGACTCCAGCCCGGCACGACCTACCACTACCGGGCCGTCCAGAACGCAGCCGGACCCGGCGACCTGAAGAGCCCGAACTTCAGCGCCGATCAGACGTTCACCACCGCGGCCGCCTGATTCCGACGCGAGGGCCTGCCGCCTGGTGTGACAGGCCCTCGGTCGACGGCGCTACCGCGCCGACCCCTTCCCGCACACCTCGTCAACGTGATGTTCTGCGCTTAGCTCGACTCGCGTTGGAGCGGATTTGGAGCGGCCGGGTCGACGATGACGACATCATTCATCCACCACCACCCGAGGAAGACCACATGATCGGCCCGTCCGTGCGCAAGAACCGTTGCAACGCCTTCGATGAGCTCTCCAACCGTCTTACTGCCCCGGTGGCGCGCCGGGGCTCGCCGCTCTACCGCGAAGCTGACCCCTGGGACCAATCAGTCGACTCCGACCCATCGGCCGTCGTGTTCGCTCAGTCCCCCGACGATGTTGTCGCGGCAGTGCGGTTCGCCCGTGATCACGACCTTCGCGTGGCCGTCCGCAGCTCCGGCCACGGTGCCGTGCCGGTGGGCGACGATGTCCTGCTCGTCCATACGAGGGCGATGAACGACTGCGTCGTCGATGTCGACGGTGCCTGGGCCCGGGTAGGTGCCGGCGTGCGCTGGCAGCAGGTACTCGATGCGGCGTGCCCAGCCGGTCTGGCTCCCCTGTGCGGCTCCGCGCCTGGCGTCGGGGTCGTCGGCTATCTCACCGGCGGCGGACTGGGTCCGTTCGCTCGCACCTACGGCATCTCCTCCGATCACGTCCGCGCGTTCGAGGTCGTCACCGGCGACGGGCAACTCCGTCGCGCATCCGCGAGCGAGCATGCAGATCTCTTCTGGGGGCTGCGCGGCGGCAAGGCGACGCTGGGCATCGTCACCGCGGTCGAGTTCGACCTTCCCCGCCTGAGCCGTTTCTACGGCGGGTCCATCTGGTTCGCCGCCGCGGACGCGACCACCGTGCTGAACGCATGGCACCGTCTCACCGCTGACCTACCCGAGTCAGGCACGACGTCGATCGCGATCATGAACTTGCCGCCCTTGCCTCAGCTGCCGCCGATGATCGCCGGCCGGTCGACCGTCGCGGTGCGTTTCGCCTGGACGGGAGACCCGCGCGAGGGCGCTCGACTGCTGGCCGAGCTGCGCTCGGTCGCCACCCCGCTGATCGACGACGTGCGCTCGCGGCCTTACGCGGAGGTCGCGCGAATCCACACTGACCCCGTCGACCCGATGCCCGTGGCCTCGCGCTCGGCGCTGCTCGCCGACCTGCCATCCGAAGGCCTCGACGCCTTCATCGCCGCCGCGGTCCTCGACAACCCGCACACCATCATCGAGCTGCGAGCACTCGGCGGCGCGCTCGCCCGGACGCCACGGCACCCATCTGCGGTCTGCCACCGCGATGCCGCGTTCTCGCTGTTCCTGTCAGCTCCAGCGCGGCCCGAGACCAGGGTGGCTGTCGACCGTCACGCCGACGATGTTCTCGCGGCTGTCGACGCGTGGACGCTTCCTGGGCTGCTCACCAACTTCGCCGCCAGCGATGACCCCGCGACGATCGCCCGCTGTTTCGACGGCCCCACTGCGAGCCGGTTGAGCAGGATCGCCGATCGCTACGACCCGGATCGGGTGCTCGCCACCGGGCAAGTCGTCCGCGTCCCCGATCCCTTCACCATCGAGGAACTCTGATGAATGCCACCCTTCAGTCACCAGCGCCGGCCGCCGTGCGCCACGGCGCTGTCACCGCCGTGGTCTGCCTCGCCCTGGCCGCCGTGACGGCCGCCATGTCCTCACTCAACGTCGCGCTGCCCGACATCGCCCGCTCGACGCACGCGTCGCAGACCCAGTTGTCGTGGATCATCGACGCGTACTCGTTGACGTTCGCCGCGCTGTTGCTGCCCGGTGGCGCGCTCGGTGACCGCTACGGCCGCCGCCGGCTGCTGATCATCGGCCTGGCCATCTTCACCGTCGGTTCGGCCGCCGCGATGACCGCCTCGGACGCCACGGGACTGATCGCCTTGAGAGCGGTGATCGGACTCGGCGCCGCGCTCGTCATGCCGGCGACGCTGTCGACGATCACCGGAACGTTCCCGCCCGCTCAGCGGGTCAGGGCGGTCAGCGTCTGGGCCGGAGTTGCGGGAGGCGCCGCCGTGCTCGGCGTGGTCGCGTCGGGCGCGCTGCTCGAAGCGTTCTCGTGGCGATCGGTGTTCGGTGTCAACGTCGCGCTCGGCCTGATCGCCCTCGTCGGAGCCTTCGCCGTCGTGCCGGAATCGGCCGACGAGAATGCGCCCCGCCTCGACATCGTCGGCGCCGTGTTGTCGGTCATCGGGCTCGTCGCCATGGTCTATTCGATCATCGAGGCACCCACCGCCGGGTGGCTCTCGATGCGCACGCTGCTCGGGCTCGCGCTTGGCCTGGCCGTGCTGATCGTCTTCGTCGTCGTCGAGTTGCGTGTCGAGCAGCCGATGCTCGATCCGCGGGTCTTCAGCCACCGGCGCCTGAGTGCCGGCAGCCTGTCGATCTTCGTCCAGTTCTTCGTGTTCTACGGCTTCATCTTCTTGGTCCTGCAGTACTTGCAACTCGTCCGACGCGACTCGGCGCTGATCGCCGCGACGAGCATGCTTCCGATGGCCGCCACCCTGATGCCGACCTCCCGCCTGGCCCCGAAGCTGGCCGAACGGTTCGGGTCTCGCGCCGTCTGCACCGCGGGCCTGGTCGGCATCGCGACGGCGTTGGCGATCATCGCCCAGCTGCACGCCCACTCGGCGTACTGGCTGCTGGCCGTCGGGCTGCTCATTCTCGGCGTCGGAATGGGGGCGGCGATGACCCCCGCGACGAGCGCGATCACCAGTGCGCTGCCATCGTCCCAACAAGGTGTCGCCTCTGCGATGAACGACTTGTCGCGTGAGGTCGGAGGCGCCCTGGGCATTGCCGTGTTCGGCAGCATCGCGACCGCCGTCTACCGCGCCCGCCTGACGTTGCCCGATCTGCCCGCCGCTCTCGCCGAACAGGCCCGCGCGTCGTTCGCCGTAGCGGCTCACCTCGGCGGTCCGATCACGCCCCAGGCCGACTCGGCGTTCGTCGCCGGCTTCCAGATCGCGTTCTTGGCCGCGGCCGCCGCCGCGCTGCTCACCGCCGCCGCCGTGGCGACACTGCTTCCTCGTCGCGGCGGGTCGTGATCAAGATCAACAACACACCTGTCGTCCCGAGCGAAATCCTCGATATCGTCCGGTCGTGCGACTCCGAGACCTCGGCGCGCTGTCGATCGACATCGACGGACACGAGCAGTCACCCGGCGGCAAACGGCCAGCCGCGGTGCTGGCGATTCTGCTCGTCCACGCCAATCACCGGGTCTCGGTCGACGCCGTCGTCGACGCGGTCTGGGGAGAGCGCGCGTCACCTGGATCGGCCTCGACGCTGGAGTCGCACGTGTGGCGTCTGCGACGGGTGCTCGAACCCGACCGTCCAGCCCGCGAGCCGTCGACCGTGCTCGTCAACCAAGCCGGTGGTTACCGCCTCTTCGTTGCGCCGGAGCAGGTCGACTCGCTGCGCTTCGCCCAGCTGGCTGACGAGATCGCCGATCTGATGACTACCGATCAACCCGATCGGGCTCTGCGCCGCTGCGACGAGGCGACGCGGCTGTGGCGGGGCCGGCCCTACGAGCCGCTGTCGGACGAGCCGTGGGCCGCGGCCGCCGTCGCGCGCCTGGAAGAGCAGCACCGGCAGATCCGGCAACGACGCATCGATGCCCTGCTGGCGACTGCGCAGGCCGAACGCGCGCTGTCCGACGTCGAGGCGCTGGTCCAGGAGACGCCCTACGACGAGCGAGCGCGCGGGCAGCAGATGCTGGCCCTGTACAGATGCGGTCGGACCGAGGACGCGCTGGCCGCCTATCTCGCGGCCCGAGATGCCCTGCTCGACGAGGTCGGCATCGAACCCGGCGCCGAACTCCAACTGTTGCAGCAGCGGATCCTGGTCAACGACCCCGCACTCGCCCTCCAACGCGCGGCTGCACCGGCCACGGCCGTCGAGGTGCACCTGCCCGGGCGGACGTCGGAGATCCTCGGACGGCAGCGGGAGCTCGACCGGGTCCACGACCTGCTCACCCGCCACCGGCTGATCACGCTCGTTGGACCCGCCGGCGCCGGAAAGACGCGGTTGGCCCTGGAGGCGGCCGCGCAGGCGGCCGTCCTGTTCCACGACGGCGTCTGGTTCGCCGACCTGGCCGCGATCTCCGACCCGAGCTTGATCGTGGCGACGATCATGTCGACCATCGGGCTGCAACCGCCGTCGGTCGGCCGACCGCTCGACGCGTTGACCGCCCACCTGCACGGCCGCGCGTCATTGCTCGTGATCGACAACTGCGAACACCTCATGCCGCAGATCAGCGACATCGTCTCGACGCTGGCCGCAGGCGACGGCGAGGTCACATTGCTGGCCACCAGCCGGGAACCACTGGGCTTGCCCGGCGAGCAGCTGATCGCCGTCGATCCGCTCCCGACCGACGGGCAGCCCTCACCCGCGGTCGACTTGCTTCTTCGCCGCATCGCCGACGTGGCCCCCTCCCGGCTGGCCTCGCTGGACGCAGAAACGGCTCGCTCACTCGCCCACCGCATCTGCGCGGCCGTCGACGGGCTGCCACTTGCCATCGAGCTGGCCGCCGCGCGAGCGCAGTCCTACACGCTCGCCGAGATCGCCGAACAGGTCCAGACCGATCCCAGCCGCCTCGCCCGGCCATCCAGGCGCAATGGCGATCGGAGCAGCTCGCTGCGGGCCGCGCTGGACTGGAGCGACCGGTTGCTCACCGAACCGGAGCGGCAACTGCATCGCGATCTGACCGTCCTGCCGGGCCCGTTCACGACGGCAGCGGCCACCGGGGTCTCGGCTACGTCCGACTGGAACGACCTCGACGTACAGGCGAGCGATGTCCTACCCCTGCTCGTCGAGCGCTCGCTGCTGGTTGCTTTGCCACCGGCCCGAGAGGACGGCCCGTCGCTGTTCCGTCAGCTGGCCACCGTGCGGGCCCATGCGGCGCGCGGACTCGCCGATGCTGGTGGCGTCGACCGCCAGCGCAACCGACGCCGAGCCTGGGTGCTGGAACGGACCGAGCACGATTCTGCCTTCGGCTCCTTCGCCGAAGCGGCCTGGTTCACCGCGATCGACGATGACCTGGCCGCGATACGCGCCGTCCTCGAAGACGAGTTCCGTCAGCCGAAGGACGGCGACGCCTCCGCCGCCGGCGTCGTGATAGCCACCCGGCTGCTCGACTACTGGTACTACCGATCCCAGACAGCCGACGCCGCCGCCTGGCTCGAGATGGTGACGCACGTCTTGCGATCGGGCGTGATCATCGACCCGGTGGACGAACTGCTCGCGTTAGCCGCGATTGCCTGCATCCACGCCCTGCAGGGACGTAACGACTTGGCGGCACCGTTCATCGATCGAGCATTGACCCGGACGGACGACATCCCGTGCGGCCGCCGTCCAGAGGTCGGGCACGCGTTGGGCCGGCTGGCGTCGGCGATCTGGTCCACCGACGACATGGAGCTGCTGCGCCGAGTCCATCGAGCAATGGCCGGGATCGCCGAAGACGCCGGCGACGACGGGCTGACCGTGTTCACCGACGCCATCGACTGCCTCATCGCTTTGCCGGGCAGCGAGCTGGAGGACATCGACCGCCGAGCCACCGGTCTCTACGCCCGGTCGATCGCGGCCGATCATGCCTTCGCGGCCTGGACGGCCGCCGGTACGTGCAGCGTCGTCGCGATCATGCGCGGCCGTCCGCTCGAAGGTCTCGACTGGACGGACAAGATCATCGACATCCACTGGCAGCTGGGCACGCGCCGCGGTGGCTGGTACCTCGAGACGCGAGCCAACCTGACCTGTCTCGCGGGCGACTACGAACAGGCCGCGGCCCTGTTCGCCGCCGCCCGTGCCCACAACAAACGCGGCGGCATCGCGTGGCCCCGACGCGACTTCACCGTCGAGCTGCAAACCCGGACCGCTGAGGTTCTGGGCGAGCAGGCCTTCGCCCGCGCGTGGCGACGCGGGGAGCGGTGGTCGCTCGCGGACGTCCGGCCACCAGGTCGGCCGTGACCGCCGCGCGTGCGTGGATCTTGCTACACGGGACGCCGCTCGATCCAGACGTCTGGTCCGACCTGGCACCCATCTTGCGCATGCGGCAACCGGTGCACGCCCCGGGCGTCACGCCTCGAACCGACGACATCGACCCGCAACGGGCCATAGCTGGACGGCTGGCGGTCGAGCTGGCCGACTTCGCCGATCGCTGGGACGTGGTCGGGCATTCCTTCGGCGGCCAGGTCGCCATCGAACTCGCGTTGCTGGCCCCTGACCGCGTGGCGACGCTGTCGATCATCTGCTCTCGAGATACCCCGTTCCCGCCGTTCGCCCGCACGGCCGAGAGCCTGCGCGCCGGTGCACCGATCGACGTCGACGGGGCGCTGCAGCGGTGGTTCCGAATCGACGAGCAACGTTCGGACGATCGGCTGGTCGCCTATGCGCGACAGCGGTTGACCAACGCCGACCGAGCCAGCTGGGCCGCAGCCCTGGACGGCATAGCAAGGTACGACCGCTCGGGCGACGTCCACCTGATCACGGCACCCACGCTGTTGATCTGCGCCGAACACGACCCGGTCTCCGACCCGACCGCAATGGGCGCCCTCGCCGCGCGGCTGCCCGGCGGAAGGTTGGAGATCCTCCCCGACGCGAGACATCTCTCGCCGCTGATCCAACCGGAGTCGCTCGGCGCTCGACTCGACGGCATCGCGGCTCGAGCGTGACCGCGGACTGGCTCCCGGCCGCCCTTCGTCCGACCGCGGCGGCATGGGCCGTCCGACCGGCGATCTGGGCGCTGCTGGCCGCAGCCGTCGTCGCCGGAACCGGCGTCGTGATCGGCGACCGGGTCGCGGTCGGCCTTGCCTACTTCGGCGTCGCGTGCGCCGCCGTCTTCGTCACGTCAGGTGTCTACCGCACCCGGGCTCTCGCGCTGCTGGGCCAAGGCATCGGCGCCGCCGCTGGGATCATCCTCGGCGTCGCCGTCGCCGACGATGACGTCATCGTCAAGATCGCCGTCGCGGCCGCCGTCGCCATGGTGTCCGGGCTGGTCGGCGCGATCGGACGGCTGACGACCGCCGGCGCGCTGATGACCGTCATCGGCCTGGGCTTCGGCGAGTTCGCCCGCGTACGGATGCCCGGCTGGGAACAGGGCCTGTGGTACCTGGCCGGGACGGCGGTCGTCGCCGTGTGCGCGCTCGCCGGCTGGCCGGTCTACCGCGACCGAGCTGCGTGGTCGGCGATCGCCGCCGTCTTCGATCGATCCGCCGATCTCCTTCAGTACCCCGATGACTCGACGAAGCGGGGCGATCTGGCCGCGGCATCCGCGCTGTGTCGCACGGAAGTACACGATCATCGCCTCGCGGGCCGGGTGATGCGTCATTCCCGGCAGGATCTGGAGGCGGCAGCCGGGACGGCCGAGCAGGCAGCGCTGGTGGCGGCGGCGTCCTTCGCCTCCGATCACGCAACGCCAGCCCCCGACGTTGTCGAGGCACTGCGCCACGCTGCACAGAACTGCCGCGACCGCCGAGTGCCCAACCTGCCTGCGTCGGTCTCCACCCGAGCTCCGGTAGCGCGGCGGGTCAGGCCATTGCCGGCTCGCCTGGGTTCGGCAGCGCGCGTCGCCACTACCCGGCGAGCCCTCGTCGCCGGTTCCCGCCTGACCCTGTGCATGGCCATCGCGACCGCGGTGACGTGCGCGCTACACAACGAGAGTCACTCCTTCTGGCTGCCGCTGACCGTCGCGGTCGCCGTACGCCCGGAGTACGGATCGGTCTACGTCCGCACCCTCAACCGGGTCGCGGGCACCGCCGCCGGGGCGCTCCTCGCGGCGGCCGCGATAGCCGCGCTGGGCTCGGGTTGGCCGGTCGCGATCGCCGCGGCGATGTCGTTGGCGTTCGCCGTACTGGCGGCTCCGAAGCTCTACGGGTTGGCGGTCGTCGGAGTGACCTGCTCCGCGCTGCTCAGTTCGTGCATCGGAGCGGCCGACCCGATCAGCCCGGCGGTTCGGCTGCTCGACACGGTGATCGGCTGCGCCATCGCGATCGTCTTCGGCTATCTCATCTGGCCCCGCCGCAGCAGCGTCGTGTCATTGCGCGAGCCGGCCGCCGCCGTCACCGCGTACCTGCGCTTGGCTGTGATGGCACCCGATGAACGTCACGACTGGACCGCCGTCCGCGATCGCGCGTATCAGCTCGTTCACCAGAGCCGACAGCAGGCGCAGGCCGCCGTGCTCGAGCCACGAAGCGCGCGCATTGGCGCCGACGCCCGATTGTCGGCTGCCTTCATCCTCGAAACGCTTGTCGACGAAGTGACCGCTATCGCCGACCGCGTGGATGCCGGTGCGCCACCGCCCACCGACGTGGAGGTGACTGAGTTGATCAACCGGATCGAAGCCGCCGCGACTCCGCCACGCCTCGGCGACGAAGCCGGAAAGGCCATGGGCGTGCCGGGTCTGCATGGATAGGACCTCGACAACGACTGGGCCCGATGTACAGACGGCCGGGAGATTGAGGTCGCGTAGTCGGCGGCGACGCGGGTGCCTCCCCGGCTACCCGCGCCGCCACCTGGCTCGGCATCGTTTCCGTGGACCATCGCCCTCGGGTCGAAGCCAAGCCGCTCAGGAGGACGCCCGATCAGCGTCAGGCGGGCGCGTGAGTCGGAGCGAGCGTCCTGGTCGACGTCACAGCTGCCTGCTGGAGCGAGGCGCCTTCTATGTCGAGGTTGGGCAGGATCCGGTTAAGCCAGCGGGGCAGGTGCCAGGCCGCCTTGCCGGTGAGGGCGAGGACGGCCGGGACGATGGTCATCCGGACCAGCAGGGCGTCGCAGGCGACACCGATGGCCAGCGAGAACGCGATCGGCTTGATGATCGCGCTGTCGGAGGCGACGTAGCTGGCGAAGATCGAGGCCATGATCAGGGCCGCCGCGACGACGACGCGGGCCGCGGCGCCACCGCCGGCGACGATGGCCTGCTTCGGGTCGCCGAGGCGCGTGTAGCTCTCGCGGATGCGAGACACCAGGAACACCTCGTAGTCCATGGCCAGACCGAACAGGACGGCCATCAGGATGATCGGCAGGAAGCAGGCGATCGGTCCGGTCTTCGACAGGCCGACCGCCTTGTCGAGCCAACCCCATTGGAAGACGGCGACCACGGCGCCGAAGCTGGCCGCGACCGAGAGCAGGAAGCCGATGGCGGCCTTGACGGGCACGACCAGCGAACGGAACACGGCCAGGAGCAGCAGCAGGGACAGGCCGACGACGATGATCCCGAACGGCACGAGGGCGGAGCTGAGCTTGCGGGCCACGTCCACCCCGACGGCGGTGTTGCCGGTGACCGCGATCGTCGCGCCGCTCTGCTTCTGGATCGTTCCGGCTTGGTCGCGAAGGTGAGTGACGAGGTGCTGGGTGGCGATCGCCGAGGGTGCCGTGGTCGGCACCACCTGGATGAGCGCGTACTTGTTGTCGGTGCTGATTCCGGCTACCGCGGCTTTCACCACTCCGGGTTGCTTCGTCCAGGATCGGCACGATCGCCGCGGCCTGCTGCTGGGCGGCGGACGTGCTGGTGGCATCCGACAGATCCGCGACGACGAGCAGCGGACCGTTGAAGCCGGGACCGAAGCTGGAACTGATCGCGTCGAAGGTGGTGCGCTGGGTCGTTCCGCTGGCCGCGGACCCGTTGTCGGGTAGGGCGAGTTGCAGCCTGAACGCAGGGATCGCCAACACGATCAGCACACCGGCGGCCAGGACCAGGGCGGCGACGGGGCGACGCACCACCATCGCGAGCCAGCGGTCGCCTCGGGTCGGCTTCACGCCGGCCGGCTCGTGCAGGGCCATCGCGGTGCGCGCGGCCAGCTTGGCTGCCCGCGATCCGGGCTTGGGGATCAGGTGGTGCCCGGCGATGCCGAAGAACGCCGGCAGCAGGGTGTTGGCCACGAGCACGGCGACGACCACCGTCCCCGCGGCGCACAGGCCCATCACGGTCAGGAACGGGATGCCCACCACCGACAGAGCGGCCAGGGCGATGACGACCGTGGTGCCGGCGAACACGACGGCCGAGCCGGCTGTACCGATCGCCAGCCCGGCGGACTCCTGCGGCTGCATCCCGCCGGCCAGCTGCGAGCGGTGCCTGGAGGTGATGAACAGGGCGTAGTCGATACCGACCGCCAGACCGATCATCGTCGAGAGCGTGACCGCCGTCGACGAGATCGAGAACACCGCGGCCAGACCCTTGAGGCTGAGCATGGCCACGCCGACTCCGCCCAGTGCTGAGATCAGCGGCATGCCGGCGGCGAGCAGTGAGCACAGGGCGATGGTCAGGACGATCAGCGCGATGACGATGCCGATGAGCTCGTTCGAGCTCGATCCACCCGACGAGCTCGAGTAGGCGGGTCCGCCGACGTCGATCTTGAGGGTGCTCGAGTCGTCGGCCTGGGCGATGTTCTGCAGCGCATCGAGGCTGGCACTGTCCAGGCCCGACGAGGCGACGGTGTACTGCACGGCGGCGATCGCCGTCTTTCCGTCCTGGGTGACCGCACCCGTTTGTTGCGGCGACAACACGGCCGCGACCTGTGGGGCTTTGGCTACCTTGCTCAGTACGTCGCTGATCGCGGTTGCGTTCGCGGTGCTCTGCAGCGTTGTTCCGCCCTGCGCCTGGAAGACGAGCTGGGCGCTCGTGCCGCTCGCGGTCGGGAATTCCTTGGCCACGACGTCGAGGGCTTTCTGGGACTGCGATCCGGGGATCGTGAAGGAGTTGTCCAGCTGCGCGTCGGCCGCCTTCATGCCGACGATGGCGGCGATCAGGACGACCAACCAGACGGCCACTACTCGCCATTTGTGCGTGAAGCACCATTCGCCGAGGCGATACAGCACGCCGGGCAGCGAGCGTTGGTGGACGGCGTGCGAGGTATTGAGTCATGTCGAGAGGCCTTTCCGGGCTCTGGGGAGGTCCGACGAGCGGTCTCACCGAGTCTGGAATGGGTCGGCGGCCTCGCGACTGTCGGAAATGAACAGTCCTGCGTAGCGCCTCGAACGCGAACATTGAATGATGCGACCCCTCACCGACCACACCGTCCACGATCATGGCGTTGTCTCGTCGCCGAGCGTCGACGTGCGGTGCTCGTCGCCGCCGTCCGCACCATGGTCAGCGTCGTCATCATCGGCGGTCTGTACTTCGTCCTGCCCTTTCGCGGCTACTCGGTCGACACGGCGGCCGTGACTCGACTCGCCGATCGGTGTCGTGGCGTTCGGATTGGTGATGTACGGGCAGGTCAGGCGCATCTCTCGTTCGCGGCTGCCTGAGCTGGACGCCGTGCAGACCGTGGTCATCGCGGTGGCGCTTTTCCTCTTCACCTACGCCAGCTGCTACCTGACGGTCTCGCGGCTGCGCCCGGACAGCTTCTCCCAACCGCTGGACCGCGTCGGGAGTCTGTACTTCACCGTGACGACCTTCGGCACCGTGGGCTACGGAGATATCGCCGCCAAGTCGCATCTCGCCCGGCTGCTGGTCAGTTCGCAGATCCTGCTCGACGTGGTGTTCGTCGCCGTCATCCTGCGATTGATCTTCGGCGTCTCCCGCCAGGCGCTGGCCCGCCGCGATCAGACCTGAGGCCTCGGTCGCCGGTTGTTCAGGTGGCGGCGCGGTCGCCCTTGATCCGCTCCATGTACCTGATCGCGGCGAGAATGACCCCGATCGGTACGCCCCAGTTGAGGGTCAGGTTGCGAATCGTCGTGAGCTCGCCCCGGGACTCGAGCCAGCCGGACAAGAGGTGGCTGGCGGCCATGACGAGGACGGCCAGGCCGAAGGCCGCACTGATGCGCCGGTTGAGGACGCGGAACACCGGTGAATGCCAGTAGGCCGGCGGAACCTGCTCGCGGGCGTACTGCTCGCTGAAGGGGACGACCAGCAGTGAGCCGAGCATGATCAGGGCGAGGATCAGCGCGCAAACGCCTCGGCCGTACTCGACGATGTGCTCTCGCAGTCTGTAGCTGCCGGTGAAGGCCAGGACGGCCATGGCGGCGAAGGTGACCACCCCAGCGGCGTCGATGATCTTGAGGCTGCTTCGTCGGCCGTCGATGGTGCGAGCACTCCGGCCACGGACCGCGATGAACACAGTCGCGATGGCGGCTACCGCGGCGGCCCACCCGACGAAATCAGCCCCGGCGCGCCCGGCGATGATCGTGAACAGCAGCCACGGAGCGAGGCTGACGAACAGCTTGTTCGACTTCATGGCGACCGACCCTTGGGCTTGACCTGGTGGGCGCGAGGCCCGTCGGAACCATGCAACCGGTCGGGCTACCGCGACTGTCGGAAATGAACAGTCCTGTGACGTGCAGCCGCCTCGTCGCGGGACACCGCCGACAGCGAACAACCTCGACTGGTCACGCGAACGCGTAGCGGACGTCGGCCAGCCCGAACACGTCAGGCTGAGTGCGGGCCAGATCGATCAACTGGTGACGGCTCTTCACGTTGCTCTTGGCGTAGATGTTGCCGAGATGAAAGCCGACGGTGCGTTGCGTGATGAACAGGTCCCGAGCGATCTGGGCGTAGCTCATGCCGGCGACCACGAGGGTCAGCACGTCGCGCTCACGTTCGGACAGGTCGATTCGCAGCTCGGACGCGGACGGCGTCGGGATGTTCTGCAGTCGATCCAGCTTGCGCAAATAGGCCTGCGCGTCCGAGCGTCCGGTAGATCGCCGCCGCGATGGCGAGGGCCGGCTGCGCCGCCTCGGAGCCGCGAGCGAGGTGCACGAGCCGGGCGTGGTCGGTCAGCACGTGCGCCCGGTAGAGCGGGACCCCGGACAGGTCAGCGGCCGTGGCGGCGGCGAGGTGGTTGACCGCGGCCCGAGCGTCGCCGTCGGCCTCCGCGATCAGCCCCGACATCCACTCAGCGATCCCCTTGGTCCAGGTCGCGGCGTGCGGCTTGTTCACGACCAGATCCGCCAGACTCCGGGCTGTCCTCAGCTCGCCGGCCCACACGGCCGCGAGCGCGACGTGCACCAGCCACATGACGCTCTTGCTCGGAGCGCGGCCGAGCAAGTCGGGCAGCCACGGTTCCAGCCGGGCCAGCAGGCCGGAGGACGACTCGTCGCCCGCGTGCGCGGCCGCGACCTCCACGAGCACCAACTGGTCGACCGCCTCCCGCCACGGCACCCGGTCCAGGACCTCGTGGGCCTCGGCGATCTCGTTGGCCGCGCGCGCCAGATCGCCCTCGCCGATCGCCTGCAGCGGCAGCGCGGCGACGACGAGCGGGTGCCGCCGCTCCTCGGACAGTTCCAGGGCGGCCTGGAAGCTCAGCTTGGACCGGGCCCAGTCCCCGGCGAACCACTGCGTGCGGCCCAGCACGGCGTAGTACCAGCCCGAGCTGAACCCACCCGAGCCTCGTTGGATCCGATCCGTCACCTCGGTCAGGTCGGCGATGGCCGGGCCGAGCTGACCGAGGCCGGTGCGGATCGTGCCCCGCCAGGCCAAGGCGCCAGTGGCCGGGATCGGCACCTGCTTCGGATCGGTCGGCAGGGTGGCCAGAACCGGTAACGCGAGCAGGTCCGGGACGTGCCGGGTCGTCAGCTGGGCCCAGGTCAGCATCACGAAGCGGACAACCCAACTGTCCGGGGACGGCAGCGCCGCGGCGCGGTCCAAGGCGATGCGGATCTGCTCGTCGTCGACGTCGCTGAGCATGCGAGCCCACGCCAACATGCCCTCGATCCGGTACTGGCACAGGTCGGTGTGCTCCGCGCCCGACCACGGCTCCAGGAACCGAACTCCGTCCTGTGGTCGCCAGTCCCCCGACGTCGCCAAGAGGCCCAGAACCAGATCGGCCCGGCGACGATCCCGCGCCTGTTCCAGCGCCTTCCGTTCACCGCGAATCACGGCGAAGTCCGAGTCGGCCGCGCTGTCGACCAGCGACTCCAGCCAACGGCGCTCACGGGTGACCGGATCGGGCGTGACCTGACTCGCGGAGCGCAGGAACCGCGCGGCCGACCCAAAGTCCAGCCGGCTCCGCAACTCCTCGGAATAGCGCTCGAGGTCATCGGCCAAGTGCTCGTCGTAGCTCAGCGCGCTGGCCACTCGATGATCGAACACCACCGCCGTTCCCGTGAGCACAGACGCGGCCCGCCGGTGAAGCGCTCGACGCGCCGCGAGTGGAATGTCCTGGTAGACGGCCGAGCGGATCAGCCCGTGGGCCAACCGCATTTGCAGCCCGGCGTCGCCGGGACGGAGCACGACGAGCCTCGCGTCGACGAGCTCGTCGACTGCGACCGCCACGTCGTCAAGATCGGCGACCGCCGTGGCGTCCGGCAGCGAGTTCCAGCCCGCTCCGAGGGCCGCCAGTGCCCGAGCCAGGGTAACGGCGGTCGGTGAGAGTCGGCCGAGCCGATTCGTGACGGCGGCGGCAAATGCCGCCGGTGCCGGCAGCACCGGCATCTGGGCCAGTTGCTCTTCGTCGTACTCGTGGGCCAGGGACTGGAGGTAGAGCGGGTTTCCTTCGGTGTGCCTCCAGAGCAGTTCGGCCACCGAGGCGTGCATCGTCGGCTGGATCGTGTGCAGCACCTCGACACCGGCCGCCAGGTCCAGCCCGTCAAGGACGATCCGACGCGATCCGGGCTGACTCTGCCATCGCTGGAAGGCGGGGTGTTGCGCCGGTTCGAGGGGTCGGCAGGCCAGGGCAAACATCAGCCGCTCTGCTTCGGCCCGGGCGATCACGGCGAGCAGCACCTCGACGGACTCCGGGTCAGCCCATTGCAGGTCGTCGATCATCACGAGCACCGGGCCGTCGACAAGACGTTCGTCGAGCAATTCGCGCATCCGCTGAGCAGCCAGGGGCACTGCCAGCGCACCACCCCCCGACGCCGGATCGACCTTGACGCCGAGCTGCTGCACCGCTTCAAAGGCAACCGGTGTGGCGAACGGCAGACACTCGGCGCGCAGCGTCGCGAAGTTGGCCGCTCGAGCGGAGATCTCGTTCAGCAGCGACGACTTCCCCATCCCTGGAGCACCGGTCACGACGACGGTGGTCGGCACCCCCTCGAGGCTGGACGCAAGGGCGGCGTCAACTGTGCTCAGCAGGTCGGCGTTCCACCGCATGAATCTTCCCGCTCTGTCTGCGCGAAGGGCCTTGGATTGCTTCGGATTTTACGTCGTTGGCAGTCATGTGGGGAGTCCTCGAAGAACACTGCGCGTTGACTACGCATACTCCCGGCACCTGAGCTGGGCGACCCCTCAAGAGCCTCTAACCCAATGAATCCGGGGGCTCCAGGCGGAGCCGCCTCGGGGAATCGAACCCCGGACAACCTCATTACGAGTGAGGTGCTCTACCGACTGAGCTAAGGCGGCCTGCGCCAAAGCGACGCGAGTCGAAAGTCTAGCCGGTGACGTGACGTGCTCCGAATCTGGAGCTGACGCCCGACGGAAGACGATTCGACGCCGCTCCCGCTAGAGCTTCGGCGCCGCCTGATGGGTGGCGCACGAGTCGGCCAGTCCGCAGCTCGACTTCGCCTCGGAGCCGCCACCCAGGTGATAGAGCGGATGTTCGTACTTGAGGCAGCACATCAGCCGTCCGCAGGCGCCCGAGATGCGCAAGGGATTCAGCGGCAGATCCTGGTCCTTGGCCATCCGCACCGAGACCGGCTCGAAGTCGACGAGGAACGTCGAGCAGCACAGCTCGCGCCCGCACGACCCGATCCCGCCGGTCAGCCGGGCCTCGTCCCGGGCCGACAGTTGCCGCAGCTCGACGCGGGCGTGCAGCGTCGCGCCGAGATCACGCACCAGGGCGCGGAAGTCGATCCGGTGCGGCGCGCTGAAATAGACGATCGTCTTCTCCGACGTGACGTCGATGCCGCTCAACTTCATCGGCAGTCCGTGGTCGCGGATCAGCCGCTTAGCCGCCACCCGGGCAACCGCCCGCTGCTTGCGCGACGCCGCGGCACCGTCGAGGTCGTCCGTCGTGGCCGGCCCGATCAGCATCGGCAGCCCGCCGATGTCCTCGCTGACCCACTGCGGCGCCCACATCACCTCGGCGACCTCGGGACCGTCGTCGGTGGGGTACAGCACGCGATCACCGATCGCGGGAGCGAGCGATCCGGGGTCGGCGTAGTAGAGGCGCCCGTGTCGCTGGAACGCCACCGCGCAGACCATCCCCACAGCGTCGACCCTAGACCGGCAGCCGCAAGGTAGCGGTCAACGCCTGCACGGCCACCACGGGCTTGACGTTCTGTTCGAGGGCCAGCCGGCAGGCCAGGACGGCGTCGATGCGCTGCAACGTTCCCGGGGCGTCGACGAAGTGCGCGACGGTGCGGATGTCGTCCTCGAAGTCGGGATGCGCAAACGGCGCCTTCGACGCGGCGTGAACCAGCAACACGTCGCGGTAGAAGGCAGCAAGGTCGACCAGCGCCCGGTCGAGGGCGTCGCGCTTCGTGCGGGTGGCGCGAGACTTCTGCCGCTTCTCGAGATCCTTCACGGCGCCGGCCATGCCCCGGATCGATGTGGCGGTGCCCTTGCCCGTTGCGCCGGCGCCCATCGCGTTCTGCAGCGCCTCGGTCTCTTCGCCGTCCAGGTCGGACGACAGCGCCGCGGCCTCGTTGTCGGCCGCCTTGACCAGATGATCAGCCGCGTCGACGCACGCCTGCAGGTTGCGCAGCGAGGCCGGGATCTCGAGCACCGCGGACCGGCGCGCGCGGGCCTCGGGATCGCGCGCCAGCCGACGCGCGCGACCGACATGCCCTTGCGACGCCTGGGCCGCCCACTTCGCGGTCTCGTCGTCGACCCCACCGGCCACCAGCACGCGCGCCACCGCCTCGGCCGGAGGGATGCGCAACGACACGAGCCGGCAGCGTGACCGGATCGTCACCGCGACATCGTCGGGGTGCGTAGACGGCGCGCAGAGCAGAAAGACCGTCCGCGGCGGCGGTTCCTCGACCATCTTCAGCAGCGCGTTGAACGCCCCCTCGGTGAGCCGGTCGGCGTCCTCGATCACGACCACCTGCCACCGACCCTGGGCCGGGCGCCGCGCCGCCAGCGACACCACGTTGCGCATCTCGGCGACCGAGATCGACAACCCCTCGGGCACGATCACCCGGACGTCCGGGTGGGTACCGCTCAACGCCGTGTGGCAGCCCAGGCAGACGCCGCACCCGGGTGCACCCGGATCGGTGCATTGCAGGGCGGCGGCCAGTGCCCGCGCGGCCACGGAACGTCCCGAGCCGGCCGGACCGGTGAACAACCACGAGTGGGTCATCGCGCCAGCGGTGACCGCTCGCCCCTCGGCGATGTCACGTGCCGCGATGGCCGCAGTCTGCAGCACCTCGACGGTGGCGTCCTGCCCGACCAGGGCGTCCCAGACGGTCATGCCGGCGTCCGATGAAGGGCCAGCACCGATTCGACGGCGACGAGCACCTGGACGGCCAGCTCCTCGACGCTCGTCTGAGCGTCGAGCACCAGGTAACGACTCGGCGCGTCCTCGGCGAGCGCGCGATAGGCATTGCGCACCCGTTCGTGGAACGTGATCGATTCCTTCTCGAGGCGATCGGCCGGCGAGCGTCCCCTGGCCCGCGCCAGCCCGACCTCGGCCGGCACGTCGAGCAGCACGGTCAGGTCGGCCACCAGGCCGTTGGTGGCCCAGTCCGACAGGCGCCGCACGTCGTCCACCGTCAGGTCGCGCCCACCGCCCTGATAGGCCAGCGACGAATCGACGAATCGGTCCGTGATCACGATGTCACCGCGGTCGAGGGCCGGACGGATCACCCGGCTGACGTGATCGGCCCGGTCGGCAGCGAACAGCAGGGCCTCCGCGCGGGGCGCGATGGCGGCCGAGGAATGCAGCAGGAGCTCGCGGATGGCCTGACCGAGTTCGGTGGCGCCGGGCTCGCGCGTGACGAGCACCGCGCGTCCGGCGCGGGTCAGCGCGGCGTCGAGCCGTTCGATCTGGGTCGACTTGCCCGACCCCTCGCCCCCCTCGAACGCGATGAGCACGCCGCGCGCGGGGGCATCGGGTGTCGCCATACGTCCATGATCCCAGACCCCGCCGACACTTCTAGTCGTGGCGGTGGGTCGCTGCGAGCAGGTCGCGCAGCATGTCGGCCAGTCGTTCGCGTTTGAGGTCGGGCAGGTGTGCCAGCAGTTCTCGCTCCGAATCGAGCAGCGCGCTCAACGCAGCGTCGACCCGCTTGCGGCCGGCGACGGTCAGCCGGACCCGCACCAGCCGGCCGTCGACCGGGTCGGGCCGTCGCTGCACCAGCTTGCGTTCAGCCAGTCGATCCAGGCGGCTCGTCATGGTTCCGGAGGTGACGTGGGTGGCGATGCACAGCTCGCCGGCGGTCAACTCGAACAGGCCACCGCTGCGGCGCAGCGCGGCGAGCACGTCGAACTCGTGCGCCTGCAGCCCGTGCTCGACGAACGCGGCCGACCGACGATCATCGAGCACGTCCGCGAGCCGGCCGATACGGGACAGGATCTGCAATGGCTCGACATCGAGATCAGGACGCTCGCGATGCCAGGCAATGACCAGTTCGTCGACCTCGTCCATGCTGCCCATGATGCCACTCCCTTGACACCAAGACATATTCTCTTGACGTCGAGAGGAATTTCATGCAGTGGGATCCTGCGCAGTATTCGCGCTACGCCGACGAACGCGGACGGCCGTTCGTCGATCTCATCTCCCGAATCGGGGCCGACTCACCGGCCTCGGTCGTCGATCTCGGGTGCGGGCCGGGCACGCTGACCACTCTGTTGGCGCAGCGGTGGCCGGTCGCACGCATCACCGGACTCGACTCGTCACCCGAGATGATCGAACGCGCGCAGACGATCTCTGGTATTTCGTTTGATGTTCAAGATATCGAGACGTGGACGCCGACCGGTGACGTCGTCGTCAGCAACGCCGCTCTGCAATGGGTTCCGTCGCACCCCTCGCTCCTGCGGCAATGGTGCCGATCGCTCGCGCCCGGCGCCTGGCTCGCGTGGCAGGTGCCGGGGAACTTCGAAGCGCCGTCGCACGCGGTGATGCGTTCGCTGGCCGGGTCGGATCGCTGGCGGTCGGCGCTCGACGGGGTCCTACGGCACGATGCGGTGCTCTCACCGGGTGAGTACGCCCAGCTGCTGCTCGACGAGGGCTGGACGGCCGACGTGTGGGAGACGACCTACCTGCATCTGCTGCCCGGGACGGATCCGGTGCTCGACTGGGTGCGGGGCACCGGACTTCGGCCTGTCCTCCAAGCACTCTCGGCCGCGGACGCCGACGAGTTCACCCAGACCTACGCTGCCCTGCTCCGGGACGCCTACCCCAGCGGCCCCGACGGAACGATCTTCGAGTTCCGGCGCATCTTCGCGGTCGGTCACAAGCGATCATGATGCTCAGGTCGACGTGGCCTCGCAGCTGAAGCGTGCTCTCGCAAGATCATGATGCTCAGGTCGACTCACGGGTCGCCCACCGCATCATCGATCCAGGCGGTCAGGCCTTATCGGCGGTGACTTTCTTCGCCGGGGCCTTCTTGGCGGGGGCTTTCTTGGCGCCGACCTTCTTCGCGGCGGCCTTCTTCGCCGGTGCCTTCTTGGCGACCTTCTTCGCCACCGGCCCCCGCGCACGACGCTCGGCGAGCAACTCGATCGCCCGCTCGTCGGTGATCTCCTCGACCGAGTCGCCCCGGCGCAGCGAGGCGTTGGTCTCGCCATCGGTGACGTACGGGCCGAACCGGCCGTCCTTGATCACCATCGGCTTGCCCGACACGGGGTCGGCGCCCAGTTCGCGCAACGGCGGGGCGGCGGCGGTCCGACGGCCCCGCAGTTTGGGCTGGGCGAACAATGCCTGCGCCTGCGCGAGGTCAACCGTGAACAACTGCTCCTCGGCCTCGAGCGAGCGCGAGTCGGTGCCGCGCTTGACGTACGGCCCGTACCGGCCGTTCTGCGCGGTGACCTCCTCGCCGTCCAGCAGGCCGAGCGTGCGCGGAAGCGTCAGCAACTCCTCGGCCTGTTCGAGCGTCAACGTCTCGATCGACATCGACTTGAACAGCGACGCCGACTTCTCGCCGTCGCTGACGTACGGGCCGTAACGCCCCGTCTTGGCGGTGATCTCGCGGCCGTCCTTGGTGAAACCGAGCTCACGGTCGCCCGACGGGGCCGAGAGCAGCTCCTCGACCTTCTCGCGGGTCAGCTCGTCCGGCGCAAGATCCTCGGGCAGCGACGCTCGTTCTTCACCGCGCTGCAAGTACGGCCCGTAACGACCGACGCGCACGACGACGTCGTCCGAGAGCGGAATCGAGTTCACGCCTCGGGCGTCGATCTCTTCCAGCGCGAGACTCGATCAGCTTCTTCAGGCCGCCCTGCGCCGAGATCCGCGCCGG
Source organism: uncultured Actinomycetes bacterium (assembly GCA_963708805.1). Taxonomy (GTDB): domain Bacteria; phylum Actinomycetota; class Actinomycetes; order Mycobacteriales; family Jatrophihabitantaceae; genus CAVPUA01. The sequence continues at coordinate 852,407 of CAVPUA010000003.1, read as the reverse complement.
ATCGTCCTTGTGATCACCCGACACCGAAGTAGAAGCGGTCGAGCCAGGCCACGCGCGACTCGTTACCGGCCGCGATCTCGTCAAGATCGTTCTCGACCGACGCGGTGAAGCCGTAGTCGACGAGGCGGCCGAAGTACGCCTCGAGCAGGCCGATCACCGCGAACGCCGTCCACGACGGGACCAGCGCCGGGCCCTTCTTCCAGACGTAGCCGCGGTCCTGGATCGTCTGCATGATCGACGCGTAGGTCGACGGCCGGCCGACGCCGAGCTCTTCCATCGCCTTGACCAGCGACGGTTCGGTGTAGCGCGCCGGCGGGTTGGTGCTGTGCCCCTCGGCCTCGAACGTGCGCGGGTCGAGCGAATCGCCGCGGGTCAACTGCGGCAGCCGCTTCTCGGCGTCGTCCTTCTCGGTCGACTTCGTCGTTGTCCTCGACGTAGGCCCGCATGAAGCCGGGGAAGGTGATCGTGCGCCCCGAGGTCGTGAACACCGCGGTCTCACCGGCGGCCGAGACCGCCGACATGCGCAGCGACAGGGTCGTGCCGACCGCGTCGGACATCTGCGACGCGAGCGTGCGCTGCCAGACCAGCTCGTAGAGCCGGAACTCGTCCGACGAGAGCTGCGACGCGACCTGCCCCGGCGTGCGGAACGAGTCGCCGGCCGGACGGATCGCCTCGTGCGCCTCCTGGGCGTTCTTGACCTTGCGGGTGTAGATGCGGGGCTCGGCCGGAACGTAGGCGTCGCCGTAGAGCTCGCGCGCCTGCGTGCGGGCGGCGCTCAGCGCGGTCTCGGACAGGTTCGTCGAGTCCGTACGCATGTAGGTGATGAAGCCGTTCTCGTACAACCGCTGGGCGACGCGCATGGCGGTCTGGGCCGACCAGCGGAACTTGCGCCCCGCCTCCTGCTGCAGCGTCGACGTCATGAACGGCGGGTACGGGCCGACGCCGGTAGGGCTTCTCCTCGACGCCCTGGACGGTGAACTCCCGACCGTCGAGCCGCGCGGCCAGGCCCCGGGCGCCGGCCTCGTCCAGGTGCAGCACGCTGGCCGGAGCCAGGCCGGTGGCCGGGTCGAAGTCGCGCCCGGTCGCGATCCGGACGTCGTCGAGCGAGACCAGATTGGCGGTGAACGTGTCGGGATCGCCGGGCTTGGGCACGGCCGGCGCGAAGGTGCCCTCGACGTCCCAGTAGGAAGCAGTGTGGAACGCCATCCGGGCCCGCTCGCGCTCGACGACCATGCGCGTCGCCACGGACTGGACACGGCCGGCCGAGAGCCGCGGCAGCACCTTCTTCCAGAGCACCGGGCTGACCTCGTAGCCGTAGAGGCGGTCGAGGATGCGGCGGGTCTCCTGGGCGTCCACGAGATGATCATCGAGCTCACGTGGCGACGCGACGGCCGCGGCGATCGCGGCCGGGGTGATCTCGTGGAAGACCATGCGGCGCACCGGGATCTTGGGGCTGAGCAGGTCGACGAGGTGCCAGGCGATCGCCTCACCCTCGCGGTCCTCGTCGGTCGCGAGGTAGAGCTCGTCGGCGTCCTTGATCAACGACTTGAGCCGGCTGACCTGTTGTTTGCGGTCGGCGCTCACGACGTACAGCGGCTCGAAGTCGTGTTCGGTGTCGACGCCGAGGCGGGCCCACGCCTCACCCTTGTGCTTGGCCGGGACGTCGGCGGCGTTGCGCGGCAGATCGCGGACGTGACCCATCGAAGCCTCGACGACATACCCCGAACCGAGGAAGCCGCCGATCATCTTCGCCTTGGTCGGCGACTCGACGATCACCAGCTTGGTGCCCGTCTTCTTGCTCGCCACATCCACTCCTTGCTCACTGGTACCCACTAGTTCGTGCCCGCACTACCTGATCCAGCACGCAGCGCGGACGGTACATGACCGGTGTTAAACGTCCGCCTCGTGCGACCGACGTCTCAGCCCGGCCAGTCCGGACCGACGCCGTCGGGTGGCTCGCCCAGCAGCTCGGCCAGCCGCCGCAACCGGCGAGTCGACGTGATCCGCCAACCCGGCCCGCCGCGCGAGCTGAGCGACACCGCCGCCAGCCCGAGCCGGGCCAGCTGGGCGCCCGCCGCCTGGTGGATCGCCTCGGGACGGCGCGCCGTCTCGTCGGCGTCGACCGTCGCCAGGACATAACCCGCTTGATCCATTCGCCCCGAGGCTATCGCCCACAACCGAAGACCGCCCGGGCTGAGGGCGAATCCGGGTGGCGGCGCCTCGTTGGCACCGGCCGTCCACCGGGCCGCGTGCGAGGCCAGTTCCGAGGTGAACTCGGTGCGCACCGCGTAGCCGAACTCGGCATCTCGAACGCCCTGCTGGTCGGCGATCCGGCGCTCGGCGAACTCACCGGTGATCGCCGTGGCGCGCCACGGGTCGGCGACGACGATCGACAGCCGGGCCGTCGAGCCGGATCGCACCCAGTGGCCGCCCGCGAGCAGGACGCCGTCGAGATCGACGAGGGCCGGCTCGGCCACCGCCGCTCCGAACAGCGAGAACTGCATGGCGCAGTTCTACAGGGTTACTCAGACGATGGGTTCGTCGAGCGGTACTTCGGCCTCGACCGGGACGTCGCCCATGTCGATCTTGCGACGCTTCGAGACGATCACGGCGGCGGCGATGATCGCGAACGCGACCAAACCGATCAGCAGCCGAAGTCCGACCGACGCGTGCTCGCCGACGGTCAGCTTGACGACGGCCGGGGCGACCAGCACGGCGACCAGGTTCATGACCTTGATCAACGGGTTGATCGACGGGCCGGCGGTGTCCTTGAACGGGTCGCCGACGGTGTCGCCGATGACCGTGGCCGCGTGCGCCTCGGTTCCCTTGCCGCCGTGGACGCCGTCCTCGACCATCTTCTTCGCGTTGTCCCAGGCGCCACCGGAGTTGGCCAGGAAGATCGCCATCAGCACGCCGGCGCCGATCGCACCGGCGAGGTAGCCGGCCAGCGGGCCGATGCCGAACAGGAAGCCGACCGAGATCGGCGCCAGGATCGCCAGCAGACCGGGCGTCGCGAGCTCACGCAGCGAGTCCTTCGTGCAGATGTCGACGACGCGGGCGTAGTCGGGCTTCTCGGTGAAGTCCATGATCCCGGGGTGGTCGCGGAACTGCGCGCGCACCTCGTAGACGACCCGGCCGGCCGCCCGCCCGACCGCGCTGATCGCCAGCCCGCTGAAGAGGAAGACCGCCGACGCGCCGATGATCACGCCGACCAGGTTGTTGGGCTGCGACAGGTTGTCGGAGAACGACTGCGTCGTCAGGATCCCGAGATGACCCGGGTTCTTGACCTGGTCGAGCGCGTCCTGGAAGGCCTTGTTGAACGAACCGAACAGCGCGGTCGCGGCCAGGACGGCCGTGGCGATCGCGATGCCCTTGGTGATCGCCTTGGTCGTGTTGCCGACCGCGTCGAGGTCGGTCAGGACGCGGGCGCCCTTCTCGTCGATGTCACCGCTCATCTCGGCGATGCCCTGCGCGTTGTCGCTGACCGGGCCGAAGGTGTCCATCGCGACGATGACGCCGGCGGTCGTCAGCAGGCCGCAGCCGGCGAGCGCCACCGCGTACAGCGACACGAACACGACGCCGCCGCCGAGGATGTACGCGCCGAACACGGCCAGCGCGATCAAGATCGCGGAGTAGACGGCCGACTCGAGGCCGAGCGAGATGCCGGCCAGGATGACCGTCGCCGCGCCGGTGAGCGAGGTGTCGGCGACGTCCTTGACCGGGCGGCGGACGGTGTCGGTGAAGTAGCCGGTGATCTGCTGGATGAGCGACCGCCAGCACGATGCCGATCAGCACGGCGACGAACGCGATCACCCGCGGGTTGCCGGTCGCGCCCGATTCGTGGTCGGGCAGCTTGGAGAACGAGCCCGGCAGGTAGGTGAAGGACGCGATGAGCGACCAGGACGAGCGAGACGGCCGCGGTGATGAAGAAGCCGCGGTTGATCGGCACCAGGCCGTTGCGGTCGGACGCGCGCAGCTTGGTCGTCAGGATGCCGACGACCGAGCTGATGATGCCGATCGCACCGATGAGCAGCGGCAGCAGCAGGCCCTTGGCGCCGAACGCGGTCTGGCCGAGGATCAGCGCGGCCACCAGCGTCACGGCGTAGGACTCGAACAGGTCGGCCGCCATGCCGGCGCAGTCGCCGACGTTGTCGCCGACGTTGTCGGCGATGGTCGCGGCGTTGCGCGGGTCGTCCTCGGGGATGCCCGCCTCGACCTTGCCGACCAGGTCGGCGCCGACGTCGGCGGCCTTGGTGAAGATGCCGCCGCCGACACGCATGAACATCGCGAGCAGCGCGCCGCCGAAGCCGAAGCCCTCGAGCACGGTCGGGGCGTTCGAGTTGTAGGCGAGCAGGACGACGCTGGCGCCGAGCAGGCCGAGGCCGACGGTGAGCATGCCGACGATGCCGCCGGTGCGGAACGCGACGTGGAAGCCGCGCTCGCGGCCGCCGCCTCGCGCCGCGGCCGCGACCCGGACGTTGGCCTGGGTCGCGAGCGTCATGCCGATGTAGCCGACGGCGGCGGAGAAGACGGCGCCGACGATGAAGAACAGGGCCCGGCCCAGCTGCACCGAGAAGCCACCGTGGTTGACCGGCAGCACCAGCAACAGGATGAAGACGATCACCGAGAAGACGGCCAGGGTGCGGAACTGCCGGTTCAGGTAGGCGCGGGCGCCCTCCTGCACGGCCTTGGCGATCTCTTGCATCTTCGGCGTGCCCTGGTCGGCGGCCAGGACCTCCTTGACGAGAACCGCGGCGAAGACGAGGGCGAGCACCGCGATCACCAGGATGACGGCGACGATTCCCTTGTCGCTGCCACTGATGCCCGGCGCTGCCATCACGTGTTGCAAGGCCATGCAAGTACTCCTTGTGGTCCAGCGAGCGCGCGTCTCGCGGAAGTTTGTGCCCGGAAACCCGTCCAGCGGGTTGGGCGACTTGGCGGAGTGTATCCACCGCGTTACAACTGACTAGGTGATCCAGCTCACTCGATCGACCCGTCAGGCGCGTCGAGGCGCCCAGCGCGTCCTCGACGGTCGGGTGGATGGTGAACACGGCGTCGAGGCCGGTGATGCGGAACAGCTTCAGGATCCGGTCGTGGGCGCAGACCAGCGTCAGCGTGCCGCCGAGCTGGACGGCACGGTTCAGGCCGGCGACGAGCGTGCCGATGCCGGTGGAGTCCAGGAACTGACGTCGGACAGATTGACGATCAGGCTCGGCTCGGACGCCTCGAGCAGGTCGGCGATCCGGTCGCGCAGGGTCGGCGCGGAGTAGACGTCCACCTCGCCCGCGACGTCGAGGACGCTCCGCTCGCCGACGGTGCGGGTGCTCAGGGAAAGATCCACAACTGGTCCTGTCTGTGCTCGACTCGACGCGGTACAGGTCTCGTCGGGCACACGTACCCGCCGAGTTCGGCGGATCATGGGTGTTCATGACCGCTCATCGCATCGTGCCACACAGCACGCCGTGGCAGCGCGGTCCTGTATCGGAGGGGTTGAGAGGACTTGTCGCAGTCGACCCGGTCGTCGGCACCGGCCGCGCTGCTCGACCGCCTTGCGGCCGGTTTGGGCGCCGGACGACAGCCCGGTCACCCATGTCCGGACACTGCCGGCCCGCCCGGCTCGCATGGCTGGACTGGCCCGACTGGACGCCGGCGCCGATGGTCGAGACCAGCTGCGCGGCGCGCGGGGTCGACCGGCCGTGGGCCCATCAGGTCGAGGCCGCCGAGCTCGCCCACGCCGGGCGGTCGGTCGTGCTGTCGACCGGGCACCGGATCGGGCAAGTCGCTGGCCTACCAGCTGCCGGCGCTGACCCAGCTGCTGGCCGACGACCGCTCGCGGGTGCTGTACCTGTCGCCGACCAAGGCGCTGGCCGGTGATCAGCTCGGCGTCGCTGCGCGACCTCGACCTGCCCTGGTTGCGAGCGGCCACCTACGACGGCGACACCGCGATGGAGGAGCGCGACTGGGTGCGCGCCCACGCCAACTGGGTGCTGACCAATCCCGACATGCTGCACCGCGGGATCCTGCCCCAGCACGCCCGCTGGGCCTCGTTCTTCCGCCGGCTGCGCTTCGTCGTGATCGACGAGTGCCACTCCTACCGCGGCGCTGTTCGGCTCGCACGTCGCGCTGATCATGCGCCGGCTGCGGCGGGTCTGCGCGCTCGTACGGATCGTCGCCGGTGTTCGTGCTGGCGTCGGCGACGGTGGCCGCGCCCGGCCGAGTCGGCCGGTCGGCTCACCGGCCTGGACGTCGAGGCGGTGACCGAGGACGGCGCTCCCGCGCGGCGCCATGACCTTCGCGCTGTGGGAGCCGCCGCTGACGTCGATGACCGGCGAGAACGGCGCGCCGCTGCGCCGATCGGCCGGCGCCGCCGCGGGCGACCTGCTGGCCGACCTCGTGATCGAGGGGGCGCGGACGCTGGCGTTCGTCCGCTCGCGTCGCGGCGCCGAGCTGACCGCGATCGGGGCCCGGCGCGCGCTCGCCGAGGCCGGCGCCGACGAGCTGGTCGCCGCGGGTCGCGGCCTACCGGGCCGGCTATCTGGCCGAGGAGCGCCGAGCGCTGGAGGCCGCGCTGGGCAGCGGCGAGTTGCTGGGCGTCGCGTCGACGAACGCGCTCGAACTCGGGCGTCGACATCACCGGCCTCGACGCCGTCCTGCTCGCCGGCTATCCCGGGACGCTGGCCTCGCTGTGGCAGCAGGCCGGACGGGCGGGACGGGCCGGCGAGTCGGCGCTGGTCATCTTCATCGCCCGCGACGACCCGCTCGACACCTATCTCGTCCACCACCCCGAGGCCGTCTTCGGCCGACCGATCGAGGCCAGCGTCTTCGACCCGGACAATCCCTATGTGCTCGGCCCCGCAGTTGTGCTGCGCCGCCGCCGAGCTGCCGCTGACCGAGCGGGAGCTGCGACGTGTTCGGCGGGGCGGACGTCGTACGCCCGGTGCTGGACGCGCTGGTCGCGTCCGGGGCTGCTGCGCGCCCGCCCGGCCGGCTGGTTCTGGACCGACCGCACGCGGCCCACGCGCCGACATCCGCGGCAGCGGCGGGCTGCCGGTGAGCATCGTCGACGCCGACGGCGCGCTGCTGGGCACCGTCGACGCCGTCGGCCGCCCACTCGAGCGTCCACACCGGCGCGGTCTACCTGCATCAGGGCCGCTCGTACGTCGTCGACGAGCTCGACCTGGACGCCAGCGCGGCCATGGTCCATGCGGCCGAACCCGACTGGACGACCTCGCCGCGCGACATCACCGACATCGCGATCGTCGACACGGCCGCGGCAGAGCCGGCACGGCGCCGGTGACGGTCAGCTTCGGCACGGTCGACGTCACGAACCAGGTCACCAGCTATCCTGCGGCGGCGGATCACGACCGGCGAGATGCTGGACGAGACGCTGCTCGACCTGCCGGCGCGCCAACTGCGCACGCGGGCGGTCTGGTACCAGCTGCCGCAGGCCGAGCTCGACGAGGTCGGCCTGGTCGCGGCCGACGTGCCCGGGGCCGCGCACGCCGCCGAGCACGCGGCGATCGGCCTGCTGCCGCTGTTCGCGACCTGCGACCGGTGGGACATCGGCGGCGTCTCGACCGCGCTGCACCCCGACACCGGCATGCCGACGGTCTTCGTCTACGACGGGCACCCGGGCGGCGCCGGCTTCGCCGAGCGCGGCCACGCGGGCGCTGGCCGACTGGCTGCGGGCGACCCGCGAGGCCATCAGCTCGTGCGAGTGCCCGAGCGGGTGCCCGTCGTGCGTCCAGTCGCCCAAGTGCGGCAACGGCAACGACCCGCTCGACAAGGCCGGAGCGATCGTGTTCCTCGACCTCGTGCTGCGCCACCTGCGAGACTGAGGGCAGCCGTCCCGGCGCGCGCCGAGGCGGTGACGGTCGCTGCACCGAACGGCCCGAGATCGACGTCGCGACGCGACGGTGACCGCGACGGTCCCACTGCGGCCGGACGCGTCGAGTAGCACGACGCACCCCGTCAGCTGGGCCGCGTTCGCCGTTGCGATCGATCCGGCCGCCGCACACGGGTCGGAGCCGCCCGATCTGCGCCGCCGACGGCCAGCGCGGCCAGATCGGCGGCCGCCTGGACCCGGTGCCGGGCCAGGACGGCCGAGGTCCGGATGACGGCACCGACGCGACGACCAGCACCAGGCTGCCCGCCGACGAGCACCCAGATCGACGCCGACCCGTCGTCCGCCGCGCCTCACGGGCTCGCTCCGAGTCGCCGCCGGCTCGCGGGCGGCGACCGCCCGTTCGACCACCGTGTAGCTGCCCAACCGGCCACCGGCCGGCGCACGACCGTGCGGACCGTCGCCACCACGTCGTCGCGTCCGGACCTCGAGTTCGAGCGTCGCGCCGGCCGGGGCGGTCTGGTCGAACAGGTGGCGCGCCTCGGCGGAGTCACCCCGGGCCGCCGCCCGGGCGGCCACGCTGGCCGCGTCCTGCGCCCGAACCCGCGCGTCCACCATCGACACCGCGCCCAGCGCCACCGCCAGGATCACCATCAGCACCGGCAGGCAGGCCGCCAGCTCGGCGGTGACCATGCCGTCGTCGCGCGCGCCATCTCACAGGCTCACATTCAGCGCCCGCTGCACGATCGAACTCAGTGCGGCCTGTACGGCGGGGCTCTGCACCACGCGGTAGAGCACGACGGCGAAGGCGACGGCCGCGATGGTGCCGACGGCGTACTCGGCGGTCGTCATGCCGCGATCGCCCCGTGATTTACGGCTGATTCGCTTCAAGAAGGTCATGTGAACAGCCAAGCCGACCAAAGCGTGCCACGCAGCTCGCCGACCGAGATTGTGGACAAGCCGCGCGACTGTGGACGGAAATTTGCCAACGCTTGACGATCAAGGCATCGCGACTGATCAAGGTCCGCCCAGCGAGCGCACCAAGCCGAGCACGACCGGCGCTATGCCCAGACAGACGAAGGCTGGAAGGAAGCACAGCCCCAACGGCGCGATGACCCAGGTGCCGGCCGCCGCGGCGCGCGAGGTCGCCCGGGTCAGCGCGTCGGCGCGCAACTCGGTGGCGAGTTCGGACCAGGCAGCGGCGAGCCGGATCCCACTGTCGGCGCTGCGGATCGCCACTGCCGCCACCGGCTCCAGCGGCGTCCCGACGAGGCCCGACCATGCTTCACGCGGCGCGGCGCCCAGCTCGAGCAGCCCGCTGATCCGTCCGAGCTCGCCCGCGAACCGGGGCCCGGCGGCCGGCGTCGCCGCGGCAAGGGCCGCGCCGACTGGTTGCCCCGTGGCGAGGACGGCGGCGACCAGATCGAGCACGAGCGGAACCGCGCGCAGCTCGGCGGTCGGCCAGCGGGTCGAGCGATCGGGCAACCGCGAGAGAGCGCCCCAGGCTGCGATTCCGGACACCGCGGCCACGACGGCTTCAGACGCCGGCGGTGCCACGAGCCACCCGATCGCGGTCGCCCCGACCACGCCCACCGCCCGCAACGCACCCGGCGGCACAGGCGCACTCGCCGAGGCGCGCGATCGTCTCGTCCGCCCACGCGGCACAGCGCACACGACCGCCGCCAGCAACCACCACACTCCTGGACTCACGCCGGGGCCCGCGGCTGCGCGCGGCGAATGATCGTGCTCGCCCAGAGGACGCCGAGCGCGTCGAACAGCACGCCGAGCACCAGCAGTGCGTTGCCGCCCGGACTGAACAGCAGCGTCGACAGCGGATCGGCTCCGATCGCCACGCCGAGACCGATTCCCAGCAGCGGCAGCAGGGCCAGCAGAGCCGCGGACGATCGCGGCCCCGCCACCGCCGCGAGAACGGCGCGGTCGACACTCCGTTCGGCCTCGACGTCCGCCCGCACCCGCGCGAGCAGCTCGCTCAATGCCGCTCCGGTCAGTTCGGAGATCTGCCACGCGGCCGCCAGAGACCCGACTCCGTCCCCATCGGGTGTCATCGCGCTCAGTTCCACCGCCAACTCGGGTACGGCTTCGGCGGCCGCGGTTCGGGCTCGATCCGGTGACGAACCCGCGGAGAGTTCGCCGGCCAGCACGGTCAGTGCCAGCTGAAGTCGATCGCGTCGCTGGCGTCCCCGCCGTTCGCGCGCCGCTGTTCGGAGCATCGCCGCCCCCGCGGAGCCGGTGATCGACACGACGAGACCGATCGTCACGGCCAGCCTGGCCCCGGCGAAGACGCCGGCGAGCGCGCCCGAGCCGAGGCCGGCGACAACAGCCATCCCGGCCGACGGCGCCGGCCCGGCTGCCCCACGCGTCGGGGCCGAACGAGGTTCGAGCAGGCGCCCCGACTGGACGAGGGCACGCATCCTGGTCGTCCGCACGGAGACCGGCCAGGCCAGGACGGCCAGCGCCAGTGCCACCCACAGCAGCGGCCTCACCGCCACGCCACCGGCGCGCTGATCCCGCGCGACTCGATCAGCGCAGACAGCTCGTCAGCGGCCGGCCCCGCCCCTGACGCGGTCCAGGCGGCTGACGCGTCCAACTGCTCGCCCGCGGCCGTCAACACGCCGACCTCCGCGACCACCCGCCGATGGCCGCGCGCGCGACGCAGCCCGATCACCACCTGGATCGCGCTGGCGACCTGGGCGTAGGTGCAGCCGCGATCCATCCCGCCGAGTGCGCCGAGTGCGGCGAAGCGGGCGGGAACGTCATCGATCGAGTTGGCGTGCATCGTCGCGGCTCCTCCGGCGTGCCCGGTGTTCAGGGCGGCGAGCAGGTCGGCCATCTCGGCGCCGCGAAACTCGCCGACGACGATCCGGTCCGGACGCATCCGCAGGGACTGGCGGACGAGATCGCGCAGCTCGATGCGTCCCGGCGCCCTCGACGTTGGCCGTGCGGGTGACCAGCCGGACGACGTGCGGATGCGACGGTGACGATCTCGGCGGCGTCCTCGACCACGAGCAGCCGCTCGCCGGCATCGACCCGCCCGAGCAGCGCGCCGAGCATCGTCGTCTTGCCCGTGCCGGTGCCGCCGATGACGACGAACGCCAGTCGCGCCGCCACGACCGCCGCGAGCAGCTCGGCCGACGAGCGGGCGAGAGAGCACCGAGCCGCGACCAGGTCGGCCAGCTCGTAGCGCGACGCGGGCCAGCACCCGCAGCGAGAGCGTCGGGTGTGCCGACCACCGGCGGCAGGGCGGCGTGCAGTCGGGTGCCGTCGGCGAGCACGGCGTCGACGAACGGCGACGAGTCGTCGAGCCGCCGTCCGGTCGACGCGGCCAGCCGGACCGCGAGCCGGCGCACCGCCGCGTCGTCGGCGAATCCGACGCGCGTGCGTTCGAGGCCGGCCCCGCGGTCGATCCACACCTCGTCGGGCGCGTTCACGAGCACATCGGTCACGCCCGCCGTTGCCAGCAGGGCCTCGAGCGGGCCCGCGCCGACGAGCTCGGCCCCGACCTGCACGCTGCAGCTCGCCCAGCACCACGTCGTCGGCGAGCACGTTCGGCCTCCCGCCGGACCACGTCGCCGAGATCGGCCGGCGCCACGGCGCAGCCGTCGTCGGACACGGTCGACCAGCTCGGGTGCGGTCACGGAAGCACCGCGTCGAGAACTCCCGCGGCCACCGCGCGCTTCGCGCCGGCGCGCCGAGCGCGCCTGGGCAGGCGCCCCAGCAGAGCGGCCCCGACCAGCGGGGGCACGACCCGGCCCGACGCGCGCGAACCGCGGACGAGAACGCCCAGCCGGCGCATCGAGCGACGCGGCGACGCACCGGGCGCCGGTCACCCCGGCGACGTCGGGTTGGACCACGAGGACGACCAGCGCGCAGCGCGACACGGCCGCGGCGCGCGCCGGGCTCGGCCATCGCGCCAGGTCGAGGACGACCGGAGCGCCGCGGCGGGCGACATCGACCACCTGCGCGACGGCGTCCTCAGCCGGTTCGACGGCGCGGTCGGCCGCCAGCACCCGGACACGTCGTTCCATGCGGGCGAGCCCGTCCAGCAGGACGTCCGGGTCGAGGTGACCACCGGCGAGCCGCAGCCCTGACCAGCGCGCGCCCCGTGGGCGTCCTCGATGCCCAGCAGAACGTCGATACCGCCCGACGGACGGTCCAGATCGATCAACGCGCACCGCCCGTAGCGCCGAGCCGCCGCGCGCGGCCAAGCGTCGCCGCGAACCGGCTGGCGCCCGACCCCGCCGCTGCCCGCCGACGACGCCGAGCACGGGTGCGTCAGTCCATGACGCCGAGCCAACCCGACGCGCGGGCGTCCGCCGAGGGGCGGAACCGCAATCTGTGGACGACGCCCCGCCTGTGGACGACCGACTTGACAGGCGGCGACCGTATTCTCGGGTTCGTGCCGCGCACCGCAGCGTTCTTCGATCTCGACAAGACGATCATCGCCAAGTCGAGCACGCTGGCGTTCGGCAAGCCGTTCTTCCAGAGCGGGCTGATCAACCGGCGCACGGTGCTGCGCAGCGCCTACGCCCAGTTCGTCTTCGCCCTGGCCGGCGCCGACGAGGACCAGATGGACCGCATGCGGCAGTTCATCACCGCGATGTGCGCCGGGTGGGACGTCGCCCAGATCCGCGAGATCGTCAGCGAGACGCTGCACGACATCATCGATCCGATCGTCTACGACGAGGCGGTGTCGCTGATCGCCGAGCACAAGGCGGCCGGCCGCGACGTCGTGATCGTCTCGACGTCCGGCGAAGAAGTGGTCGCTCCGATCGGCGCGATGGTCGGCGCCGACGAGGTGGTCGCGTCGCAGATGGTGGTCGAGGACGGCAAGTACACCGGCGAGATCGCGGCGTATCGCTACGGGCCGGGCAAGGCCGAGGCCATCCGCGAGCTGGCCGAGGTGCGGGGCTACGACCTCGACGACGTGCTACGCCTACTCCGACTCGATCACCGACGTGCCGATGCTCGAGGCGGTCGGGCATCCGACCGCAGTGAACCCCGATCGAGCGCTGCGCAAGGTCGCGATCGAACGCGGCTGGCCGGTGTTGATCTTCAGCAACGCGGTGCCGCTGCGCGAGCGGATCGCCGGGCTGCATCCGCCGCGCACCGCCACGACGATCGGCGTCGCCGGAGTCGGCCTGGCCACGGCGGCCGGCGTGGCCTGGTACGCCCATCGTCGAGCCGTCCGGAGCTGACCCAGCCGTTCAATCGAATTACATCTCGCGTACCTCTTGCGCACGACCCGGCTACAGGGCTGCAATGGGGGACGGAAGGGGAACGTCCTGGCGGTCCAGCCCCCAGCGAACCCCACCGGCACGAACGGCTCGGGCACCCACGCGGCGATCCCACCTCGCAGCAGGTGCATCGACACGGACTGGCCTCGGCCGGCCCGCGACCGAGCTGGAACAAGCACGCTTGTGTAACCCGGTCGTTCGTGTCTGCGGCGTCGCGTTCGCGCGACGCCGCTTCACTGTCCGGCCGCTCACGTCGACGCTCATGCCCGACCGTCGTCATGACGACGCCGTGACATGAGCGTCGGCGAAGAGTCAGCCGCGTTCGAGGGCGGCCGTGATCGCCGCCGCCTCGCGCGTCCCGGCCACGACCGCGTCGGCCTGGTGGCGGATCCAGCTCGGCGATGCCCGCCGGCGTGCCGGTGGCGTACGCCGCCAACGCCTGGTCGTACTCGGCCCGCAGCTCGCGGTGGCCGACCTCGATCACCGCGAGCGACTTCGGATCGAGGCCGCGGTCGACGAGCGTCAGGCGCACGCCGGCCCGGGCGACCAGTCCGGACACGGGTGCGAACGCGTCGAGTGACAGCAACTCGGCGTGGACGATCGCGGCGACGACCACGGCCGGCACCGACGTCGAGGTCAGGACGAGCGCCAGCGTGTCCAGCCGGGACGCCGCCTCCGACCGCGGGGCGGCCGAGCGAGGCCCGATCGGCGACGAGATCGGCCGCGGCGACCGCGTGCAGCCGGGCCAGCGCCTGTCGCGGCGCGCGCGACCAGGTGTCGGCGAGCAGCCCGATCTCGGCCTGAGCCCGCAGGGCGCCCTGGACGACGGGGTCGTCGATCGCCGCGCCCGAGCGAACGTCGTCGAGCGAGACCTCGGCGCCCGCCAGCCAGGCCGACGCCCACGCGCCGCGCACCGACGACTCGGCCGAGACGTCGGCCGAACGGCGGCGCAGCTGACGATCGCCGAGCATCGCGTCGACGGCCGAGCGCGCGTCGGCGACCGCATCGGCCACCCCGTCGAGGTCGAGCAGCGGGGCCAGCGGATCAGTCACGGGCACGGACGCTACCGGGGTTGACGAGTACCCCCTCCCGGACCATCGTGGATGCGAGGTGCAGGGGTGGGGCCAATGAGCACCTCAGGCCGCCACAAGGAGTCAACGATGACATCTGCAGCGCAAACCCCGAACCGTCCGGCCTGCCTTCGGAGCGGGCATCGCCGATCCAGGTCCACTCGGGTTGGCCGCCTTCGCGGGCACCACGTTCGTCCTGTCGGCGGTGAACTCGAACCTGCTGCCGACGAGCCTGACGCCCGTCGTCTTCGGCCTGGCCTTCTTCTACGGCGGGCTGACCCAGTTGCTCGCCGGCATGTGGGAGTTCGTCAAGGGCAACACCTTCGGCGCGCTGGCCTTCTCGTCCTACGGCGCGTTCTGGTTGTCGTTCTGGTACCTGAACAATCACGTGCCCACGGGCGTCAAGGTCTCCGATCTGAAGCACGGCATCGGCACCTACCTGCTGCTGTGGACGATCTTCACCTTCTACATGCTGATCGCGTCGCTGCGTACGTCGGGCGCCCTCATCGCCGTGTTCTTCTTCCTCGGGTTCACCTTCCTGTTCCTCTGCATCGGCAACTACGCGGCGAACGAGAACATGATCAAGGTCGGTGGTTGGCTCGGCCTGGTCACGGCGGTCGCGGCCTGGTACGCCTCCTTCGCCGGCGTCACCAACTTCACGTGGAAGAAATCACTGTTCCCGACCTTCCCGACGGCGCCTCGCGCATGATCGAGTTCTGCGCACCCACCAGCGAGAGGAAATCATGAGCGAGACGCTGTCGAACCTGTCGCGCGAGGATCGTCATTTCGATCCGTCGCCGGAGTTCGCGGCGGACGCCAACGTGAAGGCGCCGGTGTATGAGAAGGCGGCGACGGACCGGCTGGCGTTCTGGGCGGCGCAGGCCGAGCGGCTCGACTGGGCCAAGCCGTGGACCGCGTGCTCGAGTGGGAGCGTCCTTACGCGAAGTGGTTCGTGGGCGGTGAGCTGAACGCGAGCGTCAACTGCGTCGACCGGCACGTCGCGGCCGGGCGGGGCGACAAGGTCGCGATCCAGTTCGAGGGCGAGCCGGGTGACAGCCGCACGATCACCTACGCCGAACTGCAGGACGAGGTGAGCCAGGCCGCGAATGCCTTGCTGGAGCTGGGGATCGTCAAGGGCGACCGGGTGGCGATCTACCTGCCGATGATCCCCGAGGCGGTCATCTCGATGCTGGCCTGCGCCCGCATCGGCGCCGCCCACTCGGTGATCTTCGGCGGCTTCTCGTCGCAGGCGATCTTCGACCGGGTCGTCGATGCCGACGCCAAGCTGGTGATCACCGCCGACGGCGGTTGGCGACGCGGCAACGGTGGCCTCGCTCAAGCCGGCCGTCGACGAGGCGCTGGCCAAGGGCGAGACGTCGCGTCGAGCACGTGCTGGTCGTCAAGCGCGGCGGCAACGACGTCGACTGGACCGACGGACGCGACGTGTGGTGGGACGACGTCGTCGGCAAGCAGTCGAGCACGCACGACGCCCAGGCCCACGACGCCGAGCAGCCCCTGTTCATCCTCTACACGTCGGGAACCACCGGGAAACCCAAGGGAATCCTGCACACGACCGGCGGCTACCTGACCCAGGCGTCCTACACGCACTGGGCCGTGTTCGACCTCAAGCCCGACACCGACGTGTACTGGTGCACCGCCGACATCGGCTGGGTCACCGGGCACAGCTACATCGTCTACGGCCCGCTGCTCGAACGGCGCGACCGTGGTCATCTACGAGGGCACGCCCGACACCCCCGACCGCGGCCGGTTCTGGGACATCGTGCAGAAGTACAAGGTCACCATCCTCTACACCGCGCCGACCGCGATCCGCACGATGATGAAGTGGGGCGACGACATCCCGGCGAAGTACGACCTGTCGAGCCTGCGGGTGATCGGGTCGGTCGGCGAACCGATCAACCCCGAGGCCTGGATCTGGTACCGGCACGTCATCGGCGGCGACCGCACCCCGGTCGTCGACACCTGGTGGCAGACCGAGACCGGGGCGATCATGATCAGCCCGCTGCCCGGCGTCACCTCGACCAAGCCGGGGTCGGCCACCCGCCCGCTGCCCGGCATCGGTGCCGACGTCGTCGACAACGACGGCACCCCGGTGCCCAACGGCGGAGGTGGGCTGCTCGTGCTGACCGAGCCGTGGCCGTCGATGTTGCGCGGCATCTGGGGTGACGACAAGCGCTACCGCGAGACGTACTGGGGCCGCTTCGACGAGCAGGGCTACTACTTCGCCGGCGACGGCGCCAAGAAGGACGACGACGGCGACCTGTGGCTGCTCGGCCGCGTCGACGACGTCATGCTCATCTCGGGCCACAACATCTCGACCACCGAGGTCGAGTCCGCCCTCGTCTCGCACCCGAAGGTCGCCGAGGCCGCCGTGGTCGGCGCGACCGACCCGACCACCGGTCAGGCCATCGTCGCGTTCGTGATCCTGCGCGGCAACGCCGAAGACGGCGAGGGGCTGGTCGACGAGCTGCGCAACCACGTCGGCCAAGGAGATCGGCCCGATCGCCAAGCCGCGGCAGATCATGATCGTCCAGGAACTGCCCAAGACCCGCAGCGGCAAGATCATGCGGCGGCTGCTCAAGGACGTCGCCGAGAACCGCCAGATCGGCGACGTCACCACCCTGGCCGACTCCACCGTCATGGACCTGATCAAGGAGAAGCTGCCCACGCGCCTCCGAGGACTGACCGCCGCCCCGCGGACAGACCGGCTGGCCCCCCGCTTCGGCAACTGGGAGGATGGCCCGCAGACCGTCGCGGGGGGCGACGCGCCCGAGACACGAGGAGAGCACGTGACCGTGCCGAAGCACGCCACTTCCGAGCCATCGATCGGGGAGCTCGTCAAGGACGTCGAGAAGCACCTGTCGACGGTCATCCACGGCGAGATCGAGCTGGCCAAGTTGGAGCTGAAGACGCAGCGTGCGCGTTCGGCGGCGTCGGTATCGGCGTTGTTCGTCGGTGCCGCGATCATCGCCGTCTTCTCGCTTGACCTTCGGCTTCATCGCGCTGGCCGAGGGACTCATCGCCGCCGGCCTGTGGCGCTGGGCCGGCTATCTGGTCGTCTTCGGGCTGTTCATGCTCGTGGCCGCCGTGGCCGTCTTCATCGGCTTCAAGCAGGTCAAGAAGGTCCGGCCGCCCAACGCACGATCGACATCGACCAAGAGCACCGTCGCCGCCGTGAAGGCCGCCGCCACGAGCACGTCGGCACGCGAACGGCTGAGCCGATGCCCGACGACCCCTTCGATCGAATCGACGATCCTGATCGAGGGACCGTGGGCGCACCGCACCGTGCGCGCCAACGGCATCGCGATGCACATCGCCGAGGCCGGCACCGGCCCGCTCGTCCTGTTCCTGCACGGCTTTCCGCAGTTCTGGTGGGCCTGGCGCCAGCAACTGACCGACTTGGCCGACGCCGGCTTCCGCGCCGTCGCGGTCGACCTGCGCGGCTTCGGGGCCAGCGACAAGCCACCGCGCGGGTACGACGCGCCGACCCTGGCCACCGACATCGCCTCGCTGGTCGCCGCCCTCGGCGAACGCGATGCCATGATCGTCGGCAACGACCTCGGCGGTCTTCTCGCGTGGACGATCGCCGCCGAGCAGCCCAAGATCGCGCGCCGCCTGGCCGTCGTCGGCGCAGCTCATCCGCTGCGGTTGCGCCAGGCCGTCGCGACCGAACCGCGCGGTCAGGCCCACGCCTCGGCCTACGCGCTGCGGACGTTCCAGGTGCCGCGGCGGCCCGAGGGGCTGCTGACCCGCGACTCCACCTACGTGCGCCACTTGTTCGACACCTGGACCGGTCCGCGCTGGCGCGGCACACCGGCGTACGTCGCCGATGTCGAGACCTACGCCCGGGCGCTGCGCATCCACCCTGTCGCGCACACCGCGCTCGAGCAGTTCCGCTGGCTGGTGCGCTCGCAGGTCCGTCCGGACGGACGGCGCTACGCCGCGAGCCTGCGCGCACCGATCGACGTTCCGGTCCTGCAGTTGCACGGTGACCTGGACGGCTGCGTCCTGCCGGGCACCGCGCAGGGATCGGGTCGCTACGTGTCGGCCGAGTACGAGTGGCGGCTGCTCGACGGCGTCGGCCACTACCCGCACAACGAGGTGCCGGGGACCGTCAGCGGCGAGCTGATCCGCTGGGCCAAGCAGGGCTAGCTCGACCCGCTCAGGTGCAGGAGCCGGTGCCGACCGGGGACGTCGCCGCCGCGCCGCTCGTCGCGTCGCCGGAGATCTCCTGGTTGCTGAGCGCGAAGCCGGTCTCGGGATCGTCCAGCGCGGTCGCGAACACCATGCCCAGGACCTGGCCGGTCGGGGTGATCAACGGGTCCGCCGGAGTTGCCGCTGCGCACGATCGAGCGCAGCGAATAGATCTGGCGGGTGACATTGCCCTTGCCGTAGATGTCCTGTCCGGAGATCTCGCCCAGTTCGCGGATGCGCGCCGCCCGGACGTCGAAGGGCCCGTCCTCGGGATAGCCGAGCACGATCGCGTTGTCGTTCGTCGCCGCCGGCGTCGGGGCGAAGGCCAGCGGCGGCGCGGTCAGACCGGGCACGTCGAGCACGGCGACGTCGCGCTCGGGGTCGTACAGCACGACCCGGGCCGGCAGGTCATGCCCGTTGGAGTTCACGGTGACCGAGTCGGTGCCGGCGACGACGTGCGCGTTGGTCAGCACGTGCTGACTCGCGTAGACGAAGCCCGACCCCTCGATGAGCCGGTCGCACGAGGTCGCCTGCCCGTTGATCTTGAGCACCGAGGCATGGTCGGCCGTGACGCCGGCCGAGTTGACCAGCGCCGGGTCGGGCGTGCCGACCTTGACGATGTGCGTCGGCTGCAACGCGCCGAACACCTGCGGGAACCCGCTGCGGTCGATGAAGCGCTGCAGGCTCCCGTACAGGTTCTGGATCGAGGACGGCATGACGTCGTTGACCCGCGTCACGACGGTCGAGCGCCGGACCGCCGCGTTCAGCGACTCGTACGGCGAGGACGCGAGCGGCACCGCCACCATCCAGGTGACGAGCAGCACCGACACGATGCCCAGCACCGCCCCGATGCCGGAGTCGAACGCGCGCGCCACGCGCCAGTGCAGCCGGTTGCGGACGAAGCCGGCCAGATAGACGGCCAGCAGCTGCCCGAGCAGGGCGATGACCAGCACGCAGACGATGGCGACCGGCACCTGGGCGCGGCCGCCGGCCAGGTGCTCGCCGAGCGGACGGGCCAGCTGGGCGCCCAGGATCGCGCCGCCGAAGAAGCCGGCCAGTGAGAACAGCCCGACGACCGCGCCGTTGCGGTAGCCGCCGATGGCGTAGGCGATCGCCGCGACGACGATCACGAGGTCGACCCAGTTCACCGGCTGTTCTCCCTCGGCCCGCTCAGTCGGCGAGCACGATGAGCGTGCCGGTCTGGCCCTGGGTGACGTGGATGGTGCAGACGAACTGATATCGGCCGGGCGCGGGCGCAGTGAAGGTCGCGGTCATCGTCTGTCCGGCGGCAGCGAGCGGTACGAAGTCGGCCGGAAAGCCGGTGACCGAGAAGTCGTGCGGCGCCCCCCGACCGGTGTTGATCAAGGTGATCTTGACCTGCCCGGGGTGGACGGTGATCGTGTCGGGCGTGAACCGGTACTTGTCGTCGGCCTTGATGGTGACCTGCTGAACGCCGTTGCCGGCCAGCCGCCGCGGTCGAGGCGCCCGACTGGGGCCGCCGGTTGACGTTCGCCGTGCGGTTGGAGCAGCCCGCCAGCGAGCATCGCCACACACGCGGCCACCGCGACCGTCCGCACCATCACGGCTCGACGGTACCGGCGGGCGGCGCGAACCTCGGCAACTCCCGCATCCGGCTCTCATCCCAGGGCTGCGCCCAGCCGCCGATACGCAGCAGGAAGTTCAGCAGACCCGCCGTGAAGCCCCAGATGAACAGGCCGCCGGCCTCGAACCCGGGCGCGATGTAGCCCGACGGGTGGTGCACGCGGAACCGGTTGGCCGGGTCGGCCAGCTCGGCGATCGGCACGACGGCGACGTGCGTGGCCTCGTTGTGATCGACCGGGCGCTACCGGGTGCGGGTCGCGCCACCAGCCCAGCACCGGCGTGACCAGGAAGCTCGAGACCGGCAGGAACAGCGCCGGCAGGATCGCCTCGACCTCGATCGAGGCCGGGTCGAGGCCGACCTCCTCCTGGGCCTCGCGCAGCGCGGTCGCGGCCGGGCCGTCGTCGCCGGGATCGGTGGCCCCGCCGGGGAAGGCGACCTGGCCGGCGTGCGCCCGCAGCGTCCGCGCCCGCTCGGTCAGCAGCACCGCCGGCCCGCTGCCGTCGTCGGACAGCGCGATGAGCACGGCCGAGTCGCGCGGGGCGGCGTCCGGCGGCGGGACGACCGGGTGATGTCCTCGGATCGCACGCCGGCGGCGGCCGCGACGAGCGGATCGAGCCAGGTCGGGTCGATCCATCAGGACGCGGACTCCGCGACTTCGGGACCGGACTTGACCAGCTTGGCGGCGACCTCGGGATCGGTCGGGCCCTTCGCCGTAGGACGGGCAGAGCGAGGCCAGCGCGCACGCGCCGCAGGCCGGCTTGCGGGCGTGGCACACGCGGCGGCCGTGCCAGACGACGCGGTGCGAGAGCAGCGTCCAGTCCTTCTTCGGGAACAGCTCGCCGACCGCGAACTCGACCTTCACCGGGTCGGTCTCGGTCGTCCAGGCCCAGCGGCGGGCCAGCCGTCCGAAGTGGGTGTCGACGGTGATGCCGGGGATGCCGAAGGCGTTGCCCAGGATGACGTTGGCCGTCTTGCGCCCGAAGCCCGGCAGCGTCACGAGCTCCTTCAGCGTGTGCGGCACCTCGCCGTCGAACCGCTCGACCAGCTGATCACCCAGCTTGATGAGCGAGGTCGTCTTGTTCCGGTAGAAGCCGGTGGGCTTGATCAGCGCCTCGAGCTCGTCGCGGTCGGCGCCGGCGTAGTCGGCGGCGGTCCGGTAGCGGCGAAACAGCGCCGGGGTGACCTCGTTGACCTTCTTGTCGGTGCACTGCGCGGACAGGATGGTGGCCACCGAGAGCTCCAACGGCGTGGTGAAGTCCAACTCGGTGTGGGCGTCGGGGTACAGGTCACCGAGGATGCTGTTGATCTTGCGGGCGCGGCGGGTCAGCGCCAGCGGCGTCTCTTCTTTGTTCACCACATCACGAAAGACTAGTGAGCGCCTGCGACACGATGCGCGCCGCGATCAGGCACACTCGGGTCGATGATCGCCTTCCTGGTCCTGCTGTTCCCGCTGCTGCTGCTCGGGTTCATGCTGTTCATGGGCAAGGTCGAGGAGCCGCTGAACCGCCCCACCGAGCGAGCGCGACATCGAGAAGTTCCTCGACTCGGCCAGCCCCGACGAGCTCGACACGTTCGTGCGCGAGGGCACCGAGTCGGGCCTGCGACGCTTCCGCCAGCGCCTCTCGCTGCGCCGGCTGCTTCCGGTCGGTGGACGACGACGTTCGCAATGAATTTGACCGTGCGTATGATCCTGAGAGTCTGTGATGTGGCTCGCAGCTCGTGATCTCACCGTCGTCACTCGCGTGACCGCCACGCTCGCCTTCAGTGGAAAGGACCTCACGTGGAAGAGGCGCTGCGCAAAGCCGGACTGTTCCAGGGCGTAGACCCGGATGATGTCGAGGCGCTTGCTGGCGAGTTCGAGATCTTCGACGCGCCGCGAGGTCAGATCCTGTTCAACGAGGGCGAGCCCGGCGACAGCCTCTACATCGTGCTGTCCGGCAAGGTGAAGCTCGGCCGACGCGCGTCCGACGGCCGCGAGAACCTCGTCGCCGTGATGGGGCCGTCCGACCAGTTCGGCGAGCTGTCGCTGTTCGATCCCGGGCCGCGCACCGCGACCGCCGTCGTCGTCACCGACGGGCGGATCGCCCGGCTGCCGAAGTCGGCGCTGCAGAAGTGGGTGCAGGAGCGGCCGCAGATCGCCATGCAGCTGCTGCGCGTGGTCGCCCGTCGACTGCGCCGCACCAACACGATGCTCGCCGACCTGATCTTCGTCGACGTCCCCGGCCGCGTGGCCAAGCAGCTGCTGCAGCTCGCCCAGCGCTTCGGCTCGGTCGACGGCGGGCAGCTGCGCGTCACGCACGACCTCACCCAGGAAGAGCTCGCTCAGCTCGTCGGCGCCTCGCGCGAGACCGTCAACAAGGCGCTCGCCGACTTCGCCGCCCGCGGCTGGCTGCGGCTCGAGGGCAAGAGCGTCGTCATCCTCGACCGCGAACGGCTGTCCCGCCGCGCCCGCTAAGGCGTGACGAACGCGCTACTTGGATCAGGATCCGCTGACTCGTACGCGCTCTCTACCTTGCGCTCTACTCGCCAGCCCAAGACCAACGCGTTGGATCGCTCCGCGCCCGTTCGTTCCTGCTTCGCCCACGCTGTGACTCGATTCGGGGGTCGAAAGTGGTCACTGCGGGGGCTGAGCGCTGGTAGCCCTGCGGCTGGTCAGGCGGATTTGCGGACGAGGACGGCTCCGGCGACCGCTGCGACCAGGGCGCAGCCCGCGACCGCGAGGAACGTGATGGCCGCGGCATGCGCCGGCACGTGATGGCCGGTCAGCGTCAGGTACAACGTGCCCAGCGTGGCGATGCCGAGGACCTGACCGAGTTGCAGCAGCGTGATGAGCACCCCGCTGGCGTCGGCGGCGTCGGCGACCGCGACGGTGCGCAGGGTCATGCCGACCACCGGGCTGTAGGACATCCCGAAGAACAGGCCGAGCGCGAACAGGTCGACGAGCAATAGTGCGACGTGGCGGTGACCGCCGGCCTCGATCGGGGCGAGGAGCAGATACGTCGCCGCCGAGCCGACGAGTCCGGCCGGGACCAGGGTGCCCTGCCACCGCGTCGGCACTCGTTGCCAGTTCAGCGAGGTGATCGTCGTGCCCAGGGCGGCGGGAGCGAAGAGCAGGCCGGCCTCGAACGGGTGGATGTGCAACGAGCCCTGCAGATAGAGCGTCAAGGTGAACAGGAAGCCGCTGAAGCTCAACATCGTCAACAGGACGGTCGTACCGCCGGCAATCATCGCGGGCGCCCGGATGACGCGGGCCGCCACGAGCGGCGAACCACCCCGCGCACCGACCCGACGCTCGACCGCCACGAACACGGCCAGCAGCAGCACACCGCCGCCGAGGCTGAGCCAGCACCACAGCGGCCAGTCCTCCTGGTGACCGAGCACCAGGGGAAGCACGATCGCGAGCACGGCTCCGGACAGGGTCACGACGCCGGCCGGATCGAGCTTGCGGCCGGCCTCTCCCCGGTCGGCGGGCAGGAAGCGCAGCGCGCAGACGAGCAGGGCGATGCCGATCGGCACGTTGAGCAGGAAGATCGGCCGCCAGGTGCTGCCGAACAGGTCGGCGCTGACGAGTGCGCCACCGGCGACCTGACCGACGACGGCGCCGAGGGCGATGACGGCCGAATACATCCCCAACGCCTTCAAGCGCGCGGACCCGGTGAACGTCCGCTGGATGAGGCTCATTACCTGCGGCATCATCACGCCGGCGCCGACGCCCTGCGCCAGCCGGAATCCGATCAGCTCACCCGACGAACCGGCCAGTCCGCACAGCAGCGACGCCAGCGTGAAGACGGTGAGTCCGGCCCGGAAGGCACGACCGTGTCCGACGCGATCACCCAGCCGAGCTCCGGTGATCAGCGTCATCGCGTACGTGATGACATAGCCGGCGACGACGAGCTGCAGGCCGGCGCCGGACGTGTGCAGGTCGAGCTGAATCGTGGGTGCGGCGACGTTGACGATGTTGAGGTCGATGATCGCCATCAACTGGGCGGCGAGGACGACGAACAGGATCGCGGTCGGGCCGGCGGCCGGACGTGGAGCGCGGCCGGCGCGGACGCGCCGCCGCGGGCCGCCGGTCGTCTGCTCGGGGGAGGTCACTGAAGCACTCATGAGCGCTACTCTGGCCTGACGTCGGTACCAGTAATGAGAGCCCCTTCATACTGGTACTGTCACCACCCGGCTGGCGCGGCCGGTGACTGCGAGGATGGTGCGATGGCGACGATGACCGCGCGTGGCCAGCGGCGGGCCGAGCTGGCGGCGTTTCTGCGCAGCCGACGGGCGCTGATCACGCCCGACGACGCCGGCCTGGCCCCGGGCCTGCGCCGACGCACCCCCGGCCTGCGACGCGAGGAGGTCGCCCAGCTCGCCGGAGTCGGCGTCACTTGGTACACCTGGCTGGAGCAGGGTCGCCCGATCAACGCGAGCCCGCAGGTGCTGGACGCGGTGGCGGGCGTGCTGCGCCTCGATCATGCCGAGCACGCTCATCTCTACCGGCTGGCCGACATGCCCGAGGCGCCGACGTCCCCGGCCGATGCCCTCGTGCTGCCGCCCGATACCCAGGCCGTGCTCGACGGACTCGCCAGCAACCCGGCCTGCGTCTACAACGGCAAGTACGACCTGCTGGCCTGGAACGACTGCTACGCCGCGCTGTTCCCGTCCATCACCGGCGAGGGTGGCGACCGCAACGCGCTCTGGTTCTGCTTCACGTCCGACGGCGCCGAGAATCCGCTCGGCTCACCCGAGGCGCTGGCCCAGATGGTGGCGGTCACGCGTTCGGCCTACGCGCGCCACGTCGGCGAGCCGGAATGGACGGATTGGGTCGAGCGCATGTCGACGGCCAGCCCGCTGTTCGCCTCGATGTGGGCGAGCAATCGGGTGTCGGAGCCGATGCCGCTGGTGAAGGAGTTCAGTTGCTTCGGTGAGGGCACCTTTCATGCCCGCACCACGAGCCTCGGAGTCACCGGCGCGCCCGACGTCCGCCTCATCGTGTACGTGCCAGTGGCCGACGAGGACGTCGCGTTGCTCGATCGCCTGCGGCGCCGCCGCTCAGGAGCGGCGTAGATAGTCGAGCTGGGCCTTCACCGACAGCTCGGCGGCCCACCAGAGGCGCTGGTCGACGTCGGCATAGACACGTTCGACGACCGCCCGCGCGTCCACGTCCGGCCCCAGTGCGTCCAGGGCCTCGCGCACCTGGGCCAGACGCTGGTCGCGGTGATCGAGGTACTGCTGGGCGACGATGCCGGCCGCGGGCAGCTCGGGGCCGTGCCCGGGCAGCACGGCGGTGTCGCCGAGCTCGGCGAGCCGGCGCAACGAGGTCAGGTAGGAGGCGAGATCACCGTCCGGGTGGGCGACGACCGTCGTGCCCCGTCCGAGGATGGTGTCGCCGGTGAGCACCGAGCGCGTCGCGCCGTCGTCGAGCAGGAAGCAGAGCGAGTCCGAGCTGTGTCCGGGCGTCGTCCACACCCGGATCTCGACGCCGGACTCGTCGATCACCTCGCCGTCTCGCAGGCCCTCGCTGCCGAGCCGCTGGCCGGGGTCGAGCGCCTGGACGGGGGCGCCGGTCAGCTCGGCCAGCCGTCGCGCGCCGGCGCTGTGGTCGACGTGACCGTGGGTGAGCAGGATGCGCGACACCCGGCCGGCGGCTTCGATCACCGGCAGCAGATGGGCGTCGTGATCAGGACCGGGATCGACGACCACGGCCGACTCGGACCCGGCCGCTCGCAGCAGCCACGTGTTGGTGCCCTCGAGCGTCATCGAGCTCGGATTGGCGGCCAGCACGACCGCGGCGAGCGGGTTCACCGGTCGCAGCACTTCGTACGCGAGCTCGCTCATAGCGCGATCGTCGTGCCGTCGGGCAGCTCGACGACCCGGCGGTCGTCGAGGATCCGCAGGACCGGCGTGATCGTCGGGATCTCCCGGCCTTCGGCGGCGGCGAGCAGCTCGGCCACGGTGTCGAACTCGGCGATCGACGTGCTGACCGAGATCGTCGGAGGCAGCATCAGGCGCAACCCCTCGTGCCGCTCGGCCACGGCACGGCGTACCGGCACCCACTCGGCCGACGACGACTCGGTGGTGAGATCGGCGGCTGTCGCTCCGATGGGCAAGGCCGCGACGAAGAAGCGGGTGTCGTAGCGCCGCGACTCCCCCAGCGGCGTGATCCAGTGCGCCCACGGCCGCACGGCGTCGGCGTCGATGGCCAGCCCGTTCTCGCGCAGCAGATCGGCGAAGGCGAGCCGTCCGGCCTCGACGTCGGGCTGGCTCGCGGCCAGCTCGGCCGACGGGACGCGTGAGCAGCACGCCCGTCTCCTCGAACACCTCACGCACGGCCGCCCCCACCAGCTTGCGGGCCATCTCGAGCGAGCAGCCGAACGCGGCGGCCACCGAGTCGGGCTCGCGGCCGATCCACGCCAGTTCGGCGTCGGCCGCGTCGACCGCCCCGCCGGGAAAGACGGTGACGCCGGACGCGAAGGCCATCCGCGCCACCCGGCTCAGCAACCAGGTCTCGATGCCGTCAGCGCCGTCGCGGAGCAGCACGACGGTGGCCGCATCGCGAACCGGCATCGATTCCGCAGTCGAGGTCATCGCACCTCCATGACCAGCTCGACCTCGACGGGCGCGTCCATCGGCAGCGCCGCGACACCGACCGCCGAGCGAGCGTGCTTGCCCGCGTCACCGAACACCTCACCGAGCAGTTCGCTCGCCCCGTTGACCACCGCGGGCTGCCCGGTGAAGCCGGGTACGGAGGCGACGTAGCCGACGACCTTCACCACGCGCACGACCGAGTCGAGACCGACCAGCGCGTGCACCGCGGCCAGCCCGTTCAGCGCGCAGGTCCGAGCCAGGGCCAGCGCCTCCTGCGGCCGCACCTCGGCGCCCACCTTGCCGGTCAGGGTCAGCTGTCCGCCGACCATCGGCAGCTGGCCGGCAGTGAAGACGAGCGAACCGGACCGGACGGCCGGCACGTAGGCCGCCAGCGGCGGGACGACGGGCGGCAGTTCGAGGCCGAGCTCGGCCAGCCGTTCGAGTGGAGTGGCCATCCCCCGACCCTAAAGCCTGGCCGGGCAACGGGTCGAGCAGCGGCCGCGGGGGCCGCGGCGTCGACGCGACATTAGGCTGGACGGATGACCAAGGCCGGTGCTGCGAGCGCCATCGACCGGTCGGCGCGACTGCACATCGTCACCGGCAAGGGCGGCACCGGCAAGACCACGGTCGCGGCGGCGCTGGCGATGGCGCTGGCCGAGGACGGTCGCACCGTGCTGCTCATCGAGGTCGAGGGGCGCCAGGCCCTGGCCCAGCTCTTCGACGTGCCCTCGCTGCCCTACGAGGAGCAGCACCTGGCCGCGGCCCGCGGGGGCGGCGAGGTGCTCGGCCTGGATGTCGACCCCGAGCAGGCGTTGCTGGAGTACCTCGAGCTCTTCTACAACCTCAAGCGCGCCGCCAAGCTGATGAAGCGGATGGGCGCCATCGACTTCGTGACCACGCTTGGCGCCGGGGCTGCGCGACGTCCTGCTCACCGGCAAGGTCAAGGAGCGAGTCAGCGAGCGAATGAAGGACGGTCGTCCGCTGTTCGACGCGGTCGTGCTCGACGCACCGCCGACCGGTCGCATCAAGCAGTTCCTCGACGCCACCCGCGAGGTCGCGAACCTGGCCAAGGTCGGCCCGCTCAACAAGCAGAGCAAGGGCGTGATCGACCTGCTGCACGGCCCGCTGACGCGCATCCACCTCGTCACGTTGCTCGAGGAGATGCCGGTGCAGGAGACGATCGACGCCAGTGTCGAGTTGAGCGACGCCGGGTTTCGGCTCGGTGCCGTCGTGGTCAACCGGGCCCGTCCGACCCTGGTCGGCGCGGGTCAGGTCAAGCGCAACGGAACGACCGACGTCACCCGGTTGCGCCACGGACTGGACATGGCCGGCATCGACGCCTCGTTCGCGGTACCGCTCGCCCGGCAGTTCAGCGAGTACGCCGAGCGTCAGCGCGTCCAGGACGAGAACGAGGCGCGGCTGGACGAGATCGACCTGCCGCGCGTCGTGCTGCCCGATCTCATCCCGCCGATCGAGCTGGGCGAGCTGAACGAACTGGCCGGCTACCTGGTGCCCGGAGCATCGTCATGACCGCCCGCCAGCCCAAGTCGCTCGACATCGACGCGCTGATCACCGACCCCCGCACCCGCATCGTCGTCACCTGCGGTTCGGGCGGGGTGGGTAAGACGACGACGGCGGCGGCACTCGCGCTTCGGGCCGCCCAGAGCGGGCGGCGGACGGTCGTGCTCACGATCGACCCGGCCAAGCGACTCGCGCAGTCGATGGGACTCACCGAGCTCGACAACACCCCGCGCGAGGTCACCGGCGCCGGGGACGGCCAGCTGTTCGCGATGATGCTGGACATGAAGCGGACCTTCGACGAGGTCGTGGCCGCCCACTCGACGCCCGAGCGGGCCGAGGCGGTGTTCGCCAATCCGTTCTATCAGGCGCTGTCATCCTCGTTCGCGGGGACGCAGGAGTACATGGCGATGGAGAAGCTCTCGCAGCTGGCCGAGGACGCCGACTGGGATCTGATCGTGGTCGACACCCCGCCGTCCCGCTCGGCCCTGGACTTCCTGGACGCACCGCAACGTCTCGGCCGCTTCCTGGACGGTCGCTTCATCAAACTGCTGGCCGCGCCGGCGAGGGCGGGCGGGAAGGCGTACCTGAAGGTCGTCACGGCGTCGTTCACGCTGATGACCCGCGCCGTCACCAAGATCCTCGGCAACGACCTGCTGAGCGACGTCTCGGCTTTCGTCTCGTCGCTCGAGGCCATGTTCGGAGGCTTTCGCGAGCGGGCCGAGCACACCTACCAACTGCTCAAGGCGCCCGGAACGGCCTTTCTCGTCGTGGCGTCCCCCGAACCGGACGCGCTGCGCGAGGCGAGCTACTTCGTCGAGCGGCTGGCCGGCGAGAACATGCCACTGGCCGGGCTGGTGCTCAATCGCATGCACGAGGCGGCGACCGCGACCGGCGGCGAGACGCTGCCCGCCCGCAAGGCCGAGGCTGCGGCCGACACGCTGGCCGGCAAGCCGCAGACGCCGGAATCGGCGCTGGCCGAGGCGGCGCTACGGGTGCAGGTCGAGATCGCGCTGTCGGCCGACCATGACGCGCGAATGGCCAAGCGGTTCGCCGCCGCCCATCCGGACGTGCCGATCCGGACCGTGCGGGCCCTGCCGACCGACGTCCACGACCTGGACGGATTGCGCCAGGTCGGCGACCTGCTGGCGCACAGCAAGCACATTCGAGCTGCTCAATAGCTGAGGGCCGCCCGGCAGACATTTCGGGCGCCGGCCCCTCCGGCCACTATCCTCGGAACTCGTGACGCGACCCCCCGGCCCGCCCCGACCCGGATCGAACCGTCCCAACCCCGGCCTCACGCTGCTCAAGCTGTTCGGAGTTCTGCTGGTCGTCTCGGTCCTGGTCGCCGGTATTGCGCTGCCCTATGTCGGGGGCGCCGGCCTGTTCGCCAAGCATGAAGCCGACAAGTTCCTGACCTCGACCTGCGACCTGCAGGAGACGGCGCCGCCGCAGGGCACGACGTTCCTCGCCAGCGACGGCCAGACGGTGCTGGCGACGATCTTCACCCAGAACCGCAAGCCGGTGGCTCTGACCTCCATCCCGACGTTCCTGCAGAAGGCGCTCGTCGACACCGAGGACCGCCGCTTCTACCAGCACCACGGCGTCGACATGCGGAGCCTGATCCGCTCGGCGTTCAGCACCAGCGGCGGCGACACCCAGGGCGGCTCGACACTGACCATGCAGTACGTGAAGCAGGTGCGCTACTACCAGGCGATCGGCAACGCCGCCGCCCAGGAAGCCGCAATCAGCCAGAACCTCGACCGCAAGATCCAGGACGCCAAGTGCGCCATCGACCTCGAACAGCGCGAGACCAAGTCTGAGATCCTGACCAACTACCTCAACATCGCCTTCTTCGGCGAGAACTCGTACAGCGTCGAGTCGGCCGCCCAGACCTACTTCAACAAGGACGTGCAGAACCTGACACTGCCCGAGGCAGCCACCCTCGTCGGCGTGCTGCGGGCACCGACCCAGTACGACCCGTTCCAGTACCCGGCCGCGTCGAAGGACCGCCGCAACCAGGTGATCCAGAACATGGTCACCGCGGGCGACCTCAGCCAGGCCGACGCCACGAAGTACGAGGCCACGCCCATCGTGCTGGGCCACGGCTCGCCGCCGCCGGTGACGTCGGACTGCTACAACGCACCGACGGCCGTCGCCAACGTCGGCTTCTTCTGCAAGTACGTCGAGGACTGGCTCGAAGGAACGCAGAAGCTGACCGCCGACCAGATCTCCGAGGGCGGCTACAAGGTCGTCACCACGCTCAACGTGGGCATCCAGAACGCGGCCCAGAAACAGGTGAGCGCCGAGCTACCCGCGACGAGTCCGATGACCGCCCTGCTGCCGGTCACCGATCCGAAGACGGGTGACGTACTGGCGATGGTCAGCAGCAAGAGCTACGGGCTCAACGCGGCCGCCGGACAGCTGGCCACCGATCCGTTCACCGGCTACATCGCCGACGCCGCATCCACGTACAAGTACTTCACGATGGTGGCCGCGCTGAAGGCCGGCGTGACCTCGACGTTCGCCCTGGGCAACAACTCCACCGACCACAAGAGCTACAACACCAAGTCCTGCTCGGCGGGCACGGCGCAGAACCTGGCCGGCGGCATCGCCTACACGCCGACCGAGACCCTGGCCTCGGCCATCGCCAAGTCGTCCAACACCTACTTCGTCGGCATCGAGGACCAGCTGTTCAACCAGTGCGACCTGTCGCCGATCGTCAACACGGCCACGTCGCTCGGGCTCAACGGCCTCAACCAGGTCGACCCCGGTTCGACCGGCACCGGCACCAAGACCTACGCCGCCAACATCGAGTCACAGCGCCAGTGGACGCTGACCCTGGGCGAGGTGCCGACCAGCCCGCTCGAGCTGACCGGCGCCTACGCCGCCGCCGCCAACGACGGCACGTACTGCACGCCGGCCCCGGTGCTGTCGATCACCGACGAGACGGGTCAGCCGGTGGCGCTCAAGCGCACGCCGTGCTCGGCGCAGATGACCCCGCAGGTCGCCCGGACGGCCATGACGCTGCTCACCGGCGACACCAAGACCGGAGGCACCTCGGCCAAGGTCTTCAGCAGCTGGTACGCCAAGAACTCGAGCCCGATCGCCGGTAAGACGGGTACGTCGATCAACGGCGCCAGACCTCAACACCGGCTTCTGGTTCGCCGGCGTCACGCCGACGCTCGCCGCGACGATGGCCATCGTCAACATCTCGTCGCCCACCGCGGCAATCACCGGAATGCCCGGCCTCACCGACACCGTCGCGCAGAACACGGCGGACGGTTCGGTGGCCTCGCAGTACTGGCTCAACGCCCTGCAGAGTTCGCTGACGACGCAGAAGTGGTCGCTGCCGGCGGCCACGGCCATCTCGGGAAGCATCACGGTTCCGGCGGTGACCGGGCAGACGCAGGCCGCGGCCACCACCGCGTTGACGGCGGCCGGCTTCAAGGTGGCGGTCTTCCCGACCACCTGCGGCAGCTCGGCGTTCTTCGGTCAGGTGGCCTACTTCAGCCCGCAGTCCGCGGTGCCCGGCTCGACGGTGACGCTGTGCATGAGCGACGCCAATGCGCCGTACACGATCCCGGTGCCCAAGCCGACAGCGACGTCGACCAAGCCGTCGACGTCGCCGACTCCGGGCGCCCCGGCCTCACCAGGCGCGCCAACGACGGCCGCCGGCCCGGTCGTCACTCCGCCTCGACCGGGCGGCTGATCCCACCCGCTGGTTGATCGGCGCCCCACCCTCGAGCTCAGGAGAGCTGGCGGCGGACCTCGTCGCTGACTCGTTTGCCGTCGGCCCGGCCGGCGACCTGGGGCGAGACGAGCTTCATCACCGCGCCCATCTGGCGGGCCTCGGTGGCACCGGACTCGGCGACGGCCGCGGCCACCAGGTCACGGAGGTCGTCGTCGGACAGCTGCGCGGGCAGGTAGCCGTCGAGTACCTCACCCTCGTCGCGTTCGCGCTGGGCCAGCTCGGTGCGACCGGCGGCGTCGAAGGCCTCGGCGGCCTCGCGTCGCTTCTTCGCCTCGCGACCCAGCACCTTGAGCACCTCGTCGTCGGACAGTTCGCGAACCTGCTTCCCCGCGACCTCCTCGTTGGTGATCGCGGTGAGGGCCATGCGCAGGGTCGCGACCTTGAGCTCGGCGCGCGCCTTCATGGCCGTGTTGAGTTCGGCGTGAAGCCGGGCTTTGAGTTCGGGCATGTCCTCAACGCTACTGGCTTACCCTCGGGGACGTGCCTGCCTTTTCCCGCGTCGTCGCCACCGTCCTCGGCGCCGGTGCCGCCGCGCTCGCGTACGGCACGCTGTACGAGAGCCGGGCCTATACGTTGCGCCGGTTCACCGTCCCCGTGCTCGACGAGGGCTGCGCACCGATCCGGCTCTTGCACGTGTCGGACCTGCACCTGACAGCGCGCCAGCACCGCAAGCAGCGTTGGATCCGGGAGCTGGCCGAGCTCGAGCCGGACCTGGTGATCAACACCGGCGACACCATCTCCGACCCGCGCGCGGTCCCGGCGATCATGCGCACCCTCGAGCCGCTCTCGCAGTTCCCGGCCGCGTTCGTGCCCGGGAACAACGACTACTACGCCCCGGTCCGCAAGAGCCCGCACCGCTACTTCCAGCCTGAGGGTCGCAAGCTCAAGGGCGTTCGCCTGCCGTGGCCTGAACTGGCCTCGGCCATGGTCGCGGACGGGTGGCTCGACCTCACCCACGCCCGGACGTCGGTCAAGATCGGCCCGGTCGAGGTCGCCCTGGGCGGACTCGACGATCCGCACCTGGGCCGCGCCCGCTACGACCTGATCGCGGGCCCCGCGCCGGCGTCGGCCGCCGTCCGCATCGGGGTGCTGCACTCGCCCGAACCGGCGTTGCTCGGCCGCTTCGCCCTCGACGGCTACGACCTCACGCTGGCCGGGCACACGCACGGCGGCCAGGTTCGCATCCCGTTCGGGCCGGCGATCGTCACCAATTGCGGCATCGATGTGCACCGCGCCCGCTGGCTGCACCGCTGGGACGAGCACATGTGGTTCCACGTCTGCGCCGGCCTCGGCACCAATCCGTACACCCCGCTTCGGTTCGCCTGCCGGCCCGAGGCGTCACTGCTGACGCTCGTCCCGCGGTCAACCGAGGTGCCTCGCTCCGGTATGCTGGCGCGGTTGCGCTGAGTCGATTTGCAGCTGAATCGGGCTCGGCACCATCCGGGGTGTGGCGCAGCTTGGTAGCGCGCTTCGTTCGGGACGAAGAGGCCGTGGGTTCGAATCCCGCCACCCCGACCCACAGGTTCGCGGCTCTCAACCGGCCCGGATCGCCCGGGACCGCCCTAGAGTCGGGCGGGTGCCCCACTTCGCGGTGACCTTCACCCGCGGCCCGTCCTGGGATCCGCAGTTCGACCGGCGTTCGCAGCCGGGCTGGAGCGAGCACGCGGCGTTCATGGACCTGCTCACCGACGACGGCTTCGTGATCGTCGGAGGCCCCGTCGGCGACGGCCGGGACGTCCTCCTCCTCGTGGAGGCGGCCGACGAGGATTCCGTCCGCTCCCGCCTGGCCGACGACCCGTGGCTGCCGGCCGGCGTCATCGCGATCGGCGCCGTGACGCCCTGGCTGCTGTGGCTGGACGGGCGCAGCCGCCAACGGCCCGCCCGATGACCGGCTACTACTGGGACGACTGGATCGTCGGCGAGATCCGCGTGACCCCGAGCCGGCGGATCACGGCGGCTGACGGTGACGCGTTCGCCGAGATCGAGGGCGGCAGAAACGAGATGCACCTCGACCCCGAGTACGCCCGCACGACGATCTGGGGCCGGATGAGCGTCCACGGCCTGCTCACCGTGTCGATCGCCAGCGGGTTGATGGAGGAGAGCGGGCTCTTCGCTCGTACCGGGCTCGCCTTCCTGGGCCTGACGTGGAACTTCCGCGCCGCGGTGTTCGTGGACGACGACATCCGCGTTCGCTGGTGGACGTCGGACAAGCGCCCGACCAAGAACCCCGATCGTGGACTGGTCATGCACTCCATCGAGGTGCTCAACCAGGACGACACGATCGTCTGCGATGGCGGCAAGACGACGCTGTTCGCCCGCCGTCCCTAGCCTCCGATCGCGTCCAGCTCCTCGAGCGCGTCCGCGGGCAACGCCAGCCCGGCACCGGTGACGTTCTCGCGCAAGTGGGCGAGCGAGGACGTACCCGGAATGAGCAGGATGTTGGGCGAACGCTGCAACAACCAGGCCAGCGCCACCGCCATGGGGGTCGAGTCGAGCCTCGCCGCGACCGAGTTCAGTTCGTCGGACTGGAGCGGTGAGAAGCCGCCGAGCGGGAAGTACGGGACGTAGGCGATCCCCTGCGCGGCGGTGAGCTCGACAAGATCGTCGTCCTCGCGCCGGGCGATGTTGTAGAAGTTCTGCACGCAGACGACGGGCGCGATCGACTGGGCCTCGGCGAGCTGGTCGGCGTCGACCGTGCTGACTCCGAGGTGCCGGATCAGCCCCTGCTGCTGCAGCTGCGCCAGCGCCTCGAACTGGGGCGCCAGCGATCCCGGCACCGGAGAATGGCCGTCGTCCCCGCCCCCGACGCGCAGGTTCACGATGTCGAGGACGTCGAGCCCGAGCCGGCTCAGGTTGTCGTGCACCTGCGACTGGAGTTCGGCCGGCGTCCGCGCGTGCAACCACGCGCCCGACTCGTCGCGCAGAGCCCCGACCTTCGTGACCAGATGAAGATCCTCGGGGTAGGGCGCGAGAGCCTCACGGATGATCTCGTTGGTGACGTGCGGACCGTAGAAGTCCGCCGTGTCGATGTGGGTGATCCCGAGTTCGACAGCAGTGCGCAGGACCGCGATGGCCTCGGCGCGGTCCTTCGGCGGGCCGAAGACTCCTGGCCCCGCGAGTTGCATGGCGCCATAGCCGACGCGCGTCAGTTCGAGGTCACCGACGAGGTACGAGCCGCCGGGAAGATCTTGGGTGGTCATGTGTTCCTTTCCTGTCCGCGAACCGCTCGCCGCGAACTTGTTCCACTGTGTCCACGACTCCACCGATCCAGCGAGCCTCCTGTCGATCCTGGGAGCGGCGGGACCAGGATGGGCGGCCGCGGCGTCCGTACAGTCGACGAGGTGACCGGGCCGAACGCGCTGGGCGAGTACCTCAGGGCTCGCCGCGAACTCGTTCGCCCTGAGGATGCGGGCCTACGGATCAACGGGGTTCGGCGGACGCCCGGTCTGCGGCGCGAGGAGGTCTCGACCCTCGCGGGCATCAGCGCCGACTATTACCTGCGCCTCGAACAGGGACGCGACCGCAACCCGTCGCCGCAGGTGCTCGAGTCGCTGGCACGGGTCTTCGGACTCGACGCGACGGCGACCGAGTACCTGCTGAGCTTCGCGTCCTCGCGACCGGCCGGGGCGCGCCCGCCCCGGCGCGAGGTCGTCCAGACCGGCATCCGGCAGCTGCTCGATGCGCTCGGGCTGCCTGCCTTCGTCGAGAGCCGGATGTTCGATGTGCTCGCGGCGAATCGCCTCGCCACGGCCTTGTCGCCGTGCATCCGGCCGGGTGAGAACCGGCTGCGGTCGGCGTTCCTCGACGAGGACGAACGGGCGCTGTACCCCGACTGGGATCAGGCGAGCGGCGGCATGGTCGCGTCGTTTCGCGCATCGATCGGAACCGACGTCGACGATCCGCGGATCGCCCGGCTCGTCGGCGAGTTGTCTCTGGGCAGCGAGCACTTTCGCCGCCTGTGGGCACGACATGACGTCAAGGCGCTGGCCGGGGCGTCGATCCGGCTCTCGCACCCCCAGGTCGGGATGCTCGCGCTGCGGCGCGAGAAGCTGCCCCTCGGCGACTCGGACGGACAGCTGCTGGTGATCTATCACGCCGAGTTGGGCTCCGACAGCGCCCGGTCGCTGGCGCTGCTCGGCTCGCTGGCGAGCAGCGCCGACGCCGACGTCTAGATCTTCTACGGTGACGAGGTGACTGCTGACACCGATCGCGCGCAGCTCGCCGAGATCGTGCGAACGTTCTTCGCCGCGTTCACTTCCGGCGACGACAGCGCCTCTCGTCTGGACGCACTGCGCGAGCTGCTGCTGCCTGAGGCGATCATCGTCCGCGGCGGTGATGGGCCGGCCGTCTACGGGGTGGAGTCGTTCATCGCTCCACGGCAGGAGCTGCTGTCGAACGGCTCGCTGCTCGACTTCCGCGAGTGGGAGGTCTCGGGCCGTACCGAACTGTTCGGTGACATCGCGCAGCACTTCTGCCGCTACGCCAAGAGCGGCGTTCGGGACGGCGTGCCGTTCAGCGCGCAGGGTATGAAGTCGCTGCAGTTCCTTCGGACGGCCGCCGGTTGGCGGATCAGCGCTGTTGCCTGGGACGACGAGCGGCCCGGCGACTGACGAGTCCGCCTTTCACGATCGGGGGCTGGCATCCATGGGGGCTTCGCGTTACCCGTCAACATCAACTGCGGCATCGATGGCGGAGTTTGCGGTGTCTGCGGGTTTCGATCAGATCAAGGGCGGCCAAACCCACCACATCACCGGCTTCCACCTCAACCAACAAACCCGAGTCGACGATTTGACCCTGCTCTGCGGACACCACCACCGCACCTTCCACAAACACGGCTGGACCTGCCACCTGATCACAGGCATCCCCCACTGGACACCACCACCCTGGATCGACCCCAACCAGATCCCCCGACGCAACACCGCCCACGTGTGAAGTCCGGCGCGCGCGGATCAGGCGGGCGTGGGCCGGACGGGTGCTAGTCGGGCAAGCCGAACGGCGGTGGCGTGAGTCGCCAGCCGCCATCCACTACGACCACGGAGCCCGTGATGTAGGACGAGCCGCCGCCGACCAGGAACATCGCCGCGTCCGCGATCTCGTCGACCTCGCCGAAGCGCTTGAGTGCGGTCGCCGCGATCGTGCGCTCGTGGTCAGCCGGGTCGTCCCAGGTGGCCGCCGCGCCTTCGGTCTTGAACGGCCCAGGCGCCACTGCGTTGACGCGGAGCCCCCGATCGCCCCACTCCGCGGCCACGGATCGGATCAGCGCCTCGAGGCCGGCCTTGGCTGCGACAGAGTGCGCCACGCCGGGCTCCTCGCGGTCGGCGAACGTGCTCGTGATCATCACGGCCGATCCCGGCGAGCCGACTTCGAGCAGCGCGCGGGCCCAGCGCCGCAAGACGAAGAACGGTCCGTTCAAGCTCGCCGTCACGACCGCGGTGAATCCGCGAGGCGAGATGTTCTCGGCCCGGGAGTAGAACGATCCGCTGGCGGCATTCACCAGCAGCGGCACGACCCCGTCGGCCTCGGCCGTCGCGAAGACGGCGTCGATGCTGTCGGAGTCACGGATGTCGCCGACCAAGGGCACGATCGTTCCCGGTTCGGCCAGCGCGACAGTCTGAGCGAGCGTCTCCTCGCGCCGTCCGACGATGTAAACCTTGACGCCGGCGCGGGCCAATCGCAGCGCGATTGCCTTGCCCATTCCGCTGCCGCCGCCGGTGACGATTGCTCGGTCGGCGATCGGCGCGAATCGATCCCAGTCGCTCGTTGTCCGCGTGTCCATGATCGGTGAACTTATTACACCGGATGCACCATTCAAACTGGAGAAGCTAAAGCCATTCCATCCGCATGGTGGGCACGAGGCGAAAGCCTCGCCACTGATAGCCATCGAGGACCCAGCGGCAAAAGGGCGGCGCAGTCTTCATGCGGGCCTCCTTCTTGCTCCACTCAACAGTCCAGCCAAGGTAGCGAGCTTACTCAAATTTTACAAGAGGCGCTGTGCAGAACAAGTGAACGGATGTTCAAGTCGGTCTTTCACGACGAGCGGTCCCATAGCCGAGAGAGGACCCGTTACCGTCATGATGTATAGCGTGACTAGTGGTGCCTACGACGTGGGGCCCCTGACCATCTCGGAGGTGACGAAGGCATGTCGGTGCCTCGTCGCGACGACCGGGATCTTCGGCTAGAGCAAGGCAGGCACTCGAGTGCCGAGCGGCCGACAAGAGGCGGCCTGCTCGCTCCGTTCGCCATCGCCGAGTTCCGTGCTCTGTGGTCGGCCGAGACGCTCTCGATCGCCGGCGATCAGCTGGCTCGGGTGGCGCTCGCGGTCCTCGTGTTCGACCACACTCGGTCGGCGGCATGGACGGGCCTGGCGTACGCCCTCACGTTCGTACCCGCCTTCATCGGCGGGACGCTGCTCGGCGGTCTGGGTGATCGCTACCCACGTCGCGGGGTGATGGTGGCACTCGACCTGGCTCGGGCCGCCTTCATCGGCGCAGCGGCGATCCACGGCTGTCCGTTGTGGCTCGTCGGATTGCTGGTGGCGTTGATGGCGCTGCTGGGCGGGCCGTTTCGTGGGGCTCAGCAGGCGGTTCTTCCCGACGTCCTCGAAG
Organism: uncultured Actinomycetes bacterium; assembly: GCA_963708805.1. Classification (GTDB taxonomy): domain Bacteria; phylum Actinomycetota; class Actinomycetes; order Mycobacteriales; family Jatrophihabitantaceae; genus CAVPUA01. The sequence goes on along the minus strand of CAVPUA010000003.1, from coordinate 813,968 downwards.
GCGACACCTACACCGCTGGAATGGCGGTCCGCAACATCACGATCCAGGGTGCCCAGCTGGTCGGTTTCGCCGGCGGCGGGGCCATCGTCGCCGGGTTGGATTCCTCGACCGGTCTGGCCCTCGACGCGGCGACGTTCCTCGCTTCAGCGCTGATCCTGCGGATCGGCGTGCACCCGCACACCGTGCAACCGACCGAGCGCCTGTCGTTCTTCGCGTCCACATCCGCCGGCGCGCAGCTGGTCTGGCGAGACCCCACCCTTCGTTCGCTGCTGTGCCTGTCGTGGCTGGCCGGGTTCTACGTGGTCCCCGAAGCGCTGGCGGCCCCGTACGCGGCCGCGCTGGGGGCGGGCGCCGGCGCCGTCGGGCTGTTGATGGCGAGCGATCCCGCCGGGAGCGTGCTCGGCGGGATCGTGTTCGGCAAGTGGGTGCCGGCGTCGTTGCCGATCCGCACGCTCGCCCTGCTGGGCGTGGTCGCCGGCCTGCCACTGACCGTCTGCGTCATGCACCCGAACCTGGTCGTCTCGATGGCCCTGTTCGCGATGTCGGGCCTGGTCGCCACCGGGTACAACATCCAGAGCACGGCCGCGTATGTACGCCGGCTACCCAACTCGATGCGGGCGCAGGGATCCGGATTGCTGACTTCCGGGCTCGTCGCCGTTCAAGGCATCGGGGCACTCGCCGCCGGCTTGCTGGCCGATCAGATCGGCACCCGCAACACGGTCGCGCTCGCCGGGGCAGCAGGCGCCGTGATCGCGATTTGGATCGCGCTCAGCAGTCCGCGCACGAACGCCAGGCACGGCGCCGGCGATTGATCGTGGAGGCAACTGGGCCTCGGGCCGACCGACATCTGGATCGTGTCGAAACGGCGCGGGATAGGGGTTCGACCGCACCGAACTCGACCGACGCAAATCCCAGGTGTCGCATCGACCAGTTAGGTGTTAAGCTAGCGTGAGTTCAGCCTTCGCGGTTGGACATGATTACTCCTAGCGGGGGTGGTGTAGCACGGTCTAGCGGTACTGCGTGGTTTGGTTCAGCCTTCGCGGTTCACAACTGCTCCTTCGGGTAGCCGGGACGGAACTGAGGGACGATCAGCCTTCGCGGTTCACAACTGCTCCTTCAAGTAGGTGGGACGTGACGAGTGCGAGGGTCAGCCTTCGCGGTTGGACATGTTGCACCCTTTCGGGGGTAATTCGCGGTCGGTCAGGATCGCGAGCAATGTGGCGCAATGTGGGCGCGCGCCTATTTCGATCTCGCCCGTTCGGTGAGACCCTATGAGTATTACTGATTTAAGTTCCGCGAGCGAGGGCCCTTGGCCCTCTTCTGTGGTGCGCCGACGATTTTCGTGGGCGTTATGGGCGCAACCGCGGTCGATAGTCGCTTATATTCTTCTGGTCGAAGCCACCGTTGTCGCGTCGACTTTGGTCATTGCGAGGGACACCACAGTCCAATGGCACGATCTCGTGGTGCTCGCCGGCCTGACGGCGCTGGGCATCGCCCAGGCCGAGATCGGTCGACAGACCGAACGCATGCGGCGACAACTCACCGACACCGCACACATCAACTTGACGTCGGTCTGGACATTCGCCGGCGTACTGCTGCTGCCGCCGATCCTCGTCGCCGCTCTGGTCGTCCTCCTGTACCTGCAGTTGAGTGTGCGCAGCTGGTACCGATTGCGCGAGATCACGCTGTACCGCTCGATCATGAACACCTGCTTCGTGATCCTGACGTGTTATCTCGCGCGAGCCGTCCTGAACCTGTTCGGCGTCAGCGGCATCAAGCAGGCGACCGACCGCGGAACCGACGGGATACTGGCCCTGTCCGCCTCGCTGGCGGTCTACTTCCTCATCGGTGCCGTACTCGTCGTCCCCACCATCTGGGCCCGTACGCATTCGGTGCACGAGGTGATCGGCAGCTGGCCGGACAACTTCCTCGAGGTCGCGACCCTCTGCCTCGCGGTGATCGTCGCGCTCGTCATGGTGACCCTGCCCGCGGTGTCGATCGCGATCCTCCCGCCGCTGATGATCTTGCACCGCGGCCTGCTCAACCGGGAGCTCGAGACGACCGCGATCCTCGACCACAAGACGGGCGTCCTCAACGCGGCGAGCTGGCACTATCGCGCGAGTCGCGAGCTGGCCAAAGCTGCCAACCGCGCCGACGCGACCCTGAGCGTGCTGATGATCGACCTCGACCACTTCAAGCGGATCAACGACCAGCACGGTCACCTCAACGGCGACGAAGTGCTGCGCGCGGTGGCCAACTGCATCACCGGCGAAGTCCGCGACAACGACGCCGTCGGGCGGTTCGGCGGCGAGGAGTTCGTGGTGCTCCTCTCGCGCGCCCGCGAGTCCGAGGCGCACACGGTCGCCGAGCGGATCCGACACGGCGTGACCGTGCTCGACACCTACGCCGAGCACCCGGACGGACCGCGGTTGATCAACGATCTCTCGGTCTCGATCGGCATCGCCACCTACCCGCATGGCGGCGGGACGGTGACCGAGCTGATGCACGCAGCCGACGCCGCGCTGTATCGAGCCAAGAGCGACGGCCGCAACCGGATCGCAACCGCGTCGGCCGACGCGGCCTGACGCTCGGCCGACGCGGCCCGATGCCGGGTGCCGCCCGGCGACACCCTCTTCGCGGAACCCACCACAGCGCGTCCCCGCCAACCCCCGCAGGTGAACGGGAACGCGCCGCTGGGGGAATCACCGGACAGTTTCGGAGGAGGTGGCCGCGGTGACGGCGCCTACTTTAGAACGACACCGGTGCAACGGCCGTGAACTGATGAACCGTTCTGGTGACCGGCGGACGAGCCGCGGGTCGAGGTCGCGGTGACCTCGAACGGATAGAACGCCGCACGGGGGATCGTCGCGTCGACCACGCCCGCCGACGTGCCGCCCGGCACCGCGGCGGACGGCCCAGTGACCGCGAGGAGATATCCGGCGGGCGCCAGCGCCGGCACCGTGAAGCTGACTCGCACCGTACCGGCGGCGTCGACCCGAATGGAGGTCGCGGCGAGCGGTTGGCATTCCAGCGTCAGTGTCGCCACCGCCCCGGGTGCGAACCCGTCCACGCTGAACGCGATCAGTTGGCCCTCGCTCACGAGCGGATCCACGCCCACCGTCTCGCCGTTGACCGGCGTCGCGACAGCGGCGGGGGCGTTCGCGGGAGCGGAGTGCGGTGAGCGGGCGACGACGCCGTTCGCGACGAAGCCGTTCGCGACGAAGCCGATGGCGACGACGCCAGCCGTCACGCTCAGAGCGAGCAAGGCGCGCAGGGTGGTCGAGCGCATGGAAGTCCGTTCGGTCGACGGCCCCCGACTTAACTCGAATCTAACATGTCGGAAACTGGCAGCGCGGACCGCTCCGGAGAGTTGATCTTGGTCCGGTCCGCACAGTTCAGCTGTTGATCTTCCTTCTTCTCGTTATTCGCCTGTAACCTGTTACTCACTGGTGCGCGTGTCTTACCGTCTGTGGCCGACACGCGTGGTATGAGGCCAAGTGCGTTGCGCGCGGTCCTGAACAGGGGGTGTCCGGTGGGATTGCGCGGTGCACTACGGCGATGGCTCCTCGACGACGACTACTCGGCGCCGCAGCACGGACACGAACGCGGGGCGGGCCAACCGCCCACCGATTCACCGTCGCCGGACGGGTCGACGAGCTGGACGACGTCGCTTAGCGCGCACCCGAGGCCGGAGTCGTTCGAAGCCGAGGTGCCCGGCCCACCCCACGCGGACACCGAGCTACCTGCACCGCCCGCCGCCGTCGCACCGGCGCCGGTACCGGCTGCCCCGGCCCCGCCGATCGCCGCCCCGGGCGAGCTGGTCGTCGGCAATGCGCAACGACGCCTTCCGCCTCCGAACCTGCCCGAGTTCTATGTCGCCCAGACACCGCCGCCCCCGCCCAAGCCCGTCTTCCCGGCCAACCAGCGCGACTTCGATCCGGCGCTGGTGCGCGAAGCGTTCTCGTTCGTCAGCGACCGGGCCGACCGGCTGATCTCGGACTTCTACGCCGAGCTGTTCCTGCGCGTGCCCGAGGCTCCGTTCATGTTCCCGTCGAGCATGACCCGGCAGCGTCAGGAGTTCGGCCGGGCCGTCGTCCAGTGGGTGGTCGCCGACGATCCTCAGGGCCTGACCGCGCACCTGGAACAGCTCGGGGCCGATCACCGGAAGTTCGACGTCGAACCCCGGCACTACGAGGTCGCGGGCGCCGCCATGATCAGCGCCTGGAAGCGGCTGGCCGGCAACAAGTGGACCGATGAACACGAGGCGGCCATCGTCGGCAGCTACACGCGGCTCGCCACGATCATGATCGACGGCGCCATGCAGCACGCGGGCGAGCCCACGTCGTGGGGCGCGCAGGTCCTCGATCATCAGCGACTCTCGCGCGATTTCGCCGTCCTTCGCATCCAGCCCGACGCGCCGTACCCGTACAAGGCCGGCCAGTACCTCACGCTCGAGGTGCCCGCGTTCCGCCGGGAGTGGCGCTCGATGTCGATCGCGAGCGCGCCGCGCGCCGACAACACCTTCGACATCCAAGTCCGCGCGCTCGGTGGGTCCGGCGTCTCGTCGGCGCTGGTCGCCCACACCCAGCCGGGTGACCGTCTCACGCTCGGGCCGCCGAGGGGCAACGATCTCGTGGTCGAACCCGGCACCGTTCCGGGCGGCCTGTTGTGCGTCGCGTCGGGCACCGGGGCCGCACCGATCACGGCCGTCGTCGAGTCGATCCTCGGCTGGCCCGACGCACCGCAGCTGTACACGTTCGTCGGGGGCCGATCTCGAGACGACACCTATTCCGTCGACAAGCTGGCCAAGCTGATCCACGCCGGGGGTTACTGGTTGAACGCCGAAGTGCACGCCGTGCTGTCCGACGATCCGGCCTACGAGGGCTATCACGGACGGGTCGAGGAGATCGTGCCCGGACTGCGGGACTGGGCGACGATGGGGGTCGATGTGCTCGTCTCGGGGCCGGATCCGATGATCTCGACGACGGTCAGCAAGCTGGTCCACAGCGGCGTTCCGCGTGCCAAGATCCACTTCGACAAATTCGAGATGGTCGGCTGATCGTGCACGCAGAGGCAGCAACCGAACGATCGTCCGGGGTCGACCTCCACGAAGCGCTCGAGTTCGTCGACCAGTTCCATGCCGAGAACCCGACCGCCGGAGACCGGGTCGTGCGCACCGCCGAGGTGGCCACGTCCATCCTCGAGACCGGTACCTACCGGCACACCAACTCCGAACTGATCTGGGGTTGCCGGGTGGCCTGGCGCAACAGCGCGCGCTGCATCGGCCGGCTCTACTGGAACAGCCTGTACGTGCGCGACCTGCGCAATGTCACAAGCGCGGAAGGCATCGCCGATCACTGCCGGGCCCACCTGCGGATCGCGGCCAACGGCGGCCGGATCCGACCGGTGGTCAGCGTCTTCGCGCCGGACGAACCGGGGCAGCCCGGACCGACGATCTGGAACGAGCAGCTGATCCGCTATGCGGGCTACCCCACCGAGGACGCCGGCCCGCTGGGCGATCCCCGGTATGCGCGGTTCACCGAGCGGGTGCAGCAACTGGGGTGGCGGGCCCCCGAGGTCCGCTCGGCCTTCGACGTGCTGCCCCTCGTCATCGAGACGGGCGACGAACCGCCGACGTTGTTCGAGCTGTCGGACGCCGACATCCTCGAGGTGCACCTGTCGCACCCCGATCACGCGTGGTTCGCCGAACTGGGACTCAAGTGGCACGCCGTGCCCGCCATCAGCAACATGGCGCTGCGCATCGGGGGCGTCACCTATTCCTCGGCGCCGTTCAACGGCTGGTACATGGGCACCGAGATCGGCGCCCGCAATCTGGCCGACCACGACCGCTACAACCTGACGGCGACGATCGCCGAGCGGCTGCACCTCGACACGTCATCCGAGCAGACCTTGTGGCGTGACCGCGCGGTGATCGAGCTCAACCGGGCCGTACTGCACTCGTTCGCGCAGGCCGGGGTGACGATCGCCGATCACCACACCGAGTCGCGCCGCTTCCTGACCCACGTCGAGAAGGAGGAGCGGGCCGGTCGGCGGTGCCCCGCGGACTGGAGCTGGATCGTCCCGCCGATCAGCGGCGCGCTGACGCCGGTGTTCCACCGCTACTACGACACCGAGGTCACCGGCCCACAGTTCGTCGCCCGCACGCCCGAGCAGGCCGCGATCCGGCGCGGCTGAAAGCAGCCAAGCGGCTCGTCAAACATGACCAGGCGTCTTGATGATCAAGCTACACGTTCGGTCATCCGACGGTGAACGTGAGCGTTCCCGAGTACGTCCCGGGCGCGCTGCTAAGCGGGGCGACCAGGGTGACAAGACCGCTCAGCCCGACCGTGCCCGCCCCCGAGCCGACCGAGCGCGCGATCACCTGCGGGCCGGCACCGAGGCCGATGGCGGTACCCGGTGCCACAGCCGTCGTCGGCCCTGCCCGGTCACCCACTGTCACCCGAGGACCACCGGGCCAACTGATGGCTGCGACGTTGATGAAGCCGAAGTTGGATCCGGACACGAGGTCGCCGGCTGGATCGCCGAGGTCGCCGCCCTGGACGCACACCGTCCACCCGGCGTCACCACCGCGGGTGTCGATGATCGAGAGACTGCCGGAGACGGAGCCGTCTCCGAACTGAGCCCTCCCGACGTACTGATCAGCCGATCCGGCCAATCGCAAGACACCGAGGTCCAGCGGATGCTCGGCGTCATAGGGACTGCGCAGGAGAAGAATCCCCGCGCCGATCCTGGCCTGGATCGCTTGTACGTCTCCGCCGTCGGAGCTACCGCCCGAGCCCGCCGTGGTGCCATTGACGATCACGATCAGCGCGACCGAGCCATCGGGTACGCAGCTGGCCGTGACCACCGGAGTGAACGTCGCGAACACGCGGTGCGCGCCGACACCGAGGCCATCGATCGACAGGACGGCCGACCCCGCCTGGACGCCGACCGTCCCCAGCGTCCGGGTCCCGTCCCAGAACGTCACCACGCCGGGCGCCAGACCGGTCGGCGCCGAGGCGACGAACGTGATCGGCGAGCCCAGTTCGGCACTGGCGCGGTCGGCGCTGAGCGTGACACGGTCACAGCTCGACACCGGCCGGGTCACCGCGTACGCGGGCGGGGACGCCGGAGACTGGGCACAGGACGCGGATGTCGCCGCGCCGCTGGATCGCGGGTCGAGGGCCAGCAACAGCACGAGGATGATCCCGATCACCAGCGCATGGTGTGCTCGCCCGGTGGTTCGGTGGCGAGCGGCAACGGTCAGGGCGACGCCGACCACGAGCACGACCAGACCGGCCAGGGCGATGCCCGACACAGCCACGCCCGTCTGCGCGAGCGCCCTCGTACAGTCCACGTCGATCCCACTCGCTCAGCCGGCGCGGCCCCCCCGGCCGAGTCCGATAAGCGTAGAAGGCGATCGACTCCGGCGGCTATCGATGATGGTGATTGCGTGCGTCCTTAAGACGTAGTTGAGGCGCCGTTCATCGTGGGCGGACAATCCGGCGCGACGCCACCTCGTCCGATCCCCGCCGTTGACCGACAACCGCAGCTTCGCCGGCCGTTAACGCCGCGCGGGCAGTGTTCTCGCCATGGGCATTCCCCAACTCACACCGCCAGGACCGCGCCGCCGATGCGCGGACATCGACGTGGACGGCGGTCGCTGCCAGCTGCTGGAACGGCACCCGGGACGGCACGCCGCCCAGGTCGAAGACGCGGTGCTGCTGTGGGACGACACCGAGGTCCACCGCTGGCCGCGGAGCCACTCGGTCACCAAGTGGCTCGTGAACCTGGCCTGGGCGCCGGGCTTCCCGCAGGTCGAGCACCGAGCGCAGCTCATCCGCTGATGGGGTCACTGACTGGTCAGTGATGAAACGACGGCGGGCCGCTGCTCCCGACCTTGGCGACGTCGGTCTGCAACGTGTCGGTGACGGCGATCAGGTCACGCAGGAAGAGGTCGGCCAGGTCGCGCGAGAAGCCGTTGCGGCACACTATTCGCAGCACGGCGAGATCGGTTCGCTCGGCGGGGAACGTGTAGGCCGGGACCTGCCACCCGTGCTCGCGCAACCCCCGCGACACCGCGAAGACGTCCCAGGCCTGCACGTCCGGATCGGTGGTGAACGCGAAGACCGGCAACTGGTCGCCGCGGGTGATCAACCGGTACGGGCCGAGGTTCGCGATCTGCTCGGCCAGTGAGGTCGCCACGTCCCGGCACGCCTGTTGGACAGCGACATAGCCGGCGCGGCCGAGGCGGAAGAACGTGTAGTACTGCGCGATGATCTCGGAGCCCGGACGCGAGAAGTTCAACGCGAACGTCGGCATGTTGCCGCCCAGGTAGTTGACGTCGAACACGAGCTCCTGCGGCAGCGCCTCGGCGTCACGCCAGACGGCCCAGCCGACGCCCGGGTAGACCAGTCCGTACTTGTGTCCGGACGTGTTGATCGACGCGACACGCGGCAGCCGGAAGTCCCACACGAGATCGGGGTCGAGGAACGGGGCGATCATGCCGCCCGATGCCGCGTCGACATGGATCGGGATGTCGGGTCCGCCCCGCGCGACCAGCTCGTCCAGAGCGGCCGAGATCTCGGCGACCGGCTCGTAACTACCGTCGAAGGTCGAGCCGAGGATGGCGACGACGCCGATGGTGTTCTCGTCGCACCGGGCCACTGCCTGCTCGGCGCCCAGGTGCAGCCGATCGCCCTCGACGGGTACCAGACGCGGTTCGACGTCCCAGTATCGGCAGAACTTCTCCCAGCAGACCTGGACGTTCGCACCCATCACCAGGTTGGGCTTGCGGCCCGAGTCGGCGCCGACCCGAGCGGCCCAGCGGTGCTTGAGGGCCATGCCGGCCAGCATGCAGGCTTCGCTGGACCCGGTCGTCGAACAACCGGTCGCGACCTCGGGGTCAGGCGCGTGCCACAGGTTCGACAGGATCGCCACGCACCGGTTCTCGATCGCCGCCGTCTGCGGGTACTCGTCCTTGTCGATCATGTTCTTGTCGAGCGACTCGGCCATCAACTGGGCCGCCTGCGGCTCCATCCACGTGGTGACGAAGGTCGCGAGGTTCAGCCGGGCGCTGCCGTCGAGCAGGAGTTCGTCGTGCACCAACTGGTAGGCCACGTCGGGCGGCACGGCATCGTGGGCCAGAGCACGCATCGGCGGATTGATCTCGCGTTCGAGCGCCGGGTTGGCCATGCCCGCGAACGGGTCGGTCTCCCGTGGAGCTCGGGGCGAACGAGAAGGGACGGCACCACCACGAAGAGCCATGACCCCAACTATGCCGTGCCGCCGACGAGATCGGTCAGGACGTCGTCCCGTCAGCGGCCCATCCCGCGCAGCGCCCGGCGCGGCGGACCGGATTCCTGCACGGGCATCGCCTTCAGCACTCCGAGGTCGGGATCGCGCAACAGCCCCGCAAACGGGTCGTCGCCCATGGCGCTGACCCTCGAACGACTGGATGAACACCGGGGAACGAGTCAGATCGAGCCGAGCTGAATCCCCGTCGTGATCGTGTTCGCGGCTCCCGCCGCGCCGTCCTCGGCCTGGGCGTCGAGCAGGAAGTCGGTGACCTGGGTGGTGATCCAGCGCAGGTCACCGCTGGCTTCGAGCAGTGCTGGGCTCGGATGCTGCAGGCTCGGACCGGGATCGACGAGGCTGGTGACGGTGGCGAGTGCGGCCAGCGCCGCCTGCCGTGGGTCGGCCGGCGCGTGCTCACCGCGGACGACCGCGGCGATCGCCTCGAAGAGCGCTTGGTACCGCGCCGCGCTGCTGTCGCGGTAGTGGGCGGCCAGCGTCAGATCTCGCCGCTCGACCGTCCAGAAGCCGTCGGCCACGAGCTCGGCGATGAACTCGTGCAGGTGCGGCACCCCGCGCTGCATCCAGATCCGCAGGTTGCGAGTCGGGTGCTCCTCGACGGCACGGATCAGCTCGTCGGCCAGGCCGAACCCAGTGGGCGTGGTGTCGACCTGGGCGCCGGGGCCGTTCTCGTTCAGCCGCCCCGCTCGAGCGAGGTCGATGAGCAGCGCGCCGCGCATCGCCTCGGCCAATACTCCCGTGTGCCGGAGCTTGCCCGAGTCGGCGTCCAGAGCGAGTCGCAAGAAATCCCCGCACACGCTGTCGGTCATCGCCAACATCTCCACGCGCCTGATCCTCTCGAGCCGGGCCGACTCGATCATCTTGCTCCTGCCGCGAGCGCCGTCGCGGCCCCGGAGGACGATGACGGCGTGAAGCTCAAGCTGGACCTGCACGACATCTACAACCGCGGTGACGACATCGAGCGCGCACTGAAGTCGATCATCGACGAAGCGGTGGCCAAGAAGGCCCCGCTGGTCGAGATCATCCCCGGCAAGGGCTCGGGCCAGTTGAAGAAGCGCGTTCTCCGCTTCCTCGATCGTAAAGAGGTGAAGGCCCTCTATCACCGCGTCGAGAAGGACTCGGACAACTTCGGACGGGTCTTCGTCCACTTCCGCTGGAAGTGATGTGGCCGCCGTCCGCTCGGCCTAGGTTGGAGCCGTGAAGAGGGTGGAGTCGTGAAGAGCAATCGCTCGATCCCGTCAGCGACGGTGATCCCGGTGCTGACCTATCCGGACGTCCGTGCCGCGGTCAGGTGGCTCGAGGGTGCGTTCGGGTTCACCGAACGGGTGCGCATCGGCGACGATCACCGGGCCCAGTTGTCGTTCGCCGACGGGGCGATCATCGTGGCGGATGTCGGCGGCGAACGCGTGGCGCCGTCTGCGGGCGACGTGTCGGCGTCGGTCATGGTGCGGGTCGCCGATGTCGCCTCCCACTACCGGCGGGCCCAGGACTTCGGCGCGCGCATCGTCATGGAGCCGACCGATTTTCCCTACGGCGAGCGCCAGTACGGCGCGCTCGATCTCGCCGGCCATCGGTGGACGTTCTCCGAGACACTGGCCGACATCGCTCCCGAGGAGTGGGGCGGCCGGAGCGTCGGCGAACCGCCTCGGTGAGCGGACGCCCGGAACGCCTCGAGATCAGTCGCTGCGCCGCTTGAGGTAGGACGTCACGCTGCTCTTGCTGACGCCGACGATGCCGGCGATGTCGGCGTGCGAGTAGATCCCGGTCTCGTACAGCCGCTCGATCTTCTCGACGGTCTCCTCGCTGATGACCCGCGGGCGTCCCCGCCGGGGCATGGCAACCGGCTCGATCAGCTCGTCGAGCCGAGGACGGGCTGGACGCAGTGCGCCGGCCGTGACGACGGCCGTGCCCGGTCGCAGACCCCAGGGAACGGGGATCATCACGCGGACCTGGGCGAAGTCGGTGTCGAAGTCGACGCCCGCGAGCTCACCGACCATCCCCGAGGCGGGGCCATCGCCGATGATCACGCGATCGCCGACCGCCAGGCGGCTGGCCGGGCGTGACGGGGGGCATGACACGGGCACGATCGACCTCCAGCTGGATGGCTGCGACCCGGCGGCGCCATGGCTGCCGGTCACGGTGGTAGCGACCCGGATTCAGGCCGCCGTCCCTCCACGAAGCGGTCTTCCCACATCTGACGCCGACTGAACGTCTTTGTGGAAATTTTCTAGCACGTATTTCACGTCGGACTTCAGGCTTATTGCTGTATTGCCTTGCTGTGTCTGTCTAGCATATCTTAACACATAGCACACGTGAAGTAACAGAGGGGAACCGCCATGCACACATTCTCCGTCCTTCCGGACATCGCGGAAGTAGGTTGGATGTCGTTTGCCGTTTTTACGGTGCTGTGGCTGTTCTGCTCACTGGTAGTGCTCGAAGTCTCCACCGACGGTCGCTCGGCCCCCTCGCGCACGCCGAATCGCGAAACGGACCAGTCCGACGAGGGCCGGTGCACGTGTGGCTGCCGACGGCGCACCCACGAGCACTACGGCCGCGGATCGCACTGCCGGACGTGCGGCCGCGAGGTGTGCCCCAAACTGCGTCTGACGAAGTAACGCCCGATCGGCTCAGCAGACCTCGACGCGAGCGCCGGCGTCCCGCAACCGCTCGATCAGGGCCGCCGGGGCGGCCGCGTCGGTGATCAACCGATCGACCTGGTCGACCGTGGCCAGCCGGGTCGGGCCGCGTCGTCCCAACTTGCTCGAATCGGCCAGTACGACCAGCTTCTCGGTGTGCTCGAGCATCGAATGGTGATACGAGGCGGCGATCGGCTTGCTTCCGGTCACACCGGCCCGGGGGTGCACCCCGTAGGCGCCGGCGAACATCAGGTCGACCTGGAAGTCGGCCATGTTCTGCTCGGTCATCGCACCGAGCAACGTCATCTGCTCGCGGTGGAGCACGCCGCCCAGCATCACCAAGGAGATACGCGGATAGGCGGCCAGGGCATATGCGATGTCCAGTCCGTTGGTGACGACGGTGATGGATCGGTCGGCCAGGTGGGGCAACATCGCTGCCGTCGTCGAGCCCGCCAAGATCATCACCGTCGCGCCGTCACCGATGAGGGCGGACGCGGCGGCGCCGATGCGTAGCTTGGCGTCCGCGTTGGCATTGGCGTCCGCGTTGGCGTTGGAGTTGGAGTTGGCGTTGGCGTCGCTGGATGGCCGGCCCGGTTCGCGATCGTCCAGATACGCGCCGCCTTGCGTCCGCTTGAGCCGGCCCTCGGCTTCCAGCTCGGTCAGGTCGCGCCGCACCGTCGACGGGCTGACGCCCAGCCGGACGGCCAGCTCGCTCACCTCGCCCGATCCGGTCGCGCGCAACTGATCGAGCAGCAGTCGGTGCCGGTCCGGGATCAACAACGCTCGCTCCTGCTCATTTTTGCTCACATTAGCGCGTTCATGCTTGATTCTGATTCATCATGGGTAGCAAGGGTGTGTCGGCGGCCGCCGACCATCCGGCTGGCGGCCGCCGAACCACCCAGGAGAAGGAGATCAATCATGACCGACACCGCAACCGGTGCCCGCGACGTCAAGAACCACGACAGCAGCAGCTTCGCCGACTTTGGCAAGGAGATGTGGGCCTACCTGACCGGAAAGGGCGCCGCCATCGACTACCAGTTCGTCGACATGTCGGTCGAGGTGCCGCGCGAAACCGGCCCGGACTCGCCCCGCGCCACCTGGAAGCTCAACGGCACGCTCCGCATCACCACGTCCGAAGGCGCAGCCCGAGGGTGAGCGACACCGGCGGCGAGTTCGAGGTGAGCTCAGACCTGGACATCCAGGTGGGCGCGCACCATGCCCGCCTGCTCGCCGACGGCACCCACCTGCGGCTCGTCACCGACGACGCGTCGGCGCTGTGGGCGGAGACCGCGCGAGCGGTGCGGTCCGTCGGGTCCCGGGCGTCGGCCCGGACCGTGATCACCCAGGCCGCCACCGCGCTCGATGGCGCCGGCTTGTCCGTCGAGGTCACCGGCTCACGCGGGACCGTCGTTCAGCTCGGACGCGGTCGCGGCTCCACCAGCGGGCGGATCGCCACCGGCAGCCCCCACGTCGAGTTCGGCCACCCGATCGCAATCGGGTCGGCCGTGCTCACCTCGCTGCCTCGCCGCCTGCTCCTGGGCGTCGGGTCGGCGGTGCTAGTCCTGGTCGGAGTCCGTCGTCTCCGGGCGCGGGCGCTCGAGCCATGACCCGACCACTGGGCACTCGGGCCCGCTCTCGCGATGTCGACGAACTGCGCGGCAACTGGCGTGGGCGGGCCGCTTGTCTCGACGAGGACCCCGAGCTGTTCTTCCCCGTCGGGTCGGGTCGGCTGGCGCTGGCTCAGGTCGCGGCCGCCAAGGCGATCTGCGCGCGCTGCCCGGTGATCGATCGCTGCCGGGAGAGCGCGCTCGCCAACGGCTACGAAGGCGTCTGGGGCGGACTCGACGACGACGAGCGTCGCCGACTGCGCCGACCGGTGATCGATGCGAGCCGGGCCACCGCGGAGCCGTGCGTGGACGTCGGCCCACTCGAACCCCCCGACGCCGGTGGCGATCCCGGCATCCCCAAGCAACTGCGCGGGGAGTTGCTCGCGGAGCTGGCCAGCGCGCGGCGCGCGATCGACCACGGGGACCTCAGCGCGACGACGCGCGTGGACGACGCGGCAACCGCTCTCGGAGAACGGGGCGAACCGTGGTGGGAACCGTCGACGGCCGACGGGCGGCGAACTCGCCTGGCGGCAGCCATGCGCGCTCTGCTGCGCCACCGACCGGCCGAGGCGACGATCTGCCCGAGTGACGCCGCCCGCGTCGTCTTCGGAGTGTCGGGGCGCGAGGCGATGGAGCAGTCGCGCTCGGTCGCCGAAGCGCTGCGGGTCGCGGGCGTCCTGCGCATCACCCAGCGCGGCCAGCCGATCGAACTCGCCGCCGCGACCGGACCGATCCGGCTCGGACGCGGCCCGAAGTGGCGGGGCTAGATGTCGTGACCCGAGAGGTTGTTACGGCGAGCCTGCTTGATCGTGGGAGGACCTCCTGACGGAGTGGATGTGTCTAGGCATTCACCCGCAGGAGGTCCTCTATGGCTCACGCTAACGCTCGTACGACGCCGTTCTCGCGCAGGTTGATGGTCGATCGTGTGGCGGCGGGTTGGCCGCCAGCTCATGTCGCCGAGCAACTGGGCGTCTCACGCGCCACCGTGAACAAGTGGGTTCGTCGCTTCGCTGAGGGCGGTGATGGTGGGCTGCGCGATCGTTCTTCGCGGCCGCGGCGGATGCCGGCTCGTACCCCAAAACGGATCGAGCAGCGTGTTCTGAGCGCGCGGCGGCGACGCAAGCGAGGAGCGGTCGTGCTCGCGGCCGAGCTCGGCCTGAACGCCTCGACGGTCGGCCGGATCCTGGCCCGCCACCAGGTACCGCATCTGGCGGCGATCGACCCGATCACCGGCGAGCGGGTCCGGGCCTCCCGGCGCAGCGAAAACCGCTACGAGCATCCCAGTCCCGGCGCGATGATCCACGTCGACGTCAAGAAGCTGGGCAAGATCCCCACCGGCGGCGGGTGGCGCCTGCACGGCCGTGACGCCGCAGTGTCGGTCACGAACCGGCACAAGAAAACGAAGATCGGCTACGACTACGTCCACACCGCCATCGACGACCACACCCGCCTGGCCTACTCCGAAGTGCTGGCCGACGAGAAAGACCCGACCAGCGCCGGGTTCCTGCACCGCGCCCTGGCCTGGTTCGCCAGCCACGGCATCCGCGTGCGCCGTGTTCTGACCGACAACGCCCTGGTCTATCGCCACGGCACCGACTGGGGTTGGGTCTGCTCGGCCTGGCAAATCAAACGCCGCTTCACCAAACCCGGCTGCCCCTGGACCAACGGCAAAGCCGAACGATTCAACCGCACCCTGCTCACCGAATGGGCCTACGCCCGACCCTGGACCAGCAACAACCTCCGCCGCCAAGGCCTTGACCGCTTCCTGCACTACTACAACACTCGACGCGGCCACTCCGCCCTCGGCGGACACCCACCCACCAGCCGGCTCGCAACCTGACACAACGTGTCAGGTCACAACAGCTAGACGTTCAGATCGAGCCAGAGCTCATGATCGACTTCGTACGGCGCATAGATCAGGACGACGTCGAGCAGGTCGTCGAAGCGCTCGTGCAGACGGGCGACCAGTGACGCGATCGGCGCTTCGACGCTGAACTCGGCCAGCAACTCGTCGCTGATCAACTCGGTCATCGCGTCCCATTGGCCGGTCCTCGACAACTCGCGCAGGCGATCGGCGACATCGCCCGCCCCGTGGAGCTCGAGCACTGAGCGATACGACGGCGTCGAGGCGTAGAAGGCCAGCTGCTTGCGCACCTGCCGCCGGGCCGAGGCGATCTCGTCGTCGGTGCGTCCAGTGATCACGAGCACCGGACACGAGAGCTGGAAGTCCGGCCGGGCGGCATCGGCGACGGCCGGACGCAGCCGCTCGGTGATCACCCGCGGCGACGACAACGGATGGGCGATGAGGCCGTCGGCCAGCCGGCACGCGACGTCGACCATGCGCGGGCCGACGGCGGCGAGGTGCACCCGCGGCGAGCCGAAGCCCGACGGCCCGGGATCGAAGGCGGGTGTCATCAGCGTGTGCCGGTAGAACCGCCCCTCGAACCGCAGTGGCGATCCGTCGTTCCAGGTGCTCCAGATCGCTCGCAGCGCCTCGACGAACTCGGCCATCCGTTCGGCCGGGTGATCGAACTTCTCGCCGTATCGACGCACGATGTGCGCGCCCACCTGCGGCCCCAGCCCGAGTTCGAAGCGGCCCGCGGCGAATCGATTGAGTTCGTGGGCCAGATGGGCGACGACCATCGGGTTGCGGGCCAGCGCGACGGCCACGGACGTGCCGAGCCGGATGCGCGAGGTGTGCTCGGCGGCCAGAGCGAGCGGCAGGAACGGCTCGGTGTGGGCCTCGAGCGTCCACAACCCGCCGAGCCCGGCCGCCTCGGTGATCGACGCGACCGTCACGGCGTCGGCCAGACGCAGCCCGTTGCCGGTGTAGAAGTCCAGGCGCGCGGTCACGCTTCGTCCGCCGGTACGAACAGTGCCTCTTCGGCCACCGACGACATGAGCCGCTCGAGTTGCCCTCGGGGCAAGCCGCTCTCGTAGAACAACTGCGACTGGATCGCGCCGATCGATGCGTGCACGAGCGCGCGCAAGCTGCCCGTCGTTGACGTCCGGGCGCAGCACGGCGAGGACGTGCACCCACTCCTCGATGTAGAGCCGCTGCTTGCGTCGCAACCGGTGGCGGTCTTCCTCGGGCAGGTTGGCGATCTCGTGGTGATAGACCTGCGCCAGCGTCCGTTCGTCCAGGACGAACTGCACCTGCGTCTGTACGAGCCGGCGCAGTGTCTCGCGGGGTTCGGTCTCGGCCGCCACGATCTCCTCGGCCTCGCGCCCGAGATTGTCGATGACCCGGTCGAACATCGCGACGAGGACGGCCGACTTGCCGCCGAAGTGCCGGTAGATCGCCGAGCCGGTGATGCCCGCCGCGGCGCCGATCTCGATCATGCCGACGTCGTGGTAGCCCCGCTCGGCGACCAGATCGGCCGCGGCGGTCAGTATTCGCTGGCGGCGCTCGGGGTCGCGCCGGCGCGCCGGTTCGGTCGGGGTGACCACGTTCAGCCTCTGACCAGTACCGCGGGGATGTCGACCAGTCGCGACCGCAGGTACTCGCCCAGCCCCTTGGCCTGCGGGTCGGAGCGGGTCGAGGCGGCGACCCCCTCGCCGAGCAGCCCGACGATGACGAAGTTGAGCGCGTTCAGGTTCGCCAGTTCGTACCGACGCACTGGACGATCGGCCGCCTCGGGGATCAGCTCGCGCAGGCGATCGACGGTGAGGTACGTACGCAACCACTCGTAGCCGGCCGCATCTCGCGTCCAGACCCCGATGTTGGCGTTGCCGCCCTTGTCGCCCGACCGGGCGGCGCAGACCGACCCGAGCGGGAGTCGCTGTGTCTCGATCGTCAAGTCATAGTCGATCGGGCCGGACGATCGCCGAGTACCGCACCGGACCGGACGGCGTCGGCGCGATCAACTTCGTGCTGCCGTCCGGCCGCACGACCGTGTGCCGGGGCGCGTCGGCGGGGACGAGGGCCGGCCAGTAGACGCCGTACGCGCTCTCGCCGCACGGCGGCGTCGTGGTGTGGAACCCGGCGTAGCCGCCGAGCGCGAGCTCCATCGTCGCGTTCGAGAACCGCCGTCCGACCTTGCGCGGATCGGCGTCCTTGACCGTGATCCGCAGATGCGCGGTGGCCTGCTCGTTGGTCGGCGCGTCCGGACGGTCGAAGCGGATCAGCCGCACGTCGACCTCGCCGAACTGGTCGCGCCCACCGAGGATGCCGAACAGTTCCTCGGTCGCCCACGCCGCCTTCTTCTCGATGTCGAGACCGGTCAGGACGAGCGTCATCGTGTTGCGGTAGCCGCCGACGAAGTTGATCGCGACCTTGGTGGTGGCCGGTGGCGGGCTGCCCATGGTGGCCGAGCACCGCACGCGGTCCGGGCCGACCTGATCGAGCTGGGCGGTGTCGAAGTGGGCGATGACGTCCGGGTTCGCGTACGCCGGCTCGGCGATCTCGTACATCAGTTGAGCGGTGACGGTGCCGACCGAGACCAGACCGCCGGTGTTCGTCGTGCTTGGTGATCACGAAGCTGCCGTCGCCGGCCACCTCGGCGATCGGGAAGCCCGGATAGCGACGATCGACGATCTCGTCGATGTAGGAGTAGTTGCCGCCGGTGGCCTGCGGTCCGCACTCGATCACGTGGCCGGCCAGCACGGCGCCGGCCAGCTGGTCGAAGTCGTCGCGGGCCCAGCCGTGCCACCAGGCGGCCGGCCCGACGACGAGCGAGGCGTCGGTGACCCGCGGGCAGATCGACGATGTCGGCTCCCGAGCCCAGCGCGTCGACGATGCCCCACGCGCCCAGATACGCGTTGGCCGTCACCGGCTTGCCGCCCGCCTCGGCGAGGGGCCGCCCGGTGTCGAGATGGGCCAGGTCGTGGCCGGCGGCGATGAGCGCGTCGAGGTCGGGCAGCAGGTCGTCACCGGTCAGGTAGGCGATCTTGGGGTGCAGACCCAGCCGTTCGGCCAGGGCGGTCAGCTCCTCGGCCAGGCCGGCCGGATTGAGTCCACCCGCGTTGTTGACGATCTTGATCCCGCGATCGAGGCAGGTGCCCAGCACCTGTTCGAGCTGACCGAGCACCGAGCGCGCGTAGCCGGCCGATGGATCCTTCTGTCTGGCCTTCCACAAGATCAACATCGTCAGCTCGGCCAGATAGTCGCCGGTCAGGAAGTCGATCGGGCCACCCTCGACCATCTCGAGCGAGGCCGCGTTGCGGTCGCCGTAGAAACCGGAGGAGTTGCCGATCCGCACCGATCTCATCCCGCGTCTCCCCTCGGCTTGCGGCCCGTACCGGCCGCGCCGGCGAAGGCCTGGGCGATGCCGATCCACTGCTCGGCCACCGGACCGCTGACCGCGAGCGCGGTGTCGCTGAGGTGGCGCCGTTGGGTGACGACGAGGCAGAACTCCAGGGCGTCCCCCGTCACTCGATCGGCGGCGGCGTCCGGACCCCACGTCCAGGTGTCGCCGTCGGGTGCGGCCACCTCGACGCGGATCGGCTCGGACGGCACGTCCAGCCCGTTCACGCGGTAGCTGTAGGGCAGGCTGCGCACCCCGAGGTGAGCGACGTGCCGCAGCCGGTTCGTCACCGGCCGGGTCACCCCGAGCGCATCGGCGATGTCCTGGCCGTGCGCCCACGTCTCCATGATCCGCGCGGTGACCGACGAGGCCGGCCCCATGCCCGGGCCGTACCAGGGCAGCCGGACGTCCGGATCGACGGCCCGGTAGCCCTCGATCAGTTCGCGGCGCGCGCGGACGAACCAGGCCAGCAACTCGGCGCCAGGCCGGTCGTGGTGCTGGGCGGCGACGCGGTCGGGAAAGTCCATGCCGCCGGCGATCAGCTCGTCGGCCTCGATGCGGAAGCGGTCCGGGTCGGTCAGCGACAGCAGCGTGGTCTCGTCGAAGAAGGCGAGGTGGCTGACCTGGTCGGCGATCGTCCAGCCCTCGGCCGGCGTGGGCCAGCGTCCACTGCTCGGGGCTCAGCGGTGTGATGATCTCGTCGATCACGACGCTCTCGGCGACCAGGTCGTCGATCAGCGCGGTCAGGTCGGCGGCCATCAGCGGCCCGTCCAGACGGGCGTGCGTTTGTCGCGGAACGCGGCCGGGCCCTCCTGGGCGTCGGCGCTGAGATACACCGGCTCCCAGATCCGTTCGGCCTCGTCGTAGGCGTCGGTCAGCTCGAAGTGGGCCGACAGGTAGGCCGTCCGCTTGGCGGCGCGGACCGACAACGGCGCGTTGGTGGCGATCCGTTCGGCCAGCGCCTGGACGGTGTCGCGCAGATCGGCGTCGGGCACCACCCGGTTGACGAGGCCGACCTCGTACGCCCGCTGGGCGGTGAGCGGGTCTCCGGTCAGCAGGATCTCCATGGCGATGCGGGGCGGCACCAGCCACGAGAGCGGAGCCGCCCACGGCGAACCCCGCCCGACCTTGACCTCGCTGATCGCGAAACGGGCCGATTCGCCGGCCACGCACAGATCGCAGTCCTGGGCGAGCAGGAACCCGCCGCCGTAGGCGATCCCGTTGACAGCGGCGATCGTCGGCTTCTCGACCTCGATGTTGCGGCCGAACTGCGGGACGAAGTCGATCGGCGGCACCCGCAACGTGGTGTCGGCCATCTCCTTCAGGTCACCACCGGCACAGAAGGCCCGGTCTCCGGCCCCGGTCAGTACCAGCACCTTCGCCTCGTCGTCGGCGTTGAAGCGGCGCACCCCGGTGAACAGGCCGTCCCGGACGGCCAGGCTGAGCGCGTTGCGGGCCTCAGGGCGGTTGATCGTCAACCACGCGACCCCGTTGACCACGTCGTACTGGACGGGTTCGGTCATTGCGACTCCTCCTCTTCGAGCACCGCGAGCACCGAGCCGCTGTCGACCTGGGCGCCGACGGCGATCGGCAGTTCGGTGACGATGCCCCGGGTCGGCGCGAAGATCGAGTGCTCCATCTTCATCGCCTCGATGGCCAGGAGAGCCGCACCCGCCTCGACGTGGTCGCCGACCGCGACGTCGACGCGGACGACGGTCCCGGGCATCGGCGCCAGCAGCGACCCGGCATGGGCCACGGCCGACGGGTCGGGGAAGCGCTCGGCCTCGACGAGGGTGTCGTGCCCGAGCGAGCTGTCGACGTAGAACGTGCTGCCCACGTGGCGCACCTCGATCACGCGGCGCACCCCGTCGACCTCGAGATCGACTCGATCGGCCGCCGCGGCCCGTACGGTCGCCTCGAGCTCACGCCCGTCGACCGCGGCCGAGACCCGGTCGCCGATCAGCCGGTAGCTCGCCTCGACCGTCCGGCCCGCGATGTCGTAGCTCGCGCGCTGCGGGCCGCTCGGGTTGTTGCGCCACCCCGAGGGCAGCGTCGAGAGCACCGGCGCGACCAGTCGCCGTTCGGCCTGGCCGGACAGGGCGACGGCCAGCACGTGAACGTCGTTCGCGTCGCCGCCACCGGCGAACGGATGTCGTTCGAGATAGCCGGTGTCGATGCGTCCCTCACCGAACTCGGCCTCGCGCAGCACCTCGACGAGCAGGTCGCGGTTGGTCACCACGCCGTGCAGGCGAGCCCGGTCCAGCGCCCCGGCCAGGACGCGCCGGGCGTCGTCGCGGGTGGGGCCGAAGCCGATGACCTTGGCCAGCATCGAGTCATAGAACGTGCTCACCCGGGTTCCCGACGCGAAGCCGGCGTCGACGCGCAGGCCGTCGGCGGCCTCGATGTCGAAGGTGATCACGTCGCCGCTGGTCGGCAGGTAGCCACCGGGGACGTCCTCGGCGTAGAGCCGCGCCTCGATCGCGTGCCCCGAGAACGTCGCGCCGGTGACCTCGGGCGGTAGCGGGCGGCCCGAGGCGACGTCGAGCTGCAGCCGTACCAGGTCGAGCCCGGTGATCAGTTCGGTGACCGGGTGCTCGACCTGCAGTCGGGTGTTGACCTCGAGGAAGTAGAACCGGCCCGACGCGTCGAGGACGAACTCGACCGTTCCGGCACCGACGTAGCCGATGGCCCGGCCCGCCGCCACGGCCGCCTGGCACAGCTCGGCGCGGAGCCGATCATCGACGGCCGGCGACGGCGCCTCCTCGATGATCTTCTGGTAGCGCCGCTGGATCGAGCACTCACGCTCGAAGAGGTGGACGACCGTCCCGTGCTGGTCGCCCATGATCTGCACCTCGATGTGCCG
The DNA here is from genome assembly GCA_963708805.1 of uncultured Actinomycetes bacterium. GTDB lineage: Bacteria > Actinomycetota > Actinomycetes > Mycobacteriales > Jatrophihabitantaceae > CAVPUA01. Next base: position 792,301 of record CAVPUA010000003.1, on the reverse strand, counting down.
CGGGGACTCGACGAACCGTTCGAGGAAGACCGTGCCGTTGCCGAACGCCGACGCGGCCTCGCGCCGGGCTCCGGCCACCGCTTCGACGATCGCTTCGGGACCGGCGACGATGCGCATCCCGCGACCACCACCGCCGAAGGCCGCCTTGACGAGCGCGGGGTACCCGACGGCATCGGCCGCCTCGACCAACGCGTCCGCGTCGGGCTCGTCCTCGAAGACGGCCCCCGGGAGCACGGGGACGCCGGCCTCGGCCATCAGCCGCTTGGCGGCGATCTTCGAGCCCATCGCCTCGATCGCCTCCGGCGTCGGGCCGACGAAGATCAATCCGGCCTTGGCGCAGGCGCGGGCGAACTCGGCGTTCTCGGACAGGAAGCCGTAACCGGGATGGACCGCGTCCGCGCCGGTTGCCGCCGCGGCGGCCAGGATCGCGTCGATGCGCAGGTAGGTCTCGGCCGGCGTCGAGCCCGGCAGCCGGACCGCCTCGTCGGCATCGGTCACGAACGGCAGCCCCGCGTCGGGGTCGGAGAACACGGCGACGGTCGCGATGTCCATCGCCCGGGCCGTGCGGAAGACCCGCGAGGCGATCTCGCCGCGGTTGGCGACGAGCAGCTTGGTGATCTGCGTGGTGAACTCGGTCATCGCGTCCCCTACATCCGGAAGACGCCGAAGCCGCGGCGCCCCTCGACCGGTGCGGAATGCGCGGCCGACAACGACATCCCCAGCACCGAACGGGTGTCGCGAGGATCGATCACGCCGTCGTCGTAGAGACGGGCACTCACGAAGAACGAGTCCGACTCCCGCTCGATCTGGGCCTGGATCGCCTGGCGTCGCTGCTCGTCGGCGTCGGCGTCGAAGGGGCGACCGCTCGACTCGGCCGATTGCTTGGCGACGATCGACATCACGCCGGCCAGCTGGGCCGCTCCCATGACCGCCAGCTTCGCGTTGGCCCAGGCGAACATGAACCGAGGGTCGTACGCACGGCCGGACATGCCGTAGTTACCCGCGCCGAAGGAGGCGGCCAGGTTCATGGTGATGTGCGGGACGGCCGAGTTGGTCACGGCGTTGATCATCTTCGCGCCGTCCTTGATGATGCCGCCCTGTTCGTATTCGGCGCCGACCATGTAGCCCGTGGTGTTCTGCAGGAAGACCAACGGCGTGTCGCTCTGGTTGGCCAGCAGGATGAACTCGCTGGCCTTCTTCGCCTCCTCGCTGAACAGGACGCCGCGCGCGTTGGCGAGCACGCCGACCGGGAACCCGTGGATCGATGCCCACCCCGTCACCAGGCTCGTGCCGTAGCGCGTCTTGTATTCCGAGAAGCGCGAACCGTCCACGACCCGGGCCAGGACCTCGTGCGGATCGAAGGGCACGCGGAAGTCGGCCGAGGTGATGCCGAGCAGCTCGTCCGGGTCGTAGAGCGGCTCGTCGGCGGGCAGGCTCGGCGCCGGCCCGAGCTTGCGCCAGCGGACCGTCTCGAGGATCTCGCGCCCGATGCGGATGCAGTCGAGCTCGTCGACCGCGAAGTAGTCCGACACCCCCGAGATCCGCGAGTGCATGTCAGCACCGCCCAACGACTCGTCGTCGGACTCCTCGCCGGTGGCCATCTTCACCAGCGGCGGGCCGCCGAGGAAGACCTTGGCCTGCCGGTCGACGAGCACCGAGTAGTCGCACATGCCAGGGACGTACGCCCCGCCCGCGGTCGAGTTGCCGAACACGAGCGCGATGGTCGGGATGCCCATCGCCGACAGCTCGGTCAAGTCGTGAAAGATCTTGCCGGCCGGGACGAAGAGATCCGACTGCGTCGGCAGATCGGCGCCGCCCGACTCGACGAGGTTGATCACCGGCAGCCGGTTGCGCCGCGCGATCTCGAGCGCGCGCAGCGACTTGCGCAGCGTGTAGGGATTCATCGCGCCGCCCCGCACCGTCGGGTCGTGGGCGACCAGCACACACTCGACGCCGGACACGACTCCGATGCAGGTGACGATGCTCGCGCCGACCGTGAACTCCGTGCCCCAGGCGGCCAGCGTCGACAACTCCAGCAGCGGCGAGTCGCGATCGACGAGTAGCTCGATCCGCTCACGGGCCAAGAGCTTCCCGCGATCCCGGTGGCGCTGGGCGTACTGAGCGCCGCCGCCGGCCCGGGCCAGTTCCAGTTGCTCGTCGAGGGCGGCGATGGCGGCCAGCTGGCCGGCGCGGTTGGCCCGGTAGGTCTCGCTGGAGGTGTCCACCGACGATCGCAGGACGGACACGCGCGCCTCCTCGGGTGGCGTTGACTCACTCGACGTCCAGACGTTAACCGCTATTCACTTCTTTGGCTACTCATCGGCCTCAGCCCTTTCCAGCGGGCTCCCTGGTGCCTAAAGTGTGCGGCATAGTGAATGGCCGGTCACTAGTTCGGCCGGACCGCCGGCACTGTCAGAGAGGACGTGCGAGGCCCATGGACGCCGAACTCGATGTCACCAGCTTGCACCACCGCCGAGCCGTCCACCGGTGGGAGCGCACCAGCGTCGGCGACCTGCTCGAGCGGATGACGTGGAGCTTCCCCGACAAAGAGGCGTTCGTGGCCCGCGAGGGTGCGTACGGGGATCCGCGTTTTCGCCGGCTGACCTACCGCGAAGCCGACCACCTCGCGAACCAGATCGCACACGCGTTGCTCGCCCGCGGCCTGCAGCACGGCGACGTGGTGCTCCTGTTCTGCGAGAACTCGGTCGAGGGATTCCTGACCAAGCTGGGGGCGGCCAAGGCGGGGCTCGTCTGCGCGCCGATCAATCCGATGATGGCGCCTGACCTCGTCCAGGCCATGATCGAACTCGTCGAGCCCAAGCTGGCCGTCGTCGACGCCGAGCTGTGGCCGCGCGCCGAAGGTCCGTTCGGCACGACCGGGCTCGAGGTGGCGGTGACGATCACGATCGGTGGCGGCCCGGTGCCCGGCAGCGCCTCGTTCACCGACTTCGTCCGCGATCAGCCGACGACCGAGCCCGACGTCGAGATCCACGGCGACGACATCTGGGAGATCCTCTTCACGTCCGGCACCACCGCCATGCCCAAGGGCGTGATGATCTCGCACACCTGCAGCTACATGGCGGCGTACGGCTTCGCCCTGTCCTTGACGCGGGGTCTGAAGCTCGAGGCCGACCTGCGGGTCGGCACCTTCCTGCCGATGATCTATCACGTCGGCGACCAGCCGTTCACCTACTCGGTGTTCCTGTCGGGCGGGACGCTGGTGCTCGGCCGCCGCCCCGACGCCACCGGCATCGCGGAGATGATCGACGCCGAGAAGGTCACGGCCTGGTGGGCGGGCGCGCCGGCAATGGTGGCCGGCGTCGACGCCGTCCTCACCCAACGGGCCGAACTCGACGCCCACAGTCTCGGGGTGATCGTCTACGGCTGGGCCGCGCTGCCGCCGCCCGTGCTGGCCTCGATGAAGCAGCACTGCGGCGAGGATCTCTTGGTGTTCGAGATCTTCGGGCAGACCGAGTCGATCGCCTGCCACCGCTTCTGGCCCGACAGGTGGCCCGAGTTGTACGCGCGCACCGCACCCAAGCAGAACTACGTCGGCGTGCCGAGCCCGCTGCTCGCCTCGACCGTGCTCGATCCGTTCGGCGAGGACCTGATCGACTCGCCGGGGGTCGCCGGTGAGGCCGTCTACCGCTCGCCGTCGATGATGTCGGGCTACTACCGCGACGAACCAGCGACGCGACAGGCCTTCCGCTTCGGCTGGTTCCACTCCGGCGACAGCTGCGCCTACGACGACGACGGGCTGCGGGTGATGCTCGATCGGTACAAGGACATCGTGAAGACCGGCGGCGAGAACGTGTCGAGCCTGCGCGTCGAGGCCGTGCTCGGCCTGCACCCCGCCGTCGAGAAGGCCGTGGTGATCGGCCTGCCGCACTCGTACTGGGGCGAAGCCGTGACCGCGGTCGTGATCCGCCGCGACGGCGACGAGACCAGCGCCGCCGACCTGATCGCGTACTGCCGCGCGTCACTGGCCGGCTACGAGACGCCCGAAGGACGTCGTGTTCGTCGACAACCTGCCCGAGACCGTGGGCGGCAAGGTGCTGAAGTTCAAGCTGCGGGAGCAGTTCGCCGAGCACTTCGCCGAGGTCGTGACGTGACCTATCGCGAGGCGTTCCGGCGCAGCCTCGACGACCCCGAGGGCTTCTGGCTCGAGGCGGCCGAACTGGTCGATTGGGAGACGCAAGCCGACGCGCGCACTGGACCCCTCGCGCGCGCCGCTGTACCGCTGGTTCCCGGACGGCCGGCTGAACACCGCCTACAACGCACTCGACCGGCACGTCGAGGCCGGACGCGGTGATCATCGGGCGTTGATCCATCACAGCGCTTACACCGGCGTCACGCACACTGACCTACGCCGAGCTGCTGGCCGCGGTCGAGCGCTTCGCCGGTGCCCTGCGCAACGAGGGCGTCGAGCCCGGCGACCGCGTGATCATCTACATGCCGATGATTCCCGAGGCGATCATCGCGATGCTCGCCTGTGCCCGTCTCGGCGCGATCCACTCGGTCGTGTTCGGTGGGTTCGCCGCGCCGGAGCTGGCCAGCCGCATCGAGGACGCCCGGCCGGCCGTGCTGGTGATCGCGTCGTGCGGCATCGAACCGGGCCGGGTGATCGCCTACAAGCCGATCGTCGACGAGGCGCTGGCGATCACCGACGCATCAGCCGCGGCGGGTGATCGTCTTCCAGCGGCCGGAGCTGACCGCCGAGCTGGGCCCGCGCGATCTCGACTGGCGCGATGCGATGGCCGCCGCCGAACCGGCCGACTGCGTTGCCGGTCGCGGCGACCGATCCGCTCTACATCCTCTACACGTCCGGGACGACCGGCCGTCCGAAGGGCGTCGTGCGCGACAACGGTGGGCACGCGGTGGCGCTGCTGTGGTCGCTGCGCAACATCTACGACATCGGCCCCGACGACGTGTTCTGGACGGCCTCGGACATCGGCTGGGTCGTCGGGCACTCCTACATCGTCTACGCGCCGCTGCTCGCCGGCGCGACGACGGTCCTCTACGAGGGCAAGCCGGTCGGCACGCCCGACGCGGGTGCGTTCTGGCGGGTGGTCGCCGAGCACGGGGTCAAGGCGCTGTTCACCGCTCCCACCGCGCTGCGCGCGATCAAGCGGCTCGACCCGCAGGGCGAGCTGGTCGTCGACCGACCTCGAGCCTGCGGACGCTGTTCCTGGCCGGTGAGCGCCTCGACCCCGAGACGTTCCACTGGGCGTCGGACCTGCTGCGACGTGCCGGTCGTCGATCACTGGTGGCAGACCGAGACCGGCTGGGCGATCTGCGCCAACCCGCGCGGACTCGAGTCACTGCCGATCAAGGCCGGCTCGCCGACCGTGCCGATGCCCGGCTACGACGTCCAGGTGCTCGACGACGCCGGCGGCACCTCGGCCGCCGGGTGCCGACGGCGCGATCGCGATCACAGCTGCCGCTGCCGCCCGGAACGCTGCTCACCCTGTGGGGCGACGACGAGTGGTTCGAGAGCTCGTACCTGCACCGATACCCCGGCTTCTACCTCAGCGGCGACGGCGGCTACTTCGACGAGGACGGCTACCTGTTCGTCATGGGACGCACCGACGACGTGATCAACGTGGCCGGACACCGCCTGTCGACCGGCTCGATCGAGGCGGTCGTCGCCGCCCATCCCGCGGTAGCCGAGTGCGCGGTGATCGGCGTCGCCGACCCGCTCAAGGGACAGCTGCCCCGCGCGCTCGTGGTGCTCAAGCTCGGCGCCGACATCGACGAGATCGACCCTGCAGAGCGAGCTGGTCGCCGCCGTCCGCCGCGAGATCGGCCCGGTCGCGGCGTTTCGCGACGTCTCGATCGTGAACGGGCTGCCCAAGACCCGCTCGGGCAAGATCCTGCGCAAGACCATGCGCGAGATCGCCGATGGACGTGAGCCGACCGTCCCGTCGACGATCGAGGACCCGGCTGTGCTCGACGCGCTGCGACCGGTGCTGAACGCGGCTGAGTCGTGACGAGTCGAGAGGCCGGCGGCGGCGCCGGTAAACTTGCCCGCCGTGGCAGGAACTCCCCGCAAGATCCGCGTCGTCGGCGATCCCGTGCTGCACGCGAAGACCCGCCCGGTCGAGGCGTTCGATGACGAGCTCGCGACGCTGATCGACGACATGTTCGCCTCGATGTACGTGGCCGAAGGTGTCGGGCTCGCCGCGACGCAGGTCGGCGACGACCGGGCCGTGTTCGTCTACGACTGCTTCGACGCCGCGGGTCGCAAACACGTCGGGCACGTCGTCAATCCGCAGATCGTGGCCACCGGAGGCACCGTCGACGCCGGCGACGAGGGCTGCCTGTCGGTGCCGGGGCCCTACCACTCCCTGTCGCGACCGTCGGTGGTGACCGTCCGCGGCGTCGACAAGACCGGGCGGGCGATCGAGGTCACCGGAACCGGATTCTTCGCCCGCTGCCTGGTGCACGAGACCGAACATCTGCAGGGCATCCTCTACATCGACCACCTGCCCCGCAACCAGCGCCGCCGAGTGCTGCGCGACATGGTTCCGTTCGAGTGGAACGCTCCCGTCCCCTAGCTGCTGGACGAATCTGGCCACACCGTGGCTACGTTCGTCCAAGCGCGTGGCGGATCTGCGCGATCACATAGTCGGGGCGCTCACTCAGGTCGGCCCACGTGAAGCGCAGGACGGTCCAGCCCAGCGCGACGAGATCGTTCTGGCGCTGTCGGTCGCGCCGGAATCGATCCACGTCACTGTGAAACGCCCAGCCGTCGACCTCGATGGCCAGCCGCAACTGCTCGAACGCCACGTCGATGACGGCGACGACGCGCGAGCCGTCTCGCACTGGGTGATTGGCCGCCCAGCCGACCAGACGCGCACGCCTGAGCAGCTGATGTAGGCGCCGCTCCGCCTCGGAGGCCGCCGCGGCCGACGACGCATGCAGGACGGTCCGGAGGTTGCGGTTTCCCGGTTTGAAGGACTCGTCGACCAACCGGCGCTCGAGCTGGTTTCGGGTGACCCACGACCGCTGCAACGCCCGATCAGCAAAGCGGATCGCGTCGCGACGTGGCAGATGACCGATGAGATCGATCGCGGTACGGGCGCGCGAAGTGACCGGCAATCCATCGCGCCGCACGACCTCGGACGAGGGCACGAACGACCGGTGAACGCGCACCCAATCCGGGGGCCGCGGTCGGCGAGAAGTAGGCACGATCACCTGCACGAACGGCGGCGCCTCCACCTCCATGCCCCAGAGCACAGCGGCCGATGTGAAGCCGAGGACGCCGTCCGTCATCAGCACACCGGCCCAGGTTCGGGCCGCGGCCGACCACGGCGTTCCGCCGACCAGGTAGACGCCGCCGCGAGTGATCCGTTGCAGCGCACCCCGCTGGATCATGCGCGAGATCGTCCGGTCGCTGCAGGTCGAATCGCGCAACTGCCGGCGGGTGATCACGCCCCCTTGCGCGGCTGAGATCTCGCGCCAGGTCATTCACGAAGGCTGCCGGAAGTGCGCCCAGCCATGCCGAGAGTTGTCCACAGCGACGCGCTTGGACGGATATGGCCAGATGGTGGCCACATCCGTCCACGGACCAGCTCAGACGAGGAGTTCGGCGATCTGCACCGCGTTGAGGGCGGCACCCTTGCGCAGGTTGTCGTTGCTGATGAACAGGCTCAGCGCGTTCGGGCCGTCCTGGCGGATCCGGCCGACGTAGGACGGGTCGCGGCCGGCAGCCAGCAGCGGATTCGGCACGTCGGCGACCTCGACGCCCGGCGCCGAACGCAGCAGCGCGTACGCCTGCTCGACCGACAGCGGGGCGGCGAACTCGGCCAGGATCGACAGCGAGTGGCCGGTGAAGACCGGCACCCGCACGCAGGTGCCGGACACCCGCAGCCCGGGGATGTCGAGGATCTTGCGCGACTCGTTGCGCAGCTTCTGCTCCTCGTCGGTCTCGAACGAGCCGTCGTCGACGATCGAGCCCGGCGAGCGGCAGCACGTTGAACGCGATCGGCCGCGACGTACTTCACCGGCGCGGGGAACTCGACGGCCGACCCGTCGTGGGTCAGCTCGGCGGCGCGGTCGACGACCTGGCGGACCTGCTTGTCGAGCTCGTCGACGCCGGCCAGCCCGGAGCCGGAGACGGCCTGGTAGGTCGAGGCGATCAGTCGCGTCAGCCCGGCGGCGTCGTGCAGCGGCTTGAGCACTGGCATCGCGGCCATGGTCGTGCAGTTCGGGTTGGCGATGATCCCCTTGCGCATGTCACGGATCGCGCCGGGGTTGACCTCGGCGACGACGAGCGGCACGTCGGGGTCCATCCGCCAGGCCGAGGAGTTGTCGATCACGGTCACGCCGGCGTCGGCGAACCGCGGCGCCAGCTCGCGCGACGTGCCGCCGCCGGCTGAGAAGATCGCGACGTCCAGGCCCGACGGGTCGGCGAGGGCGGCGTCCTCGACCCGGACGTCCACACCCTCCCAGCTCAGCGCGGTACCGGCCGAGCGGGCCGAGGAGAAGAAGCGGATCTCGTCCACCGGGAACGAGCGCTCGGCCAGAATGCGGCGGACGACGCCGCCGACCTGGCCGGTCGCCCCGACGATGCCGACTCTCATCGCCCGGTGCCTCCGTAGACGACCGCCTGCTCATCCTGGGTGCCCAGCTCGAACGCGTCGTGGACGGCCCGCACCGCGGCTGTCCAGCTCGGTGTCACGGCAGACGACCGAGATGCGGATCTCGGACGTGGAGATCATCTCGACGTTCACGCCGGCCGAAGCCAACGCGGAGAAGAACGAGGCCGAGACGCCTGGGTGAGAGCGCATGCCGGCACCGATCAGCGACAGCTTGCCGATGTGGTCGTCGTAGAGCAGGTCTTCGAAGCCGATCTGCTCGCGCACCCGGTCCAGCGCCTGCAGCGCGGTCGGGCCATCGGTCTTGGGCAGCGTGAACGACACGTCGGTGCGTCCGGTCCCGCCGGTCGAGATGTTCTGCACGATCATGTCGAGGTTGATCTCGGCGGCGGCCAGCTCGATGAAGATCTTGGCCGCCTCGCCGGGCTTGTCGGGCACGCCGACGACCGTGACCTTGGCTTCGCTGCGGTCGTGCGCAACGCCGGAGATGATCGCCTGTTCCACGGTGAGGTCCTCCATCGAGCCGGTGACAGTCGTACCGGTCTTGTTCGAAAACGACGAGCGCACGTGGATCGGCACGCCGTAACGGCGGCCGTACTCGACGCTGCGCAGGTGCAGGATCTTGGCGCCGCAGGCGGCCAGTTCGAGCATCTCTTCGTAGGTGACGGTGTCGAGCCGGCGCGCGTTCGGCACGATGCGCGGATCGGCGGTGTAGACGCCGTCGACGTCGGTGTAGATCTCGCAGACGGACGCGTTCAAGGCCGCCGCCAACGCCACCGCGGTGGTGTCCGAGCCGCCGCGGCCGAGCGTGGTGATGTCCTTGGTGTCGGGGCTGACGCCCTGGAAGCCGGCGACGATCGCGACGTTGCCGGCGGCGACGGAGTTCTCGACGCGACCAGGGGTGATGTTCACGATGCGGGCCTTGCCGTGCACCGAGGTCGTGAGCACACCGGCCTGCGAGCCGGTGAACGACTCGGCCTTGTAGCCCAGGGAGTTGATCGCCATCGCCAGCAGTGCCATCGAGATGCGCTCGCCGGCCGTCAGCAGCATGTCGAACTCGCGCCCGGACGGCACCGGGACGACCTGCTGGGCGAGGTCGATCAGCTCGTCGGTGGTGTCGCCCATCGCCGACACGACCACCACGACGTCATCGCCGTCGCGGCGGCGGGCGACGATGCGCTCGGCGACCCGCTTGATCCGCTCGGCATCAGCGACGGAGGAGCCGCCGTACTTCTGCACGACGAGCCCCACTGACCTGATCCCTTCACCAACCAACGCGGAGGCTCCAGGATACCGGCCCGGACGAGCCGATATGCCGACCCGCTCAGGCCTCCGCCGGGCGCCGCTGCCCAGCGCGGGGTGCTCGGGCTCGTCGGGGATGTCCTCGTCCGGCTGGCCCAGGTTGCCGCGGATCGACTCGAAGATCGTCAGCCCCTGCCCGACCAGGCTGGCCGCCATCTCGCCGAGTCCGGTAGCGCCGTTGAGGATGTTGACGTTCGCGCCCTGCAGCCCGGCCGAGGCCTCGCGCACGATCTGCGGCAGCTGGTCGATGAGCATCCGGTCGAGCGCCACCCGGTTGTGCGACGCGGCCGCCTCGGCCTGGATCCGGATGCGCTCGGCGTCGGCCTTGGCCAGCACGCGGACCCGCTCGGCCTCGGCCTCGGCCGGCTTGATGACCTCGGCGACCAGCTGCTGCTGGCGCAGGTCGGCGTTCTTCTGGGCGACGAGCGCCTGCTCGGCCAGCACCGCCTGCTGGGCCTGGGCGGCGGCGAGCGGGCCGGCCTGGGCCGCCGTCTGCCTGGGCCTGGTCGACCTCGGCCTTGTACTGCGCCTGGACGATCGCCGTCTCGCCGGGCGTACTCGGCCTGCTTGCGCAAGGACTCCTGCTCGGCCTCGGCCGACTGCTGGCGGGCCTGCGACTGCGAGATCTGAGCCTGGCGCTGGATCGCGGCGTTGTGCGGCAGCGGCCATGTTGGCGATGTAGCCGAGGTCGCCGTCGTCGATCGACTGGATCTGCAGAGCGTCGACGATCAGGCCGATCTTGACCATCTCCTCCTTCGAACCGTCGAGGACCTCGGTGGCCAGCTTCTGCCGCTCGGTGACGATCTCTTCGACCGTCATCGAGCCGATGATCGAGCGCAGGTGGCCGGCGAAGATCCGGCCGGTCAGCACCGACATCTGGTTCTGGTCGGACAGGAAGCGCTGGCCGGCGTTGACGATGCTCTCGGCGTCGTTGCCGACCTTGAAGGCGATGACGGCCCGGACGTTCAGGGTGATGCCCTGCTTGGTGACGCAGCGCTCCTCGACCTCGGCCTCGGCCATCGACAGGGTCAGGAACCGCACCTTGCGGAAGAACGGCAGGACGAAGGCGCCGTGCCCGGTGACGACGCGGAACGGGGTGTCGGCCGAGTTCTTCGCACTCTTGCCGCCCGAGATCAGCATCGCCTCATCCGGGGCCGGGACGTGATAACCGAACATGGCGCGCCTTCCGCTAGATCAATCAGTCCAAACTGCGCGGTTCTGACGAGAACAGCGTGTCCGACGGTACGACGTCAACCGTCCGCGAGCTACGTACGTCGACGATGAGTACGCGAGCACCCTTCGCCAGGGGGTGGTCGGACTAGGCGATCAGGATCTCGGTGGCGCCCCGGATGGTCACCTGCACCTCGCCCGGGCCGTCCGCGCCGCGGGTGGCGACGGTCAGCACGCCGAGGCAGCCGACCGCCGCGAGATCACGAACCATAGTACTAGACGTTAGCGGCGAAGGCGTCTTCCAGGATGTCGAGACCCTCGTTGAGCAAGTCCTCGCCGATCACCAGCGGCGGCAGGAACCGCAGCACGTTGCCGAACGTGCCCGCGGTCAGCGTGATCAGTCCTTCGCGGTGGCAGGCCGACGACACCAGCGCCGGTGAGCACGGCGTCGGGCGTCTTGGTCGCCCGGTCGGACACCAGCTCGACGGCGATCATGGCGCCCCGGCCCGCGGATGTCGCCGATGGCGTCGTACTTCTCGGCCAGCGCCGTCAGCCGCGGCACCATGATCGACTCGATCCGCCGGGCCGCCGCGGGCAGGTCGTCAGTTCCTGCATCGTCTCGATCGAGCCGAGCGCGGCGGCGCAGGCCACCGGGTTGCCGCCGTACGTGCCGCCGAGCCCCCCGACGTGGACGGCGTCCATCATCTCGGCCCGGCCGGTGACCCCGGCCAACGGCAGGCCACCGGCGATGCCCTTGGCGGTGGTGATCAGGTCGGGGGCGAACCCCTCGTGATCGCAGGCGAACCAGTCGCCCGTCCGGCAGAACCCGGTCTGGATCTCGTCGGCGATGAACACGATGCCGTTCTCGGTGCACCACTCGGCCACGCGGGCGCAGGAAGCCGGGCGGCGGCACGATGAACCCGCCCTCGCCCTGGATCGGCTCGATGATCACCGCAGCCGTGTTCGTCTCGCCGACCTGCGCATGCACCAGCGACGTGAACGCCGCGAAGGCCTCGTCCGCGCAGTTCTCGGGCCGGTCGGCCAGCGGTAGGGGTAGGCCATCGGACGCGGTAGATCTCGCCCGCGAACGGCCCGAAGCCGTCCTTGTAGGGCATGTTCTTCGCGGTCAGTGCCATCGTCAGGTTGGTGCGCCCGTGGTAGGCGTGATCGAACGCGACCACGGCCTGCGCGTCCGGTGTGGTGGCGGGCGATCTTGATCGCGTTCTCGACCGCCTCGGCGCCGGAGTTGAACAGGGCCGAACGCTTCTCGTGCGTCCCGGGCGTCAGCTCGTTGAGCTTCTCGGCGACCGCGACGTACTCCTCGTAGGGCGTGACCATGAAGCAGGTGTGGGTGAAGTCGGCGACCTGCTCGCGCACGCGCTCGACGACCCGCGGCGCGGCGTTGCCGACCGCCGGTGACGGCGATGCCCGAGCCGAAGTCGATCAGCTGGTTGCCGTCGACGTCGACGACGATGCCGCCGCCGGCCCGCTCGACGTAGATCGGCAGCGTCGTGCCGACGCCGCTGGCTACTGCACCTAGCTTTCGCGGCGTGCAGCTCCTTCGAGCGCGGGCCGGGGATCTCGGTGGCCAGGACGCGCTTCTGCTCAACGGTCATGCTGCTCCTCTTCTCACGCCGGGTTCGATGACCGCGATGACGTCGCCTTCGCTGATGTTGTCGCCCTGCTGCACGGCGATCTCGACGACCAGCCCGGACACCTCGGCCAGCACCGGGATCTCCATCTTCATCGACTCCAGGATCACCAGCGTGTCGGTCGGCTCGACCCGCTGGCCGACCGCCGCGACGACCTGGAAGACGCTGGCGACCAACTCGGCGGCAACGGTGTGACTCATGGGCCGAATGCTATTCGTAGGCGGTGGCCGAATCGGGTCGCTCAGAAGTCGATGTTGTGCATGACGTGCTTGATCCGGGTGTAGTCCTCGAGCCCGTAGATCGAGAGGTCCTTGCCGTAGCCCGAGTGCTTGAACCCGCCGTGCGGCATCTCGGCCACGATCGGGATGTGGCAGTTGACCCAGACGCAGCCGAAGTCCAGGCGCCGCGACACCCGCATCGCCCGGCCGTGGTCCTTCGTCCAGACGCTGGACGCCAGGCCGTACTCGACGCCGTTGGCCCAGGCCACCGCCTCGTCCTCGTCGGTGAACTGCTGGATCGTGATCACCGGGCCGAAGATCTCGTCCTGGATCACCTCGTCGTCCTGGCGCAGGTCCGAGACGACCGTCGGCTCCCAGAAGTAGCCGCGCGTCGCCCTTGCGGGCGCCGCCGGCCAGCACCCGGGCGTGATCGGGCAGTCGGCTGATCATGCCGCCGACCCGCTCGAGCTGGCTGGCGTTGTTCAGCGGCCCGTAGAGGATGTCGTCCTCGTCCGGGGCGCCGATCTTGGTGTTGCGGGCCTGGTCGGCCAGCGCGTCGGCGAAGTCGGCCGCGATGCGCGGCGCGACCAGCACGCGGGTGGCGGCGGTGCAGTCCTGCCCGGCGTTGAAGTAGCCGGCGACGGCGATGTTCTCGGCCGCGTTCTCGATGTCGGCGTCGTCGAAGACGATCACCGGCGCCTTGCCGCCCAGTTCGAGGTGGGTGCGCTTGAGGTCCTTGGCCGCGGCCGCCGCCACCTCGTAGCCGGCCCGCGTCGAGCCGGTGATCGACACCATCGCCGGCGTCGGGTGCGAGACCACGGCCCGGCCGGTGTCGCGGTCGCCGCAGACGACGTTGAAGACGCCGGGCGGGAAGAACTCGCCGGCGATCTCGGCCATCAGCGAGCTCGACACCGGCGTGGTGTCCGACGGCTTGAGCACGACGCAGTTGCCGGCCGCGAGCGCCGGGGCGAACTTCCAGACCGCCATCATCATCGGGTAGTTCCAGGGCGCGACCTGCCCGACGACACCGACCGGCTCGCGGCGGACGTAGGACGTGTGGCCGGCCATGTACTCGCCGGCGCTGCGGCCTTCGAGCAGCCGAGCGGCGCCCGGCGAAGAAGCGGATCTGGTCGAGCGCGGGCGGCATCTCCTCGCGTCGTCGTCATCGCGATCGGCTTGCCGGTGTTCTCGCACTCGGCCGCCACGATCTCCTCGCTGCGGGCCTCGAGCGCGTCGGCGAACTTCAGCAGCGCCCGCTGACGGTCGCTGGGCGTGGTGTCGCGCCAGTCCTCGAACGCAGTGGACGCGGCCCGGTAGGCGACGGTCGACGTCGTGCTCGTCCGATACCGGCGCCGATCCGAAGATCTCGCCCGTGGACGGGTCGATGAGGTCGGCGCGCCTGCCGCTGGCCGAGTCGACCAGTTCGCCGTTGATGAAGTTCTGAACCGTCCGCACCGTGAGCACGCTCCTGCCGAAGTCTGGTCACCAGCTGATCTGAGGAAGACGCTACACGCAGCAAACTAGTCCATCTACAACGGATTACGAAGAATCTGCGGCGTTGCGCAACGAAATCAGCGTCATCAGAAGGTCGACGCCGGCGAGGTGCGCCTCGGGGCGCAGCCGGATGCCGAAGCGGGCCTCGACCCCGGCGCGGATCTCGGCGGCCAGCTCCAGCAGATCGGCCGTCGTCGCCGTCCCGCGGTTCGTCAGCGCCAGGGTGTGCTTGGTCGACACCCGCACGCGGTCGTTGCCGTAGCCCCGGGTGAAGCCGGCCTGCTCGATGAGCCAGGCGGCCGAGAGCTTCATCTGGCCGTCGACCTCCCAGTGCGGGCTGTCGGCAGGCACGAGGTCCGGCTCGACGAACGGGTTGACGAAGAACGACCCGACGCTCCAGGTGTCGTGATCGGACGCGTCGAGCAGCATGCCCTTGCTTCGCCGCAGCTCCAGGACGACCTCGCGCACCCGGGCCGACGGGGCTCGTTCGCCCGGCCCGATGCCCAGCCGCCGCGCGAGTTCGAGATAGCGGACGGGCACCGAGAGCTCGGAGTGATCGAGCGCGAAGCTGACGTCCAGCACCACGAACCGGTCGGTGTGCTTGAAGGCGCTGGTCCGGAAGCCGAAGCCGAAGCGGGCCGGATCCCACGTCTCGACCGACCCGCTCGCGCGGTCGAGGACGGTGAGCGAGGTGATCGAGTCCGAGACCTCGCTGCCGTAGGCGCCGACGTTCTGGATCGGCGTGGCACCGGTCAGCCCCGGGATGCCGCTCATCGCGGCCAGCCCGGACCAGCCCCGCTCGACGGTGGTCGCCACCAGCTCGTCCCACGGTTCGCCCGCCGCCGCCGTCACCCGTGCCTTCCGGCCACCTCGACCCCTCGCGTGCGGACGAGGATGACGACGCCCGGCCACCCGTCGTCGGCCACCAGCAGGTTGCTGCCGCCGCTGACGATCAGTGCCGGTTCAGCGCGCGAATCGGCGGTGCGGACGGCATCGACGAGTTCGTCGGTGGACGCGGCCTCGACGACGCGCGCGGCGGGGCCACCCAGCCGCAGCGTCGTGACGTCGGAGAGCCGCAGGTCCATGACGGGCGAGGCTACCGTTCGACGGTGCCCGAGCCGTCGCGTTCGCGCCCGCCGCGGCTGGCCGCCGGCCGGGCGCGCGCGCTCGGCGTGGCGACGCGCGGCACGACCAACCCCAACCGGCTGCGGCGCATGGATCGCTGGATCGCGGCCACCCTCGGCCCGACGCTGCCCGCCAGCCGCGCTGGTCGTCGACCTCGGCTTCGGCGCGTCGGCCGTGACGACGGTCGAGCTCCTGCAGCGGTTGAGCCGGGTTCGCCCGGACGTCCGGGTGCTCGGCCTGGAGATCGATCCGGACCGGGTGGCGGCTGCCCGCCCCCGTGCCGATCCGCCGAGGCTGAACTTCGCCCATGGCGGCTTCGAGTTCGCCGGGCACCGGCCCGCCCTGGTCCGGGCCGCCAACGTGCTGCGGCAGTACGACGAGGCGGCCGCGGCCGACGCCTGGGTGACGATGTGCAGCCACCTCGCGCCGGGCGGACTGCTCGTCGAGGGGACCTGCGACGAGATCGGCCGGCGGGCGGCCTGGGTGCTGTTGGACGAGACCGGCCCGCGCACGGTCACCCTGGCCGCGCGGCTGACCGACCTGCCCCGTCCGAGCGCGCTGGCCGAACGACTGCCGAAGGCGCTGATCCACCACAACGTCGCCGGCCAGCCCGTCAACCGGCTGCTGCGCGACCTCGACGCCGCCTGGGACGCCGCGGCCCCGCTGAGCCCGTTCGGCCCGCGGCAACGCTGGATCGCGACGTGCGAGCGCCTTCGAACCGATTGGCCGGTGCGCGGTGGCCGCTCCCGATGGCGGCTCGGCGAACTCACCGTCGACTGGGACGCCGTCCGGCCGAGCTGACCTACGCGGTGATCAGCCGGCCAGCCGCTCGCGAACCGCGCCGATACCCAGGGCGGCGACCGCGGGGATGAGCGTGTGCAGGTGGGCGACCTCGGGGTCGGACACGATGCGCGTCGAGCCGGTCTTGGCCATGAACGCCGCCGCCGGGATCACCGACTCGCCCGGATAGGCGATCAGTTCGTCGTAGCCGGCCACCAGCGCGGCACCCGACACCTGCGCCAGCATCTCGCGGCCGATGCCGAGTCCCTGGTGGGCGTCCTCGACCAGCACACCGACCTGGGCGGAGTTCGGCCCGTGGTGCGCGTCGCCCTGCGCGACCGCCAACGCGATCACGGCGCCGCGAACGCTCGACCGCGACGAACGCCAGCGGGCTGCGCAGCAACTGTGCGACCGCGATCACCGAGGGCGCGCGTCCGCCGAGGCGGTAACGCTCGAGCAGGCTGCCCGCCGACGACCGCCGGTGCAGGCCGGCCACCCCTTCGAGGTCGCGCGACGTCGCCTGGCGGACGAGCAGCGACCGGCCGCCGGCGCGCAGCCGCCACGACTGCTGGGCGGCACCGGCCAGGGCGCGATGGCGCGAGCCGCCCTCGCTCGGCGCACGGGTAACGGACGACACGATCGCCGGCAGAGGCCGAACCGAGGGCAGGCAGGCGGCGAACGCCGCGGAAGATGACTTCATAACGCCACCCTGACGCCACCACATTTCGGCCCCGTGACCACGGCGTCGCATCGAGGCAAAACTTGGGATCAAGAAAGTTTTCGCTGTGTCGTGTTTGAACGCCGAAACCACTGGGTAGACGGTGCGACATGACAGCAGCCACCACACTTTCCAGCCCCTGGTCCGAGCCCTCGGTCTCGGAGCACGAGACCGCCCGCGCGCAGCTCGAGGCGGAGCAGCATGCCGACCAGCGCCGGGCCGCGGTCCTGGTGATCGCGGGCGCCGCGCGCGACACCTCGGACGCGCGCACCCTGCTCGACATGCTCGGCCTCGGCCTGGACGACATCCGCGCGGCCAAGCCGATGGTGGCCGTCGCGGACGAGCCAGCGGCCCCGACCGCGCCGAAGGGCCGCAAGCGCAGCGCTGCCTGAACTCCCTCGCCCGCGGGTGAAACAATCCGCGGGTGACTGAGATCGTGCTGCCCGAGTCGATACGACCCGGTCGACGGGCGTTTCGGCTCCGGGCCGTCCAAGGTGCCGCTCGCGGCCGTGGCCGGACTGACCGAGCACGCCGAACTGCTCGGCACGAGCCATCGGCAAGCGCCGGTGAAGGACTTGGTCGCCCATATCCGCGCGGGCGTAAGGGAGCTGCTGTCAGCGCCCGACGGATACGAGGTCGTTCTCGGCAACGGCGGCTCGACCGCATTCTGGGACGCGGCCGCGTTCGGCCTGATCCGCGAGCACTCCCACCACCTGGTGTGCGGCGAGTTCTCCGCGAAGTTCGCGGCCGTTGCTGACGGCGCCCCGTTCCTGGCCCAGCCGACCGTCGTCCGCAGCGAGTACGGCTCGGCCCCGGCCCTCGAACCCGCCGCCGACGCAAACCCGGACGTGTACGCCTGGCCGCAGAACGAGACGTCGACCGGAGTGGTGATGCCGGTCGAGCGGATCGTCCCGGACGCGTTGATGCTGGTCGACGCGACGAGCGCGGCCGGCGGGGTCGAGGTCGACCTGACCGACACCGACGCCTACTACTTCGCGCCCCAGAAGGGCTTCGCCTCCGAAGGCGGCCTGTGGCTGGCCGTGCTCTCGCCGGCCGCACTCGAGCGAGCGGCCGAGCTCAAGGCCACGCGGTGGCAGCCGCCCTCGCTCGACCTCACGCTGGCCATCGACAACAGCAGCAAGGACCAGACCTACAACACCCCCGCGATCGCGACGCTCTGGCTGCTGGCGCGCCAGCTCGACTGGCTGCTGTCGCAGGGTGGTCTGGGCTGGGCGGTCAAGCGCACCGCCGAGTCGTCGGGCCGGCTCTACGACTGGGCCGAGGCGTCGCCCTATGCCCGGCCGTTCGTGACCGATCCCGGCGCTGCGCAGTCCGGTCGTCGGCACGGTCGACTTCACCGACGCGGTCGACGCCGCCGCGGTGGCCGGGGTCCTGCGCGCCAACGGCATCGTCGACACCGAGCCGTATCGCGCCCTGGGCCGTAACCAGCTGCGGATCGGCATGTACCCCGCGGTCGACCCGGACGACGTCACGGCCCTGACCCGCTGCATCGACTACGTCGTCGAACGCATTTAGCTGCTCCTCCCGGCCGCGGACGGCGTGTGCTCCACGGAATCAGACGTTCTGGCTCCTATCGTTCGCACATGCGAGAACTGCGCTTCGTCGGCCCGGGAGCCGATGCAGATCACGTCGTAGTCGAGACCGTCGACGGTGACGAGCAGTTCAGCCTGGAGATCGGGGAGGAGTTGAGGGCGGTGGACGGCAGCGACTCGGACGATCCCACCCCCGACACCGTCCCGCCCGTTCCGGTCGTGTCGGTGCCCTCGCTGCCGCCGCGCGAGATCCAGGTTCGTGCGCGGCGAGGCGAGAGCGCCGAGTCGATCGCCGAGAGCTCCGGCATGGCGCTGGACAAGGTCATGCGCTTCGCCCGTCCGGTGATCGACGAGCGCGCTCGCATCACCGTCGAGGCCCGGCGCGCCCGCGCCCGGCGCAGCACCGCCGAAGGTCAGCTCGTCCCGTTCGGTGAGTCCGTCGACAGCCGGTTCCTTGCCCACGGCATCGACCCGGAGTCCGTGACGTGGGACTCCTACCGCCGCGAGGACTCGGTGTGGGTCGTCTCGGCCGGCTGGCTCGGCGGCGACTCCGAACGCATCGCCCGCTGGGCCGTCTCGCTGACCCACCGCCTCGTCACCCCGCTGGACGAGACCGCGGGCGACCTGCTCTCCGACCGTCCCATCCGGCCGGTGGTGCACGCCGTGCCGGCCATCGAGCCGACGAGCGAGGGCGACACCGGTCCGCTGCCCGATCCGGTCGTCGAGGAGGTCTTCGACCAGGAGGCCGACTCGCTCACCGACGCGCCCCCGCTGCCGTTGCGGCTGGCCGAGCCGGCGAAGCGCTCGGGTCGTCAGCAGATCCCGGCGTGGGACGACATCCTGCTCGGTGTGCGCCGCAAGACCGACTAGCCCCGGCCTAGCTCGTCCAGGCGCCTTCGCCGAGGACCTTCTCGGGCGTGATGCGGAAGATGTAGCCGGGCGGCGCGTCCGGGCCCGGGAACACGGCGTCCGGACCGAGGTAGACGTGGGCCAGCTCTTGCAGGAGTTCGGGGGCGCCCCCCTCGGTGATGCGGGCCTGCCCGTGAACCACCAGGTACTCGTCCAGGTTGCGGGCACTCTTGGTCGGCGACTGGACGACGACCACCACCCGCGGATCACGCTCGACATTGGTGACCTTGACCCGCTTGGGCAGTGACCCGACGAGCAGCTCGTCACCGTCGAGTCCGATCCAGACACCGCTGACCTGCGGGCTGCCATCGGCGTTGATCGTGATCAGCTGGGCGAGGGCACTCGACTCGAGCAGAGCGCGCGCGGCGGCGTTGAACATGCGCTCACCTTAGGCGGACGGCAGGCGCGCCTGGCCATCGCTCAGCCCGCCAGCAGCGCGTCGAGCTTGGTGAACGAGCTGCCCCAACCCTCACGGGCGTTGCCTTCCATCTCGGCCGAGTACGGGCCCTGACGCAGTTCGAGGCGGGTCTTGCCGTCGTCCTCGTCGTGAAACTCCAGCCGCAGATACATCTCGACGACGCCCTCGAAGCCGGGGATACCTTCGACGTTCTCCCGCCCGACCAGCAACTCGTTCTCGATCACCTCGGTGAACGTGGAGGTGACCGGTGAGGCCTGCGACGGATCAGAGTCGTTGACCATCGTGAAGTTGTAGGCCCCCCGACGCGAGCGTCGACCGACACGGAGTCGCGCGGCACCGACCACCCGACCGGACCGAACCACTGGGCCAGCTGGTCCTCGTCGGTGAACGCGCGATAGACGAGTTCGCGCGGCGCGTCGAAGACGCGGGTCATGACCAGTTCCTGATCGCTCATTTCGTCGTCCCTTCGGAGTTGGTGAGCCGGCGCAGATGTGCGTCGAGCCGGTCGAGATTGGTGTCCCAGAACTGCCGGTAGTGCTCCATCCAGCCGACGGCCTCGCGCAACGGCCCCGCCTCGAGCCGGCTCGAACGCCACTGGGCCGAGCGGCTGCGCGAGATCAGCCCCGCGTGCTCGAGCACCTTCAGGTGCCGCGAGATCGCCGGCAGGCTGATCGAGAACGGCTCGGCCAGTTCGGTGACGGTGGCGTCGCCCTCGGAGAGCCGGGCCAGGATCGCCCGGCGGGTGGGGTCCGCCAACGCCGCGAAGATGACGCTGAGCCGATCTTCTGCCATCGCATTTAACCTCTTGGTTATTTAGCTGATGGGTTAAATATGACGGCTCGGGCGCGTGCTGTCAACCCCGGGCAGCGGAGCGGTCGATGATGGGGCGATGGGTGGTCGGCGGTGATCAAGTACCTCGGCAGCAAGCGCGTGCTCGTGCCCACCCTCGGCGCGCTGTTCCGGGCCAGCGGGGCCACCACCGCACTCGACCTGTTCACCGGCACGACGCGGGTGGCGCAGGAGTTCTGCCGGCAGGGTGGCGAGGTCACCGCGACCGACCTCGCCACGTACAGCGAGGTGCTGGCCCAGTGCTACGTCGAACTGGACGCCGACACTGTCGATGTCGGCGAGATCGACGATGCCCTTGCGCGGCTCGAGGCGCTGCCACCTGTCCGGGGCTACTTCACCCGGACGTTCTGCGAGCAGGCCCGCTACTTCCAGCCCAAGAACGGCATGCGGGTCGACGCGATCCGCAACGGCATCGACGAGCTGTACGGCGACAGCTGGCTGCGCCCGGTGCTGCTGACCTCGCTGATGGAGGCCGCCGACGCCGTCGACTCGACGGTCGGGCTGCAGATGGCCTACCTCAAGCAATGGGCGCCGCGGGCGAACCGCGAACTGCGCCTCAAGTCCCCCGTGTTGACGCCGGGGGCGGGCACGGCCATCCGCGGGGATGCCCTCGCGCTCGTCGACCGGTTGCCGCACGTCGGGTTGGCCTATCTCGACCCGCCGTACAACCAGCACCGGTACTTCACGAACTACCACGTGTGGGAGACGCTGATCCGCTGGGACGAGCCCGAGTACTACGGCATCGCCTGCAAGCGGGCCGACAGCCGCGAGGCCGAGACCAAGAGCGTCTTCAACGCCACCCGCGAGATGCCCGACGCCCTGGCGCGGGTGATCAAGACCGTGGACGCCGACGTGCTGGTGGTCAGCTTCTCGAACGAGGGGTTCGTCGGACTCGACGCCCTCGTCGAGATGTGCCTGGCCCGGGGCGAGACGGTCGAGGTGTTGTCGTTCGACTCGAAGCGCTACGTCGGCGCGCTGATCGGGATCTTCAATCCGTCCGGTGAGAAGGTCGGGGCGGTCAGCCACACCCGCAACACCGAACACGTGATCCTGTGCGGCCCGCGCGAACGGCTGGCCGCGATGACCGCGGCGGTCAGCATTCGACCGTAGCCTCGGCGAGGTGAACCGGGTCGCGCGTCAGTCGATCGCGCTGCTCGGTTCGTGCCACCCGGCGCCGTGCGTCGCCGTCACCGTGTTCGTGACGGTGCTCGGCGCGGTTGCCGGCAACTCGCCCGGGACGTGCGTTCTGCTTGCCGCGGCCGTGCTCACCGGCCAGCTCTCCATCGGCTGGTCGAACGACCGCATCGACGCCGCCCGGGACGCGCTCGTCGGTCGCACCGACAAGCCGCTGGCGGCCGGAGCGGTACCACCGCGGGTGACCGACGCCGCGATAGCCGCGTCCCTGCTGCTCGACGATCGGTCTGTCGCTGGCCCTCGGCTGGCGGGCCGGTCTGCTCCATCTGGCGGCTGTCGCGTGCGGGTGGGCGTACAACCTGGGCGTCAAGGCGACGATCTTGTCGTGGCTGCCGTACGCCCTCGCCTTCGGATCGTTGCCGGCCATCGCGACCCTGGCCCTGCCCTCGCCCCGGATCGCGGGATGGTGGGCGCTCGCCGGGGGCGCCTGCCTCGGCGTCGCGGCGCACCTGGCCAACGTGCTGCCCGACATCGGCGACGACCTGCGCACGGGCGTGCGAGGACTGCCGCATCGCCTGGGAGCCCGTCCGTCGCTGGTCCTGGCGGCCGGTCTGCTCGTCGCGGCCACTGCCTTGATCACGCTGACGTCACGACGGCCGTTCGACTTCGTGGCTCTGGGCGTCGTCGCGGCGGTCGTGCTCGGGGCCCTGCCGTTTCGGCTGCGGCGACCGGCCGCGCGGTCGTCGTTCATCCTGATCTTGGGGCTGGCGGCGATCGACGTGACGTTGCTGGCCACCACATCCGGTCAGCTCAGGTGAGGTGCGCGAAGGCCACCGCGGCCGCCGTCGCCACGTTGAGCGAGTCGACGCCCACGGCCATCGGGATGCGCACCGGCCGAGCCCGCGCCAGAGCGGCATCGGTGAGCCCCGGCCCTTCGGCGCCCAGCAGCACCGCCCACCGCGCCGGGCGTTCGATCGCCCGCAGATCGACGGCCGTATGCCGCGGGGTCAGCGCCGAGCAACTCGAAGCCGGCCAGCGCGTCGAGCGAGTCCGGCCACGCGCCGGGCAGCACCGCGAACGGCACGCGCAGCACGTGACCCATCGACACCCGGACGCTGCGCCGATACAGCGGGTCGGCCGTCTGCGGATCGAGCAGCACCGCGTCGACGCCGAAGGCCGCCGCGTTGCGAAACAGGGCGCCGAGGTTCTCGAAGTCGTTCAGCCCTTCGAGGACCGCCAGCCGACTGGCGCCGCTGCAGCAGTTCGTCGACGTCGGGTGGCGGCGGACGGTCGGCCGAGGCCAGCACGCCGCGGGTGATCCGGAAGCCGGCCACCTCGGACAGCGTCCACTTGTCGAGGACGAAGACGTCCACGTCGTGCGGTTCGAGAGCGGAGCGGAGCGCGTCCACACGACCGGGCACGGCCGCCACGGCGCGGATCGGGTACGGCGAGGCCGCCAGTCGTTCGACGACGTTCACACCCTCGGCGATCACCACGCCGCGGCGATCAGGCCGAACGTCGGAGTCGGTGAGGCCGCGGAAGTCGTCGAGGCGCGGGTCGTCCGGATCAGCTATCTCGACCAGGCGCATCCGGCCATTCTGCCGTTACAGGTCCGCCAGCTTGTCGATGATCGGCACGACGTTGGCCAGCAGCTCGCGCTCGTCCGTGTCGAGCTTGGCGATCTGCTGGTTGAACCACGCGTCCCGGATTCGCCGCTCCGACTCGATCAACTCGCGCCCGGACGTCGGTCAACACGATGATCGCCTGCCGGCCGTCGGTGGGGTGCGCCTCGCGCCGCAGGTAGCCCGACTCCTCGAGGCTGGCCAGCACCTTCGACATCGTCGGCGGCTGAACCCGCTCGCAGGACGCCAGCTCGCCGGCACTCATCGGGCCGCTCTTCTCCAGCGTCGCCAGGGCCGAGAGCTGCCCGAGCGTGACGGACATGTCGGCCCGCTGCTGACGGATCAGCCGCACGAGCCGCAGCAGTGAAGGCCGCAGCGCAGCGGCAAGTTCGATATCGGCGGTCGACACGGATACCATCTCCTTAGCCTAGCTAACGGTCTCGCTCGGAGCCATAGCCAAACCGAGGCGTTCGCTCAGAGCACGAACAGTAGCGTCGCCGCGCGGCAGGCGCTCCCCGTCGATCGACGCGATCGGCACCAGGCCCGAAATGCTGCTCGAACTGAACATCGCCCGCGCCGTCCGAGCCTCGTCCGTCCCGAAGCCGCGCAACTCGACCCGCCGGCCGTCGTCGCGAGCCAGATCGAGAACGGCGCGCCGGGTGACGCCCGGCAGCAGGTCGTCGCGCAACGGCGGCGTGACGATCCCGCCGTCGCGAGCCAGACAGGAATACGTTGCCCCAGCTCGTCTCGAGCAACGTCCCGTCCTCGTCGGCGAAGATCGCGTCAGGGTCAGTGGCCCAGGATCGGTCGGCCCACTTGTGGCGCCAGCAGCCGGCCGCCCGGACCGACGTCGTCAGCGCCAACGCCGGCCGGGGCGGCGAGACGGGTGACGCCGTCACCGAGACGGCCGCGTTCGGCATCACGGTGAGGCGCACGGTCGTGTGTCCGGGCGCGGCGGCGGCCACCCTCAGCACCCGTGCGGCGGCGTCTCCCGGCAGCGGGAACACCGTAGAGCTCGCGGCACGAGAGGTCGATCCGAGCCAGGTGATCGGCCGATCGCCGTAGCTCGCCGTCGACCGACAACATCGTCTCGAGCAGACCGCCGGCCAGTTGATCATCGGTTGGCCGGACCTCGGTGGAGGCAGCCAGCGAGCCCCCGATCGCGGTGATCAACGGAGCGGCCTTGTGTCTCGTCTCGTGCCATTCGAGCATCGGCACGCTGTCGACGGTCACGCCGCCGCCGACGCCGAGTTCGATGCGGCCACGGCTGATCTCGAACGTCCGGATGGCAACGTTGAAGACCGCCGCGTCGGGCGTCGAGTAGCCGATCGCGCCGGTGTAGACGCCGCGCGCGGACGGTTCGAGCTCGCTGATCGCGCGCATCGCCCGCAGCTTCGGCGCGCCGGTCACCGAACCGGGCGGAAACGTCGCGGCGATCAGCTCCGGTCCGAGACGTCGGGCCGCAACGTCGCACCGACCGTCGACGCGAGGTGCCAGACGCCCGGATGTGCCTGTATTTCAAGCAATTCTCGGGCGGCGACCGTGCCCGGTTCGCCCACCCGCCCAAGATCGTTGCGCACGAGGTCGACGATCATGACGTTCTCGGCGACGTCCTTGGCCGACCCGCGCAGTTGGCCGAGTCCGATCTCCGTACGGGGCCGGGTTCCCTTGATGGGCGAGCTGATCACGTCACGACCGGATCGGCGCAGGAACAGCTCGGGACTCAGGCTGACGACCGCGTCCGCGCCGTCGACGACGCAGGCCGCGAACGCGGGACGCAACTCCTCGACGGCCTGGACGAACATCGACACTGGGTCACCGGTGAACGCCGCCGACAGGCGCGTGCAGACGTTCACCTGGTAGAGCTCCCCGTCGCGGATCAGCCCGACGGCCGCCTCGACGGCGCGTAGGTGCTCGTCGCGTTCTGGACCGTCGAACAGCCCGACCTGCCAGTCAGCCGGACGGGTTCGATCCGCGGTTCGCAGCGCCGAACGGTAGCGGTGCTCGCGCGGCGGTCAGTTCGGCCTCACGCGCGGGGGTCGGCCACATCTCGATGCGCCAGCCGCCGTCCGCGTAGCGCAGCAGATGATCATGGCGGGCCAAGCGATGGGGCCGGTCGTAGCCGAGCCAGCCGAACCACGGCGCGCCGGTCCCACCCAGCCGATCGGGTGTCGCCGATACCTCAGCCGGCCGGCTCGTGATCACCGCCGACGCCCCGCCGTCCGATCCCCAGCCGTCGCCCCAGAAGCAGATCAGCCCGGGTTCGCCGGCCAGCGCTCGCAGGACCGCCCCGGGCGACGCGACGCCGTCGATTTCGATCACGCTCGGCGCTGGCGAGGTCGCCACGATTCCCTCCGATCCGCGGGTAACGTGCGCATCATGGCCGACGGCAAGCTCAGCGAGCCACCGGCGCCGGTCCAGATCAACTCGGTGCCGATCATCGCGACGGGCACCGCGATCTTCTTCGTGTTGTTCGTGGTGATGCTGCCCTTCTACACCTGGCTGGGCGAGCATCATCACCGCATCTGGCTCTGGACCTGTCTGTGTGGCTGGATCCTCGGGATCGTCGGTTACTCGCTCATGCGCCGACACCGGCGGATGGGCCGCACCATCTAACGACACGGCCGTCGAGTTCCTGGTCGACCGTGAACGGTCCACCACCCGCTTGACTCTGCGTCGGTAGGGTCGACGATGCCGGCGAGGATGCCGGCAGAGGTCCCAACCGACTCGTAGCCGGAGGAGTCATGGCGCTTTCCGAGGAGCTCGTCACGCTGCTGCGCAGTCCCGCGTTGTGCTACGTCGCGACGACGATGCCGGACGGTTCACCGCAGATCACCCAGACCTGGGTCGACACCGACGGCGAGCACGTCGTGGTCAACATCGTGCAGGGCATGCAGAAGGCACGAAATCTCGAGCGCGATCCACGCGTAGCCGTGGCCATCTCGGATCCGTCGACCCCCGGGCAGTTCTACCAAGTGCGCGGTCGGGTGGTCGAGCTGACCAGCGAGGGTGGAGTGGACTCGATCAATGCGTTGGCCCAGAAGTACACCGGCGAACCGTACGCGTGGTACGGCGGCCGCGAACAAGTGCGGCTGATCGTCAAGATCGACGCCGAGCACGTCAGCGGTACTCCCTGACCCCTTGACTGGTGCCTCAGCGACGATTGCCTCGGTGGTAGGGCCCCTGCTTCAGGGAGCGTCCGATACCTCGGTGACCTCGACCGAATCTGCGGCCTGAGGCAGCTCGGCGGCCGGCTCGACCTCTGGTTCGACGTGAAGTTCCACGTCCGGCTGGACGACCTCGGGCAGCTCGGCCAGGTCCGGGACCTCGGCCAGCTCGATGATCTCGCCGTCGTCGTAGACGTCGCCGACCAGTTCGGCCAGCGACGGCGCCTCGACGACCGCCTCGGAGTGCGCCCCGCAGCCGTGCTCGACGCTGACCACGCGCCCGTCGGAGTTCGACAGTTCGTTGCCACACGCGCCGAAGCCGGCCTGGAGCGAGCCGGCCAGCGGCAGGTAGAAACCGCACGTGCCACAGTGCGCCGGAGCTTGCCGGGCCATCGCGGTGTCGGGGCCGCCCTCGCCGGCGTACCAACGGTCGGCGGCGTCGAGGCGGCCATCGCGTGACAGCACCCGTACCCGACCGATTCCGAGTTCGAAGGCGACCTCCTCGACCGCCGGGTCGTCGGACAGCGGTAAGCGGGAGCGAGCCGTACGTCGTCGGGAGCGGTCGGCACGAGGTCGCCCGGGCTCAGATCGCCGGGGCGCATCCGCTCGTTCCAGGGGACCCACGGCGGCGCGAGCAGCGCGGAAGCACCCGGCAGCAGCACAACCTCGTCGACGGTCACCTCGTCGGACTCGCTCGCCCGGACCAGCGTCACCGCCCAGTGCCAGCCTCGGTAGCCGGTGAGCGATGTCGCGAACGCGTGGGTCATCAGGTGCTCGGCCTCGGCGGTCACGCCGAGATGCTCGCCCACGGTGTCGCCCCCGACCTCGACGGCGGCCGCCCGGGCGAGCTCGATCGCGGCGGCCACCACGTCGTCGGTCGCAATCGGTACGGAAACCGCGAGATCGGAGGCACTCATCCTTCCATTGTGACGGACCTTTCCGGCTCGCGTACGGCAGGATTGGTTTCATGGCACGAGACGAGCGGGAGGGACCGCCGCGCAGGCGGTTCTCCAAGTCCGGCCACACCAGCCATCAGACCGCTCAGCCGGCCGTCCCGCCGCCCCCTCCACCTGTCCCGCCGCCGTACCAGGCACCCCCACCGCCGGGGTACGCGGCGCCGCCGCCCTACATCCCACCCGCCTACGTCCCGCCGACTGCCTACCGCTCCGGCCGCCTACCCTCCGGCCGGGACCTACGCACCGCCCCCGCAGTACGCCCAGCCCCGCTACCCGCCGGCCCGCCCCGACGACGGCTTCGGTGCGCCGACCTATCACGCGGGGACGTCTGCCCCGCCGACCGCCCCCGCCGCCGGCGAGACCCATCGCGTGACCCACGCGGCCAAGGCGACCGCGGTCGGCACGGGCAAAGCGGCCAAGCTCGTCACCCGCAAGGTGATCGCGGCGAGCAAGGCCAACGGCGCGCACGAATCGGGGCTCACGGCGCTGATCTGGAACCAGGTGCTGTCCTACGGCACCGACGCCATGATCACCGTCGCGCTGGCCAGCACGGTCTTCTTCGGCGCGTCGACGCACGCCCAACGCGGCAATGTCCTGCTCTACCTGCTGGTGACGATGGCCCCGTTCGCGGTCGTCGCCCCGTTCATCGGCCCCGCGCTCGATCGGGTGCAGCACGGCCGGCGGTGGGCGATGGCGGGCTCGGCCGCCGGGCGCGCCGTCCTGGCGGTCATCATGGCCGGGCACTCGACCGACCTGCTGGTGCTGTATCCGTGCGCGCTCGGGTCGCTCGTCTTCTCCAAGGCCTACAGCGTGGTGCGCAGTGCGGCCGGTCCTCGGCTGGTGCCTCCCGGGATGACGCTCGTCGAGGCCAACGCGCGACTGTCGATCTTCGGGCTCGGCGCCGCGCTGATCGGCGGCGGCTTCGTCGGCATCGTCATCAAGCTCACCGGTTCGGACGCCAGCCGGTCTGTGGGTCACCGCCATCGCGTTCGCGGCGTGCGGATTCTTCGCGATCAAGCTGCCGGCGCAGGTCGACTCGGCCCAGCCGGCCGAGCGACATCCCGAGGAACCCGCCCGGCCACGCGTCCAGGAGAAGGTCCCACCGTTCTCGCGGATCATGGCCTGGGCGCAGCGCGGCTACCTGCCGCCGGTGATCATCTCGCTGCAGGGCGAATCGGCGCTGCGGTTCATGTCCGGGTTCCTGACGATCTTCATGGCGTTCTGGGTCGAGTCCACCCGGCACGGATGTCGAGGCGGCGGTGGCCCTCGGGCGCGGTGGTCGGCGCGGCCGGCGTCGGCAACTTCCTCGGCACCGCCATCGGCGCCCGCCTCAAACTCTCGCGGCCCGAACGGGTGATCAGTCTCTCGATCGGCATCGCCGGCGTTGCCGCCCTGCTGACCGGTCTGGTCTTCAGCATCGACTTCGCGGTCGTCGGCATGCTGCTCGTCGCCGCCGCCAACGCGCTGGGCAAGATCGCTCTCGACGCGGTGATCCAGCGCGACGTCGCCGAGACACTGCGCTCGAGCGCGTTCGCCCGGTCCGAGACGTTCCTGCAGCTGGCCTGGGTCCTGGGCGCGGCGATCGGCTGCCTGCTGCCGGCGCGACAACGGCAGCCTCGGCTTCTGGATCAGTGGGGCCGTCGGGGCCGCGGTCGCGGTCTTCCTGGTCCTGCGCAACCGCGCGATGAGCCGTGCCACATCGGCGCCGCAGTGGCCCGATACGCCCGGTAACCTCGCCAGCGGCCCCTCACCGTTCTAGACAGTTCCGGCCCGTTCTCGACAGCGAAGGAACCTCATGCCGCGCCCCGTCCGTCTGGCCGCAGCCGCCCTCGGCGTCGCCGCGATCGCCACCGTCCTGACCGCGTGCGACAAGCCGACCCCCGAGCATCACGTTCCTGTCCGGCAGCACCACCGTCGGTCGTCCGCCCGCAGACGTACTGCTTCGACGTCCAGCACTGCCGCGTCGACACCTCGAGCCCGGTGTCCTCGATCAAGGCCAGGCCCGGCACCAGCATGCTGGTCGACGTCCCGCGCCAGGTCGCGGCCGAGACGTGGTCGGTGGTCGCCGCCACCGAAGGACACCGACCAGAAGTTCACCCAGTTGCAGGTCGACGGCGCGTCGTCGGGCTCGATCAGCAACGAGCACAGCACGCGGGTCGTCGTGCCCTACGCCAGCGGCTCAGTACTACTTGATCGTTCGCCAGGAGTCGGGCGGCAAGGACACCGCGACCTGGATCGCCAAGGTCGTCCGTCTACGCGCGTGAGCCGGCTGCTGGTCGTCACCGCGGTCGCGGCCGAACGCGACGCGATCGGGCCATCGCTCGGCAACGACGCCGACGTGATCATCGGCGGCGTCGGACCGGCCGAGTCCGCCGCGTCCACCGCCCGGGCCCTGTCCACCGGCTCGTACGACCGGGTCCTCAGCGCCGGCATCGGCGGCGGGTTCCCCGGCGTCGAGATCGGGTCGGTCGTCGCCGCGTCCTCGATCGTGTTCGCCGACCTCGGAGCCGCGGACGGCGATCGATTCGTCCCGCTCGAGGCCCTCGGCTTCGGCCGCGCTCGGCCTACGAGCCGACGCTGGGAACCGCGTTCGGGCTGCGCCTCGGGACGATCCTGACCGTGAGCACGGTCACCGGCCGGGCGTCCACCGCCCAGGCCCTGCTCGAACGGTTCCCGGACGCCGTGGCCGAGGCGATGGAGGGCGCGGGAGTGGCCGCGGCCGCCAGCGGGGCCGGTGTCCAGTTCGGCGAGGTGCGCGCGATCAGCAACATCGTCGGCCCGCGCGATCGCGACGCCTGGCGCATCCCGCAGGCGCTGGCTGCCCTGAGCTCGACTTTCGTGGCGTTGAATGGACGTCGATGACTGACACCCGATCTCTGTCGCTTGCGTTCTCGCCCTGCCCGAACGACACGTTCGTCTTCCACGCCTGGACGCACGGACTGGTCGACGGGCCGGCCGTCGACGTCACGTTCGCCGACGTCGACGTCACCAACAGCGCCACCGAGCGGGGCGCGTACGACATCGCCAAGGTGTCCTACGCGGCGCTGCCGTGGCTGCTCGAGGACTACCGGCTGCTGCCCTGCGGCGGTGCGCTCGGGCGCGGGTGCGGCCCGCTCGTCCTCACCGCTGGTGGCGTCGACTCACTGGACGGCATGACCGTGGCGGTGCCGAGCGAGCGCTCGACCGCCTACCTGCTGATGCGGCTCTGGTCCGAGGGTCAGCGGCCCGCGCGCATCGACGTCGTGCCGTTCGCCGAGATCATGCCCGCTGTCCGTGACGGCCGTTACGACGCCGGGCTGGTGATCCACGAGGCGCGCTTCACCTACCCGTCCTACGGGCTGGACGCGCTGGCCGACCTCGGCGAGTGGTGGGAATCCGACACCGGACTGCCGATCCCGCTCGGGGCGATCCTGGCCCGGCGCACGCTCGACGCCGACGCGCTGTCCGCGACCATCCGCGCCTCGGTCGAGCACGCCTGGGCGCACCCGGACGACTCCCGCGACTACGTGGCCGCGCACGCCGACGAGATGTCGCCCGAGGTCCAGGCGCAGCACATCGCGCTCTACGTCAACGAGTTCACCCGCGACCTGGGGGACGAGGGATTCGCCGCGGCCTCGGCCCTGCTCGATCGCGCCTACAAGGCAGGACTCACCCCGTCCTCGCCCGAGCTGCGTTGACCCCCGCCCGGCCGGGGTACTTATCCGGCCCCGTGCTGCTCCTGCGGGGTATGAAACGAAACTCCGCCGTCGGACTGCTGACCGCCGTCCTGCTTCCCGTCCTCGCCGCCTGCACGTCCAAGGGCGCCGCCGCCGGCCATTCCTCCTCCGCCGTATCGACCCCGAGCAGCTCGACGGCCGTGGCCAGCGACTCGTCGACGTCGGTGGCGCCGGCCCTCACCCCGTCGAGCAGCGAAGCGGCCCGCGTCGACACCACGGTCGCGACGACGCACCACACCACGGCGGCGCCCGCGTCGTCGTCGCCGGCCACGGTCGCCGGACCGGCCCAGATGCTGAGCGTCACCTACTCGGTGAGCTGCACCTCGCACACCGACCCGTCCGGCACGGCCAAGCTCAGCTGGACGAGCAAGGGCTCGACCAGCGTGTACGTGCTCGAGGGCCAGGTCGCGAGCGCCCTGGTCGGAGCCGACGCGAAGTCAGGCGGCGGCAAGGGTCCACTGGCCAAGAGCGGATCGGTGACGGTGCCCTTCGCCTGCGCCCAGGACTACGACTACTACCTCGTCGAGGCCTACAACAGCTCCGACGGCACGCACAGCGCGATCGTCGAGCAGGTGCCGTTCGCGTAAGGCGACGGTCAGGCGTCCAGGTTGTCGGCGAACGCGCGCAGCAGCCCGGCGATCTTGCGTGAGTCGTCCGGGTAGCGACCACGGCGCAGCGAGTTCGACGCGTTGTCGAGCAGCTTGATCAAGTCCTCGACCAGCGGCGCCATCTCGTCGGCCGGCTTGCGGACGGCCCGGGCCACCGACGGCACCGGATCGAGCACGCGCACCGACAGCGCCTGACTGCCTTTGCGACCCTGGACGATCCCGAACTCGACGCGCTGTCCGGGCTTGAGTTCCTCGACGCCGCTGGGCAGCGCGTCCTTGTGAACGAACACGTCGGTGCCGTCATCGTCGGCCAGGAATCCGAAGCCCTTTTCCGCGTTGAACCACTTCACCTTGCCGCTGGGCACCGAGACTCCTTGATGTCAGAACACGAAAAAAGCACCGCACACCGCGGTGCTACCCGTGTAAGGCTACTCACCCACGGCAACCAACGCACCCATGATTCGGTGATACTCGTCGGATGCGCATGGTGCGAGTCGGGACTCATCCTCTTCGTCGTCGGTTTGGTCTTCATCGTCATCGACGTGCTGCCGTTCTTCGACGGCCACCACAACTCCCCGCTGTGGCTGAACCTGGCCTGCCTGGCCGCTCCGATCGGATTCGCGATCGCCGTGTGGGCCGCCCTCCACCACGGGCGCGAGGCCCAGCGCGCAGGCGCTGCGCGATCTGGAAGCGCACTAGCGTCACGCCTCGTCTGGGCCCGCTATGAGCAACGTGGGACACTGGTCGTTCGCACAGATCACCGAAGGGGCATCTCGATGACCGGCCAGTCGAACCTTCCCGAGCCGTATCTTCCGCCCGTCCGCACCCGGCCCGTCGCCGAGGAGTTCCACGTCTCCGAACTCGCGGCCGAGAACGCCGGGTCGATGTCCCCGTTCGGCGACGACATCGAGTTCCCGCTGCCGGTCGAGTCATTGGGCTACGTACACCCCGGCCCCGAGGACCGCCCGCACCTCGCTGGCGACTAGCCACCTGATGTCCCAACCCGCGGCGCGCGCGGCCTCGACGACGGGACGGCCGGCCTCGCTCGCCGACTGGCTACGTCGACGCTCGGACGACGAGCTGACGACGCTGCTCCGGCTGCGGCCCGACCTCGCGCTGCCGGCGCCCGGCGATTTCGCGACGCTGGCCAGTCGCATCAGCGTCCGGAGCTCGCTGCTGCGGGCCGTCGACGCCCTGGACGCCGGGCAACTGCGCACCCTCGAGGCGTTGGTGATCACCGCCGCCGACAACCGGGTGGACCTGGATGCCGCGTCGGCGCTGCTACCGCCGATCGACCGGCGCGGCGAACTGGACGGGTTGCGTCGCCGCGCGCTGGTCTGGGGCGAGGACGACGCGCTGCACCTGGTCACCGGCGTCTCCGACGCGGTCGGCGCCTACCCCGCCGGCCTCGGACGCCCGGCCGCCCTGCTGCTGCGCCAGAGTTCCGATGTGGTCCTGGCGCCGATGCTGCGGGCGTTCGGGCTACCGCCGATGACGCAGCCGACATCGGCTCGCGCCGTCCTGGCCGAACTCCTGCCGCGCGTCGGCCAGCTGGTGGCCGAGGTCGACCCGGACGAGCGCGACGTGCTGGACCGCCTCGCCGCGGGTCCGCCGGCCGGGCTGATCCGCGACGCGCAGAATCCCGCCGCGCCGGACGATTCCTCGCCGGCGGTCCGGCTGGTGGCCCGCGGGCTGCTGGTGCCGATCGACACGCGCACGGTCGAGCTGCCGCGCGAGGTCGGGCTTGCGGTTCGCGGCGACCGCCCGCTGGGTGGCGTCAGTTTCCAGGCGCCGGCGGTCGTCGCCATCGAGCGCACACCGGTCGAGGCCGACCGCGCCGGCACCACCGCGGTGCTCGAGACGTTGCGGCTGGTCGACGCACTGGGCGAGGACTGGGCGCGCCATCCGGCGCCGGTCCTGCGCGGTGGTGGCATCGGCATCCGCGAGCTGCGCCGCTCGGCGCGGGTCCTGGACGTCAGCGAACCCACGGCGGCGCTGCTCGTCGAGGTCGCCGTGGCGGCCGGACTGCTGGCCTCGACCAACGGCATCGACCCGGCGTTCCTGCCGACGTCGGAGTTCGACCTGTGGCGTCGGCACGAGCCGGCCGAACGGTGGGTGCCGCTCGCCAGCGCCTGGCTCGGGATGTCGCGGCAGCCCGGGCTCGTGGGGCAGCGCGGCGAGCGCGACAAGGTGATCAACGCGCTCAGTCCGGACGCCGAGCGCGGCACGATCGCCTCACTGCGGCGCAGCGTGCTCGGCATCCTGGCCACCATGACGCCCGGCGAGCGACCGCGCGACGCCCAGGCCGTCCTCGACCGGCTGGCGTGGGAGTCGCCCCGCCGGGCCAACGCGCAGCGCGTGCTGGCCGAGCAGATCCTGCTCGAGGCGGACCAACTCGGGCTCACCGCGGCGGGCGGCCTGACCGGCTACACCCGCGCGCTGCTGGCCGGATCGGTGAAGGCCACCGAGGACGCCCTGACGATCGCGCTGCCGGCACCGGTCACCACGTTCCTGGTCCAGCCCGATCTCACCGTGGTCGTGCCCGGCCCCCCGGCCAGTGATCTCGCGGCCGAACTCGAGCTGGTCGCCAACCTCGAGTCCTCGGGTGGCGCCAGCGTCTTCCGGATCACCGAGGCCACGATCCGCCGCGGACTGGACGCCGGGCAGAGCGCCGCCGAGCTGGCCGACTTCTTCGCCTCACGCTCGACCACTCCGATCCCGCAGGCGCTCTCGTACCTGATCGACGACATCGGCCGCCGCCACGGCGTGCTCCGAACCGGGGTCGCGTCGGCGTACCTACGCTGCGACGACGAGAGCTTGCTCGATCGGGTGATGAGCGATCGCAACGCCGAGTCACTCGGCCTGCGCCGCCTCGCCCCGACCGTCGTCGTCAGCGCGTCGCCGGTCGCGCAGGTACTGGACGTGCTGCGTGAGGCCGGCTACGCGCCCGCCGCCGAGAACCCGGACGGCGCGGTCGTGAACGTCAACGCCGACTCGCCCCGGGCACCCGCGCGGCCGACCTCACGCATCGTGCGCCCCCGCCCGGCGGTCGACAGCGACGTCCAGCTGGCCGAGGTGGTCCGCCGGATCCGCTCCGGTGACTCGCTGGCCGAGATCGCCCGCCGCGTGCAGCCGATAGGCCAGCAGATCCCGGGCGTCACGTCGGCCACCACGCTCGGCCTGCTGCGCGATGCGATTCGCGCCGGCAGCCGGATCTGGCTCGGCTTCGTCGACGCGGACGGCACGGCGTCGCAGCACACGATCGTCCCGATCTCGATGGCCGGCGGAGTGCTTCGCGGGCACGAGGAGTCGACGGCGCGGCTGCAGTCCTACCCGCTGCACCGGATCACCGCGGTCAGCGTGCTCGACGATGACGACTGAGACGACCCAGCCGGGCTTCGATCGATGGCTCACCTCGTTGCCTTGGTGGTGGTCGATCATCGCGTGGGTGGCCGTCGACGGCGCGACCGTCTACCAGGCGGAGGGCGTCGCGCAGCGGATCACCGCCGGAGCGCTCATGGTGATCGCCTCCGTGGCGATGTGGCGCACCGCGGCCGACGACGACCGCCTGCGCACAACCGCGATCGTGGTCGTCTGCGCAGCGGGTCTCGGCGCGATCCTGGCCGCACCGAACGGGCTGGGCTACGTCCCGTTCGTCATTGCGGTCGGCCGGCTGGCCTCGATTCCGTCCAAGCAGCTGAGCCGGGCCCTGATGATCGGCGCAGCGATCCTGTTCGGCGCGACGGTCGGCTGGGCGTCGCACAGCATCGCCGGACTGCTGGCCGGACTCGCCGTGCCTGTGCTCTATCAACGGGTGGCCGAACGCCAGCAGCTCGTGGTCGAACGCGACCGGGCGCGCGCGCTGCTGATCGAGTTGGAGGCCAGCCGGGCGGCCGAGGCGCGGGCCGCCGCGGCCCAGGAGCGCGGCCGGATCGCGCGCGACATGCACGACGTGCTCGCCCACAGCCTGGCTGGCTTGTCGCTCCAGCTGCAGGCCATCCGGGCCGTCGCCGCCAAGGCCGACGTCGGCCCCGAGGTGCTGGCCCCGCTCGATCGCGCCGCCGAACTCGCGCGGGACGGGCTGATCGAGGCGCGCTCGGCGGTCGGGGCACTGCGCGATCCTGGCGGCCTCGGCGTCGACGCGATCCCGGCGCTGGTCGAGCGCTACCCCGGCAACGCCCGGTTCGAGGTGTCGGGAACGCCCGGCGCAGTGTCCGACGCCGGCGGCGAGGCGGCCTACCGCGCCGTCCAGGAGTCGCTGACCAACGCGGCCCGGTACGCGCCCGGCTCCCCCGTCGTCGTCGCGCTGGACTGGACGGACGGCCTCGTTGTGCGGATCGGCGACCTCGGGCCGGCCGCCGGCCACTCGCCGGTCACCGGACAGGGCAGCGGCACGGGGCTGGCCGGGATGGCCAAGCGCGTGGCCGACTGCGGCGGTCAGGTGCGCACCGGTCCTCAGGAAGGCGGCGGCTGGCTCGTCGAGTTGACGCTTCCGGTGGTGACCCCGTGATCCGCGTCCTCGTCGCCGACGACCAGGCGGTCGTGCGCGACGGGCTCGTCCTGCTGTTGTCGGCGCATGACGGCCTCGAGGTCGTCGGCGCCGCGGTCGACGGCGACGAGGCCGTGCGGCTGACCCGGTCGCTGCGACCCGACGTGCTGTTGTGCGACCTGCGGATGCCCGGCCTGGACGGGGCACAGGTCGCGGCCGCCGTCGGCGGCGAGACGCGCGTGCTGATCTTGACGACGTTCGCCGACGACGACGCGATCCTGCCTGCTCTGCGGGCGGGCGCGGCCGGGTATCTCACCAAGGACGCCTCGAGCGAGGCGCTCGCCGCGGCGATCGGCGAGGTGGCTGCCGGGCGGACGGTGCTCGACGAGACGGTCCAGCGGCGGTTGGTCGAACTCCTGCGGGAGGGCCCTGCATCCCCGGCGGGCTCAGCGGGCTCGCCGGGCTCCGCTCGCCGGCTCGCCGGGCTCGCTGGGCCACGATCCGTCCGGCGACGAGCCCGACGGGCTGACCCGGCGCGAGGTGGAGGTCGTCCGGCTGGTCGCCGAGGGGCTGACCAATCAGCAGATCGCCCGGCGGCTGGTGGTCAGCGAGGCCACGGTGAAGACGCACCTCAACCACGTGCTGTCCAAGCTCGATGTCGACGGCCGTCCGGGGCTGGTCGCCTGGGCCTGGCGCAACGGTCTCGGTGACTGAATCGATCTAGTTCACCGTGAGTGGCCGAAAAAACCGCGAGTGGCCGCCCGTAGGCGACCACTCGCGGCAGAATCGGCCACTCGGCCCGGCGTCGACCCGTCAGCGGGCGCCGGCGAACTGCAGGGACGGGGTGGGCGTCCCGGTCACCGCCCGGTGGCTGCGGACATAGAGCAGACCCGTCCGGGACAGGACCTCGCCGAGCGCCATCAGGACGAGGGCGGCGGTCCAGGCGGTCGATCCGGTGATGTCGTGGGCGATGCTGAAGTTCGTGACGGCGCTCGAGCCGAAGTGCGTGTAGTAGAAGATGAACGCGAACCGCGAGCCCATGCCGAGCACCCAGAGCCCCGCGGCAGCTGGGCCCGCCTGCACCAGCGCGTACTTGCCGCCGTCGGACCACACTCGCGTGGTCACCCCGCTCAGCGTTCCGAGCAGGACGCCCAGGCCGGTCAGCGCGGCGATCAGCACCAGGTCGTTGCCGGCGGTCGGGATCGTGTTCAGGTAGCTGTGGGCGACCACGCCGACGATGACCAGTGGCAGCAGCATCGCCTTCCGGTCGAAGCGGGCGACCCTGATCTGGCGCAGCACCAGCAGGACCAGTACTGAATCGAGGATGTAGTCGGACAGGCTCATGTCGTTTCCTTCGGGAGGTGGCGTTTCGCTTGGTTCAAGACTCGCCGCCGGCGCCTCCAGGCGAATCAACCTGGGGGTGGAGACGGGGTGGATCTCTGGAGCGACACCCGATGTCGTCCGTACCTGGAACAATGGTCAGGTGACCGAGGGACCCCTGATCGTCCAGTCCGACAAGACCCTGCTACTCGAAGTCGACCACCCCATGGCGCAAGAGGCCCGCGCCGCCATCGCGCCCTTCGCCGAGCTCGAGCGCTCGCCCGAGCACGTCCACACCTATCGTTTGACGCCGCTGGGCCTGTGGAACGCGCGGGCGGCCGGCCACGACGCCGAGCAGGTCGTCGACGCGCTGGTGCGCTACAGCCGCTACTCGGTGCCGCACGCGCTGCTGGTCGATGTCGCCGACACGATGGATCGCTACGGACGGCTGCAGCTGGTCAAGCACCCCGTGCACGGCCTGGCCCTGATCAGCCTCGACCGCGCCGTGCTCGAAGAGATCCTGCGGCAGAAGAAGATCGCCCCGATGCTGGGCACCCGCGTCGACGACGACACGGTGCTCGTCCACCCGTCCGAGCGCGGTCGGCTCAAGCAGGCGCTGCTGAAGGTCGGCTGGCCGGCCGAAGACCTCGCCGGCTACGTCGACGGCGAGGCGCACCAGATCGATCTGAATCAGGACGGTTGGGTGCTGCGCGACTACCAGCAACAGGCCGTCGACATGTTCTGGGCCGGCGGCTCGGGCGTGGTCGTGCTGCCCTGCGGCGCGGGCAAGACACTCGTCGGCGCGGCGGCGATGGCGCACGCCAAGGCGACCACGTTGATCCTGGTCACCAACACCGTCAGCGGTCGCCAATGGAAGCGGGAACTGCTCGCACGCACGTCGCTCACCGAGGACGAGATCGGCGAGTACAGCGGTGAGAAGAAGGAGATCCGCCCGGTCACCATCGCCACCTACCAGGTGATGACGACCCGCCGGAAGGGTGAATACCGCCACCTCGAGCTGTTCGACTCGCGCGACTGGGGCTTGATCATCTACGACGAGGTACACCTGTTGCCCGCCCCGATCTTCCGGCTCACTGCCGACCTGCAGTCGCGGCGCCGGCTCGGCCTTACGGCGACGCTGATCCGCGAGGACGGCCGCGAGGGCGATGTCTTCAGCCTGATCGGCCCCAAGCGCTACGACGCGCCGTGGAAGGACATCGAGAACCAGGGCTGGATCGCGCCGGCCGACTGCACCGAGGTGCGCGTGACGCTCACCGACGCCGAACGTATGAGCTATGCGACGGCCGAGCCCGAGGACCGCTACAAGCTCGCGGCCACCGCCCGGACGAAGTTGCCGGTGATCAAGACGATCGTCGACCAGCATCCGGACGACCAGGTGCTCGTGATCGGGGCGTACCTCGACCAACTCGACGACGTCTCGGCCGAACTGGACGGCGCCCCGATCATCCAGGGATCGACGACGAACAAGGAGCGCGAGCGCCTCTACGACGAGTTCCGTCGCGGCGAATCACGCGTGCTGGTCGTGAGCAAGGTCGCGAACTTCTCGATCGACCTGCCCGAGGCGGCGGTCGCGATCCAGATCAGCGGGACGTTCGGGTCGCGCCAGGAAGAGGCGCAGCGGCTCGGACGCGTGCTACGGCCCAAGAAGGACGGCCGTCAGGCCCACTTCTACACGGTGATCGCGCGCGACACCCTGGACGCCGAGTACGCCGCGCACCGGCAGCGGTTCCTGGCCGAGCAGGGTTACGCGTACACGATCGTCGACGCCGACGACCTGTTGAGGCCCCTCTGACCTGAGGTGCCGACCGCGGCTCGCGTCGTCAGATCTTGAACAGCCCGAACCGCCTTCGGTCCACCCCGCGAGTGGACTGCACAGCAGTGATCGGGGGCGTGAAATTCATGTACAGCAGACCGTCAATGCCGTAACTTAGCGCTCATGAATCGCGTCCGATATCCGGCCGCTGCGGCCGGCTTCGTCGGCGCGGCGTTGTTGCTGACCGCCTGCGCGAACGTGACTCCTGGCCACGGCGCACCAGCCGGCGCGGCGGGCGCCGGCGGCGGCGCCACCGGGGCCCCCGTCTCCGGCAGCAGTGCGACGAACGGGCCTACCCTCGCCGCCCTACTGTCCCAGAGCCTGGCTCAGACCAGCTCGCTGCATCTCGATCTGTCGGTCAGCGTGGCCGGCCAGCAGATCACCGCCAGCGGCGACGAGTCGATCTCCGGCGGCAAGCTGACGGCGATGGACGTGACCGAGGCGCTGCCCGGCTTCGGCTCGGTCGAACTGAGGGTCATCGGCACCCAGGTCTACGCCAAGCTGCCGGGCATCGAGTCATCCGGAAAGCCCTGGCTGCTCGCCGACGCCACCAGCAGCAATCCTCTCGCCCGCACGCTCGGCACGACGACCGGATCGCTGTTGTCGCAGTCCTCGCTCAGCTCCTACAGCGCCCTCGCCCAGGCCGCCACCACCGTCACCGACGACGGGCCGGCCACGATCGACGGCCAGGCCACGACGCACTATTCGATCGTGGTCGACGTCGCGAAGCTGCCGCCCGGAAACCCGGCCTCGACCACACTGGGCGCGGCGGGGATCGCGACGCTACCCCTCGAAGCCTGGCTGGACAGCCAGAACCGGCTCGTCCAGCTCACCGAAGACCTGACCGTGGGCGGTCAGGACGCGTCGACCAAGATCACTGTCAGCAACTACGACCAGCCGGTGTCCATCGCTGCCCCGCCCGCAGATCAGGTCTCGCACTGAGCCGTCGCGCCGCTGAGCACAGCTTGAATCCCACCCTGGTACCGTTTTGGTATGAGCACTCAGATCGCCATTCGCCTTCCCGACGAGCTCGTGAGGTTCGTGGACGCGCAGGTATCGAGCGGGGCCGCCCGTAGCCGGGCCGACTTCATCTGGCACGCCATCACGCGTGAGCAGCGACGGCTTGCCGCTGAACGCGATGCCGCGATCTACGCGTCCATCAGCACAGCGGACGACGAGTTCGCCGGTCTGGCCGGGCTCGCGGCCAGGGTGCCCCTGGCCGAACTCGACTGATGCGCCCTATTCACCTCGCCAGACTCGACAAGACGCGCCCCGTTGTGGTGCTGACGCGAGATCAGGTGCGACCGCGGCGCAACCTCGTCACCGTCGCACCCATCACGAGTACCGTGCGCGGACTTTCCGTCGAGGTTCCGCTCGGTGCCGCGAACGGGCTGGATCATGCCTGGGTTGTCAACCTCGACAACATCGTGACCATTTCCGTCACTGACCTGGGCCGGCAGCTCGGCCGGCTGTTGCCCGAGCAGGAGACTGCGCTGTCGCGGGCCATTCACGCCGCGTTCGACCTCGACTGACGGCGCTCCCGGCGCGGCCGTCCGAATCGGGTTGACGCCCGTGATCTTGTTGCGTTCCGACGACCGCAGGAGCGCCCGATGACTGACCCGACAACACCGATACCGGACGAGAAGGACTGGACGTGGGTTCTCGACGCGCCCTGTGCCGAATGCGGCTACGACGCGGCCGCGATCGATCGGGCCGAAATCCCCGCCCGCGCCCTCGACGCGGCCGGGCGGCTGGCCGGCGCTGTCCGGGCCGACGGTTCGGCGAATCGTCCGGATGACGTCACCTGGTCGGCGCTCGAGTACGGCGCGCACGTCCGTGACGTCTGCCGGATCTTCGCAACCAGGGCGTCGCTGATGCTCACCGAGGACGACCCGCAGTTCGCGAACTGGGATCAGGACGCGACCGCCCTCGAGGAGCGGTACTGGACGCAGGACCCGACGCTGGTCGCCGACGAGCTCGACCGCGCCGCCGCCACGGTCGCGGCCGTGTTCAGCAGCGTGCCCGACCAGGCGTGGACTCGGCCGGGCCGGCGCTCGAACGGTTCGAGGTTCACCGTCGAGACGCTGGGCAAGTACTTCCTGCACGACGTGGAGCATCACGCCCACGACGTGGGCGCGTGACCTGATCCACTTGGCCCGGTGGGAAGAGCTGAGCTGGAAGAATGAGTAGGTGAGCCCAGCCGTCGAGATCGTCAGCCTGGTGGTGGCCGCCGCGACCATCGCCGGCATCTCCAAGCGCTGGCATCTGCCGGCTCCCCTGATCCTCGTGCTCGTCGGCGTGATCTGCTCGTTCATCCCGGCGATCCCTCGGGTCGACGTCGATCCGCACGTGATCTTGATCGGGCTGCTGCCGCCGCTGCTCTACTCGGCGGCGGTACGCACGTCGCTGGTCGACTTCC
This sequence comes from uncultured Actinomycetes bacterium, assembly GCA_963708805.1. Lineage (GTDB taxonomy): Bacteria > Actinomycetota > Actinomycetes > Mycobacteriales > Jatrophihabitantaceae > CAVPUA01. Next base: position 750,248 of record CAVPUA010000003.1, on the reverse strand, counting down.
GGGCCAACCGCCAGGCGATCGCGTTGATGGCGGTCGGCTTCGTGGCGTTCAGCACCGTCGCGGTCGGACTGGTCGCCTGGTGGCTCGTCCCCGGCATCCCGCTGGCCGCGGCGTTCGCGCTCGGCGCGGTCGTGGCGCCGCCGGACGCCGTCGCGGCCAGCGCGGTCGCGCGCCGAGTGGGCATGCCGCGCAAGATCGTCACGATTCTCGAGGGCGAGAGCCTGGTGAACGACGCGACCGCACTGGTTGCGCTCAACACCGCGATCGCCGCGATCACCAGCAACGTGACGGTGTGGCACGTCGGAGGTCAGTTCCTGCTCGCGGCCGGCGGCGGCATCGGCGTCGGTCTGGTCGTTGCGCTCATCCTGGCCAAGATCCGCAAGTTCATCGAGGAACCGGTGCTCGACACCACGCTGTCGTTCGCCGCGCCCTGGGCGGCGTTCCTTCCGGCCGAGGAGATCCACGCGTCGGGCGTCCTCGCGGTGGTGGTGACCGGACTCGTGCTCGGGCACAAGTCGACGGTGCTGCAAAGTGCCACGGCCCGGATCGCCGAGAACATCAACTGGCGCACCGTCGAGTTCGTGCTCGAGAACGTCGTTTTCCTGCTGATCGGCCTGCAATTGCAGCAGATCCTCGATGGTGTGCGAGCCCGGCACCTCCCCACCGGCACCACGACGGGCGTGTGCCTGGCGGTCCTCGCCGCAGTGATCCTGGCCCGCCTCGTCTGGGTGATGGCGACCGTCTGCGTCTACAAGATCGGTACGCCGACGATGCGCCGCAACGCCTGGGGCTGGGCCGGTGGGTTCGTCATCTCCTGGGCCGGAATGCGTGGCGTGGTGACGCTGGCGGCCGTCTTCCTGCTGCCCGAGGCGACGCCCAACCGCGATCTGCTCCGACTGGCCGCCTTCACGGTCGTGGTCGGAACCCTTGTCGTGCAAGGACTTTCGCTGCCGTGGGTGATCCGCCGCCTGCACCTGCCGGCACCGGATCCGGCCGAGGACGCCCTGCAGGCCGCGTCGCTGATCACCGAGTCGACCCGGGCCGGGCTGGCTCGGCTGGACCAGATCGCCGGCCCGGACGATCCGCCCGAGGTGCTCGAACAACTGCGCCGGCGGGCCGCGACGCGCAGCAACGTCGCGTGGGAACGGCTGGGCCGGCCGTTCTCGGAGTACGAGCCACCGGCCGCCGTCTATCAACGGTTACGGCTGCAGATGCTCGACGCCGAGCGTGACTCGATCCTGGCCGCGCGCGACACCGGTCAGCTCGACGACGAGATCCTGCGGGCGGCCCTCAACGCGGTCGACATGGAGGATTCGCTGCTCGAACGCATCGACGACACAGTCGTCCAGTCCGCGGACGGGCTGACCTCGACGCGCCGATCGGCCGAGTGCGAGCACCTGGTGGCCGCACCACGAGTGGCGATCGCGCGGACCCCGGGCGAGTGCGAGGACTGCATGCGCGAGGGCACGAGCTGGGTCCACTTGCGCATGTGCCTCACCTGCGGGCGGGTCGGTTGCTGCGACTCGTCGGTCGGCACGCATGCCGCCAAGCACTTCCACGACTCCGGCCATCCGGTGATGCGCAGCGTCGAGCCCGGGGAGGCATGGCGCTGGTGTTACATCGACGAACAGCTGGGCTAGTCAGAAGGCGCTCGTGCCGTTCGGCGTTCCGAGTCCGGTCGGCCCGTCCCAGCCGGACCCGGCATGACACCACACCGCGGTGGCGCAGGTGCCGTTCGATCCGCTCGTGACGTCGTTGAGGCCACCGGCGTGGGCCCAGGTGAACGCGGCCGGGTAGGCCGCGGTGTTGCCCGACAACGCATACACGCTGGCGACGATCGGAGTCGCCGCACTCGTGCCGCCGTAGATCTGCCAGCCGACGCCGCCCGCATAGGGCGTGGAGTCGTAGATCGACACACCCGTCTTGGGGTCGGCGATGGCCGAGACGTCGGCGACGCCCTTGCCCGTGCACTGGGTCGACGCGCTCTGCCACGACGGCTTCGGGTTGATCGTGGAGCAGAGGCTGCCCGCGCCGCTCCACGCCGTCTCGGTCCACCCGCGCGCAGTGGCCGATCGCGCCAGGCTGGTGCCGCCCACCGCGACGACCGTGTCGAAGCTGGCCGGGGCGCCCGAGCCGTAGCCAGCGTCGCCGGTCGCCGCGGTGATGGCGATCCCGGGATGGTTGTACGCCGCCAACTGCGCGGTGTCGTTGCCGCTGTAGCTGTTGCTGATCGCGGCCACGTTCTGCGTGGCGGCGTAGTTGACGGCCGCGCCGAGGTCGCTGAACAAGGTCGAGTTGGCCTCGACCAGCAGGATCTTGCAGTCCGGGCACGCGGCCGACACCATGTCCAGGTCCAGGCTGATCTCAGCCGACCAGCCGGCGTTGCTCCGGGGCAATCGGGACGTCCCGGTCTGGCTGACGACCCGCAGGCAGCCGGTGTTCGTGGTGCACGCCGGCAGGCCGAACGTCGAGCGGTACTTCGCCAGATCGGATGTCGCGGTCGGATCGCTGTAGGCGTCGACGATCGCCACCGTGCGGCCACCGCTCGACGAGCCGGTGAGCCCGTAGGCCGATCGGATGTCGCCCGGGGCGAATCCCGCCGGTCCGCGAGACAGCGCGGGGCGGCCGGTGCTGTCGGCGAGGACAAGCGCGTCACACATGGCCGCGTCCCCGCCCGGCGACGCGCACACGTGCGCCGAGTGCAGACGCGGCACCACGGTCCTGGGCGTCGCACCCACCGCGTGCGGAATCATCACCGCGGCGGCGACGCCCACGCTGAGGGCCACCGCCACCGACGCGCGCCACACTCGACCGGGCCGCACTACGACCATCTGCTCATCCCCGAAATGGTCGCTCGCGGCCGTCACTGTTTGCCGACCGTACAAGCGAGCTGCCCGGACTTTGCCAGTCGGAACGGCGCGCAACAAGTAGCCACGACGACTTCTGCGCTACTCGTGTCACGGCCTGGACGAGTCCGACACGGGGCGACTCTGGACAACTACCGGGTTTGCGTCCGGCCCTCCGACGGATCCCGGGACACGCGCCGGCCACGGAGCCACACGTCGGCGACGTCGGCCGGGGTCGCGAGGGCGAAGACCCGGGCCAGCGCATCGACGGCGTCCACCGCATGCGACAGGTTCACGCCGAGGTCGCTGCGCTCGGGCGCGCGCCAGAGCACAGCGTCGAACTCCTTGCCCACCGAGAAATCCCCTACTCGATCGGCAATTCCCAGCGCCAGGGCACCGGCCCGCGTCGAGAGGTACAAGAGGTGGACGGGGGTCAGCGCCGATCCGGACGCCCCGAGCAGCTGTTGCATGAAATAGGCCTGCAACGCCTCCTTGGGCAGATACAGCCCGGTGCCCGCGCCGACGTCCGAGCCGAGGGCGACGCCCACCCCGTGCTCCAGGTGACGCCGCAACGGAAACAGCCCGCTGCCCAGGGCCGCGTTGCTGGTCGGGCAGTGCGCGGCCCACGCGCCCGTCTCGCCCATCCGGGCCAGCTCAGGGTCGGTCGCGTGCACGTTGTGGGCGAACACGCTGCGTCCGGTGACGAGACCGTGCCGGTCGTAGGTGTCGAGATAGTCGCGCGAAGCTGGGAACAACTCGGCGACGGCGGCGACCTCGGCCCGGTTCTCGTTGATGTGCGAGGTGAACCAGATGCCGTCGTCCATGAGCTCGCCGCACGCGGCCAGCAGGTCGTCCGAGGCCGACAGCGAGAAGCGCGGCGTCACGGCGTAGCGCAACCGATCCTTGCCGTGCCAGCGATCGACGAGGGCCTGCGCTTCGGAGCGAGCGCGCTCGGGCGTCGTCAACAGGTCCGCGGGCAGGATCCGGTCACTGACCACCAGCCCGGACGTGACGTTCAGACCGCGGGCCAGCGCGCCGGCGAACAGCACGTCCATCGCGGCGGCGAAGTGCGAGCCGAAGACCAGCGCCGACGTCGTGCCCGAGTGCAGCAGGCCGTCGAGGAACTCGTCGGCGACGGCCTGCGCGTAGTCGACGTCAGCGAGCTTGCTCTCCTCGGGCAGCGCGCACGTGTCGAGCCAGTCGAGCAGCGGCAGGCCCAGCCCGCCGATGGCCCGGATCTGAGGGTAGTGGACGTGCGTGTCGACGAACCCGGGCACCAGAATGCCCCCGCTGAGGTCGTCGACCGCCTCGTCCGGATGCTCGGCACGCACGGCAGCGAACGGCCCGCGCGCGACGATCACGCCGTCGTGGACGACGATCGCCCCGTCCTGGTCGACGGCCAGCGCGTCCCGCGGATCGCCGCTGAACGGGTCGCGCGGCGTGTCGAGGACGGTCGCGCGGTAGAGGGTCATCGATCGGCTCCCGTGGGTTCGATCCCGGTGCGCAGCATCCGCCACACGCGGTCGCGCGAGAACGGCGTCTCGTACGGGCGGGTGCCGACCGCCCGCCGAATCGCGTTGCCCAGCGCCGGCGCGACCGGGTTGTACGGGCTCTCGCTCATCGACTTCGAGCCGAACGGACCCAGGTCGTCACTGGTCTGGGCGAAGTAGACCTCCGTGGTCGGCACGTCGGCCATCTGCGGCACGCGGTAGGTGCGGAAGACGGGCGTGAGCACCGTGCCCTCGGCCACCATCACCTCCTCGTACAGCGAGCTGCCGATCGCCTGGGCCACGCCCCCCTCGACCTGGCCGCGGCACTGCTCGGGGTTCATCACCGTGCCGGCATCGGCCGCCTGCACCGACTGCAGGATGCGCACCTCGCCGGTTCCGATGTCGACCGCGACCCGGACGGCCTGGACGTTGAACGCCAGTGACCGTCGCTGGCCGAACTCGGCGCCGGACCCGAACGCGCCGTCCCCGTCCCGCCGCGCGGCCGGGGTGGCGCCGAGGACGTCGACGAACGGCACCAACCGGCCGCCCGCGCACACGCCGTCGCGCTCGAGCGCGCAGTCGGCGATGTCCACGCCCGCCACCGTCGCGCCCGCGGCCAGCAGGACGTCCCGCAGGTCGAGGGCGGCCGCATGCAGGGCCTTGCCGGCGACGGTCGTGCCGGCCGACGCGAACGCCCCGGTGTCGTAGGCCGCCCCGTCGGTATCGGAGTTGGTCAGCTCGATCCGGTCGACGCCGGTGTTCATCACCGTCGCGACGATCTGGGTGTGGACCGTCGTCGTCCCGTTGCCGAACTCGCTCGTCCCCACGCTGAGCACGTAGCGGCCGTCGGGCCGCACGGTGACGCGCGTCTTCGAGATGTGCCCGCGGGGGGCCATGGTGGCGATCATGGCAACCGCCATCCCCTCGCCGACCCGCCAGCGATCACCGGCGGGCGGCTCGATCCCGTTGCCGCGTCGCAGTGCCGCGGCGGCGAGGTCGAGACACTGGTCGAGTCCGTAGCTGCCCCACACCAGATCCTCTTCGGGCTCGGGATGGACGACCAGCAGCGGATCCCCGTCCTTGACCGCGTTGATGCGCCGCAACTCGAACGGGTCGATGCCCAGCTCGATCGCCAGCTCGTCCATGGCCGACTCGACGCCGAGGATGACCTGGCCCAGGCCGTACCCGCGGAAGGCGCCCGACGGGATGTTGTTGGTGTAGACGACCTCGGCGTCCAGCCGCTTGACCGGGCAGTTGTAGAGGCTGATCGACTCCGCGCAGCCGTGGAAGAGCACGCCGATCGAATGGTTGCCGTACGCCCCGGTGTCGCTCAGCACGTCGATCTTCATGGCGGTCAGCCGTCCGTCCCGCGATGCGCCCAGGCTGACCGCCGTGCGGAATGGATGACGGACCGACGTCCGGACGAACTCCTCGGTGCGGCTCATCTCGTACACGACCGGACGTCGCGTCCGCAGCACCGCCAGCGCCACGAGGTCCTCGGTGAGGATCTCCTGCTTGCCGCCGAAGCCGCCTCCGACCCGCTTGGTGAACACGCGCACCTGGTCGGGGGGCAGCTCGAACAGCCGGGCCAGCTCGTCGCGCACCAGGAAGGGCACCTGCGAACTCGTACGCACGACCAGGCGGCCGTCGTCGTCGAGCCAGCCCAGCGAACCGTGCGTCTCGAGCTGCGCGTGCGTCACGCGTTGCGTCTGCCAGCGGCCCGAGACGGTGACGTCCGCGGCGGCCAGTGCGGCGTCGGCATCGCCGCCGATGCCGTCGTGGATCGAGGCGACCACATTGCGGGCGGGCTCCCACACCCGGTCGAGCTCGCTGAGCTCCGGATGCAGGATGGGCGCACCGGGCGTCCTGGCCAGTTCGGGGTCGAACACCGCCGGCAGCACGACGTACTCGACGCGAATGCGCCGGCAGGCCTCCTCGGCGGCCGCCGCGGTGGTCGCGACGACCGCCGCCACGCGCTGGCCGGTGAACCGCATGACGTCATCGAGCATCCGGGTGTCATCGGGATCGTCGAGCCGGTTCTCGTGCCGCGCGGTCGAGAAGCGCGTCGACGGCACGTTCTCGTGCGTGAGGATCAGCTCGACGCCCTCGACCTGCTCGGCGGCGCTCGTGTCGATCGCGACGACGCGGGCGTGCGCGTGCGGAGATCCGAGTACCCGCAAGGTCAGAGCACCCGGCAACTCGGTGTCGAACGTGTACGGCTCGGTCCCGGTCACGACCCGCTTCGCCGCCGGTGGGTTGACCGAACAGCCGACGGTGTGGACCGGCTCACTGGGCCGGTCGTCGCGGCCGGCGATACCGGTGACGCCCTCGGCGATGGCCTGCCGGATGGACCGATAGCCGGTGCAGCGGCAGAGATTGCCCTTCATCCTGCGCGGCAGGTCGTCGAGGTCGTCCGCGGTGAGCGTCGAGGCGGTGACGATCATGCCGGCCGTGCAGAAGCCGCACTGGAAGCCGAAGTTGTCGATGAAAGCCTGCTGCATCGGGTGGGGGTCGTCGGGCGTCCCGAGGCCGGCAACCGTCGTGACGCTTCGGCCTTCGGCCCGCTGGGCAGGATAGATGCACGAATGGACGGGCTGGCCGTCGACGATGACCGAACAGGCGCCGCAGTCGCCGGCATCGCAGCCCTTCTTGACCTCGAAGTGCGCGTGATCGCGCAGCAGCGTGCGCAGGCACTGGCCCGGCCGCGGGTCGGCGTCGATGTCCTCGCCGTTGACCTGGAGCTTCACGCCGCGAGCTCCTGGCGGATCTCCTCGAGCAGGACGCCGCTGACCTGGCGTCTCCAGTCGGCCGGACCGAGCGGATCGGTGTAGTAGCCGTCGGCCGCGACGACGTCGTGCTGCAGCGTCGCGGCGTCCGGCAGTCGGTCGTAGCGCAGCATCGTCGGCCGCAACGTCGCCGCCGTGATGCCGAACACCGCCCGTCCGTCCTCGTCGAGGCGTCCGGTCAGGACGGCCCCCGAACGACCCAGCTGGGCCAGCGCGATCTTGCGGAACGCGGTGGTGGCGCGCAGCGCCCGATCCGGGATCTCGACGGCCCGCAGGACGTCACCGGCGGCGAGACCGTTCGTGCCGTTGCCGGTGATCAGCTCCTCGACGGGAACGCGGTACTCGCCGCCGTCCGCGGTCCAGACGACGGCGATGCCGTCGAGCGCGGCGCACAACGACACCATGGCGCCCGCCGCGAACGAGCGACAGATGTTGCCGCCGACGGTGGCGACGTTCCAGATCTTGAACGAGGCCAGCAGCGCGTTCGCGCACTGCGCGAAGAGCGGGCGCGCGCGCCAACCGTCGTGCTCGGGCAGCCGGGCCAGCTCGGCGATCGTGCAGGTCGCTCCGATGCGCAATCCGTCCACGGTGTATTCGAGGGCCGGCCAACCCAACTCGCTGAGGTCGACGAGGCCGGTGACCTCGATCTGCGGCTCGGAGAACAACCACGTACCGCCCGCCACCACCCGCTCTCCGGGCGCCAGCGCGAGATCAGCCCGGGACCGCGCGACGCGGAAGGCCGCGACCGTGTTCAGATCCATCCGCTCCCCCTCACTCCGCGCCGTAAACCAGGCAATGCGCTAGCAAAGACCACGAAAATGTCAGCCCGGTAACGGAGCGGCCCGCACGCCCCTTCGGTGACAAGTAATGGTGCACCTCGGTGGTCATAGCTACCGAATCGCACCTTTACTCGGGCAGGCAAAAGGGCGGCCCCGGTTTCCCGGGACCGCCCTCTTGGTGGTGCAGGTGGACTAGAAGTCCATGTCTCCGCCGGGCATACCGCCGCCGGCAGCAGCCGAAGCCTTCTCCGGCTTGTCGGCGACAACCGCCTCGGTGGTGAGGAACAGCGCCGCGATGGACGCCGCGTTCTGCAGCGCCGAGCGCGTCACCTTGGCCGGCTCGACGATGCCCGCCGCGATCATGTCGACGTACTCGCCGGTGGCCGCGTTGAGACCGTGACCCGCAGGAAGCGAGAGCACCTTCTCGGCCACGACGCCGCCTTCGAGGCCGGCGTTGATCGCGATCTGCTTGAGCGGCGCGGTGAGCGCGACGCGGACGATGTTCGCGCCCGTCGCCTCGTCGCCGACCAGGTCGAGCTTGTCGAACGCGGTGAGGGTGGCGTTCGCCAGGGCGACACCGCCGCCCGGGAGCAGGCCCTCTTCGACGGCGGCCTTCGCGTTGCGAACGGCGTCCTCGATGCGGTGCTTGCGCTCCTTGAGCTCGACCTCGGTGGCCGCGCCGACCTTGATCACCGCAACACCGCCGGCCAGCTTGGCCAGGCGCTCCTGCAGCTTCTCGCGGTCGTAGTCCGAGTCGCTCTTCTCGATCTCGGCGCGGATCTGGTTGACCCGGCCCTGGATCGCCTCGGCGTCGCCGGCACCCTCGACGATGGTGGTCTCGTCCTTGGTGGTGGTGAACTTGCGGGCCTTGCCGAGCAGTTCGAGGCCGGCGTTCTCCAGCTTGAGGCCGACGGTCTCGCTGATGACCTGGCCACCGGTGAGGATGGCGATGTCGGCCAGCATGGCCTTGCGGCGGTCACCGAAGCCCGGCGCCTTGACGGCAACCGACTTGAAGGTGCCGCGGATCTTGTTGACGACGAGCGTGGCCAGAGCCTCGCCCTCGACGTCCTCGGAGATGATCGCCAGCGGCTTGCCGGTCTGCATGACCTTCTCGAGCAGCGGGAGCAGGTCCTTCACGTTCGAGATCTTGGACTCGACGATGAGGATGTACGGGTCGTCGAGCACGGTCTCCATGCGCTCGGAGTCGGTGACGAAGTACGCCGACAGGTGACCCTTGTCGAAGCGCATGCCCTCGGTGAGCTCGAGCTCGAGGCCGAAGGTGTTGCTCTCCTCGACGGTGATGACGCCTTCCTTGCCGACCTTGTCCATCGCCTCGGCGATGAGCTCGCCGACGCTGGTGTCAGCGGCGGAGATCGACGCGGTGGCAGCGATCTGCTCCTTGGTCTCGACGTCGTTGGCCTGGTTGCCCAGCACCTCCGACACCGAGGCCACAGCCGCCTCGATGCCGCGCTTGAGGGCCATCGGGTTGGCACCCGCGGCCACGTTGCGCAGACCCTCGCGCACCAGCGCCTGGGCCAGGACGGTGGCGGTCGTCGTGCCGTCACCGGCGACGTCGTCGGTCTTCTTGGCAACTTCCTTGACGAGCTCGGCGCCGATCTTCTCGTACGGGTCGTCGAGCTCGATCTCCTTGGCGATGGAGACGCCGTCGTTGGTGATCGTGGGGGCGCCCCACTTCTTCTCCAGCACGACGTTGCGGCCCTTCGGGCCCAGCGTCACCTTTACTGCGTCGGCGAGCTGGTTCATGCCGCGCTCGAGGCCGCGACGGGCCTCTTCGTCGAACGCGATCAACTTGGCCATTCGTTGTCCTCACATGTATGCGATGGTGGTGGGACGCCCGGTCGGCGATGCCCGCGACGGACGGGGCGCCTGGGTGGGCGGCCCCTCATCACGACCGTGCGACTGGCACTCCACAGAGCAGAGTGCCAGCTTTCTGTTTAGCACTCTCACCTGGAGAGTGCAAGATCGTGCTACTCGGCGCTGATGCTCGGGTTGACCCGACGGACGAACGGCGCCAGCGGACGCACCGCGGCCGGTTCGGCCAGCAAATCACTGAGCTCCATCTGCAGAGCGCGGAAGAAGTCGTGCTCGAAATGCTGCTGGACCGCTTCGCCGTCGGCGAACTCTTCCCAGAGCCAGATGACGTCCTCGTCGTTCGGGTCGGCCGCCGCGGCGAACAGCGTCGTGCCCGGCTCGCCGTCCAGGGTCGACGCGTAGTTGGTGAGGATGCGGATCGCCTCGTCCCGCATGCCTGGGTTCGTCGTCATCTGCAGCACGGCGCCGAAACGTCACGGCTGATCCAACGCCCGGCCGCAGCGGCTGATTCCCACCCGCCACGACTGTGGGACGGTAGCCGCGCTGAGCGCCGCAATCCGTCCCACAGTCCGGCTACAGCAGGCCGGCCTCGCGCATGCCCTTGATGGTCGGCTTGATCACCGCGGTCGGACGGGCGCCGTCGGCCACCGCGTCCAGGGTCTTGAGGCCCTCGCCGGTGTTGTAGATGACGGTCTCGACGCTCGGATCGAGCTGCCCGGACTCGACCAGCTTCTTCAGCACCGCGGTGGTCACCCCGCCGGCCGTCTCGGCGAAGACGCCGGTCGTGCGCGCGAGCAACCGGATGCCCTCGCGGATCTCGTCGTCGTTCACCGACGCCATCGCGCCGCCGGTCGTCCGGGCGACATCGAGCGCGTACGGCCCGTCGGCCGGGTTGCCGATGTTGAGCGACTTGGCGATTCCGGTCGGCTTCACCGGCTCGACGTTGGTCGAACCGCTCGCGAACGCCGTGGCGATCGGCGAGCAGCCGGCCGACTGGGCACCGAACATCTTCCAGCTGGTCGCGTCGACCAGCCCGGTCGCGACGAGTTCCTTGAACGCCTTGTTGATCTTGGTGAACATCGATCCGGACGCCATCGGCGCCACCACCTGCGGCGGGATCCGCCAGCCCAACTGCTCGGCGACCTCGAAGCCGAGAGTCTTGGAGCCTTCGGCGTAGTACGGCCGGACGTTGACGTTGACGAAGCCGGTCGACTCGAACTCGTCGGTCTCGGACAGCTCGGAGCAGAGCCGGTTGACGTCGTCGTAGCTGCCCTCGATGCCGACCAGCGTGCCCGCCGTAGATGGCCGTCTGGATGATCTTGGCCGGCTCGAGGTCGGACGGGACGAACACGATGTAGGGCATCCCGATGCGCGTGGCGTGCGCGGCGACCGAGTTGCCGAGGTTGCCCGTCGAGGCGCACGCGATGCGCTCGAAGCCGAGCTCACGGGCCGCGGTTATCGCCACCGACACGACCCGATCCTTGAACGAGTGGGTCGGGTTGGCCGAGTCGTCCTTGACCCAGAGCGGCGCCGAGAAGCCGAGCTCGGCACCAAGCCGATCAGCGCGGATCAACGGCGTCATCCCGGTGCCCGACTCGACCCGGGTGGTCGGATCCTGGCCGACCGGCAGCAATCCCGCGTAGCGCCAGATCGAATGCGGACCGGCTTCGATCGATTCGCGAGTCACCCGGCCCAGAGCCTCGGCGTCGTAGCCGATCTCGAGCGGGCCGAAGCACTCGAAGCAGGCGTGCTGCGCGCCGAGCGGATAGGAGGCGCCGCAGTTGCGACAGACCAGCGCCGAGGCGGGCGAGGACGGACGTGCGTCCAGCAAAACAGTCATGAAGGGAGGCCTTTCTCCTCATCTTCCTCTGAAATGCCCGCGACGCCGATGTGCACGGCGCGAGTCAGAGCCGGAGTTGGCACCTCTCTGCGGCGGCCTCGCCCGATTCGAGGATCAGGCGGTCATCGCAGTGGTTGCCGGGGCTTCATCGGGCCGGTCCCTCTGCCCCTCTGGATAAGGGTGTTTATGAAGTTGTCGTCGTGCTGCTGTCATTCTCGCACACACGGCGTGGCGGCCGGCCGGTCGCCGGTCAGGCGTAATCGCTGGTCAGGACGACCACGATCGGGCCGGCCGGCAATCCGCTGAACTTCTGGACCACCCGCTTGATCGACGGGAACTGGGCCATCAACGCCTCGGCGGCGACTTGGTTCTGCGGGTCCGACGGGTCGTAGTACGCGCACGTGGAAAGGATGTTGTTCACGATGTTGCCCGAGCTGGTGACCGTCCAGCCCCCGGCGACGAAGGTCTTGGCGGCGCTGGCGGCCAGCCCGCTCTGGCTGGTCGAGTTCAGCACGACGAGCGGGACCGACTTGACGCCGATGCCCGCCGTGGATGCGGTCGTCGACGAGGTCGGCGACGAACTGGTGGACGACGACTTGCTGGTCGACGGGGCGGCCGACGTGGTCGGGGGCGTCGTCGAGGGCCGGGGAGACGTCACCGCGGCGGCCGACGAGTTCGCCTTGGCCGCCTGATGCCCCTTCGGCTGGCCCAGCGCCACGATCGCGAGAACCGCGACGGCGACGCCGAGAACGGCGAGGAAGCCTCCCGCGACGAAGTCCAGCCGTCGCCTGCGAGGGGTTATCGGGGCAAGGTGAACCACGTACTAAGTGTCCATGCTCGGCGTCGGCTCCAGCACCGTGGCCGGATCAGACCTCGATGCCGAGGCGTCGCGCCGAGCGCTGGCGCTGACGACTGGCCCGCAGCCGGCGCAGGCGCTTGACCAGCATCGGATCGGCGGCCAGGGCGGCCGGTGTGTCGATCAGGGTGTTCAGGACCTGGTAGTAGCGGGTCGCCGACATGTCGAACAAGTCGCGGATGGCCTGTTCCTTGGCGCCGGCGTACTTCCACCACTGGCGCTCGAAGGCGAGGATGTCGCGGTCGCGGCGGGTCAACCCGTCGGCTGATGCACCGTTGACGGGGGCACCGTCGACAGGATGCCACCGTCGATCGGGGCGCCGGTGCCATCGGCAGGGCTGTCGGCCGATCCACCGGTCTCGATGTGTGCGTCCGAGGCGGCGTGCGCGAACTCCATGCTGCTTCAGGCTCCTATCGGAAGGATCTTGACGGGTGGCGACGGTCGAACCCGCCGGCGGCCCGCCTAAGTTTCAACGGTGTGATTCAACCACGCCGGCACCGCCACCGGGGCTCGGCGGGGCCCGGCGCGCGGTTGTGGACAACGAATTGCGCTGTCCACAATCAGCTCGAACGTGCTTTCGCGCCGCTTTCGGACATGCCAACCTCGGCTCGTGCTACTTCCCGACACGTCCGCACTCCGCTCCCGGGCCCGGCGGCTCGATGCCGAGGCCGACGACCTCTCCGATCGATCGCGACGGCTGCGCGCCGTCGCCGCTCAGGTGCGCTGGGTGTCGTTGGCGGCCGGCCGCTACCGCGCCGAGGCCGACGCCATGTGCAACGACCTCGACGGTGTGGTCGCCGCGCTGCACCGAGCGGCTCACGAACTACGGGCGCACGCCGATTCCGCTGACCGCATCGTCCAGGCCGCCGTCGCGGTCCCCGGCGAGGCCGTGCGCGCGGGCGAGCAGGTGGCGGCTGACGGCGTGAGCCGGGTGCGCTCGCTGCTGGGACTCCGATGAGCGCCCCGGTCTCGGTCACCGGTGGAGCGGCGTCGATCGCGGCCGACTGCCAGGACATGCTCGCGACCGCCTCGTTGCTGGGGGGCGCGGCGGCCGAGCTCGAGCTGCGCGCGCTCGGACTGCAGATCCATCTCGTCGACGGACTAGGCCTGAGCGCCGTCGTCGATCCCGACGGCGCTGCCCGATTCGAGGTCGCCCTCGCGTCCGCCCTCGACGGCCCGAGCGGGTTGATGGCGATCGCCCTGCGGTGTGGAGTCGTCCAGGGGGCACTGGCGGCCGCGGCGCGGTCCTACCTCGCCGCCGATCGGCTGCGAACCGACCTGATGCCCTTGGCGCAGGTGATCCGCGAGAGCAACCTCGCCTCCATCGACGCCCTGGAGGGCAACTGGGCCGCGGCCTGGGATCAGTACGCCGACAACCCGTTTCTCAGCGACCTGATCGTCAGCGAGCTGACGATGCGGGTGCCGCTCCCGATCGCCGGTTTCTTCTACAGGGACGGTCACCCCGTCGTGACGGCCGAGGGGATCGACCGGAGTCCGGCCGTCGCGCAGCCACCGCGGTCACTCCGTGACCTGGTCGCAGGGCTGGCTCATCGCAACGACGGACAGGCCGGCGAGATCAGCGTCCAGATCCTGACTGGGACCGATGCGAGCGGCCGACCCTTCCGCAAGGTCGTCGTCGACATCCCGGGAACCAAGGATTGGCACCTCTGGGATCCCGTCGATCGCAATGTCACCAACTTCGGCACCAACCTCCAGGCGCTCGCGGGCGAGCGGACGACCTACGAGGACGGCGTCATCGCGGCCATGAAGGCGGCGGGCGTCGAACCGGGCGACGACGTCACGCTGATCGGTCACAGCCAAGGCGGCGTGATCGCGGTCAACACCGCCCGCGATCTCGCCGCCGAGGGCCACAACGTCACGCACGTCATCACCGCGGGCGCCCCGATCAGCCAGGTGGTGACCGAACTTCCGTCCTCGGTCCAGGTGATGGCGCTCGAGAACAAGGCCGACGTGGTCCCGCACCTCGACGGTTCGGCCAATCCCGATCTGGGCAACGTAACGACCGTGCAGGTCAACCACGATCAGGGCTCGGTCGGTGACAACCACAGCCTCGACAAGTCCTACGTACCCGGCGCCGGCGACGTCGATGCCAGTGATGATCCCTCCGTGCGCGCCTACCTCGCCGGCCTGCGCGAACAGCTCAGCGCGGACTCGAGCACCACGTATTCCTATGTAGTCACGCGAGGCTTCTGACGTGCACGCTTGCCGACCCTTCAAGACAGGAGCACGATGCCGCCCATGCTCGGACTGATGCAAGACGCGCCTCTGACCATCGACTCGATCCTGCGCCGCGGGGAGCAGTACTACCCGGCCTCCAAGATCGTCACCAAGACCGCCACCGGCAAGCTGCGAACGACGATCGGCGACGTCGCCGTCAACGCCCGCCGGATCGGCAGCGCCCTCGACCGCCTCGGCCTCAGCGCCGACGCACGGGTCGGCACGTTCAGCTGGAACACCGCCCGACATCTCGAGCTGTACTTCGCGGTCCCGTGCACCGGGCGGGTGCTGCACACGATCAATCTGCGCTACTTCCCCGAGCACGTGATCTTCACCGTCGGCCACGCCGAGGACGAGGCCGTGTTCGTCGACCGGTCGCTGCTGCCGCTGTTCTCGAAGTACCTGCCTCGACTCGACACCGTGAAGCATGTGATCGTGACCGACGACGGCGTCCCGAACGAGCTGCGCGACGATCCGCGCATCATGACGTTCGACGAGTTCATCGCCGGCGCGGACGAGGCCGACTTCGACGGGCGGGTCACCGAGGAGAACACCGCCGCCGCGCTCTGTTACACGACCGGGACCACCGGCGACCCCAAGGGCGTGCTCTACACGCACCGCTCCATCTGGCTGCACGGCAATGCGGGACTGGCCGCGACCGGGCACCGCGGTCACCGAGAGCGACAACATCATGCCGGTCGTGCCGATGTTCCATGCGATGGCGTGGGGCATCCCGTACACCGCCATGTTCGCGGGCGCGGGGCTGACGATGCCCGGCCCGGACCTGACCCCGCCCGGCCTGCGTCGACCTGATCGAGAGCGAGAAGGTCACCTTCGCCTCCGGCGTCCCGACGATCTGGATGGGCGTGCTGCCGCTGCTCGAAGGACGCGACGTGTCGTCGCTGCAACCGGGTGATGGGCGGCGGCTCGGCCATTCCGAAGTCGTTGTCCGAGGGCTGGCGTCAGGCGATCGGCGTGCCGATCACGCAGGGTTGGGGCATGACCGAGACCTCGCCGGTCGGTTCGCTGTCGACGCTGCGACCCGTGCTGGCCGATGCGCAGCGAGGACGAGAAGGCCGACATCCGCGCGACGGCCGGCATCGCGCTGCCCGGGGTCGAGATGCGCATCGTCGACGCCGAGACCGCGCGAGCCGCAACCCTGGGACGACCAGGCCAGCGGTGAACTCGAGGTGCGCGGGCCGTGGATCGCCAAGCAGTACTACCGCACCGACGAGCCCGGCGATCGCTTCTCGCCCGACGGCTGGCTGCGTACCGGCGACGTCGCGTCGATCTCGCCGCTGGGCTACATGCGCCTGGTCGACCGCACCAAGGACCTGGTCAAGTCCGGCGGAGAGTGGATCAGCTCGGTCGATCTCGAGAACCAGATCATGTCCCACCCCAAGGTCGCCGAAGCGGCCGTCATCGCGGTGCCCGCACCCGAAGTGGATGGAACGGCCGCTGGCCTGCGTCGTCGTCAAATCCGGCGAGACGCTCACCCGCGACGAGGTTCTGGAGTTCCTCGGTCAGAGCCTCGACAATGGCAGCTGCCCGACGACGTCGTCTTCATCGACGAGATCCCGAAGACGAGCGTCGGCAAGTTCAGCAAGAAGACGCTGCGCGACAAGTTCGCGGACTACGAGCTGCCCACGATCGACAAATAGCCGGACGGGCCGTCGGGAGCGGCCGGCGCCGCGGCGCTCGTGTCGTGATCGCGCACGTCCATCTGCAGTGCCGCGGCGAGCCGGGCCAGCGCGCCGTCGAGCAGGGTCAGGTCCCGCAGCGCGAGCCTCTCCTGATCGTCGCCGTCTTCGGGCAACCCGTCCGCGGCCACCTCGACGAGCGCCGCCGAGCGGACGTACGCGCCGTGCTCGCCCGTCTCGATGCGCCGATCGATCGCTGCGACCGACTCGCGCAGCTGGTCGGCGGCGGCCTGCAGTCCGGGAACGCGTGAGGATTCCTCGACACCGACGGCCAGCGATCGCGCGTAGCCGCGGGCGGCGGCACTGACGGCCCGGATCTCCTCCAGCTGATCGGAGTTGCGCCCGAAGGTGCCACCCCGCAGCGGCACGGCCGTCGCCTCGAGGGCCGCGTAGGCCGCGTCGAGGTCTCGCACCGCCGATCGCAGCGAGGCGTGGCCGCCGTCGATCAGGCGGTCCAGCGCGGCGTCGAGCAAGACGGTCAGTGACCGGAACCAGAGCAGCACGCCGGCCGTCAGCACGCGTTGTGGGCGCAACGGGACGATGACCAGCACGGTCACGACGACCGCGCCGACGCCGATCGCGGTCTCACCGAGGCGCAGCAGCAGCAGGTGCCAGCTGAACTCGCCGAGCTGGGCGTACAGCTGCGACATCGTGACGGTGATGCCGATGACCATGAACGTGTAGTTGATGCGGATCAGGTAGATCCCGAAGAACAGCGCGACCAGGACGATCAGCAGCGACGACCAGACGTGCCCGCCGGTGACGTGAACGAGCAGATCGCCGATGACGATGCCGATCGCCGTGCCGGCGACCCGGAACAGCGCCTTGCGGATCTGCTCGCCGGAGTTCGTCGTGGCCATGAACGCCAGGAACGTCGCCAGCATCGCCCAGTACAGCCGCGGCCCCGACACGAGGTCGCCGAAGACGATCGCCAGCGTCGCGGCCACCGCGACCTGGATCGAGGCCCGGACGTAGGGCGGCAGCGTCACCCGGTCGAGCCGGCCACCGCGGCCGGGTGTGGTCGACGCCGCCGCGCTCACCGCCACCGAACCCGGCAGGAATCCGGCGCTGAGTTCGACGGCCGGCTTGAAGGCATGGGTGATGCGGCCCTCGGCGCGGTCGGCGATCACCGCGTAGAGCTTGTCGCGCGCATCCGCGTAGTCCTGGATCGACGCGGCCAGCCGGCGCAGCAGCACGGTCGTCCGCTGGCCTCCGGCCGACAGCCGCACCAGCGCATCGGCGTCGGCTCGAGCCGTGCCCGGATCGCCGACGGCGACGGCCGACAGCGCCTCGCGAGCCACCTGCGATCACGTCGGGATCGGAGTTGAGCCGGGCCAGCGCGACGGCGAACCGGGCGATGTTCGACAGCGCGAGTTCGGCGTCGAACAGGCGCTGGGCCTCGATCTCGGCCGTCGCGGGTACCGCGATCGGCGAGCTGGGCGTCGATCATCAGCGTCGACTCGTTGAGCCGGACGAGCTGGCGTCGCAGCCGCCCGGCGGCCACATCGCGCTCGGCCGCGCCGCAGGCGTCGAGCGCGGCGACGCTGAGCGCCAGCACCCGGCGGCCCGCGCGCCTCCCACGAGCGGCGCATCCGTTCGAGCGTCCGGCCGCGAGGTCGGGCCGGAAGAGCGCGAACCGGACGATCAGCGAGGCGACGACGCCGATCCCGAGCGCGGCCGCCAGCCAGCCGACGTCGATGCAGCCCGATCTCGGCGTGCAGGAAGAAGCCCAGGAAGCCGCCGTTGAACGCGACGAGACCGGCCGCGAACCCGCGCGGGCCCCACCGGCGGACGTAGACGGCCAGCGCGAGCAGGACCACGAGCCAGATCAGCGACGGCACCCGGTATGGGCCGAGCGCCAGCCCGATCGTCAGGGCCGCGAGCATCGGCACGCGGCAGGAACAGCGTCGACAGCACCTGACCCCGCGCGGTCGTGTCGCTGACCACGAAGCCGGCCATCATCGCGACCATCGCCGACAGCAGCATGGCCACGATCAGCAACGCGTGGTTGGTCGCGGTCACGACCGCGGCCGGACCGGCCGACGCCGGCAACTGCAGCGCACCGGTCACCCGGACGAAGGCGTAGGCCAGCCCGACGCCGACGGCGATGCCGAGGACGGCCTGGCTGGCCATGCGCAGCTGGATCAGCCCCGGGATCGGCGCCGACCAGCCGGTCGATCGCGTCCTCGCAAGTAGGCCCTCACCGACCGCGCCCGCGGCGCGATCGGTCAGCGCGTCGTCGGTCAGCCCGTGGGTGAGCCGCGCGAGACGGGCTCGCGTCTCGGGTTCGGCCATGCCCTCCATGATCCGCCGAGCGGCGGCCCACCGCGCCACCGAAGGCGGGAGAGATTCCGCACTGCGCCTCAGTCGACGCCGATGTCCTCGTTCCAGAGCGCCGGATTGGCCGCGATGAAATCGGTCATCATGTCGACACAGCCCTGATCGTCGATCAGGACGATCTGCACGCCGTTCTCGGCCAGCCAGTCGTGCCCGCCGTAGAAGGTGCGGGCCTCGCCGATCACCACCCGGCCGATGCCGAACTGCCGCACCAGACCGCTGCAGAACCAGCAGGGCGAGAGCGTCGTGACCATCGTCGTCCCGCGGTAGGACGCCTGACGCCCGGCGTTGCGGAAGGCGGCCGTCTCGCCGTGCATCGACGGGTCGTCGTCCTGCACCCGGCGGTTGCGACCGCGGCCCAGCAGTGTGCCGTCAGCCCCGAACAACGCGCCGCCGATCGGGATGCCGCCCTCGGCCAGGCCGGCCCGGGCCTCGCCCGACGGCGACGTCCAGCATCGCGGCGAAGTCGGTCACGCCTCGATTGTCTCCGCCACCGGCGCGTCCGCATAGACCGCCGGCGTCGACGGCTTGAGCACCGGGTGCAGGACGAGGTACAGCACGAGCGCGATGACGAAGCCGACCTCGAACGTGATGTCGCCGAACGCCGGGTGGTTGGTCGGGATGACGCCGATGAGCTTCGGCGGCTGGTTGGCGAACAGCCAGATCGACACGGCCGTGCCGACGGCCATCGCGATCGGGCCGGCCCAGTTGGTGTAGCTCTTGTCCTGGGCGATGGCGCCGATGTTGGTCGAGCCGCGACGGAACCAGCGATCGAGGAAGACGACGGCCAGCCACGGACCGATCCAGTACGAGATGATCAACAGGAAGTTCTCGTACTTGGACGGGTTGTCGACGTACTGCGTCGCGACGATGTAGCCGATGACGCCCAGCCCGATCGAGACCGCGGCGCGGGCCAACGTGGTCGGCAGCTTGATGCCCACGGTGATCGCCGACAGCCCGGCCGAGTAGAGGTTGAGGACGTTCGCGCAGATCGCCCCGATGAAGATCGCGATCAGCGTCAGCTTGCCCAACCAGGTCGGCAGCAGCGCCGTCATCTCGGCCGGGTCGGGGCCGTTGCCGAGCGCCCCGTTCAGCTGGCCGCTCGAGAGCCCCGTGACGACCGCGGCGCCGGCCACCTCGAGCAGCACGCACGAGCCGAAGACGCCCAGCCCGGACCAGAGGGCGACCTTGGCCGGCGAGGCGTCGCGGGGCAGGTAGCGCGTGTAGTCCGAGGCGTAGGGGTTCCAGCCGGCCGCGTAGCCGAACGTCGCGCCGAGCAGGATCAGGAAGCCGCCGAGTTGCGACGAGCTGGGGCCGGCGGGCGCGCTCGGGTGCGCCTTGGTCAGCACCCAGATCGAGGCGATCACGAAGATCACGGTGAGCACCGGGAACGCGAACCGCTCGAAGACGTGGACGAGGTTGTGACCGAAGAAGGTGATGGCCAGCTCGAGCACCACGATGATGATCAGGCACAGCTGCTTCGGGAGGCCGGTGAGCAGGGCGTGCAGGGCGAGGGCGCCGCTGATGCTGTTGACCGCGAACCAGCCGATTCCGGCCACGAGGGCGTTGAGGCCCGAGGGCAGGATGTTGCCGAGGAAGCCGAAGCCGGTGCGACTGAGCACCATCTGGCACAGGCCGTCCTTCGGCCCCCACATCGAGAGCACGCCCTGGGCGATCGATCCGGCCGCCGTGCCGATGACGATGGCCAAGACCGCCTGCCAGAACGTCAGGCCGAAGTACAGCGTGCCGAGCAGCCCGACGGCGATCGTCGCGAACTCCATGTTCGGCGACGTCCACGTCCAGAGCAGCTGCAGGGGTGAACCGTGCCGCTCGTCGAGTGGGATGACCTCGACACCGCCCGGCTCGACCTCGGCGACCTTGGCCCCGTAGTGGCGGGTCGGATCGGACGCGGGAACGACCGGATCGGAAGGCGCAATCGTCGACATGGGCGAAACTGTCGCGCCCGTTCGCGTCAATGGCAAGACAGGCTGATGAACGATTTGTTACTCAGCCCACGTAGGGCAGCACCGCGACTCCGCGCGTGCCCGGAGTGGCGGCGAAGAGCGCACCTGCGGCCGGTTGGTCCCCTTCGTCCAATCCCTGTCGGGACGTCGTGATGTAGAGGGTCTCGAGGCCCGGCCCGCCGAAGCCGCAGCAGCTCACCTGCGTCGCCGGCACGTCGATGACCTCGATCAGCGAGCCGTCCGGGTGATAGCCGCGCACCGCACTGCCGCCCCACTGCGCGACCCAGAGATTGCCGTCGGCGTCGATCGTCATTCCGTCGGGGGACGCGTCGGGCACCTGGATCACCGGCCGCGGGTCGTGCAGCGTTCCCGCATCCGCATCGAAGTCGAACGCCACGACCTGATGGGTCGGCGTGTCGATGTAATAGACGTGCTGCGCCGTCGAGCGACCAGACCATGCCGTTGGAGATCGTCACGTCGGTGAGCACGGTGGTGACCGAGCCGTCCGGATCGAGGCGATAGACCGAGCCGGCGCCGGGTGTCTCGGCGTAGGCCATCGTCCCGCAGTAGAAGCGACCCTGCGGATCGCAGCTGCCGTCGTTCATCCGGATCTTCGGATCGCCGAAGACCTCGGGCAGCGTGGTCAGCGTTCCGTCCGGAGCGAGCAGGGCGAACCCGCGCTCGACGCCGACGATCCCGCCGCCGCCCGCGCGCGGACGCCACACCGCGGCGACGCGGCCGACGTGCTGCCGGGTGACCGTGCCGTCCTCGGTCCGGGTCAGCAGGTCGCCTGCGGTCATGTCGACGAAGTGCAGGGCGTCGATGGCGGCGTCCCAGATCGCGCCTTCGCCGTGGTGGGTGATCGCGGCGGTCACCTGGTCGGCCTTCATGACGTCTCCTCGCCGGAATAGTGCCCGGGCCAGTCGTCGTACCGGATGCGACTGATCTCGCGCAGCCGGCCCGCGGTCCCCCACTCGTCCCGCCCGAGTCGTGACAGGGGCGCCAACGCCTCGATGCGGGGATGGTCGCCGTCGAGGGCGTCGGAGTCGACGACCGCGTGCACGACCCGGCCGAAGACGACGGTGCAGTCGCCGAAGCTGGTCGTGGCGTGCAGCACGCATTCGAGGGCGGCCGGCGACCCGGCGACCCGGAAGGGCTGCACGCGCCGGCTGGGCTCGCGCTCGACCCCGACTGCCGCGAACTCGTCGATGTGCGCCGGGAAGTTTGTCCCGGTGGCGTTCACCTGCTCGAACAGGGACTCGGTGGCCAGGTTGACCACGAACTCGCGGGTCGCCTCGACGTTGTTCAGCGAGTCCTTCCGTCCGACGGACGTGAACTGGACGATCGGCGGGTCGGTGCAGGCGACGGTGAAGAACGAGTGCGGGGCGAGGTTGTCGACCCCCTCGGCCGACCGGGTCGACACCCAGGCGATCGGGCGAGGCACGACGAGCGCGGTGAGCAGCTTGTAGAACGCCCGAGTCGAGAGCTGGTCCGGATCGAAATCGGTGCGCATGACTCCATCTTGGTCGATACTCGCCCGATGACCGATGCCGGATTCCCCGACGTGCGCTGGGGCTCGGAGAACAGCGTGCTGCGACGTCCGCTGACCGCGTTCGCCTCGACCAGGCCCGGTTCCTGGTTCATCAAGACGATGACGCCGGTCGACCGCGCGCTGCTGACTCGGACCAACGGCAAGATCACGATCCTGGGACCGATCGCGGCCCCCGTTCTCCTGCTCACCACGACCGGAGCGAAGACCGGCGTGGCCCGGACCAGTCCGTTGCTCTACGCCCGCGAGGGTCAGCGACTCATCGTCACCGGCAGCAACTTCGGTCAGGAACGCCACCCGGCCTGGACGAGCAACCTCCTGCACGATCCGCACGCGACGGTGACGATCGGCGGCCAACCGACCGCCGCCATCGCCGAGCTGCTCGACGGCGACGAGGCCGAGGCGGCCTACCAGAAGATGATCTCGGTGGTCCGCGTCTACGACGTCTATCGCGACCGCACCGACCGTCACATCCGGGTCTTCGCCCTCACCGCTGTGTGACCACCGCTCTGACGGTTACCGTGTCCGGATGGACGAAGACAGAGCACGCCACGTCGTCGACGCACTGCGCGAACGAGGGATCAACGCCAACGTCGCCAAGGCGGGCGTGTACCAGTTCGGCATCCGGGTGGCGCTCGGCGACGGGCGCGAGGCCTTGTGGGACACCGACGGTACGGCGGGCCTGGAGGCCGAGGTGCTACGCGACGGTGACCTCGTCGGCTTCGTCCCGGTGATCGAGGACTCGGAGTCCTTCGACGAGGCGCAGACGATCGACGCGATCGCGCGCACCGACTACGACGCGCCGATCGCCCACCAGCGCGCGACCGCCCCTGCTCCGTCGGCCCCGTTGCCGGTGGCCGGAGGCGTGTTCCGGCGCTTCTTCGACGGCTTCCGCTACAAGAACTAGATCTGCTCGAGCACGAAGAGCGGGATCTCGCGGTCGGTCTTCTTCTGGTAGTCGGCGTAGTCGGGGTAGGCCTCGACCGCGCGCGCCCACCACTCGTCCTTCTCCTCGCCGTGTACCTCGCGGGCGTTCATGTCCCACTTCTGCGGACCGTCCTGCAGTTCGACGTGCGGATTGGCGACGACGTTGTAGTACCAGACCGGGTTCTTGGGGGCGCCCCCCAGCGACGCGACGGCCGCGTACGCCCCATCGTGTTCAACGCGCATCAACGGGACCTTGCGCAGCTTGCCGGTCTTGGCACCGACCGTCGTCATCATGATGATCGGCCTTCCGCGCACCGACAGCCCCTCGGTGCTGCCCGTGACCTCGATCTGTTCGGCGTGTTCGCGCGACAATCGGCCGCGGGCTGGGTTCGTATTCACCGTTCAGAGGCATGTCGCCAGCTAACCATCTTCAGATGATCAGATCGAGGCCCCGCTCGGTGAGCTCGCCACCGCTACCGCCGGCCGAGCGCCACGCGTCGACGACATGCGCCGACGTGGTGGCCGGTGTCCGGCGTCCGACGAGGGCGCGCGCCAGCTTGCCCTTGCCGAGCTTGCTCGGATAGCTGATCACCGACGGCGCGAGCCCGGGGCGATGACTCAGCACGCGCACCACGACCACCCGCTCGCGCAGCTGGGCGGAGGGACGCCACATGGCGGCGTAGTCACTCGAGCGCAGGTCGATCACCAGGCCGTCACCCAGCAGGTCCGGCAGCACCCGATCGAGCACCGGCCGCCAGTAGCTCGCCATCACGCCCAGTTTGGGCAGCGCCGCCGACGCGGGCAGCCGGTACGCCGGCACTCCTTCGTCGGCCCGGACGACGCCCCAGAGCCCCGAGAAGATCAAGACGGTCGCGTCGGCCCGCGCTCGTGCCCCGGCGCCGAGCGTCGTCGCCTCGAGCCCGTCGTAGACGATGCCCGAATAGCGCAGCAGGCCTGGCATCGTCGGCGCCTCGCGAACCGCGCGATCGGCTGCCAGCTCGTCGGCCGCGCTGCGCGCCGGCAGGGCCAGCGCCGCGGCGGCGTCCCGGCGGCGGGCGAACTGCGCCAGCGCCGTCGCGGCCCGCTTGCGAGCCACGCCCAACGGGTCGCGTCCGAACTCGACGGGCGGGCCGTCTCCGGCCGGCCGTTTGGCCTCGCTCGGCGGCAGCAGGATGCGCATCGCACCAGTCTCGCGGGTGCACCGGCGGCCCCGTGTCCCGGCCCGCCGCAGGCCCGTGGAGGCCTGAGAAATCAGCCCAAGTTTGACCAATCGACGAGCAAATTAAGCCTCAGCTGTGGCAACATTCCCATGATCGGGCGTGGTGGGCCTTCGGGGTGTCACCTCGGGTCCGATTCGAGGCATTAGCAGCTCAGCCGTGGGGGTGATGACATGAGAATCGTCCATGTCACCGACTCCTTCGCGCCGCGCGTCGGCGGCATCGAGCGGCAGGTCGAAGCGCTGGCCGCGCGCCAGACCGAGGACGGCCACGACGTCGCCGTGATCACGGCGGTCCCCGACCTGGCCGAGGTCGATCTGCCGGTGTCGCGAGCACACGGACCCCGCTGGGTCACCGCCGCCTTCCCCTGGCGGCACTCGCGCATGGTCGACGCCGCGCTGACCGGCGCCGACATGGTCCACGCCCACTTCACGATCGTCTCGCCGGTGCCCGAGTACGTCGCGCGGGCGGCCTCGCGCCGCGGCATCCCGGTCGGCATCACCGTCCACTCCCTGTGGTGGCAGGTGGCCGCGGCCACCCGAGTCTCCAACTGGCCGTTCGGGGTGGGGCGCACCGACGCCGCCTGGTCGGCCGTCAGCTCGGTCGCGGCCCGGCACGTCGAACGCACGCTGCCCCGGCTCGGCGAGTTGTCGGTCGTGCCCAACCTGGTCGACACCGAGTGGTGGCGGCCGGCCGAGCCGGTGCGCGCCACCGCGGCCGACGGCGTTCAGATCGCGCTGGTCGGACGCCTGGTCAAGCGCAAGCACGTCCGCGAGTTCCTCGACGCGCTGGCCGCGGCACGCAGCCGTATCGACCGCGAAACCCCGGTGGCCGTCACGATCGTCGGCGACGGCCCCCGCCGCCAGGACCTGCACGACCAGCTGACCGAACTCGGCCTGCACGACTGGGTTCGGCTCGTCGGGCACCGTACGCAGCCAGCGATCCGCTCGCTGCTGCACGGCTCGGACCTGTTCGTCGCGTCGTCCCGCCAGGAGTCGTTCGGCATCGCCGCGCTCGAGGCGCGCGCGGCCGGGCTGCCCGTCGTGGGCTTCCGCGGCAACGGACTGGCGGACTTCGTGACCGACGGCACCGAGGGGCTGCTGGTCGACGACGACGCCGGCATGGCCGACGCGCTGACGCTGCTGCTCGACAACCCCGAAGAGCTGAACCGGCTGCGCAAGAACACCACGACCTATCCCCCGTCGATCGGCGTGCCCGAGGCCATGGCCGCGGTCAACGCCCTGTACGACCGGGCGGCCGGCCGATGACGACCGCGACCAAGACGATCGTGTCGTTCCACGCGCACCCCGACGACGAGGCGCTCTACACCGGCGGCACGCTGGCCCGGCTGGCGGCCGAGGGACATCGAGTCGTCCTCGTCACCGCCACCGCCGGCGGACTGGGCCGGGCCGACACCCCGCGCGGGGCCGAGCTGAGCGAACGCCGGCGCGCTGAATTGCGAGCCAGCGCCGACGCCCTGGGCTGCGCCCGCTCGGTCTGCCTCGACTATCCCGACTCGGGTTGGACGACCAGCAAGGAATATGAACCAGCTGTGGGAAGTTTCGCCACAGTGCCCCTAGACGTCGCCGCCGACCGGCTGGCCGAGATCTTGCGCGACGAACGGGCCGACGTCCTGACCACCTACGACGGTCATGGCGGATATGGGCATATCGACCACGTCCAGGTTCATCGTGTCGGGGCGCGGGCGGCGGCCCTCGCCGGCACGCCCGTCGTCTTACAGGCCACGCTCGATCGCACCCTGATCGACCGGGCGGTTCGCGTGCTGCGATTGGTGCGGCGGTTGCCGTCCGGGACGGCGAGCGACGACCAGTGGTACACGGCGCGGCGCGACCTCACGCATCGCGTCGACGTGCGCGGTTTCCTACCGCAGAAGCGCCGCGCCTTGGCCGCCCATGCCTCGCAGGCGGCCGGTGGCGGCACCCGGACCGTCAAGCTGCTCGTCTCGCTCCCGCGACCGCTGTTTCGCTGGGTCTGCGGAACGGAATGGTTCGTCGAAGCTGACGTGGCTCCTCCGGCGGTTCCGTTGACCGATCCGCTCGCCTCGGTCCGAACGGCGGTGGCGGCATGACGCTCACCCGCAACCAGCGGCGCGGTCTACAGATCACCGCTTCGACCGGGGCGCTCGCCCTGACGATCTGGATCATGGTCGACGTCCCCAAGCTGACCGGTTCGACCTGGCACGACGTCAGCCACAACCTGGCCCAGATCCATCTCTTGACGATCATGGCGATCGCCGCGCTGTGGCTGGCCGGATTGGCCTGTTACACGATCGCGATGACCGCGAGCATGCCCGGACTCAGTCACCGCCGCGCCCTCGCGCTGAACCTGAGCGGAAGCAGCGTGTCGAACGTGCTGCCCTTCGGCGGAGTCGTGGGCACCGGGCTCAACCTGGCCATGGTCAAGTCGTGGCGGCTGTCGTTGCGCAGCTTCGCCAGCTCGACGGCCGTGCTGAACCTGGTCAACCTGCTGGCCAAGCTCGTCCTGCCGGTCGTCGCCGGGCTCGTCATCTTCCACCAGAAGGGCCTGCCTCACTGGCTCGGCCACGCCGCCGTGATCGCCTCGATCGCGGCCGGACTGGTGGTGGTGGTCGTCGTCGCCGCGCTGATCTCGAAGGGCTGGGCGGTGCGCGTCGATGCCTTGTTGCGTCGGATCAGCCAGTTGCGGCCCGCGTCACCGTGGTACGCCCGCGGGCACCGGTCCGGGACCCGTGTCGGCGATGCAGGGCGAGGTGCGCGACATCTTCCGGCAGAACTGGGGACGGCTGATCGCCGGACTCGGTGGCTACGTGCTGCTTCAGTGGGCGCTGTTCGCTCTGTGCATGCACACCGCCGGTATTCACGGCTCGCCCGGCGCCGTCTTCGCCGCGTTTGCGGTCGAGCGCGCACTCACGCTGGCCGTCGTCACGCCGGCTGGCACCGGCGTGGCCGAGGTCGGTGCGACCGCACTGCTGGTCGCGCTCGGCTTCCCCGCCGCGCCGGCCGCCGCCGGTGTCCTGCTCTACCGGCTGTTCGTCTACTTGGCCGAGATCCCCGTCGGCGCGCTCGTGGTGGCCGGTTGGGCCGCCTTCCGCTTGCGGCGCCAGCCCGGCTTGCTGACTTCCTTGTCGGCCGGCGAGGATGCGGGCGAAGTCAGCGCGATGCCGATTCCGAGCACCAGCAAACCGCCGGCCGCGTCCAGGATGTAGTGGTTTCCGGTGCCGAGCACGACCAGCGTCGTGGCCACCGGATAGAGCCAGAACAGGTAGCGGTAGCGCCAGGTCGTCGTCGAGATCAGCGCGGCCGCGCACCACAAGGCCCAGCCGACGTGCAGGCTCGGCATCGCGGCGAAGTTGTTCACCAGTGTCTTCGAACTGTCGGATTCGACCGTTCCGTAGATGTGGCGGGTCACCAAGGTGTCGATGATGCCGTTCTGCGCCATCCGCGGCGGGGCCAGCGCCCACAACCAGAAGACGATCAGCGACGACATGCTTGCCGTGATCAACGCCGAGCGCCAGCGCCCGTACGCGTCGTGGCGCCGGAACCAGATGAACAGCAGCACCGTCGGCGTGATCAGGTAATGCAGGCTGTCGTAGTAGTAGCCGGCCAGCGACGCGAGCCAGTCGTATCGGTTCACGAAGTGATTGACCGGCGGCTCGATGTCAATGTGTAGCCACGTCTCGAAGCGGATCAAGGCGTGAGCATGTTTGAAGGCCGGGATGCGATGAGCGGGCGCCGCTCCCTGAACGATCTCGTAGACGCCGTAGCCGAACAGGATCGTGATGATCTCGATCCACCAGGCTTTGGGGCCCCACGTCAGTCCGTGGGTACGAAGCCGGGCCCGGATTCGGTCCAGCCCCGTGGGCGGCTTGGCCTGGTTCGCGGGTTTCTCTGGGTTCTCTGGGTTCTCGGAGCTCTCTCGGCCTTCCGGATTCTCGGACGACGACGCCAGAGAATCGGTCGTCACAGCCACGGCGACGAGTCTAGTTGCCGTTTATGCATCATCCGTTCACCCGCACAGTTGCCCATCAAGTTCGGGTACCGGATTTGGCTCGGTGCCTGGCGCCGGTGGTCGCAGGTCGGCGGTCGGCGGTCGCAGGTCGGCGGCTCAGAGGTGGGCGGTGTTGCGTCGGGGGATCTGGTTGGGGTCGATCCAGGGTGGTGATGTCCAGTGGGGGATGCCTGTGATCAGGTGGCAGGTCCAGCCGAGTTTCTCGAAGATGCGGTGGTGGTGTCCGCAGAGCAGGGTGAGGTCGTCGACTCGGGTTTGTTGGTTGAGGTGGAAGCCGGTGATGTGGTGGGTTTGGCACCAGGCCGGGGGGATGGTGCAGCCGGGGAATGAGCAGCCTTGGTCGCGGGCGATGAGGGCGAGTCGTTGGTTGGGGCTGGCGATGCGGTGGGTGTGGCCGTAGGCGGCGATTTCGTGGGCGCCGCGGAAGATGATCGGGATGACGTGGGCGTCGGTGGCGATCGTGAGCGCCATCGCGAGGCTGACCAGCGCACCGTGCCCGGTCCGGACCAGTTGCCTGTCCGGGCGGTGCGCGTCGTGTTCGTGCCGTGTGTCGGCTGCTCGTCAACGTCAACGGCGTCACCGGCGGTGGCGGCGAGGGCGCGCTGGTGGAGTTGGTCTTCGGTGATGGTCAAGAGGATGGTGGCGTTGACGCCGCCGGTGGAGGGCAGTCCGCCGTCGACCAGGAGCCGGGTGAGTCCGTCGAGGAGTCCGTCGTGGTGGCGTTGTCCGGCGCTGCGGGGGTCTTTGATGCCGTCGGTTTCGGGGCGGGGTGCGGCCAGGCGAGTCCAGCACGGTGAGCAGGGCTTCGGCGCAGGGGGCGGTGAGTTCGCCCTCGACGTGGGCGGACCCGTCGGCTCGTTGGGACACGGTGAGGGTGCGGATGCGTTCGCGGTAGGCCTCGTCGGCCAGGACGCCGTCTTGGTCGTGCAGGTAGGCGATGCGCCGGGCCGCGGTCGCGAGCTGACGCGGATCCAGGGTGGCGGCGTGCTCGACCAGGTCGCGTTCGATGACCCGGTCCCACTGCGCGGCGACCGCAGGCGGGAGCTTGTCGATCGCGCCGACGATGACCCGGGCGTGGGCGGCGGACAGCACCCCGGCCGCTTCAGCGGCGGCGACGGCGGGGAAGATCGCCGGCACCGGCTCCCCGGTCACCGTCCGGCCCGGGGCCAGGTTCTGGCCGGCGCGGGCCCGTTGCTGGGCGTCGGCCGGGGTGATGTTCGACAGTCCCCGCAGGAACCCGGCCGTCGTGCGAATACCCGGCCTCGAACCCCAGACCGCGGGCGTCGATCTCGGCCACCACGACGTGTTCGAGGGAGTCGCGGCGGCGGGAATGGGTTTCGAGGTGTTGGAACGCAGCGGCGAGGGTGGCCGGCGTCGAGCGCGGTCAGTTCGTGGGCCCGCGAGGTCGCTCGAGCGCGGCGTCCAGCCGGTCGAGGGACGCGAGGAACTGATCGTCGAACATACGTGCGATTTTATCGATTCGGGCGTAACCGTGTCAACCGAATTGTCATATATAACAGCGATTTCTCTTGATCTTGAACCAGCGCGCCTGAGCCAGCGGCGCCCGGCCACCCAACGCGCGAGAGGCCGGCAGCGGAACCGGAGGACCAGCGAAACTCCGATGCCGGGGCAGCGTCAGGCCGAGAGCGCGACCCAAGAATCAGCCAACTCCGGCGTCGATGCCAGCAGTTGATCTTCAAGGAGCAAGATCAACTCTCGAACTTGTAGCCCAATCCGCGCACGGTCACCAGGTACTTCGGATTCGCCGGGTCGGGCTCGATCTTCGAGCGCAGCCGCTTCACGTGCACGTCCAACGTCTTCGTGTCGCCGACGTAGTCCGCGCCCCACACCCGGTCGATCAACTGACCGCGCGTGAGCACCCGACCGGCGTTGCGAAGCAACAGCTCGAGCAGATCGAATTCCTTGAGCGGCAAGGAAATCGTCCGGCCATCGACGACCACGATGTGGCGGTCGACGTCCATGCGCACCGGTCCGGCCTCGACGGTCGAGGTGACGAGCTCCTCGGCCTCCGACCCGCGGCGCAGGACAGCGCGCACCCGGGCGACCAGTTCGCGCGACGAGAACGGCTTGGTGACGTAGTCGTCGGCACCGAGTTCGAGGCCGACGACCTTGTCGACCTCGCTGTCGCGTGCGGTGACCATGATGATCGGGACGTTCGACTTCTGCCGCAGGATTCGGCAGACCTCGGTGCCGGAGAGCCCGGGCAGCATGACGTCGAGCAGCACGAGATCCGCGCCCTCGCGGTCGAAAGCCGTGAGCGCCGAGGGACCGTCAGCAGCGACCGAAACCTCGAAGCCTTCGCGTTTGAGCATGTAGGACAGCGGGTCGGCGAACGACTCCTCGTCCTCGACCACGAGCACACGCGTCACTAACGGATTCCCTTCATCAGGCTGACTCTGAGGACGATGTCTTAGGCGAATGAACGAGAGGTAGCCGGATCGTGAACGTCGAACCGGCCCCCTCGGCGCTCCACAGGCCCACGGATCCCCCGTGGTTGGTGCACACGTGCTTGACGATCGCCAGCCCGAGGCCGGTGCCCCCGGTGGCCCGCGAGCGGGCTTGATCGACTCGGTAGAACCGCTCGAAGACACGGCCTTGGTCAGCCTCGGCGATACCGACGCCCTGGTCACTGACGGCGATCTCGACGAAGTCGCCGACGGCGCGGACCGACACGGCAACCTTCGTTCCGGACTGGCTGTAGGCGACCGCGTTGTCGATCAGGTTCGCGACGGCCATCGTCAGCTGGCTCTCGTTGCCCCGGACGAACAGGCCGGCCGGGGTGCTCACGCGCACTTCGATGTCGGCGTTGTCGGCGGCCAGACGCGTGCGGTCGGCGGCTTCGCTGACCATCGGGCCGACCTCGACGAGCGCGTCGCCCGGTAGCGGTTCGGCGCCCTGCAGGCGTGAGAGGTCGATCAACTCCCGCACCAACCGGCCCAGGCGCGTGCCCTCGTGCTGCATGCGCGTCGCGAAGTGCTGCACCGCTTCGGGATCGTCGGCCGCGTCGTTGATCGCCTCGGCCAGCAACGTCAGCGCGCCCACGGGTGTCTTGAGTTCGTGGGAGACGTTGGCGACGAAGTCGCGGCGGACGGCCTCGAGGCGGCGCTGCTCGGTCACGTCCGTGACGGTGAGTGCCACCGCGATCACGACCTCGCCCTCGAACAGCGGACTGGCCGACAGGCTCACCGAGACGGGTTCACGACCGAGTCCGCCGAGGGGAAGCTCGGTGACGCCCTGGACCGGCGTCTCGTTGGCGATGGCCTTGCGAACCAACTCGTTGAGCTCGGTGACCGCCAGCCGGTCGGCGATGATCAAGCCCATTGCCCGGGCCGCTGGATTGGCCAGCACGGCGCGCTCGTCCCGGTCGACGACGACGACGCCCTGCTCGAGGACCTCGAGCACGAGGCCGGCGACACGATCGGTGGCCAACTCCGTCACCGGGGCCGACACAGGGTCGGACTCGCCTCGGCGCGACCACGGAAACTCAGGCACGTCGAAAGCGTACGGGCGCGGGGAAGCCGCTCGCTCGCGCCGGACGCTGCGACGGTTTCTGTTCATCTGGCGTATTGCGACGGTTCATCAAAGTGCCACCCCCCGGGCACCCGACGAACTAGTGTGTGAGGAAAGCAGCGAAGGGCCGGAATATGCGCGACATTTACCACGACGAGCTCGATGAGATCGGGGCCGTACTCATCCATATGGCCAAGCTCGTCGATGTCGCCATGCAGCGGGCCACCAACGCTTTGCTCGACGGCGACCTGTCCGGTGCCGAGGCGGTCATTTCGGCCGATCCCGAGATCGACGCACTGCGCGCCCAGACCGAGCACCGCTGCTTCCAGATGATCGCGCGCCAGCAACCGGTCGCCACCGACCTGCGGGTGTTGATCACCTCGATCCACATGCTGACCGACCTGGAGCGGATGGGCGATCTTGCCCTGCACATCGCCAAGGTTGCGCGGCTGCGTTACCCCGACCGCGCCGTGCCGGACGACATCCGCGACGTCATCGAGCAGATGGGCGCCGTCGCCCAGTCACTGGTCGCCAAGGTGGCCGACGTGCTCGACGGCCGTGACATCGAACTGGCGCAGGCCATCGAGGCCGAGGACGACTCGATGGACGCCCTGCACCGCAAGCTGTTCACTCTGTTGCTGTCGCCCAACTGGTCGCACGGCACCGAGGCCGCGATCGACATGACGCTGCTGGGTCGGTACTACGAGCGCTACGCCGACCACGCCGTAGCCGTTGCCCGGCGCGTGGTGTTCATCGTCACCGGCGACTGGCCCGACCCGATCGTGAGCGGCTTCAGCGCGCTGGGCTGATCTCGTCACGAACCGTCGCGCTGGGCGCTCCGCAGGGCGCGATCGCACGTTACCCGCTAGTTTCACTTGGTGAGCGCTTCCGCGGTTGACGAGTTCGTTCCCGTACGGGAACCGCTCGCCAGCATCGTGCGCCGCCGGTTGCTCGGCGTGGTGCTCATCATGATCGTCATCGGACTGATCACCCTGTCGATCGAGGTGTTCAACAAGGCGTTCGTCAAGGCCGACATGATCACCCTCTATACCGATCACACCGGCAACCAACTCGACCCCGCGTCGGACGTCAAGGTTCGCGGGATCATCGTCGGCGAAGTGCGCTCGATCAGTTCGCACGGCGACGGCGCCAAGCTGCGCATCGCCCTCGACCCCGGCCGCGTCGACATCATCCCCTCGAACGTGACGGCGCAGATCCTGCCCAAGACGCTGCTCGGTGAGCGCTACGTCTCGCTCGTTCTGCCAGCGGCTCCAGCGGCGCACATCAAGGCGGGCGCGGTGATCGAGCAGGACCGTTCGAGCGTCGCGATCCAGTTCTCGAAGGTGCTCACCGACCTGCTGCCGGTGCTCGACGCACTGCAGCCCGCCGAGCTGAACGCCACGCTCAACGCGCTGGCCACCGCGCTGCAGGGCAATGGCGCGCAGCTGGGCCGGAACATCGATCAGTTCGACTCGTATCTGAAGAGCATCAACCCCTACGTCGACCAGTTGGTGACCGACCTCGACCAGTTCGGCGACGTGGCCACCGAATACAACAACGCGGCCCCGGCCCTGCTCGACACGCTGTCGAACCTGAAGACGACCTCGGCGACGATCACCGCCAAGCAGGACGCACTGAGCAGCCTGTTGATCTCGGCGACCAGCGCGTCCAACTCGCTCAACACGCTGCTCGCCAACAACGCGACGCACTTGATCAGGGTGTCGGCGCAGACGAACCAGGTCGCCGCCCTGCTGCAGCGATACTCGCCCGAGTACACCTGCCTGTTCGCGGGTATCGCGGCCGACCAGACGAAGTTCATCCAGATGTTTCGAGACGGCGAGCTGCACGTCGAGGTGTCGGTGATCAAGAACCGCGGCAAGTACGTGGCGGGCGACGAACCGGTCGAGCCGACCGGCTACGGACCGACCTGCGACGGCCTGCCGTCGAGCGGCAGTCCGTTCTATCAGCCCGACGCCAGTGACCTCGCCCGGCAGGCGGCATCAGGCGCGCCTTATTCCGGCGGGGCCGCGAGCGGGGCCCTCGAGTCGAACGACGCGTCCGAGGTCGGCGGCGACTCGGAGGCCACCATGATCAACTCGCTGATCGCCGGCGACTACGGCACGACGCCCGACAAGGTTCCGGACGTCGCCACGGTGCTCGCCGGGCCGCTGTTGCGCGGCGCCGACGTCGACGCCGGATAGCGCCAAACTGACTACTTCTTGCCCTGGTTGGCGACCGCCTCGATGGCCAGCTTCGCCGCGTCGGGATCGAGATATTCCCCCGGCCCGGTCGGTCTGAACGTCGTCGCATCGAGCTCGTACCGCAGCGGGATGCCGGTCGGCACGTTCAGGCTCACGACCTCGTCGTTGCCCAGGCCGTCAAGGTGTTTGATCAAGGCCCGCAGCGAGTTGCCGTGCGCCGCGATCAGCACCGTCTGCCCGGCGCGCAGATCAGGGACGATCGCGTCGTACCAATACGGCAGCAGCCGGTCGACGACGTCGGCCAGGCACTCGGTGCGCGGGACCGACTCGAGCAGATCGGCGTACCGCGGATCGCCGACCTGGCTGAACTCGTCATCGGCGGCCAACGGCGGCGGCGGGACGTCGTACGACCGGCGCCACAGCATGAACTGCTCCTCGCCGAACTCGTCGCGCACCTGCGCCTTGTCCTTGCCCTGCAGAGCGCCGTAGTGACGCTCGTTCAGTCGCCACGAGCGCCGCGTCGGTACCCAGTGGCGATCGGCCGCGTTCAATGAGATCTGCGCAGTGCGGATCGCGCGCCTGAGCAAGGACGTGTGCACGACGTCGGGCAGCAGGCCGGTCTCGACGAGCAGCTCACCGGCCCGGACGCCCTCGGCCTCGCCGGTCTCAGTGAGATCGACATCCACCCAGCCGGTGAACAGGTTCTTGAGGTTCCATTCGCTCTCGCCGTGGCGGAGCAGGATCATCGTCGGCACGCCCATATCCTGCCGCACGCCTCACTACGGAGCGAGACCGGCCAGCACCGTATCGACGACGAACTCGAGCTCACTGCGCGTCACCCGCGCCTTGAGAGTGAACGCCGCCGACAGGATCGGGCTGGCGAGCAGGTGGCGCGCCCGAACCAGATCGACATCCGGCCCGATCACTCCGGCGTCCGCCGCCCGCACCAGCGCCTCGTGCATCCGCGCCAGGCGGGGGTTGATCAACTTGTCGCGGAAGTGCCGGTACACCTCCGGCCTGGCCGTGCCGTCGGCCGCGGCCCGCCGCATGAGCGCGGCGTAGCGCGGATCGCCCCACGTCCGGCGCATCCGTTCGAGCAGGAACAGCAACTCGTCCCGGCCGGGTGCCAGCTCGGGCTCGACGGGTTCGGTCGTCTGGTCGAAGAGCCGCAATGCCTCCAGGACCAGGTCGTCGGTGTTCGGCCAGCGCCGGTAGAGCGTCGTCTTGGCGATACCGGCGCGGCTCGCGATCGCCTCGACCGACAACCGCAGGTAGCCCCGCTCGATCAGCTCGTCGATCGTCGCGTCCAGGATGGCGGCGTCGATCGACTCGTCCCGGGGTCGCCCCGGCCGGCGGGCGATGTCGGTCATCAGTGCGCCAGCGCCGCTTCGTCAGCCCGGAACTGTGCTGCCTCGGGACCGGCCATTGCTTCGAGATCACGGCGCCCGGGCAGGAACAAGAATGCGACCGCCGCACCGACGAACACGAAACCCGCGGCCGCGAAGGAGGTGACGTGCATCCCCGACACGAACGAGTCCTTGGCGTCCTGCACGAAGCCGTTGATCTCGATGCTCGCGGCCGACTTCTGCGCCGCGACCTGAGCCGGAGTCAACGCGGCCGCACCGGGCAGCTCCGAACGTCGCTGCAGAGCTTGTCCGGACTGCTCCACGAACTCGAGCGCGTTGCCGATCGACTGGCTCGTGTCGCCGTGGACGAGCGGGGTGACCTTCGCGTTGTTCGGGACGCCGGACACCGACGCGACCGGCGCGTCGAGGCGCGCGGCGAGCTGGGCCGGCGCGTCGTCGCCGAGATGCCCGCGGAACGCGACGGCCAGGATCGAGCCCAGGATCGCGACGCCCAGCGCGCCCGCAACTTGACGCACCGTGTTGTTGACCGCCGACCCGGCGCCGGCCTTTTCGCGCGGCACCGCACTCATGATCGCGGTGGTGGCCGGTGACATCGTCATGCCCATCCCGGTGCCCATGACCACCATCGACACCTCGATGACCCACTGCGGAGTCGCCGCGTCCATCAGGCCGTACGAGCCCATCGCGATCGCGAACAGGACCATGCCGGTGCCCGTCACCATGCGCGGCCCGAAGCGGGCCGAGAGACGGGCCGACATCGGCGCCGAGATCATCACCGCGCCGGCCACCGCGATCAGTGCCACGCCCGCCGCCAGCGGCGTGTAGCCGCGCACGGCCTGCATGAAATAGGCCAGGTAGAAGGTCGCGCCCATCAGCGCGAAGAACGTCAAGCCGATGGCGACCGCGCCGGCGCTGAAGAACCGGTTCTTGAACAGGGTCACGTCGATCGTCGGGTGCGAGCTGCGCGCCTGGATCCGCACGAACAGCGCGAGCAGCACCACGCCCAGGACGATCGCACCCAGGGTGTCCCAGCGCAGCCAGTCGTTGCTGTTGCCGCCCTCGATCACGCCGTAGACCAGCGAAACCAGCGCGACCATCGACAGCACGACTCCGGTCGGGTCGATTCGTCCGGGCCGCGGGTCCTTCGAGTCGGGCACCATCACGAAGATCGCGATCAGGCCGACGATCACGATCGGGACGTTGACCAGGAACACCGAGCCCCACCAGAAGTACTTGAGCAGTACGCCGCCGACGATCGGGCCGAGCGCGATCGCCATACCCGACGCACCGGCCCAGATGCCGATCGCCTTGCCGCGCTCCTTCGGTTCGAAGACGTTCTGGATGATCGAGAGCGTCTGCGGCTGGACGGCCGCGGCGCCGATGCCCATCAACGAACGGAACAAGATCAGCTCGGTGGGTGACGAAGCGAACGAGCAGAGCGCCGAGGTCGTGCCGAAGGCGGCCATGCCGAAGATCAACACCCGTTTGCGGCCGAGTCGGTCACCGAGCACGCCGCCCGTGATCAGCAGTCCGGCGAAGACGAGCGCGTAGCTGTCGACGGCCCACTGCATCTGGCTCTGCGAAGCGTTCAGATCCTGCTGGATCGTCTTCAACGCGACGTTCAAGATCGTGTTGTCGAGGATCACCACGAGCAGGCACAGCACCAGTACGGCCAGGATTCCCCAGCGCCGGCTCTGGATCGTCTTCTCGTCCACGTTCACTCCAATATCGATACGGCTGCGTATCGCTATTAAAGCACCGACCATTCCGCTACGCAAGTGGAGCGAAACTACGGGCGGCTGATCTCGATCCACGTCGCCGCGGCGCGCCCCAGCTCGCGGCCGTCCGCCCCGTAGGCCGTGGTGCGGGTGAACGCCTTGCGGCCCTCGCGGCCGTCGAGGACGCCGACCACCACGCAGTGCTCGCCGACCGCTGGTACATCGACGACCTGCGCGGTCATCCGGCCGAGCACGGCCGGTCGCTCCGGCAAGCCGATGGCCCAGCCGCCCGGGCAGTCCAGGGCCGCCCACACCAGATCCGGCCCGATGTGCGTTCCGATCCCGGCGTGATGCGCATCGGCGGTGTGCTCGGGTCGCGGGACGAAGGGAGCCGCCGTTCGATACACATCGTCGCCGACCGGCCCCGCGAACACCTCGAGCCCGTCGCGGTCGGGACGCGCGGTGCCGCAGACGAAGCAGGTGGGGAACGGATGTCCGTTCAGCCCGTCGTAGCGCGCAGCCGCCATCACCGCGTCGGGAAAGTCCACCGGCTCGACCGGCTCGCCCACCTGGTCGGCCCGCTCGGCCCGGGCGATGTCGACGCCGTCCACGGTCGCCGTCACCGTGCCGTCCACGCGAGTCAGCGCCATCGGCACGTCGAGCGGGGGCGGCTTGAGCAGGGTGACCCGCACGGGCGCAATCGGGTCGAGCGCCAGCGCGAGCCGCCCCGCCGTCACCCCGCCATTGCCCGAGGTGGCCGGGCCGTTGAAGCGGGCAGGAATGATCATGGTCACGCGTCAAACGTAGTCACGGATACTTGCATCGTGACGACGCCGACCGGGCCGCCCCGCGCGCTGACCATCGCCGGCTCGGATTCGGGAGGTGGCGCCGGCATCCAGGCCGACCTCAAGACGTTCCTCGCCTGCCGGGTCCACGGGATGTCGGCCATCACTGCGGTGACCGTGCAGAACTCGCTCGGCGTCCAGGGTTTCTACGAGCTGCCGCCGCACGCGGTTGCCGAGCAGATCGAGTCGGTGGTCTCGGACATCGGCGTCGACGCGGCCAAGACCGGCATGCTTGCCTCGGCGGCGATCATCGAGGCGGTGGCGGCGACGGTCCGGCGGCTCGGCATCCCCGCCTTCGTCGTCGATCCTGTTGCGGCTTCGCAGCACGGCGATCCGCTGCTGCGCCCCGATGCCATCGACGCCCTGCGCGAGCTGATCCTGCCGCTGGCCACCGTGGTGACCCCCAACCTCGGTGAGATCGAACTACTCACCGGCGTCACCGTCGAGTCGACCACGGACATGCGGCGCGCCGCCGATGCGATGCTCGCGCTCGGGCCGAAGTGGGCGTTGATCAAGGGCGGCCACCTCGACGGGCCACTCGCGATCGATCTGCTCACCGACGGCAGCGAGATGATCGAGCTCAGCTCACCACGGCACGGCAGCGTCCACACGCACGGCTCGGGCGACACACTGGCCGCGGCGACCTGCTCGGCGCTCGCTCGCGGGCTGAGCGTGCCCGACGCGGTCGGCTTCGGAAAGTGGTTCATCACCGGCGCCGTCGCCGACTCGTTCACGCTCGGTGCCGGGCTCGGGCCGGTCGGGCAGTTCTGGCGCGTCCACGACCTGCCCTGATTTTGGGGTGTTCACGACGAATAGCGCGGCAAGTACTCCAAAATCAGCGCAGCCGGGCGGCGAACGCCGCTGCCGCCGCGCCCGGGTCGTCGGCCTCGGTGATGGCGCGGACCACGACGGCGCGTCGGGCTCCCTGAGCGATCACCTCGTCGAGGCGGTCGAGCGACTCGATGCCGCCGATCGCGAACCACGCGCGCCGGGCGTACCCGGCCACCGTCGCCAGCAACGGCACCCCCGCGGCGGGGCGGCCGGGCTTGGTCGGCGTGATCCACGTCGGCCCGACGCAGAAGTAGTCGACGCCGTCCTCGGTTTCGGCCGCGGCCGCCTGCGCAGCCGAATGGGTCGACCGGCCGATGATCGACGTCCGCGCCGAGGATCCGTCGCGCGAGCGGCACCGGCAGGTCGTCCTGGCCGAGATGCAGGATCGGCGCGCCGGCGGCGAGCGCCACGTCCGCCCGGTCGTTGACCGCGAACAACTTGCCGTGCCGCGCAGCCGCCGCCGCGAACTCGTCGAGCAACCGCAGTTCCTCGCGGGCCTCCAGCCCCTTCTCTCGCAGTTGCACGATGTCGACCCCGGCGCGCAGGACGGCATCCAGGAAATCGGGCAGATCGCCCTGACGACTACGCGAATCGGTGCAGAGGTAGAGGCGGGCGTCGGCCAATAGGGCTCGGGAGTCGGGCACGCGGCGAGCGTAGTGTGATCGGCGCACGGGAGCCCAATGGGCTGAGAGGGCTGAGTCGTCAGCCGACCGTCGAACCTGATCCGGTTAGTACCGGCGCGAGGGAGCGTTTGCGTGAGCACCAAGGTGATCATCGTCGGAGGCGGGCTGATCGGCCTGGCCATCGGCTGGCGCTGCCGCCAACGCGGCGCGACGGTCACGATCGTCGATCCCGATCCGAACCGCGGCGCGTGGCGGACCGCCGCCGGGATGCTGGCGCCGGTGACCGAGTTGCACTACGGCGAGGACGCGCTGCTCGGGCTCAGCGTCGAGTCGGCGGCTCGCTATCCCGCCTTCGTCGCCGAGCTCGAACAGGAGACCGGGCGGCCGGTCGGATACCGGCCCACCGGCACGCTCTCTTTGGCCTGGGACGGCGCCGACCTGGCCGCGCTGCGCGATCTGCACGAGCTCCAGCAGTCGTTCGGGCTCGACTCCGAACTGGTGTCGGGTCAGGACGCGCGCCGGTTGGAACCGCTGTTGGCGCCGGGGCTTCCTGGCGGGCTGGTGGCCGCGGGCGATCATTCGGTCGACGCTCGCCGGCTTCACGAAGCGTTGCTCGCCGGCGCATCGATCGTCGCCGCTCACGCCATCGGGGCCCGCGCGCACGAGGTCGACCTCGACGACGGACGCACGATCGGCGCCGATCACGTCGTCGTCGCCGCCGGAGCGTGGTCGTCCCTGGTGCGTGCGGACGCGCCGGTGCGCCCCGTGAAGGGTCAGACCGTCCGCGTCCACGCGTCGGCCCCGCTGCTGTCGCGCGTCGTCCGAGGCAGTGTCAAGGGCTCGCCCGTCTATCTGGTTCCCCGCGCCGACGGGACGATCGTGATCGGCGCCTCCTCCGACGAGGCCGGCTTCGACGATCACCCTCGGGC
Organism: uncultured Actinomycetes bacterium; assembly: GCA_963708805.1. Classification (GTDB taxonomy): domain Bacteria; phylum Actinomycetota; class Actinomycetes; order Mycobacteriales; family Jatrophihabitantaceae; genus CAVPUA01. Next base: position 709,833 of record CAVPUA010000003.1, on the reverse strand, counting down.
CGGGGCCGTGTACGAACTGCTGCGCGACGCCCAGTCGCTCGTGCCCGCCGTCGGTGAGGCAGAACTGGTCGAGGTCAACACGGGGCTGCGGCCCGGGTCGCCCGACAACGCACCGATCGTGGGACGGGCAGTCGACGGCGTGATCATCGCGACCGGGCACTATCGCAACGGGGTGCTGCTGACTCCGGTCACGGCCGACGCCGTGGCCGAACTGATCTTCGACGGCGAACTGCCGCCCGCGCTACTGCCGTTCCAGCCCGACCGATTCGCGACCGGAGTGCCTGCATGATCATCACTGTCAACGGAGACCCCCAGGAGTCGAGTGCGATCACACTGGCCGAGCTGCTCGAGTCGGTGCCGCGCGGAAGCGCCGCCGCGGTCGACGGCGAAGTCGTCCCGCGCAGCCAGTGGCCGATCTTCGAACTCACCGACGGCCAGACGGTCGAGATCCTGACCGCGGTCCAGGGAGGTTGAGATGGACGACGAGCTGATCATCGCCGGCAAGCCGTTCCACTCCCGGTTGATCATGGGCACCGGCGGCGCGCCGAGCATGCAGGTGATCGACGACGTCGTCCAGGCGTCGGGAACGCAGATGTGCACCGTCGCGATGCGCCGGGTCGACGCGACGATCAGCGGCTCGATCATCGACGTCCTCGATCGCCACGGCGTGCTCATCCTGCCCAACACCGCCGGCTGCCGTACCGCCCATGAGGCGGTGCTGACCGCTCAGCTCGCGCGCGAGGCGCTGCAGACCGACTGGGTGAAACTCGAAGTGGTTGCCGATGAGCGCACCTTGCTGCCGGACCCGATCGAGCTGCTCGATGCGGCTCAATCCCTTGTCGCCAAAGGGTTCCAGGTCCTGCCGTACACGAACGACGACCCGGTACTGGCCCGTCGTCTGCAGCAAGCCGGCTGTGTCGCCGTCATGCCACTCGGTGCGCCCATCGGCAGCGGCTTGGGCATCCGCAACCCCCACAACATCGAGATGATCGTCGCCGAAGCCACGGTGCCGGTGGTGCTGGACGCCGGGATCGGCACCGCGTCCGACGCCGCGCTCGCGATGGAACTCGGCTGCGACGCCGTGCTGCTGGCGAGCGCGGTCACCCGGGCCCAGAAGCCCCGCCAGATGGCCGAGGCGATGGCGGCGGCCGTCGTCGCGGGCCGGCTTGCCCGCGGGGCGGGACGCATCCCCCGACGCTTCCACGCCGAAGCCTCGTCGCCGACCGAAGGAATGGCCGTTCTATAGTTGGGTCACCACACCGCGGGAGCTCGGACAACCGGGCTGAGAGGGCGACTAAGGCGTCGCCGACCGCCGAACCTGTCCGGGTAATGCCGGCGTAGGGAGCTAGCGATGGCCAGCACTGTCGTCCGTCCGAACGATTCCGCCGAGGTCGGCGCCACGCTGGCCGATCCGCCACCGCGCACCCTCGGCGTCGTCGACCAACTCGCGCTGTGGGGAAATCTCGGCGTCAGCCTGTTGGGCCCCGCCTACGCGGCCTACGTGCTGGCGCCCGCCGGCACGAGGCCCCTGTCTTTGGTCGGCGCGTTCGTCGCGGTCGTCGTGGGCACGCTCGTCGGCACCTTGCTGCTGTCGCTGTCGGCGGTGCCCGGCGCCCAGACCGGGCACCCGGCAATGGTGCTGCTGAGAGGGCTGTTCGGCACCAAGTTGTCGTACCTGCCGACCGTCCTGAACCTGCTGCAGTGTCTGGGGTGGGGCGTGTTCGAACTGGTCGTGATCGCCACGGCCGCCGAGGTGCTGCTGCCGTGGAACGTCCACTGGCCCTACGTCGTGATCGCCGGCGTCCTGACCACCGTCCTGGCCCTCAGGCCACTCGGTTTCGTCCGGACGCTGCGCAAGTACGCGCTCGTCGCCGTGGTGCTGTCGAGCGGATACTTCTTCGTCCAGTTCGCCCGCCACCCGCTGCCGGCGCTCAACCACGGTTCATGGTCGGGCTTCTGGCTGGCGGCCGACGCGGTGCTCGCAGTGTCGGTCTCGTTCGTCCCGCTGTCCGCCGACTACAGCCGGCATTCGCGCACCGCGAAGGGCGCCTTCTGGGGTTCCTACATCGGCTATTCGATCACCCAGATCGCCTACTACTCGCTCGGTCTGCTCGCTCTGTCGACCGTCGTGACCGACGACAACGACAGTCACACGGTGATGTTCCGCGCGTTCACCGCGGTGCCGCTCGGCTGGTTGCCGTTCGCGATCTTGGTCCTGCGCGAGCTGGACGAGTCGTTCGCCAATGTGTACTCGACGGCAGTGTCGGTGCAGAACCTGCGGCCACTCGCCGACCGCCGCGTTCTCGCCGTCGTCATCGGCGGGTTGGCGACCGTGATCGCGCTCTGGCTGGGCATCGGCGACTACCAGAACTTCCTCTACCTCATCGGGTCGGTGTTCATCCCGATGTTCGCGGTGTTCGCCGTCGACTACTACGGCTTCGACGGCCGGCACCGTTGGGACTTCTCCGAGAACTCGCCGACCCGCTGGGCGATGGTGGTGCCGTGGCTGTTCGGCTTCGCGGCCTATCAGTTGATCAACCCGGGCTCGATCACGTGGTGGGTCAGCTGGTGGACGCACATCGACAGCTGGCTGCACTTCACCCCGCAGTCGTGGATGAGCGCGTCGGCGCTGTCGTTCATCGTGGCGGCCGTACTGACCGTTCCGGTGTCGCTGGTCAGTCGTCGCCGCCGCAGTCAGTTGGTGACGTACACGTAGCCGGTGCCGTCGATCGCCACACAGAAACCGGTGTTCGGGCACGAGACCGCGCGCATTCCCGTCGCCGGGCCAAGGGCTTGCGCGGGCGACCAGTCGGAGCCATCGAACGTATAGGCCACGTCGTCCGGCCCCGGGTCCGTTACGTCCATGCAGAACGTATCCGACACGCACGACACAGCGTCGGCACTAACGGAGTACGCCGGGGGCGACCACGATGCTCCGTCGAAGGTATGGACAGAAAGATTGGTGGAAGCGAGACCAACACAGAAGTACTGGGAAACGCACGAGGCGCCTCGCAGCACCCGGCCGTCATCGGGGGGGATATCGCCCGGCCATGGCTGCCACGCGGTGCCGTCGTAGACGAACTGGTCCCCATATTGGTCCATTGCCAGACACGATGTCGACGAGAAGCACGACATGGAGGTTGGGCTGCCGTAGCCCTGCGCGATGTACTCGGGAGGACCCCACGAGTGGCCGTCGAACGTGAAGACTCTCCCGTTGACATCCGCGACAACACAGAAGTCGGCCGACGAGCACGACACCGCAGCCGGTTGGGCGTCATCGCCGAGCGACGCGGGTGCCGACCACGACGTCCCGTCGAACATGCTCGCCCGACCGTAGTAGTCCACGGCAAGACAGAATGTCGTGGTCGGACACGAAAGAAGGTTCATGTCGTCCGGATCAACCAGCACTGGTGTCGACCAACTGGTGCCGTCGTACCTCAACGCTCGGCCTGCTCCATCGATAACGACACACATACTGGATGACGCGCACGAGACCGCGAGCGGCTGGCCGACGAATGGATCAGCCGCTACCGGCGCCGACCACGTCGTGCCGTTGAACGTCCACGCCGACCCACCACTCCACGAGATCGCCACGCAATACGCGTCGGACACGCAACTGATTGAGAGCCGCGACTGTCCGCTGAACAGAGACGACTCCGACCACACGTCGCCCGCCATGACGTACACCGATCCGGTTGTGTCGTCGGCGGCGACGCACAACGTCGTCGACGGGCAGGAAATCGAGTCCAGCTCGCCGGACGCGTCGAGCGTGACCGGAGAGGACCAGGTCGTCCCGTCGTAGGTGGTCACCGACCCCGGGACGCCGGACGAGGCGACGCAGTGAACGCTCGATAGGCACGAGAGCCCGTTGACGCCGCCCGTGAGGGCGAGCGTGGACGTCGCGGACCACGTTGCCCCATTGAAAGTCCATGGCGTCTGGGAGGATGAATCGTCGACCGCCATGCAGAAGGATGTGGACGGGCAGGACACCGCCGTGAGAAAGCCACCAAGCGTCACCGGCGCTGCCCAGACTCCGCTCGAGAAGCGAATTGCGTTACCCCCGGTGTCGACCGCGACGCAGAAGCTCTGGGACGCGCACGATACGGAAAGCAGGACGTGCTGGGAGATGGAGGTGCCCTTCGCCCACGTCGATCCGTCGTAGGTGTACGCGTATCCCCAGTCATCGACGGCAACGCAGAACGACGCCGACACACACGACACCGATTCGAGGGATGCAGCGGCGTTGATATACACCGGCGTGCTCCAGGTGGCGCCGTTGAAGGTCACCATCGAGCGGGATTGATCTACCGCCGCGCAAAAAGTCTCGGTCGGACAGGAAATCGCCATAGGAGATCCGCCGGGCGGATCGATCATCTTGGGCGCGGACCAAGTCAACGAGGCAACCGCGGTCGTGTAGCCGAAGGCGTCAGCCACGATCTGCACGGTGCCACCCGAGCCGTTGAAGAGGTCGATCTTGCCGTCACCGCCGACCGAGACGACGACCGCGTTGGCGACCGTCTGGCCGGCGTCGAAGTTCAGATTGGACGACATCGGTTTGCTGCCGGTGTCCGACCAGGCGGTCAGGTAGCCGGAGGTCTGCGGTTGAGTCACGGTCACGTTCAAGACGGCGGCGGCGACGTCCGAGGCGGGCAGTCCCCCACGGCCGAGAACCGACACGCTGAGCGTGCCGCCGGATGGAACAACCGTTCCGCCGCTGCCAGACCGTGTATCCAGCAGGCGCGCGGGCGCAAGTGACGTGAGCGCGCCAGGGCTGGCTGCTGAACCCGACACCACGTAGCCCGCCACGTCGGCAAGCAGGTCACTGTCACCGAGAGAACCGTTGTACAGATCCACGCTGCCGTCGGACCCGACCGGTACCACCGCGAAGTTGGGAACGGTCTGACTCGGGACGAAGTTGACGTTGGAGGTGTTGGGTCGCGGTGTTCCGTGAGCCCAAGCCGTGATGTAGCCAAAATCAGACGGCGCGGTGACGGTGATGTTGAGAACGACGGCGGAGACTCCGGACAAAGGAATCCCGCCGTGGCCGAGAACCGGGACGTTGAGGATCGCGTCGGCGCCAACGACTGACGTGGCCGAAGCCCGGGTGTCGAGGATCCGCGCGGGTGGCAGACTGACGACTCCCCCAGGTGCGGCGGTGTCACCGGCGGTGATGTATTGAGTGAGATCAACGATCAGATCGGTCGTGCCCGCCGATCCGTTGTAGAAGGCGATCGTGCCGTCGGCGGCCACCGGAATCAGCGCAGTGTTCGCGACCGTCTGCCCGGGCGAGAAGTTCAGGTTCGACGCGACAGGCATCGGTGAATCGCCGGCCCAGGCGGTGAGATAGCCCGGTGACTCCGGATCGGTCACGGTCACGGTCGCGAGGACGGCGGCCACTCCTGAATCTGGCACCTGTCCTTGCCCGGTCACCTGCAGGATGAACGTGTCACCCGGCATGAGCGTGTCGCCACCGAGACCGCTTCGGGTATCGACCACTCGCGTCGGCAGGATCGGTTTGACGACCCCGGATGGGGTCGCGACGGCTGCCGACGACTGCGGAGTCGCGAGAACGACCATCCCGGCCACGACGCTGGCGGTCGTCAAGACATACGCGATGCAGCGCCGCACAATGATTCCTAACGAAGAATTTACCTGACGCATGATCGTGACCCACCGCGACGTGGATGGCAAGCCAGCGAGTTCTGATCGTTACCCCGTCGCCGGAGCGTCAGTTGCCCTTCGTCAGCCGTCGCTCGGGCTCTGGGCGAACGAGCGGAACGCCTCGAGATTTGCCAGTGGCTGATCGTTCTTGACCCGCCAGGCCCATTCGCGGCGGATCGCCGAGCCGTAGCCCAGCTGCAGCAAGTAGTTGAACGAGCCGTCGGCGTACTCGAGAACCGCCCCGAGGATCCGGTCGAGCTCGTCGGCCGACATCGAATCGAGCGAGACGCGGCCGGTCAGGTAGATGTCACCGGAGTCGTCGAGCGACCACGACACCGCGTACATCCGGGCGTTGCGCCGTAACAACCAGGTGTTGACGGCCTCGGCGTTCTCATCGGGCTTGCGCACGACGAACGCCTCGATCGCGACGCCGTGATCGCCGACGGTCAGCCAGCACGTCGTCTTGAGCCGCCGCTCACCAGGAAGGTTGACGCCGAGCGTGTGCGCATCCGGGCGCGTGTACTCGAAGTCGCCGTCGCGCAGCAGCTGCTCGATCTCGTCGGCGTTCACGGCCGCCGCCGGTCGTCGACCGGGCGGGCCGCCATCGTCGCGGCCGCCTTGGCGTACGCGTCGAGCAGTCCCTCGGTGGTGCGGTCCCACGAGAACTCGGCCGCGTGCCCACGGGCCCGGGCCGCCAGGGCCGCCCGCCGGCCCGGGTCGTCCATCAACGACGCGATCGCGCGCGACCAGTCGAGCGGATCGTGCGACCCGACCAGAAGTCCGGCCGGTCCGACGGCGGTCGGCAGCCCCCCGACGGCGGCGGCCACGACCGGAGTGCCGCACGACAGGGACTCGAGCGCGACCAGCCCGAACGACTCGTTGTAGCTGGGCACCACGGTCAGGTCCGCGGCGCGGTAGTACTCGGCGAGCCCGTCGCGAGCGACCGGCGCGACGAAGTGGGCGCGATCGCCGAGCCCGAGTTCGCCGGCCAGCTGCTCGAGCCACCGCGGCTCGGCCAGCCCACTGCCACTCGGCGCGCCCAGCACGACGACGTGCGCGCGCCCGGGCAACAGCGCCGCCGCTCGCAACAGCAGATCCGGCGCCTTCAGCGGCTGGATGCGACCGACGAACAGCAGCATCGTCTCGTCCGTCGGCGATGCCCAACCGGCGGCGCACCGTGTCGCGCGGGCCGGGCGTGAACATCTCGAGATCGACGCCGGGCGGCACGGTCTCGATCAAGGCGGGATCGGCGCCGTAGTGCTCGATCAGCTCGTGGGCCTCGTCCGACGTCGACGCGATGAGCCGATCGGCCTCGGCCACCACCTGCTCCTCGCCGACGATCCGCGACAACGGCTCGGGGCTGTCGCCGTCGGCGAGCGCGGCGTTCTTGACCTTGCCCAGTGTGTGGGCCGAGTGGACGAGCGGCACGCCCCACCGATCGCGCGCCAGCCAGCCCACCTGTCCCGACAGCCAGTAGTGCGAGTGGATCACGTCGTACCAGCCGGGGTCGTGATAGGCCTCGGCCCGCAGGACGGCCGAGGTGAACGCGCACAACTGGGCCGGCAGATCGGCCTTGCCCAGTCCCTCGAACGGCCCGGCAGTGACATTGCGGACGAGCACGCCGGGATGCATCTCGACCACCGGGTCGAGCTCACTGGACGTGGCGCGGGTGAAGATCTCGACGGCGACGCCCGCGTCGGCCAGCCGCTTGGCGGTCTCGACGACGTAGACGTTCATGCCGCCGGCGTCGCCTCCGCCAGGGGGGTCGAGCGGTGATGTGTGCACCGACAACATCGCGACCCGGTGCGGCAGACCCGTCCCAGACATACCCCCATCCTGCCCGATCGGCCCCCGATACCGCCCGTCCCGGGTCAGCCAGGCAGAATCGCCGGACATGAGAGGGACCGCCGTCGTCACCGGAGCCAGCAGCGGGATCGGGGCCGCCACCGCGCGCCGACTCGCGGACGAGGGGTACGACGTGGTGGCCGCCGCACGCCGGCTCGACCGGCTGGAGCAGCTGGCCGCGGACCACGAACGGATCTCGGCCGTCGAACTGGACGTCACGTCCGCGGAGTCGGTGGCGGCCCTGGCCGCGCGACTGGACGACGTCGCGGTACTGATCAACAACGCCGGCGGCGCGATCGGCACCGAACCGATCGAGAGGGCCGACCCGGCCGACTGGCAGCGCATGTACGACACGAACGTCCTCGGCGTGCTGCGGGTGACCCAAGCACTGCTGCCGGCCCTCGAACGCGGGGGCGGTGGGCACATAGTGATCACCGGCTCGATTGCCGGGCACCTCGTGTACGAGGGTGGCGGCGGGTACACGACGGCCAAGCACGGCGCGTCCGTCATCGCCGAGACGCTGCGCCTCGAACTGAACGGCCGGCCGATCCGGATCAGCGAGATCGCCCCGGGGATGGTGCAGACCGAGGAGTTCGCGCTCACCCGGATGCGCGGCGACGCGGACGCGGCCGATCGGGTGTACGCCGGCGTCGCGAACCCGCTCACCGCCGAGGACATTGCCGACTGCATCGCCTTCGTCGTCACCCGTCCCCCGCACGTCGACATCGATCTGCTCGTGGTCAAACCGCTCGCCCAGGCCGCCCCGTACAAAGTCGCGCGTGACGGTCGATGATGGTCTCGTGAGCACCGAGCGGATCACGCCCGCCTACCGGGTGGTCATGGCCATCGCGACGCCGATCGTGCGCTGGTGGGGGCGGCTCGAGGTCACCGGCGTGGACGTGCTGCCGGCAACCGGGCCGCTGTTGATCTTCGCCAACCACGACAGCATGTGGGATCCGCTGGTGGTCGGCGTCGCGGCGATGCCCCGCCGTCAGGTCCGCGCGCTCGCCAAGTCCTCGCTCTGGAAGAACAAGGCGGTCGCCTGGGTGCTGGACGGCATGGGCCAGATCCCGATCGAACGCGGCCGGGGCGACGTCACGGCGATGTCGGCGGCCATCGATCAGCTCCGGGCCGGTGCGTGTATCGGCGTGTTCCCTGAGGGCACCATCTCGCGCGGCAAGGCGCTGCGGGCGCTCAGCGGAGCGGGGCGTCTCGCGACGACGGTTCCCGAGGCGGTGGTCGTCTGCGTCGCCATCACCGGCGCGGTCGACATCGTGCGCTTCCCCAAACGTCCCAAGATCGCCATCGAGTTCTTCGAACCCGCGGGCGGCAAGCCGGACGAGTCGGCCATCGCGATCACTCGCCGGACGATGAGCGAGATCCGGACCAAGGCGCCGTACGCCATTCCTGGTCGCCGCAAGAAGGCCGCCCAGCTCCGGGCCGAACTCGACGCCTGAGCGCAACAGCGAAGTCATCGATCCTTAATCGCCGTAGGTCATGCTCGGCGCATGGGCGAGGAAAAGCAGGATTCCCAAGAGCGCAAGCCCGAAGAGGTCACGACCCGTGTCGAGCCCCAACCCACGCCCCTCGACCGCGGCACCGACATCGCGGTGAAGGCGCTGCTCAGACGCCGCTGACCGTTCGAGTCACGGCTTCTTGCCCGCCCGGAGGACCTCGATCGACTTGGCCACGCGGCGCTCACGAGTGGCGTCGGTCTTCGCGCCGTCCACCTGCTGGGTGTGCCAGCGCTGGTTGCTGTAGGACAAACTCTCGAAGAACGCCTTGGCCTGCGGGTCCTTGTCCAGCGCCGCGGCGAGGTCGGGTGGCACCTCGAGAACCCGTGGCTGGTCGTCGAGCGTCACCTCGATCTCGAGCACGTCACCAGCCTGGGCGCCGGCGCCGGCCCGGTTCTCGGCGCTGAGCGGCAGCAGGAAGACGCCGCGCATCCGCGCAATGGTGCTGCGGTAGGTGTAGCCGTTGATCGTCACGTTCACGGCCGGGCGCTGACCCGCGTCGAGGGCGGTGACGACGTCCTCGGGCACGGTGATCCCGGTGGCCGTCTTGCCATGCAACTCCAGCGGCGCGGTGAACTTCACGCGACGTAGGTTAGTCTGGTCGCACCATGATGCGCGCGCTGCTTCTTCGCGGCCGCGACGAGGCCTGGTTCTAAAACCGGTCGGCCCCTCGTCGCGGGCCGTTCTGCTGTGCCGACCTCCCCTTTCGATCATGGAGACCGAGCCCAGATGAACAAGCAAAAACCCTCAGCAATGCCGTGCCATCGCTACCGCGCGTTCCCGGCGGTCGAACTGCCCGACCGGCAGTGGCCGACCAAGACGATCACCCAGGCGCCGCGGTGGCTCTCGACCGACCTGCGCGACGGCAACCAGGCCCTGATCGACCCGATGAACGTCGCCCGCAAGCGCGCGATGTTCGACCTCGTCGTCCGGATGGGCTACAAGGAGATCGAGGTCGGCTTCCCGGCCGCGTCGCAGACCGACTTCGACTTCGTCCGGGAGCTGATCGAGTCCAACCGCATCCCCGACGACGTGACGATCTCGGTACTGACGCAGGCCCGCGAGGAGCTGATCGAGCGCACCGTCCAGTCGCTCGTCGGGGCGAAGAACGCGACCGTCCACATGTACAACGCGGCGGCGCCGGTGTTTCGCAAGACCGTCTTCGGCTTCGGCGGCGACGGGCGCGACGAGTGCAAGGCGGTGGCCGTCGACGGCATACGCGCGATCATGAAGAACGCCGAGTACTACCTGGCGGATTCGAACTTCGGCCTCGAGTACTCCCCCGAGATCTTCATGGACACCGAGCTCGACTTCTCGCCTCGAGATCTGCGAGGCGGTCATGGACGTCTGGCAGCCCGACGCCGATCGCGAGATCGTGCTGAACCTGCCGTGCACTGTCGAGCGCTCGACGCCCAACGTCTACGCCGACCAGATCGAGTGGATGTCGCGCAACCTCTCGCGCCGCGAGTTCATCGCGCTGTCGGTGCACACCCACAACGATCGCGGGACGGCCGTGGCCGACTCGGAGCTGGCGCTGCTGGCCGGTGTCGACCGCGTCGAGGGCTGCCTGCTCGGCAACGGCGAGCGCTCGGGCAACGTCGACCTGGTCATCCTGGGCCTGAACCTGTTCAGCCAGGGCATCGATCCGCAGATCGACTTCAGCGACCTGGACGAGATCCGCCGCACCGTCGAGTACTGCAACCGCATCGGCGTGCACGAGCGGCACCCCTACGTCGGCGACCTGGTCTACACGTCGTTCTCGGGTTCGCACCAGGACGCGATCAAGAAGGGCTTCGACGCGCTCGAGCGGGACGCGAAGGACGCCGGCCTGCCCGTGGGCGAGATGCCGTGGGACATCCCGTACCTGCCGATCGACCCCAAGGACGTCGGCCGCTCGTACGAGGCGGTGATCCGCGTCAACTCGCAGTCGGGCAAGGGCGGCGTCGCCTACATCATGAAGACCGAGCACAAGCTCGACCTTCCGCGGCGACTGCAGATCGAGTTCAGCCAGGTGATCCAGCGCCACACCGACGGCGAGGGCGGCGAGGTGGACGCCGCCGAGATGTGGAAGATCTTCGCGGCCGAATACCTCGACGGCACCGACTTCGAGTTGATCAAGTTCAGCTCGACGACCGACGACGGCATCGACCGGATCGCGACGACCGTCCGCGCCTTCGGCGTCGAGCACGAGCTGACCGGCGTCGGCAACGGCCCGATCGCGTCGTTCTGCTCGGCGCTGTCGGCGGTCGACCTCGGCTTCGGTGGCCTGAACGTCCGGGTGCTCGACTACGCCGAGCACGCGCTCACCGCCGGGCGCGACGCCGAGGCGGCCAGCTACCTAGAGATCGAGATCGGCGACCGGGTGCTCTGGGGCGTCGGGATCAGCGAGTCGATCGTCCAGGCCTCGCTGCGCGGAGTGATCAGCGCGCTCAACCGGTTCAGCCGCGACCGCTGACCTCGGGCCGGTGCGCACGGCCGAGCACGCAGCACCAGCAGCAGGGCGATCAGCCCGAGCGCGCTGACGATCGACGCCGATGATGATCCGCGGCGTGAGCCGAGCCGGTGCCGGAGGCGGCGACGAACTGCCCGGGCGGGGCGGCCGCGGTCTTGGCCGGCAGCGGCGCGGGCAACGGGGTCGGCGGCCTGGGCGCTCTGCACGGCGACGAACGGCGCCGCCGCCGAGATCGACCGGCTCGGTGGCGGTGCTCGGGAACGTCCTCGGTGATCGCGCGCAGCGGGTTGATCTCGCCGAAGCCGTAGGCCGGATCGCGGGTCGCGTGCGGGTCGTCGAGGGTGGCGAACACGCGCGCGAGCACCTGCTGGTTGGTCAGCGTGCGGGAACTTCGACCACACGAGGGCGACCGCCGCCGACGCCATCGCGGTGGCCTGGCTCGTCCCCTCGCCGTGATAGGCGGTGCCGGCGACTCGTCCGAGCGACGGGATGTTGACGCCCGGCGCGACCAGGGCGGTGTAGCCGTGACGGGACGAGAAGTCGGCCACCGTCCCGCTCGAGTCGACCGCGCCGACCGACACGACGCCGATGCAGACGCCGGGATCCTCGACCGGGCTGCCGCTGGTCCCGCTGTTGCCGCCGGCGGCCATGAGGATCGCGCCCTTGGACACCGCGTAGGTCACGGCGAGCTGTTCGGCCGGGTCGCACGGCAACGGATCGGACGCGGGGTCGCGCGTCTCGCCGACCGACATGTTGATGATCTTGGCGCCGTGATCGGCGGCGTACCGGATCGCCTCGGCCAGGTGATCGTCGCCGCCGGCGTCGTCGGTCCCGGCGAGCGGCACGGCGATCGGCAGGATGCGCGCGCTCGGCGCCAGCCCCTCGATGCCGAACGGGCCGGCGTTGGCGACCATGATCGACGCCATCGCGGTGCCGTGCCCGAACGGGTCGATCTCGTGATCGGTCTGGCCGTTGCCGCCCTTGGGCCCGTAGTCGGTGCCGGCGCAGGAGCTTGCCGGCCAGCTGCGGGAGCTGGGCGTTCACGCCGCTGTCGATCTCGGCGATCGTGATGCCGCGACCGTCCGCCCCCTGCGTCCACAGCGACGGGACGTTCCACGTGTCGAACCAATACTCGGGCGCCGCCGCCGGGCCGGGCGTGCCGAACGCGGGCGTCGCCGGCACCAGCACCAGCCCGCAGGCGGCGAGCGCGACCAGCCGGCGCCTCACGACGTGGACCAGACGATCTTGGTCGGGTCGGTGGCGTAGTCCCACGCCGTGAACGAGTCACCGTCACCGACCCGGTCTTGACCGATGGCCTGGTTCTGGTAGTCCAGGCTCTGATAAGCTGCCATCGACGGTCATCGAGCCGCTGATCGACAGCTTGCCGGTGGCCTCGGGCGCCACCGTGGCCCGGATCGTGGGCGTCCCGACGATCGTGCCGTGCAGGCTGGCCGGCACCGCGCGGACCCCGGTCGCGACCGGCACCGGGCACAGCGCCGCGGGAGCTGGCCGACGCGACGCACGCGGTCAGCGCCGCCTTGAGTCGCGGCCTCGACCGCGTTCTGACCAGCCGGCGCTCACCGCGACCGGCAAGCGACGTCGTCGTCGACGCCCGAGAACGGCGACCGCGGCGCCCGGCGCCAACTCCAGCGACGGGGTGTCGAAGCGGATCGGCAGCGGCTCCGGGAAACAGCAACGGCTGGTCGGTCGGGACAGCGGCGCCGGCGAACTCGGCCCGCTGCTCGGCGTCGGCCAGCGACACCGACGTCCGCACGGCACTGGCCGCCAGCCGCCATCGCCCGTCGCGCTTGACCACGCCCACGACATCGTCGATCGTGCGGCCGCCGAGCTGGTAGCTCACGTCGACCCGGCCGCCGGCGGCTCGGCTCGTCTGAATCGCGTGGATCGAGCCGTTGGCCAGTTGAGCGCGCAGCACGTCGGCGGTGAGATAGGACCGATCGCCGGCCGGCACATCGCCGTAGCCGAGCGCGGCTTCGGCATCGCCGTCCGCGACCGCGTGGAAGTAGGACGCGACCACCTGGGCCGGACCGGCCTCAGACTCGTAGTCGACGACCGCGAAGACCGCCCCGCCGACGAACAGGACGCCGCGACGGCCACCGCGACCACGTACCGCGATCGCCGCCGCCGCACCGGCGGGACGGCCGGTGGCGCGGTCCACAGCGCTGGCTCGGGCCCGAACGCCGGGCCCTCGATGCTCAGTCGACCCGGCGTCGACCGGAGAACGCGCGGCCGAGGGTGACCTCATCGGCGTACTCCAGGTCGCCGCCGACGGGCAGCCCGCTGGCCAACCGGCTGACTGCGATCTCCATCGGTCGGATCAGCCGCGCCAGGTACGTGGCGGTCGCCTCGCCCTCGAGGTTCGGATCGGTGGCCAGGATGATCTCGGTGACCACGCCGTCCTGCAGCCTGATCATCAGCTCGCGGATGCGCAGATCCTCGGGGCCGACGCCGTCGATCGGGCTGATCGCACCGCCGAGCACGTGGTAGCGGCCGCGGAACTCACGGGTGCGCTCGACCGCGACGACGTCCTTGGGCTCCTCGACGACGCAGATGACCGACGGGTCGCGGCGCGGATCGAGGCAGATCCGGCACTCGTCGGCCTCGCTGACGTTGCCGCAGATGCGGCAGAACCGCACCTCGTTCTTGACCCGGATCAGGATCGCGGCCAGCCGTTCGACGTCGGTCGACTCGGCCGCGAGCAGGTGGAACGCGATGCGCTGCGCGCTCTTGGGACCGACGCCCGGCAGTCGGCCGAGCTCGTCGATGAGGTCCTGGACGGCGCCCTCGTACATCACGTGGTACGTCTACTCGTCGGCCGCCGGCTCAGAAGCCGGGGATGCCGAGCCCGGACCCGCCGGTGAGCGGGCCCATCTTGGCCTCGGCCAGCTCGGAGGCATTGTGCGCGGCGTCGCGGACCGCGGCCACGATCAGGTCCTGCAGGGTCTCGACGTCGTCGGGATCGACCGCCTTCGGGTCGATGGTGAGTGACCGCAGCTCACCGCCGCCGTTGACGACGGCCGTGACCAGGCCACCGCCGGCGGTGCCGGACACCTCGGTGACGGCGAGTTCGGCCTGCGCCTCGGCCAGCTGCTGCTGCATCTTCTGGGCCTGCTTCATCAGCTGCTGCATGTTCGGCTGCTGACCGCCGTACCCACCACCGCGCCCGGCCATGGTTCTCCTCTGTGCGTCGTCTTCGCGTTGTCGCTCGATGATTGCCGCCAGCGTACTGGCGGGGACCGACTGTCAGTCGTCGATCGGGCGCGCGCCGAACGTCGAGCGCAGCAGGTCGAGCGCGTCGGCCTCGGGATCGACCTGCACCTGGGCCGCCTCGTCGGTGTCCTCGCGGGGGTCGGCGTCGGGCTGGGCGCGGGCCTTGCTCGCGCTCCTCGGGTGGGCGCGCCGCCGCGGGTCGCGGGACCACCGGACGCGGCGGGGCGGGCTCAGGTGCGCTGTCGGGGCCGGCGTCCGGTTCGACGTCCGGCTCGGCGGGCGCAGCCGCCGCGGGTGAGCCGCCCACCTCGACGTCGACGGACCAGCTTCCCCCGACCACGGCGGTGAGTGCGGCCTTCAACGGGTCGGTGTTGCGGGCTTCGGCCATCATCTTGGCCAGCGCGGCGGTGGTGATCGAGAGGGTCAGGCGTTCGCCGTCGACCCGCGAGACCTGGGCGTTGTCGAGCAACGCGCGCGGGCTCCGGCCCCCGGGCTGAGCCTTGACCTTGTCGAGGATCTCGTCCCAGACCCGTCGCAGTGCCGTCGCGTCGAGGGTGCCGCCGGCGGCCGATCGACCGGCGGCTGATCGACCGGCGGCTGATCGACCGGCGGTTCTGGCGCGGGAGCGGGTTCGGGAGTGGGCGGGGCGCTGACCGTCGGCGCGGCGGCCGTCGGGGCTGGAGCTGCCGGGGCTGGAGCTGCCGTGGCTGGAGCTGGCTCGCTCGGCTGGGGCCGCGGCGCCGGCCGGCGCGGTTGGGCGGCGGGCGCGGCCTGGACCGGCGCGGCGGTGGGCGCGGGCGCGGCAGTCTGCGTCGAGCGACTGCCGGCGCTCGAGTCGTTCGAGGCGTTGCAGCAGCGCGGCGGAGTCGGTGGCCGCGTCCGGCAGTTGCATGCGGGCGCACAGCAACTCGAGCACCAGCCGCGGAGACGTCGTGCCGCGCATCTCGATCAGCGCGGTGTGCACGATCTCGGCGTACCGGGTCAGGGTCGCCCCCCCGATCCGCGCGGCCTGATCGCCCATGTGGGCGAGCGTGTCCTGCGGAGCCTCGATCAGCGCCCGTTCGGCCGCGTCCGGCACCGCGTCCAAGACGATCAGGTCGCGGAACCGGTCGAGCAGGTCGACGGCGAAGCGCCGCGGATCGTGCCCGGCCTCGACGACCCGGTCGACGGTCGAGTACACCGCGGTCGCGTCGCCGACCGCCAGCGCGTCGATCATGTCGCCGAGCAGGGTGTCGTCGGTGACGCCGAGCAGCCCGACGGCCCGCGCGTACGTCACGCCCTCAGGCCCCGGCGCCGGCCAGCAGCTGGTCGAGGATCGACAGCGAGTCGCGCGCCGAGCCGCCGCCGGCGCGGACGACCAGGGGCAGGACGGCCGGCTCGACGGTGATGCCCTCGGCCAGGCAGATCCGCTCGAGGTGGGCGCGCATCGCGCTGGGCGGGATGAGCCGGAACGGGTAGTGATGCGTCCGCGACCGGATCGTCGTCAGCACCTTCTCGGGCTCGGTGGTGGCGAACACGAAGACCAAGAAGTCCGGCGGCTCCTCGACCAGCTTGAGCAGGGCGTTGAAGCCCTGCGTGGTCACCATGTGCGCCTCGTCGATGATGTAGACCTTGTACCGATCGCGGACGGGCGCGAAGAACGCCCGCTCGCGCAGGTCGCGGGCGTCGTCCACGCCGCCGTGGCTGGCCGCGTCGATTTCGATGACGTCGATCGAGCCGGGGCCGTTCGGGGCCAGCTCCTTGCACGAGTCGCAGACACCGCACGGAGTGGCGGTCGGGCCCTGCGCACAGTTCAGCGAGCGGGCCAGGATGCGCGCACTCGAGGTCTTGCCGCAGCCGCGTGGGCCGGAGAAGAGGTAGGCGTGATTGATCCGCCCGCTCGTCAGGGCCTGCGACAACGGAGCGGTGACGTGTTCCTGCCCGATGAGTTCGGCGAAGGTGGCGGAGCGGTACTTGCGATAGAGCGCCACTGACCCCACTGCCGCGGACGCGCTGGCGGGCGGGGGGGCGGAAGTCACGGCATCGACCCTATGTCACGCCGCCGACACCCGCCGCCGCTCGACAAGGCGGCCGACAACGCGTCCCAACCACCGCCGGGTTGGCGCGTTACACGGCCACTGGCGCGAAATATCGCGCCAACGGCAACGTTTCGCGCCAATCGCCGCCGGAGACGGGCGGCCCCGGACATGAAGGGACCCCCCGCGTACCCGCCAGAGCCTGCTTATCCTTGCTGCCTTCCGGCCCTGGGGAGGTTCGTAGGGTGAGCGCCACACGGGGGGTCGGCGGCCAACTCTACGGGCTGGCGGACGGCGGAGGTAACGGCCCGGCGTGGACGGCCCGCGCGACCACGTATCCTCTGCGACGGAGGATTCGCCTAGTGGCCTATGGCGCTCGCTTGGAAAGCGGGTTGGGAGCAATCCCTCAGGGGTTCAAATCCCCTATCCTCCGCCAACGCCGTCGCGATCGATGTCGGAAAACGCGCGAGCCGGACGGCAGGCCGTCCGGCTCGCGGTCCCTCACTCAACCGATGTGTGCCGCCACCCCCGCAGATGCGACACGCCCTCGATTGTGCGCTGAAGTACCGGTTGCACCGTACCAGCACATAGCTTGATCGTAAAGGCATATTTGTGCACGAAAAACTCGACCTGAGGTCGAGTCTTGCTGCCGCGCCGGACGTCGATCAACTACCCTGAGCCCGGGTACTCATCACGCCACATACACACACTGCCGAGGATGCGGAGACTGGTCATGGCAAGCGTCCAACGAGACCTGACGACCGCGATTCGCCGGCAGATGCACGCCTTCGAGACGCTGCGCGAGCGCCTGGCCGACAGCCTCGGACTGGGACTGACCGAGTTGATCGCATTGGGTCATCTGTACGACGAGGGTCCGCTGACGGCGACCGACCTGGGCGAGCGACTGCGTCTCACCTCGGGGAGCGTGACCGCGCTGATCAACCGGCTGCAGGCCAGCGGATACGCCGAGCGCGTCGAGAACCCGGACGATCGCCGAAGCGTGCTCATCGCGACGCGGCCCGAGGGCGACGAGGCCTGGGAGTGGTTGCTCGAGCACATCTCGGCGCCGATCAGCCGCGCGGTTCGCTCCTCGGACTTCGCGCCTCGAGATTCGATCCGGTTGTTCGACGCGGTGACGGCCCAGATGGAGAAGCTGGCCGCCCAGCTCGAGTGAGACGGCGCCGCTCGGCCCGCACCGGTACGAGCGGGATCGCCAGCAGCGGGCAGACCGCGGCCACGAAGAAGCCCAGCGCGAAGCGGCTGTCGCCGATCAACGCGGCCAGGACGGGCGGTGTCAGCACCGCCGCGATGTTCTGGCCGGTGTTCTGGATGCCGAGCGCGCGGCCCGACCACGCGGTGCCGGCGAGTTCGGCGACGGCGATGTAGGCCAGGCCGTTGTCGGCGACGGTCACCACGGCCGCCAGCCCGAACACCGCGACGATCCACGCGCCGCCGGTCAGCGCGCCGACCCCGAGGCCCGCCATCAACAGCACGCTGGCGACGGCGAGCTGACGCATCGGCCCGAGCCGTTCGCCGACCGCGTCCGACCACACGCCCGAGCCGATCCGGCCGGCCGCCCCGGCGAGCTGGAACCAGAAGATCAACCGGCCCGCCGCGGCCGCGTCCCAATGCCGCTGGCCGACGAGGAAGACCAGGGTGAATGCGGCAACCGCGAACTGCGGGACGACCAGCAGAGCGCTCGACGCGTGCACCCGCCACAGGTCCGAGCGGCCCCGGTACGGCGAACCCACCGGGTCACCGGGCATCGCGGGCCGGCGGGCCGGGTCCTGGACGACGAGAACGACCGCCAGCGCCATCGCGGCACAGAACACGGCCGGCAGCAGCAACGCGATGTCGGGCCCGTGGTCGGCGGCGAAGCTCGGCAGGGTGATGGCGGCCAGCGCGACGCCCAGGGGCTGCGCGGTCTGCCGGGTGCCCATCGCCAGCCCGCGCTCACGAACGCTGAACCAACCCATGACCATCCGCCCGCTCGCGGCGTTCACCGAGGCCCCGGCCGCTCCGGCAAGCGCCAGGAAGATCGACAGCCAGACCACCGAGTGGACGAAGACGGCGGCCGTCAACGCGAGGGCGGCCAGCGTCATGCCCGACGCGATGACGACCCGTTCACCGAACCGATCGGCCGCCGCGCCCCAGATGATCAAGGTGAGCAGCACGCCGACGACCGGTGCGCTGACGACCAGGCTGGCCCCGAACAGCGACAGATGGTCGTGGCTGCGCAACGCCGGCACCAGCAACGGGATGCCGTAGATGAACGACGCCGTGGCGGCCTGGGCGAAGGTCCCGACGGCGAGGATCGCCCACCGGCGCCGGGACGTCTCCATCGCCTCACCGTAATCGATGGTCTCGTCTCTCGGGATTACAGTCTCATAGTTTGGGATGGCCTCAGTCGGGGTACACCCTCACCGACAGCGGGAGACCTCATCATGTCCTTCTCGGACCGGCTCGACCATTTTCAGCAGCGCCACCCGGGCGCCGGTTTTCCGTTGGCCGTGATCTACAAGTACGTCGACGACTCCGGCGCCTACCTCGCGGCGCTCATCGCCTACTACGGCTTCGTCTCGTTCTTCCCGCTGCTGCTCCTGTCGTCGACGGTGTTGAGTTTCGTGCTCTCGGGTCACCCGGCTCTGCAACATCAGGTGCTCAACTCGGCGCTGAGCCAGTTCCCGGTGGTCGGTGATCAACTGGGTGACCCCAAACACCTCGGTGGTGGCACGGCCGGACTGATCATCGGCATCATCGGCTCGCTGTACGGAGCCCTCGGCGTCGCGCAGGCGGGTCAATACGCCATGAACACGGCCTGGCGAGTACCTCGCAACGACCGGCCGAATCCGTTCAAGGCGCGCGGGCGCAGCCTGCTGCTTCTCGGCACGGTCGGCCTGGCCGTGCTGGCGACCTTCGTCCTCTCGACGCTCGGGGCCAGCAGCGCCCTGTCGTTCGGCGTCACGTCCAAGGTGTTGGTGCTGGCGGGCTCGACCGTGATCAACGCCGGCGCGTTCGTGCTCGCCTTCCGGATCGCGACCGCCCGCGACCTGTCGACCAGGGACGTCGCGATCGGTGCCGTCCTCGCGGCGATCCTGTGGCAACTGCTGCAGTCCTTCGGCGTCGTCTACGTCGCGCACGTGATCAAGAACGCGAGCGCCACGAACGGCGTCTTCGCCCTCGTGCTCGGCTTGATCGCGTTCCTGTACCTGACCGCCGTCGTCGTCGTGCTGTGCGTCGAGATCAACGTGGTGCGAGTCGATCGCCTGCATCCCCGCTCGCTGATGACGCCGTTCACCGACAACGTGCGGCTCACTCGCGGCGATCGCGATGCCTACACCAGCCAGGCCGTCGCCCAGCGCAGCAAGGGCTTCGAGGACGTCGACGTGACCTTCGACCAGGACTGACATTCCGCGCCCGGAATATTTTGCGTTCCGATGCGTTCCGATATATCGTTGATGCATCGCAACGATGCGTACCTGATCTCTGAAGGAGACCCACCATGAACAGCAACTTTGAGAGCGACACCCAGCAGCACGGTCCGCACGGACACGGACGGCGCCATCGCCACGGCGGTTTCGGCCCCCGCGGCGGACGGGGCTTCGGCCCTGGTTTCGGTGGCCCGGGATTCGGTGGTCCCGAGCTCGGGGGACGCGGCTTCGGCCACGGCCCGGGCGGACGGGGCTCGCGGGCCCGCAAGGGCGACGTGCGGTCGGCGATCCTGTCGCTGCTCGCCGAGGCCCCCGCGTCGGGCTATGGACTGATGAAGTCGATCGCCGAGAAGACCAACGACGCCTGGCGTCCGAGCCCGGGTTCGGTCTATCCGACACTCGCCCAGCTCACCGACGAGCAGCTGATCGAGCCGACCGATCCGGCGGCACCGCGCAGCGACTTCCGACTGACCGAGGCCGGTCGGGCCTACGTCGACGAGCACGCCGAGCAGATCTCGGCGGCGTGGAACATCGACGCCGACGACGAGCACGGCCAGCTGCGCGGATCGGCGATGAAGCTGATGGGCGCCCTGCGCCAGTTCGGCCTCACCGCCACGCCCGAGCAGACGACCCGCGCGGTCGAGAAGATCGACCAGCTGCGCAAGGAGCTCTACGCCATTCTGGGCGAGTGAGCTCGGCCTGATGTCGGAGTCCCCCGTTCATACCGGACGGGGGACTCCGCATTCGGGCGTCCCGTCTGGCTATGGTTTTATGTAGTCAGATAGGACACAAGAAGGAGCCGTCCCATGCCCGACAACGAGACGATCGCCACCGACCGCGAACGGACCTATCGCTGGGACGATCCGCTCGCCCTGGCGTCCGCGGCCAAGGGCATGCCTGGATTGGACTTCCTGCGATCGTTCGCGGACGGGATGCTGCCCGGCCCGCCGGTCCTCGTCACGGCCGGAATCCGCCCCGTCGAGTTCGCCGACGGCCGAGCGGTGTTCGAGCTGACACCGGCCGAGTGGCAGTACAACCCGATCGGCTCGGTGCACGGCGGCATTCTCACCACGTTGGCCGACAGCGCGCTGGGCTGCGCGGTGCACACCAAGCTCGGAGTCGGCCAGGGGTACACCAGCCTCGAACTGAAGATCAACTTCACCCGAGCGGTGACGGTCGCGTCCGGGCGACTGACGTGCGAGGGCACGGTGTTGACCATCGGCCGACGCACGGCAACCTCGCAGGCCACCATCACCGACGACGGGGGGCGGGTGGTCGCCCACGCGACCAGCACCTGTCTGCTCATCGACCACGCATGACGTCGGATGACCTGTATCCCACTCAGTAGTCAGAAGCGGACTACCGGACTAGGTTCAGGGCCATGAGACGGTTCTCCTCGCGGGTTCGTAGCGGCGGTGTGGTCACTGGTGTCGTGTTGGTGGCGGTCGCGGTGGTGGTGTCGGGGTGTAGTTCCTCGTCGAAGAAGGCGTCGTCGGGTGGGTCGTCGAGTTCGGTGGCGGCGTCCTCGAGTGCGCCGGTGTTGACGGGGTCGATCACGGTGTTCGCGGCGTCGTCGTTGACCGGGACGTTCAACGACCTGGGTAAATCGTTCATGGCGGCTCATCCGGGGGTGACGGTGACGTTCAACTACGGATCGAGCGGGACGTTGTCGACCCAGATCACCCAGGGCGCGCCGGCGGACGTGTTCGCCTCGGCCGCGACCAAGAACATGGACACCGTCGTGACCGCCGGCGATGCCAGCAACCCGATCAACTTCGTCAAGAACACGATGGAGATCGCGGTCCCGAGCGCGAACCCGGCCAAGATCACCAGTCTGGACGACCTGGCCAAGTCCGGGGTCAAGGTCGCGCTCTGCGTCGACACCGCGCCCTGCGGCGCGACCGCCGAACAGGTGTTCACCAACGCCAAACTGACCATCAAACCGGTCACCCAGGAAGCCGACGCCAAGACCACCATCTCCAAGGTGACCCTGGGTGAAGCCGACGCCGCGGTCGTCTACGTCACCGACGTCAAAGCCGCCACCGGCGTCACCGGCATCGAGATCCCGGCCGACGTCAACGCCACCACCGAATACCCCATCGCCCCGCTGACCCACGCCGCCAACCCCACCACCGCCGCCGCCTTCGTCGCCTACGTCCTGTCCACCACCGGCCAGAACGTCCTCAGCGCGGCCGGATTCGAGTCACCGTAAGCAGGAGGTGATCGCACGTGCGTGACGTGCTGGACGCGCTCGAGGCGTGGTGGACGCAGGGACACACCGTCGCCGTCGGAACCGTCGTCGGGACGTGGCAGTCCGCGCCCCGGCGACCCGGCGCGGCCATGGCCGTCGGGCCCGACGGGAGCGCCGTGGGCAGCGTCTCGGGCGGCTGCGTCGAGGGCGCGGTCTACGAGCTCGCCGAACAGGTCCGCGACGACGGTGTGGCGCTGCTTCAGCGCTACGGGGTGTCCGACGACGACGCGTACGGCGTCGGACTCACCTGCGGCGGCATCCTCGACATCTTCGTCGAGCGGATCGACCGCGAGAGCTTCCCCGAGTTCGGTTCCTTGGCCGAGGACGTGCGGGCCGGTCGTCCGGTGGCCGTTGCCACCCTGATCAGCGCGGACGACTCGCGCCTGGGTCGCCGGCTCATCGTGCGACCTGAGGTCGTCAGCGGCTCGCTGGGCGACCAGCGGCTGGACGAGGCCGTGCGCACCGACGCCACCGCCATGCTCGTGCTGGGACGGAGTGGGATCGTCCGCTACGGCGCCAACGGTGAGCCACACGGCGACGACATCGCCGTGTTCGTCAACAGCCTGGCCCCGCGACCACGCATGATCGTGTTCGGTGCCATCGACTTCGCCGCGGCGGTTGCGCGGATCGGGACGTTTCTCGGCTACCGCGTGACCGTCTGCGATGCCCGCCCGACCTTCGCCACGAAGGCGCGCTTCCCCGACGCGGACGAGGTGGTCGTCGACTGGCCGCACAAGTACCTGGCCGACGCGGATGTCGACGAATCCACGGTGGTCTGCGTCCTCACCCACGATCCGAAGTTCGACGTTCCACTGCTCGAGATCGCGTTACGCCGCCCCTTCGGCTACGTCGGTGCGATGGGATCGAGGCGGACCAACGATGATCGACTCGAGCGCCTTCGGGAACTCGGCCTGAGCGAAGCCGAACTGTCACGTCTGCACGCGCCGATCGGACTCGATGTCGGAGCGCACACCCCTGAAGAGACGGCCGTGTCGATCGCCGCCGAGATCATCGCCGTGCGTTGGGGTGGTTCCGGAACACCGTTGCGCACGATCGCCGGGCCCATCCATCCCAATCACCGGCCGAACCGCAAGCTCGCGCCCTCCCATTCGGCCGCCGGTCGCGGGCGCGTGACCGGCGAATGACCATCAGCTCAGCTCGAGTTCGCCGTCGATGTGTCGGTGGCCTGCTTCATCGCCAGCCGATGGGCGTGCAGCAAGGGCTCGGTGTAGCCCGACGGTTGCCCGGCCCCGTGGACGATGAGATCGCGTGCGGCCTGGAACGCACCGCCGGTGAAGGCCGGTGCCATCGCGGTGTAGTGGGCGTCGGCGGAGTTCTGCGCATCGACGATCACCGCCATCTTCTGCAGGGTCCGATCGACGTCATCGAGCTCGACGACGCCGTGTAGCAACCAGTTGGCGATGTGTTGGGACGAGATGCGGCACGTCGCCCGGTCTTCCATGAGATTCACGCCGTGGACGTCAGGCACCTTCGAGCAGCCGACGCCCTGATCGATCCAGCGCACGACGTAACCAAGGATGCCCTGCGCGTTGTTCTCGAGCTCTTCCTGGATCTCCGCCGCATCCCACGAGGTGGCGTCGTCCTGAAGGGGAATGCGCAACAGATCGTCGAGCCCGGCGCGCGGCCCGCCGGCGTGGATGTCGATCTGCCGATCGGCCACGTCGACCCGGTGATAGTGGGTCGCGTGCAAGGTTGCCGCGGTGGGCGAGGGAACCCAGGCGCAACTCGCTCCGGCCCGCGGGTGAGCGACCTTCTCTTGCAGCATGTCCGCCATCAGATCCGGCGCGGCCCACATGCCCTTGCCGATCTGCGCCCGCCCGCGCAGGCCACAGGCCAGTCCGATGTCGACGTTCTGATCCTCGTACGCCCCGATCCATGCCTGCTGCTTCATCTCGGTCTTGCGCACCATCGGGCCGGCCTGCATCGACGTGTGGATCTCGTCGCCGGTCCGGTCGAGGAAACCGGTGTTGATGAAGGCGACCCGCGAGCGCGCGGCGCGGATGCACTCAGCCAGGTTGAGGGTGGTCCGCCTCTCCTCGTCCATGATCCCGATCTTCACGGTGTTCGGCGCCAGCTCGAGCAGCTGCTCGACGAACGCGAAGGTCTCTTCGGCGAAGGCGACCTCGTCGGGTCCGTGCATCTTCGGCTTCACGACGTAGATCGAACCGGTACGCGAGTTCGGATACGGCGCGATCTTCCACCAGATCGCGTTTGGCGATGAGGACGGTGACCAGCGCGTCCAGCAGCCCCTCCGGCGCATCGATTCCGTCCCGGTCGATCACGGCGGGCGTCGTCATGAGGTGACCGACGTTGCGGGCCAGGAGCAGGGCGCGCGACCGTACCTCGCGCGTCGCACCGGTGGGAGTGGTGATGAGGCGATCTGGGTTGAGGCGCCGGACGAAGGTCCGCTCGTCCTTGGCTACCTGCTCGACCAGCTCGCCGGTCACCAAGCCGAGCCAGTTGCGGTAACACGTCACTTTGTCCTGCGCATCCACGGCCGCGACGGAATCCTCGAAGTCGACGATCGTGGTCAGTGCCGACTCGATGACGACGTCAGAAATCCCGGCGAGATCGACCCGGCCGACGGGTGTCGTCGAGTCGATGACCAGCTCGATGCCCAACCCGTGGTGAAGCAGCATCACCCTTTCCGGTGAACGATCCGCCCCGACGTAGCCGGCGAACTGCTCGGCGTTCCGGAGGCGCGCGCTAGTTCCGTCGGCCTGATCCACCACCAGCTGCCCGTCCACGACCGAATACCGAACCGCCGTCGCGTGCGAACCCGTTGCCACGGGGACGAACTCATCCAGGAACCGTCGAACCCAGCTGACGACAGACGCCCCCCGAGCGGGGTCGTACGGTCCGGACACCGGCGGGCTCCCGAGCGCGTCGGTTCCGTAGAGCGCGTCGTACAGCGATCCCCACCGGGCGTTGGCCGCATTGAGCGCGTAGCGAGCGTTGGAAGCGGGAACGACGAGTTGCGGCCCGGCCAGGTGAGCGATCTCGTCGTCGACTCCGTCGGTGTCGATGACGAACGGGGCGCCGACGGGAACGAGATAGCCGACCTCGGTGAGGAAGTCCTTGTACGCCGCCAGATCGTGCGGCCGACCGCGGTGGGAACGGTGCCACTCATCGAGCTGAGTTTGCAGAACCTCGCGCCGGGCCAGCAGTTCACGATTCCGTGGGGCGAAGCGGGTGATGAGCTGGTCGAGCGCGTCCCAGAACATGTCAGCGCTGACACCCGAGCCCGGGATGGCCTCCTCCTCGAGGAAGTCGACGAGCACCGGATCGACAACCAGGCCGCTGCGCGAAACATACCGAGTGCGATCGAGCACAGCGCCTACCTAACGGACGAAACGACGCGTGGCAGCGACCCCTGGACGGGTGACGACGTCGCCGACCTTCTGGCCTTCAGCCTACAAGCCGTCCGACCCCGAGGGGCGATGTCGGTCAGAAGGAGCGGGGCAGTCCGAGCCCTTCGGCGATGCCGTTGCGGGCCATCTCGTTGGTGATCGGGCCGATGCGGAACAGGCGCACGTCGCGCCAGTAGCGCTGCATGTCGGTCTCGGCCGAGTAGCCCATGCCACCCAGGATCTGCAGGCCGAGGTCCGCGGCCTGTCCACCGAGTTCGGACGCGACGACCTTGGCCATGTTGGCCTGCTGGCCGCACGGACGTCCCAACGATTGCAGCCACGCCGCGCGGTAGACCATCAGCTCGGCCTGGTCGCGCCACATGGCGATGTTGGCGATGTGGTGCTGCAGCGCCTGGAAGCGGCCGATCAATCCACCGAACGCCTCGCGCTCCATGACGTAGCGCAGCGCGTCCTCCAGGACGCCGTCCATGATCCCGACGCAGAACGACGAGAGCATGATCCGCTCGTTGTTCAGGGTCGGCAGCAGCATGTACCAGGCGCGGTTCTCCTCCCCGAGCAGGTTCTCCTCGGGGATGAACACGTCGTCGAGGAAGATGTCGCACGAGCCCATCGAGCGCATGCCCAGCTTGGGGATCTCGCGGATCGTCACGCCCTCGCTCTTGGCCGGCAGGATGAACAGCGAGACACCCTGGTGGCGCTTCTCGGCCGCCTCGTCGGTGCGGGCGAGCAGCAGGATGTAGTCCGCGACGTGCGACATCGAGCTCCACGTCTTCGACCCGTTCACGACGTACCCGCCGTCGACCTTCTTGGCCGTGGTGCGCATGGCACCGAGCAGGTCGGTGCCACCGTGCGGTTCGGTGAACCCGATGGCCCACTTCTCGCGGCCTTCGGCGATCGCCGGCAGGTGCTTGCGCTTCTGCTCCTCGCTGCCGTAGAGGCCGACCGACTTCCCGCCGGCGAACGAGGTGATACCCCAGACCCAGGTCAGACCAGCGAGGGAACGAGCCAGCTCGCGCGCCAGGATCATCTGAGTGATGACGTCGCCGCCCTGGCCGCCGTACTCCTCCGGGATGCCTACTCCGTGGAAGCCCGCGGCCGTGAACTTGTCGAACAGCGCGAAGGGAAACTCGCGCTCCTTGGCCTCGAGTTCACGCGCCCAGGACTTCGGAACCTCGCGGTCGACCCACTCGTGCACGGTCTTCTGGAACAGCTGCTGCGTTTCGGTCAGTTCAAAGTCCACGACGTGTCCTCGGGTGGGGTGCGGAAATCTGGTGGCTGGGCTGGCCTACAGGCCGTACGTGCAACATACTGGCTGTATGTCGACTGATCAACTGCCGTCGGTGCGCGCTTCGGCGGTGGCCGCCCGCGCCGAATCGACGCGCGCCGCCATCCTCGACGCCGCGCGCGGGCTGTTCATGGACAAGGGCTACTTCGACACGAGCACCGAGGAGATCGTCGCCGCCGCGGGCGTTGGCACGCGAGGCGCGCTGTATCACCACTTCGCCGACAAGCGTGGGCTGTTCGCCGCCGTCTTCGAGATGCTCGAGATCGAGATCGTCGCCTCCGCCGCCGCCCCGGACACCGGGGCCGGCGCCCTGGAGCGGCTGCGGCAGGGGCTGCTCAACTTCCTGGCCGCCGCCCGTGATCCCCGGGTCCAGCGGATCCTGCTCATCGACGGCCCGGCCGTCCTCGGCTGGCAGCAGTGGCGAGCCCTGGAGGAGGAGCACGGCCTGGGCGTGCTCTCGGCGCTGCTCGAACGGGCCGTGGCCGACGGTGACGTCGAACCCCAGCCGGTCCGGGTGATGGCCCACCTGTTGCTGGCGATCGTCAACGACGCCGCCCTGTTCATCGCCAACTCCGACGAACCGGAGTTGGCCGCCGACCAAGCCGCGGCCGCCTTCAACCGACTCTTCGACGGCATCAGCGGCGCGACCTCGCGCACCATCACGGACCGGAGGAAATAGATGGGCACCGAACTCGACGATTCCGAGCTGTGGACCTTCGTCGCTCAGGCCCCGACGGGCATGCTGACCACGCTGCGGCGAGACGGGTGGCCGGTGACGCTCCCCGTCTGGTTCGCCGCGCTCGACCAGGCGATCTACATCCCGAGCTTCGGCGCCCTGAAGAAGGTCGGCCGCATCGAGCGCGACCAGCGAGCCAGCTTCCTCGTCGAGAGCGGCCGCGCCTGGACCGAACTGCGCGGGGTCACGATGTCGGCCACCGCGGACATCCTGCGCGAGGGCGAGGAGGTCGACCGGGTCCGGGCGGCGATCGACGCCAAGTACCCGCCTGGGATCAACGTCCCGTTCGACCGCCTGCCCCGGGCGGTCCAGGCTTTCCACGGGACGGACAGCGTCATCATCCGCCTGCGTCCCGTCAAGATCATCTCGTGGGACAACGCCAAGGTGCGCCTCAGCGCGCTCGATCCGGCGGTCAGTTGACCAGAGCGACCTTGCCCTTGGCGCGACCACTGGCCAGATGCGCAAGGGCATCGCGCGCCCGATCCAGCGGGTAGGTGCTGTCCATCGGCACCACCAGGTCGCCCCGCGCGGCGAGGGCGATGAGGTCGGCCCTGACCCCGTTCCGAAAGGCCATGCTGTCGGCGAGGGACGAACTGACGTGTCGGACGCCGGCCGCCCGAGCCCGATCGGTCATCGACACGGTGACCAGCCGACTCGGGTCGCGCACCTGCTGCAGACTGGTGTCGAGCGCCTCGTCGGTGCCCGTGATCAACAGCGCCGCGGCATACCCGTCGGGCGACGCCTCGTGCAGCCGCTCGGCCAACCCGTCGCCGTAGCGCAGCGCTACGCCACCGAAGCGCCGCACGGCGTCGGCCGTCCGTTCCCCCGTCGTGCCCACGACGCGGGCGCCCAGCAACCGGGCCTGCTGGGTCGCACTCGCACCGACCGCGCCCGACGCCCCGTGGATGACGATCGTGTCGCCGGGTCCGACGCCGGTGACGCTCAGCATCTCGGCGGCCGTCGTACCGGCCAGCAGCAGGTTCGCCGCCTCGGGGTGGTCGAGCGCCGCGGGCTTGGCGAAGACGTTGGTCGCGTCGACCGTCACCGCCGTGCTGTAGCCACCGGCGATCCGGAAGGCGATGACCTCGTCGCCAACCGCGCCTCCACCCGAGGCGATCTCGGTGTGCGGGCCGATCGCGTGGATGACACCGGATACCTCGAAACCGAGCGGTACCGGCGTGGCGGCGTCGGCCTTGGCGAACCGTTTGTAGTCCGCCGGATTCATCCCAGCCGCCCGTACGTCGATGGTGACCTGCCCCGGCCCGGGCGGGGCGAGCGGCACGTCGACGAACTCGACGACCTCGGGGCCGCCCACCCGGTTCGCGACCCATCGTCGCGCCCGACCCGGCTCACCTGACTGGATTGTATGCACGCTTCCAGGATTCTCCGTCGCCGTCCGAACCGCACCCGATCCGCCCTGAGACTTGGGTATCAGTCGAGCGTGTCCCTACCGGCCGGCCGAGTTGACCAGCGGGCTGCGTCGCGTTAAATTGTGGTTAAGCCGGGGGTCCAAGACAGGGGACTGCCGCGATGGATCTGCCGACGACAACCGCCCGGTCGTGGCTGCCTGCCCTCATCGAGTCGCTACAGCCGCGCGACCGTCACGAAGCGGGCCGGACGATCTTCTGCCTCACGGTCGTGGCGTCGCTCGTCACGATCACCGGGATGTTCACCGAACCTCAGCCCAACTCCAACCTCGCAGTTACCGCGTCGGTGACCGTCGCCGTTCTTTCGCTCATGATCGCGGCCAGTTGGCGGCTGGCCAGGTCGGGCCAACGCCGACGGTGGTCCTGGTTCCCGTTCGCCGCCATTTGCGCGATCGTCTTGTTGGACCTGTTGACTCACGACGCCTCGGTGGGCGCGCAGGTGTTTCTGCTGTTCCCAGCGCTGTATGCCGGTTCCCAACTTCCGCGCGCTGGCGCGGCGGCGGTTGCCGGGGCCGCCGCGATCGCCGAGGTGGTGATCACGTTCGGTCAGCTCGGCTGGCAGGACGCTCTGACGTCATCGACGTACGTGGGTGCGGCAATCTGCACCACGAGCGTGTTGCTGTCAGCATCCGGCGAACGGCGGCATGCGTTGACCGAACAGCTTCGGCGACAAGCGGCGATTGATCCACTGACCGGGCTCGTGACGCGTCGAGTGCTCGACAACGCGGCGCGTACGGCGCTGTCGGGTGCCGCCAGTACCACCGGGACGACCTTGATCTTGCTCGACGTCGACCGGTTCAAACTCATCAACGACACCTACGGTCATCCCTACGGCGACGAGCTGTTGATCCAGATCTCGGGGATCCTGCTCAATCTCTCGCGACCCGAAGACGTCGTCAGCCGGATGGGTGGCGACGAGATCGCACTGCTGCTGCCCGGCTGCGCGGACGGCGTCGGCGCGGAGCGGGCCGAACGGATCCGCCAGACGGTGGCCGAGCATTCCTTCCACCTGCTCGATGTGGAAGTCACCGTGTCGGTGAGCGTCGGGGTGGCGCACGCGCCGACACACGCGGTCGATCTACGAACCCTGTACTCGGCAGCAGACGCAGCGCTCTACGAGGCGAAGCGCAACGGTCGCAATCAGGTGATGACATCCGCGGCTGCCGCGGCTTTGGGGTCCGCGAAATGACCACGGTGGAGATCTCGCCGCCCGACGAGCGCCATCCCGCCTTCAGCGAGCAGGACCTTGGCGCCGCACTGATCGATGACGCTCTGCGGTCGCACTATCAGCCGATAGTCGACCTCCACACCGGTGAGACGGTCGGCTACGAAGCACTCGCCCGCTGGCCCGAGATTCCCGGGGCCGACCCACTGTCCGTATTCGCCGCCGCCCACCGCCTCGGACGTACGGCCGAACTCGACTGGGCTTGTCGGGTGGCCGCTCTGCGCGGCGCCCTCGACGCCAAGTTGGGGCGCCGGAAGGCCTTGTTCGTGAATGTCGAAGCGGCCGCCCTCGGTGGTGCGCCGCCCCCGGGCACGATGCCGGTGGTCGAGCGCGCGATGCGCGAACTACGCGTCGTGGTCGAGCTGACCGAACGCTCCTTGCTCAGCCAGCCCGCTCACCTTCAACGGCTCGTCCAATGGGCGCGCGAGCACGGCTGCGCGATTGCCCTCGACGACGTCGGCGCCGACCCGGACTCGCTCGCGCTCTTACCGATCGTGAAACCGGACGTGATCAAGCTCGATCTGAACCTGGTCCAGCGCAGTCCGTCCAGCGACCAGTCGCGCACTTGCGCGATCGTTCGCGCTCATGCCGAACGACACGGCACCGCGATCCTCGCCGAAGGCATCGAGACCCGGGCTCACTTGGAGCAAGCGATCTCGTTGGGCGCCCGCTACGGGCAGGGTTGGCTCTACGGTCGACCCGGCCCGCTCCCGTCGCAACCTCGAAGCAGTCGCCTGCCTGTTCGCAGTTGGATCACCGTCGACGGCTCGTGATCGCTGGGGAAGACTTGGCGGTGGCGGTGGGATTTGAACCCACGGAAGCTTTCACTTCACACGCTTTCGAGGCGTGCTCCTTCGGCCGCTCGGACACGCCACCGTCGCAGAGCCTACCTCAGCGACGGGTGAGGAAGAATTCTTCCAGCAGGCCCGCGCACTCGTCGGCCCGGACGCCGGAGACGACCTCGGGACGGTGGTTCAGCCGGCGATCGCGCAGCACGTCCCAGAGCGAACCGGCCGCGCCCGCCTTCGGATCCCAGGCCCCGAAGACGACGCGCGAGACCCGCGACAGCACGATCGCACCGGCGCACATCGTGCACGGTTCGAGCGTCACCGCAAGGGTGCAGCCTGAGAGGTTCCACGATCCGAGCGCCTGTCCGGCGTGCCGCAACGCGACCACCTCGGCGTGCGCGGTCGGGTCGTGCAGCAACTCCCGTTGGTTGTGGGCGGAGGCGATGATCGAGCCGGAGGCGCTCAGGATCACGGCCCCGACCGGAACCTCGCCCGCGGCCTGCGCGGCCCGGGCGATGGCCAGCGCGGCCGACATAGCGGAGTCGATCAACGCCTCACGCCCGAACGGACTCGAACGCGTCCGAGCAACCGGCGCGATCGCAGACGGCGATGATCAAGTCGACCGGAAGCGTGCCCTCGTGATTGCACAGGGCGAGCAACTCGCCGGCCGACGTGCCGAGGTCCTCGACGACCGACGGATCGCCGAACGGAGCGCTGTCGTGGGCGGGGGGAGCGTCGGGGTCGTCGTCCAACTCGGACTCACCGATCTCGTCGAGTTCGTCGGCGATCAACGCGGCCATCGGATACCCGTCGGCGGCGTGCCCGTCGGACAGGAACACCCTGATCTCGTCGTCGAGTTCGTCGATGCGGGCCAGGACGGCGTACTCGTCGTCCTGCTCGATGATCAATAGACGGATGTCGCCCTCGACGTCACGAGCGACATCGGCGATGTCGTCGAGGCTCTCGCAGTCGGCCAGCGACACCTCGGTGCCACGCCACTTCTCGCCCGTCCGGGCCAGCACGGCCGCGAAGTAGCTCATGACCCGGCTCGGGCGAGCGCAGTCGCCTGCGTGAACGTGTCTTCCACCCCGATCCGCTCGACGATCGCGTCGAGCATCTCGTCCGGGTAGGCGTCGATGTCGTCGAGCATCTGTTCCATCTCTTCCTCGGGCAGGCCGAGGTCGGCGAACAGATCGAGGTCACCGATGGGCCAGACCTCGTCCAGCTCGTCGTCCTCGGGCGGCTCCTCGCCGAGCCGGTCGAGCACTTGGGCGGCGAGCGGGTATTCGACCGACGCCGTCAGGTCGGACAGCAACAGCGAAACCCGCGGGCCGTCCGATCGGGCGATCAGGAAGAACTCGTCGTCGACGTTGGCGATCACGAACGGACCACCCTCCGGGCTCTGCGAGCGCAACGCCGCGAGCAGGGTGCTCAGATCGCCGAGAACAGCGGGAGGAAGTGGCGCACAACGCCAGGTTCCGGCGTCGCGAAAGCCGGCGATCGCATATCCGCCTTGCGCCATCGCTGCTCCGTTCGAGGTTCCCGTCGAGAGAACGTCACGATCCTGACACGTACCGATGCCGTGGGGGAAGTCGGCGACCCTCCCGGGATAGGTTCGATTCGTGACTGGGACCTTCGGCCGGGTCGCCGTTCTCGGCCTGGGGCTCATCGGCGGCTCGTTGATGCACGCGTTGAAGCACGCCGGCCTGTCGGTCGTCGGCTTCGATGTCGACTCCGAGACGGCCAGTCTCGCCGGCGCGGCAGGCTTCTCCATCGCGCCCACGGACGCCGACGCCGTCCACGCCGCCGACCTCGTGGTCCTGGCCATGCCGCTGCCGCAGGTGGCCCCCGCCGTCAAGTCCCTGGCGCCGCATCTGGGTGCCCGAACGGTGCTGACCGACGTCGGAACGCTCAAGGTGCCGGTGCTCCAGACCGTTCGCGAGCTGGCGCCCCACGCCCGCTTCGTCGGCGGTCACCCGCTGGCCGGCACCGAGGAGAGCGGCTGGCGCGCATCCGACCCGTTGTTGTTCCGCGACGCCCCCTGGGCCCTGACCATCGAGGACGACACCGACCTCGACGCCTGGCTGCCGCTGGCCGAGCTGGTCTGCGACCTGGGGGCCAAGCCGGTTCCGACGACCGCGGCCGAACAGGACAGCGCGGTGGCCGGCGTCATCGGTCTGCCGCACGTGCTGGCCGAGACGTTGGCGCTGACCGGGCTGGCCGGCGGTGCCCTCGGGCTCTCGTTGGCGGCCGGTTCGTACATGTCCGGGTCGCGGGTCGCCCGGACGCGTCCAGATCTGGTCGCGACCTGGTGCGACGGCAACCCGGCTCTCGTCGACGCACTCGACGACGTCGTCGCGCGGCTCAGCGCCGCCCGTGATCAACTCGCGCACCACGGCACCGTCCTGCCGCTCGCCGAAGCCGGTCACGACGCCCGGATGAACTGGGAACATCGCTCGTTCGCACCGGTCGAGCTGGCCGCCGATCGCGCCGAGCTCCGCGATCACGGACGTCGCGGCGGCTGGGTCACGGCCGTGCTTCGCGACGACGACGAGGTGCGGTTGCTGGGCATGCAGCCGGCATGATCATCCTGCAGCCCGGCGTACCGCTCGTCGACGTCGAACGATCAGGAGTCGTCGAGAGCGTTCACCGCGGTTCGGTCGTCGTGATCGATTCCGACGGTGCGACGCGATCATGGGGCGACGCCGAGCAACCGATCTTCCCGCGCTCGTCCAACAAGCCGCTGCAGGCCGTCGGCATGGTGCGATCGGGGCTCGATGTCGAGGCGGACTGGCTGGCGCTGGCCGCGGCGTCGCACTCCGGCGAGCGCAAGCACGTCGAGCTGGTGCGGCAGATGCTCGCGGCGGCCGACCTCGACGAGTCAGCCCTGCAATGCCCGGCCGATTGGCCCCTCGACGAAGCGGCCAAGCTGGCCGCCAGTGAACCGCGCAAGATCACGATGAACTGTTCGGGCAAGCACGCGGCCATGCTGCTGACCTGCGTCACGAACGGGTGGCCGACCGAGACCTACCTCGACCCGACCCACCCGCTGCAGGTCGCCATGCGCGGCGCGGTCGGCACCGAGGCCGGCGAACAGGTGGCCGCCAGCGGCGTCGACGGATGCGGGGCCCCGCTGTTCGCGATCTCGCTCACCGGCCTGGCCCGCGCGTTCGCCGGGATCGCATCGTCGAGCTCTGGTCCGCAGCAGCTGGTCGCGGATGCCATGCGCGCGCGTCCCGACCTGGTGGCCGGAACCGGGCGTTCGGCGACCACGCTCATGAGCGCGGTGCCCGGGCTGATCGCCAAGGACGGAGCCGAAGGGGTCTACGCGGCCGCGCTGCCTGATGGTCGGGCGGTCGCGCTCAAGATCGACGACGGTGCCCAGCGGGCCACCGAGCCCGTGCTGGTCGCCGCCCTGCGAATCCTCGGCGTCGCGGTCCCGGACGAGCTCTCGGCGACGGCCGTGCTGGGCGGGGGTGTCCCGGTCGGCGCGGTGCGGGTGCGCCCCGGCGTGTTCGCCTAGAGGGTGCAGCTCTGGTCGGAGCCGCTGATCCCGGCCGGGAGCGTCGCCGTCGCGGACGCGGACGCGCTGGTGGACGGCGCCGGGGCGGTCGGCGTCTGGGTCGTCACCGTCGTGGCGCTGGCCGAGACCGAGATCTGGGTCTGGACGGTCAGCGACGCGTCGTTGATCACGTCGTCGTAGAGCAGTCGTCCGGCCACAGGGTCGAGCAGCACGCGACCGGTCATCGTCGTTCCCGGCGGGGTGTAGTCCGCATTCTTGATCGGCGCGGTGTAGAAGACGACCTTGGACGGGTCGAGGCCGTGCAGCGACGACGTCAAGGTTTGCAGATCACCGAACGACGTGCCGCTGTCGAGCGTGATTGCCTTGGTCGCCGCGTCGAGGAACGACGTCAGCTTGACCGGGTTCGACAGCAGCGAACCGCTGAGCGCCTGCCGCAGGACGTCACCGAGGAAGCGTTGCTGGCGCTTGATGCGTCCCAGGTCGGAGCCGTCGCCGAGGGTCTCGCGGGCCCGGACGTAGGCCAGCGCCTGATCACCGTCGAGGGAGTTGTTGCCCTTGACCAACTTCAGTCCGCTGAGCGGGTCCTTGACCGCCTCGGGGCTGCAGACGGTGACGGTGCCCAACGCGTTGACCATCGCCTTGAAGCCGTCGAAGTCGACGTCGACGTAGTGAGTGACCTCGATGCCGGTGAGCTTCTGCACGGTGGCGATGGTGCAGGCCGGCCCGCCGTCGGTGATCGCGGAGTTGAACATGCCCATGTGTTCGGGCAGCGTCTTGCCGCTCGAGGAAGTGCAGGCCGGAATGTCGACCCAGGAGTCGCGCGGGATGCTGATGCCGATCGCCCGCGTGCGGTCGGGTGAGAGGTGGATCAGCATCGTGGTGTCGGATCGTTCGCCCTCGACGTCGGTTCCGTACTGCGCCTGATCGCCGGCCCGCGAGTCCGATCCGATGATCAAGAAGTTGGCGGCGTTGAGTTGCTCGGAGGCGTCGCGGATCGACACGTCGTTCTTCTGCAACACGTTGACGCGCTTGATGTTGGCGTTGAGGTGGTGGTACTCGTAGCCCGTCGCGGCCACGGCCGAACCGCCGAGAAGGACGCTGAAGGCCACCGCGGTCAGGAGCGCCCGGCGCGCCACCGATCGCCAGCGCGGCCGGTGGCGGCTCGCCTGAGCGCCGGCCGTCCGGCTGCGCAGCTCCTCGAGCAGCGCCTGGTGCCGGGCGCTGAGCTCGGCCGGCTCGTACTGGTCGGACGCCACGAGGTGGAGGGACTCCTTCGCCAGAGAGCGACGGGCGCCCGCGGTGGTGGGTGAAGACGGTGAGAACAAATGGTAACGAGAACATCACGGAGCCACCAAAACGTCCGGCTCAGCCACTCGCCAGCTCGGTTTTGGAGACGGCCCGGGCAGTCCCCTATGCTGGGGGACGTCTTCAACGTGGCTAGCATGGAGCGGTTGGTCCGGCCCCCATCGTCTAGAGGCCCAGGACGCCGCCCTTTCAAGGCGGTAGCACGGGTTCGAATCCCGTTGGGGGTACGCAGTACCGTGTTGTCGTCGTCCTCGGACGGCGATCGCGCGACAATCAAGGCCCCGTAGCTCAGCTGGTTAGAGTGCCTCCCTGTCACGGAGGAAGTCGCCGGTTCAAGTCCGGTCGGGGTCGCCGATCGAGCCCCCGTCCGCGGACGGGGGCTCGTCCGTTGTGAGCGCGTCAGTTGAGCGCGCCGGGGCCCAACTCGACGACGCGAGCGGCGACATCGCGCAGTTTGCGGCTGCTGCGCTGCGAGGCCTTGACCAGCAGGTCGAACGCCGGCCCCGGTGCCAGCGAGTGCCGTTCCATCAGCATCCCGACGGCCTGGCCGATCATCTGGCGGCTCTCGACCGCCGTACGCAGATGCTGTTCGCGCTGGGCGGCGGCCAGCGCGATCGCCGCGTGGGCGGCAAAGGCGAGCGCGATCGCCCGCGACTCCTCGTCGAACGCGTGCGGCTCGGCCGCGTAGAGGTTGAGCGCCCCGATGCTCCCGCGGCCGGTGTCGAGCTGGGCCGCGAGCAGACTGCCGATGCCCAGCGCCGAGGCCCGGCGCGCGAACTTGGGCCACTGCTCGTCGGTGTCCGTGTCGTCGATCAACCGGGTGGCATCGACCCACGTCGCGTCGATACACGGGCCTTCGTTCAGTTCGTACTGGATGGCGTCGGACTTCGCGACGATGTCGTCGGTGACGGCCGGACTTTCGATACCCCGACCCGGGTGCAACAGCGAGACGCCGGCGAAGTCGCAGCCGGGCACGCTGTTCACGGCGAGCGCGACGACGTTCTGCAGCGTCTGGTCGAGGGTCAGATCGCCGGCCAGTACCTGGGCCACTTCGGCCAAATGGGGGGCGAGCCCGATACCGGTGGGCGCGGGTCGCACGTCACCTTCAAGGTGCGCTTGAACGCGTCCCAGCAGCTCGTCCAGGCGGGCGGCGGCCCGGTCGTGCGGCCCGGTGCCATCGCGCAGCTCGTCGCGCTCGCGCTGGAGATCGGCAAGTAGATCACTCAGGGCCGGAGACTGGTCCGGCGAAGACTCTTCGGTCACGTCGCACCTCCCAGGCGCGGTCAGCTCTTCGGACAAGGATTTGATGGCGCACACGACGTGGCCGGCCACGCTGTGCGTGGCCGGTTGATCACTATGTGGCGGGCCGTCAAGTGCCCGCTCGAATTGGCCGACGACGGGTTCGGCATACGGTCCACGGCCAACGCGTCGAGCGTCATCAGCGAGTTCCTCCAGTTGTCCAGTACACCAACTGGATACCCAGGTCGGGCGATTAACTATCGCGACGGGCGCCGTTCATGTTCTCGTCGAGCGTCCGTTCATGGTCGTCGGCGTCGTCCGACGGCGCCGGTCCCACGGCCGACGCCAGCAGCTGCGAGTTGGGGATGTTCGTCGGGCCATCGGCGGTGTCGACCGTCGTGTAGAGCAGTCCGACGCCGGTGACCGTCCCGGTGAAGGGGCCGTTCAGGGCGCCCGAACGGACCAGGATCCGCTCACCCGGAACGTACGGGCGGGTGAACAGCAGGACGAGTCCGGCGAACACGTTGCCGAGGGCCTGCTGGGCCGCGATGCCAACGACTACGCCGGTGATCGCGCCGCCGACGAGCAGGTGACCAACGGGGAACGCGAGCATGCCCAGCGCGAGGAAGAGCACGACGGCGTAGCCGACCAGCAACGCCCCCACTCGCAGCGGCCCGGCCGTCGCGACGCCGGCCTTCGCGCTGCTGACCCGGGACAACTCGTCGGCGACCAGACGGGTGGCGATCACGCCGAAGATCACGAAGGCACCGGTGCACGCGTAGGCCGCCACTCGCTCGTTGAAGCCGTGCGCGCTCGGGCCGCCGACGAGGTGGCCGGCGGCGAACGCGGCCAGGGCCAGGACGGCCGTGACCACCGCCTTGCGGTAATCGGCGCGCACGTGAACGAGCACGCGACGGACGGGCGGTTCGGTCTTCAGCGTCGGAGACATTGCTTCCTTTCTCGGGGGCACTTGACCACGTCTACGGTCCCCGGATCGCCCCCCGATCTCACCGTGATGGTTCTCGCAGAGCCCCGGACGCCCAGTAGTTTCAGGGGTATGGACACGTTGCTGATCGCCGGTCACGGGACGCGCTCAGCGATCGGCCAGCAAACACTCGCCGATCTGGTCGCTGCCGTCCGTGCTTCGCGACCCGAGGTTCGGGTCGAGGTCGGTTACCTGGACGTCCTGACCCCGACGTTCGCGGACGCGCTGGCGCCGTTGGCCGGTCCGGTCACGGTGGTCCCCGCACTGTTGTCGGTCGGCTACCACGTCACCCACGACATCCCGGCCGCAATCGGCTCCCGCACCGACGTGCGCATGGCCCGCCACCTCGGGCCGTCCCCGCTGCTGACCAGGGCGCTGGCGGCTCGCCTGCGCGAGGCCGGCTCGTCCGGGCCGGTGACACTCGTCGCGACCGGCTCATCCGACCCGCGCGCGGCCGAGGAGTTGGATCAAGCGGCCTGGCTGCTGTCGCACGCCCTCGGGAGGCCCGTCTCGGCGCGGAGTCTCGGCGGCGATTCGCCCATCGAGGGCGACGCGGCGGCCTACCTGCTGGCTGAAGGTCTGTTCTACGACAAGGCGGTGACGCTGACGCCCGGAGTGATCAGCCGTCCGCTCGGCGTCCACCCGGCCGTCGTCGAGCTCATCTGGCAGCGCTACGACGAAGCGGCCCTCGGCTGACCGGTATGCTTCGACGCTGATGCCCGGGCCGGTTCGGTGCGGCATCGGTGCGGCCAGGTAGCTCAGCTGGTACGAGCGACCGCCTGAAAAGCGGTAGGTCGGCGGTTCGATCCCGCCCCTGGCCACCACTCGACACGGGTCAGACCCCGCCGTGGCGCATCTGCCAGGCGTCGGTGATCAGGACGCGAAGACGCCGGACGCCGATCTCGTCCAGCCGCAGCATCACGAGCGGCAAGCCGTCGTAGGACGGCACGGTGAAGAACAGCTTCGGCTCACCCAGTACCAGCGCCTGCTTCTCCGCCTCATCGCCGACATAGAGGACGGCGATGTCGGTGCGAATGCGGCGCCGCTGTCCGGGCTGGCGCTCGGGGTACGACCAGACGAAGCCCTTGCCGTCGACGCGGAAGTCGAAGCCCTCGCTCTCGATCTCGACGGCGCCGGCCAGGCCCAGAGCGATCGCGCGAACGTCGTCGGGATCAGCCACCGGACCGCTGCCATCGCACCGGCTCAGCCTAGCCAGTCCGGAATAGCACCGCGTCGAAAATGGTTATCGATGTCAACAAGGAGGTGCCGCAATGAAGGTCCGGAACTCGGTCAAATCGCTCAAGGGCAAGGACGGCTCGATCGTCGTCCGCCGTC
The DNA here is from genome assembly GCA_963708805.1 of uncultured Actinomycetes bacterium. GTDB lineage: Bacteria > Actinomycetota > Actinomycetes > Mycobacteriales > Jatrophihabitantaceae > CAVPUA01. Next base: position 670,193 of record CAVPUA010000003.1, on the reverse strand, counting down.
GCGGTCGCACATTCGTCGTCAACAAGAAGAACCCGCGCTGGAACGCCCGACAAGGCTGATCAGACAGACAGACGAAAACGGCCCATCGAGACTCTCGATGGGCCGTTCTTCTTGCGCGCTCTTACTCCGCCGGCTCGAACTTCATCGAGATCGAGTTGATGCAATAACGCAGGTCGGTCGGCGTGCCGTAACCCTCGCCGGCGAACACGTGTCCGAGGTGGCTGTGGCAGTTGGCGCACACGACCTCGGTGCGGACCGAGCCCAGGCTGCGGTCTTCGATCTCGATCACCGAGTCGCCGGCCAGCGGCGTGAAGAAACTCGGCCAGCCGCAGTGCGAGTCGAACTTGGCGTCGCTGCGGAACAGCTCGGCGTCACACGCCCGACAGCTGTAGACGCCGACGCGGTGGTTGTCGGTGTACTCACCGACGAAGGGACGCTCGGTCGCGGCCTGACGAAGAACAGCAAACTCGGCCGGGCTGAGTTCGGCCCGCCACTGCTCATCGGTCTTCTGGACCGGCGCCGGATTCTTGATGTTGGTCATACCTCTTGAACGATTCGAGCGGGGTGGATGTTCCGGCGGGGACTCCCCCGGGCGAGCTCGCGTACGCAATGATCGACAGGTGTACGCGCCCCCCGAGCAGCCGACGACGAGATGAGTGAGTCCCCCGCTGTATCGCTGTGGCGCGGCAAGACGAACTGGGCGCGCGGCCGGTCGATCCCACTGCGGACGTTCCTGGCCACCGAATCGGGCAGTGCGGGCGTACTGGTCGCCGCCGTCGTCGCGTCACTGATCTGGGCCAACATCGACTCGTCGTCCTACGACACCGTGTGGCAGACGCGATTCTCGATCAAGCTCGGCCACTGGGGCGTCACTCGAGACGTCCAGACGTGGATCAACAGCGGTCTGATGACACTGTTCTTCCTGGTCGTCGGCCTCGAGGCGCGGCGCGAGTTCGACCTCGGCGAACTGCGCGAGCGGCGCCGTTTCGTCCTGCCGTTCGTCGCCGGCCTGGTCGGCATGGCCATTCCCGTGCTGATCTTCCTGGCGATCAACCACGGTCGGGCGAGCGCGCACGGCTGGGGCGTGGCGATGTCGACCGACACCGCGCTCGCCCTCGGCCTGCTGGCCCTGCTGGGTCGCAGCGTCCCCGACCGCGTACGGCTCTTCGTGCTCACGGTGTTCGTCGTGGACGATCTGGCCGCGCTCGTGGTGATCGCACTCGTCTACAGCGACCGCATCAAGATGATGCCGCTGGTCGTGGCGATCGTCGTGTTCGCCGCGATGCTGGTGGTCAGCCGGTTGCGCCTCCAGCAGTACGCGATCTTCGCGCTGCTGGGTGTCGTCGTCTGGGTGGCCCTGCTCGCAAGCGGCGTCGATCCGGTGGTGGCCGGACTGGCGATCGGTCTGGCCGCCCCGGCCTACACGCCCAACCGCACCGAACTCGAGGAGGCAACCGGGCGCGTGCGCGAGTTCCGCGAGCAGCCGACGCCCGAGCTCGCCCGATCGGCGACGATCGGCCTCGCGGCAACGTTGTCGCCCAACGCCCGGCTGCAGAACTTCTACCACCCGTGGACGAGCTACGTGATCGTCCCGCTGTTCGCTCTGGCCAACGCCGGGATCGTGATCAACGGGCCCTTCCTGGCGCACGCGTACACCACCCCGATCACCCTCGGAATCCTGCTCGGGTATCTGCTCGGCAAACCGCTCGCGGTGATCGGCTCGTCATGGGTGCTCGCCCGGATCAGCATGGGCCGTCTGCGTCCGCCGGTGGGCTGGGCGGCCGTCGTCGGCAGCGGCACGATCGCCGGCATCGGCTTCACCGTCTCACTGCTCATCGCGTCCCGGGCGTTCCAGGGGCGGGAACTGGCCGAGGCGAAACTGGGCGCCCTGAGCGCCGCGGTGGCGGCGTCACTGCTCACGTGGCTGGTGTTCCGACTGACGGCCTTGATGTCACCGACGCGGCGGGCGCGGGCCCTGTTGGGCGATTCCGAGCAACTGCTCGACCTGGTGCCCGAGGTCGACGACGCCCATGATCATGTTCGCGGTCCGGCGCTCGCCTCGGTGACCATCGTCGAGTACGGCGACTTCGAGTGCCCCTACTGCGGGCGCGCCGAACCGGTGGTGCGGGATCTGTTGACCGACGACGACATCCGCTATGTATGGCGCCACCTGCCGCTGACCGACGTTCACCCCGAGGCCCAGCTCGCTGCGGAGGCCGCGGAGGCCGCCGGTGCCCAGGACGCGTTCTGGCCGATGCACGACCTGCTCTTACAACACCAGGACGCGCTGCGCCCCAAGGACCTGATGACCTACGCGACTGATCTCGGCCTCGACGCCGACCGCCTGCACGCCGACCTCATGCACCACAAGTTCGAGGCTCGCGTGGCCCGTGACGTCGAATCCGCCGACATCAGCGGAGTTTCGGGCACGCCGACGTTCTTCATCAACGGACGTCGGCACTACGGCGCCTATGACGTCGAGACGCTCAAGGAGGCCGTCAAGGCCGCTCGCGTCCGGGCCCGACTCACCGAGTCCGGCTGAAGCACTGGCGCGCCGGCACGCACCGCGCCATCCTGAACTCGTGCCCATCTATGACGTGAACTGGAACGACGAGCGCGGAAACCAGAAGCTGCAGGCCGACGATGTCGTGCTCGAGGACGGCATCTACGAGTTCTGGCGGGGAAAGGAAGCCTTCCTGCGGGTGCCGGCCACCGACATCGACACGATCGATCCGGCGCCCACCGGGAGCTGAGTGCTCCACCGGGAGCCGAGTCAGACCCGGGCCAGCAGGCCGTTGGTGAGCGCTGCCGGCGTCAGGTGCCGATAGCCCACCGAGTCGAAGGCGACGACCAGCTCGTGCTCGTCCTGCGACAGCAGCACGCCCTGGCCCCAGAGCCGGTGGGTCACCACCGGGCCCGAGGTGGTGGCCCGCGCCGCCGGATGATCGGCTGCTCGGGTCACGTCGTTGTCGCAGTTGTCGCACGGCGGCTGCATCGACTCGCCGAAGTAGGCCAGTAGCTCGGCGCGGCGGCATTGAACCGTCTCGGCGTAGTGGCGCACCGAGTCGATGCGGCTACCGAGCACCGCCTGCCGCCGACGGCCGGCCTCCTCGACTTGATCACCGGCATCGGCCGGCAGGGCGAGGGCGTGGAACACTCCGGCCGCATCGACCGTCACCAATCCGAGCTCGACCAGGTCTTCGACGATCCGTTCGACCGCCTGTCGGCCGACCCCGCTTCCGTCGACGAGCTCGGGCACGGTTGCGGGACCGGTCCGGATCGCCGCGACGACCGACGCGACCGACGCCGGCTGAAGTCGGGAGCGGGCCGCGAACAGTCGGGGAATCCGCAGGCTGCGTTCGTCGTAGACCAGCACCGCCTGGGCCGGTTGGCCGTCGCGTCCAGCCCGCCCGATCTCCTGGTAGTACTCGTCCAGACTGGCCGGCACCCCCGAGTGGATCACCGAACGAACGTCGGGCTTGTCGATCCCCATGCCGAAGGCGCTCGTTGCCGCAACGACGTCGAGGCGGCCGGCGAAGTAGTCGTCCTGCACGCGCGCGCGATCTTTGGCCGGCATTCCCGCGTGATACGCCGAGGCCCGAAGGGCGACGCGCTGGAGTCGCCGGGCGATCTCCTCGCACCGGGCATGGCTCATCGCGTAGACGAGAGCCGGAGTCTCGTTGGCCAGCGCGACCTCGATCGTGCGATCGACGAGCGCCTGGTCCTCGGCCAGATCGTGTCGGGCCCGCCGCACGGCCAAGGCGATGTTCGGACGGTCGAAATCGGCGACCACCGTCACCGGTCGACGCATCCCCAACTGGCGGGTGATGTCGGCCTGGACGGGCGGCGCCGCGGTCGCGGTCAACGCGAGCAGCGTCGGCTGGCCCAGTGCCCGGACGACCTCGGGCAACCTGAGGTAGGCGGGCCGGAAGTCGTGCCCCCAGTCGCTGACGAGATGGGCCTCGTCGACCGAGAACAGGGTGACCGGCCTCGGCGTCTTGATCAACTCGGCGTGCGTCTCGTCATTGGCCAGTTGTTCCGGCCCGAGCAGCAGGAAGTCGAGGGCGCCGTCCGCGAGCTTCGGACAAGGTCTGCCGTCGCTCGCCCACGTGTTGGGACGAGTTGAGCAGGCCGACCGAGATCGACCGGCCGCGATCGGCCAGCGACCGGAGTTGATCTCGCTGCAGCGCGATCAGCGGCGACACGACGATCGTCAGCCCGCCGAGTTCGAGACCGGCAAGTTGGTAGATCGCGCTCTTGCCGCTTCCGGTCGGCAGGACGGCCAGCGTGTCGCGGCGGGCCGTAACCGCGGTCAACGCCTGCCGCTGGCCGGGGGTCAGCGTGAAGCCGAACAGGTCGTGCGCCAGGGCGTCGAAGTCGCGGTTGACCACAATCGAGGCTAGCTCGATCGGCGCGACTAGTGTGGTCGGGTCGAGAAGGAGCAGACCATCACCGATGACGTAACCGCGCCGCCCCCGTCCGACGTGGCCGAGCACGAGGTGGCCGTCGAGCAGCAGCACGTCAGCCGGCTCTATCTCCAGCTCGACGAGCTCGAGACTGCAGGCCCAGGCGGCGCTCGACCGCACCGCGCGCAGCAGCACGGTCGGCACCCCAGGTGCGCGCGCCGAGCGCGACGCGTTCATGCGGCTCTACACGTCTCGGGTGCGCGTGCTGCAGAACGTCGAGCAGCGGCTCTGCTTCGGACGTCTCGATCTGGTCGGCGGCGAACGACGCTACGTCGGGCGGATCGGCATGTCCGACGAGGCGCGCCACGAACTGCTCGTCGACTGGCGCGCGCCCGCGGCGGAGCCGTTCTACCAGGCCACCGCGGCCCGTCCGGAGGGCGTGCTGCGCCGACGGCAGATCTCGACACAGGCGCGGCGGGTCACCGACGTCCAGGACGAGGTGCTCGACCTGGCCGGCTTCGAGGAGTCCGGGGTCGAAGGCGGCCACGTGGTCGTCGGCGAGGGCGCGCTGTTCGCCAGCCTCGACGCCGCCCGCAGCGGCCGGATGCGCGACATCGTGGCCACCATCCAGGCCGATCAGGACGCGCGTGATCCGCGCGCCGCTGTCGGGCGTCCTCGTCGTGCAGGGCGGCCCGGGCACCGGCAAGACCGCGGTCGCGCTGCACCGCACGGCGTTCCTGCTCTACGCCAACCGCGAGCGGATCGAGCGCTCGGGCGTGCTGCTCGTCGGGCCGAACCGGGTATTCCTGCGCTACATCGACCAGGTGCTGCCCGGCGCTGGGCGAGGCGGACGCCGTCGTGATGTCGACGCCCGGCGAGCTCTATCCCGGGGTGATCGCCACGGCCACCGAGGACGACGCAGTCACCGCGCTGAAGGGCGACCTGCGGATGGCCGACGTGATCGGCGAGGCGGTGAAGCGGCGGCAGCGCACGATCAGCACCGGTCGTCCGCTGGACGTCGAAGGCACGGTGATCCAGCTGCAGCCTCGCTACGTCCGCGACGCGCGCGAGTCCGCCCGCCGAACGCGGGCACCGCACAACGTCGCCCGCAAGACCTTCGTCAACGAGGTGCTGCGGCAGCTCCTGCGGGCGCTCGCCGACGCGCGCGGCGTCGACATCGACGACGAATCGCGGCCGGGCCTGATGGCCGAGCTCTACGAGTCCGTCGACGTGCGGCGCGAGTTGAACTGGTGCTGGGCGCCGATCGGTCCCGAGCGGCTGCTGCGGGATCTGTACGCGGTTCCCGAGCGGCTCGGCGAAGCGGGCCGCCGACTCAGTCGTGACGAGCGTGCGGTGCTGCATCGCGAGCGCCGGTCGCCGTGGACCGTCGGTGACGTCGCCCTGCTCGACGAGGCGGCCGAGCTCCTCGGCGAGGACGACAGCGCCGCCGAGGCGGCGCGCGGGCGCGCGGCTCTCGAGCGACGGGCCGAGGTCGAGTACGCGCGCCAGGTGCAGGACACCTTCGGCGGCAACGAGTTCATGTCGGCCGAAGATCTGGCCGGCCGCTACTTCGGCGGCGGTGAGCTGGCGAGTGTGGCCGAGCGGGCCGGCGCCGATCGCGGCTGGGCCTACGGCCATGTCGTCGTCGACGAGGCCCAGGAGCTGTCGCCGATGATGTGGCGCCTGCTCATGCGCCGGTGCCCGTCGCGGTCGTTCACCGTCGTCGGAGACATCGCGCAGACCAGCTCGGCGGCGGGCGCCCGCGCGTGGGGCGACGTGCTCACCCCCCACGTCGACGACCGGTGGACGCAGGCCGAACTGACCGTCAACTACCGGACCCCTGAACAGGTGATGGACCTGGCCGCGGCGGTGCTGAAGGCCGGTGGGTCTTCGGTCGCCGCGCCGACTTCGGCGCGGGTCGGGCGATTCTCGCCCGAGTTCACCCGCTTGGACGGCCCGGTCTACTCATCGGCCGAGCTGGCCGCCATCGTGGCCGAACAGTGGCGGCAGGCGGGCGAGGGCACGGTCGTGGTGATCACGCCGCGCGCCGGTCACGCCGACGCGGTCGACGCGGTTCGCGCCGCGCTGCCCGAGGGCGTGGTCAGTGCCGACTCCGACTCGCTGGGCTCGGCTGTGTCGGTGCTGACGGTTGCCGGAGCCAAGGGGCTCGAGTTCGACTCGGTCGTACTGGTCGAGCCGACAGCGATCTTGAGCGAGTCGGCCCGGGGCCTGAACGATCTGTATGTGGCGCTCACTCGTCCGACGCAACGGTTGCACGTGGTCTATTCGGGGGCGCTGCCGGCCGGCATGTGACTGGGTCTTGCCCGATCGACTGGCCTACGGCCACACCCATCGCATCGCCAGCTTCCACCTCAACCAACAAACCCGAGTCGACGATCTCACCCTGCTCTGCGGACACCACCACCGCACCTTCGACAAACACGGCTGGACCTGCCACATGATCACAGGCATCCCCCACTGGACACCACCACCCCGGATCGACCCCAACCAAACACCCCGACGCAACACCGCCCACCTCTGATGCCGCCGCCGATGGCGTCGTCAACGCCAGCCTGCGAGAGTGGCCGTCATGCAACGCGAGTCGATCTATGAGTTCGCCGGTGGTCAACCGGCGTTCGATCGGCTGGCGGCCGCTCATCACGAGCTGTGTCTGCGCGATCCGGAGCTCAATCATGCGTTCTCGCACGGCGGGCACCCTCAACACGTCGCGCGATTGGCCAGCTATCTCGCCGAGGTGTTCGGGGGTCCGGCAACTTACTCCGAACAGTGCGGCGCGCAGGTCCACATGATGACGCTGCACGCCGGCAACGGGATCGGTGACGACTGGGGTGACCGGTTCGTCCGATGCTTCGACCAGGCGGTGACCGAAGCCCAACTGCCCGACAACCCCGAACTGCGTCGAGCGCTGAACGAATACATGCAGTGGGCGGTCGCCGACGTGATCGAGTATTCGCCTCCCGGCTCGGCGGTCCCGCGAGATCTGACCGTGCCGCGCTGGTCGTGGAACGGTCGACAGATCCAAGCGTAACGCTCAGCGGCGGGCGGCGACCGTAGGCACCTGGCGGGCGCGCGGACGGGGCCGCGGAATGTGCCAATGCGGGCCCAGCACGGGCGAGCGGGCGATCAGCACGACACCAGCCAGCATCGCGGCCAGGCAGACGATCTCAGTTGCCAGGCCGGCGGGCGTGAACGACAGGTGGTCGCCCATGACGCCGATTCCGAGCCCGACTCCCGCGATCGACTGGGTGGCTGCGGTCGGCGGCAACGCGTAGTCCAGGCGTCCGGCGCGAAAAGCGCTCTGCGACAGCAACACGCCGGCGGTCGCGGCCGCGAGCATCACGTACAGCCAGGGCAAGGTCAGCAGATGGACGAAGCTCTGCCGCTGCAACGACACGATGCCACTGCGCGTCGCGGCGTCCTGCAGGCCGTACATCGCTCCTGAGGCGATCGCGATCAAGGCGCACTCGAGCGCGATGAACAGCCGGCGGGCCGCGACCTTGGCCGAGAACAGAAGCGCACAGGCGACCACGGTGATGACCCCGGCCGCGATCGTCATCGCCTGCCAGGTCGGCAGTGAACGCCCCGGCTTCGGATTGGCCACCGCGAGAAAGACGCCTAACGACGCGGCCAGCACGAGGACGCCGACGAACTCCTGCCACTGCAGGCGGCGACGAGCCAGACAGGCCGAAGCCCCGAAGGCGAACAGCAGGCAAGTGATCAACACCGCCTCGACGAGCGCGACCGAACCCGAGCTGCAGCGCCCACGCGCTGAGCGTCTGCCCGGCGGCGAGGATGCCGATGCCGACCCACCACAAAGGCGTGCTGATCAACGCCCGGATCAGCGGCCACGACAGCAGTTCGGAGGACGGGCAGCGCACCGCGACCCGTTGCTGGACGACCCAGCCCAAGCCCAGGAAAACGGCGGCGACGACGGCGATGAAGAACACCATCGCGCTCGCCTCCAGCAGTGATCTCGGACGCACCGGGCCGGTGCATCCTGCCAGCATGACTGATGAACGCCTACCCGCACAGTCCCGGCGAATAACCCACCGTCGCTGACCCACAGGCCTTTCGCAGGAAGCGCGTTCAACCCCACGGACGAGCGTGACCCTGCCGCCCATGGTGAAGCTGTGGATCGAGCCGCCTTGCTCCGGCTGCGGCTGTTTAGGATTCGGCAGATGAGCAGTCGCGCCGGCATCGTCGTCACCGGCACCGAGGTGCTGACCGGACGGGTGAGCGACCGCAACGGCCCGTGGCTGGCCGAGCAGCTGCGCCAGTGACGGCGTCGACATCGCCCAGGTGATCGTGGTGGGCGACCGTCCCGACGACCTGCGGCAGTCGCTGGACTTCTTCGCCCGTACGGGCGTCGACCTGATCATCACCTCGGGCGGGCTCGGCCCGACCGCCGACGACCTGACCGCCGAGCTCGTCGGCGAGTTCCAGGGCCGGCACGTCCGAGCTCGATCCCCGACCTCGAAGCCCAGATCGCCGCGATCGTCGCCCGGCTGTCGGCCCGGCGGGGCTGGCGGCTCGACCCGGACGCGACCGCCGCCGCCACCCGCAAGCAGGCGCTCGTCCCGCGCGGCGCCGCCGTGCTGGCCCCGGTCGGCACCGCGCCCGGCCTGGTCGTCCCGGTCGCCGACGGGCGAAGCGGACCGCCGGTCGTCGTGCTGCCCGGCCCGCCGCGCGAGCTGCAGGGCATGTGGCCCGACGCGCTGGCCGACCCGAGCGTCCAGGCCGCGCTGCTCGGGACGAGCCGAGCTGCGGCAGCGCACGATCCGGCTCTGGGGCACGCCCGAATCCGAGCTGGCCGCGACCATGCGCGAGCACGACTCGCAGCTCGGCCGGCCTGGAGATCACCACCTGCCTGCGCGACGGCGAGCTCGAGATCGTCACCCGGTACGGCGCCGACCAGCAGGCCGCCTACGACGCCTTCGCCGACGTCATCGCGACTGCGCCTACGCCGACACCGCAGTTCTCCGCCGACGGCCGCACCATCGACCAGCTCGTCGCCGACGAGCTGCTCGCTCGGCAGCCTGACCATCGCCACCGCCGAGTCGTGCACCGCCGGCCTGCTGGCCGGACGGCTCACCGATCTGGCCGGTTCGTCGGCCTACGTCCTGGGCGGACTCGTCACCTACTCGAACGAGGCCAAGCACGATCTGGCCGGCGTACCGATCGAGCTGATCGATCGAGCTGGGCGCGGTCAGCGCTGAGGTCGCCGAGGCGATGGCGATCGGCGCCCGCGAGCGGCTCGGCGCCGACATCGGGGTCGGCATCACCGGCATCGCCGGTCCCGGCGGCGCCACGCCGGGCAAACCGGTCGGGCTGGTGCACCTGTGCGCGGTCGGCAACGGCCGCACGATCCCGCGCAGATCAACGTGCCCGGGCTCACGGGCCGACGTCCGCGCCCGCACGGTCGTCGTCGCGATGCACCTGATCCACGAACTCATTTCCGGAACCGACTGATCGATTCGGCAAAGGCGGGCGTGGCGACCCGCTCGTGATTGGACTGCCGTTCGCGGGCCAACGCCTGGTCCATGCTGCTCGGCTCGTCCTGGCGCAGCAGCGCCCGGTTCGCCCGTACGGCCGCCGGATCGAGGGCCGCCATGCGTTCGGCCAGCGCGCGCGACTGAGCCGGCAGTTCGTCGTCATCGACCAGATAGGCGATCAATCCCATCGCATGGGCCTCGACCGCGTCGATCGGCTCGCCGGTGATCAACAAACGGCGAGCCCGCGCCAGCCCGACGAGCTGCGGCAAGATCCACGTCGACGCGACGTCCGCGGTCGCCCCGATCCGGACGTAGGGCTCGCACATGCGGGTTGACCGAGCGGCCATGACCAGGTCGCAGGCGAGGGCGAGGTTGAGCCCGCCGCCGTAGGCGACACCGTGCAGCCCGGCGACCGTCGGGACGTCGAGGCCGCGCAGCCGGCGAAACACCTCGACCCATCGGTCCAGGAACTCGTCCGCCGATTCGGGCCGGCTGACGTCCACCTCTTCCAGGTACGAGGCGAAGTCCGCACCGGCCGAGAACGCCGCGCCCGCACCGCGAAGGAGCACCGCTCGTGCCTCGGAGGACTCGACCCAGTCCATCGCGGCGATCAGGTCGTCCAGGACAGCACCCGAGATCGCGTTCAGCTTGTCGGGAACGCTCAGGGTGAACGTGCAGACTGCCGTGTCCGCGTCTACCGAGACGTGAACCCCTTGCAGCTCCGGAACGGCCACGACTGCCTCCTGGTGGTTCTCGCTCGATGATCACTCGTCCGGACCGTATCGGACGCCTTGGCTACGCTGGACCAACCACCTGCGATCTCCAGGAGGCGACATGACCGAGCGCAAACCACCGAACATGACGTGGCCGGGCTGGGTCGAACACCAGGTGCGGACTGCTGAGGCGGCCGGGGCGTTCGACGACCTGCCGGGCAAGGGCAAGCCGATCCCCGGCCTCGATCGCCCTCAGGACGACCTGGCCTGGATTGCGAACTACCTGCGTCGCGAAAACGTCGACGTGGCCGCTCTGCTCCCGCCCGCCCTCGCGCTGGCGAAGGAGGTCGAGGTGCTGCCCGAGCGGCTGGTCACGGAGCACTCGGAGCACCGCGTCCGCGCGATCGTCGACGACCTGAACGACCGGATCGTGACGGCCCATCGGCTGCCGCAGTCCGGGCCGCCGATGCGGGTCGGGCGGGTCGATCTCGAGGCCGTGGTCGGTCGTTGGCGCTCCGATCGGGCCGCCTTGGTCGCCGCGCGTGCCTCCGCGCGCGAGCCGGTCAGTCGTTCGTCCGAGCCGACCAGACGCGCCCGACCCCGCCGTTGGCGCGTTTTCGGCGCACTGGCACGTTGTATCGCGCCGACCGGCCGCGAAGGCACCAATCGACGCGGTGCGGATGGGGACCGGGTCGGCGTCACTCGTCCGCGCGATGGCGGCGGCCGCGGAGTTTGACGGCTACGAAGACCACCACCAGAGCGCCCGCACCCGCGGCGATCTGTACGCGATACGGCTCGGCCTTGTCCTTGAGGGCCACCGCCCGGCGCTGCGCCTGGGCCTTGACGTCGAGCTTGGCGCTGAGCGCGTCGACGGTGTCGGCGAGATCGGCGCGGGTCCGCTCGATCTCTTCGCGCAACTGATCGGCGTCACTCATCTCTTGGCGCTCTCCTTGATCGTGTTGAGGTCGGCCTTGACGCCGGCAATCGCCTCTTCGGGCGCGGGCGGCGTGCCGGCCGAGACCTCGTTCTTGCCCGTCAGGCCGAGCAACCCGGCCAACGCCAGCAGGGCGACACCGACGATCACGGCGGCCAGCCACGCATCGACGGCGTTGGCCAGCCCGATGATCGCCGCCGCCACCAGGGCGCCGACGCCGAAGATCGAGATCAGCCCGGCGCCGCCGAACAGCCCGGCGCCGATGCCCAGCTTCTTGCCCTTGGCCACCGTCTCGGCCTGAGCCAGGCGCAGTTCGTCCCGGACGAGCGTGCTCATCTGCTGCGACAGCCTGGCTGTCAGCTCGCCGAGCGACGCCTGGTCGACCGGCCCGTGCTCGGAGTTCGTCATGGGGAGCGTCCTCTGGTCGTTGATCTTCATCTCACCCACGGGATACCCCACCCCGCCGCGATCTAAGCCACCGCGGTGGATCTTCGACCGGCGTCAGGCGCCGACCGGGTTGGTTCGCAAGGACGGCTGCTCCTGGCTGTACCGGACCTGGATCCGTCCGTCTACCTCGCGCACCTCGTAAACCGGTTGCGGGCGGGTCGCGGGACCGCGCTTGACCGAACCGTCGTGGACGTCGAACTTGCTGCCGTGCCAGGGGCAGACGATGCAGTCGCCCTCGAGCGTGCCCTCGTCGAGCGGGGCCCCGCGGTGCGTACAACGATCGGCAAGCGCGACGACGCCCGTGTCGGTGCGCAGAAGGAACACGGCCACGCCTTCGGCCGTCGCCCGCACCGGCAGGCCCAGCGGCAGATCGTCGGCCGACGCGGCATCGGTCCAGTCCGGTACGAGCGCGAGGAAGGCTGTCGTGTCGACGCCGACGCCGAGCGCGTAGGCCAGGTGCCCACCGAGCCAGCCGGCCGCCCCGAGCGTGCCGGCGCCGGCGAGCGCGAACCCGGCGCCCGCGCCGTGCCGATCACGACGACGAAGCAGCCAGCTCGTGCCGTACAACCCGATCGCCGTCCAGTTCAGCACCGCGTGGACGAAACCGACGCGGCGTTCACGGCCATCGGTGTCGAGCCAGTCGCTACCGCCGGTCGCCGCGGCCGGAAGGGCGCCCAGCAGCCCGAGGCCGATCAACCGGCGCGCGGCGTCGTCGTTGTCGGTCGCGAAGTCGAGGTACCCCGCACTGAGCCAGGCACCCATCGGCACCGCGACGAGGGCCGGGTGCAGCGGATGTCCGGCCGGCGTGCCGCTCGCGAGGTCGCGGACGGGGCCGTCCGGAATCACGCGCCGCACCACGGACGCGACGACCTCGGCCGGCCGGTCGAGCGCCGACATCCCCTCGATCCGCTCGACCAGTCCGTCAAGCACGCGCGCGAGAGAATTCATGACCCCGCCGTACCCGCAACGGGCCGAGCCGAATCAGTCGGTCGCGGGCGGCACGTCGTCCGGGTCGTAGTCGTCGATGCCCAGCTCGACCCGCTCCTCCTCGGTGCGGTGCTGCAGTTCGTCCTCGTCCAGCCGTGGTGGCTGCCCGCCATGCCCGTGCCGATCGCGATGGGCTCCCTCGGTCGCCTCGAACACGTCGTCCAGCTCATTCGGTTCGCTCATGTGCTCTGCCTACTCGTCGCGGTTGGCTTCCAGTCGGGCGGGGTACCACCAGGTCATGGCAAAGACAGTCGACGACGAGACCTACGGAGATCGGCGGGAGGACGACCCGGCCGAGGTGCGCAACGGGAACCCGGGCAAACCGCAGTCGGAGTACGAGATCGACGACCCGGTCGTCACCGATGATCCCAGTGAGACCGACGCGAACCCGACCGCGACCGCCGGCGAATGAGACCGTGATCAACTCACCGGATTCGGTGAACAGCAAGTGAATCCCCGCCATCACCCCTAGACGAGCCCAACCAGCGGCGTAACGCTCGGTGAGTGGGAAACGACGCGTTGCTCGCTCTGGTGGTCGTCACGGCTCTGGCCTTCGATTTCACCAACGGATTTCACGACACCGGCAACGCGATGGCGACGTCCATCGCGACCGGAGCCCTCAGCCCCCGAGTAGCGGTCGCGCTGTCGGGAGTGCTGAACCTGGTCGGCGCCTTCTTGTCGTTGAGCGTCGCCGCGACGATCGCCAGCGGCCTGGTCGACACCAAGCTCGTGACGCTGACCGTGGTGTTCGCTGGCCTGGCCGGCGGCATCACCTGGAACCTGCTGACCTGGTTCTTCGGCATCCCGTCGAGCTCGTCGCACGCGCTCATCGGCGGGGTGGTCGGCTCGACGATTGCGGCCGCCGGCGGACACGCGGTGAAGTGGCACGGACTGTTCCAGAAGGTGATCATTCCGGCCGGTCTGTCGCCGACTCATCGCCGGCCTGATCGCCACCATCGGCACGTACCTGGTCTATCGCATCACGCGCGGCATCCCCGAGAAGGTCTCCAATCACGGCTTTCGGATCGGCCAGATCGGCTCGGCCTCGATGGTCTCGCTGGCCCATGGCACGAACGACGCCCAGAAGACGATGGGCATCATCACGCTGGCCCTCATCGCCAACGGCACGGTCGGTTCGGGCTCGAAGGCGCCGTTCTGGGTCATCCTCTCGTGCGCGCTGGCGATCAGCCTGGGCACCTACATGGGCGGCTGGCGGGTGATCCGCACGCTGGGCAAGGGCCTGGTCGAGATCGAGTCGCCGCAGGGCATGGCCGCCGAGTCGTCCTCGGCCGCGGTGATCCTGCTCTCGAGCCACTTCGGCTACTCGCTGTCGACCACGCACGTGGCCACCGGGTCGATCCTGGGCACCGGCCTCGGCAAGAAGGGCGCGCAGGTCCGGTGGAACGTCGCCGGGCGGATGGCGACGGCGTGGCTGTTCACGCTGCCGATCGCCGCGCTGGTCGGCGCGGGTAGTTACGGGATCGCCGACGGGATCGGCGGCAACCCCGGCGTGATCGTCGTCCTGGTCCTGCTGCTGATCGTGGCCGGCGGCATCTACGTCCGGTCGCGCAAGACCGCGGTGAGCCACGACAACGTCAACGACGACTGGGCCGGAACGGTCGCACCCGAAGCCGACAAGACCAGCCAGCCGACAGCGGTCTGAAAGGGGACGCGAGATGAACTCCTGGGTTGACCTCAACGCGCTGTGGAAGATCGTGGTCATCGGCCTCGTTTGCGGCGCCGGACTGCCGGCCCTGTTCGCGGTCGGCCTCAAGGCGCTGACGATGGGCGGCGGCACCCAGTTGCAGACGGCCGGCGCCGACTCGGACAAGATCGTCGGCGGCAGCCCGCTCGGCCTGGCCGTGGCCGCAGTCTGTTTCGCCGTTGTTCTGGCGGCCATCGGGTGGGGTATCTACTTCATCGTCGCCGGCAGCTGAGAGGACACACGATCATGGCGTTGCCACCAGTTCTCTCGTCGATCATCGGCTGGGTCCGGGCGGGCTATCCCGAAGGCGTCCCGCAGCGCGACTACATACCGCTGTTCGCGCTGCTGGCCAGTCAGCTGACCAACGACGAGGTCGCCGCGATCGGGGACGAGCTGATGGACGTCGGCGACCCGGCGTCCTCGGCCGAGGTCAAGCAGGCGATCGAGGCCGTCACGCACACGACGCCCAACGACGCCGACGTGGCGCGGGTACGGGCTCACCTCGCCGCGGGCGGCTGGCCGCTCGCGCAGCCGGAGCGCTCCCCGCGCGGTTAGTCGGCGCTCGGCCGATAGCGGGCGTGGACGCCGATGCCCGTCTCGAGATAGCCGTGGCCGGTGATGCCGTCGACCACGAACGTCGAACCGTTGTCGTTCTGCCCGTCGAGCAGGGCGACCGTCTCGGGCCGGGTGAGATCGAACCGTTCCACCGCCGTGGTCTTGAAGCGCGGATCGGGTGAATAGCCGATGCCCGCCAAGTAGTTGCGGGTGACGACCTGCACGTCGACCGACCGATGCCCACCGGACTCGAAGTCGATCTCATAGTGGCCACTGGTGACCAGGGAACCGTCGAGCACGAGGTCGTGATCGGCGGCAACGACGCGATCGCTCACGCCCGTCTCGTCGAGCCACCAGCCGTTCGTGAACACCCGCCGACCGGAGGCCGTCTCGTACAAGATCAAGTAGAGGCTGGCGTCGGGCAGCTCGCAGAACAACGCGGCCACGAAGCCGCGGCGCGGCGATCCCTCGTGCTTGCGCAATCCCCAGCCCCGGTCGCGAAAGCCGGCCCGGTGGACCACGTCGTGTCGAGTGCCGTCCAGGACGATCGTGCCGTCATACCACCCGGACTGGAAGAAGTTCATGTAGTCGGTGACGGGAGTGCCCTCGCTCTCGATCAGGTGCCGATCCGTCGCCGTGGCCGGAAACCGCGCGGTGTAGGTGAGATCGGCCTCGAGCCCGTCGACCGCGGCGTGGATGTGGATCTTGCGAAGCGGCTCGACGACCTTGACGGTGACCGGTCCGACCGTCGGTTCGTCGGGGTCGTCGCCCGGGGCGAACGGCTCGTTGGCCCGGATGCAGACCTGGGTCTGCTGACTGGCCACGCCCAGGAACGCGTAGCGGCGCCGGTCGTTGACGTAGACCTGGCGCCCGGCGTTGATCGTCAAGCCGTCGACGTGCAGCAGGTGATAGCACCGGTCACCCCACGCCGGTGAGGTGTACGCGGGCTGGATCATCGGGGCGACGAGCTGATGGGTGAACGACTCGTCAGCACCGGTCAGCGGGACGGTGCCGTCCGAGAAGCCCATGGCCGGACATTACCGAACGCCCGTCAGCGCGGTGGCTCGCCGTCGATGACGCTCAGCAGTCGCTCGATGCGCACGCCCGTCTGCAGGCGCAACGCCGGCTGGCGCAGGTCGTGCAGCTGACCGGCGGCGAACGCCGAACCGCCGGACAGCCCGTACCAGAGCAGGCGCAGGTACCCCATCGCCGTGTACCACTGCGCGGCCACGGGATCCACGACGACTCCCGCGGCCCGCTCGTACTCGAGGTACATCTCGGCGATGTCGATCTCGGGAACCTCCCACACCGCGATGAAGCACCACGTGAGATCGGCGAGCGGATGCCCGATCGCGGCGAGTTCCCAATCGAGTACGGCCGTGATCGATTCGGGCCCGACGACGAGGTTGCCCATTCGGAAGTCGTTGTGGACGATCACCGGCTCGGTGCTCGCCGGTAGGTTCGCCTCGAGCCACCGGAAGGCGACTTCGACCGTGCCCGATCGACTCACGCCGATCTCGCCGAAGCGCCGGCGATAGAACGCGAGCTCCTCGGCCGCCGGATCGGTCGCGGGGGCGCGCAGACCGGTCGCCAGGTCTGGCTCGATTCGCTGCAGCGCGGCCAGCACGTGCATCGCGTCGACGCCCAGCCGCACGCGCCGCTCGGGAGCCAGCTCGTTCCAGCTACGCGGAATCTCACCGATCGCGCGCTGCATCAGCAGGTACGGCTGCTGAAGGGGATTGGCGGCACCGTCGTCGGCGGCGAACAGCTCCGGCACCGGCAGGCCCGCGGCGTGCGCGGCACTCAGCGCGATGCGCTGGGTGGCGATGGATCGCGCGCCCGACGCCGGAGTGGGCAGCCGCAGGACGGCCGGCTTGCCGTCGACGGTCACGAACCAGGTCTCCTGGGAGAGACCGCCCGTGGCCCGCGAGTCCACGCTGACCCGCCGGGCCCCCGTGATCATGGCGAGCGGGCCGGCGAGCTGGGCGGCCCGCTCGTCACTCACGCGAACAGATCCCAGTCCGGTTCAGGCAGCTCGGCGCGCGCGATCGAGGCCACCCGCCGGGCTTCGGCCAAGGCGAGGGGCGGATCGTCCGCCTCGAGCGCACGCGTCACCTCTCGGACGTCCGGTGCGGGCGCGAGCAATCGCGCGGCCAGCGCGTCGATCACCGTCGCGACGGCCCGCAGTTGCTTGCTCGCCGCCGGCTCGACCGGCAGTGCACGCAGCTCCTCGGCCGTGCGCCGGGCGAGGCGGATCAGCTCGGCGTCGTCGATCACGCCGCCGTCGCGAAGGGCGTCAGCCACGTTCGTCGACGACTTCGAGTAGGCCGGTCGCCGCTCGCCAGCAGTCGTGGAACGTCGAATAGAGAGGCACCGGCGCCAGCCGGACGACGTCGGGCTGGCGCGCATCGGCGATCACTCCGTGCGCAGCGCGCAGCCACTCGCTGACCTTGGTGGCCGACAAGCCGTCGGTGAGTCGTACCGACAACTGGGCCCCGCGTCGGGCCGGGTCGCGCGGAGTGATCACCTCGAACGGACGGTCGGCGCCGACGATGTCGAGCAGGTGCTCCAGGAAGCCCGTGAGCCGTCGGCTCTTGGCCCGCAGCGCCTCGTGGCCCACCGACTCGAAGATCTCGAACGACGCCAGCACGGGCGCGAGCGAGAGCACCGTCGTGCACGAGAGCTGCCACGAGTCGGCGGTGTCGACGACATCGACGGTCGGCTTCATCAGGAAGCGGGTCGACGGATCGGTGCTCCACCAGCCGGCCAACTTGGGCAGCGAGCGATCGGCCAGATGCCGCTCGTGGACGAACGCGCCCGCGATCGCGCCCGGGCCGCCGTTGAGGTACTTGTACGAGCACCACGCCGCCCAGTCGACGTCCCAGTCGTGCAGCCGCAACTCGACGTTGCCGGCCGCGTGCGCGAGATCCCACCCGACGACCGCGCCGGCCGCATGCCCGGCGCGGGTGATCGCTTCGATGTCGAGGAGTTCCCCGCTGTAGTAGTTCACGCCACCCAGCAACACCAGGGCGACCCGCGAGCCCTCTCGAGCGAGGAAGTCGACGACGTCCTCGCTGCGCAGCGCGTCCTCACCGGGCCGCGGCGCGAGCCGGATCACCGCCTCGTCGGGGTCGTAGCCGTGCAGGCTCGCCTGGCTGCGGACGGCGTAGCTGTCGGACGGGAACGCGGAGTCCTCGATGAGGATCGCGTGCCGCTCGGCGGTGGGCCGGTAGAAGCTGACCATCATCAGATGCAGGTTGACCGTGAGCGAGTTCATCACGACCACCTCCTCCGGACGGCGCGCCGACCAGCCGGGCCGCCGGGTCGCGCAGCAACGAGGCGTACGACGTCCAGGGATGCTCGGCCTCGAAGTGCCCTTCGACGCCGAGCCGGGCCCAGTCCCGCAGCTCACCCAGCACCCTGGCTTCGACGATCCTGGGCTGCAGCCCGAGCGAGTTGCCGGCGAAATAGGCGACCTCGTCGTAGGAACCCGAGGTGTCCGGCGGGATCAGGAACTGCTCGCGCAGGGTCGGCAGCTCGTCGGTCTCATCCAGCGAGCGGGCGTGCGCTTCGTCCAAACTCATCGCAGTCTCCTCATCGAGCATCCGGCCCGAGAATAGGACCGCTCCGACCAGTCCAGCATCAGCCGGTGGCGGCCAGACTCGAGATCAGGTTCACCGAGCCGGCCAGGATGAGCGCGCCGAACAGGTAGGACAGCAGTGCGTGACGCAGCACGCTCATCCGGATCTCGTGCGTCTTGACGTCGGTGTCGGACACTTGGAACGTCATGCCGAGCGTGAATGCCAGGTAGGCGAAGTCGCTGTAGCGGGGTTCGACGTCCTGGTTGAAGTCGATGCCGCCGACCGGATGCGAGTAGTAGAGCGACGCGTAGCGCAACATGAACACCGAGTGCACCATGAACCACGACACCGCGATCGTCAGCACTCCGAGGCCGGCGACCGCGGCCGCGGCCGCCGAACCGCTCTTGGAGTTGGCCTCGATCAGCAGGTAGCCGACCCCCACCAGACTCGCGACCGACGCGAACAAGATGATGAGCTTCGTCATGTCCTTGGTCGGGTCCTCGGCCGTGGCGTGCGATGCCGTCTGCCTCGGGTCCAGGGGCAGGATGGCCAGCCAGGTCCAGACGAGGAACACCACCCCGGCGACGTCCCAGCCGACGGCCGGTGCGTAGGTCCAGCTGCCGAACGCTCCGACGATCACGGCCGCGACGAGACCGATCCCCCCAGCGAACGTCGTCCGGGTCACGGCCCGCTGCATCATCGGGAAGCTCGAGTTCGTCATGCGAGGAGTGAACCAGCGCGGTGGCCGGCCGGCCGGGACCATGGCGTTGGTTTCTCGTGTGAAAGTGTCAGATTGCCGCCCGAACCGTTTCACCGGAAATATCGGTACATCTGGCTGCAGACGTGAGAAGCCCCGGACACACGGGGGACGTGTCCGGGGCTTCGGTAGCTAATCGTGCCCGAGCCATCACACAAGGTCAAGTTTTGCGAAGGCCGGTACGCGATCAGGACGCTCGCGTACCGGCCGCTCACAGCCCTTGCCCGGGCCTGGCGTGTTGTCCGGTTCGTACCGTCCCACCCGAGCGGTTCGAACCGGCGCCACGTCAGAACGGATGCTCGGCGAACCGCACATCCCCCTTTGGCAGCAGCCCTCCCTCCGCGCTGGCTGCCACCACCCGGTTCACCCCACCCCTGACGGGGGTGACACGGAAGCCGGGCCGATCAACCGGCGCGGTGGCCGGTCGACCTGTCATGCAGTGATGGGACGGGCGAGGCGCCGCACCATGTCGCGGTTCGGCGAGGTTTCTGCCATCACGGTCCGGAGCCGCTCATCTCCCGCAGGACGGCGGGCAGTGCCTGGCGCTCAGCGGGCAGCGACTCGATCCACACCCGCACTCCGGGCAGTCGCTGCTCGACGCGAGCCACGGCGAGCTCGTCGCTCAGGACGCGCAACGAGCGCCCGAAGCGTGGCTCGCCCCGGCGGGCCAGCACGACGGCGCAGTGGGCACCGACGCGCGCCAACGTCTCTCCGCCGCTGAAGGCCCTTCGCATGGCCACCTGGACGGCGATCATCTGCGTCTCGGCCTCGAGCGGATCGCTGCGCGTGCCGGTGAGCACCACCACGAAGGCGTACTCGCTGCTCGCCACGGCGCCGGTCACCTGGGACTCGGCGTAGATCTCGGCCAGCCGGGTCATGCAGATAGGGAATCGAGGCGAGTTCGGTCAGCGGATCGACGCAGGCGCCGGTGAAGTAGTCGTCCAGGGTGCGATCGACCCAACCCAGGGTCAGCGCGTCGACGAGGGCAGCGGTCTGGCGCGACGAACAACCCGCAGCCTGGGTCGCGTTCAGGACGTCACGGCGGGCCGAATCCAGGAAGACCCCGGCGGCGGCGCGCTGCCGTCCGAGCTGTTCGCTCGCCGATTCGGCGTCGACGGGCTCGCCCACGAGCGCATCGGCCAGGGCGTCGACGGCCGGCGTCCACCATTGCTCGGCGTCGATCCAGTCCGAGACCTGATCACCCTGCGTGCTCGCGGCGCGCCATGACGCGAGCAAGGTGGCCTGCTGCTGCATGCGCGCTCCCGTCCGCTCCGCGACCCCCGCGTGGTCATTTTCTGGTCTCGTTAATGAGACGGGCGAACGTGATGATCATGTCGACGCTTCGCTCAGCGAATTGCTCGTGTCCAGAAAATTACCCGTGATTGGCTTCCCGTGAAGTCGCTATCTAGGATGCTGCGATATCGCAACACACTGCGCTTAGTGCACGGTTCTGCCCCGGAGGGAGGGGTTCGCCATGTCACCTGACCCGTCAGACCTGCCAGCTGACCGCGAAAAACTCGACGACCTCTTCCCGTCCGAAGACGGCATCCCCAGCGACGCCGAGCTGATCACCGCCGTACGGGCCGGTGACGAGCAGGCGTTCGGCGTGCTCTGGCAGCGCCACGAGGCAGCAGCACTACGCCTGGCCCGCCAGATCACCAATCCCAGCAACGCCGAGGACCTCGTCAGCGAGTCGTTCGCTCGGTTACTCCGCGTGCTGCGTCAAGGAGGCGGTCCGGACGGGGCGTTCCGCCCCTACCTGTTCAGCACACTGCGGCGTTTGAACATCGACAATGCCCGCAGCTATTCACAGCGGGTCACGCTGACGGGCGACGACGACGATCTCGAGTCCGAACCCGCATCGTCGGCGGCCGAGGTGGCGGCGGCCAACGCCGAGAACAGTGCGGCCTGGCGGGCCTGGGCGTCGCTGCCCGAGAGCAGCCGCACGCTGTTGTGGCACCTCGTCGTCGAGGAAGAGACGCCCGCGCAGATCGCGCCGCTGATCGGGACGTCGGCGAACGGTGTGTCCTCCCGCGCGGTGCGCGCGCGGGAACGATTGCGGCAGGCATTCCTGCAACAGCACGTGGCGGACGCGGTCGACGAGAAGTGCCGCTGGACGCGCAGCCGGCTGGGCGAGTACGTCCGCGACGCCTTGTCGGCGCGAGACCGGGCCGCGGTGCAGGCCCACCTGGACGAATGCGACACGTGCCCCGCGGTGTTGTTCGAGATCAGCCGATGTCAACCAGACGCTGCGCGTCGTCATCGCCCCGATCATCCTGGGCGGTGCCGGGCTGGCGGCGTACCTGGGCGCGGCGGGCGGCGCGGCGGGCACTCACGCCGGGGCGCTGGGCTCACTCAAGTTCTTCGGCGGGCGCGTTCGGGCGACCGCCACGCGCGGCGTTCTGCTCGGTGTCGGAGCGGTCGTCGTGGTGGGCGCAATCACGACCGCGGCCACCATGGCAGCCAGCAGCTCGGCCCGACCGGAAGCCAGACAACTCACCCCGATCGCCGGCGTCGTGGCGACGACGTCGTCGACGGCGGTCAGCCCGCCGCCCGTGGCTTCGCCGACCCCGAGCCCGATTCCCACGTCGTCGACGCCGGCCACCGCGCCCGCCCCGCCGCCGCCGAGCCCGACGAGGTCGGCGAGCCCGCGCCCGACGAAGAAGGCGACCCCGACCAAGTCGGTCGCCGTCGTCGTTTCGGTGCTCCCCGTCGTCCCGTCCGTGCCGACGACAGCGGTGGTGGCACCGACGACCCCGGTCCCGCCCACCAGCCCGCCGGCCACCGTCACGATTACCGGCCAGACCCACGACGTGCGCTTCGGCGTGGACGACGATCCGATGTCGCCGGGAACTGTCGATGTGACCATGCCCACCGGCTGGACGATCGACCCGAACGGGATCACCATCACCTCGCCGACGGACGGCAGTTGGAGCTGCTCGGTGACCTCGGCGACGACGGCGCACTGCGACATCGCGTCGCCGATCGCCACGGTCGACTACGCCTACACGATCGACGTGACGGGGCCGTCGGCGGACCTCACGTCGACTGGAAACGATCACCTACGCCAACGGCGCTTTCACGACGACGATCAACCCACCGGCCAGCAATAACCCCTGATCGGGTCAGGGCTCGATCTCCTGGGCGTCGGGAACCTCGGGTGCCCCGGGTGCGGATCGGGCGGCGGTCTCGGCCAGACCGACCGCGAGGGACCCGTTCGCCGTGATGGGCGGCGAACCGGCATTGGCGGCCGCCTCCGCTCGGGCCGCCTCGATACCCGACACGCGTCGCAACGGGATCTCTTTCAGCATGAACGACAGGACGAGCGCCGCCACCAGGACGATCGCGCCGACCAGGAACACGATGTCCATCGCCTGCGAGAACCCGACCAGGAACGGATGGGCCAACACTGCGTCGATCTTCTGGATGAACGAGGTGTCGTTGAGCGAACCACTGCCCGAGGTGACCGTCTTCAACTGATCGGGATGAGCGGCCGCGGCCGCCTTGAACGACGCGGTCCCCTCTGCCTTCTGGTACGCCGACGCGATCTTGTGCGGCGCGGCCGAGAAGAGGATGGACAGGAACACCGCCGTACCCAGCGTGCCGCCCATCTGGCGGAAGAACGTGCCCGCCGAGGTCACCACCCCGATGTCGCGCGGGGACGCGGAGTTCTGCATCGCCAGCTGCACCGTCTGCATGGTGAGGCCCAGCCCGACACCGAAGATCAACATGTAGATGTCGGTACGCCACAGGGGCGTGTCGGCGCCCACGGTGAACATCAACAGCAGCGAGACGATCAACAGCGCCGAGCCGATGATGGGCCAGCGCTTGTAGCGGCCCGTCCGCGAGGTCAGCTGCCCGGCGATCATGGACGACGCCATGATGCCCAGGACGAGCGGCAGGATCAGCAGGCCGGCCTTGGTCGGCGATGCTCCTTTGACGATCTGCAGATAGAGCGGGATCGACGCGATCCCGCCGAACATGCCGATACCGACGACGAAGGACTGCGCGGCGCCGACCGAGAAGATCCCGTTGTCGAACAGGCGCAGCGGGATCAGCGCGTCATCGCCCATCAGCTTCTCGACGTAGACGAACGCGAACACGCCGGCGACACCGACCAGGTAACACGCCCAGGCCCCGATGGACGACCAGCCCCACTCGCGGCCCTGCTCGGCGATGATCAGCAACGGCACGAGGCCGACGACCAGCGCCACCGCGCCCATCCAGTCGATGCGGTGGTCGTTGCGGTGGTGCGGCAGGCGCAACACCCGGTTGACCACGACCAGCGCAACCAGGCCGATCGGCACGTTGACGTAGAAGATCCACCGCCATCCGGTGATGCCCAGGATCGAGTTCTGGCCCGACAGGAAGCCCCCGACGACCGGCCCGAGCACGCTGGACGTCGCGAAGACCGCCATGAAGTAGCCCATGTAGCGAGGGCGCTCCTGCGGCGAGACGATGTCGGCCATGATCGCCAGCGCCAGCGAGAACAGGCCGCCGGCGCCGAGCCCTGGAAGGCACGGAACGCGGCCAGCATGTACATGTTCGTGGCCAGGCCGCACATCGCCGAGCCGAGGATGAAGATGCCGATCGCGGTGAGGAACAGCGGCTTGCGCCCGTAGATGTCGGACAACTTGCCGTAGAGCGGCGTCGTGATCGTCGACGTGATCAAGAAGGCGGTCGTCACCCACGCCTGCACCGACAAGCCGTTGAGGTCGTCACCGATCCGGCGGATCGCCGTGGCGACGATGTTCTGGTCGAGGGCGGCGAGGAACATCCCGAGCAGCAACCCGGTCAGAATCGTCAGAACCTGCTTGTGGGACAGCGCGCCGTCCGCGGCTGAACCGTCCGTAGCTGGGCTCGACGGCTGGGCTGACTGCTGGTCGGTCGCGCTCATCGCTTGGTACCTTCCGTCTCGCGGTGGTCGATGTGTTCGATAGGAGCGTTCGCGACGGCCGGCTCGACGGGGTCGCTCGCCTTCTCGAAGGTGAACCAGTCGGCTCGACCGCGTTCCAGGTCGGCGGTGAATCGGGCCAGGTAAGTGCCGAACTGCCGGCAGTCCTCCAGCGTCCAGTCCTCGAGGATGCGCTCGTACTGGGCGTAACGCGCCTGCTGGTGCTCGCGATACACCGCCAGCCCCTTCTCCGTCGCCGCGAGCACGGACGCGCGTCCGTCTTCGGGATCGGCGCGGCGTTCGACCAGGCCCTCCCTGACCAGCGGTGCGACCTGGCGGCTGACCGTGGACGGATCCGACAACGCGAACTCGGCGAGCGCGCCCGCGCGCATCGGTCCGTTGCCGGCCAGCGCCGCGATCAGGATGTGCGCCGTCCAGTCGACGTCCTGCTTGGCCATCGCGAGGAACTGAGCCTTGATCCGGCTGAAGGCACGGGTCAGCCGGACGAGGTTGTCGGCGACGGCGACCACCTCGGGGTGAAGGCGAGACGAAACGTGGTCCATGGTCGGTCTCCCGCGGCGCGCAGCCGAAAAAGGTTGCGCGACGCAATTAGTTGCTTGACTCAAGCATGTTATCGCCGACGGCGGCGTTGGCAATAGCGACCGCGCGCGGAGTCCCGTCAATCGAGGAAATGGCGACGAAACCGAGGGGTGGCAGCTTCCTGCCATGGCACCCACATACAGTTCTCAGGCGCAACGAAACCGGTCTGGACGCGACGATGCCGCGCGGCCGGTGGTGCTGGCGGCGCGGCATCGAGCCGGGGCGACCGGACGGCCGGCCTACCTCGGGTCTATCGGGTCGACACAGACCCAGAACTCGCTCCGGGCTCGGGGGCGCCCGGTGCGGCCCGCTGTATCAGCGCGGCCGAGGCTCATCAGTCTGGATCGCGTACGTCAGTTCTGAATCAGGCATCCACGGTGGGGTGGGTGTTGCCTTCCAGCAGCGAACGCACCTCTGATTCGCGGTACCGGCGATGTCCGCCGAGCGTCCGGATCGACGTGAGCTTGCCTGCTTTCGCCCACCGGGTGACCGTCTTGGGGTCAACGCGGAAAAGCGTTGCCACCTCCGACGGGGTGAGCAGCGGTTCTGACTCAGGGCGTTGACGTGAGTTCGTCATCGGGTGAGGCCCCCTTCTGGGCGTTTTTGCGACGCGGGTCCTGTTCCAGCGCTAAGGAGGAAACTATCCCCGCGACATGTGGGCATGCCATACAGAGTTCAACTGTTGTCCACAGTGTGCCAACGGGGCGAGACGACCCTTTTTGACAGGAACACAAGCACCCAACCGGTAGGTAGCTACAGTGCCACCTATAGTCATCGATTCAACCACAAGCTTGATCAACAACCCACGATACGGGGTGAATCAGGCCGCGTGCGCGAGTCCGATGGGGCGAGGTATCCTCAGACTACGAAAAGTCATCATTCCCGGTGGTCGTGCTTCCCGGCCGAGCTACCGATGAGCGCGTGAGCGAGGGGGTCGACCCATGGGGCGCGGCCGTGCGAAAGCAAAGCAGCAAAAAGTGGCTCGGGATCTGAAGTACAACTCCCAGCCGACCGATCTCGACGCCTTGCAGCGCGAACTCGGGCATGGCCCGTTCGGGGGCACCAGCATTGACGTCGATGATGACGAAGATGAGGGCGACGCGGACGACTGGGCCAGCTCAGCTCGCTGACTCGTCAGCTCCATCCATCAGGTCCAGCTTTCGGCTGGACCTGAATAGCGTCCGGTCATCCGGACCTGTCCGGCCCCGCTCACCATTTCGCCGAGCCGCCAGGCCGGCACCGCTCGTTCGTCGAGTAGGTCCAGCGCGTCCTGGGCTCGCTCCGCCGGCACGACGGCGATCATGCCCACTCCCAGGTTGAAGGTCAGCTCGAGCTGGTCGAGCCCGACCGGGCCGGACCGGGCGATCAGATCGAAGATCGGCTGAGGCGACCAGGTCGACCGATCCACGACCGCGTCGAGGTGATCGGGCAGCACACGGACGAGATTTCCCGCCAGGCCGCCCCCCGTGATGTGGGCGAAGCCGTGGGCGTCCACCTGCTCGGCCAGAGCCAGGCAGTCGAGGGCGTAGATCCGGGTCGGCTCGAGCAGTTCGTCGACGAGCGACCGCCCGCCGAGCGGCTCCGGGCAGTCGTCCAAGTGCAGTCCGGCGCGCTCGAACAGGACGTGACGCACCAGCGAGTAGCCGTTGGAATGCAGTCCTGACGAGCCGAGCGCGATCAGTACGTCGCCCTGGGTGATCCGATGGGCGCCCAGCACCCGATCCTCGTCGACCACGCCGACGCCCGTGCCGCAGACGTCGTAGTCGTCGGCCGGCATGACGCCCGGATGCTCGGCCGTCTCGCCGCCGACCAGGGCGCAGCCGGCGCGTACGCAGCCCTCGGCGATACCGCTGACGATCGACGCGATCTTCTCCGGGTCGACCTTGCCGGTGGCGATGTAGTCGCTCATGAACAGCGGCTCGGCACCGACGACCACCAGATCGTCGATCACCATCGCCACCAGGTCGATGCCGATCGTGTCGTGCCGGTTCGCCGCCTGCGCGATCGCGATCTTGGTGCCCACGCCGTCGGTCGAACTGGCCAGCACCGGCTTCGTGTAGCGGGTCAGATCCAGCTTGAACAGCCCGGCGAAGCCGCCGAGGCCGCCGAGCACCTCAGGCCGGTCCGGTGCGCTTGACCGACGCCTTCATCAACTCGACGGCGCGGTCACCGGCCTCGATCGAGACGCCCGCCGCTTCGTAGGACGTCACGGACGACTCAGTGCGCCCTCGGCGGACAGGGATTGCTCGTGCTCGGGTTCGCGGGCGCCGATGGTCAGCGGTCCGTTGCTCACCGACCGGCCGATGCCCTTCGAGCACGTGCTTGCCACCCATCTCGTCGGGCAGCTCGATCGGATAGATGCCGTCGAAGCAGGCGCGGCACAGGCGATTCTTGGGCTGCTCGGACGACGCGATCACGCCCTCGAGCGAGACGTAGCCGAGCGAGTCGGCGCCGATCGCGGCGCGGATGCCCTCGACGTCGAGGCCGTTGGCGATCAGCTCGGCCTTGGACGCGAAGTCGATGCCGTAGAAGCAGGGCCACTTCACCGGCGGGGACGAGATGCGGACGTGCACCTCGATGGCGCCCGCCTCGCGCAGCATGCGCACCAGGGCGCGCTGGGTGTTGCCGCGCACGATCGAGTCGTCGACCACCACCAGCCGCTTGCCGCGGATGACGTCGCGCAGCGGGTTGAGCTTGAGCCGGATGCCCAGTTGCCGGATCGTCTGGGACGGCTGGATGAACGTCCGCCCGACGTAGGCGTTCTTGACCAGTCCGGTGCCGTACGGGATGCCCGACTGCTCGGCGAAGCCGATCGCGGCCGGCGTTCCGGACTCGGGCGTCGGGATCACCAGGTCGGCCTCGACCGGATGCTCGATGGCCAGCCGGCGTCCGGTCTCGACGCGGGTCGAGTGCACGCTGCGGCCGGCGATCGTCGTGTCGGGCCGGGCCAGGTAGACGTACTCGAACAGGCAGCCCTTGGGCTCGGACGGGGCGAAGTGCTGCGAGCGCAGGCCGTCCTCGTCGATCGCCACCAGCTCGCCCGGTTCGATCTCGCGGACGAACGAGGCGCCGACGATGTCGAGGGCGGCCGTCTCGGAGGTGACGACCCAGCCGCGCTCGAGGCGGCCCAGCGCGAGCGGCCGGACACCCTGCGGGTCGCGGGCGGCGTAGAGGGTGTGCTCGTCCATGAAGACCAGCGAGTAGGCGCCGCGCAGCTTGGGCAGCACGTCCATGGCGGCCTGCTCGATCGACACGTCCGGACGCGCGGCGAGCAGCGCGGTCAGCAGATCGGAGTCGGTGGTCGCCTTGAGGTTGCTCTGCGTGCTGATGCCCGCGGCGATCGCCTCGTTGGCCAGCTCGAGGGTGTTGACCAGGTTGCCGTTGTGGCCGAGGGCCAGGCCGGTGCCGGTCTTGGTGGTGCGGAAGCTGGGCTGGGCGTTCTCCCAGGTCACCGCGCCGGTCGTCGAGTAGCGCGTGTGGCCGACGGCGATGTGGCCCTGCAGGGTGGCCAGCGTGGCTTCGTCGAAGACCTGCGAGACCAGGCCGAGGTCCTTGTAGACGACGACCGACGAGCCGTCGCTGACCGCGATTCCGGCCGCTTCCTGGCCGCGATGCTGCAGCGCGTACAGACCGAAGTAGGTCAGCTTGGAGACCTCTTCGCCGGGCGCCCAGACGCCGAAGACTCCGCAGGCGTCCTGCGGACCTTTGTCGGGGTTGAGTCCGTGCGGATTGAGGTCGTGGTTGAGCCTGCCGTCGCCGCGTGCCACGCCTTCACCCTACCGGGAATGACTCGCGGCGTCGGACACCCCGCCAGTGAGTTCAGGACAGCACGGGCAGGTAGGCGCTCAGGTCGGCGCGCTCGCCGCTGGCCCGCAGTCGCCCCGTTCGCGACCGCGGCGGCGAACTCGACCCGTCCGGTCGCCAGCCGCAGCCAGGTTACCGGGTCGGTCTCGACGACGTTGGGCGGCGTGCCGCGAGTGTGCCGGGGGCCGGGCATCGCCTGCACCGCGACGAACGGCGGCACCCGCACCTCGACCGACCGACCGGGCACCTGCGGCGGCCAGGATCTCGGCGAAGGTGCGGACGGCGGTGGCCAGCGCCGGGCGCGTCAGCGGCACGGGGTCACGCGCGGGCAGCGAGCGGCTGAGGTCGTCGCAGTGGACGACGAGGTCGATGAGCCGGGTCACCAGCCAGTCGTGAACGCTGATGGCTCCGCGCCCGGCCCGCGATGACGGCGGTCGGGGCCAGTTCGGCGAGTGCCGCTCGGGCCTCCGGCACGGCCCGCAACGCGTCGAGCAGTTGCGGCGGCGTCAGGTCGCCGGCCGTGGCGCGCGTGCGTTCGGCGATCACCAGCGACGGCCGGCTGGTAGCGCCGGACGTACTCGTGCAGCGGTGGCGCCGGACCCTCGGCCGGCTGGCCCAGCCGGTCGAGTAGGCCGGTGTGGATCAGCAGGATGTGCGCGACGAGCATCCGGACGTCCCAGCCGGGCAGCACCGAGGGGGCGGCGAAGTCGTCGGGGGCCAGCGAGTCCAGCCACTCGATCAGCGCTGCGGGTCTGCTCGACGTAGGCATCGGCCATCCGGTCGAGCGGCCGGGGGGTCACGCGAAGATCGCGGGCAGCGTGCTGGTCCAGGCCTTGCGCAACTCGGTCAGCGGGATCGTGAACTGACCCTGGATCTCGAGGTCGGCCGACAGTACGTCGATCACGCCGATGCGGGCGTGGGGCAGGCCGCGGGCCGTGCACATGTCGGTGAACCGGACCTCTTCGGTGCGCGGTACGGCGACGATGGCGCGACCGGCCGACTCGGAGAACAGCGCCACGAACGGATCGGCACCCTCGGGCAGCACGATCCGGGCCCCGGCGTTGCCCCGCAGGCACCCCTCGGCGAGCGCCTGGGCCAGGCCGCCGTCGGACAGGTCGTGGGCGGCGTCGATCAGGCCGTCGCGCGAGGAGTTGATCAAGATGTCGGCGAGCAGCTTCTCGCGTTCGAGGTCGACACGCGGCGGCATCCCGCCGAGGAATCCATGGACGGTGTTGGCCCACTCCGAGCCGCCGAACTCGTCATAGGTGTCGCCCAGCAGATAGATCGTCGCGCCGTCGCTGTCCAGGCCCTGCGGAGTGCGGCGGGCCACGTCGTCGATCACGCCGAGCACGCCGATCACCGGCGTCGGCAGGATCGGCGTCGACCCGGTCTGGTTGTAGAAGCTGACGTTGCCGCCGGTCACCGGGATGCCCAGCTGCAGGCAGCCGTCGGCCACACCGCGAACGGCTTCGCTGAACTGCCACATGACGCCGGGATCTTCGGGCGAACCGAAGTTCAGGCAGTCGCTCACGGCCAGTGGGCGGGCGCCGGTCGTCGCCACGTTGCGGTAGGCCTCGGCCAGCGCCAGCTGGGCGCCGGTGTACGGGTCGAGGCGCGTGTAGCGGCCGTTGCCGTCGACCGACACCGCGATGCCGGCCCTCGAATCGGCCCGCCAGTCCCCGATGCGGATCATGCCGGCGTCCTCGGGCTGGGCCAGGACGGTGTTGCCCAGCACGTAACGGTCGTACTGGTCGGTGATCCACGACTTGTCGGCCAGGTTCGGGCTGCTGACGAGACGGATCAAGGTGCGGCGCAGCTCCTCGCCCGATCGCGGGCGCGGCAGCGGGTGCTCGACGTTGATCGCGTCCTGGTCGTACGGGCGCTGGATCGGCCGGTCGTAGACAGGCCCCTCATGGGCGGCGGTGCGCGGCGGCAGGTCGACGATGAGGTCGCCGTGCCACCGCATTCGGAGTCGGTGGCTATCGGTCACAGTGCCGATGACCGTGGCGGTCACGTCCCAGCGCTTGCAGATCTCCATGAACCGCGCGAGGTTGTCGGGTGCGACGACCGCCATCATGCGTTCCTGCGACTCGCTCATCAGGATCTCTTCGGGCGTCAGCGTCTCGTCGCGCAGTGGGGCGAGATCGAGGTCGACGTCCATGCCGCCGGTGCCGGCCGCGGCCAGCTCGGTCGTCGCACACGACAGGCCGGCCGCGCCGAGGTCCTGAATGCCGGTGACGAGGTCCTCGGCGAAGATCTCGAGGCAGCACTCGATGAGCACCTTCTCGGCGAACGGGTCACCGACCTGGACGGCCGGGCGCTTCTTGGGCTTACCGTCATTCTCGAACGTCGCGCTGGCCAGGACGGACGCGCCGCCGATGCCGTCGCCCCCCGTCCGCGCGCCGAACAGCACGACGTGGTTGCCGGGGCCGTCGGCCTTGGCCAGCTTGATGTCGTCCTTGCGCAGGACTCCGACGCACAGCGCGTTGACCAGCGGGTTGCCGTAGTAGGAGTCGTCGAACACGACCTCGCCGCCGACGTTGGGCAGGCCCAGGCAGTTGCCGTAACTGCCGATGCCGCTGACGATCCCGGGCAGCACGCGGGCGGTGTCGCGCGCATCGGCCCGGCCGAATCGCAGCGAGTCCATGACCGCGACGGGCCGCGCGCCCATGGTCAGGATGTCGCGGACGATGCCGCCGACTCCGGTCGCCGCGCCCTGGTGCGGTTCGACGTAGCTGGGGTGGTTGTGCGACTCGATCTTGAACGTGACGGCCCAGCCGTCGCCGACGTCCACGACGCCGGCGTTCTCGCCCATGCCGACCAACAACGCCGAGTTCTTCGGTGCCTTGTCGGCGAACTGGCGCAGGTGAACCTTGCTCGATTTGTACGAGCAGTGCTCGCTCCACATGACCGAATAGATCGCCAGCTCGGAGCTGGTCGGGCGGCGGCCGAGGATCTCGCGCACCCGGGCGTACTCGTCCTCGTTCATCCCCAGCTCGCGGTAGGGCTGGCGCAGGTCGCTCGTCTTCTTGGCGTTCTTGACGGTGTCGGTCATTCCTCGACTCCGATCAGGGACAGGAAGAAGCCGAGCCCGTCGGTGCTCGGACCGGTCAGCGACTCGACCGCGTGCTCGGGATGCGGCATCAGTCCGACGACGTTGCCCGCCTCGTTCGTGATGCCGGCGATGTCGCGGTAGCTGCCGTTGGGGTTGCCGTCGCGGTACCGCACGACCACGCGTCCCTCGGCCTCGAGACCGTCCAGGGTGCGTTCGTCGGCGACGTAGCCGCCTTCGCCGTTCTTGAGCGGAATGACGATCTCTTGCCCGGGACGGAACTCCGACGTCCAGGCCGTCTTCGTGCTCTCGACACGCAGGGTCTGGTCGCGGCAGACGAACTTGCGCGAGTCGTTGCGGATGAGCGCGCCGGGGAGCAGGTGTGACTCGCACAGCACCTGGAAGCCGTTGCAGATGCCGAGTACCGGCAGGCCGTCCTTGGCCGCCGCGACGATCGCGGTCATGATCGGCGAGAACCGGGCGATCGCGCCGCACCGCAGGTAGTCGCCGTAGGAGAACCCGCCGGGCAGGATCACGGCGTCGACGTCGGGCAGCGTGGCGTCGCCGTGCCACAGCGGGACGCCCTCACCGCCGGCGACCCGCGCCGCGCGCAGTGCGTCCCGGTCGTCGAGGCTGCCGGGGAAGGTGACCACCCCGATGCGAATTGGCACGGGTCAAGGTTACCGGTGCGCGGTCCGCCCCACCGACCGCCGCTGGGCCACCCCTCGAACCACATTTCGTCCCCGATCGTGGTCTGGACGGTGGCTAAGCGGCGAGGACGGCCCCGAGTCGGTCGACGAGCACGTGCGGCCGGCCGACCACCTCGGCCCACACCGTTCGCACGACGCGATAGCCCGCTGCCTCCAGCCGATGTTGGCGCAGTTTCTCCTCCCACAGCGGGTCGGCCCGACCGCTGGAGCCGTACTTGACCCGCCCATCGGCCTCGAGTACGACGCGTTGTTCGTCCCACAGCATGTCGACCCGGTCGCGACCGATCCAGGCCTGAAGTCTGGGCGCGGGGAGATCGGTCGTCGCCAGCAGGAGGCGGGTGATCGTCTCCAGCGGCGACTCGGCGCGCGGATCGGCGTGCAGTACCACCCACCGTGCGGCCGCGTTCCCGGGCCAACCGGCCGAGCGCGCGACGAGTTCGGTCAACCGTTCGCTGGAGCAGAGGTGGTGTCGCAAGGCAAAGTCCGCGGCGACCAGGCCGGCCCCACGATCATGGCGGGCCAGGTCCAGCACCGTGCGGGCCACCTCGGTGAGCGGCAGGCCGAACCACGTCGTGATCTCGTCGACCGCGACCCTTCCTCGGTGCACCTGCAGATTGCCGCGGTGGCCCGACAGCGACGACGACCTGGCCGTGACGATCGGCCGCACCGGGTCGCGAAGAAGGGGCAGTGCGTGGACCAGCGCGGCGCTCTCGTGGCTGGCGATCGTGCCTGGACGGGCGAGCACCGCGCCCGCCGTGCTCAGGACCAGCCGCGACTCGTGGTCCCGGACCCGCAAAGGCGACGCCACACCGCGGCGGACGAAGCACCACTGCCCCGAACGAAGCAGCCGGCGTTGCTCGGGCGGCTCGATTCCGGCCGCTCGAGCCTGCGCCGTCGTCAGGACGAAGCCCTGTCGACCGGCGAGATCGACCGCGCGGGCGCGAGCGGTATCGCCCGCCCCCCAGCGGGCGAGTTCGTCGGCGCGCCGGACCCACTGTCCGCGCCATCGCTCGACGGCGGTCAGCGACCGTTCGTCCGGTGGCCCGGCGGGCAGGACGACATTGTCGAGGTACCACTCGGGGTCGGGCAGCGACAGCACGAGCCGATCGTGCGCGAGGACGGCGCACGCCGACAGGCGCCTACCCGCGAATGTGGACAACTCCGCCCCACCGACCGTCACTGGGCCACCCCTCGAACCACATTTCGCCCGCGATCGTGGTCCGGACGGTGGCCAAGCCGCTGAGCCACCAGCGCCCGCACACGATCGGGCGCAAGTCTTGATCAAATCCGTACATGGTCAGGCGATGCTCACAGCATGGCATCGAGCTGGGCGAGCATGGCCCGTCTGCTGCGGCGCACCGGCTTCGGCGCGACCGGCGCGGCCGTCGACGCCGCGATGGCCGCCGGCTCGTCCGCTTACGTCGCGGCCATCATGACCGCCGATCCGACGGCCGATCCGGGCGCGATCGCCACCCCGCTGCCCACGTTCGCGCCGATCACGCCGGTCGGCAAGAACGCCACCAAGGACCAGCGCCAACAGGTGAACGCGCAGTACGCCGCCCAGCTGACGACGCTGACTGCGTGGTGGATCCGGCGGATGGTCGCCGTCGAGCAGCCCTTCGGCGAGAAGCTGACCTTCGCCTGGCACAACCACTTCGCGACGTCCTACAAGAAGGTGCGGCTGGCCTCGTTCATGGCCACCCAGAACCAGACCCTGCGCACCAAGGGACGCGGCGACTTCCACCTGCTCGCGGAGTCGATGCTGACCGATGCCGCGATGCTGCGCTGGCTCGACGGTGAGCAGAACACGACGGGGGCGGCCAACGAGAACCTCTCGCGCGAGTTCATGGAGCTCTTCGCGCTGGGCCACGGCGACGGCTACACCGAGGACGACGTCCGCGAGGGCGCGCGGGCGCTGACCGGCTGGCGCATCCGGGCCGACGGCTCGACCTATCTCGACGCGCGCAAACACGACAGCGGCACCAAGACCGTCCTCGGGGTGACGGGCAACCTCGACCAGTCCGGCTACTGCTCGGCGGTGCTGGCCGCGGCCGATTCGCCCAAGTACCTGGCCACCCGCTGGTGGGGTCAGCTCGGCTCGGACGCGGCCCCGTCGTCCTCGCTGGTGAGCTCGGCCGTCGACGCGTACGGCTCGGGACGCTCGATGTCGGGTCTGTTCACCGCGTTGCTGACCTCGTCCGACTTCGATCAGGGCGCAATGGTCGTCAACCCGGTCGAGTGGCTGATCGGCGCGGTCCGCACGTTGAAGGTGCCCGTCGCGACCGATACCGCCGCCAAGAAGCTCGCCGTCGTGCTCAACCAGCTGGGCCAGCTCCCGTTCGATCCGCCCAACGTCAGCGGCTGGCCGTCCGGGCAGGCGTGGCTGTCGACGTCGGCCGCCGATCTGCGGCTGCAGACGGCCATGGCCCTGGTCCGCGGCGGCGACGTGTCGGCGGTCAGCCAGGCCTCGGCGTCGTCCCGACTGGACGTGACGGCGCACCTGCTCGGTATTGCCAGCTGGTCGTCGTCGTCGGCCGCCGCGCTCAAACCGGCGGTCGGTAACCCCGCCCAGCTCGTCGCGCTCGCACTCAACACGCCCGAATATCTGACGAACTGAGGAGTCGCATGGACACCCTGACGCGCCGTAAGTTCCTCATCGCCTCCGGCGTCACCGGTGGCGCGGCGCTGGCCGTCGGCGCGAGCACGGTGACCTGGGAGCAGCTGCACAAGCGCGCGAAGACCGACGCGCTGCCGATCTCGTCCAAGATCCTGGTGATCGTCACGATGTACGGCGGCAACGACGGGCTCAACACGCTGATCCCGTACAGCGACCCGGCCTACCACTCGGCGCGGCCGGAACTGGCCTACGAGGCGTCCGACGTCCTGCCCCTCGACGACTCCCTCGGCCTGAACCCGGCGATGACGGGCTTGACCAAGCTGTGGCAGGCCAAGCAGCTGGCGATCGTCCGGGGCGTCGGCTACCCGCAGCCCGATCATTCGCACTTCCGCTCGATGGACATCTGGCAGACCGCCTCGCCGACCGAGCCCGTGAACACCGGCTGGATCGGACGCTGGCTGGACGCCACCGGCGACGACCCGGTTCGCGCGGTGAACATCGGCTCGACGCTGCCACCGCTGGTGGTCGGTTCGAAGGCCGCCGCGGCGTCCCTCGACGTCGGCAAGTCGACGCCGCTGTCGCCCGCGCTCGCGGCCGCCCTCGAGGGTTTGGCGGCCCCGTCGACCGGCGACACCGATCCGGAGCATCTCGTCCGGGCGTCGTTCTCGGCCGAGCGCAAGGTCGCGGCGACGTTCACCAGCGTGCTCGATCCGGCGGCGGCCGCCGCCGGCGTCAACCAGACGGCCGCCTCGTCCGGCGGTGGGCAGGACAACCTCAAGGGCCAGCTCGACCTGGTCGGGCGCTGCATCAAGGCCGGCGTCCCGACGACGGTGTACTCGGTGAGCCTCGGCGGCTTCGACACCCACGCCGACGAGAAGGGCACGCAGCAGACGCAGCTCGGCGTCCTCGACACCGCGATCTCGGGCTTCCTGGCCGACATGGCCGGGGATCCGCACGGGCGCAACGTCGTGCTGCTCGCCTACTCGGAGTTCGGTCGCCGGGTCGTGGCCAACGCCTCGCAGGGCACCGATCACGGGACGGCCGGACCGGTGTTCGTCGCGGGCGTGCCGGTCAAGGGCGGCTTCTACGGCGAGCAGCCGTCGCTGACGAATCTGGACGACGGCGACCTCAAGGCCTCGACGGACTTCCGGGCCGTCTACGCCGAACTCGCCGCCCAGGTGCTCGGCACCGACCCCGGCCGCATCCTGACCGGAGCGCCGGCGCCGATGGGGATCGTCACCTGATTGGCCCAGCCGCCCCGGCGGTCGGGGACATCGGCCGCGGAATCAGCGGGTGATCGTGAAATCCTCGATGACCGGATTGGCCAGCAGCGTGTCGGCCAGCCGCGCGATCACCTCGTCGTCGACGGCATCGTCGACATCCAGTTCGAAGTGCTTGCCCTGACGGACCGCGTTGACGCCCTCGATGCCCAGCCGGCCCAGCGCTCCGACGATCGCCTGACCCTGCGGATCCAGGATCTCGGGCTTGAGCACGACATCGACGACCACGCGGGCCACGGCAACTCCCCTTGAGATAGAGCGAACGACTCGCGGCCAGCCTAGATGAGCGGACCGATCCGTCCGTCCGGTGACCAGTAGGCGGTGTCGAATCCGCCACTGTCCGTCGCCGACACCTGCCGGGCCTCCGTCCCGAGCCGGCCCTGGTCGCCCTGGATGCGCACGACCCGCTGGGCGATGGCGGTCGCGGACCGTCCGGCGCCGGAGTCGGCAAGCGCGTCCCAGTCCAATTCGGGGACGAAACTGTTCAGCCCGCGGGCTGTGCGTGGTGCGCGGTCAGTGCGGACCGGACGCGGCGGAGCAGCGCGGACGCCGACCGCCCCGGCATCCCCGATCCAGACCAGCAACTGCCAGCCCGACGCCCGGCCGTTGGCACGAAAGCGCAGGCCGACGCCGGTGACCTCGGCCAGCGGCAGCACTCGCCACCCGCGAAGTGCCCGTGGCGTGCGCACTTCGCTGTCGGTCAGCACGGCGGCGACGGCGGCGGCCCGGATCGCCACGTACGCGGCGGCGGCACACCCGATCCCGGCGAGAACGGCGATCACTCCCACGATCGCGGCCCCGTCGGTGAACGCGAAGCCGGCCCCGATCAGCGCGGCCGCAGTGATCACCACGAGCTCGATCGACGGAACCCACATCGACCGCAGCCGGGGCAGTCGGACGTCCTCGGCCACGCCGCTCAGCTGAGCCAGTCGTCGAACGCCAGACCGGTCAGCCGCTCGTAGGCCTCGACGTAGCGCGAACGCGTCGCGGCCACCACGTCGTCGGGGAGCGCGGGCGGTGCCTCGCCACTCGCGCGGTCCCACCCCGACTCGGCCGACAGCAGCCAGTTGCGCACGTACTGCTTGTCGAAGCTGGGCTGGGCGCGGCCGGGTGACCACTCGTCGGCCGGCCAGAAGCGGGACGAGTCCGGGGTCAGGACCTCGTCGCCCAGCACGAGCGTGCCGTCCGGCGCGTAACCGAACTCGAACTTGGTGTCGGCGAGCAGGATGCCCTTCGCCGCGGCGAGGTCGGTGGCCCGACCGAAGACGGTCAGCGTCAACCGGGCGATCTCGTCCGCCGTCGTCGACCCGACCTGCGCGGCGACCTCGGCCAGGCTGACGTTCTCGTCGTGTTCGCCCAGCGCCGCCTTGCTGGCCGGGGTGAAGATGGGCGCCGGCAACTTGTCGCCGTCGAGCAGGCCGGGCGGAAGTCCGATGCCGCAGACCGAGCCGGTCGCCTGGTAGTCGAGGAAGCCGGAGCCGGTGAGATAGCCCCGCGCGACGGCCTCGACCGGCACCATGTCGAGCGACTGGCAGATCATCGCGCGACCGACGAATTGCTCGGGAATTTCAGGGGAATCGACGCTGATCAAATGGTTGGGCACAAGATCGCGCAGCTGGTCGAACCACCAGACGGTCATCGCGGTGAGGATGCGGCCCTTGTCCGGGATCGCCGTGGGCAGGATGTAGTCGAACGCGCTCATGCGGTCGCTGGCCACCATCAGCAGCGACCCGTCGGGGAGCCGGTAGAGGTCGCGGACCTTCCCGCTGTGCAGTGGGGTGAGGCCGTCCGGTGCTTGGGTCACGGCAGCATCATTCCAGCATCGTTCGCCGCCCCGCTCAGGCGAACGTCCCCGCCGGGAACGCCCCGTTCGCAACGATCTGACGGCTCAGCCCGCGCCCGAGTTCGACGAGCCGGGCGGTCTTGGCCGCGCCGAGCGTCAGCACGGGCGTCAACGAGGTGCGGTCGGTCTGATATTCGATCTTGGCGCGCAATGCGCCACCGGCCGCGCTGAGTTCGCCGGTGGCGTCGAGCAGTTCGCGCTTCTGCAGACTCGCGACCGACGCCGCCCACTGCTCGTCCGACCAGCCGCGGGTGATCTTGGCCGTCGCGACGGTGAACCCCCGGCCGGTCGCGGTGTGCGTGACGAGCGCGTCCAGGCCGCCGAGACCGTGTCCGACCAGAGCCGCCACGTGCGCGTCGCCGCGCCACTCCCGAAACAGCGTGATCGCATGCCACAGCCTCAGGTGGATGGCGTCCGGCCAGGGCAGATCGGCGTGCGCGGCATACAGCGCCCGGCCGTCAGGGTCGAGATCCTGGACGCCCTCAGTGATCAACTCAGTCGCTTCGGCCAGTTCCGGCGACGCGATCGCCTCGGCGCCGAGCAGCCGGGTGAGCGCGGCGTCGACCACCTCGTAGCGCGCGCTCAAGACGGCCGCCGGCGTCGCCTTCGTCCAGGCGTCGGGGATGAACTTCGCGACGAGCGTCGGGTTGAAGTTGTAGAACGTCGCCGTGACGGCGCCGGCGCCAACCGCCCCGAAGGCGGCCGATCTGCTTGCGAAATAGGGCATCCGCCCCGGGCGCAGGCCGATCGCCGAGTAGATCTCGTTGCCCTCCGGGACGAAGTAGACCATCGCGTGCAGCGGTTCGAGCGCGTGCTTGAGGCGCGCGGCGCTCGTGAGGACTTCGTCGGATGCGGTCACGGAAAACGACCCTAGCGGGGCCGTCCAGCCGTCGATCAGAGGATGGGTTGAGGCTGGTAGAGCGCGGCCGAGGGCTCGGTGGCCACCGCCGCCTCGATCAACTTCACGACCGCGGCGACCTGAGCCCGGGCCGCGCCGGTGAACTCGATCGGGTCGGCCAGCAACCCATCGAGGTCGGCTGTCGAGAGCCCGAGGCGCGAGTCGGCCGCCAGTCGGGCGAGCAGGTCGTTGCCTTCGGTGCCCTTTTCGCGCATCTCGAGGGCGACACCCACCGCGTTCGTCTTGATCACCTCGTGCGCGGTCTCACGCCCGACGCCGGCACGGACGGCGGCCATGAGCACCTTGGTCGTCGCCAGGAAGGGCAGGTAGCGGTCGAGTTCACGCGCGATCACGGCCGGGAACGCGCCGAACTCGTCCAGGACGGTCAGCGTCGTCTCGAGCAGGCCGTCCAGGGCGAAGAACGCATCGGGCAGGGCGACCCGACGGACCACCGAACACGAGACGTCGCCCTCGTTCCACTGGTCGCCGGCCAGCTCGCCAGCCATCGAGGCATAGCCGCGAAGGATCACCGCGAACCCGTTGATGCGCTCGGCCGAGCGAGTGTTCATCTTGTGCGGCATCGCCGATGACCCGACCTGGCCCGGCTTGAACCCCTCGGTCACCAGTTCGTTGCCGGCCATCAAGCGGATCGTCTTGGCCATCGAGGACGGCGCGGCCGCGACCTGGACGAGCAGCGAGAGCACGTCCCAGTCCAACGATCGCGGATAGACCTGGCCGACGCTGGTGAGCTCACGATCGAAGCCGAGATGAGCCGCGACCGCCGACTCCAGCGCGGCCAGCTTCTGCTCGTCCCCGCCGAGCAGGTCGAGCATGTCCTGCGACGTCCCGACCGGGCCCTTGATGCCGCGCAGCGGGTAGCGGGCGACAAGATCATCGAGCCGCCCGAGCGCGACGAGCAGCTCGTCGGCCACCGTCGCGAACCGCTTGCCCAGCGTCGTCGCCTGGGCCGCGACGTTGTGCGAACGGCCGGCCATCACCAGGGAGTCGTACTCGACCGGCCCGCCGGGCCAGGCGCGACAACACGGCCAGCGTCTTGGTCCGGATCAACCCCAGCGCGTCGCGGATCTGCAGCTGCTCGACGTTCTCGGTCAGATCGCGGCTCGTCATCCCCTTGTGGATCTGCTCGTGGCCGGCCAGCTCCGCGAACTCCTCGATGCGGGCCTTGACGTCGTGCCGCGTGATCCGCTCGCGAGCCGCGATCGACTCGAGATCGACCGCGTCGGTGCCCTGGTCGACGACGGCCTGGTAGGCCTGGATCGCGTCGGTCGGCACGTCGATGCCGAGCTGGTCCTGCGCGCGCAGGACGGCCACCCAGAGCTGGCGCTCGAGAACGATCTTGTGCGCCGGCGACCAGATCGTGGTCATCGCGGGCGAGGCGTACCGGCCGGCCAGGACGTTCGGGATCACAGGCTTGGTCACCCCGTCATTGTCCCGTATCGCTCACCACGTCAGTGCGGCGTCCTGAGCCAGCTGGTTGATCTGGTCCAGAGTGGCGACCGACTGCCCCTGCGCCTCGAACATCCCGACCTCGACGTAGAAACCGGTGGGGGACGTGTATTCGGAGCCGACGAAGTCGTTGTCGGGATCGGTGTTGACGTCGACGACGAGCGGCGCCACCGGATGAGGCGGCGCGCTCACCGCGACGATCAGCTCGTTGCCCTGACCGTCGCGGGCCCGGAAGTCGATCGAGCACAGGCCGGACGAGCCATCGATGGTGGGGCCGCTCTCTACGTCGACGAAGGCAGGGAACGCGGACATGATCGACTGCAATTGCGACGGTGTCGGCGGGTAGGACTCGGTCACCTTGGGGCAGCCGAAGACGTTCGCCTCGAGGGTGACGCCCATCGGGTCGGGGCTGAGCGCGATCGCCGTGAGCCGGGTCTGCAGGTTCGGCGCGGGCGCGACGGCCGGTTTGCGCGGACTGGACTGGTGCTCGCGCGTCGCACCGAAGGCCACCACCAGTACGAGCACACCCACGACCGCGCCGACCGGAAGCCACCGCCGGCGCGGGCCGGACACGACCGCGTCGCCGGCGTCACCGGACTCAGCGCCGGACTCAGCGCCGCCGAAGTCGAACTCGACGTCGGTGGGCATCTGCCCATGGTGCGCGCTCTAAGTCGACGCCGCGAGGGCAATGTCGTTTCGATGGTGGCCGCCGGGCAGGTCGATCGCGTCCACCCGGGCGTAGGCGGCGGCCCGCGCTTCGGCCAACGTCGCGCCGGTCGCCGTCACCGAGAGCACCCGCCCGCCGCTCGACACGATCGCCCCGTCGTCGCGACGGCGAGTTCCGGCGTGGATCACGCCGTCGGCCTCCGCGCCCTCGATCACATCACCGGCGCGCGGCGGGCCGGGATAGCCCTCGGCGGCGACGACGACCGTGACGGCGAATCCATCGCGCCAGACCAGAGGCGGGTGCTCCCGCCAGGCCGCCGATCGCCGCCGCGTGAAGCAAGGCTCCCAGCGGAGAGTCGAGCAGGGCCAGGACGACCTGCGTCTCGGGGTCGCCGAAGCGGGCGTTGAACTCGACCACCCGTGGGCCCGCGCGAGGTCATGGCCAGCCCGACGTACAGCAGACCGGCGAAGGGCGTTCCGCGTCGGGCCATCTCCTCGACGGTCGGGCGGGCGACCCGCTCGACCACGTCGTCGACCGTTCCCGGCGGCCAGCCACGGCAGCGGGCGTAGGCGCCCATTCCGCCCGTGTTCGGCCCGGCGTCGCCGTCGCCGACGCGTTTGAAGTCCTGCGCCGGCAGCAGCGGCACCACGGTCACCCCGTCGGTGACGCAGAACAGCGAGACCTCGGGGCCGTCGAGGAACTCTTCGATGACGACCCGTCCGCACGAGCCCGCGTGAGCCAGCGCCTCGTCCCGGTCGGCGGTGACCACCACCCCCTTGCCGGCCGCCAGCCCGTCGTCCTTCACCACGTACGGCGGCCCGAACTCGTCCAGGGCGGCGGCGGCCTCGTCGGCGGTCAGGCAGACGCGTGCGGCAGCGGTCGGCACCCCCGCCGCTTGCATGACCGACTTCGCGAACGCCTTGCTTCCCTCGAGTTGTGCGGCGGCGGCGGACGGCCCGAAGCAGTCGATCCCGGCGGCGCGGACGGCGTCGGCCACACCGGCCACCAGGGGGGCCTCGGGGCCGACGATCACGAAGTCGGCGCCCAGCTCGGTGGCCAGCGCGGCGACGGCGGCACCGTCGGTGGCGTCGACCCCGCGCTGTTCGGCAACCGCGGCCGTTCCGGCGTTGCCCGGCGCGCACACCAGGGAGGTCACGCCCGGATCGGCGGCCAACGCCAGGCAGAGCGCATGCTCACGCGCACCAGACCCCACCACAAGAACCCGCACAGCCAGAGCCTACGGGCGCCGATTCTGGAGCGTTCACCGCGCATAGCGCGGTATTCGCTCCACAATCGCTAACGGATGGGTCGCAGCAATGAGCTCAACAGGCCGCCGCTGCTCTTGCCCGGCTGGGTCCAGCCGCCGAGGCCGCGGTCGATCATCGCGATCATCGAATAGAAGCTGGCCTCGACCGTCGCCGAGCGGCCGTAACCGCCGGCCGCCTCGAGCGAGACGAAGCCGTGCAGCGCGGCCCGGATGCTGCGGACGGCATGAACGGCGTCGTCGCCGGTCAGCTTGTAGTCGCCGACGACCCGGTCCAGGATCTCGACGATGCGCTGGCCCTCTTCGGCTTGGGGCGTCGCCGGGCGGACCGGTCGCGACAGGGCCTGGTACTGACCGGGATGCAGTCGGGCGAAGCGCCGGTAGGCCTGCGCGATCGAGACCAGGGCATCGCGGCCGTGGCGACCCTCGGCGGCCCGACTAACTGCATTAGCCAGGGCCGCCATGCCGACGCCGGCGAGTCGGTTGCGCAGATCGTCCAGACCGTCGACGTGCTTGTAGAGGCTTGGGACGCGAATACCCAGACGTTCGGCAAGGAGGGCCAGCGTCAGCTCGTCGAGACCGTCCTTGTCGGCGATCTCGGCCGCGGCGGCGACGACCCGATCGGGGTTCAGGCCCATGCGTGGCACGTGCTGTCCCCCCACAAGTCAGTCCAGAAGATCCCTCACCGCGATTGTCTCATCACGGCCCGGCCCGACGCCGATGGCCGATATGGGGGCCTTGATCATCTTCTCGAGCACGTCGATGTAGTCGCGGGCGTTGCGGGGCAGGTCGGCGACCGTGCGCG
Source organism: uncultured Actinomycetes bacterium (assembly GCA_963708805.1). Lineage (GTDB taxonomy): Bacteria > Actinomycetota > Actinomycetes > Mycobacteriales > Jatrophihabitantaceae > CAVPUA01. The sequence continues at coordinate 626,694 of CAVPUA010000003.1, read as the reverse complement.
CCGCCGAGATGTCCTCGTCCCAGCCGGGGAAGGTTTCATAGATCGGAATCGCTCGGGCGAACTCGGCCTGGGTCATCGGCATCTCGTCGTGACGGACGCCGTCGACCTCGTAGGCGACGCAGACCGGCACCTCGCCCATGCCGGTGAGCACGTCGAGCTTGGTCAACACGAAGTCGGTGACGCCGTTGACGCGAGTCGCATATCGTCCGATGACCGCATCGAACCAGCCGGTGCGGCGCGGGCGGCCGGTGGTCGTGCCGAACTCGGCGCCCGCCTGTCGCAGCTCCTCGCCCTTGTCGTGCAGCAGCTCGGTCGGAAACGGGCCTTCGCCGACGCGCGTCGTGTACGCCTTGATGATCGCGATGACGCGGTCGATGCGGGTGGGTGGGATGCCGCTGCCGGTGCAGGCGCCGCCCGAGGTCGCGTTCGAGGACGTCACGAACGGGTAGGTGCCGTGGTCGACATCGAGCAGCGTCGCCTGGCCGGCTTCGAGCACGATCGTCTTGCCCTGGTCGAGCATCGTGTCGAGCAGCAGCGAGGTGTCGGCCACCATCGGCCGCAGCCGCTCGGCGTGAGCGAGCAGCTCGTCGACGACGTCCTCGATCTCGACGGCCTTGCGGTTGTAGATCTTGACCAGGATCTGGTTCTTGAGGTTCAGCGCGCCGCTGACCTTCGCCCTCAGCACCTCCTCGTCGAAGAGGTCCTGGATACGGATGCCGACTCGCGACATCTTGTCCGCGTACGCGGGCCCGATGCCGCGACCCGTCGTGCCGATCCGGCGGCTGCCGAGGAACCGCTCGTTGACCTTGTCGAGCGTCCGGTTGTAGGACGCGATGACGTGCGCGTTGGCGCTGACGACCAGCTTCGAGGTGTCGACGCCCCGCGCCTCGAGGGCGTCGATCTCTTCGAACAGCACGCCAAGGTCGATCACCACCCCGTTGCCGATCACCGGGGTGCAGCCTGGCGTCAAGATGCCGCTGGGCAGCAGGTGCAGGGCGTACTTCTGGTCGCCGATGACGATGGTGTGGCCGGCGTTGTTGCCGCCGTTGAACTTCACGACGGCGTCGATCCGGCTGCCGAGCAGGTCGGTGGCCTTGCCCTTGCCTTCGTCGCCCCACTGGGCGCCGACGAGGACGATCGCAGGCATTCAGCCTCCTGTTGTGCGCGCTATTCACGGCCACAGGCAGGGTAGTCGACGCCCGGATCGTCAGGATCCGTTCGGGCCCGCAAGGGCCGCCGCGGTCTTGCGAACGAGGTGTCGCACCACCGATTCGGTGACGATCACGAGCACCGGGAACAGTCCGAGCAGCACGAGCAGTACCGGCTCCCAGCTACCCGGCCACATCACGGCGACGGCCAGCACGTAGAGCGCAGCCAGCCGCCGCCGCCCATGCGTCACGTAACCGATCACGAAGCAGACCAGCGCGAGAACTGCCCCGATCGTCACCGCGACTGCATCCGAGGCACCGGCCGACATGGCGAGCGGGATGTCGACGAGGTTCAGGAGTCCGGCGCAGAACAAGAACCAGCGGGCGATCTTTCGTTGCCCGGCCTCGTCGGACGCCCGGATCCGATCGGCCGCGCCGCCGTCCCACGACGCTAGTTCGTCCATCGAAATGTCCCCACCACGGCGTCGAAGAGCTGGACCATCATCGTCGTGAACTCACTGTCGGGGCGACCGTCACCGATGGTGCTGAACGAGATGGTCAGCCACACGTCGTCCGGCAACGGGAATCGGATCAGGTAGTCGACGCGGCGCGACGGAAACTGCGAACCGTCCTCGGCGCCGGCCACGCCCACCTCGACCCGTTCGGCGCGGGCCGCCAGCGATCCGTCGATGTCGACCGGCGCCGCGTCGGCCGCCTCGGCGATCCACAGTGCGAGCACGTCCTCGGCCGACGGCGTTTCCGTCGAGCTGAAGGGGAGGACGGCGACGACGAACGACGCGGGGATCGTTACGCCATGCACCCGCTCGACCGGCAGGTAGAGGTCCACGCCCTCGTTGTCACGCGCCTTGTCGACCTGCTCGAGCAACTGCTTTCGCAGATCACGGCGGACCTGCCACACCTCGTCACGAGGGAGATCCTGGAAGGACGTGTCGAGGATGCGATCGATCGCCGCGTGAGGGTCGTCGTGCAACGGAATCCGCGCCCAACCAGGCGGCAGGATCAGCCGGTAGCCCGGTTCGCTCATTGCGGTTCGTCGGGAATGATCGCGAGGCCTCCGGCCAGTTCGACCAGGTCGTCGCGCATGATCAGGATGCGCCCGGAGTTGGTGCCCGAGGCGGTCACCAGAGCAAGCGCACCGGGCTCGATCTCCCAGATGACTCGCATCGCTGTCGTGATCACGTTCTCGGCGTCGCGCCGATGCGACGTCACGACGAAAGCCTGTGCCCCCGATTTGAGCACGATCGGTTCCGCCTTCGTCGGCTCCACGAGGTCGCTGTCGTCGGTCGCGAGTTCGGCCACCACCTCATCGAGCGACGATGCGTCAGGGAGCACGGCGACGGCGACCGGAATCGGTGACGGTGCCTGACGGGGCGGGGTCAGTAGATGGACGAATCTGCGATCGGGGTTGCCTTCGTGGGCGCGCTCGATCGTGATGAGGAGAATGCGGCGCAGGATGTCGGCCCAGTTGTGGTCGTTCAGGCGTCCCAAGTCCTGAGCCCAGGCGTGCGACACGTCTCGCGACCAGCGGTCGACGTCCACCAGTCGGGGATCGGGTATCGCGACCCAGCGCTTCTCGTCATAGTCAGAACTCAGGCGAAGTCCGCCAACGGGCTCAGGGTCCGTCACGGCTGGAACAGCCCGGTCGAGTACGACTCCTTGAAGTTGTCCCACGCCGGGATGCCGGGCTGGCCCGGGAACCAGCCGTTCGACGACGCCGTGCGGTTGCCGAAGTCGATTCCGAAGCCGGCGGCGTTGGCCACCCGTGCGGCGTTGATCGGCACCCGCCCAGCGTCGATGAGGTTCGAGAGTTCGCCGTCACCAGGAAACTCGTCCAAGAGGCTGCCGTAGTCCTTCAAGATCGCCGCGTTCCCGCTGTCGAGTGCCCTGACCGATTCTCCGGCCGTTACGTCGGGCAGCGATCGCTCGAGCATCGCCGTCTTCGCGGCCGACGCCGCCTCGGCCGATTTCGACGCTGTCGCGGCGTCGAAGAAGCCGGTCTTGAGACTCACGAACGCCTTGAAGCCCTTGGGCGTGAACTTGCCCAGGCCTTGTGCCGCCTCTTCATACGCCGTTCGGGTGACGGCCCGGGTGGCCTGGACCGTCCCACTCGCTTCGTCGGCCGCAAGACCACCGGCCCGGGCCAGCACGGCCCCGCGGGCGCCGTCGGCGATCGGTGTCAGAAGGCGACCGGCACCGAAGGTCGCCAGCGCGAAGATGTCGAGCGCCACGTCGACCCACGAACCGTTGCCGGTCGCGGCCAGCAAGGTGTGTCCGGCCAGCAGTGCGATCGTCAGTCCGATCGCCAGCAGGTTCAGGCCGGGAATGAAGATGCACAGGATCGCCACGGCCGTGACGACGTACGTCAAGATCGTGATGATCAAGTTGATCATCTTCAGGTGCTGCGTCACCCAGGCCGAGATGTGGTCCCAGAAGCCGTCCTTGAGACCGTCGTGCAGGGCGTCGTTGATCTTGCCGGCGATGATCTTGGCCGCGGCGTCCCGATTGCCCACCGCGGTGTCGAACGCCGTCTTGGCCGTAGACATCGCGCCCGTCGCGTTGCCGTACGCGGTCTTGCGGGCGTTCTCCGCGCTCACCTGCGCCGGGGTCGGCGTGGGCGGCGGCGTGGACGACGGCTTGGGCGCCGGCGGCGGAGCGTTCTTGGACGCGGTGGCCGCGGCGTCCTGATAGTCGTTGTAGGCCTTCAGGGTGTCGCGCTGGGCGTCCTCGAAGTGGGGCACCCAGGCAGTGAGTTGCGAGCCGACCGTGGCGAAGCGGCCGTGCGTTTTCTGGAGCTTGCCCGACAGGTCACCGGCGGCGCTGCGGAGCTTGTCGGCGGTCTTGCCGAGCAGTTCGCCCTGGCCGGCCATCTTGTTCAGCCGCGCGACCTGGTCGCTGATCGTCTGAGCGGCGTCCGAGTAGTACTTGGCCTCGGACGCGATGGTGGCCGAATCGCCGGGGACCGGGTCGGAATCGGCCAGGGGCGACCAGTCGGCGGGGCGGCTCAACGCGGCTGCGCCCCGCTGCCGTGCACGGTCTTGGGCGCCAGCGACTTCTTGAGCTGGGCGTCGGCGTCCCCGAACTTCTCCAGCGCCTCGTCGATGTCCTGCTTGACCGAGTCGACCGACTTCATGGTCTTCTCGCGGTGGTTGTCCCAGTCGTCGGCGAAGCTCTTCAGCGCGCCTTTGATGTCGTCCGAACCCCAGTCGTTCATGGTCTGGGAGCGCCGCGACCGCAGCGTGTCGAACACCGTGTAGATATCGCCGAGGGCCTTGCTCGATTCGGTCATCAGATCCCAGTCGAGCCGAAGATCCGCTGCCATCGCCACCGCTCCCCGCTCCAGGACGTATCCACTTAACTGGGACTTTAGTCCATGTCAGCCATCGCCGCAGCGCCTGGATCAGGCGAGCGCGGCCACCGCGGCCGGATCGCACTCGGCGAGCAGGTCCTGGCAGCGCTTGGCCTCGTCGTCCTCGCCGATGGCGTCCGCGGCCTCGGCAAGCGCGTGCAGCGCCCGCAGGAACCCGCGGTTGGGGGCGTGCGACCACGGCACCGGTCCGTTGCCCTTCCACCCGGCGCGGCGCAGCGCGTCCAGTCCGCGGTGGTAGCCGGTGCGCGCGTAGGCGTACGCCTCGACCGGATGGACGGCGTGCAGCGCGTGCTCGGCCAAGGTCGCCCAGGCGGCGGACGACGCGGGGTACTTGCCGGCGACCTCCACCGGATCGGCGCCGTCGTCGAGCAGGGCGACGGCCGGATCGACGGGAAGGTGGACGGGCTGGGCCAGCAGATTGCCGTGGGAGGTCACGCCGCCGATGCTAGCGATCAGACGGTGGCCAGTTGCAGCATCGCGCGAACGCCCTCGATGTAGAGCGCGATGCCCGACGCGTAGTACTCCTCCGCGTCGTCGCAGTGCAGCATGAACTCGGCCGCCGCGCGCAGGTTCGGGTACCGCTCGATCGGCAGCTGGGTGAGGCCGGCCCGCTTCGCGTCGAGGTGCGCGGCGACCTCGGCCTCAGGCACGCCCTGTTCGGCCCCCGGCTCGGAGCCGACCAGCATGATCGCGGTCTGCAGCGCCGAGGTTGCGAGCTCGGCCGACTGCTTGATGTCGAATCCGGCGTCGACGAGCAGACCCAAGGCGTACTCGGTCACGGCCAGACCCGACGGGCTGGTGAGGACGCGCCGGTAGGCCAGCGACAGGCTGCCCGGGTGCCGCCGCAGCGCGGCGACCAGATCGGCCAGGACCTCGCGCAGGTGCTCGTGCCACGGCGCGTCGCGGGTCTCGGGCACCCGCAGGTCGGCGTAGAGGGCGTCGCCCATCGCGTCCAGGAGTTCGTCCTTGTTCTTGACGTGCCAGTAGAGCGCCATCGGCGTGACGCCGAACTCCTGGCCGAGTCGCCGGATCGTCACGGCGTCGAGGCCCTCGACGTCCGCCAGCGCCATCGCGCGCTCGATCACGGCGTCCCGGCTGAGACCGTCACTCGCTTTTCTGGGTGCCACGGTTGACAACTATACACCGTAAGGGTTTCACTTGTACGGCGTACATTTACAACGTATAGGAGACCGCGATGGACCGCAGGCGCTGGACATTGGTGGCGGTGGCACTGGCCACCTTCATGACCTACCTCGACAACAACATCGTCAACGTGGCGATCCCGGCGATCCAACGGGATCTGCACCTGTCGACCGCCGGCCTCGAGTGGGTGGTGAGCGGCTACATCCTGGTGTTCGCCAGCCTGCTGCTCGCCGGCGGACGACTGGCCGACGTGTTCGGGCGACGGCGGCTGTTCCTGATCGGCCTGACCATCTTCACGCTCGCCTCGCTGGCCGCCGGCCTGGCCGGCAACGTCGAGATCCTCATCACCAGTCGCGCGCTGCAAGGACTCGGCGCGGCGCTCGTCACGCCGACGACGCTGGCGATCATCTCGGCGACCTATCCCGACCCCAAGGAACGCACCGCGGCGGTCGGCATCTGGAGCGCCGTCGGCGCGCTTGCCCTGGCCATCGGCCCGCTACTCGGTGGACTGATCAGCCAGCACGTCAGCTGGGGCTGGATCTTCTTCATCAACGTCCCGTTCGGCGCGGCAACGCTGGCGCTGGGCTGGTGGGCGATCGGTGAGTCGCGCGAGGCGGACGCGCCGCGCCGTCTCGACGTGCCCGGAGTCGTGCTGTCGGCCGGAACCCTGTTCGCCCTGACCTATGCCCTGATCGAGGGCCACGACCTGGGCTGGACGTCCCCGGCGATCACCGCGATGTTCGCCCTGGCCGCCGCGCTCGGCGTGGCGTTCGTGATCGCCGAGCGCCGCTCGTCCGAGCCGATGGTGGACGTGTCGCTGTTCGGCTCGCGCGTCTTCACGGGCGGCAGCATCGCGATCGTGATGTGGGGCTTCGGGTTGTTCGGGATCTACTTCTTCACCTCGCTGTACCTGCAGACCGTCCTGGGCTTCTCGCCGACCAAGGCCGGCGCGTCGTTCGTCCCGATGGCGCTGCTCATGGCCGCCGGCGCGGTGTTGTCCGAGCAGCTCGCCCGGCGGATCGGTGCCCATCGCTCCGTCGCCCTGGCGATGGGGCTGATGGCCGTCGGCATCGGCTCGGTCAGCCTGCTCGGACGAAATGCCTCAGTGCTCGACCTCATGCCGAGCTTCGCGCTGATCGGCATCGGCGGCGGCCTGTCCGTGCCGCTGACGGCAATGATCCTGGGCACGATGCCGGCCCACCAGGCCGGCGTCGCGTCGGGCATCTTCAACGCCTCGCGTGAGGTGGCCGGTCTGCTGGGCATCACGGTCATCGGCGCGATCCTCACCGCGCGGCAGAGCTCGTCACTGCGGGCCGGGCACCTGCCGGTCGACGCGTTCCTGTCGGGCTACCGCGCCGGCCTGGTCGTCGCCGCCGTCCTCGTCGCGCTCGGTGGCGTGGCCGCGTTCGTCGCTCTGCGCCACACGACGCCGGCGACCGACGGCGACGCCGCCGACGCGGAGTTCGCGCTGGTCGGCTGACGTCACTCGACCGGGGACGGATTGGTGCCGCTGCGGTGCCTCTCCGTCCCCGCTCGCAGCCGCAAGGCGGCTCGGGCCCGCCGACTGCCGTGATACACCTTGCCGGCCAGTCCGCCGGGTCCGGTTCCATCGGTCCAGTAGCCGATGCGACGACGCCACGATCGGCCGTAGAGACCCGTCATCCCAGCATTCATCTCGACCCACGCCGCCTGCCGATAGTCCAGTGCCATCGAATCCGCGGTGGCGCCGCGAGCGTGGTTCAGATACGAGCGACGCGTCACCACGAGCCCGAACCCCGCCGCGCGCACCCGGACGCACAGGTCGGCGTCGCCGCCCCATCCGTATCGACCGAACCGAACCTCGTCCAGGCCGCCGACCCGGTCGTAGCACTTGCGCGTGATCAGCAGACTCGTCCCGTCCACGACCTTCGCCGGCCGTTCGACCGGCTGGACCGGGAAGCGCTCGGCCGGCCCTGTCCAATACCGGCTCTGGCACCTGAAGTAGTCGTCGTAACAGGGTGCGATCAGCCCGGCGCCCGTTGCCGACATCGCGTCGCGCAAGCCCGCGAAGAAGGAGCCGGACAACGTCACGTCGTTGTTCATCAGCACCACGGCGTCCACCGACGACGTGAAGGCGTACGACATCCCCTCGTTGCAGCCCCGGAGCCAACCGAGGTTGTGACCGGGAACGAGCACGACCTCGTCGGCGACAGCGGCGTAATCGCCGGCATTGTCGACGACGACAACATGTGCCGCCTCGAGTTCGGCGAGGCAGGCCCGAACGACAGTCTCGGTCAATTCGACTTTGCCGTAGCTCGGAATTACGCACGCAAGATTCTCGATAACCATCCGATTCCCCCTTTAACCGGGCGAACTCAATGGATCTCGCGCCCCCGCGCGGATTTTTGCAGTCGCAGATTACGCAGTGAAGACAGCGACATGAATGACATCCGCTACGAGCCGGACGAGGCAGGAGGAATCAAATAGAAAGGCGGCACAGATGATGGTACGGTCGTATTCGCCCCAGATGCGGTGTACGAGTAACGCTTTATCCAGTCGATATCGAGTTCCGACTCCGTGGTGTCGGCCGTGGCGTCGGTGTGCGGACCGACCTGAGCAACCAGGTGCATCGCACCGGTGGGGATCATCGCCGGATCGGTGATCGTCTTGAGCAACAGGCCGTCGATCCAGAATCGGATCTCGGTCGGCGTCCACTCGACGCTGTAGACGTGCCAGGCGGTGGCATCCAGCGGGGTCGTGAGCAGCATCTGGTTGTTTTGAGCGCCATAGTGGACGACGAAGTCCGACGAGGTGCGCGCCGCCGAGTTGATCTCGGCCAGGTCTATCTCTCCGCCGACCGGCCAATTCTCGGCATTGGGCCACAAAAGGATGACTCCGCCGTTGGCCGACCCCGCCGACATTCGCGCCCGCACGTCCCAGCGTCCATACGGAGTGGTCGGTTCGCTGTTGGGCGTGCACATGCACACCCCGCTGCCCGCCAGGCCCTGGGTCTGTAATTCGAGCATTCCGTCGCTGACCGACACCTTGGTCGGGTCATTGGCATCGGGAGTAGCCGTTCCGGCGCTGTTGTAGACATCCCAACTGGTCGGATCGAGTGCAGTCCCCGTGAAATCCTCGGTGCTGGTCAACGTGTTGAGCGTGGGACTGTCGTCGATCACGTTGGTGATCGAGAACTTGGCGATCGCGTCGCCACCGTCCTGGAAGTATTCGACGACGATTGTGTGGACGCCCGCCGCCACGGTGACCATCGTGTTGTAGTCGGTGACGTTCTCGTCCTGCCACTCATTGATCACCAGCGTCCCGTCCAGGTAGACCCTGACGCCGTCGTCCGCCGTTGCGGTGAACCGGTACGAACCCGCCGCCATCGTCTGGTTCGAGGTCCAGCGGGTCGAGTAACCCCACGTCCGGGCGATCGCGGGGCCGGGGCTGGTGCCCGTCCAGTCGAAGTCGATCGCCGCGTCGCACCGGGAGATCACCGGCGCGCCCGCCAGGTTCTCGTTCAAGTAGTAGTCGGCCGACCAGCCGGTCGCGCAGCTGACGCTGTCGGCGCCGGCGCGATGACCGGTGCTGAGAACCCCGGCGACCACCAGGAGCGAGCAGCCGATCGCGAGGGCGGCGCTGGTCCAGCGACGAGACATCCGGGGTCCTTCGGGGCTGGTCGCCGGCTCAGCCGACGATGCAGGTGACCCCCGTCTTCCTACATCGAATTTAACACGGGTCGGAGCGCTCCGCAGCTCAGGCGTGCGTACCCGCGGAGAGCAACGATTCGCAGGCCGACGTCACGCGGGCGGCCATGCCCTGCTCGGCCAGCTTCAGGTACGAGCGCGGGTCGTAGGCCTTCTTGTTGCCGACCTCGCCGTCGACCTTGAGGACGCCGTCGTAGTTGGTGAACATGTGGCCGGCGATCTCACGGGTGAACGCGTACTGGGTGTCGGTGTCGACGTTCATCTTCACCACGCCGTACGACAGGGCCTCGCGGATCTCCTCCAGGGCCGATCCCGAACCGCCGTGGAACACGAGGTCGAACGGCTCGTCCTTGCCCACCTTCGCGCCGACCGCTTCCTGGAGGTCGTGCAGGATCGACGGGCGCAGCTTGACGTTGCCCGGCTTGTAGACGCCGTGCACGTTGCCGAAGGTCGCCGCCAGCAGGTAGCGGCCCTTCTCGCCGGTGCCGAGCACTTCGGCGGTGCGCACCGCGTCCCCCGGAGTCGTGTAGAGCTTCTCGTTCATCTCGCCGACGACGCCGTCCTCCTCGCCACCGACGACGCCGATCTCGAGCTCGAGGATGATGCGCGCCTTGGCCGCCTTCTCGAGCAGTTCGGACGCGATCTGCAGATTCTGCTCGAGATCGATCGCCGAGCCGTCCCACATGTGCGACTGGAACAGCGGCGCCCGCCCCGCGTCGACCCGCTCCTGCGACAGCGCGAGCAACGGACGTACGTAGGTGTCGAGCTTGTCCTTCGGGCAGTGGTCGGTGTGCAGCGCGACGTTGATCGAGTACTTGGCGGCGACGACGTAGGCGAACTCGGCCAGCGCGACCGCGCCGGTGACCATCTCCTTCACCTTGGTGCCCGAACCGAACTCGGCGCCACCGGTCGAGATCTGCATGATGCCGTCGCTGCCCGCGTCGGCGAACCCGCGCAGCGCGGCGTTGATCGTCTCGGAGGACGTCACGTTGATCGCCGGGTAGGCGAACTTGCCCGCCTTCGCCCGGTCGAGCATGTCGGCGTAGATCTCCGGGGTGGCGATGGGCATCGCGGTATCTCCTCGTGGTGTCGACGCTGGTGCGCGCTCGCCCGGTCCAGGTGAGTACGCGCTCCGCGAACGTATCTCGACCTCGTCGTTTGGGCCATGGTGTTGTGAGGTATGCGAGTTCTGATCTTGGGCGGCTCGGTCTTCGCCGGTCGGGCGGCCGTCGGGCAGGCCCAGGCCGCCGGGCACGAGGTCACGGTCTTCAACCGCGGTCGCTCGGCGCCGACCCCGACCGGCGCCGAGCAGATCACCGGCGACCGAACCCGCGACCTGACGCCGCTGCGCGGCCGGCGTTTCGACCTCGTGATCGACACGAGCGGCTACGTCCCGGTGGATGTCGGGCGATCCGCGCTCGAGGTGGACGCCGCTGCGTACGTCTTCGTGTCGACGATCAGCGTCTATCCGGACTGGCCGGAGCGCGCCGACTACGCCGCCGTCTGGGACGGCGACCCCGACGCCGCCCACGCGCCGGCCGAACTCGACCCCGCGGCCGCCTACGGGTGGTTGAAGGCCGGTTGCGAACGCGCGCTGCTGCGAGCCCGACCGGAGGCAACGATCCTGCGGGCCGGTTCGATCGTCGGGCCGTGGGACTCGCAGGTCGGACGGTTGCCGTGGTGGCTCTGGCGGGTCAGCCGCGGTGGCCCCACCCTTGTGCCGGGGGAACCGCCGGACGCGATGAGCCTGCTCGACGCGCGCGACTTGGCCGACTTCGCGTTGCGGGGCGTGCCCGGCACGTACGACCTGGGCGGCCCGAGCGGCCGCGACACGCGGGGCGGACTGATGTCGGCCTGCCGGGTGGCCACCAGGTCGGACGCCGAGCTGGTCTGGGTGGGCGAGTGGCTCGCCGACCACGACGTCGAGCCGTGGACCGAGATCCCTCTGTGGGCCCCCGACGCGCCCGGCCTCTTCGCCGCCGACGTCACCGCCGCGGCCGCGGCCGGAATGCGCTGGCGTCCCCTTGACGAGACGGTCGCCGACACGTGGGCCTGGCTGCCCGACGACTGGCGACCGACGGCGCGAACGCCCGGATTGGCGCCGCACAAGGAACGGGATTTGCTGGTCGCGTGGCGCGCGGCTACCCGTCGGTAACAAATCTGGATCGTGACCGTATCCGCATTTGATCTTGGTCGTTAGCTCCACGAAGGGCCACACAGATGTGGTCATCGCCTATCGGGGGCGATCGGAGCAAGTTATGTCACACCTCAGAAAAGCCGCTCAGGCCGCATTGGTTGCCGGCGCTCTGCTCGCTCTCGGCACCGGAGTCGCCTCGGCCGACACCACGCCGGCCACGCCCGGCCTGAACCTTCCCATCTCGGTGCCCGTCACGATCGGCGGTAACTCGATCTCGATCCTCGGCACGAGCATCGCCATCCCAGGAACCACGACTCCAGTCGCGACGGGCGGCAGCGATTCGACGGCCGCCTCCGGCAATGGGGCGAACGTCGCGGCGACGGTGCCAGTGACCGTCAGCGGCAACTCGATCGCCGTTCTCGGCAACAGCACGGGCGGCAACGGCTCGTCCGGCGGCAACACCTCGGCGGCGTCGAGCGGCAATGGCGTTCAGGGTGCCGCCGCGGTGCCGGTCACCGTCTCGAACAACTCGGTCGCGGTGCTCGGCAACAGCGCCGCCGGCTCAGGGTTCGAGGGCACCTCGGGCATTCCGAACACCGCGGCCAACAGCTCCGGCAACGGAGTGGACGCCGCTGCGGTCGCACCGGTGACCGCCTGCGGCAACAGCGTGGCGGTGGGCGGCACGGCCACGTCAGGCTGCTCCGGCGGCGGAAATACGTCGGCATCCGGTCAGACGCTCACGGCGCTGATTCCGTTCCTCGCCTGTGCCAACTCGGTCGCGGTCGCGGGCTCCGCGTCGTCTGACTGCGGTGGGAGCGGTTCGACCGGCGTGACCCAGTCACTGCCGGACGGCACGATTCTCGCCATGGCACCCGTCACCGCGTGCGGCAACTCGCTGAGCGCATTGGCCACCGCCAGCTCAGCGTGCGGCTCGACCGGGACGACCACCACCACGACAACTGGCGGCCCCGACCCGGTCACGATCCTGGTGCCGGTCACCGCGTGCGGCAACGGCGTCTCGCTGCTGGGCACGTCGGCCACGACCTGCGGCACCACGACCTCGACGACCAACCCGCCGACGACGACCAACCCGCCCACGACGACGGGTACTCCGGTCGCCAACGGCCAGGGTTCGGGCCTGTTCGCCGACGCTCTCTCGGCCACCCCGCTCGCGTTCACCGGAGCCCTGACCGTCCAGCTGGTCATCGCGGCCATGGCGTTCCTGCTCGGTGGAGCCGGGTTCCTGGCCTTCGCCCGCCGCCGTCGGGCGAGTGCATCCGCCGTCTGACTCTGACGAAATCCTCAGCCGGCCTGCCGGTCGCCTTTCCCCCCGAGAAGGCGGCCGGCAGGTCTTGTCTTGTCGACTGAGAACTGGCCAGGCAACGTCGATGACGCGCCGATCCGCCCCTTAGGCTTCGAGCATGCAGGCCCTCGCCGACACCGTCCTCGCCAGCGCGATCAGCCCGGACACGCTGATCGGGAAGTACGGCACGATCGGCCTGGCGATCATCCTGTTCGCCGAGTGCGGCCTGCTGATCGGCTTCTTCCTGCCCGGCGACACGTTGCTGTTCAGCGGCGGCCTGCTGCTGGCTACCCACGCCTTCAAGGGTGGACCGCCCCTCGTGGTGCCGCTGATCGTCCTGCCGATCGCCGCGATCGCTCGGCAATCTGGTCGGCTACTGGATCGGCTACAAGGGCGGGCCGGCGGTGTTCACACGTCCGAACTCCCGCATCTTCAGCCCTGAGTACGTCACCCGTTCCGAGCGGTTCTTCGAACGGTTCGGAGCACCGGCCATCGTGCTGGCCCGCTTCGTGCCGGTCATCCGGACGGTGTCGACGGTCCTGGCCGGCGTCAGCCGCATGAAGTTCGGCCGCTACGCCCTGTTCTCGATCGTCGGGGCGATCCTGTGGGCCGATGGTGTGTTCATGATCGGGTACGGCCTGGGCAAGGTCACCTACGTCCAGCAGCACCAGAAGACGATCACGAGTTTGATCGACCCGATCATCATCGCGGTCGTGGTCGTCTCGATCCTGCCCGTCGCCATCCACTGGTTCCGCGGACGCAAGCGGGCCGACCTCAGCGGTTGACGGTCTGCTGGCACTTCTGCTGATCGGACTGACTGAGCGCCACGTGATAGCCGAAGAACGAGATGTGGGCGTCGCAGTTCTTGACCTGATTCTCGACCGATGACCGCTGCGTCCACAGCAGTACGCCGGCAACGACCACGACGACGAGAACGATCAGCCGGCCGATCAGCGCCGAGATGATCAAGCCGAGAATCAGACCGATGACGACGACGGCCACGATGCCGCCGACGGCGAGGTTCTTCACCTGCCCGGCATCGAGCGCGCTGTAGCTCATGAAGCGACGATAGCCTCGACACGTGACCACCTCCGGCAAGCCGCGCATGGATCTTCCGCCGCCCCTCACGCCAGGATCGCTGCGCCTCGTCGCGCTCGGCGGCATCAACGAGATCGGCCGGAACATGACGATGTTCGAGCACCAGCCGGTTGGCGGGGGCCCGAGTCGGTTGCTGATCGTCGACTGCGGCATGTTGCTGGGCAAGACGAACTCTCCGGGCGTCGACGTGACGCTGCCCGACTGGTCCTACTTCCGCGAGCGTCTCGACGACATCGACGCCGTCGTGCTCACGCACGGCCACGAAGATCACATCGGCGCGCTCCCCTACCTGCTGCGCGAGCGCGGCGACATCCCGGTCATCGGCTCGCGCCTGACGCTGGCGCTGGTCGAATCCAAGCTTGATCAGCACCGGATCCGTCCGAACCTGCAGCGCGTCCGCGAGGGTGAGCGGATCCAGAAGGGCGACTGGGACCTCGAGTTCTTCGCGGTCAACCACTCGATCCCGGACGCGCTCGCCGTGGCGATCCGGGCCGGACGCCACACCGTGCTGCACACCGGCGACTTCAAGATGGACCAGACGCCGCTGGACAACCGACTCGACCGACCTGCCGGGGTTCTCACGCCTCGGTGACGCCGGCGTCGATCTGCTGCTGGCGGACTCGACCAACGCCGAGGTCCCCGGCTTCATACCGTCCGAGCGAGCGGTCGGAACCGTGGTCGAGGACGTCATCCTCAAGGCCAAGGGGCGGGTGATCGTCGCCTGTTTCGCCTCGCACGTGCACCGGGTCCAGCAGGTGCTCGACTCGGCGGTCGTGACCGGGCGGCAGGTGGCCCTCGTCGGACGCTCGATGGTCCGCAACATGAACATCGCCCGTGACCTCGGCCTGTTGCGCGTGCCCGACGGCCTGTTGGTCGATCTCAAGGTCGCCGAGGAGTTGCCGTCGCGTCGGGTGCTTTTGATCTCGACCGGATCGCAGGGCGAGCCGCTTGTCGGCGCTGTCGCGGATGGCCAACCGCGAGCACCAGACCGTGCGCGTCGGGGCCGACGACACGATCCTGCTCGCCTCCTCGCTGATCCCCGGCAACGAGACGTCGGTCGGCCGGGTGATCAACGGCCTGTCCCGACTGGGCGCCACGGTCGTGCACAAGTCGATGGCGCTGGTCCACGTTTCCGGTCATGCGCCCGCCGGCGAACTGCGCTACCTGCTCAACGCGGTCCGGCCGACCAACCACATGCCCGTCCACGGCGAGTGGCGGCACCTGCGCGCGCACGCGGCGATCGCCCGCTCCACCGGCATCCCCGACGAGCGGATCATGCTCGCCCCGGACGGCACCGTCGTCGATCTGATCGACGGGCTGGCCAACATCGTCGGCTGCATCCCGGTCGGCTATGTCTACGTCGACGGACTGGCCGTGGGCGACATCGGCGACGCCGCGCTCAAGGACCGTCGGATCCTCGGCGAGGAGGGATTCCTGCAGATCCTGGTCGCCGTCGACTTCCAGGCCGGCAAGATCGTCTACGGGCCCGAGATCACCGCGCGGGGATTCTCCGACGACCGGTCGGCGCTCGACCCGATCATCGCCGAGCTCGTCGAGACGGTCGAGAAGTCGGTGGCCGACGGCGTCACCGACACCGACGCCCTCGCCCACATCGTCCGCCGCACGGTCGGCCGGTGGGTCGACCAGAGCTACCGCCGGCGGCCGATGCTCATCCCGACGATCATCGAGGTCTGATTCGCCCCGCTTGGCCACTCCCCCGACCACGAATGTGGTGTTCCACCTGGCTCGGAGGGTGGCTGAGCGGCGGAAGCGGTCGGCGCGACGGACGGGGAGCACGAGGCATCATGGACGGCATGACCAGCACCATCGCTCCCGCGGCTGTCTCGGGCCGCCGCGCGGTTCCGGCCCAGATCGGGCGGCCCGCACTACGTCGCCGGCAACGCACCGTGGGATCTCGACGACCCGATGGTCAAGGACCCCGACACGATCGCCCGCATGCGGATCGCCGGCCGGACCGCCGCGAATGCCGTCGTCGAGGTCGGCCGGCACGTCGCGCCCGGCGTCACCACCGACGAGCTCGACCGGATCGGGCACGAGTACCTGATCGCCCACGGCGCCTACCCGTCGACGCTGGGCTACAAGGGCTTCCCGAAGTCGCTGTGCTCGTCGGTGAACGAGGTCATCTGCCACGGCATCCCGGACGCCCGCCCGCTCGAGGACGGCGACATCGTCAAGATCGACATCACCGCGTACGTCGACGGCGTGCACGGCGACACCTGCGCGACGTTCTTCGCCGGCGACGCCGCGCCCGAGGTCGTGGCCCTCGGCGAGAACACCCACGAGGCGATGATGCGCGGCATCCGGGCGATCAAGCCGGGTCGCCCGATCAGCGTCATCGGCCGGGTCATCGAGTCCTACGCGAAGCGCTTCGGCTACGGCGTCGTACGCGACTACACCGGCCACGGCGTCGGACCGAGCTTCCACACCCGGCCGACGATCCTGCACTACGACGAGCCCCGCGCGACCACGATCATGGAGCCGGGCATGACGTTCACCGTCGAGCCGATGCTGACCCTCGGCGGCTACGACTGGTACTCGTGGGACGACGACTGGACGATCCTCACCAAGGACGGCTCCTGGGTGGCCCAGTGGGAGCACACCATCGTGGTCACCGACGACGGCGCCGAGATCCTGACGCTGCCCGGCTGAGTTCGATCCTGACGATCAGCCCGACGCGGGCGCGATCAGGTGGAACGGCGGCGGCGTGTAACTCGGCGTCGGGGTCGAGCCCGATGGCGGTGCGGTGCCGGCGCGGCTGAATCCGAGCGGGCTGAACGAATGCGCCGGGGAAGATCGTCGACAACGAGCCGACGTTCAGCCGGGTCTGCAGCAACTCACCCGAGGACGTCGAACGAGTTGTTGACCAGCGGCACGTCGCCCTGATCGAGCACGGCCGGCGCCACGCCGTTCCATCCGCCGAAGATCCCGGCGCTCTTGAGGCCGCCGCCGAGCAGCCACATCACGCTGCCGTGGCCGTGATCGGTTCCCCCGCTGGCGTTCTGGGCGACCCGGCGGCCGAACTCGCTCATCACCACGACGGTCGTGGTCGCGCGCAACGTCGGACCGAGGTCCTGCAGGAATGCGGCGAGCGAGGACGCGGCCGAGCCGAGCACCGCCGTCCAGTTCGGACGTCTCGCTGGTGTGCGTGTCCCAGCCGCCGACGTCGATGGTGCCCACCTCGAGACCCACTCCGGCCCGCAGCAGATTCGCCATGTCCTTGAGCGACTGGGAGAACGGCCCGTCCGGGTACGTCGCGCCGTTCTGCGGCGCCGGATTGGCCGTCACGAGCGAGGCGGCCGCCTGCGAAGCGGTGATGGCGGCCGGTGCGTCCTCGGCGAGGAATCCGTTGAAGCCGCGGTACAGCGACGTGAGCGCGGTCTGGTTCGCCGCCACCCCGCCGGGTGCCCAGTTCAGGGCGAAGTCCGAGAGCGAGTCGATGGCCAGGCTGAGCTCGTCACCCGCCAGCGACGCGGGGGCCGGCCCGCCGTCGGTGACGGCCCGGAATGTCGTGCCGGGCCCGAGCTGGGTGAGAGTGCGGTCGAGCCAGCCCGACGATGCGGTCGGTGACCCTCCGGACTCGATCAGGCGCTGGGCCTGGAAGTGGCTGCGGCTGAGGTTCTCGACCGCCGCGGCCGGGACGAAGCCGAGCTCGCCCGACGTCCAGTACGGCAGCAGCGGCGACATCGCGCCGTTCAGCGCCCAGCCCCCGGCACCGGACAGCGGCAGCAGCGACTGCGCGCCGGGCACCAGGCCGGGGCGCTGGGACTGCAGATCGGCCAGCCCGAGACTGTTCGCGTTCGGCACCAGGATCCGCAATCCGTCGGCGCCGCCGCGCATGAAGATCACGATGAGGCTGTTGCCGGTCGACGCGCCGGCGGCCGAGAAGGAGACCCGCGAGGTCACGAGCTGGGTGGCGAGCGCGGCGACCCCCACCATGCCGACGCCGCCCAAGAACCGACGGCGGGTGAATCCCTTGTCCCACAGGCGATTCTGGCTCTCGAGCTTGGCCTGGACGGCCTCGGGGCATTCCATTGCGTTCTCCATGATCAGCGAGCGGCAAAGTACGGGGAGTCGAGAAGCAGCACGACCAGACCGGCCAGCATCTGCTTGGCGTTGGAGGTCGCGTACGGCTTGGTCGCCGCCTCGCCGAGATAGGTCGACAGCGTCTGCCGGTCGGTGCTGCTCAGCACCTGCCCGACCAGGTTGCGCGACAGAATGTCGATCGCGTCGCCGCTGGTCGCCGGGGTGGCGCCGTTGAGCAGGGTGGTGACGTCGATGGTCGTCCAGTAGTTGGGCCACCAGTTGAGCGCGAGCGCCCGGTGCAGGTTCCAGCCGGCGATCAGGTTGCCTCCCGAGCGCCACCGGGCCGCCGTGTCGCCGTAGCCGTTGGGCGTCGGGCATTCGAGCGGGGTGTTGCCCATCGCGTACAGCGGCCAGCGCACGGACTCGATCGCGTTGAAGATGCTCGTCGTCGGCTGCTGGTTGATCGCGCGGATCGCCGCGATCGCATTCTCGGCCGGTCGACGCACCTTGGCCCCGCGAGACAGCCAGAACTCGTCCGAGCAGTAGATCGCATACAGGGTCGGCACGATCGCCGTGCCATTGGCGAGATAGACCGCGGCGATCTTGCTGACCAGATCGTCGGACGGGGCGTCCGAGACGTAGTGGACACACAAGGCGCGGGCCAGGCTGGTCGCGGTGAGCTGACTGGTGGCCAGGTAGGTCAGGTACGCGTCACCCACCGCCTCGCCGCCCGCCGCCGTCGCATTGGCGTTGGTGAATCCGAGAACGGTGACCGGGCCGGTCGCGTGGATCGTCGGGTCGTACAGGTAGGTCTGGTCGGCCCAGTTGACGGTGCGCCCGGTCATGATCGCGGCGGAGTTCTTGACGTCGGCCTCGGTGTAGTTCAGCCCGACGGTGTGCAGTTCGAGCAGCTCGCGGCCGTAGTTCTCGTTCACCGCGGTCTTGTTCGACTCGTCCTGGTTCAGGTAATAGAGCATCGCCGGGTGCCTGCCCGCGGCGAGCAGCATCGACGTGAACGAGCCCAGCGCGTTGGCGCGAATGACGACCCGGTCGTAGTCGTGGCGGGTGTTCCAGACGTCGGTCGTGCGGTTCGCGACGTTGAGTCGGTTGGAGAAGAAGTCGACAACGGTCTCGACGAGCTGGGCCGGGCTGAACATCTGAAAACCCAGCGTGGTCCGGCAGACCTGATCCATGATGTCCCAGCCGTACTCGTCACCGTTGGCCTTGAGCCAGGCGCGGGCCTGGGCGGGAGTGAGCGTCATCTGGGCGCCGACAGCACTGGCGACCGCGGGCGCCGCCGAATAGCCGGGATTCGCTGTGGCCAGCGCGATCTGGGCGTTCCACCAGCCGTCCGGGTCGAAGGGCGCGGCCCGATCGGCCGGACGCGCGCCGAACCCGAAGCGACCGAGCGCGAGGCCGACCGGATCCCACGCGAAGGGGGCGGTGGCGGTGTGGGCGACCGCGGCAATAGCAGCGGCGGCCGAGGGTAGATGACTGCCACGGGCGCTCCGTACTCACACAGGCCCCGACGACTCACAAGAAAATAACATCGAAGGTCCCTGGACGGAAAGTCGCGCCGCACTATTGCTTGATCGACCACAAACTCGCCCGATTAAAGCGGGCGAAACCGGCAATCACCTGCAGGTGCCCCCGTACGGCACCACGCCGGTGATACTCTTCGCGCTCAAGCGGGGGCTGAAAGTCGCCTATCAGGAGCTCCCAATGACCAGAGCAGACCACAATTCCCGCCGCAGTGGAGTGTTGACGTGCGACCTGGATTGATCCTGCGCCGAGTCTCGGTCGCCCGTCTGGCCATAGTCTTCGCCGCGCTCACCGCGTTGACGGTCTCCGGCGTGACCTACGCGTTCGCCAGCTCGAGTTCCCATTCTGGATCGCACGCCGATCAGACGAGTTCGGCCAAGCTGGCCCTCCGCTCGTTGACCCCGAGTCAACTGAGGTCGCTGGCCGTTCCCGGCTCGGCCTCGAGCAAGGCCGGCACCGGCTCGTCCTCGAAGCCCGGCTCGACCTCCGCGTCGACCGGACCCGGCTCGACGTCGGCCGGCGGCCCGAGCACCTCGGCGGCCGCGGGCGGCTCGAGCGCGGCCGGCGCGTCGACCGGCGTGAGCACGCCCGGCTCGGCCGGTGCGAAGACCACCGCGCCGGCCGCGGGCGGCGGCAAGACGTCGAGTTCGGCGCCCAGCAAAGCCACCTCGTCCGCGGCGGCCGACCCCAGTCAGCCCCAGGACCAGAATCTCGTGCTGTTCGACGACTTCACCGGCTCGCTGGCCAACTGGTGGACCGTCTACAACACCACCGGATCGTCCCAGCCGACCGCGCGCGTCCCGTCGTTGATCTCGGTCTCCGGCGGGGCCCTGCACGTTGCCACCGCCGGCAGCTCCGGCAGCGGCCTGTGCCTGTGCGGCCCGGGTAGCGCATCGAGTTCTGCGTACGGTCGATGGGACGTCCGGGCGCGCCTGGGCGCGAACGCCGACCACGGCTTTGCCATCCTCCTCTGGCCCAACGCCGAGAACTGGCCGGTCGGCGGCGAGATCGACCTGGCCGAGCCGCTGAACGCCTCGAGGCAGAACATCCTGTTCACCGTGCACTACACGGCCAACAATCTCGAGGACAAGCTCGTCTTCCCGGGTGACTACACCGGCTACCACACGTTCAGCGTCGAGTGGGCGCCCACGTACATCAAGTACTGGATCGACGGCGCCCTGGAGGCGACGATCACCGACCCGGCGCAGATCCCCAGCGGAGCCATGCACCTGGCCCTTCAGGCGGGTGCGGACACCAGTAACCCCTCGGCCACGTCCGCGGTGATGGACGTCGACTGGGTGAAGGTCTTCTCGCGCTAGCGCTGGTCGTACGGGTGACGGGGCCCACTGGCCCCGGCGAGCACTCGGCGCGCGCGATCTCGGATCTCGGTGTATGATTAGTGTGAAGCTCGGGGGAGCACACTGATCTATCCGGCAGCCCACTGGAGAACTCGATGGCACCCAACGACGCCTACTGCACCTGCGGCCACTCCCACGACGCCCACGAGCACTACCGGCGCGGGTCCGACTGCGGAGTCTGCGGCAAGCAGACCTGCAAGGCGTTCGCCGCCGACAACCGCCGGCTGGCCGACACGTCTCGCACCAACACCATCTCGCACGTCGCCTGACGCGTCAGGCCTCGGCGCGCCGCCGTTGCGGCGTCGGCGCCGCGTCTGACCCGGTCGTCGGCGTCTCGCCCGTCGGGTCGGCCACTGCCTGAGCCCCGGCCTGAGCCGGCCGCAGCAGCGCGGCGACGGTCGCGAACCGCGACGGGCGCGCGAACCGCCGGCAGCCACACAGCGCACAGTCGGAGCCGGCGCGAAGGTGCTCGTGGGCCGCGCGCTCATGGGCACAGGCCCGACAAGCGGCACCGGAGCGGTCAGGGCCCATTGCGCGCCTCGTCTCCGGTGATTTTTCGCCGACGTTCTCCTGAAGATACAACTAGCGCACCAGGCCATGAGGGTGAACTGCGTCGCGTTGGATGCGCCCGAAGGGCCGCGATCCCGTGTGTCACCGCTATTTCGGCCGCGGGTGTCAAATCCGATAACGACCAATCGGTCCCCTGGTCGTGGAAACAGCGAGGTCATCTGCCTCGGCTACGCTCTGTGCGTGTCCTCCCGATCACTTCGAGTCATCGTTCTTGATCAAGGAACATCGCTGTGGGGTGCCGAGCGCGTCCTGCTCAGACTCCTGCCACTGATGCGCGAGCACGGCGTCGAGCTCATCCTCGCCGGTCGCCGGGAGATCCCACTGTCGCAGGAATGGCGCCGACAAGGCGGCGAAACCGTGCAGTTGAACCTCCCGATGAGCCGCCAGATCCGAAAGGAAGACGGCCGCATATCGACGCCGGCCGCATTGCGAATTGCGGCGACCATGCCGGCCACCGTCTCGGGCATTGCCCGCGTGGTTCGGAGTTCGAAAGCTGACGCGATTCACACGAATTCGCACTGGATTCATCTCGACGGGGCGGTGGCGTCGAGATTGATTCGCGTGCCCGACTTCGCCTTTCTGCACGACGAAGCCCGTCCCGGATTCGGGTCCGCGATGCGATCGACGGCGGTGCGACTCGCGACCCGCGGCGTCGCTGTCAGCCAGGGCGTGACGACCAACCTGTCCGACGCCGCTCGGGCGCGCACCGCCGTCATCCCGAACGGCATCGACATCGAGCGCTTCAGCCCCGGGCCGGCCGATCCGCAGGTTCGGCAACGCCTCGGCGCCCGTCCGGACGACGTGTTGGTGCTGGCCGCGTGCCGCCTCGACCCGGTCAAGCGGATCGAGGACATCATCGAGGCGGTCGCGCGGTCGGCCCGGCCACGCATCCACCTCGCCATCGCCGGCTCAACGACTATCCATCCCGAATACGCCGAGAAAGTAAGGGCGATCGGCCGCGAGCGACTGGCTGATCGCGTTACCTTCGTCGACAGTCAGGACGACATGGTGAGCGCGATGCGCGCGGCCGACGTCCTGCTGCACGCCGGCATCGCGGAAGGCATGCCGCTGGCCCTGATCGAGGCCGGTGCCTGCGGACGGCCGGTCGTCGCCTACTCGGTGTCCGGTGTCCCCGAAGCCGTCATCGACGGCGTCACCGGTCTGCTGGCACCCGCGCGAGACATCGACCAGCTCGCGGCCCGGCTGGGCGAGCTGGTCGACTCGACCGAGCTGCGCGAGCGGCTCGGCGGCGCGGCGCGAGCTCACGTCGAGGCCGCTCACGACATTCGTAAACAAGCAGCGGCGTACGCCGACCTCTTGCACTCGGTCTGCGATACGAAGGCGAACCTCGATGCCTGAGACAAAGGCAGCGACGTCGAATCTGCTGGTCGATATCGACAACCGGCCGCGATCGGTGCTGCTGGTGAACCAATGGCATGACGACAATCGCGGGGATTCGGCGATAACGCTCGGTCTGATCAGGCTCATAAAGCGAAATGCCCCTGACGCGGAAATAACCGTAGTCGGCAACAACGAGACGGGTCCGATGGCGGTCGGGGCGATGCGCCACATCCGCGCCGAGTATCCCTCCGCCACCCTCATCGACAATCCGTTGCCGACCGAGTTGCGCGGCAAGCAGCCCCCGACCTCTTTGGCCGGCATCGTCTGGAACGGTGTCGTGTGGGCTATTCGCTCACTCCCAGTTATCGCCCACGTCGGCCTCGGTGCTCGCCCACCGGCCGCGCTTCGGCGGCTCGTCGCGCGCAGCGATCTCGTGATCGGCATCGGCGGCGCCAACCTCTACGACGATCCGTCGGTCTTCCCGGCCCAGAGTTGGGGACGCCTACTGACGACCGGCGCCCCGATCCACGCCGCCATCCGCTCCGACACGCGCACCGTCCTGCTCGGGCACACACTGGGCCCGTGGCCGCGACGCGCCGGGACGCGACTGGCTCGCCGCATGATCGCCGGCGCCGACATCCTGGTGGCGCGCGAGACGTCCTCGGCCGAGTTCGCCCCGCGGTTGGCGCCGAAACAGGTCGAGGTCGCGCCCGACATGGCGTTCGCGATCGAGCCGACCCAAACGCCCCAGGCCGAGGCCGTCCTGCGAGCCCTGCCCTTCGACCCGGCCCGCACGCTGGCCATCTCGATCCGTCAGCATCCGTCCCTGGGCGGTCAGGCGGGAACCCGGCTGCGCGACGAGGTCGCCGCGGCTGCCCGCCGCCTCTACGAATCAGGCCAGATCGACGGGGTCATGGTCGTGCCGCACACGGTCGGCCCGCTGCCGGTCGAGGACGACCGCCCGATCACCGCGGAGTTGCGCGCGATGCTGATCGAGGCCGGCGTACCGGTGGTCCAGTGCGACGAGGATCTGAGCCCGAGCGCTCTCAGTTGGCTCTACGGACAGGTTGCGGTCATGATCGCTGTGCGCCTGCACGCAGCGATCCTGTCGATCGCAGCCGGAACGCCGGTATTCGCCATCTCCTACTTCAGCAAGAAGACCGAGGGCGTCATGCGGCAGGTGGGGCTCGGTGACTACGTGGGGGCCTACGACACCGTCACCGGTGACGATCTGGTGCAGGGCTGCAGCCGGTTGTTGGCCGACGGTGACATGCGCGGGCGGCTGGAACGGGAATCGGCGCAGCGCCGCAGTGAGCTCGAAGACCGCTCGCGGGACTGGATCCTCGCCAGCCGCTAACCTCGGGGGTGTCCGCTCGCTGACCGAACGTCCGGGTCGGCCCAGATTCCGGGGGAACCGCATCGATGTCGGCAATAGGGCCTCGCGAGGTCGGCGCCCACGGCTACACCGCCGCTGATCGTCTCGGTGCACTCTTCCCGGCGATCGGCCCCTGGACGTACGCGATCCTGTTTCACGGCTTGATCGATCTCGCACCGCCCCGCGTGAGCATCGAGCCCGAGCTGGAGCTGATCGAGGCGCAGCGCCTGGCGCCGTTGGCGCTGGAGTACTTGAGACATCATCGAATCGAGCTCACGGGAGCGGTTCGAGGTCGTCTGCGGCGAAGCGACTTCGTGTGGACGGGCATCACGACCGCTGTCGCGAACCGGGCCGAGCCCGCTCTGACGCTGCTGCGCGCGAACGGCGTGCCGCACGTCGTGACCAAGGGTCCGGGCGTGGCCGCCGCCTACCGATCGGCCCGCCTGCGGCCGTACTCCGACATCGACGTCCTCGTCGCGCCGAAGGACTACCTGACGACCGCTCGCCTGCTGCAGCGGGCCGGCTGGCAGCCCAAGCACCTGGTCGACGGCGACTGGCGCGTGCTCGATCGATACTGCCGCGAGGCGACCAATCTCGAGCGGGGCGACTTCGAGAGCATCGACCTGCATCACCACATCCCGCCGTGGCAGTGGGGATCGTCGCTCACCGCGGCCGATCTGGTGGCCCGCCTCGTCCGGCGCGAGGTCGGCGGCACCGAGATGCCGTGCGCCAGCTTCGAGGACAACTTCATGATCTGTGCGCTCCACGTCGTCAGCGACAAGGACGCGCCGGGTTCCAACCTGCTCGCGTGGCGCGACCTCGTCGAACTGCGGCGGGTCTGCGACGGCGCCCACCTCGACCGCCTCCTCGCCGACTACCGCATGCAGACGTGGGCCGACCGCCTCTTGGCGTCGCTCCCGGACGAGGTGAAGACCTGGACCCAGCCCGCCTGGCGGCCGGCCGACGATCTTCAGCACCCGGCTCGACTCAAACTGGTTCTCGGCAGTCGGCTGGTCGAGTCGTGGCCGATCAGCCGTCAATTCCTGCGCTTGCCGCTGATGCCCAACGGCCTGCTCTATCTGGTCGGGAATTCTCTTCCCGACCCGGCGCCGTCTCGTGGGCGAGTTCGGGGATGTGTCGACGCCGCGCCTCTACCTCAGCTGGTGGAGTCGCCTGGCCGGTGCACGCACCTCGCGGCGCTACCGTCGCTTCAGCGAGCCCCGCGCGTAACCGACGACGGTCACGGCCAGGCCGAGCACGATCGCTGCGCCGAGCCGTGGATTGACCGGCCGTCCGCGACGCAGCCCGATCGAGCCGAGCACGGCCGGTAGGAGCGCACCCGACACGTAGGACTTCTCGGTGGCCGTCGCGCTCTGAGCGCCCACCAGCCGTCCGATCTGCGCTTTGGAGATGCCCTCGGCGTAGCACCGTCGCACGAAGTAGCGCAGCTTCGTGCGGCCGTCGCTGACGCGGTGGGCGACGAGGGACTCCGGGACGTACCAGACCTCGGCCTCGGGGCGCGCGGCCTTGAGCCGGATGCAGAGTTCGGTCTCTTCACAACCGAGCGGCAGCGTGCCGAGTCGACCCACGCCATCGGCGAAACCACCGACCAGGGTGAACACGTCGCGACGGAAGAGCATCGAGCAACCATGGACGTTGCGCACGATCGTCGCCTCGGTCGGCATCCCGCGGTAGGACGATCCCACCACCCAGTCGAACTCCTCCGGGAACCAGGCCGGCCGGCCGGACGGCGGCCAGGCGGGTACGGACCGCCCGCCGGTGACGGCCACCTCGGGCGAGCGCACGAACGGCACGAGCAGTTCCTCGAGCCAGCGCTTGTCCGGAACGGCGTCGTCGTCCAGGAAGGCGACGTAGCTCGTCGAGGCAGCGGCGATGGCTGTGTTGCGCGCGCCCGAGAGCCCCTGTGGTCCGGTGTTGTGGACCACCGAGAGGTCCGCGCGGCCGGCGTACTCGGCCAGCAGGCGCTGCTTCAACGTCTCGTTGTAGTCGACCACGATGAGCACGGCGGCCGGTGGCTCGGTCTGGGCGTCCAGGCCGTCGACGGCATCGAGGACGTCGCCCCAGCGGTCTTCGGTGAAACAACACACCACCGCGGTGACATCCGCGCCGGAGGCGGGCGTCGACTCAGTCATGGATCTCCTTGCCGTCGATGTCTGCGAGGAGCTGACCGTCGATTTCGTCCAGAAGTTTATCGCTCCCACCGGTGCGGAACTTCCGGGCGAACAGCGATCGGCGACCGTCCGGGTGGCCGTTGGCCGCCGTGACCAGCCCGGTCAGGCTCGACTCGTCGAGCCACCGTGGGTGCTGCTCGAGATCGTGGGCCCACTCGATCTGCCAGGCCGACGACTGCGAGACGGCCAGCGGCGGCCGGCCGGTCGACTTCGGGCTCGCGAGCACGGTGGCCGAGAAGCTCTCTTCGGGGGTGCAGGTGCTACGCCAGAAGCGGACGAGATCGGGACGGTTGCGCCAGACGTCCAGGACGGCCGCGGCGTCCTCGGCCCCGTAGACCTTCCAGTGGCTGCTCGCGCGCAGGTTGAGCTCCGGGGGAACGCCACGCTTGATCGGAATGGGCAGCGGATGTCCCTTGATCGTCAAGAGATTGTCGCCACGGTGCAGGTAGTGGAACTTCGTGCGCCAGTAGCCGCCGTCCTTGAACAGCCGCGAATTCCACCGTGCGTACGGGATGGGCAGATTCCAGATCCACGACTGGCCGCCCAGACCGGCCAGCTCCTTGCCGATCTCGTCGGGCGGCAGAAGGGGATAGTCCGCGCCCGAGCAGACGGCGAAGTAGTCGGCCCTGGTCCACGTCAGTGCCGCCTCGAGCGCGCGCATCTCGGCATCGACGAGCGACCAGCTGGCCAGCTTCGTGTCGCCGCGGGCCACCGTCCGTAGCATCCCCGCGGTCGGGAGCGTCATCTGCGCAAAGACGGGCTCGGGCGTCTTGCGATCGCAGTGCAAGACAACCGGAATGTCGCCGAGCGCCCGGCGAAATCGCACCACGTGGGGCGCATCGCCGTGGGCGAGCATGACCACGCACAAGGTGGGACGCGACACGTCTAGGACCCCCGAACCATCCGCAAGCGCCGTACCCGGTCAGTCAACCACACCGCCGCAATCAGTGTAATTGCGACTCTCAACGAGACGGTGGCCACGGTGAATCTCAGATAGGCGGCCGCGCAGGCGACCGCGAACACGACGGCGGTCAGTGCCAACGGCCAGACGACGGGGCGCCGCAGGTGCGCCACCGAACGCGAGCGCCAGAAGCTCAACAGCGCCAGCACCGCGCTCGCGATCAGAGTCGCGGCGGCCGAGCCCCAGATACCCAGCGACGGCACGAGCGCCAGGTTCAGGATGACGTTGAGGACGGCCGCCGCCGTGTTGGTGACTGCAATCGCCGCCGTGCGGCCGTCGGCCATGAGCAGGCGGGCCGACGCGGCGGTGAACGCGGTCGGCACCACTGCGGCCAGCACGATGAGGGTCACCGGCGTCAACTGGCCCGGCCGGTACGACGACGGAGCCCAGAGATGGAGCAGGACGGGCGCGCCGACTCCGACGCCGAGCACCACCGCGGGCAGGAGTCCGGAGACGGCGTCCCGGCTCTGTTCGACCAGTCGCAGTGTCCGCTCGCCCGTGGCCGAGGCGCCGAAGAAGCGCGGCATCCAGGCAACCGACAACAGGCCGACGACGAGGGTGGGGATCGATCCGATCGAGTAAGCGATCTGATAGCGCCCGACCGCATACGAGCCCTTGATGGCTTCGATCACCAGCCGGTCGCTGGAGTTCATGACGAACACCGAGATGGCCGACCCCATCAACGGCGCGCCGAACCGGATCGCCCGGCGAACGTGCGCGAAGTCGGGCCGGCGAACCGGCAACGGTCTCAGCGCGACCAGCCCGATCAGGGCCGCGGCCACCTGGCTGACGAACTGGCCGAAAAGCCAGACCTGGGCGGTGTGACCGATCGTTTCGACGAGGACGAGGGCGACCACGTCGGCGACCGCCGTCTGCATCGCGCTCACCGCGGCGAACGGCAGCAGCTGATCGCGGCTGCGCAGCAGCGCGAGGCAGGTCGCGGTGACGGCCGAACTGCCCGCCCACAGCACCGACCAGAGCATCGCCCATGTCGTCACGTCGCTTCCGAAGGCGTGCGCCCACAACGGCACGCTGGCCCCGACGGCGGCGGTGATCAGCACCGCCAGGCCGATTCCGGCCGTGACGAGCTTGCGGGCGATCTCGGGGCCGCGCTCGGAGGCGAACTCACGCTGGACGGCCTGGGCCAGGCCGACCCCGGCGAGAACGAACAGCACCTGCATGACGGCCGTACCGGTGGCCACCACGCCGAACTGCCCGGCGGCCAGCAGACGGGTGACGACGGGGGTGATCACGAAGACGGTCAGCACCTGCAACGAGGACATGACCAGATAGATCGCGTCTCGGCCGAACATCTCGCTGACCTGACCGGCCGTCTCGACGTGGAGCGCGGACGGGATGGGTTCGGTGGTCAGGGTGACCATCGACGCCCGGTTCGAGGCAGCGTGCCTACCCGCCACGTCCGCGACCTCCGAGAACGTCGCGTCCGTCGAGAAGTCGCTCGGACGTGGGCGACTCAGCCGACTTGCACATGGAAGTTCTCCGGCTGGAACTCGAACAACACCGAGCCGCTCCGGTCATGGACCTCGCGCCAGTACCCCGCCTGCCGGAAGCGCTCGAGCAGGTCCTGGAACCCACTCGGCGATTGGACCCGGTACTCCTGCGCATAGCGGAGCGAGGCCGGCGACCAGTTGACGAAGATCGCGGTCTTGGTGAGGCCTTGCGACTTCGCGTACGACAGGAGGTCGTAGGTCACGAGGAACACCGGATCCTGGGTGTTCGACCCGGTGGCCGACTCGGCCGCGCTCAGGCGCTTGTCGCTGGCGAGCAGCCGCTCGTTGGGCGGATTGGTGAGCGAGTTCGTCGGCGCGTCTCCAGGACCGAGGTTCTGCAACAGGTACGTCGTGCCCGGATCGGCCTGGGCCAGGGCCGACACCTGGTTGTAGGCGGCCCGATCGCCGCTGCGGATCGTCGACGATCCGTCGAGCAGAAACGCCCCGAGCAGGAAGCAGACGGTGAGCACGCCGAGGGCGACGACCGGGCCCATCAGCCCGTTGCGGCCGTGACCCGGGACGCCGGACACCGAACGCACGGCGAGGATCGCCAGCCACGGAATAGCGAACAGCAAGGCTCGGAACAGACCCTCGGCGCCATAGGCGTTGGCCGCGATCGCCGCGAACCCGACGACCGGCGACAGCGCCAATCCCCAGACGTCCAGCCGGCGCCACCCGCGGATGAGGGCAAGGAGCGCGACGAGGCCGATCGCCAGTACCCCCACCGCGACAGCCAGTTCGGCCAACCGGACGATGTGCGCGGGGCTGACCGAGTTCTCGGTGCTGGGCGGGGCGAAGTTGCTGACGCTGCCCGTGGTCTGCGTCGAGACGAAACCCGCCAGGGAGTGACGGTGATCAAGCGTCCAGAGGAGAGTTGGCACGAGCACCAGGCCGGCCGTCCACCACGGACGCACCAACCGGAAGATCGTCAGGACGACGAGGATCCCCGACACGACGTACGGGCTGAGCTGGTGCGTGATCGCGATCGCGACGCCGCCGGCGAAGATCGCCGCGAAGCGCCCCGCGCCGATCTCGTCGTCCAGCGCCAGACCGATGATCGCCAGGCCGACGGTGAATCCGAACGACTGCGGCGAGAAGTAGTCGGCGCCGAGGCTGTCGACGAGCATCGCCAGCAGAACCGCGATCCACGCGCTGCGTTGCGTCGGCAGCAGCCGGCCGGCCAGGTAGCGCAGAGCGGCCAGCCGGGCGCCCAGGAACATCACCGGCCAGTAGGTCGCGAAGACGATCGTCGAGTGCAGTCCACAGATCGCCCCGAGCCACGCCATCGCGGCGAAGAAGCCCGACCACGCGTTGTAGATCGCCGAGTTGGCCCCCAGGGTGTGGAAGGCGATGATGTGATCGGCGAGGGCGACGTGCTTCTCGGCCGATTGCGACCGGGGCATCCCATAGACGATCGCGGGCGTCAGCGTGAAAACGACGCCGAGTTCGACGGTGCCGATGGCCAGGACCGACACCCGATCCGTGCGCCAGGCCCAGGCCAGGACGCCGACCAGGACGACGAGCCCGGCGTACCAGACGGGCGAGATCGAACGGATGAAGCCGCCGAGCGGGATCGAGTGGCGCTCGTCGAGCGCAATCCCGACTCCGCACAGCGCACCGGCCACGATCAGCAGCGCCAGCGACAGCCCGGCGCGCGATTCGGCCATCCGATCGCGCAGGAGCGATGCCGTCGCCCGGTAGGCACCCCGAGTCCCCGGACGCAGCAACTGGCGACCGAGCGCGGGCACCGTGATCACGCACACGATGACGAAGGCGGGAATCGGGTGCCAGAACTTCGCCTCGACCATGACCATCGAGACCAGGACGAGCAACGTGGGCGCTGCGAAGAGCGCCAGCGCGACCCGTCGAACCGGATCCAGGCGGTCGGCGAAGGCCCAGAGCGCCACGCCCGAGCCGCCCATCATGAACACGGCCAAGCCGGCACCGCGCACCGGAACCGAGCCGGCGGCCCAGCCGGCGATTCCGACGATCAGGCAGGCGAGGGCGAGCAGCGACAGCCACGCCGCCGCGATCTCTGCGCGGGAGTCGACGGGGTCGGTGACGAGCGCTCTTCGCTCGTCCACGTCGACACTGGTTGCGGGCTGGGTCATGACTGCGCACCTCGGCTGACGTTGGTCTCGGCATCGGCCCGTCCCGCCCGGCGACGGACGCTTCGGCGAGAGACCAGATACCGCAGCGGACCGGAAAGATATCCCTGGTACTCAGCCCGGGCCGCGCCCCGCGGTCGCGCGGTGACCGGGCCCCGGTTGACCTCGTGCCGGGCTCGGTTGCCCCGGAATCGCCGGACGCCGGCCGGGACGCGCGACAACATGTCCTTGCGAATCGCGGGGTCGAGACTCCACTTCATCAAGCAGGCGGTCAGCCCCGTCCCGTACCCGTGCATCTGCTCGATCAGCGCGGAGCCGCTGGAACGGTGGTGGTGCCACACCAGCGACAGCGGGCTGTACAGGACGGCCCGGCCGGCCAGCACCGTCTGGAGGAACAGGTCGAGGTCCTCGCCGCCCTTAGCGGTCGTGCCGGGACCGAGCGCCGGGTCGAAGCCACCGAGTTCCAGAAGGAACGCGCGGTCGAACGCGCAGTTGGCGCCGGTGCCATAGATGCCCGGCGAGTACGGGAACGTTCCGTCGTCGGACGCCCGCGCCTCGTTCAGGGCGTACGTCTCGGCCTCGAGCCGGGTCGACCACAGCGGCGTCTTGTCCTCGAAGTACTGCTCCTCGGGCGTCGAGATGCGCGCCGAGCACACGAGGCCGGTCACGCAGGCGATCGCCGGGTCGGATTCGAAGCCGGCCCGAATCCCGTTCAACCACTGCGGGTCGACGGTCACGTCGTCGTCGGTGAAGGCGACGATCTCCCCGGTGGCCTGCGCCGTACCGGTATTGCGGGCCCGCGCGGCACCGGCCACCGGCTCGAGCACGTAGCGGACCCGGTGGTCGCGCCGAGCCGCGCTCTCGACGACCGCGCGCGTCATCAGATCGGGTGGGTTGTTGTCGACGATCAGGAACTCGACATGCTCGTCCGCGATCCGGATCAGGCTCTCGATGCAGCGGGCCAGGCTCGGCGCCCGGTTGCGGGTGGCGACGACCACCGAGACGGTGCGGGCCGGGTCGCGTACCTGGTCGGCCACCGACGGGTCGTCACCGGCGATCGGCAGTCCCAGCCGCCCGACCGCGTCGACCACGACCGCCTCGTTCCACGGTTCGCCCGACTGCGCACGGACGGTCGTATAGGTGACCGGCACCCCACCGCGCCGAACGAGGACGCGGGCCGTCTGCTCGTCGCCGAATGGCTCCACCGCGCTCAGGGCGGAGTCGCGCAGTTCGAACTCGGCGCACCACAAGCCAGTGAAGCCACTCGTGCTTTCGGTAGTTCGTGAGTGCTGTTCGGCGTCCACGAGCGCGAAGGTAGCAGGGGTCCGTTACATCAACCTTTCTGAACTCAGCTGCCCACTATCCACGCATATAGGGCGTAATCCACCGACTGCGCTCGGTGATCGTTTGCCGATGGCGGGCGAGCGTCCTTAACTCGGCCGCAACAGACGCGATCCGGCAGCCGATACCCTCACGTCCACACCGTCCCCCGATCAGAACCGAGGTAGTGATGCCCGAAGCCCGCCTGCAGATCGATGCCGGTGCCGTGTCCTGGACGCCTACCGACGACGGTCAGATCGTCGTGCTGGACCTGGCGTCGTCGAAATATCTCGCCCTGAACGGCACCGCGGCGCTGCTGTGGCAGCAACTCAGCGACGGGTCGGACGAGGACACGCTCGTCCGCTCGCTACTGGAGTCGTGTGACGGCGTCGAGGAGTCACAGGCACGCACCGACGTCGAGGAGTTCGTCACCCAACTGCGTTCGCGCGGGCTGTTGCTCGCCTGACCGTGACGCCGTCGATGGATGTGCGCGACGTCACGGGTGTCCTACGTCGCTCCGGCGAGCTGACCGACGTCGAACTGGCCGCGGGACTGGCCGTCGGAGCCGATCCGGCCGCGCACGTCATCGAGTCGGGCCCAACCGCGCGAACACCGGTTGCCGCCCTCGAAGACGCGTTGCGCGTGGCGCTGCAACGCAGTCCCTGTGTGATCAGCTTCTCGGGCGGCCGGGACTCCTCGGCCCTGCTGGCCACCGCGACCGCGGTCGCCCGCCGCGACGGGCTGCCACTGCCCATCCCGGCGACCCTGCGCTTCAGCGACCTCGATTCGGACGAGACCGAGTGGCAGCAACTGGTGATCGCCCACCTCGGACTCGACGAGTGGATCCGGCTCGACGCCGGCACCGCGCTCGGGCTGCTCGGACCCTTCGCTCGCGCCGTGCTCGAACGGCACGGCGCCGTATGGCCGTTCAATGCGCACATGCACCTGCCGATGATCGCCGCCGCGGCCGGCGGGTCGATCGTCACCGGTTTCGGGGGCGACGAACTCGGCACCAGCAGTGAAACCGTCCGGGCGGAGCAGGCACTGGCCCGACGGCGGCGGCCGAGACGCAGCGACGCGCTCGTCGTCGGACTGGCGCTGAGCCCGCCACCCGTCCGCGAGGCGGTGCTCCGTCGCCGGGCTCGGGCGAAGGCCTTCGGACTGGGCTGGCTCACCCGTCCCGGCGTCGAAGCGGTCGCGCTGGCCTCGGCCCGCAACGACCGGTCGATCCCGCTCGGGTGGGATCGCATCCTGCGCACGTGGTTCCCCGTGAATCGCTACTTCACGCTCTGCGTCGACTCCTTCGCGGCGATGGGCGAGGCTTACGACGTCCGGCCCGTCCACCCGTTCATCGATCGCGGTGTGCTCGATGCGCTGGCCCGCACGGGCGGCTTCGCCGGACTCGGCAGCCGGACGCAGTTGATGGGGCGCCTCTTCGGCGATGTGCTGCCGGCGCAGCTGATCCAGCGCAAGACCAAAGGCAGCTTCGACATTCCCCTGTGGACGGCTGAAACGAAGGAGCTCGCGCGCTCGTGGTCGGGTGAGGGCCTGAACACCGACCTGATCGACGTCAGCGCCCTGCGCCACGTCTGGCAGCGCGAACGTCCGGACATGCGGACGGCGTCGTTGGTGCAGAAGGCCTGGTTGTTCGACCAGCGCTGATTCGACCGGCGCTGACCCGACCGGCGCTGACTTACTCGCTCAACGCGCGCAGCAACAGCGCCATCGAGGCGTCGAGGTCGGGCCAGGAGTGCGGCCGGGTGAAGCGCAGCATGGGCAGGCTGAGTAGGGGCAGCTGGTTCGGAGCGGGCACTTGGGGCAGCAGCAAGCCGCGCGCACCGGCCAGGATCTTCGCCTTCTCAGCCAGTTCGATCCGCTCGACCCGCGCGTGCTCGCCCCATTCCAGGACGACCAGCCCGCGCAGCGGCAACTCGGCGGCAACGGCGGGAAGTCCGACTCGCCAGCGCCGTCGGCCGCCGAGGACGCCGACGTCCGCGCCGATGCCGAAATGCCTGGCCGCGGCGGGACGCAGGTCCAGGCAGCGCGGTCCGGCGAACACCGTGCGGTCCCGAGCGACGAGCAGATCGTCGGCCACGATCTGATGCCCGTTCACGGTCAGCCAGGCGAGCGCCGAGCTCTTGCCGCGCTCTTTGTCGCCGAGGATCCCCCACACACCACCGGCCGCGTCGACGAAGCTTCCGGCGTGCAGGCAATGCCAATCCGACCACGCGGCGACGGTCACGGCGGTGGTGCCGAGCAGCGGATGGAACCAGGCCTCCTCGACCGGCGGCTCGGGCAGCAGCAGGTCCGTCGTGCGGGTCCGTCGATCGATCCGGGCGTGTCCGACGGGCGCCAGGCGCAGGACGACTCGATCGTCGCTCCACTCCTGCGGGCCCGTCCAGAGCTCGTCATTCACCCGCGCCGTCCAGGCCGGCCACGAGTCCGGCGCGAGGACCAATCGGGCGGACGGGACCCCCGGAAAGGTGAGCCCGTAAGCACCCAGGGAAGCCATGTTTCCTCCAAGTAAACCTTAAGCAAACATGGTCCGATGTGCCCGATCGATGTTATAGCCTGGTTCTAGCGGCCAACTCGGGCCGCTGACAATGTCGAAGGAGGGCAGCTTCATGGAGTACTCCAAGCCCACGATCAGCGAGCTCGGTTCGTTCGGGGAACTGACCCTGGCGACCATCACCAAGGATGGCGGGTCCGGCGACACGATCGTCTACAACGGAACGAGCATTCCGGTTCCGGGTGGAGGAATCGTCGGCATCAGCTGACCATCCACGCACTCCTGATGGCGGGCCGACGCACAATCCGGCCCGCCATCGGTCTGTCCGCAGGGCGTCAACCCGATCGGGCCGAGCGGGTCGGGTCAGCCGGCGTCAAGGTATGCAGAACGACGTAGCCCTCGGACTCGGGGTCGGGCCGCCCGTCGAGCCAGGCGTGCGCCGGTCGTTGGCCGATTCCTTCCGCCGGAACGCCGATCACCACGTTGACCAGCTCACCGTGCGCGACCAGCCAGGCCTGGGCGACCAGGGCGCGTTCGAGGCAGGTCGGCGAGAACCTGGTGAGGACCGCATTCACTCCCTTGCCGGCCGAGCGAGGCAACCGAGGCGGGCGGGGCGACACGGTCCGGATGCCGTCGCGGACCTTGCGCGAGCGCACGATCGTGATCGCCCACCATGTCCAGCCGGCGGCCAGCAGTACCGTCGGGCGCAATCGCCACACTGGCCCCACTCCTTCACCCGACCGAAGCCTGCTCCGGAAGGATTATCCCGGTGATCGACGCAACGCGCGCATCCGCGGGCGGCTCCGGCCGCCACGCGGCCGCGCGCCGACGGCGCCGGGCGGGGGGCGGGCCCGCTCGTCGCTTCCCCAGCCTGATCCTCGAGGCGATGCGGATCGTCCGGGCCGCGGCCGGACGGATCTTCCTGCTGACCAGCGTGCTGCAGTTGCTCGGCAGCGCGACGTTGCTCGTCCAGATCCTGTTGCTGCGCACCCTGTTGCGCCGGTTGCTGGCCGACCCTGGTTCATCGGTCAGCCTGACCTGGCCGATCGTGCTCGGCCTGGCCGCGTGCATCACTGTCGTCGCGGCAGCGAGTGCGACTCGCAACGCGCTGCAGCAGCTGATGGCCGAGCTCGTCACCCGGCATGCCTACTCCGAGGTGCTCACCGTCGCCGCCCGCGTCGACCTGCGGCACTTCGAGGACGAGACTCTGCACAACCGCATGCACCGCGCGCTGCTGAACGCGAGTGTGCGCCCGCTGCAGATGACGTCCGGGTTGCTCGCCCTGCTCGGCTCGCTGGGCGGAGTGGCCGCGGTCGGTATCGCGCTGCTGACCATCCAGCCGCTGTTCTTCCTGTTCGCGATCGCGGCGGTGATCCCGCTCTGGCTCGTCTCGATCCGCACCAGCCGCACGCTGTACGAGTTCAGCCAGCAACAGACCGACGAGGACCGCCACCGCCTCTATCTGCAGTTGCTGCTCAGCCATCGTGACTCGGCCAAGGAGATGCGTGCCTACGGCCTGGCCGGGCACATGCTGGCCCGCTGGCGGGCGTCCTACGAGCGCCGGATCTCGGCGCTGCGCGTGCTCACCCGCACCCGGATGCGCAGTGCGCTGATCGGATCGGTGCTCAACGCGGTGCTCAGCGGTTCGGCGCTGATCGTCCTGGTCTGGCTGGTCGACGTGCATCGGATCTCGCTGGCCTCGGCCGGCGCCGCCGTCGGCGCGCTGCTGTTGCTCGGCGGCCAGCTACAGGGTCTCGTATCGGGTGTCGGCAACCTC
Organism: uncultured Actinomycetes bacterium; assembly: GCA_963708805.1. Taxonomy (GTDB): domain Bacteria; phylum Actinomycetota; class Actinomycetes; order Mycobacteriales; family Jatrophihabitantaceae; genus CAVPUA01. Next base: position 590,183 of record CAVPUA010000003.1, on the reverse strand, counting down.
TACGAGAGCGCACTGTTCATCCAGGACCTGACGGACTTCGTCGCGATCGCACCGGACTCGCACGACTTCACCGGCACCACCCGTCCCGCCGCCTCGTTCCGGCGGCTGGAGGCGCGCGCGCTGCGCTATTCCTATCCGGGTAGTCCTCGCCCGGCGCTGGGCGGTGTGGACGTCGAACTCGGCGAGGGTGAGGTGATCGCGCTCGTCGGCGAGAACGGCTCGGGCAAGTCGACCCTGGCCAAGCTGCTCGCCGGGCTCTACACGGCCGATGCCGGCACGATCAGCTGGAACGGAGTCGACTATCGCGAGGCCGACATCGACGCCGTTCGCGACTCGATCACGGTCGTCTTCCAGGACTTCACGCGCTTCCAGCTCAGCGTGCGCGAGAACATCACTCTCGGGCGATGGCAAGCCGACGCCGACGACGACCGCGTGCGGTCAGCGGCAGAGAGCGCCAAGACCGACCGGCTGATCGAGCGGCTACCCGGCGGCTATGAGACCCAGCTCGGACCGGAGTTCGTCGGCGGCACCGAGCTGTCCGGCGGTCAGTGGCAGCGCATGGCGCTGACCCGCGCCGTCTATCGCGACTCCCCCGTGGTGATCCTCGACGAGCCGACGGCGGCCCTGGATCCGCACGCCGAGGCCGAGTTGTTCGGTCAGGCCCGCAAGTTGTTCGCCGACCGCTCCGTGATCTTGATTTCGCACCGCTTCGGCAGCGTCCGGCAAGCCGACCGGATCTACGTCATGCACGAGGGCTCGATCGTCGAGAGCGGCTCGCACGACCAACTCATGGCCCGGGGTGGTCGCTACGCCGAAATGTTCGAGGTTCAGCGCACGTCGTTGCTGGGCGACTGAGCGGCCCCGCGTCAGGCGGAGGCGCGGTCGGTCTCGATCAGGGTGATCTCGGCTTCGGTCACGACGTCCTGCGACCGGGTGGCCAGCACCTTGGCCCGCTTGCGCTCGGCGCCGATCGTCTTCAGCACGCGGATGCCGTCCGACACGGCATTGAGGTTGCTCTCACCGTGGATGCGCAGCTTCTCGACGCTGCCGACCTCGGCTGACTCGCAGCTTGGCCGCGGCGACCCGGCAGTTGATGACGGTCTCGATCTCGAAGCCGTCGCCCCAGAGCATGGTCTTCGGGATCGAGTGCGGCGATGCGGTGATCGGGCAGATCGAGGTCGGCGAGGACGTCGACTCCAGAAGGCGTTGTAGCCGTAGCAGAGATCGGTGTAGCGCGGTCCGCAGGACCCGGTTGGCCAGGAAGTTCAGGCCGTGGTTGCCCAGCGACCGGAAGCGGGTGATGTCCTCGCTGCCGCCGCCGCGGGCGAAGCGGCTGCCCTTGGCGAAGTCGGCGCCGCCGAGCAGCGCGTCGACGAACCGCGGAATCTCGAGCGGGTCGGCCGAGCCGTCGGCGTCGAACATGACGATGATGTCGCCGGTGACGGCCGCGAAGCCGCAGGCCAGGGCGTTGCCCTTGCCCTTGCGGGTCTGGTGGACGACGACGATCTCGGGCATGACCCGCGTCGCCGTCTCGACGGTGCCGTCGACCGAGTGCCCGTCGACGAGGATGACCTCGTGGACGGAGGGCAACAGCGGAAGGATCACTTCGAGGTTGCGAGCCTCGTTCTTAGCCGGAATGACGATGGAAATACGGGGCTGGCGGGGGCGTGTGCGCATCGTGGTGTTCACGAGGATGGGCTCCTTTTCGTGAGCGATTCGTACGCGTCCTTGCGTCTCGTTTTAGACGGTAGACACTGGCTGTTTCATGGACATTTCTCTGCCGGGACGCGCAAGGGAAATGCGAATCAACAGCAAATCGCTCGACCCCCCGGGAGCAACTTCACCCTAGCAGCGAGCGATCACGACGAGAAATTGATCTCCATTGCCCGAAATTCTGCGCCGGTGTGCCACTAGTCACACATCCCGATCGAACCGGTACGGCGACAAACACGAGGTATCAGCCCGACGCGCCGGATTTGGCCTGTCCCGCGTCTCAGGAATTTCGCTAGACGCATGGATAAAGTGCGATCCATGGACCCGGTCAGCAATCCGTACGCCCCCGGTGCCGGCCAGCGCCCGCCGGAACTCGCGGGGCGCGAAGCCGAGCTGCGGACCTTCGAGGTCCTGCTCGAACGCGTGTCCCGCGGCCGCCCGGATCGCTCGATCGTGCTCACCGGTCTGCGCGGTGTCGGCAAGACGGTGCTGCTCAACGCCCTGCGCGGCACGGCCGTCCGCCAGGGGTGGGGCACCGGCAAGCTCGAGGCGCGACCGGACCAGTCACTGCGACAGCCCCTCGCGGCCGCACTTCACCTCGCGATCCGCGAGCTGCCCCGGCCGCAACGAGGACGAGACGCGGCACGCCCTCGGCGTGCTGAAGGCGTTCGCGCAGCGCGAGCCGGCGGGCCAACGATGGGCCGAAGAGCGGCCAAGACGCGACCGTGGCAGCCCGGGCATCGAGGTGCCGGCCGTGGCCGGACGGGCCGACTCCGGCGACATCGAGATCGATCTGGTCGAGCTGTTCACCGACCTCAGTGGGCTGGCCGCCGACACCGGCAAGGGGCTCGCGGTCTTCATCGACGAGATGCAGGACCTCGGGCCCGCCGACGTCTCGGCCCTGTGCGCGGCCTGCCACGAGATCAGCCAGCAGAGCCGTCCGCTGATCGTCGTCGGAGCCGGGCTGCCCCACCTGCCGGCCGTGCTCTCGGCGAGCAAGTCCTACTCCGAGCGGCTGTTCCGCTACGCCCGCATCGATCGCCTCGACCGATCGGCCGCCGACGCCGCGCTGCAGGTGCCGGCACGAGATGAGGGCGTCGAGTTCGACCCCGGATGCCCTCGAGGCGATGTACGCGGCGACAGGCGGCTACCCCTTCTTCGTCCAGGCCTACGGCAAGGCGGTGTGGGACGTCGCCCGGACGTCGCCCATCACGGCGGCCGACGTCGCGCTCGCCGCTCCGGAGGCCGAGGGCGAGCTCGCGGTCGGCTTCTTCGGCTCGCGTTACGAACGCGCCACCCCGGCCGAACGCGAGTACCTGCGGGCGATGGCCGAAGCGTCGGATCGTTCGACGACCGACCGCCGCGACGACAACGACGACGTCCCGACCTCGACCGTGGCCGACGTTCTCGGCCGGCCGGCCCAATCGCTGTCGCCGGCACGGGACGCGCTGCTCAAGAAGGGGCTGGTGTATTCGGCGCAGCGGGGCCGTATCGCGTTCACCGTCCCGCACTTCGGTCGCTACCTGCGACAGCAGGAAATGTAATGAGCCTGCGACAGCAGGAAATGTGATGAGCCTCAAGCCAGCAGGACGTGTGACGCGACTGAGTCGGATCCCGGCGCCGTCGCTCCGACGCGAACAATGACACGGTGCGCTTCATCGGGACGTCGGCGAGCGCCTCACGAGGACGGCTTCGCGTGATCGCGATCGTCATCGCCTCGTTCTTCGTGCTGACGGCCGTGGCCGGCCTCGTCGCCCACTACACCGCGTTCCGGTCCAACCCGCTGCTCGCCGTCGCCGCCTTCGCGGCCTACCCGATGCTCGGATCGCTCGTCGGCCTCGTGATCCTGCTTGTCGCACGGCAGTGGTGGTTCGCGGCTGTCGCGGCCGTCGTGCTGCTGATATGCGGCTGGACCCAGCTTCCGCTCTATCGCTCGCAGACGGCGCCGGTCCACTCAACCAAGATCAACATGATGACCGCGAACCTACGGCTCGGTTCGGCGGATGCGACGAAGCTGGTCGAGCTCGTCCGCGACCACGATGTAGATGTCTTGACCGTCCAGGAAATAACTCCCGAAGAAATGGAGCGGCTCAAGGCAGCCGGAATCGATGCCGTACTGCCGAACTCGGCCATCGCCGCCCGTAGCGGCGGCGCGGGCAGCGCGGTCTACAGTCGCTTCCCGCTCACCCCCGAGCCCACTCCGGCCGGCTACTACTTCGAGATGGTGGTGACCCGGGTTCAGGTTCCCGGGGTCACCACGCCGGTCACCGTCGTCGCGACGCACATGCCAGGGCCGTGGCCGCAGAATCCCGCCGCCTGGGTGAACAACATCGGCAAGCTGCCCTCGACGCTCGCCTCGTTCGCGGCCGGGTCGCCGCGGGGATCAGTCCTGGTGGGCGGCGACTTCAACGCCACAACCGACACCAGCCAGTTTCGCAGACTGCTCGCCGACGGCTATCGCGATGCGGCCGAGCAGTCCGGCGCCGGGCGCACGCGCACCTACCCCGCCGACACCTGGTACCCGCCACTCATCGCGATCGACCACGTCCTGACGCGCAACGCGGTCGCGACCAAGGCCCGCACGCTGAGCGTGCCCGGGTCCGATCACCGCGCGCTGCTCACCACGATCGCGCTGCCGGCAACATAGAGCGGCCCCGGTGCGCCGAAGCGCAAACCGGGGCCGCTCGTCGTACTAGCTGGCTATCTCCGACCGAAGTGGTCGAAGATGTCGAGGCCCAGGAAGAAGGCCAGCCCGTTCGGGCTACCGACACCCGTCTGGTTGTCGTACCCAGGCGTGTCGTGCAGGGTCGTCGTCTGCACGTCGATCGTGCGCAGCAGCGTGGTGATGCCACCCGATGCGTCGACGGTGTTGGTGTAGTTGGTGCGCACCTCGGCCTGCGGCGTACGCGGAGCCACCTCGTCGTGCAGAGCCGGCGTGTCCGAGCAGCTTGTAGTACAGCGGGTTGACGAACCCGAGCGGGTGCCCGGCGACCTGGTTGGCCACCGCGATCACGCCGGCCTCGAGCGGCGAGGACAGGCTCGTCCCGCCGATGCGGTACTCGTCGTAGTACGTGCCGTCCGGGAACGTCTGCGTCTCGCCGACCAGCATGCCGGTGTTCGCGTCCCCGTCCATCGCGATGTCGGGGATCACGCGCATCGGTGTCTTGGTGCCGTTCGCCTTCGACAGCGAGGTCGGCACCTTGCCCTTCTGGTACGAGGGCTGCGCGAACAGGAAGCTCGTGCCGCCGCCACCGCCGGAGGAGTAGACGCCGGGCGGCGCCGGGGTCCACGCGCCGTTGGTGAGCGTCGAGTAGGCGCTCTCCCAGCCGTACTCGGCCAGCCACTGACCCTGCGAGCCGACCTCGAGCGAGGTGCCGCCGACGCCGGTGACGTAGGGCAGGTCGGACGGGAAGCCGACCGTCTTGGCCGCCGGGTCCGTGCCGCCCTTGGTGTAGTCGCCGTCGTCGCCGGTGGAGAAGTTGACCGTGATGCCGGTCAGCGCCGCCTCGAGCGAGAACTGCTGGTAGAAGTCGATGTAGTCCTGACCGAGGTCGGCCACGTCGTCGACGCCGTCGCTCCACGAGTTGGTGATGATGTCGGCGACGTGGTTGTCGATCGTCGTCGCCCACGCGTCGTCCAGGCCGCTCGAGCAGTCCGCTCGCACCGACGTAGACGATGTTCGCGCCCGGAGCCATCGAGTGGACCGCCTCGACGTCGAGGGTCTCCTCGCCGTACCAGCCGTTGCCACCGCACTCGTCGATCAGGCCGTAGCCGTTCGCGTCCGGCGTGATCTGGGTGAACTGGCCGCTCTTGAAGGTCGGCAGGCCGTGGCGCGCCGAGTAGGTGTTGGCGTCCTGCAGGATCGTCGGCGCGGCGTACGCGTCGGTGATCGCCACGGTCACGCCCTTGCCGTCGATGCCGTGGCTGACCAGCGGGGTCTCACCGTAGGCCGACTGCAACTGCGTTCCCGTATAGCCGCAGACCGAGTAGGGCTCGGTCTTGCCGTACGCCGGCGGCGTGCCGGTCGCGAGCTTCTGGCCGTAGTACGCCGAGCAGGGCTGGACGCCGTAGCGGGCTCCGGTCGGCGGGCCAGGCAGGGTGTCGGACGGGTCCTTCAGGGTGCTGCCCTGGTCGATGCCGATCACGCCGTCGATCGCGCCCGACACGACGGCCGGTGTGCCGGACGGCAGGGTCAGCGTGGCCGTGTTGGCGTGCACGGTCTTGCCCTCGTAGATGTAGTTGCGCACCGGCGAGGCGAAGGTCTTCTCGACCTGCGCGGTCGTCCCCGTCGCCTCGACGAGCATGCCGCTCGGCAGGGTCTTGCTGACGTTGAAGCCCTGCGCGCTCAGCCAGGACTGCACCGACGCGACGTCCGAGGCGGCCGGCGCGAACGTCGCGTTGAACTGCGCGTTCGTCAGCCATTGGCCGTAGTTCTTGCTGCTCGGATCGGCGAGCTGGTCGGCCAGCGCCGAGGCGCCGGCCTGGTTGCGCATCTTCAGCACGAGGCCGAAGCTGATGGTGCTCGACGCGGCGGTGGCTCCCTTGTCGGCGGCCTTGGGGATCCAGTTGGGCTTCGTGCCGGGGATTGCCAGCGGGCTGGCGGCCGCGTTTGCGGGCTGGGCCACGACGGTGATGGCTAGAGCGGTCGCGGTAGCGACCAGTCCGGCGATCAACCGACGCCTCGTGGTGCGATGCCCACGAGGCGATCTGCTGAGCGACATGCGTACTCCACTTCGGTTGGGTGGAAACGGAAACTGCGAACTCGTAAGGCCAGCCAATCCCCGTGACCACATGTAGTCAAGCGACGGCTGTGAATAGACGTGATTCGAACGCAGAGGTCAGCGTGAGAATTGTGTGTGTTGACGTATCCAGGCGTGCATCGCAATTCCGGCCGCGACGCCCGCATTGATCGACCGGGTCGAACCGAATTGGGCGATCGAACACGTTGTCGCTGCTATTGCGCGCGCTTCGTCCGAAAGGCCAACGCTTTCCTGACCGAACAGAAACATCGCGTTGCGTGGGAGCGAGAACGTCTCGAGCGGCTCCGCGCCCGGCAGGTTGTCGATCCCGATGATCACGTAGCCCGCCGCCGCGGCATACTCAGCGAGAAATTCCGGTTGCGGTGCGTGACGAACGTGCTGATACCGATCTGTGACCATCGCGCCGCGACGATTCCAGCGGCGGCGCCCGACGATCACCACTTCGCGGGCCAGGAAGGCATTGGCGGTGCGGACGACCGTCCCGATGTTGAGGTCGTGCTGCCAGTTCTCGATCGCGACGCCGAAGTCGTGCCGTCGGGAGTCCAGATCGGCCACGATCGCCGCCGAGCGTCCAGTACCGGTAGCGGTCGACGACGTTGCGGCGATCGCCCGCGGCGAGAAGGGCGGGATCCAGCCGCGGATCATCCGGCCAGGGCCGTGGGTGCGGCCCGACGCCGACGGCTTCCTGCGGTGAGTGGCCGCTTTCGTCGCGAGTGGTCACTTATAGCTGACCACTCGGCGCGTAAGTGACCACTCGGCGGCCGTTGGGCGGCTATTCGAGGCCGAGGTCGGCGAGGGTGAACGCGCTGCGGTACTCGAGCCCCGCCGCCTCGATCGCGGCTCGGGCGCCACGGTCGACGATCACGGCCACGCCGGCGATCTCGGCGTCCTCGTCGCGCAGCGCCTCGACCGCGGTCAGCGGGCTGCCGCCGGTGGTCGACACGTCCTCGAGGACGGCGACGCGTCGTCCGGTGACGTCCGGGCCCTCGATGCGCCGCTGCATGCCGTGCTTCTTGCCCTCCTTGCGGACGACGAACGCATCGAGTCGGCCGCCGCCGGCGTGCAGCATCGCGGTGGCGACGGGGTCGGCGCCGAGGGTCAGCCCGCCGACGGCCGCCACGTTCCAGTCCGCGACGAGTTCGAGCATCACGCGCCCGATGAGCGGCGCGGCGGCATGGTGCAACGTGACCCGCCGCAGGTCGATGTAGTAGTCGGCCTCACGTCCGGACGACAACGTCACCCGGCCGTGCACGACAGCCAGTTCCTTGATCAATCCGAGCAGTTCGTCACGGTCGGCCACGCGCTGAGCCTAGCGAGACTTCGGTTTGCCGCTTGCCCCCAGGCGACGGGTGACGCCGCGCGGCAGCACGCGTGAGGCACCGACGATCGCCTTGTACTTCACGTTCGGCACGCTCATCGGCTTGCCCTTGCGCGCGTCGGCCAGACCTTCGGTCACGACGTCGGCCGCGTCGAGCCACATCCACTGCGGCAGGTAGGACATGTCGACCTCGGCCCGCGCGTGGAACTCGGTGTGCACGAAGCCGGGGCAGATCGCGGTGACGGTGACGCCGGTGCCGGCGAGCAGCTTGGCCAGCGCCTCCGAGAACGCGATCACGTAGGCCTTGCTCGCGCCATAGGTGACCGTCTCGGGACGGGGCACGATCCCACCGACCGAGGCGATGTTGACGATCATGCCGGTGCCGCGACGGCGCATGGCCCCGACCGCGGCGTGCGCGAGATGCATGACCGCTCGGACGTTGACGTCGAGCATGCGATCTTCGTCGACCAGGTCGGCCTTGCCGAAGGCGCGGTACAGCCCGATGCCGGCGTTGTTGATCAACAAGTCGACCGGACGATCGTCGGTGGCGATGCGCGCGGCCACGACGTCGCGCCCAGTGTCGGTGGCGAGGTCGGCCGGCAACACCTCGACGACGATCTCGTTGCGCTGCTCGAAGTCGAGCTTCGCCGCGGCGAGTCGATCTTCGTCGCGGGCGACCAGCACCAGGTCGTAGCCCTCCCTCGCCAGCTGCGTTGCGAAGGCCGCGCCCAGCCCGGCCGTGGCGCCGGTGATCAGTGCGATGGGCATCGCTCAGACCGTCTTGTCGTCGACCGGCGCGCGGCGCGACTTGCCGCGGGACCGGGACTTCGCCGGTGACACAGGCGTCGGCGTGATCGGCTTGCTGACCGACTTGTTGGCCGGCTTGGCCGTCGTCCCACCGGCTGGCTTGCCCGGCGTCCGACCGGTCGGCTTGCCCGGCGCGGTGCGCGCTTTGGTGGATCCGGCCGAGGGCCGCGGGGCGAACAACCCACCCGCCGGCCGCGGCGCGCGAACCGGACGGTTCAACGCCAGAAAAGCCAGGCTCGGTCGGACGTTCGTCGCGATCACCGCCGAGATCATGGCGAGCGACGTGATCAAGGCGAAGATCTTGTAGGCCGCCGGCGCGCCCGATGTGATCAAGAGGACGCCGCCGAGGCCGCCCTCGGACCCGGTCAGGAAGACGCTGAGCAACGCGAAGATTCCGAGCGTGGCCCATCGCGTCCAGTAGCGGCCGTTCCAGACCGAGTACGCGATGTAGCCCAAGACCACCAACAGAACGATCGACAGGATGATCGAGGGCAGGACCGACGAGTTGATGTCGTGCCGGATCGAGGCGTCGGTCGGCATCTTCGTCTTGCCACTCTTGACGTCACTCGACTTGAGATCGGACGCCTTGACGGTGCGGAAGTAGTAGTCCTTGAAGCCCGACGTGGCGTGGAACAGCGAGGCGATGACGCCGGCGACACCGGCGACGATCAGGGCGCCCACGGCGTATTGGATCGTGGTCGGCTTCGGGACGGCCGGAGCGGCGGGTGCGGTCACGCCGGGCAGTCTACGGATACAGTTCGTGTTTGCCGCTTGCGCGAATGGTCGCGCTCAGAGCTGTCAGCGGCCGGATGCGGAGGGAGCGGCGTGAGCGAACCGAACGACGGCGACACCACCAACGACCAGCCGTTCGATCCGTACCGCTTCGGCGCCCCTGATCGACCGGTGCCACCGGAGTACGCCCCTCCAGGCTATGAGAAGACGGGTTATCACCCACCGACGCCCGCACCCGATCCGAACGCACCGCCAGCACCGGCGAGTCCCTACGGGCCACCGCCGAGCGGACCGGCCTACGGACAACAGCCCGGGCAGTACCCCGGCCAGCAGCCCGGTGCTTATCCAGGCGGCTATCCCGGCCAGCCGTACGGGCCGCCGGGATATGGCCCGCCACCCTACGGACAGCCGGGCTACGGACAGCCGCCGTTTCCGGGATACGGCCACCAGCAGCCGCCCAGCAACGGCAAAGCCACCGCTGGCCTGTGGCTGGGCATCGCCTCGATCCTGCTCTGCTGGCTGACGTTCCTGGACCTCGTCCCGATCATTCTGGGCTTCGTCTTCTCCGCGCAGGGGCTTGGTGAGGCCAGACGTCGCGGACTGCGTTCCCGGGCGGCAAAGGCCGGTATCTGGTGCGCCGCGCTCGGCACGGCCTGCGTCTTGGCGTTGCTGGTCGGTGCGGTCGTCCTGATCAACAAGACCGACTGCACGGTCGCGCATCCCGACGACCGAATCGCCGCTGCCGTCTGCCGCGACAAGAACCGATGACCGAGCACGATCCGTACGCTGCGCCGGACGGCCAACGGCCTGACAGCCAGCCGGCCTACGGTCAGCCGCCCCAGTACGGCCAGCCGACGTATGGGCAACAGCCCTATGGGCAGCAGCCGTATGGCCAGCCGCCTCAGTACGGGCAGCCCGTCTACGGTCAGCAGCCGTACGGCTATTCCGCGGGATACGGATACCCACCCGCGTACGGATACGCACCGCCCGCTCCCGGCCACGGCAAGGCGACCGCCGGGCATGGTCCTGGGGATCTGCGGACTGGTCTTCTGCTGGCTTCCGGTCCTCGACGTCCCGGTGTGGATCTTGGCCTTGATCTTCTCGATCCTCGGCCGGTCCGACGCGCGCAAGGGCGCCGGCGGCCGTGGCAAGGCAAAGGCCGGCCTGATCATGGCGATCATCGCCGCCGTCCTGAACATCGCCGTCAGCGTCACGATCATCGTGGTCGCCGTTCACAACGACCGCAGTTGTGCCGATCAGTACGGAGTGGGGACGAGCCAGTACAACGACTGCGTCAACGACTGATGAGCGAGCCGTACGACCCGAACCCGCCGGCCGAGATCCCGCCGTACTTCCCGCCGTCGCCGCCCGGGTACCCGATCGCCGCCCAGCCCGTCGCGTTCGGCTATCAGGGCCAGCCCTGGTATCCGATGCAGGCTGGATACCCGTCGCCGTACCCGGTCCCCGGCTTCAGGGATCCAGACCGTCGACCGGGCTCGGTCGCCGCCGGGGCCGTGCTCGCCTTCGTGGAATCGGGACTGTTGGTCGCGGCGGGCGTGCTGCTGCTCCTCGGGGCGTCGTTCGTCAACGCGATGAGCACCGACCTCACCAGCAACGACCACGACACGATCGTCTGGCTGGCCGTGGCCGGAGTCGCGAACCTTGTCTTGGCGGCGCTCGCCGTCGTCGGCGGCATCCTGATCTGCAACCGGCAGGGCGCCGGGCGGTGGTGGCTCAGTGCGGCCGCGCTGGCCGATCTGGTGTGCGCGATCGTCTGGCTCGTCCACGCCCCCACGACGTTCTTCTTCGCCCTGCTGTTGGCTGGGCCGATGGTCGTCGGCGCGATCCTCGTTTGGCCGCGATCAGTGACGGCGTGGCTGTCACGCACCAATGGCGTCAGGGCGGGCTGAGCGCTCGCCCGATCGGGAGATTGCGGATGACGCCGAACGCGATCACGACAACGACGCCCACGGCCACGACCGGCCCGGGTAGCCGGCGCTCAGGTCGGCCGCCGCGCTCGGCCAGCAGCCGGTCGATCCAGAAGCCGAGCATCAAGGGCAGCGCCGCCACCAGGATCAGATTGTCGTGGAGGGCCGTGGTCAGCTGCCCGTGCGCAAGCGAGTAGATCGCCCGCAGGCTGCCGCAGAACGGGCAGTTGAGGCCGGTCATCGCATGCAGCGGGCACAGCGGCACGTGACGCCTCGTCGGGTCGAGCGCGAGATCGGCCGCGAAAACCGCAGCCACCGGAGCGAGCATGACCAGCGTCCGCCGAGCCGCCGCCGGCGGTTCGACGAGACGGGGCCGCACGGCGGTCACGACGGCACGGCTACTTGACCGAGATGACTTGCGAGTTGACGGCCTTGTCGTGCCAGCCCTGGTAGCGGCCTGAGTTGCCGTCGAGGAAGGGCGACCACAGACCCGCGTAGCAGGCGATGTTGCTGACACCTTGGACCAGGTACCGCAGGAACGCGCGACCCATGCCGATCGGCTGACCGCTCTGCGCATCGACGATCTTGACGCCCATGATCTTCTTGCCCGGCGTCTGGCCTCGACTGCCGACGAGGTAGAGGAAGTAGATCCAGACCGCGATCGCCAACAGAAAGATGACCAGGAACACGGCGACCGCACCGCCGCCGCCGGTCGTCGTGCAGTAGTCGTTCTCGTCGCACGTCGTGTGCGAGTTCGACACGAAGATCGCGGCGCCGATGAAGTCCAGGATCACCAACGGGATTCCCACGATGGCCCCGTCGATGATGAAGGCGAGTACTCGGTTGCCCATGCTGAGCGGCCGCACCGCACCGGGCGGTCCGACGGGACCACGCGGGACGTAGGGATTCATCGGTGCCGCGGGATACCCGCCGTACTGCGGCTGCCCGTACTGCGGTTGCCCGTACTGCGGTTGCCCGTACTGCGGTTGCCCGTACTGCGGTTGCCCGTACTGCGGTTGCCCATACTGCTGCCATACGGTCCGGGCGGCGGTCCCGGTGGCGGTTGCTGCCCGAACGGATCCTGCGGATTGGGCGGCGGCTGATTGCTCGGCGGTGGCTCCCACGAACTCATGTCGATCCTTGTCTAGGGACGATGACGATGGCGAACGCGACTGCCAACACCACTGCGATGGCGGCTACCGGTCGACGAAGGGCTTGGGGGGTTGGTTACTTGACCGAGATGACCTGCGTGCTCAGCGCCTTGTCGTGCCAGCCCTGATAGCGACCCGACTTGGAGTCGAGGAAGGCCGACCACAGGCCGGCGAAACACACGATGTTGCAGATCCCCTGAACGACGATGCGGCCCAGCGCCCGCCAGAATCCGATGGCTTGTCCGGACGACGCGTCCACCACCTTCACGCCCATGATCTTCTTGCCCGGCGTCTGGCCGCCGCTGCCGGTCAGATAGACGAAATAGATGGCGACCGCGATGGTGATGAGGTCGACGATGAGCCGGAAGGCCGACGAGCCGGAGCTGATCGCGATGACGTCGAGAATCGCGAAGATCACCCAGTCGATCACGAACGCGACAACCCGGTTGCCGATGTTCAGCGGACGGGTGGCGCCCGGAAGCAACGCGCCGCCCATCGGGGCGCCGTACGCGCTCGGGGGCGGAGCGGCCGGATACCCGCCGTACCCGGGCGCTCCGTACTGCGGCTGATTGATCGGCGGCTGGCCGTATTGCGGCTGGCCGTAGGGCGCGTTCCCTGGCGGCGGGTTGTAGGCGGGTGGCTGGCCGTACTGACCGGGCGGAGGGGTCTGCGGCTGGCCGTACTGCGGCGGCTGGCCGAACGGGTCCTCGCCGCCGGGCGGCGGCTGGTTACCCGATGGAGGCTCCCACGAGCTCATGTCGATCCCTTCCCTCGCCGGCGCCGTAAAGCCGGTGTGTGCGGCATTCTGTCGGTATTCACACACCGAGCACAAGCGGAACCGCCGTCAGCGCGAGGAGATCGCCAGCCCCGACCGGTCGTCGAGGATGTCCACCACGACCGTCTGACCGTCGCGGATCTCGCCACCGAGCAGCTTGCGGGCCAGCGCATCGCCGATCGCGCTCTGCACGAGGCGGCGCAGCGGTCGGGCCCCGTAGAGCGGATCGAACCCGTTGAGGGCCAGCCATTCACGAGCACCGTCGGTGACCTCGAGGGTCAGCCGCCGCGCTTCCAGCCGCTTCGCCGAGCGACGCGACCTGGATGTCGACGATGTGCGTCAACTCGGCGGTGGTCAAGCGCGTCGAACACGACGATGTCGTCGAGGCGGTTGAGGAACTCCGGCTTGAAGTGCTCGCGCACGACGGCCAGTACCGCGTCCTTCTTCGCCGCTTCGGGCAGCTCGCTGATCAGCAGCTGCGAGCCGAGGTTCGACGTCAGCACCAAGATCACGTTGCGGAAGTCGACCGTGCGCCCCTGACCGTCGGTCAGCCGGCCGTCGTCGAGCACCTGCAGCAGGATGTCGAACACGTCCGGGTGGGCCTTCTCGACCTCGTCGAGCAGGATCACCGAGTACGGCCGGCGGCGAACCGCTTCGGTCAGCTGGCCGCCCTCCTCGTAGCCGACGTAGCCGGGAGGCGCGCCGACCAGACGAGCAACCGAGTGCTTCTCGCGCGTACTCGCTCATGTCGATGCGGACCATCGCCCGCTCGTCGTCGAACAGGAACGCCGCCAGCGCCTTGGCCAGCTCGGTCTTGCCGACGCCGGTCGGTCCGAGGAACAGGAACGATCCGGTCGGACGGTCCGGATCGGAGATGCCGGCCCGCGCGCGGCGTACGGCGTCGGACACGGCCTGCACGGCGGTCGCCTGGCCGATCACGCGCCGGCCGAGCTCGTCCTCCATGCGCAGCAGCTTGGCCGTCTCGCCTTCGAGCAGCCGTCCGGCCGGGATGCCCGTCCAGGCGCCGACGACCTCGGCGATGTCGTCGGCCGTGACCTCCTCCTTGACCAGCACGTCCTGGGCCGGCTCGGCCGCGGCCGCCTCGGACAGTTCGCGCTCGGCGGCCGGGATCTCGCCGTAGAGCAGCCGCGAGGCGGTCTCGAAGTCGCCGTCGCGCTGCGCTCGTTCGGCCTGTCCGCGCAGATCCGTCGAGGCGCTCCTTCAGCTCACCGACCCGGTTCAGTCCGGACTTCTCCCGCTCCCACCGGGCGTTGAGCGCGTCCAGCTGCTCGGTCAGGTCGGCCAGCTCGGGCTGAAGTCGGGTCAGTCGCTCGGCGCTGGCGTCGTCCTTCTCCTTGCTCAGCGCGAGTTCCTCCATGTGCAGCCGGTCGACGGCGCGCTGCAGCTCGTCGATCTCGACCGGCCGCGAGTCGATCTCCATCCGCAGCCGCGAAGCCGCCTCGTCCACCAGGTCGATCGCCTTGTCGGGCAGGAAGCGCGACGTGATGTAGCGGTCGGACAGCGCCGCCGCGGCGACCAGCGCGCCGTCGTTGATCTGCACCTTGTGGTGCGCCTCGTAGCGACTCTTCAGCCCGCGCAGGATCGCGATGGTGTCCTCGACGCTCGGCTCGCCGACCAGCACCTGCTGGAAGCGTCGCTCGAGCGCGGGGTCCTTCTCGATGTGCTCGCGGTACTCGTCCAGCGTCGTCGCGCCGACCAGCCGCAGTTCACCGCGGGCCAGCATCGGCTTGAGCATGTTGCCGGCGTCCATCGCGGAGTCGCCGGTGGCGCCCGCGCCGACGACCGTGTGCAGCTCGTCGATGAACGTCACCACTTGACCGCCGCTGTCCTTGATCTCGTTCAGGACGGCCTTCAGCCGCTCCTCGAACTCGCCGCGGTACTTCGCGCCGGCGACCATCGCGCCGAGATCGAGAGAGATGATTCGCTTACCGCGCAGGGATTCCGGCACGTCGTTGGCGACGATGCGCTGGGCGAGCCCCTCGACGACGGCCGTCTTGCCGACGCCGGGCTCGCCGATCAGCACCGGGTTGTTCTTGGTGCGTCGAGACAGCACCTGGACGACGCGGCGGATCTCGGCGTCCCGTCCGATGACCGGGTCGATCTTGCCTTCACGGGCGGCCGCGGTCAGGTCGACGCCGTACTTCTCGAGCGCCTGGAACGTGCCTTCCGGATCAGGAGTCGTGACCCGGGCCGAGCCGCGCACCGCTGGCGAGGGCGTCGGCCAGGGCCTGCGGCGTCGCACCGACGTCGAGCTGATCAGCCAGGGCGAGCAGCAGGTGCTCGGTCGAGACGTACTCGTCGCTGCGTTCGCGCGCCGGCGCGCTCGGCCGCGGACAGGACGGCGAGCAGCGACCGGGACGCCTGGGGGGCGGCGCCACCGGTCGCGCTGGGCATCGCGTCCACCAGGCGCTGCGCGGTGGCGCGCACCTGCAGCGGGTCGATGCCGGTCGCCTGCAGGATCGGACGGGCGAGCCCGTCGGTGTCATCCAGCAGCGCGACGAGCAGGTGAGCGGGCTCGACGGCGGGGTTGCCGCGCTCGGCTGCGCTCTTCACGGCGGACGACACAGCCTGCTGGCTGCGGTTGGTCAGGTCCATGTTCGGGAGTTTCCTCGGGTGTCGATGAACTGGTCATCAGTAGTAACGCCGCAAAGTTGAGTCTGTTCCGCTCAACTTCACTCGTGCCGTCGTCAGAAGCTTTCCGTACATTGAACCGACGTGAGCTCCCCTCGACGCGACCCCCGTTCTTCTGGCGTCGGCCTCGGTGCCGGCTCAGGTGCCGGTTCCTCAGGTGCCGGGTCAGCTGCCCCCGGCTGGTTGCGCCGGCTGGCCGGCTACTGCCTGCGCCATCGCCGCGATCTGCTCGTCGCTTTCGGGGCCGCCCTCGTCGGCGCGATCGTGTCGGCGATCGTCCCGCTGGTGATCCGGCACGTCATCGACCAGGTCACCGGCTCCGGGCACCACGCCGGCGTGGGCGTCTGGGTCGGCGTCCTGGTCGGGCTGGCGCTGATCCAGTACGGCCTCACCTTCTCACGCCGCTACAGCGCCGGCCGGCTCTCGCTCGACGTCCAGTACGACATGCGTTCGGACGTGTTCACCTCGCTGTCGCGGCTGGACGGTGCCGCGCAGGACGCGCTCGAGACCGGACAGCTGGTCAGCCGCTCGATCACCGACATCGGCCTGGTCCAGGGGCTGTTGGCGTTCATCCCGGCCCTGTCGAGCAACGCGCTGCTGTTCGTGATCTCGCTGGTGATCATGCTGTTCCTGTCGCCGGTGCTTGACGCTCGTCGCGCTGGCCGTCGCGCCGGCCCTCTGGTTCGTCGCGATCCGGTCGCGCCGCACGCTGTTCCCCGCCAACTGGGACGCCCAGCAGGAGGCCGGCATCCTGGTCGGCCAGGTCGAGGCGGCCGTCACCGGCGTCCGGGTCGTCAAGGGCTTCGGACAGGAACAACGCGAACTGGACGAGGCGCAGGCCGAGTCCCGCACCCTGTTCGCCAGTCGGATGCGCGTCGTCCGGCTGCAGGCCAAGTTCGCGCCGGCCCTGCAGGCCATACCCGCCCTGGGCCAGATCGGGGTGCTGCTGCTCGGCGGCTACCTCGCCCTGCACGGTGACATCACGCTGGGCACCTTCCTGGCCTTCTCGACCTACCTCGCCCAGCTGGTCGGACCGGTGCGTCAGGTGTCGGCATTGCTCACGATCGGCCAGCAGGCGCGCGCGGGTGTCGAGCGGGTTCTCGACATCGTCGACGCCTCCCCCGAGATCTTCGACGCTCCGGATGCCGTCGACATCCCGGACGGCCCGGTCACCGTCGAACTCGAGAACGTGACGTTCGGCTATGCCAAGTCGCGCCCGGTGCTGCGCGACGTCTCGCTGTCGATCCGGCCGGGCGAGACGCTGGCCCTGGTCGGCGGTGCCGGCTCGGGCAAGTCGACGGTGTCGCTGCTGCTGCCGCGCTTCTACGACGTCCACGCCGGGGCCGTGCGGGTCGGCGGGGTGGACGTTCGGCAGGCCCGGCTGGCCTCGCTGCGCTCGCGGCTGGGCGTCGTCTTCGAGGACAGCTTCCTGTTCTCGGACTCGATCAAGAACAACATCGCCTACGGACGCCACGATGCGACCGACGAGCAGATCGTCGCGGCCGCCCGGGCCGCCGAGGCCGACGAGTTCATCCGTGACCTGCCCGAGGGCTACGACACGGTCGTCGGCGAGCGCGGGCTGACGCTGTCGGGCGGGCAGCGGCAGCGCATCGCGCTCGGCCCGCGCGCTGCTGCCCGACCCGTGGGTGCTGGTGCTCGACGACGCGACGTCCGCGGTCGACCCTCGCGTCGAGGCCGAGATCAACGCCACCCTGCGCCGGGTCATGGCCAACCGCACGACGCTGCTCGTCGCCCACCGCCGCTCGTCGCTCGAGCTGGCCGACCGGATCGCCGTGCTCGATCGCGGGCGCGTGGTCGACGTCGGCACCGCGGCCGAGCTCGAGCAGCGCTGCCCGTTGTACCGGCTGCTGCTCTCCGGCCCCGGCGAGGACGCCGAAGGGGTCGAAGCAGGCACGCTCGCCCTCGCCTCGGCGCACGGTCGACCACAGCGTCGACGGGGTGACCCCCGAGCTGTGGGACGCCGAGGCGGCGCCCGGCCGAGGACGCCCCGACCGATCCGGCCACGGCGGTCGGCGGCGGCCCGGGCGCGGTCTTCGGCGCCACCGCGGCGACGCCCGAGTTGCTCGCCCAGGTCGCCGCTCTCCCGCCCGCGCACGACGAGCCCGACATCCCCGACGCGCTGGCGCGCGCCGCCGACCCCGAGTTCGGCCTGCGCTCGCTGCTGCGTCCGCTGCGCGGCGATCTTGATCGTCGGTCTGCTGCTCGTCGGCCTCGACGCGGTCGCCCAGCTGCTCGTCCCGGCCCTCGTGCGGTCAGGCATCGACAACGGAGTCACCGCCCACTCGCAGCACACGTTGTTGGTCATCTCCGCGGTCGCGCTCGGCGCGGTTCTGGCCGACTGGGTGATCGAGATCGCCGGGCAGCTGATCACCGGCCGCACCGGGGAACGGCTGCTCTACCTCTTGAGGGTCAAGACATTCGCGCAGCTGCAACGGCTCGGCCTCGACTATTACGAGCGCGAGCTCGGCGGCCGGATCATGACCCGCATGACCACCGACATCGACGCGTTGTCGAACTTCCTGCAGACCGGGCTGACCACCGCGTTGATCAGTGTGCTGACGCTGGTCGGCGTGCTGATCGCGCTGATCGTCCTCGACGTCCAGCTGTCGCTGATCTTGATCGTGATGCTGCCGTTCCTGATCGGCTCGACCTACGCGTTCCGGCGTCTGGCCGTCCCCGCGTACGTCGAGGCGCGCGAGCGCATCAGCACCGTCAACGCCCAGTTCCAGGAGAACGTCGCCGGCGTTCGGGTGACGCAGGCGTTCGGCCGCGAGGGACGCAACAGCGAGCAGTTCCTGGGCTCGTCGATGAGCTACCGAGACTCGCGACTGCGGGCCCAGCGCTACATCTCGATCTACTTCCCGTTCGTCCAGTTCCTGTCCGACATCGCCGGCGCCGCGGTGCTCGGCTTCGGCGCCGTCCGCCTCGAGCACGGCACGCTGACGGCCGGCGCGCTGATCGCCTACTTCCTCTACCTGGACGCGTTCTTCTCCCCCGTCCAGCAGCTGTCGCAGGTCTTCGACGGCTATCAGCAGTCGACCGTCGGCCTGTCGCGACTGCGCGACCTGCTGCACACGATGCCGTCCACCCCGGCGGCCGAGCATCCGGTCGCCGTGCGCGAACTGCGGGGAGCCGATCCAACTGCGCGACGTCCACTTCGCCTACGCCGGAGCCTCGGACGAGGCGCTGCGCGGTGTATCACTCGACGTGACACCGGGCGAGACCGTTGCCCTCGTCGGGCAGACCGGTGCCGGCAAGTCGACGGTCGTCAAGATGGTCGCCCGCTTCTACGACCCCACGTCGGGCGCGGTGCTCGTCGACGGGAAGGATCTGCGCACGCTCGATCTGGCCGAGTACCGCCACCGGCTCGGGATCGTCCCGCAGGAGGCGTACCTCTCGCCCGGCACGGTGCGCGACGCGATCGCCTATGGCCGGCCTGGCGCCACGAACGCCGAGGTCGAGGCGGCCGCGAAGGCGGTCGGCGCCCACGAGATGATCGCGACGCTCACCGGGGGGTATCTCGCGCCCGTCGGCGAGCGCGGCCGACAACCTCTCGGCCGGCCAGCGGCAGCTGATCGCGCTGGCCCGGGCCGAACTCGTCGACCCCGACATCCTGTTGCTCGACGAGGCGACCGCCGCGCTGGACCTGGCGTCCGAGGCCGCGGTGACGGCGGCCACCGACCGACTCGCGCGCCGGCGCACGACGCTGGTCGTCGCGCACCGGCTGACCACGGCGGCGCGCGCCGACCGCATCGCGGTACTCGACGGCGGGTTGGTGGTCGAGGTCGGCACGCACGCCGCACTGCTCGAAGCGGACGGCACGTACGCGCGGCTGTGGGCGGCCTACGTCGGCGACTCGGCCGCCGTGGCCTGACTCAGCGGGGCTTCCAGACGACGAGCGCCGTCGATTGGGTCTGGCGCAGCTGCCCGTAGGCGTGGCGCAGCTCGTCGGCCAGCTCGGCGACCTTGGCCTGCAGCGCGTCGACGTGCGACTCGAGTTCGATGATCCGCTTGATGCCGGCGAGGTTCACGCCCTCGTCCTGGGACAACCGCTGCACCTCGCGCAGCAGGGCCACATCGCGGGCGGAGTAGCGACGGCCGCCGCCGACCGTCCGGCCCGGGGTGACCAGGCCGAGACGGTCGTACTGGCGCAGGGTCTGGGCGTGCATGCCGGCCAGTTCGGCCGCCACCGAGATGACGAAGACGGGGGCGTCGTCGGGGAAGTCGCGGCCGCTCATCATGCTCGCTCCACCTCGGCCAGCGCCGCCGTGATGTTCGGACGTGGATCGGCCTTCTGGGTTGCGGCGAACTGTTCGAGGGCGGCTCTCGCGTCAGCGTCGAGGACGGACGGGACGGCCACCTCGACGGTCACGAGCAGGTCACCGGCGCCGTTCTTCTTCGGCACCCCGCGCCCGCGTACCCGCAGGGTGCGGCCGTTCGGCGTTCCGGGCGCGACCTTCAGGCTGACCGAGCCGTCGAGGGTCGGAACCCGCAACGTCGTGCCCAGGGCCGCCTCGGTGAACCCGATCGGGACGGTCAGGGTGAGATCGTCGCCGGAGCGTCCGAACAGCGGGTGCGGCGCGACGCTGACCGTGACGTACAGGTCGCCGGCCGGCCCGCCGCGCTGTCCCGGCGTGCCCTTGCCGGCGATGCGCAGCTTGGCGCCGTCCTTCACGCCGGCCGGTACGCGGACGGTGATCGTGCGGGTCTGGTTGGTGACGCCGGTGCCCTTGCAGTCGGGGCACGGGTCCTCGATCAGCCGGCCGGTGCCCTTGCAGTCGCGGCACGGCTCGCTGAAGCCGAACGCGCCCTGGTTGTGACTGACGAAGCCGCTACCCGAGCAGGTCGGGCACTGCCGGCTCGACGTTCCGGGTCGCGCTCCGCTGCCGTGGCAGGTCGTGCACGTGCCCGGGCCGCTCAACTGCAACGGCAGCGTCGCGCCGCGGACGGCCTCCTCGAAGTCGAGCTTGACCTCGGCGTTGACGTCCTGGCCGCGCGTCGGTCCGGCGGAGCGGGCTCGTCGGGTGCCGCCGCTGGTGCCGCCGCCGAACATGCCGCCGAAGATGTCGCCGAACCCGCCGGAGCTCGTCGTGCCCCGCGCGTTGCCGAACAGGTCGGACATGTCGAAGGTCTGCGACGTGCCGCCGAACCCACCAGGCATCCGACCGCCGGCGAACGCCTCGCGCGCCTCGTCGTACTCGGCCCGCTTGGTCTTGTCCGACAGGACGTCGTAGGCCTCGGAGACCTCCTTGAACCGCGCCTCGGCCTTGGCGTCACCCGGGTTCTTGTCCGGGTGCAGCTCTCGAGCCAGCTTGCGGTAGGACTTCTTGATCGTGGCCGCGTCGTCGTCCTTGGTGACGCCGAGCGCCTTGTAGTAGTCCTTCTCGAGCCAGTCCTTCGTGCTCATCGCTCGACGTCACCTCCTTCTGTGTCGTGAATCAGTCGTAGATCATGATGGCGCGGACGGCCTATGACTCGTCCCCGGCATCGTGATCGGCATCGGGGGTCGCCGGGTCGGTCACGCCGACCATGGCCGGGCGCAGCAGCCGTTCGCCGTGCTGGTAGCCCTTACGCATGACGGTGGTGGCCGTGGGCGCCTGGACGTCGCCGCTGACCGCGTGCATGACCGCCTCGTGCAGGGCCGGGTCGAACGGGTCGCCCTCGACCGCCGAACGCGACCAGGCCGAGCTTGGCCAGAGATCGCATCGAGCTGATCGGCCACGGCCTTGAACGCGCCGTTCAGATCACCGTGCGCGCGGGCCCGGTCGATGTCGTCGAGCACCGGCAGCAGCGCCGCCAGCACGCCGCCGACCGCGACCTCACCCATGACGATGCGGTCGCGCTCGACGCGCTTGCGGTAGTTGGCGTACTCGGCCTGCAGGCGCTGCAGATCAGCGGTGCGCTCGGCGACCGCGGTCTCGAGGGCCGCCACCTCGGCTGAGGTCAGCGGCCTCCTCGACCACCTCGACGTCGGGCTCACGAATCGAGCCGGACGGGTCGATCCGCCGCTTGTCGCGGATGATCACCCGCTCCTCTTCGTCGTGCGGACCGCTCACTTGTCGTCGCCCTCGTCCACGACCTCGGCGTCGACGACACCGTCATCCTCAGGAGCCGCACCGGCATCACCGGCGGGCGAACCCTCGGGCGCGGCGTTGGCGTACATCGCGCTACCGACCTCGGACGACACCCGCGAGAGCTTCTCCTGGGCGGCCTTGATGGCGTCGAAGTCCGCACCGTTCAGCGACGTCTTCAACTCCTCGAGCGCGGACTCGAGCTCGGTCTTCTTCTCGGCCGGGATCTTGTCGCCGTTGTCGGCCAGGAACTTCTCGGTCTGGAACTGCAGCGTCTCACCGGTGTTGCGAACCTCGGCCTCCTCGCGGCGCTTGCGGTCCTCTTCGGCGTGGGCCTCGGCGTCGGACATCATCCGGTCGATCTCTTCCTTGGACAGGCCCGAGCCGCCGGTGATCGTCATGCCCTGTTCCTTGTTGGTGGCCAGGTCCTTGGCGCTGACGTGCACGATGCCGTTGGCGTCGATGTCGAAGGTGACCTCGATCTGCGGAACGCCACGCGGCGCCGGCGGCAGGCCGGTCAGCTCGAACATGCCGAGCTTCTTGTTGTACGACGCGATGTCGCGCTCGCCTTGGTAGACCTGGATCTGCACCGAGCCCTGGTTGTCGTCGGCGGTCGTGAAGATCTCCGAACGCTTGGTCGGGATCGTGGTGTTGCGCTCGATCAGCTTGGTCATGATGCCGCCCTTGGTCTCGATGCCCAGCGACAGCGGGGTGACATCGAGCAGCAGGACGTCCTTGACCTCGCCGCGCAGCACACCGGCCTGCAAGCGCGGCGCCGACGGCGACGACCTCGTCCGGGTTGACGCCCTTGTTGGGCTCACGGCCACCGGTCAGTTCCTTGACCAGGTCGGCCACGGCGGGCATGCGGGTCGAGCCACCGACGAGGACGACGTGGTCGATCTTGTCGACGCTGATGCCGGCGTCCTTGATCACGTTCTGGAACGGCGCCTTGGTGCGGTCGAGCAGGTCCGAGGTGATCTTCTGGAACTCGGCGCGGGAGAGCTGCTCGTCGAGGAACAGCGGGTTCTTCTCGGCGTCGACGGTGATGTAGGGCAGGTTGATCGACGTCGCCTGCGAGGCCGACAGCTCGATCTTGGCCTTCTCAGCCGCCTCGCGCAGGCGCTGCATGGCCATCTTGTCCTTGGTCAGGTCGATGCCATTGGCGGCGCTGGAACTTGTCGACCAGCCAGTCCATGATCCGCTGGTCCCAGTCGTCGCCACCGAGGTGGTTGTCGCCGCTGGTGGCCTTGACCTCGATCACGCCGTCACCGATCTCGAGCAGGGACACGTCGAACGTGCCACCACCGAGGTCGAAGACGAGGATCGTCTGGTCCTTGTCGCCCTTGTCGAGGCCGTACGCGAGCGCGGCCGCAGTGGGCTCGTTGACGATGCGCAGGACGTTGAGGCCCGCGATCGTGCCGGCCTCCTTGGTGGCCTGGCGCTGGGAGTCGTTGAAGTAGGCCGGGACGGTGATCACCGCGTCGGTGATGTCCTCACCCAGATAGGCCTCGGCGTCTCGCTTGAGCTTGCCGAGCACGCGGGCGCTGATCTCCTGCGGCGTGTAGTCCTTGCCGTCGATCTTGACGGCCCAGTTGTCCTCGCCCATGTGGCGCTTGACCGACCGGATCGTCCGGTCGACGTTGGTGACGGCCTGGCGCTTGGCGACCTCGCCGACCAGTACCTCGCCGTTCTTGGCGAACGCGACCACCGACGGGGTGGTGCGCGAGCCTTCCGCGTTCGCAATGACCTCGGGCTCGCCGCCGGTCAGGACCGCGACGACCGAGTTGGTGGTTCCGAGGTCGATACCGACCGCACGTGCCATGAGTTTCTCCTTGATTCAACTGACTGTGGTTGCCGCTCCATCGTGGTCTCCGGAGCAGCCTCTTGTCAAAAGAACTGAGCGGGGTCGACTCAACTTCCCGATCGAGACGTGATGCCGGTCACACTCGACTGACGGCTGGACGGCACTGAGCCACCCTTGGCGCCACATGTCAGCTCCCGAACGTGGTCGGGAGGGTGGCTAAGCGGGCTGGCGGTGGGGAACCGCGACGAGCCGGCTGGCCGCGGCCCGGGCCGGCATCAAGAGACCCCCGCGAGGACGAGGCGTACGGACCTGGGCGTGCCGCAGCTGCGACCACCAGGCCAGGCCCACGAGCACCGACAGGACGTGCCCGATCGGGGTCATGCCGGGCGCCACGGCCAAGGGGATGACGACCGAGAGCCCGACGGCCGTGAGCCCCGCGACCCGCCACCACTTGGGCAGCAGGACGAGCGCCGCGGACAGGCAGGCGTACATGCCGTAGGAGATGCCGACGTCGATCATCCGCAGATCGTGACGGGGCAACACCCCGAACGCGATGCCGACCGCCACGCCGCCCTCGGTCAGCAGCGTCGCGATCACGTGCCCGGACGCGAAGACCTTCAGCATCGTCAGCGAGCCGCGGGCGCGTTCGAGCAGCCCGGCGCTCAGGGCGAGTTCCAGCGCGGCGAACAGCCAGCCGCCGCCGGACACGACGAGCGCGCTCAACACGAAGGAGCGCAGCGGCATGTGGGTCAGGTTGTGGACGTTCGTGCTGGCCGACTCGAGGATCGCGTCCGGGTCGTTGGCGTGGGCCAGCCAGTAGGTCGTGACGCCGAGCAGGCCGATGAACACGACGGTGACGGGCGCGGACCGGAACACACCGCGCAGCTTGGCGGTCTGTGAGAGGACGGCGGCCGTGGACACAGCCCATACGTTCCCGCGCCGGTCGCTGCTCACACTGGGTGAACGCTGTGAGACTGAGAAGTCTGCCGTGATCACGACCACAGCGGGTCGATGGCGGCCTCGAGCAGCCGGCCGACGTCGCCGAGCACGTGCTCGCCGTCGCTGACGATCAGCCGGCCGTCGCGGATCACCGTGTGCACGTCGCCGGGGGCCGCCGTCATGACGATCTCGGCCGGGTCGGCTCCGGACGTTCGCGGGGACGCGAGACCGACCGCCACCAGGTCGGCCCGGACCCCGACCTCGAGGCGTCCGGCGTCCGGCCAGCCGAGGCTGCGCTGCCCGTCGCTGGTGAGAGCACGCACCAGGTCGGCCGGCGTGAACCGTCCCCGCTCGCCGCTGGCCAGCCGCTCGTGCAGCTCGACCCCGCGAGCCTCGTCGAACAGATCGGCCTGGACGTGCTGGTCGGTGCCGACGGTGATCGGCGATCCGGCGTCGGCCAGCGCGCGGGCGTGACCGAGCCCGTCGCCGAGGTCGCGCTCGGTGGACGGGCACATGCTGATCGACGTCCGCGTCGCGCCCAGGGTGGCGATGTCGGACGGGCTGAGGTGCGTCGCGTGCACGGCCGTCGTCCGCGGAGACAGGGCGCCGGCCTCGGCCAGCAGCGCTGTCGGCGAGCAGCCGTAGAACCGTTCGCACTGTTCGTTCTCGGCCGGCTGCTCGGAGAGGTGGACGTGCAAGGGTCCGCCGGTGGCCGCCACCACCGTGCTGAGTTGATCACGCGGCACGGCCCGGACGGAGTGGATCGCGCCGCCGACGCGCGCGCCGTCGGTGCCGGTCAGCTGCGCCGCCCTGTCGGCCCAGGCCACCGCGTCCCGGTCGGCGAAGCGCCGCTGAACCGGGTCCAGGGGCAGGGGCCCGTCGGGGCCGAGTCCACCGGCCAGATAGCACGTGTCGAGCAGGGTGATCCGGACACCGGCCTGGGTCGCCGCCTCGATCAGGGCGTTACCCATGGCGTTCGGGTCGTCGTAGCGTCCGGTTGCGGGGTGATGCAGGTAGTGGAACTCGCCGACGGCGGTGACCCCGCTCAGCGCCAGCTCGGCGAACACCGCGGTGGCCAGCCGGCGGTACGAGTCGGGGTCGAGGCGGGCGGCGATCGCGTACATCCGCTCGCGCCAGGTCCAGAACGAGCCACCGCCCCCGGACGTCCGGCCGCGGAGCGCGCGATGGAAGGCGTGGCTGTGCGTGTCGGCGAACCCGGGCAGGACCAGACCGGTGAGGCGGCGGTCGCCCGACCGGAGCGCGGCCACCTCGAGGGCAGTGATCCGGCCGCGGTCGACCTCGATCCGCACCCCGGCAACCGGACCGTCACCGATCCACGCCTGCTCGGCCCAGTAGCTCGTCACAGCGTCAGCTGATCGATCACGGTGACGAGCGCGTCGACGCCGGCGAGGCAGTCGTCGCGCTCGGCGAACTCGGCCGGCGAGTGCGAGATACCGGTGGGATTGCGAACGAAGATCATCGCGGCGGCGATGCCATGCGCGGCGAGGATGCCGGCGTCGTGACCGGCACCAGTGGCCAGTACCGGTACGTCGCCGAGGATGCCGCCGAGCCGGTGCCGCAGATCGACGTCGAAGGCGGTCTGGCCCGTCCAGGACTCCTCGGTGACGGCGGCCAGCTCGGCGAGCTCAGCGGCGATCGCCCGCGGGATTGCGTCGGACGGTCCGCGCGCGTCGAGCCACGCCCGGACGTGCGAGGCGATCGCGTTCACGCCGTTCGGCTCGACCGCCACCTTGCCGATCGTGGCGACCCCGCCGTGGCGCTCGGCGGCCGCGCGCGCGGCGACGATCACCCGCGCGAGGTCGAGCATCGGGTCGTGCCGATCTTCGAGGCGGGTCGTCCCGGCGTGGTTGGCCTCGCCGGGCAGATCGACGCGCCACCGCCCGTGCGGCCAGATCGCGCTGGCCAGTCCGACCGGGGCGTCGAGGTCGACCAGCCCCCGGCCCTGCTCGACGTGCAGCTCGACGAACGCACCGACCCGCGCCAGCATCTCGTCGTCTCGTCCGGTGATCGACACCGCCTGAGCCTCGGCGGCCCGCACCGGGTCGACGCCGTCGTGATCACGGAGTTCGCGCGCCCGGTCCAGCGACATCGCCCCGGTGAGTAACCGCGACCCCGCGCACGCCACCCCGAAGCGCGCGCCCTCCTCGTCGGCGAAGTTGACGACGGCGAGCGGCCGGTCGCGGCGGGCGCGGTCCAGCGCCGCGAAGGCAGCGACGACGCCGAGCGGACCATCGAACGGACCACCGTCCGGTACCGAGTCGAGGTGGCTGCCGAGCACCAGCGCCGGACCGTCCCGGTCGGGGTCACCCCGCCAGGCCCACTGGTTGCCGGCGCGGTCGACGACCACGTCCATTCCCCGGGCCGCGGCGGTGGCGGCGAACCACTCGCGCAGGGCCGCGTCCGCACGCGTCCAGGCGAAGCGGCGATAGCCCCCCGACGAGGCCCGGCCGACATCGGCGAGCTCGCCCCACAACGCATCGAAGCTCATGCGGTGCTCCTCATGCCAGCTCGTCCAACAGGCCGGCGGCGATGGCCAGGTCGCCGTCGAGCGGCCGGTCAGCCCGCTCGGCCGGCAGGGCGGCGCAGGCATCCGGAACGGTGATGCCGTCTGCGCGCAGCGCGCGGACCGCCGCGATCAGCTCGGCCGCGAGCACGATGCGGTACGGCCTGATCGCATCCTGGGCCTGGCGGGCGGCAGTCGAGGCGAAGCTCGCGTGGTTCTCGACGCCCCGCGACAAGACGGCGTGCCCGAGGGTGGCGGGGGCGGCCAAGGTCCGCAACGCGGCGATCGCGCTGGCGGCGGTGTACTCGAGGACGAGCAGGCCCGAACCACCCGGTTCGGCCAGGAACGCAATCTCGCCGGCCATCAGCGCGCTCAGCCGCCCGGCGCCCAGTTGAGCGGTGCTCACCAGGGCCAGCCGCACGCCGTCGAGGGCCGCCGCGAGCGAGGCTTGATGCCAACCGCCGTGATGCAGCACGTCGTTGCCGACCACGAGCGGATTCTCGGCCCCGGCGTTCAGCTCGACGGCGAGCACCGACCGCAGCCGGCTCAGCTCGTCGAGCAGCACGCCGTGGACCTGGGGAAAGGCCCGGACGCCATAGGGATCTTGGACGTTCACGGGATCGGTGTCGGCCACCAGCGCGCGCATCCGGCGGGCCACCTCGACCGCACCCGGATGGGGCCGGGCCGCGTGGACGGCCTCGGCGAAGGGTTGCGTCGAGGCCCGCAGCGCGGATGCGCTCAACGCGGCGACGGCGACGGCGGCCCGGGCCAATCGGTCGAGTTCGGCGACGGCGAGGGCCGCCTGGCCGATCGTGAGCGCGCTGCTGCTCATGAAGGCCAAGGCGTCGGTGGGCGCCAGCTCGACCGGGGTCGCCTGGCCGGTGAGCCACGGCCGGTCACCCGACAACGCCAAACCGGTCTCAGCCAGCGCGGTCAGGTCGCCGGTCCCGATCGCGCCGTACTCGTGGACGGCAGGGACGGCGCCGGCGTTGAGCGCATCCACGAGGGCGGTGGCCAGGCGCGGATGGACGCCGGACACCCCCACGAGCAACTGGTTCCCACGCACCACCATCAGGGCGCGCGCCTCGCGGACCGGTATCAGGCAGCCGGCGCCACCAGCGTGGCTGGCGAGCAGCCCGGTGCCCGACGCGGGCTGGTCGTGATTGGCGCCGACGCCGGTCGTCCGACCGTAGACGGCCTGCCGGCGCGCGAGCGCGCGGACCACCCGGGCCGCCTCGTCCATTCGGGCCAGCGCCGCCGGATCGATCGTGACCGGCCGCGCTTCGTCGGCCACGGTCAGGACCAACTCGGGCGTCAGTCCCACGCCGGTGAGCGTGACGGGCTCGGGAATCACCCGGTCAAGGTAACGCGCAGGCCACCTCGCCCGTACGGGTCGCGCTGGGCCACCCTCCCCACCACGCCGAGGGGCCGGCTCGTGGGGCGAGCGGGGGCAGAGCGAGACGAGGGGCGGGCCCGGTTGCCCGGACCCGCCCCCACTGGACGAGAACCCTCTAGCCGAGCCCGACCGAGGACAGCCACGCCTTGGCCACCGCGTCCGGATCCTGCTTGCCGTTCTGCACCTTGTCGACCAGCGACGCCAAGGTCGCCGTGTCGAGCTTGGCCGACACCGCGTTGCTGGCGTCGGCGATCGTCTGGGTCACCTTGGACTTGGTGACGAGCGGGACGATCTGCTGCGCCGCGAACATGTTCTTGTCGTCCTGGAGCGAGACGAAGTTGTTCGCCGCGATCGAGGGATCGGTCGAGAAGATGTCAGCCGCGTCCACGGTGCCGTTCTTCAGCGCGGTGACGGTGATTGCCGTACCGGCCGCGAGCGGGGTGAACGTACCGAACTTGACGTTGTAGACGCTGGCCAGCGACGGCACGCCGTCGGCCCGGGTCTGGAACGCCGCCGGCGCCCCGAGGACGAGCTTGCCGGCGACCGAACTGAGGTCACCGATCGTCTTCAGGTTGTACTTGGTGGCCGTCGCCTGGGTGACGGTGATCGTGTCCGAGTCCTGAGCCGAGGACGAGTTCAGGATCGCCAGGGACGGAGCCGCGGCGGTCGCCAGTGCCGAATAGACGTCCGAGGGCGACTTGGCGGTGGCCGTCGTGTCCAGGTAGTCGAGGATCGATCCGCTGTACTCCGGGACGAAGTCGATCGAGCCGTCCTTGAGCGCCGCGATGTACTGCGCGCGCTCGCCGATGTTGAGCTTCTTGGTGACGCTCACACCCTTGGCCGTCATGGCGTCGGCGTAGATGTCGGCCAGGATCTGGTTCTCGGGGAAGTCGGCTGAACCGACGATGATCGAGCCGGTGCCGGCGGGGTAGGTCGCCGTGCTGGTCACGCCGGGCTGATCGGCGGACGACGCCGATGCCGACGGCGACGCCGAGGTCGAGCCCGCGGCCGAAGCCGAGGACGAGGTGCCGTTCGAACTGCCACTGCTGCCGCACGCGGTGAGAACCAGGGTCAGCCCCAACACCGCCGCGAGTAGTACATAGATGCGCTTCATTTCTCTCCTAGAGACTCATTCACGTTCGACGAACCGATCGGCCTTACACGCGCGCCAGTTCCACCTCCGCGAGAACACCCTCCCCAGGGGTGGCCCCTGGTTTGTACTTGCGATAGCGCCCGGTCAGACCGCGCGAGACGGTGTACCGCTGCACCAACATCAACAACAGGTCGGCGACGAGCGCCAGGGCGGCGACCACGATGCCGGCCCCGACCATCGCCGGATACCCGTACTTGTCGGAGTTGATCTCCTGGGCGCCGCTGATGATGTAGCTGCCCAACCCGCCCAGCAGCGGCGCGTACGCGGCCACGGTCGCGGTCGCGATGACCTGCAGGACGGCGCTGCGCAGGCCGGACATGATCAGCGGCAGTGCACACGGGAACTCGACCTTGCGCACGATCTGCCAACCGGTCATGCCCATGCCGCGAGCCGCGTCGCGCGCCTCGGGGTCGACGCTCTGCACGCCGGCGTAGGTGTTGATCAGGATCGGTGGAATCGCCAACAGGATCAGTGCGATCAGCACGACGATCAGGTAGGGCAGCGCGCCCCGGTGGGGCAGGATGCCCGGCACGGTCTGGCTGAGCGCGATCTTGGGCGAGAGCCAGACGATCAGCAGGACGACCAGGCCCAGGGCCGGCACGGCGCGCAGCCCGTTGGCCAGGCCCGCGACGAGGAACACCCCGCGGTTGGTGTGCCCGACCAGCAACCCCAGCGGCAGGGCGATGATCAGAGCGACGATGACGGCCACCAGCGTGTAGACGACGTGCTGGCGCAGGGCGAAGAGCAGGCCGTTCGAGCCGGTCCAGTTCGATGGATCGTTGAGCCAGACACCGACCTTGTTCCAGCCCGGCAGCGACGTGTCGGCCAGAATGCGCGCGCTCATCGGTGCGCCGCCCGCTGCCACGGCGTGAGCAGCTTGATCGTCAAGAGAATCAGCGCGTCGAAGACGAAGGCGAGCAGCACGATCAGGATCAGGCCCAGGATGATCGGGATCAACGTGTCCTGCTGGTTGCCCTCGGTGAACAGCGAGCCGAGCTGCTGGACACCCACCAGCGTGGCGACCGAGATGAGGCTGACGTTCGACACCGCGGCCACCCGCAGACCGGCGCCGATCACCGGCACCGCGATGGGGAACTGCACGCCGAACAGTCGCTGCCGGCCGGTGTAGCCCATGGCCGACGCCGCCTGCAACGTGTCGCTCGAGACCGACGACAGGCCGTCGGCCACCACCCGCACCAGCAGCGCCACCGTGTAGAGGGTGAGCGCGACGCCGACGTTGATCGGGGCCAGCACCTTCGTGCCCAGCAGCCCGGGCAGGGTGACGAACAGCACCAGCGACGGGATCGTGTAGATCAGGCCCGCGATGGTGACGATCGGCGGGTAGGTCCAGCGGAACCGGTTGGCCAGCCAGCCCAACGGCAGGGCGATGATCAACCCGGCGATCAGCGCACCCCCGGCCAGCCAGACCGTCGTCCAGGTCCAGTGGGCGATCTCGTTCTGGTGATCGCGGAAGTAGTTCCAGAGGTCGTTCACGCCGCCCCACCCCCGTCGGCGGGAGTCGCCGCCGCCCGGCTGGCGGCCAAGGCTTCGGCTTGCTGGCGGTTCTGGTTGGCCCGCTCCTCGATGCGCGACAGCACCTGGGACGCCACCACGGTTCCGGCGAACCGGCCGTCCTCGTGCACGACGACGCCGCGACCGCTCGGGGACGACAGTGAGGCGTCCAGCGCGGCCCGCAACGTACCCGCCTCGGTCGTCAGCGTCCCGCCCAGATTGAGCAACCCGGGGTGGACCTGGCCCTGGAGCTGGTCGTCCGACAGGCCGCCGACGGCCAGCCAGCCCTGCGGGCGCGAATCGTTGTCGACGACGAGCACCCAGCCGTCCTCGGCCGCCGCGGCGGCCCGGCTGAGGTCTGACCCGAGCGCGACGATCCGCTCGTCGTGCAGGGGAAGCTCACCGGCGGCCGCGAAGCCGAGCGCCCGGTAGCCGCGGTCACGTCCGACGAACCCGGCGACGAACGCGTCCGCCGGTCGCTGCAGCAGCTCGGCCGGCGTCGCCAGCTGGGCGAGATGTCCGCCGACGCGCAGGACCGCGACCTGGTCGCCGAGCTTGATCGCCTCGTCGATGTCGTGGGTGACGAAGACGATCGTCTTGCCGAGCTCGCCCTGCAGGCGCAGGAACTCGTCCTGCAGCTGGTCGCGGACGACCGGGTCGACGGCGCTGAACGGCTCGTCCATCAGCATCACCGGCGGGTCGGCTGCGAGCGCCCGGGCGACGCCGACGCGCTGCTGCTGGCCACCGGACAGCTGCGCCGGATAGCGATCGGCGAAGCTCGGGTCGAGCCCGACCCGAGCCATCAGATCGACCGCGCGGGCGTGCGCCTCGCGACGGGTCTTGCCGACGAGTACCGGGACGGTGGCGATGTTCTCGACGATCGTGCGGTGCGGGAACAGCCCGGCGTGCTGGATGACGTAGCCGATGCCGCGCCGCAGCTTGGCGGCCGAGCCCTTGGACGTGTCGCGGTCGTCGATGAAGATGCGACCCGATGTCGGCTCGATCATCCGGTTGATCATGCGCAGGCTGGTCGTCTTGCCGCAGCCGGAGGGACCGACGAACACCGTGATCTGCCCGGACGGCGCCACCAGGCTGAGGTCGTCGACCGCGACCGTGCCGTCGTACTTCTTGGTGACCGATTCGAGCCGGATCATCGTCGAGCCTCCTACTGGCCTGCGTCGGGCGCTGGTTGCTCGGGTCTCGAGCGCAGTGCCGTCAATCTGGGGTCAGGTCGCCGTGCGACATCGGAGCGAAGGCGACGAGATTGTGCAACTACTACCCAAGCACGGGGTGCTGACAACGGCCACTTCGCCCTCGTGACCGTTTTCGGATTGTTAAGTACCACCATAGACAAACTTCATACCGATTTGACTGGCTTGGGTTACCGCACACGGCACGCGGAGCCTCGGCAGCGCCAATCGCGCGGTCCGTGATGCAATGCTTATCCAGAGGGCCTCGTTGTCCGAATCGGCCCGTTTTCGTAGGCGAGGGCGGGCCCATGAAGGTGCACCACGACCGACCCCGCGCACGCCCCGGCCGGCTCGACGCTGACCCTCGTGCTGGCCGGCGACATCATCACCCTGGACGGCACGACGTTCTGCGATACCAAGGCTGACGCGCAAGGCCTCTGCGGTGCGTGACCCCCGCAACTCGCGGTAGGCGGCGGGCCGATCTGCCCATACGATCCGAAGATTGACGTCTCGGTAACTTGAGACACGCCGACTGAAGGAGACCCGTGGCGCTGCGGCTGACCCTCGCCCTGCTGATGCTGGTCGTGACGGCGGCCATCGCCGGACGCCGGATCTTCTGGCTGTTCAAGCTGATCCGCTCGGGCCAGCCGGACAAGACGCGCACCCGCAACCCGCAGGAGCGTGCGGTCAGCGAGGGCGAGGAGGTGCTCGGGCAGAAGAAGCTGCTCAAGTGGGCCGGCCCGGGCCTGGCGCACTTCTTCACCTTCTGGGGCTTCAACGTCCTGGGCATCACGATCATCGAGTGCTACGGCGCGCTGGTGATCGAGCAAGGACTTCGCCTTCCCGTTCTTCGGCCACGCCCGCTGGCTCGGGTTCCTCGAGGACTTCTTCGCCGTCGCCGTGCTGCTCGCGATCATCTGGTTCGCGATCAACCGGCTGGTCGAGCTCGCCCGAGCGCCGCCAGCGGCAATCGCGCTTCTACGGCTCGCACACCGGCCCGGCCTGGGTCATCCTCGGCATGATCACCCTCGTCGTCGTGACGCTGCTGATCTACCGCGGCGCGCAGTACAACACCGGCCACTTCCCGTGGGGCAAGTCGAAGTGGCCGTTCGCGTCCTACATCGGTCGCCAAGATGCTGGGCTCGGGCGCCTACAACCAGGGCATCGAGACGACGTTCCTGCTGCTGCAGATGGCCGTCATCTTCGGCTTCACGATCCTGGTCACCTACTCCAAGCACCTGCACATCGGCACCGCCCCGATCAACGTCGCCTTCAAGCGGCAGCCCAACGGCCTCGGCCCGCTGCTGCCGGTCACCGACGCCGACGGCGACCCGATCGACTTCACCGACGCCGAGAACCTGTCCGAGGACACCGTGTTCGGCAAGGGCAAGATCGAGGACTTCACCTGGAAGGGCTACCTCGACTTCTCGACGTGCACCGAGTGCGGACGCTGCCAGTCGCAGTGCCCGGCCTGGAACACCGACAAGCCGCTCTCGCCCAAGCTCCTGATCATGGACCTGCGCGATCACCTGTTCGCCAAGGCGCCGTACATCCTCGGCGCCAAGACGCTGGCCGACGACGCCCCGGCCCTGACCGCGGGCGAGGACGCCGTGTCGCACGGCAACCACGTCCCCGAGTCGGGCTTCCCGCGCCTGATGGGTTCCGGCCCCGGCCAGGCCCAGCGCCCGCTCGTCGGCGACCTGGCCTCCTTCGGCGTCATCGACCCCGACGTCCTGTGGTCGTGCACCACCTGCGGCGCGTGCGTCGAGCAGTGCCCGGTCGACATCGAGCACATCGACCACATCGTCGACATGCGCCGCTACCAGGTGCTGATCGAGTCCGCGTTCCCGTCCGAGGCCGGCGTCATGCTGCGCAACATCGAGAACAAGGGCAACCCGTGGGGACTCTGCCGAGCGCGGGCCGCGAGGAGTGGATCGGACGGACTTGACTTCGAGGTCCGCCGCGCCGTCCCGGGGACGAAGCTGGACGCCGACATCGAGTACCTGTTCTGGGTCGGCTGCGCCGGCGCCCTGGAGGACCGCTCGAAGAAGGTCACCCGGGCGTTCGCCGAGCTGCTGAACGTCGCCGGCGTCGAGTTCGCGGTGCTGGGCGCGGGCGAGACCTGCACCGGCGACCCGGCGCGACGCCTGGGCAACGAGTTCCTGTTCCAGATGCAGGGCATGCAGAACATCGAGACGCTGAACTCGATCACCCGGGCCGAGCCGCTCAAGATCGTCGCGACCTGCCCGCACTGCTTCAACTCGCTCGCCCGCGAGTACCCGCAGCTGGGCGGCCACTACGAGGTCGTGCACCACACGCAGCTGCTGGCCCGCCTCGTCGACGAGGGCCGGCTGACCCCGGTCGAGCCGGTCGACAAGAACGTGACCTACCACGACCCGTGCTACCTGGGCCGGCACAACAAGGTCTACACGCCGCCGCGCGACGTGCTCGGCTCGATCCCGGCGCTGAAGTCGCAGGAGATGCACCGCTGCAAGGACCGTGGCTTCTGCTGCGGCGCCGGCGGGGCGCGCTTCTGGATGGAGGAGAAGATCGGCAAGCGGATCAACGTCGAGCGCACCGAAGAGGCGCTCGGCCTGGACCCCGACCTGATCTCGACCGCCTGCCCGTTCTGCATGGTCATGCTCTCGGACGCGGTCACCGCCAAGAAGGCCGACGGGCTCGGCGCGCGACGACGTCCAGGTGCTCGACGTGGCCCAGATCCTGCAGCAGTCGCTGGCTCGTCCGGTGGCGGCCGCGCAACCCGAACCGGAGCCCGAGCCCGCGTAGCTCGCACAGCTCGCGAAGCTTTCCGAAGCTTTCCGAAGCTTTCCGCGAGTGGCCGATTTCTGGCCGAGTGGCCACTGATTCGTGACCACTCGCGCGAAAATCGGCCACTCGCGTGACCGTGGTGGGGCTGGCGCGGTTAGGGTGGCGCGCATGACGGACTGGCACCTCGCTCAACTCAACGTCGGCAAGACCGTCGCCCCGCTCGATCGACGACGCGCTGCGGGGGTTCGTCGAGCAGCTGGAGCCGATCAACGCCCTGGCCGATGCCGCGCCCGGGTTCGTCTGGCGGCTGCAGACCGACGACGGCGACGCGACCGCGCTGCGCTTCGGCGACGACTTCCTGGTGAACATGTCGACCTGGGAGTCGGTCGAGACGCCCTGGCCGAGTTCGTCTTCGCAGCGCGCACGTCGAGGTCATGCGTCAACGCCGCAAGTGGTTCGTGCCGATGCGCGAGGTGTTCACCTGCCTGTGGTGGGTGCCGGCCGGCACCGTCCCGACGATCGCCGAGGCCGAGCTCCGGTTGGCCGCGCTGGCCGAGAACGGGCCGAGCGAGTTCTCGTTCACCTTCCGCGCGCCGTATCCCGCGCCGGGTGCCGGTGCGTTGATCGCCGACCCGGCGAACCTCTGCCCGGCCTGAGGTCCCGCCACACCCCGCGGCTTTGTGGCTGGGTTGTCGACGGACTCGACCCGCGATGACGTCCCCGGCCCACACTCGAGGCACAAGGCGATGCCGATGGACGAGCTTGCGACGGGACAACGCGGAGGCCGTCCGGAGCGTTGAGTCCACGAGGTCACCGTCCAGGGGGCCGTGGCTGACGATGGCCTGGATGCCGATGATCGAGCTGCGCGCGTCGGCCGCTGCTGTCCTAGGCCGTGACCGGGCGCTCCACGTCCGCGACCGACAAGGCGGTGCCGGCGGCGCGAGACTCCGCTCTGGCGACGGGCCTCGGCCCCGGTCGCGATCGGCGCGATGATCGCCTCGTCGGGAATGCCGAAACCGTCGACCAGCACGCGGGCGTACGGCCGTAACAGCGCGCACAGTTCGGCGACCATCGCGACGATCGCCTTCGAACGCTTGGCGGTGAGCCGACCGTGCTCCATGAACCACGCGCGGTCGGCCTCGATCGAGGACAGCACGAACAGGTCGCAGACCCGCTCGAGCAGCGCCCGGGCGCCGGGGTCGGCGCAGCCGTCGATGGCGGTCACGAACGATTCCAGCAGCGTTCGGTCGACGTGGGCGCGAGCGAGCGCGAGCATGTGCTCCTGCGACGCGGTGAAGATCTCGAACGGCTTGTCGGCGTTGGCGGCACGCCGCAGCCGTCGCGCCACGGTCTCGAGCAGGTGCCGCTCGCGGAAGGAGAACAGCGCGATGTGTGACGACCGGTCGAGCAGGTCCGATTCGTCGTCGCGCGAGGGCGCGAGGTCGACGAGCCGCTGGGCGAACGTGCGTAACGCCGTCCGCTCCAGGATCGTCTCGATCGCCTGGTCGGCGACGAACCGAGCCGTCCCGAGCATGTCGAGGTCACCGAACGTCGTCGCGATAACCGGTCAGCAACTCCTTCGCGACGAGTTGGAGCAGCACGGTGTTGTCGCCCTCGAACGTGGTGAAGATGTCCGAGTCGGCCTTGAGCCCCGTCAACTGGTTCTCGGCCAGGTAGCCGTTGCCGCCGCAGGCCTCGCGGCACGCCTGGACCGTGTCGGTGGTGTGCCAGGTCGTCATCGCCTTCATGCCGGCTGCCTGCGCCTCGAGCCAGCGCCGGCTGTCGTCCTCGCCGGTCGTCTCGCCCGCCGACGCGACGCCGGTGAACGCCTCGTGCAGCCCCGCGACCAGCTCGCTCTGGGCGAAGTGCAGCGCGTATGAGCGGGCCACGCGCGGCAGCAGCCGCCTCTGGTGGGTGGCGTAGTCGAGCAGTACGACCTCGCCGTCGACGCCCGGCCCGGTGAACTGGCGGCGCACCTCGGCGTAGCGCACCGCGATCGTCAGCGCGACCTTCGCGGCACTCGCCGCCGAGCCGGCGACGCTGATGCGCCCCTGGATCAGCGTGCCCAGCATCGTGAAGAACCGGCGATTCTTGTTGGCGATGGGCGTCGTGTAAACGCCGTCCGCATCGACGTCGCCGTAGCGATTGAGCAGGTTCTCGCGAGGGATCCGGACGTGGTCGAACGACAGCCGACCGTTGTCGACGCCGTTCAGACCGCCCTTGCGGCCGTCGTCCTCGATCGTCACTCCTGCGCAGACAGATCCGTCGGCCGATCGGATCGGGACGAGCAGCGCGTGCACGCCCTGCGATTCGCCGCCGACGATCAACTGCGCGAACACCGCCGCCAGCCGCCCGTCGCGGGCCGCGTTGCCGATGTAGTCCTTGCGGGCGGACTCGAACGGGGTGTCGACCACGAACTCGTCCGTGTCGGGGTCATAGGTCGCGGTGGTGTCGAGCGACGCGACGTCGGACCCGTGACCGGTCTCGGTCATCGCGAAGCACCCGAGGACGTCGAGGTCGATGATCCCGTTGATGTAGCGCTGATGATGCCGCTCAGTGCCCAGGTGCAGGACCGCCCCGCCGAACAAACCCCACTGCACGCCTGCCTTGACCATCAAGGAAAGATCGCCGTAGGCCAGCATCTCGAACGCCGTGATCGAACCGCCGACGTCGTCCAGACCGCCGTACGCGGACGGGAAACCGAGCCGCGACATCCCTTCTTCCTTGATCCGCAGCATCTGCTCGAAGACGTGGTCGCGGTGTTCCTCGACGTCGCCACCGAGGTAGGGCGCAAACGTCTTGCCGCCGATCGAGCGGGCGCGCTCACGGATGTCGGCCCACCGCCCGTCGAGCACCGAACGCAGCGCACCGCCATCGATCGAGGCCGGAAGTTGCGGAACCGTCATCGTGGTCGTCCTCTCTCGTTGATCAACGCGCCGAAGGTTCCCGGCGGCGGAGTCACATCGACATCTACCCCGACCGAGGCGTAAAGACTCGCGGCACCGCCCCACAGGAGCGAGCTCACATATTCGGCGAGCTGTTCGCGAGTCATCAGCGAGGGGTTGGCGAGCCACCAGTCGCCGGCCGCCCGGACGAACCCGACGATGGCCGACGACCAGGGCGTCGCGGCGTCTGGGTGCACGCCTCGGGCGGCGAGATCATCGCGCAATTCCTTGGTGATCAAGCCACCGACCAGCGCCATGAACTCGTTGAGCTGGTTTCCGCCGCGGTTGACGACGAAGCGGTACAGGGCGGGCGTGCCGTCGAGCACGCTCAGGTAGGCGTCCACTCCGGCGCGCAGTCGGCGGCGGGGGTCGGTCTCGGCCTCGACGGCGGTGCCGATCAGATCGAGCAGGTGTCGCGCCATCTGCTGGCCGATGGCGCGATAGAGATCAGCCTTGTCGGCGAAATAGCGGTAGACCACCGGCTTGCTGGTGCCGGCGACCGCCGCGATCTGGTCCATGCCCACGTCCTCACCGTGATCGCGCACGGCGAGGATCGCGGCCTCGATCAGCTCGTTACGCCGGGCCTCACGATGGGCATCCCAGCGAGTGCTTCGCCCGTCCGGACGTGACGCAGGACTCTTCACGATACCGACGGTACCGGATACTGTTGGGTTCGGACACTCGACCGAGGGAGAACCCCGTGACCACTCGTCGCGCCGCGATCGTCGGCGGCAACCGCATTCCCTTCGCCCGCTCGAACGGGCCGTACGCGCGGGCGTCCAACCAGGACATGCTCACCGCCGCGCTCGACGGCCTGGTCGCCCGCTTCGGCCTCCAGGACGAACGACTGGGCGAGGTGGCCGCTGGCGCGGTGCTCAAGCACAGCCGCGATTTCAACCTGACCCGCGAATCGGTGCTCGGATCGGCGCTGTCGGCGGCCACGCCGGCCTACGACGTCCAGCAGGCCTGCGGCACCGGCCTCGAGACGGCGATCCTGGTCGGCAACAAGATCGCCCTCGGACAGATCGACGCGGGCATCGCGGGTGGCGTCGACACGACGTCGGACGCCCCGATCGCGGTGAACGAAGATCTTCGCCAGCTGCTGCTCGCCGCCAATCGGGCCAAGACCCCGCTCGACCGGGTGAAGCTGCTCGGACGAATCCGGCCCGGCTTCCTCGCCCCGTCGATCCCGAAGAACTCCGAGCCGCGCACCGGATTGTCGATGGGCGACCATCAGGCGATCACCACGCAGGAGTGGGGAATCACCCGCGAAGCTCAGGACGAGCTGGCCGCGGCATCGCACCACAACCTCGCTGCGGCGTACGACCGCGGCTTCTTCGACGACCTGATGACGCCGTTCCTGAAGCTCACTCGCGACCAGAACCTGCGGCCCGACACGTCGGTCGAGAAGTTGGCGAAGCTGAGCCCTGTGTTCGGGCGGGGCGAGAACCTGACCATGACGGCCGGCAACTCGACGCCGCTGACCGACGGCGCGTCCACGGTGCTTCTGGCCAGCGACGAGTGGGCCGCCGCCCGTTCGCTGCCGGTGCTCGCGCATCTCGTCGACGCCGAGACGGCCGCGGTCGACTACGTGCACGGCGACCGCAAGGACGACGGCCTGTTGATGGCGCCGGTGTACGCGCTGCCACGACTACTCGAACGCAACCAGCTGACCCTGCAGGACTTCGACTTCTACGAGATCCACGAGGCGTTCGCGTCGACCGTGCTGACGACATTGGCCGCGTGGGAGGACGCCGACTTCTGCCAGCGGCGACTCGGGCTGGATGCGCCGCTCGGCTCGATCGACCGGACGCGGCTCAACGTCAACGGCTCGTCGCTGGCCGCGGGTCATCCCTTCGCGGCGACCGGTGGCCGCATCGTGGCGACGCTGGCCAAGTTGCTGCACGAGAAGGGATCGGGCCGCGGCCTGATCTCGATCTGCGCCGCCGGCGGTCAGGGCGTCGTCGCCATCTTGGAGGCCTGATGGACCGGTACTCGGCGATCGTCAACTCACCGGTCGGTGCTCGGATCGCCGGGTCGCTCGGCCTGCCGAAGCCGGCGGTCCTGCGGCGCTACACGCCAGGTGATGCACTGCTTCGCGGCCCCGCACTGATCAGCACGCTGCCCGGCTCGACGTTGCCGTCCCTCGACGAGTTGCTCACCAGCGCCGGCGTCTCGCTCGGTGCCGACCACCCGTCGGCGTTGATCTTGGACGCCACCGGCATCGCGACCGTCGACGACCTGGCCGGCGTCCAGGAGTTCTTCAGCGGGGCGCTGCGCGGGCTCGGTCCGTCCGGACGGGTGATCGTGATCGGACGTTCGCCCGACGGTGGCGACCACATCGCCGACTCCGTGCGTCAGGCGCTCGACGGCATCGTGCGCTCGCTGGGCAAGGAACTGCGCCGCGGGGCGACGGCCAACCTGGTGTGGGCCGATGATCCGGCCTCGCTCGAATCGACGCTGCGGTTCCTGCTGTCGGGACGATCGGCCTATGTCGATGGCCAGCCGATCCGACTCGGTCCGGGCGATGCCCCGGCGCCCGCCGACTGGACGAAGCCGCTCGACGGCAAGGTCGCCGTGGTCACCGGCGCGGCCCGCGGCATCGGCGCGGCGATCGCGACCGTGCTGGCCCGCGACGGCGCCCATGTCGTCGCCGCCGATCTGCCCGGGGCCGGCGAGGGGCTCGCGCGGGTGGCGAACCGCATCGGCGGCACCGCCCTGCAGCTCGACGTGGCCTCGCCCGACGCGCCGACGATCTTGTTCGATCACCTCCGTGAGCGCCACGGAGGCGTCGACATCATCGTGCACAACGCGGGAATCACGCGAGACAAGCTGCTGGCCAACATGAAACCCGAGCAGTGGTCGCAGGTCCTCGCGGTGAACCTCGAGTCGCAGCTGCGGATCAACTCGGCCCTGCTCGATACCGACGTCCTGCATTCGGGGGGACGGATCATCACGCTCTCGTCGACGACCGGCTTCGCCGGCAACCGCGGCCAGACCAACTACGGCGCGTCGAAGGCCGGCGTGATCGGCATGGTCCGCTCGTTCGCGCCAGCGTTCGCCGAACTGGGCGCGACGATCAACGGCGTCGCGCCGGGCCTGATCGACACCGACATGATCAACACCATGCCGCTCGCCACCCGCGAGATCGCGCGCCGGCTCAACAGCCTGCAGCAGGCGGGCCTGCCGGTCGATGTCGCCGAGGCGATCTCGTGGCTGTCGTCCTCGGGCGCCGGGGGCATCAACGGGCAGGTGCTGCGGGTGTGCGGCCAGAACCTGGTCGGGGCATGACGGACCGCCCGCAGCCGTCGCTCCTGCCGCTGTACGCCCGGGCGGTGATCTCGTCGCGCCGGCGCGGCGACACGATCCCGTCGTCGGTCCACGCGTCCCCCGAGGCGCCGATCGATGCCGGACACCTCGCCGACTATCAGCGCGTCTGCGGGTTCCGGGGTGGTGACGTCCTGCCCGCGACCTACCTGCACGTGCTGACGTTTCCGCTGTCGATGGCGTTGATGGTCGAGCCCGGCTTCCCGTTCCCATTGATCGGCTTGGTGCACGTCGCGAACTCGATCACGCAGCATCGGCCGGTCCGGCTGGACGAGTCGGTTGCGCTGCGCGTGACCGCCGGCAACCTGCGCGCGCATGCGGCCGGGCGGCAGTTCGACGTGGTCGCGGCGGCCACCGTGAACGGCGACGAGGTCTGGACGGAGACGTCGACCTACCTGCGGCGCGGGCCGTCGACCGAGCCCCGGCGCGAGCACGCCGAACGCCCCACGCCGACGACCGCACCGGCGATCATCCGAGTGCCGGGCGACATCGGGCGTCGCTACGCCGCGGTCGCCGGTGACCGCAATCCGATCCACCTGCATCCGCTGACCGCGCGGGCGTTCGGCTTTCCGACCGCGATCGCGCACGGCATGTGGCTGGCGGCGCGGGTGCTCGCGTCGCTGGAAGGACGGCTGCCGACCGCGTTCACCTACGACGTCGCGTTCAAGACGCCGGTGTTCCTGCCCTCGACCGTCGAGCTGTCGGCGACGCGTGACGCCGGTGGTTGGGACCTCGACGTCCACAACGCCAAGTCCGGCAAGCCGCACTTGAGCGGCACCGTCCGCCCCTGAGCCGCTTTGTGCCTGGGATGTGGGCCAGCGGGGCGATTTCGGCGGCGTCCAGGCCACCGGCCAGGCACAAAGCGCCGGGCACGAATCAGACGCGGACGGCGGCGTCCAGGTGAACGCGCAGGTAGACACCGGCAGCCTGGATCACCTCGGTCGCTTCGCGAACGAGGCCGGCCTGGGTGTGGCCGCTGTGCCACAACGTCGGATGCTCGACCAGCGTCACGTCCACCCCGCCGGCCCGGGCCGCCGCCGCAAAACGCAGGATCTGCTTGTACAGCAGCTCTTTCTTGCCGGTCTGGATCCACATCGGCGGCAGACCCTCGAACGAGGTGTACATCGGCGACACCCCGGGGTCGCGCAGATCGGCGCCGCCCGCGTACAGCTGCGCGTTGT
Source organism: uncultured Actinomycetes bacterium (assembly GCA_963708805.1). Lineage (GTDB taxonomy): Bacteria > Actinomycetota > Actinomycetes > Mycobacteriales > Jatrophihabitantaceae > CAVPUA01. Next base: position 547,515 of record CAVPUA010000003.1, on the reverse strand, counting down.
GGGCGCCCCACTTCACGTTGACGACGAGGTCATGAGTGACCTCGGCGCTCTCATCCGAGGCATCGGTCCACGGCGAGAACAGGGCGAACGCCGCGGGCGTCAGGCCGTGCTCGTCGATCAGCCGCCGAGCCGCGGCAACCGCCAGGCCGCCGCCGGCCGAGTCGCCCGAGAGCGCGATCGGCTGTCCCTGCTCGGCCAGCTCGAGGTAGGCCGCCACCGCGTCCTCGAGCGCGGCCGGATAGGGGTGCTCGGGCGCCAGCCGGTAGTCGAGGGAGTACACGACCGCACCCGATTCACGCGCCAGGTACGCAGCGACCGACAGATGCGTCCGCGGCGAGCCGACCGTGTACCCGCCGCCGTGCAGATAGAGCACCGTGCGCGGCCGCTCGGATGCGCCCACGCTGACGCGCAGCGCGGGGCGGCCGCCGATCGAGACCGCTCGGACGATGGTGTCGCGCGGCAGCTTGGTCGACCGCGACGCGGCCTCGAGGATCCGGCGCGACGTGGTGGTGGCCAGCCGCGGATGGAACACGACGCGATAGAACAGCCCGAGGCCGGGCGTCACGAAACGGGCGGGCAGGTAGCGGGTCACGCCGTTTCTCGCAGCGAGGGCGCCGGGACGGACTCCGGGCCCGGCGCGGTGCGACGAGCCCCGGCGGCGACGATCCGCTGATACCCCGCGCCCAGCACCGTCCCCAGGGCGTAGATCGCCCACGCGTCCAACCCGACGAGAATGCGCGGTCGCCCGGCCGCCGCCCCCTTCAGGATGATCTTGGCCGCCTTCTCGGGCGTCATCTTGGCCAGCTTGGTGTCGAAGACGTCGGCGAGCGCCCGCTGGTCCAGGCCGCGCGAGGCCGTGCCGTTGCGCGCGATCGCGGTCTTGATCCCGCCCGGGTGGACGCAGCTGACCTTCAGCGAATGGCCGGCGACCAGCATCTCCATGCGAAGAGACTCGGTGAAGCCGCGGACGGCGAACTTGGCCGCGTTGTAGGCGCTCTGACTGGGGATCGCGACCAGGCCGAACAGGCTCGAGACGTTGACGAGGTTGGCGTCTCCGGCGGCGATCAGATGCGGCAGGAACGCCTTGGTGCCGTTCACCACGCCCCAGAAGTCCACGTCGACCACGTGCTCGATCTCGTCGAACGACATGTCGGCGATGTCTCCGGTGTGCGCCACTCCGGCGTTGTTGATCACCAGTTGGACGCGCCCGAACTGATCGGCGACCGAGTCGGCGTAAGCCAGCACGGCGGCTCGATCGACGACGTCGAGGCGATCCGATCGCACGAGCGCCCCGAGTCGCCGCACCTGCGCCGCCGTCTCGGCCAGGCCGATCTCGTCGACGTCGGACAGCGCGAGCACCGCGTCGTCCGCGGCCAGCTGGTACGCCAGCGCTCGGCCGATGCCGGAACCGGCGCCGGTGACGACGGCGACGCGGCCGGTGAACTTGCTCATGAAGACTCCCGGGCGGTCGAGGTGTATCCGGCGAGATCGAAGCGGCGGGTCAGTCGCCGGAACTTGAAGGTGAAGTCGGGCCAGAGCGTGGTGTTGCGACCGTGCTGGTCGAGATACCACGACGCACAACCACCGGTCGTCCAGATGGTCTTGCCCATGCGCTTCTGGACGGCGGCGTTGTAGTCGTCCTGGACGTCTTGGCGAACCTCGACCGTGGCCAGGTCGTTGCGGTCCATGACGGCCAGCGCGTCCATCACGTAGTTCAGCTGCGACTCGATCATGTAGATCATCGACGTGTGCCCGAGGCCGGTGTTGGGACCGACGATCGAGAACATGTTCGGGAAGCCCGCCACGGTCGATCCCTTGTAGGCCTGCATGCCGAACTCGGCCCAGTGCGCGCCCAGGGTCCGGCCGTCGGCGCCCTTGATCAGGTGCGCGGACGGGCTGTCGGTGACGTGGAAGCCGGTCGCGCTGATCAAGACATCGATCGGCCGCTCGACGCCGTCGTTCGTCGTGATCGAGCCGGGTCCGATCGACGCGATGCCGTCCGTCACCACCGACACGTTGTCGCGGGCCAGGGCCGGGTAGTAGTCGTTGGAGATCAGCACCCGCTTGCAGCCCATCTGGAACGTCGGCGTGACGGCCGCCCTAAGCGTCGGGTCGCTGATCGACTTGTGGATGTTGGCCAGCGCCTGCTTGGAGGCGAAGCCAAGGATGCGCGGCTCGTAGCAGAAGCCGAGCGCAGTGACCTCGCGGGCGCCGTACAGCAGCGCGCGGGCCGCCTTTTGATAGCCCGGGACGTAGCGGTAGGCCGCCTTCTCCCACGACTTGTAGGCGCGGTCGCGCCGGGGCATGACCCACGGCGCGGTGCGCTGGTACAGATCGAGTTGACCGACCTGCGCCGCGATCGCCGGCACGATCTGGATCGCCGAGGCGCCGGTGCCGATCACGGCCACCCGCTTGCCGGTCAGGTCGACGTCGTGGTTCCACCGCGACGAGTGCATGATCAGCCCGCGGAACGACTCGATGCCCGTGATGTCGGGCAGCGCCGGTTCGCACAGCGCGCCGAAGGCGGTGATCAACACGGTCGCGGTGAAGCTGCCCTGCGACGTCTCGACCGCCCAGTGGTCGGCCTCCCAGCTGGCCGACAGCAGTTCGCAGTCGAACAGGTGGTTGGCGAGGACGCCCGACTCCTCGGCCACCTTCTTGATGTAGGCCTGGATCTGCGGCTGCGGTGAGAACGACCGCGTCCAGTTCGGGTTGGGCGCGAACGAGTACGAGTACAGCTGGGACGGCACGTCGCACGCGGCACCCGGATAGGTGTTGTCGCGCCACGTGCCGCCGACCTCGCCGCCCCGTTCGATGACGAGATAGTCGCGCCGTCCGCTGCGGGCCAGCTTGATGGCCAGGCCGAGGCCGGCGAATCCACTGCCCACCACCAGCACCGAGACGTGCCGCGGGGCGTCCGCGCTGAGACTCATACGGCTACCGTAAAACGCAATTGAATCTGAGTCAACAGCTGGCTGAACGCGATTCAACAGCGTTAGACTCCGGCCATGGCCTGAACGGCGGACGCGACTCACCGCCGAGGAGCGGCGGGCCCAGTTGATCGAGCTCGGCCGGCGGATGCTGGCCACCCGCACGCTCGACGAGTTGTCGGTCGAGGATCTGGCCGACGAGGCGGGCATCTCACGGGGACTGCTCTTTCACTACTTCCGCTCCAAGCAGGACTTCCACCGCGAGGTCGTTCGCGCGGCGGCCGACGAACTGCTCGCCCGCACCGCCCCCGACGAGACGCTGCCGCCGCTGGAACGCCTGCGACACGGCCTCGCCGCCTACGTCGAGTACGTGATCGAGAACTCCGACAGCTACGTGTCGCTGGTGCGCGGCGCCGCGAGCGGCGACGAGGCGATGCGGGAGATCTTCGAGCTGACCCGGGCCGCGCACGCCCAGCGCGTCATCGACAGCCTCGAACTGCTCGGCCTGCCGCTCGGACCGAAGTCGATCATCGCGATCCAGGGGTGGGTCGCGTTCAACGAAGAGATCATCATCCGCTGGCTGCCCGAGCGTCCGATCAGCCAGGACGCCCTGCTCGGGCTCATGACCGACTCGCTGCCCGCCCTGGTCGCCGGTTCGTCCGCCGCGCTCGCACCGTCGTCGTAGCCGTCGTCCCCTTACACTTCGCGGGCCGACTTCACTTCGCAGAGGGATCGTCATGACGAGTCCGTACGACCGGCTGAACGCCCTGAACGCGAAGCTCGCGGACGGAACGATCAGTCGGGCCGACTTCGAGCAGGGGCGTCAGGAGATCTACACGTCCAACGGCTGGGGTGCCCCACCACCGATCCCAGCCGGGCAGCGCGTGCACCCGAACGCGGACCGGGGCATCGGCCGGACGACCGCTGCCGCCCGCCGCGGCGATGCGGCCCGTCGTCGCCGCACGATCGCCATCATCGTGCTCGGCTCGCTTGCGCTGGTTGCCCTGCTCGGGGCCGTGATCGGCATCGCGGGGTTGTAGCCACTCGCGGCGCCGCCCGAGGAGGATGGGCGGCAGAAGTCGGGCGACCGAACGGCCCGGAGAAACTAGGATGACCGACTATGGCGTCCGTTCACCCCTTCGAGGTCCACCGCAACCCCTCCCCCCGTACGGCCGACGAGCGGCGGCGATCCTGGCCGCGCCCGGGTTCGGCAAGTACTTCACCGACCACATGGTGCGCATCGACTACGTGGACGGCGTCTGGGGCGAGGGCCAGGTCGTGCCCTACGGACCGCTGCAGATCGACCCGGCCAACATGGCACTGCACTACGGCCAGACGATCTTCGAGGGCCTCAAGGCCTACCGCCAGCCCGACGGCTCGATCGCCACGTTCCGTCCGGACGCCAACGCGGCCCGCTTCCAGCGCAGTGCGCGCCGGCTGGCCATGGCCGAGCTGCCCGAGGAGCTCTTCGTCGAGGCGGTTCGTGCCCTCGTCGAGGTCGACCAGGCCTGGGTGCCCGAGGACCCGGCCGAGTCGCTCTACCTCCGGCCGTTCATGATCGCGTCCGAGATCGGGCTCGGGGTGCGACCGTCGAACTCCTACACGTTCCTGCTGATCGCCTCGCCGGCCGGCGCCTACTTCCCGGGCGGCGTCAAGCCGGTGTCGGTGTGGCTGTCGACCGAGTACACGCGTGCGGCGCCCGGCGGCACCGGCGAGGCCAAGTGCGGCGGCAACTACGCGGCCTCGCTGATCGCCCAGGCCTACGCCGCCGAGCAGGGCTGCGACCAGGTCGTCTGGCTCGACGCGCTCGAGCACCGCTGGGTCGAAGAGATGGGCGGCATGAACCTGTACTTCGTGTACGGCTCCGGCGCTTCGGCGCGCATCGTCACGCCCGGCGCTCACCGGCACGCTGCTGGCCGGCGTCACCCGTGACTCGTTGCTCACGGTCGCCCACGACCTGGGCTACAGCACCGAGGAGGGCAAGATCTCGACCGACGACTGGCAGCGCGGCAACGCCTCCGGCGAGCTGACCGAGGTGTTCGCCTGCGGGACGGCCGCGGTGATCACGCCGGTCGGCTTCGTCAAGAGCGCCCACGACTCGTGGACGGTCGGCGACGGCACGCCCGGACCGGTCACCATGCAGCTGCGGGAGAAGCTGCTCGGCCTGCAGACCGGTCAGGAGCCCGACCCGCACGGCTGGATGCACCAGCTCGTCTGAGCGCCGATTGTGGAGAGTTTGCCGCTCCATGCGCGGCGAACCCTCCACACGTTCAGCGCAGGCGGATCAGCTCGTCGGCGACCGACAGGTTCCACACGACCGTGCGCCCGCGGACGAGGCGGCCCAGCCGCAGCGCGAACCAGGCCGCGCCGAGGCAGCAGGCCAGCTGCATCACGATGAACAACGCCGGCACGCCGAGCGCCAGCAACAGCCCCGACAGCGCCGGGCCGACCGCAGTCGCGACAGTGGTCGCGCCGGTCACCGCGCCGAGCGTGCGCCCGACCGCCCCCTCGGGGGCGAGCTGGGCGGCGAACGGGTTCAGCACCGGTGCCATGACGGTCTCGCCGAACGAGATCGCGGCGTAGCCGATGACGACCGTCGCCGAGCCGATGCCCGAGATCATCAGCGGCGCGCCGAAGACGAGCCAGCAGACGACCCAGAGGCCGGCGCACGACGCGAGCAAGGTCGTCGGAGAGTGCTTGCGCGTCATCGCGACCACCGGCCCGGTCAGGGCGGCGACGACCAGCGCGTTCAGGGCGACACCGATGCCGAGCGTCGAGGGACGCACGTGCAGTGCGCCGATCGCGTACGCCGGCAGGCCCGAGTCGTACTGGGCGTAGCAGGCGAGGTCGAGCAGGGCGGCGATCACGAGCAGCCACCGCACCGTCTTGATCTTGAACAGCGCGCGGTAGCCGAGGGCCTCGGACGCCTCGACCGGCGCCGCGGTCCGACGCCGGCCGCGACCCGATGCGTACACCGCGATCGAGCTGACCAGGGCGGCGAGGGCGGCGAAGACGTAGATCGGTCGCGTACCGGCCGGCGTCGCCAGGTTGACGGTCAGGCCGCCGACCAGGCCGCCCGCCGCGAGGGCCAGGTTGAGGCCGATGAACTGCCAGGCGAAGACGTCGCGAGTGCGCTCTTCGGGCGTCCAGGCGAGCAGCAACACCGAGATCGCGGGCTGGGTGACCGCGACCGCGGCACCGACTCCGGCCGAGGCCAGCCAGACCGACGGCGCGTTCGACGCCCAGCCCAGCGCGATCATCGCGACGGCGAGAGCGAGCCGCGAGAGCGAGGCCACGAGCACCGGGCTGCGGCCGTCGGCGAGGCGGCCGGCGAACGGTGCGGCGATGAGCGAGCCGAGCGCGAACGCGGTGAAGGTCATGGCCGCGGCGATGCCGCCCAGGCCCCGCGTGTCGGCGATATCGGCGTACAGGTACGGCAGAACCGCTCCGTAGCCGGCCGAGGCGATGGCGGAGCCGATGATGAGTCCGGCCAGCCGGCCGGTGTTGCCCTGCACGTTCATACTCCTGTCAATGCAATTTCGAACATTTCTATTTCGAAGTTCGACATCGAATGTACCAGGTAGGGTCTGCGGGCATGACCGCGAAGCGGCGAAAGGGACCAACCACACCTCTTGCCGAGTACGAGCGCGCAGTCGCCGTCTACACCGCCGCCGGTGGCCAAGAGACGGTGCAGCGCGTGGTCACCGCCATCAGCCGTCTGGACCGGCGCCTGGACGTCTTCTATCGCCAGCAGTTCGCCGACCTGGGGCTCTCGCACGGCGAGTGGACGGTGCTGCAGACGCTGGCGCTCGAGGGGCCCGAGGTCGGCTCCACCCCGTCCAAGCTGGCCGACATCGCCGGTCTGTCGCCATCGGCCATGACGCATCGGCTCGACAAGATGACCGAGCGCGGGCTGATCCTGCGGGCGCCCGACCCCAGCAACCGCACTCGGGTGAAGATCTCGCTCACCGACGCCGGCTGGCAGCTGTTCCGGTCGGCCGTCGTCGACGCCGAGTCGGTCGAGTCCGGGCTGCTCGCGCCGCTCGACGACCGCGAACAGCGCCGACTGGTCGACCTGCTGGAGAAGCTCGTCGCCGGTCTGTAAGCCATCCGGCCGGCGATTGTGGAGAGTTTGCCGCTCCTGGCGCGGCAAACTCTCCAAAATCGCTCGACAAGCTCGTAGCGTGGAGGCGTGGCGTCCATCCTGTCGATCAACATCGGCCAGTCCCGCCAGGCGCCGTACACGTCCGCGCCGACCACCGGCATCGACAAGCGGCCGGTCGACGGGCCGGTCGAGGTGCGCGATCCCGGCCCCAAGCAGGGCGGGCTGGGCAGCGGCGTGGTCGGCGACTACATCGGCGATCCACGACACCACGGCGGCAGCGACCAGGCCGTCTACGCCTTCGCCCGGGAAGACCTGGACGCCTGGCAGCAACGCCTCGGCCGCCCGCTGCCCAATGGCTTCTTCGGCGAGAACCTGACCACGAGCGGCCTGGACGTCAACGCGGCGCTGGTCGGCGAGCGCTGGCGGCTGGGCGACGACGTACTGGTGCAGGTGACCGATCCGCGGATCCCGTGCAACACGTTCCGCGGCTGGGTCGGTGAGAAGGGCTGGCTCAAGACGTTCACCGAAGCCGCGCGGCCGGGGACCTACCTGCGCGTCCTCACTCCGGGGACGATCAGCGCGGGCGACGCGATCGAGGTCGTCCACCGGCCCGACCACGACGTCACGGTGTCGCTGGTCTACCGGGCGCTGACGACCGAACGCGACCTGCTGCCGTACCTTCTCGTCGCCGACGATCTCACCGACGCGGTGCGCGAACTGGCCGAGAAGCGCCAGACCGTGCGGCTCGACACCTAGCCGGTCGGCCAGCGGCGGAAGTTCAGGTACGACCGGCTCGGCGTCGGGCCGCGCTGGCCCTGGTAGCGCGAGCCGTAGATGGCCGACCCGTACGGGTGCTCGGACGGGCTGCTCAGCTTGAACAGGCAGAGCTGGCCGATCTTCATCCCCGGCCACAGGGTGATCGGCAGGTTGGCCACGTTCGACAGCTCGAGCGTGATGTGACCCGAGAACCCGGGGTCGATGAAGCCGGCCGTCGAGTGGGTGAGCAGGCCCAGGCGCCCCAGCGACGACTTGCCCTCGAGCCGGCCGGCCAGGTCCTCGGGCAGCGTCACGACTTCGAGTGTCGAGCCGAGGACGAACTCGCCCGGGTGCAGCACGAACGGCTCGTCGCCCTTGGGCTCGACCAGGGTGGTGAGGTCGTCCTGCTGCTGCGACGGGTCGATGTGCGTGTACTGCGAGTTGTTGAAGACCCGGAAATAGCGATCGAGCCGGACGTCGACGCTGGAGGGTTGGACGAGGTCGGCGTCCCAGGGCTCGACGCCCAGGCGCCCGGCCTGGACCTCGGCCCGGATGTCGCGATCGGACAGCAGCATGGACGCCAGGCTAGCCGGTGGCCCGAACGAACTCGACGACGTGGGCCGCCAGCTCGGGGCCGGCGTCCTCCTGCAGGAAGTGCCCGGCATTCGCGATCACCGGGTGCTCGCGGCCCGTCGCGCCCGGCAGTGCGCGCAGGATGGGCGCCATCGCGGCGGTGATCGGATCGCCGTCGCTGAACGCGACCAGCAGCGGTGTCGACGAGCTCGCCAGCACCGACCAGGCGCGCCGGTTGGCCTCGGTCGCCGGGTCGTCGGGGCGGGTAGGCACTAGCCCGGGCATCGCCCGCGGGCCGGCCTTGAACGACTCGTCCGGGAACGGGGCGGCATAGGCGCGGCGCGCTTCGGGAGCCAGCGGGCGCCGACAGCCGCTCTCGACGAACCGGCCGACGTCGACGGTCTCGGCGTTCTGCATGGCGCGGCGGAACGCGTGCCAGATCGCGGGCATGTCGTGATCGCCGGTGGGCAGGCCGGTGTTCGCGGCGACGAGTCCGGCGAAGCGGTCGGGATGTTCGGCGGCCAGCCGCAGCCCGATGAGGCCGCCCCAGTCCTGGCCGACGAGGGTGACGCCGCGCAGGTCGAGGACGTCGAAGATCAACGACCGCGTCCACTCGACGTGCCGCGCGTAGGAATGATCATCGATGGCCACGGGCTTGTCCGATCGGCCGAAGCCGACGAGATCCGGTGCCACCGCGCGATAGCCGGCCGCGGCGATCACCGGGATCATCGTCCGGTAGAGGAAGGACCAGGACGGCTCGCCGTGCAGCAGCAGCACGACCTCGGCGTCCGACGGGCCGGCCTCGACCCAGGCCATCCGCAGCGTGCCGCCGTCCTGGTCGGGGACGTCGGCGTACCGAGGCTCGTAGTCGAAGTCGGGCAGCTGGGTGAACTGATCGTCGGGCGTCCGCCAGGTCTGCACGTGAGTCACCCCTCCGGGTAGAGGTGGGCCGGGAAGCGGCCGGAGAAATGCCGGGCGCCGAGGTGCTGGGCGACGGCGTCGCGGCGCGCCGCGAACCCCTCCGGGTCGTCGATGACGTCGGTGAGGTGCTCGGTCACCTGCACCAGCCAGGTGTCCGGGCCGACCTCGTCCACGCGGTGCCCCGGCGCGGTCCGGAGCGTGTCCGCGCCGACCTCGCGCGTCCAGCGGGGACCGAACAGCTGCGCCCAGTACACGGCGGGCAGCGTCCGGTCGAGATCGATGCTGGCCAGCCGGATCAGCGGCGCATTCGAGCCGCGCCGCAGTCCGACGATCGTCTCGGGTTGGTCGTCGCTCCAGTAGTGGATGAAGCCGTAGGCCGCACCGAGTTGACGCAGCGCCGGCAGGTAGGCCTCGAGCTCGACCGGTGACCAGCCGCCGGTCGCGCTGATGCTGGTCAGGCGGTGGACGGCCGAGACACCCGGCGTCACGTCCCATACGACGGGGGGCGAGTCGTCGGCGTGGTTGTTGGCCAGTCGCAGGCCGACCGGCCAACCGGCCGCGAAATCGGGCGGCTCCGGGTTGGACGGCTCGAAGCGCACCCACGCGCCCTCGCGCTCGAGCAGCACCGGGGCGAAGCGGAAGGACGTCGCGGCGAACGGTTTCAGCGCCTGCACGGTGCGGCGCCACCGCTCGGGATCGTCGAACGTCTCGAGGTCGGCGAACGCGGCCAGCACGCCGTTGCGCGGCGAGACCTCGGCCGGCGCAACCCCCGCGGGATCCGGGGTGGGAGCGGCCCGGGTCGGGGCGGACACCCCGGGCAGGTCGACGACCTCGCCGCCCATCACCAGGTAGCCCCGCAACGCCGTCGCCAGTTGGCCGACCACGCCGACCACGGCCACGGTCTGCGGCTCGGTGGCCCGCCCGGACATGGCCAGCTCGGTGAGCCAGTTCGTGTCCGCCGAGGGCGGCGTGACGCCGAGTTCGGTCGAGAGCGTCGCCAGCTGGGCCCCGTCCAGCCGGCGGGAGGGGAACAGCTGAAGGAGCAGGTCGTGATCGCTCACCTCGGCCGACAGCTCGACCATGATGTCGTCGTCGGCAATGCGGCCGACCAGTTCCCACTCGCCGAGCGCGGCCGCGGTGGTCGTGCAGGCGGCGGTTAGCGCGTCGTCGCTCAGGGGCAGCGCCGACACCAGCACCATGGTGAGCGTCACGGGAAGATGTCCTCGGGATCGATGGGGAAGTCGTCGCCGTCACCGTCGTCGCCGAAGGGAAAGCCGCCGCCGCCGGTCGGCGCGTCGGGCACCTCGCCCCACTCCTGGTCGTACTGCTGCTGGGTGACGTAGGGCTCCGACGAGCCGGGTAGTCCGTCGTCCGTGCTCGCCGGCGGCTTGGCGACGTACGGCGCCTTGGACTCGATCTGCGAGCGCGTCTCGGCCGGGATCTTGTCGATGTCGGCCTGGTTCACCGGCGTCGACTCGAGGCTCTTGCCGCTCGCGCCCGCGCCGCCCTGCAGCTTCACGTACTGGCCGGTGCCGTGGTCGTAGTACAGGTCGCTGTCGGGCACCTTCGAGTACACCGAGCCGCCGGTCGCGGTCACCTTCGCAAGCAGGTCCGGGTCGACGGGCGTGTCCTTGCTGACGATCATCTGGTACGGGATGCCCAGCTGTTTGGCCACCCACAACTGCACCGAGATCTGCGGCGATTCGGTGATCTCGGTGGTGCCGGACTTGATCTCGAGTTCGTCGGCCTCGGTCGAGTCCGGGAAGGTGCCGCGGTAGAGGCTGCCGCTCTTGGTGCGCGGCAGGTTGTAGTTGCCGCTGCTGTCGGGCCGGAAGAAGTCCTTCGACGACTGACCGATCCCCAGATCGCGCAGCACCGACGACTCGAAGTTGACGCCCTTGGTGAACTGGACCGGGATGCCGTTGGCGAAGATCGCGCCCGCCGGCGCACCGAACGCCGGCGCCAGCGGAAAGATCGTGAACCCCTGCGAGCTCGACGCGACCGCGCTTCCCGGCGCATCGGACGGGACGCTCGGAAAGTTGACGCCGTTGGTGACCTTGATCAGTTGGCTCGCGCAGAGCGCCAACGCGTAGTTCGCGTCGCTGACGGCGTCGTTGCCCATTTTTTCGTAGGCTTGGTACTGCTGCTGATCGCTCGGATCGGCCGGCGGATCCGGGTACTCGAACACGTACATGAGGTAGGCCATCGCGGCGGCCCACTGATGGTGCGCCTCGCGCACCGCACCGGCCGTCGAGCGCAGCACGTCACCGACGTAACCGAGCACCTCGCTCGCGCCGGCGACATCGCCCTGACGAGCCGTGATGGCCGAGTCCCAGGCCGGACGAGCCGCGTCGGCCTGCCACGTCGTGGTCGCGGCCGCGGCGCTCAACTTCGACCCGGCCGAGGTCAGCTTCGAGACACTCGAATGAAAGGCCTTGCCGGCCGCGTCGATCTGGTCCTCGTCGACGTCCGGGAAGGGCTCGACGCTCACGCGACCGGCCCGGTGTTCGGCATCCCGTGCTGCTTCTCGTCCTTGGTCGGCAGGTCGCTCTTGGAGTACATCTGGGTCGCCTGCTGGGCCAAGGTCTTGTCGGCCGCCCCGAGCGACGTGGCGATGTCCTGGGTGTAGACCGCGACCCAGTTGGCCAACTGGGCGATGGCGTTCGTGCCGGCGACCCAGACCTGGCAGCAGTCGTCGAAGGCGGTGATGGCCGGACTGGAGCCGAATGCGCCCGGCGCCAGATTCCAGCCCGAGTTGATGTCGTCACGGGCCGAGGAGATATCAGCGGCGGCGCTGCCGAGTTGATCGGCCACCGCCGCCAGGCCGTCCGCGTCGACGTACAGGTCGCTCACTCGTCACCTCGATCCCTGGCCCTGTCGCAATTCTAGTGGCGAGGTCGAAGTCGGGCTCTTCGGGCAGCGGCAGGTTCGGCGGCTGAACGCGGCGGCGGTAGCATGTCCAGGCGTTCGCGGGTGTAGCTCAATGGCAGAGTCTCTGCTTCCCAAGCAGATTGCGCGGGTTCGATTCCCGTCACCCGCTCCACCTGGAGCCCAACAAACACAGGCCCCCCGTCGATCACCTCGTCGCTCGATTACCCGTGAGTGGCCGCTGCTTATCGCACGCGAGATCGCACGACAACCCTGCTGTGACGTCGAAGTGCGCACCGGTCCGGGGTGTCGCTGCTGCCGCCGCAGTCGTTTCGGTCCCGCAAAGCGGGTCGCAGCGCGCTCGAATGAGCGCTCGTTGCCGTAGAACACACTGCTCGCTTGCAACAAGTCGGGAAGCGCCTACAGGCAGCGATTGCTGCGTTGCCTGCGAGGGATGTTCTCGGCGAAGAACTAGACGAGATCTGGTGAAGAACGACGACGCAAGCGAGACTTTCCGGCGTGGGCTGTAACCAGCGCGCCCACATGTGTGCGGATGGTCCGGGGTGGACAGCAGGCGAGTTCGGAGGGCGATCACGATGACCGATCAGGTGCTGAATGCAAAGCCCGCAGTCGTCATCAAGCTGAGCGCGCACAGCGTAGCCGAAACAGCAACCGCCCTCGTAGACCTGATCAATACCAAAGGCATACGGCTGTTCGCCGTTATCGACCAAGCCGCGGAGGCTCGCCGCGTCGGGCTCACCTTGCGCGACACGACATTGGTGATCTTCGGCAACCCGCAGGCGGGAACGCCGGTGATGGACGCTGTCCCGCTCGCCGCGCTCGACCTGCCGCTCAAGGTGCTTATCTGGAGCGAGGACGGGCAGACCAAGGTTGCCTATCAGTCACCGGGCGCACTGGCCGCCCGATACGGTCTCGCCGCCGACCTGGCTTCCAATCTCGCCGGCATCGCCGCGTTGACGGACGCGGTCGTGGCCCAGTAGCGGCGCCGCGATCAGCCCGAACGCGGCGGTCACCCGCCAGCGAAGCGAGGGTCCAGCCCACATCGGCTCGGTCGTCACGTCGCCGACCGGTAGCCCCGGCCGCGAACCGTGATAATGACATCCGGGCGATGCGGGTCGGCTTCGATCTTCGTGCGTAACCGATTCATGTGGACGTCGAGAACCCGCGAATCTTCGTAGTACCCATAACCCCAGACCGCGTCGAGAAGGTGCTCTCTGGTGACAAGCGCCCCGCGGGCGCCGGTGGTCTCGCAGAGCAGCCGGAACTCGGTCTTGGTCAACCGGATCTCACGGCCGTCACGATGAACCTGCTCGCCCGCTGTGTCGATCGCCAGGTCACCGATCCGCACGACGCGGGCAGTGGCGTCGGTGCGCACCCGGCGAAGCAACGCCCGGATGCGCGCAGACAGTTCGGACGCGACGACGGGCTTGGTGACGTAGTCGTCGGCGCCCGCCTCCAATCCGGCGACGACGTCAGCGGAGTCCGACCGGGCCGTCACGAGGATGATCGGCACGTCCCCGCTCGACCGGATTCGCCGGCAGACGTCCAAGCCGTCGATGCCAGGCAGCATCACGTCGAGCAGCACGACCGAGATCTCCCGCGCTGCCACTTTCAGTAGTTCGAGTGCGTGCTCACCGGTCGGCGCTTCGAGCACCGTGTGGCCTTCATCGGCCAGTGCCATGGTCAACGCCTGCCTGATTCCAGGGTCGTCCTCGACGAGCAACAGGGTCGGCGACACCGTTCCCACGGTATTGGTCATCGCTGGATACTTCGCCGATCGTGAGGGAATCGGAAGGTGTGGTGACCCGGCGCCGGTGCACGATGGTGACGGGAGCCGAGCACGATCGATTGGAGCACCGATGACCGCGATCTACCTGTCACGGAGCTACTCGTACGAGTCGGATAAGTCCATCGAGTCAGTGGCGGACGAAGTTGAGCTGCTGATGCAGGAGTACGCCGACGCGGTCGGTCCGGCGCAGGTGAGTGCGACCTTCCAGCAAGCCCGACGGGAGCTGGAAGGGCAGATCCCGCCCGGGGCGTTTCCTGAGTTGGTGCACCGTCTCGCTGAGCAACGGCTAGCCGTTCTCTCGCGGGGGTAGTCGGGGCCGGCCGGCCCCGACTCGACATCGAGCAGCTCGTCGCCTCATGACGGGGGGGCAGCAACCGGAATGGCCGTCATTGCCGCGAGCATGTCGCGGTGGCGGATCCAGCCGACCAGGGCCTTGTCGGAGTCGATCACGGCGACAGCGTCCGCACCATGATCCAGTTGCTTCAGGGCGTCCCCGACGGGATCGTCCGACATGACCGCCGAGGCGGGCTCGGTCAACCCGTCGGCATCGGTCTCATCACCCGCGGCCAGGGCGGCCGTGACGTCCCTGGCGCTCAACGTACCCGACGTAGTTCCCGTGTTCGTCGAGCACCGGCAGGCAGCTGTCGGTCGAACCAGCGAATCTCGCCGCCACCTGAGCAAGGCTCTCGAAGGTACGCACGGTATCCGGTGGCGCGACCATGAACGCGGCCGCCGGGCGTCGCCGCAGGGCCGCATCGGCGGGTTCGTCGATATCGATTCCCCGGCGCAGCAGCTTGCGCGTGTACACGGTGTCGTGGGACACGAGGTGGCTGATGCCGGTGGCGAGAACGACCGCGAGCATCAGCGGCAGGATGATCGAGTACTCCCCCGTCAGCTCGAACAGGATCACGATCGCGGTGATCGGGGCCCGCGCCGCCCCGGCGAACACGGCGCCCATCCCGACCAGCGCGTACGCCCCGACCGACCCGCCGCTGCCGGGAATCACGGTGTGCACGACATCGCCGTACGCCGCCCCGGCCATCGCGCCACAGAACAGGCTCGGCGCGAAGACGCCACCCGAGCCGCCGATGCCGATCGTCAAGCTGCAGGCCACGACTTTGCCGACCAGCAGCGCGATCAGGAAGGCGAGCGGATAGCCGCCGGCGACGGCTTTGCCCAGCACCGGGTAGCCGACGCCGTACATCTCGGGCAACGCCACCAGCAAGCCGCCCAGCAGCACGCCACCGACGGCCGGGCGAAGCCACTCCGGCCCCCGCCAGGCCCAGTCGCAGGCGTCCTCGATGGCGTAAAGGATCCGGGAGAAGGCGACGCCGACCAATCCGGCCACCAGCCCCAGCAACGCGAACAGCGGGTACTGCACGAGGTGGTCGACCTGGAACGCCGGAAGCCGCAGGAACGGCGAGTTGCCCAGGATGGACCGACCGATCACGCTGGCCGTGACGGAGGAGACCACGACCATGCCGAACGACTCGGTCGCCCACTGGCGCAGGATGATCTCCATCGCGAAGAACACCCCCGCCAGCGGGGCGTTGAACGTGGCCGCGATGCCGCCAGCCGCGCCGCACGCCACGAGCAGCTTGATGCGCCGCTCGTCCAGGTGCAGCAGCTGGGCGACACTCGACCCGAGCGCCGAGCCGATCTGCACGATCGGGCCTTCGCGCCCGACCGACCCGCCGCCGCCGATGCACAGCGCCGAGGCCAGCGCCTTGACGATCGCGACCTGGGGCGGATCCGCCCCCCGTTGCGGGCGACGGCCACCATCACCTCGGGCACGCCGTGTCCCCGCGCCTCGCGGGCGAAGCGATAGACGAGCGGGCCGTACAACAGACCCGCGATCACCGGTGTCAGCAGGACGAACCAGCGGCCCAGGCCCGCGACGTGGGGGTTGGCCAGGTGCCCCACACCCGGAGTAGTCGTCGAAGCCGGTGAAGGCGAGCGTCAATCCTTTGATCATGTACCGGAACACGACCGCGCCGAGACCAGCGCCCACCCCGACCAGCAATGAGAGCCCGAGCAGACCGCCCCGGCTGTCAGCGGCAAGCCGGACCGAGCCGACCCGCACCTGCGCTACTCTCATATTTGCAGTATGCAAGGTTCGTGCTGCGGTAACAAATGACGCGGATGGCGTCACCCGCGCGGCAAGGTCGCCTAGTAACGTTGCCGTTCGAGTAATCCGTCGTCGGGAGTGTGGGTACATCGTGAGCCAGTCAACGCGTTCGGCAGCGAGCCGGACGGTCGCGCCGATCGGCCGGTCCGAGCGGCGCCGAGGAACTCGTCACCGCCCTGCTGACCGCGTCGCGCGTGCTCGTCGGCGTGTCCGCCCGCTCGCTCGCCGATCTCGAGGACACCGTCACCCTGACCCAGTTCCGGACACTGGTCGTGCTCGAGTCGCACGGTGAGCTCAACCTGAACGGACTCGCCGAGCTCCTTGACGTCAGTCCGTCCACGGCGCTTCGGATGATCGATCGACTGATCCCGGCCGACCTCGCCACGCGGATCGAGAACCCCCAGAACCGCAGAGAGGTCGTACTCGGTCTCACCCCTCAGGGGGTGACCCTCGTCAGGAAGGTGACGGAGCGGCGCCGTCGCGAGATCGCGCGCATCGTCAAGACGATGCCCGAGACCCAGCGTGAGCTGCTGGTCACGGCCCTGACCGCGTTCGCCGAGGCCGCCGGCGAACCGCAACCGGCCAACCAGGATGCCGCCGCGCTCGGCTGGTAGCGCCTGCGGCGGCTAGTGCCTGCGTCTTGTCGCGAGCGTTCCCCGAGAGCTATTATTGCAGTAAGCAATAATTGCACTCCTATGTGAAGGGGTACGCCATGACTCAGATTGCGCGACAAGGCACACAATCGAAGTTGTACGGTGTGCTGAGTGGCGACGGCACCGACGTGATGCGGGCTACCGTGTACCTCGCGCCTATTCCCGCCAAACCACCCGCCTACATCGCGGACGCGCTCACGCCCGTCCATGACCAGGAGGGACATCTTCGGGACTGGCGGCTGAGCCCCGATCCTCATGTTGCGATGCCGAGCGTCGCCGATCTCGGAAACTATCTGCACTGGCGATCCCACTTCGTCAGCGACCACTTTCTCGGCGAGCGGGCATTCGTGCGGGCCTTCGCCGAGCACGCTGCCCGGCACGACGAAACATCCACGCTCGCCGCTTTGACCAATCACCGAACCTGTCTTGACGCCGCGGCCATGATGAAGCTCGCCTATGACGCCGACCGGATGAGGCAAGCCGTGGAGTCCGAGGAACACAACGACGGACTGGGCATCTACACGAGCGGCGCGACGGCACCGGCGCGGGGCCTGCTCATCGCCGACGAACCGGTAACCGTTCTCGGGCTGGGCGACACCAAAGTCACCGCGAGCCGTCGCGGCCTCACTGCTGGAGCAACGCAACGATCAAGGATGGGACCAGACACAGGTGACGGGCTGGCGGGTGGTGTCCGACGATGTCGAGGCATCGACACCCTCCGGATCTGTCGATCTCGGCCGTAGCGACGCTCGCCCGTCTGCTGCTCATGATCGGCCGCCAGAGCGACCTGGTCGAGGTACGGCCCACCCCCGCTCATACGCTGCTGGCTCCGCTGTTCCGAGCGATCCACGAGACGTCCCGGCAAGCAAGCGAATGCCGCAGCCAGGTCGAAATCCGCGCGGGATGGGACTGAGTCCGATGGTCCAGAACGACGCGCTCGCCGAAACACGGCGCCCGATCGTGGTCGGCGTCGGCCTCGAGTCCGACGCTTGTTCCAGTCGATCGGTGATCAGCTGGGGCGCCCTCGCCGCACACACCAGCGGCCGTCCGCTGTTTCTCGTTCACGTGTTGTCGCCGGTGGTGCCCGTACCCGCCGTCGCGTTCCTGGCCGGTGCCAGCTTCTGTCCCACTCCGGATCAGGACGACGGCGATCGAGCTCGCGCCACGCGTGAACTCCAGAAACTCGCGCGCCAAGCGGCGCAGGAATTTCCCGGGATTGACGTCTCGGCGCTCATCCTGCCCGGAGACCCCCGCACGGTGATCCCGAGCTTGGACACACTGGCCCACCGGCTGGTGCTCGGCGCGCCACCCGGACCCGCGCGTCGCACCTATCTCGGACTGCGATGGACACGGCGCATCGCGCAGACCGTGAAAGTTCCCGTCACCCTGGTGCCTCGGAGTTGGAAGCCCGGCCCCATCGCCGCCATCACCTCCGGACTTCGCCTCCGACCCGCAGGTAGTGCAGCACGCCCTGACTCTGGCCGAAGACACGAAGCAGCAGGTCGTCGTCGTCGATCTCGCCGACAGCGCTGACGGAACACCGCGTTGGGATGCGCTGGGCGCGCATATTCGACACCATCGACGAGTCCCGAGCGCTTCATCCAACCGTCGGCGTTCACGCCGACGTCACCTCGATCGACCAGCTGCCGTTCTCGCTCGCGGCGTCGGCCGCGACCATCGTCACCGGCCGCCGCGGCCGCCCGGGTCGCCACCCGACGCCGATTCAACGCGCGGTCCGGACGCTCAGCTGGATGCATAGCGCGCCGCTGATCACCGTTCCCTTTTGACCCGGCGCACGGTGCCTCAGAGCGGGCGGGCGGGCCCAGCTCCGCGATGTCGAGCAGTCTCGGTCCGAGGTCGAGCTTCTGAGGCGTGAAGTAGACCGTCGTCGCCGTGACGTCCTCGCCGTACGCCGGCCGGCTGATCTGACGTCGGAGTCTGCGGCGATCGGATCTGGAAGCGAATCGCCCAGGTGAACTCGAAGTTTCCGGGCGTGGGTGTTACCGGAGCTCGTCTAACGAATCCGACCGGGTAGAGCCTCGGGTTGACCGCGGATCCTGCGATCCCGGAGTGTTTGCAGGGAGCAATCATTGCCCTTCCTGCTAAGAGCGGGGACACTTGCCGATGATGAGACGCACATGGAAGCGTGGCTGGTGGTCGGCCGTCGGGGCCGGGCTAGTCGGGACGTCAGCGATGTCGGGCACGCTCTGGCTCGAAGGGCACGCGCGCCGGCACCTCCACGGGCCGGTCGACTACGACGCCAGCACCCACGTGGTGCGCGCGGCCAGCACTCTGTTGCACATAGACCCGAGCACAGATCACCAGCGACGCGCGCTGTTCCTGCTGGTGCATTGGGGTTACGGCTCGGCGGTGGGCGTCTCCTATCCCTTCGTGCGCTCCCGAGTGAACAACGAGGCGCTGGCCGCCGCAATCTTCTATGGCGGCTGCCAATCCATGGCCTTCGTGCTGTTCCCAGTGCTGGGCGGAACGCCGCCCCCGTGGCGGTGGAGACGAGACATGCTCGTCTCCTCGCTCGCTCAGCACGCGGTGTACGCCGCTGCCGTGGCTACGTCGGCGCACTTGGCCGGAAAAGGGAAGGCGCTGGCCAAGTCGATTAGCGGGCCCGGTAGTTCTCGTCCTGAGCGCTGATATTCGCGCCGTTCCGTGTCGGGCGTGGTCGGCGAGCCGGTCGATGTGCCGCAGGCTCACGACCGGCGCGTGGAACGCCGGCGCAGCGAGCTGACACCTGCCGGCTACGCGCGCCCGGGCGAGCGCGGCTGCGATGAGCCGGCCGGTTTAGCCGCTGCAGCGGGTCGCATCGAGCTGGAGGTGGGCGACGCCGAGGTCGTCGAGTGAGGGCGCCCAAAAATCCAATCGTCTCTATTCGCAATGTTTGCAGCGTGCAATGTTTGGGTAGAGCGTTGAACGAGTAACTCATCTAGCCCGCACCTGACGAACAGGAGTTGACCTGTATGCCGCGCATCGTTGTCGTGACCGGGGCCAGTGGAGGTATCGGCCGCGCCACCGCGGTCGCGTTCGGTGCGCGCGGGGACACTGTCGCGCTGCTCGCCCGCGGCCAGAGCGGCCTGGAGGGGGCCCGGCGCGACGTCGAAGCGCGCCGGTGGCACCGCCTTGGTCATCCCCGTAGACGTCGCCGACGCCGACGCCGTCTTCGCCGCCGCGCAGCAGGTCGAGGCCGAGTTGGGCCCGATCGACGTCTGGGTGAACGTCGCGTTCACCTCGGTGTTCGCGCCGTTCGAGCAGATCAAGCCGGAGGAGTACCGCCGGGTCACCGAGGTCAGCTACCTCGGCTACGTCTACGCGCACGATGGCCGCGCTGCAAGTACATGAAGCCGCGCGACCGGGGCACGATCGTGCAGGTCGGCTCGGCGCTGGCCTACCGCGGCATCCCGCTGCAGACCGCCTACTGCGGCGCCAAGCACGCCATCCAGGGCTTTCACGAGGCCCTGCGCTGCGAACTGCTGCAACGAGAAGAGCAACGTCCACGTGACGATGGTGCAGATGCCGGCCGTCAACACCCCGCAGTTCTCCTGGGTGCTCTCCCGGCTGCCCCGCCACGCCCAGCCGGTTCCCCCGATCTACCAGCCCGAGTTCGCCGCCCGCGGCGTCCTCTACGCCGCCGACCACCCGCGGCGGCGCGAGTACTGGGTCGGCGCGTCGACCATGGGCACGCTGGCCGCGAACGCGATCGCGCCCGGGCTGCTCGACCGCTATCTCGGCCGGACCGGATTCGCGTCCCAGCAGACCCACCAGCCGCAGCCACCCGATGCTCCGGTCAACCTCTGGGAGCCGGCCGACGGCCCGGACGGCCACGACTTCGGCGCGCACGGCGTGTTCGACGCCAAGGCCCACGACCGCGACCCGCAGCTGTGGGCCTGCCAGCACCACGGACTGCTCGGCGCCGCCGCGGCCGGGGTCGCCGGCGCGAGTCGATCTTGCTCTGGACCCGGCGCCGATGACTCGCCGATCCGCGCCGCGGCGGTGCGCGCGACTGGCGCTCGAGCGCGCTGCGTCACGGGAGCCGCTGCTGCTGGTGCGCCCGACGCGCGTGACCCGCGCTGATCGCCGGGCAGCAGGCGCGGCCCCCGGCCTGGCTCGTGCGGGTCCTGGGTGCCCGGTTGATCGCGCAGGGCGCGTTCGAGTTCGTCTGGCCGCGCCGACTCTGGTCGTCGCTGGCGCTGGCTGTCGACGCCATTCACGCGGCCAGCATGATCGCCGCGGCCGCAGCTGGTCCGGGCTACCGCGCGCAGCCGCTGGCCAGCGCCGCCGAGGCCGCGAGCGCGGCGCTCATCGCCATGTCGAGCGAGCCGGCGGCTGCCGTGACGTCCACGCCGCGCCCACCGTCCACGAGATCGCCGTCGGCGGCCTCGGCCACTCTCCGCCGCACGTGCTGCGGGAGTACGCGCTGCTCGCCGACGGCGAACGAGGCGCGGTCGTCGGGCCGCGCGGCGACATCGTCTGGCTGTGCGCGCCGCGCTGGGACAGCGACGCCGTCTTCGCCGCCTCATCGGCGGACACGGCTCATACACCGTCACCCCGAACGACACCTACGTCTGGGGCGGCTACTACGAGGACGGCTCGATGATCTGGCGCAATCGGTGGACGACCCGCGGCGGCATCGTCGAGTGCCGCGACGCGCTCGCCTACCCGGCCGAACCGCACCGCGCTGTCCTGCTGCGCCAGATCAGCGCTCGTCGACGGCCCCGCCTCGGTGACCGTCACGCTGCGCCCGCGCGGCGGCTACGACCAGCAGCCGATGCGCGATCTGCACCGGCACGCCGGACGTCTGGACGGCGCGCGTCGGCGAGCTCTACCTGCGCTGGACCGGCGGCCGGCAGGCCACGACGCGCCGGCGCGCGAGCAGTTGCGGACCTGCAGCTGACGCTTGCGCCGGGCGAGCAGCACGACCTCGTGCTGGAGATCAGCGACCAGCCGCTGCCCGACGCACCCGCCGACGCGGACGGCTGCTGGCGCGCGACCGAAGCCGCCTGGGCGCAGAACGTGCCGCCGCTCGACGACGGCTTGGCGCCGCGCGACACCCGGCGCAGCTACGCCGTGCTGCGCGGGCTCACCAGCACCGGCGGCGGCATGGTCGCCGCCGCCACCACCAGCCTGCCCGAGCGGGCCGAGGCCGGGCGCAACTACGACTACCGCTACGTCTGGATCCGCGACCAGTGCTACGCGGGACATCGCCGTCGCGGCGGCCGGCGCCTACCCGCTGCTCGACGACGCGGTCGCGTTCGTCGTCCGCCCGCCTCCTGGAACACGGCGACCGGCTTGCGCCCGCCTACACCACCACCGGCGACCCGGTTCCCGACCAACGTCATCTGGGGCTGCCCGGCTACCCCGGCGGCTTCGACATCATCGGCAACTGGGTCAACCAGCAATTCCAACTCGACGCCTACGGCGAAGCGCTCCAGCTGCTCGCCGCCGCCGGCCGCGCACGACCGGCTCGACACCGAACACTGGCACGCGGCCGAAACCGCCGCCACGGCGATCGCGCCGCGCTGGACCGAGCCCGACGCCGGAATCTGGGAGATCGACCCCCGCGCCTGGACGCACAGCAGGCTCACCGCCGCCGGCGGGCTGCGCGCCATCGCGGCCGCGCACCCGACGCGCGCACGCGCCGCCGAGTGGATCGCGCTGGCAGACCGGATCGTCGCCGACACCTCGGCCCACGCCCTGCACCCAGACGGGCACTGGCAACGCTCCCCCGACGACCCCGCGCTCGACGCCGCCTTGCTGCTGCCGGGGCTGCGCGGAGCGATCCCGTCCGACGACCCACGCACCACTGCCACCCTGCAGGCCTACCTGCGGGACCTGACCGTCGACGGGTACGCCTACCGCTTCCGTCACGACGAGCGCCCGCTCGGCCGACGCCGAGGGGTCGTTCCTGCTGTGCGGATTCCTCACCGCTCTCGCCCTGCACCAGCAGGGACGAAGCCCTGCAGGCTCGAGGCTGGTTCGAGCGGACACGCGCCGCCAGCGGCCCGGCGCACTGTTCAGCGAGGAGTACGACGCGACCCAACACCAGATGCGCGGCAACCTGCCGCAGGCGTTCGTGCACGCGCTGATGATCGAGACCTCCACTCGACTCGACATCTGACACAACCTGAAAGGAACTTCTATGGATGCCCAGCCGATCCCCAAACCGCAGGTGCTCGATCCGCACCGGCGGCTGGTGAACGATGAGGATGACTTCACCGCGAACAATGAGGCCCGAGACCGCCTACTCCAACGAGCGCTCGAAACCAGTTGCGGCTATGGCGGACAGCTATGGGACAACCTCAATGCGATGCGCCAATACCTGCTCGATTGCCTGCCACCCGACCCGCACGAGGTGTCCGGCCCTATCGCGACCGGGGCCGCGCCGACCGGTCCGGACGACGAGGTCGGATGGCAGAACTGGATGGCGGCGTTCGCCGACGTCACCTCCGTACTCTGCGGACCTCACGGCGATTCCGGATTCGGTCTCAGCCGCGCCCGCGAAGAGGCCCGACGCCGGCGGATGCCTCGGACAACGATTTCCCCGCTGGTCATCGACGGCAACGATCCGTCGGTTGAGCCGACCGTCGACGCCGACACGTCGAGTCGATCCGACTGAGGTCACGACGCTCAACCGCTGAGGCAACCCTGGGCTGCGCGCCGATCAGCCGACGGACGCGGAGCCAGCGGCGTATGAGGTATGAGATCGACGTTTGGCAACCCAGATGGGCGGGCACACTGTGCACATGGCCAACGGGCACGGCGACGGCTGGGGCGGCCTCGTGCTGGAGTCCTTGATTGGGCTGCCGATCATGCAACGGCGAGCTGTTAGGTTGGCCTACTTTCACCGCTGCACCCGTTCGGAGATCGCCGAGACGATGCAGATCACGCCGGCTGAAGTGGGGCGACTCGTCGCCGCCGGACTGCAAACTATGGCCGTTTCGCTGACGTCGCGCTTCCAGGTCCGAGCGACAACGTCGTGACCTTCGCGTCGCGACAACCTTCCTCCGCTGAGCCGGACCGCCGGCTCCCGCAACGGCCACTTCGGTCCGTGCGCGCTTATCGCCCAACCGGTCGGATCGGGACGGTTGACACCGATGGCTGCAGCCATCCCAGTCATCAGATCGGCCCAGGCGGTGTCATCACCGACTGCCACGGACCTTGCCGAGCAGACTGACGTCTCACGTCCCGGGAGCGGCCGGCGTTCACGACGGATGGTCTGCGACGTTCGCTGATGCTGCTCGGCGGCGCCTCGTCCCTTGCTGGGTTGAGCCGCGGAACCCACGGGCCTTTGATCGTCATCTGCGACCCCCGCGGCCACGGCGGCGCGTACCACGGCGTCTCCCATGTCGGATACGGCCCTCGGTCAGACGAAGCGGTGACGACGGGGCGTATGAAAAGGCCAGTACTCGATCGCCGTTCCAGCTGCCGGAAGCACTTCTGTCCACGTCGAATGCACCGTGATCGGGAAATCACCGCGCGCCGGCATCCCGAGGCATCCGCCAGATACCCTCGGTTTTCCTCACGCTTCGGTGTCCTCCGTCGCGTTGTAGATTCAGTCGAACGTGGGGGGCTGGCCGATCTGTTAACTGCGACGTCATCCCACACTTGTTTCAGTGGTGGCCACTCCGACGGATGACCCACGCGGAGGCGAGAGCAGCCACCATGTCCATGCCGCGGCCTCCTTCGGCGCGCGAGGAGACATGGAGCACGGTGGGGACCCGAAGGGCGTCATCAGCCACAGATATGTGCACGTGAGAGTGGTGCACATATCTGTCCGACGGTCAGGCTCGACGTGCGGCAGTGATGGAGTTGGTGATGAGTTCGGAGACGATGACCTCGCCCGTTTAGGGGTCGAAAGGCCGGTGGACAGCGTCGCCGTGCGGCCGAGCGAGAGTGTCGTGCGCCGTTCGACGGAGACATCGGCCTACGAGTTCGCGGACAGCCGAGTCAGTCGAGCGTCGGCGAGTACCCGGTCCAGTTCGTCGGCCTGGTCGGCGGCCCGGATCAGAGTGGCCGCGAGCTGTCGGGCTGCGCCCGAGGTCACATACAACGTCAGCGGCGACTGCCGGGCAGCGTCATGGCGCGCCTCGAGGGACAGCTCGACGAAGCGCGTGTCACGAACCCGCGTGTAGTCCTTCAATCGATAGGTCCCGTGCAGGTAGGCCCGCGCGAGGGCAACGCTCAGCTCGATCACTCCGACATCGGAGTCGGTGACCACTTCGCGTCCGCACGGCTCCGAACGACACCACGGGCCGTGGACTTCCACCTCGGCGCCAGTCAGCGGGCCCTCGGCGGTACAGAAGTCGGCGCACCGCCCGAGCCACGAGAGCGGCGTCGCCTCACCCGGCTGGGCCGAGTGTTTCGGATCGACCGGCCGCGCCGTGAAGGTTTCCATCGCCGCCTCCTCGGGATACCCCACCACCATAGGGCAATATTTTGCCCTATGGTGGTGGTGGCTCGTGTTCGGCTTCCCTCGTGGCCCCATCCGATCGTCAACCCCCCAGTGCCGAACTGCTCGCGCTCGGGCAGGCCGTACGGCGGCGACGTCTCGCCAGGGGCTGGACCCACGACGAACTCGCCACGGAAGCCGGCGTGAGCCGACGCACCATCCTCAACGTCGAAGCCGGCTCACACAGCGTCGGAACCGACAGCCTGTTCTCGATCGCGTCCGCGCTCGGCGTCAAAGCGGCCGAGCTCGTCTCCGACGCTGAAGCCGACCCCGGACCGCTCACCCCCTAACCCCCGGTGCAGTCAAGGGTTTAGGGGTGCACATCCGCGATCGGCTGGATTAGACTGACAGTGCCGGAGCGAGGAGTTCCGGAAGTGAGGCCGGGAGCCTGCCAGTCGCTACAGACGGGTCGCCCGGCCTTCGCGCTGTCCGGCGCCGATCCCCGATCACGTCACGTCGTGTACCCGCACCAAAGAAAGCACCCGCGAGCGGATCAACCCACCCGACCCGTACGCCCACGCCACAATGTCGGCCGCCCACAACATTTGCTCCGACGCCCCCGGCACCACATCGAAGCGCACCCGACCCATCGCCCCAGCCCGAGCCACCCCCTCACCGATCACCCGCAGATCCTGCCGATCCTGCGAACACGACTCCACCACGATCCGATCCGCGCCCAACGCCAACACCCCGCCGACCAGCCGCTCGAAGCACAAATCACGCACCACCCGCTCCGCGCGGCCCCGCAACGGCGCCCGCCACACATGCGCCTCCGAAATCGGCGGATCAACCAAGAACCGATCCAATATCCGTCGCCGCGACTGAGCACCCTCACCATGCATATGCAACCGATTACGGTTAGCCGGCTTCAACGCCCGCATCGCCCTCCGCGCACCCACGAGATCAGCCGAGGCGACCACCGCCGCACACAACAGATAATCGTCACGCTTGCCCTCATCGACGAACACCTGCACAGACACCAGCGCAGGCTACCGAGCAGCCCCGCCGCCACCTCACCCCTACGACAGTCCAGCGCTCACATCGCCGAGACGCCCCGCCACTCCAAGAACGCCCAGTCGAACCAAAAGTAGGCGCGCTAGCACTGCACGAAAACACAGAGAATGCGGAGTCCAGATCTCGCTCAACGGTCAACGAGGCGGCGACCCAACCCATCCGCTCATGCCGAAAGTAGTGCGTTTCAAGGCCGCCCGATAAGTTCGCAGGCGTGGCCGACGAATGGTTCAGGAGCCCGGCGTGGGGTCCCGACGATCAGGCCGACTTCGAGGCACGCCTTCGCCGAGCACGGAGAACCTGGTGGTGCAGTACCTCCGAATTTAAAGGGTTGGCCCTGAACGAGGCCGGGGAACTAGATGGCGCTCGCGCGCTCTGGCTCCGAGTGCTCGAAGATCCGGACGGTTCCCCGGTGATGCGTTGGCCGACGCTGGAACACCTGGGCGACCTCGACGCGGAATCCGATCCGGACGAGGCCGAGCGTCGCTATCGGCAACTGCTCGAAGAGGATCCGACGCTCAACGCAACGACCCAAATGGTCGAGGTCAAGTTGGCGGAACTCCTCACCCGCAGGAAGACGCCGACGGCTTTGGACGAAGCTTGGTGTTTGCTTGAAGCCTGGCGAGTAAACCGCCAATCGCCGTTCCCAGCGAACCACTTCGCTTGGGCTGTTGCGCGCGCTCGCTGGGCAGAAGCGGCAGGGCGGCCGGACGTCGTGCGCGAATCGGCCCGGCGAGCACTCGACCTCAACGAGGCGGCCGCACCGTTCGCTCGTCACCCTGGTGTGGGTGTCGTTAGGGCGGACAAGCAACTGCTCAAATGGCTGCGCTCTCGATCCTGACGCACTCATCTGCCGCGTTGGGCGCGCGTTCTTGGTCCACTCAGGCAGGGACCAGGAAGGATGGGGATGTACCGGCTTGTGCGGTGATCGCCAGGACGACTTGCCCTTGTGGCGTGTCGAGTTCGTAGCGCAGGTAGTGGATACCCGTGATGTCGAGCCGCCTTGTCACACGTTCGCAGAGCACTTCGGCGTCGGTCCAGCGAAAGACCTGGTCGCCTCTCCGAGCCTCGTACTGGCCGGGTCGCCATTCCAGCTCGCCGCCAATGTGAATCAGGGTCCCCCGGGCCCTGCTCCTCGACGGCCACGCCCGCGATCGAGGAAGGCGCCGCCCGTGAGGACTCGGCTGAGTCCGACCGAGTCGGCGCCTTCGGTGGCGAGTAGGTCGCCGAGGTGGCGCGCTCGGTTCCAGTTCGTGAACCGTATGGCGGCGACCGTGCCGACTATTCCGATCGGTAGGGCGACTACTACTGCTGGAACCCGAAGCAACGCGCCGAGGGCGAAGGCTGCACCCACACCGATGGCGAGGCACAGGAGTATCGCGATCGTCGGGCTCACTCTTTGGTGATCGGTGCCGGCCACCGACCCAGCTTAACTCGGAATTTACACGAAAGGAAAGCAGTGGAGGCGCTACCGCCCTCGGCCCAAATGCACGGACATGCTGCGCTGGGCGCTCTCACTCGATCGTTCGTTGCCGTTCCCGGCCGGCGCCGAAATGGACTCGCAGATACTCGTCCGGAGTCAGCGCGCTGTCGCGCATCAACGAGAAAACCTCCGCGCCTTGACCGATCTTGTTGGCCAGTGTGTAGCTCTGGAGGAGACCCAAGTACGTCGCGCCCATGTCCGAGGCGTACTGCTCGGCGTCTTGCTCAGCGAGCACGATCGCGGCGTCCTCGTCAGGAGCCTGCCAGATCGTGACGCGCTCCTCGTAGGTATTGGATTCCGCGCCCGCACTGCCGACGTCAAAGTATGCACCGAACCCCGTACCAACCCGATCTCTCCATCTGTCGAGAGTCTCACCTTCAACGACCGCCCATGCCGCAGAGTGCGCGCGGCGCGGGCGTGAAGCAACTACCGCAAGGTGATGGGCGGTACGTTGCGCTTGGGCTGTACTGCCGTCGGGGGAGGCCATTGCGTGGAACAGGGCGAGGGCTCGTGGTCTCAAGCCTGGCAGCGGGCGAGGCTTCGGCAGAAGGAAAGTGCGCCGCGCACCGCGGCGGTGCGACGAGCATTCGAAACGGGAGAGAACGACAATGTTGGGCGGCAGGACTACTGCAACCGCGCCAATGCGGACGTGATCGTCATTGAGACCTTCCCCAACAACGGCGTGCGCGACAAGGTGGCGACCAACAACGCGTCCCTGTGGCGCAGCGTGGTCATAGGCGATCGCTGGGACGCCGTGTGCGTGTCCGCCATCCGATCTGGTTCCTTTAGGCGGCACGGTCGTCGCGAAGCTTCACTGACTAAGCCGCTCACCCTGGTCTGCAAGCGCCGGTGACGCCGGGCAGTGCGTGTCCGCTGATGCCGCCGTCCGCGCGCGGATCTGTCGATGACGGTGCGCGGCGCGCGTCGACTGGGGGAACGGCCCTTCCTCTCACCGCGGCGAAGGGTGACCGAGAGATCCTGTGGCCGCCGCGATGAACAGAATCGACATGGCTACCGCGATGAGTGCCGTCATCGCGGTGAGCATGTTCGCGTGCCACTCCGGCGTGATCCTTTTTCTAAGCCAGCAAGTATGAAACCAAAAGGTGATCTGAGATAGCGCAGGAGTCCGCGCCGCGCCAGACCACCAGGCCAGAGCAGCGCAACCACGATGATCCACGCGATCGCCGCCACGCCGAAGACGAACCACATGCCTCAATCATCCAGTACGCTGCCATCATTCAGCATATCCGCACATGCCGCCGTCAGCGCGCGCTCGGGGCGCCCGAAACTGCCGATCTCCGGTCGTCGCAACTGGGCCGCCCCAGAATAAGACGGACTGATCTGGCTACCTCGACCTCGGTGTTGCGACAGATGACTGGGGCGCCTGCGGTTGTGTCCGCGTACGCGAGGATGGGTTCATGGAACCTGGCTTCGCTGGATCGAGCCGTGAAGAACTGGATACTTCTTGGCAACCTTCGTCACGCCATTCCTGAAGGCGAACGGCTACCGCGAGTCCGCGCACACGTACCGCAAGGCGGCGCCGAACGGTGATCAGGTTTCGATTCAGTTCCGAGGTTGGGCTCTAGGCGAGTGGTGCACGTTCCTTCTCATTGCGTCGGCAATGAGCGAGCCGCTGTGGGACTGCCTGCACTTCGAGAGCGGCAAGACCTATCCGGCGAGAAGAGTCCCTGAGGGAGATTCAGGTGGTTATTCGTGGCGAGTCGGTGCACCCGGCAGCCGACCGACACACGCCGAACCGTGGTCTTACAGCAGCGTCGAGAAGCGACGGGGAATGGCCTCGGCGCTACGTGACGTGCTCTACGCCGATGTTCTCCCTTACCTGCATATCTGGCTCGACCGGGATGCGCTGCTAGCCCGAACCCCGCCACCAGACGCAGATTGGAGACGTCTGGACGGATTCACTGTGAACGACAAACTGCGTCTGGCCGTCCTCGCCGCGCAAGGCCCTTCAGAGGATCTCGACCAACTGATGGAGGAGATGAACTCTGTCCCTGAAAACGAACAGGCCCTTCGCTGGGCCGCCGTCCGCTCGACAGGCGGTCCGACCTGGGCGGAGGGAGCCTATTCGCCATGCCGGTAGCTATCCGGATTTCCCGCGTACAGCGCAAGCTCAGCGTCGTCGATCGTCCTGGCGAGATGTCTTGTTCTCGCGGTACAGCAACTTGCGGAACCCGAACACCACGAGGGTTACAGCGCCAGCCAGACTGACGAGAAGGCTGAGACCGGGAAGGTCAGGGTCAACCCACGCGATGCACCGGCCCCCAACCAGCAACACAGCGCGACCGCAAAGGCTATACGTCCGCCGGCCGACTGGGCGCCTACGAACGACGACACCCCGCCGCGGGCCGATGCCTTGTCAGTATCTGACGCGGTTAGGCGAAGAGCGAGAGCCTTCGCGGCCATACCAGCGGGCGCGTCCACCACATCTATGACGATCAAGGTCGGCTGGCCTCCGGCGCGGAAGGTCAACGTTCAACGTTGCCGTCCCGTTCGGGTGCGACCCGTAGTGGGCGCTAAAGGTGTGTCCGCCCGAACTGAGGGCCAAGTCGAGGCGTTGCGAACCCTGGACCGTACCCCGCTCCCGCCCATCTACCGATACATGGAAGGTGCGGGCGCGGCCAATGTGCGTCGCCGCTCGGTAGATCGTCACCATAGATTCGACCTCGTCGTCGCCGCTCATCACGACGACGACGTACCCGGCCGCTTCCTCGTCGAAACGAACGAAAATGCCGCCCTCCGCGCCCGGAACTGCCGCCGGTGGCGCGCCTCGCCGACCAGTCTCAGTCGGTCGCGTCGAGGAGCACGGATACTCGCGTTTGCCAACCGCCACGAGCCACTGCGTCTGGTCCAAGGCCATCAAGTCGACCTCGTGCGCGTGGATCCATCGGAATCCGCGATCGCGAGCGAGACGCCACGTCCGACCGGGCCGAGGGCTGCAAGAACTGACTCTGAGGGTCGCCGTCTCTCCACCGACCGAGACGAAGGTCAAGTCGCCGCTGACGACGGCCGCGCGGCCCTCGACCCACTTCCCGTCCCGTTGCAAGAACGCTACGAAGTTGCCTTCGGCTAGGGCAGCCTCGCGGCTTCTCCGAGCCGCACCCGACCCCTTGTCCATGGAGTCGAGTAGGCCTCGGCCAAGTCGCCACCGTTGACCATCAGGTGCGTCGTGTTTCACGGACCCAGTATCGGAGCTTGGCAGGGTCAACCGGAATTGCCGCCGATGGAGTGCGATCGTGCTGAAGCTGCGCCGTTGACTGGTCATGACGTCGATGGCGGCCACGTCAGCAGTTCGAGGTCTGGGTGTCGCCAGAGATCAGCAATAAGCTCCGCCGAGCCGCTGACCTTCGTCGTCCATAGGTCGTAATCCGAGTAGACGAACCATGACCGGTCGATGGGCCAAATGTTCGTCGGCGTGAACTGCCTGGGCTGGTTCCCCTGCACGAAATCGGGAATCGCTCGCAACGGACCTCGAAACACTTCGGGCAACTCCCGCTTCCAGTCCGAGGACGCGCCCACGGCGTACGAGGCGATGCAGAGTGTCTCGGCACCACGCTCCGAGTGATCGGCCAACGTTGCGATCAGCCCGTCCAGAGTCTCCTCATCCAGTGATCCTTCGGGCGGCGGATCGATACTCACCGGCCAGCTGGCATGCGGAAACCAACGAAAGCAGGGAGGAACGTCCAGACCTTCACCAAGCTCGATGCCTAATCGGTGCGCGTAGTCCGACCACGGCAGACGTTGCCAGGGTGCGCCGGGACGTGCCGCGAATCCACTTGACCCACCGCTCACCGTGGTCATGTCATCCAGGTTGACACCGCCAACGACCACTGGCGGCTCGGCCCCCTGCTCGACTCGCCACCGATGACGTTCATCGTGACTGACCTCAGCGGACACATCGGGGTTCTCGTACATCGCGTGCAACAACCAGACAGCAGCGGGCCATCCCACCATGTCGTATCCGGTCCATCGTTCGATCTCCGGGCGCGTCTCATCGATCCAGCCGATCTCGTTGAGTGGATCAGCGATCGAAAGCATCGGAGGCACTCAAACATCATCCGTCATCGCCACTCGAATCATCCGCACATGCCGCAGCCCGCGCGCGCTCTTGCAGATGCGGGGAAGATCGTCCGGGCCTACGCTCAGGATCATGACGACTTGGACAATGTGCCGACATGGAGATAGACGCATCTCACGACATTGTCGGCCTTCGCCTGACAAGGGCTGAGGCGAGGCGGTTGGCCGTGGTCTTGCAGGAGTCCGCTACGTCTCTCTCTCGCAGGCTGAGTACTTCATCCGCACCGGGTTGTCGAAGGCCAACACATTGGAGGTCGTGGCCGAGTTGCTGGCGGCGGTCAGAGCTGACTCCGCTCACACCGAAGTTGAGCTCTCCGGCGGCGTCGAAGAGATCGAAACCCCCGGCGACCTAGACCAGCCAGTTAGCGAAAGACACGCACATGCCGCAGCGCGGGCGCGGTTTTGCCTATCGGAAAGCGGGGATGAACCCGCCGTGCACGCCTTCGTGACGGTCTTGGTGGTCCTAGGCTTTGTCTGCTTCGCAGCCCTCGGCTCTTGGACCCGCAGCAACAACTTCCAGCGCATGGTCAAGAACTGGCAAGAGAAGAAGCCTCAGGATCATCAGACGGCGCTCAATCGCGGGGTGTCCGTGTATTTGGCCCGCGCCTTGTCGGCTCTCTTGATCGTGTTGCCGTTCGTGCTGCGTGCATCAGCAACCGCCACAGCGGTGTCCGTAGCCGCCGGGGTAGTACTGCTCGGCCTAGTTGGTGGCTGCCAGAAACTCGTAGGTCCCCGCGGCCGGACATGCCGCTGCCCGCGCGCGGTCGCGTCAGGCCTGCGGGTTCCGTGCTCGCCGCTTCGGTTGCTGCGTAGGCCGCCCGACTTGGGCCTGGACCGGAACAGCATTCGAGTCATGACCAGCGACAGGTCTTCAGATCGAGGGATGCCGCTGCCACTCGGCCTAGGCGGTAGACAGGATCATTCGCTCGATCACCGGAGGCACTGCGATCCTCAGGGTCTTCAGTGTCGGCGATTCGTCGAGTATCCGCTCGTGCCGCGCTGCGGGTCGTAACACTTAACGGATATCGCCATCGAGCGCGTCGATGCGACCGGTTATGCCTAGCCGTTGGTCGCAGTAGCCTCAACTTGTGTCCGGATCGTCGGAGCGTCAGGCGGCGCGTGAGGCAGTTGCGAGGTACCACGAAGCCCAACTTGGTGGACTCCTCACGCGTGTGAGCGATGCGGTTGATCGCTTCCGGGCCAGCGAGTTGGACGCATTCGAAGTCGACCGGGTCGTGTTTCAGTACTCGCGCTCCGCGAAGGAGCTTTGGAAGTTTTGCAATCTGTCGGACGTCGAGTGGACGGCGCAAGATGTTGCTCGGCTGCCGGCTATCGACTGGTGGGAACGTGGCGCGCCCAAGCGTTGATGACCAGGTCAAATCTGCGGCCGAGTATTTCACGTGGCGCTTCGCGGGTTCTCCCTGACCGCAATCCTCCGTCGATGACGAGCACATCCGCGGTTCAGCGCGCGGCCTGCGGCATTTCCGGACCTCGTACCTGGCGCTACGGCCCGCTGGATACAGTGATGGTTACTTGGCTGTGATGCACGACTAGCGCGTAGGCAACAGGGTCCTGCGAGATTACGGTCCCTGCTGGGACGGTCGCGCTGTGGTCGTAGGCCACGCTGACTTTCAGGCCGGCGGCCACGAGCGCAGCTTCGGCGTCCGCCAGCCGTAACCCAATGACGTGCGGTGTGCTCGTGTCAGCCTGCGGTGGCACGGACGTGCTGGACACCACCGGAACGGCGGTCCGTGTTGGTGAATCTGTATGTGTCAACACGAGAGTCAGAGCGGCGACGGCTATGACGACGGCGAGCGCTGCTAGCCCGAGCAGGATCAAGGACTCTCGTGGTCGGCGACGACGGTTGGCCACCGGCCCCAGAGGGCCGGGCAGCGGCAGATCCATAGCGGCCAATACGTCGTGGGCGTATGCGACGGGCTCACCTACGGCACCGATCAACTCATGGGTCGACTCCACCGTCACCTCGGCTAGGTGGTCCTGAAGGCTCGCGATCAAACGTCGACGTGTGTCCTCGGGCAGATCGCGGAACTCGTGCTCGACCGTCTGAACGTAGTCCCGGACGTAGGCCGTTCGCGCAGAAGAGACCGACGGTTGGCTCGAGACCACGGCCCCAGGGTGCAGCAGTCGGGAAACAGCCTGGTGAAACACGCCCCACCGGTCGCGTCCTTCTTTGAGCGCAGCCTGCCCGGCCGTCGTGAGGGAGTAGTAACGGCGGCTCGGTCCCGTGTCCGAGGCCACTTGATACGAAGAAAGGTGGCCAGCGTCGTAAAGGCGCTGAAGCGTGCCGTAGACCGACGCATCGCCGACCGTGTCCAGGCCGGCGGCCCGGAGTTCGCTCAGGATTTCGTAGCCGTAGGAATCCTCGCGTTCTATGACGGCCAGCGTGGCAACCGGCAAGACACCCTTGATGAGCTGCCGCGTATCCACGAGAGCAAGCTACTCCGGATTTAGGGGTAGGTCTACCGGATCTCGACATGAGAGGGCGATTCTCGGCCTTCGATGTGAGGTTCTGGACCGACTGATTTCTGTGGGCCACGGTCGGGTGATGACTACATTCGTTGCCTCTGAGATTGTCTTCCCCTCCGACTACGGCCGGCTGCGTTTGGCGGCCGCGGCGTACCTCGCCCGGTACAAGGGCCAGTCGCGGGTGCACACCGAATCCGATCTGCGGGCCTACCTGTATTGGTGCGCCGAGCGGGGCCTGGATCCGCTGGCTGCGCAGCGGCCGCACGTCGAGCTGTACGTGCGGTGGATGCAGGAGCAGCGCCGCTACGCGGCGAGCACCGTGTCACGGCGGATGGCCGTGGTCGCCGGCTTCTACCGGACGTGCGTCATCGACGGCGTCCTCGAGCACTCCCCGGCCGAGTACGTGCGCCGCCCGAACGTGCTCGCCGCAGTCACCGACGCTGGGGTTGAGCCATCTGCAGTTCGAGGCGATGCTCACCGCCGGCCGCGGCTCTCGCCCAACGACTTCGACTTCGCGTTGGTGTGCCTGCTCGGGCTGCTGGGACTGCGGATCTTCGAGGCCACCAGCCTGGACATCGCCGACCTCGGCGAAGAACACGGCCACCGCGTGCTGCGGGTCGTCGGCAAAGGACACAAGATCGTGCTCGTGCCGCTCCCGCCGGCGGTGGCCCGCGCCGTCGACCGCGCGATCGGCGACCGCGACCGGCGGCCCGTTGCTGCTCAACCGCCAAGGCACGCCGGATGGACCGGCACGCCGCCACCCGCCGGCTACGCCGCCTGCAGCAGACCGCCGGCGTCCGGATCGCCCGCATGCACCCGCACATGCTGCGCCACACCTTCGTCACCACCATGCTCGACGCCGGCGTCGACCTGCGCGACACCCAGATCGCGGCCCGCCACGCCGACCCGCGCACCACCATGCGCTACGACCGAGCCCGCACCAACCTCGACCGGCACCCCAACTACATCCTCGCCGCCTACATGTCCTCGGGCACCTAGCTGCGCACGAAATTGCCGACACTACGCAGCATGAATCGCGTCTCGTGGGCATCGCGCGGCACTAATCGATCTCTCGCGCGCGTGCGCGTTACGGAACCTTCGGTTCCGGCGGGGCTCTCGCCCCACACCCCAGCCACGACCGACCCTGCGGGCCGGCCGTCCCGGAAGGCGGCTGGTGGCGGTGCCGCTCTGGGGGCTGGGTCGTGGCGGGGCGGCGTACCGGGGTGCCGGTGGGCGGCCCCTCGTCGGTGCTGTTCTTCGTCTTCGGTGTTGGCGCTGGATCGTTGGATGGGCTGCCCGGGTGGTGGGCGCACGTGGCCCATGGCGCGGGTTTGGCCACGCGAACAGTTCGGTTCCTTGATGGTCGAGGGAGTTCACTTGGGCGCAGTGCATTACCGCTGCGCTGGGGCGGCATGTTCAGCACGCTCTACGCAACCCGCCCACCCAATCGACTCACATTCGAGTCTGCTTTTGCTGGGGACGCCTGCAGATCGCGGTGCGACGTGACACCGACGCTGGGCCCACCGTGTTCCAGCCGGGACTCACGTACCCGGCCAACGCGTCGTCGACGTGCTGATCCAGTTGACTACGGGCACCCGCACTCACGCCTCGGCTGCCACCCCGACTCGGCCCCCCGCAACGGCGCCCACCCGACCGATGCGCTCAACGCGGATGCCGGGGCGCTGGACTTCGATACGACCCGGGGACCAGCGAGCTGCCCGGGCACGCCAAACACAACACGCCTGCGCGTGACTGTCCGGCGGGAGGCTGTTCAGGTAGCCTCTGACCTAGCTTGTTAGCGCCACCGGCCGCCCCACTCCGCCAAGAGTTTGAGGGGCGGCCTTCGGCTTTCCCGGGAGTCATTCATCCAGGTCAGTCGAAGGGTTCTGCCGGTGCGCAGCAGGGCGAATGTTCGCCTCTCGGCTGCGGCACTTATCGGATCGTCGCTAGCCTGAGGCGACCCCAGAAACAACGATCCAGGCACTCAGCGCCGGCGGCGCTGGCCAAGAGAGGAGCACACTGGCGGCGTGCGATAACCGTGCGATAAGCACAAGTGAACCGGGGTGCCTCACGGGCACTCACCGGCCCCGTTTTCCGGGAAGTACGCGCCCGGTCCCCCGGGGTCAAAGGGGTCTAAAAGGTCACGGCGTTGATTCCCAAGCAGATTGCGCGGGTT
The DNA here is from genome assembly GCA_963708805.1 of uncultured Actinomycetes bacterium. Taxonomy (GTDB): domain Bacteria; phylum Actinomycetota; class Actinomycetes; order Mycobacteriales; family Jatrophihabitantaceae; genus CAVPUA01. The sequence continues at coordinate 511,061 of CAVPUA010000003.1, read as the reverse complement.
CGATTCCCGTCACCCGCTCCAATCAGTACCCCTGGATTCCCGGCCCTGGAAGCGTCTTGGCCGGCGGCTCCCTCTTCGCGGTACCGAGTCAGACGGTGCTACGCGCCATCGTCAGGCCAGTACGACGCTGTCGATGTCGAGACTGCCGTGGACGGTATCGAGACAGAACTCGACACGAACGGATTTGGCGGCGCGTGATGTCAGATCAAGTCCGTCGTCGTCGTCGACCGGACGGCTGATCTCGGCCACGTGGTCGACGAGGATGCCGGGATCGGCCTTCAAGAACTCGGGTGGCAGTGGCGCGGGCGGGGCCGGTTCAACCGCCGGTGGGGTGGTCTCCTCCTCGCTCATGACGCGCGTCCGTGGTCGATGCGCTCCTGGGCGTGCTCCTTGAGTTCTTTGAGTCCCTGACTGTCGCCTTCGGGGCTGACCATCAACTCGGGGTCGGCCGGGTACAGGGAGGCAATGTCGAGCGGCTCGTCTGCAGGCTCTGGTTGCGCTGTCATCCCGGTGCTCCCTAATGCCAGATGACGTTGAGGATACCGCCGACCCCGATGGCCGCGGCCGATCCGAGCAGGAGGCCGGCGGCGATCTTCATGCGGAACGCCTTGTCGAACAGCCGCTTCTCGTTGCGCTCGTGCAGGTCGATGCGGGTGTTGAGCACGATCAGCCGCGTCGTGAGCGCGTCGATCTGCAGGTAGCGGTCGCGCAGTTGCCGTGGGCCGATGGCCTTGTCGACGCGGGGGGCGAGGGTCCAGACGGCCGCGGCCCCCGAGGCGATGGCGATGAGCTGCCCGACGAGGCCCGCGATGCTCGAGTGGATGCCGACGAGGGTGACGATCACTCCGGCGGCGCTGAGGATGACGCCGGCTTTGGTGTCGAGCCCGTTCGCCCGGTCGCGGTAGGAGTCGTCCTCGCGCTGCAGGGCGTCCTCGATGATCGACAACGACGGCACGCGATCGGGCGTGATCGCCGGCAGGGCGCGCGGCGATTCGGCGGCAGGCGGGTGCGTCACGGCTCCATCATCGGGCCGGTTGGTCGGCATCCGTCCGATCCGGCCGCCCGGCGCGCCGGACGACCGCGAACGTCCACGGCGCGGCGAACACGATCACCAGCAGGACGACGAGGACGAGCGGCGCCGGACGCAACGCGGCAACGCCGAGAGCGGCCGCTCCAGCCAGCAGGCACGCGCCGGCCAGGGGCCGCAGCAGCCACGACTGATCGGTCCAGTCCTGCAGGGTGGTGAGCAGCCAGGCCGTCGCGGCCAGCAGCACGCAGGCCCCACCGCCGAGCAGCCAGCCGGTCGGGCCGGGCGCGCGGGCGGTTCCGGACTCCTCGACCAGGCGAGTGATGGTCGCCCCCATCGCGGCGATCGCGGCCGTCAGTGGCAGGTGCGCGAACAACCAGGCCACGGTGGCTCTGGGCCCGGCGGCGGGCTTGCGGTGACCGGCGAAGTCGAAGTAGGTCCACCACGAACCGAAGCCGATCAACACCCCGACCAGACCCACGGCCAGACGTTTCGGGTTGGTCGGATCCCCCGAGAGCCCGGACACGACTCCGGTCAACGTCTCGCCGAGCACGATGATCACGAACGCACCGAAGCGCTCGGTCAATGCGTCGGTGACCTGCATCGCGGTCGTGATCACGCCGGATGGTGCGCGGAGAAATACCAGACTGATCGCGACCACGTAGAGCGCCGCCACCACGGCCCAGGTGATCGTTCGGGCATCGTCCGGCAGCAGCGCCGATACGGCCAGCACCACCGCGGCCGTCGACGTCACCGTCACGTAGCGCCGCGACGTCCCCCTGAACTGGTCGGAGTCGGTGCGTTCCACCGTCCACCAGAGCAGCGCGATGAAGCCGAACAGCAGCGCGGCGTCGATCGCGAACGCCCGCCCGTCCCGGCCGCCGGCCTCCGGGATGAACGCCCCCAGCGGGACCAGCAGCAGGATCTGAACGAGAAAGGCACCCCGGCTGCGGACGTCCTCACGCCCGTGCAACTCGTGATGCAGCGTGGCGTTGAACCAGGCGATCCAGACGAGCGTGAACAGCACCAGGAACTCGCCGACCCCGTGCCAGTCGAGATGCGCGGCCAACCGGTGCGCGGCCTGCGCGACGAGCAGCACCACCGCCAGGTCGTAGAACAGTTCGAGCGGCCCGACGACGCGGTCCTTCTGGATCTCGCCGTGGGTGCGGGGCGGATGCCAGAGATCGGCCCGGATACGCCGGAAAAGTTCCGCGTTCATCCTGCGATTGAACCGCGCCGGGGATCAGGGCAGCCAGCCGCAGATCCGTCAGGGCGCTGGCGGCAGGCCGAAGTAGGGCGGTACGGCTTCTTCCATGCACCGCATGTAGGCGTCGCCACCGCCGGTCCAGGCGGCGCTCGCCGAGCTGTCCCAGCCCGACCCCGAACCGTTCGAGACCTCCGAGTAGATCGAGCCGCCGACCGCCGCGACCGGACCCAGCCGTCCGGCCAGTTTCTTGGCGTCGTCGGCCGCCGCACTGACGCTCTGGACGGTGCTGTTGGCCTTGAGCGCGTCGAGCGCGGCCTGCGTCCGGCTGACCGTCGTGGTCGCGAACGGTTGCCCGACCAGCGAGGTCGTCTCGGCGTCGTAGGCGGACTCGATCGCCGCATCCTGAGCGGCCTGGGCAGCGGCCTTGTCCGCGGCTTGCTGGGTCGTCAACGCGTCCTTGGCGATCGCGCTGCCGGCTTGCCCCTCGGCAGTGGACGACGCACTGGTCGCCGAGTCCGAGTTGCCGGCCGCGGCCCACACGGTCGCGCACTGCGAGGTCGAGTTCAGATAGGTCAGCATCTCGGAGATGTCGAGGATGCCGCCCTCGAACGCGGTGAGGCCGGCCGACGAGACGCCCAGCGCGTTGGCGATCGCCTGCACGCCCTCGCCGAGCAGCACGACCAGGCCACCGATGGCGGTGATCGGGTTGTCGCCCATCACCAGTCCGCCCACCACGGCCGAGACGACGCCGACGAGCTTCTTGGCGCCGATCGCGACATCGTTGCCGACCGAGTCGGCAACCGCCGTGATCTTCTCGCCGACGCTCTTGGCGGTGTAGTCGGCGTAGACACCGTGATCGGCGTCCATGGTCACGTAGGCGTACGCGCCGGCGGCGGTGCCGTCGCCGGTCCAGCCGCGGAAGACGTCGTCACCGTGGCCGGTCGCCTGGAAGGTGACGACCGTCCCACCGATGTAGGAGTGCGAGCCGGCCGGGGCGTCCGGGCAGTTGGGTGCCGGGCTGACGGCCAGGTCGTCGAAGTTGGACGACAGCGCGTAGCACTTCACGTTGTAGGTGGCCGTGATCGTGACCTGCTTGGTGGTGCCGTCGAGGACGACCGGTGTCGTCGGGTACGGGTTCGTGCCGGTGATCGCGCCCGACCAGCCGGCGAACGAGTAGCCGTCCGTGGGAGCGTTGGCCGCCGGGAAGGTCACCTGACCGACGGTGTACATGCTCGCGCCGATCGGGCAGTCCGGGCCCGGCGTCGCATCGACGAAGTCGGCGCCCGATGGTGCGGGCGACGTGTGCCGGGTGCCGTTCGGGCTGATCAACGTCACCTCGGCGTCGACGTATTCACAGGCCCATGCGGTGAACGAGGACGGTCCGAGGATGGCGGCGCCGAGCGGGTTCTGCGTCGTGCCGGTGTAGTTGTAGGCCGGCGTGTTGCCGTCGCGGTCCTCCTTCGACGTCGTCCCGGTGAAGCCGATGATCGGGTTCCCGCCGGTGGCCGTGGCCGTCAACGTCAGTGGCACGCTCGCGTCGCCGCCGGCCGCTGACTGGTCGTACTGGCCGGCCGGGCAGTTCTGCAGCGGCGGATAGTCGAACGACGTGGAGATCGTGGTCGAGCCAGGCGGGATCGAGGTCAGGGTCAGCGGCTGGCAGCCGTTCACCTCGTTGAAGTTGGCCGCGACGGTCGTCGGGCCGTTGACGATCACGTAGTTGTCGGCGAACGTCGCGTTGCTCGCGACCGGGCCCGTCCAGCCGACGAAGTTGACTCCGAACCAGGTCGGGGACGCCTTCAGCACCACCAGCGATCCCGGTGTGTACCAGCCCGCACCCTGGTTCGGGCAGTTGCCGGTGGGCGTCGCCGTGGCCGAACCCATCTGGTTGCCATTGGTCAGGACGCCGGTCGCTCCCGCCGTGAGCTGCACGCAGCTGTTGTACGACGCCCGGACGTAGGACTGGTCGCCGGTGATCGTGAGGACGCCGGTGGCGCCGGTCAGCCCCGACGTGGTCGTGGTCAGGCTCGACCCGAACCAGCCGGTGAAGTACGCGCTGCCGATCGGCTTCGTGCTCACCGCCACCCGGCTGAACGGCAGATAACCCGCGCCGGTGCGGTCGGAGCAGTTGGTGGGACCGAGGGTGGCCGTGCCGCCGGCGGGCGCGGGGAAGGTGATGCCGTGATAGCAGAGGTTGGCGTAGTGCGAGTAGATCGAGTAACCCGATCCGGTCGGCACCCTGAACGTGATCGACGCGTCGTACGCCGTCGTCGGGTCGGGCTCACCGCTCCAGTTCGCGAACACCTGAGGGATGCCCGACGCCGGCGTCGGCGGTGACTGCTCGGTCAGGGTGATCGTCGTGCCGGGGACGAACAGGCCCGTCTGCGAGCCGTCGATGTTGTAGGTCCACTCGTGCGGCAGTGGACCGCAGTTCGGTTCGACCGACGAGCGGACCAGCTGCGACAGGCCGCCGGAGTTGGTGCCGCCGAAGCTCACCGGCGTGCAGACGACGTTGAAGTAGGCCATCTCGGTGGTCGGCCCGGGGTAGCGGACGACGTCCTGCGTCAACGCGTCGTGTCCGTCGGAGAACAGCCAGAAGTTCAGCGACCAGCCGGGGGCCGGTGTCTCGACGTAGAGGATGCCGGAGCCTTCGAGGTAGCCGGTGCCGTTGTCGCAGTTGGGCGCCGTCAGCGTGGTGATCGTGCCGGCTCCGGCGGGCGACACGGTCGGCGCCGTGAACGGCACGCAGGCCGTCACGGTCTGGGTGGTGCTCGCCTGCGCGGGCAGCCAACCCGCGTTGCCGGAGTACTGCAGCGTGAGCTCGGCCTGCGAACGGAAGTTGAACGGATAGGTGTACGTACACGATCCGGTGACCGCGCTCGACGTGCAGATCACCGTGCCGTTCAGCGAGACGGTGACGGTGCCGTCGCGCGGGCCGAGCACCGACCAGTGCACGGTCGAGGGCATGCCGGTGACCGCCGGATCGGCGGTGAACGAGACCGTCGGCGCTAGGCGCTGCACCAGGACGAACAACGGCTGCGAGGTCGCACCGGCCCAGTAGTCGTCGCCCTCGTAGGTCGCGGTCAGCGTCTGCGAGCCGGCCGTCGCGAAGATCGCCTGGCAGCTGCCGACGGCATCGCCGGCCAGCGGCCCACCCGGAGCGAGCGGTGCCGTGCACACCGGACCCGCCGCGTCCGACACGACGACGTCACCTCGCGGCGGCGTCGAGCTGCCGAACAGCTGGCCGACGCCGCTCGTGTCGATGAGCACGTTCACCGTGGTGGGGACGCCCACCGGAAGTAGCGGGGAGGCGCTCGTCAGCTGGACGGCATCCGGCAGCGCGATCACCGACTGCGACAGCGAACCGTCCGACGACGCGAAGTCGGCGTCGGCCGGGGTGAAGACGGCGTCGAACTCGTCGGTGCCGATGGCCGACGGCGTGAACGGGTACACCGCCTGCCCGAACGAGTTGAGCGAGATCGGCAGGCCGACCGGCTGGCCGTTCTCGGTGAACGTCACCGTTCCGGTCGGCTGCATCCCGGTGCTCGGATCGGTGACGCGCGCGACGACCAGGATCGGCTCGTTGATGTAGCTCGGTGTCGAGGTCGCGGTGACGGTCGTGAGGGTCGGCGCCGCCGTCACCGTCTCCGGCAGGCCGGCCGACGAGACCGCTGCGTAGTCGGCGTCACCGGAGTACGAGGCGACGAGGCTCTGCGCGCCGCCGGGGATGTTCGACACGGCCAGGGACGCCTGCCCGCTCAGGAGGACCGGCGCCGCGCCCAACGCGGTCGTGCCCTGCGGCCCGACCGCGAAGAACGTCACGGTGCCGCCGGGCGTGATCGGCCCGCTGTAGCCGGACAACGCCGACGTGAGCGTGTCGGTCGCGCCGTACGCGATCGGGCCCGCGGCCGACTGGCTGATCGAGATCGGCAGGACGCCCTGACCCAGCTGGATGTTGATCACCGCGGGGTTGCCGGCCACGAAGTCGAAGTCGCCGTGCACGGTGTCCGGGTAGAACGTCGCGATGAAGACGTAATCACCCGGTCGCAGCTGCAGACCCGAGATCGACGCGACGCCGTTGACGACCGTCGCCTGGCCGACGCCCTCGCCGTTCTCGGTGAAGATCACCATCCCGGCCGGACTGCCCTGACCGGTGGCGGCGGTGACCGTCGACGTCAGCGTCAAGGGCGAGCCGACACTGGCCGGCCCGGCCGAGAGCGTCACCGCCGCGATGCCCTGCGCCACGTCGTAGTACTGGTTGTCGGCCGACGCGGTGAAGTTCGGCGTCGGGTTGTACTGGGCCAGCATCGGCAGGCCGTGCGGGTAGAAGGACGACTGCGGCAGCGCGGTCGTCGTCAGCGTGGCGACGCCCGTCGTCGGTCCGGTCGGCGTCACGTCGGCCGTGCCGATCACGGTGCCGTTGTAGGAGAACGTGACCGTGCCCGCCGGCGCCAGGTTGCTGGCGAGGCTCGTGTCGGTCACGGTCGCGCTCATCGTCACCGGGTCGCCGATCACCGACGACGGCTGGTCGAACGTCAGCGCGGTCGACGTCGAGGCGGGCGTCACGATGAAGTCCGAGGCGCTCGTCGAACCGCCGTAGCTGGTGTTGCCCGAATAGGTGGCGAGGTAGTGGTGCACGCCGATCGCGGGAGCGACCAGATCGGCCGTGGCCTCGCCGCCGACCAGTGGGGACGTCGCAACAACGGTCCCGCCGTCGGTGATCGTCACCGTGCCGGTCGGGGTGCCGCCGCCGGGGCTGGTGGCAGCGACCGCCACCGACAGCCCGACCGTGGCGCCGTAGCCACCGGCGCCGGTCACGGTGAGCGTCGTCGTGGTGGCGCTCGAGGTGATCGACTGCGACAGGGCCGACGACGTCGATCCGTCGTAGGCGCCGGCCGGCGCGAACGACGCGATGATCGAGTGCGCGCCGACGTCGAGCGTCGATGCGCCGAGCACCGCCACCCCGTTGGCCAGGACGGCCGAGCCGAGAGCGGTGATGCCGTCGGTGAAGGTGACCGTCCCGCTCGGGATGGCGGTCGAGCCGCCGGTCGCGGTCACGGTCGCGGTGAGGTGCAACGCCTGGCCGTACGCCGCCGGGTTCGCGTCCGAGCTCAGCGCGACGGCCGTCGGAGCGGTACCGATCGTGATGGACGACGGCGTCGGCGTCGACCCGGCGAAGTCGGCACTCGGCGTGTAGGCCGCGGCCACGGCGTCATCGCCCACCGGCAGTTGGCCGAGCGTGGTGGTGTACGTCGCGGTCGACGTGCCGTTGCCGTTGCCGACGAGGGCCGCGGTTCCGATGACGCCGCTCGTGGTCGAGAACGCAACCGAGCCGGCGGGGTCGGCGCTGGTGTCGGTGTTGGTGACGACGGCCGAGACGGCGACGGGCACGCCGTAGCCGGCCGCGGCGGGCGCGAACGAGACGGCGCCACTCGTGGCGGCCGGCGTGATCCGGACGCTGGCTGTCACGGGACTGCTGGGTCCGTAGCTGGCGTCGCCGCGATACTTCGCGCTCAGTCCGTCGGTGCCGGCGGGCATGATCGCCGCCGTCTCGGTGGCCGTGCCGTTCGCGTCGAGCGGTTCGGAGTCGACGTGGGTGCCGTCGGTCGCGGTGTAGGTGAAGTCGACCCAGCCGGTCGGCGTGACGCCCGCAACCGTCGAGGCAACCGTCGCCGAGTAGCCCACGCGGGTGCCGAAGATCGCCGTCGGGACCACGGCCGTGACCGAGAGCGAGCTCAGCGCCTGGACGTCCTGGTCGAAGACGGCTGAGGTCGACGCCGCGTTGTTGGCGTCACCCGAGTACTTGGCGACCAGCTGGTGGTCGCCGGCCGTGAGGGTCGAGGTCGTGACGGTCGCCGTCCCGTTCGCGTCGAGGGCCAGGTCGGTGACGAGGGCTACTCCGGGCGTACCGGCCGTCATGTCGAGGACGGTGATCGTGCCGGTGGGAGTCGTGCCGCCGCCCGTCGCGGTGACCGTGAGTCCGACGGCGGTGCCGACCGGAGCCGGGTTGGCCGACGAGGCGACCGTGACGAGCGTGCCTCCGGCGTTCACCGTCTGGGTGAACGCGCTCGCCGTCTGGCTGTCGGAATAGACCGTCGGCTCGATCGAGGTGTAGACGGCGCTGACCTGGTGCGACCCGGTCGTCAGGGCCGTCGTCGAGTAGGTCGCGTTGCCGTTCTGGTCGAGAGTGACCGGGCCGCCGGCCGCGGCGCCGTCGATCGAGAACTGGACACTGCCGTAGCGCGGGACGACCGCCTCGTGGCTCAGGCGCACGGCGGCCGTCAGATCGACCGAGTCGCCGAACACCGCCGGGTTGTCGTCCGAACTGACCGTGGTCGTCGTGGTCGCGACGTATTGGTAGGCGCCGGCGTCGCAGCCGATCGACGGCCGGGCCGCACCGCGCTCGTCGGTGCCCGCGCAGGCGACCGCGCCCGAGCCGACGCCACCCGCGGCCTGGGCGGCGTTCACCGGATTGCCGGGCGTCGCCATGGCCAGGCTGTAGACCGGTGGCGTGCCCTGCGCGACGCGAGCGAGCGGCCCGACCGACGGGCCGGTGTCGGCGATCGAACCGGGGCAGGTCGTGTCGCCGTGGGTGATGACGTTGTCCAGGCCGCTGATGCCCTGGCCGGTGCAGTCGAAGTGGCCGTTCGCGGTGTCGGCGCTGATCGCGAACAGCGAGTTGTCGACGGTCATCGTGTAGCCGGCGGTGCCGAAGTTGAAGATCGAGCCGTTGGTCGAGTTGGCGAACGTCGAGTTGTTCACCGTCAGGTGCGAGGAGTTGTAGAGGTCGGCGCCGCCGTTGGGAATGTCGTCGTCGTCGGTGCCCACCGAGTTGTCGGCGAAGGTCGAGTTCACCACGGTGAGCACGCCGGAGCTGTAGACGGCGCCGCCGCCGTCGGCCGCCTCGTTGCCGTCGAAGGTGTCGGCGTCGAGTGCGTTCGTGCCGGCGCCCGAGATGGACAGTCCCCCACCCACATCGTTGCCCGCGGCGTCCGCCACCCCGTTCTTGATCTCGAGATCGCGCAGCGTGAAGCTCCAGCTGTGGCTGAACAGCACGACGTCCTGCGAGGCGCCCTGACCGTCGATCGTGACGTTGTGCCCGGACGCGTCGATGGTGAGCCGACCGCCGAACGAACCGCCGTCGCCACCGTCGCCTCCGTTGGCGTCGTTGAAGGTCAACGGTGAGTTCGCGCTGACGTCGACCGCGGTGTCCCCCGAGAAGGTGATCGTGATCGCGCCGTAGACCCCGCCATTCGACAGCGACGACGCTTCGGCGATCGCGGCGCGCAGGGTGCACGTGCCGCTGCCGGCGAGGCAGTTGGCCGACTCGGCGGCGACGGTGCCGCTGTCGGTGTCGTCGGCGGCGGAGTTGACGGTGAGGGTGATCGAACCGGCCGGGATGACGGTGAAGCCGTCGGCCTGCGCGGTGGCGATCGGTCCGGCCAGGCCGGCCAGCAGCAGCACCGCCGGCATGATCACGGCGACGCGGCGACGAGTACGCCGGGACGGCAGCATCACCATCGCGACGTCGGCAAGCATCGGGGCCGGGCCGGCGCCCACCGCGTAGGCCGCGGTCGTCGAGGTCGGCAACCCGCCGTCCTTGCTGGCCTCGCTCAACCGGAACAGGACGGTCAGGATCACGACGGGCAGCGCGAGGAAGACGAGCTGGGCCGCGCCCTGGCCGATCGCCGCCCCCTTGAGCGACCACAGCAGGAACGCCATGTAGGTCAGGCCGCCCTCGATCACGAGACTGGCCACGAGCCCCGCCACGAACAGGCCGACGATCACCGGCCGACGACCGGATGCGGCGCCGGATGCCCGGCGCAGCAGGTCGCGACGCCGGGCCTGGCCGAGCGCGGCGGCCGGCAGGAAGAGCAGGGTCTGGGCCAGCCAGCGCACCGCGAGTCCGAACGGAACGGCGACCCAGACCAGCGAACGCACCGACGGCCAGCGCCGAGCAAGGACGGGCCAGCGGCGGGCGGCCAGCCGGACGGCGGGCGTCGCGATCAGAGCGACGAGGCCGAGCGCGCTCAGCAACGGCGCCGCGATCACGAGCAGCGCGAGCACGATTCCGGCGATCACGCCGCTGACGAACAGCTGCGGTCCGAGCCAGAGACTGCGTACGAACGAGCGGAGGATCTGCGGACGCCGGCCACTGAGCTGGTCGTCGGTCACCCGGACGACCGCGGCCATGCCGGCCAACAGGATCGGCAGGCAGACGAGCAGGAACACCGCGACGATGGCGGCGGTCGCGACGGCGACCGGCACAGCCTGCAACCGGCCGTCGTGGACGAACTCACTGCGCAGCGACGTGATCACGACGGTCGCGAGCTTCATCAGCGCAAAGAGCGCGACGGCCAGGACGACGCCGGTCAGGAATGTCACGGCCGCGACGCGCCACCAGGCTTGCCGGTAGAAGCGCGCAGTGTCGCGGAGCGTCCGGCCGAGGATCGAATTGCCGGGGGCGGAGCCAGCCACGCGCGATCCCGTCTGCTACCCCGTTTGTGGCGACTCAAGTCATGTGACGAGCGCGTGAGGAAAGTACCACGAATAAAGGTCCGGTGAAGTCGAACCACGGACAGTGGTCCACCGCTCGCCGGATAGGGTGTGAACGACTTCGGAGGTGCCCATGCCGACCACACCGCTGCCCAGCGGACTCCTGGAATTGCTGGCCCAGCCCAACCCGGCCGTCATGGCGACGATCGCGGCCGACGGGCGACCGGTGACGGTCGCGACCTGGTACCTGCTCGAGCCCGACGGGACGATCCTGCTGGGCCTGGATTCCGGCCGCGCCCGGCTCGAGCACCTGCGGCGCGATCCCCGGGTCTCGCTGACCGCCCTGGCCAAGGACAACTGGTACACCCAGGTCAGCGTGCAGGGACGCATCGGTCCCATCCGTGACGACGAGGGCCTGCGCGACATCGACCGCATCTCGCGGCACTACACCGGCGAGCCGTACCGCAACCGCGAGAGCCCGCGCGTGAGCACCCACCTGCACATCGAGCGCTGGCACGGCTGGAACGGCGGACACGCCATCACCGACTAGATCACCGACCAGCCAGCTGGTGCTCGTCGGCGGACGGGCGCCGCAGGTACAGCACGGCGATGGCGACCAACATCAAGGCGCCGCCGACGACCCCCAGCGGCGCGAGGTGCTCGTGCAGCAGGACGACGGCCAGGATCGCGGCGGCCAGTGGCTCGAGCAGCGTCAGCACCGCGGCGACCTCGGGCGGCGTCGATCGCAGGCCCGCATAGAACAAGGCGTAGGCCAGCGCGGTGGTGAACACACCGAGGTAGATCAGCCAGAGAATGCTCACGCCGTCGTGCACCGCCATGCCCTCGACCAGACCGATCGGCAGCAGCACCACCGCGCCGACCACGCTGGTCGACGTCGCGAGCAGCATCGTGTCGACGTGCACGACGAGCCGCCGCCCGAGCAGGGTGTAGCCGGCGTAGCCGAGACCGGAGGCCACCGACGCCAGCACGCCGGTCAGCGGGTGCGGACCGGCCGCCCCGCCCGCCGACAGCGACACCATCGCCAGCCCGACGATCGCGAGCACCAGGGTGAGCAGCGATCGCCCGGCCGGCCAGGCGCGTCGCACGATCGACGTGGCGACGGTGATCGCGACGGGCGCGACGCCGAGGCTGACCAGCGTCGAGACGCTCACCCCGACGTCCTGCACCCCGATGAAGTAGAGCGCCTGGTACGCCCCGAGGCCGACGCCCGACAACACCAGGCCCCAGCGATGCTCGCTGCGCAACGCCCGGACTCGGCGCACCGCGCCCAGCCGGACGACCGAGACCAGGGCGACCGCGGCGAAGATCAGCCGGAAGCAGCCGATGGACACCGCCCCGAGCCCGCTGCGCTGGGCGATCACGTGCACCACCACCCCGGCGGTGCCCCACAGGAGTGCGCCCCCGCTCACGGCGAGCAGACCGCCACGGCCGTGGCCGGCGGACCGAGCTGACACGGCGGGATCCTCTACTCGTTCGGACCCAGAACATAACGTGACGCCCGTCCGGCCGCGAACGGTTTCCCGGCTGGTCGCCGACCGTCGAGAGGACTAGATTCAGCCGCACGATTTCCGGGTAGGAAGTCCGCGTCAGACGCCCAGACCCCGCGTCCTCGTCAGAGGCCGGAGGTGGGACATGCATCGTCGACGCATTCTCGAATGGTTGCGTACGGGTGGACGCTGCCCGAGACGCCATTTCGATCCGTTCCTGCACCGTCGGGTCCGCTGTGCTCGTGGCCGCGACCACCGCGGATCGCACGAGTACACGACGTTCGACCAGGCCGTGGTCTGGTGAACGTCATTCGTTCGGCGAATCGGGTGACTAACCCGCCGATACGGGTAGACCGTAAGCACGACGAAGCGAGGGACTCGGATGTGCTGGGAGCGGACCACGACGCTGGCAAGCGGTCATGATGCGCCGCGTCAGGCGCGCCGGTTCGTCCAGTCCACGTTCAGCGAACTCCTCGGCAACGACGCCGCGCCCGTCGTCGACGATGTCGTGCTCGTGACCAGCGAGCTGGTCGCCAATGCCGTCGACGCCCAGTCCAGCCGGCTCATCCTGCGCCTGGACGTGCACCACACGTCGACGACCGTGGTGGTCGAGGACGACGCGCCCGGCACGCCGACGGTGGTCGCGCCGACCGAGACCGACGAGCGCGGCCGGGGGCTGGTGATCGTCTCGCGGATGGCCACCGGCTGGGGCGTTCAGCCGGCCGACGTCGGCAAGCAGGTATGGGCCCGGTTGCCCGTCGATCCGCCGTTCGAGCGCGATCGCTTCTCGTGCGAGCCGAGCGGCGATCAGCGCGCGCTGAGCTGACGGGGCGGGTACGACGGAGCCGGCGAAGGGCGCCGCCGAGCCAACGGCCAGGCCAGCAGGGCACCGATCGCCCCGCCCAGGCCGTTGTGTTCGACGTCGGCGATCGAGGGGACCCGACTGGGCAGGTAACGCTGCTGCGCCAGTTCGATCGCCACGGACGCCGCGACGCACAGCAGCGCGCTGAGCCAGGCCCGTCCCAATACGATCGCGAGCAGGAACCCGGCCGGGACGAACAACGCGATGTTGGCCAGCACCTCGGTCTGCGTCCAGTCCAGGCGGCCGTCCGAGGCGTGGGTCATGATCCGGTTCAACAGCCCGAACGTCCCGGTCTCTGACGCGGCCGGCGCCAGGGTCAGCCGGGCGATGACGAGGGCGTAGAGCCCGAGCAGGACACCGGCCGTCCAGCGCGTTGCGACGTTCATCGGTCCACGGTGCCGTCGCCCGGCTGAGAAATCCGGCTGAGCGGCTCGAGGATGGGCTCTGATGTTCACATGATCGAAGCGTTGGCGTCGCTTGCGCCTCTTATCGTCGAGAAGATGAAGTGCACGTTCTACGTCGACGGCGAGATCCTCGATCCGTGGGTCGAAGACCTCGCCCACGTTCCGGCTCGTGAGCACGCGCTCGTACGGCAAGGCGCCGAGTGGCGGATCGCTCGAGTCTGGGGATCGGACGAGGACGCCTCGGTGCTCCTGACGCTCGCGTCGGACGAGCAGACGCCGCGTCCGAACCCACGTCGGCGCAAGCTGAGCTACCGCGGCGGCCGAAGCTAGGGCGTCACGCCCAGGTTGCGGACGAAGCCCGGCGGCACGACCACGTCGTCGGGGCCCAGTTCGTGGATCGACGAGTGGCCCAGCCCGAGGATCGCCGAATCGATGCCGCCCCGCAGGATGTCGAGCACGTTCTCGACGCCGGCCTGGCCATTGGCCGCGAGGCCCCAGAGGTAGGCGCGGCCGATCATGACCGCGCGGGCGCCCAGGGCGAGCGCCTTCACCACGTCACCGCCGCGCCTGATCCCGCCGTCGAGCACGACCTCGACCTGGTCGCCGACCGCCTGCGCGACCGCGGGCAGGACCCGGATCGTCGCCGGCGTGCCGTCGAGGTTGTTGCCGCCGTGGTTCGACACCGAGATCGCCGTGACGCCCGCGTCGACGGCCCGCTTGGCGTCGTCGACCCGGGTGATGCCCTTGAGCATGAACGGTCCGCCCCACTGCTCGCGCAGCCAGGCGACGTCCTCCCAGGTCGGCAGCTCGGTCTGCATCCACTCGCCGTACGCCCCGAAGAAGGTCGGCGCGACACCGCCGGGTGGGGTCAGGTTCGGCGTCGTGAGATCGGGGACGTGACCGGTCTTGGCGAAGTCGTAGAGCCACCTCGGCCGGGTCAGCCCCTCGGGTGAGAACTTGATCATCGTCTTGAGGTCCATCTTCTCCGGGATGGACGGGCTGCCCCAGTCGCGCCCGTTGGCGAACGACCAGTCGAGGGTGATGATCAACCCGACCGCGCCGGCGGCGCGCGCGCGCTCCATGCGGTGCACGAGCGTGTCGCGCGAGCCGACCCAGTACATCTGGAAGAACGTCTGCGCATTGACGGCCGCGACCTCTTCGATCGACTTGCTGGCGAACGAGCTGAGTCCCATCGTGATGCCGCGGGCGGCGGCGGCGCGGGCCACCGCGACCTCGCCCTCGGGATGCACCGCCTGCACGCCGGTCGGCGAGATCATCACCGGCATCGAGATCGGCTGTCCCATGATCTCGGTGCTCAGCTCGCGCTTGGCCGACAGGTCGGCGACGTGCGGTGCGAAGCCCAGCTCGCTGAAGGCGGCCGTGTTGTCGTCGACGGTCAGGCCGCGTTCGGACCCGGCCACGAGCGCGCCGTACACCGACTTGGGGAGCCGCTTCTTGGCTCGGCGCTGGGCCTCGGCAACCGTCTCGAACCAGTCATTGGCCATCGGAGTTCTCCCTTGTAAGCTGGCTTGAGCCAAGATATCAACACCCAGTGCCAAAAGAAAGCCTGACCGAGAACCCTCAACAAAATCAGGGGAATCTCTGTTTACCCGGGCGCAAGCAGAGGAGCAGACATGGGTTCACTCGACGGCAAGGTCGCGCTGGTCACCGGTGCCGCCCGGGGCCAGGGGCGGGCCCACGCCCTCACCCTCGCCCGCCACGGGGCCGACATCATCGCCATCGACATCGCCGAGCAGATCTCGACCGTCCGCTACCCGATGGCGACGCCGGACGATCTCGCCACCACCGCCGCCGCCGTCGAAGACCTCGACCGCCGGGTTGTCAGCGTTCAGGCCGACGTCCGCTCCCAAGATCAACTCGATGCGGCCGTCGCGCGGGGGCTGGCCGAACTCGGCCGCATCGACATCCTCATCGCCAATGCGGGCATCTGGGCTATCAAGCCGTTCTGGGAGCTGTCCGAGACGCAGTGGTCGGACATGATCGACACGAACCTGAGTGGAGTGTGGCGCTCGGCCAAGGCCGTCACCCCGCACATGATCGAGCGCGGCAGCGGCGCCATCGTCATGACGTCGTCGGTGAACGGGCTCGAGCCAGGGATGAACTTCGCGCACTACGTGGCGGCCAAGCACGGCGTGATCGGCCTGATGAAGAACGTCGCCCTCGAACTGGCGCCCTACGGCATCCGGTGCAACGCGATCTGCCCGGGCGCGATCGACACCGGCATGACGAACTGGCAGGGCGCCTACGACGTGTACGCCGGACACCCGGGCGGAACCCACGATGACTTCGTCGCCGGCGGTCGGTCGTTCCACGCCTTGAAGGGCCAGGCGTTCATGGACCCACAGGTGCTGGCCGACGCCGCGCTGTGGCTCGTCTCGGACGGGGCGGCCGTCGTCACCGGCGTGGCACTGCCGGTGGACGCTGGTCACCTGTTGATGCCCGGGATGAACATGTCCCCCACCGAGTAGTCGCCGCCCGCTCACCGCCTGCGCCTGCCGGCCGAGGCGCACCCGGCCGCCCGCTCACCCGGCCGCCCGCTCACCCGGCCGCCCGCTCACCCCCACCCCTCACCCCGGCTTTGTGCCCCGAATGTGGGTTACCGGGACCGTCTTGGACGTCGGCGGGCCACAATCCAGGCACAAAGCCGGGATGGAGGGACACCTCAGCGGGGTGGAGGGTCGTCTTAGACGGTGCCCTTGGCGGCGTCACCGGTGGGGCGTGGCTCCAGCGACTGGACGTCCGGCCTACTGACCAACTTGCCGTCGATCAGCGGCCCGAGCTGCTGCAGGGCCGCTCCCCCGGAGTGGACCTTCAGGGCGTCGGCACTCGCCCACTTCTCGATCATCACGAGACGATCGGCACCGACGTGCAGGGCGTAGAGCTCGCACCCGTCCTCGCCCTGCACCTGCGCGATGATCGACTCGAACGCGGCGATCACCTCGTCGCGGTGCTCGTCCTTCGGGTAGATCGTGGCGACGACGACAACACTCATGGCAACTCCTTCGGTCAGGCGAACAGGGACGAGAGGGCGGGCGCTACGGCCCGATGATCGGCGACCTGGGCCAGCCGGCCGCGACCGAGCCGGGCCAGGTCACGGGCAAGCTCCACATCATGCTCGCCCGAGGTGTCGAGCAGGACGTCGAGGCGGGCCAGGCCGGCGGCGGCGAGCCGCGGATCGGGTCCGGCGTTGTGGACACAGTCCGACAGCAGCAGCACACGCGCGTCACGGGCCGGCACCGAGGCCAGCTGTCGCCGGGCCAGCTGCAGGGGGAACGCGACGTTGGTCAGACCGCGGGCCGGGATACGCAGCAGCCGGTCGAGCAGCTCGGCGGCCGACACGTGCCGGCCCAGCGGCTGCAGCACAGCGGCGTCCGACCAGAACGCGATCACGCCGAGATCGTCGCGCTCGAGTTCGGCCGCCAGCGCGCCGACGGTCGCCGCCGCCGTCCGGACGCGCTCGCCGCGCATCGATCCCGAGACGTCGACGGCCAGCACCACCGAGCGGCGGGTGCGGATGCGTTCGCGCACGATGATGTCGTCGTCATCGGGAACCGGATGTTCGATCAGGTTGTCGAGCGTGGCGTCCAGATCGATCTCGTCCGAACCACCGCGGTAGCGCAGGCTGGCCAGTTCTCCGACGCCGCGCCGGGCCGTGAGATCGCGACGCGGGCGCGGAATCGCCAACCGGGTCGGCGATCTGCTGCGCACGGCGAACCACCTCGGGATCGAGGACGCCGTCGGCCGGCGCGGTGTCGAGCAGTTCGGCCTCCTCGTCGGTGAACGCGGGCGCACCTGAGCCCGGGCGATCCGCCGGGCCGTGCGCGCCCCGCCGCGAGCGGTCGGCGCTGAACACGACGGCGCCGCCCGCGCCCGAACTCGGCAGGTACAGGGTCGGCTCCTCGTCGAGCTGTTTGGGCTTACGGCGTAAGGGTTTCAGGCCGTTCTTCTGGGCAGCCGGCCGACGGATCGGGGAGTCGGCCTCGATGGCTCTTCAACCGGGCTCGGCCGCCGACGGCTCGAGGATGAACCGGTCCTCCCAGATCTCGCGCAACACCTGCTCGGGCGTCTTGTCGACCGTCTCGTCCAGGTGGATGCGTCCCGACAACGCGACCAGCCCCGCGTCGAAGATCGTCTCGGCGTAGGCGGCGTCGCGCGGGCGCGGCGGCCCGGCGTCGAGGATCCCCCGCAACGACAGCAGTTCGGACGCCACGAGCGTGAGGTCGATCGCTCCGCGGACGCTGCTGCCCTGACGGATGTCGGGATGGCGGCGGGTGGCCCGGGTGATCGCCACCGCGTCGGCCTGGACGATCTGGGCCAACCCGGCCGGCAGCGGCACCTCGGCGCGCAGCGCGACGATGCCGCGCTCGGCCGTCTCGTCCTGGTAGGTGATCGCCAGCCGGCAGAGCCGGTCATGGACGCTGGTCGACAGCCTGGTGGTCCCCACGTTGTCGTAGGGATTCATCGAGGCGATCACCCGGAACGTCGGTCGCGCCACCACCGTGCCGACGCGCGGAACGGCGACCTCGCGCTCGGCCATCGCCGTCAGCAACGTGTTCAGGGTGTCCTCGGGCGCACGGTTGAACTCCTCGATGTAGAGAAAACCGCCGCTCCGCATGGCTTCAAGGAGCGGGCCGTCGACGAAGTTGTCGGCGCTGTAGTCCTCACGGAGCACGCGAGCCGGATTGTGGTGACCGACCAGCTTGGCCGGCGTCAGGTCGGCGTTGCCCTCGACGAACACGAGCGGGATGCCCCACTCGGCCGTGATCGCCCGCAGCAACGTGCTCTTGGACGTACCCGGCGGACCCTCGAGCAACAGGTCGCGTCCGGCGGCGACGGCCGCCAGCACCAGGTCGAGTTCGCGCTCGCGACCGACGACCAGCGCCGCGATCCGCGAGCGCGTCTGGCTCAACTGCGATACCGAGACGATCTCGCGGCCGTCCTCGACGATGCTGCTCACGCGGCCAGGTATCCCTTCATCGAATGGTGTTGCCGGCGTCCACGGTGAACTCCAGGCCGGTCACATAGCGCGCCTCGTCGGAGGCGAGAAAGAGCACCGCGTTGCTGATGTCGCGGGCCTCGACGATCTCGATCGGATAGGTGTTCATGAAGATCGGGCCCAGCTCGGGATCGCGGCCGATCAGCGGCTCGAGCCCGCCCAGGCCCTCGACCATCGGGGTGTCGACGCCCGTCGGGTGAACTGTGTTGACGCGGATCTTGTGCTTGGCCAGTTCATTGGCCAGCGAACGGGCGATGCCGACCACGCCGTGCTTGGCGGCGACATACGGTCCGAGGAAGGGCAGCCCCTTGATTCCGGCCGTCGAGCTCGTCGCGATGATCGAACCGCCGCCGTTGGCGATCAAGTGCGGGACGGCCGTGACCATCGTGTTCCAGACGCCGGTGAGGTTCGTGTCGAGCGTGTCCTGCCAGACCTGTCGGCGTGACCTCGTCCCACGACTGCACGGTGCAGATGCCGGCGTTCGCGCTGACGATGTCGAGGTGACCGAGCTGGGCCACGCCGTCGTCGAGCGCGGCCTTCAGAGACGCGGCGTCGCGGACGTCGGCCTTGGTCGCGATGATGCGGCGATCGAGCGCCTCGACCAGCTTGACCGTCTGGTCGAGATCGGCCTGCGTCGACATGCCGTACCCGACCGATTCGTAGTCCTGGAGGATGTCGACCGCGATGATGTCGGCGCCCTCCTCGGCCAGCCGGATCGCGTGACTGCGACCCTGGCCGCGGCCCGCTCCGGTGATGAAGGCGACCTTGCCCTCGACCCTTCCTGCCATGTGACTCATCTCCTGTTGTTATTTGATGGTGCTGCCGGCGTCGATCGGTAGCGCGACGCCGGTGATGTAGCGGGCTTCGTCCGAGGCAAGGAACAGCAGCGCGTTGCTGATGTCGACCGGCTCGACCCACGGGATCGGCAGCGCGTTCATCCCCTGTGATGCCGGCTCGAAGTCGGCCTTGGTCGGGTTCTCGAGATCGGGACGGAACAGCTTGTACGTCGGCTCGTTCATGATCATGTCGGTGTCGACCTGAGTCGGATGCAGCGAGTTGACCCTGATCATCTGCGGAGCCAGTTCGAGGGCCAACGTCTTCATCAGGCCGACCACGCCGTGCTTGGCCGCGACGTAGTGCCCGACGTTCTGGAACGCCCGGATGCCCGCCGCCGACGACGTGAGCACGATCGTGCCGCCGCGACCGCCGGCGATGAGGTGCGGGACGGCGACCTTGGCGGTGTGCCAGACGCCGGTGAGGTTGATGTCGATCATGTCGCGCCAGGTCTCGTCGGTGAGGTCGACGGCCGGCGTCGGGAACGACGAGATGCCCGCGTTGGCGCTGACGATGTCGAGCCGGCCCGAGCTGGGCGACGCCGTCGTCGACCGCCTGGCTGCAGCGCGCCGAGGTCACGGACGTCGGCCTTGGTGGCGATGATCCGGCGATCGAGCGCCTCGACCTGTTTGACGGTCTCGGCCAGATCGGCCTCGGTCGCGCCGTGATACGGGACGTTGCGGACGTCCTCGAGGTTGTCGATCGCGATGATGTCGGCGCCCTCCTGCGCGAGTCGGATCGCGTGACTGCGACCCTGCCCGCGGGCGGCGCCGGTGATGAATGCGACTTTGCCTTCGACTCTTCCCATGCCGTGACTCCTCAGTGCGAGCGGCGTCGAGCGGGGCGTGGAATGCTCCTACGAAGAGGAGCGCCCGTACTTCGATCTTAAAGACACCGAGTGCAGAATTGGAAGAGAAACCGGATGGCAGTTGCCGAGCACGACAGGCGGACCGCGAACACGCAGCGGCCGACCGCCGGCCGACTTCGCGCGCCGAACTCGAGCGAGTGGCGTTCGCCCTGTTCGATGACGCGCGGGTTCGACGACACCAGCGTCGACGACATCGCCGCCGCGGCCGGGATCGCCCGGCGGACGTTCTTCCGCTACTACCCGTCCAAGACCGACCTGGTCTGGGGCGACTTCGACGGCCACCTGCGACACCTGCGCGAGTGGTTCGATGCCGTGCCCGCCGACGTTCCGTTGATGGAGGCCGTCCACCAGGCCGTCGTCGACTTCAACCAGTTGCCGCCCGGCCAGAAGGCGGCCCACCGCCGCCGGATGTCGTTGATCTTGGGCGTGCCGACCCTGCTCGCGAACTCGACCTTGCGCTTCGCCCAGTGGCGTCGGGTGGTCGCCGAGTTCGCCGCGCGACGGCTCGACCTGGCGCCGGACGACCTGCTGCCCACGGTGATCGGCTACAGCGCGCTGGGAGCGTCGCTGGCCGCGTACGAGATCTGGCTGGCCGATCGCCGCTCCGACCTGTCGGCGCTGCTGGACGAGGCCCTCAGCGAGCTCGCGGTCGGCTTCGAGCATCACGGGCGGCAGGGCGCGTGACCCGGCCGGTGGTCGTGATCACGGGCGCGGCACGCGGCATCGGCGCCGAAGTTGCGGCCGGTCTCGCCGCGGACGGGTGGGACCTCGTGCTCGGCGACGTGTCCACGCCGGACACGGTCGCCGGGCTGACCTATCCGCTCGCGTCAGCGGCCGACCTCGCCGCCACGGCGACCCGCTGTGAAGCGCTCGGCGCATCGGTACAGCATCAGGCGTGTGACGTCCGAGAACCGGCCGACGTCGAGTCGCTCGTCGCCGCTCGCCGGGTCGCGGCTGCGGGCGGCGGTCGCCGTGGCCGGGATCATGGCCGCCGACGGCCCGGCCTGGGAACAGACGCCCGACGATCTCGACCGCGATCTGTCGGTGAACCTGCACGGTGTCGCGAATCTGGCCCGGGCCGCGATCCCGCGCCTGCTCGCGTCCCCCTCACCGTCGCTCGCGCGGTTCGTGGCCGTGGTGTCCTCGGCCGGCGATCGTCCGTTGCCGCTGCTGGCGTCCTACGTCGCGGCCAAGCATGCGGCGCTGGGCTACGTCCAGACGCTGGCCGCCGATCTCGGCTCGTCCGGGGTGACCGCGAACGCCGTGCTGCCGGGCAGCACCCGCACCGCCCTGCTCGAACGCAGCGCCCAGGTCTACGGGCTGGATTCGGTCGAAGACTTCGTGGCGCAGCAGCGGATCGGACGGCTGCTCGACCCGCCCGAGATCGCCGCCGCCGTCGTCTGGCTCTGCTCGCCCGCGGCGTCCGCGATCACGGGCGCGGCCCTGCACGTGGACGGCGGATTCACCGGCTGATCCGGCGCGATCGCCTGATCGTCACTACGATCGATGACTCACCTCGCGTCGGGAGTCGATCACGGACCAGCCGGAACTGCCTTTCGAGTCCGGTGCTGTGCGACGTCGCCGGATCGACGCCGTGCGCCGCCGGATCGAGCGCGCCCGCGAGCGTCCGGCGATCGCCCTGGCCCGCGTGTCCGGCTGGCTGCTGCTGTGGCTGGCCCGGCTGGCGACCGGAATCGGCGTCGCCTCGATCATCGCCCGCGCTCTGCCCTACCGGGCGACGGTCGACGGCGTGCCCGTGCGCGTCGAGGCCACCCTGCTCACGCGGACCGGGCTGAGCGCCGACACCACGTTCGGCAGTTGGAGCTTTCCGCACTTCACCGGCCTGCCGATCGGCGTGCACATCTCGCCGGTCGACATAGACCTGCTCACCCTGACCCGCCAGGCCAGCCCGGACGCCGACGCCTACGTCAGCAAGCTCAAGGCCGACTCGGCGGCCCAGTTGCCCTACGCCGCGGCCTGGTTGGCCGGCGAGATCCTTCTCGGGTTCGTCGTCGGGCTCGTCCTGTTCGCGGCGGTCGAGATGGCGGTGCGCTACGCCCGCGGCCTCGAGCGTCCACGGCACGAGTTGCGCCGTCGAGCGCGTCAGGTGTCGGCGGGCGTGGCCGTCATCGCGGTGATCGCGGCGTACGGCGCGGTGAGCTACAACCCGCGCTGGGCCAAGCAGTCGCGGCTCTCGGGCACCCTCGCGACGTTCCAGCTGTTCCCGGGTCAGCTCGAGAACTACTACGCCCACCAGTCCAAGGCGGCCGACGCGCTCAGCTCGATCATCGGCATCCAGGCCACGTTGCAGGATCAGATTGCCGCCCGGACCGCACCGAACACCTCGTTCAACATCATGTTCATCTCCGACGTCCACCTGGCGGCCGTGTACCCGCTCGTCGCCGAGTACGCCGAGAACTTCGACGCCAAGTTGATCATCAACACCGGCGACGAGAGCGAGTTCGGGTCGGCCGCCGAGATGACGTCCTCGTTCACGTCGGCGATCGCGTCGCTCACCAAGTCGATCCCGATGTTGTGGCTCGCCGGCAACCACGACTCGCCCGAGGTCGAGTCGATCATGGCCGGCATCCCCGGCGTGACCGTGCTCGGCAACAAGGCTCGGACGGACGACGGCCCGATCGCGGTCAAGGCAAGTGCGGTGGACGCGTACGGACTGGCTGTGGCCGGGCTGCCGGATCCGCGCGTGTACGGAGCCAGCGGCGCCGACGGGTCAGACGACTCGTCGGTCACCGACAAGCTCGAGAAGGCCGCGGTCAAGGCGGCGGTCGCGCACGTCCCGTCCAAGACGTTCTACGACATCTTCGCCACCCACGAGCCGGTGGCCGCCACGGAGTTGACCGACGATCTGAGCGGGCAGATCCGCCAGACCAACTCAGGTCACGTGCACGCCCAGAACGCGACCTCGGACGTCCAGAAGGGATCGTCGATCAACCTCGTCGAGGGTTCGACGGGCGCCGGTGGGCTCGACAACATCGCCAAGACGTCGACCCGGCCGCCCATCGAGTTCAGCATCGAGTCGGTGTCACCGGCGTGCCAGTTCACCCGCGTGCTCCGCTTCCAGCTCAACTCGGCGTCGACGCCGACCAGCCCCGCGTCGACGTTCGGCAACGACGTCACCGTGTCGACGCTGTACCTCAAGGCGCAGAAGATCGACGGGGCACGCTACTGCGGCACCTCGCTGGGCATCAGCAAACCGGTCGACCTGCCGACCCACTAGTGCTTCTCGCCGGCGATGGATCCTGATGCGTAGGACGCGCTATGACCCTGTATCCGCTCAAGATCCGCTCATGGGCGGTCACGCGACGCGCTGATCACGCCTCAACACCCGCAACAGTTCCTCGTACGGACCGATCAGGTACGCCTGGTCGCCGCCCTCGAAGCGGGTGTCACGCCGCGGCGGGTACTCGAGCCGGCCGTTCTCGCGAGCCCGGCTGATCGCGATCACCCGCATGCGCGCCGACAGGTCGAGCATCGTCTGCCCCTGCAGTCCCCCGGACGTGGCGATCGTCAGCCGGCCGATCAGCAGCGGCTCGTTGTCGACGTAGAACGTCGAGATGATGTCGAGGCCGAGCGCGGCGCCGACGAACCAGGGCGCGGCCAGGGCCGACGTCGACCGGACGTTGCGGAAGCCGAAGCCGTGCTCGATCGTGCGCGCCAGCTGCCGGTCGAACACCCGCATCACGACCGGCACCGTCTCCCACCGCTCCCCGAGCAGCTCGTCCACGGCCAGGCCGGTCTCGATGTTGGCCAGGTCGCTGCTGGTCAGGACGGCGACCGCCCGGGCCGACTCGAGGTTGATCGAGTGCAGCGTGCCGGGCGTCGTCGCGTCGGCGATCACGATCGGGACGTTCATCGCCGCGGGCGGCGCCGATGTAGCGGTTGTTCTCGTCGCGGTCGAGCACGACCACCTGCTCGCCCGCGGCCAGCAGCAGTTCGAGCACCCGCAGCCCGACCGAGCCGAGGCCGATCAGGATCATGTGGCCGCTCATCCGGCTCGGCCTGCTGGCGTCCGAGTGACTGCTCGATGCGGCGGCTGACGAGCAGGTTGGTCAGCAAGGCGTAGACGATCGTCACCAGCGTCGCGCCCAGGATCATCAGGATGATCGCCCACACGCGCAGCCCGGTCGACTCGCCGCCGAAGGAGAAGTCGCCGTAGCCGACCGTCGTCAATGTCTCGACGGTGAAGTAGATCGAGTCGAGCGGCGCCGAGATGATGGTGGTCCGGCGTGCGGTAGCCGAAGGTCAGCAGCAGCACCGAGACGACGCGCCAGCAGCGAACAGCAGCGTCACGGTCAGCCGCAGCGAGCGCTCGGTCTCGCGGAAGAAGCCGTTGACGTACCGCCAGCCGACGACGATGCGGCGGCTCGCGTTTGGATCGGTGCGACTCGTGCGATCGGTGCGGTCAGCCGGCGCTCGTCGAGGTCGCCGACCGTGCCGACGACGACGACCCGATCGCCGGCCTCGACCTGCAGGTCCCGGCCAGGGCAGACGTGCGATGTCGCTGACCGTCGGCCGGCACGACGGCGACCGGGGCGAGATCGCCGAACAGCGCCCGCAGCGTCCCGGCCGTCTCGACCGTCTTCTCCAGGATCCGGAACTGCTGACCGGCAAGCTCGAGTTCGTGGGTGCGTCGGGCCAGGCACGCCTCGACGAAGGACGGCGCGGCCAGGGTCGCGACGTCCAGCACGGTCCCCGCGCCGGTGACGCGGGCGACGGCGCGGCCGACCGCCTGGTTCGTGAGCTGCACGACCACCCGCAGGTCGGGCTGCAGGCTGCGCGCGAGCAAGGCGATCTCGAGGTTGCGCAGTTCGTCCGGGACGACGCAGACGATCGCGACCGCCCGATCGATCCCGGCCGAGCGCAGCGTGCTGGCCCGCTGGGCGCTCGCCGGCAAGGTGCGCCACGCCGAGGTCGGCGTGATCCGCAGCAGCCGCGGATTCGGGTCGTCGTCGACGACGATCACCGTCTCGCCGGCCGCCTGCAGTTGCTCGACGATGCGCAGCCCGACGTCGTGCAGACCGCAGACGATCACGTGCCCGGAGAGTGCTCCCAGGACCTCGTCGTCGCTCGACACGATGACATCATCGGGGCGAGCGGCGCCGCGCATTGTTAACGGACGGTTTCGATCGTGCGCGGACGCTGTCGCCGAGCGACTACCGCGGCTCAGTCGTGGCGGTAGTCGAGCAGGACGTCGCGCGGGCGGCGCCTGCTCCTGAGCGTTCGATGATCGCGGTGCCGATGCCCTCGAGCACGCTCGATCTGTTCGGGCGTCAGCCGGTCGATCATGAACTTGCGCACGGCGGCCACGTGGCCGGGCGCGGCATCGACGAGCGCGGCGAAGCCCTCGTCGGTCATCCGGGCCAGCTGGCCCGCGCTTGTCGGTGGGGCAGTCGACGCGCTCGACCCAGCCCCGCTCGACCAGTCGATCGACGGCGTGCGAGAGCCGGCTGCGCGAGGAGCGGGTGAAATCGGCCAAGGTGGCTCATCCGCAGCGCGCGCTCGGGCGCCTCGGAGAGCTGAACGAGGATCTCGTAGTAGGTCTGCGGAATTCCCGCGTCCCGCTGCAGCTGTCGATCCAGGGCGTCGAACAAGACCCGGGACGACTCGAGGTAGGCACGCCACGCGCGCTGCTCGTCGGCGCTGAGCCAGCGGGTCTCGGTCATGCACCAAGCGTACCTGGTAGTAACGACACGATTGAACGCTCAACTGCTGAGGCCACGCTGTACCCGCGTTAGGCCCCAGCCGCGCTCGGGTATCCCGATCCCATCGGCATTCGTTGCCGCTATCGGGAAGAGGTAGACATGCTCACCGCCATCATCGTCATGCTGATCGTGGGACTCATCGCCGGCGCTCTGGCCCGGCTGCTCGTGCCTGGACGCGATCCGATGGGCATCGGTATGACCATCGTCATCGGGGTCGTCGGCTCGTTCGTCGGCGGGTTCCTGGGCTATGTGCTGTTTCACCACGACGTGTCGCAGGGTGCTCTTCAGCCCTCGGGCATCGTCGGCTCGGTGATCGGCGCCATCATCGTGCTGCTGGTCTATCGGGCGGCTTCGGGCCGCCACACCGCTGGTTACCGGTAACCCCGCAACCCCCCCGCCGGTGATCGGCGATCGACCGCCCCCGTCCTCCCCCGGACGGGGGCGGTCGTCGCGTCTATCTGCGCTCGCTCAGGTCCCTAAACTGATCCCATGACGCGAGTCCTGCTGCTCGAACAGATCCATCCCGCCGCGGTCGAGCTCCTCCAGGCCTCCGGCTTCGAGGTCGACTCGGTCGACCGCGCGCTCGACGAGGACGAGCTCGTCGAGCGGATCGGCGGCTACGAGCTGCTGGGCATCCGGTCGAAGACGCGGGTCACCCCGCGCGTCCTCGACGCCGGCGAGCAAGCTGCTCGCTGTCGGCGCATTCTGCATCGGCACCACCCAGATCGACCTGATCGCGGCGTCCGAACGCGGCGTCACGGTGTTCAACGCACCGTTCTCGAACACCCGCAGCGTCGTCGAGCTGGCGATCTCGGAGCTGATCGCACTGACGCGCCGGCTCACCGAGAAGAGCCGGCTCATGCACGAGGGCGTGTGGGACAAGTCCGCCGACGGCGCCCACGAGGTTCGCGGCCGCACGCTCGGCATCATCGGCTACGGCAACATCGGCACCCAGCTGTCCGTGCTCGCCGAGAACCTCGGCATGCGGGTGATCTTCTTCGACACCGCCGACCGGTTGGCCCTGGGCAACGCCCGGCGGTGCACGTCGATGAAGGAGTTGCTGACCGAGGCCGACGTCGTGACGCTGCACGTCGACGACCGGCCGTCCAACACGAACATGTTCGGCGAGGCCGAACTGGCCGCCATGAAGCCCGGTTCGTTGCTGCTCAACCTGTCGCGCGGCTTCGTCGTCGACTACCCCGCGCTGAGCCGCCACATCGAGTCGGGACACCTGGCCGGTGCCGCGGTCGACGTCTTCCCGGTCGAGCCGATGGGGCGCGGCGACGAGTTCGTCTCCGAGCTGCGCGGCCTGCCCAACGTGATCCTCACCCCGCACATCGGCGGCTCGACCGAAGAGGCCCAGGAAGACATCGGGCGCTTCGTCGCCGGCAAGTTCCGCGACTTCATCCAGGCCGGCTCGACGTCGATGAGCGTGAACGTGCCCGGACTGGCGCTGCCGCGCGCCGAGGGAACGCTGCGGCTGATCCACCTGCACCGCAACGTCCCGGGCGTTCTGGCGCGGGTGAACGGACTGCTCGCCGAGGGCGGGGTGAACGTCGAGGCCCAACTGCTCGGCACGCGCGGCGAGATCGGCTACGTGGTCACTGACAGCGCCAGCGGCACGACGCAGGCCATCGTCGATCAGATCCGGGCCATGCCCGAGACGATCAGCCTGCGCGTCATCTTCTAGCGTCCCGCTGTTGGCGCACCTTTGTGCACCCTTGGCCCGACTGCGGATCTCCATCCCCGCTTTGTGCCTGCAATTGCCGCGCAGCCGACGATCCAGGCCTCGCCAGCAACCATTTCGGGCACAAAGCGCAGGAAATGTGGGCCACGGCGGGGACGCCGCGGGGTGCACACCCGGCGGTCCTGGGCGGCGACTGTGAGCCTCAGTTCAGTTTTCCTCTCTCGCTTGCGAGACCTACTGAGCGGTAATACTCTTGTGTTACTGGCGAGTAACATCGCTGAACGTCCCCGCTCAGCTTGAGGAGCGACTGGCCATGGGCCACTACAAGAGCAACGTCCGCGACATCGAGTTCAACCTGTTCGAGGTCTTCGGAACGGACAAGGTGCTGGGCACCGGGCCGTACACCGAACTGGACGAGGACACCGCGCGCGGCATGATCGCCGAGGTCGCCAAGCTCGCCGAAGGGCCGCTGGCCGAGTCGTTCGCCGACGCCGACCGCAACCCGCCGGTGTTCGACCCTGACACCAACTCGGTGGCGCTGCCCGACTCGCTGAAGAAGTCGTGGAAGACCCTGTACGACGCCGAGTGGTGGCGGCTGGAGACGATCCCCGAGCTCGGCGGCCAGATCGCCCCGCGCACGATCGTCTGGGCGCTCGCCGAGCAGATCCTCGGCTCGAACCCGGCGCTGCACATGTACATGGCAGGCGCGCCGTTCGCGGGCATCCTCTACAGCAACGGCAACGAGACGCAGAAGAAGATGGCCCAGCGCATGATCGACAAGGGCTGGGGCGCGACGATGGTGCTGACCGAGCCGGACGCCGGTTCGGACGTCGGCGCCGGCCGCACCAAGGCCATCGAGCAGGCGGACGGCACCTGGCACATCGAGGGCGTCAAGCGCTTCATCACCTCGGCCGAGCAGGACATCACCGACAACATCATCCATCTGGTGCTGGCCCGTCCCGAGGGCGCCGGACCGGGCACCAAGGGCCTGTCGCTGTTCGTCGTGCCCAAGTTCCACTTCGACGTCGAGACCGGCGAGCTCGGTGAGCGCAACGGCGCGTACGTCACCAACGTCGAGCACAAGATGGGCCTCAAGGCCTCGACCACCTGCGAGCTGCGCTTCGGCGAGAACCCCGACGTCCCGGCTGTCGGCTGGCTCGTCGGCGACGTCCACGACGGCATCGCGCAGATGTTCCAGGTCATCGAGCACGCCCGCATGATGGTCGGCACCAAGGCGATCGCCACGCTCTCGACCGGCTACCTGAACGCGCTCGACTACGCCAAGACCCGCGTCCAGTCGGCCGATCTCACCCGCGCCTCGGACAAGACGGCGCCGCGCGTGACGATCATCAACCACCCGGACGTCCGTCGCTCGCTGATGCTCAACAAGGCCTACGCCGAGGGCCTGCGGGCGCTGGTGCTCTACACCGCCGCCGCTCAGGACCGGATCGTGATCGGCGAGCACGCCGGCACCGACACCACCCTCGACGAGGCCATCAACGACCTGCTGCTGCCGATCGTCAAGGGCGCCGGCTCCGAGCGTTCCTACGACCAGCTGGCGCAGGCACTGCAGACGTTCGGCGGCTCGGGCTACCTGCAGGACTACCCGCTCGAGCAGTACATCCGCGACGCCAAGATCGACACCCTGTACGAGGGCACCACCGCGATCCAGGGCCAGGACTTCTTCTTCCGCAAGATCGTCCGCAACAAGGGCGCCGCGCTGGGCGCGCTGTCGACCGAGATCACCTCGTTCCTGGAGTCGATCAGCGACGAGGGCCGGCTCAAGGAAGAGGCCGCGGCACTGCAGAAGGGGCTCGAGGACTTCGGCGGCATCGTTGCGGCCATGTTCGGCCAGCTGATGAGCGGCCAGGAGGACGTCGAGAACGTCTACAAGGTCGGCCAGAACACGACCCGGCTGCTGCTATCGGCCGGCGACCTGATGGTCGGCTACCTGCTGCTGCGCCAGGCGTCGGTTGCCCTGACCCGGCTCGACGAGAACGGGTTGTCCGCCGCCGATCGCGCCTTCTACGAGGGCAAGCACGCCGTGGCACGGTTCTTCGCGCAGACGATGCTGCCCGAACTGGCCGCCCGCCGGGCCGTCGCCGAGTCGATCGACAACTCGCTGATGCAGGTGTCCGAAGCCGCGTTCTGATCCCGATCCGCTGCGTCGAGTGGCGCGATATCCGTCCGGTGGGGCGGTATATCGCGCCACTCGCTGTTCAACGCGCCACTCGGCCGGCGAAGGCGGCGCGGACGGCGGATATCGTCGAGGCGTGGAGCCCCGATGGATCGAGCTGGACGGCACGGTGAACACCCGCGACCTGGGCGGTCTGCCGCTGGCCGGGGGCGGAACGACGCGTCCCGGGGTGCTGATCCGGTCGGACAACCTCCAGGCGCTCAGCGAAGCGGACGTGCACCGTCTGGTCGACGATCTGGACGTCCGCGATGTCGTCGACCTGCGCACCGACGTCGAGGTCAAGTCCGAGGGGCCGGGTCCGATCACCCGCGAACCGCTCGTCGGGGTACACCACCTGTCGCTGTTTCCCGAGTCCGGCCAGAACACCGACGTCGGGGCCAGCGATGATGACGACGCCCCCGTCGTGCTGCCCTGGCAGAACCAGGAACGCAACGGTCAGGGCGTCGCCGGCGTCTATCGGCGCTATCTGGACGATCGCAGCGACTCGGTCGTCGATGCGTTGCGCGTGGTCGCCCACAGCGAGGGCGCGACCATCGTTCACTGCGCCGCCGGTAAGGATCGCACCGGCACGGTCATCGCATTGGCTCTCGCCGAGGTCGGGGTCGAGCCCGAGGCCATCATCGCCGACTACGCGGTGACCGCCGAGCGGATCAGCCAGATCATGCAGCGACTGCGCGGATCAGCTACCTACGCCGACGACCTGGCCAAGATGGACGCCAAGTTCGACGGCGATCCGATCGACCGGCACACCCCGCGCGACACCGCCATGCAACGTTTCCTGGACGCGCTCGCGACCGACGGCGGCGCCGCGGTGTGGCTACGCGCGCACGGCTGGACCGACGAGGACGCGGCGGCGCTGCGGGCCAAGCTCGTCGGCTGATCTCCTGGACGGATCTCCACGCCTACCGCGGCTGTCCGTCCGCGAGATCGCTCAGCCGAGTCGAATCGGTTCGATCCCGTCGCCGGCGGACGGATCCGTCGGGGCCATGACCGTCCACCATCCGTGCGCGTCGGCTATCGCCGAGCTGATGACGTCTCGGTAACCCACGCCGACGACGTCGCCCGGTGCCGCCTTGCCCCAGGCGTAAACGAATGTCGACGTCCATCCGGTGCCCTCAGACCCGATGTCGATCTCGTTCGCCACGACCTGCCATGCTCCGACCTCGGGGCGCATCAAGACGTCCAGGCACAGTTCGCGCCCGTCGGAGTTGGTGTCGATCAGCGCCAGCCCGAACGGGCCGTCAACGTGCCCGAACACGAGCGTCGCACTCGCCCCCCAACCGCCGAGACGAAGCCAATCAGGATCGTCGGAAGTCACAAGGCGTTCTCGAGCTGGAAGAACTCGCTCTCACGCGCTATCAGCAGTCGGGGCTGAAATCCCCGCGCAGGGGTGTCGATCCGCACACTCCGCCTCCGCTCGAACTCAACACAAAGCTTCCGTAGATCTGGACTTGAAGGTGCGCGTTGCCCCGGTTCCAGGTCATAACGTCCGAGTAGGCGATGTGGCTGTTGTCCCGGGCGGGATTGAAATTGCCATGGAGCTGATATCCACACGGCACCGTGTGCGGAGACTGAGTTCCCTGAGTCGTTCCATTCAGAGCCCACATCATTCGTGCCTCGTACACAGAGGTGGTCGCACCTGAACACACTCCGGACGACAGTGTGTAGCCCCAAGGAGCTGTCGTGCCGCCACACTGATGCTGAATGGTGAAGGTCCCGTTCGAATCTGAGTAGGACGCGACGCGGTTGCAGTAGATCGTCGCGCCCTGCGGCCCGGCTGTCGCCGGAGCGGCCATATGTCGCTCAACCGAGGAAACCACAACCCCATCGATCGAAACGACAGTCGTGTAAGTAACCCGGCACAGTGAGGCCCCGAGTGGTCATCCCCTCCTCTGGTGCGGCGGCCGATGCGACCGCCGACACAGCCAACATTGGCGTGACCGACGCAACTAGAGCGATCAAACACTTGATAAGAAACTGCGCATCGTTCCCTCCCACGGGAATCGTTTGGTACGGATTTAGCATGTCACGCGTAATTTTTCCGTCACAAAAGGTGGCCAAGCGAATACGTGTCAATTGGCCAGCTCAGAAGGGTGGACAACTCGATTGATAGTCAGGCCATCAGGATGAGGCGGAGTTCGGACGGGCCTTGGGCGGGTGATCCGACCTCGATCGGCACGCCCCAGTCCTGGCGGCTGAGGTAGCAGGCCGGGTTGTCGCCGGCGTCGTCGCAGGCGGCCGCCTGGGCGGTGACGTTGAGGACGCCGGCGCCGGGCGCGAGGGTGATCTTTCGGGTGAGCGAGGTCGAGGGACCACCACCGTCGACCAGCAACGACGGCGGCGAGGCGGCCACCGACAACCTGGTCGACGGGCCCTCGCGGTCGTCGAGCTTGCGCCCCGGCGGAGGAGTGAACTCGACGACCAAGGAGACCTCGCCGGCTGCCAGCGGGGTGACGGGCCGGGGGGCGGCCATTGCGTCCCCGGCGCTCGACTCGACGGGCGTGATCGGGGCCAGCCGGTGGGCCGCCGATTCGACCACCATGAGGTCGTCGGTGATCAACAGCCCACTCGGTTCGGCGAGGCCGGTCGCGATGGTGGTGACCACCCCATTCGCGAAGCGCCGGATCGCCCCGTTGTAGGTGTCGGCGATGCCGATTGAGCCGTCCGCGAGCACCGCGACGCCCAGCGGATGCTGAAGCCGGGCGCTCGCCGCCGGACCGTCGACGTGCCCGAAGTCGAACAACCCCTCGCCGATCCACGTTCGCACCACGCCGTACGGATCGAGGGTGCGCAGCGTGGACGATTCGGCGTCGACGAACCACAGCCGGTCACCGTCGACGGCGAGTCCGGACGGCTGGGCCAGCCACGCGTCGAGCGCGTCACCGTCGCGGACGCCCTCGACCGTGGTGCCGGCCAAGATCGTCACCTCGTCGGTCGCGGGATCCCATCCGAGCAGCAGGTGCACGCCGGCCGCGGCGATCACGACCTGTTCGATGGCCGGCCACCAGGCGACGTCGACGGGCGAGAAGACCGGCGGCACCTCGCCGGTGATCGTCCGCAGCCCTCGATAGATCAACTGGACGGTCGAGGTCTGCTCACCGTCGATGATCCGCAGCGAATGGTTGGCGGTGTCGGCCACCACGATCCGACCGATCGGGCAACCGGGTGAGACCGCTCGGCTCGGCGAAGCTGGGTTCGCATCCCGTCGGCGTGCCCGCGCTGACCGCTGCCGATCCGGGCCAGCTCTTGCCCGTCGCGATCAAAGCGGACGAGCTGGTGGTGACCGGTGTCGGCGACCAGCACGGTGTCGCCGACGCGGATCGCCTTGGACGGGAAGCGCAGCTCGGCCGGGGCCAGCTCGGCCGGCACGTAGGGATCATCACCGCGCCGCAGCCGCTCGCCGAACTCGGTGATCAATTCGTCGACGATGCGCGCCAGTCCGCTGACCTGTCCTTCGCCCGCGGCCTGCGCGACCACGTAACCCTGGGGGTCGACCAGCACGAGGGTCGGCCAGGCCTTGATCGCGTACTGCCGCCAGATCGCCATGTCGGGGTCGCTGATCACGGCATGTGGCACTTCGTAGCGCTCGACCGCCGCCCCGACCGCCGCGTCCGACCCCTCGTGGGCGAACTTGGGCGAATGCACGCCGATGATCGACAGCACGTCGCCGTAACGATCTTCGAGTGGCCGGAGCTCGTCCAAGACGTGCCAGCAGTTCGCGCAGCCGGCCGTCCAGAAATCGAGCAGGACGATCCGGCCGCGCAGATCGGCCAGCGACAACCGGCGGCCGCCGGTGTTGAACCACGCACCACGCGAGATCAACTCCGGGGCCCGAACCCGATTCCGAGTCACGCCGACCATCATGCCGTGGCGTCGTCCTGGCGACGCCTCGACATGAGCGTCGGCGGAATCTAGAGCAGGGCCAAGCCAGGGTCGGTCAGGATCGCGCCGACGTCGGACAGGAATTGCGAGCCCTGCGCCCCGTCGATCAAGCGATGGTCGAACGACACCGACAGCTGGGTGACCCAGCGCGGCACGATCTGCTCGTCGACGACCCACGGCATCCGCCGCACCGCGCCGAAGCAGACGATCGCGGACTCGCCCGGGTTGATGATCGGCGTCCCCGAGTCGACGCCGAACACGCCGACGCTGGTGATCGTCAGCGTGCCGTGCGCTCATGTCGGCCGGGCGACGTCTTGCCGGCCCGGGCCGTCTCGGTGAGCGCGTTGATCGACTTCGCGAGGTCGAGCAGGCCCAGCGCGTCGGCGTCCTTGATGTTGGGTACGACCAGCCCGCGATCGGTCGCCGCGGCGATGCCGAGATTGACGTAGTTCTTGAAGACGATCTCGCCGGCGGCCTCGTCCCAGACCGAGTTGATCTCGGGCGTCCGCTTGGCCGCCAAGATCACCGCGCGGGCGACGAACAACAGCGGCGACACCTTGACGTCGCGGAACTCGCGGCGGGCGGCGACCCGGTCGCGCAGCGCCATCGTCGCGCTGACGTCGGCGGTCAGGAACTCGGTGACGTGCGGGGCGGTGAACGCCGAGCCGACCATTGCCGCCGCGGTGTGCTTGCGGACGCCCTTGATCGGCACGCGCGTCTCGCGATCGCCGGAAACCGACACGCGGGGCAGGCGGCGCTCGACGTCGCCGCCTCGACGTCGGCCCGCGAGATCGTCCCGTTCGGGCCGGTCGCCGCGACCGAGGTCAGATCGACGCCGAGCGTCTTGGCCAGCTTGCGCACCGGGCGGCTTGGCCAACACGTGAGCTGACGGCGGCGCCGGCGGAACGGCGAAGGCTCCGTTGACGCTCGGCTCGACACCAGCGGGCTCGACGACAGCGGGCTCGACGACAGCGGGCTCGACAAGATCGGCCTCGACCTTGCGGCGCCGACGAGTCGCGACCCCCTCGGCCTTCGGCCCGTAGCCGACCAGGACGGGCTGGCGGGCCGGAACGGCGGGGACGAGATCCTCCGACGGCGAACCGACGACGGTGCGCCGACCCCGGCTCGGTCGTCGATCGTGATGATCGGCTTGCCGACGTCGACGGTGTCGCCCTCCTTGGCGTACAGCTCGTGCACCACGCCCGCGAACGGCGACGGCAGCTCGACGGCGGCCTTGGCCGTCTCGATCTCGACGATGATCTGGTTGACCTCGACGGTGTCGCCGGGCTGCACGTTCCACTTCAGGATGTCGGCCTCGGTCAGACCCTCGCCGGCGTCGGGCAGGTTGAACGTCTTCAGTGCCATCAGAACCCCAGGGACTTGTCGACGGCGTCGAGGATTCGGTCGACGCCGGGCAGCCATTCCTCTTCGATCCGCGACGGCGGGTACGGAGTGTCGTAACCGGCGACGCGCAGGACCGGCGCCTCGAGTGAATAGAACGCCTGCTCCTGCACGCGGGCCGCCAGTTCGGCGCCGATGCCGTGGCTGATCTGCGCCTCGTGCACCACGACCAGGCGGCCGGTGCGGCGGACCGAGTCGAGCACGGTCGGCAGGTCGAAGGGCGACAGCGTGCGCAGATCGACGATCTCGAGCTCGCGCCCTTCGCCGGCGGCCACGGTCGCGGCCTCCAACGCGGTTGCCACCATCGGGCCGTACGCGGCGATCGGTGACGTCACGCCCGGGACGTACGACCTGCGACGAGTGCAGCGGAAACGGCGTCTCGGCGATCTCGCCCTTGGTCCAGTAGCGGCGTTTGGGCTCGAAGAAGACGACCGGGTCGTCCGAGGCGACGGCCTGTCGAATCATCCAGTGCGCGTCGGACGGGTTCGAGCAGGCGACGACCTTGAGCCCTTGGGTGTGGGCGAAGTAGGCCTCGGGCGATTCGGAGTGGTGCTCGACGGCGCCGATGCCACCGCCGAACGGGATGCGGATGGTGATCGGCATCTTCACCGAGCCGCCGGAGCGGTTGTGCAGCTTGGCGACCTGGCTGACGATCTGGTCGAAGCCGGGGAAGACGAACCCGTCGAACTGGATCTCGCACACCGGGCGGTAGCCGCGGATGGCCAGACCGACGGCCGTGCCGATGATCGCCGACTCGGCCAGCGGGGTGTCGATCACCCGGTCCTCGCCGAAGTCCTTCTGCAGGCCGTCGGTCACCCGGAAGACGCCGCCGAGCTTGCCGACGTCCTCGCCCATGATCACGACCTTGGGGTCGTCCTCCATCGCGCGTCGCAGCCCGTCGTTGAGCGCCTTGGCCATCGTGATCATGCCGCCGACCTCGATGCTGTCGACGAACGCGACGAACTCGTCGCGCTGCTCGGCCAGTTCGGCCGGCATGTCGGTGTAGACGTGCTCGAACACCGACTCCGGGGTCGGGTCGGGCAGCGCGCGGCACCCGGAGCGGACGTGTTCAGCCAACTGCTGCGACTCGGCTTCGATAGCGTCGAAGAACTCGTGCGGGAAGCCGGCCTGGCGGGCGAGGTAGGCCCGGACGCGCTCGATCGGATCGCGTAGCTTCCACGTCTCGAGTTCGTCGCCGAGCCGATAGCGGGTCGGGTCGTCCGAGGTGGTGTGCGGATTCATCCGATAGGTGAACGCCTCGACGAGCGTCGGCCCCTGCCCCGATCGTGCGTTGTCGAGCGCCTTGCGGGTGACGGCCAGCGAGGCCAGCACGTCGTTGCCGTCGATGCGTACGCCCGGGAAGCCGAATCCCGACGACCGCTTGTACAACGGCACCCGGCTCTGCCGCTCGACCGGCTCGCTGATCGCCCACTGGTTGTTCTGGCAGAAGAACACCACCGGCAGGTTGCCCGCGCCCGGCCCAGACGAACGCCTCGTTGACGTCGCCCTGACTGGACGCGCCGTCACCGAAGAAGGCCAGCACGGCGGTGTCGCGATCGGGGTCTCCGGTGCCGACCGCGCCGTCGCGGACGACGCCCATCGCGTAGCCGGTCGCGTGCAGCGTCTGGGCGCCGATGACGATCGTGTACATGTTGAAGTTGTGGACGTAGGGGTCGAATCCCCCGATGCTCGAGCCGCGGAACAAGCCCGAGCAGGGTCAGCGGGTCGACGCCGCGGCACCACGCGACGCCGTGCTCGCGGTAGGTCGGGAAGGCCATGTCCTGGCGGCGCAGCGCGCGACCGGCGCCGATCTGCGCGCCCTCCTGCCCGAGCAGCGAGGCCCACAGACCCAGTTCGCCCTGACGCTGCAGCGCGACCGCCTCGGCGTCGACGCGGCGCACCAGCACGAGGTCGCGATACAGCGCGCCGATCTCGTCGTCGGTGATCTCGAGGGGGTAGTCCGGATGGTCGACGCGCTGCCCCTCGGGGGTGAGCAGCTGGACCATGTCCGGCTCGGGCTGTACCGCCTGAACGTGCTCGGTCATGCAGGAACTCCTCGCACTGGGCGCCCGGTGTGGGGTGGCCACGCCGCGCGCACTGAAACGTACGGAACTGAGATCCGTTTGGTACAGGGATGGCGCACCGCGACGGATTACCCAGGGGTTCCTACCATATCCGTGATCGCGGTCACTCCGTTGACGGCGCCCGTACGCCTCAGCCCGCCCAACCCGCTTGGCCACCGTCCGAACCACATTTGCGACGTCGTAGTGGTTCGAGGGGTGGCTAAGCGCCAGCGATCACGATGTCGGGCTGATCTCGGCCGGCAGCGGTTCGTCGTGGACGACCACCAGGCGCGAGACGGCGCGGGTCAGCACGACGTAGAGACGACGCAAGCCGGCCGGACGGGTCGGACTCGGCGGCGACGATGCGCGCCGGTTCGAGCACCACGACCGAGTCGAACTCCAGGCCCTTCGCTCCGGACGCCGGGACGACGGTGAGCCGGACATCGTCCTCGGCGGCCAGGTGCTCGGCGCCCAGCTCGTTCAGCTCGGCCAGCACGTCATCGACGTCGGCATCCGCGACGATGACGCCGACCGACCCCTCCTCGGCCAGGCATCCGCGCACGGCGTCGACCAGCTCGCCGCGAGCGCGGTAGGTCAGCGCGTCGTGCCCCGCGCGGATGGACGTCGCCGGCGGGACGCCCACCGCGATGTGCGGCAGCAACCGGTTCGCGACCTCGAGCACCTCACCCGGCACGCGGTAGCCGATGGTCAGCGGCCGGACCGCAGCGGTCGGCTGGCCGAGATGGGTCAGCGTCACCGCCCAGTCACCCGGGGCCCACGCCGTCGTCGCCTGGGCCAGGTCGCCGAGCACCGTCATCGACCCGAGTGGGCAGCGGCGCGCGACCGCCCGGCACTGCATGGCCGACAGATCCTGGGCCTCGTCGACCACCACATGGACGAACGAGTCCCCGCCCTCGATCAGACCGGCCAGCTCGTCGAGCAGGACGAGGTCGGCCGCCGTCCACCTGATCGACCGCACGGTCTTGGGGCGCGGAGCGGGCCAACAGCTGCTGCTCGTCCTCGGTCAAGGACGCGGCGCAGCGGCGCCGAAACGACGGCGTCGTCGTACAGCCGAGCCAGCAGGGCACGCGGGTCGAGGGCGGGCCAGACGGCGTCGACGAACTCACGCACCTGCTGCGAGCGGGCGACCCGCGCGGTCTCGGCGTCGCTGGGCGCGCCCCCGGCGTCCTCGCGCTGGCGCCGGACGTCCTCGGCCAGCTGGCTGCGCAACCGCTCGCGCGCGGTCGCCCAGTGGATGTCGGCGCGCCGGGCGTCGTCGACGTAGCGCAGCAGCCGGCGCTCGGGGATGCGGTAGCGCTTGGTGCCGACGATCGCGACGACGTCGCCGGCCGGCTTGCGGACGTGCGAGTAGACGGCTCGCCGCAGCACGGCGGCCAGCCGGGCATCGCCCTTCAGCGTGGCCACCGGTGACTCCTCGCGACCCGCCGGTTCGACCTCGGACACCAGGTCGTCGACCGTCGTCTGCTCGATCCCGCCCTCGCCCAGCGCCGGCAGCACCTGCGCGATGTAGTGCAGGAACGCCTTATTCGGCCCGACGACGAGCACGCCCGAACGGCGCAGGCGCTCGGGATAGGTGTAGAGCAGGAAGGCCGCGCGGTGCAGCCCGACCGCCGTCTTGCCGGTGCCGGGCGCGCCCTGGATGCACAGCCCGGTGTCGAGGTCGGCGCGCACCAGCTCGTCCTGGTCGGGCTGGATCGTGGCGACGATGTCGCGCATCGGCCCGACGCGCGGACGCTCGATCTCTTCGCGCAGCAGGCCGGACTCCAGGCCGAGCGCCTCGCCCCGGTCGAGCTGCTCGTCCTCGAACGAGGTCAACCGGCCGTTGCAGAACCCGAACCGGCGCCGCAGCCGCACACCCTGCCGGTCGGTGGCCGTCGCCCGGTAGAACGCCTGCGAGATCGGCGCCCGCCAATCGATGACGACCGGGTCGCCGCCCTCGTCGCGGACGTGGCGGCGGCCGATGTGGAACGACTCGTGATCGCGATCGGTGCGGCCGAAGAACGGCGGCGCGTCCGGGTCGGCGTCCAGCGAACGGATGCGGTCGGCCCGCAGCCGGCCCAGGGCGTGACTGGCCAGCTCGTCGACGCCGTAGTCGGCGATGCGATCGGCCGCCGCGCGCATGGTGATCAGGCAGCGTTTCGCGAGCTCGAGATGGGCTCGCTCGATGTCCAGGACGTTAGCGGCTGGACCTTCCGTGGACGCCACCGTGTCATAATATCGGGTGTGAATGCGCCGCCCGAGGATCGGCACGGCTCGGTCTTCGATTTCAGCTCCTTCGAAATCGACGGGACGTCGATCGCCTTTCATTTTCAGTTGAAATCGGCGATCGCGAGAATGGCAATTCACCGAAACGCTGGACTTTCCGGCCCGGCTGGACGCGGCCGACGTCGAGCCGCTGGCCCGGCTCTATCACCTGGCCAGCGGACTGAGCTACTACAAGGTCCTGCCGGCCGAGTCGATCACCAGCGGGTACCCGCTCTGGCCGCATGAGCTCGCGCTGCTGACGGCGTTGATCACCGACGGGCTGGCCGAGTTCGCCTACGTCAACGACGCCCCCTGGGCGCTCGAGCCGGCGTACGACCTCGAACTGGTCGAGGCGCCGGTACGGCCGCCGGGTCGGGTCAGCGGTCGCCCGCTGGTCCCGATCGGCGGCGGTAAGGACTCAGCGCTCAGCCTGAACCTGCTGCAAAAGGCGGGTGATCGTCCGGTCGGGTTCTCGGTCGGCCACCACCCGTCGATCACCGCGACCGCGGCCGTCGCCGGCGTGCCGCTGGTCACCGCGACCCGAGCGCTGGACGCTGGGCTGGCGGCCGCCACCGCCGCGACCGGCTTCAACGGCCACGTGCCCGTGACCGCGATGAACAGCCTCATCGCGCTGATCGCCGCCCGCGCCCTCGGCCTCGGTGCCGTCGTGATGTCGAACGAGGAGTCGGCCAGCGAGGCGACGCTGCGGCTGGAACGGGCGCGAGGTCAACCACCAATATTCCAAGAGCGGCGCGTTCGAAATGCTGCTGCGCGACACGCTCGTCGAAAGCGGATTCGACCGCGACTCCTATTTCTCGTTACTGCGGCCGATCACCGAACTGGCCATTGCCCAGCGCTTTTCCGAACTCACCGGTTATCACCGCGCATTCACCAGCTGCAATCGCGCGTACGTCCGCGATCCCGCGCGGCGGGTGGCGCGCTGGTGCGGCGAGTGCGCGAAGTGCGCGTTCGTCGGACTGATCCTGAGCCCGTTCATCGAGCGCGACGAGCTGACCGAGATCCTCGGCTTCGACGTGCTGACCAGTGCCGCGATCACGACCTACCTCGACGGCCTGGTCGGGCTCGATCGACGTCAAACCGCTCGAATGCGTCGGCGAGGTCGCCGAGGCGGCGACCGCCCTGCAGCTGACCGCCGACCGCCTCGGGCGCGGACCTGCCCGAGCTACCCGCGGCAGCGTCCTCGACCGAGCTGCATCGAGCGCGGACTGATGCCCTCGGCCGAACGCCAGCGCGAGGTGTTCGAGCTGCGTTCGCTCGACTCGATCCCGCCGGCCTACCGCGGGCTGCTCCCGGCATGACGGTCGGCGTCTGGGGCTACGGCCGTGAGGGCCGCGCCGCGGTCGACTGGTTGTTGCGCACCACCGCCGAATCGATCGTCGTGTTCGACGACCGACCGTCGGCGTTCGGAGCCGACAGCGCGCGGGTTCGCTTCACCGCCGACTTCGGCGAGCTGACCGCGCGGCACCGTTGCCTCGTCTCGCCGGGCGTCCCGCACACCGATCGGCGCCGGGTCGACCTGGTCAGCGGCCGGCGTCGACGGTCGAGACCGGCACCCAGCTCTGGATGCGCACCCACCACGACCGCACGATCGGGGTGACCGGCACCAAGGGCAAGAGCACGACGGCGTCGCTGATCCACCACCTGCTCGAGCGCAACCGGGCGTCGAGAACGAGCTGGCCGGCAACATCGGCATACCGCTGCTGGACGTCCCCGAGGCCGGTCGCTACGTCGTCGAGCTGTCGAGCTACCAGTGCGAGTCGCTCGACCAGTCGCCCGACGTCGGCGTGATCACCCAGCTCGCGTGGGACCACGTCCCCGCCCACGGCTCGGTCGAGGCCTACTGGCGGGCCAAGGCGAAGATCTTCACCGAGCACGGCCGGATCCTCGTCTGCGCGCAGAACACGCTGGACTCGCTGGCCGAGGTCGGCGTCAGCACTACCGGCGTCGACGTCCGCGATCGCCGACCCGCTCGACCGACGTCCCGGCCGACTGGCCGGCCGTGCTGAAGCTACCCGCACAACCGGGCCAACGCCGCCCTGGCCGCTCACGGCCGCCGAGGCGCTCGGGCGGTCGCACGCGCCGAGCTGATCACGGCCGCCGCCTCGTTCGCGCCGCTCGAGCACCGGCTGGAGGAGGTCGGCACCGCGCGTGGCCTCGTCTGGGTCTCCGACCCGCTGGCCACGACCCAGGAGAGCGCCGATCGCCGCGCGTCAATACCTTCGCACCAGCACCCGATCACGTTGATCATCGGCGGCCAGGACCGCGGCCAGCCGATCGACGAGCTGGCCGCGCGCCTGGCCCGCCTCGCCCGGCGTGCACGTCATCTGCATGGCCGAGAGCGGGCCGCGGTTCGCGGCCACGCTGCGGGCCGGCGGTCTGCGACGACGTCCACCTCGTCGAGCGGCTGGACGAGGCGGTCGCGCTGGCGGCCAAGACTCAGCGACGACGCACGCGGTCGTGTTGCTGTCGCCGGCCGCACCGAGCTACGACCAGTTCCGCGACTTCGAGGCCAAGGCCGCCGCCTATCGCGACCTCGTCTCCGCGCTGTAGATCTCGGCTTTGTGCCCGAGTTGTGGGCGATTCGGCGCCGATGGCCGAGGACTGGCCCACAATCTGGGCACAAAGTTGGGATCTCGAGCCGACGCGGCGGGCAGCAGCGCCCGGGCGTTAGATTTCAGACATGCCCCGACACGCAGCGGACGCCAAGCCCGAGCCCGCGATCGGCGCTGAGCACGCCCGGCTGGCCGAGTCGCCCTCGATGTCGAGCCCGTGGCGGCTCTGGGGGCCGTACCTGTCCGGACGGCAGTGGGGCACCGTGCGCGAGGACTACTCGGCCGACGGCGACGCCTGGTCGTACCTGCCCTTCGAGCAGTCGCACGCGCGCGCCTACCGGTGGGGCGAGGACGGGCTGGGCGGCATCTGCGACCGCTTCGGGTTCCTGAACTTCTCCATCGCCCTGTGGAACGGCAACGACCCGATCCTCAAGGAGCGCGCGTACGGCCTGACCAACGGCCAGGGCAACCACGGCGAGGACGTCAAGGAGTACTGGTGGCCGCTCGACGGCACCCCGACCCACTCGTGGATGCAGTGGCTCTACCGCTACCCGCAGGCCGCCTTCCCCTATGACGAGCTGAAGGCCGAGAACGCCCGGCGCGGCAAGGACGACCGCGAGTACGAGCTGGTCGACACCGGCGTCCTGGACGACGATCGTTTCTTCGACGTCCAGGTGACCTACGCCAAGTCCAGCGGCGACGACGTCTGCATCCTGATCGAGGCGACCAATCACGGCCCGGACGCGGCTCCCCTGCACCTGCTGCCGCACCTGTGGTTCCGCAACACCTGGGTGTGGGGCCGCGACGAGCGCAAGCCCTCGATCCAGCGCATCGATCCGCTGCAGCTCTCGACCGGCAGCGCCCACGCCGTCGTCTGCCAGCACGCCTATCTCGGACGCTACTTCCTGGCCGCCGAGGGCACGCCCGATGTGCTCGTCTGCGACAACGAGTCCAACAACGAGCTGCTGTTCGGGACGCCGACGAACCCGTCGCCCGTATCCGAAGGACGCGATCAACTCGCGCGTCGTCGACGGCAACGAGTCGGCGGTGAATCCCGACGGCACCGGCACGAAGTCGGCGCATGTGGTACCGATGGGACGCCGTCGCCCCGGGCGAGACGGTGTCGATCAAGCTGCGGCTCTCGACCGCCGAGCCGGACGAGCAGACGTTCGGCGCCGGCGTTCGACGCGGTGCTCGCCGACCGGCGCCAGGAAGCCGACGACTTCTACGCCAGTGTGCTGCCCCAACGACTCGACGACGACGACCGGCACATCGCGCGGCGCGCCTTCGCCGGCCTGCTGTGGGGCAAGCAGCTCTACCGCTACTCGGTCGAGGAGTGGCTCGACGGTGATCCCGGCGAGCCGACGCCGCCCGACTCCCGCCTCGACGCGCGCAACGCCGGCTGGCGGCACGTCGCCCTGGCCGACGTCATGTCGATGCCCGACGAGTGGGAGTACCCGTGGTTCGCGGCCTGGGACCTCGCGTTCCACTCGGTGCCGCTCGCGCACGTCGATCCCGCGTTCGCCAAGGAGCAGTTGATCTTGCTGTGTCGCGAGTGGGCGATGCACCCGAACGGGCAGCTGCCCGCCTACGAGTGGGCCTTCGGCGACGTCAACCCGCCCGTCCACGCCTGGGCGGCGCTGGCAGGTCTACGTCATCGACGGCCGCCGCGACCGCAACTTCCTGATCAAGATCTTCACCAAGCTGCTGCTGAACTTCTCGTGGTGGGTCAACCGCAAGGACGCCGACGGCTCGAACCTGTTCGAGGGCGGCTTCCTCGGCATGGACAACATCGGCCTGTTCGACCGCTCGGCCGCCGCTGCCCGACGGGGCGCGGCTCGAGGAGTCCGACGCCACGAGCTGGATGGCGTTCTATTGCCTGCAGATGCTGCAGATCGCGGTCGAACTGGCCTCGACCGACCAGGCCTGGGACGACATCGCGACCAAGTTCCTCGAA
The DNA here is from genome assembly GCA_963708805.1 of uncultured Actinomycetes bacterium. Taxonomy (GTDB): domain Bacteria; phylum Actinomycetota; class Actinomycetes; order Mycobacteriales; family Jatrophihabitantaceae; genus CAVPUA01. The sequence continues at coordinate 467,093 of CAVPUA010000003.1, read as the reverse complement.
CACTTCCTGTCGATCGCGCACGCGATGCGCTCGTTCGGCTCGAAGGACGTCTCGCTCTGGGACGACGACGGACGGCTTCTACTACGACGTCCTGGTGCACGCCGACGGCTCGTACCAGCCGATGCGGGTGCGGTCGATGGTCGGTCTGCTGCCGCTGCTCGCGGTCGCGGCACGCGCCCGGCTGGACGGCCGAGACGTTGCCCGACTTCACGTCCCGGCTGCGGTGGCTGCAACAGCGGCGGCCCGAGCTGCTCGACGGCCTGCTGACCCGCACCGGCCCGGACGGCTCGCACATCGTGCTGTCGCTGCTCGACGAGGACCGCCTGCGCCGGGTCACCGCGCGGATGTTCGACGATGCCGAGTTCCTGTCCCCGCACGGCATCCGGTCGCTGTCGGCGGCCTACCGCGATCCGTACGTAACCACCGTCGACGGCATCCAGATGTCGATCGACTACGAGCCCGGCGAGTCGCGCTCGGGCCTGTTCGGCGGCAACTCGAACTGGCGCGGGCCGATCTGGTTCCCGGTGAACGTGCTGCTGGCCGACGCCCTGCGCAGTTACTCCGACTACCTCGGCTCCGAGACCACGTTCACCGTCGGCGGGGTCCCGCTCTGCGTCGCCGACGCCGCGTCCGATCTCGAGCAGCGGCTGATCTCGCTGTTCCGTCCGGGCCCGGACGGACGCCGACCCTCGGACGGAGCCCACGTCGTCGGTCCGTTGTGGACCGCGCACCCGACGTTCTCGGAGTACTTCCACGGCGACACCGGCGAGGGTCTGGGCGCGTCGCACCAGACCGGCTGGACGGCGCTTCGTCGCCCACCTGCTGTGCCGCCCGCTGAGCTCGGACGCATGATCATCGGCATCGCCGGCGCGCCCGGGGCCGGCAAGTCGACCCTGGCCGCCTCGGTCGCGGCGGCGCTTGGACGCGCCGGTCGTGCCGATGGACGGCTTCCACCTGTCGCAATGCGAGGCTGGCCGAGCTCGGACGACTCGAGCGCAAGGGCGCACCCGACACCTTCGACGTGGAGGCGTACGCCGCCCTGCTCGCGCGGCTACGCGACGGCGGCGAGGTCCGGGCGCCGATCTTCGACCGCTCGATCGAGGAGCCGGTGCCCGACGCGGTAGCTCGTCCCGGCCGACGCGCCGATCGTGATCACCGAGGGCAACTACCTGCTGCTCGACGACGGGCCGTGGGCGGCGATCCGTCCGTTGCTCGACGAGTGCTGGTTCGTCGAGGTCCCCGAAGACGTGCGGCTGGAGCGGTTGATCGCGCGGCACGTCGAGTTCGGGCGCACCGTCGACGAGGCTCGCCGGCGAGCCACGACAGGGAGCGACGCCGACAATGCGCGGCTGATCGAAGCGACGAGACAGCGCGCCGACGTGATCGTTCACGGAGTTTAGCACACGATCGGCTGCGGCCGCACAGCCGATTCCCAACTTCTCCTTGCCAACTCACAACCTGCTTGCAGCAGGCCCACAGGGTGCTGCCGTTTCGTTCAGACGCGGCCCGGACGTCATGTCCGGCAGTGGTCGCTGGAGGAAACAGATGTCGGCAAGCTCTGGCCCTTGGCGGCCCCGCGTCGATCGGGATGGACGTGGTGACAACCGTGGCCGACCCGGAGGCTGGTCAGCCGCCCGGCGACCGGGTCCAGCGCGTTCCACCGGGCATCCGGCTCCGTCCGCAACCACCCGCGGTGGACCGCCGTGATCGTCGCGCTCGTCCTGGTCGGGGCCGGCGTCGGCTCGTACTTCGCGGTCAGCAGCGGCAGCTCATCCGCCGCCGCGGCCACCACGACCACCACCACCGAGACCATCGCCACCGGCACGATCCGGCAGGCCGTGTCGGCCACCGGCACGCTGGCACCGGCCGCGGACGACACGCTCACCTTCTCCTCCTCCGGCGTGGTCACCTCGGTGTCGGTGACCGAAGGCCAGACGGTGACCGCGGGCCAGGCGCTGGCCACGATCAACTCGGCCTCGCTGGCCGCGACGCGTCGCGCAGGCCCAGGCGACGGTCGCCACCGACCAGGCCAAGGTCGACCGGACGACGACCAACGACGCCACCGCGGCCCAGCTCGCGGCCGACCAGGCCGCGCTGACCGCGGCGCAGAACCAGGTGACGTCGGCCCAGACGGCCCTGGCCGGGGCGACGCTGACCTCGCCGATCAACGGCGTCGTCGCCAGCGTCGGACTGACCGTCGGGCAGTCGGTGTCGGGCTCCGGCTCGTCCGGCGGCGGCACGGGCGGATCCGCGCACCGGCTCGAGCTCGACCTCGACGACCACCTCGACGCGGCTCGATCGAGGTGATCAGCACCAACTCGTGGATCGTCAACGCCACCGTCGACGCCACCTCGGTCGACCTGATCAAGGCCGGCGACCAGGCCCAGCTGACGATCACCGGCGCGACCGGCACCGTCTACGGCACGATCTCGTCGATCGCGGTGATCTCGTCGTCGACATCGGGCACCGCGAGCTACCCGGTGGTCATCGCGGTGACCGGCTCGCCGACCGGCCTGCACGACGGCGAGAGCGTGACCGCCTCGCTGATCTACAAGCAACTGACCGACGTCATCGTCGTGCCGATCGCCGCGCTGCACCGCGACACCACCGGCGTGAGTACGTCGACAAGGTCGTCAACGGCAAGGCCGTGCAAGACGACCGGTGGACGATCGGCATCTCGCTCCGGCACTCGAAACCCAGATCACCTCCGGGCTCGTCGGCCGGCGACAAGGTCCAGATCACCGCAGACGACGCGCACCGGACAGCCCGTCGACCACCCGCACCGGCACGACCGGCCGGACCGGAACCGGCTTCGGCGGCGGTCGGTGGCGGCACCGGCGGCTTCGGCGGCGGCACCGGCGGCGCGGGTGGCATCACCGGCGGCGGTCCGGCGCGTCCGGGCGGAGGCACGTCGGTGGCTAGGCGCACGCGGGCCGCTGAGCTCGCCAGCGACCGCCGAGCCGGACCGGCGACGCACCGGTCATCGAACTCGACGACGTCACCAAGATCTACCGCACCGGCGCGGTCGAGGTCGCCGCGCTGCGCGGGGTCACGCTGTCGATCGAGCAGGGCGAGTACGTCGCGATCATGGGCCCGTCCGGGTCGGGCAAGTCGACGCTGATGCACATCCTGGGCTGCCTCGACGTGCCGACCTCGGGCGACTACCAGCTGGCCGGCGAGGACGTGTCGATCATGGACGAGGTCGACCTGGCCGAAGTCCGCAACCGGCGCATCGGCTTCGTGTTCCAGCAGTTCAACCTGCTGCCGTCGATGTCGGCGCTGCGCAACGTCGAGCTGCCGCTGTCCTACGCCGGCGTCCGCCGCGACGCCCGCAGCGAGCGGGCCCGGCAGGCGCTCGAGCGGGTCGGCCTCGGCGACCGGGTCGACCACCGGCCCGGGGAGCTGTCCGGCGGCCAGCAGCAGCGCGTCGCCGTGGCCCGGGCGCTGGCCACCGACCCGGCCCTGCTGCTCGCCGACGAGCCGACCGGAAACCTCGACTCGACCGCGACCGAGGACGTGCTGGGCCTGTTCGCCGAACTGCACGAGCAGGGCCGCACGGTCGTCCTGATCACCCACGAGGCCGAGGTGGCCGCAGCGGGCCGCGCGGGTCATCCGCATCCGCGACGGCCTGATCGCCTCCGACGAGGCCAGCGACGGTCGGGGCGGTCGCGATGAACTGGCTCGACACCCTCAGCAACGGCTGGGACGCGATCCGCACCCACAAACTGCGCTCGGCCCTGACCTCGCTGGGCATCCTGATGGGCATCGCCGCCGTCGTCCTGACGGTCGGGCTCGGCCAGGGCGCCCAGCAGCAGGTGTCCAAGCAGCTCTCGGCGCTCGGCGGCAACCTGCTCATCGTCTCGCCGGGCAGCTCGACCACGCAGCGGCGTGCGCGGCGGCTTCGGCACGGCGGCGACGCTGACCACGGCCGACGCCACCGCGCTGAGCTCGACGCAGGCCGCACCCGACATCGCCGGAGTCGCGCCGGTGTCGTCGACGCACGTCCGAGTCGCTGGTCAACGGCTCGACCAACTGGACGACCACGGTGGTCGGCACGACCTCGCAGTGGCTGTCGGTCCGAGGTCGGTCGCTGCGAGTACGGCCGCTTCATCGACGCCGACGACCAGACCAACGCGGCCGCCGTCGTCGTGCTCGCCTCCGACACCGCCACCGAGCTGTTCGGCCCGTTCGACCCGGTCGGGCAGAGCGTGACGATCAACAGCGTGCCCGTACCAGGTCGTCGGCGTGCTGACCTCGGCCGGTTCGGACTCGACCACCAACCTTGACGACCAAGCGATCGTGCCGATCAGCACCGCCGCGCAGCAGCATCATCGGCGGCACCAACCGCAGCTCGGTGGCCGACATCTACATCAAGGCCACGAGCGACAGCCGGCTGAGCGCGGCCTACCAGGAGGCCGACAAGCATCCTGGCCTACCGGCACTCGGTCACGTCCGGGTCGACCACCGACTTCACGATCACGACCCAGCAGTCGGTGATCAGCACGACGTCGTCGGTCAACGGCACGCTGACCAATCTGCTGATCGGCATCGCCGCGCTGTCGCTGATCGTCGGCGGCATCGGCGTCATGAACATCATGCTGGTGTCGGTCAAGGAGCGGACCCGCGAGATCGGGCTGCGCAAGGCGCTCGGCGGCACCCCGGCCCTGATCCGCCGTCAGTTCCTGTCCGAGGCGTCGATGATCGGGCTGACCGGCGGGCTTACTCGGCGTCGGCCTCGGGGTCGGCGCGGCCGTGATCCTGCCGCACCTGATCAGCAATCCCGGTCGCGATCTCGGTGCCGTGGATCCTGATCGCCATCGTGGTCGCGATCGCCATCGGCATCGGCTTCGGCGTCTATCCGGCCGCCCGCGCGGCCCGGCTCTCGCCGATCGACGCATTGCGCAGCGAATGACGCCGACATGACCGACTCCCTCGCCCTCGGCCCGATCGTCATCGGAAAGGTCAACCATGTTCACCCGTCTCACTGATGTCCGGTCCTGGGTTCCCGAACTCGCCCCGCGGCGCTCGATCGCCGTGGCCGGATCGCTGGCGGTGGTCGCGATGCTCGTCCTCACCGCGTGCGGCGGTTCGTCGTCCAAGGCGTCGACCGCCCAACCCAGCGCCTCGTCGTCCGCGGCACCGCAGTCCTCCGGAACCGCCGGCGGGACCGCCGCGGCGCGGACCCGCCGCATCCGGGCACGATCGCGGCCGTCTCCGGTACGACGATGCAGGTGCAGAGCCAGCAGAACGGCCAGGTCGCGGTGAGCTGGACCGCGTCGACCACCTTCACCCAGCAGGCCACGGTCGCCGCCAGCGAGCATCACGGCCGGCGACTGCGTCACCGTGATGGCGGCCACGGGCACCGCGTCCACCGCCACCACGTTCACGGCCGCCACCGTCGCGGTCACCAAACCGACCAACGGATCGTGCGACGCCGGGTTCGGCGGCGGCACCGGGACTCGTCCGTCGGGCGCGCCGACGGGTACCCGCACGGCGCTCGGCCCTCGGGCAGCCGCAGCTTCACCCGTCCGACCGGCAGCGCCGGCGCGGGCGCCGCCAGACGGCCTTCGCGACGCGGATCGGTCGTGTCGGTGTCCGGGATCGACGCTCGTCGTCGCGTCGCGCACGTTCACCGGCGGTGCCAGCGGGTCGAGCGGGTCGGCGGCCACCACGAACAAGACGATCACCTTGGCCTCGACGACGACGATCACCGAGGACGAGACCGCGACCTCCACGGCCGTGGTCGTGGGCAAGTGCGCCTCCGCGCAGGGCACGGCCGACTCGTCCGGAGCGGTCACGGCCACCAGCGTCGCCATCACCAACCCGGTGAACGGTGCCTGCACGGCCGGGTTCGGCGGCTTCGGCGGCTTCGGTGGACGCGGTGGCGGTGCGGGTGGCGGCGCCGGCGGAACGGCTCCGAGCGCGGGATCCAGCTGATGAGCGCCCAGTCGGCATCCAGCCGAGCGCGGCGGCGGCGGACCCGGCGACGCCGGATGACGGCGCTCGGCGCCGGAGTCGTCGTCCTCGCCGCCGGAGGCACGGCCGCCTTCGCCGCAACCGACCAGGGCGGCCCGTCGCTGACCACTGCCGCCGTCACCACCGGATCGATCACCCAGACCGTGACCGCGTCCGGAACCCTGGCGTCCGTCGAGCCAGACCAGCGTGTCGTTCGCGGCCAACGGCACGGTGTCGGCCGTCGACGTCGCAGTCGGGCAGGCGGTCACCCAGGGCGAGGCGCTGGCCCAGCTGAACACCACGTCGCTGCAGGCCACCGTCGACTCGGACACCGCCACCGTCGCGACGGCCCAGCAGAAACTGGAAGACGACGAGACGGGCGAGACCAGCACCACGACGGGCTCGGGCTCATCGGGCGGCTCGACCTCGGCGACGACGAGTTCGCTCACCACCCAGTCCAGCTCCGAGGCGCTGCTGACCGCGGCCACGCCCACCGGCTCGGGCTCGGGAGGAACGGGCTCGACGTCCTCGAGTGCGCTGATCGCGCAGATCCAGGCCGCCCAGAAGAGCGTCGTCGCGGCGCAGAGCGCGGTGGACAAGGGACAGACGGCGGTCGACTCGGCCCAGAAGACCGTCGACGCCGACGTCCGGCAGAACTCGACGCTGCGCGACGCGGAGCAGACCGCGTGCGGCACGACCCCGACCAGCCCGACCAGCCCGACCAGCCCGACCGGCACGGCCACTCCGACGCCGACCCCGACTCCGACCGGCACCTCAACGGGCAGCCCGACGGCGCCGACGTGCACGAGCGCGACGGCCGACTACGCCGCCTTCGCCGACACGCTGACGACCGACACGGCGACCCTCGACAAGGCCGTCTCGGCGCAGGACGCCGCGATCTCCTCGCTCGACAAGTCGATCAGCGCGCTGGACGGGCTGCTCTCGCAGCTCTCCTCGCTCCAGTCCGGCACCGGTTCGACCGGGAGCACGTCAACTGGTTCCAAGAGCTCGACGTCCTCGACGGGGACCAGCGCGAAGACCTCGACGGGCAGCACGAGCAAGTCCACGACGACGACCACGGTCGCCTCGGCGAGTCAGCTCGCCGCCGACCAGGCCAGCATCGACAGCTGCCCAGGCGCAGCTCACCGTCGCCCAGCAGAATCTGGCGGCGGCCACATTGACCAGCCCGATCGCCGGAACGGTCGCCACCGTCGGGCTGACGGTCGGATCGAGTGCCTCCGGACACACCATCACCATCCTCGGCACCGGCAACCAGGTCGTGACGATCAACGTGCCGCTCAGTGAGATCGACCAGGTCAAGACCGGTCAGCCGGCCACCATCGCCGTCGACGGCCGCACCGACCAGCTCACCGGCACCGTCACCAAGATCGGGATCAAGAGTACGACGTCCGGCTCGCTCACGACGTTCCCGGTCACGATCACGCTGGCCGACGGCAGCCCGACGATCCACGACGGCGTCGGCGCCTCGGTCGTCGTCACGACCGGCACCGCCGCCAACGCCGTCCTCGTGCCGAACTCGGCGATCACGACGGTCGGCACGCGACACACGGTCATCGTCGTCAAGAACGGCAAGACGCAGACGACTCAGGTCACGGTCGGCCTGGCCGGAAGCGCGAGCAGTCAGATCACCAAGGGCCTGCAGGTCGGCGACACGGTCGAACTGGCCGACAACGGCGCCGCGCTGCCGAGCAGTGCGACCAGCGCGACGACCACCACCGGACGTTTCGGCGGCTTCACCGGGGGCGGCGGTTTCGCCGGCTTCGCCGGTGGCGGCGCGGGCGGGACGGGCGGGACGGGCGGTCGAACCCGCTGATCGGCTCGCCGCCTCCGGCGAGTGGCCGATCCAGGCGCGAGTGGCCGCGAGTTCACGGCCACTCGCCGAGAAATCGGCCACTCGGCTCGCGGGACGGTCAGCTCGGCGCCGCGTCCAGGACGGACGCGGCGTCCGAGTAGCGGCCGAGGTCCTTCAACGCCGCGGCGACGTTGCGGCGCAGGCACGCCGCCATCCAGGTGTGGGTCAGCCCGCCGCGCACGATCGCGTCGAAGCCTTCGCGGGCGATCGCGTCGAGCCCGTTGAGCCGGTCCAGGCGGCGCAGGACGTCGACGAGCAACGCCGCCACCACGACGGTCGACATGGGGTCGTCGGCGGCCGGGCGCAACGCCCACGCCTGCAGCAGCGCCTCGAGGCAGCCGGTCACGTCACCCGTCATCAGCCGCAGGTAGGCGACCCACGGCAGCACGCCGCCGCGCATGAGCCCGACGCTGCCCGACTCGTCTGCGGCCGAGATGGCTCGGGCCAGCAGCTCGTTGCGAGCCTCGTCGTGACCCTGCTCGTGCAGGACGCCGACGGCGGTCAGCAAGGCCTGGACGAACGCCGCGGTCGGTGGCCGGCGCTCGCCGAAGTCGATCGCGATCTTGAGGGCGGCGAAGACACGGTCAGGATCGCCGTCGGTCGCGACCAGGAAGTAGGCGAGTCGTTCGTGCAGCCGGATCAGCGTGTTCTCGTCCGCCGCGGCGCCCAGCTCCTCGACGGCCGCCTCGGCGAAGACGAGCGCCTGAGCGATGCGTTGCGCGAGCTCGCACGCCCGCTCGGCCGACTCGTACATCGACAGTGACGCGGCCTGCCCGATCAGGTCCAACGCGGTGCACCAACGGTCGGCCGCGTCCGGCCAGTCGCATCGTCGCTCGGCGGCACGGGCGGCCGCCATGGCCTCGGCCAGCGACATGGATCGGGGGCCGGTCAACGCCACGGCGCTCGACAGCGAGATGCGGCCGAAGTTCTTCGATTTCATGGCCATCCGGAAATAGGTGATGACCCCGAGCGGGGTCAGGACGAGGCTGGAGAAGGCGGTGTAGAGCGGGATCAGGAACGACCAGCGATCGCGGGTTCGCCAGTTCACGTAGGCGCCGTAGACGAGGTACCAGGCGACGACGGCCAGCAGCGGCCAGCCCGGGCTCAGCACCGTCATCCAGCGAAACGGCGCGGCCAGGATCACGATCACCGCGCCGTACGTCCACAGCAGTGGATGTCGCCGCAGCAGATGGACGTTGACGATGAACAGCCGGAACTCGCCACCGGACCACGCCAGGCGCTGCCGCATCCAGGCGCGCACGCTGTCGGGGACGGTCGTCGGCACCGCGAACGGAATGTGTCCGACGCGGTAGCCCAGGGCGTGCGCGATCAATCCGGTCTCGACGTCGTTGCCCTGGAAGAACAGGCTGTGCTGGGCCATGACATCGCGGTGCACCACCGTGCGCGCGGCGTGGCAGGCGCCCGAGACCAGCCACGGAGCGACCTTGCGCAACGACATCGCCACGCGGTACTCGTGCGCCTGCAGCCGGGTGATCCAGTTGGTGAGGTTGGACGGGACCAGCCGCACCGAGGCCATGTCGTAGCCACAGCCGAGCATGCAGCCGACGAGTTCGTCGAGCGGACGGTCGGTGACGGTGTCGGCATCGATGCACACGACGTTGCCGGCCTGGACGTGAGCCAGCGCGTCACGGACCAGTCGGTCGCGCACGGTGCCGCCGGTGTTGCGCTTGCCGGCCACGTTGCTCGAGTCGACGACGCCGCGGAACTCGCGGAACCCGTACTGGGCGGTGATCTTGGCGAGGTCGGCATAGAACTCGTCGGTCTCGCTCGCGGTCGTGCAGATCAGTACCTTCGATCCGTAGTCGGCGAGGTAGGCGACGTTCTCGAGGAAGCGCATCGAGCCGTAGATCGGCACGAGCACCTCGAAGTCGTCGCTCGAGAGCAGGCGCAGGTCGGTGGGGTGGACGAAGCGGGCCCGCAGCGCCCCTGCGGTGTCGACGGTCATCAACACCAGCGGGATGACGAAGAGGCTGAGCCCCAGGGCCTGCCAGCCAGCCAAGGCCGCCGGCAAACCGGTCAGTGCCTGCCAATCGACCATGTCACGCGATGGCCATCAGCTGGGGCGACGCGGCGGTGTGCGCGGCGGGAGCCGGGGCGAACGCGTGAGTCGTACCGGCGGTCGGCAGCAGGCACATCACGATCTCGCGGATCTCGTCCTCGTCGGCGTGCAGGACGGCCTCGGCCAGCAACGGAAGGTGGGCCGACATGGCAAGCAACGAGCGATCACGGGGCCGGACGCACGAGATCTGCGGGTGTTCGGTCGACGCGCCCGTCTCAGCCCGGTCGAGCAGCGTCTCGTGCAGCTTCTCACCGGGCCGCAGTCCGGTGAACACCACCTGCGCAGTGCCGGTCGCGGTGTGCGCGAGGTAGCGGCGGACGAGATCGAGAATCCGGACCGGCGCGCCCATGTCGAGGACGTACGTCTCGCCGTCACTGGCCATCGCCGCGGCCTCGATGACCAGCTTGGCGGCCTGCGGGATCGACATGAAGAACCGAGTCACCTCAGGATGCGTGATCGTGATCGGCTGCCCGGCCTGCACCTGGGCGACCAGGCCCGGAAGGAACGAGCCACGGCTGCCGAGCACGTTGCCGAAGCGCACCGACGCCACGCGCATGCCGTGCCCGGCGGTGTCGGCCACGACGAGCTCGGCCAGGCGCTTGGTGGCGCCCAGGATCGACGTCGGCTGGGCCGCCTTGTCGGTACTGACGTTGACGAAGCGCTCGACGCCGCCCTCCAGCGCGGCTTCGACCAGGTTGGCCGTGCCGAACACGTTGGTCTTGACGCCCTCGGCCGGGTAGCGCTCCAGCAGCGGGAGGTGCTTGTGAGCGGCGGCGTGCAGTACCAGGCCCGGACGGACGCGGGCCAGCAGGCGGCGCACGCGGACCCGGTCGCGGATGTCGCACAGCACGACCCGGTCGTCCTCGAACAGACCGTTGCCGATCAGCTCGAGCTGGAGGGCGTGCAGGGCCGACTCGTCGTGGTCGAGCAGGAAGAGGCGTTCGGGATCGAGGCGGCTGACCTGGCGCGCGAGCTCACTGCCGATCGAGCCGCCGGCGCCGGTGACGAGCACGGTGTTGCCGCGGACGACATCGCCGGCCGAGTCGCTGATCTGGAAGACGTCTCGCCCGCCGAGCAGGGCCGACACCAACTGGTCGTCCACCTCCGGACGGCCGGAGAAGAGGGCGGTCATGGCTCCTCACGTTCTCCCCGAGCTGGCCACCCCGACCATTGTTAACTTCGCGTTAGCGAACGACTGCGAAATCAGAGACTAGCGGTAATCCCGATTTGCACAAGCGTCACTTTGGTAGTCGAATTCTGACTCGGAGTAGTCAGAACCCTGACCGTGTGCAGTAAGTGACAATTCATTAAGAATGCAGAGACCCCGAATCGGGCAGGCTCGATGAGTTGCCCCCGCCGCGGAAGTGCCCGAGCCCCCCGTGAACCGGGGCCTGCGGCTCGACCGGTAAACGTTGTCACGATGAGCGATTATCCGTGCGGCGGCAAGCATTGCCGCATTTTCCGTCCACCCTCGTCACCGGATGCGACGGCCGGGCGGCTCGGACCCCGTCGGTGATTTTCGCGGTCGGGTGTGCGACTGCCCGTACGGTCGAGCCATGTGCTTCTCGCCTCAGGCGGACGTGGTGGGCGGACTCGTGATCGGGGGCATCGGCATCGCCGCGGTACGCAGCGTCCGTACGGTCAGTGGCCGGCGTGACCATCTCGCCTTCGCCATGCTGCCGATCCTGTTCGCCGCCCATCAGCTGACCGAGGCGTTCGTCTGGTGGGGGCTGCAGGGACACGTCCCGTCCGCCGTGGGCACGACCGCGACGTGGCTCTACCTGCTCTTCGCCTTCGTGCTGTTGCCGACCTACGTCCCGGTGGCGATCCGCGCCCTGGAGCCGCCGGGCCGACGGCGCGAGGTGATGAGCGGGTTCATCCTGCTCGGCGCGGTCGTCTCGATCCTGCTGCTCGTCGCCATGATCCGCGGCGGGGTGGACGCCAGCCTCGGCTACGCCCACGTGTCGTACCACATCGATCTGCACGCCGGGATCGTGATCGTGACGGCGTACGTGATCGCGACCTGCGCGTCGGCGATCTTCTCGGGCTATCGGCACATCGCGATCTTCGGCGTCGTGAACCTGATCGCCGTCGCCGTGATCGCGCGGCTGACGATCGACGGCTTCGCCTCGGTCTGGTGCGGCTGGGCGGCGCTGACCAGCATCGCGATCGCCCTGCACATCCGCTACGGGCGACCACACACCTCGGTGGCGGCCGCGCTCGCGTGAGGTTGCGGGGCGACCAGGCGGCTACGCCTCGAGGCGCAGACGCAGCGACTCGAGCTCGTCGCGCAACGGCGTGGGCACCGCGGTGCCGATCTTCTCGAACCACTCGTCGATGGCGGGCAGTTCCCGCTTCCACTCCTCGACGTCGACCGTGAGCGCGGAGGCCACGTCGTCGGCCGTCATGTCGAGGCCGTCGAGGTCGAGCGACTCCGGCGTGGGCACGCGACCGATCGGGGTGTCGACCGCGGCCGCCGTGCCGTCGATGCGCTCGAGCGCCCACTTGAGGACGCGGATGTTCTCACCGAAGCCGGGCCAGGTGAAGTTGCCCTCGGCGTCGCGGCGGAACCAGTTGACGTAGAAGATCTTGGGCAGCTTGACGTCGTCCGCGCCCTTGCCGACCGCGATCCAGTGCGCGAAGTAGTCACCGGCGTTGTAGCCGATGAAGGGCAGCATCGCCATCGGGTCGCGGCGCACGATACCGGTCTGGCCGGTCGCAGCGGCGGTGGTCTCGGACGAGAGCGTGGCGCCCATGAAGACGCCGTGCTGCCAGTCGCGGGCCTCGGTCACGAGCGGGACGGTGTCGCGGCGGCGGCCACCGAAGAAGATCGCGTCGAGCGGGACACCGCGCGGATCGTCCCACTCGGGCGCCCGCGTATCGCACATCTCGATCGGGATGCAGTACCGGCTGTTGGCGTGGGCGGCGAGATTGCCGTTGCCCGGCGTCCAGTCCTGACCCTTCCAGTCGATCAAGTGCGCCGGCGGCTCGCCCATGCCCTCCCACCAGATGTCGCCGTCGTCGGTCAGGCCGACGTTGGTGAACAGCGCCGTGCCCTTCTCGATCGTCCGCATGGCGTTCGGATTGGTGTGGAAGTCGGTGCCCGGCGCGACGCCGAAGAAGCCGTTCTCGGGGTTGACGGCGTACATCCGGCCGTCCTCGCCGATGCGCAGCCAGGCGATGTCGTCGCCGATCGTCTCGACCTTCCAGCCGGGAATCGTCGCCTCGAGCATGGCCAGGTTCGTCTTGCCGCACGCCGACGGGAAGGCCGCGGCGATGTAGCTGACCTTCTTCTCGGGCGAGGTCAGCTTGGCGATGAGCATGTGCTCGGCCAGCCAGCCCTCGTCGCGCGCCTTCACCGAGGCGATGCGCAGCGAGTAACACTTCTTGCCCAGCAGCGCGTTGCCGCCGTAGCCCGAGCCGTACGACCAGATCAGCCGCTCCTCGGGGAAGTGGACGATGTACTTGGTCTCGTTGCACGGCCACGCGACGTCCTTCTGGCCGGGATCGAGCGGGGCGCCGACGCTGTGCAGGCCAGGAACGAAGTCGGCGTCGTCACCGAACTTCGCCAGGGCCTTGGTGCCGAGACGGGTCATGATGTGCATCGACGCGACGACGTAGGCCGAGTCGGTGATCTCGACACCGAGCAACGGTTCGTCGGCGGTGAGCGGCCCCATGCAGTAGGGCAGCACGTACATCGTGCGGCCGCGCATCGACCCGCGGAAGCGCTCGGTCATCAGCGCCTTCATGTCGTCCGGGTCCATCCAGTTGTTCGTCGCGCCGGCGTCGCGCGGATCGCGGCTGCAGATGAACGTCCGGTCCTCGACGCGGGCGACGTCGTTCGGGTCGGAGCGGCCGAGGAACGAGTTCGGCTTCTTGTCGGGGTTGAGCCGGATGAACGTCCCGGCCTCGACGAGTCCGTCGGTGATGCGCGTCCACTCCTCGGGCGAGCCGTCGACCCACTCGATGCGATCGGGCTGGGTCAGCTCGGCGCATTCGCGTACCCACGCCAGCATTCGGGCGTGCGTGGTGGGAGCGGAATCAAGACCCGGGATCGTAGAAGTCATCGCAGAGACTCTCCTCGCCAGTCGTCATTGACTGCACGTGTCGTGCGTCCGAATCGACGCTTGTTGGGATGCTCAAACGATAGGTCGTGAGAGCGCTTTCAGGCCCGGCGTTGTTGTGCGGCCCTCGTCACAAGAGTGATGGCTCACAACAAATGTCGACCCTCGAAAAGCCTATGTGGACGGCCTGAGCGGGCGATGTGCGTCCGGCCGCCGACAAATGCCGTTCGGCACGGGTCAGGACGCGGCGCTGACCGTCGACATGTTGAAGTCGGGCACGCGCAGCGCCGGCATGGCGGTTCGGGTGAAGTAGTCGCTCCACTCGCGCGACATCGCGGGCACCGTCGCGCCGGCCTCGGTGACCCGGCCGAGCAGGTCGACCGGCGACTCGTTGAAGCGGAAGTTGTTGACCGCGCCGACGACCTGGCCGTTCTCGATCAAGTACACGCCGTCGCGGGTCAGGCCGGTGAGCAGCAGCGTCTGCGGATCGACCTCGCGGATGTACCAGAGGCAGGTGAGCAGCAGGCCGCGCTCGGTTGCGGCGATCATCTCGGCCAGGCTGGCGCGGCCCCCCGCGTCGACGATCAGGTTTCCGCCGGCCGGACGGGCGTCGCTGGCCGCTGCGGGCGGCCCATGAGCGGGTGCGGATCAGCTCGCGCAGCGTGCCGTCGCTCGATCCAGTTCGTTGCCGCGACGGGGGCGCCGTTGTCGAAGACCGACTGCAGCGACCCGTCCGACGAGCTGGCGATCTCGAAGGGCGGGCACTGCAGACCCGGGGCGGACGGGTCGGATCGCATCGTCAGCGGCAGGTCACTGAGCCGGTCGCCGATGCGGGTGCCTCCGGCCTTGGAGAAGACGCTGCGCCCCTCTTCGGCATCGCGCGCCGATGCCGTGCCAGTACGCGTAGATCATCAGGTCGGCGACGGCCGTCGGCGGCAAGATCGTCTCGTACCGTCCGGCCGGCAAGTCGATCTTGGTCCGGGCCCACTCGAGCCGAGTGTGCAGATCTTCGGTCATCGCGTGCACGTCGACGTCGGCGAAGGTCTGAGTGTGCACGCCCGCCCAGGCCGAGCGGGCCAGATCGGCCGACTTCGCGTTGAGCTCGACGCGGCCGTCGGGCTGGTCGAAGCGGCGGCGCAGCCCGGTCGACGTCCCGACGAAGTAGGACGACAGCTGGTGCTCGGCGAAGCCGTAGAGCCGCTCGCCGCGGGCGTCGGCCGTCTCGAACGCGGTACCCAGCGCGGGTGCGAACGAGGCGAACACCTCGGCCGAGGTGACCCCGGCCGGCGCGTCCCAGTCGTCGTCGTTGGCGTAGTCCTCGACCAGGGGCGCGTAGTCGTCGGCCGGATCGGAGTCCAGGGCGGCGCGCTCGCTGGCCTTGACCAGGTCAGCGAGATCGTCGAGGTCGGCCAGCGTGCGGGTGACGACACCGACCGCCGCGCCGACGATCGCGCGTCACCGTCGAGATCACCGTGACCGACCGCGACGTCATCTGGCCGTTGGTGGTCAGGCTGTTGGCGGCCCAGCGCAGGTTGGCCTCGGTGTGCTCGGTGACGATCACGACGCAGCCGTCGACCTGGGACAGCCGCAGCCCGCGTTCGACGATCTCCTGGGCGTACTCATCTCGCTCACTCGGCCGCCCTCCGACTTGGTGTTGAGGACGTTGACGCCGCGAAACAACGCCGACGGGCAGCCGTGCGACACCGGCGCGCCCTTGGCCGGGCTGCCCCTTGCCGCAGTTGCAGCGCGCCCCCGAGCACGTAGGTCGACGGGCCGCCGACGGCCTCCATCGATCCCCAGAAGTCGGTGGTCGTCGCCTGGTAAGCAACGTCGCGCACCTGCCCGGCCAGCCGGCCGTCCTCGATCTTGAAGAACCGCTGGCCGGTGAACTGGAAGTTGTAACGCTGCATGTCGATCGACCAGGAGCGGTCACCGAGAACGTAGATTCCGCGCTCGACCCCGCTGATCAACTCCTCGGTGCTCGGCCCGTCCGTCGCCGGTTGGAGCGAGACGTTGGCCATCCGTTGCAGCGGGATGTGCCCGGCCGAGTCGGCGTACGCGCAGCCGTTGGACCGACCACCGTTGAGTCCCTGCTGCGCGGCCATCTGGCGATTGAGCTGGTAGCCGACGAGCGTGCCGTCGCGGATGATGTCGAACTTCTGCGTCTGCACGCCCTCGTCGTCGTAGCCGATCGTCGAGAGGCCGTGCTCGACGACGCGATCGCCGGTCACGTTCATCACCGCGCTGCCGTACTCGAGCGTGCCGAGCTGGTCGAGCGTGGCGAACGACGTCCCGGCGTAGGCGGCTTCGTAGCCCAGGGCCCGGTCGAGTTCCGTCGCGTGCCCGATCGACTCGTGGATCGTCAGCCACAGGTTGGACGGGTCGATCACCAGGTCGTAGCGGCCGGCCTCGACGCTCGGCGCCTTGACGTGCTCGGCCAGCAGGTCGGGCAGCTCGGCGATCTCGGCGTCGAAGTCCCAGCCGGTGCCGGTGAGGTACTCCCACCCGCGACCGACAGGGGGCGCGAGCGTGCGCATGGACGAGAACGCCCCCGCCCCGCGATCGACCTGGACGGCGGTGAACTGCGGCTGCAGCCGGACGCGTTGCTGGGTCGTCGTCGTCCCGGCGGTGTCGGCGTAGAACTTGTTCTCCAGCACGTGCATGAGGTGCGCGTCGACATGATCGACTCCGTCGGCCGCCATCAGCCGCTCGGACAGTTCGGCCAGCCGGGCGACCCGTTCGGCTTCGGGCACGTCGAACGGGTCGATCTCGTAGGACGAGATCCACACCGCGTCGGCGTAGACCGGCTCGTCGGCCAGGACGACCGGGTCGCGGCTGAGCACCTTGCTCATCGTCGCCATCGCGACGGCCTGATCAGCCAGCCGGGCGGCGCCGTCAGGAGAGAGGTCGATACCGGCGGCGAAACCCCACGCGCCTTCGTGGACCACGCGGACCGCCAGCGCCGACGTCCTCGCTGTCGGTGGACGAATCCAGCTGGCCGTCGCGCAGGTCGAGGCCGCCGACCCGGATCCGCTCGAGGCGGAAGTCGGCGTGTTCGGCCCCCAGCTCGCGCGCTCGGGACAGGGCAGCATCGGCGAGCTGCCGCGCGGGCAGGGCCAGGAACGCGGGGGAGATCTCCGGCATGCCTTCGAACCTACAACCCGACCGCCCGGCCCCGGCGCGCTCGCGGGTTCAGCAGCTCGGCAGACCGCCGAAGTAGCCCTTGACGAAGGAGTTGATCCGATCCAGCGCCGTGGTGCCGCGCGGCCCGTACGCCAGCGGATCGCCGGCCATGGTGAGGACGGCGACGGTGGCCTCGTCCATGTCCGACGGCGACAGCGTGAACGTGCGGTTCGGGTCGGACGGCGTGACGACGTTGATCGACTTGGAGTACGCCCCGGCGTAGCAACCGGCCGCGATCAGGGCATCCGCGCTCGTCAGGTCGCGACCGAACAACTGATGTCGAACCGCCAGACCCCAGCCGTAGACGAACAGCGTGCCCAGCGCGTAGTCGCCGTAGGCGTAGGCCTTGTCGGCGATGTCCTTGCTGTAATAGACGGTGTTGTCGCTCGGGCAGTAGCCGAACTCGCTCGTCGACCCGCCCTCGCACGGTGGGTGCGCCGCCTCGGCGATCTTCACGTCGCTCCACGACTTGCCGATGGTGGCCGCCTCCTGCTCCCAGAAGGCGTTCAGGTCGGGCTGCAGCCCGCCGCCGCCCTGCGCCTGCGTGCCGGAGTTGAGCACCTCGGCCTCGGGCTCGTTGCCGTTGTCGTTGTAGTCCTGCGGATCGACGAACGGGCGCTCGGTGAACGAACGGCTCGCCCATGAGCTGGCGTAGCAGGCGGTGACGCCCTGGGAGATGCCCGTCGCGAGCGCGCTGAGCCGGTCGAAGCCGTCGCCGTGTGTCCCCTGATCCGAGGGCGAGTGGGGGTCGGGATCGCGCAGCTGGATGTAACCGACCAGCACCTTGTCGAGTTCGGCGGTGCTGACCCGCCAGTGCGGAGCCTTCAGGTCGAGCACCCAGGCGGTGAAGGCGCCCGCGGCGCAGTCGGCCTGTGTCTCCTTCACGATCGAGGGCAGGTCGTCGACCGTGCCGAGTCGATCTTGGATTGCGTGACCGAACTCGTGGCCGAACAGCAGCGCGACGAAGAACTGCCCGTACTTCTGCACCAGCTGCGGAATGAAGCCGACCCGGTCGTAGACGATCGAATCGTCGACCTCGCAATAGAAGGCGTTGTCGACGACGGCCTCCGGCTCCTGGCTGAGGCAGCCGTTCTGCCGGTCCTGCGCGGTGATGTCCTTGTCGTCGACCGAATAGATGCCGCCGGTCAACGGGGGCAGCGGCTTACCGCCGCTCACCGAGGGGTAGGCCTGCGTCCAGAACGCGAACACGTCGGTGAGGGCGTTCTTCGACAACGTGTCGAAGGGCGTGTGCCCGTCGCCGATGACGTCGAGGTCGGCGTTCGCCGCGACGGGGGCGACGCCGGAGGTCCCGTGACCGTGGACAGCGACCGAACACGAAGCGAGCAGCGCGGTGCAGAGGAGGAGCAGAAGAACGACCCGCCACGGTGAACGACGCGCGGGCACCGGGCCAGCGTACTGCAGCCTATTGGGCCGAATACCGCCGCAATCGGGCGCCGGCGTCGACCGGGTGCGCTCCCTGGTGCGGGTGCGCCAGCTCTTCATCGGGCGCGACCCCGGTATGCGGCCCGGTGGTGTCGGCCGTTCCGTAGCCGACGTTGTAGTGCTCGAACAGCAGTCGCTCCTCGTCGACCCCCAACGGCTGGTCGGGGTCGTGGTGGGGAGCGGCGGCCAGGTCGTCTCGGCTGTAGGGCACGAGAAGCACACCGTCGACGAATCGGCTCTCGGCGAGGGGGACGAGGGCGTGATGGGTTCCGAAGAGTCCGCTCGTCACCGCCGCCCAGGTCGGCACGCCGAGCTCGTCGTCGGCGAACAACCCGGTCACCTTGCCGAGCTTCTCGTCGTCCTGGTTCGAAACGGGCGCGCCGTCCAGCTGGCCGAAGTCGGTCATGGCTGCAGTCTTCCCCAGCCGTCGCCCGCGCAAACTCTCGCCTAGGTTGGAGGCTATGACCGACACCCAGACCAGCGACACCTACGACGTGATCGTGATCGGCGGCGGCCCGCCCGGTGAGAACGCGGCGCAGTACGCGATCCAGGGCAGCGATCGCACCGCCGTGATCGTCGAGCACGAACTGGTCGGCGGCGAGTGCTCGTTCTGGGCGTGCATGCCGAGCAAGGCGCTGCTTCGCCCGGCCGACGTCCTGGCCGCGGCCAAGGCGATGCCGGGCGTCCGAGAACTCGTCGGCGATCAGCGGCTGGACGTGGCCGCCGTCCTGGCCCGGCGCGACTCGTTCACCCACAACCGCGACGACAGCTCACAGGTCGAGTGGGCGAGCGGGGTCGGCATCGACGTCGTCCGCGGCCACGGGCGGCTGGCCGGTGAGCGAACCGTCGAGGTGACCGACGCGGGTGGGACGATCGTGCGCACCCTGCATGCGCGGGAGGCGATCGTGCTGGGCACCGGGACGACCGCGGCCGTGCCGCCGATCGACGGGCTGCGCGAGGCACTGCCGTGGATCTCGCGCGACGTCACGAACCTGGTCGAGGTGCCGCGGCGGGTGGCCGTGCTCGGTGGCGGCGTGGTGGCCTGCGAGTCGGCGACCTGGCTGCGCGCGCTCGGGGTCGAGGAGCTGACGATCATCGAGCGCGGGTCGGCCCTGCTGGCCAAGAACGAGCCGTTCGCGGGCGAGCTGGTCAAGAAGCACTTCGAGGCCAACGGGGTGGGCGTCGAGCTGGGCGCGGCTGTCGACGCGGGTGCAGCGCTCCGAACCGTCTGACACCGGCTACGGCCACATCCACGGCGGACCGGTCGACGTCACGTTCGGGGATCGCACGATCACGGTCGACGAGATCGTGGTGGCCACCGGCCGCACTCCGGTGAGCGAAGGACTCGGCCTCGAGTCGGTCGGTCTGATCGACGCCGTACGAGCCAACCACGGCTTCGTCGCGGTCGACGACCATCTGACGGTGCCGGGGTTCGACTGGCTGTACGCGATCGGCGACCTGACCGGACGCGCGCTGCTCACCCACATGGGCAAGTACCAGGCGCGGATCGCCGGCTGGGTGATCGGGGCCCGCGCCTCGGGCGCGTCCCTGCACGGGCCGCGATTCACCGACATCGCCGATCACGACCGCGTTCCCCAGGTGACGTTCACCGATCCCGAGATCGCGTCGGTCGGGCTCACCGAGGCAGCCGCCCGGACGGGCGGAATCGACGTCGAGACGGTCGAGTACGACCTGGCCGCGCTGGCCGGCACCTCGTTGCTGCGCGACGACTACGAGGGACGCGCGAAGCTGGTGATCGATCGCGCGACCGATCTGATCGTGGGCGCGACGTTCGTCGGGCCCGAGACGGCCGAACTCGTGCACGCGGCGACGGTCGCGATCATCGGGCGCGTGCCGATGGAAATGCTGTGGCACGCGGTGCCGTCCTACCCGACGGCCAGCGAGATCTGGCTGCGGCTGCTCGAAGCCCGCGGCTGAGTCGTTCCTGGGCCGGATAGCCGCGCTGAGCGCGGAGATACGTCCCAAGGACTTCAGTCGTCCGAAGGCGGTGATCCCAGCGCGTCCAACGCCTCGATCGACGGGACGACGTAGTACGCGCCGGTGAGCGGCGTCGTGTAGCGCGTCAGGGCATCGCGCACGCCGTCGTCGAGGCCGGCCATCTTCTCGAGCATCCGGGTGAGACGGACCTGGTCGTGGCTGAAGCCGATGAACATCGTGCCGTGGTCGGTCACCGTGCCGTACGGAGCGTTGCGGCGGAAGATGTCCAGCTCCTCGCCCTCGGAGTCGTACACCTTCGTCCGCGAGACATGCGAATCACGGGGCATGACGTCGGCCGCGAACTCGACACTGCCCGGCTTCGTCCGGCCGATGACCTTCTCCTGCTCCCCTTCGGGCAGCTGCATCCAGCCGACGCCGTCGTGCTTCCACTGCTGCACGAGCACCACGCTCGACCCGGCACCGCGCTCGCCCGGCGCGACGCAGGCGATCGACGCCGCCTCGGACAGCGGCGGGTTCTCGGTGCCGTCCTCGAAGCCGGTGAGATCGCGGCTGTGCCGGTAGGACCAGCCGGTGACCTCGGTCGCGACCGACGCCACCTCGGCCAGCGCGGTGATCATCTCGACGGCCTGGTCGAACACCAGATCGTTGGCGCTGCCGGCGATCCAGATCCACAGATCGTGCTGGGTCGCGGGCATCGTGAACCGGCCCGGACCGACGATCGGCTCGGTGAAGCTGCTGGCCCCGCTCGGCGTCTCGGTGCTGACCTCGGCCCAGAGTTCCGGACGCACGCCGATCACCAGGTTGGCGCCGCCGACCGTCGAATGCGGCTCGTCGAGGTCGGCGACCGCCTTGACGAGGTCGCCCGCCGCGACGCCGGGATGGGCGTCGAGCTCGAGGTAGACGTGCGACGAGGTGCCGATTGCGAAGATCCCGAACTGTGCCGTGGCCACGGGGTCATGATCTCGCACGGTCGCGGGCTGGGCATAATCCGGACGTGGCCACCATCTTCACCAAGATCATCGACGGCGAGCTGCCCGGACGGTTCGTCTACACCGACGACCTGGTCGTGGCGTTCCTGTCGATCGCCCCGGCCACCGACGGGCACACGCTGGTCGTCCCCCGCCGCGAGATCGACCAGTGGACCGACGACGAGGTCGACGCCGCGCTGCTCGGTCACTGCGTCGCCGTCGCCCAGCGCATCGGACGCTGTACAGAAGCAGCTCTGGGACGCCCCCCGCGCCGGCCTCGTCATCGCCGGCTTCGAGATCCCGCACCTGCACTTCCACGTCTTCCCGATCTGGAGCCTGGGCGATCTCGACGTCGGCAACCTGCCGGTCGAGAAGGACGAGGCCAAGCTCGATGCGGTCGCCGAGCGCCTGCGAGCGGCGCTGAACGGCTAGCGTCGGAGGCACACCTCAACGACGAGGAGACGCAGATGGACTACCTGCCCGGATTTCGCAATCACCAGGTCACCGAGGCGGTGCCCGGCGCGCTGCCGAAGGGTCGCAACTCCCCCCAGCAGGCGCCGCTCGGCCTCTACGCCGAGCAGCTGTCGGGCACCGCGTTCACCCAGCCGCGCGGGCACAACCTGCGGTCGTGGCTGTACCGGATCCGGCCGTCGGCTCAGCACCCGGCCTACCGGCGCATCGACGACGGCACCCTGGCCAGCGCGCCCTTCGGGACGGACGTCAGCCCGAACCGGCTGCGGTGGGACGCGCCCGCCTACGGCAGCGGCGACTTCGTCGACGGGCTGCTGACCGTCGGCGGCAACGGCGACGTGCTGACCCGCAGCGGCATCGGCATCCACTGGTACCGCGCGACCACGTCCATGATCGACAAATACTTCGTCGACGCCGACGGCGAGCTGCTGATCGTGCCCCAGGAGGGCCGGCTGCTGGTGATCACCGAGCTGGGCCGGTTGGACGTCGCGCCCGGCGAGATCGTCGTGCTGCCGCGGGGAGTCCGCTTCCGGGTCGAGCTGCCCGACGGACGCGCCCGCGGCTATGTCTGCGAGAACTACGGCACCCCGTTCGAGCTGCCCGAGCGCGGCCCGATCGGGGCGAACGGGCTGGCCAACGAGCGCGACTTCCTGGCGCCGGTTGCCGCCTATGAAGATCGCGAGGAAGCCGTCCGGCTCGTGCAGAAGTTCGGCGGCCATCTCTGGGCGGCCGACTACGACCACTCGCCGCTGGACGTCGTCGCCTGGCACGGCACGTACTACCCGTACAAGTACGACCTGGCGAACTTCATGACCATCGGGACGATCAGCTTCGACCACCCCGACCCGTCGATCTTCACGGTGCTGACCTCGCCGTCGGACACCCCCGGCCTGGCCAACGCCGACTTCGTGATCTTCCCGCCGCGCTGGCTGGTCGGCGAGGACACGTTCCGGCCGCCGTGGTTCCACCGCAACGTCATGAGCGAGTTCATGGGACTGGTGACCGGCGTCTACGACGCGAAGGCCGAGGGCTTCGCGCCCGGTGGGGCGTCGTTGCACAACACGTTCACCTCGCACGGCCCGGACGCGGCGACCTACGCTGCTGCGTCGACCGCGTCGACCTGCAGCCGCAGAAGGTCGACGACGACGTTGGCGTTCATGTTCGAGACGCGCTGGACGATCGTGCCGACCGCCGACGCCCTTGCCCTCGACACTCTGCAGCCCGATTACGACGCCGTGTGGCAAGGCATCGAACGGCACTTCGGTCGGTGATCGCGTACGGCGTCTTCTCGACCAGCGACGGTCCGCCTCGCGTCGGCGCCCTGATCCAGGACGGCATCGTCGACCTGTCGCGCCTCGACTCCGCGTTCGCGGCTCCGACGCTGAATCCCTTCCTGCGCAGGGGCCGAGCGTTCTGGGAGCGAACGCACGAGCAGGTCGCCTCGCTGGCGGCCGACCTCGCGGTCGAGGACGCGATGCTGCACCTGCCCATCGAGGTGGCCGACTTCGTCGACTTCTACTCATCGCTCGAGCACGCAACGAACGCCGCGCGCATCCTCCGTCCGGGCTCGCCCGCGCTGGCGCCGAACTGGCGCTCGATGCCCGTCGGGTATCACGCCCGGGCCGGGACGGTGATCGTGTCGGGCTCACCGGTGATCCGTCCGGCCGGGCAGCTGCTGCGCGACGGTCAGCCGGTCTACGCGCCCACTGATCAGCTCGACGTCGAGGTCGAGCTCGGCTTCGTGGTCGGAACCGGATCATCGCTCGGCACGCCGGTCGGCATCGATCAGTTCGAGGATCACGTGTTCGGCGCGGTGATCCTGCTCGACTGGAGCGCGCGCGACCTGCAGGCGTTCGAGTCCCAGCCGCTGGGGCCGTTCCTGGCCAAGTCGTTCGCGACGACGATCAGTCCGTGGGTCGTGCCGTTGTCGTCCCTGACCCGCGTGCCCGGCCCGCCGCGCGATCCGGAACCGCTGCCCTACCTCCGCTCGGCAACGTCCTGGTCGCTGGACGTCCAGCTCGAACTGTTCGTCAACGACCAACTCGTGTCGCGGCCCAACTACTCGTCGATGTACTGGACGGCCGCCCAGCAGCTGGCCCACCTCACCGCGAACGGCGCGTCGCTACGGGTCGGCGACCTCTACGGCACCGGGACGATCTCGAGCTACGACCCGGCCGGGATGGGGTGCCTGCTCGAGCTGACCCACGGCGGGACGCAGCCGCTGACCCTGCCCGATGGACGGTCGCTGGGTTATCTGGACGACGGCGACGTGGTACGAGTGACCGCCCCGGGATTCGGCGACGCCACCGCGAGGATCAGCGGCTGAGTCCTGCACGCCTGTTTTCTCGCGAGTGGCCGATTTTGAGGCGAGTGGCCGCTCATTTGCGACCACTCGCGTGTTTTTCGGCCACTCGCGGCCCGGGGTCACCGGCGAGGACGGCGTCGAGGCCGGGGTCAGCCGGCGAGGACGGCGTCGAGCTCGGCGCGGGTCGGCGGATTCGCGCCTGCCCGCGCCACGGTCAGGCCCGCGACCACCGACGCTTCGCGCAGGATCTCGCCCAGTCGCTCGTCGTTCGCGACCACCGCGCCGAACTCGGCGGGCGAGCGGACGCCGGCCCGCAGCAGGCCGTCCAGCAGACCGCTCGTGAACGCGTCACCGGCGCCCACGGTGTCGACCAGACCGACTCGCACTGCTTGCTGGCTGATCGGGTCGGCGCTCTCGCGGAAGGCGATCGGGCCGTCGGCTCCCCGGGTGATCACCACCAACCCGGCGCCGAGCGCCAACCAGTCGGTCGCGATCGACGCGTGGTCGCGGCCCGGATAGAGCCAGTCGAGATCCTCACTGCTCGCTTTGACGACATGGGCCGCCGCGACGCGCGGTTCGATCAGCGGCCGGGCGCGCGCCGGGTCGAGCAGCAGCCCGGGACGCACGTTGGGGTCGTAGCTGATCACCACGTCACCCCGCGCGCGCAGGCCGTCGACGAACGCCCCGAGGACGTCACGCCCCGGCGGCATCCACGACGTCAGCGAGCCGAAGTGGAACAGAGCGGCCGAGGCGGGCCGGCGCTCCAGTTCAGCCGTCGTCCAGCCCCAGTCGGCCGTCCCGTCGACCGTGAAGTCGTAGGTCGCGACGCCCTGATCATCGAGCCGGACGACCGCGATCGTGCTCGGCTCGGCCGCGGTGGGGGCGGCGTCGAGGTTCAACCCGGCCCGGCGGGCGTAGTCGCGCAGGATACGACCGAAGCCGTCTCGCGAGAAGCGACCGAGAAAGGCGGTCGGCTGCTCGAGGCGGGCCAGACCGACGGCCACGTTGAGCGGGCTGCCGCCGACGTGCGCGGTGAACGTGGCCCCGTCGCCGGTGTCGATCACGTCCATCAACGCCTCGCCGACGACGGCGGCAATCGGCTCGGTCACGCGCGCGACGCTACACAACCCTCGACAGCTGGATGAGCGGAATGCGCATCTCGGCCGGCGTCAGACCACCGTGGAAGCCGACCAGCTTGGCCGTGTCGGGCGACTCCCAGCCGGTCGCCAACAAGGCGGTGTCGCCGGTGCAGATCACCACGACGTCGCCCAGTCGGAGCGCGTGTTCGGGCGACACCGGGCCGAACAGGCCAGAAGCGATGGCCTGGTCGCGAGTGAGGACATCGGCGCGTCCGGCGAGGCGGGCCCGCCAGGTCGCCAGCACGTCGGCCTGGGCGCCGGGGACCGTGTGCAGGTAACGAACCCGGGGTTCGCCGGCAACGACTCGTAGTCCCGCCGAAAGTTCGGGATCGACGCCCAGATCGATGCGCGTGCCGGCCGGCACGTTGAACCCGCCGTGGTCCGCCGTCACGAGCAGTGCGACGTCGGGCGGCAGCGCAGCGGCGATTCGCCGGATGAGACGGTCGACGCCGGCGGCGGCCTGGTGCCACTGCGGCGAGTCGACGCCGTGGGCGTGGGCGGCGGTGTCGAGGTCGGCGTGATAGCCGTGCACCAGTGACGCGTCGGCGAACGCCGCGAGCATGCGATCGGCGACGAGGTCCGGATCGTCGGCACCGACGTAGCGCGTGGGGCCGTACGCCGCCACGGTGAGCCCACTGCCCTCGAACGACGAACGGCCGACGACCGCCGTCTCGATCCCCGCCGCGTTCGCCCGCGTGAACAGGCTCGGGACGGGTTGCCACTCGTCCGGACGCGGGTCGTCCTTCCAGTTGACGTGGGTCAGCACGCGATCGGTGCCAGGCACGTTGAGGGTGAAGCCGAGCACGCCGTGCCGTCCGGGCAATGAGCCCGTCCCGCTCGAGACGAGGTTGGTCGGCGTGGTCGACGGGAAGACGCTCGACAGCTCGTCCACCCGACCCACCTCGCCGGCCAGCAGCGCAGCCAGCAGCGGGGCGTGCGGAGCCGCGAATGGCAGCAGCTCCAAGCCCATCCCGTCGACCAACAAGACGGCGAAGCGCCGCGCCTCGGGCAGCTTCTCGGCCAGCCCCAGCACGTCTTCGGTATCGGGGACGCCCAGCCGCGCGCAGACACTCGGCAGGACGTCGGCGATCGTCGGGGTCACCGACCTCATTGTGCCGAGGCCGGGCGGGTGATCAAGAGCTGACGCGCGTCGCGCTGGTGCTCTTGATCACCCGTCCTCGGCGTCACCGAGTGGTGCGCCTGCGGCCCGCCGCCAGGCACAACCCGAGTCCGGCCATGAGCAGGACCAGAGTGGCGGCGCCCAACTGTTCGACGTCGGCACCGGTGAAGGCCAGCGCCGTCGCGGCGTAGGAATCCTCGCCGAGGCCCGAGCCGCCGGTCGGCGTCCGGGGCGTGATCGAACCGATCGGCACGATCGGATCGACCGGCGTCACCGGGTGCTCGACGCGGTCGTGGTGATCGCGCACGAGGTGCTCGAACCGCCGAGCAATCCGACCGCGTTGCCGCAGACGGTGACCGGCAGGCCGATCGTGGTTCCTGTCGTCGTTCCCGGCGTGGTTCCCGGCGTGGTTCCCGGCCGCGGTGCCCGTGCCGCCGGTGCTCGTGGTGCCGGTGCTCGTGGTGCAGCCCGCGGACGCATTGCCCACCGCGTTGCCACAGACAGTTGCCGGAGCCGAGACGGTAACCGGAACGACGGGATCGCCCGTGCCGGAGCCGGTCGTGCCGGAGCCGCTCGTGCCGGAGCCGGTCGTGCCGGAGCCGGTCGTGCCGGTGCCGGTGTCAGTCGAACCCGGCGCGCAGGACGAGCTGGCCTCGCCGGCCACGCCACCCGCGTTGCCACAGGCTGTGACGGGGGCGAGCGCGGTCACGTCCAGGCCGTTCCCGTCCGGTGTACTGGCGGTGGGCGGCGCCGGGGTGGAGCAACCCGCCGTCGCGTTGCCGACCGCGTTGCCACACGCGGTCACCGGAGCGAGCGCGGCCACGTCCAGGCCGTCACCCGAGGCCCCGCCTCCGCTTGAGGCGTCCGTCGGGCCGCCGGTCGAGGCGACCGTCGTACCAGCGGCCGAGCAGGACGACGACGCGTCGCCGAGAAGCCCGACCGAGTTGCCGCAGGCGGTGATCGGCGCAACTGCCGCCGCATCCACGCCGTCACCCGACGTCGACGACGACGTGTTCGAGCCGGTACCCGCACCCGAGGACGCGGTGCCGGCCGCCGAGCTCGTGCCCAGCACCGAGATCGCGTTGCCAGACGCATCGATCGGAGCGGCCGCGGCGGCGCCGATCCCGTCGCCGGACGACGACGCGTTCGTGCCGGTGCCCGCACCCGAGGACGCCGTACCCGGAGCCGCCGAACTCGAACCCAGCACCGAGATCGCGTTGCCCGAGACGTTCACCGGTGCCGCGGCGGCCGCCTGCACCCCGTTACCGGACGTCGATGACGACGCTCCCGACCCGCTCCCGGACGACGCCGGAGCCGAACTCGACCCGAGGATCGAGATGGAGTTGCCCGTCACCGTGATCGGGGCCGCGGCGGCGACGCCCGCCCCGTCACCAGAGCTGGACGAGTCGGCCGCACCGGTCCCGCTCGACGGCGGGGCCACGCTGGTGCCGAGGATCGAGATGGAGTTCCCGCCCACGTTCACGGGAAGGCTGACGGCGACGGGTAGACCGTCACCTGTTGCCGTGCTCGACGTGGTCTGGGCCGATGCGATACCCGCACCGATCAGCCAGAACCCGCCGATGAAGAGTCCGGCCTGGAGGCCGCGTTTCACCAAGTGATTCATGTGGATCAATCCCTAACTGACGAATGAGTTGAGCGGAATCCACCGCTCGTGGACCGGAGCCGCGACCCAGTTCTGGGTGGCGGTCGGCCTCGTCAGTCGGGCGAGAAGGTCGGGTCGTCAGTGATCAGCCGAGCCGCGAACTGATCGTGGCCGCTGACGGTGGAGACGAGAGAGATACGCCGCGGGAGCGCCGTCGGCGCGGTGATCGCGGACGGCTCGAACGGGCTGGGGCCGGCCGTGGGCGGCGTGGAAGGCAGGCTCGGCACGCCCGGCCGACCCGGTGCGGCCGGGGATCGCGTCAGGCCCGCGGCCGGCGCGGACGCGGTAACCGTCGCCGCCCCGGTCCGCTGCCCGGCCGGACCGGAGACGAAGTCCGCGAACGCGCTGGGCCGGAAGACCGATCCAACGCGGTCGTCGAACGATCCCGGCCCCACGTTCGGCTGGGACGCGGTGGCATCGAGCGAGTCGGTCAGATCCGCGGCCGAGACGTCCAGCGTGGTCGTCAGGTCGGTGACGGTCGTATCGACGACGGGAACGACCGCGGTCACCAACTGGCCCACGACCGGGACCGGAGCGGTGACGGCGGCGAGCTGGTGGGTGGTTCCCGAGACGGTCTGACCGGCCGAGGACACCACCGTGGTCACGGCGCTCGACGCCAACTGGGTGACAGCCGGAACGACGTTGTCGACCACCGGAGCGAGCACGGGCACCACCGGCGCGGCCGGAGCCACCGGTGCGGCCGGAGCCACGGGTGCGGTCGGTGCCGTCGCGGCGGACGCCGACGCGGTGTGCAGGAACAGGCTGACGATCCAGGCTCCGGCCAGGGCCGCGAACACGAACAGCAGGCGCCGAAGAAGCCGGAAACGAGGAGAGATCTCGACCTGGTCCGTCCCGGCGCCATCGGGCGTCACGAGAACGGATTGCGGGGACAAGATCAACTCCTCTCGCCCCCGACAGGCGACGGCACGCAGCGTTGCGAGCCGACTACAGAGTGATCAACGAGGCAGGTGCGCCCGGGTTACGCGTCGTGATCAAGTTTGCCGTCGTCGGCATCGAGTGGCCGATTTCTCGCCCAGTGGCAACCCATACGCGGCCACTCGCACGAGTTTCGGCCACTCGTGCCAGAAGAAACCGGCCGCGGCTCCCCGAAGAAGCCGCGGCCGGCCGAGGCGGACCGGCGCTACACCGAGGCCAGTTCGGCCAGGGCGGGCTGCGTCCACACCGGCCCGGGCCGGGCGAGCTGGTGCGCCTGCAGGCCCGCTTCGTACCCGAGCCGGCGGTACGCCTCGAACTCGCGGTCGCCGTAGAACTGGTTGGCCGTCGAGTCGTTGGGAAACATCGGATGCCCGTCCGCCCACGTCTTCACGTCCAGCGGCAGGGCACGGACGCGGGCCGCCTTGCAGAGGTAGATCGTCGCCACCACGCCGTTGGCGTACGTCGCGGTCGCCGCCGCCGCCAGGCCCCTCGCGTAGCCCGAGTTTGCGTCCTGGCTCAGCGCGTCCGGTTGCTCGAGCGCGATCTCGACGCCGAGGTCGGTCCGGGCGGTCTCGGCCGCCTCCCCGAACGTCGACAGCGAGAACGGCGTGTCGCCGGACGCGTCGAAGACGACGATCTCGGTCGCCCCGCGCCGCAGCGCCTCGACCAGCCCGAGGTTTTCGTAGTGACCGCCGTCGGTCACGTACAGCCAGCCGGCGTGGAAGGTCAGGCCGCCGATGATCTCGCGGGCCAGCGCCAGCAGGCCGGGCTGCCGGAACTGCCAGTAGATGCGCGGCCAGAAACCGCTGGTCGGCGGTTTGGCGAGCCGTCGGTGCAGCGGATTGGGCAGCCACATGCCCAGCCGGGCGTCGGCCACGCCGAGCAGCAGGCGCATCGACGGACGGGTCATCCGGCCCATTGCGGGCGAGACGGCTGCCCCGCTCACCGCGACCATGTCGATCAAGGTCAGGTTGTTGGCGTGCTTCTCGAACTCGGCGGTGGGCATCGAGAGGCCCACCTCGGGACGGGCCTTCTCGTGACGGCGCTGCTGGCGACGGGCGTACTCGGCGTCCCACGCGATCCGGTCGGGACCGCCGCGCTCGCGGGCAGCGAGGTCGAACCGGCCGCCGGTCTCGCCGCGGAACATGGTGCCGCTCGAGATGCCCGACCGGAACGGGCTGAACGTGAACGGCGCGCAGTTGCGGCTGCTCGGCGTGCCCCCGGGCTGGTCGGTGTTGGCCGCGGCGCACACCACGAGGTGCGGCCGGTCGCCGGCGTACGTCGAGAACAACTGCGCCGGCGGGTCGACCTGGTTGCCCGCGCGCGTCTCGGCGAAGGCCGTGGCCAGCCGCTGGGTGTAGTAGCGGTGCAGCGAGGTCTGATTGCCGTCGGTCAGCACCTGCCAGGCCAGCAGGAACACCGCGCAACCGATGACCGCCATCCACTGGGCGAACTCGTTGCGACCGTAGGCCATGTTCGAGACCCAGGTGAGCATCGCGATCAGGAGCAGGCCGACCAGGATGGCCGAGCCCAGCCACGGCAGGACGGCCGACATGATCCGCGACTTGAGAGGCGCGCCGGCCTTGGCGACGGCCGAGATCAACGGGTTGCTGGCGTCGGTCTTGGGCGTGTAGCTGCGGACGAGCTGGGCGACGATCGCCACGAGCGAGGCAACGGTGCCGACCAGCGTCCCCGTCTGGGGACCGGCGTGGATCTGCATGACCTGGCCGGGCCCGTGGCTGATCAGCTGCAGGATCCAGGGCACGACGACGAACCAGACGGTGGCGGCGGCGGCCAACCCCATCAGGTAGATCGAGGTGACGCACCAGCGCTTCGTCGCGACGTCGCCGAGGGGGCGATAGGTGTCGATACCGCGATAGAGCAGATAGACGGCCACGCCACCGGCGAAGACGCCGACGATGGGCCACAGCAGTTCGGGCGGGAAGTTCGTCTGCCACGACTTACCGCCGTCGGACAAGCGCAGCGCGTGCAGGACGTGCGGGCCGAGCACGAATCCGACGATCTTGGCGACTACGTAGCCGGCGGTCAGGATCGCCAGCAGGTTCATCATCAGGCCGTACAGGATGCCCATGATCGAGATTCCGAGCTGGGTCTTGCTGTCGACCAGGTACTTCGTGTGCGCGCGCAGCCGGACGTCCTCGGGTGAGCCGGGCGCGTAGACGCGGGGCGCGGCGCCCGGCGGCAGGTTGTGCGCGACGGTGGCGTAGCTGCCTGCGGTGTAGCCACCGCCGGAGACGGACGTGACGAGGTCGGTGGTGCTGTAGAACGTGCCGTCGCCCTCGGGCTGGTCGTTGAGCGCCTGGATGCCGCCGAGCGCGAAGGCGGCCGCCCGGATTCCGCCGCCGGAGCAGCAGATTGCGCGCACCGGATAGCGCGCGTTTCGCGGGTGGGAGGGGTCGGGCTCGGGTCCGGCGTCCGGGCCGGCCGGTGGCCGTCCGGGCAGCAGGTCGGCCTGCGCCAGCGATCTGGCTGAATCACGGTCCATGGCAGCGCTCCGTGGGACTCACGCCGGGTAGCCGCTCGGCTGCCTCGGGTGCACAGAGCGTTGATCATGGTTTCTGATACAGCGTCAGCACCGGGCGATGAGGTCGGCGATCCCGTCGAGGATCCGTCCAGGCCGAAATAGCACTCGATGCTGCCGAGATGGCAGGGCGCGGACGGCGCCGCGCAGGGCGGATCCCCGCTTGGCCACCCTCCGTGCCAATTTCAGACCCCGTGTCGTGGTCGGGAGGGTGACCAAGCCAAGTCCGAGCAAGCTGTCACGTTCGAGCAAGCTCAGGACGGCCAGGCGACCGAACTCACCGCGCCGCCGTCGACGGTGACGGTCAGCGCGGTGGGTTCAGCCGGTCGCAACCAGATCTCGTACTGACCGGCCCGCAGCCCGGGGAAGACCGCTGCCCAGGCCGGCCCCTCACTGGTTGGACGACTCAGGACGGCGACGTGCGGCCACGCCGGACCGTGCCCGTGGGAGTGCCCGTGATCGGGTGAGTGCCCGTGCTCGGGTGAGTGCGCGTGCCACTCCCCCTCCCACCACCCGGTGCCGTCGTCGGGTGTCTCACCGCGCGCGCCGGCCGGGCAGATCTCGATCTCGGCCCCGGCGAGGGACGCGGGCGCCGACACCACCAAGGCGCCGATGTCACCGCCGATGTCCAGCACGACCATGCCTTGGCCGGCGTGCGGGTTTTCGCTGGGTGAACCAGTACGAACCTCGGCGGTGCTCATCGACTCCCTCTCACCTCGGATCGAGCGGTTCAGACCGTGTCGCCGCCGGGTGTGCCCGGCTTGGTGGTGAACCCGTTGTTCGGGTTCGACAGGTACGGGAAGGACGTCAGGAACGGCTCCCCGTACGGCGTGTTGTCCGGCGAGGTGCCGTCGTTGAGCTGCACCGGCCGCACGCATCGGCGCGTGTAGCGTCTTGTCGACGAGCGGGATCGTCGCGCCCGCCACCGCCTTGAGCTCGATCGCTGTGACGTCGTCGATCGGCCGTCGCCCGTTCGGGAAGCCGGCCGCATCGCCCGCGACCAGTCCGATCGGGTTCTGGCTGCCCGCCGGCGTCGGCGGCACCGCCACGTTGAGCCGCAGCATGTCGGCCTGCACCGGCCCGGTGTAGTTCTGGAATCCGGGGACGACGCCGGCCGGAATGCCGGTCAGCAGGATCGCGGCCAGGTCGTTGCGCGGCTTCTTGGCCTTCACGTAGGCCGCCAGGTTCGGGAACGCGGCCGGGTACAGGACGTTCGCGATCAGGTTGGCCAGCTCCGGCTGCAGGACGTACTGGGCGAACTGCTTGTCGTTCGCCGGGCTCCTGCGAGTTCCACCGGTCCTTCACCGACATCGGGTTGATCACCTCGTTGATCAGCGGGTTGCCCAGCCGCGAGATCTGCGAATAGGCGCCGAAGCTGCGGTAGGCTGCCCGTGCCCGGCGTCGAGTACCCGGGCGGTCGTGCGGCTCGCCGTGGCCCAGACGCCGATCACCGACTTGGCCGACATGACGTCCGTCGGGCGCTGCCGTCGACGGTCAGGTCGCTGATCGGCACCTGCAGCGCGATCGTGTGGACGTTGAGGCCCGCGCAGCCCGTTGACGCCCGGCATGTCGGCCAGCACCGGCGGAATGCCGTTGTTGTACGCGCCCTGGAACGGCCGCAGATCGCCGAGATCGAAGATGCTGCCCAGGTCGACGTGGAAGCCGTCGGCCCGCTGCCCGGCGAACACCATCCGGTTGCCGCCCAGGTCGTGGTAGGCCTTGGCCGCCAGCGCCGGGTAGTTCGGCGTGCTGTGCACCCCGACGTTCACCGGCGGGCAGGTCAGGCCGCGGCCGAGGATGCGAGCCGATGCCGCGGCCGTGCCGACGCGGGTCGAGGCGTGAAGGTCTGCGGGCGGTTCCAGTTCGGGTCGGTCGGCGACGAGATCGGGCCGACGTTGTAGAGGAACGTGTTGGGGTTGCGGATCGTGGTCGTGAACCGGAACTGGTAACTGATGTCGGCCTTGGCCGTGCCGCCGTTCGAGATCTTGATCTCGTACAGCACGTCGTCGGCGAACTCGTTGAAGTTCGGGCCGCCGTAGGGCAGTTCGAACGGCACGAAGTTGGCGATCAACGTGACCGTGCTGGGCTTGTCGGGGCTGACGAAGGCATAGACGTCGGTGTTGTCGGCGCTCGGGTCCTTCGAGATCTCGGGTGCTTCGCGATGTGACGACATGCCTCAGCCCTTCTGCGCTTTGGCGAACGCGGTGGCGAGGGCGGCCACCAGCTGCGGGTCGGTGACGACGACCTCGTGGCCCTCGATCATCAACGCGACCTCGTTGCGCTGGACGTCATGGATGTAGGCCGCCATCGAGCCTTCGGCGCCGTCCGGAAGCGAGGCCGGTTTCACCGTGCTCGCACCGACGGCAGGCGCGGCCACGACGGCAACGCCCGCGGCGGCTCCCACGCCGGCGACGGCGAGAAAGCCCCTTCTTGTCGAGTCGTTCATTCGTTGCTCCTTGCTGATCGTCCCCGCGATCTCCAAGGCGACGCTGCGCCAGCAAACCGACGATCGCGCTGGCCTGCCGCGAGCAAATTCGCACCGATTCGCAGAACCGGTTTCACTTTCCGGCGCCCGTAAGAAATATCCAACGGCCGCCGAACATGCGGTCGTGCCGGACTTGATCCGCTACCGCAGTTGAGCGAGCCCCTCGGCAAGGAATGCCGCCGCGTCGGACGTCTCGATCTCGGTGTACGTGCGGTACGCCCCGAACGGCGCGTTCCAGAACGGGCCGGTGCGCGGCTGCCACGGACCGACGTACACGTACGGCTCGGGGCTGAAGTCGTCGCCGGGCGAGAAGCCGAGGTTGGTCAGTTCACCGACCGTCACGCCGATGTCGAAGTGCTCCGGCCAGAGGATCACCGGGCTCGCGTCGGCCACTGCGGCCAGCACCTGGTCGCCGAGCTGCCACCACGCGTACAGCACCGCGGCAGCAGCCGGATCGATTCCCTCGATCGGCTCCCGCGTCGACGAGCTGCGCGTCTCCCGAACCAGGTCCGACCCGGCGACGCTGAGCCGCCGCTCGCCGTCCTCGGCCGGGAACCAGCCCGTCGCGAAGCCGTCCGGTGTCGAGTGCAGCGCCAGCTCGTGGTTCGCCGCGAACTGCTCGGCCGCCAGGACGTCCTCGGCCAGTCGATGCAGCACCTCGCGCGTCGAAACCGTGTCGACCAGCGGCGGCAGCGTCATAGGGTGAGTGTCATGACGACTGCTGAAGGAATCAACCCTGGCGCGGCTCCGTCCGGGACGGGTTGTGCCGAATGCGACCAGGCCGGCGGCTGGTGGTTCCACCTGCGTCGCTGCGCCCAGTGCGGTCACATCGGCTGCTGCGACACCTCGCCGTCCCAGCACGCGACGGCTCATTACACCGCCACCGGTCATGAGTTCATCCAGAGCTTCGAGCCCGGCGAGGACTGGTTCTACAACTTCAAGACCGACGAGATGTACAACGGCCCCCGGCTGGCCGAGCCGACGAGCCATCCGAGTGGTCAGCCCACTCCGGGCCCGGCCGGACGAGTCCCCGCCGACTGGCAGTCACACCTGCACTGATCAAGAGATCTGGAAGCCGAGCGCGGACGCGATCACGGCCGACTGCTCCCAGGTGATGATCGCGCCGCGGACGTCAGCGGTGAACGGATCGAGCGACGACAGGTCGCTGCCGCGCAGGTCGCAGCCACGGAAGTTGATCTTGGAGAGGTCAGCGCCGGAGAGGTCGACCCGGACGAACGCGCCCGCCGTCCGCGCGCACTCCGCCGAGGTCGGCCTCGCGCATCCGGACGTCGGTGAAGCTGGCCCGGCGCAGGTCCGACACCGGGCAGGGCCACGAACGACCAGTCGCCGCCGTCGACCTTGAGCAGGTCGAACGTGCACCGCTCGAACCGGCTGCCGACGAGCTTGCAGCCGGTGAACGAGGCATCGAAGAAGGCGCAGTTGCTGAATCGGCAGTTGGTGAACGCCGCGTCGGTGTGCTGCGAGGCGTTGAACCGCACGCCCGGAAGACGCACTCGGTGAAGGTCGCGCCCTGGTTGACGCACCTCGGTCATGTCGACCTCGACGAACGACACGTTGGCGTACTCGTTGCCGGAGATGTCGTCGCCGTACCAGTCCTCGCCGCGCACCTCCGACGTCGTGGTGAGAGCCGGCTTGCGATCAGCCATTCAGGCGAACGCGGCGCGGGTTCGCGGCATGCCGCTGACGCCGTGCGACGTCGGCTTGACCGCCAGCACCTGGTTGACGCCGATGTGGTTGCCCTCGAACGCCAGCGCCGAACCGGCCATGTAGAGCCGCCAGATCCGGGCCCGGCCGAGCGAGGTCAGCCGGGCCGCCTCGTCCCAGCCGCGCTCGAGGTTGGCCACCCACTGCGCGCAGGGTCAGCGCGTAGTGCTCGCGCAGCGACTCGACATCGCGCACCTCGAAGCCGGCGCCCTCGAGCGCGTCGATCATGGTCCCCATCGGCTCGAGTTCACCGTCGGGGAAGACGTAGCGGTCGATGAACGACGTCCGCGAGAAGTCCGGACGCTGGCCGGGCCGGCGTGAGATCGCGTGGTTGAGCAGCCGCCCCTCGGGGCGCAGCAGCGCGAACAGGTCGGCGGCGTA
The DNA here is from genome assembly GCA_963708805.1 of uncultured Actinomycetes bacterium. Classification (GTDB taxonomy): domain Bacteria; phylum Actinomycetota; class Actinomycetes; order Mycobacteriales; family Jatrophihabitantaceae; genus CAVPUA01. The sequence continues at coordinate 430,801 of CAVPUA010000003.1, read as the reverse complement.
CACCGGCAGCATCGACATCCCGACGTGCTCGGCCATCCCGATGCTCGAGATGGCGTCGTACGGTCCGTCGGTGACTTCGCGGTAGTCCTGCACGCGGATGTCGACCAGGTCGGCGACGCCTTCGGCGGCCATCCGCTTCTTGGCGTAGGCCGCCTGCTCCTCCGACAGCGTGACGCCGACGACCTGGACGCCGTAGGTGCGGGCCGCGTGCAGGGCGAACGTGCCCCAGCCGCAGCCGACGTCGAGCACCCGCATGCCCTCCCGCAGGCCGAGCTTGCGGGCGACGTGATCGCACTTGGCGAACTGGGCGTCGGCTGAGCGTGAACGTCCTCGGACGGCTCGGACGCCCAGTAGGCGCACGAATAGGTCATCGAGTCGCCGAGGACGATCTTGTAGAAGTCGTTGCCGACGTCGTAGTGGTGGGCGATCGCCTCCGCGTCGCGGCGCTTGCTGTGCTTGCGCCCGCGCAGATGCACCTCTTCGGCCGGGGGCTTCGGGGGCGGCCCGATGATCCCGAGCTTGAGCACCGCATCGCACGAGTGCCTTGCGGGTGTCGGCGTCGATGGTCACCGCGACCGGCTCCGGGCCGGTGCCCTGGATCGCCTGGAACGCCTGGAAGATGTCGCCTTCGAGCTCGACGTCACCCGACACGTACGCCCGGGCGAAGCCGAGCTCGTTGGGCGCCCACAGGATCCGGCGCAGCGCCCGCCGATTGTTGATCTTCAGCGAGACGGGCGAGTCAGCCGGGCCGGCGAAGCTCCCGTCCCATCCGCGGATGCGGATCGGGACGTGCCGACCCAGTGCGGCCTCGACCAGCGGTGCCAGTGTTTGCGCGACAGTCACTCTCGACCCCCATTTCGGTCCTGTTCTCAGCATGCCACCGACATACCGGACGTGGGGAAGAGGGGCCGAGATCTAGGGGCGGCGACCGATCTTGTTGCCCAGCCACACCAGCGGGTCGTACTTGCGGTCGACGACACGCTCCTTCATCGGGATCAGCGCGTTGTCGGTGATCTTGATGTGCTCGGGGCAGACCTCGGTGCAGCACTTGGTGATGTTGCAGAAGCCCAGCCCGAACTCCTCCTGCGCCTGGTCCTTGCGGTCCAGGGCGTCGAGCGGGTGCATGTCGAGTTCGGCGATCCGCATCAGGAACCGCGGCCCGGCGAACGCCGCCTTGTTCTCCTCGTGATCACGGACGACGTGGCAGGTGTCCTGGCACAGGAAGCACTCGATGCACTTGCGGAACTCCTGCGAGCGCTCGACGTCGACCTGGGCCATCCGGTACTCGCCGGGCGCGACCCCGACGGGTGGCGCGAACGCCGGCACCTCGCGGGCCTTGGTGTAGTTGAACGACACGTCGGTGACCAGGTCCTTGATCACCGGGAACGCCCGCAAGGGGGTGACGGTGATCGTCTCGGCCTCGGTGAACGTCGACATGCGGGTCATGCACAGCAGCCGCGGACGACCGTTGATCTCCGCGCTGCACGAGCCGCACTTGCCGGCCTTGCAGTTCCACCGGACGGCCAGATCGCCGGACTGGGTCGCCTGCAGCCGGTGGATGATGTCGAGGACGACCTCGCCCTCGTTCACCTCGACCGTGTAGTCGGCCAGCTCGCCGCCGGAGTCGTCGCCGCGCCACACCCGGAACTTCGCGTCGTAGCTCATTCGCTGCATCCGCAGGTCGGTCATTCGCTGCCTCCGGCAGGGCGTGCATCTCGTCGGTCGGTCAGGTACTTGCCGAGTTCGTCGCGCTGGAACAGTGAGATCAAGTCGTCGCGCATGGTCGACATCGGCTGGCGCACCACGTCCACGTCGGGCCCGTCCAGCGAGCAGATCAGGTTCACCCGCCGCCACTCGGGTTCCATCTTCGGGAAGTCGTCGCGGGTGTGACCGCCGCGGCTCTCCTCGCGGATCAGCGCGGCCCGGGCCACGCACTCGCTCACGGCCAGCATGTTGCGCAGGTCGAGCGCGAGGTGCCAGCCCGGGTTGAACTGCCGGTGGCCCTCGACGGTGACGTTGCCGTTCGCGCGCCTTGAGCTCTTCGAGCTTCGTCAACGCCTCTTCGATCTCTTCGCGTTTGCGGATGATGCCGACCAGGTCGTTCATCGTCTGCTGCAGTTCCTGGTGCAGCGTGTACGGATTCTCGCCCCCCTCATTGGCGAACGGCGCCAGCGCGGTGTCGGCCGCCGCATCGATCTGATCCTGGGTCGGGGTCGGACGGCTCGGTCAGGCCGCTGACGTACGCCGCCGCCCCGATGCCGGCGCGCCGTCCGAACACCAGCAGGTCCGAGAGCGAGTTGCCGCCCAGCCGGTTCGAGCCGTGCATGCCGCCGGCCACCTCGCCGGCCGCGAACAGCCCCGGCACTCGCGCCGCCGCCGCGGTGTCGGGATCGACCTCGACCCCGCCCATGACGTAGTGGCAGGTCGGCCCGACCTCCATCGGCTCGGACGTGATGTCGACGTCGGCCAGTTCCAGGAACTGGTGGTGCATCGAGGGCAGCCGCTTCAGGATCTCGGCCGGCGTCCGCCGCGAGGCGATGTCGAGGAAGACGCCGCCGTGCGGTGAGCCCCGCCCGGCCTTCACCTCGGAGTTGATGGCCCGCGCGACCTCGTCCCGCGGCAGCAGGTCGGGCGTGCGCTTGTTGTGGTCGGGGTCGGTGTACCAGCGATCGGCCTCGGCCTCGTTGTCGGCGTACTGGGCGCGGAACACGTCGGGTACGTAGTCGAACATGAACCGCTTGCCCTCGGAGTTGCGCAGCACGCCACCGTCACCGCGTACCGACTCGGTGACCAGGATGCCCTTCACCGACGGCGGCCAGACCATGCCCGTGGGGTGGAACTGGATGAACTCCATGTTCAGCAGTGTCGAGCCGGCCCGCAGCGCGAGCGCGTGCCCGTCGCCCGTGTACTCCCACGAGTTGGACGTGACCTTGAACGACTTGCCGACGCCGCCGGTGGCCAGGACGACGGCGGGCGCACGGAACAACACGAACCGGCCCGACTCCCGGTAGTAGCCGAACGCCCCGCTGATCGCCCCGCCCGGCTCGCGGATCAGCTCGGTGATCGTGCACTCGGCGAAGACCTTCAGCCGGGCGTCGAGGTCACCGCTCTCGCGCAGATCGTCCTGCTGCAGTGAGACGATCTTCTGCTGCAACGTCCGGATCAGCTCCAGGCCGGTGCGGTCGCCCACGTGCGCCAACCGCGGGTACTCGTGGCCGCCGAAGTTGCGCTGGCTGATCTTGCCCTCGGGCGTTCGGTCGAACAGCGCGCCGTACGTCTCGAGCTCCCAGACGCGTTCGGGCGCCTCTTTGGCGTGCAGTTCGGCCATCCGCCACGAGTTCAGGAACTTCCCTCCGCGCATGGTGTCGCGGAAGTGCACCTGCCAGTTGTCCTTGTCGTTGACGTTGCCCATTGACGCCGCGATGCCGCCCTCGGCCATGACGGTGTGCGCCTTGCCGAACAACGACTTGCAGATGATCGCCGTCTTCATCCCGGACTCGCGGGCGGCGATCGCGGCCCGCAGTCCGGCGCCACCCGCCCCGATGATCAGTACGTCGAAATCGTGCGTCTCTACTTCAGCCGCCATCAGTTGAAGATCCTCGGGTCGTTGAATGCGCCGGACGCGACCAGCGCGATGTAGCCGTCGGTGATCACGAGCGTGGCCAGGGTCGTCCAGGCCAACTGCATGTGCCGGGTGTTGAGCTTCGAGACGAACGTCCACGCCTTGTAGCGCGCGGGATGCGCCGAGAAGTGCTTGAGCCGCCCGCCCATGATGTGCCGGCACGAGTGACACGAGGCGGTGTACGCCCAGAGCGCGATCACGTTGAGCACGATGATCACCGTGCCCAGCCCGATGCCGAAGCCGCCGTCGCCGCCGTGGAACGACCGCACGGCGTCGTAGGTGTTGACCAGCGAGATGATCACCGCCGCGTAGAAGAAGTAGCGGTGGGCGTTCTGGATGATCAACGGGAAGCGCGTCTCGCCGCTGTAACGCCCATGCGGCTCAGGCACCGCGCACGCCGGCGGCGACAACCAGAACGCCCGGTAGTACGCCTTGCGGTAGTAGTAGCAGGTCAGCCGGAAGCCGAGCAGGAACGGCAGGAACAGCAGCGCGAACGGAATGAACGGCGGGAAGTGGCCGAACCAGGTGCCGAAGTCACGGGCTCCCGGCGCGCAGGAGCGGGTGACGCACGGCGACGAGAACGGCGAGAGGTAGTGGTACTTCTCGACGAAATAGGCCCGCTGCGACACCGTCCGCACGAGCGCGTAGATCACCCAGGCGCTGAGCAGGGTCGCGGTGACGACCGGCTGCAACCACCAGCGGTCCTGGCGGAACGTCCGAACGGCGATCTGCGCCCGGCCGGGGAAGGACACCCCGGCCGACTGGTCGGCGCGCGTCACCGGCGAGTGCCGGTATTCGGTCCGCTGCTCGTGCCGTGGAACCCGCCGACACCCTCGTCGTCGGCGTCCCGCCACATCGCAGGATCCGGCGGGGTGTCGTCGATGCCGATCTTGGCGGCGGGTGCGAACGCAGTGGCCGGGGGCGAGGCGTTGGAGCCGAGATCGAGTTCGCTGGCGTCGATGCTCAACCGCTCGACATCGTTCACCAGGCGGCGCACCGCCGGGATCTCGCCATACGCCGTGCGGGCGTCGACAACGCGCGCCCGCAACTCCTCGATCGCCCGATTGACCGCTGTCATCTGCGTCGCGTCCGCCATGTGTCGCCCCTCACAGAGCTCGCTGCTCTGTTCGCAGTTTGGCCCTTGGCGGCGGTCGTGCCAAGACCTAACGCCTGACGATCTGGGAGGGTGTGGGTCGCAGCGACCTGAATTACTCCCGGATCGACGTCAGGACGACTCCTCGACGTCGGAGAACAGGATGCGCACACCGCCCGTCGCCAGGCCGAAAATGCTCGGGAACAGTGCCCCGGCCTCGGGGGTGGTCACCGCCGCGCTGGCCGAGTCGTAGTCGGCGAAGTACATGTCGATCATCCGGTAGGCCGGTGTCGGCGAACCGTCCTCCTTGGGCCAGACCTTGGAGGTCTCGAACCGGGTGATGCCGGGCAGCGCGCGGGCGAGGGCGACCTGTCCGTCGGCGTAGGCGGCCTCGAACGCGGCGGCATCGGTGGGGTTGTCGTAGATGACAGTGATCTTGGTGGGCATGCCCCGACGCTAGCCGGACCGCCGCAGATTTTGGTGAGTTTGCCGGTAATAGCGCGGTCAACACTCCAAAATCAAAGGTTCATCAGCACGATGCCGACCACGACCGCGATCGCGGGCGGCAGCCGGCGCCACCCGAAGCGCTCGTGGAACACCAGCGCCGCGATGATCGCCGCGCTGATCACGCTCGTCTCGCGCAGGGCCGACACCAACGCGAACGGCCCGTGGTCCTGGGCCCAGATGACGATGCCGTACGCCGCCACCGAGATCACGCCGGCGAACAGCCCGAGTCGCAACGTCCGCACTGATCGCCAGGCCGGGTCGCGCCGGCTGAAGGCGAACCCGCTCAGCGCGAGCACCGGGCCCTGCAGCACGAACAGCAACGCGATGTAGCCGTAGGAGTTGTGCGCATGCCGCACGCCGAGGCCGTCGACGATGGTGTAGCCGGCGATGGACACGCCGACCAGCAGAGCCACCGCGGTGCCGGGCAGATCCTCACGACTCAGCCGTCCGCCCGCGAACACCAGGCCCATCAACGCGACGGCGACGACGACGACTCCGGCCAACTGCACCCCGCCGAGTCGTTGGCCGGCGAAGATCCACGCCCCGGCGGCCACCAGCAGCGGCGACGTCCCGCGGGCCAGCGGGTACGTGTGCCCGAAGTCGCCGAGCCGGTAGGACTGCATCAGCGCGAACGTGTAGCCGACGTGCAGGGCGGTGGAGCAGAGCACGTAGGGCAGCGCAGCCGAGTGCGGCAGGCCCGCGAAGGGCAGCAGGATCGCCGACACGATCGCGCAGCCGAGGCCGATCAGCCCGGACGCGACGAACTGGTCGGGGATCGTCTTGGCGATCGCGTTCCACGTCGCGTGCAGGACCCCGGCCAGCAGGACGAGCAGCGTCACCGCGAGCGAGAGGTGGGTTTCGGTGATGAGCCCCATGCTTCCAGACGGTCGCTGCGCTACGATAGTTGAACATTCAATCGTAGGACGGACGATCCCATGAGCATGCCTGCGCTCTACCTCAGCCACGGCGCCCCGCCGCTCGTCGACGATCAGCTCTGGACCAGCGAGCTCCGCGCCCTGTCCGCCGACCTGCCGCGGCCGACCGCGATCCTGGTGGTGTCGGCGCACTGGGAGTCGGCGCCGTTGATGCTCGGCGCGACCGAGACCGTCCCGCTCGTCTACGACTTCGGCGGCTTCGACCGTCGCTACTACGAAGTGCTCTACCCGGCCCCGGGCGCGCCGGAGCTGGCCGACCGCGTCGAGGCGCTGATGCCGGCCGCTGAATCAGTGGCGCGCATGCCCAGTCGCGGCCTCGATCACGGCGCCTACGTCCCGCTGACGGTCATGTACCCGGACGCCGACGTGCCCGTACTGCAGATGTCGCTGCCGACCCTCGACCCCGCCCGGCTGCTCGAGCTTGGTCGCCGGCTACGGCCGTTGCGCGACGAGGGGGTGCTGATCATCGGCTCCGGGTTCGCGACGCACGGCTTGCCGTTCCTGCGCGAGTTCCGGGTCGACGCCGCCGCGCCCGGCTGGTCGACGGAGTTCGACGCCTGGATGGCCGAGGCCCTGCGGCGCGGCGCGCTCGACGAGTTGATCGACTTCCGCAATCGCGCGCCCGGCATGCCCTATGCCCACCCGACGGTCGAGCACTTCGCGCCGATGTTCGTCAGCCTGGGCGCCGCGAGCGATCCCGAGGCGGCGCCCGATCAGATCATCGACGGCTTCTGGATGGGGTTGTCGAAGCGCTCGCTGCTGGTGGCCTGAACCGGGAGTTCGAGCCGGAAGTGCGCTCCGTGCTCGGCCGGCAACGACCGCAGCTCGGCCTGGTTCGTCCAACCGCACGAACCGATCGAAGACCCGCTCGTGATCGCCGGCCGGAATGCCGCATCCGTCGTCGTCGGCAGTTGATCACCTCACCGGCGTCACCCGTGCGCTTTCAACGCCGCCAGCAACGCGGTGCCGTTCGGCACGCCGAGCCCGGTGCAGGCGTCCCAGCCGGCCGCGGCCGTGTAGGCGCCGTTGTTGCCGGAGGTGATGTCTCGGAAGCCGGTCGTGGTCTTGCCCTTCGTCACGCCCGCGTAGAGCGTCGGTTGCAGCAGACCGACCTTCTTGCCGAGCGACTGGGCCAGCCGGCAGACCAGCGCCGCCCACAGCGGGGCCACCGCGCTCGTGCCGCCGTAGACGGCGGATTTCCCGTCGACGTACACCTGATAGCCGGTCTGCGGGTCGGCGTCTCCGGCCACGTCCGGAACGCCCCGGCCGGACGTCGATGCCCCCGCGCGAGGCGGCACGCCGGCCGTCTTCTGCCAGGACGGCAGCGCGAACGCGTCGCTGACCCCTCCGCCGGTCGCCCCGCCCGAGGTTCCGTCGTTCCACACCGTCTCACTCGACACGGCGCCGGTGGACGGGTCGGCGTGCAGGCTGGTGCCCCCGCAGGCCAGGACGTGCGGGCTGGACGCCGGGAAGTCGACATGGGCCTTGCCGTCGGTTGCGGAGTCGCCGCTGCCGTTGTCGCCGGCGGCCACCGTGACCGTGACGCCGAGAGCCGCCGCGTCCGCGCAAGCCTGGTCCATGGCGTTGCGGGCCTGGGCCGTCCACTGGTCTTCGCTCTGACCCCAGCTGATGCTGATCGCGGTCGGCGTCGGCGAGGCGTGCGCCGCGGTCGAGATCGCGTCGAGGAAGCCGGCATCGGTGTTGGGAGCGAAGTAGACCAGCATCGACGCCTTGGGGGCGATCGCGCCGGCCACCTCGATGTCGAGCAGCACCTCACCGTCGGCCCCGGTCGGGTCCTGGCCCGGCTGGTTGGTGGCACCGTCGACGCCGACCGCCTTCACCGACGGGACGGCCAGCCCGATGCCGCTGAAATAGGTCGAGAGGTCCGAGGTCCCGAAGCCGCCACCCAACTCGATGATCGACAGCGTCTGACCCGTGCCGTCGGTGCCGGCCGGCATCTCGTAGATCTTGGCCAGCTGCACCGGCGTGTAGCTGCTGGCCGACGCCCGGGCCGCCCGCAGGTTCGTCCGCGCCTGCGGACGGTTGTCGAGACCGAGGACGGCCACCACGATGTCGCCGAGCGAGGCCGGCAGACTCAGCGATCCCTCGCGATAGCGGTGTTCGACCTCGCCGCCACTGACCGGGTCCGGGGTACTCACCTTTTGCAGCGACGTGCCGAACAGCGCCGACAGCGCACCGGCCGGCCCGGCGATCCGGATTCGTCGCGAGGCCGGGTCGACCTCGAGCACCTCGGCGCCCGCGGCCGTCACGGCTGAGCGCACCGCCTCGACGTCGGCGGGGTCGGCGCCGTACCGCTCGGCGAGCTCCTCACGTGTCAGCGGAACCGACCCGATGGCGTCGTCGTCCAGCTCCGCGCGGCGACGGAGCACCAGGGTGAGTTCGATGCGCTCGTCAGGATCGATCGGGCCGAGTGCACGCGCGCTGTGGATGGGCTCGCGGGCGCTGCCGGGAAGGGTCACTCGGGGTTCGGTCATGCGCTTCATTCTGCCCGGAATCGGAAGGTTTAACCCGGCCTGAGCACGAATATTTCGTAGTCGTCCGGTTACGGTCAGAACTTGGCGTGTTCCTGCCAGCTGGCCAGCAGCTGCGTATCGCCGAAGACCGTCAACTGGGGGTCGGCGGGTGAGATCCGGCCGTACAGCAGCATCAGGAGCGCGCCGCCCGGACCGGTCGCGGCCGCGCTGGCCTTCGCGTGTGTCCGGCTCCAGTTCAGCTCGCTGCCGGCCATCTCGACGAGCCACTCGCCGTCGGAGTCCGACGCGTGCAGATGGATCGTCTCGCCCGCAGGTGCGAGTCCGGCGCGCTGCTCGGCCAGCCACGCGAAGGCGGTCAGGTTGTCGAGCAGCTCCTCGATCGCGTCGGCCGCCACCGCCGGGTCGATCTCCGGGGTGCGTCCGAGGGCGAGTTCGACGTCGACTCGATGCATCAGCGCCTCGGCGAGCATCCGGCGCTGCCAGTAGCGGACGTGTTGATCGTGTCCGAACGTCCAGATCTCGGCATCCGGGTCGGCGGCCCGCAAGGTTTCGACGAGCTGCGACGGCGAGACGTCCTCGGTCACCTCGCGAAAACGCACCCGGGCGCCGCGGCGCACCATCGCCTCGACCCAACGCTGCGTCCCCCGAACGTGATTCGTCAGATCCGCGATCGTCCAGCCCGGGCAGCTCGGCACCGCGACATCAGGACCGGCATCGTCGATCGCCGCGAACAGCCGATCGAACTCGGCCGCCGCCTCGTCGACGTAGTCGATCATCGATCGGCGGCCGGACAGGCGGCGCCGATGATCAGTTCGGCGACGGCTCGGGCCGACGCGGGCACGGACTCGTTGCGATCCATCCGCGCGCCAACTGTGGCCCCGTCGTAGAGGATGACGAGCTGGGCGGCCAGGGCCGCCGGATCGAGCGCGCCCGCTTCGATCGCCAGGGACGTGAACAACTCGCGCAGCCAGGCTCGGTTCTCGTCCGAGACCTGCTCGGCCACACTGCCCGGCCGGGATTCGGCACTGGCGTTGATGAAGGCGCAGCCGCGAAAGCCCGGCGCGGCGACGAAGGCGGCCTGGCTGTCGAAGACGGCAAGCATCTTCTCGCGGGGCGAATCGCAGCGTTCCAGCCGGGCCTCGATGCGTCGCTGACGAGCCTCGTGCCGTCCGGTCAGATACGCCCGGACGAGCTCGTCCTTGCTGCCGAAGGTGTTGTAGAGCGAGGCCTTGGCCACGCCGGCCCGCTCGATGATCCGGTCGATGCCGACGGTGTGCACGCCCTCTTCGTAGAACAGCTCGTCGGCTGCGGCCAGCAGCCGTTCACGAGCAGTCACCTGTGGAGCGGCGGTCTTCGTGGGCACGGCTTGACAATAGCAGACAGATCTGTCTAGTGTCACGACCTGTTAGACAGACCTGTCTACTCAAGCTGGGATGTAGTCATGACGCTCGCACTGCCCACCACGCGCCGCCTGCCGAACGCGGTCGCCTTCTTCCTGCTCGCCTCGATCGTGGTCTCGTTCCTCGCGTCCTCCAGCGCGCCGACGCCGCTCTACGCGATCTACCAGGCCGAGTGGGGCTTCTCGCCGATCACCACCACGATCGTCTTCGGCATCTACGCGCTGGCGGTGCTGGTGTCACTGCTGGTGGTCGGCTCGCTGTCCGACCACGTCGGCCGACGGCCGGTGCTGCTGATCGCGATCGCCGTCCAGGCCGCGACGACGCTGGTCTTCGCGCAGGCCGACGGAGTCCCCGCGCTGATCCTGGCCCGGGTGATCCAGGGCCTGGCGACCGGAGCCGCCGTCGGCGCGATCGGTGCGGGAATGCTGGACCTCGACAAGGCCAAGGGCGCGATCGCCAACTCGGTGGCCGCCCCGATCGGTACGGCGGTCGGCGCGGTGGCATCCGGAGTCCTCGTGCAGTACCTGCCGTTCCGCACCCACCTCGTCTATCTGGTTCTCCTCGGTGTGTTCGTCCTGCAGGGGGTGGGCGTCGCCGTCATGCGCGAGACCTCGTCGCCGCGGCCGGGCGCGCTCGCCTCGCTGCGCGTGCAGCTCGCCCTTCCTCGGCGGGTGCGCGGTCCGTTCCTGCTGGCGGTGCCGGCGCTCGTCGCCGCGTGGTCACTCGCCGGCCTGTACGGCGCGCTCGGCCCGGCCATCGTCCACCTGCTGATCGGCCACAACTCCTTCGTCCTCGGCGGGCTGGCCCTCTTCGCGGCCGCCGGTAGCGGCGCCCTGGCGGTGCTCGTCCTGCGCACGGCGGCGCCCCGCACCGTGATGCTGTACGCGTCGGTCTCGCTGTTCGTCGGCATGGGCATCACCGTCCTGGGCATCAATGCGACGTCCACCGCCTGGTTCTTCATCGGCACGGTGATCGCCGGCACCGGGTTCGGCTCGGGCTTCCAAGGCGCGGTGCGCAGCGTCGTGCCGTTGGCCCTCCCGCACGAGCGGGCGGGCGTGCTGTCACTTCTCTACGTCGTGTCCTACCTCGCGATGGGTGTGCCGGCCGTCATCGCCGGCTTCCTGGTCGTGCATGGCGGGGGCCTGCTCGACACGGCCCGTGAGTACGGCGTTGCCGTCATGGTGCTGGCCCTCCTCGCCTTGCTGGGAGCCCTGCGACCGGCGCGCCAGATCGAGGCCGAGCTCATGACGATCGAGGCCGAAATCGAACGCCGTCGGCTAATGAGCCTAGCCCAAGCGAGGTAGCTCACACATCCCGCTAACGGTCGCGCCGGGCCGGGTTAGTCTCCAGGCAGACGAAGGAAGCCTGACATGACAACCCGGCACGCGCGGCCCGCCCGGCGACTGCCCACGCCCGTCGCGTTCGCGGTCTACATCTCCATCGTCTGGTCGTTGTTCTCGTCGTCCGCGGCCCCCACCCCGCTCTACGCCGTGTACCAGAGCGAGTGGGGATTCTCGGCGATCACCGTCACGGTGATCTTCTCGGCCTACTGCATTGCCGTGCTGGCCGGCCTTCTGTTCTTCGGCGCGCTGTCGGACTACATCGGGCGGCGGCCGGTCCTGATCGTGGCCCTGATCGTCCAAGCCGCCGGCATGCTGGCCTTCGCGTTCGCCGACGGCGTTCCGTCGTTGATCATCGGTCGTCTCGTCCAGGGTCTGGCCACCGGTGCCGCAGTCGGTCCGGTCGGCGCTGGGATGATCGACCTGTACCGCGACAAGGGCGCCATCGCCAACGTCGGCTTCGGGCCGCTGGGCACCGCGACCGGTGCGGTCGGGGCCGGACTGTGCGTGGCCTACCTGCCACTTCCGACGGAGCTGGTCTTCCTGATCTTCACCGCCGTCTTCGTGATCCAGGCGGCCGGGGTCGGGCTGATGCGCGAGACGGTCGTCCCGCGCCCGGGTGCGCTGGCGTCGTTGCGGCCCAAGTTCGGTCTGCCCAAACGCGTGCGCAAGCCGTTCGTCTTCGCCGCGCCCGTCCTCGTCGCCTCGTGGGCGCTCGCCGGCCTTTACGGCGCCGTCGGCCCGAGCATCGTCCACGCCCTCACCGGCAACGGCTCCCACGTGGTCGGTGCCCTGTCACTCGCCACGTTCAGCGGCTGCGGCGGGCTGTCGGTGCTGGCCCTGCCCAACGTCCGGGCCCGGGCGATGATGTTCTATTCGACCGCGGCCCTGATCGTCGGGCTGACCGGCATCCTCGTCTGCATCGACCAGGGCTGGACCCCGGCCTTCTTCGTGGCGACCGCGATCACGGGCAGCGGCTTCGGCGTCGGCTATCAGGCCGCCATCCGCACCGTCATGCCACTCGTCGACGCCCGCGAACGGGCCGGCGTGTTGTCGATCTTCTTCGTCGTGTCGTACCTGGGCATGGGCGTGCCGACCGTGCTGACGGGTATCCGGGTCGTCCAGGTCGGTGTTCTCGACGCGACTCGTGAGTTCGGCATCGCGGCGATCGTGCTGTCGGCCCTGGCCCTGCTCGGCGCGCTGCGTCGTCCGGGCTCCCCCGAGCCGGTCGGCCGGCCGACCGATCCCGAACTCGCGCTCGAAGCGGTCTAGCTTCGGGTGATCGTCCACCTCAGCTGAACGCCTACGAGCCCGATCGCCGGGCGCGGAAGGCCGCGACGTTGGCGCGATTGCCGCAGCCGGCCTCGCAGTAGCGCCGCGAGCGGTTCTTGGACAGGTCGACCACGACCCGCTCGCAGTTCTCGCCCGCGCATACGCGCAGCCGCGCCAGCTCCTTCATCCTGATCACGTCGGTCATCGCCATCGCCGCCTCGACCGCCATCCGGTCGGCCAGTGGCTGATCGGGCGACGTCGCGTGCAGGTGGTAGTCCCACTCGTCGTGCTTGGTCAGCTGGGGCAGAGCACGCGCCTCGCGCAGCAAGGTGTTGATCACCTCGACGGCGTCGTCCTCCTCGGCGAACCACAGTTCGGCCAGCCGGGGACGAAGCGCGTGGACGGCGGCGAGTTCGGCCGCATCGTGTTCGCGAGAGCCGGTCCATCCCCATTCGCGGACGAAGTCGTCAAGTGCGTCGGTGTCCGGCAGCGATTCGAACGGGACGCCGACGTCGTCGCGGCCGGTGTTGACGAGCGCAGCCGCGGCGTTGAGGGCGACTTCGGTGTCATGGGCAAAAATCAACTTGACTCCTTTCAGGCCCACGGCCTAGCGTAATGAGCATAGAACTTTTTGCTTATTACCGGGAGTTGATCATGAGCCGCGCCAACTTCGGCCTGATGTTCGCCGTGCTCTCCGCGGCGACCTTCGGAACGTCGGGCACGTTCGCCACCTCATTGATCGATGCCGGTTGGACGCCGGGCGCCGCCGTCACCGCCCGAATCAGCATTGCCGCCGTGATCCTGACGATCCCCGCGCTGCTGCAGCTTCGCAAGCACTGGGAGTCCATCCGCTCGGGCGCCTGGCCCCGCAGCCTGGCCATGGTCGCGCTCTACGGGCTCGTCGCCGTCGCGGGCTGCCAGCTGTGCTACTTCAACTCGGTTCAGCGGTTGTCGGTCGGCATCTCGTTGCTGCTCGAATACCTCGGCATCATCCTGGTCGTCTTCTGGCTCTGGATGCGGCACGGTCAGCGTCCCCGCCGGCTCACCGTGATCGGTTCGGCGGGCGCACTCGTCGGGCTGGCCCTCGTCCTCGACCTGACCGGTGGCCAGCGCCTCGACCCGGTCGGCGTGCTCTGGGGACTGGGCGCGGCCCTCGGCCTGGCCGTCTACTACGTGGTGTCGGCCCGCTCCGACGACGCGTTGCCGCCGATCGTGATGGCCTGGGCGGCCATGCTGCTCGGCGCCGCCGCGTTGTGGATCATGGCGTTCGTCGGAGCGCTACCCATGCGCGCCAACTTCGGGCAGGTGCACTTCGCGGGTCACCGGACGAGCTGGCTGGTGCCGGTTCTCGGCCTGTCGATCGTCGCCGCGGCCTTCGCTTACGTGATCGGCATCGAGGCCGCGCGATTGCTGGGCGCCAAGCTGAGCTCCTTCGTCGGACTGACCGAGGTGCTGTTCGCGGTCCTGTTCGCCTGGCTGCTGCTCGGCGAGTTGCCGGCACCCGTGCAGCTGGCCGGTGGCGTGCTGATCATCGCCGGCGTGGCGCTGGTGCGGCTGGACGAGTTCCGAAGCGCCCCCGACGATCAGGCGGGCAGGTTCTCGGAGGCCCAGGAAGTCAGTGCGTTGAGCGCCGGCACGAGGGCCTGACCGGCCTCGGTCGCTTGGTAGGTGACGGCGATCGGCGGTCCGGCGTCGACGGTGCGCAGCACGAGTCCGGCACCGACCAGCTCGACCAGCCGCTCCGAGAGCACCGAGTCGCTGATGCCGTTGACGGCACGCTTGAGTTCGGCGAAGCCGGCCGGACCCTGCACGAGGGTGCCCAGCAGGACACCGTTCCAGCGCTTGCCGAGGAAGCCGAAGGCGCGCGTCAGAGCACCGTCACACGCGCGGGGCTCGTGCGCGATCTCGGCGTTCGTGGGCATGTGGCCAGCTTAACAACTTCTTCGTTCGTGGTCACTAGGGAAATAGAAGTACTAGGTGCTAGCGTTCAACCTGCCACTAGCTTTTGACTAGCCACACAGGAGATCCGAGCATGACCACTTCCGATCTGGCCCCCCGGGTTCTCGACCGACTCGACGACCAGGGCCGCGCGTTGCTGTTCACCGACGCCCGCACCGCCAACTCCTTCGCGCCGACGCCGGTCACCGACGCCGAACTGGCCGAGATCTGGGAGCTGGCCAAGTGGGGCCCGAGCGCCGCGAACACCCAGCCCTTGCGCGTGCTCTACGTGCGCACCGACGAGGGCCGCACCCGCCTGGTCGAGCACATGGCAGACGGCAACAAGGCCAAGACCCTCTCGGCTCCGGCCGTCGCCGTCCTCGCGGTCGACACGCAGTTCTACGAGCACATCCCGACGGTCCTGCCGATCCGCCCCGAGATGCGCGACTACCTGGCCGGCGACCTCGAGAGGGCCGACGGCATGTCGCGCTTCAACGCCGCGCTTCAGGCGGGCTACTTCATCCTCGCCGTCCGGGCCGCCGGTCTGGCTGCCGGCCCGATGGCCGGCTTCGACGCGGCGGGTGTCGACGGCGAGTTCTTCCCGGACGGCCGGTTCAAGTCGATCCTCGTCGTGAACATCGGCCACCCCGGCGAGAACCCGTGGTTCGACCGGCTGCCCCGCCTCGAGCACGCCGCCGCCGTCCAGTACGTCTGACCCAGCGCGGGATGATCGGCGGGTGGACGCCGATCGCACCACCTCGTTCTTCGGAGTCGCTGTCACTGCCCGCTGACCCCCGTCAGCCGGTCGACCCGGTCAGCCGTTTCGTCATGAACGTGCAGCGGGCCAGCGTGCCGTCGGGGTCGGCCGCGTACTCGTCGACCACGCCGTAGATCTGCCAGCCCCACCGCTGGTACATCGCCTCGGCCGGGCTCCCCGTACGCGTGTCGAGCATCAGCAGCCACCGGCCGATGCGCCGGGCCTCGTCTTCGAGGGCCGTCATCAGCGCTGCGGCCACGCCCTGCCCGCGAGCCGAGCGCAGCACGAGCAACTTGGCGACCTCGGCCCGGTGCGCGCTGTTGGGCTTGTCCGACGGCTTGAGCTGGACGACGCCGACCACCCGGCCGTCGAGCCGGCCGACCCAGGTGATCGTTGCCTCGCCGCGCAGTGCGCCGGCCCAGAACGTCCGGGCGGCCGCGAGCTCGAACGGCTCGACGAAGCCGACGCTCGCCCCGTCCGCGACCGCGTCGACCAAGATCGCGGCGAGTTCGGCGGCGACCGTCTCGTAGTCGTCGGGCCGTACCCGGGTGAGTTCGAGCCGTGCCCTCACGAGTCGAACCCGAGACCGAGTCGATCGAGCGTGCGCAACCACGCATTGCGCCGGCCCTCGTGGCGGTCGGCCGAGGCGAGCGCCCGCCGGGTCGCCTCGATGCCGGCGAACGCGAACGGTTCGGGCGGGAACGGCAGCGGTTTCGTCCGTACCATCTCCAGTTCGGTGCGCTCGGTAGGACGTCCGTCGAGCAGGTCGAGCATGACGTCGGCGCCGAAGCGGGTCGCGCCGACGCCCAGGCCGGTGTAGCCGAGCGCGTAGGCCGACCGGCCAGCGTGCGCCGTCCCGAAGAAGGCCGAGAAGCGCGTGCAGGTGTCGATGGCACCGCCCCAGCGGTGCGAGAACCGCAGGCCGGTCAGCTGCGGGAACGTCTCGAAGAACTGACCGGCCAGTCGCTCGAAGGTGGCGGGCCGCTGGTCGTAGGACGCGCGCAGGCGCCGGCCGAAATAGTAGATCGCGTCGTACCCGCCCCAGAGGATTCGGTGATCGGCGGTCATCCGGAAGTAGTGGAACTGGTTGGCCACATCATCGACGCCCTGACCGTTGCGCCAGCCGATCGCGGCGAGTTGATCGGCCGACAGCGGCTCGGTGACCAGCACGTAGTCGTAGACCGGCACCGTGAACAGGCGCATCCGACGAATCAGCGAAGGAAAGGCGTTCGTCCCGAGGGCGATCCGGTCGGCCCGCACCCGACCACCTGGCGTCCTCAGGCTGAGCTCGCCACCGGACTCGATGCCCGCCACCGGCGTGCCCTCGTAGATCCGGACGCCGAGGGAATCCGCCGCGTCGGCCAGCCCCCACGCGAGCGCGGCGGGGTCGATCAGCGCGGTGCCCTCGGGTTGCAGGTTCGCCGCGAGGAACGTCGGCGAGTCGATCTCGGCCCGGATCGCGTCCTGGTCGAGGAACTGGCCGTCCAGCTGCCGGACGAGTTCGACCTGGTAGGGCTCGGTGGCCACCGACAGCGCGCCGGCCCGACGGAAGTCGCAGTCGATGCCGTAGCGGACGACGGACGCCTCCAGCTCGTCCAGATTCTGCCGCCCGAGCCTTTCCAGCGTCTCGATCTCGCGCGGGAAGCGGCGCTCGCCGTTCTCACGCCCGTGCGTCAGGCTGGCCGAGCAGAAGCCGCCGTTGCGGCCGGACGCGGCCCACCCGATGCGGTCCCCCTCGAGCAACACCACCTCGCGGCCGGGGTCGCGCTCCTTGGCCAGCACGGCCGTCCACAGTCCCGAGAAGCCACCCCCCACGATGGCGAGGTCCGCCGACGTGTCAGCGGCGAGAGCGGCCCGCGCGACGGGTCGCTTCGTCGAATCGAGCCAGAAGGAGCTCGGCCGGGCGTCGCGCCAGCTCGCGGTGACGTCCATCCGGGCATTATCTCGCGCCGTTGACACCCGGCCGTCTTCGACACTGAGCCAGTCCCACGGCGCGGCGCTGGTGATGACCGGTGCACACCGGCTGATCCGTAGCGGCTTCGCCCAGTACGCACCCGCCGCCGATTCGGTTCACGTGCCGGGGCTATACCGGCGTCTCGGAATCGGGCGCGAACGCCGGACCGTGCCCCGGCACGATTCGCAGCGGATCGAGGTCGAGAATCCGACCCCTCGAAGTCGCCAGCTGCGCGCGGTCGGGTGCGAACGGGTCGTCCGCCGGCCCGTCGGCCGACCACCACAGATGCGTGAGCGCCACCAACCCGGCGGCCGTATCGACCAGCGTCGTCACATCCTGCGGCGTGTGACCGGGTGTGGCGAGCAACCGCACTGACGGGGCCACCTCGAACTCGTCGCCGTGGTCGATCCATTGGTCGTCGACGTACGTGGCCTGGAAATCGTGAACCCGTGCGTTCGGGAACAACGCGATGTTGACGGTGTGATCGGGATGGTGGTGGCTGATGATCACGTCCGTGACGTCGCTCGCGCGCAGCCCCAGCGCGGTGAGCGGGTCGAGGATCTTCGCGCGTGAGGACACCATGCCGGGGTCGACGACGATCACCGCGGCGCCCGACCTAATCAGGCAGACGGTTCCGGCGACGCGGTCGCCGACATAGCCGACGGTCAACACGTCGAGGATCGCGGTCACGACAACAGGGTAGGCACTGGATGACAGCCTGATGGGCGCAGACACAAGCACCGGCACCGGGGGGATGCCACCGACCAGGACGGCCGGTCCGTACGCCGCGATGGTGGGCGACCCTGGCTGAGCGGGTCTCGTCCCGGCCACCAGCCGCTCATTTCTGGTCCTGCTCAGGGTCGTCGGCGGGTTGGTGCTTGTTCTGCCATTGCCGCACCAGCGCGTAGACCAGTCCGGCCACCACGCACGTGCCGAGCGCGAGGCAGATGATCCACACGCGTTGGCCCCAGTCGTCGGCCGCGACCAGCGGAGCCCAGCCGGCGACCAGCACCGCGACCGAGACCACGAAGCCGAAGAAGACGCCGCGGGTGGTCTGCAGGTCGCGTTGCTGCTCGAGCGCGTAGGTCCGTTTGCTCACCTCGGCGATCTCTGACATCACCTCGACCAGCTCGACCTGTTCGCTGATGCGCTGTTCGAGGTCGGAGACGGTGCCCTCGTTCTCGACGGTCGTCTCGGGGGTCTTCTCCGCCGCGCTCGGGGGCGCTGTCTGGTCGGTCGCCGACGGCGCGTCTACTGGTTGCGCGAACGACCAGTCGACGCCTGGAGCCAGCGTCTCGGCGACGTCGACCTGCTGACCGATGCGACGCGCCAGCCGGCGGATCTGCTCGTCGGCCTTGCTCGGCCGCCCGTTGCGGACTCCGCGGGCGTTCTCGCTGCGCCGGATAGTGGACCAGTCGGCTCGGGTGAGCTGCCGAGAGACCCGCTCGGCGGTCCCCCGCATCACCTCGTGCAGCACCCGGTCGAACGCGCGCTGCTCGTCAGGGCTCAGAATGCCGCTGCGGCGATCGGACACCTGACGCAGCGTCTCGAGCGGAAGGGCGCGAATCGTTTCGGGAGTGAACTCGTCGGGAAGGTCTGCCCGGGTGAGGGTGGGCCGCTCTTCGGGCATGACACTGTTCTACAGGCCGTCCATCCCGGCGGCGAGACGGTGGCATGTCGTACCGTCGCGGTTCACTCATCGAATGGACCGGTTCCGTGTCGCGGACCCATCGTTCTGAGGTCGATCCGAGGGAGGACGTCGATGGCGGATCTACGCGCGCAGGCCGAGACCCTGCGCCGGCTGCACTCAGGTGATCTGCTCGTGCTCCCGAACGTATGGGACGCGGCCAGCGCGAAGATCGTCGAGGACGCCGGCTTTCCCGCGGTCGCCACGGCAAGCGCCGCGGTCACCGCCGTGCTGGGTTATCCCGACGGTGACGCGGCGCCGTGGTCGGAGATGTTCGCCGCCGCCCGACGAATCGCCGACGCCGTCACGGTGCCGGTCACGGTGGACGCCGAAGCCGGCTACGGCTTGTCCCCGCAGCAGTTGGTCGACGAGTTGCTCGGCCTCGGCGCGGTCGGGTGCAACCTCGAGGACACGAATCATCGAGGTGGCGGACTGATCGAAGCCCTCGCCCAGGCCGACTGGCTGGCCGCGGTCCGGTCGGCCGCCGACGTCGCCGGCGTACCGATCGTCATCAATGCCCGCGTCGACGCGTTCCTGCCCACGAGCTCGGTCCCCGACTCGGAGCGGGTCGCGGAGACGATCCGCCGCGGACGGCTGTATCTCGATGCCGGCGCCGACTGCATCTATCCGATCGGTGTCCGCGGCAAGAACGACCTCGCCCACCTGGCCGCCGAACTGAGGGGCCCGATCAACGGCAACACCAGCGACGAGCTCGACCTGGCGACCTTGCGCGAACTGGGTATCGCGCGCGTCTCCTACGGCCCTCGCTTCTACCGCGCGGCCCTGGCGGACTTCACGACGGCTGTGCGGGACCTACTGACCTGACGGGCCCACTTCGGCGAGACGGTAGAGCGCGAACGCTTGATCATCCCGCTCGCTGGCGAATCGCCGTCGGACGAGCCGCGCCTCCTCGACAAACCCCGCGTCGGCGAGTTGTCGCGTCATCTGATCGGGCATGCGGTTGAAGCGGGTCAACGTGACGTCGTAGCCGAGCGCGCGATAGCCGCCGGCGACGTCGCGGGATCCTTCACCGACCTGGAAGGCGACGAGCACGAGGCCGTTCGGAACGAGCACGCGCCGCGCCTCGCGAAAGACCTCGGCCAGGTCGTCGTCGGCCACATGGATCGTCGAATACCAGTACACGATCCCGCCGAAGTGAGCGTCACCGAACGGCAGTTCCGTGATCGAGGCGACCTGCGTCTCGATGTCCGGGTGGTCGCGCTGAGCCATCGCGATCATTCCCGGTGAGAGGTCCACGCCGACCACGCGGCATCCCCTGTCGGTCAGATAGCGAGACAGCCGGCCGGTGCCGCACCCGGCGTCCAGGACGTCCCTGCGCCCGACCGCCAACTGCGAGACGAACTGGTCGATCATCGCGACGTCGATCGGTTGTTCAGGTTCGGTACCGGGAAAGCGAGCCGCATAGTCCTCGGCCACCGTGTTGTATGCCGAGCGGACCTCATCCCTCAACGCATCGCGATCCATGCCGCACTCTCCGTGCTACTGGGGCATGTCACTGAAGCGGCTGTACCGACCCTGGAACGCGACCGCCACCGTGGCCGTCGGGCCGTTGCGGTGCTTGGCGATGATCAGATCCGCCTCGCCCGCGCGCTGCGACTCGGGCTCGTACATGTCCTCGCGGTGCACGAGCAGCACCATGTCCGAGTCCTGCTCGATGGACCCAGATTCACGAAGGTCCGAGAGCATCGGTTTCTTGTCGGTGCGCTGCTCGGGACCACGGTTGAGCTGCGACAGCGCGACGACCGGAACTTCGAGCTCCTTGGCCAGCAGCTTGATCGCGCGCGAGAACTCGCTGACCTCCTGCTGGCGCGATTCGACCTTCTTGCCGCTCGTCATCAGCTGCAGATAGTCGATGACGATCAGCTGCAGATCGTGCCGCTGACGCAGCCGCCGCGCCTTGGCCCGGATCTCCATCATCGTCAGGTTCGGCGAGTCGTCGACGAACAGCGGCGCCTCGGCCAGCTCGGCCGAGCGCCGGGCCATCCGCTGCCAGTCCTGGTCGTTGAGGTGCCCCGAGCGCATGTTGGCCAGCGGCACGCTCGCCTCGGCCGACAGCAGCCGCATCATGATCTCGGTTTTCCCCATTTCGAGGGAGAAGACGACCGACGGCTTGCCGTGCTTGATCGCCGCCGACCGCGCAAAATCCAGGGCGAGCGTGGATTTGCCGCTGCCAGGTCTCCCGGCCACCGTCACCATCTGCCCCGGGTGCAGGCCGTTGGTGATCTCGTCCAGCCGCGAGAAGCCGGTCGGGATGCCCGTGCCGATGCCGCCCGAGTCCATGATCCGTTCGAGCTCGTCCCACGTCGGCTGCAGCAGCTCGTCGATGCGGACGTAGTCCTCGCTGCTTCGCCGTTCGGTGACCTCGTAGACCTCGGCCTGCGCGCGGTCGACGACCGCGTCCACGCTGCCGACGACGCCGACCGAGCCGGACGCGGTGTCGTAGCCCATCTGCACGATCCGGGTGCCGGCCGTCACGAGCCGGCGCAGGATGGCCCGCTCGCACACGATCTGCGCGTAGTAGCCGGCGTTGGCCGCGGTCGGCACCGTCGAGATGAGCGTGTGCAGGTAAGTCGCGCCGCCGACCCGCATCAGCTGGCCGTTCTTGGTCAGCTCGGCGCTGACGGTCACCGGGTCGGCCGGCTCGCCCCGCGCATAGAGGTCGAGGATCGCCTCGTGGATGAGCTGGTTCGCCGGGTAGTAGTAGTCGCCGGGGCGCAGGATCTCGACGACGTCGGCGATCGCGTCCTTGCTCAGCAACATGCCGCCCAGCACCGAACGCTCGGCGTCCACGTCCTGCGGCGGCGTCCGATCGAATCCGCCCGGCCCACTGTTCGAAACCTCGGCCGGACGCGTCGAATCGGCGATTGTCACTGAGTGGTTCTCCCTCCGCGGCCCCGGTCACGTGCTCTCGTCCATGGTCAGGAGGACCACCGACAATTTCTGACGCTTGCTGTCCGACGGCGATGCGCCGGCTTTCGGGACTGGGCGTGACGCTATTGCCGCGCGCAGGTCACCTGCAATTCACGATGTGGACGCGGCTGTGGACGACGGTGTGAAGACACGCCCTGTCGTTGTGCACACACTGTGGGACCCCCTGTGGATTTCGCTGTCCGTAAGGGCTTCATGCCAGTAAACATCGGCCCTGGCTCATCCACGGGATGTGGAGCAAAAATAGTCCTCGGGCGCGTCCGCCCCAGTCCTCCGCAGAGCACTGATCGATCGGTCATGACTCGGTCGCCGCCGGCGCGCCACGCTCGGCCAGTGGCGCGCGGTGACCAGCTCAAGATCGTTATGTCGACATATCAACGAGTCACTGAAGACACAAAAGGCGGCGGTACGGACGACCTCGATCGTCCGTGCCGCCGCCCTCTGGCGGTTGCGGGCTACTCGCCGGCGGTGACGTCCACCGGTACCGACGCCACGACGTCGGGGTGCAACTCGATCGTCACGGTGTGCGCGCCGACCGTCTTGATGTGGCCGGGCAACTGCACCCGCTTCTTGTCGACAAGTGGACCGCCCGCGGCCTTCACCGCATTGACGACGTCAGCTGCCGTGATCGAGCCGAACAGTTTGCCGTTCTCGCCGGCACGAACCGGCAGCGACACCGACAGCTTCTCGAGTTCGGCCTTGATCTCCTTGGCGTGGTCCAGCCCGCGGATCTCGCGCGAGTCCCGCGCCCGCTTGATCTGGCTGACCTGCTTCTCGGCGCCCTTGGACCAGGTGATCGCGGCACCGCGCGGCACCAGGAAGTTACGGCCGTAGCCGTCGGCCACCTCGACGATGTCGCCGGCCGCGCCGAGGCCGGAGACCTCGCGCGTCAGGATGAGCTTCATATCTGTCTCCTTGTCCCGGGTCAGCGCGCGGTCGAGGTGTAGGGCAGCAGGCCCATCTCGCGGGCGTTCTTGATCGCGGTCGCGATCTGGCGCTGCTGCTGCGAGCTCACACCGGTGACGCGGCGAGCGCGGATCTTGCCCCGGTCCGAGATGAACTTGCGGAGCAGGGTGGTGTCCTTGTAGTCGATGTAGTCGACCTTGGCGATCTTGAGCGGGTTCGACTTCTTCTTGGGCTTACGAATCGGCGGCTTGGCCATGTGTGTAACTCCGTATTGTGAAATCTAGTGAATGTGCTAGTGAGGGGTGAGAGCCGTTAGAACGGCGGTTCGTCGGAGAATCCGCCGTCGCCGGCCGGAGGCGCGGAACCCCACGGATCGTCGGCCGGTGCGCCACCGCCGGTGCTGCCGGAGCTGCCGAAGCCACCTCCGGTGGACGAGCCACGCTGGGTGCGGTTGACCTTGGCGGTTGCGTAGCGCAACGACGGGCCGACCTCGTCCACGTCGAGTTCGATGACCGTGCGCTTCTCACCCTCGCGGGTCTCGAAGCTGCGCTGCTTGAGCCGCCCGGTGACCACGACGCGCGCGCCGCGGGTCAGCGACTCGGCCACGTTCTCGGCCGCCTGGCGCCAGATCGAGCAGCGCAGGAACAGCGCCTCGCCGTCTTTCCACTCGTTGGACTGACGGTCGAAGGTCCGCGGCGTGGACGCGACGGTGAACGACGCGACGGCCGCGCCGGACGGGGTGAAGCGCAACTCGGGATCGGCGGTGAGGTTGCCGACCACGGTGATGACGGTTTCGCCAGCCATCGCGGTTACCGCGCGTCCGGACGCAGCACCTTGGTGCGCAGCACGGACTCGTTGAGGTTCAGCTGCCGGTCGAGTTCCTGCACCGAGGCCGGCTCGGCCTGCAGGTCGATGACGGCGTAGATGCCCTCGGCGTGCTTCTTGATCTCGAAGGCCATCCGGCGCTTACCCCAGATGTCGACCTTGTCGACGGTTCCGCCGTCCTTCTTGACCACGCTCAGGAACGTGTCGAGGGACGGGGCGATGGTGCGCTCCTCGAGATTGGGGTCGAGGATGACCATGACTTCGTAATGACGCATAGGTAACCCATGCCTCCTATGGACTCATCGGCCGCGGACTATCCGCGGCAGGAGGTGACAAGCCGAAACCTGCCAAACTGCGTCAGCTTACCGGGGGGACCGGCTCAACTCGAAATCGCGCGACGCTGGGACGGATATGCGCGCTCAGCGCGGTCATCTGTCCGGAGGTCAGCTGGAGCGACGCAGCAAGTACATCCGGGCGTACATCGCCGAGACCAGCGAGAGCGCCAGGATCGCCAGGATCGACAGCACGACCGGCAGCTGGGCGGCGGTCGGGGTCTTTTGTGCCGACAGGTCCACCGTGCCCGCGGTCGGCGAGGCCGACGCTCCGGTTACTCCGTTGGCACCGCTCAGCGCCGCGTTCTTGCCGTTCGCGCCTCCGCCACCCGATCCCGAACTGCCTCCCGACGAGCCCTCGCCGAACAGTCCGTTGCCGCCACCCTTGGGCACGATTGAGTCAGGTACCTGGGCGCCCGGGTCGGTGTAGTTGAGCCCGGCGGACGATCCGGACGTGGGGGTCGCCCCGCCCGACGTGGTGCCGCCGGGAAGGATCCCGCCCGGAAGCAGCCCCGTGAGACTGGTCGGCAGGGTCGTCGGGACCGTCACCTGGACTCCGGGCACGGTGACCTTCGGCAGGGTCCCGACGCCGGTCACGCTGGGCTGGACGCTGACCGTGGGCAGTTGCACACCGAGGCCGCCGGATGGCGGGTTGGTGGCGGCGACGATGTGGCCGACGTACTGGTTGGCGGCGTTCAGGGCCACGCCCGCCTTGGCCAGCTCGTTGCCGTCGAGAGTGATCGGCGTGGCGTTGCAGAGCAGGCTGAGCGACTGCACCGAGTAGGTGAAGTCGTACTGGCCAGCGCTCAGAGCCGGGGTGTTGACGGTTTGGGCCGGCGTCAGTCCACAAGCGCTGCGGATCGTGGAGTTCACGGCCAGCCCCGGAACCGCGCTCGAGGTGATCGTGATCTGGTAGCCGGTCAGCGTCCCGAGCAGGCCGCCAAGCACGTTGCCCACTGCCGCGGGCAGGCCTGCGGTCGGCGCTGCCGACGCGCTGAACGCGACCGAGTCACCGGGGTGGACACCGACGACTGAACCGCCGGTGACTCCGTTGGCGTAGGCCGTTCCCGACAGCGTGAGCTGGACCGGCACGTTCGAGGCAGCCTGCGCCGGCGTAGAAATCAAGATCGCCGTTGAAGCGGCCACGCCCAGCGTGATCAGAGAGGCGGCGAGGGCCCCCCCGCGTCCGATCCCGCGTCGGCTCTGACGCGGTGTGGACTTCGATCCGAACATTGGGCCACTCCTCGGGTCTCGACAGCTGCCTAACGAGCCGACCTGCTCCAGGTGACGCGTGGGCCCCGCGCCGCCATCGTAAATGTCTTACGCGAAATAAACACCACGTTGTAACAGCAACTTTTCTACCCGTTTTCGGGATGGACTAACCGCCGCCAGGCCGGGTCCCCCGTGGTCGGTGAACGGTCGTAATGTCTGGCGCATGACCCCGAGCAACCCCCCGCAGATCGGCGCTCACGTCGATTCCGTAGATCCGCTGACCGCAGCCAAAGAGACCGGCGCCGACGTCATCCAGTTCTTCCTCGCCGATCCGCAGGGCTGGAAGGCCCCGACGGAGCACGAGCACGCAGAGGCCATCCGCGCCAGTGACCTGACCGTCTACGTCCACTCGCCGTACGTGCTGAACGTCGCCACCACGAACAACCGCATCCGCATCCCGAGCCGCAAACTGCTCGGCCAGCACGCGGCGGCGGCCGCGGCCATCGGCGCCAAGGGCCTGATCGTGCACGGGGGCCACGTCAACGCGGGCGACGACATCGACGCCGGGATCGACAACTGGCGCAAGACGTTCGCGCGGCAGGCCGAGGAGGGCGGGTTCCCGCTGCCGATCCTGATCGAGAACACCGCCGGCGGGAACAACGCGATGGCTCGTCGCTTCGACCGGCTGGCCCAGGTCTGGGACGCGGTCGGCGAGTTCGGCGCCGGCTTCTGCCTGGACACCTGCCACGCCTACGCCGGCGGCGAGGACCTGGTAGGCATCGTCGAGCGCGTCCTGGCCATCACCGGCCGGATCGATCTCGTCCACGCGAACAACAGCCGAGACACCTTCGATTCAGGCGCTGACCGGCACGCGAACTTCGCCGCCGGCCAGATCGATCCGCAGGAAATCGCCGAAGTCTGCCGGTTGGCCGGCAGCGACGTCCTGGTCGAGACACCGGGCGGCCCGGACGGCCAGGGCGCCGACATCGACTACTTGCGGGCGCACCTCACCAGGTGACCTCGTAGTCGCCCGGATCGCTGTCAGGATCGCTGTCGGGTCCGAAGTCGTCGTCGTCGTACAGACCGGCCATGGCGTGACGACCCATGGTGAATCGCGGGTCGTCGGGCAGACCGTCGAACACACCTCCGCCCGGGTCGTCCAGACCGCTGGCCCGGACGACGTCCAACTCCGGATGCCACATCTCGAGGATGATCAAGCCGGCCATCGCGACCAGGAACGCGTCCCGGACCAGCAGGATCAACATGAGCCAGCCGTAGTCGATGCCGCGTTCGGAGTCGTCATAGCCGAGCAGCAGCAGCAACGTGGCGCACCAGACCGCAACCTCGCTGAACTGCCACAGGATGTTGAGGCGCCAGCGGGGGCGGGCCAGTGCGGCCAGCGGCACCAGCCACAGGGAGTACTGCGGGCTCCACACCTTGGTGGTGATCAAGAACGCGAAGACGGTGAGGAACGCGAGCTGCGCCAGGCGCGGACGAACCGGCGCCGACAACCCGAGCCACGTCACGACGCCGAGCGCCACCGCAAGCGCCAGCGCGACCAGGAACCCCGGTGGCACCCAGTCCTTCGGGTAGCCCCCGCCCCAGCCGACGGTGATCAGGTAGTGACCCATGTACCAGAACGTGCTGGCCTCGGCGCCCCGGTCGATGCTGTAGGCGTAGAACTCCCGCCAGCCGTCGTAGTAGGCGAAGCCGACCGTCGCGTTCACCGCGACCCAGCTCAGCGCCGCCGACCCGACCGCCCACGCCGCCTCACGCCAACGCCCCGTCCGCCAGGCCAGGATCAGGATCGGGACGAGTAGGAACACCGGATACAGCTTGGCCGCCGTCCCCAGGCCGATCAGGACGCCGGTGGCCACCGGTTTCTCCTTGGCCCACGCCCACAGCGCGCAACTGGCGAAGGCGATGGCCAGCAGGTCCCAGTTCGAGAAGGCGTGGAAGACGAGCAGCGGCGACAGGGCGAACAGCGCAGCGTCGTAGGGCCGCTTGCCGGCCGCCCCGGCTGTGCCGCCGACCGCGACCAGCGCGCACACGGCGAGCAGCAGGCAGGTGACTCCGCCGAACACCTGGACGTCGGAAACGCCGGTGAGCACGTGCTGGACACCGCCGGTCAGCCCGGCCGTGAGCCACATGAAGAGCCCGACGAGGACGGGGTACTCCACGCCGTTGTCGCGGTAGGGGATGTTGCCGACATCGAGCCGCTCGTCGCTCCAGAGGGGGACGACATCGGAGTAACACATGTGGGTGTACTGCTTGTTGCCGACCCAGTTGCCGTCGGCGCACGGAGACTTCTGCACGTAGGCGAGCACCATCGTGAGGCACGTCAGCCCGAGCAGGATCCGCAACGGCGTCCATCGACGATCACCGGGAGCGGCGTGGCGCCCCCAGATGCCGCCGATGAACAGGCTGGCCCGCGCGACCGTCTCGTCCCGCCAGCTCAACGGCGTCGTGTACGACTGGTCCGCTGGAGGCGATTCGCTCTCGTCCGGCGGCGCGCTCACCCCGGCATCCTCGCACGGTCAGCTGACCGCCGCGGCTACTGACCGGGAGTGGCAGTCTGGCTCGGACAGGTCGGCACCAGCAGCTGCCGGGTGCAGGTGGCGGCCCCACTTGCGGTGGCCGACGTCGATGGAGTGCTCGGCGTGGACGGTGTCGACGGGGTGGACGGTGTGGACGGCGCCGCGCTGCTGGTCGTCGGCGCGGCTGACGTGGTGGGCGCCGCACTCGTCGAAGGCGCCGCACTCGTCGACGCGGTGTCCGACACGGTCGCCTGCGCGCCGGGGAACCCGGTGATCTCCTGCTTGGTGGGCAGTGCGATCTTGGGCGCCTTGGCCAGGTACGTGTTCATGAAGAGCTGCCACGCCTTGCCCGGGAGGTCGCGGCCGTACTCCTCACCGCCGGACGAGCTGTAGATGGGCACCGTGCTGCTGCCGCTGCCGACCCAGACCGCCGTACTCACCTGCGGCGTGAAACCGACCATCCAGGCGTCGCTGTTCTGCCCGACGGCTGAGGCCGGCGCCCCGCTCGAGGCCTCGATGCCCTCGGTGCCGGTCTTGGCCGCGGATTCCCGTCCGTTGGCGAGCGCGACCGACGAGTACGCCGCGATCGGCTCGAGGGTGAGGGTGACGTCGTTGGCCACGCGCGGATCCATCGCCTGCTTCGGGGCGGCCTTGTGCGTGAACACGACGCTGCCCGAGGAGTCGGTGACCTGCTGGACGAAGTAGGCGTTGTTCTGGATGCCGCTGTTGGCGAAGGTCGCGAAGCCGACCGACTGGTCCAGCGGGCGCACCGGGTAGTCACCGATCCCGATGCCGAACTGGGTCGTGCCGTCACTGTCCTGCAGGGTCTTGGCCCCGTTGCAGGTGGCCGAGATACCCGCCGCGTGCGCGGTCGTCGCGACGTTGGACGGGCCCACCGCGAACGCGAGCCCGTCGAAGGTGGTGTTCAGCGAGACCTTCATCGCGTAGTCGAGCGGCTTGATGCCCGAGTACGGCTTGTCGGACGGGTCGTTGGAGATCGACGTCCCGTCGATGACCACGGTCTGGCTGCCGTTGAACAGCGACTTGATCGTGTAGCCGGGCTGCTTGTTCTGCAGAGTCTGCTCGAGCGCGGTCGCCAGCGTGTACGGCTTGAACGACGAGCCCGGCGGGCGGCAACCGACGCCGGCGTAGTCGTTGTAGTCAGGCTGGCCCGCGTAGTCGTTGCCGTTCGGCCCGCCGTAGTAGGCGAGCACCGCGCCGGTAGCCGGGTTCACCGCCGTCAGGGCGTTCTTGATGTTCTTCTGCTTGGCCGTCAGGCTGCCGAACGTCTTGTTGATCGCGCTCACCGCGTCGGCCTGGGCCGTCGGGTCGATCGTGGTCTTGATCGTCAGCCCGCGGGCGTAGATCTCGCTCTCGCTGATGCCGTCGGTGGCCAGTTCGCTCTCGACCTGCTGGACGATGAAGGCGGTCGGTCCGGTGGCCCCCAGGCCGTTGCCGACCAGGATGGGCTGGATGGTCGGGAACTGCTCGCTCGCCCGGGTCTCCCCGTCCAGGTGCTTCGTCGAGACCATGCCGTCCAGCACGTAGTTCCAGCGATCCTTCGCACCCGACGGGTTGCTGGCCGGGTCGTAGTAGGACGGCGCCTGCAGCATCCCGGCGAGCATGGCGGCCTGCGAGGTGTTCAGCTTGGCCGCGGTCGTGGCGAAATAGACCTGGGCGGCGGCTTCGATGCCGTACGCGCCACGGCCGAAGTAGACGGTGTTCAGGTAGTACTCGAGGATCTGGTCCTTCGAGTACTCGCGGCTCAACTTCACCGCGATCGCCAGCTCCTTGAGCTTGCGCGACAACGTCTGCTGCGAGGACAGGTAGGCGTTCTTCACGTACTGCTGGGTGATGCCCGAGCCACCCTGCGTGCTGCCCCCGGTCAGGTCGGACAATGCCGCCCGCAGCGTGCCCTTGATCGAGACACCGGGCTCGGAATAGAAGTTGCGGTCCTCGGCCGCCAGCACGGCCCACTTGACCTGGTCCGACACCTGG
This sequence comes from uncultured Actinomycetes bacterium, assembly GCA_963708805.1. Classification (GTDB taxonomy): domain Bacteria; phylum Actinomycetota; class Actinomycetes; order Mycobacteriales; family Jatrophihabitantaceae; genus CAVPUA01. The sequence goes on along the minus strand of CAVPUA010000003.1, from coordinate 401,042 downwards.
GACAGCGGCACGATCGTGCGGTCGACACTGCCGATGCGCGCCATCGGCGAGCCGTCGGCGTACTCGATCGTCGCGACCTGGTTGAGCTTGATGTCGCTGGGCGCCGGGACGTTGGAGAGCTTGTAGAACGCGACGACCGACACGACCATGATCAACGCGAGCCCGGCCAGCGCCCAGGTTCCGAGGACGCCGACCCGGCGCCAGACGCGCTTCTTGCGGGTCATCGCGGCCAGACGGGCCTTCTTGCGGGCCCGACGGGCGCGCCAGCCGCGGGGAGAGCCGGGGGATGCGGTCACCGGCGCGACGTTACCGGCGGGTTGCTGGCGTGCGGCCCGCTTCTTCATCGCAACCACAGGCCCCTCCATCGCAACCACAGGCCCCTCCCATCGCAACCACAGGCCCACACAGCCCCCCATCGCAACCACGGGCGCCGAATCGTTCACGAGCCGTCCACCCGCACGTGGCGCGGTTGACACCTTCATGCTCGAGCGATGTATCGTGTTGATACATCACGCCGACATAGTTCGTCGGCGCGGGACTCGGCGGGACGGACGGTGACATGCTCGAAATAGCGGTCCTCGGCCTGCTCAACGAGTCGCCGATGCACGGTTACGAGCTGCGTAAGCGGCTTTCCGGCCTGCTCGGTACGTTCCGGGCGTTCTCGTACGGTTCGCTCTATCCGACCCTTCGGCGGTTGTCCGAAGCCGGGTGGATCACCGAAGAGGCGCCCCTCGACGCGCCGGACGGTATCCGGTCTCGTCGCGGTAAGCGCGTCTACCGGCTGACCGCCGAGGGCAAGGAGCACTTCGCCGAGCTGTTGGGCGAAGTCGGCCCCGACGCCTTCGACGAGGAGGGATTCGGCGCGCGCCTGGCGTTCTTCGCCCAGACCCGCTCCGACATCCGGTTGCAGATCCTCGAAGGCCGTCGCCGGCGGGTCGAGGAGCAGCGGGAGCAGTTGGGTCGGGCGGCGGCGCGCGTCGATCGCTACACCCAGCAGCTGCACGAGCACGGCCTCGAGTCGGTCGACCGCGAGGTCCGCTGGCTCGAAGAACTCATCGCGAGCGAACGCGCCGAGAACGGCAAGTAATTCACACCCTCAATGCAAGAAAATGAAGGAGGAGCCCAGATGGGTTCGCAGAATGGCAACCCGATTCGGGTCGCGATCATCGGTGTAGGCAACTGCGCCGCTTCGCTCGTCCAGGGCGTGCACTTCTACCGTGACGCCGACCCGGCCGCCAAGGTCCCCGGGCTCATGCACGTCAACTTCGGCAAGTACCACGTCAGCGACATCGAGTTCGTCGCCGCGTTCGACGTGGACTCGAAGAAGGTCGGCATCGACCTGTCGCAGGCCATCGGCGCCAGCGAGAACAACACGATCAAGATCTGCGACGTCCCGGACCTCGGTGTCCAGGTGCAGCGTGGGCACACCCTCGACGGTCTGGGCAAGTACTACCGCGAGACGATCGTCGAGTCCGACGCCGAGCCGGTCGACGTGGTCGCCGTGCTGAAGGAGACCAAGGCCGACGTCCTGATCTGCTACCTGCCCGTCGGATCCGAAGACGCCGCGAAGTTCTACGCGCAGTGCGCCATCGACGCCAAGGTCGCGTTCGTCAACGCCCTGCCCGTCTTCATCGCGTCCAACCCGGTGTGGGCCAAGAAGTTCGAGGACGCCGGCGTCCCGATCGTCGGTGACGACATCAAGTCGCAGGTCGGTGCCACGATCACCCACCGCGTGCTGACCAAGTTGTTCGAGGACCGCGGCGTCGAGGTGCAGCGCACCTACCAGCTCAACGTCGGCGGCAACATGGACTTCAAGAACATGCTCGAGCGCGACCGTCTCGAGTCCAAGAAGATCAGCAAGACCAACGCGGTCATCTCGCAGATCCCCGACCGCGACCTCGGCGAGCGCAACGTCCACATCGGCCCGTCCGACTACGTGGCCTGGCTCGACGACCGCAAGTGGGCCTTCGTCCGCCTCGAGGGCAAGACGTTCGGCGACGTGCCGCTGAACCTCGAATACAAGCTCGAGGTCTGGGACTCGCCGAACTCGGCCGGCATCATCATCGACGCCCTGCGCGCGGCGAAGATCGCCAAGGACCGCGGCATCGGCGGGGCGATCCTGTCCGCGTCGTCGTACTTCATGAAGACCCCGCCGGTGCAGTACTTCGACGACGACGCTCGTCAGGCCGTGCAGGACTTCATCGACGGCACCGTCGATCGCTGACCTGAAGCCGCACCAACGAAAGGCCCCCGGCATCCGCTGGGGGCCTTTTCGCTGTCGGGTGACCCGGCTTTGTGCCTGAGATGTGAGCTGGACGGCCCGAAAACCGTGCCCGCCGCCCACATTTGGGGCACAAAGCGCGTGGTGGGACGGCAACGCGTGGTGGGACGGCAAACCAGTCGGACGCTAGTTGAGGGTGGGGTCCGCGGGGTAGGTCGCGACGAAGCGCAGCGGGGGCGGCTGACGCAGCAGCACCGACTTCCAGAGCGCTCGCGGGAGACTCGCTGAACACGTCGTTCGGTGATCCCTCGACGACGAACCAGGCGCCCTCGGCCAGTTCGTCGTCGAGCTGCCCACCGGCCCAGCCCGAATGACCGGCGAACACGCGCAGCCGCGTCGTCATCGCCGACAGCAACTCCACGTCGCCGTCCAGGTCGACGGTGCACACGCCGTCGGCCACCGGCCGCAGCCCGCCGGAGTCCGGGAACAACCCCTGCTGACCCGGACGCTCGGCCGGCACCTCCGGCGGACAGACCCAGGCACAGCGCCCCGTCGCGCTGAACGGGGCCGCCGTTGAACACGACGCCCGGCTCGGCCACCGCGTCCTGCCAGTCGGGCAGCACGTGTCCGACGGGGGTGTGGCTGGGCCGGTTGATCACGACGCCGACGCTGCCCCCGCCGTCGTGTTCGAGCAGGTAGACGACGCTGCGGCGAAACGTCTCTTCGGTCAGGATCGGGGCGGCGACGAGCAAGCGCCCGCACGCCGGGGCCAAGGACGACCCAGGCGTGGACCCCGGCGTCGATCCGCCGCGAGATGCTGCCACCAGCAAGACTTTAGGGGACTCCAGCCGGTGCCCGTAGCGTCTGGCAGGTGCCGCCAACGCCTCCCGACTCGCACCGGCGCATTCTCGAACGCGGCCACGTGCGGCGGGCGCTCAAGCACGCCGGCTTCCGGCGGCTGTACTCGGTGCGCCTGGCCGGCCAGTTCGGTGACGGAGTCTTCCAGGCGTCGCTGGCCGGGGCGGTGCTGTTCAGCCCCGAGCATCAGGCCAAGGCCGCGGACGTCGCGGCGGGCTTCGCCGTCGTCCTGTTGCCCTACTCGTTCATCGGGCCGTTCGCCGGCGTCCTGCTGGATCGCTGGTGGCGGCAGCGGGTGCTCATGTTCGCCAATCTCATCCGCGCGGTGGCCGTCCTGGGCGTCGGCGCCGAGGTCGCCGGGGGCCTGCACGGCGAGCCGTTCTACGGCAGCGCCCTCGTGGTGGTCTCGGTCAACCGCTTCGTGCTGTCGGCGCTGTCGACCGGGCTGCCGCACGTCGTCGACGAGGAGGAGCTCGTCACCGCCAACGCCCTGTCGACGACCAGCGGCGCGATCGCCACCGCCGCCGGTGGGGGAGGGGCCATCCTGCTGCGACTACCCCTGCACGGCGACACGAGTTACGCCACCATGGCCTTCGCGGCGAGCGTCCCGTACGTCCTGGCCGCAGTGATCGCCCACGGCTTCGCGCGCGAGGCACTCGGACCGGACGACGCCGAGCGCGCCGCTCGCGAGACGCTGCGCGTGGTTGCCGCCGGGCTCGTGGCCGGCGCGCGGCACATCCACGAACGCCGGGCCGCCTTCCGGGCGCTGATGATGATCGGCGCCCAGCGGTTCTGCTACGGAGTGGCAACGGTGTGCACGCTGCTGCTCTACCGGAACTACTTCCACAGCGACGGCCTGTTCCGAGCGGGCATCGCCGGTCTGGGTCAGGTCGTCGCCCTGGCGGCCATCGGCGGGGGGCTGGCGGCGCTCGTCACGCCCACCGCGACCCGCCGGATCGGCTTCGTGCGGTGGCCGGTGATCCTGCTCGTCGTGTCGGCGATCGCCGAGATCGCCGGTGGCCTGCCGTACAAACCGGCGGCCCTGCTCGCCGCGGCGGGCGTCTTCGGCTTCACCGCCCAGGGCATCAAGATCTGCGTCGACACCATCGTCCAGCGCTCGGTGCTCGACGACTTCCGCGGCCGGGTCTTCTCCCTCTACGACACGATGTTCAACCTCGCGTTCGTCGGGGCGGCGGTGCTGACCGCGCTGCTGCTTCCCGACAACGGCCACTCACCGCCGTCGATCCTGATCATCGGGCTGGCCTACGCGGTGATCGCGCTGATCTACCTGCGCACCGGCAAGGAGCACGACTAACCGTTGGTCGGCGTACCACGAGCGCAGCTCGGCCACCGCCCGGTCATGGCCCAGTGGGCCGTGCTCCATCCGCAGCGCCAGCAGGTGTTTGTAGGCCTGGCCGACGACCGGTCCCGGCGCGACGCCCAGCAGCTGCATGATCTCGTTGCCGTCCAGGTCGGGACGGACGGCCTCGAGCTCCTCCTGCTCCTTCAAGATCGCGATCCGCTGTTCGAGCTCGTCGTAGGTGCTCGAGAGTGCCAGCGCCTTACGGACGTTGCGGGTGGTCGAGTCGGAGCGGACGAGTTTGTGCAGCCGCTCGAGCAGCGGACCGGCATCGACGACGTAGCGACGCACCGCTGAGTCGGTCCACTCACCGCGTCCGTACCCGTAGAAGCGCAGGTGCAGGAAGACGAGCTTCTCGACGTCCTCGACGATCTCCTTCGAGTACTTCAACGCCTTGAGCCGGGTCCGCGCCAGGCGGGCACCGACCACCTCGTGGTGATGGAAGGTGACCCGGCCGCCCTCCTCGAAGCGACGGGTCGCCGGTTTGCCGACGTCGTGCAGCAGCGCGGCCCACCGCAGGACGAGATCGGGACCGGTGTCCTCGAGGGCGATCGCCTGATCGATCACCTGAAGGGTGTGGGCGTAGACGTCCTTGTGCTGGCCGTGCTCGTCCGAGGCCATGCGCAGTGCCGGCAACTCGGGCAGCACGACATCGGCCAGCCCGGTGTCGACGAGGAGCTCGAGTCCGCGGCGGGGGGCTCCGAGGAGCAGTTTGGTCAGCTCGGCCTGGACCCGCTCGGCGGTGATCCGGCTCAGCTCGCCGGCCATCGCGGTCATCGCCGCGACCACGTCGTCCTCGACGTCCACCCCGAGCGTCGCCGCGAACCGGGCCGCGCGGAGCATCCGCAGCGGATCGTCGGCGAACGAATCCTCCGGACGACCCGGCGTGCGCAGCAGTCCCCGGGCCAGGTCGGCGAGCCCTCCGAACGGGTCGGTGAACGTGCCGTCGCCGGTCACCGACAGCGCCATCGCGTTCATCGTGAAGTCGCGGCGTGACAGGTCGTCGTGCAACGACTCGCCGAACGCCACCTCGGGATTGCGCGACACCCGGTCGTAGCGGTCGGCGCGGAAGGTGGTGATCTCGCAGCGATGTCCGCCGACCTGGACACCGACCGTGCCGAACTCGATGCCGGTCGTCCAGGTCGCCTGGGCGAGAGGGTCGACGAGGCGCAGGATCTCCTCCGGACGCGCGTCCGTGGTGAAGTCCAGATCGTCGCTGGGCCGGTGCAGAAGGGCGTCGCGAACCGTTCCGCCGACGAGGTGCAGTTGGTAGCCGGCCGCCGCGAACGCGTCCCCGAGCTGGTCGGCCTCGGGCGCGAGGGTCACCAAAGCGGCGATGCCCGTGCTCGTCGGCATCGCTGTCGGGGTGCATCTGCTGCTCGCGTCACGGACGGCCAGCGTACCGACCGGCGGATACCATCGAAGCCATGTCCCGCCGTCCGCCCGCCCAGCCACGCCGGCTGGAGCGGGTGGACGAGACGAGCGCCGGCGGCCTGGTCGTCGACACCGACGGCGCGGTGCCCAAAGCCGCCCTGATCGGACGTACCGACCGGCGCGGGCGGCTGCTGTGGTCGCTGCCCAAGGGCCATCTGGAGGCCGGCGAGACCGCCGAACAGGCGGCCGTGCGCGAGGTCGAGGAAGAGACCGGCATCGTCGGCGTGGTCGTGGCCGAGCTGGGCACCATCGACTACTGGTTCGTCGCCGACGGGCGCCGCATCCACAAGACCGTGCACCACTTCCTGCTGCGGGCGACCGGGGGCGACCTCTCCGACGCCGACATCGAGGTCACCGAGGTCGCCTGGGTTCCGCTTCCCGACATCCGGGCCCGACTGGCCTATCCCGGACGAGCGCGGGCTGGTCGACACGGCGGGGCGGCTGCTCGCGGACTCCGCGTGAGACGCAGGCCGCTCCGCGCACGCCTGGGCGTGGTGACCGCGGTGGTCGCGGCCGCGCTCGCAGTGCTCGCCTCGTTCCCACTCGTCGACGCGACCCCGGCCGGCGCGGCGACGGCAACCGACGCCACCGTCCGGGTCCTGTCGGTCAGCCCGGCCGTGCCGCCGTCGACGGTCGATGTCACCCCGCTGACCGTCACCCTGTCGCTGACCAACAACTCGGCGGCCACGCTGCACTCCCTGCGCCTGGACATCACCCGCGAGCCGCCGATCGCGAACACCGACGACCTGCGGGCCGAGCTGGCCAACCCGGTCGAGAGCAAGAGCCAGCCGTTCAGGCTGCCCTCGTCAGACCATCGACGGCGAGCTTGCCCCCAAGGCGAGCCGGACCGTCACCGTCTCCCTCACGACCAGCACCGACAGCACCGTGACCGACCGCGCTGTGCCTGTGCCGTACGGGCGTCTATCCACTCGACTTCGCTCTGCACGCCGCGGTCGGGGACGACAACCGGCCACGCCCGAGCGGGGCTGGGCGCAGACCTACATCCCCTCGAGCGGGGACGCCCAGATGCAGGTCAGCTGGCTGTGGCCCTTCATCGACCGACCGCACCGCTCGACCTCGGACACGACGTTCGTCGACGACGACCTCGACCGCGTCCGTGGTCGAGCGGCGGCCGTCTGGATCGCGCGCTGGCCTCGCTCGAACGCGCGAAGTCGCTGTCGCAGGTCACGCTGGTCCTCGACCCGGAGCTGCTCGACGAGCTGGTCGTGATGAGCGAGGGCTACCGCGTCGACGTCGAACGGCACGACCACGGTCGGGACGGGCGGGCGGGCCGCTGCCGCGTGGCTCGACCGGTTCAAGACCGTCCTGGGCGAGGTCGGCGGCTACTCGCTGACGCCCTACGCCGACCCAGACGTCGATGCCCTGACCCGGGCCGGTCTGACCTGGGCCAGCGCGATGCCGGCGCCGATGGCCCAGCGGCTGTTCGCAACGCTGGGGATCACCGAACAGCATCCGATCGCCTGGCCGGCCGGGCAGACGATCACCGCCGACGCCTTGACCCGAGTCGTGGCCGACGGCGCCCAGACCGTACTGCTCGACGACGCCTCCATGCCCGGCTCGAGCGCGTCGAGCGGCGGTCACGTCGAGCTCGCCGGTTCGAAGGCGACGCGCCCTCGTCGAGTCGCGCAACGTCATCAGCACGATGAACGCCGTGATCGACGCCAACGGGCGGGGGGCGTCGGCGGTGCCGGCGTTCGTGTCATCGGCCCTGATGCCGGCGCTGGACGAGACCAACAACTTCATGGTGCTGGCCCCCGACCAGCTGGTCGACGCCGATCCCGCCGCGGCCGCGGCCGCCATCGACGACACGGCCGGCGGCCCGTTCATCCCGATCACCGTGGGCGATGCGCTGGCCAATGTCGACAGCTATGACGGGGGCGATCTGACCCAGCCGTCCACGGCCGGCGACGACGAGCTTCCCGCCGGCCAGTTGACCACCGCCCGGGCGGCCGTCGCCTCCACCGCGTCGCTGTCGGGCACGCTCACACCGGCCGACGCGGCGACGCTCCTCGGTGGCTTTCCGGCCGCGATCCAGCGCTCCGAGTCATCGGCCTGGCGATCGGACCGCGCCGCCGGTGAGGACTTCGCCAACTCGATCGCCGCGACGGCCACCGATCTCACCAACAAGATCAAGATCGTCCCGCCGAAGAACGGGTCGTACAGCCTCGCCTCGAGCGACTCGCCGTTGATCCTCACCGTCCAGAACACCCTGACGTCGCCGGTGTCGGTTCGGGTCGCGGTCAGCTCGGTGGGCGACGTGAAGGGCTTCACCGCGCAGACGTCGGAGGTGCTCGAGATCCCCGCCGGCGAGCAGCGGACCGTTCGCGTCCAGGCTCACGTCGACCGTTCCGGTCACTTCAAGGTGATGGCCGCCCTGACGTCACCATCGGGTTCCCCCGTGGGTGAACCGGCGCGCCTGACCATCTACAGCAAGGCACTCGGGACGATCGGGATCATGATCACCGTCGTCGCCGGTTCAGTACTGGCCGTCGCCTTGCTCATCCGCTTCAGCCGTCGGTTCCAGGCGCGGCGCAAGCGGCGCGCGGCCGAGGCCCTGGTGGCGGCAGCGGCGCCGATGAGCGACGACTGGAGCACGCCGTCGATCTTCGGCACCGGCAACTCGGTGATCGCCGAGCCGCGGACGTTCATCGAGGTCGACCCGGTGCCGCCCCAGCTGATGGACGAGCCCGAGAACCCCTGGAGCTCACCCACCTACCACGGGCCGCGACGGCACCGGCCGGGCGTCGCGGTCGGCGACATCGTCACCGCGATCGCCCAGGACGAGCGCGGTCTCGACGAGCCGCCGGTCGAGCGATCCCGAGCTCCGCCCGCAGCCGGTCGAGACACCGCGCCGGGGTGGCCTGCTGTCGAGCAGCCGGACGATGGCGGTCGCCAGCCTGGTCAGCCGGATCACCGGGTTCGTCCGCAACATCGCCCTGGCCGCCGCGCTGGGCGGGTACGCGGTCGGCAACGCCTACAACAGCGCGAACAGCTTCCCGAACATGGTCTACGAGCTGTTGCTCGGCGGCGTGCTGTCGAGCGTGCTGATCCCGCTGATCGTGCACGCCCAGCACCACGACCGCGACGGCGGCGACCACTACACGCAACGGCTGCTTTCGATCGCCACGGCCGCGCTGGGCATCGCGACCCTGCTCGCCGTCGTCGCGGCCCCGTGGATCACGGCGCTGGTCGTCGAACCGGGCGCACAGCGCTCCCTGACCAGCATCTTCGCGACCCTGCTGCTGCCCGAGATCTTCTTCTACGGCCTGGGCGCCCTGTTCACGGCCGTCCTCAACACCCGCAACGTCTACGGGCCCGGAGCCTGGGCACCGGTGATCAACAACGCGATCACCATCGTGACCGTCGCGATCTACCTGGCCCTGCCCGGGCCCTCCGCACCCACACCGACGACGATGACGACCGCGCAGACTGCTGGTGATCGGCATCGGGACGACCCTCGGCATCGTCGGCCAGGCCCTCGTCCTGATCCCGTCGCTACGCCGATCGGGCTTCCAGTGGCAGTGGCGTTTCCGTGGGCTGCCGACCGAGGCCGGCCGCCTGCGCGAAGCCGGTTCGCTGACCGGCTGGATCCTGGGGTACGTCGTCGCCAGCCAGATCGGCATCCTGGTCATCCTCAAGATCGGCAACGACCACAACGGCACCACGATCTTCGCGACGTCCGACCTGCTGTTCCAGATGCCCTACGGCATCCTCGTCGTCTCGCTGCTCACCGCCCTGATGCCGCGCATGTCCCGGGCGGCCGCGCGCGGCGACGAGTCGGCGGTGACCGACGACCTCGCCCTCGGCGCTCGGCTCTCGGCGCTGGGCCTGCTGCCCATCACCGCCGGCCTGATTGCCCTGGCGCCCGCGTTCACCGTGGTGTTCTTCGCCCACGGTGCCACCCCGATCGTGCTCGCCCACCAGTACGGCGTGAACCTTGCGCTGTCCGCGTTCGGCCTGCTGCCCTTCGCCATGGTGATGCTGCAGCTGCGGGTGTTCTACGCGCTGCGCGACGGGCGAACGCCAACCTTGATCAACGTCTTCATGGTCGGCAGCAAGCTGCTGTTGCTGGTCATCTCCGTGCACACGCTGCACAACCGCGGCATCATCGAGATGCTCAACGTGGCGACATCGGCCTCCTACCTGGTTGGCGCGATCGTCGGGTCACGTGCTGCTGACCCGGCGCTTCGGACGTCTCGGGCTTCGCCGCCGTCGACGCGGACGGCGGCCATGGTCGCCGGCGCCTCGATCGCGGCCGGTGTGGTGGCCTACCTCGTCCGAACCGGGTGCACGAGCGCCTTCGGCGACGGCCGGGGTGGTGCCCTCGCCGGACTGATCGCCGGGGCGCTCGCCGGACTGGTCGTGCTGGTCGCGATCGGCTGGAGGCTGCCGATCCGTGAGCTGGGCGCGCTGCGCGCGCGGATCGCCCGACGGCGCGGGGACTCGGGGAATGCCGAGGAACCTAGGATCGTTGGAAAGCCAGACGCAGCCGACGATTCGGCTAGCGACAGCACACGTGAGACGGAAGGGCACTCGTGACCGCCACCACCCACCGCAATGTGATCATCGTCGGGTCGGGCCCGGCGGGCTACACCGCCGCGCTGTACACCGCGCGGGCCGACCTCGAGCCGTTGGTCTTCGAGGGCGCGGCGTACGGCGGCGCGCTCATGAACACCACCGAGGTCGAGAACTTCCCCGGCTTCCCCGAGGGCATCATGGGCCCGGACCTGATGGCCAACATCCGCGCGCAGGCCGAGCGCTTCGGCGCGGAACTGGTCGCCGACGACGTCATCTCGGTCGACCTGACCGGCCCGGTCAAGATCGTCCGCACGCTGGACGCCGAGTACACCGCCGACGCGGTGATCCTGGCGATGGGCTCGGCGTACCGCAAGCTGGGCATCGAGCGCGAGGACGAGCTGTCCGGTCGCGGCGTCTCGTGGTGTGCGACGTGCGACGGTTTCTTCTTCCGCGACAAGGACATCGTCGTGGTCGGCGGCGGCGACACCGCGATGGAGGAGGCGACCTTCCTCACCCGCTTCGCCAAGCTCGGTGACCGTCGTCCACCGTCGTGACTCGCTGCGCGCCAGCCGCATCATGGCCGAGCGGGCCGAGGCCAACCCCAAGATCCACTGGGCCTGGAACTCCGACGTCGTCGGCATCCTGCGGCGAGGGCACGGTCGACGGGTTGGTGTTGCGCGACACGATCACCGGCGAGGATCGCCAGATCGAGGCCGGCGGCCTGTTCATCGCGATCGGCCACCTGCCCCGCAGCGAACTCGTCGTCGGTCAGGTCGACCTGGACGCCGAGGGCTACGTCAAGGTCGACGCCGGCACCACGCGCACCAACCTCGAGGGTGTGTTCGCCGCCGGCGACCTCGTCGACCACACCTACCGCCAGGCGATCACCGCCGCCGGGACCGGCTGTGCGGCGGCGCTGGAGGCCGAGCGGTTTCTTGCCGCGCGCCACCACGCCGTGACCGACGCTGCGCTGACGGCGGTCGCGCAACACTGATCCTGGGCGCCGAACAGGAATCAAGCCACCGTCCGCACGGTTATAGCCGTCAGACATCACACGAGAGAAGAGATAACGATGGGCCAGAACACCAAGACCGTCACCGACGCCAGCTTCGCCACCGACGTGCTGCAGGCCGACGGGCCCGTGCTCGTCGACTTCTGGGCCGAGTGGTGCGGTCCGTGCAAGCAGGTCGCCCCGGTTCTCGAAGAGATCGCGGGCGAGTACGCCGGCAAGCTCACCGATCGCCAAGGTGAACATCGACGAGAACCCGCAGATCGCTCGTGATTACCAGATCATGTCGATCCCGACGATGTCGGTGTACCAGGGCGGTCAGGTCGTCAAGTCGATCGTCGGCGCCCGCCCCAAGGCTGCCATCCTGCGCGAGCTCTCCGACTACATCGCCTAGTTCGACAGGATTGGCTCGGGTTCGCCCCGAGTCGGGCCGTGAACGCCCCGGTCCTGCGACCGCGGGGCGTTCGTGCGTCCTTTTGCGAATTGCGGCGGTTTTGGGTGGAAGGCGGTGCCAGGATTTCACCTGTCCTGCGGCACAATGGCTGACGGGGTGGCTCGATCGGGGATCTCCGGCAGCTGCCCGTGAGCACACCTGAAAGCGTTATCCGCCGACTCGAAGCTATGAGGTACCGCGTTCCATGCAGCCACTGCGCCGTGGTGACACCGGAACGGCCGTCGCGGAGGTCCGCGGCATCCTGGCCGGTCTCGGACTGCTCGACAACTCCGATCCCGCGGCCGGGATGGACGAACCGGCCGAGCTCGCAGTTCGCCACTTTCAACAGCATCGAGGGCTGTCGGTCGACGGCGTCGTCGGCGACGAGACCTTCGCGGCCCTGGCCGCCGCCCGCTGGCGCTTGGGCGATCGCGTATCTGATGTACACCCCCGCCGCGCCGATGGTCGGCGACGACGTGTCGTCGCTGCAGCAGCAACTGACCGAGCTGGGCTACGACCTCGGCCGGGCCGACCATCTGTTCGGCCCGATCACCGAGAGCGCTCTGCGCGGTTTCCAGCGGGACTTCGGGCTTCGCCCGGACGGCATCTGCGGCCCCTCCACGCTGCGCGCCCTCAAGCAGCTGGCGCGGCGCGTGGTGGGCGGCCGGCCGCAGTTGTTGCGCGACATGGCCGCGGTGGCCACCGCCGGTCCGAACCTGCCCGGCAAGCGGATCGTCATCGACCCGGGCCACGGCGGCGCCGACACGGGCGCCGTGGATCGGTGGGACCCGACGATCACCGAAGCCGCCTTGGTGTGGGACGTCGCCGCCCGGCTGGAGGGACGGTTGCTGGCCCTGGGCGCGACGGCGCTGCTGACGCGCGGTGCCACCTCGGGGCCCTCGGACGAGGAGCGGGCCGGTTTCGCCAACAGTGTCGACGCCGACTTGGTGATTTCTCTGCATGTCGACTCGATCGACTCTGCCCACGGCAACGGTGTCGCGGCCTACTACTACGGCACGTCCGAGTCCGCGTCGTGGATCGGCGAGCGGCTGGCTGACCTCGCTCAACGCGAGATCGTGGCTCGGACGGGGATGCAGAACGACCGGACGCACGCCAAGACCTGGACCCTGCTCCGACTGACCCGGATGCCGGCCGTCCGGCTCGAATTGGGCTATCTCAGCTCGCCGATCGACCGCGAGCGGCTGCTCGATCCTGGTTTCCGCGACACGGTCGCCGAGGCGCTGCTGGTGGCCGTGCAGCGGCTGTACCTGCCGACGGAGTCGGACCAGCCGACCGGCGTCATGCAGATCTCCGCGGCCGGACTAACGCGGCTAGCGGGGTTAGCTGACCCGCACCCGGTAGTCAGCCAGGAAGTTCGCGATGCGTCCGATCGCCTCGGTGAGATCCTCGACCCGCGGCAAGGTCACGATGCGCAGATGATCGGGCGAGGCCCAGTTGAAGCCCGATCCCTGCACGACCAGGACGTGCTGTTCGCGCAGCAGCTCCAGGACGAACTGCTGATCGTCCTTGATCGGGTAGACCTCCGGATCCAGTCGCGGGAACACGTACAGCGCGCCCTTGGGCTCGACGCAGCTGACGCCCGGGATGGCCCGCAAAGCGGAGACCGCGGCATCGCGCTGGGCGAGCAGCCGCCCGCCGGGCAGGACCAGGTCGTTGATCGACTGCCGTCCACCCAGGGCGGTCTGGATCGCGTGCTGGCCCGGGACGTTGGCGCACAACCGCATGTTCGCCAGGATCGTCAGACCCTCGAGATAGCTGCTGGCGTGCTTCCGCGGACCGGTGACCATCAACCAGCCCGACCGGAACCCGGCCAGCCGGTACGCCTTCGACAGCCCGTTGAACGTCAGCGTGAACACGTCCGGCGCAAGCGCGGCGAACGGCGCGTGTGCGTCGCGTCGTCGTAGAGGATCTTGTCGTAGATCTCGTCGGCGAGCACGACCAGCCCGTGCGTGCCGGGCCAGCTCGGCGATCCGCTCGAGCACCGCGACGGTGTACACGGCCCCGGTCGGGTTGTTGGGGTTGATGACCACGATCGCCTTGGTCCGGGGCGTGATCTTGCTCTCCAGATCGTCCAGGTCCGGCTGCCAGTCCCGACTCCTCGTCGCAGAGGTAGTGGACGGGACGGCCACCGGCGAGCTGGGTCGACGCCGTCCACAGGGGATAGTCCGGCGACGGCACGAGCACCTCGTCGCCGTCGTCGAGCATCGCTTGCAGCGACATCGAGATCAGCTCACTGACCCCGTTGCCCAGCCAGATGTCGTCGACGTCGGTGATGTCGATGCCGCGGGACTGGTAGTACTGGACGATCGCCGTGCGGGCCGACATCAGCCCGTGCGAGTCCGAGTACCCCTGGGCCGTAGGCAGGTTACGAATGACGTCGACCAGGATCTCTTCCGGGGCGTCGAAGCCGAACGGAGCCGGATTGCCGATGTTGAGTTTCATGATCCGCCGGCCCTCGTCCTCGAGCCGCTTTGCCTCCTCGAGCACTGGCCCGCGGATGTCGTAGCAAACGTCGGCTAGTTTCCTGGACTGGTTCAGCTGCACGTGCTCACGATCCCACACGCTGCGACGACCGGCATCGGTATTTCCCACGGGCCCTCAGCTATCCATGCGAAGGTGCTGGACATGGAACTCGAAGAGGCGATTCGCCGTCGTCGCATGGTCCGCGCCTACGACCCAGATCGCGATGTTTCACGTGAAACCATCGACGCCCTGCTCGATCTGGCGATTCACGCACCGTCCGCCGGGTTCAGCCAGGGCTGGCACTTCCTCGTTCTCGACACGCCCACTGACTGTCAGCGATTCTGGACCGCCTGCGACGATGGCGCCCCCGCCGACAGTTGGCTGCGTGGCATGAGCGCGGCACCGGCGCTGATCGTTGCCCTCTCGGACAAGGCGGCCTACCTCGAGCGGTACGCCGAGCCGGACAAGGGCTGGACCGATCGAAGCGAGGAGCACTGGCCCGTCCCGTACTGGGACGTCGACGCCGGCATGGCGGCGATGCTCATCCTGCTCGGCATCGTCGACCGTGGGCTGGCCGGCTGCTTCTTCGGCGTTCCGGGCGAGCGATGGGATGCGGTGCGATCAGCACTGTCGATCCCCGCCGGGTTGCGCCCGATCGGCGTCATCAGCCTCGGGTACCCGGCGCCCGACCGGCCGTCACCCTCTTTGCGGCGCGGGCGCCGATTGCGACCGGAAGTCGTGTCCTACGGCCGCTACGAGCGGTGATCGTCGGCGTCGGTTTCAGTCGGCGTCGTCAGTCGGCGTCGTCGCCCGCCGGGGCCTGATTGCTCCGCCGGGTTGCCAGCTTCGGCGCCATCATGGCGACGATGCGCTCGAGGTCGTCGATCGACGCGAACTCGACGGTGATCTTGCCCTTGCGCTTGCCGAGATCGACGCGGACCCGGGTGTCGAAGGTGTCGGCGAGCTGGTCGGCAAGTGTCCGCTATCGCCGGGGCGGTGATGTGGCGGGTCTGCGCACGGGGCCGGCGGCCCGGCGCCGAACCCTTCCCGGCGCAGCGACACCAGCTCTTCGGTAGCCCGGACCGACAGTCCCTCGGCGACGATCCGGCTCGCCAGCTCTTCCTGGGCGTCGCGGTCCTCGAGACTCAGCAGCGCCCGGGCGTGGCCGGCCGAGAGGACTCCGGCGGCTACGCGCCGCTGAACCGGCACCGGCAGGTTGAGCAGTCTGATCGTGTTGCTCACCTGCGAGCGGCTGCGCCCGATCCGGGTGGCCAGTTCCTCGTGGGTGGTGCCGAACTCCTCCAGCAGTTGCTGGTAGGCCGCCGCCTCTTCGAGCGCGTTCAACTGGGCGCGATGGATGTTCTCCAGCAGCGCGTCGCGCAGCAGCGCGTCGTCGCCGGTCTCACGGATGATGGCCGGGACGGTGTCGAGCCCGGCGGCCTGGCTGGCCCGTAACCGCCGCTCGCCCATGATCAGTTCGTAACCGCCGTCGCGCTCGCGTACGACGATCGGCTGCAGCACGCCGAACTCGCGCACCGAATGGGTCAGCTCGTCCAGGGCCTCCTCGTCGAACACCTGACGGGGCTGCTTCGGATTGGCGGTCACCGACGCCACCGGCACCTCGGCGAAGCGCGCGCCGGGCACCGGCAACGGATCGCTGGCGTGACTCGTCGTGGCCGGACTCGATTCGGTCGTCGGCGACCGGCATCGGAACTGGTGGGATCCGGACCTCGTGGGCGCGCCCCTGACGCGGCCAGCTCGGCCACCGCGGCCGGGGGAGCGCGTCGGGATCAGGGCGCCCAACCCGCGCCCGAGGCCACCGGGACGGTTCTTGTTGCTCACTGGTCTCCTCCGCTGCTCGGCAGACGCGGACGCGCCCCGCTCGGCTATTTCCTGGGCGGCGCGAAGATACTCGACCGCGCCGCGAGACCCCGCGTCGTACGTGATCACCGTCTGCCCGAACCCAGGGGCCTCGGACACCCGGACGTTGCGCGGGATCATCGCATCGATCACCAGGTCGCCGAAATGCTGCCGGACCTCGGCCGCCACCTGATCGGCCAGGCGGGTCCGGCTGTCGTACATGGTCAGGAGCACCGTGCTGACCCAGATGCCCGGATTCAGGTGCGCCTTGACCAGATCGACCGTACCCAGCAGCTGAGCCAGGCCCTCGAGGGCGTAGTACTCGGTCTGGATCGGGATCAGCACCTCCTGCGCCGCGACCAGGGCGTTGAGCGTCAGCAGCCCCAACGACGGCGGGCAGTCGATCAGGACGTAGTCGAGTTCGGCACCGTCGGCCAGATGCGCCGAAATCGCGCGCTGGAGCCGGTGTTCACGGGCGACCTGCGAGGTCAACTCGATGTCCGCGCCGGCGAGGTCGATCGTCGCCGGCACGCAGTGGAGCAACGGACTGATCTCGACCGGGGCCAAGACGTCGTCCAGCGCGTCGCCACCCAGCAACACGTCGTAGCTCGACGGTGTCCCGGCTTGGTGCGGCACACCGAGCGCTGTGCTTGCGTTGCCCTGCGGATCGAGGTCGATCACCAGCACCCGCTGGTTGTGCAGCGCCAATGCGGCCGCCAGGTTGACGGTGGTCGTGGTCTTGCCGACCCCACCCTTCTGATTCGAGACGGTGATCACCCGGGTCTTCGGAGGCCGAGGCCAGGCTTCGCGCCGGATATTCAGTACCTCGACGGCCTGCCGGGCTTCGCGACCGATCGGCGTATCGAACTCTGTTTCACGTGAAACATCGCCGCCCTCGGCCGTTTCACGTGAAACATCGCCGAACTGCGCAACGTCGGGTGGCTCGGTCATCAGACTCCCTCTAGCTTCAGGCGTCGTTCGACGGACACCACGCGCACCGGCTCGTCGAGTATCGAGTTGCCACAGGTCACCAGTTCGACAGCGCCCGCTCCCAACCGAACGAGCTCGACCCGATGCTCATCGATCTCAGCCTGAGCGTTGTCGCCCTTCATGGCCAGTAGCCGACCGCCAGGGACGAGCAACGGAAGGCACCATCTCACCAAACGGTCCAGCGGCGCCACTGCTCGAGCCACCACGAACGGCACCGGGCCGAGCGTGCGACCGATCTCGGCGCTGTCAGCCCGACCGCGCACGACCCTCACCTGATCGGCCAAGCCCAACTCCTGCACGGTGTCGTCCAGGAAGCGGACCCGGCGCGCCAGCGGCTCGATCAGGGTGATCCGCAGATCCGCTCGAGCGCACGCGAGTGCCAGTCCCGGCAGTCCCGCGCCTGAGCCGACGTCGACGATCTGCGCTCCGTGGGGGAGTAGCTCCGCGATCGCCGCGCAGTTGAGCAAGTGGCGCTCCCAGATGCGGTCGTGCTCACGGGGCCCGATCAGGCCGTGGTCGATGCCGGTGGAGGCCAGGATGCCGGCGTAGCGGGTCGCCAGCTCCAGTCCGCCGGCGCGACCGGCGAACGCTCGCTCCCGACCGTCTGACGGGCCGGCGGCGACTGTCGGGCGTGAGCTCACCGCTCGACGAGCACGACCACGCGGCGGTTCGGCTCTTCACCCTCGGACTCGCTCCGAACACCGTCCAGCGAGGTGATCACGTCGTGCACGACCTTGCGCTCGAACGGGTTCATCGGGGCCAGCCGAACCGGCTCCCCGTCAGCCAGCACGGTGGTGGCGGTCTCGCGAGCCAGCTCGGTGAGGGCTTCCTTGCGCGCCTGCCGATGCCCACTCACATCGAGCATCAACCGACTACGCGTGCCTGTCTTCTGCTGAACCGCCAGCCGGGTGAGCTCCTGCAACGCGTCCAAGGTCTGCCCGTGCGGGCCGACCAGCGACTGCAGTCCCGAACCCACGATCGCCACGATGGCCCGGTCGTTCTCGACGTCCAGGTCGATGTCACCGTCGTAGTCCACGATGTCGAGCAGCCGCTCGAGGTAGTCCGCGGCGATGTCGCCTTCCTGCACCAGAAGCGAGCTGTCGGCGTCGCCGTCCGTATCGCCGTCGGTGTCGGTGTCGGTGTCCGTGTCCACCTCGTCCACGGCGTCGGCGTCCTGGTCGGCTGCCGGCGTATCGGTCTGGGTCTCGCTCACGGTGTCGCTCATCCTCGATCGAATCCTTTCAGGAACACTTTCCGGGACGGACGCGGTTAACGTCCGCAAATCGCCACGCGGTGGCCAGGCCGAGCCCGACCGCGTCGCGGCAGAGGTCAGCGGCGTTTCTTCGCCTGGTTGGGTCGTTTGCTGTTCGGGCGCCCACTCGGCCGGGTCGGCCGCTGGCCGGGTCGTGGCGTCCTTGGCTGCGGGGTGGGCGGCGTGTCATCCGTCGATACGTCGTCAAGGTCACTTGTCGACTTATCGATGCTACTGGCCGGGCGAGTCTTCGCGTAGTTGGGCTTCACGCCCGGACGAGGCGCCAGCGCCGCGGACGCTGTCGTGGCCCCCGCCCCCGTCTTCACCGCACCGGCGGCCTCCGGCGGGTGGAATCGGATGATGTAGGCCTGCTGGCCCAGGGTCCACAGGTTGCTGGCGAACCAGTACAGCAGCACACCCAAGGGAAAGTTGAACAGCAGACCGGAGGCCAGCACGCCGAGCGGGAACACGTACAGCATCAGCTTCTGCATGGTGGCCGCGGTGCCCTCGGGGACCACCGTTTGATTGCGCTTCACCAGTAGTTGAGTGGCCATGGTCGCGAGCGCGCTGATGATCAGCAGCGGCAGGATGACCACGCGGGTCGCGCCGACGGTCCCGCCGAGATTCGTGATGACCGAGCTGCTGTCGTGGAACGAGGCGGCCAACGGCGCACCGAACAGCTTCGCGCGCGCACCTGATGCGGTCTCGGACGCGCTGAAGCTGTAGAGCGTCAACTGGTGCAGATAGTTCTTGCTCAGAACGCTGGTCGTCGAACCGTGAGACAGGAAGTACTGCGCCGCATTGGCCGAATGGGCCAGGTGGCGGAGTACGTGGAACAGGGCGATGAAGATCGGAATCTGCAGGAAGATCGGCAGACAGCCGGTGATCGGGTTGAAGCCCTCGTCCTGCTGCAGCTTCATCATCTCGCGCTGCTGGGCTTGCTTGTCGTCCTTGTACTTGGTGCGGATCGCAGCCATGCGCGGCTGCATCTCCTGCATCTTGCGCTGGTAGTGAACCTGCTTGATGAAGAAGCGGAACAAGATCAGCCGGGCGGTGATCGTCAGGAAGACGATCGACAGGGCCCAGTTCAGCCCGCTGTCCTTGTCGATTCCGATCGCGCTGAACAGTCGATGCCACAGCAGCAGTACGAATGAGATCGCGGTGTACAGGAAATCTAACAAGACGTGCTCCTCAGCTGACCGGCCGTCACACCGGACCTTTCAACGCGGGACGGCACCGGGTCGTGCCCGCCGCGATGCCACGGATGGCACCGCGAGAGCCGGCGCAGGGCAAGCCAACTGCCTCGTCCGATTCCGAATGTCGTGATCGCCTCGACGGCGTAGGCGCTGCACGTCGGGGTGAATCGGCAGCGAGGGGGCAGGGACGGGCTGATCGCAACCTGGTACACGCGAAGGATTCCGACCACCAGACGGGCGATGGGATTCATGACCCGACCGTGGTCAGGCCGGCCGAGCTGGGAAGCCCCAGGCGATCAAAGGCCGCGTCCAGGTCGCGGCCGATGCGCACCGAGTCGGCCTGCGCGGACTCGCCCAGAGCGCGCACCACGGTGACCGATCCCAGGGGAAGCCTGGTCAAGCGGGACGCAAGCTGAGCTCGCAGCCGTCGGCTGACGCGGTGACGAACCACGCTCTCACCGACCGACCGGCCCACGACGAGCCCGACCCGGGCCGGTGAGTCCGGGCTGGAACCCGCGAGATAGTGCACTACGAGGACGCCCCGGCGAACGCGGGTGCCCGATCGCACGACCGCGGAGAACTCGGTCGCGGACCGCATGCGGTTCGGTGAGGGCAGCACTGGCGCGGCCGCGTCCCGCTCGCGCGGGCGTCAGGCCGACAGCTCGTTGCGGCCCTTGCGGCGGCGGGCCGACACGATGGCGCGACCGGCACGGGTCCGCATGCGCAGACGGAAGCCGTGCGTCTTGGCACGCCGACGGTTGTTCGGCTGGAAGGTCCGCTT
The DNA here is from genome assembly GCA_963708805.1 of uncultured Actinomycetes bacterium. Classification (GTDB taxonomy): domain Bacteria; phylum Actinomycetota; class Actinomycetes; order Mycobacteriales; family Jatrophihabitantaceae; genus CAVPUA01. The sequence goes on along the minus strand of CAVPUA010000003.1, from coordinate 380,625 downwards.
GCTCACGGGAAAACTCCATCGATCGGTAAGGCTCGGGCACAGAATGTCTGTCATGGTTCCGGCCGGCAGCGAGATTGCTGCAACGTCCGGCGCAGGCGTCCGTCTAGACCTAGTAACGGTACGGATCGCCCCAGCACCCAGTCAAACCGCGCGACCGCGACCCTCAGTCGAGACGGACGCGGAACGACGTTGCCACCGCTCGCACGAGTCGAACCAAACACCATAGAACTCACGCGTCACGGCCGTCGGCAGGTTCCTGTTGCGACACGCCGGGCCGGGTTGTGGGGCACGTACGGCGCTGTTAGGTTTTCCCACCGTGCCGCCCGACACGGCACCACCAGAGACCACGGTCCCACCAGGGCACCCGTGTCGGTCCACAGGCTGTGGAAATCCTTGTGGACCGGTATTCCGTCGGCTGCTCTAGCCGGCTCGCCGAACGGAAAGATGGAAACCGGCTAGTGACTCCGCACCCCCGTACCTCCAATGTCGACCCCGACGAAACACTGCGTGACGAAACACTGCGCCCGGCCTCGCCACAGCCAGACGCACGACTGAAAACGAGGATTGCGGGCCAATCGGCAGTCGGCCGGTCCGGCCGCGGTGCACAGTCGTGACCCAGAGCGAGGATCTGGCCGACGTCTGGGTGAAGGCCATCAAGCGCTTCGACGAGACCGTCCGTCCGCACCAACGCGAATGGCTCGACCAGACGCGACCCGATCGGTCTCGTCGAGGACACCGCGCTGCTCGCCGCGCCCAACGACTTCGTCAAGGAATACCTCGAGACGCGGATGCGTCCCCTGCTCGTCTCGGCGCTGTCCGAGGAGCTCGGTCGCGAGGTTCAGATCGCGGTCACCGTCCAGCGCTCCGAGGACCCGGGTCCGACAGCCGACGCCGTAGACGACGACAGTGACGACTTCGACGACTTCGACGACCTGCCGGACACGTTCGCCGCGCCCGATCCCCGCCTGATCAGCGGCCGCGCCGAGGGCTTCGGTGGGCCCGCCATGGACTACCGGACCTCGGGCGGCGCCGGCGTCATCGACCGCGACGCCCGGCTCAATCCCAAGTACACGTTCGACACCTTCGTCATCGGCTCCAGCAACCGCTTCACCCACGCGGCGGCCGTCGCTGTCGCCGAGGCGCCGGCCAAGGCGTACAACCCGCTGTTCATCTACGGCGACTCCGGCCTGGGCAAGACGCACCTGCTGCACGCGATGGGGCACTACGCCAAACGCCTCGTGCCTGGGCTCAAGGTCCGCTACGTCTGCAGCGAAGAGTTCACCAACGACTTCATCAACTCGCTGCGTGACGACAAGATGCACAACTTCCAGAGCCGCTATCGCTCGGTCGACCTGCTGCTGATCGACGACATCCAGTTCCTGGAGCGGGCCGAACGGACGCAGGAGGAGTTCTTCCACACCTTCAACACCCTGCACAACGCGAACAAGCAGATCGTCATCAGCTCCGACCGCTCGCCCCGTCAGCTCTCGACGCTCGAGGACCGGCTGCGCACCCGCTTCGAGTGGGGTCTGATCACCGACGTCCAGGCGCCCGACCTCGAGACCCGCATCGCGATCCTGCGCAAGAAGGCGGCCCAGGAGGGCATGAACCCGCCGCCCGAGGTGCTCGAGTTCATCGCCAGCAAGATCCAGAGCAACATCCGCGAACTCGAGGGCGCGCTGATCCGGGTCACCGCGTTCGCCAGCCTGAATCGCCAGGACGTCGAGATGAAGCTGGCCGAGAACGTCCTGAAGGACCTGATCAGCGACAGCGACGCGCCCGAGATCACCGCGGCGACGATCATGGCGGTCGCCTCGGAGTACTTCACCGTCGACATCGACGACCTGGTCAGCGCCTCGCGTAGCCGTGAGTTGGTCAACGCCCGGCAGATCGCCATGTACCTGTGCCGCGAGCTCACCGACCTGTCCCTGCCCAAGATCGGCGAGCTGTTCGGCGGCCGCGATCACACGACCGTCATGCACGCCGAGCGCAAGATCCGCGGCCTGATGACCGAACGCCTGTCGGTCTACAACCAGATCACCGAGATGACGAGCCGGATCAAACTCCGGGCTCGTTCGTGATCGACCCGCTCGTGACCGGCCCGATCATGAGATTCGGTTTCCCCCAGACTGTGCGCACGACTGTGGAAAACCTGGCTGTCCATGTGGACGGCACGGGACGGTCTCACCCCGTCCACTTGTCATTCACCGGGCCCGGTCCTTTACCGGCGGACCGTCCACACCCCGCAGGCCTGTCAGAGCAGGGGTGCATGCTGTTATCCCCAGCTTCCACAGACGCTATGACTACAGACGACAAGCTCTATCCAGGTAATGACAGAACGGCTACACCCAGAAAGCCAGTTCTTGTGGGTAAGCGAGATCGTGCGGCCACCAGTGAGAGGACCTCAGCATGAAGTTCCGGGTCGAGCGCGACGCGCTCGCTGACGCGGTCTCCTGGGCTGCTCGCAGCCTCGCCAGCCGGCCCACCGTCCCGGTGCTGGCCGGTCTGTTGCTCGGCGTCGAGGACGACACGCTGTCGGTGTCCGGATTCGATCTCGAGGCGTCGACCCAGATCAGCGTGCAGGTCAGCGCGGGCAGCAGCGGCCAGGCGCTGGTGTCCGGACGCCTGCTCGCCGACATCACCAAGGCGCTCCCGCCGCACCCGGTCGAGGTCATGCTCGACGGCGCTCGACTGACCATCGCCTGTGGTTCGGCGCGGTTCACCCTGCCGACCATGCCGGTCGAGGACTACCCACGGCTGCCGGACATGCCCTCGACCGCGGGCACGGTCGACAGCGGCGCGTTCGCCACCGCGGTGGCCCAGTCGGCCATCGCGGCCGGTCGTGACGACACCCTGCCGATGCTGACCGGTGTCCGGCTCGAGATCGACGGCGACCGCCTCACCCTCGCCGCCACCGACCGCTACCGGCTGGCCGTCCGCGAGCTGGCCTGGACTCCGGCGACGGTCGGAGCGGAACCGACGCAGGTACTGGTCCCGGCGCGGACGCTGGCTGATGCCGCCAAGAGCCTCGGCCACGGCGAACTACTGACGATCGCGCTCTCGTCCGGTACGACCGGCGAGGGCATCATCGGCTTCTCGGCGTCCGGGCGGCAGGCCACCACCCGCCTGCTCGACGCCCAGTTCCCGCCCTACCGCACCCTGCTGCCGACGGATTGGGCCTCCTCGGCCGAGGTGGCCGTCGGACCGTTCGTCGAAGCGGTCAAGCGGGTGGCACTCCTGGCCGACCGCGGTACGCCGGTGCGTCTGGAGTTCTCCGACGCAGGCGTCGGTCTGTCTGCCGGTGGTGAGAACGAGGGCCGGGCCGAGGAGCAACTCGAGGTGGAGTTCGAGGGCGAGCCCATCACGACGGCGTTCAACCCGAGCTTCCTGCTCGACGGTCTCGGAGCTCTCGAGTCGAGCACGGCCCGGCTGCTCTTCACGTCCTCGAACAAGCCCGTCGTACTGCGACCGGCCGGCTCGGAGCCGGACGACTACACGTACTTGATCATGCCGGTCCGACTGCCCAGCTGACGAGCGCCCGTGTATGTGCGGCACCTCTCGCTCGCCGATTTCCGGAGCTGGGACAGCACCGAGATCGCGTTGGAGCCCGGCGCCTCGGTCTTCGTGGGCTCCAACGGTCAGGGCAAGACCAATCTGATCGAGGCACTCGGCTACCTCGCCACTCTCGGCAGCCACCGGGTCCCCACCGACGCGCCCCTGGTGCGGGCGGGAGCCGACCGGGCGGTCGTGCGCGCCGCGGTCGTGTCCGAAGGCCGTGAGTTGCGGCTGGAAATCGAGATCACCGCCGGGCGTGCGAACCGTGCCCGGCTCAACGGCTCGACGCCCACCCGCCCCCGCGACATCGTCGGCCTGCTGCGGACGGTGCTGTTCGCTCCCGAGGACCTGGCCATCGTCCGGGGTGACCCCTCCGAACGCCGGCGCTTCCTGGACGAGTTGATCGTGGTTCGCAGCCCCCGGCTGGCCGGCGTCCGCGCCGACTACGAACGGGTGCTCAAGCAACGCTCGGCGTTGTTGAAGTCGTCCGGGTCAGCGCGGCGGGGCGGCGGGACGGGTGATCTGTCGACCCTCGACGTCTGGGACGGTCATCTGGCGACGTTCGGGGCCGAGTTGCTGGCGGCCCGCATCGATGCCGTGGCGGCTCTGGACCCGTTCGCTGCCGCGGCCTACGCCCAGGTGGCCCCCTCGAGCGATCCGCTGGTGCTCGGGTACGTCACCTCACTCGGCGACGCCCTGCCCGAACTGCGCGGTCGCGCCGCCGACTCCGTCGACCTCTTGCAGTCGGCGATCCTCGCCGAGTTGGCCCGAGTTCGGCCGGCGGAGTTGGATCGGGGCGTGAACCTGGTCGGGCCCCACCGGGACGAGCTCGAACTGCGTCTCGGAGCGCTGCCGGTGCGCGGCTACGCGAGCCACGGCGAATCGTGGTCGGCCGCGCTCGCCCTGCGTCTGGGCAGTTACGAACTTCTCCGCAGCGAAGGCGCCGAGCCGGTGCTGATCCTCGACGACGTGTTCGCTGAGCTTGACGGGCCCCGCCGCGAACAGTTGGCCCGGGCGGCGGCGAAGGCCGAACAGGTCCTTATCACGGCCGCGGTCGCCACCGATGTACCCGAAGAACTGCTCGGCGCCCGCTTCGACGTCCACGATGGGCAGGTCCGACGTGTCCGATAGCGAGGATTCGGCCGTCAACGATGGCTTGACATGGGAAGGACCGACACCTCCCCCCGAAAAATCAGGCAAAGAGGCGTGGGTCACACCGTTGTCCACAGGCCCCAGTGGACAACTCGACAATTGTGTGGACGAAGATCGTCATGACTTACCTGTTACTGGACAAACTGATCTGACCCGAACCGCGCTCGATCAGGCGCAGGGTCTGGGCCGTCCGGTCCGGCGCCGGCGACAGCGCGGCGCGAACGGCGGTCCGTCGTACTCCGGTCCGGCGCCGGACGAGCGGGATCCGCAGCGGGTGGGCGGGGTGCTCGCCGGCCTGTTCGCCGACCGCGGCTGGCAGCGGCCGGTCACCGAGGCGCGCATCTTCGCCGATTGGCCCGGGCTGGTGGGTGAGGACGTCGCCCGCCACTGCGAGCCGGTGTCGCTGCGGGAGGGCGAGTTGAGGATCAGTGCCGAGTCGACAGCGTGGGCGACGCAGCTGCGCCTGATGGCGACCAAGGTCCTGGCCCGGCTGGCCGACGAACTCGGGGCGGGGGTCGTGACGCGGCTGGTCGTGACCGGACCGACCGGACCCAGTTGGAAGCACGGTGCCTGGTCGGTGCGAGGTGCGAGGGGACCGCGGGACACGTACGGGTGAATCGAGATGATCACAGCCCTGATCGTTTCGTGACGCGTTTTACCCCCCAACCTGTATATCCCGTCTCGACCACGGGCCAGTCAACCGCGCCACGGCGACATCAGGTGCCGTACCAGCCGGTTTTTGGTCGCACATTCCACTAGACTGGACGGAGTTCCGCGAGGTCGTGAATCCATCGACCTCGGCGGCATCTTTTGTGTTGTTTGACAGTTTATGCCCGCCGTTCGTCGACGGGTGAGAAGGAGTTGCGTCCGTGGCGAGTACTTCCCCGCAGTCCGGCAGCGAGTACACCGGCAGTTCGATCACCGTTCTCGAGGGCCTGGAGGCGGTTCGCAAGCGCCCCGGCATGTACATCGGCTCCACCTCCGAGCGTGGGCTGCACCACCTCGTGTGGGAGGTGGTCGACAACTCCGTCGACGAGGCGCTGGCCGGTTACGCCGACCGCATCGACGTGACGCTGCTGGCCGACGGTGGCGTCCGGGTGGCCGACAACGGCCGTGGCATGCCCGTCGACATGCACCCCACCGAGAAGAAGCCGACCGTCGAGGTCATCCTGACGATCCTGCACGCCGGCGGAAAGTTCGGCGGCGGCGCCTACGCGGTCTCCGGCGGCCTGCACGGCGTCGGTGTCTCGGTCGTCAACGCGCTGTCGAACCGGCTCGAGGTCGAGATCGACAAGGACGGCTACCACTGGAGTCAGCCCTACGTCGACCAGAAGCCGGCCGCCCCACTCAAGAAGGGCGACAAGACCAAACGCAGCGGTACGACCGTCACCTTCTGGGCCGACCCGACGATCTTCGAGACCACCACCTATTCATTCGAGACGATCAGCCGCCGGTTGCAGGAGATGGCGTTCCTCAACAAGGGACTGACCATCACCCTGACCGACGAGCGCGTCGACCACGTCGTCGTCGAGGAAGAAGACCTGGGCGAAGGTGCGGCGGGCATCGTCGCCTCGCCCGGCAAGGGCAAGAAGGAGATCACCTACCACTACGCGGGCGGGATCGCGGACTTCGTCCGGCACCTGAACGCGACCAAGAGCCCGACCCACAAGTCGGTCATCTACTTCGAGGCCGAGGACACCGCGGCGCGGTTGTCGGTCGAGGTCGCGATGCAGTGGAACGAGACGTACTCCGAGAGCGTCTACACCTTCGCCAACACGATCAACACGGTCGAGGGCGGCACCCACGAGGAAGGCTTCCGCGCGGCGCTGACGAGCGTGGTCAACAAGTGGGCCGAGGAGAAGAAGATCCTCAAGCCCAACGAGGACAAGCTGACCGGCGACGACATCCGCGAGGGCCTGGCCGCGATCGTGTCGATCAAGCTGGGTGAGCCGCAGTTCGAGGGCCAGACCAAGGCCAAGCTCGGCAACTCGAGTGCCAAGTCCTTCGTGCAGAAGGTGTGCAACGAATGGCTGGCCGACTGGTTCGAGCGCAATCCCAGCGAGGGCCGGATCATCGTCACCAAGGCCTCGCAGGCCGCTCGCGCCCGCAAGGCCGCGCAGCAGGCCCGCAAGCTGGCCCGCAAGAACGCGCTCGACACGATGGGCATGCCCGGCAAGCTGTCGGACTGCCGCTCGACCGACCCGGCCGAGAGCGAGCTCTACATCGTCGAGGGTGACTCGGCCGGTGGTTCGGCCAAGTCGTGCCGCGACTCGATGTTCCAGGCGATCCTGCCGATCCGCGGCAAGATCATCAACGTCGAGAAGGCGCGCATCGACCGCGTCCTCAAGAACACCGAAGTCCAGTCGCTGATCACCGCGCTGGGTACCGGCATCCACGACGACTTCGACCTGTCGAAGCTGCGCTATCACAAGCTCGTGCTGATGGCCGACGCCGACGTCGACGGCCAGCACATCGCGACGCTGCTGCTGACGTTGCTGTTCCGCTTCATGCGCCCGCTGATCGAGAACAACCACGTCTACCTGGCCGCACCGCCGCTCTACAAGATCAAGTGGACCAAGGGCGAACCGGGCTACGCGTACAGCGACAAGGAACGCGACGGCCTGATCAAGGTCGGGCTCGAGGGTGGTCGCAAGCTGCCCAAGGAAGAAGCGATGCAGCGCTACAAGGGTCTCGGTGAGATGAACCCGAAGGAGCTCTGGGAGACCACGATGGACCCGGCCAACCGGATCCTGCGTCTGGTCACCCTCGACGATGCCGCCACCGCCGACGAGCTGTTCAGCGTGCTGATGGGAGAGGACGTCGAGGCCCGGCGTTCGTTCATCATCCGTAACGCTCGCGACGTCCGCTTCCTCGACATTTAAGGACCAGCACGAATGACTGAGAGCACGAGCTTCGACCGGATCGAGCCGGTCGACATCCAGACCGAGATGCAGCGCAACTTCATCGACTACGCGATGTCGGTGATCGTCGGGCGCGCGCTGCCCGATGTGCGCGACGGCCTCAAGCCGGTGCACCGCAAGATCCTCTACGGCATGTACGACTCGGGTTTCCGTCCCGACCGCAACTTCGTCAAGTGCGGCCGCATCGTCGGCGACGTGATGGGCAACTACCACCCGCACGGCGACTCGTCGGTGTACGACGCCCTGGTCCGGATGGCCCAGCCGTGGTCGCTGCGCTATCCGATGATCGACTCGCAGGGCAACTTCGGCTCGCCCGGCAACGACCCGGCCGCGGCCATGCGCTACACCGAGGGCCGGCTGGCCAACCTCGCGATGGCGATGCTGGCCGACATCGACGAAGAGACCGTCGACTACATCCCCAACTACGCCGGCAACACGATCGAGCCGGTCATCCTGCCCGCGCGCATCCCGAACCTGCTGATCAACGGATCCGAGGGCATCGCGGTCGGCATGGCCACCCGCATCCCGCCGCACAACCTGCGCGAGGTCGCCGCCGGTGTCGCCTGGGCGCTCGATCACCCGGACGCCAACGACGAGGAGCTGCTCGAAGAGCTCATCCGCCTCATCCCGGGGCCGGACTTCCCGACCAAGGGCCTGATCGTCGGACGCGACGGCATCGAGGACGCCTACCGCACGGGCCGCGGCTCGATCCGGATGCGCGCGGTCGTCACCGTCGAGGAGGACGTCAAGGGCCGCACGATCCTGGTCGTCACCGAGCTGCCCTACCAGGTGAACCCCGACAACCTCGTCGAGAACATGGCGATGCTGGCCAAGGAAGGCAAGATCGCCGGCATCGCCGACATCAACGACGAGTCCTCCGACCGCATCGGCATGCGCATCGTCGTCACGCTCAAGCGCGACGCCGTGGCGAAGGTCGTGCTGAACAACCTGTTCAAGCACACCCAGCTGCAAACCACCTTCGGCGCCAACATGCTGGCGATCGTCGACGGGGTTCCGCGCACCCTGCGCCTCGACCAGTTCGTCAGCTTCTACGTCGAGCACCAGGTCGAGGTCATCGTCCGGCGCACGAAGTTCCGGCTGCGCAAGGCCGAGGAACGCGCCCACATCCTGCGCGCCTACCTCAAGGCCCTCGATCAGCTCGACGCCGTGATCGCCTTGATCCGCCGCTCACCGTCGGCCGACGAGGCCCGCTCGGGCCTGATGGAGCTGCTCGAGATCGACGAGCTGCAGGCCGTCGCGATCCTCGACCTGCAGCTGCGCCGGCTGGCCGCGCTCGAGCGCCAGCGGATCATGGACGAGGCGGCCGAGATCGAGGCCCGCATCGCCGACCTCAACGACATCCTGGCCAAGCCCGGTCGTCAGCGGCAGATCATCCGCGACGAGATGATGGAGATCGTCGAGCGCTTCGGCGACGACCGGCGCACGATCCTGGTGCCGGCCGAGGGTGACGTCTCGATGGAAGACCTCATCGCCCGCGAGGACGTCGTCGTCACCATCACCCGTACCGGTTACGCGAAGCGGACCAAGACCGACCTCTACCGGGCCCAGCGCCGCGGTGGCAAGGGCGTGCAGGGCGCGGCCCTCAAGACCGACGACCTGGTGGCGCACTTCTTCGTCAGCTCCACCCACGACTGGATCCTGTTCTTCACGAACAAGGGCCGCGTGTACCGGGCCAAGGCCTACGAGCTGCCCGAGGCCAACCGCAACGCCCGCGGCCAGCACGTCGCGAACCTGCTGGCCTTCCAGCCGGACGAGACGATCGCCGAGGTCATCACCATCGCCGAACTACGAAGTGGCGCCCTACCTGGTGCTGGCGACGAAGTCCGGCCTGGTCAAGAAGACCAAGCTCACCGATTTCGACTCCAACCGCAGCGGCGGCGTGATCGCCATCAACCTGCGCGAGGACGACGAGTTGATCGACGCCGCGCTGATCTCCTCCGACGACGACCTGATCCTGGTCAGCCGTAACGCCATGTCGATCCGGTTCAAGGCCGACGACGACGCACTGCGGCCGATGGGGCGCGCCACGTCCGGCGTCATCGGCATGCGATTCAGCGGTAGCGACGAGCTGCTGGCCATGGAAGTTGTGGATCAAGGCGACGAATCGAACCAGGAAATCCTGGTCGCAACGGACGGCGGTTACGCCAAGCGCACGAAGGTTTCTGAGTATCCGCCTCAGGGACGAGGAGGCAAGGGCGTCCTGACAGCGCGTATCGTCTCCACCCGAGGTGGGCTGGTCGGCGCGGTTGCCGTCCGCCCCGAGGACGAGATCTACGCGATCACGTCCGACGGCGTGGTCATCCGCACGAAGGCAGCGGAGGTCCGCCGGGCACAGCGGCAGACCATGGGGGTACGCCTCGTGAGCCTGCCCGAAGGCGTCAACCTTGTCGCCTTGGCCCGTAACGCCGACGAGCCGGACGAGCAGGAGTAACGCATGACCCAGCCGGGCCGCACTGGCACCGACGGCGATGGATTCGGGCCGACCCGCTTCGAGCGCAGCACGCAGGCGGTCGCGGACGGCTCATCCAAGCCGCCCCTGGTGACGGGGAGCGCTGCGCCGACCCTCGGTGGGGCACTGGCGGCTGCCGGACAGCCCGCATCGGCCGCACCGCCGCGAACCGAGCCGGCCAAATCGGCGCCGGGTGCCGGACCGGCCAAGGCCAACGGTCGCACCAATCGGGCACGTGGACCCCGCCGGGCGCGACTTCAGTTGCGCAACGTCAACCCGTGGACGGTGTTCAAGCTGTCCGCCGCGCTGTCGGTGTTCCTGTTCCTGGTCTGGCTGATCGTGATCATGCTGCTGTTCGCGCTGCTCCAGGCCACCGGCGTCATCGGCGACATCAACCGGTCGGTGACCACCATCAACGGCCCGGGGTCGAACTGGCGTCGTGAACGGCGGCCGGGTGTTCCTGTACGCCGTGGTGATCGGGGCGGTCAACTCGATCCTGTTCATCGCCCTGTCGACGATCGGCTCGTTCGTCTACAACCTGTTCGCCGATCTCGTCGGCGGCGTCGAGGTCACGTTGTCCGAACGCGACGCCTGATCGCCTGGCACCAATCGTTTTGTGTGCGGAGTGAGCCGCCCGGTAGGGTGACTCTTCGTGTTGCGGGCCTGTAGCTCAGACGGTTAGAGCGCATCCCTGATAAGGATGAGGCCGGAGGTTCAAGTCCTCCCAGGCCCACAATTCACGGCCCGACGGTCGTAGCGGGAAGGGTGATCGGCGATGAAGAAGCCACTGCTCATCGCGGTGTTGGCGGCCGGCGCGGCCGTCATCGCTCGTCGCCGAGGCGCCAGCAGCAAGGCCGACGCCGCGTTGTGGGCCGAAGCCACGGCTCCGCGCACCAAGTCGACCTGATCGCGGTGTCGCCGGACGTAGGACCTGTTCGCTCGGAGGACCGTAGCACTGGTTTCACTCGGGGACGTAGCTCAATTGGCAGAGCACCGCCTTTGCAAGGCGGGGGTTAGGGGTTCGATTCCCCTCGTCTCCACCCTTCGGGAGCGCCGGCGGAAGAATGTCGGATCGCGGACCACGCACCGGGACGCAGGTAGCGTCTTATAAGGCGTGGGGAATTCCGCTTTCGACGCGTTTGCCGAGCAAGAGCTCGACGGCCTGCTGCGCTACGCCACCGTGCTGACCGGCGACCGGGAGCTGGCCCGCGATCTCGTGCAGGACGTCCTGTTCAAGGCCTTTCGGCGCTGGTCGCTGGTCGAGGCCGCCGACCATCCTCGCGCCTATGTGCGCACGATGATCACCCGCGCGTTCATCTCGTGGCGACGCAGTTGGTCGGCGCGAAACGTCGTGCTGGCCATCGACGAGCTACCCGAACGGCACAGCCCGGGCGACCACGCCTCGGCGATCGCGGAGCGGGACGCGCTGTGGAGGCAGGTCACGAGCCTGCCGCGCCGGCAGCGCAGCGTGCTCGTCCTGCGCTACTACGAACATCTCACCGACGCCGAGATAGCGGAGGTGCTCGGCTGTTCGGCCGTCACCGTCCGCGGCTACGCCGCCCGTGCGCTGGCCACGCTGCGCGTCGAGCTACCGATGACCCTTACCTCGACCCGGGAGACACGATGATCACCGACAAGCTCCTGTCCGACGTTTTCGCTGAGCAGGCCGAGAACCGGCCGGAGGCGCGGCAAGTCCTGGCCGCCGTCCACGACCGCGTGGACGGACGGTCGACGGTCATGATCACCCGGTCGGCGACCGCGTTCGGAGCGGCGGCCGCGGTGGCCGCCATTGCGATCGGCTCGAGTGTGATCGGCCACCACGGTTCGGGCCACACGATCACCGTCGGCGGCGGCAGCTCGACGGCGGCGGCGGCCTCGTCGACCCCCCAGTCGAGTTCACCGAGCAGCCCTCAGCCGAGTTCGCCGACGGCGGCCACGCCCAGCCCGTCGGCGACGCCGACCTCGCCGGCCAGCTCCAACCAGGTGCCGAGTTCGGCGCCGAGCATGATCACTCCCACGTCGTCGTTGGACTACAGCACGATCGCCGCCGGCTGGCTGCCGGGCCCGGTCACTCACGAGGCAGCGACCAACAACGGAGGTTTCGAGGAACACGACTACACCGTCACCGTGGACGGGACGGAGGTCGACGTGATCATCTGGGTCGAGGCCGGCAGCACCCTGCCGACCAGGATGCAAGCCACCGGCGGCGGCAGCGACTACAGCGAGCTGACCGTTCAGGGGCATCCGGCCCGCGAGTTCGTCAGCGCCAACATCACGATCGTCGCGATCGACCTCGGTAACGGCCGGATCGCCTACGCCGGGCCGAGCGTGCAGACCACGACCGGCACGGTCACCACCGCCCGGATCACCTCGATCGCGGTGCAGGTCGCGAACGGCATCGAGTACGGACGTCACGACCCGCTCCCGTCGAACTGAGCCGTGGGATCAGGACGAGCGGCGCCGGGACAGGATCAACAGCGTCGCAACGGCGGCGATCGTGACGAGCACGATGATGATCAGCGTCAACGTTGCGTTGCTGGACGCCGGCGAACCGAACACGAGGAAGTGCTGTCCCGGCTCAGAGCTCGCCGGCGGTGTGATCGCGCTGCTGGGCCCGCCCGTCACCGATGAGCTCGCGCCCGATGACGGCACGCCGGTCACCGATGACGAAGCACCCGCCGACGGAAAGCCGCCGCTCGAAGCGCTGCCGGCTGATGCGCCGCCGGTCGATGCCCCGCCGGTCGATGCCCCGCCGGACGAGCCGAGGCCGCCGCCGGACGGAGCGTGGGTGGTGACGCCAGAGGTCGGCATCGAGGGCGGGTACGAGGTGGCCAGCGCCACGCCCGCGCCCAGACCGGTGGCGACGAGCGCCGACACGAAGAGCACCAACGCCAAGGTCAGCCGCGACCGAAGCCGACGAGCCGACGCCAGGACCGGCGTGCGTGGTGACACTTGTTCTCCCCCGAGAACACACTTGTTCTAAGCGTGTCTTGTGAGGATAGCGTGCGGTAGGGAAAAATGTAACTCAGGGTGCTTCATGTGGTCGCTCAATGTTTCAATCGGTCGCGCAGCGTTAACACAGAAGTCGCCAAGAGGGCCGAAAAATAGGCGATATCTGATTACACCCGGTCAACTCCGTGTCAAGTCACTATCCCCGCCACCGACGGTGGTCAGGCCAACCAGGTGCGTAGCCGTTCGTACACGATGCCGTGGTTGAGCAGATCGAAATGCGTCTGCCCGACCGACATGCACCCAGCCGTCGGGATCGAACGGGATCGACCGCACCGGATGCTGGCCGGTCGCGCTCGTCCATTGCACGAGCAGGTCGCCGAGGTAGGGCGCCAATGGGCTGTCGTAGCGGCGGGTGAGGGTCGCCGCGACGACGTAGTGGTCGACGCCGGGCGGCAACGGCACGTCGGCGCAGTGATCGTGCGGATCGTCCAGGTTCGTGGTCGAGCCAGTCGGCTTCGAGCAGGCTGCCGTGCCGCAGGTCCTTGATGCCGACGCTGCGCTCGTTGAGGAAGCGTGCCAACGGGCGGGTCTCGGGCCAGCGGCGCAGGGCACGTGCGTGCCGCGATTGACCACCCGTTCCAGCGGCGCGCCGAGGTTGGGCGCGCCGAGCAGCACGATCGTGCGTCAGCGCGATCGATCCAGGACGGCCGCCGTGGGTCGCGCATCACACGCGCTGCGAGCGACCAGCCCGCCCATCGAGTGCCCGACCAGCGCCAGCTCGCGTACCGGCACCGGCCACGCCTGGACCACCCGCTCGAGCAGCCGCGGCCAGCTCGGCCCCGTTGGCCGAGATGCGCAGCCCGCTGTTGTAGTTGACGTAGAGCGGGGTCCAGCCGGCGTCGCGTCCGAGCATCGAGCCGTAGCTGACCGTCGGATCACCCCAGGCCTCGCTCGGCGCCCAGCTCCCAGCAGGCGTCGCTCTCGCACAGCCCGTGGATGAACACGACGATCCGGCCGCTCGGCCGCTCCACGCCGGCGACGGGGCATCCCGCGAGGGCGGCCCGTGCTGCGAGCGGATCGACATGGGCGTGGCCAGCGAGGCGGCCTGGTCGGCCACCCGGCTGCCGATCGCGCCGTTGACCTTCGAGGTGACCACCCGGCCCGCCCTCGTCGAGTGCACCGACGCTCCGTCGGCCCGCGGGGCGAGCGCATACCCGGCGACGACCGGCAGGTAGTGGACGCCGGCCCGGACCGAACCGAACGCGAGCGTCGACGACGGCGTCGTACCAGGGCCGCACCGAGCGCCCCGGACGGCCGAGGGAGTCGAGCATGCGTCCCGACACCGCCCGGTGAACGCCGTGCACCGCCAGCGTCAGCTCGTCGAGCGTGCTTGCCGACCAGCGCTCCGGTGTCACGGACCTCGGCCGCCTGCATGCCTTCGACGCTACGCGTGATCGGCGGGAGCGCAGCCGGAGCGCCGGTAGCCTGGAGGCCATCATGAGACTGCTGGCGGTGTGGCTCGGCAAGCTCACCCTGCTCGCGCTTGCGGCTGGCTCGGCCGGCGGGGCAACGCGCTGCCGGGCCTGGTCGTCGAGAAGGTCGTTCCCGGGCTTCCTGCCGAGGGCGATGGCCGGCCTGCCGCAGGGCGTGGTGGTCGTCAGCGGCACGAACGGCAAGACGACGACGACCAAGATGGTCGCGACGATCCTGTCCGAGCGCTACCGCGTGCTGACCAACGACACCGGCAGCAACTTCGTCCGCGGCGCGATCACCGCCACCGTCGAGCACTCGACGCTGGACCGGCCGGCTGCCCTACGACGTCGCGGTGTTCGAGCTGGACGAGGCGTGGGCGGTGCGTTTCGCGGCCGTCGTCGCGCCGACGCACGCGCCTGCTGCTCAACGTCATGCGCGACCAGCTCGACCGCTTCGGCGAGATCGACACCACCGCCGCCCTGCTGGGCAAGGTCGCGGCCGCGACGACGCCGGACGGTCGTGCTCAACCGCGACGACCAGCGCATCGCCGCCCTCGCCGACGCGGACATCGGCGGCGGTCAGCTACTACGGGGTGAGTCGCCGAGCTGCGCGCCGTCGTTCCCGAACGACGAGGAGCTCTACGGCGGCGAGCTGCACGTCTCGTCGCTGCCGGCCGCGGCCGAACTCATCGCGCTGCCTGGCGCAGCCGGCGAACCGACAGTGCTGCGGATCGGTGAGCGCACGGAGACGTTCGTGCTGCGCGCGAGCGGTCCGCACAACGCGCAGAACGCGGCCGGTGCGGCCGCTCTGGCGCTGTCGCTCGGTCTGGGTCCGGACGAGATAGCGCGCGGGCTGAACAGGATCGAGCCGGCGTTCGGCCGGGGCCAGACGTTCACCGTGGACGGCCGGTCGGTCGTCCTGCACCTGGTCAAGAACCCGGCCGGCTTCCGCCAGTCGCTGCGAACGCTCGACACGAGCCGACCCGGACGCGATCCTGATCGTGATCAACGACGACTACGCCGACGGCCGGGACGTGTCCTGGCTGTGGGACGTACCGTTCGCCGCCCTGCGCGAGCACCGCGCGCGCGCATCACGACGTCGGGCACCCGGGCCGCCGACATGGCGGTTCGGCTGCGTTACGACGACGTCGCGGTCGATGCGGTCCGCCCCGATCTCGAAGTGGCCCTGCGCGCTGCCGTCGACAGCGTCGCGCCGGGCGGCGAGGTCGCGGTGTTCAGCACGTACACCGCGATGTGGTCGCTGCACGCGACCCTGACGCGCACCGGGGTCGCCGCGTGATCACCCTCGTCCACCTGTACCCGCAGGAGATGAACATCTACGGCGACACCGGCAATGTCCTGGTCCTGCGCAAGCGACTGGAGTGGCGCGGCCTCGACGTGCGGGTCGTTCCGGTCAGCGTCGGCGACCCGATCCCCGACGACGTCGACATCCTGCTCGGCGGCGGCGGCCAGGACGCCGCGCAGGGCGACATCGGCGCCGACTTCGTCGCTCGCGGCGAGCAGCTGCAGGCAACTGGCCGACGACGGCGTGGTGATGCTCGCCATCTGCGGCACTTACCAGCTGCTCGGGCACGAGTTCGTCACCCACGACGGCGTTCGGATTCCCGGCGTCGGGGTCCTGGACGTACGTACGGTCGGATCGGCCACCCGGCTGATCGGCAACAACGCCGTCGATACGGCCGGACGGTCTGCGGCTCGTCGGCTACGAGAACCACAGTGGGCTGACCGAGCTCGGCTCCGGTGTGGAGCCGCTCGCGCGCACGGTGCCCGGACGGGGTAACAACGGCACCGACCGCACCGAGGGCGCCGTTCGCGCAAACGTCTTCGGGACGTATCTGCACGGCCCCGTTCTGGCCAAGAGCCCCGGGTTCGCCGACGAGTTGCTCCGCCGAGCCTTGGCCCGCCAGGGCCGGGACACGACGCTCGAGCCGATCGACGACTCCCTGGCCATCGAGGCGGGCACGGTCGCGTCGGCGCGGCCCCGATGATCCGGCGCGTGACGGCGCGGCCCCGGTCCGTGCGTCGGCGCGGCCCGGTCGCCCGACTCGCACTCGGGCTCCATCGCACGCTGACCGCGTGCGGCCGCTCCGGGCACGAGGCGACGATCTCGACGATCCATCACACGATCACCGAGACGGTGCCGGCCCCGACGACTCCCGGCGCTTCATACGCACCCCCACCGGCGACGGCGGTTGCGCCTCTGGGCCGGTCGAATGCTCCGATGCCGCCCGGCGAGACGGAAGGGACATGCCCGTACATCAGCAATGGCGACCTGGCCGACGCCGAGGGCGATCATGTGTATCGGACCGCGCTGCTGACGACGACGAAACCGGACGGCTGCCGGTTCTACTTCTATTCCTCGCCCTTCCAGGCCATCGCCGACATCGTCCCGACCACCTTCGCGTCGCCGACGGACGCGCACGACGCGATGGTGGCGACGGCCGAGGCCGGCACCTCGGGGACACCGCCCGTGTCGGTGCCGGGCCTGATCACCGGCGTCGACGCGATCCTTTACCGGACCGCGTTCAACCCGACCGACGGCAACGACGACTGGGCCTGCGTCTTCGCCGCGGGGTCGGTGATGGTGGTCGTGCACACCCAGCAGACCAACGTCAGTTACAACGCCCGCGCCATCGCGACGCTGATCGCGCCCAAGTTCTGATCGAGAGCGCTCTGCTCAGTCGTCGGCCGGCTTGGACGCGTCGGGCAGGTCGACGGGTTCGGCAACCGGCACGTCCTCAGCCGTCGCCGGCTTGACCGGCGGGGTCGGCTTGGCGGATGTCTTCGGAGCCGGTTTGGAGTCGGCCGGCTTGGGGTCAGCGGCCTTGGACTCGCTCGTCACCGACGGCTTGGGGTCGGGCTTGGCGGCCGGCTTGGGCGTGGGATAGCTGGCCGGGGTGGGCGTCGCGGCCGCCGGTTTGGCGAGGACCTTCTTGGCCGCGAAGGCGCCGGCGCCCAGCAGGGCGGCCAGAAGGACGAACTTCTTCTTGCCGCGCTTCTTCTCCGGCTTGCGGTTGAGTACCGGCACGCGCTGCACGGTGTCCATGGCCGAGTCGAACGCGGAGTCGAGCGCGGCGTGGCCCCGCTTGATCGCCTTCGCGTTCTGCTTCTGCGCCTTCTTGGCCGCCTTCTTGGCCCGCTTCTTGCCGTCCTTGCGGGCCTGATCGGCCCGGGCCCGGGCATCGGCAGCCGCCTGCTGCGCGCGCGCCTTGGCGTCTTCGCGCGCCTGTTCGGCGCGGAACTTCGCTTCGTCGCGGGCCTTCAGCGCACGGCTGCGGGCCTCGTCGGCGGCTTGCTTGGCCTGTGACTTGGCGGCCTTGCGGGCGCGGCGGCCCCGCTCGACGGCGACGTCGATCGCCGATTCGACCGCGGCGCTGACCGACTCACCGGCGTGCTTCACCGAATCCGTGACGGTGCCCAGGGCATCGCCGACATCCTCGCGGGTACTGCTCATGGTGAGTGTCCTTTCACTTTTGCCCGTACCGCAGGGGGCACAGCGGTAATAGCTCGCAAGCTCATCCTGCCCTCGTGGCAGGATGAGTAAACGCAGAGAGGGTCCAGCCGGACTTCCGGCTCGGCCACCAGACCGAACCCAGAGGATATCTCCACGTGCCTGCGCAGACAGCGACCCTGCACACCAGTGCCGGTGACATCAAGATCAATCTCTTTCCGAACCACGCACCCAAGACGGTCCGCAACTTCGTCGAGCTGGCCGAAGGCTCGAAGGAATGGACGCATCCGGGCACGGGGGCCAAGACGACCGACCCGCTCTACGACGGGACGATCTTCCACCGGGTGATCGCGAACTTCATGATCCAGGGCGGTGACCCGCTCGGTCGGGGCACCGGCGGGCCCGGCTACAAGTTCGGCGACGAGTTCCACCCCGAGCTGTCCTTCGACCGTCCGTACCTGCTGGCGATGGCCAACTCGGGCCCGGGCACGAACGGCTCGCAGTTCTTCATCACCGTGACCGCCGACGAGCTGGCTCAACCGCAAGCACACGATCTTCGGCGAGGTCGCCGACGCCGAGAGCCGCGCGGTCGTCGACAAGATCGCGGCGGCCAAGACCGCGGCCGGCGATCGGCCGGTCACCGACATCACGATCGACTCGGTGACGATCGACGGAGACGACCAGGACTGAACTCGGGGGAATGACGGCGCAGCCCAGTAGCGAAGGGTCGGACCGCACTCGCGACGCCTCTGGCGCCCGGGCGTCCGACGCTTCGTCGCGTCCCGACTCGGCGTCGGAGGGCGCACCGGATCGGTGTTATCGCCATCCGATGCGCGAGACGCTGGTGCGCTGCACCCGCTGCGACCGGCCGATCTGCCCCGACTGCATGCGACCGGCGTCGGTCGGCTTCCACTGCCCCGACGACGTGAAACTGGCCAACCGCCAGATCCGCGTCGCCCGCACTCCCGTCGGTGCACCGGTCACCCAGGCGGCTCGTCCGCCCTACGTGACGTGGGGAGTGATCGGGCTCAACGTCGTGATCTTCGTGATCACGGTCGTCCAGTCCGGACGCGGCATCAACAATCCGCACGGCAGCTCGCTGTTCCAGAACTGGTTCCTCTCGCCCTACCTCGTGGCGCACAACCACCAGTTCGACCGGCTGATCGAATCGGCCTTCCTGCACGAGAACTTGATCCACATCGTCGTCGAACATGTTCGCGCTTGTGGTTCGTCGGGCCCTACCTCGAACGGCTGCTGGGCTGGTGGCGCTACGCCGCTCTGTACCTGCTCGCCGGCTTCGGTGGCAGCGTCGCGATCTACACCTTCGGGGCCCGCGGCGTCGAGGTCGTCGGAGCGTCCGGGGCGATCTTCGGAGTGTTCGCGGCCTGCTTGCTGTTCGCACACGAGCTGGGCTTCGACCGCCGCTACTTGATCTTCACGATCGTCGCCAACTTCATCCTGACGTTCAGCGTGCCGCAGATCTCCAAGCTCGGGCCACGTCGGTGGGTTCATCGTCGGCGGGGTGGCCGCGTGCGCCCTGGCCGGCCTACCTTGGGCCCGCCGGCGGCTCTCGGCGCCGATGCAGATCAGCGGGCTGCTGGCGATTCTGGCCGTGCTGATCGTCTTGGTGGTCTACCGGACGATGGTGCTGGGCTAGAGCCGACCCGGCGGTCTGAACGCGCTGACCAGGTCGTAGACCTCGCGCGGCTCGCGGCCCAGGCTGTGGCGGCCCAAGACGACAAGGGCACTGCCGGCGTCGATCTCGATGGTCCGGCTGGCCAGGCCCAGGCGCGATCGCTCGTCCAGTCGCAACTCGTCGATCGCCGTCCAGGGGATCTCGGTGCGACCGGCCGCCGTCCGGACGATCAAGCCGGCCCTGGAGGCGATCAGGCGGGGGGTGACGACGGTGTCGTAGCCGCCGAGTACGAGTAGCAGCACCCCGGCGAGGCCGACCAGCAGGCGTCCGGCCGGATCGCCGTCCACCGAGGCCAGGATGCCGGCCAGGACAGCCGCCGGCGAGACAGCCCAGCGCGAGCCGACGAGACGGGCCGAACGCGACCACCGGCGCGCGGGCGAGGTCGTCCACAGGGTTGTCCACTGCTGGGGATGAACTACAGCTGTGTAATCACAGGCGTGGAAAGCGCTGTGGACCGGCGACTCAACGCCAGCGAACGGCCATGATCAGGCCGAAGACCATGATTCCGAAGCCGACCGCGAAGTTCCACGCACCCAGTGAGGTCATGAACGGGATCTTGTCGCCGGCCAGGTAGTAGACGACCAGGTAGGCCAGGCCGATCACGAGGATCACGCCCATCGCGACCGGGTACCACGTGGGGCTCGGGGTCATCGCGCGGGCCGCGGTGCTCGACGCGACGCCCGAGGAACGGGGCGCGGAGCTCTCCGGCTTCTTGCGAACCTTGGACTTGGGCACTGCGTTCTCCTCGAGGACTTCACGGTATAGCGCGGTCGCGATGCCGGGCCGTGGGCTGCTGCTCGGCTAGCGTAGTCGTCTGTGCAGAGAATCGCGGTGCCGCAGTTGCTCCGCGCTCGCCCGAAGTCCCGTGATCACTCGCCGCTGGCGTCTGGCCGTCCCGGTCATCGCGCTGCTGGCCGGGCCTGCTGTTCGCGGTCAGCGCGCGAACCTCGGACGGCACCGATCTGCGCACGTCCCAGTCCTCGGCCGACCTGCCGGGCCTGGTCCGCAACGCCGAGAACCAGGTGAACGCCGAACTGCAGCAGTTGGCCGCGTTGCAGAAGCAGGTGAACGCCGACACCGACCAAGCGGCGACGGGCAACGCCGACGTCGCGGCCGCGCAGAACCAGAGCGCGCCGCTGCTGGAGCCGGGCGGCCTGACCGCGCTGGCCGGCCCCGGCATCACCGTCGTCCTGGACGACGCCGCGACCCAGCCGAGCGACCCGAACGTCGACCTGAACCAGCTCGTGGTCCACCAGTCCGACCTGCAGGCGGTCGTCAACGCGCTGTGGGCCGGCGGCGCCGAGGCGATGACGATCGCCGGCCAGCGGGTGATTCCCGACCAGCGCCGTGCGCTGTGTCGGCAACACGCTGCTGCTCAACGGTCGCGTCTTCTCCCCGCCGTTCCGGGTCGCAGGCGATCGGGCCGTACTCGGCCATGCATTCGGCGCTCGACGCGTCGCCCGGGGTGAGTCTGTTCCGGCAGGCGGCCGACTACTACGGCCTCGGATACACAGTCAGTCAGGGCGACTCTCTGCAAATACCCGCCTACGATGGCCCGGTCTCCCTCACTTACGCGAAGGTGCTCCCGCAATGAGTCGCAAATGACAGTTGCTGAGCCGCCCGACGACTCGTCGACCGCGGTCGCGACGCCGCCCGCCGCGGCGGTCACGATCCCGTCGGGATGGTGCTGCGCGGAGCCGGCCAGACGCTGATCACGGCTGGTCTGGTCGTGCTGCTGTTCGTGGTCTACGAGGTGTGGGTCACCAACATCTTCGCCCACTACAAGCAGCAGAAGGTCGAGAACGACCTCGTCCAGGAGTTCGCGCAGGGCAAGAACCCGCTGGCCCAGGCGACGCTGCCCGGCGGTGGGCAGCAGACGATCCCCGTCGGCACCGGCATCGCCAACCTCTACATCCCGCGCCTGGGCGACGACTACCACTTCGCGATCGTCCAGGGCACCGACGACGCCTCGCTCGACAAGGGACCGGGGCACTACGTCGGCACCGCACTGCCCGGCCAGAAGGGTGACTTCGCCGTCGCCGGGCACCGCGTCGGCAAGGGCGAGCCGTTCCTGAACCTCGACAAGCTGCAGCCCGGCGACGCCGTGGTCGTCGAGACCGCCACCGACTGGTACGTCTATCGCGTCTTCGGCGACACCGCCAGCAACAACCTGTCGGTGAGCGCCGCCACGGCTCCACCCGACGCGACGATCACCGAACCGGCACCCGCACAGGCGCTGGCGTCCAAGGTGATCGGGCGCGAGATCGTCGACCCCAGCGACGGCAAGGTGATCCTCCCGGTGCCCAACGACCTGAGCGTGAACCAGTCCCAGGCGACGGGTGCGCTCATGACGCTGACGACGTGCACGCCCAAGTTCAGCGCCACCCAGCGCATGATCGTGCACGCCTATCTGGCCCGGACGGTTCCCCGCGCTCCGACCACGTCCGGTCAGGCCGAGCAACTGCCCAAGGAACTGAGTGGAGGGACGCTGTAACCATGTACGTATGGATCTGGCGCCACCTGCCCGGACCGATCGGCGCCCGTCTCGCCGAGGTCACTCTGTTGATCTTGATCGTCGCCGCGCTGCTGCTGTTCGTGATCTTCCCGTGGATCGAGCCGAAGCTGTGGTTCACCCACGTCACGGTGCAGCAATGAGCGCTCACGCATTGCCGGTGGTCCAGTGACCCGCGTGCTGGTCGTCGACAACTACGACAGCTTCGTCTACAACCTCGTCCAGTACCTGGCGCAGCTCGGCGCGGACGTCGTCGTCCAGCGCAACGACGAGGTCGGTCCGCTCGACGGCTACGACGGCGTGTTGATCTCACCCGGGCCGGGAACCCCGCAGGACGCCGGCCAGAGCATGGCGGTCGTGACCGCGTGTGCGGCGGCGTCCATCCCGCTGTTCGGGGTCTGCCTGGGCCACCAGGCGATCGGTGCGGTCTTCGGGGCGACCGTGTCCCGCGCGCCCGAGCTGCTGCACGGCAAGACGAGCCTGGTCGAACACGACGGGCGGGGCGTCCTGGCCGGGCTGCCGTCCCCGTTCACCGCGACGCGCTACCACTCGCTGGCCGTCGAGGCGGCGACGTTGCCGGGCGAGATCGAGGTGACCGGCCGGACCGCATCGGGCGTGGTGATGGCGCTGCGGCACCGGACGTTGCCGATCGAAGGCGTGCAGTTCCATCCCGAGTCGGTGCTCACCCAGGGCGGTCACCTGATGGTGGCCAACTGGCTCGCGCAGTGCGGTGCGGACGTCGACTGGGATCGGGTCGCGCTCCTGGGCGCCGGCGTCGAGGAGCTGCGCAGCACGGCATTCGCGGTGGCGTGATCGGCCGGTTCAGCCCCGCGGCTCAGCAGCCGTCGCCGCCCGCTTCGGGCAGCACGTCGCCCTTCTCGCTCGACTCGGCGCGGGTCAGGAGCGCCGCGGCGCGGGCGCCCAGAGCGGAGCTGTAGGACGTCGAGGCGACGCAGCCGCCCTGGTTCAGTCCGCCGATCAGCGCGGTGATCGTCCCTGTGCCGGTCGCGGCGTCGAAGTCGGCGAGCCACGGTCCGCCGCTCGTCCCGCCCGCGTAGCCGGCGCAATCGAAGCTCGGGTATCCCTCGGTGGTGTACGTGGTGGCGCCGCAGACGACCGGTTCGTCGTCACGTCCGGAGGTGTACCCGACGACGGTCACCACCTGCCCGTCGACGGGTGCGCTGCCGAGCGCGTCGGCGCCGACGACCGATTCGACCGAGGCATCCGTGGCGTTGGACGCCGCGGGCCGCACCGTCAGGAACACGTAGTCGGAGTCGGCGCTCTGGTCCTCGAGCCAACTCGGATCGGCGTAGGCGGCGTCGACGATCCAGCTTCCGAATGGCGCCTGCCCGTCGGAGTAGCCGGGGACGAATACGGCCCCTGCCCCGACCCCGGCCACACAGTGTGCGGCCGTGACGATGACGTCGCCGGCCGGGCTGTCCACCACAGCCGCCGTGCACGTGTGCTCGGCGGCCAGACCACCGGGGAACAGAGGGCCGACGGTACGCACGGCGTCGCTCGCGACCGGCTCGGCGACCAGGCCGGACGACGTGCTGTTGATCGCGACCATCAGCGCGCCCGCCAGGACGACTGCGCCGACCAGCGCGGCCAGTCGGCGAAGTCGTCGTTGCACACCAGGTTCCTACCCACCGCCCGAGGGCGTTTCCCGTGGGGCAGGTGTGAGAAGACTGTGAGCGGTCCTAGGGCGTGTGGACGGACCCAGCCGCCTTCACCGTCGGGGTGCCGGCGCAGGACGGTGTGGGCGCGGCCGTGATGTCCAGTTCGCCGGACAGGGTGGGCATCGCGTCGACCAGTGCCTGGCCCCAGAACCCGTAGGTGTGCCCGGCTCCAGGCACCTCCGACGCACAGACGGACAGCCCGCTCTTGTCGGCCAGCGCGACCAGCTGGCGCTGGGACGGGACGTGGGCGGTGTCGTTCGCGCCGACCTCGAACCACGCGCCCCCGTGCAGGCGGTGCGCCTTGAGCAACTCGAGCGGGTCGTGGGCGAGGTACTCCTTCATCGAGCCGTGGAACAGGTCACGCGCCGTCACGGCGGCGTTCACCCGCTCGGTCAAGCTCGGGCTGGTGAGGCCCGAGAAGTCGGCAAAGCCGGTGAACAGCCCCGGATGGCGCAGCGCGAGCAGCACCGCGCACGTCCCACCCTCGGAGAAGCCCGCCACCGCGAAGCCGCGGGTGAGGGGTGTGCCGAAGTGAGCGTGCATGAAGGCGGGGACGTCGACGGTCAGGTAGGTCTCGGCGTTGCCGGCCGACCCGTCGACGCACTCGGAGTCGCCCAGGACCGAACCGTTCGCGTCGGGCATCACCAGGATCGGCGCCAGCCCGTCGTGGTGCTCGGCGAACGCCTCGGCCGTGCGGTCGGCGAATCCCGCCCGCAGCCAGTCGTTCGTCCGTCCGGGGGACCCGCCGAGCAGCATGAGCACGGGCAGCTGCGTGACCCGACCCGACTCGTACGCCGGTGGCACCCAGACCCAGGCCGGGCGGGCCGCGAAGTGCGAGTGGGTGGCCGGGATCGTGACCTGGGCGCTCTGGCCGTACGGGGCCGCCGCGGCGGACTTGGCCGATGCGTTCGTGGCGGTCTGGACGCTCGGACGAACCGGGGCGCTGCGCTGGGCCAGCAACTGCTCGATCGTCGTCTCGTGCTGCGCGCCCGAGCCGGTCAGCGAAGCGACGGTCGGATAGGCCTGGAAGTCGGCGTTGATCAACACCAGGGCCATCAAGATCATCAGCGGCACGGCCAGGCCGGTCAGGGTGCGCCGCCACCAGCCGATGCGCCGGGTGAAAGCGCACAGGCCGATCGCGAAGAAGATCGCGCCGACCCACACGTAGTAGCGCAGCGGGAACGAGTACGGGACAAGGTGGAACTCGAGCTGAGCGAGCGCGAGCACGTCGGACAGCGCGATCGCGATCAGCGTGGCGGTGATCAGGTGCAGCCGGCGGTTGCGGCGGCGCCAGTCGACCGCCGCGACCAGAACGAGCAGGGCGATGCCAATGATCAGGTCCGGGAGCAAACCGGAGATCAAGGACACGAGGGAACGGTAACGGTCGTCACAAAAAAAGGAAGAGCCTATTCAGACCGGTCACAGCAGGCGTCGACCGGCCCGCCAGACCTGTTCGATCGTCGGTACGCCGGGTCGATAGGCCAGGTGGACGTAGCTGGGCGCATCGAGCACCACCAGGTCCGCGCGGCGGCCGACGGTGATCGAGCCGATGTCGTCTCGGCGCAGCGCCCGCGCACCGTTCGCGGTGGCCGCGCGTACGGCCTCGGCGGGCGTCATCCGCATCTCGCGCACGGCCAGCGCGACCGCCAGCGGCATCGACGTCGAATACGCCGAGCCGGGATTGCAGTCGGTGGCGAGGGCGACGCACGCACCGGCGTCGATGAGGCGGCGCGCGTCCGGGTAGGGCGACCGGGTCGAGAACTCGGCCAGCGGCAGCAGGGTGGCCACCGTCCGCGAGCCGGCGAGGGCGTCGACGTCGGCGGCGACCAGGTGAGTGCAGTGATCGGCGCTGGCGGCGTCGAGTTCGACGGCGAGCTGCACGCCCATCGCCGGCCGTGAGCTGATTGGCGTGCACGCCGCAGGCCGAGGCCCTTCCCGGCCGCGGCGACCAGTACCGTCCGCGCCTCGTCCGCATTGAACGCGCCGCGCTCGCAGAAGACGTCGGCCCAGCGGGCGAGCGGCGCGCACGCGTCGAGCATGTCGCCGGCGACCAGGCGGACGTAGTCGTCGCGATCGACGCCGCTCGGGCACGACGTGGGCGCCCAGGAACGTCGTCTCGTCGGTGACCTCGCCGGCCAGACGCAGCGAGCGGGCCTCGGTCGGCGGTGTCCAAGCCGTAGCCGGACTTGCACTCGAACGTCGTCACGCCAGCGCGCAGCAGCTCGCCGGCCAGCCGGGCCAGGTTGGCGCGCAGCTGGTCCTCCGAGGCAGCCCGCGTCGCGGTCACGGTCGTGCGGATGCCACCGGCGGCGTACGGCTCGCCGCTCATCCGCGCCGCGAACTCGGCGCCGCGATCGCCGGCGAACACGAGGTGCGCGTGCGAGTCGACGAAGCCAGGGATGACGGCCCGCCCGCCCAGGTCGACCCGCTCATCCGCCGCCGGCGCGTCCGCGGCCCGGCCGACCCACGCGATGCCGGGCGCCGTCGACGACGAGCGCGGCGTCGGTGATCTCGCCCAGCTCGTCGTCCTGCGTCGCGAGCTGGGCGATGCCGGTGAGCAGCGTCGTCATGGCTGGAATCTCACCACGTCACACTCGTACGGTGATCGTGGTGGCGGCGGCAATCGTGCGGGCCGGCCTGGTGCTGGCGGCGCATCGCCGCTCCCCGCGGGGCTGGGAGTTCCCGGGCGGCAAGGTCGAGGCCGGCGAGATCGGAGCCGGCGGCGCTGATTCGTGAGTGCCGCGAGGAGCTGGGCGTCGCGATCGAGGTGGGCGATTTCGTCGGGGCGTCGTCGATCGCGGACGGGCGTCGAGCTGCGGCTGTACCGGGCGACGCTACTGCGCGGCGAACCCGGCGTCGCTGATCGATCACGACGAGCTGCGGTGGCTGCCGGTCGGCGAGCTCGGCGCGCTCGACTGGCTGCCCGCCGACCGCCCGCTGCTCGCCGCACTGGCCGCGCCCGCCTAGCCCATCGGGCGGTCGACTTGTGCCGGCGAGGCGAGCCACCCGATGGGCAAGGCAGCCGGTCAGCGCATCGGGATCGGGACGTCGCGCTCGACCGCCACCTCGTTGGCCCGGTCGTAGCCGGCGTCGACGTGCCGGATCACGCCCATGCCGGGGTCGTTGGTCAGCACCCGCTCGAGCTTCTGGGCGGCCAGCTCGCGTGCCGTCGGCGACCGACACCTGCCCGGCGTGGATCGAGCGGCCCATGCCGACGCCGCCGCCGTGGTGGATCGACACCCAGGTCGCGCCGCTGGCCACGTTGACCATCGCGTTGAGCAGCGGCCAGTCGGCGATGGCGTCCGATCCGTCGAGCATCGACTCGGTCTCGCGGTAGGGCGACGCGACCGACCCGCAGTCGAGGTGGTCGCGGCCGATCACGATCGGCGCGCTGATCTCGCCGTTGCCGACCAGCTCGTTGAACTTCAGCCCGGCCTTGTCGCGCTCGCCGTAACCCAGCCAGCAGATGCGCGCCGGCAGGCCCTGGAAGTGGACGCGGTCCTGGGCCAGCGTGATCCAGCGGGCCAGCGACTCGTTCTCCGGGAAGAGTTCGAGGATCGCCTGGTCGGTACGGGCGATGTCCTTCGGATCACCGGACTGAGCGCGGCCCACCGGAACGGGCCCTTGCCCTCGCAGAACAGCGGCCGGATGTAGGCCGGGACGAAGCCGGGAAACGCGAACGCCCGCGAATAGCCGGCCAGCTGCGCCTCGCCGCGGATCGAGTTGCCGTAGTCGAAGACCTCGGCCCCCTTGTCCATGAAGCCGACCATCGCCTCGACGTGGCGGGCCATCGACGCCCGGGCCCGCCCGGTGAACTCCTCGGGCTTGCGTTCGGCGTAGTCGTGCCAGTCGTCGAACTCGACGCCGATCGGCAGGTAGGACAGCGGATCGTGGGCCGACGTCTGGTCGGTGACGATGTCGATCGGGGCGTCGTTGGCCAGCAGCTGCGGCACCAGCGAGGCGGCGTTGCCGAGCACGCCGATGGACAACGCCTTGCGGGCGTCGCGCGCCTCGACGGCCAGATGCAGCGCCTCGTCCAGCGAGTTGGCCTGCACGTCGAGATAACCGTGCTCGATCCGCCGGGCGATGCGGGACGGGTCGACGTCGATGCAGATCGCCACGCCGCCGTTCATGGTCACGGCCAGCGGCTGCGCGCCGCCCATGCCGCCGAGCCCGGCGGTCAGGGTGATCGTCCCGGCCAGGGTGCCGTCGAACCGCTTGGCGGCGACCGCGGCGAACGTCTCGTAGGTGCCCTGCAGGATGCCCTGCGTGCCGATGTAGATCCACGAGCCGGCCGTCATCTGGCCGTACATGGTCAGCCCGAGGTGCTCGAGGCGGCGGAACTCCTCCCAGTTGGCCCAGTCGGGGACCAGGTTGGAGTTGGCGATCAGCACCCGGGGCGCCCACTCGTGCGTCCGCATGACGCCGACCGGCTTGCCGCTCTGCACGAGCAGCGTCTCGTCCGTGATGAAGGTCGGTGAGCGAGCGCAGGATCGCGTGATAGCTGGGCCAGTCGCGAGCGGCCTTGCCGGTGCCGCCGTAGACGACGAGATCCTCGGGGTCGTTCGGCGACCTCGGGGTCGAGGTTGTTCTGCAGCATGCGCAGCGGGGCTTCGGTCTGCCAGCTGCGGGCGGTCAACGTGGTGCCGCGGGGCGCGCGGATGGTGGTCGTCACCCGTCCATCATCGCCTCGCGGGTCAGATGCTGGACAGAGAGGATGTTGCAAAGAAAGCTTTGCAAAGATATCTTTGCAGTCATGGTGAGGACGAGAGAGCTCGACGCGGCCGCCCTCAAGGCCTTGGCCCACCCGCTGCGGGTGAAGATTTTGACGATCTTGGAGAACGAGGGACGGGCCAGTGTCACCAGCCTGGCCCGCGAACTCGACGAGTCGACCGGAGCGACCAGCTATCACCTGCGGCAGCTGGCCAAGCACGCGCTCGTCGAGCCCGTGGCCGCCGACGACGGCCGGCAGCGGTGGTGGCAGCTGGCGGCCGACGAGTTGCACGTGCAGGGCTTCGACTTCCTGGCCGACCCGGACACGAGCGCGGCCGCCAGCTTCCTGCTCCGCGAGACGATGGCCGATCGCGCCCGCCGCCAGCAACACTGGTACGCGAGCGCGACCGGCTGGCCCAAGCAGTGGCAGGACGCATCGTCCGGACGAGACGCCCGGCTGACCTTGGACGCGACGCAGACCAGGGCGCTCGCCGACGAGTTCGCCGCTCTGGTCGCCAAGTACCGCGACGTCGAACCCGGCGCGGACGCCCGCAAGGTCGACCTCTTCTACGAGATCTTCCCGGCCGCGGCGGAATCATGATCAGCCCGGGCTTTCGACGGCTGTTCGCGGCCAGCGCCACGTCCAATTTGGCCGACGGCATCGGGCGGACCGCCGTGCCGCTGCTGGCGGCTACGCACACACGCAACCCGCTGCTGATCTCGGGGCTGGTCACCTTCGCGTTCCTGCCCTGGCTGCTGTTCGCCCTGCCCAGCGGGGCGCTCGTCGATCGGCTCGATCGTCGATACGCGATGGCGGCGGCCAATGGCGTGCGCGCGGTCTCGGCCGCGAGCCTGCTGATCTTCGTACTGACCCACTCGGTGACCATTGCCGGGTTGTACGTCGTGGCCTTCGCCCTCGGCCTGGCCGAGACCGTCTACGACAGCGCCGTGCGGGCGATCCTGCCGCAGGTGGTCGGTGCCGACCAGCTCGACCGGGCCAACAGCGCGCTGACCGTCGAGGAGACGCTGGGGCAGACGTTCCTGGGGGCACCGCTCGGATCGGTGATCTTCGCCGCCGCCACCGCGGCGCCCTTCGTCATCAACGCGACCGGGTTCGCGGTGGCCGCCATCGTGGTGCTGGGTCTGCGGGGTGCGTACCGACCGGCTCGGACGGGCGCTCCGACCTCGATCCGCGCCGACATGCGCGAAGGCGTGCGGTGGCTGGCCCGGCACCGGCTCCTGCGCGGGCTGACGGTGATCTCGGCGGCCACCTCGCTGACCCAGAGCATGAGCACCGGCGTCCTGGTCCTGTACGTGCTCGAAGTGCTGCACCTGCCGGCGGGCGACTACGGCTGGGTCATGGTCGCGGGGGGAGTCGGCGGCCTGGTCGGGGGCATCGCCACGCCCCGGCTCGCGGCCCGGTTCGGACGGGCGGTCGTCCTGACGGCCGGGGCGGTGATCTGCGCGGTTCCGGTGCTGCTGCTCGGATTCACCCACAACGGCGTGGTCGCGGCTGCGTTGATGGGTGTGTCGTCGGCCGGCGTCATGGCGTGGAACGTCCTCACCATGTCGCTGCGCCAGGCGTTGATCCCGGCCGCGCTGTTCGGACGGGTGCAGGGGGCCTATCGCACGCTGGTGTGGGGTGCGATCCCGATCGGTTCGATCATGGGCGGGGTCGTCGCCAAGGCGTTCGGTCTCTCGACGGTGTTCGTGGTCGTCGGGGTCGGACAGCTCGTCCTGGCGGTGGTCCTCGGCGCGCTGCTGCGGCGTCACCGCGGCGAACTGTCAGCCGAGGCGCTGACCGAGGGCGGCCTCGGCGGCGGTGACGGCGGCGCCGGTGCGGACGAACTCGACGGCCGCCTCGATCTCGGGCGCGAGGAACCGATCGGGTCCGGGGCCCTCGGCCCGCTCGCGTAGCGCGGCGACGACCGCGCCGGTGGCCGGCCCCGGCAGCAGCGGCGCTCGCAGCTGCAGGGCGCGGGCGGCGGTCAGCAACTCGATGGCCAGGACGCGGGTCAGCGCGTCGACCGAGCGCCGGAGCTTGCGGGCCGCCGACCAGCCCATCGAGACGTGGTCCTCCTGCATCGCGCTGGACGGGATCGAGTCGACGGACGCCGGATTGGCTAATCTCTTTAGCTCCGAGACCAACGCGGCCTGCGTGTACTGCGCAATCATGTGGCCTGAGTCGACGCCGGGGTCGTCGGCGAGGAACGGCGGCAGCCCGCGGGAGCGCGCCACGTCGAGCATCCGGTCGGTGCGTCGCTCACTGATACTCGCGACGTCGGCCGCGGGGATGGCCAGGAAGTCGAGGACGTACGCGACGGGGGCGCCGTGGAAGTTGCCGTTCGACTCGACCCGTCCGTCCCGGGTGACGACCGGGTTGTCGACCGCCGAGGCCAGTTCGTACCCTGCGACGCGACGGGCGTGCTCGACGGTGTCACGTGCGGCGCCGGCGACCTGCGGCGCGCACCGCATCGAGTACGCGTCCTGGACGTACACGCAGTCCGGTCCGTCGTGCGATGCCATGATCGGCGAATCGGCCAGCAGCGCCCGCATATTGGCGGCCGCGACGGCCTGTCCGGGCTGCGGGCGCAGGGCCTGCAGATCGGCGGCAAAGACGCGTACGGTGCCCAACATCGCCTCGACGCTCATGGCGGCGGTGAGGTCGGCCGTCCGCAACAGCAGGTCGAGGTCGTGGCAGGCCAGCAGCAACTGGCCGAGCATTCCATCGGTGCCGTTGATCAGCGCGAGGCCTTCCTTCTCGCGCAGCTCGACCGGTTGGAGGCCGACCGCGCGCAGCGCCTCGGCGCTCGGCCGTTCGGTGCCGTCTTGATCACGCACCGTCCCCTCACCGATCAGCGCCAGCGCCACGTGAGCGAGCGGGGCGAGATCGCCCGAGCAGCCCAGCGAGCCGAACTCGTGGACGATCGGCGTCAGCCCGTGATCGAGCAGTCCGGCGAGGGTCGAGGCCGTCTCGGGACGGACGCCGGTGCGGCCAGTGGCTAATGTCGATAGCCGTAGGAGCATCATGGCGCGAACGACCTCGCGTTCGACCTCAGGGCCCGACCCCGCCGCGTGCGAACGGATCAGCGATCGCTGCAGCAAGGCGCGGCGCTCGACGGGGATGTGCTTCGTGGCCAGTGCGCCGAAGCCGGTCGAGATGCCGTAGTGCGGTTCGACGTCGTCGGCCAGTGATTCGACGACCGCCCGCGTCGCGCCGATCGCGGCCAGCGCCTCGTCGGTGAGCCGTACGCCGGCTGCCGTGGCGGGCAACCGCGACGACCTGGTCCTCGGTGAGTGGGCCGACGCCGACCTCGACTTGATCCATGGCCGCCACTCTATGGGCGGTGGGCCAAGTGCCACCCGTCCCGGCCGAGTGGCCGAAAATCGCGCGAATGGCCACCTGGACGTGACCACTCGCCCGAAAATCGGCCACTCACCTGGATGGAGGGGTGGGGTGGTCGGGAGCCGGAGTTCGGGGCTACTAACGTCGAGGCGTGCGCGCTGTCGTGATCACCCGCCCCGGAGGACCCGAGGTCCTCGAAGTCCAGGACGTCCCCGATCCCACCCCGGCGGCCGGTGAGGTCGTCATCGACGTGGCGGCCGCCGGCATCAACCGGGCCGATCTGCTGCAGCGGCAGGGCAACTACCCGCCGCCGCGCGGGGCGTCGCCGTACCCCGGAATGGAGTGCTCCGGGACGATCGCCGAGCTGGGTGAGGGCGTCAGCGGGTGGCAGGTGGGCGACGAGGTCGCGGCGCTGCTCGCCGGTGGTGGGTACGCCGAGAAGGTCGCGGTGCCGGTCGGTCAGCTCATGCCGGCCAACGACGAGCTGTCACTCGTCGACAACGCGGCCCTGCCCGAGGCGGTCTGCACCGTGTTCTCGATGGTTTTCCAGGCGGCCGGACTGCAGCCGGGCGAGTCGATCCTGGTCCACGGCGGGTCGAGTGGCATCGGCACGATGGCCATCCAGCTGGCCAAGGCGTACGGGGCCAAGGTCTTCACGACGGCCGGCACGCCGCGCAAGGTGGACTTCTGCCGCAGCATCGGTGCCGACGTGGCGATCAACTATCGCGAGGACGACTTCGTCGAGGTGATCGGACGCGACGGCGTGGACGTGATCCTCGACATCATCGGGGCGGCGTACCTGGAGCGCAACGTCAAGGCGCTGGCCCCGGGCGGCCGGCTCGTCGTGCTCGGGCTACAAGGCGGGCGGACCGGCGAGCTCGACCTGGGCGCGCTGCTGGCCAAGCGGGGCACGATTCTGGCGTCCGGCCTGCGCGGACGGTCACTGGAGTCGAAGGCCGAGATCGTCGCGGGCGCTCAGCATTTGGTGTGGCCGCTGATCGACACCGAGCTCGTGCGCCCGATCATCGACCGCGTGCTCAGCCTCGACGACGCCCCCGAGGCCCACCGGCTCGTCGACTCCAGCGAGCACATCGGAAAGGTCCTACTGCGGGTGCGCTGAGTGCACGCGGCAGACTGGAACCATGACCGAGAGCCCCGAGACGTCTGATTCCCACCAGGTTGAACCCGCCGACGCCGGCACCGAGCTGAGCGCGATGGTCGAGCAGCCGGCCAAGGTCATGCGGATCGGAACCATGATCAAGCAGCTGCTCGAAGAGGTCCGGGCCGCGCCCCTGGACGAAGCCGGACGGCAGCGGCTGCGCGAGATCCACGAGAAGTCGATCAAGGAGCTCGAGGACGGCCTGGCCCCGGAGTTGCGCGACGAACTCGAACGGCTGAGCCTGCCCTTCGGCGGTGACGTGCCGTCCGAAGCCGAACTGCGGATCGCCCAGGCCCAGCTGGTCGGCTGGCTGGAAGGCCTGTTCCACGGCATCCAGACGGCGCTGTTCGCCCAGCAGATGGCCGCCCGCGCGCAGCTCGAGCAGATGCGGGGGCGGGCGCTGCCGCCTGGGGTCGGCGATCAGCCGGGCCAGATCGTCATCGGCCCGGGTGGCCAGATCCTCGGCCAGGGCGAGCACGGCACGGGGCAGTACCTGTAGCGGTGACCAACTTCGTCACCGACTTCGTCGACGTCCAGCCCGCGGAACAGCTCGCCCTGATCACGCTGGCGGCCGACGGCGAACGACGGCAGTGGACGTTCGGCGAGCTGTCGGCGGCGGCGCGCGACACTTCGGCCGTGCTGACCGAGCACGGCATCGGGCGCGGTGATGTCGTGCTGACGTTGATGGGCAATCGCATCGAGTTCGTGTTGACGATGCTGGCCGGGTCTGCGGATCGGCGCCGTCACCCTCCCGTGCACCGAGCAGCTTCGGAGCGACGACCTCGCCTGGCGGATCGAGCGGGCGCAGCCGAAGTTGATCATCTGCGACCCGCGCAATCGGGACGCGCTGCCCGACGTCGGCATCCCGGTGCTGGAGGTGCCGCTGGACGCGCCGCGGCGTCCCGCGCCGCCGGCGGTCGAGCTGGGCGACACCGACCCGGCGTTCGTCCTGTTCACGTCGGGCACCAGTGGCAAACCCAAGCTGGTCACGCACGGCCAGCGGTATGTGTGGGGGCAGCGCGTTCAGGCCGAGCACTGGCTGGGCGTGCGGGCCGGGGAACTGTTCTGGTCGACCGCGGCGCCCGGCTGGTCGAAGTCGACCCGCAACTGCTTCATCGCGCCGTGGCTGGGCGGGGCGATCGCGCTGATGCAGGATCGGCGGTTCGACGCGCACGAGCGGCTGGCCACGATCCGCGCCGAAGGCGTCAACGTGCTCTGCATGGCGCCGACCGAATACCGCATGATCGCCGCCGACGCCGAGCTCGCCGACCTGCCGTCGCTGCGCCGGCTCGTCACCGCCGGCGAGGCGCCCGGAGTCGCCGTCGTCGAGGACTGGGAGAACCGCACCGGGCTGCGGATCGCCGACGGCTACGGGCAGACCGAGACCGGTCACGTGACGTCGGTGCGTCCGGGCGAGATCGCGCCCGCCGGCTCGATGGGCCGTCCGCTGCCGGGCGTGCGGGTGTCGATCGTCGACGGCGAGCTGATGGTGGACCCGGCGAGTCTTCCGACGTTCTTCCTCGGCTACGACCGACAGCCGGCCCCGGACGGTCTGTGGGCCGACTGGCGACCGCGTTCGCCAGGACGAGGACGGCTACCTCTACTTCGAGTCACGGGTCGACGACGTGATCTCGTCGGCTCGGGCTACCGCATCGGGCCCGAGGAGGTCGAGGCGGCGCTCGACCAGCATCCGGCCGTCCGCGAGTGCGCGGCTATCGGCGTGCCCGACGAGCGCCGCGGCGAACTGGTCTGCGCGGTGGTGGCGCTGCACGCCGGCCACGAGCCGTCCGAGCACCTGATCGCCGAGCTGATCGCCTTCGTCCGTGAGCGCACCGCGCCGTACAAGGCGCCGCGCGTGATCCGGTTCGTCGACGGGCTGCCCCGCACGAGCAGCGGCAAGATCATCCGCAGCGCGCTGCGATCGGGGAGTAATGAGGTCGCAAGGACCCTGTATTGCTCCCAGATCGAGGGCGGGCGAGCACCGATTCGATGAGCAGGCCACCGCGTCGTCGTCGTTGCTGCCCACGACCTGAGCCGGCCGCGGCCTTGGCGGCCGGATGGGCGTTGGCCACCGCGTACGACTCGCCGACCCATTCCAGCATCGGGACGTCGTTGGGCATGTCGCCGATGGCCGCGATCTCGTGGGCCGCGATGCCGTGGGTGGCCGCGATCTCGGCCAGCCCGGTGGCCTTGGTCACGCCCGGCGCGGCGATCTCGAGCAGCCCGATCGACGACGATGACGTCACGGTGGCCCGCCCCGCCGAGCAGTTCGGTCGCGGCCAGCCGGAACTCGTCGGCGGTCGGCCGCGCGGTCCTTGGCCAGCAGCTTCACCCCGGGCTGGGCGATGACCTCGCTCGAGGCGGCCCTGCGACCGGCGCCGGGAACGGCTGGCCCTGACGATCGAGGGCCGGCGAGATCTCCCACTGGTGCAGGTACCCGGGCTCGAAGCCGAACCCCAGGCCGTACTCGACGGCGAAGCGCACCTCGGGGAACGCGGCGCGCAGCCGGTCGGTCAGCTCGGCCAGTTCGGCCGGCTCGAGCGGGTGCTGCGCGACGACCGACCTCGGTCGTGCAGGTCGTAGATCAGCGCCCCGTTCGCGGCCGCGGCGACGCCGGTGTGCCCGGTCGCGTCGGCGACCTCGTGCAGCCAGCGCGGCGGACGCCCGGTGACGAACGCGACGACCAGGCCCGCGTCGGCCGCGGCCGCGATGGCCGCGCGCGTCCGGTCGGACACGCGTGCTGTCGCTGCGCAGCAACGTGCCGTCCAGGTCGCTCGCGATCATCCGGATCATGGAGCGACGAGCACCTCGCGGCCGCCGAGCCAGGGCGCAGCGCCTGCGGCACGTAGACCGAGCCGTCGGGCTGCTGGTGGTGATCGAGCAGGCAGGCGATCGTCCGGGCGACCGCGCACAGCGTGCCGTTCAGCGTCGCGACCGGTGCCGGCCCGGACGCCGTGCGCTGGCGGATGTTGAGCCGCCGGGCCTGGAACGTCGTGCAGTTCGACGTGGACGTCAGCTCGCGGTAGGCGCCCTGCGACGGGAACCACGCCTCGATGTCGAACTTGCGGGCGGCGCTGCTGCCCAGATCGCCGGCCGCGACGTCGATGACCCGGTAGGCCAGTTCGAGCTTGTCCATGAACTCGCGCTCCCAGGCGAGCAGGCGCTGATGCTCCTCGCGCGCCTCGTCGACCGGGACGTAGGAGAACATCTCGACCTTGTCGAACCAGTGCACGCGGATGATGCCGCGGGTGTCCTTGCCGTACGAGCCGGCCTCGCGCCGGAAGCAGGACGAGAAGCCGGCGTAGCGCAGCGGCAGCGATTCGAGGATCTCGTTGGAGTGGTAGCCGGCGAGGGCGACCTCGCTCGTCCCGACGAGGTAGAGGTCGTCGTCGGCCAGCCTGTAGACCTCGGACGGCGTGGGCGCCGAGAAAGCCGGTGCCCTCCATCGTCTCGGGCTTGACCAGCGCCGGGGCGATCACCGGGACGAAGCCGGCGTTGCGCGCCTGCTCCATCGCCAGGTTGACCAGCGCCAGCTCGAGTTCGGCGCCGATGCCGGTGAGGAAGTAGAACCGCGCGCCGCTGACCTTGGCGCCGCGCTCGGTGTCGATCGCCTTGAGCGACGGCGCCGATCTCGGTGTGGTCGCGCGGGCTTCTCGACGACCGGGGGCGTGCCGACCAGTTCGAGGGTGACGAAGTCGTCCTCGCCGCCGGGCGGGACGCCGTCCTCGACGATGTTGGGGACGGCCAGGTGGGCCAGCCGCAGCGCGGCGTCGGCCTCGGCCTGCACCTGCTCGGCGTCGCGGACCTCTTCGGACAGCCGCTTGGCCTGGGCCAGGATCGCCGGACGGTCCTCGGGCGACGCGGCGCCGACCGAGCGGCTGATCGTCTTCTGCTCGGCGCGCAGGTTGTCGGCCGCGCGACACCGCGGCCCGGCGGGCGTCGTCGGCGGCGAGCAGGGCGTCCACCAGCGACTCGTCGGCCCCGCGCACGCGCTGGGACGCGCGCACGCGTCGGGATCTTCACGCACGAAGTCGAAGGTCGATCACAGGACAACGCTACCGGGCCAGTTCCGGTGATCTTGTTGCGCTATGCGCGGGCACTCGCGCCAATCGCACCGAGGTCGCGCTGGCTAGGCTGGCGCGGTGACCGATCCGCGTTTGCCGATCAAGCTCTTGCACGACCGTGTGCTTGTTCGCACGTCCCGCGAGGACGGGGAGCGGCGCTCGTCGGGCGGCATCCTGATCCCGGCGACCGCGCAGGTGGCCAAGCGGCTGGTCTGGGCCGAGGTGCTGGCGATCGGCAACCACGTGCGGGCCGTCGAGGTCGGTGATCGGGTGCTGTTCAGCCCGGACGACCGGGCCGAGGTCGAGATTGCCGGCGACGACTATCTGATGCTGCGGGAACGTGACGTCCATGCGGTGGCGTCCGAGCGCAACGACTCGCACACCGGCCTCTACCTCTAAGAAGTGCCGGTTTTGCGGACGCTGGCCAGCCAGGCGCGGGCGTCGACGAACTCCTGGTCGGTGCGTCCGCGCGGGATCTCGCCGAGCGCCCCGTCGCGCCGCGGGTAGGACCCGAGGAACCGCACGTCGGCGCACACCCGATGCAGCGCGGCGATGGCGTCGCCGACCCGCTCGTCGGCGATGTGGCCCTCGCAGTCGATCGAGAAGCAGTACTGGCCGATGCGCGACTTGGTCGGACGCGACTCGATGCGCGTCAGGTTGACCGCCCGCGTCGCGAACTCGCTCAGGATCTCGAGCAGCGCGCCGGAGTGGTCGTCGACGCAGGTAGGCGACCAGGGTCGTCCGGTCGTTGCCGGTCGGCGGCCGGCGGCGGCGCCGGATGGGTCAGCAACACGAAGCGGGTGACGGCGGCCGAGTTGTCGGCGACGTCGTGGGCGTACGAGTCGAGGTGGTAGATCTCGCCGGCCACGACGGGGGCGATCGCCGCGTCGAACTCGCCAGCGGCGACGGCCTGGGCCCCGCCGGCGGTGGAGCCGACCAGAACGACGCGGGCCTCGGGCAGGTTGTCGATCAACCAGCGCCGCGTCTGGGCCTCGGCGTGCGGGTGGGTGGCGACGGTCTCGATCTTGGTCGTGCCGGGCCGGACGAGGACGTCGAACACGACCGGCAGGTACGTCTCCTCGGCGATCACGAGCGGATCGCCGCCGGACAGCTCGTCCAGGGTCGCCGGGCACGGCGCCCTCGACGGAGTTCTCGATCGGGATCAGCGCGCCGTCGGCGTCGCCCGGCGCGCAGGGCGTCGACGACGAGGGTGACGTTGGCCAGCGGCAGCAGCTCGGCGCCCTCGGCGATCGGCAGTGTGCGCAGCGCGGCGTGCGCGAACGTCCCGACCGGCCCGAGGAAGGCGATTCTCAGCGGCACGCGGGCAGCCTACCGAGCACCGCGCCGCGACGAGGTCAGCTGGCGCGGCGGCGGGTGGCGCGCTCGACCTTGGCGGCCGGCGTGCGCAGCGCGGCGCCGACGGCCTGGATCTCCTCCGGCGACAGCTCGCTCTGCCCGGCCCCGCCGGCGATGCCCTTGGCGTAGACGCGGGTGTCGGTGCGGGCGGCGATCGCGCTGAGCGTGACGCCGTCGCCCCGGTCGTCGAGCAGCGCCAGCGAGAACGACATCCGCCCGGCCATGTCGTCGAAGGCGTCGTAGCGCACGAGCGCGATGTTGCGCAGCGAGCGCACGGCGTCGGCGTCGATGCGGGAGGAGATGTCGGCCAGCTGCTTGTGGGTCGTCGACTTGTCGGCCTGCAGCTCGCCGGTGGTCGCGTTGCGCGCCTCGGCCAGTTCGGCCCGGACGGCCTCGATCTCGGCGGCGACGGCCGCGGTCATCGCGATGTGGCGCTCGGCCGCCTCGACGATCGACTCCTTGCCGTCGGCGCGGCCCGAGGATGGCGGCCGCGCGACGCAGCCGGGCCAGCGTGCGCAGGGCGAGGTAGGACGCGACGAGCGCGATGTAGCCCATGATCAGGGCGAAGACGGCGACGACGGTCAGCATGATGGCGTCCACGCTAGGGCGCGATGCACGTCCAGATCGTGGCGACACGGCAGGATGGAGCCGCGATGAGTTCCTTTCTGGTCGCCTTCTTCGTCGCGTTCGGCGTGATCCTGCTTGTCGAGCTGCCCGACAAGACGCTGGTCGCGTCGCTGGTGTTGTCGACCCGCTATCGACCACGCCCGGTGCTGGTCGGTGTCGCGGTCGCGTTCGCGATCCAGTGCACGATCGCCGTGGTGGCCGGTGGCCTGTTGCACCTGTTGCCCGCACCGGGCGCTCGAGGGCGTTGTGGCCGCCCTCTTCGCGATCGGCGCGGCCCTGCTGCTGCGCGAGTCGTTTGCGTCCGAGGAGGATGTCGAGCTGGCCGAAGCGCGCGAGAACCTGCCGTTCGTCAAGTCGCGGCCACCTCGTTCGGTGTGCTCTTCGCGGCCGAGTGGGGCGACGCCAGCCAGATCGCGACGGCCGGTCTGGTCGCCCGCGAAGGTGAGCCGCTGGCCGTCGGGCTCGGATCGTGGCTGGCGCTGGTCTCGGTGGCCGCGCTGGCCGTCGTGGCCGGCAAGTTGATCATCAAGCGGGTGCCGGTGCACATCGTCCAGCGGGTGGCCGGAGCACTGTTCGCGGTGTTCGCGGTCATTGCCGCGGTGACGGCGATTCGCTAGTCAGATTGATCAGCTCACCACGCAAACTACCGAACATTGTGCGCAGCCTGTCGAGCGCAGCGCTAGTCGAGTTGCGCGATGGACCGAGTCGGCGGACGGTGAGGGCACGCACCAGTCCGACCGCCATACGAGGAGCTCGCGATGACCGACGTTGTGCTCACCCCTCCCGAGCAAGAGGCCGACCTCACCGTCGAGCGCCTCAAGCAGCTGGTCGGGCTGGTGCCCTACGACGAGTCGAAGGATCCGTTCCCGGTCACCGCGATGGACGCGATCGTCATGGTCGCCGGCAACGCCACCCAGAGCGCGCAGTACTACCAGCACGCGTTCGGCATGACGCTCGTCGCCTACTCCGGCCCCGAAACCGGCAACCGCGATCACAAGGCGTTCGTCCTGAAGTCGGGCTCGGCGCGGTTCGTGATCATCGGCGGGGTCGCGCCCGACTCGGCGTACCTCGATCACCACCGCGCGCACGGCGATGGCGTGATCGACCTCGCGCTCGAGGTCCCCGACGTCGACAAGTGCGTCGAGCAGGCCCGGCGCTGCGGCGCGACGATCCTGGACGAGCCGTACGAGCTCAGTGACGACGACGGCACCGTGCGCCTGGCCGCCATCGCGATCTACGGCGACACCCGCCACACCCTGATCGACCGTTCGCAGCTACCACGGCGTCTACCTGCCCGGCTTCGTGCGCGCGCGCCCAGAGCGGAGCGCCTGTGCAGCGCCTGTTCAGCGCGGTCGACCACTGCGTCGGCAACGTCGAGCTCGGCCGGATGGACGAGTGGGTCGACTTCTACAACCGCGTCATGGGCTTCGTGAACCTGGCCGAGTTCATCGGCGACGACATCGCCACCGACTACTCGGCGCTGATGAGCAAGGTCGTCAGCAACGGCAACCACCGCGTCAAGTTCCCGCTCAACGAGCCGGCGATCGCCAAGCGCAAGTCGCAGATCGACGAGTATCTGGAGTTCTACAACGGCGCCGGCGTGCAGCACATCGCGCTGGCCACCAACGACATCCTGCGCACCGCCGACGAGATGCGGGCCCGGGGCGTCGAGTTCCTGCCCACGCCCGACTCGTACTACGACGACCCCGAGCTGCGCGCGCGCATCGGCAACGTCCGGGTGCCGGTCGAGGAGCTGAAGTCCCGCGGCATCCTGGTCGACCGCGACGAGGACGGCTACCTGCTGCAGATCTTCACCGCCCCGGTGGGCGACCGTCCGACCGTCTTCTACGAGCTCATCGAACGGCACGGGTCGCTCGGCTTCGGCAAGGGCAACTTCAAGGCGCTGTTCGAGG
Organism: uncultured Actinomycetes bacterium; assembly: GCA_963708805.1. Lineage (GTDB taxonomy): Bacteria > Actinomycetota > Actinomycetes > Mycobacteriales > Jatrophihabitantaceae > CAVPUA01. The sequence goes on along the minus strand of CAVPUA010000003.1, from coordinate 339,566 downwards.
CCATCGAGCGCGAGCAGGATCGCCGCGGCAACCTCTGAGCCGGGGCCCTGGGCGCTGGACGTGGGAGGGTTGAGGTGTGAGTGAGCCCGAAGATCAGCCTGAGTCCCCTTCCGAGCGGGACGTGTCGACGTTCGCCGACCTGAACCTGCGTCCCGAGCTCCAGCGCCAGCTGGACGCACTCGGCTACGAGGAGCCCACGCCCATCCAGCGCGAGGCCATCCCGCAGCTGCTGGCCGGGCGTGACCTGCTCGGCCAGGCGGCCACCGGCACCGGCAAGACGGCCGCGTTCGCGCTGCCGCTGCTGCAGAAGCTCCCGAAGGACAACAAGCGTCCGTACGCCTTGATCCTGGTGCCGACCCGGGAGTTGGCGATGCAGGTCAGCGAGGCCGTGCATCGCTACGGCCGCGAACTCGGCGCGCGGGTGCTGCCGATCTACGGCGGCTCGCCGATCTTCCGTCAGATCAAGACGCTCGAGGCCGGCGTCGACATCGTGGTCGCCACGCCCGGACGGGCGATCGACCACCTCAGCCGCAAGACGCTCGACCTCGACGCGCTGCAGGTCGTGGTGCTCGACGAGGCCGACGAGATGCTCGACATGGGCTTCGCCGAGGACATCGAGGCGATCCTGAACGAGGTGCCGGCCGACCGGCAGACGGTGCTGTTCTCGGCCACCATGCCGGCGCGGCTGAACGGCATCGTCCAGCAGCACCTCAAGGACCCCGTCCGGGTGAAGATCCGCCGGGAGTCGAGCTCGGCCGAGACCGCGCGGGTTCGGCAGACGGCCTACCTCGTACCGCGCCAGCACAAGCCGAACGCGCTGGGCCGGATCCTCGACGTCGAGGCGCCGACCGCGGCGATCATCTTCTGCCGGACGCGCGAAGAGGTCGACACGCTCAGCGAATCGCTGACCGGCCGCGGCTACCGCGCCGAGGCGCTGCACGGCGGCATGACTCAGGAGCAGCGCGACCGGGTGATGAGCCGGGTCCGCAACCAGACCGCCGACCTGCTCGTCGCGACCGACGTCGCCGCGCGCGGCCTGGACATCGATCACCTCACCCATGTCGTCAACTACGACGTGCCGTCCGCGCCGGAGTCCTACGTCCACCGCATCGGACGGGTCGGGCGAGCCGGCCGCGACGGCGTCGCGATCACGCTGGTCGAGCCCCGCCAGCACCGGCTGCTGAAGACGATCGAGAAGACCACGAAGCAGACGATCACGGTCGAGAAGCTGCCGACGGTCGCCGACCTGCGCGCCCGCCGCCTCGAGCTGACCCGCTCGGCGCTGGCCGAGCAGTTGCAGGACGCCGACTACGAGCAGTACCGGGTGATCGTCGAGACGCTGACCGACGACTACGACCTGATGGAGGTCGCGCTCGCCGCGGTGAAGCTCGCCCACGAGGCGAGCGGCGGCGCCGACGACGACCACGACGAGATCCCCGAAGCGGCACCGCCGAAGCACGACGACGGTCCCCGCAAGCGCCGAACGACCACCGAAGCGGAACATCGGGCCGACGGCGCGGATCTTCGTCAGCCTCGGCCACGCGGCCAAGATCCGTCCGCAGGACCTGGTCGGGGCGATCGCCGGCGAGTCGAGCCTGTCCGGTCGCCAGATCGGCGCCATCGAGATCACCCACAAGTTCTCGGTGGTCGAGGTGCCCGAGGCCAACGCCGACGAGGTGATCAAGGCGCTGTCGGCGACATTGATCAAGGGGCGCAAGGCGCGAGTCGAGCGCTACAAACCGCGAGCGGAGGAACGACGATGACGGTTCGGCTGCGCCCCACGCTGGAGACGCTGCCGGCCTACGTGCCGGGACGGACGGTGCCCGGCGCGATCAAGCTGGCCAGCAACGAGACGTCCTATCCGCCGCTGCCGCACGTCGTCGAACGGATCGCCGCGGCGGCCGCGCACATCAACCGCTACCCCGACAGCTTCTCGGTCGAGCTGACCCAGCGCATCGCCGACCGGTACGAGGTCGACGCGTCGCAGGTCGCGGTCGGCGTCGGCTCGGTGTCGCTGTGCGGGCAGCTCGTCCAGTCGACGGTCGACGCCGGCGACGAGGTGCTCTACGCGTGGCGCTCGTTCGAGGCGTACCCGATCGTGGCCGCGGTCGGCGGGGCCGTGAGCGTGCAGGTGCCGCTGCGCGATCACGTGCACGACCTCGAGGCGATGGCGGCCGCGGATCACCGACAAGACCCGGCTGATCTTCGTCTGCAACCCGAACAACCCGACCGGGACGGCCGTCGGCCGGGCGGCGCTGGATCGGTTCCTCGACGTGGTGCCCGACGACGTCCTGGTCGTCCTGGACGAGGCCTACCGCGAGTTCGTCACCGACCGCGACGTGCCGGACGGGCTCACCTATCTGGCGCGATCACCCGAACCTGATCGTGCTGCGGACGTTCTCGAAGGCGTACGGGCTGGCCGGGATGCGCGTCGGCTACGGCATCGCCGCCGACCCGTCCGTGGCCACCGCCCTGCGCCAGACGCAGACGGCGTTCGCCGTGACCCAGCTGAGCCAGGAGGCCGCACTGGCCAGCCTCGAGCCCGAGGCCGAGGCCCAGCTGATGGAGCGGGTCGGCGAGATCGTCGGCGAGCGCGAACGGGTCCGCGACGAGCTGCATCCGGATCGGCTACGAGGTGCCGCCGTCCCAGGCCAACTTCGTCTGGCTGCCGCTGGGTGAGCGGACGCTCGAGTGGGCCGCGCGACTGCGAGGACCGCAAGATCATCGTCCGGCCGTTCGGCGGGCGACGGCGTTCGGGTGACCGTCGGCGCCAAGCAGGAGAACGACGCCTTCCTGGAAGTTGCCGCCGCCCTCGTCTGACCCGGGTTGCGGGAACACGGCGCGCGGCGTAAACCTTATATCCGTACGGATGTACGGATGGGGGCGCGGCATGCAGTTCTTCCACGGGATCGGCCACGGGCTGGACGAGGCGTTCTTCATGTTCTGGGCGACCCTCTGGGCGCTCGTACTCGGCTTCACGCTGTCGGGTGCGGTGCAGGCCTTCGTCTCGCGGACGAGATGCAGCGGGTCGCTGGGCGATCACCGGCCGGCGACCCTGGCCCGGTCGTCGTTCTTCGGCGTGATCAGCTCGTCGTGCTCCTACGCCTCGTCCGCGCTGGCCAAGACGCTGTTCGCCCGCGGTGCGGACTTCACCGCCGCCATGGTCTTCATGGTCGCCAGCACGAACCTGGTCGTCGAACTCGGCATCGTGCTCTGGCTACTGATCGGCTGGCAGTTCGCCCTCGCCGAGTTCGTCGGCGGCGCGATCATGATCGTTCTGCTCGGCCTCGTGCTGCCGCGCGTGATCCCCGAGCGGTGGCTGGCCGATGCCCGCGCCCGGCTGGACGCACCGGATGCGCCCGACGCGCCCGACGCCGAGGCCCCGGCCGAAGATCAGCCCCTCGCCCGCCGGCTCCGGAGCCGCCGGGGCTGGCGCGACCGCGTCGGGCTACACGATCAGCGACTTGACCATGATCCGGCGCGAGCTGGTGATCGGCTTCCTGGTCGCCGGTTTCCTGGCCGCGCTGGTGCCGACCCACGCCTGGAGCGACGCTCTTCCTGACCGGTCACGGCTTTGCGTCCGATCTCGAGAATGCGGTGCTCGGTCCGCTGCTGGCGATCCTGAGCTTCGTCTGCAGCGTCGGCAACGTCCCGCTCGCCGCGGCGCTGTGGCAGGGCGGCATCGGCTTCGGCGGGGTGGTCAGCTTCGTCTTCGCCGACCTGATCACCTTGCCGCTGCTGATGATCTACCGCCGCTACTTCGGTCTCGCGATCACCGTGCGCCTGCTGGCGACGTTCTGGTCGGTCATGAGCCTGGGTGGCCTGATCACCCAGTACCTGCTGCGCGCCGTCGCATGTTCCGCTTCCCGATCGTCCGACCGCCGATCGTCGCTACCGGGTTCGCCTGGAACTACACGACCGTTCTGAACGTGATCGCGCTGATTGTCCTGGCCGGCGTGTTCGTCCTGCACCGCAGCGGCGCAGTCGACGATCGGTTCGCCACCGACCCGGTGTGCGGGATGCAGGTGGACAAACAGCACGCGCCTGCGACGATGACGTTGGACGGGACGCAATATTGGTTCTGCTCCGATCACTGCCAGCACCGTTTCGGACCCGCAAAGGCCCACTGATGAGCGACCACGCGCACCCCATCGACGCCGACCGGGTGGCCCACGCCAAGTCGCGGCTGCCGTCGGTGCCGGACACGGCGCGCCTGGCCGACCGTCCTCGGCATGCTGGCCGACCCCGTACGACTGCGGCTCATCTACGCCCTGGACGTCGCCGAGGAGATGTGCGTCGGCGATCTCGCGCTCGCGCTCGAGGTCAGCGAGGACGCGGTGTCCTACGCGCTGCGGCTGCTGCGCGGCGCCGGGCTGGTCGTCACCCGCCGCGACGGCCGGGTGATGTTCAACCGGCTGGCCGACGACTTCCCGGAACCGCTGCGCGATCACTGCCTGCGGCAGCTGGTCGCGATGGGAGAGGAACATGAGATGCCTGCGCACCAGGCGGCTCACAAGTGACAGGATGCGCAGAGAACCCTTCTCGATCCGTCACAACGAGGTGACCCCGACATGAGCGAGGCCGTCGACACCGACGTCTTCGTGCGCCGCTACCTGGCTCACGCATCGACCCAACTACCCGGACGCCCGGCCAGCAGCCTGGGCGACCTCGCTCGGGCGCACCTCGAGCTCGGGCAGCGCCGGGCCCAGCGGGCGATCCTGGTCGAAGCCCGGGATCTGGACGGCGAGACCACCGCCATCGACATCGTCGCCGACGACGCCCCGTTCTTGATCGACTCGCTGCGGGCCGAACTCGACCGCTCGATGCATCCGATCGAGAGCGTGCTGCACCCGCAGATCGTGGTCGTGCGGGACGAGGACGGCCGATTGATCGAGGTCCTGGATGTCGAGGACACCGCTCAGGTTCCGGCCGGGGCGATCGCCGAGGCGTGGATCCATCTCGAGATCGCCTGCCTGCCGGCGGCGGAGACCACCGACGTGGTGGCCGATGTGCGGCGGGTGCTCGACGATGTCGAGCACGTCGGCCGAGGACGCGCCCGCAGATGTATCACCTGATCCTGGAGCTCGCCGACGACATCGCCGGCGATCCCGGCCAGTTCGACCGCGAGACCTCGATCGAGGCGGCCGAACTGCTGCGGTGGCTGGCCGACGGCAACTTCATGATCCTGGGGCACGCGTCGTACTCGGCCAACGAGCTGGCCATGACCCGCAAGACCGGCAGCACCGACGAGAGCGGGGTGCTGCGGGGCGCCGCCGCGATCTCGCCGCTCGAGCTGCTGCCGGCCTTCCGCAGCGGGGCCCCGCTGGTGATCTTCAAGTCGCCGCTGGTCTCGACCGTGCGCCGGTCGGCGCGTTACGACTGCGTCACCGTGATCACCCCGGGGCGCGGCGCCGAGCCCCAGCGCGTCCACGTGTTCCTCGGCTTGATCACCAACGCCGAGGACGGGACGGTCGGCCGCGTGCCGGTCGTGCGCCGCCGCATCGCCGAGGTCCTGCAGCGCAGCGGTGTGCGCCCGAACAGCCACACGGCGCGTCAGCTGCTGGGCGCGCTGCGGACGCTGCCCCGCGACGAGCTCCTCGAGGCACCGACGGGCGACCTGCTACGGCTGGCCCCGCTCGTCGTCGATCGGGCCGAGCACCAGACCGTCGGCGTGTTCGCGCGTACGCACCTCAACCGCGACTTCGTCACCGTCCTCGTCTATCTGCCCGCTGACCGCTTCGGCCCCGAGACGCGTCGGCGGGTGCGCGAGACGATCACCAAGTACTGGCCGGGCGAGATCGCCACCCGCGACGACCGCATCGTCGAGCTCGGCCTGGCCCGCATGCAGTTCCTGATCGCACTGCGTCCGGGAACCGATCTGGACGTCGACCGACGACTGGTCGAGATCGAGGTCGCGAGCGTCACCCGCCGCTGGAGCGACGACCTGTCCGACCTGCTCGACCTCGCGCTGCCCGAAGAGGAGGCGAACCGCCGTCGGCGCCGCTACACCGGCGCGCTGCCCGAGGCGTACAAGGAGGACTTCGGGGCGTCGACCGCGGTGGTCGACATCGCCGCCCTCGAAGCCCTGCCCGACGACGACGGCCTGGGCTTCGCCGTCTACACCCCGGCGGCCGACGACGGCGCCGACCGGCGGCTGAAGGTCTATCGGACCGGGCAGTCGCTGTCGCTCGCGCGGGCCCTGCCGATCTTCGTCCAGATGGGCATCGAGGTACTGGACGAGCGGCCCTACGAGATCACCCGCCCGGACGGCACGATCGCCTGGATCTACGACTTCGGCCTGCGGGTGCCGGCCGGCAGCCACCTCGAGGACGACCGCACCGGCACCGACACCACCGCGTTCATCGACACGCTGCGACTGCTCTGGCGGGCCGAGATCGAGCAGGACGGCTTCAACGCGCTCGTGCCGCGGGCCGGGCTCGACTGGTGGCAGGCCAATGTCCTGCGGGCCTACTCGAAGTACCTGCGGCAGGCCGGCACCACCTACAGCCAGGGCTACATGGAACAGGCGCTGGTCGAGAATCCGAGCATCGCGCGCAAGCTCGTCGAGCTGTTCGAGGTCCGCTTCGACCCGGAGCACGTGGGCACCGTCCAGACCGTCGGCGACAGCGAGATCAGCCACGCCGAGTCCATCGAGGCCGACCTGGTCGCGGTGGCGAGCCTCGACCAGGACCGGATCCTGCGGTCCCTGCTCGCGGTGATCCGGGCGACCGTCCGGACGAACGCCTATCGCTTCCGGGACGACACCGGTGCACCGACCTCGGCCGTGCTCGCAATCAAGATCGACCCGCGGTTGGTGCCCGACCTGCCGGCTCCGCGCCCGCGCTTCGAGATCTGGGTCTACACGCCCCGGGTCGAGGGTGTGCACCTGCGCTTCGGACCCGTGGCTCGCGGCGGGCTGCGCTGGTCGGACCGGCGCGAGGATTTCCGCACCGAGGTGCTCGGCCTGGTCAAGGCGCAGATGGTCAAGAACGCCGTCATCGTGCCGGTCGGCGCCAAGGGTGGCTTCGTCGCCAAGCAACTGCCCGACCCGGCGCTCGATCGCGACGCCTGGCTCGCCGAGGGCGTGGCCTGCTACAAGACGTTCATCTCGTGCCTGCTCGACCTCACCGACAACTACGCACCGGACGGCACCGTCGAGCCGCCGATGTCGACCCGCCGATACGACGCCGACGATCCCTATCTCGTGGTCGCCGCCGACAAGGGCACCGCGACGTTCAGCGACATCGCGAACGAGATCGCGGTGCGCCGGGGCTACTGGCTGGGCGATGCCTTCGCCAGCGGCGGGTCGGTCGGCTACGACCACAAGGCGATGGGCATCACCGCCCGTGGCGCGTGGGAGTCGGTGAAGTACCACTTCCGCGAGCTGGGCGTCGACACCCAGACTCAGCCGTTCACGGTCGTCGGCATCGGTGACATGTCCGGTGACGTGTTCGGCAACGGGATGCTGCTGTCCGAGCAGTTGCGGCTCGTGGCGGCGTTCGATCACCGGCACGTGTTCCTCGACCCCGATCCCGACCCGGGCGTCTCGTTCGCCGAGCGGCGGCGGCTCTTCGACCTGCCACGCTCGAGCTGGGCCGACTACGACGCCGGGTTGATCTCCAAGGGCGGCGGGGTCTATCCGCGGACCGTCAAGTCGATCCCGATCAGCCCCGAGGTGGCCGTCCGGCTCGACCTGCCCAAGGGCACCGAGCACCTGACGCCGATCGAGTTGATCCGCGCGATCCTGCTCAGCCCGGTCGACCTGTTGTGGAACGGCGGCATCGGGACGTACGTCAAGGCGAGCACCGAACCGCAGTCGGCGGCCGGCGACAAGGCCAACGACGTCGTCCGGGTCGACGGCATCGAGTTGCGGTGCCGCGTCGTCGGCGAGGGCGGCAACCTCGGCCTCACCCAACTGGGCCGCATCGAGTACGCGCGGGGCGGCGGCCACATCAACACCGACGCCATCGACAACTCGGCCGGCGTCGACACGTCCGACCACGAGGTCAACATCAAGATCCTGCTCGATCGCGCGGTGGCGGCGGGTTCGATCGACCGCAACCAGCGCAATCAGCTGCTCGCGGCCGTGACCGACGAGGTCGGCGCCCTCGTGCTGCGCGACAACTACCTGCAGAACGTCCTGCTGGGCATGGGACGGCGCAACTCCCAGGCGTTGATCACGGTGGCCGGTCGCGTGCTGCGCGCGCTCGAGCAGGCTGGCGAGCTCGACCGCGAGATCGAGTTCCTGCCCAGCGACAAGGAGATCGCGACGCGCGAGGCGGCCGGCGCCGGGCTGACCTCGCCGGAACTGGCGGTGCTCGCCGCCTACGCCAAGATCACCCTCACCGCGCACATCACCGATTCGACGCTGCCCGACGAGCCGTGGTTCGCGGCCGTCCTGCGCAGCTACTTCCCACCCGAGATCGCCGAGCGGTTCCGCGACGAGCTGACCGCGCATCCGCTGCACCGCGAGATCATCAGCACCTGCGTGGTGAACGACATGATCAACCGGGCCGGCACGTCGTTCGTCCATCGCGCGGCCGAGGAGACCGGCGCCGATCAGGCGCAGATCACCCGCGCGTACGTGATCACCCGCGAGGTGTTCGGCCTGCAACAGCTCTGGGACGACATCGAGGCGCTCGACAACAAGGTCCCCACCGCGGCGCAGCACGCTGGCTACCAGGAGATCCGCCGGCTGCTCGACCGGGCCACGCGATGGCTCGTCGACGTCCGCTTCCCGATCGCCGACGTGGCCAGCGAGGTCGAACGCTTCGGTCCGGCGATCGCCGAGCTGTCGCCGCGCGTCACCGACCTGCTCTGCGGCGGCGAGCGCGAGACCCTCTACGCCGAGGTCGACCGACTGGTCGCGCTCGGTCTGCCGCGTGAGCTGTCGCTGCGCATCAGCGAACTGCTCAACACGTTCCTGCTGCTCGACGTGGTCGAGATCGCGAACGCGGCCGAGTCGCACGCCGGCCGAGGTGGCCGAGCTGCACTTCGCACTGTCCGAGCGCTTCAGCGTCGACGCGATGCTGACCGCGATCACCCTGCTGCCGCGCACCGACCGGTGGACGTCGCTGGCCCGCGCGGCCCTGCGTCATGACGTCTACACGGCCCTGTCGGCGATCACGTCGTCGGTCCTGCGATCGACCGACCCCGCGCTGTCGGGGCCCGAGCGGACGGCGGTGTGGGAGGCGGCCAACGAGGAGCGGGTGGCCCGCGCCCGCGCCACGCTGGCCGAAGCGCTGTCGCGCGAGACCGTCGACCTGGCCGTGCTGTCGGTCGCCTTGCGGGTGATGCGCGGCCTGCCGAGCTGAGCCGGGCGGTGCCTACGCGCGCAGGGTCGCCCAGACGGTCGCGGTCGCGGCGCCCTCTTCGACGCCCCACTCCTCGGCCAGGGTCTCGACGATCGACAGGCCCCGCCCGTTCGTCTCCGCCGGTCCGGGGTGACGGACGTGCGGCTGGTGCCGGCCACCGCCGTCGGTGACCTTGATCGACACCGAGTCCTGGCGGACCTCCCAGCGAATGTCGAGCTGATCGTCGGGCAGCGAACGCGCATGACGCAGCGCGTTGCTGAACAGCTCGGTCGCGACCAGCACCACGTCGTCGATCAGGCCCTCGGGGAGCCCGGCACGCGCCAGGTCCGCCGAGATGCGCTGCCTGACGACAGCCGCGCTCGACGGCTGAGCCGGCACTTTTAGCCTTGTCACGAGCTGGGCTGAACTTCCCTCGATGTGGACTGGTCCGGGACGGCCTACCCAGCTGGGGATCACTCGAAACGCAAGGTCAGGCACGGGAATCGATGGCCTCGATGGTTTCGGCCGGGCGGTTGGTGATGACCGCGTCGACGCCCAGGGAACGGACCAGGTCGAGGTCGGCCGGGTCGTCGACGGTCCAGACGTAGACCTGCTTGCCCCGGGCGTGGGCCCGGTCGACGAACTCGGGGTCGGCCCGGATGAGGTGGATTCCCGGCCCGGCGATGCCGACGCCGGCCGGGCAGGATCGCCTCGCGCCGGCCGGGCAGCAGCCGGTCCATCAGCAGGACGGTCGGCAGTTCGGGCGCGAGCAGCCGGATGCGCCGCAGGGCGGTCGGCGCGAAGCTCATGACGATCACCCGGGCCGCCTCGTCCGGCTGACGGCGGCGATCGGGACCCGGTTCGCCCGCCCAGCCGAACCGGGCCAGCACCCGGACGAGTTCCTTCTCGACCAGGCCGCCGTAGCGCGTCGGGTGCTTGGTCTCGATCAGCATCCGGACGCTTCGATCGGCGTCGCGGACCAGTTCGAGCAGCGTCTCGAGGCGCAGCACCTGGCCCTTCGCGTCGATCCGGTCGGGCGCGACGCCGGCGAGGTAGGGCTCGTCGTGCAGCAGGTCGTCGGCGGCATCGGGCCACTTGTCGTGCCAGGACGCGAAGTCCAGTGCCTGCAGCCGGGCCAGGTCGAGTTCGCTGACGACGCCCCGGCCGTCCGAGGTCCGGTCGACCGTCCGGTCGTGGACGCAGACGAGGTGTCCGTCGCGGGTCAGCCGGACGTCGCACTCGAGCGCGTCGGCGCCGGACTCGATCGCTGAGGTGTAGGCGCCCAGGGTGTGCTCGGCGACGGTCGACGACGCACCGCGGTGGGCGACGACCAACGGCCGGGCCACGCGCGCGCGCGGGAAGCCGTCCGCTGCGCGTGATCACTGTTGACCGCGCGGGCTCACGGCGTCGATCTTGCCCGCTCGTCCGCTGGATGTGCACGCAACTCGCCGTCGGATCACACCCGGCCGGCGCCTAGATCACGGTCGGTTCGGCTCCGGTCTCGCTGATCATGGGACGGCCGGCGTCCTCCCAGGCGTGCATGCCGCCGGCGACGTTCACCGCGTCGTAGCCCTGCTGGTTGAGCCAGGCCGCGACCTGCGCCGAACGGCCGCCCATCGCGCAGATGACGTAGATCGCGGGTGTCGGGCGTCAGGCGCGTCGGCGTCGTGCTGCAGGGTCGCCGGGATGCTGTTCATCGGGATGTGCCGCGCGCCGTCGATGTGCCCGGCCTCCCATTCGTGGTCCTCGCGGACGTCGACGATGCGTCGCGTCGGCGGGAAGCTCGGCCAGGGTGACGGTCGGGATCGAGAACGGGTTCACGGCTTCATTGTCTCAGCGGTGGTCAGCGCAGCAGTTTGGACAGCCGCCGGTCGGCCAGCTCGCGACCCTCGGTCTGGCAGGTCGGGCAGTACTGGAAGGACTTGTCGGCGAAGGACACCTCGCGCACGGTGTCGCCGCACACCGGGCAGGGCAGGCCGGCCCGGCCGTGGACGATCAGCCCGCTGCGCTTCTCACCCTTGAGGGTGGCCGCCTTCTGCCCGACCGACCGGCTGACCGCGTCGGTGAGGACCCGCCCGATCGCCTCGTGGACGCGGGCGATCTCGTCGTCGTCGAGCTTGGCGGCGATCTTGAACGGCGAGAGCCGGGCCGCGTGCAGGATCTCGTCGGAGTAGGCGTTGCCGATGCCGGCGATCACGGTCTGCTCGGTGAGCACCTTCTTGATCTGCGACCGCTGAGCGCGCAGCAGCTCGCCAGCTGGGTCTCGGTCACGCGCGAGCGCGTCCGGACCGAGCCGGGCGATGCCCGGCACGTCCTGCGGGTCGCGGACGAGATAGACGGCCAGCCGCTTCTGGGTGCCGGCCTCGGTGACGTCGAAGCCGGACGCCGGGCCGCCGTCGGACTCGTCAGCTGACAACGCCGGCGCCAGGTGCAGGCGGAACGCCAACGGACCGCGTCCGGGCTTGGGCGGAGCCGGGGAGAGCTGCTCGCGCCACTGCAGCCAGCCGCCGCGGGCGAGATGGATGATCAGGTGCAGGCCGTCGACGTCCAGGTCGAGGAACTTGCCGTGTCGCGAGGCGCCGGTGACCGGCGAGCCGTACATCGCCGACAGCGGCGGGTCGAACGTCTTGACCGCGTTGATCGCGGCGACGTCGGCCCGCGTGACGACGCGGCCGGTCGCCCGCTCGCGCAGGAACGCGGCGAGGGCTTCGACCTCGGGCAGTTCAGGCACGGCATCGAGCGTACGTGTGAAATGCGACGAAGGTAGGTTCTCCTGGTGCCGACGACAAGCCGACCGTGACGCGGTCGAGTCGAGCGCCGTCCGCGGCGGGCTCTGCGCTATCTGATCGGTTTCGTCGCCGTCCTGTTCGTCGCCTGGCTCGTGGCCTGCTTCCTCGTCGTCCAGCATCCGACGATCAACCGGGTCACCCACGCCGACGCGGTCGTCGTGCTCGGGCCGCCCGACAACTACCGGCTGGCCGAGGCGCGAGCGACTGGTGGCCGAGGGCGTCGCCGACCAGCTGCTGATCTCGGTGCCGGCCGACCGGGTTCGGGCGGGCGGCGCAGAATTGTGCGCCCACCCGCCGGCCGGCGTGCGACGCGACGTGCTTCAAGCCCGATCCGGGCACCACGCGCGGCGAGGCCGAGGCAGACCCGTCGGATGGCGCTCACCCACGGCTGGACGACCGTCGTCGTGGTGACGTCGAAGTTCCACGTCTCGCGGGCCCGGATGATCTTCGATCGCTGCCTCGACGGGACCGGTCGAGGTGGTGTCGGCCCACCAGATCCATCTCGCCGGCGCAGTGGGCGTACCAGTACGTCTATCAGAGCGCGGGCTACGTGCGGGCGTTCCTGCAGGGCGGCTGCTGAACCGGTTCACCGCCATTGCTCAGCTGTTCTCGGCGCGCCCACCGATTGCGCGTAACCTGGACTCATGACGCAGTGGGGCCTCGACACACTGTTCAACCCGTCCAAGCGCCACATGGACGAAGAGAAGCGACGCCTGCAGGCCACCCGCGAAGAGGTCGGCGACAACTCCGGTGGCGAGCGGATCGACGTCGAGTCCGGCAACGCGTGATCAGCGAAGCGCAAGGCGGGCGCGCCGGACGAGGCCGCGACCCCGTCGGCCAAGTCCCGCAAGCCCGTCGAGGACGACGACGCCGACACCCCGGCCGCTCGCGCTCGTCGCCGCCGGGCGGCGGCTCGGGCCACTCAGTCCAAGTCCTGAGCGCCACGCCGACCTGCACCGGCGACGTGGCCGCCTGAAATTGGTGGAGCCCCGGCTGGCGGGGGTCCGGCCGGGGCTCCGGTCCGAGCGGCGCGGATCGGGCGGGGGAATCCGACCGGCCGGCTCAGACGACGTCGAGGTCGGCTTCGGTCACGGCAAACGGGGGGCCGCCGTGTTCGACGGGACGGATGTCCCACCAGCCTCGCGCATACGAACTCTGACAAAAGATCCGCGTTAAGTCAATACTGAGAGCGACAGCAATACTAGTCGCCTCCGCCCTCGACCGGGCGGGCGGGACAGCCGAGATCGTTGACGGCGATCACTTTCTGTCATTGACACGCGCGATTGAGTCAGCTCGATGCCGTCCCCAGCGTGACGTCGACGGTGTGAGTGGTTCCGCCGCGGGTGTAGGTCAGTGTCACCTTCGACCCGGGCGCGTACGACCGGATCGCGGCGACCAGGTCGACGTTGGCGGTGATGAGCTGACTGTTGACCTTGGTGACGATGTCGCCCGTCGGCCAGTCCGGCCTGCTGGGCCGGGCTGTTGGCGGTGACCGCCGAGATCGTCGCGCCCGCGGTGGTGGCGGTCGACGACGTGTCGACGCTCACGCCGATCACCGCGTGGGTGGCCTTGCCGGTGGCGATCAGCTCGCCGGCGATGCGGCTCGCCTCGTCGGACGGGATGGCGAAGCCGATGCCGATGCTGCCCGACTGCGTCGTCTGTCCCGGCACGGTCACGCCGCCCGAATCGGCCGAGGCGATGGCGGCGTCGATGCCCATGACGGTGCCGTTCAGGTCGACGAGCGGGCCGCCGGAGTTGCCCGGGTTGATCGGGGCGTCGGTCTGGATGGCGTTGAAGACGGCCAGTCGCACGTCGAGTCGCCCGTCTGCACCGGACGCGCGATGTTGCTGACGATGCCTGAGGTGACGGTGTTCGACAGGCCCAGCGGGGCGCCGACGGCCACGACGGTCTGCCCGACGACCAGCGAGCTCGACTTGCCGAACGTGGCCGGCGGTCAGCCCGGTCAGGCTCGATCTTGATCACCGCCAGATCGTCGGACTCGTCGGTGCCGACGATGCTCGCCGCTGGCCGTGCGACCGTCCGACGTCAGGATCTGGATCGAGCCGCTCGAACCGGCGACCGCGACGACGTGATTGTTGGTGAGGATGTAGCCGTCGTCGCGCAGGATCACGCCCGATCCGGTGCCGGCCTCGTTCGAGCCGGTGACGTCGATCGTGACGACGCTCGGGATGATCTTGGCGGCGGCCGCGCTGACCGTGCCGTCGAGCTTCGGGGTGTTGGCCGCGGTCTGGTTGGTGACGGTGATGCCGCTGGACACGGTCCGCGAGCCGGTGTGGTCGGCGACCGCGACGGTGGCCGCGCCCACGCCGCCGCCGATCACGGCGGCGACGACCGCGGCGATGAGGATGGTGCGCCGCGGCCGACCCGACGGCTCGGCGATCGGCCGGCGTCGCCGGCTGGTGTCGGTCGGCTCGGCTGCGCGTACGGCGGCGCCGCCGCGTACGCAGGCTGCTCGCGTAGCCGCCGTAGCCGTAGGCTCGGGTGGACGTAGGTCGGGTAGTCGGCGGTGGCGGTAGTCGGCGGGCTGGTAGCCGGCGCTGTAGCCCGGGACGGACTCGGCGGGCGGCGTCGCAGCTGTTCCTCGGGCTGCTGCTGGCTGGGAGCCTGGATGCTGCTCGGCTCGTGCGGCTCGATCGTCCTGTGCTCGTCAGCCATGTGCTCGACCGTCCTGGCGTAGCCTGTGTCCGTGCTGTGTGAGCCGCAGGCGCGGGCTCACGTCTGGAGCTCGGCCTGCCAGCCGCCGCCGTGCGAGCGCTGGATCAGTTCGTTGAGCACCGGGCCGACCACCTGTGGGAAGCCGCCGAGCTGGATGGCGATGCTGAATCGGTCGGTCGAGACCGCCTGCTCGGGCTCGGACGGGTCGAGGGTCATGCGCTCGCTGAGGGTGAGCACCTGGAAGGCGATACCGCGGGCGTTGAGGAAATCGCTGACGATCTGCACCTCGCCGTCGTCGACCGTCTGCAGGAACAGCTGTCCGGTGATCCAGCCCGTGGTGTCCATTCGCCCATCTTGCTCGCTCGCTAGGTTCGAGGTGTGCACGCCCTCTCCCACGACGCAGCTGTGCGACTCGTCCAGCCGGGTCGATACGCGGCGGACCTGTCCACCCGCTTCACCCTGCCCGCCGGCAACGTCAACGGTGGGTACGGCCTGGCCGTCTGCCTGCGCGCGCTGGCGGCCGAACTGGATCACCCCGACCCGCTGGCGGTGAGTGCCACGTATCTGCGTCCGGTGCGGCCGGGACCGGCAACGGTCGAGACGCAGCGGGTGCGCGGGGGACGCCGGCTCTCGGTCGGCGAGGCGCACCTCGTCCAGGGCGGGTCAGAGGGTTTGCGGGTCGTCGCGACGTTCGCCGACCTGGGCGCGGTGACCGGCCGGACGAGCGTGCTGGGCTCGCCGCCGGACCTTCCGGCCCCGGACGAGTGTCTCGATCTCCGCGTCGGGATCGACCTGCCCGACGACAGCATCGTGGCGCGCACCGACACCGCGGTGGCCGGCCACGCCCGGCTGGTTCACCGGCGCGCCGAGCGGGGTGCCGGCGGCCGAGTTCTGGATGCGGCTGGCCGACGGCGAGCCGGCCGACACCCTTGCCCTGGCGTCGCTCGTCGACATGACGTTCCCGGTCGTCTTCGAGCTGGGCGAGTTCGCGACGACCACCGTCGAGTTGACGGTCTACGTGCGAGCGCGTCCGGCGCCGGGCTGGCTGGCTTGTCGAGTGCGCACCAACTACCTCATCGACGGTTTCCACGAGGAGGACTTCGAGATCTGGGACAGCACCGGGCAGCTCGTCGCCCAGTCTCGTCAGTTGCAACTCATCGTCGGCTGAGGGCGGCCGGTTTGGCCAGCAAGATCGTCGGATGCGAGGGTTGAGCCATGAACGTGCTGCTGATCGGCCCGCCCGGCTCCGGCAAGGGGACGCAGGGTGCTCGGCTCGCCGAGCGACTCGGGCTGCGGCACATCGCTGCCGGTGACCTGTTGCGCAAGGAGGTCGCCGACCAGACGCCGATCGGGCTGAAGGTGGCGGGCTACATCGACCGCGGCGAACTCGTGCCCGGACGACGTGATCATCGAACTGGTGCTTCCGGCCGTCCGGGATGCGATCACCAACGGCAACGGCTACCTGCTCGACGGATTCCCGCGCTCGGTCGAGCAGGCCGAGCTCGTGCGGCACATTGTCGACGACGAGGACGCCTCGGCCGATCACGCGATCTACCTCGACGCCCCGCGCGAAGAGTTGATCAAGCGGATCCTGGCCCGGGCCGAGGTCGAGGGCCGCGCGGACGACAACGAGGCGACCGTCGCCAACCGGCTGCAGGTCTTCGAGGACGAGACGCGCCCGCTGGTCGACTACTACGAGGGCCGCGGCGTGCTGCGGCACGTGGACGCCCACCAGGCGGCCGACGACGTCACCGAGCAGATCCTGGCCGCGCTCGAGGTGGAGCCCCAGTAGCAGGGGTCTCCTCGTCAGGAGTGCCAGCTGCCGGGTAGTCGGGCAGCTCGCGGCGGATCACCTTGCCGGCCGGGTTGCGGGGCAGCTCGTCGACGAAGATCACTTCCCGCGGCACCTTGTACCGGGCCAGGTTCTGCCGGACGTGCGCCTGTACGCCGTCGGCGTCGAGCCGGGCGCCGGGCGTCCGGACGACGTAGGCCCGCAGCCGCTGCCCGAAGTCGTCGTCGGGGACGCCGGCCACCACCGCGTCCTCGATCGCCGGGTGCTCGGCGAGCAGCTCCTCGATCTCGTGCGGGAAGACGTTCTCGCCGCCCGAGACGATCATGTCGTCGTCGCGGCCGTCGACGAACAGGTAGCCCCTGTCGTCGAAGTGACCGACGTCGCCGGTCGACATCAGACCGTCGATGACGTCCTTGCTACCGCCGCCGGTGTAGCCCTCGAACTCGGCGCCGTTGGCGACGAAGATCCGGCCGGTCTGCGCCCGGCTGCGACCTCGGTGATCATCGTCGTCGTAGAGGCGGACGGTCGTGCCGTAGGGCGGCCGACCCACGGTGCCGGGCGCGGCTCGCAGATCGGCCGGCGTGGCGATGGAGGCGTAGGCCACCTCGGTCGAGCCGTACAGGTTGTAGACGACGTCGCCGAACAACTCCGTGGCCCGCGCGGCCAGTTCCGGCGACAGCGGTGAGCCCGACAGCGCGATGATCCGCAGCCGGCTGAAGTCCCGACGGCTGGTGTCGCCGGCGCCCTCGGCGAGCAGGCGCGAGAGCAGGATCGGGATCGTCACCAGCACGTCCACGTCCCGCTCGAGCCGATCGAGGACGTCCGGCGGCGTCGAACGTCCGGCTCAGGATCACGGTGCTGCCCAGCGCGATCGACGCCATCGTGTTGACCAGCCCCCACGCGTGGAAGACCGGGCAGGCGACGAGCACGCGTCGGCGCGAGCGGTACGGGATCTTGTTGAGAAAGCCGCCGGGCAGGGCCAGGCGCAGACCGAGTTCGCGGGCGGCGCCCTTGGGAGTGCCGGTGGTGCCGCTGGTGAGCAGCACCAGCTTGGGCTTGGTCGACGGCCTGGGTGGCTCGCTCGTGGCGGCCGACGCGATCAGCGCCTCGAGGGTGACGTCGCCGGCCTGGGTGTCTGCGTCCGACCACGCCAGCACCCGGCCGAACTCGGGGTCGATGCTCGCGACGACCTCGGCGAACTCGGCGTCGTAGATGATCGCCTTCGCGCCTTCGCGCTCGCAGACGTCGCGCAGCTGCGGTGCCGAGAAGTCGGTGTTGAGCAGCAGCGTCTTGGCGCCGAGCTTGCCGGTGCCGAACAGCGCGTCGAGCAGGCCACGGTGGTTTCGGCAGAGCACGCCGATCACGTCACCGGCAGCCAGGCCGCGCTCACGCAGGGCGTTGGCTACCGCGTTCGCCCGTCGGTCGAGGTCGGTGAACGTCAGTGTTCCGCGCTCGTCGATGAGCGCCGGGCGATCGCCGTGCGCCGCCGCCGCCACTCCGACGGCGGCGCCGATCGGGCCGTACGCCCCGAGCGCCCGCAGCATCGCGACGCCGTGCCGACCGCTGGATGGGCGCATGACACCCGTCCTCGCGATGTCGACCAGCGCTCGGGATTCGCCGACGCCGACACCCGCGATGCGTCGCGCGGTGCCGAAGGCGTCCATCTGTCGAGTCCTACCAGGAGGGGTCCGCTGTGTCATCCCGTGTCATTCGCGCACGAGTCCGGCCCAGCGGGGGAGACTGCAGAAATGGGACGACACTCCTCGGGCGAGCGGCGCAGCCGCCTGGAGTCGTCGGATCCGCACCCGGGCACGGTCGAGGACCTGCGGCTGTTGGTCAGCACCCGTCGCTTGCTGCTGACGTCGATCGCCGCGGTCGTGGCGATCTTCGGCGTCTACTTCGGTTTGCTGGTCGTGCTCGACCGCAGCCGTGACTGGCTGTTGCTATTGATCATTCCGGCTGGGCTGGCCGGCGTCGCGGTCGGCGCCCTGCTCGATCGCGCCCACAGTGCCCGAAGTGAGACCAGCGCCCGCAATGAGATCAGTGCCCGAAGTGAGACCAATGCCCGAAGTGAAAGCAGTGCCGTCGTGACGGCCGACGAGGTCGAGCCGCCCGAGCCGCCCGAGCCGCTTGAGCCGTCGGTGGATACCGTCGAGCCGTCCGAGCCCCCGGCGGATTCCCCCGAGCCGTCGGACTAGACGCGAGCGGTCGATGCGCGGTGCAGCCGAAGCCGCGACGGTGTCCGCTCGTCGTGACGAGCCGCGAACAGGACCGCGGCTAGGGCGAGGGCAGCGAGGGCCGCGATGCCTTCGACCCAGGCGCTCTGTGTCTTCTCCGCGTACCAGAGGGGTTCGTACATGTCCGGGATAGGTCCGATCGCACCGACATCGACATAGCGGTAGAGCAGGACGGCGCCCACGCCGCCACCGGCGATCACGAATGCCAGCAGCGCGGTCCACAGTCGAGGCAGTAACACCAGGGCGATGGCGGCAACGATCGCGAGCGTCCCCTCGACGCGGAACAGGTCTCCCTGGCTGACCGTGTCGCTGCGTACGCCGTCGTAGCCGGCCGCCAGGTCGAAGTGAACGTAGGCGTCGAACGCCATGCCGGCGAGGACGACCAGCGTCAGCGTTACTCGGGCCGCAAGAAGCAGTCGACCGTTCATGAAGATCAAAACCCTTCGCGCCGATGGGCCGGCGTGTGATCACGACGGCCGCCTAGCCAGGACACGGTGACGGGCTTGATCAGGTTCAGTCGCGCGACGAAGGGCGCCTCCCGGCGCCACGGACGGCGTGGCTTGCCGGAAGGCGCCCTTCGATCAGGTGGCGCAGGAACTACGCCGATTGCGCCCGGGTCGGGTGAACCCGGCCCAGCCAGATGCCCTCGGCGACGAAGGCGAGACCGAGGATCCCGGCCGAGACCGGGCTGGCGAAGCCAGTCACGAACGCGACGACCAGGGTCGCCGCGACCAGCCCGAATCGCATCGCCGTCGCTCGGGGATCAGCACCGGCCGCCAGCGCCCACCAGATCTGCGTGGCCAGGGCGAAGCAGATGATGGCGACCGCCACCGGGTAGGACAGCCCGCCCTGGCCGGCGGCATAGCCAGCCAGACCCACCACGGCGATCCGCTCGACCGTGATGATCTTGTCGGTGGTGTCGAACGTCATCGGCAGGACCCCTGGGTGTAGCTGCCCGGGGTCAGGACTCCGGACGGCAGCGACACCTTGATCTTGATGCACTTGCCGGCCGCATAGGCCGAGTTGGCCGTGTAGGCGATGCTGCCCGCTTCGAGTCCGCAGATGATCCCCGCGGCCGGTGTGGCCCAGGCGCTGAGCGCCGCGCAGATCACGCCGGTGATGTACCAGCTGTACCGCATGCTGCTGGTCTCGCCGCGGCTGTAGTACGCGGTGCCGCTGATGATTCCCCAGGTGTAGTTCGGATCGGCCGTGATCGGGTAGACCGCGCCGTGGGTGTCGACGTGCTGGGTGAGGACGTAACGCGCGCCGTCGCGGCTGAGGGTGTACGAGGTCGGCAGCGACGTGCCCCGCGCATCGGTCGCCCACGGCCTCTGGAACGCGCCGATTCCGGCCCCGCCGACCGACACCGTCACGCTGCCGTCGGCGCTGAGCGCCGCACTGGCCCCGCTCGGCAGGTTCAGCGGGAACGAGTACGACTTGGGTGCGTTCGAGTTGAGCATCGAGATGACGGTCGACGCTCCTGCGTGTCCGGTGCCGCCCGTCCGGACGTTGTTGGTGATCCGGCCGCTGGCCGTCGCGAGTGACGGTGTGCTCCAGCTGACCGCGACCGACGAGTCGGCCGTCGACACCAGCTGGGCCGGTGTACTGGCCTGCGCGGCGGTCGGAGCGATGAGGAACGAGGCGACGGCCGCGGCCGCCACCGCTGCGCCGATGGTGCTGATTCGTCGTGGCAAGTGCATGAACCCTCCCCGAGTTTGTCTGATGTCGGGTATGTAATCAGACACACACAGGAATGGCAATGCTCGCGACCTGACTATTTCGGACAGCGCTGACGAAGGAGTCTGCGCAGGCGGCGCGGCGCCCAACAAATCGAGCCTTGTAGGCCAGAGTCGAACCTGGTGGGCAAGGGGGGAGTTGAACCCCCACACCGTTACCGGTACACGGACCTGAACCGTGCGCGTCTGCCATTCCGCCACTTGCCCGTGACGATCGTGAAGGTTACCAGTCACGGCGATCAGCACCGGCTGAGTGCTCCCTGCGCGCGTTTTCGGGCCTGCCAAGCCGCCCCCAGTACGATCGTTCGGACCCGTTGGATGCGGATCCGATGTAGGCGCAGACGAGGGAGGTAGCTGACGTGAGCTTGGCGCAGCGCTTCGAGCGACGCCTCGAGAGCCTCGTCGGTGGTGCCTTCGCTCGCGTCTTCAAGGGTCAGGTCGAGCCGGTCGAGATCGGCAGTGCGCTACAGCGCGAAGCCGCCGACAAGCGAAACGTGATGGGCAACGGGCGTGTGCTGGCTCCCAACCGCTACCGCGTGACGCTCAGCCCGTCCGACTACGACCGGCTCACGCCGTGGGAGGTCCAGCTGACCCAGTCGCTGGCCGAGCTCGTCCAGGAGCACCTGGACGAGAACCGCTGGGACACCATCGGTGACATCGAGGTCTATCTCGCGCTCGACGACCAGCTGCACACCGGCGTCTTCGGCATTGCGTCACGGATGGACTCCGCCGCGCCACCGCGCACCCGGCCGCACGACTCGATGTCCCTGCCGATCGTGCCCGGTGCTCACCCAGCCGCCCCACGAGCGCCCGGCGCCGCCGCAGTACAGCCCCCCGCCGCAGTTCACGCCGCCGCCCGCCGCTCCGCCGCCGCCGCCCCGTCAGCTGCACAGCGCGCTGATCGTCGACGGCACCGGACGTCGCTTCGAGTTACGCCGCGGCGGCAACATCATCGGGCGGGGCTCGGAGTCCGACCTGCAGCTGCTCGACCAGGGCGTCTCGCGCCGACACATCAACGTCGAGTTCGACGGCACGTACGCCACCGTCCACGACATGGGCTCGACGAACGGGACGACGATCAACGGCCATCCCATCGGCAGTCAGGTTCTTCGTCACGGTGACGTCGTCCGTGTCGGCCACACGAAGTTGGTCTTCCAGCAGGACTCGGCGTGAACTCGCCGCTGGCGCTGCAGCTGCTGCGCTTCGGTTTCCTCGCGCTGCTCTGGCTGTTCGTGCTGGCCGCCATCCGGGTCGTCCGGGCCGACCTGCGCGCGAGCGGGCAGACCCGCGTCGCCGTGCCGCCGCCGGCCCGCCGCCGCGCGCGCCGGGCCGAACCCGAGGCGCCCCGCCCGCGCGGGCCGTCCTACCTGCTCGTCACCGAGGGCGGCCTCACCGGGACGCGGATCGGCCTGACCGGCGCCCCGGTGCTGATCGGCCGCGCCAACGACTCGACCCTCGTGCTCACCGACGACTACGCGAGCACCCGGCACGCCCGGATCAGCCTGCAGGACGGCTCGTGGTTCATCGAGGACCTCGGCTCGACCAACGGCACCTACTACGGCCAACGCAAGCTCGACGGCCCGGTCATCCTCGAGATCGGCGTGCCGATCCGCATCGGCAAGACCGTCCTGGAACTGCGGTGAGCGCGCCGATGCCGCTGACGCTGCGGTACGCCGTCCGCTCCGATCGCGGGCTGGTGCGCGGCAACAACGAGGACTCGGTGTACGCCGGTCCTCGGCTGCTGGCGATCGCCGACGGCATGGGCGGGCACGCCGCCGGCGAGGTCGCCAGCAAGATCGTCATCAGCACGCTCGAGCCGCTCGACGAGGATCGCCCGCTCGGCGACATGCTCAGCGCGCTGCGCAAGGCGGTCGAGGAGGCCAACCGCGGGATCGCCGACGAGGTCAGCCGCGACCCCGAGCTCGACGGCATGGGCACGACGCTGACCGCGCTGCGCTTCTCGGGCGCCCAGATCGGACTGGCCCACGTCGGCGACTCGCGCGCCTACCTGATGCGCGGTGATCATCTGTCGCAGATCACGCACGACGACACCTACGTGCAGTCCCTGGTCGACCAAGGTCGGCTGACCCTGGACGAGGCGGCCAACCACCCGCGCAAGTCGGTGATCCTGCGCGCGCTCACCGGCGCCGCCGTCGACCCCGACGTCTCGATCCGCGAGGCGCGACGGGTGATCGCTACCTGCTGTGCACTGACGGCCTGTCCGACGTCGTCTCGGCCCAGACGCTGTACGAGACGCTCGCCGAGGGCGATCCGCAGGAGTGCGCCGACCGGCTCGTCGACCTCGCCCTGCGCGGGGGCGGCCCCGACAACGTCACCTGCATCGTCGCCGACGTCGTCGCCGTCCGACTACGGCGACGACGTCCCGGTGATCGCCGGGCGCGTTCGTCGACCCGACGACGCCGACACCGACCCGCACCGACAGCCCGGCCGAGCGGGCGGCCAACATCAACCGGCCCGAGCCGGTCGCGCAGCCGGTCGTCGAGCCCCGCTCGGCGGCGTCGCTATCCTGCGGCCGGCGATCGTCACGGTGCTGACCCTGGCCGTGATCATCGCGGCCTGCGTGATCGGCTACTCGTGGACGCAGTCGCAGTTCTTCGTCGGCGTCGACGGCGATCAGGTCGCGGTGTTCCGCGGGCGTCGACTCGTCCTTCGGGCCGCTGAAGTTCTACGGCGTCCAGACGCACACCGACCTGCTGACGGCCGACCTCACCCAGTCGGCCCGCACGCCAGGTCACGTCGGGCATCACCGCCAACAGCCGCAGCGACGCCGACAAGATCGTCCAGCGGCTGCGGGCCGAACAACTGCCGATCTGCCGTCCGGCGCCGTCCCCGGTGCCGTCGGA
Source organism: uncultured Actinomycetes bacterium (assembly GCA_963708805.1). Classification (GTDB taxonomy): domain Bacteria; phylum Actinomycetota; class Actinomycetes; order Mycobacteriales; family Jatrophihabitantaceae; genus CAVPUA01. The sequence continues at coordinate 316,179 of CAVPUA010000003.1, read as the reverse complement.
CTCGGTCACCCCGACGACGACGGTCACCCCACCGCCGACGGCGACGACCACCCCAACGCCGACGCCGGCCCCACCCCGACGGCCCACCGACCCCGACGGCAGCGTCACCCCGTCCACGAGCCAGCGCCCCGGCGTGGATTGCCGGACGTCATGACCGAGACGCAGGCCGTCCAGGTCCCCACCCGCCGCAACACCGAGCTGGCGTTGTTGATCTTCGCGGTGGTCATCGTGGTCGCCGCCGAAGGCGCCGTCGAGGGGGCGCGCGACGGCAAGGTCGGCTCGCATCTGGCCGTCTACGGCGCGGTGCCGCTGATCGCCGGGCTGTCGCGCACTTCATGATCAGGCGCTTCGCCGCGTACGCCGATCCGTTCCTGCTGCCGATCGTCGTGCTGCTCAACGGCCTGGGCCTGGTGATGATCCACCGGCTCGACCTCGGACTGGCCCAGCAGGCCAAGGAGGGCATCGGCGATCCGGTGAGCGCCGAGGCACCGACCCAGGTCGTCTGGACGGCGATCGGCATCGCTGCTGTTCATGGCGATGATCGTCGTCGTCCGCGATCACCGGGTGCTGCGCCGCTACGCCTACACGCTCGCCCTGGCCGGCCTGTTCTTCCTGATCCTGCCGATCGTGCTGCCGGCCCGCTTCTCCGAGGTCAACGGCGCCCGCATCTGGATCCGGCTCGCGGGCTTCTCGATCCAGCCGGGCGAGTTCGCCAAGATCCTGCTGACGATCTTCGCGGCGTCCTACCTGGTCGACAAGCGCGACGTGCTCTCGCTGGCCGGCAAGCGGTTCCTCGGCATCGACTTCCCGCGCGGTCGCGACCTCGGCCCGCTGCTCGCGGCCTGGCTCATCTGCATCGGCGTGCTCATCGGTGGCCATGACCTGGGCACGTCGCTGATGTTCTTCGGCCTGTTCGTCGTGCTGCTCTACGTTGCGACCGAACGCGTCAGCTGGGTGATCGTCGGCGTCATGCTGTTCGCGTTCGGCGCGTGGGTCGCCTACCAGCTGTTCGGCAACGTGCAGACCCGCGTCGGCGTCTGGCTGCACCTGTTCTCGACCGTGCACAACGACGACGGCTACCAGCTGCGGCAGTCGCTGTTCGGCCTGGGCACCGGTGGACTGTTCGGCACCGGGCTCGGCGCCGGGCATCCCGAGCTCGTGCCGCTGCCGGCCACCGACTACATCATCTCCTCCTTCGGCGAGGAGCTCGGGCTGTTCGGGCTGGTCGCCCTGCTGGTGATCTACGTGCTGTTCATCGCGCGCGGATTCGCGGCCGCGCTCGCGGTGCGTGACTCGTTCGGCAAGCTGCTCGCCGCCGGCCTGTCGTTCCTCGTCGGGCTGCAGCTGTTCGTCGTCGTCGCCGGAGTCAGCCGCCTGCTGCCCGAGACCGGCCTGACCACGCCGTTCCTGTCCTACGGAGGCTCGTCGCTGATCGCCAACTACGCCCTGCTCGCCCTGCTGCTGCGGGTGTCGGACTCAGCCCGCCGCCCGAGCGCAGCCGGCCAGCCCGGCCGCAAGGCCGAGCCGGGTCACGGCCGAGACGACGGCGGTGATCGCGCTGTGAACCGCCAGATCAGACGGGTCGCCGCGCGCCGTCGGCGTGCTCATGCTCGCCTTGTTGATCAACCTGAACTACGTGCAGGTCGTCAAGAGCGACGCCTACCGCAACAACAGCGGCAACCGCCGGGTGATCCTGACCGAGTACTCGACGCCGCGCGGGCAGATCGTCGTGCAGGGCAACGCCGATCGCCGAGTCGGAGGCGACCACGCGACGAGCTCAAGTACGTCCGGACCTACTCGAACGGCCCGGTGTACGCGCCGGTGACCGGCTTCTACTCGTTGATCTACGGCAAGCCGTACGGCCTCGAGAGCGCCGAGGACGGCATCCTGGGCGGCACCGACAGCCGGCTGTTCGGCTCGCGGCTGGGCGACATCCTGACCGGTCGCGACGCCAAGGGCGGCAGCGTCGTGACGACGCTCAACGCGGCGGCCCAGCAGGCGGCGTACACCGCGATGTCCAAGCAGAAGGGCGCCGTCGTCGCGATGGACCCGACGACCGGCGCGATCCTGGCCGCGGTCAGCCTGCCGTCCTACGACCCGAACATGCTCAGCTCGCACGACACCGCCGCGATCACCGCGTACTGGAAGTCGCTCAATCCCGACGACCCGCAGAGCGCCCTGGTCAACCGCGCGTTCAACCAGACGTACGCGCCCGGCTCGGTGATGAAGGTGATCACGTCGGCCGCGGCGCTGAAGAAGGGCGTCAACCAGAACGACACGATCCCGGCGCCCAACTCGTACTGGCCGCTCGGCGGGTCGGGGCCGTGCCCGAAGACGCGGCGGCGCGGCCTGCGTCGAGAACTTCGACGGCGAGACCTGCGACAACGGCACGACGGCCACCATGGCGTTCGCGTTCGCCAAGTCGTGCAACACCGCGTTCGCCGAGCTGGGCGTCGAGAAGATCGGCGGCAGCGCGCTGGCCGCCGAGGCGAAGCTGTTCGGCCTCGACACCGGGTCGCAGCAACGTGCCCGTGCCCGGTGCGCCGCCTCGACGATCGGCAGTCAGGCCGACCTCACCGACAAGGCCGCGCTTGGCCCAGACGTCCTTCGGGCAGCGCGATGTGCGGATCACCCCGTTGCAGGGCGCCATGATCGCCGTCGGCGGTCGCCAACGGCGGCACGCTCGATGAAGCCGTACCTGGTCAGCCGAGGAGCGGGCGCCGGACCTGTCGGTGCTGATCACAGACCAAGCCCGAGCAGCAGAGCACCGTGCTCGATCCCGACCTCGACGCGCAGCTCGAGCAGATGATGGTCGGGGTGGTGCAGAACGGCACGGGCACGGCCGCGCAGATCACCCCGGCCGAGGCGAAGGACCCGGCGCTGGCCGGGGTCATCGATCGGCGGCAAGACCGGCACGGCCGACACCGGGATCTTCGTCAACGGCAAGGAGACACCGCCGCACGCGTGGTTCGTCGGCTTCGCCACGCAGAACGGCACGGCCAAGATCGCGGTCGCGGTGATCGTCGAGAACGGCGGCGTGAACGGCAACGAGACCACTGGTGGCCTTGCGGCCGCTCCCATCGCCAAGGCCGTCATCGAGGCCTACCTGAAGTCGGTGCACTGAATGGAACGAGCGGCAAAGATGAGTGAGGAAATCTGATGACACAGTCTCGTCTGATCGGCGAGCGGTACGAGCTCGGCGAGCTCATCGGCTACGGCGGGATGGCCGAGGTTCATCGCGGGCGCGACGTCCGACTGGGACGCGACGTCGCCATCAAGATCCTGCGCGCCGACCTCGCCCGCGATCCCTCGTTCCTCAACCGGTTCCGCCGCGAGGCGCAGTCGGCGGCCGGGCTCAACCACCCGGCGATCGTTGCCGTCTACGACACCGGCGAAGATCGCTCCGCCGCCGACGGTGCCCCGGTGCCGTTCATCGTCATGGAGTACGTCGAGGGCCGCACGCTGCGCGACATCCTCAAGTCCGAGGGACCGCTGCCGCCCCGCCGCGCCATGGAGATCACCTCCGAGGTCGCCGGCGCGCTCGACTTCAGCCACCGCAACGGCTTGATCCACCGCGACGTCAAGCCGGCCAACGTGATGATCACCCGCACGGGCGCGGTCAAGGTCATGGACTTCGGCATCGCCCGCGCCCTCTCGGACAACGCCGCGACCGTCACCCAGACCGCCGCCGTCATCGGCACGGCGCAGTACCTCTCGCCCGAGCAGGCGCGCGGCGAGGCCGTCGATGCCCGATCCGACGTCTACTCGACCGGCTGCCTGCTGTACGAACTGCTCACCGGAAAGCCGCCCTTCCAAGGCGATTCCCCGGTGGCGGTCGCCTACCAGCACGTTCGCGAGAACGCGCCGGCACCGTCGACGGTCAATCCGGCGGTGCCGCCCGCGCTCGATTCGATCGTGATGAAGGCGCTGGCCAAGAACCCGCTCAACCGCTACCAGTCGGCGGCCGAGATGCGCGAGGACCTGCAGCGCGCGCTGGCCGATCGTCCGGTCCAGGCCGAGGCGGTGCTGACCGACGCCGAGCGGACGCAGATCATCGCCGCGTCCAACGCGGTGCCGCCGACCCAGCGCCCGATCGTCAACACGACCGACGACTACGACGACGGCAGCCAGCACAAGGGCGCCTGGATCTGGGCGGCCGTCGTCGTCGCGCTGCTGCTGGTGATCGGCCTCGGCGCGTACCTGATCGTGCGCACCAGCTCGAGCAAGACCGAGCTGGTCGCGATGCCGTCGATCCTCGGCCAGACGCTGCCGGCGCGCCGAGAACACGCTGCGCACGGCCGGTTTCCAGCCGGGCAACGTCACGGACCAGCGCCGGCCCGTGCGGCGCGACGCAGGTCGAGAACAACGTCTGCACCCAGCAGTACCCGCCCGGCCAGAAGGAGCCCAAGGACACGACGGTCGACTTCACCCTCTACAAGCAGGGCACGGTCGGCGTCCCGCTCTGCAGCCAGAACGAGGCGCTCGCCGACTGCCAGACGGCCTTGACCAGCCGCCGGGTTGAAGGTCAACGTCATCCAGGCCAACAGCGCCGCAGCCGGCGAACACGGTGATCTCGACCGACCCCAAGGCCTACGCGACCGTGGCTCCCGGGTCGATCGTGAACGTGACCGTCTCGACCGGCAAGGTGGCGATCCCGGACGAGGCCGGCAAGAAGCAGGCCGACGCGACCGTCGACCTGAACAACCAGGGCTGGCCCAACGTCGTGATCAAGCAGGTGCCGACGACCGACCAGACCAAGGACGGGCTGGTGCAGAGCGTCAGCCCGGCCGCCGGCTCGGTCTTCCGCAGACCCAGCAGATCACGCTGAACGTCTACCAGTACGTCGCGCCGACGCCGACCTGCACGACGGTCGTACCGACGACGCCGGCGCCAGGAGCGTCGTCATCGGCTCCGGTTGCCGCGAGCAGCACGCCGGCGCACCCTGCCGGCGTGCTGATCGGGCGTCAGTCGGTGACGCGGCGGATCGGCAGGTGGACGACGGCGCGCAGGCCCGGCTCGTTGTCCACCAGCCGGACCGTGCCGCCGTGCGCGCGGACAAGGTCGCGGACGATCGGCAGCCCGAGGCCGGTGCCGCCCGACTCTCGTGAGCGCGAGCTCTCGGTGCGGTAGAAGCGGTCGAAGACCCGTTCGCGCTCGGCCTCGGGGATGCCGGCGCCGTCGTCGGACGACGGTGAGTTCGGCGAGCGGCCCGTCGGCGCGCACGGTGACCACGATCGAGTCGCGGGCGAAGCGCTGGGCGTTGTCGACGAGGTTGACCACGACCCGTCGTAGTCCGTCGACGTCGCCCTCGACGATGACGGTGGACTCCGGCTCGTAGGTCACGGGGACGCGGGCCGAGCCGTAGTTGGCCATCGACGTCCTCGACCAGCGTCGCCAGCTCGACGGCGTCGCGGTGGTGCAGCACGCCGCCGGACTCGTCGATCCGGGCCAGCAGCAGCAGGTCGGCGACCAGGTTGTCGAGCCGGTCGACGTCGACCAGGACGTCCGAGACGACCTCCGCCAGTCGGTGGCCTCGCCCAGCCGCAGCGACACCTCGAGCTGCACGCGCAACGATGCGAGCGGCGACTTCAGTTCGTGCGCGGCGTCGCCGACGAACGTCCGTTGCCGGGTGGTGGCGACGTCGATGCGATCGAGCATGGCGTTCAGCGTCACGGCGAGGCGGTGGATCTCGTCCTCGGCGTCGCCGACCGGAAGGCGCTGATCGGACAGGCCGGCCGCCGTGATGTCCTCTGCGCCGTGGCGCAGGGCGGCGACCGGGCGCAGGGTGCCGCCCGACGATGAAATACGTCAGCAGGGCCATCGCGATGATCGCGAGCGGCGCGCCGACGAGGGCGGCGTTCTCGACGATGCGGGTGCTCTGATCGATGCGCTCGGCGTCCGAGGCGACCAGGACGGTGCGGCCGTTGGTCGTGATCACGCCGAGGACGCGGATGCTGTCCGACGTCCCCGACTGGCGCACCGACACGGCGTGACCGGACCGGATCGCGGCGAGCTGCTCCTTGCTGACCATCGAGACGGCGGCGTCGGCTCCGGGAGAGTTCGAGACGACGCCGTTGTCCGCGTCGACGATCTGGATCGCGACGACGCCGCTGTTGTTGGCGGCGATCAGCCGAGGCGGTGAGGGCAGGGCCGCGATGTCGCGGGCGGTCTTGACCGCCGACGAGTCGAGCGCCGAGGTCAGCGACCGCCGGACGACGAAGATCGTCAGCAGCGCGCCGGTGATGACGGCGCCGGTCAGCAGCGCGGTGGCGACGAGGGTGAGGCGGCCGCGCAGCGAGAGCTGCCGCCAACTGGACGGGACTCCTCTAGCCACGGTCGTGCCGCGCCGGCCCGGCGTCAGCCGCCGTCGACCGCGAGCCGGTACCCGGCGCCTCGCACCGTCTGCACGCTCTGGCGCTCGAACGGGCGTGTCGATCTTGCGGCGCAGGTAACCGACGTAGACCTCGACCACGTTGGCGTCACCGTCGTAGTGGGCGTCCCAGACGTGGTGCAGGATCTCGGCCTTCGAGACCGCCTGACCCGCGCGCCGCATCAGGTATTCGAGCAGCGCGAACTCCCGCGGCGTGAGTTCGACCTGCGTCTCGCCGCGCGCCACCGTGTGCGCGGCCGGGTCGAGCACGAGATCGCCGACGCTGAGGACGGCCGGGCGCGGGCGTCGCACCGCGGCGCAGCAGCGCACGCAGCCGGGCCAGCAGCACGACGAACGAGAACGGCTTGGTCAGGTAGTCGTCGGCGCCGAGATCGAGCGCATCGGCCTCGTCGTACTCGCCGTCCTTGGCCGTCAGCATCAGGATCGGCACCCAGTTCTCGGCCGGCGCGCAGCTGCTCGACGATCCGGTAGCCCGACAGGCCGGGCAGCATGATGTCGAGGATTACCGCGTCGTACGGGTGTTCCTGGGCGGCGTGCAGCCCGTCCGGGCCGGTGTTGGCGACGTCGACGGTGAAGCCCTCGGCGGACAATCCGCGCTGCAGGGCCGATGCCAGGCGAAGCTCGTCCTCGACTATCAACAGGCGCATAACCCAAGAGCCTGCCACGCTGTCAATCTCGCCGCCCCGCGGCCTGAGTCCGGTCTCAGGTGCTCAGCCGCGTCACAGTGCACGCTGGTCATTCTGGATCAGTGCGTGCCCGCGAAGTGTTCGGTCGTCACCGACTGCTTCGGTGGGTCATTCCGGCCGGCGTGACTCGCCGCCGGCGGCGCGCTCGGGCTGAGCATGCTCTCGCCGGCGGCCGCCGATTCGCGGCTCACTCCGATGAGCCCCGATCAACTTCTCGACGCCGTCTCGACCGCCCGGGTGGCCGGACTGTCGGGAACGGTCGCCGAGACGTCCTCCCTGGACGTGCCGTCGCTGGGCGTGGCCAGCGACGAGCCGCTGCTGGCGCTGGCCTCCGGATCGCATTCGCTGCGGGTCTGGTACTCCGGCGAGAACCAGCAACGGGTCGCGATGGTCGACAAGAGCGGCGAGTTCGACGTCTTCCACAACGGCACCGACGTCTGGCAGTGGGACAGCGCCAAGCAGCAGGCGACCCACGTCGTCTCGTCGGCCTCCAGTGCGGCCACGCCGAGTGGCACGACCGATCCGCAGGCACTGGCCAAGCAGATGCTCGCCGCAGCCGGCACGAACACGACCGTGACGTCCGGCCCGGAGCAGAAGGTTGCCGGCCGGTCGGCCTACCAGCTCGTGCTCACGCCGAAGCAGACCGGTTCACGGATCAGCTCGGTCACGATGTCGATCGACGGGCAGACGCACATCCCGCTGGGCGTGCAGATCTACGGGCCGTCCCAGTCGGCCGCACCGATCGTCGACGTCTCGTATCTGGACGTCGATTTCACGGTGCCCGACGCGTCGATGTTCACGTTCACGCCACCGGCGTCGGCCACGGTGACGCAGCGATCGTCGGCGGACGCGAGCGTCCTGGATTCGGTGCGGACCATCGGAACCGGGTGGACGACGGTGTTCGAGCTGCCGTCGGCGTCGAAGGTTGCCACTGGTTCGGCCCCGCTGGCGGCACTGTTGCCGGAGGTCCAGGGAACGTGGGGCAGCGGCCACTTGATCGACTCGACGCTGATGACGGCCCTGATCACCGACGACGGCCGGGTGTTCTGCGGCGCGGTCGACCCGTCCGTCCTCTACGCGGCCGCCTCAGCGCACTGACGTCGGATCGCTACTGGAGGTAGCCCTCGACCTCGGACTCGGGGCGTTCGTGGGCGGTCTCGGGATTGCCGCCGGCCTCGACCTGGGCGCGGCGCTGCCGCAGCAGGTCCCAGGCCTGGTCCAGTTCGCGTTCGAGGTGCTGCAACCGTGTCCGGTCGTCGCCGGTGAGTCCGTGTCCGGCGTGGGCGGCGCGTAGGGTGCGCTCCTCTTCGACCAGCTCGTCGATGTGGTGCAAGATCGTCTTGTCGTCCACCGAGGACTCCTTGTCGTCGTAGGCCTGCCTGTCGACGGTAACGTGTCCCGGCCTGGCTAGGGTTAGTGCCTGATCTTGGAGGGCTCGCTTGAGTGGCATCGTGAGCCTGATCTTGGAGGGCTCGCATAGTGGCCTAGTGCGACGGTCTTGAAAACCGTTGTTGGGTAACTCCCAACCGTGGGTTCGAATCCCACGCCCTCCGCTCATCGCCCGGAGTCCCTTCGTCGGCGCGGCCGGCGTCGAGCTGTTTCAGCGGTGGGCGTCGAGGAACGTCAGCGCAATCTGAGCGACATCGGGCCACCCCTTGTCGATCACCAGCGAGTGACCCCGGCCCGGGATCTCCTCGAACTCGGTGATCGACGGGTTGTGCTGCAGCTGCCGCCGGTAGGACGCGTAGCCGACCGCGTGCGGGACGGTGTGGTCCTCGCCGCCCTCGATGAACTTCATCGGCCCGCGGTGGGGGTTCTTGGCGTCCACGGATGCCTCGGTGCGGGGATCGATGTTGGCGGCCGCGGACTGGAACAGCGGCTTGCCCGGGCCCGGCACCGGGAACTCCTCGTAGAGCGCCTTGGCCTCGTCCTCGGGCACGGCGTTGACGAAGGCGAACCGGAACTGCTCGTAGGTGAGCATGACCGATCCCTTGTAGTTGGCCGGATTCTTCAGCGCCGGAAACGCCGCCTTGAGCGCGCTGATCGGCAGGGCGAGTACCCCGCGCACCGGCGCCGGGTCGATCGGGACGGACGCCGAGGCCAGTCCCATTCCGGCCAGCTTCTGGGTGATCAACCCGCCGAACGAGTGGCCGACGATGGCCGGTTTCGCATCGAGCTGCTTGATCAACTCGGCGTAGTGATCGGTGATGGCGCCGATGCCCTTGCCGGCGAACTGCTGCGGATTGGCCCGCCCTTCGGCGACGGTGTCGGGATCGTCGGGCCAGCCCGGCGCCACGGTGGCGTACCCGCTCTGCTCGAACAGCTCACGCCAGGGATCCCAGCTGCTGGCGAGCAACCAGAGTCCGTGGACGAACACCACGACCGGCTTTCCGGAGGCGTTGGCCGCCTCGACCTCGGACGTCTCACGGGCGGTGAAGGTGGCCAATGGGTTACCCCCCGTTCAGCAAGTGGTGCGGCTGAACGTAAGAGCGTCCGCGAAGGCTTGTCAACCAGCGGACGCGCCACCAAACGCGGACCAGACGCTAGTCGATCATCCAGACGTCGACGTGCGACCCGGCGGCCACTTCGGTGACCTCGAGCGGGATGTCGAGCAGGCAGTCGGCCGCGGCCAGCCAGCGCAGGAAGTGCGATCCGGCCGGCCCCACCGTTCGTACGTGCCCGTCCGCCAGCCGGCCTCGGCGGAACTGACGCTTGCCGACGGGTGAGCTGATCGATTCGTCGAGTACGGCTGACACGATTCGACGTCCCGGCATCGGTTGTCCCATTGCGGCGCGAATCGCCGGCCGCACGAAGACCTCGAACGACACCAGCGAGCTGACCGGGTTGCCGGGCATGGTGACGACCGGGACGCCGCGATAGTGGCCGGCGCCCTGCGGCATGCCGGGCTGCATCGCGACCTTGGCGAACTCGACGCCGTGACCGGTGAGGGCGTCCTTGACCACCTCGTACGCCCCGGCGCTGACGCCGCCCGACGTCAAGATCAGATCGACGCCGTCCAGGCGGTCGGCCAGAACGGCGTTGAAGGCCTCGACGTCGTCGGGCACGAACTGCAGTCGCTCGCCCGTGGCCCCGGCGGCCCGTACCGCGGCGGTGAGCATGACGCCGTTGGATTCGTAGATCTGCCCCCGTTCGAGCGGCTGCCCCGGCTCGACCAGCTCGCTGCCGGTCGACAGTACGAGCACCCGCAGGGGCGGGACGACGCGCACCGAGGTCGTCCCCAGCGAGGCGAGCAGCCCGAGCTGCGAGGCGCCGAGCACCATGCCGGCGCTGAGGACGAGTTCGCCCGCCGCCACGTCCTCGCCCGCCCGACGGATGTGGACGCCGACGTCGCGGGACTCGATGATCGTCACCGTCTGCGTGCCGCCGTCGGTGGCCTCGACCTGGACGACGGCGTCGGCTCCCTCGGGCAGCAGGGCGCCGGTCATGATGCGGTGGGCGTGACCCGGTTCGAGGGGCGGGACGTCCGTGCGCCCGGCCGGGATGTCCGCCGACACGGGCAGGACGACCGGGTGCTCCGCGGAGGCGGCGGCGATGTCGGCTGAGTGCACCGCGTAGCCGTCCATCGCGGAGTTGTCGAAGCTGGGCAGTGCCAGGCTCGCGTGGACGTCCTCGGCGAGCACCAGACCGAGGGCGTCGGCGAGCGCCATCGACACCGCGGCCGGACGCCGGATCAGGTCGGCCACGATCGCCTGATGTTGGTCGACCGTGCGCGTCATCCGGCGAGCCCGTCGACGACCTGGGCGTTGGGCAGCTCGCCGAGCGCCGCGCCGGGCAACCAGAGCTTGGAACGGCGCAGGCCACTGCCGATCACGACGTGATCGGTCGAGGCGACCGCCGCGTCGACCAGGATCGGCCATTCGGGCGGCAGGCCCACGGGCGTGATCCCGCCGTATTCCATGCCGGTCAGGCCGACAGCGTCGTCCATGGCGGCGAAGGACGCCTTGCGGGCGCCGAGCAGCTTGCGCACCACGCCGTTCACGTCGGCCCGGGTCGTCGCGAGCACCATGCAGGCGGCGTACGTGGTCGTGTCGCCGCGGCGGCCGGCGATCACGACGCAGTTGGCCGAGACGTCCAGGGCGATCTCGTACTTCTCGCAGAACGCGGCGGTGTCGGCCAGATCGGGATCGATGGCCGCGGCACGTACGTCAGCGGCCCGGCTCCAGGTCGCGAGCGCGGCGGCGACAGGGGCAGCGACCAGATCGTCGGTCGGCAAGATCCACTCGAGGGACGTCATGGGGTCAGTCTGCCAACCGCGGTAGCGTTCGCCGAGTGGCGCTGACAGCAGCCGAGACCGCGGCCCTCGTCCGGCGGGGCGAACTGACCGCCCGGGCCGCCACTGAGGCGTCACTCGAGCGGATCGCCCGCTTCGATCGTGGGATCAGCGCGTTCCAGGTCGTGCGGGCCGAACGCGCACTGGTCGAGGCGGACGCCGTGGATGCGCGGGTCGACCGGTACGCGCTGCCGCTGGCCGGCGTGCCGGTCGCGATCAAGGACAACGTCCCCGTCTCGGGCGAGCCGATGCGCGACGGATCGCAGGGCAGCGACGACGCCGTCCAGCAACGCGATCACGAGGTCGTGCGCCGACTGCGCAAAGCCGGTGCCGTGGTGGTCGGCATCACCCGCGTGCCCGAGCTGTGCGCGTTCGGCGCGACCGATTCGGCTTTCGGCATCACCCGCAATCCCTGGAACCGCAACCGGACGCCCGGTGGCTCGTCGGGTGGCGCGGCGGCGGCCGTGGCGGCCGGGCTGGTGCCGCTCGCGCACGGCAACGACGGCATGGGCTCGATCCGGATACCGGCGGCGTGCTGCGGCATCGTCGGCATCAAGCCGGGGCTCGGGGTGGTGCCCTCCGAGCTCGGCAACGGGTCGTGGTTCGACATGGCCGAGAACGGTGCCCTGGCCACCACCGTGGCCGACGCGGCCCTGATGCTGGCGGTGCTGTCCGGCCGCCTGGCCCTCGCCGACACCTCGATGCGCCCACAGCTGCGCGTGGCCGTCTCGACGCGATCACCCGTCCTGGGTGTGGCGGTCGACGGCGAGTACGCCGCGGCGGCACGAGCGGCCGGCGATCTGCTCGCTCAGCTCGGGCATGACGTCCGGGCGGCCGATCCGGTCTACCCGACCCGGGCCGGAGCCGCCGCCCTGATCAGATGGGTCGCCGGCACCGAGTTGGACGCGCAGTTGCTCGTCGACCGGTCCGTCGTCGAACCGCGGATCCGGCGGCATGCCGCCCTCGGCCGGATCGCGCTGCGGGCCGGGTGGCCCAAGCCGGCCGGCCGCGAGCACTGGCGTCGCCGGGCCGAGCGCTTCTTCGCCGATCACGACGTGTTGATCACGCCAGCCCTGGCGTCGGCACCCCTCCCCGCCGCCGCGTGGGGTCGGCGCGGCTGGGCCGCCAATGTCGCCGCCAACGTTCGGTACGCGCCGTTCGCCGCGCCCTGGAATCTGGCCGGCTGGCCCGCGATGGCCGTCCCGCTCGGCGCCCACACCAAGGGACTTCCGCTGTCGGTGCAACTCGTGGGGCGTCCGGGCAGCGAGTCGGTGCTGCTCGGCGTAGCCGCCCAACTCGAGCAGCTGCATCCGTGGCCGCGGCTGGCCCCCGACTACCGCTAGTCGTGTCCGAGGTGCCCTTCGCGGGCGGCGATCACGCCGGCCTGGAATCGGCTCGTCGCCCCGACCTGGGCCATGTAGTCGGCGATGTGCCGGCGGCAGGTCCGGACCGAGATCGACAGCTTGCGTGAGATGGCCTCGTCCTTCTCGCCTTCGCCCATCAGGCGCAGGATCGCCGCTCGCGTCTGATCGACATCGGGGACGGTGCGTTGCGAACCGAGGATCTCGTCGAGCGGCGTCGCGTCCTCCCACATCTGCTCGAAGGCCGAGATCACCCAGGTCACGATGCTCGGTTCGCGCACGACCGCGAGCGCGGTGCGCAGCTCGAAGTGCGGCACGGGCAGCAGCGCAATCTCGCCGTCGACCACCAATGACCGTCCCGGCAAGGTGTTCGCGAAGCGGATCTGGGCGCCGTTGTCAGCCATCTCGCGGATGAACGCGTACGTCGGCCGGTCGCGCAACGCCACGTGCTGGAACAGCTCGCGCATCTGAACGCCCCGGCGCAAGCTCATGATCGTTGCCTGGGTCGCGCGGGGATTGCTGCCGTGCCGTCGCCCCGGATTGACCGACAGGGTCAGGTCGCGGCACGTCTCGGCGTAGTGCATCAAGACGTTCATGATCGCGTCCGAGTCGTGCAGCACCTCGACTCCCGTGGCGGCGACGACGTTGCGGGTGGCCGCGGCCCATTGGGGAGTCACCCCCCGGATGGCGGTGCGCTTGTTCTCCATGGCGATGCGCCGAGTGTTGATCTCCAGCTCTTCGACGCCCAGCGCCTGCGACTCGGCCAGGGCCGGGCTGACCGCGAGGAAGACTCCCTCGGCCGACTTGCGGACCAGGCTCAGCTCGCCGAGCCGTCCGAGCGAAGCGACGATCTCGCCGGCCGCGCGGTTCAGCCGGGCGCCGACCTCGTCGGCCGACAGGCCGGGCGGGACGATCAGCAGCTGGTAGACCGCAAGATCGAGTTCGGCGATCACGCCCGTCTCGGTCATGCGGATTCCGCCGTTCGTGGCTGCAGGAATTGGTGGTCGAGCTGCGCGCCGATCCTATGGCCAACCGGGCGATCGCACAGGTTCGTCAACTTCGTTCGAGGGCTGGTAGGGCGACCTCGCGCATCAATACCCGGACAACCAACGCAACCGGTACGGCGAAGAGGGCACCGGGAATCCCCAGCACGGCGCCGCCGATCAACACGGCGGGCACGGTGATCACACCAGGCAACTCCACGCTGTAACGAAGCGCGCGCGGCTGGATCACGTAATCCTCGAGCAATCGGAAGAAGATGTAGAAGCCGGCCGTCGCGATCGCGGTGGGCAGCCCGACCGACAGGGCGACGATGCTCACGAACACGCCGCCGATCGTCGAGCCGACCGTCGGGATGAGATCGAGGACCGCCACCAGCGATCCGAGCAGCACCGAGTACGGGATTCCCCAGGCGAACGCCCACGCCCAGGTCGCGACGCCGGCCAAGATCGACGTGAGCACGTTGGCGAGCATGAACCGGCTCACCTGGCTCAGCAGCTCGTCGGTCACACGCTGGACCGAGTCACGGCGAGTACGCGGGATCAGTCGGTAGAACGTGTCGGTCAGGCGTGGCAGCGCGATGAGCAACGACAGCGACAGCGCGGCCACGATCGCGGTGTCGGCGAACGCGTCGAACACGAGCTGGCCGCCCTGCAAGAGGTACGTGACGATCTTGTCCGGGCTGATCGAGGACGAACTGCTCGACCCGTTGCCGTTCGTCAGATCCTGCAGCTTGGTCCCGAGGCTGCCCAGGTGCGACTCGGCATCCTTGAGCAACGTCGGAACGGATTTGATCAAGCCGGGCAGCTGGTCGGTGGCGGCCTGGACGGCGAGGACGACCGGCGCCGCGAGCACCGCGACGGCGAGCAGCCACGCGAACAGGGCGGCGACCCAGCGCGGCATCCCGCGCTTGTGCAGCACGGCGACGAGCGGTTCCAGGGTGAGCGCGATGAGCAGCGCGAGCGCCAGCATCACGAGCACCGTCCGCAGCTGCTCGAAGGCCTTCAACAGCAGATACGCGGTGCCGGCGCCCAGCGTGAAGAACAGCGCGGCCGGCACGACCGATCGCCGCCGGCCCAAGATCACCGGGCGGGCGCGGGGTGGTGGTGGTGGCTCGTCGGCCACGGGCCGGCTGCCGGCGATCGACTCGCTCGACTCGCTCGAGACGTCCTCGGCGACGGAATCGTCGCGGTCAGCCGTCATACCTGGGAGCCTGCCATGCGGGTGTTCTTACCCGAGAGCGGCGCCGACTATCTGGCGGGCCTCGTCCTGGATCTGCGCGAGGTGCTCCGGACCCCGGAACGACTCGGCGTAGAGCTTGTAGACATCTTCGGTGCCCGAGGGTCGGGCGGCGAACCATCCGGACTCGGTCGTCACCTTCAGGCCGCCGATCGATGCACCGTTTCCGGGCGCCGTCGTCAGCTTCGCGGTGATCTTCTCGCCGGCCAGCTCATCGGCGCTGACCTGCTCCGGCGACAGCTTCGCCAGCACCGCCTTCTGCTCGCGGGTGGCCGGTGAGTCGATGCGGGCGTACGCCGGAGCGCCATGTTTCGCGGTCAGTTCGCCGTAGAGCTGCGACGGAGTCTGGCCGGTCGCCGCCGTGATCTCGGACGCGAGCAGGCACAGCAGGATGCCGTCTTTGTCGGTCGTCCACACCGATCCGTCGCGCTGCAGGAACGACGCCCCGGCGCTCTCCTCGCCGCCGAAGGCGACCGAGCCGTCCAGCAACCCCGGCACGAACCACTTGAAGCCGACCGGTACCTCGAGCAAGGTACGTCCGAGATCGTCGGCCACGCGGTCGATCATCGACGAGCTGACGAGCGTCTTGCCGATGGCGGCGCCGGCCGACCAACCGGTGCGATGGCCGTACAGATACTGGATCGCCACCGCGAGGTAGTGGTTCGGGTTCATCAGGCCGCCGTCGGGCGTGACGATGCCGTGTCGGTCGGAGTCGGTGTCGTTGCCGGTGGCGATGTCGTAGTCGTGCTGCTTCTTGATCAAGGACGCCATCGCGTACGGCGACGAGCAGTCCATTCTGATCTTGCCGTCCCAGTCGAGGGTCATGAAGCCGAACGTCCGGTCGACGGTGGGGTTCACGACGGTCAGCTCGAGCCCGTAGCGGTCGGCGATCTCCCCCCAGTAGCCGACGCTCGCCCCGCCGAGCGGGTCGGCGCCGATGCGGATGTTCGCCGCGCGGATCGCACCGATGTCGATCGCCTGCTCGAGCGCACCGACGTAGGTGTCGAGGAAGTCGAAGCCGATCGTTGCCGGCCGCGCCCGGGAGTAGGGGATTCGTTTGACGCCGTCCAGACCATTGGCCAGCAGCTGGTTCGCGCGGTCCTGGATCCAGCCGGTGATCTCGGTGCCTGCCGGTCCGCCGTCGGGCGGGTTGTACTTGAAGCCTCCGTCGGCGGGCGGGTTGTGCGAGGGCGTGACGACGATGCCGTCCGCCTTCGACCGCGTTTGGGCATTGTCGGCATTGTGGGCGAGGATGGCGCGGCTGACGCTGGGCGTCGGGGTGAACCCGCCGCGCGAGTCGACGAAGACGATCACCTCGTTGGCGATCAAGACCTCGATCGCGCTGACCGTGGCGGGTTCGGACAGCGCGTGGGTGTCGGCCCCGAGGAAGAGCGGTCCGTCGATGCCTTGACCCTTGCGGTACTCGCAGATCGCCTGCGTGGTCGCGACGATGTGATCCTCGTTGAACGCGATCCTGAAGGCCGAGCCGCGGTGCCCGGACGTGCCGAAGCTGACCCGTTGCTCGGGCACGGAGGGATCGGGATGCTCGCTGTAGTACGCGGTGATCAACTTCGCGACGTCGACGAGGTCGGACGGCTGGGCGGGCGTTCCGGCGCGGTCGTCAATCAGGTCATCGCTCATGCTGTCGATCCTGGCACGCGCCGCTCGCCGCGTCCCAGGTTCCAGTAGCCCTTCAGAAAGATCCGGTCGTCGGGGACGCCGAGATCGTTGACGTGCGGCCGCAACGCGACGACGGCGCGGCTCTCGCCCAGCAGGTAGGCGCGCCCGGTTCCGGCGGGCCGCTCGACCTCGCGCAGGGCAGCGGCCAGCAGGTCGGGATAGCCGGCTGGTGCGCCCGCTCGATGCACCCAGCGAGCTGCTGTCGAAGGCACCCCGCACCTCATCGGTGGAGTCGCCGACCTCGACGACCGCGATCGCGTCCTCACCCTCGGGCAGCGCCGCGCGGATCGCCGCGAACGCCGGCAGGGCTGATTCGTCGCCGACGAACAGGTGCCAGTCGGCCGGGCGTAGTTCGAGTTTGCCGCGGGGGCCCAGCAATGCCGTCCGGTCGCCGGGTTCAGCCGCCGCGGCCCAGGCCGAGCCCGGCCCGTGGCCGTGCAGCAGCGCGTCGATGTCGAACTCGCCGGTGTCCGGCCGGGCGGCGCGGATCGTGTAGCGGCGCTTGACCCGTCGGCCTGACTCTTCGGTCAGGATCAGCTCGACGTCCTGGGCCGGACGGGTCACCAGGCCGACGAGCGATTCGCCGCGCAGGGTGATTCGCCGCATCCGGGGCGTCAGCTCGACGACGGTGGTGATCTCGGTCTGGTGGGTCGGCGTCCGGCCCACGATGGCGGTCATGGGCTGTGATTCTGCCAACCGGCTGCGCGCGGGAAGCAGCACCTGCCTACGGTGGTTGTCGAGCTAGACATCACTCATCGAAAGGGTTCGCCATGCCGATCGCACTCACCAAGGTCGCCTACACCACCTCGGCCGACGCCCACGGCGGTCGCGCCGGGCACGTCACGAGCGCCGATGGAGTCATCGACCTCGACCTGGCGCAGCCGGGCACGACCGACAAACCGACTGCCAACCCCGAGACGCTGTTCGCCTCGGGCTACGCCGCCTGCTTCCAGGGCGCGCTGGCCAACCGAGCCAAGACGCAGGGCATCGACACGTCCGATTCGACGGTCACGGTCGAGGTCTCGTTCGGCCCGTCCGAGGACGGTGGCTTCGGCCTGGCCGTCGCCATCGAGGCCGAGATCCCGGGCGTCGACCTGGCGAAGGCCCAGGAGCTGCTGGAGCTCGCGCACCAGTTCTGCCCTTACTCGAAGGCCACCCGCGGCAACATCGAGGTCACCCTCAAGGCCGTCTGAGCCCCCTTTCCCAACGCGAGTGGCCGATTTTCACGCGAGTGGCCGCTAATTTGCGGCCACTCGCCGCTGAATCGGCCACTCACCTGGGTTGGGCGCCGCGGCTGGCCAACAGGTGCACGATGGGGTCGTGGCCATCAGCGTGTTCGACCTGTTCTCGATCGGGATCGGCCCGTCGTCGTCACACACGGTCGGGCCGATGCGGGCGGCGCGGACGTTCGCGCTCGGCCTCGAACCCGATCTGGATCGGGTGACGCGCGTCCGGGTCGAGCTGTTCGGCTCGCTGGGCGCGACCGGGCACGGCCACGGCTCGGACCGGGCGGTGATCCTCGGCCTGTCCGGTGAGCAGCCCGAGACGGTCGACACGGCATCGATCCGAGAACGTTCCGACACCGTTCGCGCGTCCGGGATCGTCCGGCTGCTCGGCCGTCACGACGCCGCCCTGAGCGACGAGGACCTGGTGCTGCACCGGCGTCAGAGCCTGCCCTTCCACCCGAACGGGATGCGCTTCTACGCCTTCGACGGTGACGGCGACCTGGTGAGCGAGCGGACGTTCTACTCGGTGGGCGGTGGCTTCGTCGTCGACGAGGCGGCCGCCGGAGCGGATCGGATCAAGGCCGACGACACGCCCCTGCGCTATCCGTTCACGTCCGGAGATCAACTCCTCGCCGCCTGCGCCGAGTCCGGGCTGCCGATCAGTGGCGTGATGCTGGCCAACGAGCTGTCCTGGCGCAGTGAGGCCGAGATCCGGGCCGGTCTGCTCGAGATCTGGGCCGTGATGCAGCAGTGCGTGCAGAACGGCTACGTCAACGAGGGCACGCTGCCCGGCGGTCTGAAGGTCCCGCGACGCGCCCCCGAGCTGTACCGGCGGTTGTGCGGCGAGCAGTTCTCGACGGATCCGCTGCGGGTCATGGACTGGGTCGACCTGTTCGCGCTGGCCGTGAACGAGGAGAACGCCGCCGGCGGGCGGGTCGTCACGGCTCCGACGAACGGCGCGGCCGGTGTGCTGCCGGCGGTGCTGCACTATTACACGCGCTTCGTGCCCGGCGCCTCGGACGACGGGGTGGTGCGGTTCCTGCTCGCTGCGGGGGCAATCGGCGTGCTCTACAAGGAGAACGCGTCGATCTCGGGGGCCGAGGTCGGCTGTCAGGGCGAGGTCGGGTCGGCTTGTTCGATGGCGGCCGGGGCGCTGTGCGAGGTCATGGGCGGGACGCCCGATCAAGCCGAGAACGCGGCCGAGATCGGCATGGAGCACAACCTCGGGCTGACCTGCGATCCGGTCGGGGGACTCGTCCAGGTGCCGTGCATCGAGCGCAACGCGATGGCGGCGGTGAAGGCGATCAACGCCGCCCGTATCGCCCTGCGCGGCGACGGCCGGCACATCGTCAGTCTGGACAAGGTGATCAAGACGATGCGCGAGACCGGCGCCGACATGAAGGTCAAGTACAAGGAGACCGCCCGCGGCGGACTCGCCGTCAATGTCATCGAGTGCTGACCACCGAGACGTGAAACGGCCGGCGCCCCGACGGGGGCACCGGCCGAATCGGTGGACGGACGGTCTCAGGCGACGGGTGCGCCGCCGGGGAGGCCCTGCAGATCGGTCTTCTTGACGTTGATCATCACGACGGCGACGACCACGGCCACGCAGCCCATGATCGCGGCAGTGAGGAAACCGGCGGCCGCGGAGTGCGCCTGCACCTCGTCGAAGATGCGGACGGCCATGCTGTCTTGACGGGCCGCGGCCGAGACCGGGTGACCCGACGACGCCGATGACGCCAGCTCACTGAAGTGCGCCAGCACCGACTGCTTGCCCTGCTTGGCCAGTTCGGCCGAGTGTGACTTGCCCGAGCTGGTCGCGGCCTTGGCGGCGACCGTCGCCAGGACCGAGAGGCCGATCGAACCGCCGACCTGCTGGCCGACGTTGAGCAGCGCCGACGCCAGACCGGAGTCGGTCTCGCGCACTCGCGCCACCGCCACGCCGGTCAGCGGGACGAAGATGCAGGCCATGCCCGCCGCCAAGATCAACATGCCGGGGAGGATCTTGCCCAGGTAGGTCGAGTCGGCGTTGACCGTCGAGTAGAAGAACAGCGCGATGGTCATCAGAACCGTGCCGAGCGCGATCAGCAGCTTGGGTCCGACCTTCGGCAGCACCTGGGCGACGATGCCCGAGCCGACGATGATCACGGCGCTGACCGGCAGGAACGCGACGCCGGCCTTGAGGGCGCTGAAGCCCATGACGCCCTGGACGAAGAAGGTCAGGAAGTAGAACATCCCGAACATCGCGGCGCCGATGACCAGCATGACGATGTAGGCGCCTGACCGGCTGCGGTTGTCGAAGATGCGCATCGGCATCATCGGGTCGGCGGACCTGGTCTCCCAGAACACGAACAAGCCGAGCAGCACGACTCCGGCGATCAGGCTGCTCATCGTCGTGCCGTTGCTCCAGGCGGTGCGGGCGGCGTTGATGAAGCCGTAGACCAGCGCGACCATGCCGGCGACCGAGAGCAGCGCGCCGAGCACGTCGAAGCGTCCCTTGAGCCGCTCGCTGTTGGGCAGGTACAGGAACGCGAGCACGACCAGAATCACGCCGATCGGCACGTTGACGAACAGGACCCACCGCCAGTCGAGGTACTGGGTCAGGATTCCGCCGAGCAGCAGGCCGAGCGCGGCGCCCGCTCCGGAGACGGCGGCGTAGACGCCCAGCGCGCGGTTGCGCTCCTTGCCCTCGGGGAACGAGGTGGTCACGAGTGACAGCGCGGTGGGCGAGGCGATCGCGCCGCCGATGCCCTGGAGCACGCGGCCGGCCAGCAGTAGCTGGAAGTTCGGGGCCAGACCGCCCAGCAGGCTGCCGACCGAGAACAGGCCGAGGCCGAAGATGAACATCTGCCGCCGGCCGAGGATGTCGCCCGCGCGTCCGCCGAGCAGCAACAGGCCGCCGAACGCGAGCGTGTACGCGTTGAGCGCCCACGTCATGTCGGTCTGGCTGCGGTCGAAGTACTTGGCCATCGACGGCAGCGCGATGTTCACGATCGTCGCGTCGAGCACGACCATCAGCTGAGCGCCGGCGATCAGCAACAGGATGACGACCGGGTGGGCGACCCGTCGCCCGTCGGCCCCGACGCCGTGCGCCGAGGTCGACGTCGTCGCCGTCGATGCGGCGTCTGATTGTGTTCCCGTCACGGGAGTTCTCCGTCCAGATGGCATGGGTCCAGATTGGTGCCTGGTTCCAGCTTCTCAGCTGGGTCATAGCGAATTACTGCACGCTGGCGTTCCCTATTTCAGGTACCGTAGAGGCTTGCTCTAGGGAACGCAACCGTGCACTATTGCTGATCGTTCAACTTCGAAAGTTCAGCCGCAACTACGACGATTCTGGACGGAGGGTCTGACAACGTGACGGCGAGCGCGCAACAGTCAGATGAACTCGCGGTCCACGCGCTGACTCGCCGCCGTGGGGCCGTGCTCGAGGACGCGATCCTGGATGCCGCCTATGTCGAGCTGTCCGAGGTCGGCTATCTCGCGCTCAGCGTCGAGGCCGTCGCCGCCCGGGCGCGGACCGGTAAGGCGAGCATCTACCGGCGCTGGAACACCAAGCAGGAACTCGTCCTGGACGCCCTCTGTGCCGGACTGCCGACCGCCCAGCAATGCGGACTGGTGCCCTTCGAGATCGCCGACGACCTCACGACGGCCGAGGCGCTGCACGCCATCGCGGCGGCCATCTCCGACGTGCTGAACAGCCCCGCCGGCGACGCCATGCGTGCCGTCAAGTGCGAGGCGGCCACCGACCCCGAACTCGCCCGGGCCATCGACGACCGGTTCCAGGAGCCGCGCCGTACGGCGATTCTCGGTCTGCTGCGGCGTGGGGTGGCGCGCGGCGAGGTGCGACCCGAGGCGGTGTGCGACCTGGTCGCCGACGTGATCCCGGCCGTCCTCACCCATCGGGTCATCCTGCAACGTGAACCGGTCACCGCGGCCGATCTGATCGAGATCATGGACACGGTGGTGATCCCGCTCATCGAATCGCGGTCCTGATCTGCCCGTGATCTCCCCTGAGGATTGGCCATGTGATCTCTGGGGTTGCTGGGGCTCCAAGCGTTAGCCTTCACCAGGCGTGTTAAGCGGCAATGAGGCCGCCGCCTGTGATGAAGGAGTTGCCGGGCGTGTCCACGACGGCGCACGAGCGTCCGACCGCGTCGGCCCCGACCAGAGGCGAACGGTTCCGGGCCCGCTATCTGCGGATGGCGCCGAGACTGCTGTCGGCCCTCGCGGCCCTGGTCGGCCTGCTGACGCTGTTCGAGGCGCTGGTGCGCAGCGAGCGGATGCGCGTTCACGACCTCACCCAGGTCATCCCGGTGCCGGCCACGGCCGCGGCGTCCGCGGTGGTGGCGGTGTCCGGCCTGCTGTTGCTGCGGGTGGCCGCCGGTCTTCGAAAGCGCAAGCGCCGGGCCTGGCGCATGGGCGTCGGCGTCACCGTCGTGATGATCTTCGCGCACGTCATCAAGGCGCATCACATCGGCGAGTCGATCGTGTCGATCGCCTTCCTGATCCTGCTGATCACTGCCCGCTCGCAGTTTCGCGCCAAGTCCGATCCGACGACGCGGTGGTTCGCCGTGCGGGTCTTCGTCCAGTTCGTGTTCGTGGCGCTGGTGGCCGGCATGGTCATGCTCTGGGCCAATCCGCGGCACGTCGTCGGTCACCCGTCCTTCGGCGAGCGCCTGCAGACGGTCGTCTACGGGCTGTTCGGTGCCTCCGGACCGGTTCGCCTCGTCGGTGATCGATTCACCGACGTCTTCTTCGGGACGTTGCTGGCGTTCGGCCTCACGACGGTGGTCGTCGTGGCGCTGTTGATCCTGCGGCCGTCCGAGCCGATCGCCCGCCTGTCTCTGGGCGACGAGGAGCGGCTGCGCGACCTGCTGGACAAGCAGGGCGAACGCGATTCGCTCGGCTACTTCGCGCTGCGCCGTGACAAGTCGGTGGTGTGGTCGGCCAGCGGCAAGGCGGCGATCACCTACCGGGTCGTCCAAGGCGTCGCCCTCGCCTCGGGCGATCCCATCGGCGACCCCGAGGCGTGGCCGGGTGCGATCGCGTCCTACCGCGAACTCGTCGACGAGTACGGCTGGACGCCGGCGGTCATGGGCTGCAGTGAGCTCGGCGCCACCGTGTTCAAGCGTGAGTACGACCTGTCGGCCTACGCCCTCGGCGACGAGGCCATCGTGGACGTCTGCGACTTCACCCTCGAGGGACGGCCGATGCGCGGCGTCCGCCAGGCCTGCACCCGCGTCGGCCGCGCCGGCTACGAGGTCAAGGTGCGCCGCGCCGCGGACATCCCTCGTGACGAGCTGCTCGAGTTGATCAAGGTCGCCGACGCGTGGCGTGGCGCGGCCGTCGAGCGGGGCTTCTCGATGGCGCTCTCGCGCCTGGGCGACCCGTCCGACTGCCAGTCGGTGATGGCGACCGCCCATCTGGACGGTCGGCTGCGTGGGCTGCTGAACTTCGTGCCGTGGGGCAGCGATGGACTGTCGCTCGATCTCATGCGCCGCGACCGCTCGGCCGACAACGGCCTGAACGAGTTCATGATCACCGAGGTGATGAACCAGGCGCCGACGCTGGGCGTTCGACGGGTCTCGCTGAACTTCGCCGTGTTCCGCGACGCGATCGAGCGCGGGGAGCGGATCGGCGCGGGACCGGTGCTGCGCCTATGGCGCGGCACGATCATCTTCCTGTCGCGGTTCTGGCAGATCGAGTCGCTGTACCGGTTCAACGTGAAGTTCCGGCCGTACTGGGAACCACGATTCCTCTCGTTCCCCGCCGCACGTGACATCCCGCGCATCGCCGTCGCGGCGCTCGAGGCCGAGGCGTTCCTGGTCCGGCCACGGATGCTCAAGAAGCTGGTCGGGCGGCACTGACCCGTTTTGGGGACCACCCCGCAGTGCTTGTAGGCTTCCCCGCTGGGCCTCGTGATCATGCGGGGCTCGCATCGGGAGGCTTCGCCTAGTCTGGTCTATGGCGCCGCACTGCTAATGCGGTTTGGGTCTCAAGCCCATCCCGGGTTCGAATCCCGGAGCCTCCGCCCGTGCACCGACCCACGGTTTCGGGGTGCCCGCGCGCGTTCGCTAGACTCGCGTGTCGCACTTCGAGGTGTACGACAGGTACTTTCCGCACGACCGTACGCGCCCGTAGCTCAACGGATAGAGCACTTGACTACGGATCAAGAGGTTGCAGGTTCGAATCCTGCCGGGCGCACCAACCGACATCACGCACTGAACTTTGTCGATGACAGCCAGTCGCGTCTCGATCGCGTGTGCTCTCGTGTACGGTCCGTTTCACATGACGCTCTTACGTTGAGCGGCGCAGGCGACGGGTGGATAGCGCAGTGATCGGTCGACGCTCGGTAGTGCAGTTGGCAGTTCTCGCAATGGGATTCTCGGTGGTGGCCGGCGTCGTGGCGATCAGCCCGGCCAGTGCCGTCCCCGCCCCGGACCCGGGCACCTACGTGGCGCTCACTCCGATGCGACTGCTCGACACCCGAAACGAGACCAACGGCGGCATCGCGCCGTCGGGAACGCGCTCGCTTGTGGTCACCGGTACCGGTGCCGTCCCGGATGCGGCGGACGCGTCGGCCGTGGTGTTGAACGTGACCGTGACCAACCCGACCGCACCCGGTTACATCAGCGCCTACGCCGACCAGACGGCGCAGCCCACGGCCTCGAACGTCAACTTCAACGGTCGCGACACGGTCCCGAACCTGGTCGTCGTGCCGATCGGCAGCAACGGGGTCGTCGACTTCTTCAACGGCTCACCGGGAACGACGCAGCTACTGGTTGACATCGACGGCTACTACGAGGCGGGCACCCCGACCGATCCCGGTGCCTTCGTGTCCCTGACACCCTCCCGCCTGCTCGACACCCGCAACGGGACCGGGGGGAGCGCGCCGGGGAGCCTCGGCACGACCACGTTCGCGGTTGCCGGTCAGGGTGGCGTCCCTGTGGGCGCGACCGAGGCGCTGCTGAACATCACCGCGGTCACTCCGGGCGCGAGCGGCTACATCACCGCCTTCGCCGACGGCGCCACTCAGCCCGACTCGTCGAACCTGAACTTCACCGCCGGCGTCAACCGCCCCAACCTGGTCGCCGCGCCGATCGGCACCGACGGCAAGGTCGCCCTGTTCAACGGTTCGGCCGCCACGACTCAACTGCTGGCCGATGTGTTCGGTTACTTCGTCCCCGGCGGTACGCCGGCCGCGGTCGGCTCGACCCAACCGTTGACTCCTGCTCGCATGCTCGACACGCGTGACGGCTCGGGCACCGCCGACTTCATCGACGACTCGCCGCCGCCGCTGGCCGGCTTCGCCACCGAGGCCCTTCAGGTCGAAGGACGGTCCGGTGTCCCGGCCAGCGGAGTCGCCGCAGTGATCTTGAACGTCACGGTCACCAACCCCCAGAACAACGGCTACATCACCGCGTACGCCCATGGGGGGACGCAGCCGGTCGTGTCCAACCTGAACTTCGTCCCGTCCCAGACCGTCGCGAACCTGGTGATCGCACCGGTCGGCGCTGACGGCCAGGTCTCGCTGTTCAACGGCTCGCCGAATCCGACGGACCTGATTGCCGACGTCGCCGGCTACGTCCTCGCCACGGCAAGCACTCCGCCGGTGGCCAACGTCAGCATCCTGAACTGCGACAACCCGCCGGCCCAGTTCGGGCCCGAAGCCATCCAGGTGCTTCTGGACTGCGACAACTTCAACTTCCTCTACAACATGACGTGGTCGTCCTGGCAGGCGACGACCGCCAGCGGCAGCGGCCTCATCGCGTTCTTCGACGGCGACGAGTACGAAGTCGCGTCGGTGAACGTCCAGCTGTCCTCACCCACTCTGGGCACCTGCGGCGAGAACTTCGCCCTGGCCACGCTCAGCTATCCCGACGGGCAACCGGATTCCGCTCCGAGCCAGGCATCTCTGCCGACCGTCTGCCCCAGCTGACGGTCCTCCAGCGCCCAGTTCGACCCGCTGCGGGTGGCTAGCGTGACGGTATGGCCGAACTCGATCACCTCGTCTACCGCGTGCCTGATCTTGCGGCCGGCGTCGACCGGTTCGCGAAGGACACCGGAATCCACCCGCAGCGGGGAGGCAGTCACACGGGACGTGGCACCGCGAACTACCTGGTCGGCCTGGGCGGGCACGCCTATCTCGAGATCATCGGTCCCGACCCGGGTCAACCCGACTTCGCCGGGGAGCGTCCGTTCGGGACGGCATCCGATGCGGCCGCCGAACTGGTGACCTGGGCCGTCCGCACCCCGGACATCGACGCCGCGATCTCGAGCGCTCGTGCCCACGGCTACGACCCCGGCGAGGCGGCGGCCATGGAGCGCGCACTGCCTAACGGCGGCCGCCTGCGGTGGCGGCTGACGCCAGATGCCGGCGCGGTGCCGTTCTTGATCGACTGGGGCGCCGGCCCGCACCCGACCGGCGCGGAGCTGCCGCAGCTGCGCCTCGTCGAGTTCACGATCCGCACGCGCGATCCCGAGGCGCTGCGATCACAGCTGGACACTCTCGGCGCGACGGCCGATCTCGAACAGGGCGAGCCCGTGATGCGCGCGACCCTCGATACTCCGTTTGGACTGCGAACCCTCAGCTAGGACGGCGGAAGACGCTCACCACGAACGATGCGTCCTCGTGCCACGGCCGCAACTCCCAGGTCGCGAACCGGTGCTCGAGGACCAGCCCGGCCAGATCGGCGTGCCGGTCGAAGTCGGTGAGGTCGTAGCCGCGCGCCGTCCCGAAGCCGACGATCACCACCCCGTCCGGACGGATGTGTGCGGCGATGCGCGCCAACACCGCGCCCTCGGTGCCCGGAGCCACGAACAGCATCACGTTGCCGGCGACCACCGCTGCGTCGAACGTCTCGTCCAGTGCGAGCACGGACAGGTCGCCGACGATCCACCGCGGTCCGGGATGATCGGCCTCGGCGGCGTCGATCAGCACCGGATCGGCGTCGATGCCGACGACGGAGTGGCCCCTGTCGAACAGCTCGCCGCCGACGCGGCCCGAGCCGCAACCGGCGTCCAGGATCCGCGAGCCGCGCGAGACCACCGCGTCCACGAACCGCGCCTCGCCGGCGAGGTCGACTCCATCGGCCGCCAGCTGCCGGAACCGCGCGACGTAGCGGTGCGAGGCGTCGTCGTCCCAGCGGGTCACGGTGACGCCGTGCTGATCCCGGTCGCGGTGGTCACCAGGTGTTCGGCGCCGTCGCGCACCGCGAACAGTTCGGCGGCGGTGAAGATCTGGCGGCGACCCGACTTGATCACGTGCGCGCGCGCCACGAACGAGTCGCCGAACGCGGGGGACAGGAAGTTCACCGAGCAGTTGCACACGCCGTCGGTCGGACGGGTGGTGTCGGCGGCGAAGCCGCAGGCCGTCTCGAGCAGTCCGAGTACGAGGGCGGCGTGCAGGATGCCGCGGTACTCGGCGAAGTCGGCACGCCACGGCAGGCCGAGCTCGACCCGGCCGACCGACGCCGACGTGACGGTCATGCCCGCCCACTGGTTGAACACAGACGATTCGTTGAGGGCGATCAGGTTGGCGAGCGAGTCATCGGGCACGGTGGCAGTGTCACATTCGCGTCTGCGTTCACCAAACGTTTGGTCACCGAAGTCAGCGGTTCACGTCACAGTGAAACGAAGAACTTGTAGTCCTAATATTGTTGTGTGGCTACAAGTTCATTGCCGGTGGTGGCCGAGCTTTCCGCCGGCCGCAAGCGACTGATCCTCGCAATCTGCTGTATGAGCCTGCTGATCGTCGGTATGGACAACACGATCGTCAACGTCGCGCTGCCCTCGATCCGGCACGATCTCGACGCCTCGTTGTCCGGGCTGCAGTGGACGGTCGACGCGTACTCGGTGACGATCGCGTCGCTCTTGATCCTCTCGGGCTCGACCGCCGACCGGTTGGGGCGTCGGCGGATCTTCCAGACCGGACTCGTGCTGTTCTCGACCGGCTCGCTGCTGTGCAGCCTGGCCCCCAACCTGGGCTCGCTGATCGCCTTCCGGGTGGTGCAGGCAATGGGCGGATCGATGCTCAACCCGGTGGCCATGTCCATCGTCACCAACGTCTTCACCGATCCGAAGGAACGCGCCCGAGCGATCGGCATCTGGGGCGGAGTGTTCGGAATCAGCTTGGGCATCGGACCCGTCCTCGGCGGCCTGCTGACCGAGACGATCGGCTGGCGCGCGATCTTCTGGGTGAACGTCCCCATCGGGGTGGCCGCGATCATCCTGGCCGCGATCTTCGTCCCCGAGTCGCGGGCCGACCACGCGCGCCGACCGGATCCGGTGGGCCAGCTGCTCGTCGTCGCCCTCTTCGGGTCGCTGACCTACGCCATCATCGCCGCACCCGAGAAGGGCTGGGGCTCGACCGAGGTGACCACCTTGCTGGGCGTCGTCGTCGTGGCCCTGGCGCTGCTGATCTTCTACGAGCGGCGCCGCTTCCAGCCGCTGATCGAACTGCGCCTGTTCCGCAGCGCGCCGTTCACCGGCGCGACGATGATCGCCGTACTGGCGTTCGGCTCGTTCGCCGGTCTGCTTTTCGTGATGAGCCTGTACCTGCAGGACGTGCGCGACCTGTCCCCGCTGCGGGCGGGCATGACGCTGCTGCCCATGGCCGCCGCGACGATCATCCTGGCGCCGATCGGCGGGCGGCTCGTCGCCGCCCGGGGCCCGCGGCCATCGCTGTTCATCGCGGCACCGTTCCTGACCATCGGAGCGCTGTCGTTGATCGGGATCGGTCCGGGCACGAGCTACGTCCGGATCCTGTTCGGCGTCGTGTTGTTCGGGGTCGGCTTCAGCTTCGTGAACGCGCCGATCACGAACACGGCGGTCTCGGGACTGCCGCGGTCGCAGGCCGGGGTCGCGGCGGCGTTCGCGTCGACCAGCCGCCAGGTCGGCTCGACGTTGGGAGTCGCCGTCGTCGGATCGCTCGTCAATCCGATCCACGGCGGCTCGGTCACCCAGTCCTTCGCCCGGTCGGGCAACGAGGTGTGGATCACGCTGGCGGCCCTCGGGCTGGCGACGCTCGTCGCGTCGGTGGTCTCGACCGGGCGGTGGGCGCGCGCCACCGCGTCCCGCGCCGCCGAACAGCTGGACGAGGCCGAACGGGTGCCGGCATGAGCGATGACGATCGCCGTCCGGGCCTGGCAGTCCATGCGCGAACTCGTGCTCGAGGGCAGCGGCGGCCAACGAGAAGCGTGCCGACGACTGAACCTCAGCTTCGTCAAGATCAAGGCACTGCGCCACATCGCAGCCGGCCCGCTCTCGCTCGGCAAGCTGGCGGCGGCGCTGCAGACCGACGCCCCGTACACCTCGGTCATCGTGTCCGACCTCGAGCAGCGCGGCCTGGCCGTGCGCAAGCCCAACCCGTCCGACGGTCGCTCGAAACTCGTGGCCGCGACCGCCGCCGGCCTGCGGGCGACCCGGACGGCGGAGGCGATCCTCGGGGCGCCACCACCGGCACTTCGTGATCTCGAGCCGAACGACCTGGCCGCCCTCGACCGGATTCTGGGGCGAATCCGAACTCCGGCCGGCTGACCGCGATCAGCCCCGGATGGCTTTCGCGTCGGCCGACCCGGCCGAGGGCGCGGCCGCCGTCCGCACGCTCGACCAGCAAACGAGCGGCCTCGCTGTGTTCACGGTCGCCAAGTCGGCTACGCCACGCAAAATGATGGTCAAGGACCACCCGCGGTCGGCTTCTCGCCCGCCACCGGGTGCGCCTGGGCGTAGCGGGTGCGGGCGCCCTGGATCGTGGCGTAGGGCGAGTAGCGCGGCGCGAACAGCAGCAGCCCGCCGGCCGCGACGAAACCGGCCGCTCCGATCGTCACGATGCCGGCCGCCAGCGTGGTGACAGTGGCCACGACCGACACCACGACCGGCCCGGCCGCGTTGCCGGAGTCGGCGAAGAGCCGCCACACGGCCAGGAAGCGGGTCCGGCTGGCCAGCGGGGCCGCGTCGGCCCCGAGCGTCAGGATGATCCCGGCGCCGATCCCGTTGCCCAGGCTCATCGCCATGGCGATCACCGTGAGGGTCGCGAAATCGTGCGTCAGCGGCACCGCGACCATCGTGCCGCCCAGGATGATCATGGACGGCAACGCGATCGCCAGCCGGCCGTAGTGGTCCATCACCTTGCCCGAGGGATAGAACAGCGCCATGTCGACCGCGCTGGCGATACCGAACATCACGCTGGTCTGCGCCGCGCTCAGCCCGATGTGCGAGGCCCAGAGCGGCAGGACGGTCTGGCGGGCCGCCCGCACCGCGCCGACGAACAGGATCGCCAGCCCGAGCGTCGCGAACATGGAGCGGTAGGTGCGCACCATGTGCCACGAGCTGACTTCGCCCCGGACGAGCGCCGGGTGGTCGCCCGGCGCCTTGGTGTCGGGGATGACGATCAGCAGCGTGGCCGCGCTGACGGCGGCCGCCATCGCCACGACGTAGGCGCTGCGCAGGCCACCGAGGTCGATGGCGGCCGCGCCGACGAACGGGCCGATGAACAACCCGATGCGGTGCGACCCGCCGAGCGTCGACATGGCCCGGGCGCGCAGTGCCGGCGGGACCAGTTCGGTGAGGTAGCTCTGCCGCCCGAGGTAGTAGGTCGAGTTGGCCGAGCCGATCATCACGAGCGCGACGCCGAAGACGACGATCGAGTGCGAGAAGAAGCAGGCGACCTGGGCGACCAGGGCCAGTGACGCGGCGACGATCATGGCGTGCCGGTCGCCGATCCGGTCGGCGAGCGCGCCCGCCGGGATGTCGCCGAGAATCTGTCCGGCGCCGAGCAGCGCCAGCATGAACGCGGCCAGTCCGGGCGACGCGCCCTCGTCGATCGCGGTCAACGCGATGATCGGGGCGATCGCTCCGTTGCCGATCTCGAAGACCAGGGCCGGCAGGAAAACCGACGGCGCGATGGCGAGCAGGGTTATCGGCCGCTCGCTCACCGGCACCGTCCGTCGTCGATAGTTGGCAAGCCTAACTAACGCGGGTGTGCCGGTGGTGGATGCCTGAGGTGACGCTGACGACGTCCGGCTTGGCCCACGATCGTTCTGCCGTTATCGTCGAGCAGGTAAGCCTTACCTAACGATCGGTCTCCTATGCTGCCCACGTTCGTCATCGGCCTCCGCGAGGGGCTCGAGGCGTCCTTGATCGTCAGCATCGTCGCGGCGTTCCTTCGCCAGCGCGGCCGCTCGGACCTGCTGCGCTGGGTGTTCGCCGGTGTGGCGGCGGCGATCGCGCTCTGCGTGGCCGTCGGCATCACCCTCGAGATCATCTCGCGCGACCTGCCCCAGCGTCAGCAGGAAGGTCTCGAGACGGTCGTCGGCGCTGTGGCCGTCGCCATGGTCACCTACATGGTCGTCTGGATGCGCCGCCACTCGCGCGATCTCAAGGGCCAGCTCGAAGGGGCCGCCGGTCTCGCGCTCGCCGCCGGTTCGGGCTGGGCGCTGGTCGGCATGGCTTTCCTGGCCGTGCTCCGCGAGGGCTTCGAGACCGTCGTCTTCCTGCTCGCCGCGTTCAACGAGACGTCCAACAGCAGTGCCGCCGGTGCGGGTGCCCTGCTCGGCATCGTGGTCGCGGTCGGGCTGGGCTACGCCATCTATCGCGGCGGGGTCCGGCTGAACCTGTCGAAGTTCTTCCGAGCCACCGGCGTCGTGCTCGTCCTGGTCGCCGGGGGGCTGGTCGTCACCGCGTTCCACACCGCCCACGAGGCCGGCTGGCTGACCGTCGGCCAGCAGTCGACGGTCGACCTGACCTGGCTCGTCCGGCCCGGTTCGGTCGAGGCGTCGCTGCTCACCGGGATGCTCGGCGTCCAGCCCAAGCCGGTGCTGATCGAGCTGATCGGCTGGCTCGTCTACGTCATTCCGGTCGGGCTGTACGTCGCCTGGCCACCCGGCAAGGGGCCGAGCCGCGCCAGCGTCGTGCGGGCCGCGCTCGTGGGCGCAGCCGCCTCCGCCGTCGCCGCGATCGTCCTGGCGCTCACCGCACCGGGCGCCTCCACGACCGATCCGGTGACCGCGGCCGCCGGCACGAGCGCGCAGGTCGTGTCTCGCTCGACCGAGTCGGCCGTGGTCCGCACGAACGTGACCGGCACGAGCCAGCAGCTGACCCTCGCCCGCACCGGCGACGAGGAGCACGGCGGGGTCTCGACCAGCGTCTACTCGGCGACCAGCACCGGCCAGGCCAAGCCGACGACCACGATGAGCCTGGACGAGGTGGCCACCCTCAACGGCGGACGGGTGCCGCTCGGCGTGCGGGCCGGCAGTGGGGACGTGAGCGTCTCCTACCCCTCCAGCACGACCGTCACGGCCTGGATCGACGCCGCGACCGGACGCGTCGTCGACCTGCACTCGACCCAGAAGGTCACCACGACCGCGGCCTTCGCGATCGGCGCGAGTGCGATCGGGACGCCGTCGACCACGACCTCGGCGCTGCCGTCGGCGGCAGTGTCGTCCGCGGCCCGGGCCGTACGCGCGGCCGAATCCGATGCCGATCGCGCCGCGCTGTTCCACCTGCTCGCGATCGTCCTCGGCGTGCTTGCGGCGATCCTGTTCGCGATCGCCGCCGTCTTCTGGCTGGGGCTCGCGCCGCCGCGACATCCGAGTCTGTGGCCCTGGTCACCCCTGAGCGTGCTCTGATCAAGAGTTAGGTTAGGCTCACCTAACTTGTCGTTGAGCCAGGAGTCGAACCCACCATGATCGCCAAGCCCGCACCCGTCCTCGTCGGCGTCGACCGCCGTCGCCGCCGCCCTGCTGCTCAGCGCCTGCGGCAGCTCCTCCAAGTCCGGCTCGTCGTCGAGCGCGGCGGCCAGCACGGGTGGCGCCTCGAACTCCCGCACGGTCGCCATCACGATCACCAGCGACGGCTGCGTGCCGCCGGCGACCAGCTACAACTCCGGCCCGCTGACGTTCAGCATCACCAACAAGGACGCCACCGCCGTCAGCGAGCTCGAGCTGCTCTCGGGTGAGCGCATCGTCGGTGAGAAGGAGAACCTGCCTCCGGGCCTTTCGGGCACCTTCGCACTCTCGCTCGACCCCGGCAGCTACACGATCTACTGCCCCGGCGCGTCGACCGAGAAGAACACGATCAAGATCACCGGTCAGGCCACCACGACCGGCGACACCGACACCTCCGCCCTGCTGGCCAGCGGCGCCACCGAGTACGGCCAGTACGTCACGCACCCAGGTCGCCGAACTGCTCACCACGACCCAGACGCTCGACACCGCGCTCAAGGGCACTGACCTGACCGCAGCTCAGAACGCGTACAAGAAGTCGCGCGCCTACTACGAGCGCATCGAGCCGGTCGCCGAGTCTTTCACCAGCGGCAACGACAACCTCGACAGCGACATCGACGCGCGCGTCGACGACGTTCCCGCCGCGCAGTGGGAGGGCTTCCACCGCATCGAGATGGGCCTGTTCCAGGACAACAGCCTCACCGGGCTCGCGGCGTACGGCGACGGCCTCGTCGCCAACGTCCAGAAGCTGCAGACGCTGACGACCGGTCTGAAGTACCAGCCGGCCGAGCTGGCCAACGGCGCCGTCGACCTGCTGGACGAGGTCTCGAAGACCAAGATCACCGGCGAGGAGGAGCGCTACTCGCACATCGACATGCTCGACTTCGCCGCCAATGTCGAGGGCGCCGAGCAGGCGTTCGCCTCGCTGCAGCCGGGCCTGGCCAAGATCGACGCCTCGCTGGCCACCGAGGTCGCGACCAACTTCACCGCCCTCGACACCCTGCTCGACAAGTACCGCAGCACCACCGACGCGTCGGGTTACGTGCTGTACGGCTCGATCACCGACGCCGACCGCACCGCGCTCTCGCAGGCGCTGCAGGCGGTCGCCGAGCCGCTGTCGACGGTGGCGGGCAAGGTCGTCGGTAGCTGATGGCCGAACCGCCAGCCGCGACACCCGAGGA
The DNA here is from genome assembly GCA_963708805.1 of uncultured Actinomycetes bacterium. Lineage (GTDB taxonomy): Bacteria > Actinomycetota > Actinomycetes > Mycobacteriales > Jatrophihabitantaceae > CAVPUA01. The sequence goes on along the minus strand of CAVPUA010000003.1, from coordinate 282,402 downwards.
GACCGCCCCCAGCCGGCGCGGTTTCCTCGGCGTCGCGCTGGGCGGTGTCGGCGCGCTGGCGGTCGGCGGCGCGGGCGGCTTCGGGATCGCCCGCGGCACCGAAGCCAAAGCCTCGACCGCCGGCCGCGACGACCGTCGCGTTCTACGGTGATCACCAAGCCGGCATCGCGACCCCGGCCCAGGACCGACTCGCCTTCGCGGCCTTCGACATCACCAGTCCGTCGAAGACGGCGGTGATCGCGATGCTGGCGTCGTGGGCGGCGGCCGGCGCGCGAATGACGCAAGCCCTGCCCATCGGACCGACCGAGACCGCCCCCCAGTCGCCCCCGGTCGACACCGGCGAGGCGCTCGGCCTGAACGCCGGCGACCTCACGATCACCGTCGGCTTCGGACCGTCCTTCTTCGACGACCGGTTCGGATTGGCGGCCAAGCGTCCGGCCGCCCTCGCCGACCTGCCGGCGCTGCCCGGCGACGCCCTCGATCCGACGCAGACGGGCGGCGACATCTGCGTCCAGGCCTGCTCGAACGACCCGCAGGTCGCCTTCCACGTCATCCGCAACTTCGCGCGCATCGCCCGCGGCACGGCCGTCATGAGGTGGTCGCAGCTCGGCTTCGGGCGGACGTCGTCCACCTCGACGTCACAGGCCACGCCGCGCAACCTGATGGGGTTCAAGGACGGCACGAACAACATCAAGGCCGAGGACGGCGCCGAGATGAGCGCATTCGTCTGGGTCGGCGGCGAGACCGACCAGGCCTGGATGAAGGGCGGCAGCTACCTGGTGTCGCGCCGCATCCGGATGATCATCGAGTCGTGGGACACCGACTACCTCGCCGACCAGCAGAACGTCTTCGGTCGGTACAAGGACACCGGCGCCCCGCTGACCGGCACCAAGGAGTTCGACGTCGTCGACCTCGAGGCGACCAAGAACGGCCAGCCGGTGATCCCGGTCGACGCCCACATCCGGCTGGCCGCGCCGGCGTCCAACGGCGGCCAGAAGATCTTGCGGCGCGGCTACTCCTACACCGACGGCACCGACGTCACGACCGGCCAGCTCGACGCCGGCCTGTTCTTCATCGCCTACCAGAAGGACCCTCGCACGCAGTTCGTCCCGATCCAGCAACGACTGGGGGCGAACGACGCCCTGAACGAGTACATCAAGCATGTCGGCAGCGGCCTGTTCGCCGTCCCGCCCGGCCTGTCCGAGGTCGGCGACTACTGGGGCAAGTCGCTGCTCGCCTGAGCCGGTATAGGTTGTTGCGAGAGATGTCCCGCCACACACTGTGAACGGAGGGGCGTGCGTTCCAACGTTGCCGAGTCACTGAGACGACACACCCGACCCAGCCACACCCGAGTTGAAACCAAACTCAACCTGCTTGATCCAGGACTCGACACCGAGACCCTGCGATCCGCTGTGGCCTGTCTCCACTCCTTCTGGCTCGGCGCCGAAGCGGGCGTGGCCTCTTGGGCGCGCGAGCACTCCGCCTTGGCCGCCCGGCTCGACTGGTCCCGCCGCCGGCGGGCCGACTTACTGGCCGCCGACCTTCGACTGCTCGGGGGGATCCCCGCCGCGAGCGCGGTCGTCTGGACGTCGCGTCCGACGACCGCCGACGTGCTGGGCTGGCTTTACGTCGCCGAAGGCTCGACCCTCGGCGGCGCGGTGATCGCCCGCCACCTGCAGGCGATCCCCGCGGTGCGCGACCGACCACTTCGCTCGTTCACGCCGTACACCGAGGGCCCCGGTCCGATGTGGCGCGCCTACCTCGTCGAGCTCGCCGAGTGGACCGGGGTCGACGAGGGCCGGATCGAGCGCGGTCGTACGGGCGGGCGCGCGGATCTTCGACGCCCTGGACGCGTGGTGCGACCAGTTCGTGGCCGAGGTTGCCGCATGAGCGACAGTCGACGGAGCTGCTGCCGGTCGGAACGCCGATCGATCTCGACAACTGCGCCCGCGAGCCGATCCACATCCCGGGCAGCATCCAGCCGCGCGGCGTCCTCATCGCAGTTCGCGAGCCCGATTTCACGATCACCCAGGTCTCGGCGAACCTGGTCGATCACCTCGGAGTCGAGGCCGACGACGCCCTCGGCCGCGAGCTGCTCGGCGGTGATCGGGAAATCGGCCGCGGCGACCGTGGCGCGCGCCGCCGCGGTGTTCGGCGACCTGCGCGAGCGCAACCCGCTCGATGCCCGGGTCGAGTCAACGGGGCGACGGTCCTGTTCGACGCGATCCTGCATCGTGCGGGCAGCGGCCTGCTCGTGATCGAACTCGAGCCGGCCGAGGGGCCGCGCCCCTTCTCGTTCCCGAACACCTACCTGTCGGTGCGTACCACGGTCAGCGAGCTCAACCGGGCCGTCACCCTGGACGAGCTGTACGACATCACCGCCCGAGCCGTCCGGTCGCTGACCGGCTTCGACCGGGTGATGGTCTATCGCTACGACGAGGAGTACAACGGCGAGGTCGTGGCCGAGGCCAAACGCGACGACCTGAACCCGTTCCTCGGCCTGCACTACCCGGCGAGCGACATCCCGGCCCAGGCGCGGGCGCTGTACGAGAAGAACTGGGTCCGGCTGATCTCCGACGTCGGCTATCAGCCCTCGCTGCTCGTGCCGGCCCTCGATCCCGTCAGCCGGCGGCCCGCTCGACCTGACCTATCTCGACGCTGCGCAGCGTGTCGCCCGATCCACATCGAGTACCTGCAGAACATGGGCGTCGGCGCGTCGATGTCGATCTCGCTGCTGCGCGACGGCCGGCTGTGGGGGCTGATCGCGTGTCACCACTACTCCGGTTCGCACACGCCGCCCTACGGCGTCCGGGCCGCGGCTGAGTTCCTCGGCTCGACGCTGTCCCTGCGCCTCATCGACCGCGAGGAGGACGACGGCCTGCGGCAGCGACTGCGGGCGCAGTCGGGGCTGGCCGAGCTGACCGCCGCGACGCTGGACGAGTCGCGCCCGGTGGCCGACGCGATGCTGGGCCGCTCCGGCGCGGCCCAGCCTGCTCGAGTTCCTGCGCGCGGACGGCGTCGCCGTGATCGCCGAGGGGCGGCTGGCCACGCGCGGCACGGTCCCGGACGAGTCGGTGATCCGGGCCGTCGCGAGCCTGGGCGGCCCGTCAGCAGGACGAGCTGTACTTCACCGATTCCTTGATCATCGAGGCACCTGAGCTGCCGGTCCCTGGCTCGGCCGCCGGTCGTGCTGGCCCTGCTGCTGCCCGACCGGCAGTCGGTGTTGTGGTTCCGCGGCGAGGCGCAGCGCACGGTCGACTGGGGCGGCGACCCGCACAACAAGGCCATCGCGGTCCAGGAGGACGAACGGCGTCCGGCTGAGTCCGCGCAAGTCGTTCGAGCGCTGGCGCGAGGAGATCAAGAACCGATCCGAGCCGTGGACGATCCACGAGCGCGAGTTCGGCGCCACCCTGCGCCAGCATCTCGTCGAGGCGCTCTACATCCGCTCGCAGCGCGATCTGCGGACGGCCGAGGTGTTGCAGCGCAGCCTGCTTCCGGCCAGCCTGCCCAGCGTCGCCGGCTGGTCGCTCTCGGCGCATTACGAGCCGGCCGCCGGGGGGCGGGTCGGCGGCGACTGGTACGACGCGTTCCCGTTGCCGGACGGCAAGCTGGCGGTCGCGCTCGGCGACGTTGCGGGGCACGGAGTCGCCACCGCGGGCACGATGGCCCAATTGCGTAACGCCTTGCGCGCCTACCTGCTCGACGGCTGCGATCCCGGCCGCGCCCTCGATCAGCTGAATCGGTTCACGCTCGCTGCTGCTGCCCGGCGCGTTCGCGACCGCGGTCGTCGCCTGCGTCGACCTCGAGACGGGCGAGGCGCTGGGCGCGAGCGCGGGGCATCCGACCCCGTTCGTGCGGACGGCGGACGGCCGGGCCGAGCCGGCCGAGATCGTCGTCTCACCGCCGCTGGGCATCACCGTGCCCGAGCGCCGTTCCAGCTCGTTCGCTCCTCGAGTCGGGCGACTCGTTGATCGTCTTCTCCGACGGCCTGATCGAACGGCGCGACGAAGACATCGACACCGGCTTCGACCGGCTTCGCGAGCACCTGGAGTTGCTGCCCGGCGCGGCGCGTGAGGTCTTTGCCGCCGTCGCCGATCCCGGCGGCCTGGACGACGCCACGACGCTGATCCTGCGCCGCTCGATCTGACCGGTCAGCGTTCGGCGCCGAAGCGGACGGCCAGCACGGCGACGTCGTCCTCGGGCTGGTCGCCGACCATCGTCGAGATGACCGCATCGAGAAGCGCGTTCGGCTCGAGCGCGTGATGTTCGGCGACCGCGTCGACCAGACGGGCCAGTCCGAACCCGAGATCCTGGTCGCGCGTCTCGATCAGTCCGTCGGTGTAGAGCAGCAGAGTCGACTCGGGCGGCACCTGGTAGGTGTGGTCGTGCCGGGACCGTTGCGGCGCGACGCCCAGCAGCACGTCGGTTGGGCGTTCGAGGACGGTCACCTTGCCGTCCGTGGTCACCACGAGCGGCGGCGGGTGACCGGCGTTCGTCCAGCGCAGGGTGCGCAATCCAGCCCGCTCGTCCGCGGGACCCTGCTCGATGCTGACCAGCGCGATCGTCGCCAACGTGTCCAGCCGAAGGTCGCGGATCGCCCGGTCGAGGCGGCCGATCGTCTGGGACGGTGGCTCGTCGCGGTCCCAAGCGAGTGCTCGCAGCATGTTGCGCAACTGGCCCATGACAGCGGCGGCCGAGATGTCGTGGCCGACGACATCGCCGATGATCAACGTGGTGGCGCCCGTCGGCAGGATGAACGCGTCGTACCAGTCGCCGCCGACCTGATCACCGGCGCTCGCCGGGAGGTAGCGCGCGACCAGGTGCAGGTGGTCGGGTTCAGGCAGCGTCGTCAGCAGCGAGTCCTGCAGCGCCCGGGCCACCCGACGGTCGTGCTGCGCGACCTGCATCAGGCGCTCATTGGCCTGTGCGAGCCGTTCGGTGTTCGCCCGTTGCTCGGCGTAGAGCCGGGCGTTGTCGAGCGCCATACCGGCCCGGTTGGCGATGCCGATGGCCACCGACGTCTCGTCGATCGAGAAGGGCGGGCGTTGGGGTCCGCGGCAGATGCTCAAGATGCCGTTCACCCGGCCGTTGGCGCTCAGCGGAAAGGCCGCCGACGACTCCGGGCGCAGGCGCTCGACCGCCTCGATCGCCACCGGCGAGTGCAGATTGGCATACATCCGCTCCATCACCCCGGTCGCGTAGATGACCGGTGTGAGCGAGTGCTGGGCTTCACCCATCGGACCCTGCGCGTCGCGCTCGAAGAACCGGGCCCCGGCGAACTGCTCGACCGCCGAGCGCAACTGCGGGTCGACGTGCCAGCTCGCGACGTCCTCCAGCCGGCCGTCCGGGCCGACGATCGAGACGATGGACCAGTCGCCCAGACGAGGCACGACCAGGCGGGCCAGTTCGCGCACGGCGTCGTCGATCTCGAGCGAGCCGGCCAGCCGCTCGCCGACGCGGGCCGAGAGCTGGACGAGCTCGTGCACCTCGTGCTGCGCGGTGATGTCGACGAAATAGAGGGCCAGCCCGTCCACGGTCGGCGAGGCCCGCACCTCGTGCCAGGCCTGCAGCGGGCGCGAGAATCCCTGCAGGGTCTCGGTCCGGCCGGTGCGCATGGCCCGGCGGTACGCGGTGTCGAAATCGCTCCCGACCGCCTCGGGGAAGACGTCCCAGATGATCCGGCCGAGCAGGTCCTGTCGGGGGTGACCCAGGATCCGCTCACCTTCGGCGTTGACGTAGGTGATGTGCCAATCGCGGTCGAGGGACATGAAACCGGCCGCGGTCGACTCGAGGATGCGGGCGGTTCGCGAGTCGTCGTCGCGATAGTCGGTCAAGTCGATCACCGCGCCGAGCAGCCGGGCCGCGCGACCGTCGGGCCCGGGTTGGGCCCGGCCGCGCGCCCGCAGCCAGCGGACCTCACCGGACGGTCGGATCACGCGGTACTGCACCTCGTACTCACCGACGGTGTCGAGCGCGAAGCGAACGCCCTGGGCGATGCGGTCGCGGTCGGCGGGATGCACGTGGGAGGCGAACATCTCGACCGAATCGTCGTAGTCGGCGCGGTCCAGCCCGAAGATCGCCAGCAATCGGTCGTCGAGGTGCAGCCGGCGGGTCGTTCGGTCGTAGTCGAATCCGCCGATGCCCGCGGCGTCGATGGCCAGCTGCCAGCGCAGGCGGTCGGCGGCGGGATCCAGCTCGCCGGTTGCCGCACCGTCGTCCGGGTCGCACAGGGCCACGCGCGTCCTCCTTGCGGTCGGTGAACCGAGCCGAATGGTATTTGGTCCCCGCGGCTCGCGACCGAACTATCTCGACGGGAAAGTAGCTGCGCTACCCTCACACCGGTGGCTGTCGCTGTTCAACAGCGAACAAGAGACGGCACGCCTGTCGTGTGCCGGGCCCGGACCCCGCCCAGCTGCCGCCCGCCGCTCTGTCTGGCTTCGCTCACGACATCGATGAGAAGGGGCCCGACATCGCCTCGACCGACTCGTCCCCGTCGTTGCTCGAACGGATCTGTTCGGCCTGCCTGGAGCAGACGTCCGCCACGGCCATCGCCGTCGCGGTCGTCAATGCCGGTGGACACCGCGGGACGGCCTACGCCAGTGACGAGCTCGCGGCCCGGGCCGAGGATCTCGGGTTCATGCTCGGCGAGGGGCCGGCTGCGGACGCGTTCACCACATCGGGGCCGGTGCTGGTGAACGAGCTGAGTGCGGCTGAGTGGCGGGCCCGCTGGCCGGCCTTCGCCGCCGCGGCCCTCGATCTCGGCGCCGCGTCGATCTTCGCGTTCCCGCTGCAGCTGGGCGCGATCGTGATCGGCACGCTGACGTTGTACGGCCGAACGGCGGGCCAGCTGGACGGCCGCGCGCTGACCAGCACCCTGCGGGCGGCCGACGACACGGTGCTGGCCCTGCTGCAGGCGATGAGCGGCGAGCCCGCGGACGAGCTGGACGAGGGCGTCTTCCGCACCGAGGTCTATCAGGCGTCGGGGATGCTGGCCGAGCAGTTGCAGGTCACCGTCGTCGACGCCCTGGTGCGCTTGCGGGCGCACGCCTACGCGACCGGTTCGAGAGTGGACGAGGTTGCTCGCGCAGTCGTCCGGCGCGAACTTCGATTCGTGGACGACAATGAACAGGCACCACCGGAAAAGGGGTCGGACAGATGACTGAAGGTTCGACGGCGGAGTCACGTCAACGCCAGCTCAACGGCGCGTTCGTCATGTTGGCCGACACGTTGGTGCAGGATTTCGACGTCGTCGACCTGCTCGACCGGCTCACCCGGATCTGCGTCGACACCCTGGGCAGCGACGCGGCCGGCGTGGTGATCAGCGATCAGCGCGGGCGGCTTCGGGTCATGGCGTCCTCGAGCGAGCTCATGCAGTCGCTCGAGCTCTACGAACTGCAGAACGAGGAGGGACCGTGCCTGGACTGTTTTCGGTCAGGGCACTCCGTCGAGGTCGCCTCGTTGAGGACCTCGGTCGATCGCTGGCCGCTGTTCGCGACCAAGGCGATGGAGAGCGGCTTCTTCGCGGTCCAGGCCCTGCCCATGCGGTTGCGGGACGAGACGATCGGCGCGCTGAACCTGTTCTACGCGACTCCCGTCACCCTCTCGCTCGCCGATGTCGACGTGGCCCAGGCCCTGGCCGATGTGGCCACCATCGGCATCCTGCAGAACCGGGCGATCGTGCGGCGCGAGACGCTGGCCGAGCAGCTGCAGACCGCGCTGAACAGTCGGCTGGCCATCGAGCAGGCCAAGGGCCGGCTGGCCGAACGCGGATCGCTGGAGGTAGAGCCGGCCTTCGCCGTGCTGCGTGACTTCTGCCGCTCCAACAACCTGCCCCTGTCCGAGACGGCCCGGCGGGTGGTCACCGGCGAGCTCGACGCGGACGTCGTGCTCGGCCGAACCTCCTGACCGGTGTGGCAGCGCGACCCGCTCGCCATGCGCCGAGCACGAGTCCCCGTTAGGGTCCTACTCGGCAGTAGCTATCTTCGGGAGGTTCCATGGGCGCCTATCAGCACATCGTCGTCGGCACCGACGGATCCGACACGTCGTTCCTCGCGGTCGACCGGGCGGGTGCGCTCGCCGGCGATTCGGACGCGACGCTCGTGATCGTCTGCGCCTACGAGCCGTCCGGCCGCGACGAGGTCGCGCGTGACCAGGACCGGATGGGATCCGACGTCGCCTATCAAGTCGTCGGGTCGGCTCCGGCCGAGGACACGGTGTCTCGTGCTCGCGACCGCGCGATGAAGGCCGGTGCGCGCAAGGTCGAGACGACCGTGTCGCGCGGTGATGCGGCCAAGGTGCTGCGGGAAACCGTGCGCTCGTACAAGGCCGAACTGCTGGTCGTCGGCAACCGCGGGCTCAACACGCTGGCCGGTCGACTGCTCGGTTCGGTGCCCGCCGAGGTCGCCCGGCAGTCCGGTGTCGACGTCCTGATCGTGCACACGACCTGAGCGGCCCCATCGACCCGGGCCGGCTGCGCCAGCGGATCGAGCTGATCCTGCTCGGGCAGCGCGCGTACACCCGGCTACAGGTGGCCGAGCTGGCCGGCATCGAGCCCGCGGCCGCGCACACCCTGTGGCTCGCGCTCGGCTTTCCCGAGGTGGGCGACGACGAGGTCGTCTTCACCGACCGTGACGTCGAGGCGATGCGGCTGGCCGGCGACTTGATGGACGACGGCGTGATCGACGAGTCGCTGCGGACGTCGGTCACCCGGATGCTCGGGCAGAGCATGTCGCGCGTGGCCGAATGGGAGACGCAGCGGATCTTGGAAGTCGTCGCGTCCCACGCCGACACCCTCACGAGCGAGGACGACATCGCCGAGTTCGTCGCGCGCATCCTGCCCCGCATCGAGTCGATCCAGGGGTTGGTGTGGCGGCGGCACCTCGCCGCGCACACCGAGCGGGCGCTCGGCGGTGACGAGTCGGCGTCGGGCGCGCAGGCGATCGGCTTCGTCGACATCGCGGGCTACACGAGCCTGGCCCGTCGGGTCCGCGAGGACGAACTGGCGGCTGTCCTCGAGCGATTCGAGGCGGCCGCGGCCGAGATCATCGCCCGCCACCGCGGCCGCATCATCAAATCCCTCGGCGACGAGGTGCTCTATGTGGCCGACGATCCGATCGACGGCGCCGAGATCGCGTTGACGATGATCGACTTCGCCGACGCCGACGAGGTGCTGCCGCCCCTGCACGCCGGCGTCGCCTTCGGGCCGGTGCTCTGGCGCTTCGGCGATGTGTTCGGTTCGACGGTCAACATCGCCAGCCGGCTGGCGTCCCTCGCGCGGTCGGGAACGATCTTGATCGATCTGAACCTGGCCGCCGAGCTCGACGACGACCAGTACCGCCTGCGTCGTATCCGCCCGGCCACCGTGCGCGGCTTCGTCAACCTGCAACCCTCGTTGCTCCGACGCCGCGGTTAAAGCGTGATCGTGTGAATCCGCTTTGTGCCCATAATCGCTGCTGGACGCCTGGAATTACCGAGCGCGGACACGCAATCCAGGCACAAAGCGGCTGGGTGCGACCGCGCGAGCTATTCGGGGCGGACGTCCTTGACGGCCTTGTCCGGACGTAGCCCCCTCCAGGCCGGATGCCGCAGCAAGCCGTCGGTGGTCCGTTCGCTGAACGCGACCTCGCCGACGAGCATCGGCGTCACGTAGTGGGCCTCGCGCCGCACCGCCGAGGGCAACTCGCCCGCGAACGGCGAGGTCTTGCGCGCGTGCTTGGCCAGCCGGGCGCCGAGGTCGTCGAGCATCTTCTCGGTGAACCCGGTGCCGACCTGCCCGACGTACTGCAGCCCGTCCTCGGACGGAATGCCCATGAGCAGCGCACCGATCCGGCCGGCCCGCCGCCCGTTGCCGGCGTGCCAGCCGCCGATCACGACCTCCTGCGCGCGGATGTGCTTCACCTTCGTCCAGGACGGCGACCGCTTGCCCGGCAGGTACAGCGAGTTGCGCCGCTTGGCGACGACGCCCTCCATGCCCGCGGCCTTGCTCGCGGCGAGGACGTCCGCGCCCGAGTCGTGGAACACCGGGACGGTCTGCCACGAGTCGCCGTTGAGCTCGAGCGATTCGAGCAGCTCGCGGCGGTCGTCGTAGGGCAGCTTCAGCAGCGAGCGCCCTTCCAGATGCAGCAGGTCGAAGATCACGTAGACGACGGGCACCTCGCTCGGCCAGCTGGCGAGCGGTGCGCGCGTCGGCCACGTGCATGCGCTGCTGCAGCGTCCCGAAGCTCGGCCGGCCGTGCGGCGAACGCCACGATCTCGCCGTCCAGGACGCACTGAGTCGACCCGATCGCCAGCCCCATCGCGCGCAGTTCGGGGTAGCTGACGGTCACGTCGCGGTCGTTGCGCGACATCGCCCGCACCCGGCCACCCTCGACGTAGGTGACCGCGCGGACGCCGTCCCACTTCATCTCGTAGGCCCACTCGTCGCCCTCGGGCAGCGGGCCGGCGACGGCGAGCATCGGCTTGATCAACTCGGGCAGCGGCGCCCAGTCGGGCTTCGCGGGCTTGTCCATACGATGGATCATCCAGTTCTTCCCGCCGGTCTGGAACAGCACGTACCGTCCCTGCACCCGTTCTCCGTGCAGGACGACCTTCACCTCGCGGTCGGTCCACTTCTCGAGCTCGTAGGTGCCGTGGTCCCAGATCTTGACGGTGCCGCCGCCGTACTCGCCCTTCGGGATGTCGCCTCCGAACGTCGCGTACTCCAGCGGGTGATCCTCGGTGTGCACGGCCAGGTGGTTGACCTTGGGGTCGGGCGGGACGCCCTTGGGCAGCGCCCACGACACGAGCACGCCGTCGTGTTCGAGGCGGAAGTCCCAGTGCAGCGCGGTGGCGTGATGTTCCTGCACGACGAAGCTGTTGCCGTCACTCGCAGAGGGGTCGGACGACGGCACCGGCTCGGGCGTGCGTTTGGGATCGCGCTTCTTGCGGTACTCACCCAACCCGGCCATAGACGAATACTGCCCGATTTCGAGGTGACGCGAGGTGCAAGCCAGCGAGATCAACGCGTTGCACGACGACGCGCGCCGGTGCGCCGAGGTGGCCGGCCTCGTCTATGTCGACGGCGAGCTGCCGGGCATCGGACGCCGCCGCTCTGGCACGGGCTTCAGCTACAGCGACGCCAAGAAGAAGCGGTTGACCGACGCCGAGGTGAAGGCGCGAATCGCAGCGCTGGCCATTCCGCCGGCCTGGAAGAAGGTCTGGATCTGCCCGGACGCCGACGGCCACATCCTGGCCACCGGCGAGGACGAGCGCGGCCGCAAGCAGTACATCTACCACCCGCGGTGGCGCATGCTGCGCGACTTGATCAACTTCTACCGGCTGATCATGTTCGCCCAGGCGCTGCCCAAGATCCGTAAGCACTACCGCGCGCAGCTGCGTCGCCGCACCCTCGACACCGAACGGGTCGTCGCCGGCATGATCGCGATCCTGGACGCGACCTACATCCGCATCGGCAACGACGTCTACGCCGAAGAGAACGACAGCTTCGGCCTGTCCACGCTCACCGCCGAGCACGTGACGATCGCCGGGCACAACGTCACGCTGGCCTTCCCGGCCAAGTCGAACAAGGACGCCCTGATCACGATCACCGACGCCGCGATCGTCCGACTCATCGAGCAGTTGATCGAGCAGCCGGGTGATCGGCTGTTCGTCGTGGACGGCGAGATCATCGACAGCGACGACGTGAACAAGGCGCTGCTCGACGTGAGCGGCGAGCACATCACCGCCAAGGACTTCCGGACGTGGGGCGGCACGCTCACGGCGTTCACCTACCTGCGCGCGCGCCGGCACACCGAACGCCCGGTCGAGAAGGTGGCGATCGAGGCCGTGGACGAGGCGGCCGAGGCGCTGGGCAACACCCGCACGGTCGCCCGCGCCCACTACGTCCACCCGCACGTGCTCGAGACGTTCACCGAGCACACGTTCGAGGATTACCTGCAGGCGTCCAAGCCGGCTCGTACCCCGCTGCTGGAGAGCGACGAGCGGGCGCTGGCCGCATTCCTGCAGACCCTGTTCACGACCGAGTTCTCGCTGCTCGAACGACACGACACCTAAGGTGGATCACATGGCCGACGCCGACATCACTTCCCTGATCATGGACGACCACGAGTGGTTCCGCCGCCAGTTCGCGGCTCTCGACTACGCGAAGACCAACGAGGAGCTCGCCGCCATCTGGGAACCGCTCGCGACCAAGCTCGACACGCACGCCGAGGCCGAGGAGGAGATCTTCTATCCGGCGCTGCTCAAACGGGGCGAGCAGGATCCCGAGGAGGAGACCGACGACGCGATCCGCGATCACAACAAGATCCGGGACGCCGTCGCCGAGGCGCGCAGGCATCCCGTCGGCACGGACGACTGGTTCGAGGCCGTCGGCAACGCCCGTAAGGAGAACACCGAGCACATCGGTGAGGAGGAGGACGAGGGCCTGCCCGACTTCCGCAAGCACGCGAGCGCCGAGCTCAGCGCGTCCCTCGCCCTGAAATGGGCCCAGTTCTACGCCGCCCATCCGAACGGCCAGGGCATCGACACCCGCGACCGCGACCCGAAGGCCTACATCGAGGAGAACGAGTAGTCCGCGCCCGCCGTGGGTAGACAACGGGCACGCGACGTGAGGAGATTCCAGGTATGGGCGACTATGAGGCCGATGAACGAGTGCGGGTCACGGCCGAGGAACTGTTCGATTATCTGAGCGACGTCGCCAACCTGCCGCACTACTTCCCGCGGATGACGTCCGCCGAAGCCACCGACGGCGACGCGGTGCATGTCACCGCGAAGACGCCCCAGGGCGACGAGGTCGAGGGCGAGGCCTGGTTCAAGGTCGATCGGGACAACAAGATGCTGTCGTGGGGCTCCGAGGGGCACAACAACTACCACGGCCACCTCACCGTCACCGGGGTCGGCGAGAACTCGGCCGTCGCCATCACCGTCTCGACGACGCGGGCCGAGGGCCACGAGATCCAGCAGGGCGTCGACGAGACGGTCGAAACGATCAAGAAGCTGCTCGAAGAGGCACATCCGCGCCCGGTGTTCGACCCGTCCTGGGCCGAGCCGATGAACGAGGACGGTCTCTGACGGCGCCTGACGCGGTCGTCATCGGCGCCGGCCACAACGGCCTCGTCGCTGCCAATCTGCTGGCCGACGCCGGCTGGTCGGTCCTGGTGCTCGAGACGTCCGGTCATGCGGGTGGCGCGGTGCACTCCGACGAATCGGTTCACCCGGGGTTCGTCACCGACCGGTTCAGCGCGTTCTACCCGCTCGGTGCGTCCTCGCCGGTCATGCGCGGTCTGGAACTCGAGCGGCACGGCCTGACCTGGGCGCACGCGCCGTCGGTCCTGGCGCACGTCTTTCCCGACGACCGCGCGGCCGTCCTCGATCGGGACCGGGCGTTGACGGCGGCATCCATCGACTCCTTCGCGGCGGGCGACGGGGACGCCTGGCTGGAGCTGGTCGATCAGTTCGACCGGATCAGCGAACCGCTCCTTCGCGCGCTGTTCACGCCCTTCCCGCCGGTGCGGGCGGGCGCGCGCCTGGCCCATCGCCTCGGGCTGGCCGAGCTGGTGCGCTTCGCCCGCTTCGCGGTCATGCCGGTCCGGACGTTCGCCACCGAGCGCTTCCGGGGCGACGGCGCGGCGATCCTGCTGGCCGGCAACGCGCTGCACGCCGATCTGTCGCCCGAAGGCGCCGGCAGTGCCCTCTACGGCTGGTTGCTCGCCATGCTCGGTCAGACGGTCGGCTTCCCCGTCCCGGTCGGGGGCTCGGGTCGGTTGACCGAGTCGCTCGTGCGCCGGCTGACCGCCCGCGGCGGCGAGATCCGGCTCTCCACCGAGGTGGCGGCCGTCGACGTTCGCGGTGGGGTGGCGACCGGCGTCCGGACGAGCTCCGGCGAGCGGATCACCACGCGCGCCGTGCTGGCCGACGTCAGCGTGCCCGCTCTGTATCGCGATCTCGTCGGGTTCGACCGGCTACCCGATCGGTTCGTCAGCGACCTCGCCAACTTCCACTGGGACGCGTCGACCTTCAAGGTCAACTGGGCGTTGTCGGCGCCGATCCCGTGGACGGCCGCTGCGGCCCGCGGGGCGGGGACGGTGCACCTCGGCGTCGACCTGAACGGGCTGACGCGCTACGCCGCCGATCTCGCGACCGAGACGGTACCGGCGGACCCGTTCCTGTTGCTGGGCCAGATGACGACGGCGGACGCGACGCGTTCCCCGAGCGGGACCGAGTCGGCCTGGGCGTACACCCACGTGCCGGTCGGAGCCCGGCTCAGTTCGGACGAGGTCGCCCGGCACGTCGACGTGATCGAGGCCAGCATCGAGCGCAACGCGCCCGGGTTCCGGGCTTCGGTCATCGCCCGCAGCGTCCAGGCCCCGCTCGACCTGCAGTCGGCCGACGCCAACCTGCACGGAGGCGCGGTCAGCGGCGGCACGGCCGGCATCTTCCAGCAGTTGATCTTTCGCCCGGTGCCGGGCCTGGCGCGCGCGGAGACGCCGATCGACCGGCTCTACCTGGCCAGCGCCGGCGCCCACCCCGGCGGCGGCGTCCATGGCGCTCCGGGCGCGAACGCGGCCCGGGCGGCGCTGAGCCGCGAGGCGTTCGCGGGCAGCATCAGGCGCCGGGGCCTGGACGCGGCGCTGAGGCGGATCTGACGACGCTGGATCAGGACGGCGGACGCTTCTCGGCCAACGTCGCCAGCCGGGCCAGGGACTCGCGGTTGCGCAGCTTGAGGCCGAGTTCCTGCAGCGGGTTGTTGATCCAGCGACCGGGGCCGCTGATCGGTTCCTCACGCATCTCGATGAGCGTCCCGCCCGCTGCCGCGGTCAGCTCGATGATCACCTTGGCCTCACCGAACGGCCAGGCCTTGGCCCGCAGCACCAATCGGGCCGGCGCGACCGACTCGACCACTTCGGTCTCGTCCGAGATCGAGAACGGCCAGGCCCCGACCTTGTGGTGCAGCGTGCTCCCCGTCGCCGGCCAGGCCGGATCGACGTCACGGATGTGGGCCGCGCCCACGACCCAGACCGGATAGATCCACCCGTCGGCCAGTTGAGCCCACACGCGATCCGGGGACGCGTCGACGTGCCGGGATTCCGATGCCATCGCTAACTCCTCGCCATTACCGCATGGGCGGCCCGCTTACCCGAGACCAGGGCCCCCTGGATGGACGCCGTGTCGCGATGATCCCCCGCGACGAACAGGCCGTTGTCGAGCGCCACCGGCTGGCGCGGGTCGAGCGGCGGTGGCAGGGCCGGCAGCGCGACCGGAATCGAGTAGGTCGCGACGTGTTCCCAGCCGCCGGGGTCGACGCCGAAGATCAATCCGGAATGGGCGCGCACGGCGGGCTCGAGCGCGCCATCCGCCCCCAGGACGGTCGAGGCGATCAGCGCGCCGTCCACGCAGTAGGTCGGGGCGGCGTCCGAGAGCACCGCCGTGTTGATCACCGGTCCCCGTCGCTCGCCGTCGACGTGCAGCACCGCGTGCGGCGAGGGTGACGCCGCCGCGCGGTGGTAATAGGTTGTCAGCGCTCGCGTGGCCGGCACCGGCAGCCCGGTCAACGAGGCGGCCGTGACCGGGTCGGCCGCCACGATGACGGCGTGGGCGCCGAGGTCGCCGTCGGCCGTCCGGACGCGATCGGGGCCGACGTCGAGCGCCGCGCAGTTGAGCCGCACCGCACCGTCGGGCAGTCGCGCGGCCAGTTGCTCGGGCAGCGCCTGCATCCCGGCGGCGGGGATGGACGGCGTGCCGCGGACGAACGAGCGCACCAGCAGCCGGGCGAAGATCGCGGACGTCGTCAGGTCGTCCTCGGCCAGCACGCCGGCCAGGAAGGGTCGGATCACCGCCTCGCCGATCCGTCCGTCCAGGCCGTGGGCCTGGAGCTCGTCGCGCAGGGTGCGGTCGGTCGCTCGCAAGATGCGGTCGGCCGGCAGCGTTCCGGCCGTGAGCGCCCACTGGGCGAACCGCAGCTTCTCGAGCATGGACCCGACCGGTGCGCGAACCGACGACAGGGCCTCGGCCGGCCACCGCCGAGGGTCGGCGAGAAGGAATCGGTCGTCGCCGATCGACACCGCGACGCCGGCCTTGAACGGCTTGAGGTCGAGGGCGTCCAGGTCGAAGATCGACGCGGCCGGGTAGGACGGGTTGAACAGCTGGAAGCCGCGATCGAGCCGCAGCCCGTCGCGCAGGTCGGTGCGCACCCGGCCGCCGACCGCGTCGCCCGCCTCGACCACCACGACCTCGCGGCCGGCCTCGTGCAGGCGCACCGCCGCCGACAGTCCGGCCAGGCCGGCACCGACGATCACCACATCCACGCGGTCAGCCACGGGTTCAGCCTGCCCGATGCCGCTCCGGATGTATCAAGCGGTTCGACCGAACTTCACCGGAACCGGCCCGAAGCTCAGCGCGCCCGGGGCGTCCGCGGGCACGACCGGGTGCAGCGGGAACGTCGGCTCGATGCGCTCGTACGCCGAGCCGAGCGGTGGTCGCAGGTCGGTCTCGCCGACATTGGGCCACAGCGCCATCGCCCGCTCGGCCTGAGCGGTGATCGACAGCGACGGGTTGACGCCGAGGTTGGCCGTGAGTGCCGAACCGTCCACGACATGCAGCCCGTCGTAACCGAACAGCCGGTGGTACGGGTCGATGACGCCGGTCGCGGCCGAGTCGCCGATCGAGCAACCACCGATGAAATGGGCCGTCATGGGGATGTTCGACAGGTCGCCCCAGGTTCCGCCGGGCTCGCCGTCCACGTTCTCGGCCAGGCGCCGCGCGGCCTCGTTGGCGACGGGAATCCAGGTCGGATTGGGCTCGCCGTCGCCCTGCGTCGAGGTCAGGATCGAACCGAACCGCGTCTTCTTGCGCAGGACCGTGATCGAGTTGTCGAGCGTTTGCATGACGAGCAGGATGATCACCCGCTCGGACCACCTACGGGGGACCAGCAGCTTGGTCAACTTCGGCTTGGTGATCAACAGGCGCAGCGCGGTGGTCCACCGTTGCATCCGGGAGCCGCCGTCGGTCAGCACGGTGTTGAGCAACCCCATCGCGTTGCTGCCCTTGCCGTAGCGGCACGGCTCGATGTGCGTGTGGTCGTCCGGATACCAGGACGACGTGATGGCCACCCCTTCGGTGTAGTCGGCCTTCGGTTTGTCGATCCGCACGCCGAGCAGGGACTCGGAGTTGGTGCGGGTCAGATGACCGAGGCGGTCGGAGATCGCCGGCAGTGTCGTGTCGCGCAGCTTGTGCAGCAGCGACTGGGTGCCGTACGTCCCGGCCGCGAAGATCACCTGGGACGCGGTGAACGTCTTGTCGGGACGCTTGGTGCGCCAGCGCCCGGTGCGGACGCTGTCGATCGCGAACGTTCCGTCGGCCAGCCGCCGCACGCTGGTCACGGTGGTGAGCGGGTGGATCACGGCGCCGGCCTTCTCGGCCAGGGCGAGATAATTCTTGACGAGCGTGTTCTTGGCGCCGTGGCGGCAGCCGGTCATGCACTCGCCGCACTCGATGCAGCCGGTGCGTTCGGGGCCGGCCCCGCCGAAGAACGGGTCGGCGACCGTGACCCCCGGTTCCGTCGAGCCGTCACGTCCGAAGAACACGCCGACGTCGGTCAGCGAGAACGTCTCGCCCTTGCCGAACTGTTCGGCCAGCCGCTTCATCTCGACGTCGGACGGCGTCATCGTCGGGTTCTTCACGACGCCGAGCATCTTGCGGGCTTGCGCGTAGTACGGAGCGAGCTCGGAGCGCCAGTCGGTGATGTGGGCCCACTGCGGATCTTGGAAGAACGGCGCCGGCGGCTCGTAGAGGGTGTTCGCGTAGTTGAGCGAACCACCGCCCACGCCCGCACCCGCCAAGATCACGCAGTCCTTGAGCAGATGGATGCGCTGGATGCCCTTGAGGCCGAGCTTGGGCGCCCAGACGAAGTTGCGGACGTCCCACGACGTCTTGGGCAGCATGTCGTCGGTGAAGCGCTGCCCGGCCTCGACGACCCCGACCCGATAGCCCTTCTCGGTCAACCGCAGGGCCGAGACACTGCCGCCGAACCCCGATCCGATGACGAGCACGTCGTAGTCGGTCACGCCTGCGAGCGTAAGTCGATGTTACTGACGGGTCAACCTAGCGGGAGACCACCGAAACCAGGTGCGGACGGGCGCTCCACGGCTGGACGGCGAGGCGCAGCTCGCCGATCCGGGCCAGGTGCAGCGCGACCACGGCGAGCACCAGGCCAGGCACCAGGCCGGACAGGAACATGCCCGTCCGCGGCCCGAACGTCTCGTCGATGAAGCCGAGCAGTGGTCCGCCGAAGGCACCGCATCCGATGAAGACGAGCAGGTACAGCCCCATCACCCGTCCGCGCAGCGAGTCGATCGCGGCCAGCTGGACGATGGAGTTGGCGCCGGTGACGAACAGCAGCATGGCCGCGCCGAGGGGCAGCAACGCGAACGTGAACGGCCACCGCCCCGGAACGAGGGCGGCCATGATCAACAGCAGGCTGAGCACCGCGCCGGTGGCGACGAGCGTCCGCAGCCGGAGCTCGCGCCGTCGCGATGACAGGAGCGCACCGGCCAGGCAACCGGTGGCGAGGAACGAGGTCAGCAGGCCGTAGCCACTGGCGCCGCTGTGGAACACCGAATGCGCGAACGCGGCCAGGCTCACCGCGAGGTTGGTGGTGAAGAAGCCGAACGTGCCGATGAGGATGATCGGCCAGACGATCTCGGAATGCGAGCGGGCGTAGCGCACCGCGTCACGCAGTTGTCCCGGCGCCCGGGGGGTGCGCGCGGGCTGCGACAGCTCCGAGGTTCGCATCAGCATCAGGGCGACGAACGGCGCGACGAAGGTGACGGCGTTGACCACGAAGGCGATACCCGAGCCGAGGGCCGAGATCAGCACGCCGCTGATGGCCGGTCCGACCAGCGCGCCCGTCTGGAACACCGACGAGTTCAAGCCGATCGCGTTGCGCAGCTGGGCGGGCCCGACCATCTCGTTGACGAACGACTGCCGGGTCGGATTGTCGATCGCGACCACCGATCCGAGCAGGAACGCGACGACCCACACGTGCCAGACGTGGACCTGGTGGGTGAGCACCAGGACGGCCAGGACGCTGGCCAGGACGGCCTGCGCGGTGATGGTGAAGTAGAGCAGGCGGCGCTTGTTGCTGCGGTCGGCCAGCATGCCGCCGATCAGTCCGAACAGCAGGGTCGGCAGGAACTGCAGGGCGGTGGTGACGCCGACCGCGGTGGCGCTGCCGGTCAGCGTCAGCACCAGCCAGTCCTGCGCGATGCGCTGCACCCAGGTGCCGGTGAAGGAAAAGAGCTGGCCGATGAGGAAGAGCCGGTAGTTGCGGATCCGCAGCGAGCTGAACGTGCTCGGGCGGGCTTCGTGGAGTTCGGAGGGACGGGTTGTCTCGAGCGTGCTGGTCACGGAATCCCAAACTGGTTTCGTTGCGGTCTGTGTCTCCATTCTCCGTCCTCGACAGCTATTGCCAAAGTGATTTACTAGTATCAATGTCATTCGCTTCTGTTATAAGGCGGTCCACGGATGTACGACCCCGAGCAGCTGCGCACGTTCCTGGCGGTGGCCCGCACGCTGAGTTTCACGCAGGCCGCCGCCCAACTCGGCGTCCGCCAGCCGACGGTCAGTCAGCACATCCGCAAGCTCGAGGAGGCGGTCGGTCGCCAGCTGTTCGTCCGCGACACCCGGATGGTCACGCTGACCGCCGACGGCGAGGCGCTCACCGGTTTCGCCCGGGCGATCCTGGCCGCGAACGAAGAGGCGGTCGGCTACTTCACCGGCTCGGGCCTGTCGGGTCGGCTGCGCTTCGGCGTCACCGACGACCTCGCGCTCACCCCGCTGCCCAAGATCCTGCGTGACTTCCGGCAGGTCTATCCGCGCGTCGATCTCGAGCTGACCGTCGATCAGTCGTCGACGCTCGAACGGCGCATCGAGTCCGGGCATCTGGATCTGGCCTACCTCAAGCAGACGCGAGGCGAACGACGGGGGCAGGTCGTGCGGACGGACCGCTTCGTCTGGGCGGCGGCCGAAGGCACCCGGCTGCCGGCCGACCGGCCGATACCGCTGGTCGTCTATCGAGCCGGGGCGCTGAGTCGCAGTCTGGCCATCGAGTCGTTGGCGGCGAGCGGTCGCGACTATCGGATCGCCTGCACGGTGCAGGGCGTCAATGGCGTCTGGGCCGCCGTCCGGGCCGGCCTCGGCATCGCGATCATGGCTCGGTCGCTGATGCCGGCCGACCTGGTCGAGGTGCCGGCGTCGGCGGACCTGCCCGATCCCGGCGACGTCGACTTCGTGCTGCTCAGCAATCCGCGATCGGTCGCCCCGCTCGCCGAGGCACTGGTCGCCGCGATCCTCGGCACCGGCAATCTGCGGTCGGTTTCCCCCAAGGCCTGAGGGCGATCGACGCAGATCCTCGTGGTGGGATGGAGTCATGACGGACTATGTCGGCGACCCCGAGGTGCAGGCGACGTGGGACACGCGCTACGCCGAGCGCGAGCAACTGTGGAGCGGCCAGCCCAATGGGGCCCTGGTGGCCGAGGTCGCCGGGCTGCAGCCCGGCCGGGTGCTCGACGTCGGCTGTGGCGAGGGCGCGGACGCAGTCTGGCTCGCCCGCAACGGCTGGGACGTGACCGCCCTCGAGGTCTCCGGGCTGGCGCTGCGCCGGGCGGCCGAGCACGCCCGTGACGCCGGTGTCGCGATCCGGTGGGTGCACGCCGAGTTGGCTGAGGCCGACCTGCCGCCGGGGTCGTTCGACCTCGTGTCGGCGCAGTACCCGGCGCTGCTGCGTACGCCGGACGCCGTCGCCGAGCGCGCGCTGCTGGCGGCCGTGGCGCCGGGCGGCGCACTGCTGCTGGTGCATCACGCGGGGATGGACGAGCGGCATGACCATGACGATCATGAGGCGTCCTTCGATCCGGCCGACTACGTCTGGCCGACGATGGTGGCCGCGCTGCTCGACGACGACTGGAAGGTCGAGGTGGACGAGCAGCGACCACGCGTCGTCCCCGACGGCGGGGCCGGTGCCCACCACGCCGACGATGTCGTCCTGCGAGCGCGCCGGCTGCGCTGAGCGCGTCGACGCACGCCACGCACTCGCCCGCCGGGGGCGGACGGATCAGCCGAAGCGGCCGGAGATGTAGTCCTCGGTGCGCTGGTCGGACGGGTTGGAGAAGATCTTCTGTGTCTCGTCCATCTCGACGAGCTGCCCCGGCTTGCCGACCGCCTGCAGGTTGAAGAACGCCGTGCGCTCGGCGACCCGCGCCGCCTGCTGCATGTTGTGCGTGACGATGACGATCGTGTACTTCTCCTTCAGCGTCTGCATCAGGTCCTCGATCGCCAGCGTCGAGATCGGGTCGAGCGCCGAGCAGGGCTCGTCCATGAGCAGCACCTGTGGCTCGACGGCGATCGCCCGCGCGATGCACAGCCGCTGCTGCTGACCACCCGAGAGGCCGGCGCCCGGCTTCGACAGCCGGTCCTTGACCTCTTCCCACAGGTTCGCTCCGCGCAGCGAGCGCTCGACGGTGGCGTCCAGGTCGCTCTTCTTGACGTGCCCGCCGGCCAGCTTCATACCGGCCACTACGTTGTCGTAGATCGACATCGTCGGGAACGGGTTCGGGCGCTGGAACACCATGCCGATGGTGCGGCGGACGTTCACCGGGTCGACCCCGTGGCCGTAGATGTTCTCGCCGTCCAGCAGCACGTCGCCCTCGACCCGCGCTCCCGCGATCACCTCGTGCATGCGGTTGATCGTCCGCAGCACGGTCGACTTGCCACAGCCGGACGGACCGATGAACGCCGTCACCGAGCGCGGCGCGATGGTGAAGTTGACCTCGCTCACCGCCAGGAACTTGCCGTAGTAGATGTTGAGATTCGTGGCGTCGATGCGCTTGGCCATGGGTTTCTTCCTGTCGGTGTCTGCGAGAAGCGAAGTTAGGGGGTGACCTTGTTGAAGCGCGCGATGAAGCGTGCCAACAGGTTCAGCAGCATGATGATGAGGATCAGGGTGAGCGCCGCGCCCCACATGCGATCGGGTGCGTAGTTGTGGACGAGAACCCGGTTGCCGTTGGCATCCAGGGCGTAGCTCGCGCCGAGGTTGGGCACCTGGTCGCGGATCATCAACGGCAGTGCCGACTGGAAGCCGCTGAAGAGGTTGGTGTTGATGTTGGGCGTGGACTTGACCAGCACCAGCAGCGGAGCGGTCTCGCCGGCGACGCGGGCGATGCCCAGGACGACGCCGGTGCTGATGCCGGTGAACGCGGTCGGCAGCACGACCTTCAGGATCGTGCGCCACTTCGGGATACCCAGGGCGTAGGACGCCTCGCGCAGCTCGTTGGGCACCAGCTTGAGCATCTCCTCGGTCGTCCGGACGACGACGGGGATCATCAGCAATACGAGGGCCAACGAGGCGTACACGCCGGCGAACTGGCCGCCGAAGGTCGCGAGGAACACGGCGTAGATGAACAGGGCGGCGACGATGGACGGGACGCCGGTGAGGATGTCGACCATGAACGTCGTGACCTTGGCGTACCACCCCGTGCCGTACTCGACGAGGTAGATCGCCACCAGGATCGCGATCGGCACCGAGATGATCGCGGTGAAGCCGACCTGCTCGAGCGTGCCGATGATCGCGTGGTACGCGCCGCCGCCGGGATCCTTGTACGTCAATCCGCGCTGGCTGTTGGTGAACCAGGTGTTGCGGGTGATCGCGTGCAAGCCGCGGCTGACCACGGTCCACAGCAGCCAGATGAGCGGAACCAGGGCGATGCCGAACGAGAGCCAGACCAGCACCGTCGCCAGGCTGTTCTTCGCCTTGCGGCGTCCGTTCGCCGACCCGGCGGCGAGTGCCCCGGGCGCGCTCAGCGTCGCTGTCATGAGAACTCCTTGCGCCGGTTGACGACGTATCGGGCCGCGGCGTTGACGATGAACGTCAGGATGAACAGGACGAGGCCGGCCGCGATGTAGGCGCCGGCGCCCTTGCCGCTCTGGAACTCGGCCGCGTTGTTGGCGATCTTCGCCGCGAAGGTCGAGCCGCCGTTGAAGATCGACACCGTGAACGGCGAACCGGTCGCGGGCTGGGCCAGGATCAGGTACATCGCGACGGTCTCGCCGAGCGCGCGTCCCAGGCCGAGCATCGAGCCGCTGATCACGCCGGGCCGACCGAAGGGCAGGACCGACAGGCGGATCATCTCCCACTTGGTCGCGCCCAGCGCCCAGGCCGCCTCGACGTTCTGGCGGGGCGTCCGCGCGAACACGTCCCGCGAAATGGCCGTCATGATCGGCAGGATCATGATCGCCAGCACGATGCCGGCGACGAAGATCGTGCCGGTCGCGGCCGGGACGTTCTTGTTCTTGAAGAACGGGATCCAGCCCAGGTGATAGAGGAAGGTCTGCACCGGGTCGAGCTTCGGCGCCAGGACGTAGATGCCCCAGATGCCGTAGACGATCGACGGGATCGCGGCGAGCAGGTCGACGACGTAGGCGACCGCGGTCGACAGGCGCTTGGGTGCGTACTGGGTGATGAACAGCGCGATGCCGATCGAGATCGGCACGGCCAGCAGCATGGCGATGACCGAGACGATGATCGTGCCCCAGAGCAGTTCGGCGATGCCGAACTTCAGGACGCCGGTGTCGGTCGAGAAGTCGCGCGAGGTGAGGAAGTTGGCCTTGTCGTCGCGGATGGCCGGCCACGCCTTGACGATCAGGAAGATCGCGACGAGGGCGACGAGGGCGATGATGAACGCGCTGGCGCCCTGCGCCATGAACCGGAAGATGCGGTCACCGATGCGCGACTTGCCGCCGCCGACCGACGTCGCACCGGCACCCGAGACCGGCGGGGAGTCGTCGAAGACACTCACGGCCAGTGGCTGGCTCGAACCAACGATGACCGGTGCCTCGTCCGAGGCGAATCGAGCCTGCTCGGCCGGTCCCGCAGCGGAGTTGACGATGTCGCGCTCCGAGTGATCGGCCCGCTCTCGTTTCTCCTGGTCGGTCATCGCTTCTCGTTCTGTCATGAAAGGTCCCCGGAATCAGATGTCCGGTGGAGCCTCGCACGAGGCGAGGCTCCACCGGAAGTGGGTCGTGCTCTAGCTGATTGCGGCGACCGACGCCTGGACCTTGGTCAGGATCGACTGCGGCAGCGGGGCGTACCCGAGCTGCTTCAGGCTGGCCTGGCCGGGGCCGGACGTGTAGGTCAGGAACGACTTGACGAGCGATCCCTTGGCCGAGTCGCTGTACTTGGTGCAAGCGATCTCGTAGGTCACCAGGATGATCGGGTAGGCGCCCTTGGCCGTGGTCTTGTAGTTCAGGCTCAGCGTCAGGTCGTTGCCGGTTCCGGTGATCTGGGCCGATTCGACCGCGGCACTGGCCGTGGTCGGCGACAGCGCGACCGCGCCGCCGCCGTTGTCGATCTGCGCGGTCTGCAGGTTGCCACTGACCGCGTAGGAGTACTCGTCGTAGGCGATCGAACCCTCGGTCGCCTGGACACCCTGCTGGACGCCCTGCGAACCCGACTTGCCCTGGCCGACGGTGCCGGCCCAGACCTTGCTCGGGGTCGCCGTGAAGTCGGTCGGGTCGTTGGCCTGCAGGTAGGTCTCGAAGTTCTGCGTGGTGCCGGACTGGTCCGAGCGGTAGAACACCGTGATCGGCGTGGACGGCAACGTGATGCCCTTGTTCTCGCTGATCCCCGAGATCGCCGGATCGTTCCAGGTCTTGATCGTGCCCAGGAAGATCTTGGTCAGCACGCTGGGCGTCAGCGTCAGCGTGTTGACGCCGCTGAGCTTGTAGGCGATGGCGACCGGGCCGACGACCATCGGCAGGTCGAGCGCCGGTGAACCGCAGCGGGTCGCAGCGGCCGTGGTCTCACCCTTGGTCGGCGAGAGCGCCGAGTCCGAACCCGCGAAGTCGACCTTGCCGGTGTTGAAGTCCGTGACGCCCTGGCCCGAACCGCCACCGCTGTAGTTGACGGTCGTCCCGGAGCACGTGGTCTGGTAGTCCTTGATCCACTGCGTCATCGCGTTCTGCTGGGCGGTGGAGCCGTCCGAGTTCAAGGTCCCGCTGGCGCAGACGACGGGCGGGTTGGTCGCCGAGGCCGACGCCGAGGCCGAGGAAGAGCCGCCGGCCGCCGCCGAGGAGCTGGTCGTGGTCGAGTTGTTGTCCGATCCGCAGGCGGTCAGCGCGATCGCCCCTGCGATCACACCGGCGAGAACGCCGATCCGGGTCAGGTTCACTGAGATTCCCCTCTTACAAGCAGATAGATGTCGTTTACGCAACGGGACGCTAAGCGGGTCAGGTGGCCTGATGGGGCTGCGCGGGTGAACGAGGGGTGAACGGGGCGGCGCAGGGTTGTGACGTTGGTCCGACGATCAGTGATCCCGTGACGCGTCGGCACTCGACCGACTACGCGGGGCTGCTAATTGCGTCGTCGAGCCCAACGCAGGGCAACATCGACGTCGTATTCGGAGAATCCCGCCTTTTCGTACAGGCGCTTGGCACCGGTGTTCACGTCGTCGACGTACAGCAGGATCGGGCGATCGGCACCGAGATGCTCGAGACCCGCGCTACAGCAGCGCGCGGCCGAGCCCGGTGCCCTGGCTGGCCGGTGACACGCCCAGGACGTAGACCTCACCGGTCCCGTCGGCGTGCACCTTGGTCCAGTGAAAGCCCAGCAACTGACCGGTCTCGTCCACCGCCAGCAGGAAGCCGTCCGGGTCGAACCAGTCCTCCTGCTCGCGAGCCAGCAGATCGCCCAGGCCCATGTCGCCCTGCTCGCCGTGGCCGGCGAACGCGGCCGCGTTGACCTCGAGCCAGACCTGCTCGTCGGCGCCCGGGACGAACGAACGGATGCGCACACCGGCCGGCGGATCGACGTGCGGAGCCGGCCCGGGTGGGCGCCGCAACTGCCACAGCACCCGTTCCTGGCGGTAGCCGCGAGCCTCGGCGGCCGCGGCGATCGGGCTGCGCCGTCCGTGCGACCAGACGTCGATGATGTCCGACACCTGCTCCGCGGCGGCGAACAGCTCGTCGATCGCCGCTGGTTCGGCGACGATCTCGAGAGTCGAGCCGTCCAGCTGGGCGTAGCCGGTCAGCCGGCCGTCCACCCGGACCTCGAAGTGGTGTACGTCCGCCGCCGACAGCCGGCTCAGGGCCTGGTCGGACAGCGGTGGCGCACCGTCGCGCGCCTCGACCTCGCCCGCCAACCCCCGTACCTCGTCGGGTCGCGATTCGCCGGTCACGGATCGACCGTAGCGCGAGTCAGTTCAGTGGATGCCCAGCTCGGCGTCGCGCAGCTCGGCCGGGGTGGTCTCGTCGGCCTCGCTGTCGGTGGGCCGGACGAACTTGTAGCCGACGTTGCGGACGGTGCCGATCATGGCCTCGTACTCCGAGCCGAGCTTCGCGCGCAGCCGCCGGACGTGGACGTCGACCGTGCGGGTGCCACCGAAGTAGTCGTAGCCCCAGACTTCCTGGACGAGGTGCGATCGGGTGAACACGCGTCCCGGGTGCTGGGCCAGGAACTTCAGCAGCTCGAACTCCTTGTAGGTGAGGTCGAGTGCGCGGCCGGCGAGACGGGCGGTGTAGGTCGACTCGTCGATGGCGAGATCGCCGACCTGGACGTGGTTCGGCGTCGGGTCGGCCACCTTCGACTTGCGGTCGACCGCGAGGCGCAGGCGGGCGTCGAGCTCGGCCGGGCCCGCGGTGTCGAGGACGATGTCGTCCACGGCCCAGTCGGCCGACAGCGCGATGAGGCCGCCCTCGGTCAGCACGGCGACGATCGGGACGTCCAGGCCGATGACGTCGAGGATCCGGGTGAACGAGCGGGCCGCGGCAAGATCACGGCGGGCATCGAGGAGGACGACCTGCCCGCTGGGGCGGTCGACCAACGCCGAGGCGTCGAGCGGGAGCACCGTGACCTGGTGGGACAGCAGGCCGAGGGCGGGAAGCACCTCGGCGGTGGGCTGCATAGCGGTCGTGAGAAGGACGAGCTCCACGTGGCCTCCTGGGTTGATCGCCGAAGGCGGGTGCAACCGCTTTCGGTCCAGCTCAGTCTGTGGGCCGCCACGTTGCGCCCCGATGAACCGTCGATATCGGTTCGAGTGCCTAGAGCTTAGCTGTGTGCGCAACTGCTCGGGAGGTCGGCTACCTCACACGTCTGCCACGATGGACCGGTGAGCGACGCTGCCCTGACCGACGCCGATGCCAGTTCGGCGGCCGGATCGAGCGCTCCGGACAGCGCTGGCGGCCCGGTGGTCGATCACGCCGCCGGCGCCCTGGTGGCCATCATCGCCGGTGCCGTGCTGGTCGTCGGTGCCCGGTGGGGCGCTCTGGAGCTGTTGATCGCGGTGGCGATCGTCCAGGCCGCGCTCGTCGTCGCCTGGGTCATCGGAACCGGGTTGCCCGGGCGCATCGGGGCGGTGGTTCTGTCCGCGATGGCGGCCGGCGCCGCCGACACGGTCGTCTCGGTGTGGCCGCACGGCCAGCTCGGCGAGTTGCTGCCCGTCCTGGGCCTGATGCTTCCCGTCGCGTTCGTCCACCAGCTCACCCGCGGCGTCGTCCGCAATCGAGTGGTCGAGTCGCTCTCCGACATCTCGGTGGTGATCATCGCGACCGTGAGCCTCGCGGCTCTGGTTCAGCTGCGGCACGAACTGCTGCCCGAGCGCACCACCTACGCGGTGGCGCTGGCCATCGCCGCCGCGCTCGTCGGCGCGAACTTCGTCGACCTCGTCTTCCCGGTGCTGCGCTTCGACGCGTCGGTGCGCCGCGGCCTGCCGGCGGTGGTCGTGGGCGCCGTGGTCGCCGCCCTCATCGTCCAGCTCGAGTTGGGTGGTGAGCTCGAGTTCACGTCCGGGCGGGCGCTGTTCCTGGGCGCGGCCATCGGCGTGCTGACCACGCTGTTCTCGGTGGGGGCGAGCTTCATCCAGGTCGCGACCTCGCTGCCCACCAGCGGCCGAGCACTGCGCCTGCAGCCGGTCTTCGCGACCTTGCTCCCGGTCGCGTTGGCCGCGCCCGTGTCGTACCTGCTCTGCCTGGCCATCCACGCGTGATCGAGCCACGTGCGCTCGGTCCGGCCTGACGTGTCCCGTCGAGTGGTCACCCTGCTCATCACGCTCGTGGTCATCGCGGGGGTGCTGGTGATCGGCGACCGGGTGGCGGCGGCGTTCGCCCAGAGCCAGGCGGCCGATTTCCTGGTCGTCCACGCGCCGTTCGACGAGAAGCCGAAGGTCACCGTGCACGGCGTCCCGTTCCTCACCCAGGCGATCCGCGGCAAGTACGACGACATCGAGGTGGCCGGGGGTGGGTTGCAGCTCGGCGAGATCCGCGGGGCCAGCCTGGACGCCCATCTGCACGGTGTGCACCTGGCGCTGACCGACATCTTCCATCAGGACGTCCATCAGCTCGACGTCGATTCGGCCGACGGCGACGTCACGCTGCCCTACTCCGAGCTGGCGCGGGTCTCGAACGTGTCCGGCCTGACGCTGGCCGACGACGAGGGAAACATCAAGGTGACGCTCAGCTCGTCCGTGCCACTGCTCGGGACGGTGCAGCTGAGCGGCACCGCGGACGCCACCGTCTCGGGATCGAGCGTGCGCCTGAAGATCGTCACCCTGACGGCGCTGGGCGTCTCGATCCCAGCGGCCGTGCTGTCGCAGCTGAGCAGCGCGATCCAGGTCCCGATCACCATTCCCGCGCTGCCCTACGGCCTGAAGATCACCTCGGTCGGCGCCGCGGCGGCCGGGGTGGTCGTCCACGGCGCCGCGACGGACGTCGTCCTGCAGGGCACCGGATCGTGACCGTGACGACCAGATTTCGCGGGTTGCCGCCGTCCCGACTACCCTTCGGACTCATGGGCAACCAGGTGTATTCCGTGAGTGTGGCGCAGAGCGCGCTCCTCACGTCGCGCCGCGCGGTCGATCTGTGCCGCGTGGGCAGCTGCCTCTGTCGGCTCAGCTGAGCCCTCCCGCTCGATCCGGGTGTCTCTTGGACGCCTTTCCCTGCCTTTCCCATCAGTTAAGAGGAGAACAATCATGAGCCGCGCTGACGTGCTCGTCTCGGCCGACTGGGCCGAAGAGAACCTGAACACCCCGGGCGTCGTGTTCGTCGAGGTCGACGAAGACACCTCGGCTTACGACGGCGGCCACATCGCCGGAGCGGTGAAGCTGGACTGGAAGAAGGACCTCCAGGACCAGGTTCGCCGCGACTTCGTCAACAAGGAACAGTTCGAGGCGTTGCTGTCGGCCAAGGGCATCAGCAACGACGACACGGTGATCCTCTACGGCGGCAACAACAACTGGTTCGCCGCCTACGCGTACTGGTACTTCACCCTCTACGGTCACGACAACGTCAAGCTGCTCGATGGCGGCCGCAAGAAGTGGGAGCTCGACGGACGCGAGCTGTCGAAGGACACCGTGTCCCGTCCCGGGACCTCGTACAAGGCCAAGGACCAGGACACCTCGATCCGCGCGTTCCGCGACGAGGTCGTCGCCTCGATCGGCTCGAAGAACTTCCTCGACATCCGCTCGCCTGACGAATACGCCGGCAAGCTGCTGGCTCCCGCCCACCTGCCGCAGGAGCAGTCGCAGCGTCCCGGTCACATCCCGGGCGCGGTGAACGTTCCGTGGTCGAAGACGGCCAACGAGGACGGCACGTTCAAGTCCGACGACGAGATCAAGGCGATCTACGACGAGGCCGGCCTGGACTGGGGCAAGGACACCATCGCCTACTGCCGCATCGGCGAGCGCTCGTCGCACAGCTGGTTCGCGATCCACGAACTGCTCGGCCAGAAGAACATCAAGAACTACGACGGATCGTGGACCGAGTACGGCTCGCTCGTCGGCGTCCCGATCGAACTGGGGGCCTGACCATGTGCGGCGCGCCCGCCCAGACGCCGACGCTCCCGGCCCACGTCGACCTCTCGAAGGAGACGGTGATCTACGGCGTCGTGACCGGTGCCGACGAGGCACCCGTTCCCGCCGCGTACGTCCGGCTGCTCGACTCGACCGGTGAGTTCACCGCCGAGGTCGTCACCAGCGCGACGGGCGATTTCCGGTTCTTCGCCGCCCCCGGCAAGTGGACGCTGTCGGTCATGCACCGCGACGGATCGGTGCGCAAGGACGTGGTGGCCCTCGAGCCGGGGCTCGTCGAGGCCACTCTGCGCATCAGCTAGCCACGTGGTGATCTAGGGGTTGTGGCTGGTATTCGGCCACAGCCCCTAGATCAACTCGACGTCAGTAGACGAGGGCCTGGGCGCCGTCGGCCAGGATCTCGTCGACGAAGCTGGCGCTGCCCCTGATCACGGCGCCGGCGACGAGGTCGGCTTCGCCGAGTTCCCGTCGGGCCGCGCACTGCGTGCACACCGTCAGCCGGCCCCCCGCGATGATCACGTCGCGTAGTTCGGCCAGCGGCGCCGACTGCGGCAGTTCGAACGCCTCGGCCCGCCCGGGGACGGCCAACCAGACCGCCTCGCCCGTCAGCCACATCGAGACGTCCGAACCCGCGGTGACCGCGACCGACGCGACGGTGAACGCCTGGGCGCACCGCTCGGGCGCCTCGACACCTGCGGTGCACTTCACAACCAGGGCTCGGACGCTGCTCATGCGGATATCCTGCCAATCATGGAAGCGACCTACCTCGTCATCTTGATCGCGACGTTCATCGGGATCGGCGTCATGTCGCTCTACATCCTGCTCAAGCTCTTCGCCGGCCAGCGGTGACCGGACCGGATTCGACTGATCTTCGTACCGGCGCCCCCCTGTCGGACGCCCTGCTCGCGCTGCTCGCCCTGGTCGGAGTCTGGGAAGGCCGCGGCGCCGGAGTCGTCCCGTCTTCGGGCGAGGAGTTCGCCTTCCGGCAGCGGGTCACGATCGCGCACGACGGGCGGCCGTTCCTCGTCCACGACTCGCGGGCCTGGCTGATCGACGCGGACGGCGCCGTGATCCGCCCCGCCTTCCGCGAGAGCGGGTTCTGGCGTCCGGGCCGGGGTCAGGATGACGTCGAACTGGTGCTGGCCGACGCGGCGGGGCTGGTCGAGGCCTTCGCCGGCGTGGCCGGCCACAACCAGTGGGAACTCGTGACGTCGTCGGTCGCGGGTACGTCAACGGCCCGGGACGTGGTCGGTGAGCGCCGCCTGTACGCGGTCGTCGACGAGCAGCTGATCTACGCCACGGAACTCGATCAGGGCAGTGGCCCCGAACCGCACTTGAACGGCCGCCTCGCCCGCGCCTGACGCTCGTCCCACCCTCGCCGCGCACCGGCCCGTCCATCGCGCCGGCCGTCCACTCCCGCCGTCCGCTCCCACTCTGTCCTACTCCCGCTTTGTGCCTGGTTTGTGGCCTTCGCGAGTCCGATTCGCCGTCCCCAGCCCACAATCCGGGCACAAAGCCGCGAGGACTTTTTATGCAGTACGGCTTGTCACGGGTACTGGTTGGTGATACACCTTGTAACTAGTAAATCCGTCGTCGTCGAGAGGCTGATCGCCATGACGCTCACCGCTGATAGCCCGACCCAGCCGGCCCCGCTAAGCAAGACTGCCAACCGGCTGCTCGGCTCGTCGTCCAAGAACTCCTACGACCCGCTGCTCGACATCGACTGGAACGCGCCGTTGCCCGAAGGCATGGCCTACCTGCCCTACGACAAGGTGTCGCTCTACGGGACGCCGATGTGGGAGCAGATGAGCGAGGAGCAGCGCGCCGAGCTGTCCAAGCAGGAGATCGCCAGCGTCGCGAGCACCGGCCTGTGGTTCGAGATCATCCTGATGCAGATGCTGATCCGCTACTCCTACCATCGCGACGCGCGCGCCGCCCAGACGCAGTACGCGCTCACCGAGGTGGGCGACGAGACCCGGCACGTGATCATGTTCGCCAAGATGCTCGAGGCGATGGACGCCCCGCACTATCGTCCGAACGCCCTGCTGCACCACGCGGCCCGCGTCTACAAGGCGACGGCGCGCGGGCCGATGGTCTTCGGGCCGGTGCTGGTGGCCGAAGAGATGACCGATCGGCTGCAGCGCACGACCATGCACGACGAGTCGATCCACCCGTTGATCCGGATGGTCAACCGCATCCACGTCGTCGAGGAGGCCCGGCACGTCCGCTTCGCCCGCGAGGAGCTGGCCCGGTCGGTGCCGCAGCTCGGCAAGATCAAGTTGGCCTGGAACCAGCTCGTCACAGCGGTCGTCGCCGTTGCCGTGGCCGATTCGCTCGTCAGCCCGCACGTCTACGCCAACGCCGGGCTGGATGCCAAGGAGGCCCGGCGGCAGGCCAAGGCCAATCCGAACTTCGCCGCCACGAAGAAGTGGATGGCCGAGAAGATCATGGCGTTCCTGAACGAGAACGGCATGGTCCCGCGCTGGACCCGGCCGATCTATCGCCTGGGCCACCTGATCTAGCCGGAAACGGAAGCGACCCCCGAGCCTTGGCGTCCGAAGGACGGCCGGCTGGACGGGGCCGGCGGCTCGAGGGTCGGGTGACTGCCTGGAAGTAGGCAGCTTCCGTATCAACGGCGGCTAACTGGCAGCCACCTCACATGTCCCGTAGCTATTCAACTGCGGACCACCTCCTTCCCTGTGTACCGAAAATGCTACGACGCGCGGATCCGCCGCGGCAACGTCATTTCCGGTCCTACGATGAGGTCGATGACCACCGACGAGGACGAACTGGCGGCGCGACTGCGCGGACGAGGCCTGCGCGTCACGCCGCAGCGCCTGCGTGTGCTCGGCGCGGTTCGCGATCTCGGCCACGCGACTCCCGACCAGATCGCCGAGACACTGCCCGAGGTCGACGTCACGACGGTCTACCGGACGCTGGAGCTGCTCGAGGAACTCGGGCTGATCAAGCACGCCCACCTCGGCCACGGCGCGCCGTCCTACCGCCCGGCCGAGGACGATCACATCCACGTCGTCTGCCACTCGTGCGGCTCGGTCGTGGACGCCCCGCACGATCTCGTCGACACCCTCGCCGACCGGCTGGTGGCCGAGCGCGGCTTCGTGCTCGACCGGTCGCACTTCACCGTGTTCGGCCAGTGTGCCGACTGTGTCGGCGCGACCTCGCCGACCGCGCCCGCGGAACAAACGAGTGCGCTACAGCGATGAACCTATCATGACCTCTGTCGCTGTGCCCGCTGGAGTCGATGCGGGAGCCGCCTGGCACTTCGGCGATCCGCTGCGTGAACAGCGGCTGCTCGCGCGGTCGGCCGGCGTCGTCGACCGGTCCAATCGCGGGGTGCTGATCGTCCCCGGGGTCGATCGTCTGGAGTGGCTGCACTCGATCTGCTCGCAGCACCTCAGCCAGCTGACCGACGGCGATTCGACCGAGGCGTTGGTGCTGTCGCCGCACGGGCACGTCGAGCAGCACTGGCAGGTCACCGAGCTGGGTGGCCAGGTCTGGCTGGACGTCGAGCCCGGGACCGAGGACGACGCGCTGGCCTACCTGCAGAAGATGCGCTTCATGAAGCGGGTCGAGCCGGCCGATGTCAGCGCCGACTGGGCCGTGCTGTCGGTCGTCGGTCCGCTGGCCGCCCAGTTCCTGGAGGCGGCGGGCCTGCCCGTCCCCGCCGTCGGCCACGCCACGACGCTCGATGCCGGGTTCGTCCGGGGGATGGCGTGGGGCTACGACCTGATTGTGCCGACGGCGTCGGCCGCGGCGCGGACCGACGCGCTCCTGGCCGCCGGAGCGACTCGCGCGGGGACGTGGGCGTTCGAGGCGCTGCGCGTCGAGGCCCGCCGCCCACGCCTGGCCTTCGAGACCGACCACCGCACGATCCCGCACGAGGTGGGCTGGATCGGCTCGGCCGTCCACCTCGACAAGGGCTGCTACCGCGGGCAGGAGACGGTCGCCCGCGTGCAGAACCTCGGCAAACCGCCGCGCCGGCTGGTGCTGCTGCACCTCGGCGGCGCGTCCGACATCCTGCCCGAGCCGGGCACGCCGGTCGAGTCCGCGGGCCGCGTCGTCGGCTTTCTCGGCACCGCAGTGCACCACCACGAACTCGGTCCGATCGCGCTCGCGGTGATCAAGCGTTCGCTGCCGGCCGACGCCGCGTTGACTGTGCTCGGGGAGTCCGTCGCCGTCGATGAGTGACGCGGTCCTGATCGTCCACGCGCCCGCCGTCATCCCGCCCCGTCAGTTGGCGCTGTTCGCCGTCGAGGTGGCCCGGGTGGGCGCCGGGGCGGTACGGCTGCCGGCTGCCGACGAAGCGTGGCTGACCGACGCGCGCGCGGCGATCTCGGCGTCCACCGACCTGCTGGTCGTGGACGGCCTGCGCGAGCTGACCCTCGGCCCCGACCCCATCGCGCTGCTGCACGGCGCCGACCGCACCGACCTCGTCGTCGGTGGCCCGGACGTGTCGGCGCTGCTGGCCGGGCTCGCGGCCGGCACTCATCTGCGCGCGGGCTCGGCTGACACACCCGGCGACGGTTCGGTGCGCCACGAGGTGCAGCTCGTCGCCCGCGCCGCGGCGCTGGCGCGGCTGGCCGGTCGCGTGCCCATGACCCCCGCCGAGGCGCGCGACTACCTGGCTCGGCCCCGGCTCGCGCTGATTGGCGCGTTGGCCGCCGGTTGGCGCGCATACGTCCACGCGGCCCACGCGCCAATCGACCGGACGGGGTGAACCTCGGGCGCGGACGGCCCAGCTAGGCGTTGACCAGTTCGCGTTCGGGCTCGTCGTCGCCATGCTCCTCGGGCGGCTCGACCGACACCTGCGGGGTGATCTTGTCGAGCCACTTCGGGAACCACCAGTTGGCCTTGCCGAACATGTGCATCAGCGACGGCACGAGCACCGTGCGCAGGATGAACGCGTCGATGAAGATCGCGCTGGCCAGACCGATGCCGATCAGCTTCACGACCCGGTTGTCGCCGAGCACGAAGCCGCCGAACACGGTGATCATGATGAACGCGGCCGCGGTGATGATGCCGCCCGTCTCGGCCTGACCGACCTTGATCGCCCGCCGGTTGTCGCCGGTGTGCACCCACTCCTCGTGCATGCGGCTGACCAGGAACACCTGGTAGTCCATCGACAGCCCGAACAGGATCGCGAAGAACAGCACGGGCGCGAACGCCTCGATCGGGCCGCCCTTGCCGATGCCGAGCGCCTCGGCGCCCCAGCCCCACTGGAAGATCGCGACGATGACGCCGAACGACGCACCGGCGGCGAACAGGTTCATGACCGCGGCGGTGAGCGGCACGACGACGCTGCGGAACGCGAGCATCAGCAGCAGGAACGACAGCAGCACGACCGCGCCGATGAACAGCGGCATCTTCTGCGCGATCACGTGGGTGAAGTCGGTGTAGACGGCGGTCTGGCCGTAGACGTAGACATGATCGCCGGTGCCGTCGTAGACCGTCGGCAGGACGTTCTTGCGCAGGTTCTGCACGAGATCGGTGGTCTTCTGGTCCTGCGGCGAGGTCGTCGACTTGATGTTGACGATCGTCAGCGTGTCGTTGAGCGGCTTGGGCAGCACGAACACGCTGGACGGGTCGACGTAGGGAACCGTCTTGACGCGTGCGGCCACCTTGTCGGCGGTCGCCTGCACGTCCGGACCGCTGACGACGAGCGTCAACGTCGAGTTGTAGCCGACGCCGAAGCCCTGCTGGATCAGGTCGTAGCCCTTGCGGGTGGTCGTCGACGCCGGGTCGTTGCCCTGGTCGGCGTGACCGAGTCGCATGCTGAAGAACGGAATCGCGAGGAGCACGATGATGCCCGCGGCCACGACGCCGAGGATCGCCTTGCGGTTGGCGACGAACTCCGACCAGCGCGCCCACAGCGAGACCCGCTCGCTGGCGACGTAGGTGCCT
The DNA here is from genome assembly GCA_963708805.1 of uncultured Actinomycetes bacterium. Lineage (GTDB taxonomy): Bacteria > Actinomycetota > Actinomycetes > Mycobacteriales > Jatrophihabitantaceae > CAVPUA01. The sequence continues at coordinate 246,634 of CAVPUA010000003.1, read as the reverse complement.
TCACGGATCGCCCGGCGCTGCTTGCGCGGCAGCACCTTCAGGCCGAGGAAGCGCAGCAGGGCGGGCAGCAGAGTCAGCGAGGCGACCATCGTGAAGCTGACCGCGATGGCGACGCCGATGGCCAGGCCGTAGAAGAAGCTGACGCCCAGGGTGATCAGGCCGAGCATGGCGATGCAGACGGTCGTGCCGGCGAACAGCACCGCGCGTCCGGACGTGTTGATCGACGTCGCGATCGAGTCCTCGACCGACATGCCGCGCAGCAGGTTGCGTCGATGTCGGGTGACGATGAACAGCGCGTAGTCGACGCCGACACCGATCACCATCAGCTCGGCCAGCTGCGGCGTCACCTGCGAGACGCTCATCGCGTGGGTCAGGATGCCGATGACGCCGGTGCCCGAGACGAGCGCACCGACGGCGCTGGCCAGCGGCAGCGCCACCGCCCCGAACGTGCGGAACACCAGGCCCAGGATGATGAAGGCGGCGATGAAGCCGAGCAGCTCCGGCGGGAATGCCCTTGGGCGGCTGGACCTGCTGGAAGCCGTCGCCGGTGAACTCGACCTGCAGCGTCGAGCTGTCGAGCTGCTTGAGGTTCTTGTAGACCTTGGTGACGTCGGCCTGCTTGAGCTGGCCGTTGCCGCTGAACGTGATGTCGGTCAGCGCGATCGTCGGGTCTTTGGTCGAGAGCATCTTCGGGTTGGCGCCGGCCGTGTCGAGCTGGCCGCCGGTGGCGCAGTCGATCGATCCCCACGGGCTGACGCGATCGTGACGACCGAGGTGCCGGACGTGCACTGGGCCTCGAGGGCGCTGATGACGTCTGCCGGCGGGACTCTTCAGATCACCGGACTTGGCGTGGACGACCATGATGCCGTCGATGCCGTTCTGGCTCGTCTGGCCGGCCTTCGACAGCAGGTTCGACACCGTCTGGGTCTCGGTGTGCGGCAGCTTGAACTCGTCGTTGTAGTTCGCACCGCCCAGCGCCTTGCGAGATGCCGTTGGTGGCGAGCATGAACACGATCCAGGCGACGATCACCCACCAGCGGTTGCGCATCATGAAGCGGGCGAGCTTGTCCATCGAGAGTCCTCCAGCGGCCGATCGGGGTTCGCGGCGAAGTCGCAGCGTGTCGTGCCGCCGGGTGAACTTTCATCCCCTTCTCAGGGTCTTGACAGTGCTCGGTGCCGTCTCTTATGCATGGCAAACGTAGTCAAGCAGGCAAAAGCCCCGCACGGTCGCGGAAGTAGTGACAAATGTCAGTCCCGACCACCAGCGTGAAGAGCGCGAGTGGCCGATTCCACGCCGAGTGGCCGCGTATGGGCGACCACTCGCGCGAAATTCGGCCACTCGGCGCGGCACAAAGCGGGAGTCGGCCACTCGGCGCAGCAAGGAGCTGGATCAGCCCTGCTCGCGCATCGCGCGCAGGCCCTCCTTGAGCGATCCCATCGTGGCCAGGACGGCGGTCGGCTCGTAGCCGCAGTGCGCCATGCAGTTGTTGCACCGCTCGTCCCTGCCGCGCCCGTACTTCGACCAGTCGGTGGTCTCGATGAGCTCCTTGTACGTCTCGACGTGGCCGTCGTCCATCAGGTAGCACGGCTTCTGCCAGCCCTTGAGCGAGTACGACGGGATGCCCCACGCGGTGCACTCGAAGTCGACCTTGCCCTCGAGGAAGTCGAGGAACAGCGGCGAGTGGTTCAGACGCCAGCGCTTGCGGTTGCCGCCCGCGAACGCCTTGCTGAACAGCTCGCGGGTCTCGGTGACGCCCAGGAAGTGATCCTGGTCGGGCGCCAGCTCGTAGGCGTAGGCCGGCGAGAGCATCATGCTGTCGACCTTGACCTCGTCGTTGAGGAAGTTCATCACGTCGATGATCGTCTGCGGCGTGTCGGTGTTGAAGAAGGTCGAGTTGGTGGTGACGCGGAAGCCCTTCTCCTTCAGGAACTTGATCGCCGCGACCGCCTCGTCGAACACACCCTCCTTGGCCACCGACTCGTCGTGGCGCTCGCGCAGGCCGTCGATGTGGATCGCGAAGCTGAAGTAGTGCGACGGCTTGAAGTTGAACTTGTCGAACCGCTTGCGCACCAGCTCGGCGTTGGTGCACAGGTAGACGTACTTCTTGCGCTTGACCAGTTCGTTGACGATCTCGTCGATCTGCGGGTGCATCAGCGGCTCGCCGCCGGCGATCGACACCATCGGCGCGCCGGACTCCATGATCGCGTTCACCGCGCGCTCGACGGGCATGCGCTGGCGCAGCAGGTCGTGCGTCTGCTGGATCTTGCCGCAGCCGTTGCATTTGAGGTTGCAGGCGAAGAGTGGTTCGAGCTCGACGATGAGCGGGAACTTCTCGACCTTCTTGATCTTGTTCTTCAACATGTAGCTGCTGATCCGCAGACCCTGCCGAATGGGAACACCCATTAGTGCGCAACCTCCTTGGGCAAGGTGAACCGGATGTCCTCCCGGGTCACCTCACGCTCGATCACTTCGATGTTTCCCAATGCACGAAGGGTTTCGATCACTTCGTCCACGAGGTGTGGGGGAGCCGAAGCTCCGGCGGTGAGGCCGACCGTCGCCGCGCCGCGCAGCCAGGCGGGCGCGATCTCGGACGCGTCGTCGACCAGGTAAGCGGGCGTTCCGGCGCGCTGGCAGACCTCGACCAGTCGCACCGAGTTCGAGGAGTTCTTCGAGCCGACGACGATCACCACGTCGGACTCCGCCGCGACGGCGAGCACCGCCTGCTGACGGTTGGTCGTGGCGTAACAGATGTCCTCGGTGGGCGCCGACTGGATCATCGGGAAACGCTCACGCAGCACGTCGACGACCTCCATCGCCTCGTCCATGGCCAGCGTCGTCTGCATCAGGTACGAGACGTGCTCGGGGTTCGTCGACCTCGACGGTCGCGGCCTCGGCCGCGGTCTGGACGAGGGTGATCCGGCCCGGTGCCTGCCCCAGCGTGCCTTCGGTCTCGTCGTGCTTGTCGTGGCCGATGAACAGCACTTCGTCGCCGTGGCTGAGGAACCGGCGCGCCTCGGTGTGCACCTTCGACACCAGCGGGCAGGTCGCGTCGATCACCGTGAGGTTGCGCCGGGCCGCCTCCGCGCGAACCGACGTCGGGACGCCGTGGGCCGAGAAGACGACCGCGGTGCCGTCGGGCACCTCGTCCAGCTCGTCGACGAACACGACGCCCTGGCGCTGCAGGTCGGCGACCACGTGCGCGTTGTGGACGATCTGGCGCCGGACGTAGATCGGGCGCGGGTAGCGGCGCAGCGCGTGCTCGACGATGTCGATCGCGCGATCGACGCCCGCACAGAACGAGCGCGGCGCGGCGAGCATGACCGTCCGTGGCCCGGCCAGGTCGGCCCAGGTCTGCAGCGACGGGCCGATGCGCCGCAGGGTCCCCAGGGCGCGCGCGCCCGACGTGACCGTCGAGAGGCGGTTCAGCGGCGCGTGGACGGTGTCGACGATGACCCGCACGACCGCGACCGGGACGCCACGGGTCTTCAGGGCGCGCACGATGGCCGACGACTCCATGTCGACCGCCAGCGCACCGGTCTTGGCCAGCTGGGTGCGCTCGGGGCCGTTGACGATGTGGTCGGTGCTGATCATCGGGCCGGTGTGCACCCGGAAGCCACGGGCCCGCAGATCGGCGACCAGCGGGGCCGCGGCGCGCATCACCGTGCGGCCGGTCACGTCGCGGACCTCGCTGGCGACGACCACGTCTCCGGCCTCCAGTTCGGGGCTGAGGCCGCCGGCGACACCGGCGACGACGACCGCGTCCGGGTCGAGCGCATCGAGGCGGGGCAGCCACTCCTGGACCTTGCGCCAGTCCCATTCCGCAGCGTTCGAGGGTCGCCTCGCCGACGCGTCCCCGCAGCGCCGCGTGCTCGCTGCGCAGCGCGGTGGCGATCGACCAGCCGCGACGACGAGTCAGCCATTGGCATCCCTCTTCAGGTAGCGGCCAAGGGCGGTCAGCGGAAAGACATGCCGGTACAGCTCGTAGTTGATGTAGAAGTCACCGGGGAAACCGGTGCCGGTGTAGAGATCCTCGTCCCAGCCGCCGTCGGCCTGCTGGTTGTCGATCAAGTAGGTGACGCCGGCCTCGACCGCTGCCGACGAGTCACCGGCGGCCAGCAACGCCATCAGCGCCCAAGCCGGTCTGCGACGGCGTCGACGCTCCGCGCCCGGCCCAGCTCGGGTCGTCGTAGGAGCGCAGGTCCTCGCCCCAGCCGCCGTCGGCGTTCTGGTGCTCGTGCAGCCAGCGCACGGCTCGCTTGATCGGCAGTGAGGTCCGCTCGACGCCCGCCTCGACGAGCGCGGGCACGCACGGCGCCGAGGCCGTAGACGTAGTTCGCGCCCCAACGTCCGAACCACGAGCCGTCGGGCTCCTGCGCGTTCGAGCAACCAGGCGACGCCCCGCTGGGCCGGCACCGAGTCGGCCAGTCCGCGCACGGCCAGCATCTCGACGGCGTGCGCGGTGACGTCGGCCGAGGGCGGGTCGATCACGGCGCCGAAGTCGCAGAACGGCAGCTTGTTGATGAAGTAGTGGGTGTTGTCGGCGTCGAACGCCGCCCAGCCGCCGTCGGCCGACTGCATGCCGACCACCCAGTCGACGCCACGCTGGATCGCCGGTTCGAGGGCGGGGTCGCCGATGCGATGCAGAGCCAGCACGACCTCGGCGGTGTCGTCGACGTCGGCGTAGAAGTCGTTGGCGAACTCGAACGCCCAGCCGGCCGGAGCGAGGTCGGGCCGCTGCACCGCCCAGTCGCCGGCGACGGTGACCTCTTCGGCCGCCATCCAGTCGACGCCGCGCTCGGACGGCCGGATGATCGGCGGGGACACCGGCGTCGTCGAGCGCGATCAGGGTCAGGCAGGTGTCCCAGACCGGCGACTGGCAGGCCTCGAGGCGGCGGACCGGCCCGTCGGGAGTGTCTTCATGGACAAGGAAGCCGTCGAGTCCCTTGATCGCCGCGGCGACGGCCGGGTTGTCGAGCGGGTAGCCCATGAGGTGCAGGGCGAGCACCGAATACACCCACGGCGGTTGGATGCCGCCCCAGCCGCCGTCGGACTCCTGGCGGGCCAAGATCCATTCGGTGGCCTCGCGCATCGCGCGCTTGCGCAGCGGATGCACCGGCGCGTGGTGATAGGCGTTCAGGACCTTGTCGAGCAGTTGGAAGTTGCGCGCCGTGGTCGCGAACTTCGCCGGCACGCGCTCGGGTGGCACGGTGCCGGCGCGCAGCTCGTCGACGTGGAACGGCAGCGGACGCACCGGACGGATGGTCGCGACGATCGTCAGCGGCACCACGGTCTGCCGCGCCCAGCAGGCCCACTGGTAGACGTTCAGCGGGGCCTTCGGCGGCAGGAAGATCAACTCCGGCGGCATCGTCGGCAGCTCGTCCCACGACCACTCGCCGAACAGCGCCAGCCAGATCCGGGTGAACACCCGGCGCCGACTCGACGCCGCCGTTGGCCAAGATCCACTCGCGGGCGCGGGTGAGGTCGGCATCGTCGAGCGAGTCGCCGGCCAGCCGCAGGGCGACGTAGGCCTCGACCGTCGTGCCGAGATCGCCCGGCCCACCCTCGAAGTTGGCCCAGGTGCCGTCGGCCGCGCTGCTGCGAGCGGATCCAGCGGGCGGCCTGCTCGAGATCGACCGGATCGAGGATGCCGAGGAACTGACGCATCAGCAGGTCCTCGGCGTCCATGGTGACGTTCGTGCGCAGTTCGCCCTTCCACCAGCCGGCCGCATCCTGCCGGCCGAGCAGGTAGTCACGGGCGCGCTCGACGGCGAGGGAGGCAGCCGACGGAACGGACTGCTGCTTCTGGGACGTCACGGTCTGCCTCCTTCCGATCTCTAGGATGTCGCTCAGCGGTCGCGTTCGACGACGAACCGGGCCAGCGTGGTCAGGTCGTTGCGGGCCGCCGAACCGGCCGGTAGTACTTCCAGGTGCGCCAGGGCGCGAGCCAGCCGGTCGTCGGCCTCGCGCGCGGCCCAGCTCAGCCCGCCGGCCTCGGTGATCAGCGCCGTCGCCAGCGCGACGTCGTCCTCGGACTCGGGCGGGCCGTCGGCCAGCATTCGTTCGAGGCGGCGGCCGGCGTCGGTGCCCGAGGTGAGGGCCGCGACCACCGGTGCACTGCGCTTGCCCGCGCGCACGTCGGACGACGACGACTTGCCGGTCACCGAGGGATCGCCGGTGATGCCGAGGATGTCGTCGACGATCTGGAACGCCAGGCCGAGCTCGAAGCCGTATTCGCTGAGCGCGGCGACGATCTCGTCCGGGGCACCGGCGCACGACGGCCCCGATCGAGGCCGAGCAGGCCATCAGCGCTGCGGTCTTGCCGGCTTCCATCGCCAGGCAGCCCTCGAGGTCGACGTCGGGCGACTTCTCGAGCGCGAGGTCGTCGGACTGGCCGCTGATCAACCCCTGGACGGCGCGGGTCAGATGATGCAGCGCCTTGGCGCCGTTCGCTCGCCGCGAGCAGGACGTCGAAGGCGAGCGCCATCATCGCGTTGCCGGCCAGGATCGCCTGGCCGTCGCCGAACGCGACCCAGCCGGTCGGGCGGTGGCGGCGCTCGAGATCGCGGTCCATGACGTCGTCGTGCAGCAGCGAGAAGTTGTGGATGAGTTCGACCGAGACCGCGCCCGGGACGCCGTCAGCGGGGTCACCACCGGCCGCCGTCGCCGAGACGATGGCCATCGTCGCGCGCAGGCCCTTGCCGCCGGCGTCGGTCGGCCGCCCGTCCGCGTCGCACCAGCCCAGCTGGTAGCTCGCGATCAGGCGCATGCGCGGGTCGAGCGTGTCGACTGCCGCCCGCATGGCGGGCAGCACCAGCGCCGATGCCTGATCGACGATCTGCTTGGCCTCACCCGAGGTAGTGACGCTCACGCGGCTAACACCTGACCCCCATCTCGGCTGTCTCGTAGTACATCCTGCGCTGCACCGACCCCACTTCGCACCGCACTTTCCATCGTGTCGGGCCAGCCGGTGGCAATCCAGGCACCGGCGAGCCGGATGCCCGCGATACCCGAACTGCTCGTCGGCCGCATTGCCGCCGAGCCTGGAGCCTGCCGAAACGTCGCGCGCCTCTCGCGAGTTACGAACGCATCGACGACCGAGGCTCTTCCCGCTGCCGGAAACAGCTTGGCCAGCTCGTCGATGAACTGACTCGTCAGTGTCGCACTCGGCGTGTCGATGATGTCGTCCGCCGCCGACACCGTGATCGCGAGGTACTGGCCGCTCTCGAGCCCCGAGGTGCCCGTCCGGTCGAAGATCCACTGCGCCGGTGAGTCGACGGCGGCGGCAAACGGGTGGTCGGTCACCCTCCGGTCGTAGATCACGTGCACGTTCACGATCGGTGCCGCCCCGAGCCCCTCCGCCGCCGCGACCGGCGTCTCACGCAGCGCCGGGACGGTTGCGAGCGTGTCCTGCCACGGCAGAGCCATGATCACGTCCCCGGCGGTCCAGCTGCGCTCACTGCCGCTCTGGCCGGTCGCGCGAACGACGCCCTCAGCGCCGATCGAGCGCACCTTGTGCTGCAGCACCACCTCGACGCCGGCCTTCTGCAGCGCCGCCTCGGCCGCGACGTGGTGCAGGTCGCCGAGGGGCCGGTCGGCGTAGCCGACGTCGGCGGCCGGTGCGTGATCGAGCAGACCGGTACGGAAGACCTTGGCCGCCAGCGCCAGGGAAGCGTCGTCCGGGTGCAGGTTCAGCGTGGCCGTCGCGACGATGCCCCACAGGGCGTTGATCGTGGCGTCGTTCTGGCCGTGCCGGCGCAGGAACTCACCGAGGCTGCGCTGGTCGAGGGCCCCGTTGGCCGGATTCAGCGTGCGCAGGGCGAGCGCGCCGCGGACCGCGCGCAGCCGGTCGGCCGGGCTCAGCAGGCGGTAGGACGCGAGGGCGGCGGTGAGGTGCAACGGCGCCGGGACGCCGGGCAGCCGCGACAGGTGCGCCGATTTCCCGTCGGCGCGAAGCACCGGGATGTCGAGGTGCGACTGCAACACCACCTGGTCCTCGACACCGAGGCGGGCGAGCAGCCAGCGGTACTGGTCGCAGCAGCGCAGGAACACGTGCTGGCCGTTGTCGATCGAGAGCTCGCCCCGCTTGAACGAGAACGCCGAGCCACCCAGGCGGGGCCGCCCCTCGACGAGCACCACCTCGCGCCCCGCGTCGGCCAGCGTGAGCGCGGCCGAGATTCCGGCCAGCCCGCCCCCGACGACGACGATCGGATCAGCCACGGCGCACCAGTCCGCGTCCGGCCACGCGCAGCTTCTGACCGGTCGAGAGTGAGGCCCGTCCGCGCATGATGATCTCGGGATCGGCGGCTATCTTGCCCAGCAGCTCCTGGTAGATGCCGGCCATCGCCGCACAGCAGGCGGCGCTGCGGCGATCGAGCACGGGCAGCAGGCGCAGTCCCCGGTCGTACCAGCCCCAGGCTCGGGCCGCTTCGAACCGGACGAGCTCGGCCAGCCGTCCGTCCTGCGGATCGAGGGAGCCGTCGGCGCTCGTCTTGAGTTCGACGCCGAACAACTCGAGATCCCGGCTGGGCAGGTAGATCCGCCCGTTGCCGAGGTCCTCCCGCACGTCGCGCAGGATGTTGGTGAGCTGCAGCGCCACCCCGAGCGTGTTCGCGATGTCGGCGGTTGTCTCGTCAGAACCGGGCGGGTTGAACACGCCCAGGGACAGGCGGCCGATCGACCCGGCGACGCAGCGGCAGTAGTCGACCAGCTCGTCGAGCGTCTCGTAGTGGCGACCCTGGACGTCCATCTCGCAGCCGTCCACGAGCTCGCCGAAGGCGTTCAGCGGGATCGGCAGGCGACGGGCGGCATCGTCCAGCGCAACCAACACCGGGTCGTCGGGGTATCCGGAGGGGTCCGCGGCGGCCGCGCGGGCCTCGGCCAGCTGGGCGATCTTGATCTCGTTCGGCAGCGTGCCGTCGCCGATGTCGTCGATGCGGCGGGCGAAGGCGTACACCGCGGAGAGGGCGCGGCGCTTCGGCGCGGGCAGCAGGCGGATGCCCCACGAGAAGTTGCGCGCCTCTTCGCGGGTGATTCGTTCGCACTCGGCGTACGCCTGGTCGACGTTCATCGGCCGAGCACCAACCGGATCGCGTGATAGGCGGTGCGGGCCTTGGTCGGCTTGAGCGTCTGGGCCAGGACGTCGAAGTCGCCGGCGCGCAGCGCGTCGGCCGTGGCCAGTCCGCCGGCGACGTACCCGGCGACGGCGATCTTGCTCCAGCCGTGCAGACGCCGCACGAGAGCACGGCCGGGCTCCGAGCAGCAGTTCGGAGCGCTCGACCTGCGTACGGACGACCGCCCGCAGTTCGGGGCTGGTTCGGTCGCCGTCGACCTTGACGCCGTCGAGATCGGCCTGAGGCAGGTAGACGCGTCCCATCGCGGCGTCCTCGCGGACGTCCTGGCAGTGCTCGAGCACCTGGAGGGCGGCGCACACCTGGTCGGAGTCGACGACGTTGCGTGCGTCGGCGGCGTCGGCGATGTGCAGCACCATCCGCCCGATCGGTGCGGCCGAGAGCCGGCAGTAGTCGAGCAGATCATCGAACGTCTCGTAGGTGCTGACCGACTGGTCGACCCGGTTGGCCTCGACGAGGTCGAGGAAGCACTGCAGCGGCACGTGGCACTCGTCGACGACCGGCTGCAGCCCGCGCACCGGCGGCAGCACCGGGGTGCCGATGTGCAGTCGGTGGATGTCGCGCTCGACCCGGTCGAGCAGGACGCGGCGATCACCGGGTGCCTCGTCGCCGATGTCGTCGACGAAGCGGGCGTAGGCGTAGACGCGTTCGAGGTGGGCGCGCGGCCGTTTGGGCAGCACTCGGAGGGCCACCGGGAAGTTCTCGGCGGCGGCCTGTCCGGCCAGAGCGTCGAGATCCGCGTCTATGCCGCGTGATTCGGCCTTGGCGGAATGAGGAAGATCACTCACGTGTATGCCCACTCGTACCGGGTTCACAGAAGAACCTTAGCCTGTCTAACTACATGGTCGAGCGATTGCCCGGCAGTGATCTCGGCGACCTGCACCTCCGTTCCGCGTTCCGCGTCGGTTACCGTTCAGTTGAGTCACAGGTTATCGAGGGGGTGGCGGTGGACGCAGGCTCTTCCTTCGATTTGAACGAACTTTTGCGCCAGCGCGGACGCGACGGCTACGCGCTGCACGAGCGTCACATGAACCGGCAGCTTGCCGCGGATGCTGCACACGATCGGCTTCGACAAGGTCTACACGCGGGCCGAGGGCGCCTACCTGTACGACGAGGACGGCATCGCCGTACCTCGACATGCTGGCCGGTTTCGGCGTGTACGCGCTTGGGCCGGCACAACCCGGTCGTCCGGCAGGCGATGCACGACGTCCTCGATGCCGGCCTGGCCGACCTCACCCAGTTCGACTGCGCGCCGCTGGCCGGCCTGCTCGCCGAGCGACTGCTGGCCAAGGTGCCGCACCTCGATCGCGTCTACTTCTCCAACAGCGGTACCGAGGCAGTCGAAGCCGCGCTGAAGTTCGCCCGTTATGCCACGAAGCGCCCGCGCGTCGTCTATGTCGATCACGCCTTCCACGGTCTGACGGCCGGGTCGTTGTCGGTCAACGGCGCCAAGGAGTTCCGCAAGGGGTTCGACCCCCTGCTGCCCGACACCGCGATCGCGCTGGGCGATCTGGCCGCGCTCGAGCGCGAACTCAAGCGGGGTGACGTCGCCGCGTTCCTGATCGAGCCGATCCAGGGCAAGGGCGTGTTCATCCCCCCGGAGGGATTCCTGCTCGGCCGCCCACGACGCTGACGAAGAAGTACGGCGCCCTGCTGATCGCCGACGAGGTGCAGACCGGGATCGGACGCACCGGCGACTTCTTCGCCTACGAGCACGACGGGGTGCAGCCCGACATCGTGGCGACGGCGAAGGCGCTGTCGGGCGGCTATGTGCCGGTCGGCGCGACGATGGCGTCCAACGCCGTCTTCGACAAGGTCTACTCGTCGATGGACCGCGTCCTGGTCCACGACTCGACGTTCGGCTCGAACGCCCAGGCGATGGCGGCCGGACTGGCGACCCTGCACGTGATCGACTCCGAACACGTCGTCGAGAACGCCCGCGAGGTCGGCGATCGGCTGCAGAAGCGGCTGGCCGATCTGGTCGACAACTACGAGATGTTGCGCGAGGTGCGTGGGCGCGGCCTCATGATCGGCATCGAGTTCGGTCGTCCGTCGTCGCTGAAGTTGCGAGCGGCCTGGACGGGTCTGCAGGCGGCCCGCAAGGGACTGTTCGCGCAGACTGTCGTCCACGCCCTGTTCCACCAGCACCGCATCTTGACGCAGGTGTCGGGTGATCATCTCGAAGTGATCAAGTTGATCCCGCCGCTGATCATCGGCGACGTCGAGGTGGACGCGTTCGTCGACGGCTTCGTCGCGGTCATGGACGACGCCCACTCCGGGGGCGGTCTCATCTGGGACTTCGGTCGATCACTGGTGAAGCAGGCCGTGAAGGGTTGACCGTCAACGAGCTGCTCGGCTTCCTCTGCGCGGCGCTCGCCGCGTGCGGGAACGCGGTCGCCAACGTGATGCAGCGCAAGGCCAGTCTCGAGGAGTCACCGGACCAGCCCTTCGGATTCGCCGTCATGCGTCGCCTGCTGGCCAACGGAACGTGGATCCTCGGCTTTCTCGGCATGGTCACGTTCGTTCGTGCTGCAGGCGGTCGCCCTCGGGCTCGGTGAGTTGTCGGCGATCGAGCCGGTGATCACGCTCGAGGTGCCGCTCACCGTGCTGGTCGCCTCGCACGTCTTCGGCACCCGGCTCGGGCGGCCCGAGTGGCTGGGCATCCTGGCCATGACCGGCGGCATGATCGTGCTCGTCGCGGCCTTGGATCCCGCAGCCGGGCAACGCGATCGGCGTCAACGACATGACCTACGCCGCCGCGGGTGGCAGCACGGCATTCACGATCCTGGTGCTGGTGATCCTGGGCAATCGCGGCGGCCGGCAGGTGGTTCGGACCGCTGCGCTCGGGGCCGCGGCCGGCACCAGTTTCGGGCTCACGGCCACGCTGCTGAAGGAAGCGGTGACGCAGCTCGACAACCGGGGCCTGGTCGGGCTGCTCTCGACCTGGCAGACCTACGCCGTCGTCGGTTTCGGGCTGCTGGGCGTCCTGCTTGATGCAGGCGGCGCTGCATATCGGCCCGCTGATCGCGGCCCAGCCCGGCTTCACGCTGATGGACCCGCTCGTCTCGATCTTGTGGGGCGTCTTGGTCTACGACGAGGTGACCCGCACCGGCTGGTGGCTGCTGCTGGCGACGGTCGGCGCGATCGCGGTCGGGTTCGGGGTGTTCCGGCTGGCCAAATCGCCGTTGTTCGAAGAGGTCAACAACGAGGGCGAGGTCGAGACCGCCGACTCGGTCTGAGTGCTGCTAGCTGAGCGCTTGCATTTGCTAGCACTCTGCGTCAGACTTGGTCGGATGGATGCCGATTCGCTCACAGAGCCGGCCAAGGCCGCGCTCTCGATGGCGCCCGGCGCCATCGGCGAGTTCATCCGCGAGCAGCGCGAGCAGGCGCAGGTCTCGCTGCGTCAGCTGGCTCGGCTCGCCGGGGTCTCGAATCCGTACCTGTCCCAGATCGAGCGGGGCCTGCGGCGTCCGAGCGCCGACATCCTGCAACAGATCGCCAAGGGACTGCACATCTCGGCCGAGCAGCTCTATGTCCGCGCCGGATCTCTGCAGCACCGGCACGGCGACCCGGAACTGGTCGCCGCCATCCTCGCCGACGCCCAGCTCACCGAGCGGCAGAAGCAGGCGCTGCTCGAGATCTACGAATCGTTCCGGCGTGAGAACGCCAGCGCGACCGCGGCGGTCACTCCGGCCGCCGTACCTCCGGTACCCACCTCGAAGTAAGGGAGAACACATGTCGTTCGTCAACGATGTCCGCACGCGCGCCGAGGGGGCACTCGACCAGGGCAAGCAGGCGCTCGAGAGCGCTCAGAAGAGCGCCCAGACCCGCCTCGCCGACGCCGTCGGCGGCCACAGCGTCAGCTTCGAGACCCTCGTGTCCGAGCTCGAGGACCTCGTGAAGCGCTACCGAGACTCGGCCGACAAGGCCTTCGCGGATCTGAAGAGCGACGACCGGGTCGAGAAACTGGTCGTCTCGGCCGAGTCGGTGCTCAACGAGATCAAGCGCGACAAGCGGGTGACCCAGCTCGTCCAGGGTGCCGAGACGATCTACGAGGCGCTCTACGAGACGGTTCAGGACCGCGTCGTCAAGCCGACCAAGGGCCTGATCGCCAAGTCGCCGGTCGGCAAGGCCCCGGCGGCGAAGGCGCCGGTGAAGAAGGCCGCACCGGCTCCCGCGGCGAAGGCCCCGGCGAAGAAGGTCGCCGCCAAGAAGGCGCCCGCGAAGAAGGCTCCGGCCAAGAAGGTTCCCGCCAAGAAGGTTCCGGCGGCCAAGGCCCCCGCGAAGAAGGCGCCCGCGAAGAAGGCGCCCGCGAAGAAGGCTCCGGCCAAGAAGGCGACGTCCTGACCGACTGACCCTGAACGCCGCAAGCCTCGGGCCGATCCACCCAATACGGTGGATCGGCCCGAGTTGCGTCACGGGGATTCGGGGGCGTCGATGTTTGGCGCCACCGTCTACGCTGGATAAGTGGGCGTGGTGAATGGCTTCTACGACTGGATCAGCGTCGTGCTGTTCTGGGGTCAAGCCATTCTCTGGGTGTGGGCCGCCATCGACTGTTCGACCCGCAAGGCGGCGGCGTTCCCGGCCGTCAACAAGCTGAGCAAGGGCGCCTGGCTGGCGATCACGATCATTTCGGCGCTGCTCGGCTTCCTGATCGGCCGTCCTTGGTCGATCATTCCCGACCCGGTGAGCATCTTCGTGTTGATCCCGACGATCGCCACCCTCATCTACCTGGCCGACGTCCGGCCCGCCGTCCGCGAAGTCTCGGGCGGCAATCGCTGGTGATCAGCGGCTCACCAGCGATACCAACGGCTGGACTCGCCGCCGCGGAACAAGAACCCGGCCAGCCAGACGACCAGCGCGATGATCGCCAGCCACCACAGCAGATGTAGCGCGAACCCTGCTCCGGCAAGGATCAGGACTAACAGCAGGACGACCAGTAACGCAACCACGACGACCTCCTGAGACTGTGCGCCTGACCATCAGGCGGAGCGGGTGATACCCGTTGTCAACAAAGGTGAAACTCTCGGTTAACGGCGCACCGCGTTGGGTATGACGTCGCCCGGAAATCGTCGGCGACGAACGGAGCTGCGGTTATGAGCACCACCGTGGAATCGGCCCGGGACTCGGTGCGAAGCCTCGTCCCCGCCCGGATGGATCGGCTGCCCTGGACCCGCTTCCACTGGCTGATCATCGTTGGCCTCGGCGTGTCGTGGATTCTCGACGGTCTGGAGATCCAGATCGTGGCGCAGGCCGGATACCAGGACACGCTCGGGCTCAGCACCCAGCAGGTCGGGTTCGTCGGCACGATCTATCTGATCGGCGAGGTCGTCGGTGCCCTGTACTTCGGCCGGATCACCGACAAGCTCGGCCGCAAGAAGCTGTTCATGGTCACCCTCGCGCTGTATCTGGTGGCCAGCGCGATCGCCGGGCTCTCGCCGACGTACTGGTTCCTTCTGCTCTTCCGTTTCTTCGCCGGGGCCGGCATCGGCGGCGAGTACGCCGCCATCAACGCCGCCATCGACGAACTCATCCCGTCGCACTACCGCGGCCGCGTCGACATCGCGATCAACGGCACGTACTGGGCCGGCGCGGCCCTCGGTGCCGGCGCCAACGTCTACCTGCTCAGCTCCCACGTGCCGTCGAACCTGGGCTGGCGCATCGGCTTCTTCATCGGCCCGGTCATCGGCCTGATCATCATCGGTCTGCGCCGAACGATCCCCGAGAGCCCGCGCTGGCTGATGACGCACGGGCGCGAGGAGGAGGCCGAGCGGACCGTCGACGAGATCGAGGAACGGGTGCGCAACGAGGGCGTCGAACTCGAGGACGTGCCGGACGACAAGGCGCTCGAGGTCAGGCCGGTCGATCGCATCGGCTACATCGAGATCACCAAGATCTTCTTCGGCAAGTACCCGAAACGATCGATCCTCGGCCTGACGATGATGGCGACGCAGGCCTTCCTCTACAACGCGATCTTCTTCACCTACGCGCTCGTGCTCGAGCACTTCTACGGCGTCGACAAGAGCTCGACGAGCTACTACTTCTTCCCGTTCGCGATCGGCAACCTGCTCGGCCCGCTGCTGATCGGCCACCTGTTCGACACCATCGGCCGGCGCAAGATGATCACGATCACCTACGGCACGTCGGGCCTGCTGTTGCTGGTTTCGGCGTGGCTGTTCCACGCCGACCTGTTGAACGCGACCACTCAGACGATCATCTGGTGCGTCATCTTCTTCATCGCGTCGGCGGGGGCGTCCTCGGCCTACCTGACGGTGAGCGAGATCTTCCCGCTGGAGCTGCGGGGCCAGGCGATCTCGTACTTCTTCGCGATCGCCCAGGGCGTCGGCGGTTCGCTGGCCCCGTCGATCTTCGGGCACCTGATCGGCGGCGCGAACAACTCGCATCCGGACCGGACCCCGCTGGCCTGGGGCTTCGCGTTCGGCGGCGCGATCATGATGATCGGCGGCGCGGTCGCGTGGTTCCTGGCCGTCGACGCCGAGCGCAAGTCGCTCGAGGACATCGCCGAACCGCTGTCCCTGGTCGGGCGAACGCAGGGAGCGCCACCTCCGCAGACCGGTGGGCAGCAGGCGGCGGCATGAGCGCGTCAGGCAACTTCCCCAGTGCAGTGATCAACGCCGCCGGATCGGCCGGTCGGCCCGGAATCCGAACGGCGGCAGGCTCATGACAGCGACAACGCACCGACCATGGCACCACCCGTCCAAGCCGGGTGAGCCCGAGAAGGCCTCCCCGTCAGCCGTGCGCCGGCACGTCCTGGTGGCATCGATGATCACCGCGCTCGGCGGCATGCTCTTCGGCTACGACACCGGCGTCGTGTCGGGCGCGCTGTTGTTTCTGAAGAAGGACTTCGGCGGCCTGTCCTCGTTCCAGCAGGAGCTCGTCACCAGCCTGCTGCTCGTCGGCGCCGCGGTGGGAGCGCTGGCCGCCGGCCGGCTGGCCGACCAGATCGGCCGCCGCAAGTCGGTGATGATCACCGCGGCCACGTTCATCGTCGGCGTCGCGCTGGCCGCGTTCGCGCCTCAGTTCTGGATCTTGATCGTCGCCCGGTTCGTGATCGGTCTGGGGGTCGGCGCCTCGTCGATGGTGGTGCCCCTCTACATCGGTGAGATCGCGCCGCCCCGCATTCGCGGTGCGCTCGTCAGCTTCAACCAGCTCGCCATCACGTCGGGCATCTTGATCTCGTATCTGGCCGACTACGGCCTGGCCCAGACCGCCAACTGGCGCCTGATGTTCGGGCTGGCGGCGATTCCCGCGTTCCTGCTGCTGGTGGGCATCACCTTCCAGAAGGAAAGCCCGCACTGGCTCGTGCGTCAGGGCCGCGAGGACGAGGCGCGTGAGGTGCTGGCGCGGGTGCGCGACGAGGGCGACATCGACAAGGAGATCGAGGACGTGCGCGGCGTCGCCCACGAAGAGGCGAACTCGAAGTCGCTGCTGTCGAAGTCGCTGCGTCCCGCGCTGATCGTCGGCCTCGCGCTCGCGATCTTCCAGCAGATCACCGGTATCAACACGGTCATCTACTACGCGCCGACCCTGCTGCAGAACGCCGGGCTGGGCGATCGCGCGGCCCTGCTGGCCAACATCGCGGTCGGCGGTATCAACGTGATCCTGACGCTGGTTGCCATCTGGCTGCTCGACAAGGTGGGCCGCCGCCCGCTGCTGCTGACCGGCACCGCGGGCATGGTCGTCGGCATGATCGTGACGGCGATCCCGTTCATCGGCCACGGCACAACGCTGCACGGCAACCAGGCGATCGTCGCGGTGATCGGACTCATGATCTACACCGGGTCGTTCGCCGTCGGCCTCGGCCCGGTCTTCTGGCTGATCATTGCCGAGATCTACCCACTCGGCGTCCGGGGACGGGCGATGAGCGTGGCGACGATCGGCAACTGGGCCGCCAACTTCGTGGTGACGATCTCGTTCCTGACGATCCTCAACGCGATCGGCGGCGCGGCGATCTTCGCCCTGTTCGGATTCCTGTCACTGATCGCGCTGGGCTACTTCTGGCGCAAGGTGCCCGAGACGAAGGGCCGCACGTTGCAGGAGATCGAGCACGATCTCGTCAGCTGAGGTCGTCGCGCTCGATGGTGAAAACATCGGTGAGTCGGGTGAGTTCGAGGACGCTCGACACCTTCGGCGACGGATTTGCGAAGATCACCGGGACGCCGGCCGAGTCGGCGGTGTTGCGGATCGCGATCAGCGCGCCGATGCCGCTCGAGTCGATGAAGGTGACCTGGCGCAGGTCGACCCGGATCCCCGGGCAGCCTTCTTCTTGGATCGTCTTCTCGCCGGCCTCGCGCAACTCGCCGCAGGTGGCGACGTCGACCTCACCCGAGACGGACAGCAGGCAGGGGCCGTCGGGGGTGTTCGCGATCTCGACGTGCATGGCGTCAAAGATACGCAATGCAGGTTTCCGGACCGGCCGAAGTGGGCACCCTTCGTAATAGATGCCCAAGTACCACGATTGCCAGGCCGAAGGGAGGAACGATCATGTGGACCGCCAAACGGCGATATGCGTGTTCGGTGACCTCCGCGCGTGACGCGCGCTCCTTCTGCTCCGAGCAACTGCATGATCATTTCGGTGCGTCCTCCGATGCCGACGGCGTGGTCGACACCGCTCAGCTCATCGTCAGCGAGCTGGTCACGAACGCCGTGAACGCCGAATGTTCGACCACCGATCTGGTGCTGCACTGTGAAGGCGACTCGCTGCGGATCTCGGTGCTCGACGACGGCCATGGCATCCCGCAGGTGATGAACGCGTCGGATCGCGACGAGCACGGGCGCGGGCTGGCGATCATCAACGCTCTCGCCGCCGCCTGGGGGGTCGTGAGCCACAAGAACGACGGCAAGCAGGTCTGGGCCGAGGTCACCATCCCGGCCGCCCTCGTCACCTGACGCCCCGCCCCGACGTGGGATGCTAAGGCCGCCGGTGGACGAACGCCGGCGCGGGCCTCTAGCTCAATTGGTTAGAGCTGCGGACTTTTAATCCGTAGGTTGCGGGTTCGAGCCCCGCGGGGCCCACCCGATCCAGCCCGAGACACCTGCTGTTCATCCGTCGTAGGCCGCGGCCACACCGGCGATCGCGAGCGTCCCCATAAGCTGCCCGTTCGTATCAGCGACGGAAGCTCCAGCAGTGCACAGGGTTCGCTGCTTCGCGCTCACTGTGATCACCGTCGTCGGCTTCGTGTTCCTCGTCGGCGGGCGCGCCGATGCTGCCAGCGACTCGACGCCGCCGGTCCTGCACTCGCTGGCGGTCGCACCGGCCGCGGTCGACGTGTCATCCGGCCCGGCCACTGTCAAGGCGACTCTTGCCGTCAGGGCAATCGAGGATCGTGACGGGGAAACGCGCGATGGCCATGACTCTCACGCTAATGCGTCGAGGTGACCATGGGCCCCGCAGCGAGTAGCCCGGACGCACCGCGGAAGTCCCGGCTCAAGTCCGATGATCGCCGACCGATCGTATTCAGCAAGCTGCTCGACGCTCCTCCACCCACGGAGAGCGCGAACGCGCGATCGATGACGAGGCGGAGGGCACACGATGACAACCGAACCCACGTGCGCCACCTGCGGGTCGAGCGACGCGGCCGACGACGAGTACGGCTGGACGTTCTTCAACCGGGACGGGGTCGACATCGCCGCCTACTGCGGCTGGACGTGTATCCGCCTGGCCTACGCCGACCACGACAGCCCCTTGTTCGCGATGCAGGCGAGCTGACCGCTGACGCTGTCCGGCGCGCGAACGGGGGATGAACGGCGTGCATCGGGCGGCATGTGCTATTGGCGTTTGACTTAACTTCCACTTAATATAGGTGGGATTCAGTCTCGTCGCACATGGCTACGGACTCGTCCAATCGGGGGTTTCGGGGTGTCGGTTCGTCGTCCACTGGCCATGCTTGTCTGTACCGTCCTCGCCCTGGGCGGGCTGTCGGCGACGCCGGGGAGCGCCGCCGCCGCGCCGCTGCGATCAGCGGTTCCCACCCCGCCGGAAGCCCCCATCCTGACCTCCGGCCAGCTGATCGCGGCCGCCAAGAGCGCCAGCCAACCGGCCAATGGCCCGGCCCGGGTCTCGGGCTACAGCCAGGCGGCCACGCCGAGTACGACCCGACAGCCGCTGACGTCCACACCGGCTACCGCTGCCGCCTCACACGCCGGCGCGTTCGTCGGCGTCTCGCCCGCCCGCGTGCTGGACACCCGGCCTGGCTATTCGACCAATGACGGTCTCTCGGCCGGCGTCGGATCGATCGGCAGCTACCGATCGATCCCGGTCACCATCGGCGGCCGGGCCGGTGTCGCGTCGAATGCGCAGGCCGTCGTGGTCAACCTGACCGTCACCAATGCGACCGCCGCCACCTTCGTGACCCTGTACGGCGTCGGAGGGACGCTGCCCGCGACGTCGAACGTGAACGTCGTCCCCGGCCAGACCGTGGCGGTCCAGGCGACGATCGCGCTGGGCACGAACGGCGCGGTGAACGTCTACAACGCGGCCGGCCAGACCGACGTGATCATCGACGTCGTCGGCTACTACACCGGCGCGAGTGACACCAACGCCCAGAGCGCGTTCTACGCCCAGCCGCCGTCCCGGCTGGTCGACACCCGGCAGTTCGGACGGCTCCCGGCCTTCAACTACTTCGCGGTCGATCTCACCGTGGCCGACACGACGGCCGTCGCCCTCAACATCACGGTGACCGGTCCCGACACCGGCGGCTACCTGACCGTCTGGCCGGGAGCGACCGACAACCCGCCGCAGACCTCGGCGCTGAACTTCGGTGCCCACCAGACACTAGCCAACATGGCGGTGACGCCGACCTCGATCGACCCGCAAACCGGCGACCCGAGCTTCTCGGTGGGCAACTTCTCTGCCGGCGACACCGACGTGATCGTCGATGTCGTGGGCTTCTACGTGCCGCTCAGTGAAGGGGGTGGCTCGCTGTTCGTGCCGACCGCGCCCACCCGGCTGGTCGACACCCGCAGCAGCACCGGGCTTCCCCACCCGCTCGCCCCATCGTCGAGCGGCTACGTGACCACGTCCGGCGCCTTCGGGGACGCCGGAACGGTCGGGCTGGTGGCCAATGCAACGGCACTCGACGATACGGTCACCACCTTCCTGACCGTGTATCCCGGCGACGAGAGCCTGCCGGAGACGTCGAGCCTGAACCTGGCGCCGAACGAGATCCACTCGAACATGATCATGACCGGCGTGTCGGCGGGGGCGAACCGGACCTTCGCCGAGTTCAACGCCAGTGGGTCCATGGACACCTTGATCGACGTCGTGGGTTACTTCGAGGAGTCGGGCCAGCCAGCGTCGGTAGCGCTCAGCTCGTCGGTAGCCAGCAGCACGTTCGACAGCGCCGTCACGCTGACGGCAACGGTGAACGGGCCGACCTCGACACCGACCGGCAAGATCGCCTTCGCTGACGCGAATGGCTCGATCCTGGCCGTCGAACCCTTGGTCGGCGGAGTGGCGCAGCTCGTCACGTCGGCGTTGGCACCCGGCAGTCGAACGATCGTCGCGGGCTACTCGGGCGACAACTCCTACGCGCCGGCGCAGACAACTGGCCCGACGATCACGGTTGCGGCCCCGACGGCGACGATCGCCACGGCCTTCCAGAACGACTCCCGCCATGACGGCATGGACCTCGCCGACACATTCGATCCGGCGACGCTGCATCAGGCCTGGTCGATCGACCTGAACCCGACCTCGGGGACGGCCGTCGTGTCCTACCCGTTGATCGTCGGAGCACGGATCTTCGTCACTGTCGCAAATTCTCAAGGACGGGGGCGACGACGTCTACGCGCTCGACTCCAGCACGGGCGCCGTCGACTGGTTCGCGCCGATCTCCAGCACCTACGGCTGGATCAACCTGACCTACGACGGGGGCCAGGTGTTCGTCCAGAGCAGCGATGGCAAACTGACCGCCTTCGATGCCGTGACCGGGCATACGAACTGGGCCGTGGCGCCCGGCCAGTACAGCTTCAGCGCACCACCCACCGCGTGGGACGGCGTGCTCTACGCGAGTGGCGCGGGTTCGGGCGGCACGCTGTTCGCGATCAGCGAAGCGACCGGAGCCGTCGACTGGTCGGACGCTGTCGAGAACGGTGATGTGAGTTCGCCGGCCGTAGACGATTCCGGTGTCTACGAGGACTACGCGTGCGACGTCGCATCCGGCTTCGCGCTCAACGGGACCAACCGTTGGGGTGACTCGTTCGGATGCGAGGGCGGCGGTGGCATGACCTCGGTGCTGCACGGTGGCAACCTCTACCTTCCCGGCGGTAACGGTGGACCGGGCGCCTTGATCGTCTCGACCGCCGACGGCTCGACGCAGGGAACGTTCGGCGGCTCCGGCCTGCCGTCCTTCGACGCGGCCAACATGTACGTCGTCAGCGGTGGTGTACTCGACGCCGTCGACTTCACCGGCTCGCCCGCGCACTGGTCGTTCACCGGCGACGGTTCGATCGACACCACCCCGGTGACGACCCACGGCATTGTCTTCACCGGCAGCAGCAGCGGCCGGCTCTACGGCATCGACAGCACGACCGGCCAGCAGGTGTGGACCGCCCTCGCGCCCGGCGCCGTGGCCAGCTCGACGTACTTCACCACCGACGTCGGGTTGGCGGCCGCGGGCGGCCTGCTCGCCGTGCCGGCCGGTGGCTACCTCACCGTTTACCGCGACTGATCCGCCGTCCCGATCGGTTGCCGCGACGGGACCGGCGCGCGAGGCTCGACGGATGAGCGCACTGGACGAGCTGGCCGCCGCCCTTCCCGAGGGCGCCGTGGTGATCGATCCCGACATCGTCGAGGCCTAGCGCCGCGACCGGGCGGCCCAGCCCGACGCCGGGATGCCGCTCGCGCTGGTGCGGGCGACGACGACGACGTCCATACCGTCCTGCGCTCGGCCACGTTTCATCGCGTGCCGGTGGTGCCACGGGGTGCCATAGTCCCTTCCCTGTACCCAGCGGAAGGTGTCGAGATCCGATTCGAGCAATGGCTCACCGACCTCGATCAAGAAGCGCACGCTTGTGCCGCTGCGGACGCGTCGACGGCCTTGAGGTACTCGCAAGCGTCGGATACGGACCTCGATCTTTTGTATAGAATCCGGACTTTGCTAGGGCGCTTGATGCAACATCGCGGCTGTGTCCAACCGGGCAGCGCGGTGGGGTTCGCCCGGGCGACGGTGTCGTAGGTTGCGGGTTCGAGCCCCGCGGGGCCCACAACTACTAGGCCCAGAGCTGTCGGCCCATGGCTATCCGCTCAAGGCGACCTGCGGTCGACCCCCACAGCGCACTTTTCATGGTCGCCGCGAGCTGATCCCCACGCCGCAGGCTCCAGAGCTTGCCGTCGAGCGGGGAACGCGCGAGTCTCGACCGGTGGGCGCACTCGACGAGCTGGCGGCGGAACTTCCGGTCGGCGCGGTGGTCACCGACCGGGACATCCTCGAGGGCTATCGCCGAGACCGAGCCGCGCAGCCCGATGCCGGGATGCCGGTGGCCCTGGTCAGAGCGACCGGCACCGATGACGTCCAGACCGTCCTGCGGATCGCCACGAGCCACCGGATTCCGGTTGTGCCGCGAGGCGCCGGCACCGGCCTGTCGGGCGGGTCGAGCGCCGTCGACGGCGCGATCATCCTGTCGCTCGAACGGATGCGCGACGTCGATGTCCAGCCCGAGATGCGGGTGGCGATCGCGCAACCGGGGGCATTCAACGCCGAGGTCAAGGCGGCCGCGGCGGCGCGGGGACTCTGGTATCCACCTGATCCGTCCTCGTTCGAGATCTGCTCCATCGGCGGCAACGCGGCGACCAACGCCGGTGGCCTGTGCTGCGTGAAGTACGGCGTCACCTCCGACTACGTGCTGGGCCTGCAGGTCGTGCTGGCCGACGGCACCGCCGTGCGCCTGGGCGGTCCGCGGCTGAAGGACGTTGCCGGCTTCTCGCTGGTCAAACTGTTCGTGGGCAGCGAGGGGACGTTGGGCGTGATCACCGAGCTCACCCTGCGACTGCTGCCGGCACCGCCCCCGGCTTCGACCCTCGTGGCGACGTTCACCTCGATCGAGGCGGCCGCCGACGCCGTGGTCGCGATCGTCGGCCAACTGCGTCCCTCGATGCTCGAACTGATGGACCGCACGTCGGTCAACGCCGTCGAGGACATGCTGCAGATGGGTCTCGACCGCGACGCCGAGGCGCTCCTGATCGCCCGCTCGGATGCTCCTGGGGCGGCGGCCAGCGGCGAGATCTCGATCATGGAGTCGAGCTGCGTCGCCCACGGCGCCACTGACGTCTTCACGACCGATGATCAGGTCGACGGCGAGGCCTTCGCGGCGGCGCGCCGGGCCGCCTTCCCCGCGATGGAACGCCAGGGCGACCTGCTCTTCGAGGACGTCGGCGTGCCGCTCCCAGCATTGCCGGCGCTCGTCCACGGCATCGAGGAGCTGTCGGCCAAGCACGATGTGGTGATCGCCCTGGTCGCTCATGCCGGCGACGGCAACACCCATCCGCTGATCGTGTCGGACCGTCGGGACGTCGAGCGGCACGCCCGCGCGCAGCTCGCATTCGGCGACGTGATGGACCTCGCCATCGAGCTCGGCGGGACGATCACCGGCGAGCACGGAGTGGGCCGGCTCAAGGCGCCGTGGTTGCCCGGATACCTCGGCGCGGACGTCATGGAGCTGTCGCACAAGATCAAGAACGCCCTGGACCCGGACGGCATCCTGAACCCGGGCGCCGTGCTGTGATCAGGTCACGGGTGCGCCGGGCATGAGCCCCTCGCGCTCGGTCAGGCGCTGGGCGATACGCCAGCGGCCGTCCGAGCACCGCACGACCTGGTCGAGATAGCGACCGAAACTGCGCACGATCGGGCCGGTCGGCGAGTCGTTGAGCCGGGCGAAGTAGCTGACCACCGACGCCCGGTCTCCGTCGAGAACGACGCGCGGCTCGATCAACAAGTGCTTGTGAAAGGCCTCCGGTGCGTGCGAGTGATCATCGAAGGCGGTCCCGATCTCGGTCGGCCCGGTGAACGTCCAGTGCGGCCAGACCAGCACGGCATCCTCGGTCCAGACGTCGAGCCACTCGTCGCGGATGCCGTAGTCGAGCGAGTGGCCGTAGGCATAGAGCGTGTCCAAGATCGACCGTTCGTCCTCGAGGGCCTGGACCCGTTGTTCGAGCCGCTCGAGGGTCTGGCTGTCGTCCATGTCGATCTCCGTTTCGGTCGCCGGGCCGTCGCGGTCGACCCTAGGGCCAGCCGCGTGCGAGCTGAAAGATCGGCGTGTGGCACGTACCAGTCGTGTAACGGCCGAACATCGATTTGGCCTCTCTGGCCCGCCTTCGACCGGCTGGGCGGCCCGGCTCGAAACACAAAAGTGTGACGCGAATCGTAGAAAAACTCGGGCGTCTCTTGCGCATGTCGGGCACTTCGGCCGACGCGGATGGGGCGAACGAAACATCGGGGAAACGAATGACAGAGATTGTCAATCGAACTATCAGGTTTGGCCAAGAGCTTGCACAGTTAACCCGGTAGCGGTTGTGTGAGTGGCAGTGTCTGCTCAGCAGATTGTCTAGTGTCGGCTCATCGAGCCCAGAACACGAAGGAAGCGAATGCGAATGCGGCGTACAGCCTGGTTGGCTATCGGAGTGGCGGCAGCAGTGACGCTGACCGCCTGCGGTAGCTCGAGTAAGTCGAGCAGTGGATCGAGCAGCAGCAGTAGTGCGGCCTCGACCGGTAAGCAGGGCGGGACCCTCAAGGTCCTGACCGGCACCGCGCCGGACAGCCTCGACCCCGGATTCGGTTACACGACCCAGGCCCTCGAGGCCGACAACATGGTCTACACGCCACTGCTGACCTATGCCTTCAAGGAGGGCACGGCCGGAACGGTGCTGCAGCCGGGCCTGGCCCAGGCGCTGCCGACGGTCTCGGCCGACGGCCTGACGTACACGATCCAGATGCGGACCGGCCTCAAGTTCACTGACGGTTCGCCGGTCGTGGCCTCGGACTTCACGCACGCCATCGAGCGCTCCATCAAGATCAGCTGGGGTGGTTCGTCCTTCTTCACCGGCTACATCGCCGGTGCCGCCGATTACGGCTCAGGCAAGGCCACCGGTATCAGCGGCATCCAGACCGACGACTCGACCGGCAAGATCACGATCACGTTGTCGCAGGCCTACGGCGCCTTCGACAACATCCTGGCCTTCCCGGCCGCCGCTCCGTTGCCGGCCTCGACGCCGATGACGGTGCTGTCGAACACCCCGCCGGCCGGTATCGGCCCGTACAAGTTCGGCACGATCGTCCCGAACGCGTCGTATGTGCTGGAGAAGAACACCGACTTCGCCTGCTACAAGATCCCGAACATCCCGACGGGCTACGTCGACACGGTGAACGTCACGGTCGACAGCAACACCACCACCGAGGCCCAGCAGGTGCTCAACAACGAAGCCGACGTCTTCGACCCGGGCGACACGCTTCCCGCGTCCGTCCTGTCCGACGTCAGCTCGCAGGCCAAGGATCGCTACACGAAGGAAGAGCTGGCTTCGGTCTACTACTTCTTCCTGAACTCGCAGGTCGCCCCGTTCAACAACAAGGACGCCCGCACCGCGGTCAACATGGCTCTGGACCGGACGGCTCTCGCCCGGTTGTCGAGCGGTTCGCTGACGCCCGGCTGCTACTTCCTGCCGCCGACGATCACCGGCCACAACGACGGTTCGTGCTCGTTCGGCGACCCGTCCCAGGTGCCTTCGGACGCGACCGTGGCCAAGGCCAAGGCGATGATCGCAGCGGCCGGTCTGGCCGGCACCCCGGTGACGGTGTGGAGTGAGACCCGTAGCCCGCGTCAGGAGTTC
The DNA here is from genome assembly GCA_963708805.1 of uncultured Actinomycetes bacterium. Lineage (GTDB taxonomy): Bacteria > Actinomycetota > Actinomycetes > Mycobacteriales > Jatrophihabitantaceae > CAVPUA01. The sequence goes on along the minus strand of CAVPUA010000003.1, from coordinate 220,665 downwards.
TGCGCGTACTTCACCGACCTGCTGAACAAGCTGGGCTTCAAGGCCACGCTCAAGGTCACGCAGGACTCGGTGTACTTCCAGACGATCGGTAACCAGAGCCTGAACGCTCAGGCCGGGTTCGCCGACTGGTCGCAGGACTTCCCGAACCCGTCGGACTTCTACCTGCTGCTGTCCAAGGCCGGCATCCAGGCGACGAACAACGAGAACTTCGGCAACGTCGACGACCCGAAGATCGAGAGCCAGCTCGCCACCCTTCAGGCCATCCCGGCGTCGAAGCTGTCGTCGACCACGGCCCAGTGGCAGTCGCTGGACAAGTACGTGGCCGATCAGAGCTACGTCGCGCCCTACGGCTACGAGACGGCTCCGAAGTTCCTGTCGAACAAGGTCGATTTCGCCTCGGCCGTGTTCAATCCGGTGAACTACATGGAGTTCTCGACGATCTCCTTGAAGTAGCCGATGGCCGAAACTGAGGTGGTGCCCGCCCAAGCGGCGGGCACCACCGCAAGCCATGCGACGGGACCGCTGCAGCTCGCGCTGCGGCGGCTTCGTCATAACTACGTCGCGCTGTTCTTCGGCGTCGTGTTCCTGATCGTCGTCATCTTGTGCCTGCTGGCGCCGGTGTACTCCAAGGACATCGCGCACACCGGCCCGAACGACAACCACATCAGCGAAGTGATCAAGGTCGGCGGCAAGAACGTCAATGTCGTCAGCCTCACCGGCATCCCGACCGGGCCGACGTGGCACTCGAAGTTCCTGCTGGGTGCCGACCCGAACGGTCGCGACGTGGCCGTCCGCCTGCTCTACGGCGGCCGGAACTCGCTCGAGATCGGCGTGCTCGCGACCGTCATCACCATTCTCGGCGCGATCATCTTCGGCGTCACGGCCGGCTACTTCCGCGGCTGGGTCGACGTGGTCATCTCGCGCGTGCTCGACCTCATCTGGGCCTATCCGGCGCTGCTGCTCGGCGTCGCCCTGGGCGTCAGCCTGGCGGTGGGTGGCTTGTCGATCGGTCCCTGGAACATCAAGGGTGGGTCCAATTTCATCCCGGCGCTCGTCATCGGCGTGGTCTACATCCCCTACGTGGCCCGACCGATCCGTGGTGAAGTGCTGTCGCTGCGAGAACGCGAGTTCGTGGACGCGGCGCGAACGCTGGGCTACGGCCGATTCCGGATCATCTTCAGCGAGATCCTGCCCAACCTGACGTCGACGCTCATCGTCTTCGTCGCCCTGCAACTGGCCCAGTCGATCGTCCTCGAGGCGAGCCTGTCGTTCCTGGGCGCCGGCGTCCAGGCGCCCAACTCGTCCTGGGGAACGATGTTGTCGAGCGGAACGCAGTTGATCACGAGCGCTCCCCACCTGACGCTGGTGCCGGGCATCATGCTGGTCATCGCCGTGCTCTCGGTGAACATCTTCGGCGACGGCCTGCGCCAGGCCTTCGATCCGCGTGCGCGCATCGGTGTGGAGCGCTGAGATGGACCTTCTGCTGTTCGCCATCAAGCGACTCGCGTCGGCCATCGTGGTGCTCTGGGCCGTGAGCGTGCTGACGTTCCTGATCTTCTTCGCCGTCCCGAACGGCGACCCGGCCCTGCGTCTGGCCGGCCGTACCGCGAATGCTCAGACGATCGCCAACGTGCGGCACGCCTACGGCTTCGACCGGCCGCTGTACGTGCAGTACGGCAAGGTCATGGATCAGATCTTCACCGGCAAGATCCAGAGCTACACCCAGCACGTCACGGTGTTCTCCCAGATCAAGCGAGGGTTTCCGGCCACGCTTGTCGCTCGCGATCGGCGCGGCGATCATCTGGATGATCATCGGCATCGCGCTCGGAGTCATCGGCGCGCTCAAGGCGGGCAAGGCCACCGACGTCGCGATCACGACGGTCAGCTTCGTCGGCATCTCGGCGCCGTCGTTCGTGGTCGGTTCGATCCTGCTCTACCTCTTGACCTATGAGACGCGCGTCTTCCCGGCCGGCGGCTACGTCAAGCTCGGCTCCAGCCCGGGCGAATGGGCGCTGCATCTGATCTTGCCTTGGTTCACCATGGCGATCCTCTACATCGGCATCTACGCGCAGGTGTTGAGATCGAGCGTCCTCGAGGCGATGACGACCGACGCGGTCCGCACCGCGCGGGCCAAGGGTCTCTCGCGCAGGCGAGTACTGCTCAAGCACGTGCTGCGCGTCTCGCTGATTCCGATCGTCTCGCTGTGGGGCCTGGATTTCGCCGCCGTCGTCGGCGGTAGCACGCTGTTGGTCGAGATCGTCTTCAACCTCAACGGCATCGGCCAGTACGCCGCCCAGTCGATCGGTTCGCTCGATGTTCCGCCCGTCTTGGTGGTCGTGCTGCTCGGCGCCTTCTTCGTCGTCCTGATGAATGCGATCGTCGACGTGCTGTACGCCGTTCTCGACCCTCGCATCCGAGGAGCTTCGTCATGAGTGATGCCCTGCTCGATGTCGAGCATCTGCAGGTCAACTTTCGGACCGAGCAAGGTGTCGTGCACGCGGTCGACGACGTCTCGTTCACGCTGAATCGGGGCGAGGTGCTCTCGATCGTCGGTGAGTCGGGCTCGGGTAAATCCGTGACGGCGATGACGCTCATGGGCTTGACCCGCGGCCAGAACGCCGAGATCAGCGGCAAGGCCATGCTGGCCGACGGCACCGACCTGATCCAGGCCAGCGAGGGTCGGCTGCAGAGCATTCGCGGCGCCCGGATCGCGATGATCTTCCAGGACCCGATGAGCGCGCTCACGCCGGTCTATCGCGTCGGCGACCAGATCGCCGAGCAGATCCGCGCCCACGAGAAAGTCAGCAAGGCCGCGGCGTCGGCCCGTGCGGTCGACCTGCTGACCAAGGTCGGCATCCCGCGGGCGAAGGAGCGGGCGCGGTCGTTCCCGCACGAGTTCTCCGGCGGCATGCGGCAGCGCGTGATGATCGCGATGGCGTTGTCGTGCTCACCCGAGATCTTGATCGCCGACGAGCCGACGACCGCGCTGGACGTGACGATCCAGGCCCAGATCCTGCAAGAGATCGAGGCGCTGCGTGACGAGACGGGCGTCGCCGTCCTGCTGATCACCCACGACCTCGGCGTCGTCGCCGAAGTGGCGTCGCGCGTGGTCGTCATGTACGCCGGTCGCGTCGTCGAAGAGGCCCCGGTGCGCGACCTGTTCAAGGACCCGCTGCATCCCTACACCTGGGGGCTGCTCGGGTCGGTGCCGCGCGTGGACCTCGATCGCCCCGACCGGTTGCCGACGATCCAGGGCTCACCGCCGTCGCTGCTGAATCCGCCCAAGGGATGCCACTTCATCACGCGGTGCCCGCACCGGATGCCGATCTGCGAGACCGAGCCCGAACTCAAGATCGCCGAGGGCGCCAGCCATCCCGATCGCTGCCACCTCGACCTCGAGGCCAAACGGCGGCTGCGGCTGGTGAACGGCGCGATCGGACTGCCCACCACTGAGCTCACCCCGCTGGAGAGGAGCGCGTCGTGACCGACACGAGCGTCTCGGGTCTGGACGTTCACGACGCGCCACAGGCGGGGGAACCGCTGCTCGAACTCGAGCACGTCAAGGTGTGGTTCCCGCTGCGCGGAGGGACGTTCGGGACCTCGCGGGGATCGGTGCGAGCGGTCGACGACGTGACGATCACTCTGTACCAGGGCGAGACCCTCGGGCTGGTCGGCGAGTCGGGCTGCGGGAAGACGACGCTCGCCCGCTGCATCGTGCGTCTCAACCAGCCGACGGGCGGTTCACTGCGCTTCCGAGGCACCGATCTCGTCAAGAAGAGCAACCGGGCGCTTCGCGAGTTCCGCCGCGAAGTGCAGATGGTGTTCCAGGATCCGCAGGCATCGCTCAACCCGCGCAAGCGCATCGTCCAGATCGTCGGCGCCGGGGTGCGCCTGCGGGGCGGCAGCGCCGGATCACGCGCCTCGTCGGTGTCGGCCCTGCTCGAGCAGGTCGGGCTCGACCCTTCGCACGCCCAGCGCTATCCGCACGAGTTCTCCGGCGGCCAGCGACAGCGCATCGGCATCGCCCGCGCTCTCGGCGCCAAGCCGAAGTTGATCATCTTGGACGAGCCGGTCTCGGCGCTCGACGTGTCGATCCAGGCCCAGGTCGTGAACCTGCTCGACGACCTGCAGGACGAGCTGGGCTTGTCGTACATCTTCGTGGCCCACGATCTCAGCGTCGTCCGCCACGTCTCGGACCGGATCGCCGTGATGTACCTCGGCAAGATCGTCGAGCTGTCAGCGGCCGATGATCTCTACAAGCGGCCCAAGCATCCGTACACGGCCAGCCTGCTCGACGCGATCCCGATCCCTGACCCTGATCGCGTCCGCGCGAAATCGGGCAACGTCGTCAAGGGTGAGCTGCCCAGCCCGATCAACCCGCCGTCCGGCTGCCGCTTCCACACGCGGTGCCCGTTCGTCACCGACATCTGCCGCGACGTCGAGCCGCCGCTCGCGCAGTTCCCCGACGGTCACCTGGCGGCCTGCCATCACCCGCTCAACGTCACGCCCGACGAGGTCGCCGGCGCGGTGCGCTCACCGGCCAGCCCGCTCGAGTCGGGTGCCGAGTTGGAGCTGACGCCCGCAACGCGTCCGACGTCGATCTGAGTTCTCGAGTACTCCCTCGGCCGAGTGGCCGTTTCTCTCGCGAGTGGTCGCGTAGAGGTGACCACTCGGCGCGTTATCGGCCACTCGCCGGGACGGGTGGGGACGGGGAGACGGGAGCAGCAGCTGACCAGCGTCAGGCGGCGAGCATCGCGTAGTGGCCGGCCTGGTCGAGCAGGCTCTCGTGCGTCCCGGATTCGACGATCCGGCCCTGGTCGATCACTGCGATCTGATCGGCGTCGCGCACGGTCGAGAGGCGGTGCGCGATGGTGATCGTCGTCCGTCCCTCGGCCAGGGCGTCGAACGCCCGCTGGACGGCTCGCTCGGTCTCGTTGTCGAGCGCGCTCGTCGCCTCGTCGAGGACGAGGATCCGCGGATCGCGCAGCAGAGTGCGGGCGATCGCGATGCGTTGCTTCTCGCCGCCCGAGAACCGGTAGCCCCGCGAGCCGACCATGGTGTCGTAGCCGTCGGGCAGCCGGCTGATCAGGTCGTGCACCTGGGCCGCGCGGGCCGCGTTCTCGATCTCGAGCGTCGGTCGCGTCGGGCTTGGCGTAGCGCAGGTTCTCGCGGACGGTGGTGTGCAGCAGATACGTCTCCTGGCTCACCACGCCGACGATCTGCGCCAGGTCGGCCAGCCGCAGGTCGCGCAGGTCGATGCCGTCGATCGTCACGCGCCCGCCGGTCGGGTCGTACAGACGGGCGACCAGAGCGGCCAGCGTGCTCTTGCCCGAGCCGGTCTCACCGACGAGCGCGAGGGCCGTCCCGGCGGGGACGTCGAGGCTGATGCCGGCGACCGCGGCGGTGTCGCTGCCGGGGTAGGAGAACGTGACGTCCTCGAAGCGCAGATCGCCGCGCACCGTGGCGGGGTCGATGATCACCGGCGTCGCCGGGTCGTCGACCTCGATCGGCAGGTCGAGGTACTCGAAGATGCGGGCGAACAGCGCGAGCGAACTGGTCAACGTGACGCCGACGTTGAGCAGGCCCATCAGCGGACGGAACAGCCCGGACTGCAGGGCGGTGAACGCGACGATCGTGCCGATCGTCATGTGACCGGCCGTCACCGGCAGACCGGCGCTGAGGTAGATGATCGCGGGGATCGCGGCGAAGATCACGCTCATCGAGGCCATCCGCCAGCGGCCGGCGAGTTCCGAGCGAAGTTCGAGATCGATCAGGCGCAGCGACGATGCGGTGAACCGTTCGACGAGTGAGGCGCCGGTGCCCATCGTCTTGCTGAGCTGCACGCCGCTGATCGACAGGCCCTCCTCGATCGTGACGTTCAGGTCGGCGAGTTCGCGCTGGCGCTGGGCGGTGATCGCGCGGCGCATGTGCGCGACCTTGCGGGTGAGGAAGATCGACGGCGGCATCACGACCAGCGAGATGAGCGAGAGCTTCCACGACAGCGCGGCCATGGCGACGGCGGTGGCGACCGCGGTGGTCAGGTTGGAGGCGATGGACGTGGCCGTCGAGGTCACGACCGCTTCCATGCCGCCGATGTCGTTGGTGATGCGCGACTGCACCTCACCGGTGCGGGTGCGGGTGAAGAACGCGATCGACTGCCGGTGCAGGTGGGTGAAGACGTCGGTGCGCAGGCGGTGCATGACCTGCTGGCCGACCTTGGTGCTGATCCAGGTCTGGACGACGCCGAGCGCCGAGGTGATGGCGGCGACGGCGACCATGCCGATGACCAGCCAGACGAGCAGGTGGACGTTCTTGCCCGGCAGCGCGGTGTCGATCACGGCGCGGAGCAGGAACGGCGAGGCCATGGCGACGATCGACGACGCGACGATGATCGCGGTGACGACGGCCAGCGGCCACTTGTACGGGGTGAACAGCCGACCGATGCGGCGCAGCGACACGTCGCGGGCGGCGGTGCGGTCGGCGGCAGTGAGTTTGTGCGATCCGCCGGAGCGGCGGTCTCGAGTCTGAGGAGTGGCTTCCAAGGTGGTGCCTCCTATCTGGGAAGGCCGAGTAAGGAATGCTGAGGTAACCTCAACATGAGGCTACAACAGTAATCCCTGCTACGCTATTCCCGTGGTTGCCAGAGGCCGACGACGATTCGCTGGCCGAGGCGTTCTGGGAGGTCGCCCGCCGCCTGCGTCGGCTCTCGCGCGAGGCCATGGCGCAGTGGGACATCTCGCCGTCGCACGCACGCGCGCTCGGCGTGCTGATGCACCACGGCGTCATGCGGCTCAGCGAGCTCTCCGATCATCTGCGCATCGCGGCGCGCTCGACCACCGAAGTCGTCGACGCCCTCGAAGAGCGCGGGCTGGCGAAGCGGCCGGCCCGATCCCGACGACCGGCGCGCGACCCTGGTCGAGCTAACCGACCGTGGACGGACCGTCGGGCAGGCGATCGCGTCGGCCCGCTCGAGCGAGGCCGAGGAGTTCTTCGGCGCCCTCAACGCCTCCGACCGCGCCGCTCTTCGACGAATCCTGCGCAAGCTGCGCGACTGACGCGACGGTCATCGGTGCGCCGGACAGCCGTGCGAGTAACTGGTGCAGGCCGGAGCTGAGCATGTGCGAGTCGCGCGTCAGGCGGCGCTGGCGGCGCGGAACAGGCGGACGGCGCCGCTGCCGCTGCGCAGCCGGATCGAGATCGCCGGGCCATTGCCCGCCGCCGCCGAAGCGACGGGAAGATCGCTGTGCACCTGCCCCGAACCGGAACGCGCGTCGATACGGGCGGTGACGCCACTGGGCAGTCCGACGGTGAGCGAGCCCGAACCGGTCATCGCATCGACGTCGCCGAAAACCGCGTCGAGGCGAGCGTTGCCGGAACCGGCTCGCGTCCGTACGCCGCCGCGCACCACCGTCACGTCGAGGTCACCGCTGCCGGTGCCGACCTTCAGCCGGCCGCCGATCTCGCCGAAGTGGGCCGGGCCCGACCCGTTGTGCAGCGAGACATCTCCGTGGACGGCGCCGACCCGGCAGCCGGACGCTCCGGCGCGCAGCCGCAGGTCGCCGCCGACGGTGTCGATCGTGACGTCGGCCGACCCGGTGACGATGTCGGCCCCGCCGCTCGTCCCGGTCACGGTGACCGGTGCCGACGCCGTGGCGATCTTGAGCGCCGTGCCGGTCGGCACGACGATCTCGGCGTCGACGCTGTCGTGCTCGTTGCGCCAGAACCCGCCGCGGCCCGACTTCACCGGCCCCTTCACGACCAGCGTCGGGCCCTGCAGCTCGACGGTCACCCGGTCGAGGATGTCGCTGTCGGAAGTCCGCGCGCTCAGCGTGACCGTCGCCTCCTCGAGGTCGTCTCGGGCCCGGACGGTGATGCTCCCGGACCCGATCGTGGTGGCCAGATTGATGGGACCGCTCAGCGGGAAGCTCGTGGTTCGCGTGGTCATGGTCGTGTCCTTTCGAGTTCGGCGATCAGCCGTTGATCCAGCCGGTGATCCGGTGACCGCTGCCGTGCGTACGAGGCTCGGCCGGGCGGGAGGCGGCGTTGGTGAGGGCGTTGGCGGCGCAGCGAATGAGCCAGGTGTTGACCGACACCGCCGTCGATCGCGCGGCCGTCTCGATCTCGGCCTTGAGCGCGTCCGACAGCCGGAGCGAGATGCGGGCGGTCGGGTCGGCGTCCTCGTCGGGCGCGGGAGCAGTTGGTGCGGATCCGGATTCGCCGCGGACGTCCACCCGCAGCTCGCCGCCGTCCAGACGAACTGAGACCGTGTACGAACCGGGCTGGTCGAGCAGTGCCGCGGTGATCTCGTCGGCGGCCGCCGACACGGCGGCGAGGACGGCCAGCCGGATGGCGGGCTCGGCCGCGGTGCTCAGCGCGTCGGCGGTCTGGCGGGTCCGGTCGTCGCCGAGCGCGGCCGCGCCGGCCAGCTGCGCCCTGACCTGATCCACGTACGTGTCGAGTTCCACGACATCACTATGACATCATTATGACGTCATGGCAACTGCGAAGGCGACGTCACCGTGGTTCCCCGGCGATTGGCGCGTTTGCTCGCTATTGGCGCGGTACACCGCACCACTCGGGCGAGAAGGCGCCAATCAACCGGGTGACTCGGGGGTGGGGGGCGATGCGGTGGGGGGAGCTGCAGGAGCCGGGCGGCTAGCGGCACCGCGCGCGGCCAGCGTCGCCGCGACGATCGTGATGAGCGCACCCAGGATGAGAGCGGACGACTCGCCCGCGCGCAGCACGTGCAACTGCGTGCCCAGGGTGGCCGCGGCGACCGGCACCCCGAGCTGGGCCGACGCGAGCACGGCGAGGCTGAGTGGCTGGCCGGTCGCGCGCATGGCCGCGTGCGCGACGATCGCGCCCACGCCCAGCGCGACGCCCAGTCCGATGAACTTCGGGTGCGAGCCGAGGTCGCGCAGATCGAGCGACGCGCCCAGCCAGACGAAGAACAGCGGCCCGAGGAAGCCCTCGGTGAGTCCGAACAGCTGGCGGGCCAGCCGCTTGGGTTCACCGATCGCCGCGACGACGAGGCCGAACGAGAAGCCGGCCAGCATGATCGACACGTGGGTCTGCTGAGCCAGGGCGGCGAGGGCCAGCAGGATCAGCAGGCTGATGCGCAGCTCGAGGGCGAACTCGCGCCGTTCCGACACCTGGTGCAGCCGCCGCCGGACGCCGGCCGCCTCGGCCCGCGAGAGCACCACGTACAGCACGAGCGCGCAGCCGATGATCGCCAGCGCCCCGAGCGCGGCGCGGCCCGCGTGCGCGGGATCGATCACCAGCGGCAGGGCCACGATCGTCGCCGCGTCGGCGATCGCGACCTGAGGCAGCAACTGCAGGACGGCCGGCCCGGACAGGCCCAGGTTGTCGATGATCGGCAGGATCAGCGCCGCCGACGAGGACGCCATGAGCACGGCGTACAGCGCGGTGTGCCCGACGCCGAAGGCCGACGCGACCGCGTACCCCAGAGCCGCCGCGACGACCGCGACCCCGATGGCGCGGGCCACGCCGACGCGCAGCCCACTGCGCAGACTGGGCTGCCGGATGGGCACCTTGGCGCCCGCGACGAACATGATCAACGCAAAGCCGATGTTGGCGAGGAAGGTGAACGTCCGGTCGGTCGGGTCGATCCACTGCGCGCCCGTCCGGCCGATGATCACGCCGGCAGCGAGCTCACCGACCACCTGGGGGATGCGCAGCCGCGTCGGCCAGGCCACCAACGGCCCCAGCAGCGCCACCGCGACGACCAGCGCCAGCCCCGCGATGCTCATGGGACGCGGCGGGCAGCGACGAGGGTGACGTCGTCGTTCTGCCGCCGGGTCTCGGTGTGGCGGTTCAGCGCGGCCAGCACCGAGTCGACGGCCTGCTGCGCGGTCGAACCGGGTGGAATCGCCTGCCGTATCCGACTCGAACCGAACTCGCCGGCGTCGGCGTCGCGGGCCTCGGTGAGCCCGTCGCTGAACATGATCAGCAGGTCACCGGGGTCGAACGGGACGGCTTCGGTCGTCCAGTCGCTCGCGATGGGGTGGACGAGCGGGCCGGTCGGCGCGAGCGACCGCACGATGCCACCGGTGGTGATCACCATGGGCGCGGGGTGGCCGGCGTTCGCCCACGACAGCGAGCCCGCGTTGAGATCCAGGTAGCACAGCACGACGGTGGCGAACTTCTCCGGCGCCGCGGCGAACACGTTGTCGGCCGCCGTGCGGAGCACCTCGTCCGGCGTGGCGCCGAGGGCGATCGCCGTGGTGATCACCGACTTCAGCTTGGTGGCCAGCAGACCGGCCGGCGCGCCGTGACCCGAGACGTCGGCGATGATCACGACCTGGCGTCCGGGCGCGAGCGTCACGATGTCCCACCAGTCCCCGGCGATCTCGCCTTCGGCGGTCGCGACCACGCCGGCGACGTCCAGTCCGGGTTCGGCCGAGCCCGACGCCTGAAGCGAGGCCTGGATGTCGAGCACGACCGGCGCGTTCTGGGCCAGCCCCTCCGTCGCCCGTGACGCCGCCTCGATCTGGTCGACCAGGCGCCGGCGCATGTCGTCGGCGTCGGCGGCCAGGGCCTTGAACTCGGCCGGCCCGTCGACGGCGACGGGCGTGTCGAGCGATCCGGCCTGGACGCCGGCGAGCGCCTCGCCGAGTCGCCGCGATCGGGCGCAGCACCCAGGCGCGGGCCGCGACCACGAGCACCAGCACCGCCGCGAGCGCGATCGCCGCGGCGACGATGAGCGCGACGACCAGGGTCTCGGCGTCTCGGGACTGGGCGTTCTCGGCCGCGAGCCGACGGGCACTCACCGCCGTCTGCAGGTTCGAGAGCTGGGTGCGCAGCTCGTCGAACGCCGCCTTCGAGCGGCCGGTGTCGACCAGAGCGGTCGCCCCCAGGGGGTCGCCGCCCTGCCGGGCGTCCAACTCCGGCTGCACGGCGGCGTGCCAGGCGTCCCCGGCGGCGGTGGCAGTGTGCAGCAACGCCGTCAAAGCGGGCTCGCCGGCCAGCAGGGTCGTCAGCCGGCCGTCGGCGCGCGTGATCATGGCCTGGCCCTGCGTGAAGGGCGCCAGATAGGTGGACTGCCCGGTGATCAGGTAGCCGCGTTCGCCGCTTTCCTGGTTGATGTAGCCCGCGAGCAGATTCTGGCTGTTGAGCAGGGCCGGGTCGTACTTGTTGCGCACCTTGCCGGTTGCCGACCGGAGTGCCACGACTTCGGTCGCGACCAGGATTGCGGCGGCGAGGAAGAACAGCAACACGATCGTCAAGACCGTCCAGACGCCCCGGCGCAATGACACCCGCGCACCGTACCGGCTGGCTGTGAAATGCGATGTTCACGTCGACGCGAGGATGCTCAGGAGGCCAGTGAATCCGGGGGGTCCAGCCGCTTTAGCACACGCTTCGACGATTTGGGAAACCATTCACAAGCGCGTAGCGTTTTCGGCGGTTGGGGGCTTCTACCACACCTCGCTTCGACCGCTTCGAGAAGGCGGCGAACGACCTGTGGCAGCAAAGTGATCAGCCCGAATGGATCTCGAATATCTCGCATAGGAGCCGAAACCGGCCGATGACCGTGCATGGTGACCCGACGGACGTCAGCGGTACGCCCGCTGATGACCGATCCGTCGCAGCCGCCGCCGGTCGCTATGTTCCCGAGGCGACAGTGGCCCGGCTCGCTACCTACTTCCGCGTGCTCGGCGGCCTGGTCGAGAGCGATTCGGCCAGCACGGTGTCCTCCGACGAGCTGGCCAGCGCGGCCGGCGTCAACTCGGCCATGCTGCGCAAGGACCTCTCCTACCTCGGCTCGTACGGCATCCGCGGCGTCGGCTACGACGTCGCCACGCTGACCGGTCAGATCGCCCGGACGCTCGGGCTCACCGAGCACCGCGCCGTCGCGCTGATCGGCGTCGGCAACCTCGGCCTGGCGCTGGCCGGCTACGCCGGCTTCGCCTCGCGCGGGTTCCGGATCGCCGCGCTGCTCGACGCCGACCCGGCGCGCGTCGGCACCCAGCTCCGCGGCCTGCCGGTGCGCGACATCGCCGAGCTGCCCGACGTCGTGCGCGAGCACCAGATCGCGATCGGCGTCATCGCCACGCCGGCCGGTGCGGCCCAGGACGTCTGCGACGCGCTGGTCGCCGCCGGGCGTCACCAGCATCCTCAACTTCGCGCCGACCGTGCTGAACGTCCCGCGCCATGTGGACGTCCGCAAGGTCGACCTGGCCGCCGAGCTGCAGATCCTGTCCTTCCACGAGAGCCGCAAGGCGATCGGCCCAATGAGCTCTGCTGGTGGTGGGGCTGTCGCACCGGACGTCGCCGGTGTCGCTGCTCGAGAAGGTGTCGATCAGCGGCGACGAGCTGACCAAGACGATCGAGGAGCTGTCGGCGGCCGAGTCGATCAGCGAGGTGCTGGTGCTCTCGACGTGCAACCGCATCGAGGTCTACGCCGACGTCGCCCGCTTCCACCCGGCCGTCGCCGAGATCAGCCAGGTGCTCTCGCGGCACGCCGACCTGGGGGTGTCCGATCTCGGCGAGCACCTCTACGTCCACTTCGCCGAGGCGGCGGCCGAGCACATCCTGACCGTCGCGTCCGGGCTGGACTCGATGGTGGTCGGCGAGTCGCAGATCCTCGGCCAGCTGCGTGCGTCCTACTCGCTGGCCACCGAGCTGGCCTCGGTCGGCTCGGTGCTGCACGACCTGGCCCAGACCGCGCTGCGGGTCGGCAAGCGGGTGCACAGCGACACCGGCATCGACCAGGCCGGGGCGTCGGTGGTGTCGGTCGCGCTCGACCAGGCCGACATCGATCCTCGGGCCGCTCGCCGGTCAGCGCGTCGTGATCGTCGGCGCCGGGTCGATGGGCGCGCTGGCCGGTGCCACCCTGCGCCGCCGCGGCGCTCACGACCTGGTGATCGCCAACCGGTCGGCCGACCGCGGCCGGCGCCTGGCCGACTCGCTGGACGCCCGCTTCGTCGGCCTGGACGACCTCGCCGACGAGATCGCCGACGCCGACCTGCTGATCAGCTCGACCGGAGCCACCGGCCTCGTCGTCGAGCTGGACATGATCGACTCGCGCGTCGACCGGCCGCTGGTCGTCCTCGACCTGGCGCTGCCCCGCGATGTCGACCCCGCGGCTGCGCAGCTGACCGGCGTCAGCTACATCGACCTCGACGCGCTGCGTTCGGGCGGGGCCGCGGTCAGCGAAGAAGAGGTCGCCGCGGCCACCGCCATCGTCGCCGAGGAACTGGCCGGCTACCTCACCGAGCAGCAGCGCCTCGCCGTCGCACCGACGGTCACCGCGCTGCGCGCCCGGGCCAACCAGGTGATCGACGCCGAGCTGGCCCGCATCGACTCCCGGCTGCCCGGCCTCGACACCGCCGTGCGCGGTGAGGTCGCCGACGCGGTGCGCCGCGCCGTCGAGAAGGTGCTGCACGCGCCGACCGTCCGGGTCAAGGAACTGGCGGCCAAGCCGGGCGGCGACGCCTACGCCGAGGCGCTGCGCGAGCTGTTCGACCTCGACCCCGCCGCGGCGGAGTCGGTTGCCGTGATCCGGGCCCGGAAGGCGGGTGCCTCATGACGGCCGTCCGCACCCTGCGCGTGGGCACCCGGGCCTCGCTGCTCGCCCGCACCCAGACCGAGACGGTCGTCGCCCAGCTCTCGGTCCCGGTCGAGATCGTTGCCGGTCAGCACCGCCGGCGACCGATCGTCGGCCGCGCTCGACCAGATCGGCGGCACCGGCGTGTTCGTGTCGGCCCTGCGCGATGCGCTGCTGGCCGGCGACATCGACGTGGCCGTCCACTCCTACAAGGACCTGCCCACCGCGCCCGCCGACGGCATCGCGCTGGGCGCCGTGCCGCGCCGCGAGGATTCGCGCGACGCGCTCGTCGCCCGGGACGGCCTGACGCTGGGCGAACTGCCCGAGGGTGCGCGCATCGGCACCGGCTCGCCGCGCCGGGCCGCCCAGCTGCGGGCCCTCGGCCTCGGTCTGGACATCGTCGGGCTGCGCGGCAACGTCGACACCCGGCTGGGCAAGGTCACTTCGGGTGAGCTGGACGCGGTCGTGCTCGCACTGGCCGGACTGCGCCGACTCGGACGCGCCGGCGAGGTCACCGAGATCCTCGACCCGATCCAGATGCTGCCCGCTCCGGCGCAGGGCGCCCTGGCCATCGAGTGCCGGGCCGGTGACGACGCCACCCTCGCCGCGCTTGCACCGCTGGACGACGCCGACACCCGCGCCGCGGTCGCTGCGCCGAACGGGCCCTGCTGGCCGCCCTCGAGGCCGGCTGCACCGCCCCCGTCGGAGCCCTGGCCGAACTGGCCGAGGGCGACGACGGGACGACCGAGATCTTCCTTCGCGGCTCGGTGACCGCAATCGATGGCAGCGACGCCGTCCGATTGTCGGCCACCGGCCCGAGCAATGAAGCCGACTCGATCGGCCGGCGGCTCGCCGCCGACCTGCTCGAGATCGGCGCCGCCACGATGATGATGGAGAGCTCGTCATGACCCGAGCACGCAAGCCCGTTGGCCGGATCACCTTCGTGGGTGCCGGCCCGGGTGACCCCGGCCTGCTGGCTGCCAATGCGATCACCGCTCTCGAGGCGGCTGACATCGTCGTGGCCGACGCCATCGTCCCGGCGGCGGTGACCGCGCTCGCCTCGGTCGAGGCGCAGCTCGCCGACGGCGCACCCGCTGACGTCGCCAAGCTGCTGCTCGCCGAGGCCCGAAGCGGGGCCAATGTCGTCCGCGTGGTTCGGGGCGACGCGCTCACCGATGACGGAGCGGTCAAGGAGGTCCTGGCGATCGCCCGGACCGCCGTTCCGTTCGAGGTCGTGCCGGGCCTGAGCGTCGGTGCGGGCACCGCGACCTACGCCGGAGTTCCGCTGGGCTCCGTGCACACCGAGGCCGACCTGATGCACGCCGCGGTCGTCGACTACGAGTCGCTCGCCCACGCGCCCGGCTCGCTCGTGCTGTCGGTCGCGGCCGAGGACGTCGTCGTCACCGCCCAGGAACTGGTGGCCAACGGCCTCAAGCCCGACACCGCGATCACGGTCAGCTGCGACGGCACCGGCACCGGTCAGCACACCGCGTCCGGCACGCTGGGCGAGATCGACATCGTCGCGGTCGGCATGACCGGCCCGCTCGTCATGACGATCGGCAAGGCGGCCGCCCAGCGCGACAAGCTGGCCTGGTGGGAGTCGCGTCCGCTCTACGGCTGGCGGGTGCTGGTGCCCCGCACCAAGGAGCAGGCCGGCGCGATGAGCGAGAAGCTGCGCCGCTACGGCGCGGTCCCGGTCGAGGTGCCGACCATCGCGGTCGAGCCGCCGCGCACGCCCACCCAGATGGAGCGGGCGATCAAGGGCCTGGTCACCGGCCGGTACGAGTGGATCGTGTTCACCTCGACCAACGCGGTCAAGGCGGTGCGCGAGAAGTTCGAGGAGTTCGGCCTGGACGCCCGCGCCTTCGCCGGCGTCAAGATCGCCTGCGTGGGCGAGTCGACCGCCGACGCGGTGCGCGCGTTCGGCATCCGTCCTGAGCTGCTGCCTTCGGGTGAGCAGTCCTCCGAGGGCCTGCTGCTCGACTTCCCGCCCTACGACGACGTGCTCGACCCGATCGACCGCGTGCTGCTGCCGCGCGCCGACATCGCCACCGAGACGCTGGCGGCCGGGCTGCGCGAGCGCGGTTGGGAGATCGACGACGTGACGGCGTATCGGACCGTCCGGGCCGCCCCGCCGGCCGCCGAGATCCGCGACGCGATCAAGTCGGGCGGCTTCCAGGCCGTCTGCTTCACGTCGTCCTCGACGGTGCGCAACCTGGTCGGCATCGCCGGCAAGCCGCACGCGCGCACGATCGTCGCGGCCATCGGCCCGCAGACGGCCGCCACGGCGCGCGAGTTCGGTCTGCGGGTCGACGTGCAGCCCGAGGTCGCGAACGTCGATGCGCTGGTCGATGCGCTCGCCGAGTACGCGGTGGCCCGAGCCGTCGAGGAGCGCGAGAAGGCCGCTGTCGCCGCGGCGAAGAAGCCGGCCCGCCGCCGATCCTGATCTTGGTCGGCGCCTCGTCTGCTCCTCGATTGGCGCGGTCTGCGCCCGTTGGCGCGTTACAACGCGCCAAACGCCTTCTAACGCGCCAATCGGCGGGGTGGGGCGGCGGCAGGGCCGCGTAATCTGGGCCTGTGACGCTGCCTGAGCTGCCCGGCTATCCGATCTCGCGGCCGCGCCGGCTGCGCTCGACGCCGGCGCTGCGCCGGCTGGTGGCCGACGTCAGCGTGCGGCCCTCCGACCTGATCTTGCCGATGTTCGTCCGCGAGGGCATCACCGACCCGTCGCCGATCGGCTCGATGCCCGGCGTCGTCCAGCACTCCCAGGAGTCGCTGATCAAGGCCGCGCACGAGGCGGTCGAGGCCGGTGTCGGCGGCTTGATGCTGTTCGGCATCCCGCTGCAGAAGGACGCCGTGGGAAGTGGCGGCGATGACCCCGACGGCGTGCTGAACGTGGCTCTTCGCCGATTGCGCGACGAGTTCGGCGACGACACGGTGATCATGGCCGACCTCTGCCTCGACGAGTTCACCGATCACGGTCACTGCGGCGTGCTCGATGATCAAGGGCGGGTCGACAACGACGCCACCCTCGCGCGGTACGCCAGCATGGGGCTGGCCCAGGCCGACGCCGGCGCCCACATCGTCGGCACCAGCGGGATGATGGACGGCCAGGTGGCTGCCGTCCGGGCCGCCCTGGACGCCGCCTCGTTCGACGACGTCGGCATTCTGGGCTATGCGCCGAAATACGCGTCCGGCTTCTACGGCCCGTTCCGCGAGGCGGTCGACTCGTCGCTGGTCGGCGATCGCAAGTCCTACCAGCAGGATCACACGCGGACGGTTCGCGACGCGCTCGCCGAGGTGGCGCTGGACGTGGCCGAGGGCGCCGACATCGTCATGGTCAAGCCGGCGTTGCCCTATCTCGACATCCTGCGTTCGGTCGCCGACGCGTCGCCGGTGCCGGTCGCGGCGTACCAGGTGAGCGGAGAGTTCGCGATGGTCGAGGCCGCCGCCGAACGCGGTTGGCTCGACCGTGAGCGGATCATCACCGAGACGCTCACCTCGATCCGCCGGGCCGGCGCGTCGATGATCTTGACGTACTGGGCGGTCGAGGCGGCCGGCCTGTTCAGGTGAGCTCGCGCGTCCTGCTGCACGAACCGGCGCGGACGTACCTCTCGACCTACCTGCTCGGGCTGGTGCTGTGCATCGGCTTCGCCATCGACCTCGCGACCGGCGGCGCGCTCGTCCACGCCTACGCCTGGGTCGCCGCGTTGATCATCGTCGTCGGCGCGGACGCGTTCACGGTCCGCGCCGCGCGGCGGCTGCGTTCGGTGACGCTGACGACCGACGAGTTGCGCGTGGGTGACCAGGCGATCGGGCGACGCCGGATCGTCGGCGTCGAACCCGAGGTCGAGCTGGGCGTGCCGATCCTGGGCCGCACCGCGCTCGAGGGGCTGCCCCGCGGCGCCGTCGGCGCGACCCTGCGCCTGGACGACTCGTCCCGGGTGACCGTGCCGGTGCGCCGGCCCGCTCCGCTGATCGAGGCGCTCGGCCTGGACGTCGAACCGCCCGAGATCCGCCCGGCCGATCCGGACGAACTCGCCTCGCTGACCGAGATCGAGCAGAGCGCCGACCAGCTGTTCGCGGTGTCCGGCTTCGGCGCGCTGCCGCTGATCGAGTCGGCGCCGCCGGTTCACGTCGTGGTCGCGGGTCGCCCGCCGATCGGGTTCGCCCGGCTCAGCGTCGTCGACGGGGCGGCCCATCTCGACCAGCTCTCGGTCCTGCCGCGCTTCATGCGACGAGGCATCGGCAGCGCGCTCGTGGCGGCAGCCGAACGGTGGGCTAAGGACGCTAGCTTTTCCGAACTCACGCTGACGACCTTCGCCGACGTCGCCTGGAACGGGCCGTTCTACGCGGCGCTCGGCTTCGAGCCGACGACCGATCTCACGCCGGGCCTCGCCGCACTGCGCGATCAAGAACGCCGAGCCGGACTCGACGATCTGGGATCGCGTCAGGTGATGCGCAAGGCGCTCTAGCGCGGAGCCATCCGGATCGCGCCGTCGAGGCGGATGACCTCGCCGTTGAGCATCGGGTTCTCGACGATGTGCTTGACGAGGGCCGCGTACTCCTCGGGCTTGCCCAGTCGCGACGGGTGCGGCACCTGCTGGCCGAGCGAGTCCTGGGCGTCCTGGGGCAGGCCGGCGAGCATGGGCGTGGAGAAGATACCGGGCGCGACGACCATCACCCGGATGAGCTTGTCGGCCAGGTCGCGGGCGATGGGCAGCGTCATGCCCACCACGCCACCCTTGGAGGCCGAGTACGCCGCCTGCCCGATCTGCCCGTCGAAGGCCGCGGCCGACGCGGTGTTGACGATCACCCCGCGCTCGCCGTCGATCGCCTCGGTCGCGGCCATCCGCTCAGCCGCGAGCCGCAGCACGTTGAAGGTCCCGATCAAGTTGATCGTGATCACCTTGGTGAATGCCGCCAGTGGCAGGACGCCGCCGCGTCCGAGTACCCGTCCAGGATCCGAGACTCCGGCGCAGTTGACGGTGATCCGCAGCGGCCCGAGGTCGGACGCCTGCTCCATGGCGGCCGCCACGGACGTCTCGTCGGTGACGTCACCGGGGGCGAAGACGAGGCCGTGCTCGCTGGCCACCTGGGCGCCGGCCGACGACGGCATGTCCAAGATCACGACGCGCGCGCCGGCATCGGTGAGGGCGCGCGCGGTGGCCAGGCCGAGGCCCGATGCGCCGCCCGTGACGAGGGCGACGGCTCCTGAAATCTGCATGGTCGGACTGTAGCCAGACCCCCGTTTGTCAGACTGGAGTCGTGACTGACACCACCGGTTCGGCTCCGAAGTCGGCTGAGCTCTTCGAACGGGCCCAGCGCGTTATCCCCGGCGGGGTCAACTCGCCCGTCCGCGCCTTCCGGGCCGTGGGCGGAACGCCGCGCTTCATCACGTCCGCGGCCGGCGCCTACCTGACCGATGCCGACGGGCGCGAGTACGTCGACCTCGTCTCGTCGTGGGGGCCGATGGTGCTCGGCCACGCCCATCCCGCGGTCGTCGAGGCCGTACGCAGCGCGGCGACGCACGGGCTGTCGTTCGGCGCGCCGACCCTGGGCGAGATCGAACTCGCCGAGGCGATCATCGAGCGCACGCCGGTCGAGCAGGTGCGGCTGGTGAACTCCGGCACCGAGGCGACCATGAGCGCGATCCGGCTGGCGCGGGGCGTCACCGGCCGGCACCGGGTGATCAAGTTCGCCGGCTGCTACCACGGTCACGTCGACGCGCTGCTGGCCGCGGCCGGTTCGGGTGTCGTCACCTTCGGGCTGCCCGACACCCCCGGGGTGACCGGAGCGCAGACCGCCGAGACGATCGTCCTGCCCTACAACGACCTGGCCGCCGTCGAGGCCGCGTTCGCCGAGTTCGGACCCGACATCGCCTGCGTGATCACCGAGGCCGCGGCCGGCAACATGGGCGCCGTCGCGCCGCTGCCGGGTTTCAACGCCGGCCTGCGTGAGATCACCGCGCGGCACGGTGCGCTGCTCGTCATGGACGAGGTGATGACCGGCTTTCGGGTGTCGGCGTCGGGTTGGTACGGCCTCGACCCGGTACCGGCCGATCTGTTCACCTTCGGCAAGGTGATGAGCGGGGGACTGCCCGCCGCCGCGTTCGGCGGTCCGGCGTCGATCATGGCCAAGCTCGCGCCGGCCGGGCCGGTGTACCAAGCCGGGACGCTCAGCGGCAATCCCGTGGCCGTCGCGGCCGGGTTGGCGACGCTGCGCCTCTGCACGCCCGACGTCTACGCCCAGCTCGACGCGAACGCGGCCGCGATCGGCCAGCTGGCCGGCGAGGCGCTCTCGGCGGCCGGAGTGACCCACCAGGTGCAGTACGCCGGCAACCTGTTCTCGATCTTCTTCAGCGATATCAAGGTGATCGACTTCGCCGGCGCGCAGGCGGCCGAGACGTGGCGGTACAAGGCGTTCTTCCACTCGATGCTCGACCAGGGCGTGTACCTGCCGCCGAGCGCGTATCGAGGCGTGGTTCGTCAACACCGCGATCGACGACGCGGGCATTCGACCGGATTGCTACCGCCTTGCCGGCCGCCGCCCGCGCCGCCGCGGAGTCGACGCAATGACCATCGTCCACGTCGTGCGGCACGGCGAGGTCTACAACCCCGACCGGGTGCTCTACGGCCGGCTGCCCGGTTTCCGGCTCTCCGATCGAGGAGTCGAGCAGGCCGCGATCACCGCCGACTATCTCGCCCAGCGACCGATCGCCTACATCGTGTCGTCACCACTCGACCGCGCCCGGCAGACGGCGGCCCCGCTTGCCGAGGCACTCGACCTGCCGATCGAGATCGACTACGACCTGATCGAGGCGGCCAACCGGCTCGAGGGCAAGCAGGTGGCGGGCGGGCAGGGCCTGTTCACCGACCCGTCCAACCTGAAGCTGTACGTCAATCCGTTCAAGCCGTCGTGGGGCGAGCCCTACGCCGACATCGCTGCCCGCATGCTCGCCGCGGTCGGTCGCGCCCGCAAGGAGGCCGACCAAGCCGGCGGCGAGGCGGTCTGCGTCAGCCACCAGCTGCCGATCGTGGCGCTGCGCCGCTTCGTCGAGGGCCAGCGGCTCTTCCACGATCCACGCAAGCGTCAGTGCGCGCTGGCGTCCGTGACCTCGTTGACCTTCGACGGCGACGTCGTCACCCGGGTCGACTACGCCGAGCCGGCGGGAGCGACGCCGCCGGGCTACGTGGGCGGCGCCTGAGCGTGCTAGCGATCGGTGAGCGGCAGCACCATCGTCGGCGTCGTGATGTGGTGGTCGTCGCGCAGTGGGCGGATCGCCGTGCCTATTGCGAAGAACTCGGTCGTGTGGCCGCCCCAGTTGTGCGCGAGGTTGTTGAGCTGGACGCCGACGATCCCGTCCGCGTCCAGCGCCTCGGCCTCGGACTGCATGCGGGTCATCGCCAGCTCGCGGGCGTCATAGAGCGCCTGGGTGAACGTGTCGACCTCGGTGTTCACCCCGAACGTCCCCATCGCCTTCGCGGCCGAGCGGTGGGCGACGTGATAGACGCAGGTGCCCATGACCATGCCGAGCGGGGCGTACCCGGCCTGGATCAGCGTCCAGAAATCCTGGCCGGTCAGATCGGACGTGAACGGCAGTTTCTTGTTGTTGCGCCAGGTTCCGCCCTTGGGTGGCGGTGCCTCACCTTTGACTGCGGTTCCGATGGCGATGAACTCGGCCAGGTTGTGCCCGAACTCCTTGAACTCGATCTCCAACCGCACGCCGACGATGCCGTCCGCGCCGAGGGCATCCGCCTCGGCCTCCATGCGCGTCATCGCCAGCTCTCGTGCGTGGTACATCGCCTGTGAGAGCTTGTCGAGCTCCTGGTTGGCCGACCAGCGACCGACCTGGAGTCCGACGTGATAGATGCTCGAGCCGAGCACCAGACCCAGCGGGTGGAACCCCGCTTCGCGAACCAGCAGGAACTCGTTGACCGAGAGGTCGGACGTGAACAGCGCCTTGCCGCGAGCGTCCTCGCCGCGCAGTTCGGCCAGCCGCTTGAGCGCGGTCTCGGAGGTCACGCGCGGTTCGACGTCGGTCATGTTCTTCCTTTGTTCAACGGCATGATCATCAGCGGAGCCGGACGTTCGTGACGGATCTTGAAGCGGGCCAGAGCCGTCCCGGTGATCGTCACGGTGACGCGGCACACCGGTTCGTCGGTCGGCGCTTCGAGCTCCATCGCCATCGAGGTCATCACGGCACCGTCCGCGTGCACGGTCCGTGCCTCGCGCTCCAGGTCCAGCCGCGCTTGATTGCGCGTGCTGTTGACGGCGTCGGACAAGGCTGGGATCTCGGCATTGGGCTGGAAACGACCCCGCTGACGACGCGAGGAATACTCGACATAGCGGATCCCCATGACCGGGATGATCAATGCTGCGACAGGGAGCCAGCCGTTGCGGATCGCCGCGGCGGTCTGGGCGGCGGACAAGCCCGACGTGAACGGCGCATCGGCGTGGACTGACCCTGTTCCCCGGATTGCCGTGCCGATAGCCAGGAAGTTCCACAGCTGAGCGCCCGAGCCGTGTGTGATCGTCAGGCTGGTCTGCACGTCGACGACGCCGTCGGCGTGCACCGCCCGCGCCTCGGTCACCAGCCGGTAGAGCGCGTCTCGGTAGCCCTTCTTCAGCTCGCTGATGGCGGCCGGGGTGCCGACTCTCAGGTTGTTCCCGCTGCTTGTATAGGTCCGCAGGTCGTAGGCGCTCGGACCCATCGACAGAGGCTGGTTGTAGTAACTCTGTTGCTGGAACGGCACCGCTCCCGTGCTGTAGAAGCCGGTCGGGCGGACGTTGCGGGCGGTGGCGCCGATTACCTCGCTGACCGGCTCGAAACCGACCGCCGCGAGGGCAGCGGCCTCCTCGATGCTCACCAGGCCGCCGCGGATGGTTTGGGAACGCAGTCGCTCGAGTCGCTTCGAGATCTCCGGCGCCGGCACGGGGCCCAGCCTAGGCGGCTGCTTGGCCACCCCTCGGGCCAGGTTTCGGGGGCGAAGTGTGGTTCGGGCGGTGGCCGAGCCGGTGGCCGCGGCAGCGGAACTCAACGCGCGCTGAGGCCGAGTTCAGCGGACATAACTACGTCTTGCACACTTGAGGCCTCATGTCCCGCCTCCGATCCGCCGCGCTCCTGCTGATGGCCTGCGCGCTCGTGCTGGCCGGCTGCACGGGCAAGGACGCCGTGGCCCAGGGCGAGGGCTCGCTGTACGAGTTCACCTCGGCCACGAAGTTGGGGCAGACGATCGCGCCGGGCGACCGCAAGGATGCCGGCGATGTCCACGGCACCCTGCTCGACGGCGGCACGTACGACATCGCCGCCGACAAGGGCAAGGTCGTGGTCCTCAACTTCTGGGCCTCGTGGTGCAGTCCGTGCCGCATCGAGATGCCCGGTTTCGACGCGCTGTACCGCCAGGACAAGGCGTCGACGACGTTCGTCGGCATCGACACCAAGGACGCCTCGACCAGCTCGGCCAAGGCGTTCGTCTCCGACAACTCCATCAGCTACCCGATCATCTCCGACGAGCCGGGAAAGACGGCCTTGGAGTTGGGCAAGATCCCGTCGGGAGCGCTGCCGTTCACCGTCGTCCTCGACAAGCAGCAGCGGGTCGCCGCGGTGTATCTGCAGCAACTCCAGGCGGCCGACCTGCAGCCGGTGCTCACCAAGCTCGCCGCTGAGTCATGACCGTTCTCGCGACCGCGTCGTTCACCCATGCGGTGACGGACGGTCCGCTGCTCGTCGCGGTCGGTGTGGCGGCGCTGGTCGGTCTGGTCGGATTTCTGTCGCCGTGCGTGCTGCCGCTGGTCCCTGGCTACCTGTCGTATGTCGCCGGCCTGTCCGGCGCGGACGACAGCGCGAACCGGGGCAGCAACCAGCGCCGGATGGTTGCGGGTTCGCTGCTGTTCGTCCTCGGTTTCTCGATCGTCTTCGTCGCCGCCGGTGTCGCGTTCGGGGCGCTGGGCGACTACATCCGCAACGACCGGGTCGCGATCGAGCGCGTGCTCGGCGCGATCACCATCGTGTTCGGGCTGGCGTTCATGGGCTGGCTGCCGTTCATGCAGCGCGAGTACAAGCTGCACCACCGCCCGCCGGCCGGCCTGCTCGGCGCGCCGCTGCTCGGCATCACCTTCGGCCTGGCCTGGGGGCCGTGCCTGACCCCGACGTTCAGCGCCGTGTACTCGATGGCGTTCGTGCAGTCGTCGGCCGCGCGCGGCTCGGTGTTGATGTTCGCCTACTGCCTCGGTCTCGGCGTCCCGTTCGTCCTGGTGGCCCTCGGCTTCGGCTGGGTGTCCGGCGCGCTCGGGTTCGTCCGTCGGCACCGCGCGGCGGTCAGCCGGATCGGCGGCGTGCTGCTCGTGCTCATGGGCGTGCTGCTGCTCACCGGCACCTGGGATCACTGGATGAACCTGCTGCGCGACGAGTTCGGCACGTCCGGCGTCGGAGCCGACCTGTGATCGCCTTCCTGCGGCGGGGCTGGCGCCGGTTGATCAGCATGCGGACGGCGCTGATCCTGCTGTTCCTGCTGGCGATCGCCGCGGTGCCCGGATCGCTGCTGCCGCAGAAGCCGCTGAACCCGACCAAGACCGCGTCCTACATCGCCTCGCACGGCGCGTGGGGGACGTTCCTCGACCGCATCGGCATGTTCGACGTCTTCGGTTCGCCCTGGTTCGCCGCGATCTACCTGTTGCTGTTCATCTCGCTGGTCGGCTGCCTGATCCCGCGCATCCGCGTGCACGCGCGGGCGATGCGGGCCAAGCCGCTACCGGCGCCGAAGAACCTGGGCCGGCTGCCCGAGTCGGGATCGTTCGAGACGTCGGCGCGTCGGTATCCGAGTTCGCGACGGCGGCCCGCAGCGCGCTCGGCCGTCGCTGGCGCGTCGTCCGGCGCGAGGACAAGGGCACCGTCGTCCTGTCGGCCGAGAAGGGCTACAGCCGCGAGACGGGCAACCTGATCTTCCACGTCGCGCTTCTCGTCGCGCTCGTGGCCATCGCCGTCGGCCAGCTCTACAAGTACGAGGGTTCGCGCGTCCTGCGTCAGGGCTCGGAGTTCTGCAACGAGTTCAGCCAGTACGACACGTCCTCGCTCGGCCGGTTCGCGCAGGACGGCAAGGTGTCTCCGGCGCCGTTCTGCATGACGCTGAACAAGTTCACCGCGGCGTACAACTCCTCGGGCGAGCCGACCAACTTCGCGGCGGCCGTGTCCTACGGGCCGGCGACGGCCGACCACTCCAAGAGCGACACGATCAAGGTCAACCACCCGCTGCGGCTCGAGGGCGACCGCGTCTACTTGATCAGTCACGGCTACTCGCCCCGCATCACCTTCACCATGCCCGACGGCTCGGTGCGGACTGACACGGCCGACTTCATCCCGACCGATCCGGGGACGCTGCTGTCCGAGGGCGCCTTCCAGGAGCTGGGCAAGGGCACCGGCAACGACCTCGGCATCGAGGCCCTGTTCGCCCCGAACGCGGTGGCCCAGAACGGTGGGCCGATCTCGTCGAACTCGATCGTGACGTCCGCCGGTCCGGCGCCGGTCAATCCCGTGCTCGCGGTGACGATCTACACCGGCGACGCCGGCTCGACGACGCACTCGGTCTACTCGCTCGACAAGACGAACCTCAAACAGGTCGGCCAGGCCAACCTCGCGCTCGGGCAGACGGTCAAGCTGGCCAGCGGCGTCTCGGTGACCTTCGACGGCTACACGCAGTGGGCCGGGCTGCAGGTCAGCCACGACCCGTCCCAGTACTACCTGCTGATCGCGGCGGCGTCGATGGTCATCGGCCTCATCGCCTCGCTCTCGATCCGCCGCCGGCGGTTGTGGATTCGCGTCGCCCCGGGTGAATTCACAGACTCGGGTGCGCCTACCGTGGTGACGGTCGGCGGCCTCGCCCGCAGCGACTCGGGCAACTTCAGCGACGAATTTGCCGGGTGGCTCGAACGGTTGAGATCGTGTGGTCCACCGGTCGAACCGGCGCGAGAACCTGTCTCGGCCGGGAAGGAGTGAGCGTGGCCGTCAATGATGGAATGGCGCACCTGTCCGACGCCCTCTTCACCACCGCGATCGCGACCTACGCCGTCGCCATGATCGGCTACGCCGGCGAGTACGCCTTCGGCCGGCGGGGACGGGTCGGCGCGAGCTTGCCGGCCCGCGAGCTGGTGGGCGCCGGCGCTCCGATCGGTCTGCCGCCCGACGACCAGGCTCCGGTCACGACTTCGCGCGGCACGGCGGCCGATCGGTTCGGCCGCGCCGCCGTCGCCATCACCGTGATCGGCGCCCTGATCCACCTGTCGTCCATCGCCGTCCGCGGAATCGCCGTGGACGAGGTGCCGTGGTGCAACATGTACGAGTTCGCGTCCGTGGTGGGCGTGATCGCCGTGATCGCCTTCCTGGTCGGCATGGCCCGGATGCCGCAGATCCGCTACCTCGGCCTGTTCGTGATGTTCCCCGTCGTCCTGGTGATGTTCCTGGCCGGGACGGTGCTCTACTCGCAGGCATCGCCGCTCGTCCCCGCGCTGCAGTCGTACTGGCTGGCGATCCACGTGACGGCGGCCGCGTCGTCCGAGGGCATCCTGATGACGAGCTCGGTGCTGACGATCCTGTTCCTGATCCGGCGCCGGTACGACTCGCAGGTCGCAGTGGGTGGCTCGACGCGGTTCTCGGGGATCATCGGGCCCAAGCTCACCGCACCGGCGACGCTCGACAAGGTCGCCTACCGGCTGGCGGCGTTCGCCTTCCCGATCTACACGTTCGGCATCATCTGCGGTGCGATCTGGGCCGAGGCGGCCTGGGGACGCTACTGGGGCTGGGACCCGAAGGAGACCTGGGCGTTCATCGCCTGGGTGATCTACGCGGCGTACCTGCACACTCGCGCGACGGCCGGGCTCAAGCAGTGGGCGCCGTGGGTGAACCTGCTCGGCTTCGGGGCCATGACCTTCAACTTCTTCGTCGTCAACATCGTGATCTCAGGACTGCATTCGTACGCCGGCCTGAACTAAGTTCGGCGGTGTGATCGCGGCCCCCTCCATCGCCTACGACCCCGATCAGTGGCACGACCTGTTCGTCGCGGTGGCGGGTGCGTCGGCGGCCCTCGCGGGTCTCATCTTCGTCGCGGTGTCGATCAACCTCGCTCGCATACTCGCCGGGCCGAGCCTGCCCGGTCGCGCTGGCGAGACCGTCGCCATGCTCGGGTTGGTGCTGCTCGAGTCGATCTTGGTGCTCGTCCCCGGCCAGTCGCGCAACGCTCTTGGCACCGAACTGTGGATCCTGGGCGCTTGCGTCCTCATCGGCTTCGCGATCAGCTGGTCGCGCCGGACCTGGAACACCCAGCAACCATTGCCGCTGAGGTTCTTGCCCGCGATCATCTCGGCCGCGGCCGCGTTGCCGGCCGTGATCGGCGGGGCCAGCGTGATGGCCGGCAGTGGCGGTGGCCTCTACTGGCTGGTCGCCGGGCTGATCGCCGGCTTCGCGGGCTCGCTCGTCAATGCCTGGGTGCTGCTGGTCGAGATCCTGCGCTGATCGGCGTCGATTGGTTTGCCCCCGCGCCCCTTGCGCCGAGTGGCCGATATTGGCGCCAGTGGCCGCCAAATCGCGGCCACTCGCGCTCACATCGGCCACTCGCGTTGCTAGTTGGCGGCGGTGAGGTCGTAGATCGTCGTGCCGCCGACGGTCTGGGCCGTGTAGTTCGCCTCGACCCACTGCTGGATCTTGTACGCCGTCGAGGACTGCGCGCTCGTCGAGCCGATGAACCCGCTGGAGTCGGCCACGTAGTAGTGGATCTTGCCGGCCTGGACCAGCTTCTCGAACGCGGCCAGCGTGATCGCCGGGTCGGTGCCGTTGTAGCCACCGAGCGACATCACCGAGTTGCCGGTGCCCAGTTCGAGCGAGGCGGCCTCGTTGTCGCCGGTCGTCGCGGCCACCCACTCGTACTTCGAAGCGTCGGCGTTCGAGCGCCGACTTCAACGCCGAGCTGACCGTGGTCGCGCCGCCGAGTCCACCCATGCCGCCGCCGCCCTGACCACCAGTCTGGCCGCCGCCGGTCGGACGGGTGCCGCCGCCGAAGCCGCCGGTAGCGGGGTTGGTGGACCCAGTGGTTCCACCAGTCGTGCCGCCCGGCCCGCCCTGCCGCCGCCGCCGCCGAAGCCGCCGCGCGTGCCACCGCCGGTGCCGCCCGGACGTCCGCCGCCGCCACCGAAGCCGCCTGAGGTCGAGGGACCCGCCGACGGGATCGCCCCGGAGTGAGCGGTCGACGCGGTCTGCACCGCGTACGCCGTCGGGCCGGCGAGTAACGCGAGCGCGATCGCCGGGACCGCCACGAAGGTGATGCGCCTGCTGGCGCGATTGGGCAACATGACCAGAGCGACGGCCACCGCGCCGGCGATCAGGACCACCCAGCGCAGCTCAGGATGCCAGCTGGCGCGGCCGAGCAGGCGGAACGTCCAGAAAGCGCCCGCGGCGACGATCGCGGCCAGTAGCCAGCGGGCGAGGTCGTCTCGCCGTTGCCACAGCAACCCGACGCCCAGGCCGACGCACGCGGCGATTGCCGGTGCCAGGGCCACCGTGTAGTACGGATGGATGATGCCGCTCGCGAAGCTGAGCACGATGCCGGTGACGAGCAACCAGCCACCCCAGACGATCACGCTCGCGCGTACCGCGTCGGTGCGCGGGCGCCCCCAGGTGAGCCACACCAACGCGCCGATCGAGATCAGCGCGGCCGGCAACAACCAGCTGATCTGAGTGCCCATGTCGGAGCCGAACAGCCGCGTCCAGCCGGTCTCGGACGACGAGAAGCCGCCGGTCCCGCCGCTGACGTTGCCGTTGTTGTCGGCTCCGGTCAGCCGGCCGATCCCGTTGTAGCCGAAGGTGAGCTCCAAGATCGAGTTCGTGTTGGTGCCGCCGATGTAGGGACGCGATCCGGCCGGCCAGAACTCGACGAGGGCGATCCACCAGCCGGCCGCGACGATCATCGCCCCGAGGGCGTAGAGCGTGTGCCGGATACGGGCCCAGACGCCGATCGGCGCAGCGACCAGGTAGGCCAGGCCGAACGCCGGGACGACGAGCAGCCCCTGCAGCATCTTGGTCAGGAAGGCGAACCCGAGCAGCGTGCCGACCAGCACCAGCCAGCGGGCGCTGCCCTTCTCGAGGGCCCGCACGGTGGCGTACGCCGCGGCGGTCATCAGCAGCACGAGCAACGCGTCGGGGTTGTCGAAGCGGAACATCAGCGCGGCGACCGGTGTCGTCGCCAGTGCCGCGCCGGCGAGCAGGCCGGCGGTGTGCGTCGAGACCCGCTTGACCGCGAGGTACAAGATCGCGACCGCGGCGACCCCCTCCACTGCCTGCGGCACCAAGATCGACCACGAGTTGACGCCGAAGATGCGCGCCGAGACGTCCATGACCCACAACGACGCGGGCGGCTTGTCGACGGTGATGAAGTTGCCCGCGTCGAGCGAGCCGAACAGCATCGACTTCCAGCTCTTGCTGCCCGACTGGACAGCGGCCGCGTAGAACTGGTTGGCCCAGCCCGACTTGGACAGTCCGATCAGGTAGAGCATCGACGTCCCGGCCAGCAGCCCGGCGAAGGTCAGTCGCTCCCACCCCCACCTCGCGCCGAGTGGCCGTTCTGGGCGCGAGTGGTCGCTCGGGGGCGACCACTCGGCGGGAATTCGGCCACTCGCGATGACGTCGTCGGACGGTCGTTCGAGGGTGGTCATGAACTCGCCGCCTTCGTGAGGTCGTAGACGGTGGTGCCGCCGACGGTCGTCGCCGTGTAGTGCGACTCGACCCAGCTGGTGATCGCCGAGTTCGAGCTGCTGCCGCCGCCCGGGCCGCCACCGGAGTTGCCGCCGCCGATGAAGTAGTGGATCTCACCGGCCGCGACCAGCTTCTCGAACTGGGCCAGCGTGATGGACGGATCGCTGCCGGTGAAGCCACCGATCGCCATGATCGCCTTGCCGCTGGCCAACTCGTACGGGGCGGCCGACTGCGAACCGACGGTGGCCGCCGCCCACTTCGTGGTGGACGCCTTCAACAGCGCCGTCAGCGCGCTGTTCGCGGTCTGGCCGCCGCCCGCACCACCACCGGTGCCCGTCGGGCGCGTGCCGCTGGGCGCACCGCCGGCCGCCGACTCGGTCGGGCCGGAGCCGGTGGTGCCGGAGCCGGTCGTCCCTGAGCCGGTCGTGCCGGAGCCCGTGGTGGATCCGCCCGGGCCGCCCCCGAAGCCACCGCTGGGGGGCGTGCCGCCACCCGTGCCGCCACCCGTGCCGCCTGCGCGACCGGAACCGCCGCCCGTGCCGCCCCCGCCGAAGCCGCCGCGGCCACCACCGTACCACCCGGCGCGCCGCCGCCGAAGCCGCCGCTCGAACCGCTGGCTGTGGGGCCGGCGGACGGCGTGCTGCCGGTGTGCGGGGTGTTGGCCGTCGACACCGCGTACGCGGCCGGGCCGACACCGAGGGCGAGCACGCTGGCGATGATCGCGACGATGCCGATCCGCGCCACGCGTGAGGCCGGGACGAGCAGGGCGATCACCGCGATGGCCGTCAGCGCCAGCTCGGTGTCGTTGAGCCAGGTGTTCCAGCCCGACGCCCGCGAGAGAAGGACGTACGTCCAGATGCCGGTGACCGCGACGCCGATGGCCATGGCCAGCCGGGCGTTGATGTCGGCGCGACGGTGCCAGAGCCCGACCGCCCCGATGCCGACCACAGCACCGATCGCCGGAGCCAGCTCGACCGTGTAGTACGTGTGGATCACGCCACCGGCGAAGCTGAGCAGGCCGGCGGTGACGAGCAGCCAACCGCCGAAGATGATCACCGCGGCGCGCAGCCGGTCGGTGCGACCGGCCTTGCCCGCGAGCACGACCAGCGCCACGATCGCGATCAAGGACGTCGGCAGCAACCAGGCGATCTGGCTGCCGTTCAGCGAGTTGAACAGCCGGCCGAGACCAGTCGATCCGCTGAAGCTGCCGCCCTGCTGGCTACCCGAGAGGCGGCTCAAGCCGTTGTAGCCGAAGGCCAGGTCGAGCACGTTGTTGTTCGTCGAGCCGCCGATGTAGGGCCGATCGGCTGCCGGTGTGAGCTGCACGGCCAGCACCCACCAGCCGGCGGCGACGACGATCGCCACGCCGGAGGCCAGCAACTGCCAGATGCGCCGGCCGAGGCCGGTCGGGGCAGCGACGAGGTAGGCGATCGCGAGAGCAGGTAGCACGGTGAACGGCTGCAGCCCCTTGGCCAGGAACGAGAAGCCCATGATCAAACCGGTGATGATCAACCACTTCGTCGACGCCTTCTCGATGGCCCGCATGGTGCAGTAGGCGGCGGCGGTGATCAGCAGGACCATCATCGCGTCCGGGTTGTTGAAGCGGAACATCAACGCGGCCACCGGCGTGGTCGCCAGCAGGCCGCCGGCCAGGAGCGCGGCGGCCGGGCCGAACCAGCGGCGGACCGCGAAGTAGAGCAGCGCGACCGTGCCGACGCCCATGAGCGCTTCGGGGGCCAGCATCGACCACGAGTTGAAGCCGAAGATCCGCCCGGAGATCTCCATCGGCCAGAGCGCGGCCGGCGGCTTGTCGACGGTGATGAAGTTGGACGAGTCGAACGAGCCGTAGAAGAAGGCCTTCCAGCTCTTGGTGCCGGCCTGAACGGCGGCGGCGTAGAAGTCGTTGGCGTTGCCCGACGCGCTGAGGTTCCAGAGGTACAGGACCGCCGTGCCGATCAACAGCGCGGCCAGTGACGGCAGTTCCCAGACCGGTCGCCGGCGCGCCGGTGGCGGCTCCGGGACGAAGTCGGCCTCGGCCGGCGGGTCGAGAAGGTAGGTGCTCATCGGGCGTTCTCCATCTGGTCGGTGTTGACACGATCGGTGCGGTGGGCCGCGAAGACCCACTCGCGCATGAGGACGAAGCGAAGAAGGGTGGCGATCAGGTTGGCCCCGATCAAGACGCTGAGCTCGACCCAGCGGGCCGGGTGCGCCGTCAGCGCCGACAGCGCGAACAGTGATCCACTGGTGACGGCGAGGCCGAGTCCGAAAACCACCAATCCCTGCATTTGATGGCGGGTTGCCCCGCCGCCGCGTACCCCGAAGGTGAATCGGCGGTTGGCGGCTGTGTTGGCGATGGCGGTGATCAGCAGGGCCGCGAAGTTGGCGACCTGCGCACCGAGCGGGCCGCGGAACAGCACGAACAACAGCAGGTAGGCCAGCGTGCTCAGTACGCCGATGCCGCCGAAGCGGACGGCCTGCCGGGCGAAGGACGGCGAGACGCCCGGCACCGCGCTGACGATCGGCTCGCGGCCGAACTGCTGACGCAGCTCGCGTACCGGAAGATCACCACGGACGAGCGCACGCCCGACCCGGGCCACTCCCCGCAGATCGGCGAGTGCGGTCGTCATGATGTCGACGCGGCTGTCGGGATCGTCGACCCAGTCGACCGGGACCTCGGCGATCCGTAGGCCACTGCGCTCGGCCAGCACCAGTAGCTCGGTGTCGAAGAACCAGGCGGTGTCGTGGACGTGGGGGAGCAGGGCGCGAGCGCAGTCGGTACGGATCGCCTTGAATCCGCACTGCGCGTCCGAGAAGCCGGCGTGCAAGGTTGTCTTGAGGATCAAGTTGTACGAGCGTGAGATGAACTCCCGCTTCGGACCGCGCACGACCCGCGAGCTGCGAGCCAGCCGGCTGCCGATCGCCAGGTCGCTGTGCCCGGACAGCAGCGGAGCGACCAGCGGCAACAGCGCATTGAGGTCGGTCGAGAGATCGACGTCCATGTAGGCGACGACCCGGGCGGTGCTGGCGCTCCACACCTGGTGCAGCGCGCGGCCGCGTCCCTTGGCGTCCAGGTGCACGGCCTGGACGCCGGGCAGGTCGTCGGCCAGCTGCGAGGGCGCAGGCCCAGGTCGCGTCGGTGCTCGCGTTGTCGGCGATGGTGATCATGGCCGTGAACGGGAAGTCGTGGTCGAGGTACTCGTGCAGCCGGCGGACGCTCGGGCCGAGGTCGTCCTGCTCGTTGTAGACAGGAACGACGATCTCGACGTCGATCACCGGGGGCGGATCACCGGCCGTCTCCGGGCGGGTCATCAGGGCAGTCATGGGCGAAATCGCTCCGATCATGGTCAGCGAGTCAGTGCGGGTCGGCGGTCGAGGCGAAGAGCGAGGGCGGGGCAGGCCGCGACGGCCCGGCGGACGTCCCGATCGCCGGCCTCGACTGACGTCGACGCGATGATCGGGAAGCCCCATTCGTCCAGGGCGATGCGTCCGGGGAGCAGGGCGGCGCACAGGCCGTGCCCCTTGCAGCGCTCCCAGTTCACGACCAGGTTCATGCGAGCTCGCCCAGTACGGGGCGGCCGCAGCCGCCGGCGAGATGACGTTCGGTCTCTTCGCGCAGAAGGTGCAGCGCCGAACCGACGAAGCGCGCCGAGCCGTCGGGATGCGCGCAGGCGCCGCGTCCGGTGACGGCCCGCCCGTGGGCGAACGCGGCGGCGATGCCGGCCGGCGAACCGCGCAAGATCGTTTCGACGTCGTCGGCCAGGGCGGGCAGGCCGAACCGGCACGGGCCGCACTGCTTGGCCGATTGGTTGGCCAGCCAGCGGGTGACGCGGGCGAGCTCGCCGAGCGCGCAGGTCTGGTCGTCGAGGACGATCAGCACCCCGGCCCCGAACGTGCCACCCGCCGAGGCGAGACCGGCCCGCGACAAGATCAAGTTGGGCAGCGGCGCGTGCCACGAGCCGTGGTAGCCGCCGATGACCACCGCCTGCGCCGGCGCGGCGCCGACGTTCTGCAGCACGATGCCCAGCGGCGTCCCGATCGGAATCTCGACCACACCCGGACGAGCGACCGCGCCACTGACCGACAGCAACGTCGTGCCCGGCTCGACGCGGGTGCCGCTGGCGGCGAAGGCGTGGGCGCCCATCCGCAGCAGCACGGCCAGTTGGGCCATCGTCTCGGCGTTGCTGATCAACACGCCGGATTCGGTCGCGTGCACCCGCCGTCCGGGTGGCAGCGCCGGGCCGCCGTCGATGGCACGCAACACCGCGTGCCCTTCGCCCGAGACGAAGCCGCCTTCGACGAGCCGCACGCGGATGTCGACCCCGTCGCTGCGTTCGGTGAGCGCCTGGCGCACGGCGGCCGCGACCTCGGTGTCGTGGACGGCGATGCTGACCCGGTGGGCGTGCACGGCCCGCGCGGCCGAGACCGCGCCGTCGATCACCAGGTGCGGGGTGCGACGCAGCAACAGGCGGTCCTTGACGCTGGCCGGCTCGCTCTCGCAGCCGTTCACCACGACGTGCTTGCCCCTGCGGCCCAGCAAGCGGATCTTGGTCGCCAGCTCGAAGCCACCACCGCCGCGTCCGGCGATGCCGCTCTGGTCGAGCAGCCGCATCAGGTGATCGAAGTCGGTCGCCGGCAGCGCCCCGTGCGTCGCGGTGTGCGCGCGCAGGTCGAGCGTGCCGAAGACGTCCAGACCGGCGAGCAGGCGCGGAGTGCCGATCGACCAGGCGTGGGCCTGCGTGGGGGTGGGAAGCGTGGCGGTCATCGGTGGGCAACCTCTCGAGTCGGTTTGACAGAAGGCGTTTGGGTCGACAGGCGGGATGCGATCGCGGCCCCCCCGGCGACGAGGCAGACGAGATAGAGGCCACGGACCCAGGTCACCGAGCTGTCGGTGCCCGACATGAAGCCGTGGATCAGGGCGATGGCCCAGCCGCCGTAGGCGAGACCGTGCACCTTGCGCCAGATCGCCGCGCCGACCTCCGAGCCCGCGATGCGTACGCGGGCGAACCCGAGCGCGGCGACGGTCACGAACGTGTAGGCCGCGATCGTTCCGAGGCCGACCCACGTGGCTCGATAGCCCGACGTGAACGGGACGACGGCGCCGGTGACGCCGACGTGGGCGTAGGAGTCGGCCACGATCGTCACGATGTGCAGAAGCAGCACGCCGAGACCGAGGGAGGCTCCGGCGCGATGCACGTACTGCACCACGAGCCGGGTGGACGGCTTCTTGATCGAGTGCGCGAAGGCGCCGCCGGTGATCGACAGCGTCATCAGGACGAGCGCGGCCAGTCCAGCTCCGCGAGCGGTGAGCCAGAGCGTCATCGCGCACCCGCCATGGCGGGCCACGTCGACGTCGTGACGATCTGGCCGTCGCGGCCGATGAGGCGCGCCGCCAAGCCGCGACGTTCGAGCCAGTGCGGAGCCTCGTCGCCCAGGACGATGGCGGCGGTGCTCGCGGTGTTGGCGTGGACGGCCGAGCGGGCGAAGACCGACGCGGTGCGCCAGACGCCGTCGGCCGGGCCGCCCGTCCGCGGATCGACGATGTGGTGCAGGGTGTCGTCCTTGCGGCGCCAGCGGCGGATGGTGGTGCTCGACGTGGCGATCCCGCCGTCTTTGATCACGATCAGCTGACCGCCGTCGCCTTCGCGCTCGGCCACGTCGATGCACCAGCCCCCGAGCCGGTCGCCGGCGACCGCGACGTCGCCGCCCAGTTCGACCAGCACCGACGTGCCGTACCGCTGGGCCAATGTGGTCGCGGCCAGGTCGGCCGTGAACGCCTTGGCCGTGGCGCCGAGGTCGAGCGCGACTCCGGACGGGACGGTCAGCAGGCCGGCGCCGCGGTGCAGGTGCACGCCCCGCCAGCTGTGCGTGACGGGCACGGCGACGAACTCGCGGTCGGTGTCACTCACCGACGTGATGTCGCGGTCGTAGCCGAGTCGGTTCATGATGCGTCCGAGCGTCGGGTCGACCAGGCCGTCGGTCTGGGCCGCGGCGATGAGCGCGGCGTCGACCAGCTCGACCAGCAGGGCCGGCACCGGAGAGGGCCGCCCGGCGCGGGCGTTGGCGATCGACAGCGCCGAATCGGGACGGAAGCGGCTGGCCGCGCGCTCGACGCGATCGAGAAGCGCGGTGAGGTCGGTCGACGCCGCACTGAGCGCACTGGCGTCGTCGACGACCAGGCGCATCGTGCAGCTCCATGTCCGCGTCACGAACGTGTGGTTCTTGGCGCTCATGAGCCGTTGCTCCCGCCGTCGCTCTTCGCGCTCTGGCTGGCGCTGGTGGCGGTGCTCGTGGCGGCGGTCGGCGTGGCGGCGGCCGACGTGGTGGCGGCCGACGTCGAGGTCGAGGTCACCGCGGACGATGTCGAGCTGGTGCTCGTCGTCGTCCCCGACACGGTCTGGGTGGTCGTGGTCGACGTGTTCTTGGTGGTCGTCGACTTGGCCGCGTCGGCGGTGTGCGTCACCCCGGTGATCGTCGCCACGGCCACTCCGACGCCGGCGATCGCGGTGCCGCCGGCGGCGAACATGGCCCGCCGGACGAGGTGGCTGCCTGTGCTCTTCGCGTTCATAGCGATGACGATGCGGCCGGGCGCATCAGGGCGTCCTCACCGCAACGTCAAGCGGACCTCAAGTCTGGATGTGCGGCGGGTGAGCGCTCGGTCGAGGTCGTGGTGCGAATCGATGGCGGGCGGCGGCGATCTGCAACCACTACGTGACTGACGCATCGTTGGAGGATCGCCCAGTCGCAATCAATCGCGTAATATGCGGAAACTACTATTCCGACTCAAGGGGGACAAATGGGGGGACTGACCGACGCTGCCGTCGCTTTCACGTCATGCGCCGTAGGCGGAATAGCGGGGCCGGTCGTCGATCGACTGCTTCCCTCGAAGGACCCGGGGCGATCAGTCGTCGTTGGTGATGGGAGCGCTGTCGGCTCGATAGATATGAGCTCGACGACAATCGACAAGCGTATCTACGTGACTGTCGAGAAGGCCTCGCGGGATGCCGAACTGAAATCGAGGCCTCGCAGCTCACCCACCAACCGCGCGGAAAAAGAAGACGAAGATCCTTGGCTGCTTCCGGTGGGACTGCTCGTTGGAACCCTGGTTGCTGTGGGCCTGTACTTTCGCTATCAGCCACAGATCCTGACCGTGGTCACAGCCTTCGGATGCTTCTCGGTCACCTTTGTTCTATCGGCGCTTATCTGGGCCCGATTGAAGAAGGTGCGGTTCGAGCGCAGGCTCCGGGCTCAAAGTGCAGCCATAGTGATTCTTGGGCTGTGTTCTTTCGTGGATATCTGGTTCCTTGTGCGGCCACCGTTTTACGAGGGCGCCGACTCGTTTCGAAGTCTGGTCGAATACGGCCACGTACACGGCTTGTCGATCTTCGAACAGCGCTACGGCTTGAACGGAACGGTTTTCATCGCGTACCAAATGTTCGGCTTGTTGCTGGCAATCATCCTTCTGTTACTGGTCAACTACACGGGTCTGCGACTGATTGCCGCCGCGATCGTTGTCTCCCGTGTTGAGGCGGGCAAGCAACCGGGCTTCTTCCGTCGATTTGTTGGACGTGGTGGCAGCGCGGCGTTGCTGAGCCTGGCCTGCCTGGTCGCGATCCTTTCCGTGGTCCTGACGAGTGGCGCGCTCTACCGGTTGCTGCCGGAGGCGCATCGAATTGAACGCATCAGCCCAACGGGTCGCCCGACGCAACCAGCTCCGACGACAGTCGGTCCGCCCGCGGCGCCGCCGAGTCAATGATCAACTGCAGGTACTGACCCTCCTGGGGGCCAGAACGCGCAGTTGATCAACCAGATCAGGGAGCGCGGAACTCCAGGATGATCGAGGCTCCGCCGCCGGCCGTCGCGCCGATGGTCATCGATCCCCCGCCGGCCTCGGCGCAGCGTCGCGCGATGTCCAGCCCGAGTCCGCTCGAGCCTCGGTCGCTGCGCCCGCGTACGGCAGCGTCCTCGCTCAGCCCAGGGCCGTCGTCGAAGATCTCCAACCGGGCGCCCGACTCGGTGGCCGTCAGGTCGACCCCGAAGGCCGTGCCGTCGGGCGTGTGCGCGATGACGTTCTCGAGCAGGGCGTCGACCGCGGCGGCCAGATCCTCGCCCGAGGCGCGGACGAGCAGGGGCGCGGTGGGCAGGGTGACCGTGCTCGGCCGGGCCTGCTCCTCGGTCAGCGCCGACCAGAAGTCGACGCGTTCGGCCACCACCGCGGTGGCGTCGGTCGACGGCATCCGGCCCTCGCGCTGCGGACGGCGGGCGGCCCGGATCACGGCCGTCAGCATGCGTTCGAGCGCGCTCACGTGGCCGCCGACGCGCTCGGACTCGACCGGATCGCGCAGCGCCTCGGCGTCCAGGCGCAGCGCCATCAGCGGCGTCCGCAGCCGGTGCGAGAGGTCGGCGACGGTCTCGCGTTCCTCCGCGATCAACTGGTCGATGCGGTCGGCCAGCCGGTTCAGGGCGACGCCGACCTCGGCCACCTCGCGCGGGCCCTCGGCGGGGGCGCGGGCCGTGACGTCGCCGGCGGTGATCCGGTTGGCCGTCTCGGCCGTCTGACTGAGTGGCCGCACGATGCGCCGGGTGACGATCTCGCCACCGACCAAGCCGATGATCAACAACGCGACGCTGCCGCCGGTGAGCAACAGGTACCAGTCGACCAGGCCGGAGTTGAGGGCCGAGTTCGACACGAACACCGATACCTGAGCCGGCCCGTCCGCCAGCAGGACGCTCAGGTCGGCCGCCTGGCCGCCGGGCACGCTGATCAGCTGCGCCCGCTGCGCCCCGCCGCCGTCGACCGGCTCGCCGCCGTAGCCACCGGCTGGTTCGGTGCCGTCGCCCGTGGGCTGGCCACCGCGTCCGCTCGGCGATCCCGGCTGGTGCACCGTCCCGAACGTGGTGCCGTCGGACAGGACGACCGACGTCGAGTGGTCGCCGTTCTGGGTGAACTGGTCGATGTAGTTCTTGATGTCGGTGTCACTGCGGGTGCCGCTGCGCAGGAAGGCCGCGACCGATTCCGCCTGCGAGATCGCCTTGTTCTTGGCGCCCTGCGGCACGGCGTCGCGGATCAGGAAGACGAGCGGGATGGCGAAGGCCAGCACGACGAGCAGCGTCGTGCCCATGACGAGCAGCAGGATGCGGCGGCGCATCGTCAGCCGCTCGGCCGGGGCGGCCAGGCGGACGCCCACTCCGCGCACGCTGTAGAGGTAACGCGGTGCGGCCGCCGTCTCGCCGAGCTTGCGCCGCAGCCACGACAGGTGGACGTCGACGGTCCGGTCCGAGCCGCCCCACGCGAGCTGCCAGACGTCCGAGAGCAGGTCGCGCTTGCTGACGACCTCGCCGGCTCGGCGGGCCAGGGCCAGCAACAGGTCGAACTCCTTGCGGGTCAGCTCGACCTCGCGCCCGTCGACGATCACCTCACGGCTGCGGGTGTCGACGCTCAGGCCACCGACCGTGATCACCGGATCTTCGTCGGTGCGGCCACCGCGTCGGAGCACGGCCTTGATACGGGCGTTGAGCTGGGCGGCGGTGAACGGCTTGATCAAGTAGTCGTCGGCGCCGAGGTCGAGCAGCCGGACGATCTCGGTCTCGTCGTCGCGGGCGGTCGCGATGATCACCGGCACCTCGCTGACCGCCCGCAACATCGACAGCACGTCCGCCCCGTCGACGTCGGGCAAGCCGAGGTCGAGCAGCACGACGTCGGGTTTCTGTTCGACCGACGCCGAGAGCGCCGCCATGCCGGTGGCCACCGCGTTGACGCCGTGGCCGAGATCGCGCAACGAGCGCATGAGTGCGGAACGGATCGCCGAGTCGTCCTCGACGAGGAGAAGGCTGACCACGCTAGGCAGGGTCTGGTCGTCGTCCGGCTTGTTGCGCAGCTGGTCACGCAACCGCATCAAGAACTCAGGGTCGTCATCGGGTGCCATCGGGGCGGCGCGGCGCTGCGGGGCGGACTTGGTGGCTCCCCAGCTGCCGCCGCGGGCGACCCGGCTCATCGCCGTCGAGCGCGGGCGGCCGAACAGGAACCACGCGATCGCGCCGATCAGGAACACCGACGTGAACAGGATGATCAGCAGCCAGACGGCCTTCGGCAGGCCCCGGATCTTCTCCGGATCGGCGGTGAACGCGTCGACGGCGGCCCAGATGAACACGCCGACGGCGATGATCACGATGAGGCCGCTTCCGAAGAGCATGTCGCTCAGCATACGAGTGGTTCCTGTTAGGCCGCACGGGTCGGGATACTGGTGAGGTGGCCTTCGACGATCTGCAGGAGTTCCTGACCGCCCTCGAGAAGGACGGCGACCTGTCGCGGGTGCGTGTTCCGGTCGATCCGCAGCTCGAGGTCACCGGCATCGTCGAGCGGGTCGTCCGGGCCGGCGGTCCGGCCCTGTTGTTCGAGAACCCCACCCGCGGGCGGCTGCCCCTGGCGATCAACGTCTTCGGCACTCCTCGGCGAATGGCCCGCGCCCTGGGCGTCTCGTCGCTGGACGAGGTCGGTCAGCGGATCGGCGAACTGCTCAAGCCGGAGTTGCCGCGGGGCGTCGGGGGGCTGCGCGACGCCCTGAGCAAGGTCGGCCAGTTGCGCGCGGCGCCGCCTCGGCAGGTGCGCGACGCTCCCTGCCATGACGTGATCCTGCGCGGCTCCGAGGTCGACCTCGACATCCTGCCCGGCATCAAGGCCTGGCCGGCGGACGGCGGGGTGTTCCTGAACCTGGGCCTGACCCACACCAAGGACCCGGTCGACCGGTGCCCGCAACCTCGGCATGTATCGCCTGCAGCAGCAGGACTCGCGGACGGTGTCGCTGCACTGGCAGATCCACAAGGACTCGACGTCGCACGCCGCGATCGCCGAGCGCCGCGGTGAGCGCTTGCCGGTGGCGATCGCGTTCGGCTGCCCGCCGGCGGTCACCTACGCCGCGTCCGCTCCGTTGCCGGCCGAGATCGACGAGTACCTGTTCGCGGGATTCCTCAACCAGAACCGCGTCGATCTGGTCGACTGCGTCTCGGTGCCGCTGCAGGTGCCGGCCGCGGCCCAGGTCGTGCTGGAAGGGTGGGTCGAGCCGGGGGAGCGGTTGCCCGAGGGACCGTTCGGCGACCACACCGGCTTCTACACGCCGATCGAGCCGTTCCCGTTCCTGCGGGTCGAGACGATGACCATGCGCTCGGACGCGATCTACCAGTCGATCATCGTCGGACGTCCGCCCCAGGAGGACGGCCCGATGGGCAAGGCGACCGAACGGATCTTCCTGCCGTTGATCAAGCTGACCGTTCCCGAGATCGTCGACTACGACCTGCCCGAGGCGGGCGTCTTCCACAACTGCTGCATCGTCTCGATCGACAAGAGATTCCCCAAGCACGCCCAGAAGGTCATGAACGCCATCTGGGGCGCCGGACTGCTGTCGCTGTCGAAGCTGATCGTGGTGGTCGATGCCGACTGCGACGTCCACGACTACGCCGAGGTCGCCTGGCGGGCGTTCGGCAACGTCGACTACGCCCACGACGTCCAGCACACCGTCGGCCCGGTCGATCATCTCGACCACGCGTCGTACGAGCAGTTCTTCGGCGGCAAGCTGGGCGTGGACGCCACCCGCAAGCTGCCGACCGAGGGCTACCGGCGCGAGGGCGGGTGGCCGACCGAATGCGTGCTGGACGAGGCGACCGCCGCCAAGGTGGCCCGCCGCTGGAGCGACTACGGCATCTGAGTTTTTCCTCGATTGGCGCGTTGCCCGTCGATTGGCGCGATATAACGCGCCAATCGCACCCGAACGCGCCAATCAACCCTCGAGTCCGATCTCGCGGCGCAGACGCCCGGGGCGTTTCGTAGGCTGAGCGGATGACCGTCGACGCCACCGCCCCGAACGCGGTGCGCAAGTTCCTGCGGCTGGTCATGATCGAGCACTCGGTGTTCGCGCTGCCGTTCGCCTACATCGCCGCGCTCACCGCGATGTGGCGCGAGACGCGATCGGTCCACTGGGTGCAGCTGCTGCTTGATCACCATCGCGATGGTGTCGGCGCGGACGGTGGCCATGGCCGCCAATCGCATCCTCGACCGCAACTTCGACGCCCTCAATCCGCGCACCGCCCAGCGCGAGCTGGTCACCGGCGAGGTGTCCCTGCGTTCGGCCTGGACGGGGCTGGTCACGTTCCTGGCGATCTTCCTGGCCAGCGCCGCCGCGCTGTCGTGGCTGTGCCTGGCCCTGTCGCCGATCGCGATCGCGTTGCTGGTGCTGTACTCGTACGGCAAGCGGTTCACCGACTTCCCGCAGGCGCTGCTCGCTCTGGCCCAGTTCGTCGCTCCGGTCGGCGCCTGGATCGGCGTCACCGGCCACGCGAGCTGGGCCGCCGCCGCGCTGGGCATCGCGGTCGGCACCTGGATCGGCGGCTTCGACCTGATCTACGCCTGTCAGGACCGCGAGGTCGACCTGCGCATCGGCGTGCGGTCGGTGCCGGCGCGGTTCGGGATCGGCGCCGCGCTCGCGGCGTCGTCGGTCGTGCACGTGATCACGCTGGCCGTCGTTCGTCTGGTTCGGAGCCGCGGCTGGCCTCGGCTGGGCGTGGTGGATCGGCGTCGCGCTGACCGGGCTCGTGCTGATCTACGAGCACGTGATCGTGCGGGCCGACGACCTGTCGCGGGTCAACCGCGCGTTCTTCACCGCCAACGGCGTGATCGGCATCGGCCTGTTCGCGTTCGCCCTGCTCGACCTGATCGTCCACGGTCTGCGCGGATGATCTTCGTACCGGTTCC
The DNA here is from genome assembly GCA_963708805.1 of uncultured Actinomycetes bacterium. GTDB lineage: Bacteria > Actinomycetota > Actinomycetes > Mycobacteriales > Jatrophihabitantaceae > CAVPUA01. The sequence continues at coordinate 178,617 of CAVPUA010000003.1, read as the reverse complement.
GCGCGTGCGAACCTGCCGAGGCGGTGACAGGTGAGCCGCGAGCCGTGGATCGTCGGCGTCTCCGGGGCCTCCGGGACGCCCTACGCCCGGGCCGTACTGAACGGGTTGCTGGACGCCGGCGAGGACGTCGACCTGGTCGTGTCGCGCGCCGCCCGGCTGACGCTGCTCGACGAGCTCGGCCTGTCATTTCGCGACTCGCACTGGCGCGAGGATCTGACGGTGCTGGCTCGGCCGCGACCTGCCCGAGGAGATCCGCCACTGGGCCGCGGGCGATCTGGCCGCCGGCCCGTCGAGCGGGTCGTATCCGGCGCGGGGCATGGTCGTCGTGCCGGCCTCGACCGCGGCGGTCGCCGGCATCGCGATCGGTCTGAGCAAGGATCTGCTGCAGCGAGCGGCCGACGTGACGTTGAAAGAGGGCCGGCCGCTCGTCGTGGTGCCGCGCGAGACTCCGTTCACCCGGGCCACGCTGACGCACCTGCTCGAGCTGCATGACGCCGGCGCGACCGTGTTGCCCGCCAACCCTGGCTTCTACGGTGGTGCGGCCAGCGTGCAGCAGTTGGTCGATTTCGTGGCGGCCAAGGTGCTGGACGTCATCGGCGTCGAGCACGACCTGATCACCCGCTGGACCGGCGAACTCGGAGCGGGCCAGGGTCGGCGACCGACGCTCATGTCAGGGCGTCGTCAGGGCGACGGGTCGACATGAGCGTCGAGCGCCGTCGAGCCCGAGTTCGACCATCGCCGCCGCCACCGCCTGGTCCGGAGCCGACCCGGACGCCAGGCCCTCGACCACGCCGGCCGCGTCGGCCTCGGTGCGGTTCTGCGAGAGCTTCGACTTGGCCTCGATCCGCGAGATGACGACCTCGACGCCGACGATCGCCCGCAACTGTCCCTCGATGAAGGCCGGCGGCGCGTCGTCCACCGTCCACTCCGGATCGAATCCGGCCTCGTAGCGGGCGGTCAGGCGGCGGACGAGGTCAGCGGTCCAGGACGACGAGTCGTGCGCCACCAGTCGCCCGTAGACGTGCACGACCTGGTAGTTCCAGGTCGGCACGACCCGGCCGTGCTCCCGCGTCGACTCGTACCAGTTCGGTGAGACGTAGGCGTCCGGTCCGGAGACGATCACGAGGGCCTCGGAACCGGAGTCCTGCCACTGCGGATTGTTACGCGCCACATGACCCTGCAGCGCGCCGTCGACGAGCAGCAGGGGCAGCGGGGTCGCCTGCAGGCCGCCCGCCCCGGACGTCACCAGCGTCGCGAGCGCTCCCGCGTCGAGCAGCGAAGCGAGCAACGACGACGAGGCCGCGAAGTGGGACGGGACGTACATCAGCCCTGCTGCTCCCGCCAGGCGGTGAACTGCGCCGCGTCCGGTCCGCCGAGCAGGTCGACGGTCGAGCGCCCGATGGCCGCCGACCGCAACACGCGGTAGGCGAAGTCCGACACCTCACCCCACGGAGCGAACGGCTTCGCGATGACCAGCGCCGCGACGCCGTGCGCCGCGGCCCACATCTCGAACGCGACGGGAGTCGGATCGCCCGGCGCGAAGATCCCCGCGTCCATCAACTCCTGGACCGTCTGGCTCAGGTGGCTGAACGCCGAGTCGACCAGCACCTCGTCGCTGTGCATCGGCACCGGGCAGTAGTCCATCGTCGCCAGCCGGTACTGCGTCGGATGCTCGACGGCGAAACGGACGTAGGCCAGGCCGAACGCGCACAACCGCTCGAGCGGCAGCGCGAGCCCGGCCGCCGCCGCCACCATGGCCGCGTCCAGTTCGCTGAAGACGTCGCTGACGACGGCGTCGAGCAGGGCGTCCTTGTCGGCGAAGTGCAGGTAGATCGACGGCGAGGTCACCCCGACCGCCTCGGCGACCGCCCGGATCGAGACGACCGACGCGTCGTCCGACGATGCGAGCAGGTCCTTGGCGGCCTGGACGATCTCGGCGCGCAGTTGCTCGCCCGATCCACGGGGGGCTCTGCGCCGGCGGGTACTCGTCACGTCATCCAGTCTCGACCATCTGACGCTCGGGCGCCGCAGGCACGTCGTCATCGACCTCGTCGGTCCACCCGCGGCGGGCGTGCCACCGGGCCAGCGGCGCCGGTGCCCACCAGTTCGCGCGTGCCCATCAACCGCATGAACGCGGGGACGAGCAGTCCACGGATCACGGTGGCGTCCATGAGCACGGCCAGGGCCAGCCCGGTGCCGAACATCTGCATGAAGATCACGCTCGACGTCCCGATGCCGGCGAACACGATCGCCATCAGCGCCGCGGCGGCGGTGACGATGCGCCCCGTGCGACCCAGGCCGACGGCAACCGCCCGCTGGTTGTGCTCGGCGGTGCGTTCGGCCGGGGGCACCGACAGCCACTCCTCGCGGATGCGCGAGAGCAGGAACACCTCGTAGTCCATGCTCATGCCGAACGCCAGGCAGAACATCAGGATCGGCATGGTCGCCACGAGGTAGCCGGTCGACGTCGAGCCGTACACGCCGCCGAGCAGGTGGCCGTCCTGGAAGATCCACACCATCGCACCGAACGTGGCGGTCAGCGACAAGGTGTTCAGGACCAGGGCTTTCAGCGGCATCAGGATGCTGCCGGTGAACATGAACAGCACGACGAACGTCGACACGATGATCAACAACAAGGCGAGCGGCAGCCGCGACCCGAGCGCCGACAGGCTGTCGCTGCTGCGGGCGGCCGCGCCGGTGATCAGCACCTTGCCGGGCGCGGGAACGGCTCGCACGGACGCGAGCAGTTGCTTGCCCTCGGACGAGAACGGCGTCACGTCGCTCTGCACGACGATGTAGGCGGCGTCGGCGTTGGTCACCGGCGCGGCGGCTCCGGTCGCGTGCGGGACTTCGGCGAGGGCGGCGCGGTACGACGCGAGTCGATCACTGCCGACGGCCTCCGGCAACACGACGGTGACGCTGCCCGAGGCGTTCTGGGCGAAGTTCGTGCGCAGATCGTCACCGACCTGGTGCACCTGCGCCGACGCCGGCAGCACGCGGTCGTCCGGGTAGCCCCACTTGGCGCCCAGGAACGGTGCGCCGAGCACCAGCAGCAAGATCACGATCGCGGCGCCGACGGGCACGGCCCGGTGCATGACGCGGCCGGCGAGGCGGTACCAGAAGGTGTCCTCGAGCGCCTTGGGGGTCGGCTCGGGGCGGTGGAGCACCCGGCGGACGAGCGCACGCACGTCCAGGGCGTTCACGCGGCGCCCGAACAGGACGAGCATGGCCGGCAGGATGAACAGCGCGGCGGCGGCGGCGAGCGCCACGACCGCGATGCCGGCGTAGGCGAACGAGCGCAGGAAGTACATGGGGAAGACGAGCAGCGCCGACAGCGACAACAGGACCGTCAGGGCCGAGAACAGCACCGTGCGCCCGGCCGTCCGCACGGTCCGTTGCACGGCCGCGCGCGGGTCGAGGCCGCGGTCGAGCTCCTCGCGGTAACGGTTGACGATCAAGAGGCTGTAGTCGATGGCCAGCGCGAAGCCGAGCGCGGTGGTCAGGTTCATCGCGAAGATCGACACGTGGGTGAACGCGGCGATGGCGCGTAGCGCGGCCAGCGTGCCGACGATCGCGAACAGGCCGGTGACCAGCGGCAGCAACGACGCGATCAGGCTGCCGAAGATGATGATCAACAGCACCACGGTGATCGGGATCGACACCGCTTCGGCCTTGGCCAGGTCGGACTTGGTCTGATCGTTGACGGCCTGGTTGGCGATCGCCTCCCCGCCGGCGCGCACGGTCACGCCGTCGTGGCTTCCGAGGAACGGCTTGACGGCGTCCGCCGCCCGCTGCGGGGCCTTGTCGTCGCCGCCGGCCACGAGCGCGACGATCAGGCCGCTGCGGCCGTCGGTGCTGATCAGCTGCGGACTGCTGCCGAATGACGCGACGTTGCTCACGTAGGAGTTGGACTGCAGCGCCGACGTGATCGCCGCCGCCTCGGCGCGGGCGGCCGAGACGCCGGCCGGCGCGGTGAGTTCGACGATCAGGTTGGCGTCGCCGGTCTTGAACTGCGACAGCAGCAGGTTGTCGGCCCGGGTCGAGGGCGACCCGGGCGAGTCGAAGCCGCCGTTGGACAGGTGCGAGGCGACCGGCGCTCCGAAGACGAGCGCGAGGACGAACAGCACGCCCGCCGCGGCGAGCAGGCGCTTGGGGGCGTGAAGGGCGAGCTGGGCGATACGGCTGAGCATGGCTGACCTCGTCTCTAAGTGATCAGCGGTAAGTTATCAGCGATAAGTTAGATCGTCAAGGCCGCGCATCAGTCAGATTTTGGAGTTTTTGCCGCGCTATCCGCTGGAAACGCTCCAAAATCCGCCACGTACTCTGGGGGCATGCCGATGACGTCCTCCCGCAAGGCCGAGCTGACCGAGAAGATCGAGGCCGGCGAGCGCCTCACCCGCCAGGACGGCGAGGATCTCTACGACTCGGACGATCTGGCCTGGCTGGGCCGGCTGGCTCACGGCGTCCGGACGAAGAAGAACGGCGAGGTCGTCTTCTTCAACGTCAACCGGCACCTGAACCTGACCAACGTCTGCACCGCGTCGTGCGCCTACTGCAGCTTCCAGCGCAAGCCCGGCCAGAAGGACGCGTACACGATGCGCGTCGAAGAGGCCGTCGAGAAGGCGTTGGCCATGAAGGACGACGGGCTCACCGAGCTGCACATCGTCAACGGTCTGCACCCGACGCTGCCGTGGAAGTACTACCCGCGCGTGCTGCGCGAGCTCAAGGCCGCGCTGCCCGACGTCGCGCTCAAGTGCTTCACCGCGACCGAGGTGCACTACTTCGAGGAGATCTGCGGTCTGAGCGCCGACGAGATCCTCGACGAGTTGATCGACGCCGGCCTCGAGTCGCTCACCGGTGGCGGCGCCGAGATCTTCGACTGGGACGTCCGCAAGCAGATCGTCGATCACAAGACGCACTGGGAGGACTGGTCGCGCATCCACCGCCTCGCCCACTCGAAGGGACTGCGCACACCGGCGACGATGCTGTACGGCCACATCGAGGAACCCCGTCACCGCGTCGATCACGTGCTGCGGCTGCGCGAGTTGCAGGACGAGACCGGCGGCTTCCAGGTGTTCATCCCGCTGCGCTTCCACAACGACAACAACCGGCTCTCGCACCTGCCGATGGCCCAGCCGGCCGACGTCCTCAAGACGTTCGCGGTGTCGCGGCTGATGCTCGACAACTTCCCGCACGTCAAGGTGTTCTGGGTGATGCACGGCCTGTCGACCTCGCAGCTCGCGCTCAACTACGGCGCCGACGACATGGACGGATCGGTGGTCGAGTACAAGATCACCCACGACGCCGACAACTACGGGACGCCCGACAAGCTGACCCGCGACAACCTGCTCGACCTCATCCGCGACGCCGGGTTCACGCCCCAGGAACGCAACACGCGCTACGAAGTGCTGCGCACCTACCCGGGTCCGGTCGCGCTGGCCGAGCGCCGCGCCGAGCCCCAGGCCATCTGGGCTTGATCATGACCGGCCCGTCGTTCAAGCGGTCCATGGGGACGCTCTGGATGTATTCGCTGCTGCGCTTCGGCCTGTTCGGCGTCATCTGGGCGATTCTCTACGCGATCGGGCTGGAGTGGTTCCTCGCCGCGTTGATCGCTCTCGCGCTGTCGATCCCCCTGTCGCTGGTGCTGTTGGCCAGGCCGCGGGCGATGCTGTCGCAGAACATCGAGCAGCGCATCGAGCGCCAGAAGTCCCGGCGAGCCGACTTCGACGCCCGGCTGGAAGGCGCCGACGGCAACGACGACCCTCAGCCCTAGCGGCTCCGCTCTCGCCCGTTGAGTGACTCGACGGCGTCCGGTCAGATCGCGGAGAGCGCTGCGCCCTGACGGTTGGCGATGCGCGCCAGCAGATCGAGCAGCAGGGTTCGTTCGGCCGGATCTACGCCGTCCAAGGCCTGTGCCTCGGCGACGTCGCGGGCGGTGGCGAACTTGGCGTAGACGCGCCGACCGGCCGAGGTGATCTGCGGGATCCGGACGCGACGGTCGGTGGGGTGGACGGTGCGGACCACCAGCTTGTGCTGCTCGAGGCGGTCGAGGACGCTGATCAGCGTCGTCTTGTCGACGCACACCATGCGGCTCAGTTCGAGCTGGGTGCGCTGCTGACCGTCGTCCAGGGCCGCGAGCACGAGCCAGTCGCGTACGTCGTTGAGGCCCATCTCGACGGCCGCCCGATCGAGGTCGACGGTCATGCGATCGGCCGCGGCGTGCAACAGGAACGTCAGATCAGCCGGCCGGAACGGGCAACCCGACTGGGCCTCCGCTGACATGTGCGTTCCCATGACCCGCATGCTAGTTGACGATCCAACTATCGTCAAACTTCGGATGAACTGATTTGAGATCGTCTTGACTCGGATGATCTGAGTTCGTAGGGTGCGTAGTGGCTTCGAAAAACGCTCCGAACACCTAAGGACTCCAGATGAGCCGTACCGATCCGTATATCGCCGTCGACCCGCGTCGATGGCTGGCCCTGGGCGTCATCGCCGTCGCCCAGCTGATGGTGGTGCTCGACGCCAGCATCGTGAACATCGCGCTGCCCTCGGCGCAGCACGCCCTGCACATCTCCGACGCCAACCGCCAGTGGGTCATCACCGCCTACGCGCTCGCGTTCGGTGGACTGCTGCTGCTCGGCGGTCGCGTCGCCGACTTCATCGGGCGCAAACGCGCCTTCGTCATCGGCCTGATCGGCTTCGGGCTGGCCTCGGCGATCGGCGGCATCGCGCAGAACCAGGGCGAGCTGTTCGGCGCCCGTGGCCTGCAGGGAGCGTTCGCGGCGCTGATGGCACCGGCCGCGCTCTCGCTGATCACGGTCACCTTCACCAAGCCGCGTGAGCGGGCCAAGGCTTTCGCCGTCTACGGCGGGATCTCCGGTGGCGGCGCTGCACTGGGCCTGATCCTCGGTGGCGTGCTCACCGAGTACGCCTCGTGGCGCTGGACGCTGCTCGTCAACACGCCTATCGCCATCGTCACAGCGATCGCGGGTGTTCTCGTGGTTCGGGAGAGCCGCGCCGAGGGTGAGCTGCACTACGACATCCCCGGTGTGATCACCAGCTCACTCGGTCTCGTCGCTCTGGTCTACGGCTTCACCAAGGCCAACGAGAGCGGCTGGACGGCGACGAGCACGATCGTGCTGCTCATCGTCGCCGTGGTCCTGCTCGCCTCGTTCGTCGTGATCGAGCGCCGCAGCGCCAACCCGCTGCTGCCGCCTCGGGTGTTCACCGAACGCAATCGCGCCGGCGCGTTCCTCGTCTCGCTGCTGATCGGGCTCTCGCTGTTCGGCATGTTCCTGTTCCTCGTCTACTACATGCAGGGCACGCTGCACTATTCGGCCTTGAAGTCGGGTCTTGCGTTCCTGCCCTTCAGCGCCGGCATCGTGGTCGCGGCGGGTATGGCCAGTGGCCTGCTGCCGCGGTTCGGCCCGCGTCCGCTGATGGTCGGTGGCACGGCGATGGCCGCGCTCGGCATGGTGCTGTTCACCCAGATCAAGGTGCACTCCAGCTTCGCCGCCATCGTGTTGCCGGCCGAGATCGTGATGAGCCTCGGCATGGGCTTCGCCTTCGTCGCGCTGTCGAGCACCGCGCTGATCGGTGTCGATCATCGCGACGCCGGTGTGGCGAGTGCGCTGGTCAACACGACCCAGCAGATCGGTGGCTCGCTGGGCACCGCGTTGCTCAACACCATCGCGGCGTCGGCCACGGTCACCTACATCAGCAGCCACGGTGCGGGCAGTGTCGCCGCGGGAACCGTTCACGGTTACACCGTCGCGTTCACCTGGGGCCTCGGCGCTCTCATCCTCGCCGCCGTCCTGTCGCTGGTGCTGGTGACGAAGCAGCGTCCGCCGGCAGCCTCCGAGCTCGGCACCGAGACGGCGCTCGAACACGCCGAAGAACTCGGCGCCATCCTCTAGCTCGCAACCCCAGTCCCGACCAGCTGGCGGGTCACACCACCAGCTGGTCGGGACGTCGAGTTTCTGCGACGTTCAGGACAGCGTCGAGATCAGGTCGGCGACCGCCTCGGGCTGGGACAGGAACGGATGATGGCCGCTCTTCAGCTCGACCACGGTGGCCGCCCGGCGGGCGAACTCCCGCTGCGCGCCGGCCGGAGTGCCCCGGTCGTCGGCGCACACGAGGTAGGTCGTCGGCACCTCCTGCCACGCCGAGGCCCGAACCGGCTGTTGCGTCACCGACAGGCTCTGCCGGGCGAGGTGGTTCATCGCGTCCCTGCCGATCTCGGCCGGACAGTCGGCCAGGAACGTGTCGACGAGGGCATCGGGGCGAACGCCGAACGTGCCGGCCTCGAGATCGACATCCAGGAACGGGGCCGGGCTTCCGTCGCCGAACGACGACAGGCTCTGCCCGACCTCGGGCAGGTAGCTGGAGATCAGCAGAAGCTGCCGCACCGTGTCGACCCCGGCCGCCGCCTCGGCCGCCACGATCCCGCCATAACTGTGCACGACCAGCACGGTGGGCTCGTCGGCTGCTGATCAGCACCTGCCGAACCGCGGCGACGTCGTCGCTGAGCCCGGGGCCCTGCGCGCCGACCGCAACGCCGGCTTCGCCGCAGCTCGGCAGGGCGGGCGTCGAACTCACCACGCCCCGCGCCGCCAGTACCTCGGCCGTGCGATGCCACCACCACGCTCCGTCCTGCACGCACGCCCCGTGCACGAAGACCACCCGCATTCCGACCTCCACCCTTCGCTGCGTCAACGCTGTCGACGGTAGACGTAGCGATCGTTACGCGAAAAACTGTGCACGTGGGCCGACGCAAGCAACCGCAGATCCGCGAGCGGCTGCTCGACGCCTGCACCGACCACGCCTTGGCCCACGGGCTACCCGACCGCCTCGAACCGTTCGCTGCCGCCGCCGGCACGTCGACCCGCATGTTGATCTACCACTTCGGCACCCGCGACCGGCTCCTGCGCGACGTGCTCGAGCAAGCCCGGCAACGCCAGCGCGACGCCTTCGGAGCGTTGTTGCGGGTCCGACCGGACGAGCCGTACCTCACCACGCTGAGCCGCGCCTGGTCGGAGATGACCGGACCGGCCGGACGTCCGTACCTCGACCCTGTTCGGCCGGCTGCGCGAGGACGCGGAACAGCGCCTCTGGCCTGGCTTCCGACAAGCGGCGACCACCGACTGGCTCGTCCCCCTCGAAGAAGGCATGAACAGCGTGGGACGTCCGGAGCTGGCGACGCTCGTCCTGGCCGTGATCCGCGGGTTGATCATGGACCTCGAAGCGACGGGCGACGCCGAGCGCACCGGACGGGCGTTCACCGACTTCGTGACGCTGTGCGGTGTCAGCCGGCGAGAAAGCCCGCGTCGACCGGTAGCGGTACGCCGGTGACGTAGCGGGCGTCGTCGGACACCAGCCAGAGCACCGCGTTGCTCACGTCGATCGGTTCGATCATGGGGACGGGCAGCAGGTTCTGCAAGGCGCTCCCGAGCTCGGCCGTCGCCTCGTGGTACGCCTCGAACACGTCGTTGATGATCATCGGAGTGCGCACGCCGGTCGGGTGCACGCTGTTCACCCGGATCGAGTGCGGCGCCAGCCAGTTCGCCCACGTCCGCATCAGCCCCACCACACCGTGCTTGCTGGCGGTGTAGCCGTCCTGCGCGCCGGTACCGACTCCGCCCTTGCCGGACAGGCCCTGGGTCGAACTGGTGAGCACGATCGATCCGCCCGTGCCCTGTTCGATCATGGTCGGTACGGCCGCGTGGACCGTGTGCCGCACGCCGATCAGGTTCACCGCGATCGTGTCGAGGAAGGCCTGCACCGGGTCGATCTCCTGCACGCGCAGGCGGGATGATGCCGGCGTTGGCGATCACGATGTCGACCCGGCCGAGTTCGGCGACGCCCGCGGCGACCGCGTCGATCATGGCCTGCGGGTCGCGAACGTCCGCCTGTTGGGCGACGACTCGGCGGTCCAGTTCGTTCACCAGCCGCTCGGTCTCGGCCAGGTCGTCCGGTGTCGCCATCGGATACTCGACCGAGTCGATCTGAGCACAGAGATCGACGGCGATGATGTCGGCGCCTTCTTGGGCCAGCCGGATTGCGTGGCTGCGCCCCTGGCCCCGCGCGGCCCCGGTGATCAGCGCGACCTTGCCGGCCAACTTGCCCGAACCTGACGACGTCATCGAGTCTCCCGTCCGTGCCGGCCCTCGCGGCCGGGAACGAGGCGATGGTATCGACGCCTGATCCGCCGGGGCTCAAGTCACGGCCCCGGCGGTCGATGGTGGCGGTGTGCGCCGTGAACAGACCGGCTCGACCCACGGGTCGGACGAGCATGCCCAGAATCGCTGGCGGGCCCGGCCGGTCCTCGCCACCGGGTTGCGCGCGCTGATCATCGCCGTGCCGTTGGGCGCCGCCTACGGCGCGTCGGTCCTGGCGACGCACGTGCTGGCCGGTCAGATTCGCGACAGCCGGTGGTGGCTCGTCCTCGCCCTCGTCCTGAGCGTCGCCGTGTGTGCCGCCGTGGAGCGGATCACGCGTCGATTGCTGCCCCTCGCGGCTTTGCTGAAGCTGAGCATGCTGTTCCCGGACCAGGCGCCGAACCGCTTCCGGATCGCCCGGGGCGCCGCCTCGACCAAGTTGCTCACCGAGCGCGTCGCCACCGCCCGGACGCGCGACGCGGCGCAGGTGGCCGAGGCGGTCCTCGAACTGATCACCGCGATGACGGCGCACGACCGGCGTACCCGCGGCCACTGCGAGCGCACGCGGGTGTTCGTCGACCTTCTCGGCGAGCAGTTGCGGCTGCCGCGCGATGCGCGCGACAAGCTGCGGTGGGCCGCGCTGCTGCACGACGTGGGCAAGCTCGAGGTCGCGCCGTCGATCTTGAACAAGCCGGCCAAGCTCAGCGACGCCGAGTTCGAACTCGTCGCTCAGCATCCGGCCAACGGCGAACAGTTGCTGGGCGCGCTGGGCGACTGGCTCGGCGAATGGGGCCATGCCGTCCGGCAGCATCACGAGCGCTTCGACGGCTCGGGCTACCCCGACGGCGTCGCCGGCACTGACATCTCGCGCGCTGCTCGCATCGTCGCGATCGCCGACTCGTTCGAGGTGATGACGGCCCACCGCGCCTACAAGAAGCCGATGGCCACCGTCGCCGCCCGGGCCGAGCTCGCCCGCTGCGCCGGAACCCACTTCGACCCGGCCTACGTACGCGCGTTCCTGTCGATCTCGCTGCCCCGGTTGCTGTGGGCGATGGGCCCCGGCGCGCTGTTGATGAACATCCCGATGCTGCGCGTGCTGGCTGACACGACACCGAAGGCGCTCGCCGCCGCGCCGCAGGGCGCGGCGGCCGCGGCCGTCGTCGCCGCCGGCCTGACGGCGACCGTTACGCCCGCTGCGCTGGCCGCCACCAGCCCGGCGTCGGCGATCAGCGCTCCGGCGCCCGCCGCGTCGAGCGGCGGTCTGGCCGCGGTCGGGACCGGGACCTCGACGACGTCGGTCGGCCATCCCACCCCTGGCGCGACGAAGCCCACGCCGGGTGCGGCATCAACCCCGACCGCGCGCGGTTCGGACGGCTCGGGGCCGAGCTCGATTGCCGTCAGCTCGGCACCGGTCGCGTCCACGGATGGTCCTACCAGCCCACCGGCAACGGTCACCAACGCGCCCCCACCCACCGTGCACATCACGTCGGCGCCGTCGGGAACGACGAACTCGCGAACGGCGGTCGTGCAGTTCACGTCGGCTTCGGGTGCGGCCGCGACGTGGTGCTCGCTCGACTCGGGTGCCGCGCGGAGCTGCTCAGGCGGCACGTTCACCGTCGACAACCTCGCCGATGGCGGGCATTCCGTCGCCGTGTGGGCCACCGACGCCCGTGGCCAGGCCGGCCCGGTTCAGTCGGTGCATTTCGTGGTCGACGCGACCGCGCCGGTGCTGACCTGGACGGCCGCGCCGCCGGCCGCAGTGGTCACCTCGGCCGTCTCGAGCACCTTCCACGTCGACGACCAGACGGCCCGGGTGACCTGCCGGCTCGATGCCGGCAACGCGTCGGCCTGCTCCGGCGCGGCGAACTTCGCCTCGGTCGGCGACGGCACGCACACGATCGTGATCACGGCAGTCGACGCCGTCGGCAACCAGAGCACGCTCTCGGCGAGCGTCACCGTCGCGACCCAACCACCCGTGCTCACCACCAAACCGCCCTCGACGATTCTCTTGGGCAACACAGCGTCCGTCGGGTGGACGCCGGTCGCCGGATTGACCTACGAGTACAGCGTGGACGGCGCGGCCTGGACGACGACCACCTCGACCACTGGACAGACGGTCTCGGTATCGGTGCTCGGTAGCCACTCCATCGCGATCCGGGCCGTCGACAGCCTCGGCAACCACACCAATCAGGTGTCGGCGTCGTTCAACGTCATCCTCTGATGCCGCGGGAGTACGTCGTGGTTAGGTCACCGACATGACGCTCACCCCCAAGGACTTCATCGGCATGGCGCAAGCCGAAGACGGGTGGTTCGGGGTCGGCGAGATCGAGCCCGACGTGGCCGAGTCCTTCGCCGAGCTGATCGAACGGCAGCGCAGCTTGCAGGACGCGATCGCCAGCGTCCGTCCGCCGGTCGCGGTGATCGACGAGGCCGCCGACCTGCTGGGTCGCGTCGAGTCGTTGCTGCGCCGGTTCGAGGCCGAGCCCGATCGACACGTCTACGGTCGCCTGCTTGCGCTCCAGGGTCGGGGTCAGGCCCTGGTGCCCGAGTACGAGATGGACACCTTCGAGGACAAACAGGTTCACGGGCGCATCACCTTCGGGCCGTTCTACCGGGGCGGCCTCGGCTCGGTCTTCGGCGCCGCCATCCCGTTGTTCTTCGATGAAGTCATGAGCTGGCTCGCCGGCTCAGGTGGCGACCGCACGCTTACGGCCTACCTCAATGTCAATTTCCGGGCGCCGACGATGCTGGGCCAACCACTGACCTTCACCGTGCGAATCACTCGCGAAGAAGGCCGCAAGATCTTTGTGGCGGGCACCTTGATGCAGGGAGATACGCTCCTCGTCGACGTTGACGGCCTGTGGATCCGGTCGTCGACCGGCTAGGCGCGCGTCGAGTCGACGATCATGGCCGGCGACCGAACCAGTCGAGAAGCCGGCTCTGCGGCGATGCGTCGGCGGGCAGCGTGCCGCTCGGACCGGCACCGTAGGCGCCATAGGCGAGCAGGTCGGCGAGGTGCGGTTCGACCACGATGATCACGCCGTCGACGATGTGTGGATCCAGTGCCTCGTCGAGTCGTGCGGCCCGCAGAAGGTCCCAGGCGTGAACGACGAGGTCGATCAGGCGGAACCGCACGTAGTCAGCGGCGAGAACCGCGCCCTTCGGGCCGGGGACGCTCTGGTCGAGCGGCGTTGCGGCGAACGCGTGGGCCTGACGCCGGGTCGACTCGACCACCGCCGCGATCGGATCGTCCCCGAGTTGATCACCGGTGAGCATGGCTCGCGCGTCGGTGCGGTCGGCGCCCTCGAGCAGGAGCGCGGTGAGCCGGTTTCCCACGACGACGTGTTCGACCAACTCGCGTACCGAGATGTCCGACGGCGTCGGCCACTCCCATGAGTCCGCCGGAAGCTGACGAACAACCCGTTCGAACTCCGCCCCTGCTGCCTCGATCAACTCCACGTCGCGCAGGCTATCGGGAGAGATCGCTACAGACGTGAGGGCGGCTGGGCCGAGTACGTCCGTCAAAGATGTCCGGCCAGCTCGGCGACGACCGGGGCGAACGCATCGGCGGCGTTGGCGCCGATGACGATGTAGGAGAAGCCGATTTCCTCTCGTCGCCGCCGGAGTTCCTCGATCGCCTCCGCCGGGTCACTGGGAAGTACCACCAGCGAGTCGGCCGCGCGCAACTCGGCCGGGTTCGTGTCGGGCGGCGCCATGAACGGCGACACGGCGTCGCCGACCACTGACACGTGCAGCGCGAGTTCGACGTCTCGGACGGCACGGAAATCGGCCGCCATGCGCACCATGTCAGCCCGAGAGTCGCCGGGCATCGCGGGGAACGTGACGGTATCGGCAAGATCGACTGCCATCGCCCGAGCCTTCGGTCCCCGCACGGCCATCACGACCGGCGTACGGAGGTCGGGGCCGTCGAGATTCCGTAGTGACGTGACGGCTTCGCGCACCTGAGACAGCCGCTCGCCGGGGGTCACGACCGGCAGACCCAACTGGCGAAGTTCGTCTTCGATGCCGGGTCGCCCGGTACCGATGCCCATTTCGAAGCGACCTTCGGTCAGCACCGACAGCGAGTGCGCCTCCCACGCCAGGCTCGAGGGGGTGCGCAGCGGCGACGCGTAGACCCACGTGCCGACCCGCAGGTCGGTGAGCGTCGCGGCGACCGCCAGCGTGGGGCCGGGCGCCGGCTGCCACTGCTGGACGTCGGGCATCAGAAGGGTCGAGTAACCGTGGTCGGCGATCCGGTGCACCTGGTCTCGCCAGGTCGGCAGATCAGTCCTGATGGGGGCGACAACCCCGAATCGAAATGGTCTCGCTGCGCCGGTCGCCTCGATGTCGGCCATCGTTGCCGTCCTCTCGTCGTCGCCCGAACGTCGCGCCGGGCTTTGCATCACCACGAACGAGGCGGCCCGGTTTCGACAACTACTCGCCGCCAATTCGGAGTGGTGACGGGAGCGGTGGTCCGGTCGACCCACTGTTATCGTCCCCACGCCACTTGTCGGTCGAAACCACCTCGGGAGCTCTTCGTGCCGGACACGACCTGTCACATGTCGATCTCGCTGGACGGCTTCGTCGCCGGGCCCGACCAGAGCCTGGAGAACGGGCTGGGCCAGCGGGGTCACGAGCTGCATCGTTGGCACATGGGGGATCCGCGGGCAACCGAGGGCGACCAGCTCGCGGCCGAGTGGCTCATGCGGCCCCGGGGCGCGTATGTGATGGGGCGCAACATGTTCGGCCCGATCCGGGGGGAATGGGACGAGGAATGGACGGGCTGGTGGGGCGCCGAGCCGCCGTACCACGCGCCGGTGTTCGTGCTGACCCATCACGCTCGCGATCCGATCCAGCTGGACGGGGGAACCACGTTCCACTTCGTCACCGACGGCTTCGACGCGGCGTACTCCGCGGCCTGTGCGGCGGCCGGGGACGCCGGCGTGGACATCGCCGGCGGGGCCTCGACCGTTCGCCAGGCGCTGCAGGCCGACGTGATCGACGAGCTCACCCTCGACATCGCTCCTGTCCTGCTCGGTTCGGGGGAGCGGATCTTCGACGGGATCGCGTCGTTCGGCTTCGAGCCGGTCGAGGTCTTGTCCTCGCCGCTGGCCACGCACATCCGTTACCGCCGCAGCTGACGCCCCTCGTGGGCAGGGAAGGTGGCGTCGACGAGCGTGCTTGATCCCGCGGCGTGCATCTCGGTCGACTCCGCGAGTGCTTCGAGTCGTAACAGACTCTCGGCGTCCCCGACGGGAATCGTCACCTCGAGGTGAGAGCAGCTGCGCACCGCCTCGAGCTCGAGCAGCGCCTCGACCAGATGAGCGCGCGTACCCGCCGGCAGGTGCCCTGATTCGGCGTGCAGGCGGGCTCGGGCCACACCGCCTGAAGTGACTACTTCCGCTGAGGCGACGACCGTCTCGCCATCGTTGATCTGGACGCGTTGGAACTGTTCGGCCGGCCCGGACATCACTGGGAAATCTCGTCTATGACTTGATCGAGTTGCATTCTGGCTCCCGCCGTCGTTGTGTCTCGAGCGTGCGCTCCTTGGCGCACCGGTGACAGAGGATTTGGTCCCGTCACGACGGACGGTGGGCTCAGCTGGCGGCGCTGAGAGCGCCGGCGACCGCCGCGGCGCGGGCACGGTGCGCCCGGTGGCGAGCGATTGCCTGCTGGGGCGTGATGCGCTCGTGCGCCACCGACCACAGGTCGAGCGTCAAAGGCCGCGCGATCATGAGATCCGGGAGCCGGTGGCGTTCTTCCTCGGTCAGCGTGATTGTGGCGGCATAGCGCTCGAGGCCCCGGGCAGCGCCGTGCGGACCGGCGGCGAACAACAGGAAGGCCAAGGGCCACGCGCGCGGTCCACGTCCGACGCCGATCCAGTCGATGACGATCGGGCGCTGGTCGCCCTGCGGGATGAGATTCGGTGGGGTCAGGTCGGCGTGGATCAGCGCTTCGGGCAGACCAGCGCCGTCGTCGGCGTCGGCGAGGGTGTCGGCGAGTTCGGCGACGGACGAACCGATCTGCCCGGCGAGGCGAAGCGCCTCGTCTATTTCTCGGGACGGCGTGGAGCCGAGGCGGTGCCAACCACCTCCGGGCGGGAGATCGGCGCCGGACTGCATCGTCAGCCGGGCGAGTAGGCCGGCGCACCAGGCCAGAGCGAACCCCCGACTCGGTGCCGGCGACCGATCGATGAACTCGGTGACGAGCAGGTGCCGGCCGTCACCGATCGGCAGTACTGGTTGGTCGGTCGGGCACCGTTCGGCCGGAAAGCGCGTGCCGGCCAGCCTGTACAACACGTGCGCGGCTGCGTCCACCGAGTCGCGCTCCACCAGCGGTCCGAACGCGCGGACCACCAGATCGGGCTCCGCACCGGCTCGGTGCACCCGGTAGACATCGACGGCGAGCTCGCTGTGCAGCGACAGTTCATGGCCCAGCGAGTGAGACACCGCGTCGACAATCGTCGCGACGTCGTCCACCACCGCTTGCAGTCGCACACAAAACAGGATGCCATCGGCGGACATGCTGCCGTGAAGACCGGCGCCGCCGAAGGGAGATCCCCGCCGACAGGGGGGTTAGTCGATCGTGTCGAGGAAGGCGACGACCCGGCGCGTCATGAGGTCCGCGGCCGTGTGGTCGTACGAGGCCAAACTGGCGTCGGCGAACAGATGTCTGTCGCCCGGGTAGAGAAACAGCTCCGCGCGGTAGCTGCGGCCGGCGTCGGCGACGATGTGCCGGGCTGCGTCAATATCGCCTTCGCCAGCGAAGAACGCGTCGGCGTCCATCCCGTGGATCTGCACCGGGACCCCTGCGGGCCAACTTTCGCCGAAAGTCGTGACCGGGGCGCAGGCGTCGATGAGGACAGCTCCACGCGCGCCGGGGCGGGTCTGCGCGAGGTTCTGAGCGGGTAGGACTCCGAACGACATCCCGGCGTAGACGATGTCGCGCGGCAACTGGGCGGCGGCGTCCACGCCGCGCCCGATGAGTTCACCGAAGCCAACCCGCTCGGCGAAGTCCATTCCCGCGTCGATCGAGTCGAACGTGGCACCGTCGAACAAATCGGGAGTGTGAACGACGTGGCCGGCGGCCCGCAGCTGGTCGGCGAACGCCAAGAAGCCCGTGGTGATGCCTTGGACATGGTGGTAGAGAACGACCTCGCTCATCGCGACGGACCCTGGTTCTGCGGCCGGGCTCAGGTTCCGGGCGGTGCGAAGAACTCGAGAGCGACGCCGTCGGGGTCGCGGAACGACAAGCCGGAACCGTAGTGCTGGTCGTCGATGCCGCTGTGCGCGATGCCCAGCTCGTCGAGCCGGCTCTGCCACTGTTCGAGTTCACCGCGCGTCCCACAGGTGAAGGCGAGATGGTCGAGCCCGACGTTGCTTCCGTCGAATGATCCATCGCCCGGGGCGACGTGGGCGTGGAGGCCGAAGAGCTGGCCGCCGGCCAACGCCCAGACGGTGTGGTGGTACGCGCCCTTGGCCTCGTCCTCGTCGAGTACGGGATCGGACCCGATCAGGGCCGTGTACCACCGGGTGCTGCGGTCGAGATCGCTGACGGTGATGGCGGCGTGCGAGATCGAGGGGAAGTCGGGCATGGCGAACCTCCGGGCGGTGGCGGTGTCGGCGTCAGTGTTGCAGCTACAGCCACCTGGCGACCAGAGCGATGTCGATCAAGGCCGACGCTCTACCCCGCGGATCAGCGCGCGACGGCTTCGGGTCGACGTAGTTGCGCCACCGCGTCCGCCCCGCGCAGCACCTTGCCCAGTTCCAGCACACCGGCGCCGACCTGGCCGGTCAGGGGCTGGATGAAGTCGCAGTAGATGAGCCGGTCCTCGTAGGCCTCGGTGCGCTCTTTGTTGCGAAAGTGGAGGTCCAGCCGCCCGTAGTCGGCGCTCACCCGCGCGATGATCGGGATCCGCTCGCCGCTGGCGGTCGTGATCACGTAGTTCACGTCGGTGGTGATGGGTGGGAGCGGGGCCGAGTCGTCCTCGGTCCAGTAGATCTCGGACAGGTCGAGTTCGACGGTCGGATCGATGCCGGCCGCGCTCGAGACGAAGCCGCCGAACTTCATGCCCGAGTCGTACGAACGTTCGTGCATGGCCGTGCCCTGGACGAAGCGGTCCTCGAAGGACGCGCAGATCCAGTGGTGGCTGACGAACGTGTGGTCGTCGCGGAATCCCCACGAGTGGTCGCGGCTGGCCCATCCGCCGATCTTGATCGTGCGCTCCGACCCGGGCCGCTTGATCGTCACGACGCCGTCGACGTCGAGCCCCTGCTCCTGGTGATTGAAGGGATAGACCGTGCGCGCCGCCTCGCCCAAGATCGACTGTCCGGGGTTGACGTAGCCCTCGCCGAAGTCGAACGTCTCGAAGCGCCCGGTGTAGCGGACGTCGGCGTCGATCTCGTCGTTGCTGAACCGCACGCGGTACTGCTGGCCCAGCTCGACGATCTCGAGCGAGAGGTTGGCGTCGGCCACGGGGTGCAGCGTGGTCATGTCACGGGGGATCGGCGACCGGCCGACGTGACGGAACTCCTCGCCGTCGATGGCGAACTTGGCCGTGAAGATCCCCTCGTCGGACTGTGGCCGCATCGACCAGTGGAACGAGATCGCGACGCGGGTCGCCGGGTCGACGCCGACGAAGAACCAGTTCTCCTTCCACGGCATGAACGCCTCAGGGGGTACGGCGTGCGGAAGATCTTGGGGCTTGGACATGGGACCTGCCTTCGGCTGGCGGTGCTGCGGCGATGACACTATTCAACCGATCGTTTGGTTGTTGGCTGTTCACGCTAGGAAAAGTGGCCGGGCCTGTCAACGGGCGCCCGACTCGGTGGCCGGGGTGGCTATGGTTCGGATCGTCGCGCGCCCCGAAGGCGCCCCGTCGTCAGGAGTCACAGCCATGACCGCTTCGTCGTTCGAGGGTCAGACGGTGATCGTCACCGGCGCCGGGCACGGTCTGGGCCGCGACTTCGCGCTCGCGTTCGCCGCCCACGGGGCCGCGGTGGTGGTCAACGACCGGGGGCGCGCACCCGACGGCCGTGCGCTGGCCGAAACGGTCGTGGACGAGATCGAGGCGGCCGGCGGGCGGGCGGTCGCGCACGTCGGTTCGGTGGCGATCGAGGCCGACGCCAACGCACTCGTCGAGCTGGCCCTGACGTCGTTCGGCCGCCTGGACGCCGTGGTCAACAACGCCGGAATCGTCAACGGAGCACCATTTCCCGAGCAGACCGCGGCCCAGATGAGCGACATGCTGGCCGTCCACGTGCTGGGCACCTTTCTCGTCAGCCGCGCCGCCTTCGCGCCGATGGCGGCCGCCGGTGGCGGGCGGATCGTGAACATCACGTCGAGTGCGGGCCTGTTCGGCATGCGGACGATGGCGTCGTACTCGGCGGCCAAGTCGGGCATCGTCGGCCTGATGCACACACTGGCGATCGAGGGCGCCGACCACGCGATCCGGGTCAACTCCGTCGCTCCGGTCGCCCTCACCAACCCGGGACGCACCCAGGGCGCCGCGGACGTCTTCGGCGCGCTCGGTCCGCGGGCGCGTCCGGAGTACGTGACACCGCTGGTGCTGTTGCTGGCCAGCGACCGGTGCCCGGTGACCAACGAGGTGATCTCGGCCGTCGCCGGTCGCTATGCGCGCGTCTTCACCGCGGTCGCCGAGGGCTGGGTGTCACCCGGTGATCGGCCGGCGAGCATGGACGAGCTCGCGGAGCATTTCGGTACCGTGCTCGATTCCTCGACGTTCGAGGTACTCGCCGACATGCGCGAGGAGATCCCGCTGGTCGCGCGCCGCCTGCCGTCCGGTTGATCTCAGCGCGCGTCGGCCCCGACGAGGCGGGTGAGCAGTTCGGTCAGCCGGGCCAGATCGCCCGCGGGGAGCTTCTTGAGCGGCGCCGGCGGCCGCAACAGCACGGTGTCGGCGGTCGCGATGGCCGTGCGTCCGGCGACCGTGAGCGCGACCAGTTTGCGCCGCCGGTCGTCGGGATGCGGCCGGCGTTCGACCAGGCCGTGGGATTCGAGCTTGTCGACGACCAGCGTCGTGTACGGCGCGTCCAGGCCGTTGGCATCGGCCAGCTGGCCGAGGGTCAGCGGCCCGTCGCGAAGCTGGAAGAGGACCTTGCCCCGGCCACCGCCCAGACGGAAGCCCAGCGTCTCGGCCAGTTCGGCCCGGCGGTTCTGGGACTCGACGAACTGCTGCATCAGCGCCCAGGCCTGCTTCGCGGTCACCAGGCCACGGTCCGGCCGAGGTAGTCGACGTAGTGCAGGCCCGGCCGGCCCTGCAGGGCGTCGAGGGTCTTGACCACATTGGGGATGCTGTCGTCGACACTGAGTCGGGCGTCCGGGCCGCCGAGTTCGGTACTCACCCACCCCGGCGCCATGAGAACCAGCGTCCGCGGATCGTCACCGGTGCGAGCGGCATAGCTGCGCATGAACGTGTTGAGCGCGGCCTTGCTGCCGCGGTAGACCTCGTGACCGCCGCGCTCGTTGTTGGCCACGCTGCCCTGACCCGACGACATCACGCCGATCGTGCCCGCCGGCTCGACGAGGTCCTGGAGTGACTCGACGACCCGCATCGGGCTGAGCGCGTTGGTGATCATGACTCGGGTGAACTCGTCGGTCGAGGTCTGGGCGACGGTGCCCTCGGGCTGGTTGGTCACCCCGGCGTTCACGAACAGGAGGTCGAACGTCCGCGGCGCCAACCGCTCGTGCAGCGCCGCGATCTGAGCGGGCTCGGTGACGTCGAGGTTCTCGATCTCGATCGACTCCGGCCATGTGTCGGCGAGCTCGTGCAGCGGGGTGCGGGCCGAGCCGCGCACAGTGGCGACGACGTGGCGTCCGTCGCGCGCCCACTCGCGGGCCAGGGCCAGGCCTAGACCGCGGGACGCGCCGATCAGCAGGACTCGTTGCCTTGTATTAGTTGTAGACATAATAACTATTATGCAATCTACAACTAATTCGTCAAGCCACGCCGCGATCTTCGACCGGCCGGCGGCGCAGAGCGGCCGACTGCAGAGCCGGTGGAACGTAGGCGGCTTGATCGGGCGCGCCGACGTCGGTCCCCGGCGGGACGATGTCGTCGATGCGATCGAGCAGATCGTCGGACAGCGTGACGTCGACGCCCGCCAGCAGATCGTCCAACTGTTCCATCGTGCGGGGGCCGAGGATCGCGCTCGTCACGCCGGGATGCGCGACCACGAACGCCATCGCGAAGTGCGTCATCGGCAGTCCGGCCTCGGCGGCGAGCGGGATGATCTTCTCGACGGCGTCGAGACGCGGCTCGTCGCTGAAGCTGGTGAAGAAAGTCCGGCGCAGATCGGTGTCCTGCCCCTTGCGGATGCGGCCGGTGAGCATGCCCTTCGCGAGCGGGCTCCACACCAGCGTTCCCATTCCGTAGCGCTGCGCGACGGGCAGCACCTCAGCCTCGATGCCACGGTTCAAGATCGAATACGGCGGCTGTTCGGTGCGGAAGCGCTCGAAGCCACGACGTTCGGACGTCCACTGGGCCTCGACCATCTCCGACGCCGGCATCGTCGACGAGCCGATCGCGCGGACCTTGCCGCTGCGGACGAGGTCGGTCAGGGCCGACAGCGTCTCGTCGATGTCGGTGTCCGGGGTCGGCCGGTGCAGCTGATAGAGGTCGATGTGGTCGACCTGCAACCGCCGCAGCGAATCCTCGACCGCCGTCATGATCCAACGCCGCGACGCGCCCTGCCGGTTCGGATCGTCACCCATCGGGCCGTAGAACTTCGTGGCCAGCACGATCTCGTCGCGGCGTCCCTTGATCGCCTTGCCGACGATTTCTTCGGACTCGCCGGCCGAGTACCGGTCGGCGGTGTCGACGAAGTTGATCCCCGCGTCGAGGGCCTTGGTGATGATCCGGATGCAGTCGTCGTGGTCGGGGTTGCCGAGCGCACCGAACATCATCGCGCCGAGCGCGTACGGAGTGACCTTGATGCCGGTGCGGCCGAGAGTGCGGTAGCGCATTCGATCTCCTGGAGTCGTCGGTAGTTCCATGGTCGTCCTGGCGCTGGCGCAGGCGCCAAGACCGATCGGGTGATGACCAATACCCGCCGGGTATCGCGACGTACTGTGGAGGCGTGGAGACGCGCGAACTGCGGTACTTCATCGCCGTGGCCGAGGAGCTGCATTTCGGGCACGCCGCGGCCCGCCTGGGAATCGCCCAACCGCCGCTGTCACGGGCGATCCGTCAGCTCGAACACCGCCTCGGTACGAGCCTTCTCGAGCGGACGAGTCGGGGAGTGGCGCTGACCGGCGCCGGTGCGGTGCTGCTGAGCGAGGGACGCCGGGCGCTGACCGCGATCGAGGCCGCCGAGCGGCGAACCCGTCGGGCCGCGGTCGCCGACGGCTCGACCGGGATCGTCCTCGCGACCAAGTCCGGTGCCTCCAGCGAGCTGCTCGCGAAGCTGCTCGGCGCCTATGCCGCTGAGCCGGATGCCGTCCCCGTCGAGGTCATGCTCTGTGCGATGGGCGACCAGCAGGTCGTCCTGCACGACGGTCGGGCCGATGTCGCGTTGCTGCATCTGCCCTTCGACCCGGTCGACGGTCTCGACACCGAGATCCTGGGCTCCGAAGGGCAGGTCGTCGTCCTGCCGGCCGGACATCCGCTGACGGTGCGGCCGCAGCTGACGCTGGCCGAGGTGACCGACATCCCGGGTCTGCCGGGGCCGCGCCGGATCGGTCGCGACGGCACCGCCCCGCACGGTCCGGGGCCGGCCGTCCGCGACCAGACCCAGCTCTTCCAACTGATCGCGCTCGGCCGGGCGTCGGTCGTCATGCCGGAGTCCGGCCGCGCCCACTTGCGCGAGGGCCTGGTCGCGATCCCGGTGGTGGACGCGCCGACCGTCATGACGGTCATCGCCTGGCCACCGCACAGCCGGTCGGCCGCCGTCGCCGCGCTCGTCCGAACCGCGACCCAGCTCTGACGTCGCCGTCAGGCCGGCGGCTCCCACAACTCGATCTCGTTGCCCTCGGGATCGCGTATGCGCGCGAACCGGCCGGTCTCGGGTGTGTCCCATTCGGGGTTGACGGTCACCGCGATCTCATCGGCCTCGAGCTGTTCGAGCAGCCCGGCGAGGTCGCTGACCCGCAGGTTGAGCATGTATTGCCGGCTCGCCGCCCAGTGGTCGGTCGCAGCGTCGAACGGTGCGAACACGAGCGGTCCGCCTTGGGTGTTCCACGACCATTCGTCGGCCGGGCCGGTGTCGGGGGCGGCGCAGCCGGCGCCGACACCGAGATGGTCGCGATACCAGGCCGTCAACGCGGCGGGATCCTCGGCGCGGAAGAAGATCCCGCCCACTCCTAGCACCGGCATCGTGGTTCTCCTCGCTGCGATCGCCTCACCTTCTGCGGCTCCAAGGCTATCGGTAAGGTCAGCTGCTTCCCCGCGCCGCCGTGTCGAGCAGATCGGCCGCGGCGTCGCGCGCCGAACCGGCCACGGAGGGGTTGTGGTCGAGCTGGGCCGAGATGTTCGCGCCGTCGTAGAGCATGATCAGTTGAGCGGCCAGCTTGTCGGGGGCGTGAAAGTCGGCTGTCCGCACCAGCGCGCCGAACAGTTCGTGCAGCCACGTCCGGAAGTCCTTGGTGGCGAGCTCCTCGGCGCTGCCGGGCTGGGCTTCGGCGGCGGCGTTGATGAACGCGCAGCCCCGGAAGCCAGGTTGCGCGAAGAGATCGGCGAGGGCGTCGAAGATCGCGAGGATCTTGTCGCGAGGCGTCGCCGCCGTCGCCAACTCCTCGTCGATGCGGGCCGCCCACTTGGCGTGGCGGTTGTGCAGGTAGGTACGGACGAGGTCGTCCTTGCCGCCGAAGTTGTAGTAGAGCGAGCCGCGCGCGACACCCGACTTCTCGAGGACGCGGTCGACGCCGACCGTCCGGATGCCCTCGTCGTAGAACAGCTGATCGGCGGCGTCGAGCAAGCGGGCGCGGGCCGACCGCTTGCCCGGGCCGCCGGCTGCACTCACGCGGCTCCCGCTACGTTCGTGATCTCGAAGGCCGTCAGCCGTCGATGAGGTCGAACTCGTTGCCCTCGGGGTCGGCGAAGGTCACCCAGTGAGCGCCGGCGTTGACCTCGTTGAGCTTGGTCGCACCGAGCGCGGTGAGCCGTTCGACCTCGGCGTCGAACTCGCTGGTGATGAGGTCGAAGTGCATCCGGTTCTTGACCGACTTGCCTTCGGCCACCCGGTGGAAGCCGATGCGCGAGCCGGCGACGTTCGGATCGGCGTCGACGGTGGCGTTGTCGGCGTTGCCGCCGTCAGAGACTCCGCGGCCGAGGACCTGGGCCCAGAAGGTGGCGATGGCGTGGGCGTCCCGGGCGTCGAAACCGACGCCGAAAACGGTGCTGGACATGGCTACTCCGACTGCTGCAATGTTTAGACCGACTGGTCTAAAACCGAGATTAGACCAGTCGGTCTCAAAATCAAGTGCGGGGCGCGTGCCCCGACCGGTACGGGGGATTCCGGCGAGGCACGCGCGCTCGGCAGGCAGGAGGAGAGCCCCCGACCGGATCAAGATCCCGCATAGTGGGTTCGCGGCCGGGGACTGTCGATTCAGAGCGACGGCCCACCATGGCGAGATCTACGCTCCCGCCACATCCATGGTTCGGGAAACCCCCGCGTCCCCTGTCCACTCACCGTCCTTGCGCAGCATGCGCCTGATCACGAAGGAAAGCGAACGTATCGGCCTCGTCGCGGTCGCGCCCGGTGGGTACGTTGGCCGTATGCCGATGCCCAGACGGTCAAGCGTCGATGACTTCTTCCTCCAGTTGAACGACGTCCAGCGCCCGCACCTCGAGCAGCTCAGGAAACTCAGCCGCGCGGCCGATCCGGAGGCGCGCGAAGAACTGAAGTACAACCTCCCGACCTACGTCCGCGGCAAGAACACGAATCTGTGGATGCTCCAGAACTTCAAGAACCACTGCTCGCTGCGCTTCTCGCCGCCATTCTTCGCTACCCAGAAGGACGCGGTCGACGCCGCCGGATACGAGTCCGGGGCGGGGTTCATCAAGCTTCCGTATGACCGCGACCTGCCGGTCGAGCTGGTGAAGCAGCTGATGCAGGCCCGGATCGAGGACTACGAGACGACCGGCTCCGAATAGGTCACGCTCGCCCGCCAGGCGTTGCTTTCCCTGTAGAGTCGGGGTCACTGAGGCTCTGTCGCACATCAGCAACAAGCTGGTTTCGCCCTCGGCGATACACGAGCCAGGGCCGTCGCGGTCCGCGAAGAGATTGCGTGATCTCCTTCATCTGGTCGCCCGGAAACATCCTTCCCGCCGGCACCGGCGGGTCCGAGAACTACACCGCCGGTCAGGTGCGGGAGCTGAACCGACGCGGAGTCGCGGCCCAGGTGATCACGATCGGCCTCGGTGACGCCGACGGTCGCGATCAGTTCACCGACGTGCCGTTCCGGTCGTTGCCGCACCTCGCCGACGTGAGCGCGTTGGACGGGACGGTGGTGTTCGTCAACGACATCGCCGCCGTGACGACCGTGAACCCGTCGTTCCAGATTCTGCACAACCCGCCGCCGTTGCGCGAGAAGTACCGCGCCTTCGCGATCGAGAGCGTCCGCGACCGAGTCCTGATCGCGACCAGCCGGTACGCGGCTCGGCTGTGGTCGGACTTCCTCGATGTCGACCTCGTCTCGGTGCACGTCGTCTATCCGTTCGCCGAGCCGCCGTTCGCCGACCAGCACCGCAGCGCTCGCCCGGCGGGCACGACCCGCATCCTCTACGCCGGACGACTCAGCCCGGAAAAGGGCATCTACACGTTGCTCTCGATGCTGCACGTCGATGTCATCGCCGACGATCCCGCGCTCGAGTTCACGGTGACGACCGCGGGGTCGGACAAGCCGCAGGGCCAGGTCATCGAGCAGCTGCTCGCCGCGCACCCCGGCATCGCGGTCGTCTCCGCGCGCAAGACGCCCGAGGCGATGGCCGCCCTCATGGCCGATCACGACATCGTCCTCATGCCGTCCAACGGCCAGTACTGGCACGAGACGTTCGGAATCGTCTCCATCGAGGCCCAGCACGCGGGCTGCCGCGTCGTGGCGTCCGACGACGGCGGCCTGCCCGAGACCGACTGCGGCGCCGTGACTCTCGTCGACCCCGACAACGCCGAGGCGCTGGCCTGGGGCATCCGGGCCGCGATCCTCGAAGGATCGATGTCGGCGCAGGAGCGGAGTACGGCGGCCAGCCGGTTCACCGTGGCCCACTCGGTCGACGCCCTGCTCGACATCCTCAGTCGCCACGGTTATCGCCCGCCGCGTCAGCTCGAGAACGAACTCGAACGCCTCATCCGACTGCCTTCGTCGTCGCCCCGACCGGTCGGCAGCGATCGTGGCAGCGTGAAACTCGCCGGCACCCTGTTCTCGAAACGGGTGAGCGCGCCGATCTGATCGATGGCCGGATCAACCCATTCCGCGGTTGCTACCAGGCGTACTGCTCGGGTGCCGTGCGGTAGCCGGGGAAGATCTCGTCCAGTCGGGTGAGCGCCTTCTCGTCGAGATCCACGTCGAGCGCGCGGACGGCGGCGTCGAGCTGGTCCTGGGTACGCGGGCCGACGATCGGGGCCGTGACGGCGGGCTGGTGCAGCAGCCAGGCCAGCGCGACGTCGCCGGGTTCGTGGCCCAGCTCGTCGGCGAAGTCCTCGTAGGCCTCGATCTGCGAGCGTTTGGCCTCGAGTGTCGCCGCGGCCCGTCCTTCGACTCGCCGCCGGCCGTCGCGCTCCTTGCGCAGCACGCCGCCGAGCAGCCCGCCCTGCAACGGTGACCAGGGAATGATGCCGAGGCCGTAGTGCTCGGCCGCGGGGATGACCTCGAGCTCGATCTCGCGGGTGATCAAGTTGTAGAACGACTGCTCGCTCGACAGCCCGGTGAGGTGGTGCCGGCGGGCGGCCTCCTGGGCCTGGGCGATGTGCCAGCCGGCGAAGTTGCTGCTGCCGACGTAGAGGATCTTGCCCGCGGTGATGGCGACCTCGATGGCCTGCCAGATCTCGTCCCACGGTGTCGTCCGGTCGATGTGGTGGAACTGGTACAGATCGATGTAGTCGGTTTGCAGCCGGGTCAGGCTCGCGTCCAGCGCCCGGCGGATGTTGAGCGCCGAGAGCTTGCCTTCGTTGGGCCAGTCGCCCATGTCGGCGTAGAGCTTCGTGGCCAGGACCGTTCGCTCCCGGCGGCCGCCGCCCTGGGCGAACCAGCGGCCGATGATCGTCTCCGTCGACCCCTTGCCTTCGCCCTCGCCGGAAGTGCCGGCCGAGCGCAGGCCGTAGGCGTTGGCGGTGTCGAAGAAGTTGATGCCGTAGTCGTGGGCCGAATCCATGATCGAGTGAGCGTCGGCCTCGCTGGTCAACGGACCGAAGTTCATCGTGCCGAGGCACAGGCGGGACACGGTCAGCCCGGAGCGCCCGAGATGGGTGAACTTCATGAGCGTCCTCCGACGAACAGCGGTGCGAGCGTCTCGCCCAGCAGGGCGACGCGTCCTTCGACGTGACCGTTGGCGGGCGCATTCATGGCGACTCCGTCGATGCCTGTCTCGAGCAACGCGGCGTACTGCTCGGCCACCTCGTCGGGACTGCCGACGATCACCATGTTCCGCCGGGCCGCGCCCTCGGGTTGGCGCGCGATGTAGGAGTCGAGGTCGGCGACGGCCTGCTCGTGCGTTGGCGCGATGCACACGCTCGTCAGGTACGAGACGGTGATCTCGGACCGGTCGCGGCCGAGGTCGGCGCAATGCCCGGCCAGGGCCTCGAGTTTGCGCGGAATCTCGTCGACCCCGCAGATCAGGTTCGACTCGTCGGCGTACTGGGCGACCATGCGCAGCGTCTTGCGCTCGCCGCCGCCACCGATCATCACCGGGATGCGGCTGAGCGGCGCGGGGTGATTCATCGCATCCCGCACCTGGTACCACTTGCCGTCCAGCGTGACCTGCTCGCCGCGCAGCAGCGGCAGCACGATCTGCAGCGACTCCTCGAGTCGCTCGAAGCGGTCCGTGAACGTGCCGAACTCGAAGCCGAGCGAGTCGTGCTCCAGTTCGAACCAACCGGCTCCGATGCCGAGCTGAGCGCGTCCGCCCGACACGACGTCGAGTGCCGTGATCGTCTTGGCGAGCAGGGACGGATGGCGGTAGGTGTTGCCGGTGACGAGCGAGGACAGCGTCACCCGGCTGGTGTGTTGCGCCAGCGCCGAGAGCAGCGTGTAGCACTCGATCATGTTCTGATCGGGCCGGCCGAGGCCGGCCAGCTGATAGAAGTGGTCCATCACGAACACGGTGTCGAAGCCGGAGCTCTCAGCCTCGACCGCCTGCTGCCGCACGGTGGCGAACAGCTGCTCGGGGGCGACTCCGGGATAGGTGAAGTTGGGGATCTGATAACCGAGATGCGTCACGATTCCCAAGCTACGCCGCAGACATCAGCGCCGGACGCGGTACCGCAGATGCAGCACTCGCTCGCCCCGGATGACGACGTCCGGGTCCTCCAGCAACTGTCGTGCGCCGAGCGACCCGAAGTAGCGCTTGCCCGCGCCGAACACCACGGGCACGACGTCCATGGCGACCTCGTCGACCAGGCCGAGCGCCAACGCCTGCCCCCCGATGTCGCCGGCGGTGATCGCCACGTCGCGGTCCCCGGCCAGCTCGCGGGCCGCGGCGATGGCGTCGGCGATGTCGTCGATGAAGCGGCAGGACGCCTCGGGGTGCCAGCCGTCCGGTCGGGGACGGTGCGTCACGACGACGATGTGATCACCGGCCGGCGGCGTCCCCTCCCAGCCGTTGGTCAGGTCGAACAGGTGCCGTCCCATCACCGTCGTGCCGATGCGCCCCCACATCGAGCGCACGTACTCGCCCGACGCCGCGGTGACCTTGAACGGGCCGCCGGGCACGATCTCGGTGTCGCCGTTGAAGTACCAGTCGAACAGGGGGCCGACGTCGTCGTCCGCGTCCGCGATGAACCCGTCGACCGACACCACCGCGTGCATGAAGACACTGCCCATCCCTCGATCATGGCCGCGGCGTTGGGCGAACGGAAGGCGACGGTGGGGACGCGGCAATCGCCACGCGTTGCTACTTTGAGTGACGATTTATCTAATCTGAGCCCAAGACTTGCCATTTTTGGTTACCGTGTGCGACGATCATCGTGTTGTCAGCGTGAGACGTACGGCATGAATAGCTCGCGGGGGTGAGCTTTTCCCAGCCCCGTCGCACGACGACCAGGGCCAAGGACGGCCTGCACTCGGGGGATTGCGGACGTCCACGTAGGTCCGCCGCTACTACGTGATTCCGGCCCGTGATTCTGGGCCCGAGTCCCTCATTCAGGTACAACCAAGTGCCCATGACGCGTCACGGTCATGGGGCACAGTCGTGTGCCCGGGACATGAAGAAGCCCGGATCGTCGGGGGTTCGATCCGGGCTTCTGAGCAAATCCTGACGCACCGCGGACGCGATGTCAAGTCCGTGTGTGATTTGTTTGGAGTTCTTAGCGATCAGGTGACGGTCGCGCATCGGCTTGGCTTAACGTGATGTCGGTGACGGTGCTCGACGTTGGCGAGTTGGCGTGGATCGCCGGGGCTGCCGTCGTCGCTCCCGTCGTCGCGACGCTGCTGGCGCGATTCGCGATCCCCGGAGTCGTCATCGAGATCCTTCTCGGCGTTCTGCTCGGGCCGGTCGCGCTCGACCGGATCGCGCCGACCGGCATCGTCGCCGACTTCGCCAACCTCGGGCTGGCGCTGTTGATGTTCCTGGCCGGCTACGAACTCGATCTGCGCGTCGTCCGTGGCCGTCCGTTGACGTTGGCGGCCCTGAGCTGGGCCGGGTCGTTGCTGATCGCGGCAATCGTGGCCGTGGTCCTTCTTATCGCCGGCCATCGGCACGGCGAGGTCGTGATCGGCCTGTCGCTGACCACGACCGCACTCGGAACGCTGCTGCCGATCGTTCGCGATCAAGGCATTCTGGCGACGCCCTTGGGCCGGCACGTCTTGGCGGTGGGGAGCGTCGGTGAGTTCGGCCCGATCGTTCTCATCGCGCTCCTTCTCGGACGAACGCACCCGGCCCTCACCGCCCTGCTGTTGATCGGCTTCGGTCTGCTGGCCGGATCATTCGCGCTGGCCGCTCGACGACCGTGGGGCCAGCGGATCACCGACGCGCTGCGCCACGGGCTGCATTCGAGTTCGCAACTGCCGGTGCGAGTGTCGATGCTGGTCATCATCGCCCTCGTGCTGCTGGCCACCCGTCTCGGTCTGGACGTCCTGCTCGGTGCCTTCGCGGCCGGCATCATCATTCGCACCGCCATGACCGGTCGAGAAGAGACCACCGAAGGAATCATCTTTCAGGGCAAACTCGAGGCGATCGGCTTCGGCGTGTTCATCCCGATCTTCTTCATCGTCAGCGGCGCGCGCCTCGACCTCGATTCGTTTCGCACCCATCCGCAGGCGATAGCCGCGATCCCCTTGTTCTTCGTTCTCCTGTTGGTGTCTCGGGGCGGGCCGACCCTGTGGTTCTACCGCCGCTCGCTCGGCCGCTCCGAGCGGGCCGCGCTCGCTTTGTTCTCGGCGACCGCCCTGCCGCTGATCGTCGTCGTCACCACGATCGGCGCCGACGACAGGTACATCGCCAGTCAGACCGCGGCTGCGCTCGTGACCGCGGGGATGATCTCGGTGCTGGTCCTGCCGGCGATCGGGGTCCGGCTGCTGCCCGGGCGAGCCTCCGCCGCACCGCCGCTCGCTCCAACGGGCTAACACCGGTGAAAGCGCAGATGAATCCCATGTCCCAATGGGCGAATATTGCAATGCGGGTCAATTCCGAATAGCCCGCGGACGAGCGACGGGACTATTAGCCGAATATGTACGGCTAACTTGCGGTTGGGTATTACGGTTTCGGCGTGTTGATGTACGCGGCGGCCTTGGCGGAGGACGCTTGACGGGCGTAGCGGGCGCGGTCGCGCCAACCCCTATTTCCCCAGGGTCTGCCCGTGCCCGCTACGCCTTTCTCCATCCGCTGCCCGACAGGACGGCCCGGAGTCCTAGCCGCGCAGTTCGACGACCTAACTCTCGAACGTCGCCGCGGCCCGGGGTCGTCCAGAACTCGAGAAGCGGTGGTGATTCTGGCGGCTGATCAGCACGCTGACTCAGAGATCAGCGACTTGCGGGGCGACCTGCGTTCCGAGTAGCTCGATGCCGCGCAACAGGTCGGCGTGGGCGAGACGGGGGTTGGTCATCTGCAGCGACACGCGGTCGACCCCGCCCAGTTGTTCGGACACTCGGCGCAGCTTGATGGCGAGGGTGTCGGGGTCGCCCAGGAAGAACGCGCCGTCCGGCCCGCTCGTGGCGTCGAACTGTTCGCGCGTCGGCGCCCGGAAGCCGCGCTCGCGCGACACCCGGGTGAACATCTCGTGCCAGCCGGGATAGATCGTGTCGGACGCGGCGCGCACGCTCTCGCCGACGAAGCCGAAGACGTGCAGCCCGACCTTGAGGTCGTCCGGGGCATGGCCGGCCTCGGCCCCCGCGCGCCGGTACAGGTCGACCAGCGGCGCGAACCGGCGAGGCTCGCCGCCGATGATCGCGACCATGAGCGGCAGGCCGAGCAGCCCGGCGCGGACGAACGATTCCGGCGTGCCACCGACACCCACCCAGATCGGTAGCGGGTTCTGGAGTGGCCGGGGGTAGACGCCTTGGCCGGTCAGCGCCGGACGGTGGTGGCCCGACCACGTGACGTGCGTCGAGTCGCGGATCTCGAGCAACAGATCGAGCTTCTCGGAGAACAGCGAGTCGTAGTCGGCGAGATCCAGTCCGAACAGCGGGAACGCCTCGGTGAACGATCCCCGCCCGACGATGAGGTCGACCCGTCCCTTGGAGATCAGATCGAGCGTGGCGAACTGCTGGAAGACGCGGACGGGGTCGGCGGCGCTGAGCACCGTCACCGCGCTGCCCAGCCGGATCCGGGTCGTTCTCGCCGCCGCCGCGCCGAGGATCACCGGAGGCGCCGAGTCGTAGTACTCCTCGCGGTGGTGCTCGCCGATCCCGAACGAGTACAGGCCCACCGCGTCGGCCAGCTGGATCTCTTCCAGCAGGTGCCCGATGCGCTCCTCGGGGCCGATCACGTGTCCGGTCGACGGATCGGTCACCGTCGACACGAAACTGTCGATGCCGACGTGCATGGTGACCTCCCGGTGGTGTCAGCGTCACGGTAGCGGTCGGCGACTGCGCCTTGACGGTCGTTCGTTCATGTCTGTGATCCGAACAACTTTACTTGAATTGAATATCGGACTTGTCGAATACTCACTTTGCTGGATTCAAGAGGAAGTACAGCGCCACCAGGCCGGATGACGGCCTGGGGGGAGCGCGCTGACGCGTCGCTCACCCCGAGGAGCCCCCGGTGCACGTCGTAGATCTGTCCGATGCCGAACGCGCGATGGCCGTGCAGGCCTGGCTCGGTCTCACCTTCTCATTCCTGGTCGGCGGCCTGTACTGGCCGATACTGCTGCGCACGCCACGACCCGCTCCGGCGGTCGATCGATGACGGAGCCGACGCGCGCTCTGTGGCGAGCCGTTCTCGTCGAACTCGCCACCAGAGAACCGGCAACGGTCGAGCCCGAACCGGTTGACCAAGTTCAGGACAGGTCGAACGCGGCCGACAGCGAGCTCAGCGCGGCCAGATGAACGGGCGCGTCCCCGATGACATTTCGCACTGGGCGCGTCGGGCGGTTCGGGCGCACCATGTACTCATGAGCACGCCTGACGCCCCGCCGCCCATCCGCATCGGCACCATCGAACGCGAGGCTGCCTACAAGGCGCTGAACGCCCATCTCGAGGCCGGCCGGCTGGATCCGGACGAGTACGGCGACCGCTACGCCAAGGCCAGCCTGGCTCGAACCCGCAACGAACTCGACGTGCTCTTCGTCGACCTTCCCCAGCCCGCACGCGGTGCCGGACTTCGCCGCTCTCGGCGCCGCCTGTGCGCCAGCCGATGAGCCCGGCCTATCGGCGGCCGGCCCTCGCACCGAAGCTGATCGCGTTGTCACCGTTCATCGCGATCGCCCTCGTGGTCATCTTCCACACGGGCGTCTGGTTCCTTCTGATCCCGGCCTCGGCGATCCTGCTCGGTGGCAGCCGCCGCGGCCAATGGGGCACACGGTCACTGGAACCACCAGCACGAGAACCGCCGCTGCCGGTAACGTCCGCCGTGTGGACGGCGACCTCGACGCTCTGCTCGACCGGGTCGCCCGTCTGCGTGCCCCGCGGCAGGTCAGCGAGCTCAGCGGCGGCCTGACCAATCGCAACTACAAGGTCGTCAACGACCAGGGCGCGTTCGTCGTACGGGTGTCGAACAAGGACGACGACCTGTTCGCGATCGACCGCGCCGGCCGAGTTCGAGAACTCTCGTCGCGCGGCGACGGCGGGTGTCGGCGCTCCGGTGATCGACTTCCGCCCCGAGGACGGCGTGCTGGTCGTCGGCTTCGTCGAGGGCGAGACGTTCGACCGACGACACCTCAAGGCCAACCTCGGCCGTGTTGCCGACGCCGTCCGCCAGTTGCACGCCGGCCGAGCGCTTCGTCACCGACTTCGACATGATGGCGATCCACCGGGCTACCTGAGCACCGTGACCGAGCGGGGCTTCCGGCTGCCGGCGAACTACCTTGATCATCAAGTCGATGTTGACCGCATCCAACGCGCGCTGGCCGTCCGCGCCGTCCGACCGTGCCGTGCAACAACGACCTGCTCGCCGCGAACTTCATCGACGGCGGCGACCGGATCTGGATCATCGACTACGAGTACGCCGGCAACAACGACGCCTGCTTCGAGCTCGGCAACACCGGCCAGTGAATGCCACCTCGACCGCGGACGAGCTGGCCGAGTTGGTCACCGCCTATTACGGACGGCCGCTGCGGAACAAGATCGCGCGGGCCCGGCTGCAGGGTCTGATGTCCAACTACGGCTGGACGTTGTGGGCCGTCGATCCAGGCCGCGACCAGCAAGATCGACTTCGACTTCTGGACGTGGGGGCTGGCGAAGTACGACGCCGCTCGAGGCCGAGTTCGCCGACCCCGGGTTCGAACGGCTGCTCGACGACGTGCAGAGAGAGGACTGAGCGGTGGATCAACCGCTGCCCGCGCGGGCCCGGATCGTGATCATCGGTGGCGGGGTGATCGGCACGAGCGTCGCCTATCACCTGGCCCAGCTGGGCGAGACGGACGTGGTGCTCGTCGAGCAGGGACATCTGTCCGGCGGCACGACCTGGCATGCCGCCGGGCTGGTCGGGCCAGTTGCGCGCCACCGAGAGCGGCACCCGGCTCGTCCAGTACTCCACCGAGCTGTACGGACGACTGGAGGCCGAGACCGGCCTGTCGACAGGCTACAAGCGGTGCGGCGGAGTCACGGTCGCCCGCACCGACGACCGCATGACCCAGCTGCTGCGGACCGCCGCCACGGCCGAGGCGTACGACCTCGAATGCGAGATCATCACGCCGGACCAGGCGCGCGAGAGGTACCCGATCCTGCGCACCGACGACCTGGTCGGGGCGATCTGGCTGCCCGGCGACGGCACGGCCAATCCCGACCGACCTGACCCAGTCACTCGCGCGGGGCGCCCGGCTGAAGGGCGTCAAGATCATCGAGCAGACGCGCGTGACGGGCGTCCGGCTCGACGCGCGCGACGGTGCGCGCCGTCGAGACCGACCGCGGCCCGGTCGAGGCCGAGATCGTCGTCAACTGCGCCGGCCAGTGGGCCAAGGCGGTCGGCGCTCTGGCCGGCGTGACGGTTCCGCTGCACTCGGCCGAGCACTTCTACGTCGTCACCGAGCAGATCGACGGCGTCCGCCGCGACCTGCCGATCCTGCGCGATCCCGACGGCTACACCTACTTCAAGGAAGAGGTCGGCGGTCTGGTCGTCGGCGGCTTCGAACCGGTCGCCAAGCCGTGGGTCGCCCCCGACCAGATCCCCTATCCGTTCGAGTTCCAGCTGCTCGACGAGGACTGGGAGCACTTCAGCGTGCTCATGGACAGCGCCCTGCATCGGCTGCCGGTGTTGGAGCGCACCGGGATCAAGAAGTTCTACAACGGCCCCGAGAGCTTCACGCCCGACAACCAGTTCCTGCTCGGCGAGGCGCCCGAGGTGCGCAACTTCTTCGTCGGCGCGGGTTTCAACTCGGTCGGCATCGCAACCGCGGGCGGCGCCGGGCGGGCCCTCGCCGAGTGGATCGTGCGCCGGCGAGCCGCAGAGCGATCTGGCCGCGGTCGACATCCGCCGGTTCGCGCCCTTCAACGGCAACAACCAGTGGCTGCACGACCGCGTCGGCGAGGTCCTCGGCCTGCACTACGCGGTGCCGTGGCCCAACCGCGAACTCGAATCGGCCCGTCCGTTCCGGCGCTCGCCCGTGTACGACCGGCTGGTCGCGGCGGGCGCGGTCTTCGGCTCGAAGATGGGCTGGGAGCGGGCGAACGTGTTCGCGCCCGCGCCGGGTCAGTCCCTCGACTACACCTGGGGCCGCCCGCGGTGGCAGACCTGGTGCGACGCCGAACAGGTCGCCGCGCGTGACGGATGTCGCCGTGTTCGACCAGACCTCCTTCGGCAAGCTGTTGATCACCGGCCGCGATGCCGAGGACGTGCTGCAGTACCTGTGCACCGCCGACGTCGCGCGTCGAGATCGGGCGGGCCGTCTACACCGGCCTGCTGAACGCGCGCGGTGGCTACGAGGCCGACGTCACGATCACCCGGCTCGCGCCGGATGAGTTCCTGCTCGTCACCAGCGCCGGGTCGCCGTACCGCGATCGCGACTGGATCACCCGGCACGTCCCGTCCGGCAAGCACGTCGGCGTGGTCGACGTCAGCGGGCAGTACGCGGTCTACGGCGTGATGGGACCGCGCTCGCGCGAACTGCTGCAGTCGCTCAGCCGGCGCCGATCTGAGCGACGCGGCCTTTCCGTTCGCGACCAGCCGCGAGATCGACCTGGGATACGCGACCGTCCGGGCCACGCGCATCACCTACGTCGGCGAGCTGGGGTGGGAGCTCTACGTTCCGGCCGAGTTCGCCGTCGGCGTGTACGAACAGTTGATCAACGCCGGCGCGACGCAACGCCGGCTACAGCGCCATCAACTCGCTGCGCCTCGAGAAGGGTTACCGCGCGTGGGGGTCGGACCTCACGCCGGACGTGACGCCGGTCGAGGCCGGCCTGCTCTTCACCTGCAAGCTCAAGTCGGACATCGCGTTCATCGGCCGCGAGGCGGTCGAGAAGATCAAGAGCGACGGGCCGCGGCGCAAGCTCGCGTCGTTCGCGATCGAGGACCCGTCGCTGATGATGTGGGGCGGCGAACTCGTGCTGCGCGACGGGGCGGCGGTCGGTCAGGTGACCTCGGCTGCGTACGGCGGCGACGGTCGGCGCCTGCGTCGGGCTGGCCTACGTGTGGTCGCCGCGACGGCGCCCCGATCGATGCCGCCTACGTGAGGTCCGGACGCTACGAGATCAACATCGGCGGTCGGATCACGCCGGCGCGACTGTCGCTGCGATCCGCTCTACGACCCGGAGTCGGACAAGATCAGGCGCTGATGCAGCTCGTCGACCACCCGCTCCGGCCCGGCCAGGTGCCAGCGGTGGCCGTGCAGCTCGACGACGCGGATCGTGCCGCCCGCGGCCAGGACGAGTGTCGAGCCCGGGTACCAGTCCCACCACTCGCAGTCGTACTGGATGCCAGGCGCCCAATCGTCCGGCGGCCACCGCGGCCAGCTCGACCGAGCCGGAGCCCAGCATCCGCACCGTGGCGGCCGGCTCGATCGCGTGCAGCAGCGGCATGCGGACGCTCTCGTCGGGCAGCGTGGTCGGGTGCAGGTAACTGGCCACCGAGACGTCGGCCAGCGCGGCATCGCCCATCGGCGCGACGTAGTCGCCGTTGCAGGTCGTCTTCCAGTCCCGGCCACCGAGCCACAGCTCGCCCGAGGACGGCTCGAACACGGCGCCGGTGATCTGTTCGGTGCCATCGACCAGGGCCACCGCCGAGCACCACGTCGGCAGGCCGGACGCGAAGTTGTACGTGCCGTCGACGGGGTCGATGTACCAGGTTCGTTCGCCCGCGACGTCCGGCTCCCTCTTCGCCGATCAGCCCGTCATCGGGGCGTTCGGTGAGCAGCCGCGACGACGACCAGCTCCTCGGCGGCCCGGTCGGCCTCGGTGACGACGTCCGAGACCGACGTCTTGTAGTCGACCGACAGCCCCCGTCGTCGCATCTTGTCGGCGAGCTCGCCGGCGTCGCGCACGAGGGACGAGGCCAGCTCGAAATCATTGGGCATTCACCCAACCTAGGCGACCGGTGTTAACGCTAGGCGTACGTTCAAAGGCATGACGATTCCGTCGCCAGTGCCCGAGCCCTTCCCGCCCACGACGCCTGAGCCGATTCCGAACCCCGGGCCACACGAGCCGACGCCACCGGCGCCCGGAGCCCGGCCCGGCCCCCGACCCGGGTCACCCGTCGCCGGTGCCGACGCCCGGACCTGGTCCTGGCGGCCCCGCCCCGTTGCCCGCTCCGGACGCGGTCTTCCTCAGCGCGCCCGGCAGCGAGCCGGCCACGGATTGGTGAACAGCGCGCGGCCCCGCGTCGGGCACATCCAGTTCCTGAACTGCCTGCCGATCTACTGGGGGCTCGTCCGGTCCGGCGCTCTGCTCGACGTCGAGCTGACCAAGGACACCCCGGACCGGCTCAACGACATGCTCGTGGCCGACGAACTCGACATCGGCCCGATCTCGCTCGTCGAGTACCTGCGCAACGCCGACGACCTGGTGCTGCTGCCCGACATCGCCGTCGGTTCGGACGGCCCGGTGCTGTCGGTGAACATGGTCGCCCAGGCGCCGCTCGCGTCGCTCGACGGCCGCCGAGTGGCACTGGGCTCGACCTCGCGTACGTCCGTGCTGCTGGCGCGCATGTGGCTCGAGGCCGAATGGGGCGTGCACCCCGACTACTTCGTCTGCCCGCCCGACCTGACGTCGATGATGCTCGAGGCGGACGCGGCCGTGCTGATCGGTGACACCGCGCTGCGAGCGACGTTCGACGCACCTCGTCTCGGCCTGGACGTGTACGACCTGGGCGCCGTGTGGCGCGAGTGGACCGGCCTGCCGATGGTGTTCGCGGTGTGGGCCGCGCGGCGCGACTACGCCGAGGCCAATCCGGGTCTGGTGAAGGACGTCCACGACGCGTTCGTCCGCAGTCGCGACGACGCGCTCGCGCATGTCGAGGAAGTCGCCGCGCAGGCCGCGCGTTGGGAGGTGTTCGACGCCAAGACGCTGGCCACCTACTTCCGGACGCTCGATTTCTCGCTGGGCCAGCGACAGGTGGCGGGACTGACTGAGTTCGCCCGCCGCGCGACGCAGATGGGCGCCCTGCCCGGTCCGGTGACGCCGACCTTCGCGGCCATCTGAACGCCGGCTGTCCCCAAGGCGGGCTTTGTGCCTCGAATGTGGCGACCGTTGCGCTCCCGCGGCGCCGATCGGCCACATTCGAGGCACAAAGCGCCCGGGGCTGAGCCGCTGCTAGCCGAGACTGACGATCATCTTTCCGACGTTGTCGCCCCGCAGCACGCCCAGGAACGCGTCGGGAGTGTTCTCCAGCCCCTCGACGATCGTTTCGCGCACGACGAGCTGACCCGAACGCAGCCAGCCTTCGACTTCGCGCAGGAACGCGTCGAACTCGTTGTAGTGGTCGACCACGATGAATCCACGCAGCGTCAGCCGCTTGCCGATCGCCAGCGCCAGGTTGCCCGGCAGCTGCGGGCGTGACGTCGCGTTGTAGACCGAGATCGCCCCGCAGAGCGCGACCCGCCCGTGCAGCTTCAGTGATTCGAGCGCCGCCTCGAGGTGGTCTCCGCCGACGTTGTCGAAGTAGACGTCGATGCCGGCCGGTGCCGCGGCGTTCAGCGACTCCCGAACGGGACCGTCGTGATAGTCGAACGCCGCGTCGTAGCCCAGTTCGTCGGTCAGATACTTGATCTTGGCCGGCGATCCCGCACTGCCGACGACGCGGGACGCGCCCCGCAGCCGGGCGAACTGACCGACGAACCCGCCCACCGCGCCGGCCGCTCCCGACACGAACACGGCGTCGCCCTCCTTGAAGTCGGCGACGTTGAACAGGCCGGCCCAGGCGGTCAGCGCCGGCATGCCCAGCACGCCCAGGAAGTAGGACGGCGGCACCCCGTCACCCGGCACCGCACGGACCTCCTTGCGATGCAGCAACGCATGTTCACGCCAGCCCTTGTTGTGGGTGACGAGCGTCCCGACGGGAAGGGAGTGGACCTCGGATGCGACCACCTCACCGACGGCGCCGCCCTCCATCGCCTCGTCCAGCTTGAAGGGCGGCACGTAGGACGGGACGTCGTTCATCCGGCCCCGCATGTACGGGTCGACCGACAACGCCAGGTTGCGCACCACCAGCTGCCCCTCGACCGGGTCCGGGAGCTCGGTCTCGACCAGCCGGAAGTCGCTCGGTGTGGGCTCGCCGTGCGGACGGGCGGCCAGGTGGATCTCACGCGTTGTAGTCGTCACGCCTGGACACTATTCGCCCCGTAGTCTGAAGCGCATGACGAAGGCCAGCTCTGACCTGCTTCAGCATGCCGCCGACGGTGGCCGGATCTCGCCCGACGAGGCGCTGTACCTGTACACCGACGCGCCGCTGCACGCCCTCGGGGAAGCGGCCGACACCGTTCGACGCCGTCGCTATCCCGACAACATCGCGACGTACATCATCGACCGCAACATCAACTACACCAACGTGTGCGTGACGGCCTGCAAGTTCTGCGCCTTCTACCGCGCGCCGAACCATGCCGAGGGCTGGACGCATCCGCTC
This sequence comes from uncultured Actinomycetes bacterium, assembly GCA_963708805.1. Lineage (GTDB taxonomy): Bacteria > Actinomycetota > Actinomycetes > Mycobacteriales > Jatrophihabitantaceae > CAVPUA01. The sequence goes on along the minus strand of CAVPUA010000003.1, from coordinate 138,636 downwards.
GAGGAGATCCTGCGCCGCTGCGGTGAGGCGGTCGATCTCGGCGCGACCCAGATCATGCTGCAGGGCGGCCACTCGCCCGAGCTGGGCATGGAGTGGTACGAAGCGACCTTCTCGGCCATCAAGCGCGACTACCCGATGCTGACGTTGCACTCGCTGGGCGCGTCCGAGGTGGTGCACATCAGCCGTACGTCCAAGCTCGACTTCGCCGAGGTGATCGGCGCGGCTCAAGGCAGCAGGCCTCGACTCGTTCGCCGGTGCGGGTGCTGAGATCCTGGTGGCCCGGCCGCGCACCGCGATCGCGCCCTTGAAAGAGCCCGGCGAAGTCTGGCTCGATGTCATGGAGACCGCCCACGGGCTGGGCCTGGAATCGACGGCCACCTTCATGATGGGCACCGGCGAGACCAACGCCGAGCGCATCGAGCACCTGCGGATGATCCGCGACGTCCAGGACCGCACGGGCGGGTTCCGCTCGTTCATCCCGTGGACGTACCAAGCCGAGAACAACCACCTCAAGGGACGGACGCAGGCGACGTCGCTCGAGTACCTGCGCATGATCGCCGTTGCCCGGCTGTTCTTCGACAACGTCAACCACCTGCAGGGCTCGTGGCTGACCACCGGCAAGGACATCGGCCAGCTGACGCTGCACTTCGGGGCCGACGACCTCGGATCGGTGATGCTCGAAGAGAACGTCGTCTCGTCGGCGGGTGCCCGGCACCGGTCGAACCGCACCGAGTTGATCGAGCTCATTCGGGGGGCCGGGCGCATCCCGGCGCAGCGCGACACGCTCTACAACCACCTGGTCGTGCACGCCGACCCGGCTGACGACCCGGTCGACGCCCGCGTCCACTCGCACTTCTCCTCGACCGCGCTGACGCTGGTGCCTGCCTCCTGACCCGTCGAGGGCGATCTACGCTGCCCTCGTGAATCTTGCCTACGCGATCCCGCTCGGGCTCGCGTCCGCCGTGGCGTACGGGGTGGCTGCGGCAGTTCAGCACGAGGCGGTAGGGCAGGCCGCGGACGGCGCGGCGGCGCCGACTCTTCGGGAGTTGCTGCGCGACGGCCGGTGGTGGGCATCGATCGCGGGTGACAGCTTCGGCCTGGTCCTGCAGCTCGCCGCGCTGGCCACCGGGCCGGTGGTGCTCATCCAGCCGCTGTTCATCCTCTGCCTTCCGGTGGCGTTGCCGATCCGGGCCGTCTTCGGCGGTGCCGGCCCGAGCCGCGGCGACTACCTGGCCACCGTCGCCCTCGCCCTCGGTCTGGGTGGCTTCTTCGCGATTGCCGGCAACCCGGGCGCCTCGTCGGCTCTGGCCGAGTCGACGTCGATCGGGCTGGCCGTGATCGCCCTCGCCGGTGGTCTCGCCGTTGCCGCTGCCGCTGGGCGGTTGCCCAACGCGGCCAAGGCGGTCGTCCTGAGCGCGGTCAGCGGACTGTGGTTCGGCGTCGAGGCCGTGTTCGTGAACAGCGTCGCCACCTCTTTCGACCGTTATTCGTGGTCGGCGTTCGAGCGGGCCGACACGGTGATCCCGGTGGTTGCGGCGACCGTGATCGGCTTGAGCGGTTTCGCGTTGTCGCAGGTCGCGTTCCGAGCCGGCAACCTGGCGGCGAGTTTCCCGGCCATGCTCGTGCTCGATCCGCTCGTGGCGGTGCTGCTCGGGGCGGCCCTGCTCGGTGAGCATGTACGGATCACACCAGCGGCAGACGTTGGCTACTCTGTGTGCCTGGTTGTGATTGTGCTGGCTACTGTCCGCTTGGCGCGTCCGGTCCACGACGAGCTGGTGCCTCGTCTAACCTGACATGACGATCTCCCTGACCCCCGGTGAGAACGATCGAGAATGACCTGAAGGATCCATTGATGCGCGTGTCGAGGGCCACCTCAGTGGCGGTTGTCGGCCTCTCGGTGATTGCGATCACGGCGGGCTGTTCGTCCGGCCAGAGCAACAACACGAAGTCCTCCAGTGCGCCGAAATCGACCGCGTCGGTGACTGCTCCGGCCACGGCGGGCTCGGCGACGATCACGCAGTACCCGCTACCGACGGGGACTATCAGCAACAACACGACTGCCAACGGTCCGCGCACCCAGGTCGCGATCACGAGCTGTGCCGCCGTCGACGGTGGGTGGGGTGCGTCGGGAACGGCTAAGAACCCGGGAACGTCGGCGGTGACCTATGACATCACGATCTTCTTCACCTCGACCGGCGCCACCGTGCTGGACTACGCGACGGCCTCGGTGAAAGTAGCCGCCGGCAAGACCGAGAACTGGACGGCAGCGGCCAAGTTCGCGGCGCCGAGCAACGTGCTGTGCGTACTCCGCGGCGTCGCCTGATCCGGCGCGACCCGGCCTGAGCGGGCGTGAACACGTCTGAACCGGTGCTGAACCGGCCGGAATTGGACTGGCTCGATTCCGCGACACGATCGGTGGGTTGGACCGTCTCCTTGAGGTGAGCGGCCGCCGCCTTCCCCGAGGTGGCGGCCGCTCACGCAGTTCGGGCGTCGACGGCCGCGTGGTGTAACCGCAGCGATGATCGATTGCTCACCCAACGTGTGATCTTTTCCGTTCACTTCGAGCGGCGGATCGTTCGCACACGGAGGTCGGCCTCTGGTCGCCTGCACCAGTGCCGGTTCTGGAGCGTGCGATAGCTCCTTAAAACGTATGAAACTCCCCAAAATTCGGCGCCGAATGCCCGAGTAAGGCCACTCGACTCAATAGCGGACTGCGTTCCCTGTTTGGCAACGGTTTTATTGCCATGTTGGTGCATTCACTTAAAGTCCGCTTTACTGTGCGCGGGTCTCGCTTTTAATACCCGTGAGACTCGTGTGATTTAAGTGATCACCGCTCTACCCCCGGGAGTGGATCAAGTGGCACGCACGTCGTCCTCGCTGTGGGCGCGATCTCGTCGTCGGATCGCCACAGTCACGGCCGGCATCCTGATCACTTCCGGTGTCTCGTTGGTGGTCTGGGTCGCACCGGCCGCCGCAACGACCCCCGGCAGCCCCGGAACCACCCAGGCCGGCACCCCGGTCTATACCGAAGACTTCTCCAACCAGTCCGCGGCGACCAGCGCCATCAGCGTGCTGAACTACACCGGGTCGACCGGTACGAGCTACACCCCGGGCCCGGGTGGGAGCGGCGCGAACGGCCTGGCCTACACCGCGGACACCGCCTGGACGCCGGCGGCCGGCAACTGCAACGGCTGGATCATGACCAGCACCACGACCGTGCCGACCACCGCGCAGGATGCCAACTGCACTCGGCAGACCGCGTGGCCCGATCTGCAGCAGATGGCGACCGACCTCGGGCTGTCTCAGGGCCAGACCGCGACTCAGGCGGCGTCCAACCAGGTTCTGGCCGACTACACGAACAGCGCCAACGGCACCCAGGCCGCGGGCATCCAGCTGGCCACCAAGACCAACACCGTCCCGGCCGTCGCCGGCCACTACTACGCGATTTCGGCGTACTACGGCGAGAAGAACTGCCCGACGGGCGACGCGAAGCTGCGCTTCTCACTGATCGTGAACGGCACGGCCAACGTCCTTGCGTCCAACCTGGACCCGTGCACGGCGACGGGCGGCACCACCTACCCGGACGGCACGATCGTCAACAAGCTGCAGTCGCCCGCGTTCCAGGTCGCCGCCACCGGCACGACGACGCTGGGTCTGCAGATCTACAACGCCACCGCCACTGGCAGCGGCAACGACGTCGCCTTCGACCTGCCGCAGATCGTCGACGTCACCCCGCAGCTGGACAAGGCGTTCACCCCGGCCGCGATCAGCACCAACGGCACCTCGACGATGAAGTTCACCGTCACCAACACCACCGACCTGCAGGCCAAGGGCGGCTTCACCTTCACCGATTCGTTGCCCACCGGTCTCAAGGTGGCCGCGACGCCGAACTACTCCTCCACGTGCAACACGGCGTCGCAGACCGGCGCGACGTCCGGGTCGACCAGCGTGAAGTTCACCGGGACGCTCACTGCGGGCACTGCGTCCTGCACGTTCCAGGTCGACGTGACGGCCGCGGCAGCGGGTTCGTACACGAACAGCGCCTCGAACATCAGCGCATCGAGCGGCGTCAACCCGCCCGGCTCGGCGACCCTGACCGTCAGCGACGTCGCTCCGACGATCACGATCTCGAAGGTCAGCAACGGCGCGACCGGCTCGTTCAACTTCAGCGGCACCAACGGCTACACCCCGCAGACGATCGCGACGACCACCGCCGGCACGGCCAAGGCCGCCGCCACCGAGACCCTCGCAGCGACGAACACCCAGACGGTGATCACCGAGGCAGCGACCACCGGGTTCGCGCTGACCGGCATCACGTGCACCGGTCTCGGCTCGGGCACAGCGACCAACAACCTGACGGCCGGAACGGTCACGCTCAGCGCGGCCGCCCTGGTCAGCGGCGCCACCATCGCCTGCACGTTCACGAACACGTCGGCGTCCTACACGATCACCAAGACGGCGACGCCGAGCAGCCTGCTCGCCGGGCAGACGGTCACCTATTCGGTCGCGGTCACCAACACGGGAACCATCGCGTACACGGCCGGTTTCCCGGCCTCCTTCGCCGATGACTTCTCGGGGGTCACCGACGATGCGACCTACGACAACGACGCCGCCAGCAACGTGCCGGGGTGGACGTTCGCCGGTCCGAATCCGCTGACCGCCTCGGGGCCGCTGGCCGTCGGTGCGACCGCCACGATCACCTACTCGGCGACGGTCAACAAGCCCGACAACGGCAATCAGTCGTTGATCAACTCCGTCACCGCCACCGGACAGGGCGGCAGTTGTACCGCCAACGGCTGCTCGGTGACGACCACCGTGAACGCGCCCCTGGTCTGCGCGACCGGCCAGGTCTACGCCACGGACCTGACCCACCTGCTGTCCACCAACACGACGACGGGCGCCTCGACGATCCTGGCGACCTGGCCGTCCGGCATCACGAATGCGAACGCCCTGGCCGTCACCGTCGGTGGGGCCGCCGCCTACGTGATCAACCAGGCGGCCGGGGGCACCAAGGGCACCGTTCCGACCGTCAGCCGCTACGACGCCGGCACGAAGGCGGTGACCACCTACCCCGGCACCGCGATCGTGAACACGATGACCGACGGTCCTCTGCGCGGTGGCATCAATCCGGTCAACGGCATCTTCTACTTCGGAGCCGCCGAGAGCAGTGACAACTCCAAGCAGGACATCTACGCGTTCGACACCACGACGAACACCGCGATCGGCTTCATCGGCACGGTGAGCGGCTTCACCGGCACGAACGGCGACATCGTCTTCGACTCCAACGGCAACATGCTGATGGTCGTGGCGCCCTCCGGCGGTCCTGGACAACTCATTCGCATCTCGAACGTCCCGACCACCGCCGGCACGGCGGCCCTCACCGGATCGTTGCTGACCACGCTGCCCGCGGGCATCGTCGAGAACGGCATCGCGTTCGACGGCAACGGCTACCTGTACGTGTCGACGCAGTCCGGCACGCTGCTCAAGCTGAACCCGAACACCGGAGCCCAGGTGGGTGGGGCGATCACCTTCTCGGGCAACTCGTCGTCGGTGACCGACTTGGCGAACTGCGTGATCAACGGCTCGGTGAGCCTGCAGAAGAACATCGTCGGGCGCGCCGACCCGAGCGACCAATTCGCGTTGTCGGTGACGGGCGGCGGGGTCACCTCGGGCAACACCGGGACGACGTCCGGATCGAGCACGGGCCAGCAGACGGCCGCCTCGGCCACTGCCGGTCCGGTGATCGGCATCATCGGCACCACCTACACGCTGACCGAGACGGCGGCGAGCGGATCGCTGGCCAACTACACGACGTCGATCTCGTGCGTCGACACGGCGAACGGTAACGCGCCGATCGCCACCACGGCCGTGACGACCACCAGCTACACCCTCGTGTTCCCGAGCCCGGCCACGTCGACGACACCGCTCGCCTTCGTCATGTGCACCATGACCAACACCCCGCTACCCAGGATCAGTCTGAGCAAGGCGCTGGGCGGCAACCGGGTCAATGCCGGTGACCAGTTCCAGGTCGCGCTCCGGACCGGTAGCGCCAGCGGGCCGGCCGTCACGGTCCCGGGCACCACCACCACGACCGGCACGGGCTCGACGGTCACCGCCGGCACGGGCACGACCGGGACGTACACCGCCGCCGCGGGCACGAAGTACTTCCTGACCGAGGCGGCCACCTCGGGTTCGCTGAGCAACTACGTCTCGACCATCACCTGTACGGACGCGAACAGTGTGCAGACCGGGCTGCCGAACGGCGCTGCGTTCAGTGGTTCGCTGGCGATCACCCCGGTCACCGGCGCGAACATCTCGTGCCTCCTGACCAACTCGCCGAACCCGACCACGTTGACCATCGTCAAGACGGTGGGCAGCTCGCCCATGGTCGTCGGCACCGCCACCAGCTACACGCTCACGGTGACCAACACCGGCCTGGCTACGACGTCAGCGGCGACCGTGTCCGACACCATCCCGTCCGGACTGACGATCGGAACGCCGCCGACCGGATGCACGGTGGCCGGGCAGACGGTCACGTGCACCATCGCCAGCGGCCTAGCCCTGAACGCGTCCACGTCGTTCGTCATACCCGTAACGCCCACCACAGCGGCGGGGACGTCGGTGTCGAACACGGCCACCGTGACCGGTGGCGGTGACACGAGCTGCCCCGCGGCCACGACCCACTGCTCGAGCACGATCGTCACGCCCATCACGCCGGCCCCCGCCGTGACGTTGGTCAAGACAGCAACGGTCTCGCCGGCGGCCGATCAGGCGAACGTCAAGCTCGGCGATGTCGTCACCTATTCGTTCAAGATCACGAACACCGGCAACGTCACGCTGACGACGCTTACCGTCAACGACCCGTCGGACTCGGGCAGCGCCGTCGCCTGTGCGCCGCCGGTGGGCGGGCTGATCGTCGGCGCCAACGTCACCTGCTCCGGGACGACTACCCACACGATCACGCAGGCCGACGTCGACGCCGGTTCTCGCTCGGACACCGCGTCGGCAACGGGAACGGAAGCCGGCGGCAGCACGTCGGCGCCCTTCACCTCGACCGCGACGGTGAGCTCGACACCCGCGCCCGCGGTGTCTCTGGTGAAGACGGCCACGGTGGCTCCGGTCGCGGACCAGTCGAACGTGAAGGTCGGGGATGTCGTCACGTATTCGTTCAAGGTGACGAACTCGGGTAACACGACGTTGTCGTCGGTCGCGTTGACCGACCCGTCCGATTCGGTGTCGGCCGTCGCGTGTTCACTGGGTGCCGGTCTGACGCCGGGTGCGTCGATCACGTGTTCCGGGACGACGTCACACACGATCACGCAGGCTGATGTCGATGCCGGTTCTCGCTCGGACACGGCGTCGGTGACCGGGACCGACGCCGGGGGACACATCACGTCGGCGGCAACCTCGACCGCGATCGTCACGGCGACCGCAACGCCGAAGGTCACGCTCGTGAAGACGGCGACGGTTGCGCCGGCAGCGGATCAGTTGAACGTGAAGGTCGGGGATGTCGTCACGTATTCGTTCAAGGTGACGAACTCGGGTAACACGACGATCGCGTCGGTGGCGTTGACAGATGCGTCCGACTCGGCGTCGCCGGTGGCGTGTTCGGTCGGTGCCGGTCTGGCGCCGGGTGCGTCGATCACGTGCTCGGGCACGACGTCGCACACGATCACGCAGGCTGATGTCGATGCGGGTTCGCGGTCGGACACGGCGTCGCTGACCGGCACCGACGCCGGCGGACATATGACGGCGGCCGCGACGTCGACGGCGACTGTTTCGGCCAGCGCCGCTCCGGCGGTGACGCTGCTGAAGACGGCGACGGTGGCTCCGGTCGCGGATCAGGTGAACGTGAAGGTCGGGGATGTCGTCACCTATTCGTTCAGGGTGACGAACTCGGGTAACACGACGATCGCGTCGGTGGTGTTGACGGATCCGTCGGATTCGGCGTCGCCGGTGGCGTGTTCGGTCGGTGCCGGTCTGGCGCCGGGTGCGTCGATCACGTGCACCGGGACGACGTCGCACACGATCACGCAGGCCGATGTCGATGCGGGTTCGCGGTCGGATACGGCGTCGGTGACGGGCACCGACAGCGGCGGTCACACCACGGCGGCAGCCACCTCGACGGCGACCGTCTCGGCTGTCGCTGCTCCCGCCGTTACGTTGGCGAAGACGGCCACGGTCGCTCCGGTCGCCGATCAGGCGAACGTCAAGGTCGGGGATGTCGTCACTTACTCGTTCAAGGTGACGAACTCGGGCAACACGACGATCACCAGCCTCAACCTGACTGACCCGTCCGATTCGGCGTCGCCGATCACCTGCGTAGGCGGTCTCGCACCCGGCGCAACTGTCACGTGCAGCGGCACGACGACCCACACGATCACGCAGGCTGATGTCGATGCCGGTTCTCGCTCGGACACGGCGTCGGTGACGGGCACCGACAGCGGCGGTCACATCACGGCGGCCGCCACTTCGACGGCGACCGTCTCGGCTGTCGCTGCTCCCGCCGTTACGTTGGTGAAGACGGCCACAGTGGCTCCGGTCGCGGACCAGGCGAACGTCAAGGTCGGGGACGTCGTCACGTATTCGTTCAAGGTGACGAACTCGGGCAACACGACGATCACCAGCCTCAACCTGACTGACCCGTCCGATTCGGCGTCGCCGATCACCTGCGTAGGCGGTCTCGCGCCCGGCGCAACTGTCACGTGCAGCGGGACGACGACCCACACGATCACGCAGGCTGATGTCGATGCCGGTTCTCGCTCGGACACGGCGTCGGTGACCGGCACCGACAGCCGGCGGTCACATGACGGCGGCCGCCACTTCGACGGCGACCGTCTCGGCTGTCGCTGCTCCCGCCGTTACGTTGGTGAAGACGGCCACCGTGGCTCCGGTCGCGGACCAGGCGAACGTGAAGGTCGGGGATGTCGTCACGTATTCGTTCAAGGTGACGAACTCGGGTAACACGACGATCGCGTCGGTGGTGTTGACGGATCCGTCGGATTCGGCGGCGCCCGTCGCGTGTTCGGTCGGTGCCGGTCTGGCGCCGGGTGCATCGATCACGTGCACCGGGACGACGTCGCACACGATCACGCAGGCCGATGTCGACGCCGGTTCGCGGTCGGATACGGCGTCGCGTGACCGGGACCGATACCGGCGGTCACACCACGGCGGCAGCCACCTCGACGGCCATCGTGTCGGCCATGGCTGGTCCGGCGGTGACGCTGACGAAGATCGGCGACCGTGTCCCCGGCGGCAGATCAGGCGAACGTGAAGGTCGGGGACGTTGTCACCTACTCGTTCAAGGTCACGAACTCGGGTAACACGACGATCGCCAGCCTCAACCTGACTGACCCGTCGGATTCGGCGGCGCCCGTCGCGTGTTCGGTCGGCGCCGGTCTGGCGCCGGGTGCGTCGATCACGTGCTCGGGCACGACGTCACACACGATCACGCAGGCTGATGTCGATGCGGGCACCCGAAATGACACCGCCAGCGTCACGGGCACCGACAGCGGCGGTCACGCCACGGCGGCCGCGACGTCGACCGCCACCGTGACAGCCACCGCCGCTCCCGCGGTCACGCTGGTGAAGACGGCGACCGTGGCTCCGGTCGCGGATCAGGCGAACGTGAAGGTCGGTGATGTCGTCACGTATTCGTTCAAGGTGACGAACTCGGGTAACACGACGATCGCCAGCCTCAACCTGACCGACCCGTCGGATTCGGCCGCGCCCGTCACGTGTTCGGTCGGTGCCGGGCTGGCGCCGGGTGCGTCGATCACGTGCTCGGGCACGACGACTCACACGATCACGCAGGCTGATGTCGATGCGGGTTCTCGCTCGGATACCGCGAGCGTGACGGGCACCGATGCCGGCGGTCACACCACGGCGGCCGCCACCTCGACGGCGACCGTCTCGGCTGTCGCTGCTCCCGCGGTCACGTTGGTGAAGACGGCCACGGTGGCACCCGCGGCTGATCAGGCGAACGTGAAGGTCGGGGATGTCGTCACCTACTCGTTCAAGGTCACGAACTCGGGTAACACGACGATCGCCAGCCTCAACCTGACTGACCCCTCCGACTCGGCGTCACCGGTTGCGTGCGCGGGTGGGTTGGCGCCGGGTGCGTCGATCATGTGCTCGGGCACGACGTCACACACGATCACTCAGGCTGATGTCGATGCCGGTTCGCGATCGGACACCGCGTCGGTGACCGGGACCGATACCGGGGGACACGCGACGGCTCCGGTCATGTCGACCGCGACCGTCTCGGCTGTCGCTGCTCCCGCGGTCACGTTGGTGAAGACGGCCACGGTGACACCCGCGGCTGACCAGTCGAACGTGAAGGTCGGTGACGTCGTCACCTATTCGTTCAAGGTGACGAACTCGGGTAACACGACGATCGCGTCGGTCGCGTTGACGGATCGTCCGACTCAGCGGCGCCGGTGGCCTGTTCGCTGGGTGCCGGTCTGGCGCCGGGTGCGTCGATCACGTGCTCGGGCACGACGTCACACACGATCACGCAGGCTGATGTCGATGCGGGTTCTCGGTCGGATACCGCGAGCGTGACGGGCACCGACAGCGGAGGTCACGCCACGGCGGCCGCCACGTCGACCGCCACCGTGACAGCCACCGCCGCTCCCGCGGTCACGTTGGTGAAGACGGCGACCGTTGCCCCGGCGGCGGACCAGGCGAACGTGAAGGTCGGGGATGTCGTCACGTATTCGTTCAAGGTGACGAACTCGGGTAACACGACGATCGCGTCGGTCGCGTTGACGGATCCGTCCGATTCCGCGTCACCGGTTGCGTGCGCGGGTGGGTTGGCGCCGGGTGCCTCGATCACGTGCAGCGGGACGACGACCCACACCATCACGCAGGCCGATGTGGACGCCGGCACGCGGAGCGACACGGCGAGCGCGACGGGTACCGACACCAAGGGCAATACCAGCCCACCCGCCACGTCGACCGCGGTCGTCGCGTCGACGCAGTCACCCGCGCTGAGCGTGACCAAGACGGCCGCGGTCGCGCCAACCGCCGACCAGTCGAACGTCAAGGTCGGGGACGTCGTCACCTACTCGTTCAAGATCACGAACACCGGCAACACGACCCTGACCAGCCTGAACGTGACCGACCCGAGCGACTCGGCCACGGCGGTGGCCTGTGCGGTTCCAGTGGGCGGCTTGCTCATCGGTGCTTCGGTGACCTGCACCGGGACGACGACGCACACGATCACTCAGGCTGATGTCGACGCCGGTTCGCGCTCGGACACGGCGACGGCAACCGGGACAGATGCGGTGGGCAACACTTCGCCGCCGGCCACGTCGACGGCGACGGTCACCGCTGTCCCGGCGCCGGCGATCAGTCTGACCAAGACCGCCACGGTCTCGCCGGCGGCGCACCAGCTGAACCTTCAGGTCGGCGACCTGATCACCTACTCGTTCGTAGTGAAGAACACGGGCAACACGACCATCGCGAGCATCGACGTCGAGGACCCACAGGACTCGCCGACGCCGGTTGCGTGCCCGGTCCCCGTCGGTGGCCTGGCCGTCGGCAACTCGATCAGCTGCGTCGGGACGACGACGCACACGGTGAACCAGGCCGACGTCGACGCCGGTTCGCGCTCGGACACGGCGACGGCGACCGGGACCGACACGCACGATCACCAGGCGGCGGCCGTGTCAGCCACGGCGACCGCGCCCTCGGTGCCGGGTCCCGGCGTGACGCTGGTGAAGACGGCGACGGTCGCGCCGGCGGCTGATCAGACGAACGTGAAGCTCGGCGATGTCGTCACCTACTCGTTCAAGATCACCAACGTCGGCAACACCACGCTGACCTCGCTCACCATCGCGGACCCGTCCGACTCGGCCTCGCCCGTGACGTGCGCACCGCCGGCCGGTGGCCTGAGTCCGGGCGTCGCCATCATGTGCGCCGGTACGACCGCCCACACCATCACCCAGGCCGACATCGACGCCGGATCGCGGTCCGACACCGCCACGGCGACGGGCACCGACACCGGGGCCAACACCTCGCCCCGGGCCAGCTCGACGGCGACGGTCCACTCCGCGGCGGCGCCCGCGTTGACCCTGGTGAAGACGGCGACGGTCGCCCCAACGGCTGACCAGACGAACGTCAAGGTCGGCGATGTCGTCACCTACTCCTTCACGGTGACGAATACGGGTAACACCACGCTCGCGACTCTGGTTGTCAGTGATCCGTCGGACTCCTCGTCACCGGTGACCTGCCCCGTCCCGGTCGGCGGCCTCGCTCCGGGGGGGAGCGTGATCTGCACGGGTACGACGACCTACATCGTGACGCAGGCCGACGTCGACGCCGGATCGCGCACCGACACCGCCTCGGCTTCCGGCACGGATTCGGGCGGGAACGTGACCGCGTCGGCGACGTCCAGCGCGACCGTCTCGTCGACGGCCGGGCCGGCGATCACGCTTCTGAAGACGGCGACCGTGTCGCCGGCCGCGGACCAGTCGAACGTGAAGGTCGGCGACGTCGTCACGTACTCGTTCAAGGTCACGAACACCGGAAGCACGACGATCGCGTCGGTGCACCTGACCGATCCGTCCGACTCGGCGTCGCCGGTCGCCTGCGCGATCGCGGGTGGGTTGGCGCCGGGTGCGTCGATCGCCTGCGCCGGGACGACGTCGCACACGATCACCCAGGCTGACGTCGACGCGGGTAGCCGCAGCGACACGGCGAGCGTGACCGGCACCGACACCGTCGGACACGCGACCGCGCCCGCCCCCTCGACGGCCACCGTGACCTCGACCCCGGCCCCGGCGCTGACGCTGGTGAAGACCGCGACCGTGGCCCCGGCCGCCGACCAGACCAACGTCAAGGTCGGGGACGTCGTCACCTACTCGTTCACGATCACCAACAGCGGCAACACCACGCTCGCGTCGCTGAATCTGACCGACCCGTCGGACTCGGCGTCGCCGGTCGCGTGCGCGGGTGGTCTCGCTCCCGGCGCCTGCATGACGTGCAGCGGGACGACGACGCACACCATCACCCAGGCCGACGTCGACGCCGGCAGCCGCAGCGACACCGCGTCGGCCACGGGCACCGACACGAAGGGCAACCCGACGGCTCCGGCCACATCGACCGCGACGGTGACCTCCACTCCTGAGCCCGGCGCTGACGCTGGTGAAGACCGCGACCGTGGCCCCGGCCGCCGACCAGACCAACGTCAAGGTCGGGGACGTCGTCACCTACTCGTTCACGATCACCAACAGCGGCAACACCACGCTCGCGTCGCTGAACCTGACCGACCCGTCGGACTCCGCGTCGCCGGTCGCGTGCGCGGGCGGTCTCGCTCCCGGCGCGAGCACGACCTGCAGCGGGACGACGACGCACACCATCACCCAGGCCGACGTCGACGCCGGCAGCCGCAGCGACACCGCGTCGGCCACGGGCACCGATACGAAGGGCAACCCGACGGCCTCACACGAAGGGCAACGTCAGCGCTCCGGCGACCTCGATGGCAACGGTCTCGGCAACCCCGACGCCGGCGCTGACGCTGGTGAAGACGGCCACGGTCGCCCCCGCCGCCGATCAGGACGACGTCGTGGCCGGCGACGTCGTGACCTATTCGTTCACGGTCACCAACTCGGGTAACACCACCCTCGCCACGCTGCACCTCACCGACCCGTCCGACTCGGCGTCACCGGTGCCCTGCGCGGTCCCGGCCGGTGGCCTGCCGCCCGGCGCTTCGGTCACCTGTGCCGGGACGACCACGCACACGATCACCCAGGCCGACGTCGACGCGGGCAGCCGCAGCGACACAGCGAGCGTGACCGGCATCGACGTCCAGGGCGATCCGACCGCCCCCGCGACGTCGACCGCCGAAGTCACCGCGAGCCCCGCCCCCGCGCTGACGATCGTCAAGTCCTCGACGACCACGGCCGTGTCGGCGCTCGGCTTCGTGATCGCCTACTCGTTCGCCGTCACCAACTCGGGCAATGTCACGTTGGCCGGAGTCGGCGTGACCGACACGCAGGCGGCACCGGCGTCAGCTCTGACGACGACCCCCACCTGCCAGTCGCTGGCCACGCCGTCGGCGACCTGCACCGGGGCGACCACGACGCTGATCCCCGGCCAGACCGCAACCTTCACCGCGACGTACACCGTGGCGCAGGCCGACCTCGACAACGGCTCGATCTCGGACTCGGCCACCGCGTCGGGCACCCCGCCGACCGGCCCCGCGGTGACGTCCGCGGCGTCCACGAAGAAGATCCCGACGCTGCAGTTCCCGGCGATCGCGATGGTCAAGTCGTCGCTCACTCCGGCGGTCACCAAGGCCGGCGACGTGATCACCTACCAGTTCGTCGCGACCAACACCGGCAACGTCACACTCGACCAGGTCGGCGTCACCGACACGCAGATCGCGCCGGCCGCGACCCTGACGACGGCGCCCACCTGCCTCGCGCTCGCCAACCCGGCCGGGACGTGTGGCGGGGCGACCGCGACCCTCGCCCCCAACCAGTCGGCGACGTTCACGGCGACCTACGCCGTGACCCAGGCCGACATCGACAACGCCACCATCGGCGACACGGCGACGGCCGACGGGACGCCCCCGCAGATCGCCGGCGGTCCGGCCGTCACGCCGATCAGTTCGTCGCCGTCGAGCGTCAGCGTGCCGGTGGCCCAGGCGCCCGCCCTGATGATCGTGAAGTCCTCGCCGACGACCTCGGTCAAGGCAGTGGGCGACGTGATCACCTACCAGTTCGTGGCCACCAACACCGGCGACGTCTCGCTGACCGGAGTCTCGGTCGCCGACACCCAGACCGCTCCCGCCGATGCGCTCGGCACGCCAGTGACGTGTCAGTCGCTCGCCAACCCCGCGGGCAGTTGCACCGGAAACAGCGTCGACCTCGCGGTCGGTCAGTCGGCGACCTTCATCGCGAGCTACACCGTGACCCAGGCCGACCTCGACCACGGCAGCGTCGCCGACTCGGCCGTGGCGTCCGGCACCCCGCCGCAGTCACCCGGCGGGCCGGCGCCGACGCCGATCAGCTCGCAGCCGTCCACCCTGTCGGTTCCGGTCACCGCCCTTGCTGCCCTCACGCTGGTGAAGCAGGCCTCGCCCACGACCGTGACCGCGGCCGGCGCGACGGTGAACTACACGTTCCTGGTCACCAACTCCGGCAACGTGACGCTGCACGGCATCGACGTGACCGACGCGATGACCGCGCCGGCGCTCGACTCGGGGCTGAGCGCCATCGCCTGCCCGATCGCCGACCTCGCTCCCGGCGCGGCGACGACCTGCACCGCCTCGTACACGATCACGGTGGCTGACGCCGACAACGGCAGCGTGCTGAACACGGCGACTGCGCACGGCACGCCAGCGCCGACGAGCGCCGACCCCGCGCCCGTCGCTGTCGACTCGCCGACGTCATCGGCCGTCGTGACCATCACCCAGGCGCCGTCCCTGACGGTGCTGAAGACCTCGCCGACGGTGTCCTTCAACTCGGCCGGCCAGACGATCACCTACCGGTTCACGGTGACCAACACGGGCAACGTCACGCTCACCGGGGTCGGGGTGACCGACACGCAGGCGGTGGCCGGAAGCACGCTGGCGACGCCACCGACGTGCGCGTCGCTGACGTCGCCCGCTGCGGCCTGCTCGGGCTCCACCACGTCCCTCGCGCCGGGCCAGGTGGCCACCTTCATCGCCACCTATCTGGTGACCCAGTCCGACGTCGACAGCGGCTCGGTGTCGGACTCCGCGATTGCGTCAGGCATGCCGCCGACTGTCGCCGGCAGCCCGCCGCCGGTGCCCGTCACCTCCTCGCCGTCGAGTGCGTCGGTGCCGGCGATCGACGTCCCGGCCCTCTCGCTGCTCAAGTCGGCGACGACCACCGACGTCAACGGTGACGGCGTGATCGGGGTCGGCGACCTGATCAGCTACTCCTTCGCGGTGACGAACTCGGGCAACACGACGATGACCGGGATCACCGTCAGCGACCCGACGCTCGGCGCCGTCACCTGCCCGAGCACCGCCCTGGCACCGGGCCGTTCGATCACCTGCACGACGTCCGTGGTGCACACGATCAGCCAGGCCGACGTCGATGCCGGCCAGGTCACCAACTCGGCCATCGCCCAGGGGACTCCGGCCGTCTGCCCCTGTTCACTGGTCTCCTCCGACCCGTCGTCGACCGATGTCGTTCTGACCCAGTCACCCTCGATCGGACTGGCCAAGTCGGGCACGTACACCGCCGGCGTGATCGACTGGCTGATCACGGCGACCAACACGGGCAATGTCACGCTGATCAACCTCTCGGTCAGCGACCCGACCGCCGGCCCGGTCACCTGCGCGAGCAGCACGCTGGCACCGGGGGCGTCCGAGGTCTGCTCCACCGCTCCGTACACGCCCACCCCGGCCGAGCTGACCGCCGGTCACGCGAACAACGTCGCCACCGCGACCGCTGACGGTGTGGGCCCGACGCCGGTCAGCCGCACGGCGTCGGCCGCGGCGGTGGTTCCGCTGCCCAGCGGGCTGGCGTTCACCGATCCACCCAACGGTGCCAGCGGGCTCGCGTTCACCGACCCGCCCGCCGTCCCCGGTCGGATCGTCTTCACCGACCCGCCCACGGTTCCCAGTGGGATCGCCTTCACCGGCTCGCCGACCGAGCAGGTGCTCTTCGTCGGCCTGCTGATGTTGATCACCGGCCTGCTGCTGTTGATCGTCGCCCGTCGCCGCCGGCAGTTCTGACACCCGTCCGGCCCCGCCGGGGCGACCGGGTGCCGACCGCCGGCGAGCTCGAAGGCACAATGAGGCCAATGACCCGAGCCGGACTCGACAAGCAACCCCGCGACATCGCCGCGATGTTCGACGGGGTTGCTCGTCGTTATGACCTCACCAACACGGTCCTGTCCGCTGGGCAGGACCGCCGCTGGCGACGGCTGACCCGGCAATCGCTCGAGCTGACGCCCGGCGCGGTCGTCCTCGATCTGGCGGCCGGCACAGGTGTCTCGACGCTCGAACTATCTCGATCGGGCGCGACCGCGATCGCCTGCGACTTCTCGCTCGGCATGCTGCGCCAGGGCGTCCGCCGACGGGATCGGGCCGCGTTGCCGTTCGTGGCGGGTGACGCCACCGCGCTGCCCTTCGCCGACGCCGTGTTCGACGCGGTGACGATCTCGTTCGGCCTGCGCAACGTGAATCCCGTCGAGGAGGCGCTGCGCGAACTCGCGCGCGTCACCCGTCCCGGCGGACGTCTGGTGATCTGCGAGTTCAGCCGTCCCGTCTGGCGGCCCTTTCGGGTCTTGTACCTCAACTACCTGATGCGCGCGCTGCCCAGCATCGCCCGCCGCGTGTCGTCCAATCCCGACGCCTACGTCTATCTCGCCGAGTCCATCCGGGCCTGGCCGCCGCAGGAAGAGCTGGCGCGCACGATTGCAGCCGCCGGCTGGTCCGACGTGACGTTCCGCAACCTGACCGGCGGGATCGTGGCGCTGCACCGCGCCGTCCGCTGACCGGATCGACACGGCGTGATTGCCGGGCCGAGCCGGCGGGCATACCAGGTTCGCGGGTCTTGCAAGGCCCGCTAGCGTGAGGAACGACGGGCCGACGATTCCCCGGTCCCCGACAGCGAGGAGCACATGCGCATGAACGACGACAGCACCTTGGAAGGTCCGGCCGACGGTGGCGCCGACGGCGATCAGCACGACGGCGGAGCTGACGGTTCGGCCGAGGGCGTGGCCGACGGCGGCGCGAGCGGCGTTCCCGGTCAGCACGACGGTGGTGCGGACGGCGGCGCCGGTGACGGCGGAGCCGATGGTGGAGCGGACGGCGGCGCCGACGGCGGTGCTGAAGGTCCGGCCGACGGTGGGGCCGATGGTGGCGCCGACACCGAGGCGGGCAAGCACGACGGCGGAGCCGACGGCAGCGCCTGACCGGACTTGACCGACACGTCAGTGAACGGAGCGGCCGGGTACGACTCCGGCCGCTCCGTTCCGCGTGCCCTCGACCTGGTAGCCGCCGTCGACCCGGTCGAGTTCGCCGACCAGTACTGGTCGAACCGGCCGCTGCTGAGCCGGGCCGACCAGCTCCCGCCGGGCGACCTGTTCGACGCGGCCGCCGTCGACGAGCTGATCTCGCGCCGGGGCCTGCGCACCCCGTTCCTGCGGATGGCCAAGGAGGGCGACGTCATAGCGCCCGCCCGCTACACCCGCAGCGGCGGCGCGGGCGCCGGCGTCACCGACCAGGTCGCCGACGACAAGGTGCTGGCGCTGATGGCCGAGGGCGCGACCCTCGTTCTGCAGGGCCTGCACCGCACCTGGCCGCCGCTCGTCGAGTTCGCGGCCCGGCTGTCGGCCGAACTGGGTCACCCGGTGCAGATCAACGCCTACATCACCCCGCCCGAGAACCAGGGCTTCGCGGCCCACTACGACGTCCATGACGTGTTCGTGCTGCAGGTCGCCGGACGCAAGCACTGGACGATCCACGCGCCGGTGTTCGTCGACCCGCTGCGCGAGCACAACTGGGAGCACCGACGCGTCGCTGTCGCGGCCCGGGCCGCCGAGCCGCCGTTGATCGACACGGTGCTCGCCCCTGGCGATGCCCTCTACCTGCCGCGCGGCTACCTCCACTCGGCCGCCGCGCTCGGTGAGACGTCGATCCACCTGACCATCGGCGTCCATCCGATCACCCGGCACCAGCTCGTCCAGCAGCTCGTCCAGACGGCGAAGGCCGACCCGGCACTGCGCGCGTCGCTCCCGATGGGCGTGGACCTGTCCGACCCAGCCGTGCTCGGGCCGATCCTGGCCGAGACGGTCCAGGCGCTGCACCGCTCGATCGACACCACCCGTACCGACGACGTTGCGGCCGCCATCGGCGGCGCGTTGATCGACAGCACCCGGCCCGAACCGCTCAGCCCGCTCGCGTCGCTCCGGGCCGCCACGTCCCTGACGTCCGACACCGCCGTCCGGCTGCGGGGCGCGCTTCGGGTGCGACTCGTTCGGACGCAGGACGACCTGCGACTGCGGCTGATCGACAAGACCGTGTCGCTGCCGGTGGCCGCGGATGCCGCCCTCAAGACGATCCTGTCCGGCGATCCCGCTCACCGCGTCCGACCTGCCCGGCCTCGAACCGGACGCAGCAGCTCGACATCGTGCGGCAGCTGTTGCGCGACGGCGTGCTCGTGCCCGAACGCCCCGTGAGAAGCGCTCCCCGGCCTCGCGAGACGCTCGATCGCTGCGCATTGCGGGCTCAGCTGCGCGGAGACCCGATGCTCGGAACGGCGTTCCCGGCGGCCCGGTTGCTGCTCGTCGAGCAGCCCGGGCCGTGGGGACGATCGGGCCTCAGCGACTCGCGGTTCGACCCCGGCGTGGCCGTCGAGTTGGAGAGGCGGGCCGGACGGCTGGGCATCCGGGTGCTGGCGGTGCGACGGCCGGGCCGCACGCCCTGGAGGGATCGACCGCTCGTGGGCGCTGATCGACTGCCGCCCCGGTCGCGAGTCCAGCCGCTGGGGCCACTTCGACCGCGACGCCGAGCTACTCGACCTGCCCATGGACGGCACGGCCGGCATCCCCTCGGACGAGCTGACGTATCTGGTCTGCGCTCACAGCCGGCACGACACGTGTTGCGCGCTGCGCGGCCGACCGGTGGCGGCCGCGCTGGCCGAACAGCGACCGGGGGCGGTGTGGGAGTGCAGCCACGTCGGCGGAGAGCGGTTCGCCGCCAACGTCCTGGTGGCCCCGCTCGGCCTGCTGTACGGCCGGGTCCTGCCCTTCGCCGCGAAGGAGTTCGTCGAGGTCTGCGAGCGGGGCGAGGTGGTCGGCGCACTGCTTCGCGGCCGGGTCGGACTCGCGCCGGCGGCCCAGGCCGCGCTGGCCTACGCCTTCGAGCACCTCGCGCTGCGCCGGTCCGACGCGCTCGCCATCGAACACGTGTCGCGCGATCGTCGACGGCCAGGCCGTGGTGGCACTGCGGGCGCCGCACGGGCGCATCGACGTCACCGTCCTCGTCGAACGGGTCGCGGCCGACGGCCTGACGTGCGCCAATCCGCGTCCGAACGCCTATTTCAGCTACCGCCCGGTGAGCCTGGTCGCCGCCGACTGACCCGCTCTCGTACCGGCGGCCACCCGCCGCCTCGCCGCCTCGCCGCCACCCAATCCGCTGATTGGCGCCTTCGCGCGCGATTGGCGCGTTACAGCGCGCCAATCGTTGGACAACGCGCCAATCGACGGGGGCGATGGACGAGGTGAGCGCCGCCGCTCAGTAGTGGCCGAACAGGCCCGGGTTGTCCTTGAGGCGCTGGCGAGACGCCTCGATCTCGCGCTCGGCCTCGACCCGACCCACCCAGGACGCGCCCTCGACGCTCTTGCCCGGCTCGAGGTCCTTGTAGACCTCGAAGAAGTGCTGGATCTCGAGGCGGTCGAACTCCGGGACGTGGTGGATGTCGCGCAGGTGCTCCAGGCGCGGGTCGCCGGCCGGGACGCAGAGCAGCTTGTCGTCGCCGCCCTTCTCATCGGTCATGCGGAACATCCCGATGGCGCGGCACTTCACGAGGACGCCCGGGAACAGCGGGTCGCCCTGCAGGATCACCAGTGCATCGAGCGGGTCGCCGTCGTCGGCCAGGGTGTCCTCGACGTAGCCGTAGTCAGCCGGGTACTGCGTCGAGGTGAACAGCGTGCGGTCCAGCCGCATGCGCCCACTCTGATGGTCGACCTCGTACTTGTTGCGGCTGCCCTTCGGAATCTCGATGAGAACGTCGAACTCCACTGAATTCACTCCCAGACGTCAGATTGAACTGCCATTAGTGTGGCGCATCGATGCGCAAACCGAGAGCCGCGACGGTCATGGGCGTGATCTGCGTCCTGGTGCTGGCGGCCGGCGCGCTCGTCGGCGGTTACTTCGGCGGCCTGCCGCTGCGCCCGAAACCGCACCGCTCGGCCGTGGCCGAACCGTCCGCGCTGGCATCGGCGACCGCGCCCGTGCCGTCCGCGTCGTCGTCCACCGCCCCGGCTGTGAACCCGACGGCGTTGACGGCAGCGCTGGCGTCCGGCCTGGCCGATCCGCGGCTCGGCGCGGACGTCCTGGGCCAGGTGGTGGACGCCAGACCGGGGACGGTGCTGTTCGACCGCTCCTCGGCGACCACCGCGGCGCCGGCGTCCACGGCCAAGCTGGCGACCGCCATGGCGGTGCTCACCGTCCACGCCCCGACCGACCGGATCCAGACGACCGTGGTGGCCGGCGCGACGCCCGGCGTCGCCGTTCTGGTCGGCGCCGGCGATCCGACGCTCGTCGGCCGCCGCGGCCGGCCCGCCCCAGCTCTACAAGGACGCCGCGCGGATCAGTGACCTGGCCGCCGCGCTGAAGGACGACCGACATCACCCAGGTCGTGGTCGACGACTCGCTGTTCACCGGGCCGGCGATCTCGCCGGCGTGGATGGCCGAGGACGTCCCGAGCGAATACGAGTCGGCGATCACGGCGGTGATGGCCGACGGCGGTCGCGACACGCCCGGCGTCGCCCAACCGCAGTGCGACGCCCGGACCTCTCGGCCGGCGTCGAGCTGGCCGCCCAGCTCGGCCTGCCGGCCACCGCCGTGACCAGGGGCACGGCGCCGGCGGGCGCGTCCGTACTGGCCCACGTCGACTCGGCGCCGTACGGAGAGCTCGTCCGGCAGATGCTGCAGGACTCCGACAACGTCATCGCCGAGGTGCTCGGACGGCAGGTCGCCATCGCCGAGCACCAGCCGGCGAGCTTCACCGGCGCGGCGGCGGCGGTGCGGCAGGCGCTGGGCGGGCTGGGCGTCGACATCGGTGCCGGCATGGTCGACGCCAGCGGGCTCGCCGCCGGCGACCGCCTCGCGCCCGCCGCGCTGACCGCCGTGCTGCGCCTGGTCGACGGCAGCGCCCACCCCGCTCTGGGCCAGGTCGCCGACAGCCTGCCCGTCGCCGGCTGGTCGGGCACGCTGGCCGACCGCTATCTGAGCGGCGCCAGCGCGGCCGGTGCCGGGGACGTCCGGGCCAAGACCGGGACGCTGACCGGAGTCTCGACGCTGGCCGGACTGGTGCGCACGCCGGGCGGGCGGCTGCTCGCGTTCAGCTTCGCCGCCGACCAGGTCGGGCCGGCCGTCGGCCGACACCGACGCCGCCGAGACCGCGCTCGACGACCTGGCCGCGGCGATCGCCACCTGCGCCTGCTCCTGACGCGCGACGCTCATGCGCCGGCGTCGTCATGGCGACGCCGCCGGATGAGGGTCGCCGCGAGTTGGCCTACGCTCGACCGATGGCCGCACTCATCAACTGGGAACTCGCGGCCAGCACGGCCAAGCGACTCAGCCCGTCCCCGCCGCCGACCGACCGCGCCGCCGCCGAGGCGGTGGTCGCCCAGCTGTACGAGCTGGCCGAGGTCGCCGCGGGCCACGTCGCCGAGATCACCGAGCTGAGCGAGCCGCCGGTCACCGCGCTGACCCGGGTCGTCGACCGGCACGGCTGGATCGACGTCAACACCGCGGGCATGAAGACGGTCATGACGCCGCTCGTCGAACGGCTCAGCAGCGCCGGCAAGGTCGGCTCCTTCGGCGAGGCGGTCGGCGGCCGGGTCACCGGCGTCCAGGCCGGGGCGATCGTCGGCTTCCTGTCGGGCAAGGTGCTGGGCCAGTTCGAGTTCTTCGACCGTCCGGACGGCCAGTTGCTGCTGGTCGCGCCGAACATGGTGAGCGTCGAGCGCCAGCTGCGCGTCGACCCGACCGACTTCCGGCTCTGGGTCTGCCTGCACGAGGTCACCCACCGGGTGCAGTTCACCGCCGTCCCGTGGACCCGCACCTACATGCTCGACCAGGTCACCGCGCTCAGCGAGAGCGTCGACCCCGATCCGGCCGTGATGCGCGAGCGGCTGCAGGGCGCGATGTCGGACCTGGTCAAGGTCGTGCGCGGCGAGGGTGACGGCGCCGGGCATCATGGCGGTGCTCGCCACGCCCGAGCAGCGCGCGATCCTCGATCAGGTCACCGCGTTCATGTCGCTGGTCGAGGGCCACGCCGAGTGGGTGATGAACGCGGTGTCGCCGACGATCATCCCGTCGCAGCGCACCATCGAACGGCGCTTCGCCGACCGTCGCAAGGGCGGCAACCCGCTCGACAAGCTGCTGCGGCGGCTGCTCGGCCTCGAGGCCAAGACCCGCCAGTACGTGGACGGGTCGACGTTCGTCCGGGCCGTCGTCGACCAGGTCGGGCGTCGAGCGGCTTCAACGCGATCTGGACGTCTCGCGACACGTTGCCGACCAAGGCCGAGATCGCCAGCGCCGGCCGACTGGGTCACGCGCATCCACGGCTGATGGGTCCGCATCCGGCCGTCGCCGAGATCCGGCGCGCCGTCCGGCGTCGGCCGCTCTGCCGATCCCGGCGGGTCGCCGGTCGTCACGCGTGCTGGTGGCGTGCTCCGGGGGCGCCGATTCGCTCGCGCTGGCCGCAGCGGTGGCCTTCGAGGCGCCCAAGCTCGGCATCGCCGCCGCCCTGGTGACCATCGATCACGGCCTGCAGGACGGTTCGGACGTCCAGGCCCGGCGGGTCGCGCAACTCGGCTACGAGCTCGGCCTTCGATCCGGTCGAGGTGGTGCGGGTGGACGGTCGGCCCGGACGGCGGCCCCGAAGCGGCCGCGCGCACCGCCCGGTACGCCGCCCTCGATGCGACCGCCGACGCCCTGGACGCCCACGTCCTGCTCGGCGCACACGCTCGACGACCAGGCCGAGACCGTCCTGCTCGGACTGGGCCGCGGGTCGGGTCCGCGATCGATCGCCGGCATGCGCCCGGTCGACGGCCGCTACGTGCGCCCGCTGCTGCAGCGTCCGGCGGACGCACGACGCGGGCCGCCTGCGCCGCGCTCGGGCCTGGACGTCTGGGACGACCCGCACAACGCCGACCCGTCGTATCAGCGCGTCCGGCTGCGCACCGAGGCCCTGCCGCTGCTCGAGGACGTCCTGCAGGGCGGGGTGGCCGAGGCCCTGGCCCGCACCGCCGACCCTGCTCCAGGACGACCTCGACGCCTGACTCGAGATGACGGTCGGCGCCCGCCCGGGCGCCGCAGCCGATCAGTCCGAAGTCGCCGTCGAGCGACCTGGCCGGATCAGCCGCGCGCCGGTCCGCGACCCGCGCGCTCAAGCAGTGGGCCGAGCCCAACGGCGCCGGCCCGCTCGAGCGCCGTCCACGTCGAGCGCCCTCGACGAGTTGATCATGGACTGGCACGGCCAGGGACCGATCCAGCTACCGGGGGCGGTCAGCGCGAACGAACGTCTGGAAGGCTGTGCGTGCAGCCGGCCACGGCCGAGGAGTGAGCCCCAGAGGAGTGAGCAGCGTGTCCGCTACTCGATGACGACGTCGAGGAGGTGCTGATCTCCGCCGACGGGATCGCCGCCAAGATCACCGAGCTCGCGGCCATGATCGACACCGACTACGACGGGCGCGAGGTGCTGCTGGTCGGCGTGCTCAAGGGCGCGGCGATGTTCATGTCCGACCTGGCCCGGGCGCTGCAGACGCCCGTCGACGCTGGAGTTCATGGCGGTCAGCTCCTACGGCGGGTCGACCAAGACGTCCGGGGTGGTGCGGATCCTCAAGGACCTCGACCGCGACGTCGCCGGCCAGCACATCCTGGTCGTCGAGGACATCATCGACTCCGGGCTGACGCTGTCGTGGCTGCTCAAGAACCTGCGCAGCCGCCAGCCGGCGTCGCTCGAGGTGGTCGCGCTGCTGCGCAAGCCCGAAGCGGTCAAGGTCGAGGTGCCGGTGCGCTACGTCGGCTTCGACATCCCGAACGAGTTCGTGGTCGGCTACGGCCTCGACTACGCCGAGCACTACCGTGGATTGCCCTACATCGGACGGCTTCGACCAGCGGTCTACGGGGGCTGACGTGTACCGTCGAACCTCAGAAATTGACGGTTTTTCGAGCGCGCAGGAGGAAAGCGGGGCGGCCCCAGCTGCGTTTCGTGATGATCACATGGATCGAAAGCGCATCTTCCGCAGCTGGTAGCTCTGGGTCGCCATCGTCGTCGTCCTGCTGTTCGTGCTGCCCAACCTCCTGAGCGGCAACAGCAGCTACCACGCCGTCAACACCTCGCAGGCCGTCGCGCAGATCACCGCCAAGAACGTCACCAAGGCGACGCTGCACGACAAGGAACAGACGCTCGACCTGACGCTGGACAAGGCGGTCGACGGGCACACCAAGATCAGCACGTCCTACCCGTCCGACGCCACCAGCAGCATCTACAACGCGCTCAACTCCTCGGGCACGACCTTCACCACGCAGGTCACCCGCGGCAACGCCTGGCTCAGCCTGCTCGAGACCTTCCTGCCGATCATCATCATCGGCGCGATCCTGCTGTTCGTGATGAGCCAGATGCAGGGCGGCGGCAACCGGGTCATGAGCTTCGGCCGCAGCAAGGCCAAGCTGGTCAGCAAGGACACCCCGAAGACGACGTTCGCCGACGTCGCCGGGCGCGGACGAGGCGATCGAGGAACTGCACGAGATCAAGGAGTTCCTCGCCAATCCCGGCCAAGTTCCAGGCCATCGGCGCCAAGATCCCCAAGGGCGTGCTGCTCTACGGCCCGCCCGGAACCGGCAAGACGCTGCTGGCCCGCGCGGTCGCCGGTGAGGCGGGCGTCCCGTTCTACTCGATCTCGGGTTCGGACTTCGTCGAGATGTTCGTCGGCGTCGGCGCGTCGCGAGTGCGCGACCTGTTCGAGCAGGCCAAGTCGAACGCCCCGTCGATCATCTTCGTCGACGAGATCGACGCCGTCGGCCGCCACCGCGGAGCCGGTCTCGGCGGCGGCCACGACGAGCGCGAGCAGACGCTCAACCAGTTGCTGGTCGAGATGGACGGCTTCGACGTCAAGGGCGGCGTGATCCTGATCGCGGCCACCAACCGGCCCGACATCCTCGACCCGGCGCTGCTGCGCCCGGGCCGCTTCGACCGCCAGATCGCGGTCGGCCCGCCGGACGTGCTCGGCCGCGAAGCGGTGCTGAAGGTGCACGCCAAGGGCAAGCCGTTCGCCCAGGACGTCGACCTGGCCACCATCGCCCGCCGCACGCCGGGCTTCACCGGCGCCGACCTGGCCAACGTGATCAACGAGGCCGCGCTGCTGACCGCCCGCAACAACGGCCGGTTGATCACCACCGAGGCGCTCGAGGAGTCGATCGACCGCGTCATCGCCGGGCCCGAGCGCAAGACGCGGGCGATGAGCGACAAAGAGAAGCGGGTCACCGCCTATCACGAGGGCGGTCACGCGCTGACGGCGTGGGCGATGCCCAACCTCGACCCGGTGCACAAGGTGACGATCCTGCCCCGTGGCCGCTCGCTCGGGCACACGCTCGTGCTGCCGCTCGAAGACCGCTACACCCAGACCCGCTCCGAGATCCTCGACCAGCTCGTCTACGCCCTGGGCGGTCGCGCGGCCGAGGAGCTGGTGTTCCACGAGCCGACGACCGGCGCGTCCAACGACATCGAGAAGGCGACCGCGCTGGCCCGCTCGATGGTCACCGAGTACGGCATGAGCTCCAAGCTGGGCGCGGTCAAGTACGGCACCGGCGACGCCGAGCCGTTCATGGGCCGCGACTACGGCCACCAGCGCGACTACTCCGAGGACATCGCCGCCGACATCGACGCCGAGGTGCGCGGGCTGATCGAGGGCGCGCACGACGAGGCGTGGGAGATCCTGGTCCAGTACCGCACCGAGCTCGACGCGCTCGTCCGCGAGCTGGTCGAGCAGCGAGACGCTGACCAAGGACGACCTCGAACGGATCCTGGCGCCGGTCCGCAAGCGCCCGCCGCACAACACCTTCTCGGGCTTCGGCAAGCGCACGCCGAGCGACCGGCCGCCGATCGAGATCCCGCCGACCGTCCGCGTTGCCGCCAACGGCACGAACGGAACCAACGGCAACGGTGCGTCCAACGGCGCTCACGCCGCGGG
Organism: uncultured Actinomycetes bacterium; assembly: GCA_963708805.1. Classification (GTDB taxonomy): domain Bacteria; phylum Actinomycetota; class Actinomycetes; order Mycobacteriales; family Jatrophihabitantaceae; genus CAVPUA01. The sequence goes on along the minus strand of CAVPUA010000003.1, from coordinate 111,720 downwards.
CGACGAGCACCGGTTCGGGGACGAGCGCGGGTGGCTGGACTCCGCCGAGCGCGCCCTCGGGCGGCTGGAGCCCGCCGAGTTCAGGGCAGTGACCGAGTCGGGCGTCGACCTCGAACGGGCCGAGGCGGCGGTACGCGAGCTGCTGCTCGCGATCGGTGAAGACCCCGCGCGAGACGGCCTGCGCGAGCACCCCGGCGCGCGTCGCGCGGTCCTTCCAGGAGATCTTCGCCGGCCTGCACGTCGACCCGTCCGATGTCCTGCAGACGACCTTCGACGAGAACCACAACGAACTGGTGCTGGTCAAGGACATCCCGCTGTACTCGACGTGCGAGCACCACCTCATTCCGTGGCACGGCACCGCCGCCGTCGGCTACATCCCGGGCGAGTCCGGCCGCATCACCGGGCTGTCGAAGCTGGCCCGGGTCGTGGATCTGTACGCCAAGCGGCCGCAGGTACAGGAGCGGCTCACCTCACAGGTGGCCGACGCGGTCATGGACAGGCTCGACCCGCGGGGCGTGATCGTCGTCGTCGAAGCCGAGCACCTGTGCATGTCGATGCGCGGCATCCGCAAGCCGGGCGCGCGCACCGTGACCTCGGCCGTGCGGGGCATCTTCCAAGAGGATTCGCGCACCCGCTCCGAAGCGCTGAGCTTGATCATCGGACGCTGACGTGGGCGCCCTGCCCCGGCGCGGCGACCGGGTGATCGTCTTCGGCGTCCTCAACGTCACGCCCGACTCGTTCAGCGATGGCGGTCGGTACAACTCCCTGGACGCCGCCGTCGAGCACGGCCGGCAGCTGCAGGCCGAGGGCGCCGACGTGGTGGACGTGGGCGGCGAGTCCACCCGTCCGGGCGCGGTGCGGGTTGACGCCGAGGAAGAGATCCGGCGGGTCGTCCCGGTCGTCCGCGCACTGGTCGACGCCGGCGTGCCGGTCAGCATCGACACCACCCGGGCGTCGGTGGCCGCGGCCGCGCTGGACGCCGGGGCGGGCATCGTCAACGACGTGTCGGGCGGTCTGGCCGACTCGCAGATGGCCAAGACCGTCGCGTCCGCCGGGTGCCCGTGGATCTTGATGCATTGGCGCGGCCACAGCCGGGACATGCTCGATCTGGCCGTGTACGACGACGTCGTCGCCGAGGTGAAGCAGGAACTCTCCCAGCGGGTCGACGAGGCTCTGGCGGCCGGAGTCGCCGAGGAGCTGATCGTGCTCGATCCCGGTCTCGGCTTCGCCAAGCGCCCGGAACACGACTGGCCGCTGCTGGCCGCCCTCCCCGAGTTCGCCGCGCTCGGCTATCCGGTGCTGATCGGCGCGTCGCGCAAGTCCTTCCTGGGCCGGCTGCTCGCCGCGGCTGACGGCACCCCGCGTCCGGTCGGCGAGCGCGAGGCGGCGACGACCGCGATCACCGCGCTGGCCGCCGCGAACGGCGCGTGGGCCGTGCGGGTGCACGATGTGCGCGCGTCCGTCGATGCGGCCCTGGTGGCCGCCGCGGTCCGGGCCGCCCGCTGATCATGGACCGCATCGAACTCACCGGCCTGCGGGTGCGCGGGCACCACGGCGTGTACGACTTCGAGCGCCGTGACGGCCAGGAGTTCGTCGTCGATGTCGTGCTCGAACTGGATCTGGCCGTGGCGGCCAGAACCGATGACGTCGCCGACACGGTCCACTATGGCGAGCTGGCCGCGTCGCTCGCCGGGATCGTCGCGGGCGAGCCGGTCAACCTGCTCGAGACGCTGGCCGAACGGCTGGCGGCGGCCTGCCTGGCCGATGGTCGCGTCGAGGCGGTGACGGTCACCGTTCACAAACCGCAGGCGCCGATCCCGTTGGCCTTCGACGACGTGGCGGTCACGATCCGGCGCAGCCGATGACGCGGGCCGTCCTGTCGATCGGCGCCAACCTCGGCGACGCCCGATCGGCGCTGCAGTCCGCGGTCGATGCGATGCGTCCCTGGCTCGTCGCGGTGTCGCCCGTGTACCGGACGCCGCCGTGGGGTCCGGTCGAACAGCCGGACTTCCTCAACGCGGTGATCATCGCCGACGACCCGTCGGCCTCAGCGCGTGACTGGCTCGATCGCGCCCAGGCCGCCGAGCAGGCCGCGGGCCGGACCCGCGACGTGCGGTGGGGTCCGCGGACGCTCGATGTCGACGTGGTCGACGTCGAGGGCGTCGTGTCGACCGACCCCGAGTTGATCTTGCCGCACCCCCGGGCCCGCGAAAGGGCGTTCGTGCTCGTGCCGTGGCTGGCTGCCGATCCGGCCGCGACGCTGGACGGAACGGCGCTCGCCGCCGTGATCGCGGCCCTGACGCCGGACGAGGTGGCCGGCGTCCGGGTCGTCGAGGGAATCCGGCTCGGATGAGACGGACATCCGCGGCCGACCTGCTGGCACCGTTCTTCGCAGTGCTCGTGATCGTCTACGTGCTGCTGCGCGTGGTCTACGGTTCGGTGCCGCCGCTGGGTTACGGGATCGGCGTGCCGCTGCTGTTCCTGGCGGTGATCGAGTTCTGGCTCGCCCGTCGCATCCGGGCCGCCGTCGGGCACGATCCCGAGGCCAAGGTGATGGCGGCCATCGTGATCGCCCGCTTCGTGGCTCTGGGCAAGGCGTCGGCCCTGGTCGGTGCCGGCCTGCTCGGCGCGTTCGGCGCGCTGCTGCTGCGGGTGGCACCCGACGCCGGACGGGTCAGCGCAGCGGGCGACGACCTGCGGACGGGGATCGTGCTGTTCGTGGTGTCCGCGCTCTTGCTCGTCGCCGGTCTGCTGCTCGAGCGGGCCGGGATCGATCCGGGGCGCTCGGACGGTCCGAACTCGGGGCCGAGGGCGGCCGCCTGAGCGGAATTGCCTTGAATATTCGGCCGGGCGACTCTGATCGGTCTCGACTGTGGGACAGGTCAGAGGCATTCGACGAACCACGACCGGCCGGTAAACTTCCGGCGTGGCCACCAGGGGACGCACGCGGCTCAGAGTCGTGCTGTCCGTCTTCGGCGTCATCGTCGCGTTTGGCCTGGCCGCCGTCGCCGTGTGCCTGATCACGTTCGGCTCGACCCACAAGCAGGCCGAGCTGGGCGTCATTGCCGGGCTGTGGTCGGCGCTGCTCGGCTACCTGTCGATCTACGGCGTGCGGCACCCCCACCACCGACCCGGTGACGACCAGGTGCTCGCCGGTGCCGAGCTGGCCGTCGTCGGCTCCCGCGAGGTCGAGACGACCCGTGATGCCGAGGCCCGACGCGAGTACGAGGAGCGCCTGCAGTCACTCGTGCAGAGCGAACTCGCGCACATCTCCGATGCCATGAACGAGCAGCTCCACGCGCTGCGCGACCAGGTCGCGGAGTTGCGGGGCGAGCTGGTCGAGAAGGTCGGCGGCCAGCTGCGTTTGGAGCGGGTCGAGACGACGCGGGTGATCGGATCGAACATCGAGGCGCTGCAGCACGAGGTGCGTCGCCTCGCCGTCGGACGCGACGATCTCAGTCAGTCGTTCGGACGTTCGGCCCCGGTCGAGATCCACGCGGCCGAGCCGGTCGCGCCGCCGCGGGTCCAGCCGCTGGAGCAGCGACCCGCGCCCACCCCGCCCCCGGCGCGACCGGCCGTCGCGGTCACGCCGATGTCGCCGCCGGTCGCGCCCAGTCCGCCGGTCGCGCCCAGCCCGCCGGTCGCGCCCAGTCCGTCCGTCGCACCCAGTCCGTCCGTCGCACCCAGCCCGCCCGTCGCACCCAGCCCGTCCGTCGCACCGGTGTCATCCCAGCCGGCGGCCCAACCTTCCGCACCGCCGACGCTCGGAGCCGACCCGTTCGCGGGGTTGCCGCGGCTGACTCGCTTCGTCGACGACGATGCGTCGTCCGAGACCCGTGAGTTGCCCAAGGTGACCGACGATCAGTCCCGCCACCGGCATGCCGCCGACGACGAGACCGAGGTACCCGCGCCCAGGCACGCGGGCGGTCGACGCCGCCGCGCCGACGACGAGCGCGACGACATCCTCGCCCGGCTGCTTGCCGATCGCTGACGCGCGCTACTCAGTCCGAAATCGCGCGCTCGAGCGCCACCGCCCACTGCCGCAGGATCCGCTTGCGCCGGGCCTCGTCGTCGCTCAGCAGGCTCGACAAGCCGAGTCCACGGGCCAGGTCCAGGGTCGCTTGAATCATCTCGCGGACCCCCGGCTCGTCCTCGTCGGCGCCGAGCAGATCGACGGCGGCCTGATGAGCGAGCCGGCCGATGTTGCGCTCGAGGGGCAGGACGAGCGTGCGCAGCTGCGGATCGGCGGCCGCGGCGACCCACAGCTCGAGCGCGGCCCGGAAGGGATCGCCGATGAACCAGCCCACGATGATGTCGAGCGCCCGGCCGGTGCGCAACGGACCCCGTGCCAGCGTGGCCAGCTCGTCGGTGGTCGCCGCGATCGTCCGGCCGCGGCGAAGGGTCATGTGCTCGACCGCGGCCGTGATCAGCGCCTCGCGCGTCGGGAAGTGGTGCTGCGCGGCGCCCCGCGACACACCCGCCCGCTCGGCCACCTCGGCGACCGTGCTGTGCGCCCAGCCCCGATCGACGAGGCTTTCGACGGCGGCGTCGAGCAGCCGCAACCGAGTCGCGCGGCTGCGGTCCTGCTGAGGTTCGCGCGTCGCGGTCATGCCCACCTCGGCGGGCGCTTCTGCAGGAACGCGAGCATGCCCTCGCGGGCGTCGTCCGAGCCGAACAGCCGGGCCGACTGAGCCTGGGCGTCCTCGCCCTGGGTGGCGATGAGCTCGCGCATCCTGGCCGTCGTGAGCGGCTTGGTCTCGGCCAGGCCCTGGGGCGAGCACAGTCGCAACGCGTCGGCGATCAGCTCGATCGCGGCGTGCGGGTCGGCACTCGCCTGGGTGATCAGCCCGATGCGTTCGGCGACTTCGGCATCGAATGTCTCGCCGGTCAAGAAGTATCGCGAGGCCGATCGCTCGTCCAGCCGGGGCAGGGTCGTCAGCGAGATGATTGCCGGCGCAAGACCGAGGCGAACCTCGGTGAACGCGAAGGTCGACGTGGGCCCGGCGACGGCGAGGTCGCACGCGCCGATCAGGCCGAGACCACCCGCTCGCGCGTGTCCTTCGACGCGGGCGATCACCGGCTTGGGCAGTTCGACGATCTGCCGGAGCAACGCCAGCATCCGCGCGGTTCCGGTCGCCGGGCCGCCTGCGGCGCGTGACTCGTTGAGGTCGGCGCCGGCGCAGAACGTCGAGCCGGTATGGGCGAGGACGACCGCGCGGACGTCCGGGTCCTGGCCGGCGGTCTGGAGTCGATCGATCAGCTCACCGACGAGCTGGGCGGACAGCGCGTTGCGGTTGGCCGGTGAGTCCAACGTGATCGTCGCTATCGCGCGCTCGATCGCGTGGTGGACGATCTCGGTCATGCGGCTCTTTCCCGTGACTAGTAGGACTTCGGGAGCCCGAGGCTGAACTGGGCCACGAAGTTCAAGATCATCTCGCGACTGACGGGTGCGATACGGCCGGCGCGCGCTGAGGCGATCATGCTGCCCAGGCCGTACTCGCTGGCCAGCCCGTTGCCGCCGTGAGTCTGGACCGCGGCGTCGACGGCGTGGATGCTGGCCTCGGCGGCCGAGTACTTGGCCATGTTGGCCGACTCGCCGGCCCCGACGTCGTCGCCGGAGTCGTACAGCGAGGCCGCCTTCTGCATCATCAACTTCGCCAGCTCGATCTCGACCTTGGCCTGCGCGAGCGGATGAGCCAGCCCCTGGTGGGTGCCGATCGGCTTGTCCCACACCGAGCGCGCGTTGGCGTAGGCGACGGCCTTGTCGAGCGCGAAGCGGCCGGTACCGATCGCCATCGATGCCGCCATGATCCGTTCGGGATTGAGGCCGGCGAACAGCTGGGCCAGCGCGGCGTCCTCCTCGCCGACGAGCGCGTCGGCCGGCACCCGGACGTCGTCGAGGAAGACCATGAACTGGCGGTCGGCCATCACGATGTCCATGTCGATCGGGCGGAACTCGAAGCCCGGCGCATCGGTGGGCACGGCGAACAGCACCGGCTTCAGGCGTCCGGTGCGGGCATCCTCGGTGCGGCCGACGACCAGCACCGCGGCGGCTTGATCGACTCCCGAGATGTAGATCTTGCGGCCGGTCAGCACCCACTCGTCGCCGTCGCGCCGGGCCGTCGTGGTGATCTTGTGCGAGTTCGAACCGGCGTCGGGTTCGGTGATCGCGAACGCCATGATCTTCGAGCCGTCGGCGATTCCGGGCAGCCAGCGCTGCTTCTGGGCCTCGGTGCCGAATCGCGCGATCACCGTGCCGCAGATCGCCGGCGAGACGACCATCATCAGCAACGGCGATCCGGCCGCGCCGAGTTCTTCCTCGACGATCGCCAGCTCGTACATGCCGGCTCCGCCGCCGCCGTAGGCCTCCGGCAGGTTCAGGCCGACGAACCCGAGCTCGCCCGCCTCGTGCCACAGCTCGTCCAGCGGCTCGTGGTTGCGGGCCTTGCGCAAGGAGTAGTCCCGCCCGTAGCGCTTGCCGAGATCGGCCGCCGCGCTGCGCAGGGCCTGCTGCTCTTCGGTCTCGGTGAAGTTCACTCGTCTGCTCCTTCGGTCATGCGGTGTAGCCCAGTCGCCGGGCGGCGAGGCTGCTGAGGATCTCGGTCGTGCCGCCGCCGATCCCGAGAATGCGCATGTCGCGGTACTGCCGCTCGATCTCGGCCTCGCGCATGTAGCCCAGGCCGCCGTGTAGTTGCAACGCCTGGCTGACGACCCATTCGCCGGTCTCGACCGCGGTGTTCTTGGCAAAGCACACCTCGGCGACGAGGTCGGCCGGTCCGTCGACGGCCCGGATCGCAACCGACCGCGTGTAGGTGCGGGCCACGTCCACCCGACGGGCCATCTCGGTCAGCGTGTGTTGCACGGTCGCACGGGCGATCAGCGGCCGGCCGAAGCTCGAACGCTGACGGCACCAGGCGACGGCCAGATCGAGCGCCCGCTGGGCGGATGAGTAGGCCTGCGCCGCGAGGACGAGGCGTTCGCTCACGAAGTGCCGGGCCAGCTGCGCGAAGCCCGAGTTCTCGGCCCCGACCAGGTTGTCCCGCGGAACGCGGACGTCGGCGAAGCAGAGCTCCGCGGTGTCGGAACTGTGCCAGCCCATCTTGTCCAGCCGTCGGGACACGCTGAAGCCGGGCGTCCCCTTCTCGATCACGAGTAGCGAGATGCCGGCGGCGCCCGCACCGCCCGTCCGGACGGCGGTCGTCACGAAATCGGCCCGGACGCCGGAGGTGATGTAGGTCTTGGCGCCGTTGACGAGGTAGCTGTCGCCGTCGGACGCGGCTGTCGTGCGCAGGGCGGCGACGTCGGAACCGCCGTCGGGCTCGGTGATCGCCAACGCGCCGATCCGCTCGCCGCGCAGCGCGGGACCGACCCAGCGCTCCAGCTGCGCCGCCGTGCCGTCGTCGACGAGGTGCGGCAGCGCGATTCCGCCGGTGAAAAGGGACGCGAAGACGCCTCCGGCAACCCCGGCGTAGTGCAACTCCTCGCAGAGGGTCACGACGTCGACGAGGTCGCCGCCACCTCCGCCGACGGCCTCCGGGAAGGCGAGCCCGAGCAGGCCGAGCTCACCGGCTCGGCGGTGCACCGAGCGCGGCAGTTCGCCGTCGAGCTCCCAGCCGGCCTGGAAGGGAAGGATCTCGGTCCTCGCGAAATCAGCCGCCAACGCTCGCAGGGCGCGTCGCTCCGGCGTGTCGAACGAGGTCAGCATGCCAAGCCCGGCAGGCGGGGTCCGCTGGACCAGCCGGACGGGGTAGGCGCCGGAAGAACTGCTACTTCTCCGTGCCTGGGCGACCTCACAAATCGGCCGTAAAGGCGGTATTTTCGAGCGGTCCCATGTGCGGTGAGTGACCGTGGGCGCCCACGCCGGGTTCGGCGGTAGGCGCCTCCGGCTTGATCGTCCGGACGGCGGCGTACCGCCGACTTCTCAGGGCTGGCCGGGGTCTGGGACATCGTCGCGAGCATGGCACGGGGGCTCGGACAAATCAATGACGCTTGCTTTTTTCGAACGCTAGACTACGCAGGGTGAGAATTCAGGCCTAGCCGTAAGCGCTTTATGCCCGTGTCTACAAGGACTGCGCCCAGGAATGGTCGACCGGTGCGATTTTTATTTGCGTGAGTTCGGTGTTAGCGTTCGTCCCGGCTCGACGAGAAACGCCGCCTAGGCATCACGGCGAGCCAGGCGCACCCGATCAGCATCGGGTCCGTGGGGCGGGGGCCCGGAACGCGCAACCGCCACGGACTCATCCATCTGATCGGGAGGTCACCATGTCCGACAACGTCCACGAAGACGTCACGAACCACCACACGGCCGGCATTGCCGCGGCGCCGAAGAAGAACAAGCGCCGCCGGCGCACCATCATTGCCATCGGCGTCGGTGCGGTCGTGGCCGCCGCCGGCGCGGGCACCGCGTTCGCCTATTGGAGCACCAGCGGCTCGGGCACCGGCAGCGCGGCGGTCGGTACGAACACCGCCATCACGGTCAACCAGACCAGCACCGTCGCCGGTCTCTACCCGGGTGGCCCGGCGGTGGCGCTCGCGGGCAACTTCACCAACACCGCCTCGGGCAACCAGTACGTCGGTCAGGTCACCGTCGCCGTGCAGTCGGGCTGGTCGTCCAAGACCGACACGACCAAGCCGGCGTGCACCTCGGCCGACTTCACCCTGGTCCAGCCGACCGCCACCAACGCCGAGATCGCGTCCGGCACCAACGTCGGCGCGTGGGGTGGCGCCTCGATCGCCATGGTCGACGCCGCCACCAACCAGGACAACTGCAAGACCGTCTCGGTTCCGCTCGTCTACACCAGCAACTAGTACCGAACCGCCGCGAGGCGGGTCCGCGTTCGAGCCGAGCGACGGACCCGTCTCGCCGCCATACGCATTCGACGAGCACAGGGGAGGACGATCATGGGCTGCGGAGCGCTCGCCTTCACCGGCACACCGCTGACCTCGATCATGTCCACCGCGGTGCTCGTCCTGCTCGCCGGCATCGCCCTGTTGCTGCTCGCCGCCCGGCGCCGAACGGCGGAGCGACACCGCGGAGTCACCGCCGTGATCGTCCTGCTCGCACTCGGTCTCAGCCTCGTGAGCAGCCGCCCCGCCTCGGCGGCCACGGTCGCCTGCGACACCCTCTCGGGTGCGGACGTCCACGTGGACGTCCAGCAGACCTCGCTCAACACCGACCTCGCACCGGGCGCGCCCGCCTCGACGATCGTCGGAGTCGTGAACAACCCGACCGACAAGACCATCTTCGTCAACTCGGTGACGGTGAGCATCGCCGGCGTTACCAAGTCCGCGTCGGCTGCGAGTGGGACCTGTGACAGCAGCGACTTCGTCCTGACGGACATCACCATGCCGGTCGGCCTGGTCGTCGCGCCCGGTGGCTCCGCTCCGTTCGCCGGCGCCCTGATCAGCTTCAACGACAAGTCCGTCGACCAGGACGCCTGCAAGGGCGCGACCGTGACCCTGACCTACGCCAGCGACTGAGGAACCTGCCATGACCCGCCCGTCCGAGCACCGCGAGCACTCGCGGTTCCTCGTCCCGCGCGCAGGGCTTCGTCACACGGCCCTGATCATCATCGCGATGCTCGTGACCGCCGTGCTGACCGCCACGTCGGCATCGGCCTACTGGTCGACCACGGGCAGCGGGGCCAAGAACTCGACGGTGGGCACGCTCGCCGCTCCGACGAACGTGACCGTCCCCGGCACCAGCACGGGGACCGTCGCCGTCAGTTGGACCGCCTCTACCGGCACGCCGGCTCCTCAGGGCTACTACGTCACTCGCACGAGCGGCCCGACGACCGTCGCCGCCTGCGGCAGCAGCGCCACAACCTTGATCACCGCGACGTCCTGCGCCGACACCGTGACGACGTCCGGGACCTGGACCTACACCGTCGTCGCGACGTACAACTCCTGGACCGCCACCAGTGGCGCGAGCGGCAGCGTCGTCGTCACGGTCGCTCCCAACAAGTTGCAGTTCGCCCAGAACCCGTCGGCGTCGTCGTCGTCGAACGCGACGCTCGGTACCGTCGTCGTCCAGCTGCAGAACTCCGCGGGGACCAACGTCACCACATCCGGCGTCAGCGTGACCCTCTCGCTCAGCGGGACCGGGGCGACGTTGTCCGGGACGCTCACCGGGACGTCCGACTCGACCGGCAAGATCACCTTCAGCAACCTGTCCGTCGACAAGGTCGGGACGTACGTCCTGTACGCGAACGGCACCGGCTATGCGCAGGCCCAGAGCACGTCGTTCACGATCACCGCGGGCAGCGCGAAGACCATCGCGATCGTGTCCGGATCGGCTCAGACCACGGGCATCGGTGCGCCGTTCGCCAATCCGCTGGTCGTCCTCGTCACCGACGCGGCGGGCAACCCGGTCCCGAACGCCACCGTGCAGTTCGCCGCACCGTCCAGTGGCGCGTCCGCGAACTTCACTTCCAGCTACACCGCCAACGCCACGTCGGCCAGCAACGGCCAGGCGACGGCCCCGCTGAGCGCCAACGTGACGACCGGGTCGTACAGCGTCACCGCGACCAGCACGGGCACCAACACGGTCACGTTCACGCTGACGAACGCGATCGTGGCACCGGCGAAGATCGTCTTCGCAACGGCGGCCGTCAGCGGCCCGGTGCGCACCAGCCCGACGCTCGGCCCGATCACCGTCCAGGTCCAGGACGCCTCGGGCAACGCCGCCCTGGCACCCACCGGCGGCACCACCGTGACGCTGAGCAGCAGTTCGTCGGCCGGGACGTTCTCCCGCACCTCCGGTGGCGCGGTGGCGACCACTGTGGTCATCCCGGCCGGGACGTCGACGGCCACCTTCTACTACGCCGACACGGTCGCCGGTACGCCGACGATCAGCGCTACGGCCGGGTCGGCCAGCGGCACCCAGGCCGAGACTCTGACGCCGGGCGCGGTCGCCAAGCTGCAGTTCGGCCAGCAGCCCACCAACGTGACCGCGGGCTCGACGATCACGCCGGCCGTCACGGTTCAGGCCTTCGACGCCTACGGCAACCTGACCAGCGCCTCGGTGACGATCGCGATCGCCAACAACGCCGGCTCGGGCGGTCTCCTCGGCTTCGGCGGTGTGCTCAACGGAACGACCACCGCGTCCACTTCGGGCGGGACGGCCAGCTTCGCAAACCTCTCGATCACCGGGTGGGCCGGCCTGATCGCGTTCGCCCCGGGCATTGGTTACACGCTGCAGGCCACGTCCGGGTCGATCTCGGTCGTCAGCGCCGCATTCACCGTCTCGTAACTCTCCGGTGGCTCAGCGAGCGTCGAACGGCCAGCCGGCCTGATCCTGTTGCTGGGCGATCTCGGCGCTTCGGGCCGTGGTCGCCGCGACCGCGCGGATCTCGGCGGCGAGATCGATTCCACTCTGGTCGGCCAACAAGTAGATGCCGTAGGCAAGCGAACCCAGCCGGGCCGGCCAGTCGGCCGGCGGGCGGAACGGACGGCGCCCGCGCTCGGTGGCGGCGGTGGCGGTTGCGGCCACGGCGCCGAGCTCGGTCTGCAGTTCGAGCAGCAGGGCGGGAACCGTGGCGTGGAGTCCGGCGGTGTCGGCGCTCTGAGCGACGATCTGGGCAAGATCAGGAGCGGTCACGCTTCTGGAAACTAGTGCATGCCCGCGGCGTGCAGGTCGGCTCCGCGTACGCTCGCTTAGTTCTGTGCCGAACCGAACGGAGACGACGCATGGCTCTGGCCGAGGAGCCGCCTGCCCGGCTACGGGTCGGAGTCGTGGGTGCGGGCCGGGTCGGCACCGTGCTGGCCGCAGCTCTGGCCCGGGCCGGACACTCCATCGTTGCCGTCACCTCGGGCTCGATCCAGTCGCAGCGGCGGGTAGATCAACTACTGCCGCGGCGTCGCGTCGATGGGCGCCGACGAGGTCGTCGCGGCCAGCGAACTCGTCCTCTTGACCGTGCCCGACGACGTCCTGCGCGACCTGGTCGCGGGCCTGGCCGCAACCGATGCCTGGCGGCCGGGTCAGCTGCTCGTTCACACCTCCGGCGCGCACGGCATCGGGGTCCTCGACGCCGCGGCGGCTCGGGGCGTGATCCCGCTGGCGCTGCACCCCGCGATGACGTTCACCGGCCGTCGCGAAGATCTCGATCGGCTCAGCGGCGCGACGTTCGGAGTCACCGCTCCGGACGAGCTGCGTCCGGTCGCCGAGACGCTCGTCTACGAGATGGGCGCCGAGCCGGTCTGGGTGCCCGAGCTGGCCCGTCCGATCTATCACGCGGCGCTGACGACCGGCTCGAACCACCTCATCACGCTCGTCAACGACTCCCTCGATCTGCTCACCCGCGCGGGCGTCGAGCAGCCGGCGCAGGTGATCGCGCCGCTGCTGTCGGCCGCGCTCGACAACGTCCTGCGGCTGGGCGACGCCGCGCTGACCGGACCGGTGTCGCGCGGCGACGCGGCGACCGTCGCCGCCCACGTCGCCACCCTGCGCGCGCAGGCGCCGGAGCAGGTCGCGTCCTACGTGGCGATGGCCCGCCGGACCGCCGAGCGGGCGCTCGCGAGCGGGCGGCTCACCGCGGGCCAGGCGTCGGCGATCGAGAAGGCTCTGGAGCAGCGATGACCCAGGTCGTCCATTCCCGGGCCGAGCTCGCGGCCGCCCGTCGCGCCCTGGGCGCTCCAGTCGGTCTGGTGCCGACGATGGGTGCGCTGCACGCGGGCCATCGGGCACTGCTCGACGCCGCGCGCGCCGAGAATGCGTCGGTGGTCACGTCGGTGTTCGTGAACCCCTTGCAGTTCGGCCCCCACGAGGACCTCGAGAAGTATCCGCGGACGCTCGACGCCGACGTCGCCCTGTGCGAGGCGGCGGGCGTCGACGTCGTGTGGGCGCCGTCGGTCGAGCAGATGTACGCCCACGGCGACGCCCAGGTACGCGTGTCGGCCGGCCCACTCGGCGAGCTGCTCGAGGGGGCGATCCGTCCCGGCCACTTCGACGGGATGCTGACGGTGGTGGCCAAGTTGCTGAACTCCGTGCGACCGGATCACGCCTACTTCGGCGAGAAGGACTACCAGCAGTTGACGCTCATCCGCCGCCTGGTCGGTGACCTCGATCTCGGCGTCGACGTCCGTGCCGTACCCACCGTGCGCGAGCCGGACGGCCTGGCGCTGTCGAGCCGCAACCGGTATCTGTCGGCCGACGAACGCACGGTGGCGCTGAGCCTGTCGAGGTCGCTGCGCGCCGGTGCGGCGGCCGCCCCGGGCCAGGTTCTGGTCGCGGCTCGCGCCGCCCTCGACGGCCTGGACGTCGACTATCTGGAGTTGCGGGCGCCCGACCTGGGCGACGCGCCCGCGTCGGGGCCGGCGCGACTGCTGGTCGCGGCCCGGATCGGTACGACCCGGTTGATCGACAACGTCGAGGTGATCTTGTGACGGCACTTCCCACCCGCCTGAGCGCGGCCGAGCCCGGCTGGACGGCCGAGGCCGACGTCGTGATCATCGGCTCCGGGGTGGCCGGGCTGTCGGCCGCACTGCAGGTCGCCCGGCGCTCGTCGTTGCACGTCATGGTGGTGACCAAGGACGTCCTCGCGGCGGGTTCGACCCGGTGGGCGCAGGGCGGGATCGCCGCCGCGCTGGGCGCCGGAGACTCCCCGCAGGAGCACTTCGCCGACACGATCACCGCCGGGGTCGGCATCTGCGACGACGAGGCCGTGCGCCTGCTCGTCCGCGAAGGGCCGGCCGCGGTGCGCGACCTCGCCCAGATCGGCGCCCGGTTCGACCGCGACCGCGACGGCGATCTCTCTCTGACGCGCGAGGGCGGACACCACCGCGATCGCATCGCCCACGCCGGTGGCGACGCGACCGGCGCCGAGATCGAGCGGGCGCTCGAAGCCCGGGTGCTCGACGCGGCCGGCATCGAGATCGTCGAGCACGCCATCGTCCTCGACCTGATGCTCGATGCGGCGGGAGCGGTCGAAGGGCTGACGCTGCACGTCATGGGCGAGGGCCAGCGCGATGGCGTCGGCGCGATCAGGGCGCGAGCGGTCGTCGTCGCCACCGGCGGTATCGGCCAAGTCTTCGCGTCGACCACCAATCCGAGCGTGTCGACCGGCGACGGTGTGGCGGCGGCCCTGCGCGCCGGCGCGGAGGTGCGCGACCTGGAGTTCGTGCAGTTCCATCCGACCGTCGCCTACCTGGGCGATCGCGCCCGCGGCCAGCAACCGTTGGTGAGCGAGGCGGTCCGCGGTGAGGGCGCCTTCCTCGTCGACTCGGAGGGAACTCGCTTCATGGCCGGGGTCCACCCGCAGGCCGACCTGGCCCCGCGCGACATCGTGGCCAAGGCGATCAGGCAGCGGATGGATGCGACCGGCGAGTCGTGCATGTGGCTGGACGCGCGCCACTTCGGGGCCGAGAAGTGGCGGGTCCGCTTCCCGACGATCTACGCCACGCTGATGTCGCACGGCATCGACCCCGTGCACGAACTCATCCCGGTCGTTCCCGCCGCGCACTACGCGAGTGGCGGCATCCGCACCGATCTCGAGGGTCGCTCGAACGTCGTCGGCCTCTATGCCTGTGGAGAAGCGGCGTGCACCGGCGTCCACGGGGCCAATCGGCTGGCGTCCAACTCGCTGCTCGAGGGCTTGGTGTTCGGCCGGCGCATCGCCGAGACCATCGTGTTCGACGAGCCGTGGCCGCTGAACGGGCCGACCCGCCGCCAGCCCGTCGGCAGCGGGACCAAGACGGGACTGGTGGCGGCGACGGTGCGCAAGCAGTTGCAGGAGTTGATGTCGTACCGGGCCGGCGTCCTGCGCGAGAGCGCGGGGCTGTCGGAGGCGGTAGCGGTGATCGACGCGATCGCCTGGGGTCCGGACGTCCCGGCCGAGATCGAAGCCTGGGAGACGACCAACCTCGTCACCGTCGCCGCGGCGCTCGTCGCGGCCGCGCGCCGTCGCGAAGAGACACGCGGATCGCATTGGCGCAGTGACTTCCCCGATCTCGATGACGAGCACTGGCGCGGCCACCTCGACACCACGCTCGACAGGGAGGGGCGCCTGCGGACCGAATACGTCGCGATCACCCCGGCCCTCACGGTGTCACCCCGATGAGCGAGGCCCGCCGGTCGGTGGAGAGCGCCGGCCTGCCGCTGGCCGTGGTCGAGGACGTCATCGACCGTGCGCTCGACGAGGATCTGGGCGCCGCTGGATCAGCCAGCGACGTCACGACGAATGCCACGGTTCCCGCGACGATGATCGGCGGCGCGGACTTCGTCTCGCGACAGCCTGGAGTGGTGGCCGGCCTCCCCGTCGCCGCGCTCGTGCTGGAGAAGGTCAGCGTGGGGCGGTTGTCGATCGAGTTGGGGACGGCCGACGGCGCACCCGTCGTCCCGGGCGAGGTGCTGGCCACCGTCCGCGGACCGCTGCGCGATCTGCTGACCGCTGAGCGCACGGCCCTGAACCTGCTCGGCCACCTGTCGGGCATCGCCACGGCGACCCGGCGCTGGGTCGACGCCGTAGCCGGCACGTCGGCGGTGATCCGCGACACCCGCAAGACCACTCCGGGGTTGCGTGCGCTCGAGAAGTACGCGGTCCGGATGGGCGGCGGCGCCAACCACCGGCTGTCGCTGTGGGACGCCGCGCTGGTGAAGGACAACCACGTGGCCGCGGCGGGCGGCGTGACCCGCGCCTTCGAGCTCGTCCGGGCCGCCCATCCCGATCTGGCGCTCGAGGTCGAGGTCGACACCGTCGAACAGGGCTACGCCGTGATCGACGCCGGAGCCGACCTGATCCTGCTCGACAACATGCCCCTCGACGAGATGGCGATCATGGTGGCCTACGGTCACGAGCACGGGGCCCGCCTCGAGGCCTCGGGCGGCTTGACGCTCGACCGGGCGCGAGCGGTCGCCGAGACGGGCGTCGACTTCATCTCGGTCGGCGCCCTCACCCACTCGTCGGCCGTTCTCGACATCGGGCTCGACTTCACCAGCACCATCGCAACCACGTGATCGAAAGGCGACCGCTGTGCTGCTCGCGATCGACATCGGCAACACCAACACCGTCTTCGGTCTGTTCGACGGTGAACGTCTCGACCGCTTCTGGCGGGTGAAGACCGACTCGCGCGATACGGCCGACGAGCTGGCCCTGACCTTTCGCGGGCTGCTGGCCCATCACCCGGTGACCGGCGTCGCGGCCTGTTCGACCGTGCCGGCCCTGCTGCGCGAACTGCGCACGATGCTGACCGTGTACTACCCGCACGTGCCGACGGTGCTCGTCGAGCCGGGCGTCCGCACCGGCGTCGGCCTGCAGTACGACAACCCGAAAGAGGTCGGCGCCGACCGCATCGTGAACACGTTGGCGGCCTTCCATCTCGTGCACGGGCCGGCCATCGTCGTCGACTTCGGGACGTCCACCAACTTCGATGTCGTCGGTCCCAACGGCGACTTCCTGGGAGGCGCACTGGCGCCGGGGATCGAGATCTCGCTCGACGCATTGGCTGCTCGCGCCGCCCAACTGCGCAGCGTCGAACTCGTCGAGCCCCGCAGCCCGATCGGCAAGAGCACGGTCGAGGCGCTGCAGTCGGGAATCCTCTACGGCTTCGCCGGTCAGGTGGACGGGATGGTGCGGCGGCTGCGCAACGCGCTCGTCCCTGACGATCCCGGCTCGGTCGAGGTGATCGCGACCGGCGGCCTGGCCCCGCTCATGGTCGAGATCAGTGAGTCGCTCACGCGGCACGAACCCGACCTGACCCTGCTCGGGCTGAGGTTGATCTACGACCGCAACATCTGAACGCTGCGGGCGACGACCGTCCGGTAGGGCAGCTCGAACTGCTCGCGCCCGCGCAGTTGCGGATCGTTCACGGTCAGCTCGTGCACCTGGTCCAGCACCGTCGCGCGAACCTCGTCCGGCAACGCGACGACGTAGGACCGGGACGCGGCGAGCTCGACCAACTGCTCGGGCGTGAGGGTCTGGCCGAACGCGAAGGCCCGCACGTCGGGCGGCCCGAACACCGCCGGTTCGAGCCGGCTCGTGCCCGAGCGCAGGTCTTGGCGGATCGTCGCGGACGCGGCGCGTTCCAAGATCTTGTCGAAGGCGCTCACCCAGCCGACGTCGTGCTCCCGGGAGTTGCCGAGCGTGGCCACGACCCCGCCCGGTCGCAGCACCCGAGCCATCTCGAAGTCCGCCGCGGGGCGGTCGAACCAGTGCAGCGCCGAACCGATCAGGATCGCGTCGAGCGAGGCGTCGGGCAGGTCGATCGACTCCGCCGTCCCGATGCGGGCGTCGACGCCAGGCAGCCGGTCCTGCAACCGAGCCAGCATGGCCGGCGACGGATCCACCGCCACGACGTCCAGCCCGCGCTCGACCAGGTCAGCGGTCAGCTTGCCGGTGCCGGCCGCGAGGTCCAGCACGCGGTGGGCGCCCGCGGGCAGGGCCCAGTCGATCGCGGCGGCCGCGTATCCGGGGCGGGCGCGGTCGTACATCTCGGCGACGCCCTCGAACGTTGCGGCCAGTAGCCGCCGCGCCGCGTCCTCCATCTAGAGCCAGCCCCGTTCGTCGGCGACCCGCACCGCTTCGGTGCGGTTGCGGACACCCGTCTTCGCGATCGCCGCCGACAGGTAGTTGCGGACGGTGCCCTCGGACAGGAACAGCTTGCCGGCGATGTCGGCCACCGTCGCGCCTTCGCGCGCGGCCACCAGTACGTCGCGCTCGCGCCCGGTGAGCGGGGACGCACCTCCCGCGAGGGTGGCGGCGGCGAGTCCGGGGTCGACGACGCGCTCGCCGCGAGCCACCCGGCGGACCGCGTCGGCCAATTGCTCGGCGGGGGAGTCCTTGACGACGAAACCCAGCGCGCCGGCCTCCATCGCGCGGCGCAGGTAGCCCGGCCGTCCGAACGTGGTCAGGATCAGCACCCGGCACGCGGGCAGCTCGGACGTCAACGCGGCCGCCGCGGCCAGACCGTCGAGGCCAGGCATCTCGATGTCGAGCAGCGCGACCTCGGCTCCACTCGTCCGCGCCGCCTCGACGACCTGATCCCCCCGACCGACCTGCGCCACCACGTCGAAGTCGTCCTCGAGGTCGAGCAGGGCGGCCAGCGCCGAGCGGACGAGTGCCTGGTCGTCGGCGAGCAGCAGGCGGATCACGCCCTCATTCTGTCGCGTGCGCCCTCGGTGCTTCGAGTACCGGCTCGCGGACGCGGGCGTCGACCGGCAATTCGGCCCGCAGCCGCCAACCCTGCGGACAGCTCTCGGCCGTGACGGTACCGCCGTACTCGCCGACGCGGGCGCGCAGACCGGTCAATCCGTTGCCGGGCTCGCCGCCTCCGCTGTTCACTCCGCGTCCGTCGTCGACGATCTCGATCCAGTCCGGCGTGAAGCGCACTGTGCAGGTCGTGGCTCGGGCATGGCGAACGACATTGGTGATGCCTTCGCGCACGACCCAGCCGAACAGCTCCTGGCGATCCGGCGGCACGCTGTCGACCGCTCCGGGCAGGTCGGCGGCGATGCCCGACGCGCGCAGAACGGCCCGGGCCGTGGCCAGCTCGCCGGCCAGCGTGACGTCGTGGAAGCCCGAAACAGCCGCGCGGACGTCGGCCAGCGATCGGCGGGTCAGCGTCTCGACCTCGGTGATCTCGGCCGTGGCGCGTTCGGTGTCACCTCGTTCGGCCAGCCGCCGCGCGAGCCCGGCCTTGACGGTGATGGTCGTCAGCGAGTGACCCAGCAGATCGTGCAGATCACGGCCGATGCGGCTTCGCTCGTTCTCGGCCGCCAGGCGGGCAACTTCGGCTCGCGCCTCGGCCAGGGCCATGTTGCTGCGAATGATCTCGAAGAAGCCGACCATCGCCAGCGAGACGAGCAGCACCGTGATGCCTGACTCGTAGTCGGTGCCCGAGTGCCAGGACGGGACGAGCGTCGGGACGTAGATGATCACGGCCGCCATCGCGACCACGATCGGCAACGCGTAGCGACGGAAGCCGGCGACGGTCAGCACCGCGATGTAGACGCAGAAGACGAAGGCGTCCTGCCGCGCGAAGAACGTCTCGACGAAGGTCAGGACGTAGCACGTGGCGTAGATGACGGTGAACCGCCGCCGTTCGCCGGTCCACGCCGAGGGCAGGGCCAGCAAGTAGGCCACGCAGAACGCGCCGGCGATCGCGTACCCGGCGACCGCCGCGGCTCCGGTGCTGTGCTGGTGGACCCCGTCGATCGTCTGAGCGACGTAGATCAACCACAGGCCGGGGAAGAAGTAGCGCTGCCAGCCGTGCTGCCACATGTGCTTGCCCATGACGTGTGCCTCGCCGGGCACTGCGTGCTCTGCCATCGTTCGATCATCCGCTCCGGTGCGTCAGACGCGCTTGGTGTCGCGTTGGTAGGCCCGCGCGGCGAAGGACGCGGCGACGACCGTCCAGACCGCGACGACGAGCCAGCCCTTGGCCGGCCAGGAGCCCGCGCCGACGCCGACGCGTGCGGCCTGAGCGATCCAGTACGACGGGAAGAACTCGCCGATCTTCTGCAGGGTGCTGCCGTCGGTGAGCGGAAACCACATGCCACCCAGGAATGCGAGGAACGAGGCCCCGCCGCCGAGCGCCGGGCCGATCGAGTCCGGGGTCAGCAGATGTCCGATCAGAACGCCGATCGCCACGAACGGCAGCAGCCCCACCAAGATCAGCCCGACCATGCCGGCGATGCGTCCGGTCTCGGCGTGGACGCCGAACAGCAGGCCCGCGACGAAGATCACGACAATGCTGATCAACGCCATCGCGTAGCTCGTCAGGATCTTGGCCGAGAAATAGGTCGGCACGCGCAGCGGAGTCAAGCGCAGCTGGCGATTCCACCCCGTGGACCGTTCGGTCGCGATTCGCGCACCCCCGCCGATAGCGGCGATCATTGCGCCGTACCCGGCCATCGCAACCATGTAGACGAGGATGAACTTGAGTTTGAGCGGCCCGTAGTCCACGACCGCGTTCTTGTTCGACAACCCGATCGTCACGAACAGCAAAAGCGGGAACGCCAGCGAGAAGAAGAAGAAGCGCTTGTTGCGGAACAGGCGCAGGAACTCGTACTTCAAATAGGTCGCGTTCACGCGTGTGCTCCATCCGTGTCGGTTCCGGTCAGTTGCAGGAAGGCCGCCTCCAGCCCGGCGCCGGTGACCTCGATGTCACGCGCCTGCGGGAATCCGCCCAGAAGCGCCCGCAGTGCGGCGTCGGAGTCACCGCAACTGAGCACGACCGCCTCGCCGTGCTGCTCCGCGTTCGTCACCCCCGGCAGGCCGGCGAGCCGGCTCAGGTCGGCGTCGACGACCGTCGCCCGGATCACGCGCAACCCGACCTTGGCCTTCAACTCGGTGGCCGGTCCGTCGGCGACCACCTCGCCCTGCCGCATCAGGATGATGCGATCGGCGTAGGCGTCAGCCTCCTCGAGATAGTGCGTCGCGAAGATCACCGTCTTGCCCCGTGAGGTGAAGCCGCGCATCGTCGCCCAGAAGTCGCGCCGCGCCTCGACGTCCATGGCGACCGTGGGTTCGTCCAGGACGAGCAGGTCCGGGTTGCTGACCAGCGCGACGGCGAACCGCACGCGCTGGGTCTGCCCGCCCGACAGCTTGTTGGTCTTGCGGTCGGCGATGTCGGCGACGTTGGCGATCGACAGCGTCTCGTCGACCGGGAGCGGGGCCGGGTAGAGCGAGCCCATCATGTCGACGAGCTCGCGAACGGTCAGGTCGTGCAGCACGCTGCCCGTCTGCAGCATGGCGCCGATCGCGCCGCGCTGGACGGCCTCCCGGGCCGAGAGCCCGAACAGGCTGACGGTGCCCGCGTCCGGTGGGAGCAACCCCAGCATCATGTCGATGGTCGTGGACTTGCCGGCTCCGTTCGGGCCGAGCAGCGCCACCGTCTCGCCCGGCGCGATGTCGATGTCGACCCCCCGGACGGCCGGAACGAGTCCGTGAGGCCCCTTGAAGGACTTGGTCAGACCTCTGAGCGAGATTCCCGCGGTCGTCGGGACTGTGCTTCGTGTCATGCGCACGACCCTGCCGCGTCGAGTCCGGCGGCGGCAGTAGGACCCGGCACCTTTCGCCCATGACATTAGTCAACGGGCCGTCTATAGGCTTGGCGCCGTGAGCGAGACGCCGAGTGAGTCCCCCGACGAAGAAGTCGATCTTCCCGAACAGGTCCGAATCCGCCGCGAGAAGTACGACCGTCTCGCCGCCGACCCGGCCACCTTTCCCTTCCCGGTGCACGTCGACCGGACGGCGAGCCTGGCCGATGTACGCGAGCGCTATCCCGAACTCGAGGCCGGCGTCGAGACCGGAGACCGCGTCGGGGTGTCAGGGCGAGTGATCTTCGTGCGCAACACGGGCAAGCTCGCCTTCGCCACGGTGCGCGAGGGCGGCGTCGAACTGCAGATCATGCTGTCGCAAGATCGCGTCGGTCCCGAATCGCTGGCCGCGTGGAAGTCCGACGTCGACCTCGGCGACATCGTCTTCGCGGAGGGAGAGGTGATCGCGTCCAAGCGGGGTGAGCTCTCGGTACTGGCCGATCGCTGGCAACTCGCGGCCAAGGCCCTGCGTCCGCTGCCGGTCGCCCACAAGCCGCTCAACGAAGAGACACGCGTGCGGCAGCGCTACCTGGACCTGATCGTGCGACCCGAGGCGCGGCAGATGGTCCGCCAACGGGCGTTGATCACCCGCTCGCTGCGCGAGACGCTCAACGATCGCGACTACGTCGAGGTCGAGACCCCAGTCCTGCAGACGATTCACGGGGGGGCTGCCGCCCGGCCGTTCCACACCCACCTCAATGCGTTCGACCTCGACATGTCGCTGCGCATCGCCACCGAGCTCTACCTGAAGCGCGCGATCGTCGGTGGTATCGAACGCGTCTACGAGATCGGGCCCGCCTTCCGCAACGAGGGTGTCGACTCGACCCACTCGCCCGAGTACACGATGCTCGAGGCGTACGAGTCCTACGGCGACTACGACACCATGGCCGAGCTGACCCGGGCGCTGATCCTCAACGCGGCCGACGCGATCGACGTCCGCACGCCCGTGGCACCTGACGGCACCGAGATCGAGCTGCACGGTGAGTGGCGTTCGGTGACGGTTTTCGAGCTCGTCTCGGACGCGGTCGGCGAGCCGGTGTCCCTCGACACGGACGTCGAGCGGCTGCGGCAGCTCGCCGATGCCCACGGCGTGGCGTTCCAGCCCGACTGGTCGGCGGGTCAGGTCGTCCTCGAACTGTACGAGAAGTTGGTCGAGCACACGTTGATGCAGCCCACGTTCGTCCGCGACTATCCCGCCGAGGTTCGCCCGCTGGCCCGTCCGCATCGTGACGACCCCCGCCTGGCCGAGGCCTGGGATCTGATCATCGGCGGAATGGAAATTGCTCCGGCTTATTCAGAAATGGCCGACCCGGTCGAGCAGCGCCGACGATTGGTCGCGCAATCTCTGGCCGCGGCAAAGGGTGACCCCGAAGCTATGGAGCTCGACGAGGATTTCTTGCGTGCACTCGAGTACGGAATGCCTCCGACGGGTGGGCTCGGCCTGGGCGTCGATCGCTTGGTCATGCTTCTGACCGGTCGGCGCAGCATTCGCGAGACGATTCTCTTTCCACTTTTGAAACCGCTATAAATCTGAGCGGTTGCCCGCTCGGGATTCCTCCCGTGGTTAACCTAGGCCTATACTCGAGGCCAATATCCTTATTTGGGAGGAGCTTTAAATGGCGCAGCGGGTCCAGGTCATCCTGGAGGACGATATCGACGGTGGCACCGCCGCCGAGACGGTCACCTTCGGCCTCGACGGCAGCTCTTATGAAATCGATCTGTCGAAGAAGAACGCCGCCAAGCTGCGCGACGCGCTCTCTCCGTATGTGGCTAATGCGCGCCGCGCGGGTCGTGCGTCCACGTCCGGAAAGCGCGGCAGCGGTCGCAGCTCGGCCCGCTCTGATCGCAATCGCATTCAGGCGATTCGTGAATGGGCGCGCACGAACGGTTACGCAGTGAGTGATCGTGGTCGCATCCCGGCCGCCATCGTCGAGGCCTACGAAACGTCCAGCTGAACGTTCGATCAGTGCGTTGCGCGCGGCCACTCCCAGAGCCGGTCGCTCGCCGGGGGCTCGCCCCTGCACCCCGTACGCGGGCCCTCGGGATGGCGCCCGACGGGCCCGCTGCGGCCCCGCGTTCGCTGCCAGCGGACGCGATCCGGGCATTACCGGGCGGGGCCGGCCGTTGAACCCGACGGCTGCCTCGATGGGGCGACTAGACTCAACCCATTAGCGGGGCTGCGCGGAAGGAGCTATTCACATGTTCGAGAGGTTCACTGACCGCGCGCGGCGGGTTGTCGTCCTGGCTCAAGAAGAGGCCCGGATGCTCAATCACAACTACATCGGCACCGAGCACATCCTGCTCGGGCTGATCCACGAGGGCGAGGGCGTCGCCGCCAAGGCCCTGGAGTCTCTGGGCATCTCGCTCGAGGCTGTTCGCCAACAGGTCGAAGAAATCATCGGTCAGGGCCAGCAGGCGCCGAGCGGGCACATCCCGTTCACGCCGCGGGCCAAGAAGGTCCTGGAGCTGTCGCTGCGTGAAGCGCTGCAGCTGGGCCACAACTACATCGGCACCGAGCACATCCTGCTCGGGCTCATCCGCGAGGGTGAGGGCGTCGCCGCGCAGGTGCTGGTGAAGCTGGGCGCCGACCTCAACCGGGTCCGCCAGCAGGTCATCCAGCTGCTCAACGGCTACCAGAGCAAGGAGCCGGCCGGCACGGCGTCGGAGTCCGCTCCGTCCACCTCGCTGGTCCTCGACCAGTTCGGCCGCAACCTGACCCAGGCCGCGCGCGAGGGCAAACTCGACCCGGTCATCGGGCGCGAGAAGGAGATCGAGCGCCTCATGCAGGTGCTCAGCCGTCGCACCAAGAACAACCCGGTGCTGATCGGCGAGCCCGGCGTCGGCAAGACGGCCGTCGTCGAGGGCCTGGCCCAGGCGATCGTCAAGGGCGAGGTGCCCGAGACGCTCAAGGACAAGCAGCTCTACACGCTCGACCTCGGCTCGCTGGTCGCCGGTTCGCGCTACCGCGGTGACTTCGAGGAGCGCCTGAAGAAGGTCCTCAAAGAGATCCGCACCCGCGGCGACATCATCATGTTCATCGATGAGATCCACACCCTGGTCGGTGCGGGTGCCGCCGAGGGCGCCATCGACGCCGCGTCC
Organism: uncultured Actinomycetes bacterium; assembly: GCA_963708805.1. GTDB lineage: Bacteria > Actinomycetota > Actinomycetes > Mycobacteriales > Jatrophihabitantaceae > CAVPUA01. The sequence goes on along the minus strand of CAVPUA010000003.1, from coordinate 87,587 downwards.
ATCCTCAAGCCGATGCTGGCTCGTGGCGAGCTGCAGACGATCGGTGCCACCACGCTCGACGAGTACCGCAAGCACCTCGAGAAGGACGCCGCCCTCGAGCGGCGCTTCCAGCCGGTGCAGGTGGGCGAGCCGACCGTGGCGCACACGATCGAGATCCTCAAGGGTCTGCGCGATCGCTATGAGGCCCACCACCGCATCTCGATCACCGACACCGCGCTCGTCGCGGCGGCCGGGCTGGCCGATCGCTACATCAGCGACCGCTTCCTGCCCGACAAGGCGATCGACCTGATCGACGAGGCCGGTGCGCGCATGCGCATCCGCCGGATGACCGCTCCGCCGGATCTGCGCGAGTTCGACGAGCGCATCTCCGAGGTCCGTCGCGAGAAGGAATCGGCGATCGACGCCCAGGACTTCGAGAAGGCCGCCTCCTTGCGCGACAAGGAGAAGAACCTGATGGCCGACAAGGCCAAGCGCGAGCAGGAGTGGAAGGCCGGCGACCTCGACGTCGTGGCCGAGGTCGACGACGAGCAGATCGCCGAGGTCCTCGCGCTCTGGACGGGCATCCCGGTCTTCAAGCTGACCGAGGAAGAGACGTCCCGGCTGCTGCGCATGGAGGACGAGCTGCACAAGCGGGTCGTCGGCCAGGAGCAGGCGATCAAGGCCGTCTCGCAGGCCATTCGCCGTACGCGGGCCGGTCTGAAGGACCCGAAGCGTCCCGGTGGCTCGTTCATCTTCGCCGGCCCGTCCGGCGTGGGTAAGACCGAGCTGTCCAAGGCGCTGGCCGAGTTCCTGTTCGGCGAGGACGACGCGCTCATCCAGCTCGACATGTCCGAGTACCACGACCGCTACACGGTGTCGCGGCTCGTCGGTGCGCCTCCCGGCTACGTCGGCTACGACGAGGGCGGCCAGCTGACCGAGAAGGTTCGTCGCAAGCCGTTCAGCGTCGTGCTCTTCGACGAGGTCGAGAAGGCCCACCCGGACGTGTTCAACACGCTGTTGCAGGTGTTGGAGGACGGCCGGCTCACCGACGGCCAGGGTCGCATCGTGGACTTCAAGAACACGGTGCTGATCCTGACCACGAACCTCGGCACGCGCGACGTGTCGAAGGCGGTCAGCCTGGGCTTCGCGGGCAACCACGACGAGGCGTCGAACTACGACCGGATGAAGCAGAAGGTCAACGACGAGCTCAAGCAGCACTTCCGGCCTGAGTTCCTCAACCGCATCGACGACATCATCGTGTTCCACCAGCTGACCGAGGACGAGATCGTCTCGATCGTCGACCTCATGGTGGCCCGCGTCGACACGCAGTTGCGCAACAAGGACATGGGCCTCGAGCTGACGCCCGCGGCCAAGGCGCTGCTGGCCAAGAAGGGTTACGACCCGGTGCTCGGTGCTCGTCCGCTGCGGCGCACGATCCAGCGCGAGATCGAGGACGCGCTGAGCGAGAAGATCCTCTACGGCGAGCTCGGTGCCGGCGAGATCGTGGTCGTGGACGTCACGCAGGACGAGGCCGGCAAGGACACGTTCAGCTTCCGCGGCGAGGTCAAGCCCTCCCCGGTGCCGGACGTGGTGGTCGCCGACACGGCGTCCTAGAGCACACGCGACAAGGCCCGCGCCCCACACCTCGGGGCGCGGGCCTCGTCGCCGTCCCCACCCCGTCCGCCGAGTGGCCGATTTCGGCGCGAGTGGCCGCGAATTCTCGGCCACTCGGCTGAAAATCGACCACTCGGGGCGAGGGGAGCTCAGCCCGGCAGCGCGAACGTGTCGTCGGGGAGCGGGTCGATCAGGCCGTCGGCGATCAGGCCGTCCAGGGCGCGAGCTCGTTGCACCGCGTCGGGCCAGACGACGTCCAGTTGGGCGGCGGTGACCGGTCCGTCCGCGTCGCGCAGAACGTCGAGCAACAACCCCCGCACCTGGCGGTCGGTTCCCGCGAAGCGCTGCGGCCGCACCGACGGCCCCAGGTAGGGCGGCGAGCCCGCGGCGATCCAGGCGCAGGAAGCCTCGAGCGGGCAGGCCGGGCAGCGGGGCGCCCGCGCCACGCACACGAGAGCGCCCAGCTCCATCAGCGCGACGCTGAACTCGGCCGCGAGCGCCGGCGAGGGCGGCAGCAGTTCGTCGACCACAGCCAGGTCGCGCGTGGTGGACGGGGGACCGGCATCCCCCTGGCCGAGCACGGACCGCGCCACCACCCGGCGGACGTTGGTGTCGACCACCGGCTGGCGCTGGCCGAAGGCGAAGACGGCCACGGCCCGCGCTGTGTACGCACCGATGCCCGGCAGCGCGAGCAGTTCGTCCACGTCGGCGGGTACCTCGCCGCCGTGCCGCTCGACGATGGCGCGCGCGCACTCGTGCAGCCGCAGGGCCCGGCGCGGATAGCCCAGCTTGCCCCACATCCGCACGGCCTCGCCGGCGCTCTCGGCGGCCAGGTCGGCCGGTTTCGGCCAGCGCCGCACCCACTGGTCGAACACCGGTTCCACCCGGGCCACGGGCGTCTGCTGCAGCATGATCTCGCTGACCAGCACTCGCCACGGGGTGGCCCCCGTCCCGCGCCACGGCAGCACCCGGGCGTTGGCCCGAAACCATCCGACGAGGGGAGTCACGAGGTCGGTGGCCATCCGCCGATGCTTGCACGCGGCGCGGTGACCGGGCACACCCAGGCGCCTCGGATAGCCTGCGAGAGCCATGCTTCGTCCAGTCGGAAACCTGCCCGCCACCGTGTACTGGCGTCGGCGTGTGGTGCTGCTGGCGGTGTTCGTGGCGGTCATCTTCCTGCTCGTGATCACCTTGCACACGCTGGGTTCCGGTGGCGGTGCGGTGACCGCGGCCAGCACCACGTCGAGGTCGTCCTCGACCACACCGAGCACCACGTCGCCGCCCCCCTCGAGTGTGAGCACGACCAGCGGCGCGACGACGCCGAGTCCCACTGCGTCGGGGTCCACGGCGCTCGGAGCGTGCACGCCCGCGCAGCTGAAGATCGTCGCCGCCACCGACAAGCCGACGTACAACGTGGGTGACCAGCCCGTCGTCGCGATGCAGGTGACCAACACCGGCCCGACGCCGTGCACCGAGGCGCTGGGCGACGCCCAGATCGAGTTCCGCGTCTACAACGGCGCCGCCCGCGTCTGGGGCAGCCACGACTGCAAGATCGATCCGACGCCGGACGTCGAGACGCTCGCGGTGAACTCGACGGTGGCCAAGACCGTCGCCTGGTCGGGCTATTCGTCCGAGACCAACTGCGGCACGAGGCAGAAGGTGGGCGCCGGCACGTACACGCTGTACGCCTACCTCAACGGGACTCAGGGCACGACCGCCCAGTTCTCGATCAACAGCTAGTCCCCCGATCGGGGGACGTCGGCATCAGCCACCATGTCGGCTTGTCGTCGGACGGTTGGGCGCGGGCCCCCAGGCGATCGTTGTCCTCAACGGAACAACGACGAGGAGAACTCCGATGAGCATGTTCGAACTGATCGCCATCCTGGCCCTGGTGGGCTACGCGATCTACAAGCAGACGCGCGTCTCGCCGGTCACCGGTCACGCCCGGTTCAAGCTGGCGATCATCTACGGCATCGTCGGAATCTGCCTGGGCGTCCACGTCGCCCACGACGGCGCCACGATTCTCCTGCTGGCCGTGAGCCTGGTGGCCAGCCTGGTCGTCGGCCTGATCCGCGGCACGCGCACTCGGGTCTGGCGCGCCGCGGACGGCCGGGTCCTCACCCAGGGCACCGTCTTCACCGTCGGGATGTTCCTGGCCCTGGTCGCGTTCAAGTTCGTCCTGGGCACGATCGCCTACCTGACCCACACGCCGTACGAGAGTGGAATCGGCGAGATCCTGTTAATGGTCGGGATCATGCTGGCGGTCCAAGCCGAGATCGTGTGGCGCCGGGCCCGCGCGCTGGGCGTTCAGCCGACCGGCCAGCTGGTGGCGGCCGCGCGCTGACCCGGGCTTCCACCAAAGATGATCATGGCCGAAATGGCCATGGTCATCTTTGGGCGCACTAGCCTGATCGGACCAGGCTGAATCGAAGAGGACGCATGCACGGCTTCTGGCACGACATTGCTCGCGGCTACCGCCATCACATCCTCGACGCCGGCAAGGAACAGGCGTTCTGGGTGCTGGTCTCGTTTCTCGTCACGTTCCTGATCGTTCGAGCCGTCACGTACTCGATCCGGGCGGGCCGCGGGCCGTTCCACGACGTCCAGGTCGGCAAGACCCACCTGCACCACATGGTGCCGGGCATCCTGTTGCTTTTGATCACCGGCTATCTGTCCAACGCGCTTCATTTTCGCGCCGGACGCACCACGGTCGCGATCCTGTTCGGCATCGGCGCCGCGCTGACGCTCGACGAGTTCGCGCTCTGGATCCATCTGAAGGACGTCTACTGGCAGAAGCAGGGCCGGCGCTCGGTCGACATCGTGATCATCGCCGCGACCGTCGCCGGGCTCGTCGTGCTCGGACTCGGGTTCTGGCAGGACATCATCCGCGCGATCCACCGCCACATCTGACTCCCCCAATCGGGGGAGCCGACGTTCGTCCCCGCGATCACCTCACCGCCCGACTGTGCGAGCGCCCGCTCCCGGCGAGATTGGACTGGTCAGCCCGAACGGTTCGGGCCGAGCAGACAAGGAGTTCGCCATGGACGACGTCATGATTTCCAAGAAGTCCCCCGGCTTGATCGTTGGCGGTGCCGTCCTGTGCGCCGTCGCCCTCGCCGGCGCGGTGATCGCGATGATCTTCGCTTTCAGCGGCACCGCGGGTGCCAAGCCGGCCGCGGTCAACCCGCCCACCGCGAGCGTGCCGGTCGCTCCGGTGAACCCGGCCCATCCGGTCGCGCCGACCAACGGCAACACTCCGGCGCCCGTGTCGAGTGCCTACGTCGCCAACCTGCAGCGCGAACTGGGCGAGCTGAACTACTACGAAGGCCCGGTCAACGGCGAGATGACCGCCCAGACCGTCCAGTCGATCAAGTACCTGCAGCGTGACGCCGACCTGCCGCAGACGGGTTACTTCGACCAGGTCACGTACCTGGCCTTGCAGCAGATGTTGGTGCATGGCAACAACCAAATGGGCGGCTGACTTCTATGCTGATCAGCATGCCGGCGAGTGATCCACTAGTCACCGTGGTCGTGGTCGACGACCATCCCTTCTTCCGTGACGGCGTCGCCCGCGGACTCACCCAGAGTGGCCAGATCAAGGTCGTCGGTACCGCCGAGAACGGGCGCGAGGCGCTCGAGTTGATCAACGCCGAGAAGCCGGACGTCGCGCTGGTCGACTATCAGATGCCCGATCTCGACGGCCTGGACGTCGCTCACGCCGTCGTCCGGGACGGCCTGCCGACCAAGGTGCTGCTGCTCTCGGCCGTCACCGACAGCGCCGTCGTGTTCCGGGCGCTCGAGGAGGGCGCCAAGGGCTACCTGTCCAAGGACGCCCGCCGGGCCGAGATCGTCGACGCGGTCCTCCGCGTCGCCAAGGGCGCGACGGTGGTGCCACCCGAGCTGGCGGCGGGCATCGCAGATCAGATCCGGTTGCGCTCGCAGCCCGGCGCCCCCGCGCTGAGCGAGCGCGAGGGCCAGGTGCTGCGGGGCTTCGCGGCGGGCCTGTCGATCCCGCAACTGGCCGCGCAGCTGTTCATCGGCACCAGCACCGTCAAGACCCACACCCAGCGCCTGTACGAGAAGCTCGGCGTCTCCGATCGGGCCGCCGCCGTGGCCGAGGGCATGCGGCGCGGCTTGCTGGAGTAACTGATTTACTCCGGGACGCTCTGGCGTTCGAGGCGCTGGTCGCTGACGAACAACGCGAGCGCGGCCGCGAGCAGCACCCCGCCGAGCCAGATGCCGTGCCGTCCGAACTCGTGGGCGCACACGGCGCCGAGGATCGCGCCGGCCACGAAGCTGGCGATCACGCCGGACACCCGCCGGGCATGCACCAGCTCGTCGTGGTCGTGTTTGACGAACGCCGCGTGGGCCGCCGTGATCGCGTTCATCAGATTTCCGGTGGTGAACGCGCTGTTGTAGCCGATGTCGACGACGGTTCGGAAGGTCGACATCTGGGCTGCCACGGCGAGCGTGATGATCACCGAGGCCAGCGCGCGCGGCGTGGTGTCAGGCAGAAAACCCATCGCGATCACCATGATCAACTCGAAGGCGAGGATCGCCCGGTAGGGCCGGCGGACGAGCCGGACCACCCGTGGCGTGAGCAGGGTCCGCGCCAGGACGATGCCGACCACGAAGGCCAGGATCGGCCACAAGTAGCGCGCCGCCGGCGTCCATCGCCAGCGCGAGATCTCGATCGCACCCAGCACCACGTTGCCCGTCTGGGCGCCCGCGAATGCGCCCAACTTGATCACCGAGTACGCCTCGATCGAGCCGGCCGCGGACGACAGCAGCACGGCGAGGCCGAAGGACTGTGACGTCCGGTACGCGACTGGCATCAGCTTGCCGCCTCGGCGTACGGCACCACGACGGTGATCGTCGTGCCGGCTCCGGGTGCCGACTCCAGCGTGAGGGTCCCGCCGGCGGCCGCGATCCGAGTGCGCAGCGAAGCCAGTCCGATGTGCCCTTCGGCCAGCCGTCGCTGGGGCGCGTCGGCGGCCAGGCCGCGTCCGTCGTCGATGATCGAGAGCCGGGCCTCATCGCCGGTCACGTCGATCTTCAGCCGCACGCTCGTCGCCTGCGCGTGTTTGACGACGTTGGTCAGCAACTCGCGTGCGGTCGAGTAGAGCAACCCGTCGAGCGGCGAGCGCGTCGTCGGCCAGCTGGTCACGTCGACCTCGGCCAGCAGGTCCGCGCGCTCCGCGATCGACGTCACGAGGTCGGTGAGGGCACGGGGCAGACCGGCTTGATCGAGCACGGCCGGATGTAGCTGGGTGACCGTCGAGCGGAGCAGTGTCGCCGATTCGGTGAGGGCCCGATCGACGCGGGCGAACGCCGTGGCGTCGCCGTCGAGCTGGGCGTCTTCGAGGTCGTGTCGGGCGGCGAGGACGTACTGCAGCGCCCCGTCGTGCAGTTGCTCGGCGAGTGCGCTGCGTTCGCGCGACTCGATGGTGAGCAGCTCGTCGAGTAGACCGGCGCGTTCCTGGGCCAGACCGGCGATGTCGAGCACCCTCGACAACTGGACCCAGGACAGGGCGGTGCCACCCACGGCCACGCCGACGAGCACGAGGCTGCGGACCAGGATCGAACCCCACGGTTCGGTGTTCGCCCCCTTGGTGGCGATGCTGACCGCGAGGTAGGCGACGACCGCTGGTCCGGACACCATCGCGGCCACCCACGGCCGCAGCTGAGTGGCGGCCAGCGCGGGCACGATGAAGAACCCGTTCACCAGCAGGTCGGCGGTCCAGCTTTCCTGGGCCGACGCACCGGCGACCGCGGTCAGTGCGGCGAGCGCGAGGGTGTCGACCAGCAGCGCCAGCCACATCCACCGCACGGGGCCGACGCCGCCGTTGGCCGTCCACAGCCCGACCCCGACGGCCCACACCACATAGCAGGTCACGATCACCCAGCAGGCCGCGCGATCGTGGGCGGGCGGCACGGCGGCGATGGCGCAGATCATGAAGACGACCAGGAACAGCCGCAGCACGAACTGCACCCTGATGCCGCGATAGGCGTGCCCGAGCAGCAGGCGGAACAGCTCGGGGCTGACGGCCAGGTCGGTGACGGTCAACCGTTCGGGCACCGCTACATCTTCCACTGTCAGCCGATCGGTGGACAGCATGATCATCCACCGCACCCGCTGCTCGGGCGACGGTGCGGGGAGCTCGATTCTTCGAGACTGGTGTCAGCCGGCGAGATACCGGGATTCGAAAGGAAGTTCCGATGACCACCACGATCATCCCCACCAATCACCCTGCTCCGGGCACCGTCCCCGCCGGCTCCGGTGACCACTCGGCCGACGGCTGGATGACGATGCCGAACAGCTCCACGGTGTACTCCGCTCGTCCGGCCGCTCCGACCGCGCCCCAGGCCGCCCGGCGCGACCCCTACGACGCCGGGGTCGACCAGGTGCGGTACTGGGTCGGCGCCGGCCTGACCGCGCTGGTCACCGCCCTCGTCGGCATCGTCGGCCTGGTCGTTGCCCACGGCATCGTGCACGTGCCGGTGCTGCTCGGCTCGGGCTCGTCGCTCACTCCGGTGCACTCGGCGCTGTACGGCCTGAGCGTCGTCGGACTGGCCCTCGCGGCGGCCGGCCTGTTCGACGGCATGCTGCACGTCGCGCCCCGCCCGATCACCTACTACAGCTGGATCGTGGCCCTGGTGACCGCGCTTGCCACCCTGTTGCCCTTCACCTCGACCGCGGGCCTGCACTCGCAGATCGCCTTCGCCGTGATGAACCTCGCCGTCGGCCTGACCATCGCGATCCTGGTGCCGATGGCAGCCGTGAACGCCCGCCGCTGAGCGGCGCGCAGACGGCTCGATGGCCTCCACCCCTGCCTCATGGGAGGCCGCCGAGCAGCAATACACAAGAGGTCTCGCCTCCCCGGGCGGGGCCTCTTGTGCGTGCGCGCTAGTAGCGGTCGATCATCGACGTCTCGGCCATTCGCGAGAGCGCCTCACGGACGGTGCGGGCCCGAGCGTCCCCGACGCCCTCGACGAGTTGCAGGTCCTCGGCGGTCGCGGCGAGCAGCTTCTGCAAGACTCCGAAGTGCTCGACGACGCGATCGAGGATGGTGCTGGGCAGGCGCGGCACCCGGGCGAGCAGCCGGTACCCCCGCGGGCTGGCCGCCGAATCGAGCACCTCGGGCGCCGAGCCGAAGCCCATGGCTCGCGCCACGTTCTGCAGGTCGAGCAGGTCGGTCGAGGAGAGCTCGCTCATCTCGGCGACCGCTTGCTCGACGGTTCGCCCGCGCTTGCCGGCCGGGACGTAATCGCGCACGATCAGCTCGCGGTCGAGGTCGACGCCGGCCATCAACTCGTCCAGTTGCAGCGCCAGCAGCCGGCCGTCGGTGCCGAGCTCGACGACGTAGCCCTCGATCTCGTCGGCGATGCGCCGGACCATCTCGAGGCGCTGGGCGACGAGCATCGCGTCGCGGACGGTGACCAGGTCTTCGATCTCGAGGGCCGACAACGTGCCCGACACCTCGTCCAGGCGCGACTTGTACCGCTCGAGCGTCGCGATCGCCTGGTTGGCCCGCGACAGCAGCTCGCCGGAGCTGGCCAGGACGTAACGAAGACGCGTCGAGATAGAGCGCGATGATGCGCATCGACTGCGACACCGAGATCACCGGGTAACCGGTCTGCACGGCAACGCGCTGGGCGGTGCGGTGACGCGTGCCCGACTCGTCGGTGGGGATCGCCGGGTCGGGCATCATGTGCGTCGCCGCCCGGACGATGCGCGAACCGTCGGTGGTCAGCGCCACGGCGCCGTCCATCTTGCACAGCTCGCGCAGGCCGGTGGCCGAGAACTCGATGTCGAGCGGGAAGCCTCCGGTGCACAGCGACTCGACGGTGCGATCCCATCCCACCGTGATGAGCGCGCCGGTGTTGCCGCGCAGGATGCGCTCGAGCCCGTCGCGAAGCGGAGTACCCGGCGCCACTGTCGCGAGTACGGCGCGCAGCGCGTCGTCGCGTTCGTCTCGGGCCACGGGTCAGATCCTCATCGTTCGGGAGCACGTAGGAATACGGCTCATTTGCGCCAAGTGTAAGGGCGTTCGCGACCGGCGCCGTCGATTGCCCGCAAGGTGGGGCGGCGCGGGCCCGACTCCTCCTTCGACAGGTTGATCGCCAGCTGCAACGCCTCGTCGATCGTGGCGACCGGCAACGTCCGTACGCCGGCGATCTCGGGGCGGACCACGTCGCCGAGATGATCAAGGGGAACCATCGCCGTGCGGAAGCCGAGCCGGCCCGCCTCGGCCAGTCGCTGTTCGAGGCCGTTGACCCGCCGGATGTCGCCCGAGAGCGACACCTCGCCGATGGCGCACAGGGTCGGGGCCATGGCCAGTTGCCGCGCGGCCGAGACGATGGCGATCGCGATGGCCAGGTCGGCGGCCGGCTCGGTCGCCGACAGGCCGCCGACGGTCGAGGCGTAGACGTCGAGTTCGCCGAAGCCGAGCTTGCGCCGGCCGGCTGGTCGCGGCGATCAGCATGGCGACGCGCGTGCTGTCGAGGCCGCTGACCGATCGCCGCGGCGAGCCGCCCGCCGAGCGGTCGGTCAGAGCCTGGATCTCGGTGACCAGCGGTCGGCGGCCGTCGAGGGTGACCGTGACGCAGGTGCCGGGCACCGCCTTGGGCCGTTCGGACAGGAACAGCCCGGACGGGTCGGCGAGTCCGGTGATGCCGTTCTCGCGCATCTCGAAGCAGCCGATCTCGTCGACCGCGCCGAACCGGTTCTTGGTCGCGCGGATGATGCGCAGCGACGAGTGCCGGTCGCCCTCGAAGTGCAGGACGACGTCGACGAGGTGCTCGAGCACGCGCGGCCCGGCGATCGAGCCGTCCTTGGTCACGTGGCCGACGAGGACGGTCGCGATGCCGCGCTTCTTCGCCTCGGCGATCAGCGACGCGGCCACGGCGCGGATCTGCGGCACGCCGCCGGCCGTGCCCTTCGACCGCGCTGGTCGAGATCGTCTGCACCGAGTCGACGACGAGCAGGCCGGGCTCGACCTGGTCGACGTGCGAGAGCACCGCGCCGAGGTCGTTCTCGGCGGCGAGGTAGAGCTGGTCGTGGACGGTCGTGCGTCCGCTCGGCCCGCATGCGGACCTGGGCCGTCGACTCCTCGCCGGTGACGATCAGCGCGGGCGCGCCGCCGAGCGCGGCGAAGCGATGGGCGACTTCGAGCAGCAACGTCGACTTGCCGACGCCGGGCTCGCCGGCGAGCAGCACGACCGAGCCCGGGCACCAGGCCGCCGCCGAGCACCCGGTCGAGTTCGGCGACGCCGGTGGGGCGGGCCAGAGCGATGGTGGGATCGAGCTGCCCGATGGGCAGGGCCGGTGTGGTGACCGCGCCGCGGCTGGTGACGATCTGGGTCGGGGCGCCGACCTCGGCGACCGTTCCCCACGCCTGGCACTCGGGGCAGCGGCCCTGCCAGCGAACTGGCGTGGCCCCGCATTCGCCGCAGCGGAAGGCCGGCGCGGGTGCGCGCTTCGAACTGGGTTTGGTCACGGTCGAACGCTAACCCGAGGGTCGGACGTTGTCGCGGTTACTCCGCCGTGGAGCCTGGACGGTCGGAAGGATCGAGGGCGACGCCGGAGTTGGTGCCGAGCGCCACGCCGACCTTGACCGTCACGCTGCCGGCGTGGGCGAAGGTGAAGGTGAGCGTGATGATCGACGTCGCCACGATCTGCGAGGAGAGGTCGTTGAGCTCGATCACCGCGGCGTCGGCCGAGCCACCGATGTGGACGAGCTGGCCGGCCGGGATCGTCACCTGCGAGCCCGCGGCCGCCGACGAGCTGGCCGAAGCGCTGGCGGAGTCACTGGCGGAGGCACTGGCCGACGGGCTGGCCGAGTCCGAACCGGCGGCAGTAGTCGCAGTCGAAGCAGTGGCAGCCGGGGTCGCCGTGGCGGCGATGCTCGCGGCGGCGGCGTCTGCGCTCGAGGAGTACAGCGACACCGACTTCGCGGCCGAGGTCGTCACCGAGACCAGCTGGTCGTCCGTGCCGGAGTTGTTGATGATCACGCCCTGCAGCTGCGCGGTGAGGATAGCCACCGCCGGCCGTGGGTGCGCTGAACGGCCAGGTCGCGGATGGCGATGGAGCCGACCGTCGCCTCGACGCCGTCGACGACCGGCGTCTCGACGGCCGTCTGCGCCCGCTGCCCGGTGCCGCACGCGGTCAGCGTGAGCGCGGCGGCGACGACGGCGGCGAGCACGAGCAGGGGACGGGATGCGGGGCGGCGCGTCTGCTCGCCGGTCCGTGCGGTCAAGACGAAATCCTCTCGTGCCGACTGCTGCCCACACCGAGTCGTCTCTGCGATGTCAGAGGGCGATCATCAGAGTGCGAACTTCCAGTGCGAATCGTCGTCCACAGAGTAGCGAGGCGCGTCGCGGCGCGACGCAGGGCGTCCCTCGCACGACGGCGCCGACCGGGATACGGACATTTCGGTCTCGGGGGGACGCCTCGCCGTGGTATCCTGAGAAAGTGGAAAGGGGCACGCTCACATGACGTTTCAGGTCGGCGAGACCGTTGTCTATCCCCATCACGGGGCAGCCAAGATCGAAGCCATCGAACAGCGCACGATCAAAGGCGAGACCCGGATGTACCTGCGGCTCAAGGTAGCGCAGGGTGATCTGACCGTCCTCGTGCCCGCGGACAACGCCGAGATCGTCGGTGTTCGTGACGTGGTGGGCCAGGAGGGTCTGGACCGGGTTTTCGAGGTGCTGCGCGCTCCGCACACCGAAGAGCCGACCAACTGGTCGCGGCGCTACAAGGCCAACGGCGAGAAGCTGGCCTCGGGCGACGTGAACAAGGTCGCCGAGGTCGTTCGTGACCTCTGGCGGCGCGACAAGGACCGTGGCCTGTCGGCCGGCGAGAAGCGCATGCTGGCCAAGGCCCGGCAGATTCTCGTCAGCGAGCTGGCCCTTGCCGAGGGCACCAACGAGGACAAGGCCGAGCTCGTGCTCGACGAGGTCCTCGCCGAGGCAGTTGCCTAGCCTTCAGACCAGAACTTCAGTACGAGACTGGCGGTGACGGTCGGATGACCGTTGCCGCCATTCTCGTTGCCGCCGGTGCCGGAACCCGGCTGGGCGCCGGCAAGCCGAAGGCGTTCTGCGTGGTCGGCGGCGCCACGCTGCTCGACCACTCGCTGCGCCGCTTCGCCGATCATCCCGCGATCCGCGACGTCATCGCCGTGGTCCCGGCCGAACTCGTCGACCAGGTGCCCGGCGCTGCCCGTCGTCGTGGCGGGGGGCGCCGAGCGGCCCGACTCGGTCGCGGCCGGACTGGCCGTCCTCGCCGACGACGTCGACCTCGTGCTGGTGCACGATGCGGCCCGCCCGTTCGTCCCGGCCGACGTGATCTCGCGGGTCGTCGGCGCGCTGCGTCGCCGGTGCCGAGGCGGTGGTCCCGGTCGTGCCCGTCGTCGACACGATCAAGCGGGTGTTCGAGGATGTCGTCGTCGAGACCATCGATCGATCTGCCCTGCGTGCCGTGCAGACTCCGCAGGGGTTCCGCACGGGCTGTTCTCGTCCGCGCGCATGCGGCCGGCGGCCCGGCCACCGACGACGCCTCGATGGCCGAACGCCTGGGGATTGCCGTCACGGTGGTCGAGGGCGCCGAGGAGTCGTTCAAGATCACCACGCCGTGGGACCTGCGCATCGCCGAGGCGCTCGCATGAGGGCCACCGTATGAGGGCCGCCGCGTGAGGGTCGGCATCGGCACCGACGTCCACCCGGTCGAGGCCGGCCGCGCGTGCTGGATCGCCGGCCTGCTCTGGCCGGGCGTCGACGGCTGCGCGGGTCACTCGGACGGCGACGTCGCGGCGCACGCGATGTGCGATGCGCTGCTGTCCGCGGCCGGGGCTCGGCGATCTGGGGTCGGTGTTCGGGACGTCCGATCCGCGATGGGCGGGCGCGTCGGGGTGACCCTGCTGACCGAGGTCGTGCGCCTGCTCGGCGAGACCGGGTGGGCGGTCGGCAACGTCGCCGTCCAGGTGATCGGCAACGCGCCCAAGATCGGCCCTCGGCGCGAGGAGGCCCAGCAGGTCCTGTCGCGGGCCGTCGGCGGCCCCGGTGGCGGTCAGCGCGACGACCACCGACGGCCTGGGGCTGACCGGTCGCGGCGAGGGCATCGCGGCCATCGCCACCGCCCTGCTGCTGCCCGCCTGACCGAGCAACCCCCTTCGTTGATTGGCGCATTCGCCCGCCATTGGCGCGAAATTGCGCGCCAATCGAGGCGAAACGCGCCAGTCAACCGGGTGGTGGGCTACTGATCCAGGGCTTGGACGAGGTCGGCCCACAGGTCGTCGACGTGCTCGATGCCGACCGAGAACCGCAACAGGTCGGCCGGCGTCCCGGACGCGGCATCGATGGCGTGCATGGCCCGCCGCTCGATGAGCGATTCGACGCCGCCGAGCGAGGTCGCGTGGGTGATCAACCGGACGCGCCGGCACAGCTCGTCCGCCCGCGCCTGCGAGCCCACCTCGAACGAGATCATCGCGCCGAAGCCGGTGTACAGCGCCGAGGCCCGAGCGTGCCACGGGTCGTCGCGCAGTCCCGGAAAACGCACGCGCGTCACGCCGTCGTGCCCGGCGAGCCGGCTCGCGAGTTCGAGCGCGTTTGCCTGCTGCCGGTCCCACCGGACGGCCAGCGTACGCAGCCCGCGCAGTGCGAGATACGCCTCCAGCGCGCCGGGCACGCCGCCGGTGATGTCGCGTCGCGCCCGCAGCACCGAACCGAGCGTCGGGATCGCGGCTGACGAGCACGCCCATCAACAGATCCGAGTGCCCCGACAAATACTTGGTCGCCGAGTGCATGACGACGTCGGCGCCCTGCTCGAGGGGCCGCGACGACAGCGGGGTCGAGAAGGTCGCGTCCACGCACACCAGTGCGCCCGTCTCGTGGGCCGCGGCGGCCAGGGTCGGGATGTCGACGACCCCGATCAGCGGGTTGGTCGTCGTCTCGAGCCAGAGCAGTGACGCCCCGGGCAGGGCGGCGAGGACGGCGTCGTTGTCGGTGATGTCGACCGAGCGAACCTCCATCCGGCCGAGTAACGCCTGGTCGGCGAACAGCGAGATCGTCCCCGCATAGCCGGAGTCGGGGACCACGGCGACGGCGGCGGTCGGCCGTCCCTCGATCACCGCGGCGACCGCGGCCATGCCGGACGAGAATGCCAGTGCGTCCCCACCATCCAGCGCGCCGAGCGCGGCCTCGAGGGCCCGGATCGTGTCGGTGCTGCCCTGGCGGACGTAGTAGTTGTCGTCCGGGCCGTGGTGGAACGGCGCGGTCAGGACGATCGGCGGATTGACCGGGGCGCGGGGCGTCCGATCAGGGCGGCCGGCCGCGACCACGACGGATTCCGGTTGCAACGAAGCGTCCATGGGGCCAACGCTAGCGGCCGGGGTGGCAGCGGATACCGGTCCGGCGGCAGGATGGTGGCATGACTCAGCCGCACAAGACATTGCCCGACAAGGCCAAGCAACTCCTCGACGGCAAGAACCTCGTCGCGATGACGACCCTGAACGCCGACGGCAGCCCGCAGACCACGCCGGTGTGGGTCGGCCGCGACGGCGACGACCTCCTGATCTCGACGGTGAAGGACCGGCTCAAGGGCCGCAACGTCGCGCGTGACCCGCGGATCTCGGTGATGATCATCAATCCGGACGACTGGCAGAGCTACTTCGAGTTCAGTGGCACCGCAGTGGTCACCGACGACCCGACGAGCCAGCTCATCAACGACTTGGCCCACAAGTACATCGACGCCGACTACACCTTCGACCCGCCCGGCGCCGAGCGCATCATCGTGCGGTTGAGCCCGGAGAAGGTCGTCGGGCAGTAATCGCTCTCCTAGACTGGCGCGGTGACGCTGCGCCTGCATGACTCCATGACCCGGTCGGTGCGGGACTTCGTCCCGCTCGAGCCCGGCAAGGCGTCCATCTACCTGTGCGGAGCGACCGTGCAGGCGCCGCCGCACATCGGACACATCCGCGGTGCGGTCAACTTCGACATCCTGCAGCGCTGGCTGACCCACACCGGGCTCGACGTCACCTTCGTCCGCAACGTCACCGACATCGACGACAAGATCTTGGCCAAGTCGGCCGAGAACGGACGTGAATGGTGGGCGTGGGCGGCGCTGAACGAGGCGGCGTTCACCCGTGCCTACGACGCGTTGGGCTGCCTGCGACCGACGTACGAGCCCCACGCGACGGGCCACATCCCCGAAATGATCGAACTGATGCAGCGCTTGATCGACTCGGGACACGCATACGCCGTTGCCGGTGACGTCTACTTCGACGTTCGGTCGTTCGCGTCGTACGGGTCGCTGTCGGGGCAGAAGCTGGCCCAGATGCATCCGGCCGGCGACGTGGACGGCGAGTCCCGCAAGCGCGACCTGCTCGACTTCGCCCTGTGGAAGGGCGTGAAACCGTCCGAGCCGGCTTCCGCCTCGTGGGACACGCCGTGGGGACGCGGCCGTCCGGGCTGGCATCTCGAGTGCTCGGCGATGGCGACGCGCTACCTCGGGCCGGCCTTCGACATCCACGGCGGCGGCCTCGACCTGATCTTCCCCCACCACGAGAACGAGATCGCCCAGTCGGTCGGCGCCGGCGACGAGTTCGCCCAGTTCTGGCTGCACAACGCGTGGCTGACCATCGGCGGCGAGAAGATGTCCAAATCGCTGGGCAACTCCCTGCTCGTGGACGAGATCCTGCAGCGCTGGCGGCCGGTCGAGGTGCGCTACTACCTCGGGGCGGCGCACTACCGCTCGCACGTCGAGTTCAGCGATGCTGCCCTGGACGAGGCGGCCGCGGCCTACGGACGGATCGAGCACTTCCTTCGCGACGACTCCGGGAGCGGCAACGAGCCGGTCGACGTACCGGCCGCGTTCCGTGAGGCGATGGACGACGACCTGGCCGTTCCCGCGGCGCTGGCGGTCATCTTCTCGACGATGCGTCAGGGCAACGCCGCCTTCGACGTCGGCAACGACGTCGCCGGCCGGCAGGCCGTGACCGAGGTTGCGGCGATGACGCGCGTTCTCGGCCTGCACCCGAGCCAGTGGACCGAGGCGAGCTCGGATCTCACGCCGGTGATCGACGCGCTCGTGCACGTCGCGCTCGAGCAGCGCGCCGCCGCCCGGGCCCGCAAGGACTTCGCCGCGGCCGACGCCATCCGCGATCGGTTGATGCACGCGGGCATCCTCGTCGAGGACACGCCCGACGGTCCGCGTTGGACCCTCAAGAGCTAGAAAGGCTAGTAATGGCAGGCAATTCTCATCGGCAGGGCGCCGTCCGCAAATCCAAGAAGGGCGCCCAGGTCGGCTCCGGCGGCCAGCGAGCGCAGAAGCTCGAGGGTCGCGGACCGACACCGCGGGCCGAGGAACGCACCGGCCACCCGGCCAAGCGTCGGGCGAGCGCGGCGGCCAAACACGCGCCCGCCGCCCGTGGGCGGGGAGCGTCGAAGCCCCGCGACGCGGCTGAGCTCCTCGTCGGCCGCAACCCCGTGGCCGAAGCGCTGCGGGCCCGCATCCCGGCGACCGCGCTCTATGTCGCGCTCGGGCTCGAGGCCGACGAGCGGATCACCGAAGCAGTCCGGGCGGCCGGCGATCGCGGGCTGGCGCTACTCGAGGTGAGCCGCCACGAACTCGATCGAATGACGGGCGGCCTGTTGCACCAAGGCATCGCCTTGCAGGTGCCGCCGTTCCAGTACACCGAACTCGACGATCTCCTGGATTCAGCGATTGCGGCGAGCACCGCTGCGCTGATCGTGGCGCTCGACGGGGTGACCGATCCGCGCAATCTGGGCGCGATCGTGCGCTCGGCCGTCGCCTTCGGGGCGCAGGGCCTGATCCTGCCCGAGCGTCGGGCGGCCGGCATGAACGCGGCGGCCTGGCGCACCTCGGCCGGCACGGCGGCGAGCACCTCGATCGCGCAGGTCACCAACCTCACCCGCGCGCTCAAGTCCTGCAAGGACGCCGGCCTGTTCGTCCTCGGCCTGGACGCCGACGGCGACACGTCGCTCTACGACCTGGAGGCGGCGACCGACCCGATCGTCGTGGTCGTCGGCTCCGAGGGCAAGGGCCTGTCCCGCCTGGTCGGGGCGACCTGCGACGTCACCGTCTCGATCCCGATGGCCGGGCGCGCCGAGTCGCTGAACGCGTCAGTGGCCGCAGCCGTCACCCTCAGCGAGATAGCCCGCCGCCGCAGCTTGTAACGAGGTGGGCGCCGCCATCCCCCACCTAGGCGAGTGGCCGATAAATCGGCGAGTGGCCGCAAATTGGCGGCCACTCGCGCTGAAATCGACCACTCGCCTGAGGGACGAGGCAATCAGAATGCTCTAGGCGAGGCGTTCGCCGGTGTCGGGGTTGAACGCGTGCTCTTCGCCCGGGCGCGCGGCGACGTGGATGGTGTCACCGATGCGCGGGGGGACGCGGCCGTCGAAGCGGATCGTGAACGGCTTGTCGGTGATCGGATCGTCGCCGGGCAGCGTGCCGTAGACGAATGCGTCAGCGCCCAGCTCCTCGACCAGGTTGACGGTCAGCGTCACGCCGTCGGTGCTGTCGTGGAACGACTCGGGCCGGATGCCGACGGTGATCTTGTCGAGCCCCGCCTTGTGCGCGGCGTCGAGGACGGCCGGCTGCAGCGGGACAGTGGTGCCGCCGATGACCGCGCCGTTGCCGTTGAGCGGCACGGTGCGCAGGTTCATCGCGGGCGAGCCGATGAAGCCGGCGACGAAGGCGTTGCCCGGCCGGTCGTAGAGGTTGCGCGGCGTGTCGGCCTGCTGCAGGATGCCGTCCTTGAGCAGGGCGACGCGGTGCCCCATCGTCATGGCCTCGACCTGGTCGTGGGTCACGTAGAGGGTCGTGGTGCCCAGGCGCTGCCTGCAGGGCGGCGATGTTGGCGCGGGTCTCGACGCGCAGCTTGGCGTCGAGGTTCGACAGCGGCTCGTCCATCAGGAACACGCTGGGCTCGCGAACGATCGCGCGGCCCATGGCGACGCGCTGACGCTGGCCACCCGACAGGGCCTTGGGCTTGCGGTCGAGGTAGCGCTCGAGGTCGAGCAGCTTGGCCGCCTCGCGCACCTTCGTCTCGCGCTCCTCCTTGGAGACGCCCTTGAGCTTGAGCGCGAAGCCCATGTTCTCGCCGACCGACATGTGCGGGTACAGGGCGTAGTTCTGGAACACCATCGCGATGTCGCGATCCTTCGGGGCCTTGCGCGAGACGTCCTGGCCGCCGATGCGGATCTCGCCCTCGTTGACGTCCTCGAGGCCGGCCAGCATGCGCAACGCGGTGGACTTGCCCGAGCCCGAAGGCCCGACGAGCACCATGAACTCGCCGTCGGCGATGTCGAGGTTCAGCTTGTTGACGGCGGGGACTGGGTTGCCCGGATAGATGCGCGAGGCGCCGACGTAGTCGACTGAAGCCATGGGTTTACTCCCGATCTCGGTGTGTACGTGACCGCACCGGATGCGGAAATCGCTCGAGTCCGCGGGCTAGGCGGTACGCGTCGACTTCTCACGGCATTCCGTCCGGCCGGCGTTGATCTGCTCCACCGATGTCAAAAGCAGCGCCGACCGACCGGCATAGCGGTCGGGTCCGGGGGATCAGATCACCGCGGCCGACGGTGTGTCAAGGGTCACTCTCGCCTACTTAACACGGGACGAACTTGATCAATCCCGCACGCCGTCCGCCCGCGTCTTGCCGACCGGCTTGAAGAACTCGATCGGGGCCGGTTCTCCGCGCAGGACGGCGACCTCGTCGCGGACCGCCGTCATGATCTCGTCGGTGATCTCGCGCAGCGTCTCGGCCGTCGACTCGCGGCCGGCGTACTTGGACATGTCCAATGGCACGCCGACGCTCGCCTCGACGAGTCGGCGCCGCAGCCATTCCGAGCGCTTCGTGGTCTTCTGGGCGCCCCACTGGCCGATCGGCACGACGGGCGTGTTCGGCGACAGGAGCACGAGGCGGGCGGCTCCGGTCTTCGCCTGCATCGGCCACTGGGCAGGGTCCTTGGTGATGGTGCCCTCGGCGTAGATGATGATCGCCTCGCCGTGGTCGAGCGCCGCCACCGCCTCGCGCAGGCTCTTGGCGGCGTCCTCCGAACCGCGGTAGACCGGGATCTGCTTCGCGCCCCGCATCAGCCGTCCCAGTCCGGGTACGTCGAAGACGCTGTTCTTGATCAGGAAGCGGGGCACCCGGCCGCTCTGCCAGATCAGGCGGGCCATCAGCACGGTGTCGACGTGGCTGACGTGGTTGAGCACGACGATGACGCCGTTCTCGGCGCTCGGCCCGGGTGCGGGCATCCGCTGCAGGTTGTGCCAGCGGATGCGGAAGAAGATCCCGTCGAACGGGTACAGCACCGCAACGCTCAGCCGGATCCAGAAGCCGGCCTTGGGTTTGTGCAGACGGCTCACGGGGCTCCTCGCTCGCGGGCGGTTCGGGTGCTGGCTTGCATGCTGGCATGTCGTGCGTGCCGAAGGGAGTGTGCCCGATGTTCGCCGTGAACGGCCCTGGTGGTTCCCGCTCGCTAAGATTTGGCTCGCGCCGCCGCACCGGAGATCGGCGCAAGGCCGACGTGGCGCAATCCGGTAGCGCAGCGCTCTTGTAAAGCGAAGGTTGCGGGTTCGAGTCCCGCCGTCGGCTCCGCCGCGGATTGTGGAGCGTTCACCGCGCTATGAACGGGAAACGCTCCACAATCGCCGACGGATCCGTGTGGTGTTACTCCGCGAGGAAGTTGATCTGGTGGGCGTCGTGCTCGATCGCGGCGTCGATGTCCTCCTGGCTCATCATGCTGTTCGCGGCCCAGTAGTAGATGATCATCGAGAAGATGATGACGATCAGCAGGTCCCAGGACGACGGCAGGAAGTTGTGGTTGCGCGAGAGCCAGCTGTGGAACTGGGTGGAGTAGCCGATGGACTTGTCGCTCACGGGACCCCACGCGCCATACCGGCCCATCGAGCTGAGCAGGGTCAGTCCGATCAGCCAGGGCAGCACCCAGTAGGCGTGCCGAACCTTGGTGAACGCGGCGGTCTTCTGAACGGCCGCGCCGACGCAGAAGATGATCAGGCCGGCCAGCACCAGCAGGTCCATCTTCCAGACGATGTCCCAGCCGCTCCAGTAGATGAGCAGGCCGGCGAACGCGAAGCCGGCAGGTAGCAGGATCTGCGGGATCGGCATCTTGTACGGACGTTCGCGCTCGCGGTCCTTCTTCTGCAGCGCGCCGAGCGCCACCGGGGCGAAGGCGTACATGATCGCGGTGGTATCGGTGATGACGCCGACCAGTTCCGACCAGCCCTTGAACGGACCGAACGCGGCCTCGCCGACGACCGCGGCGACCAGGATCGACACCCACGGCACCCCGCGCCGGCTCGTCTTGCACAGTGCCGACGGCAGTTCGCGCTCCTCGCCCAGGGCATAGGAGATGCGGGCGGTGGTGCCGAGGTAGACCAGCCCGGTGCCACCGGGGGAGATCACCGCGTCGAAGATCAGGATGTAGCCCAACCACCCGGCGCCGAGGCCGATGGCAAGGTCGTACCAGGCGCCGAAGTTGCCACCCGTGCCACCGAGTGGGTTGGCCCACCCGTTGACCAGATTCTTCGGGATCGATCGCCGCGACGAAGACCAGCTCGAGCAGCAGGTAGATCGAGGCGCCGATCGCCATCGCGCCGATGATCGCGCGCGACAGGTGCTTCTTGGGGTTCTTGGCCTCACCGGCCAGCTGGGCCGCCTGTTCGAAACCCTGCAGGGCGAAGACGACACCGACGGGGAGTGCGGCGAAGATTCCGTGCAGACCGTACGGGGCGAAGCCGCCGCCGGACGCGTGATGGTTCGACGACGTGGTGAAGTTGCCCCCGTGGAAGGCCAGGATGCCGATGACGATGAAGGTGAGTACCGGTACGAGGGTCTTCCAGATCACGATGCCGGTGTTCGACTCGGCCAGCAGCTTGGCGCCGGCCAGGTTCAGACCGGTGAACAGCACCATCAGGATGGTCGCCATGATCAGGCCGGTGCCGTTGAGCAGGCCGTCGTTGTTGATGAAGTTGAGGTGCGACTTGAACCAGTGCACTGACGACAGGTAACTCAGCATCGCCTCGATCTCGACCGGCGCCAGGAAGACGGCCTGCAGCCAGGAGGCCCAGCCCGACACGAAGCCGGCGATCGGACCGTGCGAGAAGTAGGCGAAGCGGGCGGTGCCACCCGCGACCGGGTAGGCGGCGCCCAGTTCGGCGTAGATCAGCGCCAACGTCGACAGCATGACCGCGCCGATGATCCACGAGATGATGCCGGCCGGGCCGGCCGTCTTGGCCACCTTCAGAGCACCCAGCAGCCAGCCTGATCCGATGATCGAGCCCAACGAGACGAACAGCAGTCCCCAGAAGCCGACTGACCGCTGGAGACCTCCAGCTCTTTCCGAAGTAGCAGCCAAAGCCATGCGTAACTCCTTGGGCGCGGTCCGTCAGGACAAGATGACGCGGTCCGTCAGGACAAGATGACAGGTGGTGAGTCCGGCGGGACTTTGCTACCTCAGAGCGCGCGCGTCAATAGGCTCCGTAAAGCGTTTACGGGAGCGTTACCGGACAGCTCATACGAAATCTTCCCGTAATAAATCTGGCCTTCTGCTCGCGATTCGTAGATTTCGGGCGGGCGAAGGCTACTCGCCGACGGGGTGCTTGGCCCGAGCGGCCACGGTGGCCGGATGTTCGGCGACCAGGCCGGCGGCGAGGCGCTCGGCGCACAGGCGGGCCAGCTCGTCGTAGGCCGGCTGCCCCAGCAGCGCGACCAGCTCCGGACCGTACGACTCGTAGAGTGCCTCGCTCGCGATGTGTGCGTCCGGCGAGGACGTGCAGTACCAGTGCAGATCGTGGCCGCCCTCGCCCCAGCCCCGGCGGTCGAACTCGGTCACCGTCGACACGAGGATGCGCGTGCCGTCGGGACGGTCGACCCAATCCTGTGCGCGGCGAACCGGCAGCTGCCAGCAGACCTCCGGCTTGGTCTCGAGCGGGTGCACGCCGATACGCAACGCCATCGCGTGCAGTGAGCAGCCCATGCCGGCGGCGAAGCCGGGACGGTTGAGGAAGATGCAGGCGCCGTCGACCGTCCGGGTGCGCTTGCGCCCCTCCTCGTCGCCGACCGAGTCCTTCTCGGTGATGTCGAGCTTGCCGTTCTTCTTCAGCGCCTTGCCGCGAAGCTGCCAGTCCTCGTCGGTCAGCTGTTCGGCGTACTTGCGCACTCGCTTCTCGTCGTCCTTGTCGGAGAAGAACGCGCCGTGGCTGCAGCAACCGTCGTCCGCCCGCCCGGCGATGACGCCCTGGCAACCGCGCGCGAAGATGCACGTCCAGCGCGAGAGCAACCAGGTCAGGTCGGCGCGGATCTGGTGCGACGCGTCGGCCGGATCGAAGAACTCGACCCACTCACGGGGGAAATCGAGGGAGACTTCGGGAGCGATGACAGGCAGCTGGGTCACGACTGTTGAGCCTATGTGATCACCCACTCGAGCTGCGGGCAGCACGACGCGACTGATCGTAGGGTGAACTCATGCGACTGGGCGTTCTGGACGTCGGCTCGAACACCGTCCACCTGCTCGTGGTCGACGCCCACCGCGGCGCCCAGCCGACGCCGCAGCTGAGCCGCAAGAGCGTGCTGCGGCTGGCCGAACACATCGACAAGCGGGGCAACCTGGCGATGGAGGGCGCCGACGCGCTGGTCGGCGCGGCCATGGGCGCCAGGCGTCAGGCCAAGGAGCTGGGCTGCGACGAGATCCTGGCCTTCGCGACCTCGGCCGTACGAGACGCCGGCAATTCCAGCGAGGTTCTCGAGCGGGTGCGCACCGAGGCCGGCGTCGACCTCGAGGTGCTGGCCGGCGAGGACGAGGCGCGCCTGACCTTCCTGGCGGTACGCCGATGGTTCGGGTGGAGTGCCGGACGTCTGATCTGCCTCGACATCGGTGGCGGTTCGCTCGAACTCGCCGCCGGCTCGGACGAGACGCCCGACGTCGCGCTGTCGGTGCCGCTCGGAGCCGCCCGGCTCACCCGCGAACGGCTCGACGGCGACCCGCCGTCCAAGAGCGCGCTGAACGCCCTGCGCGAGCACGTGCGCGCCGAGCTGGAGCCAGCCGCCAAGACCCTGCTCGAAGACGGGCGCCCGGATCGGGTTGTCGCCAGCAGCAAGACGTTCCGCACGCTGGCCCGCCTCGCCGGCGCGGCGCCGTCGTCGGCCGGACCGCGCAAGCGACGGGTGCTCACGCGCACCGGCATCACGCAGGTGAGTTCGTTCCTGTCGCACATGCCCGCATCCGACGTCGCCGAACTGGAGGGCGTCAGTGCCGCGCGAGCCCACCAGACCCTGGCCGGGTCGATCGTTGCGTCCGAGGCGATGAATGCTGCTCGACGTCGACGAGTTCGTGCTGTGCCCGTGGGCGCTGCGCGAAGGCGTGATCCTCAACCGATTGGATCAACTCACTGGGGGTGAGCCGCGCCGATTCGTCTAACCTCCGAACATGAGCCCGGCGTCCACTCGCGCATTGCGGGTGTCACCGGCCCGGGTGGGGTTGTCGACGGCGTCGGTCTATCCCGAGTCGACCGCCGTCGCGTTCGAGCTGGCGGCCAAGCTCGGCTACGACGGCGTCGAGGTCATGGTCTGGACCGATCCGATCAGCCAGGACCCGCAGGCCTTACGCCGGCTGTCGCACCAGTACGCCGTCCCGATCCTGGCCATCCACGCGCCGTGTCTGATCATCACCCAGCGCGTGTGGAGCACCGACCCGTGGGAGAAGCTGCGGCGGGCGCAGGCGGCGGCCGAACTGCTCGGCGCGCAGACCGTCGTCGTCCACCCGCCGTTTCGGTGGCAGATCGACTACGCCCGGCGTTTCGCCAAGGGCATCAACCAGATGGCCGACGAGACCGACGTCCGGTTCGCGGTCGAGAACATGTTCCCGCTGCGGGTGCGGGGTCGGGAGATCTCGGCCTATCAGCCCACCTGGGACGTCGCGGCCGACGACGAGCCGTACCCCGACTACACGCTGGACCTGTCGCACACCGCCGTCTCGCGCTCGGACGCCCTGGGCATGCTCGACGACGATGGGCCAACGCCTCTCGCACCTGCACATCGCCGACGGCACCGGGCTGACCAAGGACGAGCACCTGATCCCCGGACGCGGTGACCAGCCGTGCGCCGAGGTGCTCGAACGGGTGACCGCCCAGGGCTTCGCCGGCCACGTGATCGTCGAGGTGAACACCCGCCGGGCCCTGGACCGGGCCGAACGCGAGGCCGACCTGGCCGAGGCGCTGGCGTTCTGCCGGTTGCACCTCGTCGCGCCCCCCGCCGATCTCGTGCCGGCCTGAGGCCACGTCCGGACGTCGCGAGTCGTTAGCCTCGAAGAATGCTCCGTTCGGCCATCCTCGCCGCGTCCCACAACAAGGGCCTCGAACGCGTGGTCTCCAACGCGCCCGTGTCACGGGCGGTGGTACGGCGCTTCGTCGGTGGCCCGGATGCATCCAGCGCGGTCGGGACGGCCTCCACGCTGGTCGAGGACGGGCTGTTGGTCAGCCTCGATCATCTCGGCGAGGACACCACCGACGCCGGGCAGGCGAGTGACGTCGTCGCGGCGTACGTCAAGCTGCTCGACGGGCTGAGCAAGGCGGGGCTGACCGAGCGCCTCGGTTCGCTGACGGCGCGCTCGGAGGTCAGCGTCAAGCTGAGCGCGATCGGCCAGGCGCTGCCGGGCGACGGCGAGCGGATCGCGCTCGAACACGCCCGCACCATCGCGAGCGCGGCGCGGTCGGTCGGCGCGACGGTCACGATCGACGCCGAGGACCACACCACCACCGACTCGACGTTGTCGATCATCGCCGAGCTTCGCGCGGACTTCCCGGACGTCGGCGCCGTCGTCCAGGCCTACCTTCGGCGCACCGAAGGCGACTGCGCCGACCTGGCCGAGCTCCGGCAGTCGGGTGCGGCTCTGCAAGGGCGCCTACGACGAACCGGCGTCGGTGGCGTTTCGCGACAAGGCCGACGTCGATCTGTCCTACGTGCGGTGCATGAACGTCCTGCTGGCCGGCGCCGGCTACCCGATGTGGGCGACGCACGACCCGCGCCTGATCGAGATCGCCCGGGTGCGCGCCATGTCGGTCGGCCGGGCCGCCGACACGTACGAGTTCCAGATGCTGTACGGCATCCGCCCCGACGCCCAGCGCAAGCTGGCCGAGGCCGGGCAACGCGTGCGCGTCTATGTGCCCTACGGCCAGGAGTGGTACGGCTATCTCGTTCGACGGCTGGCCGAGCGTCCTGCGAACATGACGTTCTTCCTGCGTTCGCTCGTCTCGAAGGGGTAGTCCGTGAGTGGTCTGGCGATTCTGGGTGGCGGCAAGATCGGCGAGGCGCTGCTGACCGGCCTGCTGCGCGGCGAACGGAGCGTCGACGACATCGTGATCTGCGAGAAGCACCCCGAACGCGCGACGTACCTGTCCGACACGCACGGCGTGAAGACGGTCGAGATCAGCGAGGCGATCTCGGTCGCCGACACGATCGTGCTCGCGGTGAAACCGCAGGACATCGACCGGCTGCTCGGCGAGATGATCGCAGTACATGACGGGCGATCACGTCGTCGTCTCGGTCGCCGCCGGTATCACGACGGCGCACATCGAGGCCGGACTGCCGGACGGAACCGCGGTGGTGCGCTGCATGCCCAACACGCCTGCCCTGGTCGACGAGGCGATGACCGCGATCTCGGCGGGGGCGCACGCCGACGAGCAACACCTGGCGCTGGCCGAGTCGCTCATGCGCAGCGTCGGCAAGGTCGTGCGGGTGCCCGAGTCGCAGCTCGACGCCGTCACCGCGTTGTCGGGATCGGGGCCGGCCTACTTCTTCTTCCTGGTCGAGGCGATGATCGACGCCGGCATCCTGCTCGGGCTGCCGCGCGCGCTGTCGGCCGAGTTGATCGTGCAGACCGCGATCGGTTCGGCGGTCATGCTGCGCGACTCCGGAGAGCACCCGGTGCAGCTGCGCGAGGCGGTCACCAGCCCTGGCGGGACGACCATCATGGCGATCCGCGAACTCGAGGTGCACGGCGTGCGCGCGGCGATGCTGGCCGCGATCGAGGCCGCGCACGACCGCAGTGTCGCGCTCGGGCAGGGCACGAACTGAGCGCGCGTGGTGCGCCCGAAATATTTAGTTACCTCACAGGTATCGCTTCCGCACCACCAGTACCGCTAGTCTCGCGTCAGCACGTGCGTGTCCGTCCGCCGGTGGGGAAGCCGGCGAACACTGACGCGTGCCGAAAGTACGGTGAACTGGATATGGCTACCTCCAAGAAGAGCGGCGGGTCACCCGCTACTCCGATCAGTCGCGCGCAGAACACTGACGACCTCGCCGACGTGCGCTTCCTGACCGTGGCCGAGGTCGCCGCGGTCATGCGCGTGTCGAAGATGACCGTCTATCGCATGGTGCACGCCGCCGAGCTGCCCGCGGTCCGCGTCGGCCGGTCGTTCCGGGTCCCGGAGCAGGCCGTTCACGACTACCTGCGCGCGGCGTTCATCGAGGCCGGCTGACCTTCGGCCGCGTTCGTCCAGCTCACGCGCGAATCGGCGTGATCGCTGCGCAGGGTAGGCTGACAGCCAGGAAGTTGCGCGTCGCACTTGGTGGCGCGCCCGAATCGAAGCGTTGTGCCGCGGCTCTGACCGGCGGCACCAGTGAGGTCTGGACATGGGTTCTGTAATCAAGAAGCGGCGCAAGCGGATGGCCAAGAAGAAGCACCGCAAGCTGCTGAAGAAGACGCGCGTCCAGCGTCGCAACAAGAAGTAAGGCATTCGGATCGGCCGGTTTGCCGATCCGGATGGCTTGTCAGTCGATCGGCCGCAATCGGTCAGGCCGTACTTGGCAACGCGCAGCCGACCAACGCGTTGGCTCACCTGATCGGCCGGTGTTGCCGATCCGGATGGCTTTCGTACGGCCGCAATCGTCAGGCCGTACTTGATCGGCCTGAGCGCGAAATGCCCTTGGCATCTACGCGCCGGTAGGGTTGAAGACTCCTCGTTGATCAGGAGTTGCCGATGCCTCGAGTCGTCTTGCTGACTGGCGTGAGCCAGTTCGTCGGCAGCCGTCTCGCTGCGCAGCTGGCGCAGGATCCCGACATCGACCGCATCATCGGGGTCGACACCGTCCCGCCGTCTCGCGCCGATGCCGCTCGCATCGGCCGGACGGAGTTCGTCCGCGCCGACATCCGCAACCCGCTGATCGCACGGATCGTCGCCCAGGCCAAGGTCGACACGGTGGTGCATGCCTCGGTCACCGCCATGCCGCGGGGCGCGCGTGGCCGTGCGGCGGTGAAGGAAATGAACGTCATCGGCACGATGCAGTTGCTCGCGGCCTGCCAGAAGTCCGACACCGTGCGGCGTCTGGTCGTGAAGTCGACGACGACCGTCTACGGGTCGAGCCCGCGCGATCCGGCCGTCTTCACCGAGCAGATGGCGGCCCGCGCGGTGCCGAAGTCCGGATACGCCAAGGACGCCATCGAGGTCGAGAGCTACGTCCGTGGTTTCAGCCGGCGTCGCCCCGACATCCCGGTCAGCGTCCTGCGCCTGGCCAACTTCATCGGCCCGACCGTCGAGACGCCGCTGAGCCGCTACCTGGCGATGCCGGCCGTCCCGACCGCCCTCGGCTTCGACCCGCGGCTGCAGCTGATCCACGAGGCGGACGCGCTCGAGGTGCTGCGACTGGCGACGATGTCGGACCGTCCGGGCGTGTTCAACGTCGCCGGCCACGGCGCGCTGGTGCTGTCGCAGGCGATCCGCCGGGCCGGTCGCGTTCAGCTCTCGGTGCCGGGACCGGCGGTCGAGTGGGTCGGACGGCTGGTGCGCCGCAGCGGGATGGTCGACTTCTCGCCCTCGCAGATGCAGTTCCTGAACTTCGGCCGGGTCGTCGACATCGCCAAGCTCGAGAAGGAGTTCGCCGTACACGCCGCGCTACACGACGGCCGAGGCGTTCGAGTCGTTCCTGACCGAACGGCCGCTGCAGCCCGGTCATCAGTGCGGGACAACTCGAGCACGCCGAGCGATTGGTGCGCAGCGTGCTCGGCCTCGGACGGTCTCCGCGGGCGATCGTCCGTGGATAGGGCCCGCAAGCTGACGCTCGCGCCGGAGCCGTCCGACGTCGGCCGAACCGATCGAGCCGGTCGACTCGCCGGCGCGAGTCCGGCCGAACTGGGAGCGCAACGCTCGCCGGCGGTCTCGCGTTCCTGCGCCGCCGGCTGGCCGGCGACTACGAGGTCGACGAGTTCGGCTTCGACCCGCACCTCACCGAGGGCGTCGCGCTGCCGCTACTCAAGCCCGTCTACGAGAAGTGGTTCCGCACCGAGGTCAGCGGGATCAGCAACATCCCCGCGACGGGCGGTGCGCTGATCGTCGCCAACCACGCCGGCGGGCTGTGGCCGCTGGACGCGGTGATGCTCGCGGTCGGCGTCCACGAGGAGCATCCGGCGCAGCGCTTCCTGCGCCTGCTCGGCGCCGACCTGGTGTTCACGACGCCGGTCGTCGGCTCGGTGGCCCGCAAGACCGGCACGACCCTGGCCTGCAACCCCGACGCCGAGCGCCTGCTCGAGAGCGGTGAGCTGGTCGGCGTCTTTCCCGAGGGTTTCAAGGGCATCGGGAAGCCGTTCGGCGAGCGCTACAAGCTGCAGCGCTTCGGCCGGGGCGGCTTCGTGATCGGCCGCGCTGCGAAGCCGGCGTGCCGATCATCCCGGTGTCGATCGTCGGGTCGGAGGAGATCCATCCGGTCCTCGGCAACGCCAAGACGATCGCGCGCATCCTGAACCTGCCCTACTTCCCGTTGACGCCGACGTTCCCGTGGCTCGGCCCGCTCGGGCTGGTGCCGCTGCCGAGCAAGTGGTACATCGAGATCGGCGAACCGGTCAGTCACCGAGACGTACGGACCGGACACCGCCGATGACCCGATGCTCGTCTTCGAGCTGACCGACCGGGTTCGCGAGACGATCCAGGGCACGCTCTACCGGCTGCTGATGCAGCGCAAGTCCGTCTGGCGCTGACCGGGTCGTCAACCCGCGCCGAGTGGCCGATAATCCGCGAGTGGCCGCGAACTGGCGACCACTCGCGTTCTTTCGGCCACTCGCGCCACGCGGTGACCGCCGGCGCGGCTCAGCGGCTGAAGCGGGCTCGTCGGCGGACGAGCAGGGCGCGCCGCGGCCGCGGCGGCCGTCTTGCGTTCATGCTCGCGGCGCATCGCCAGGCCGGCCAGCACGCCGCCGGCGACGGCACCGACGCCCAGCGCCGCCGGCACGCCGATGCGGGCCGCCTTGCGCCCGGTGCGGAAATCGCGGATCTCCCAGCCGCGATCGCGCGCCTCGGCCTTGAGGGCCGAGTCGGGATTCACCGCCACCGGGTGCCCGACGAGTGACAGCAGTGGCAGATCGTTGATCGAGTCCGAGTAGGCCGAGCACCGCGCCAGGTCGAGGCCCTCGGCCTGCGCGAGCGCGCGCACCGCGTCGGCCTTGGCCTCGCCGTGCAGGACGGTGCCGACGAGGCGGCCGGTGTAGACGCCGTCGCTCGGACTCGGCGATCGTGCCGAGCGCGCCGGTCAGCTTCAGCCGCCGGGCGATGATCGTCGCCAGCTCGACCGGCGTGGCGGTGACCAGCCAGACCCGCTGACCGGCGTCCAGGTGCTGTTGGGCCAGGGCGTGCGTGCCCGACCAGATCTTGTCGGCCATCTCCTCGTCGTAGATCTCCTCGCCCATCGCGACGATCTCGGCGACGTTCTTGCCGGCGACGAACGCGAGCGCGGACTCTCGCGTGGTGTGCATGTCGCCGGCCGTCTCGCCGCGCACGCGCAGTCGCGCCTGCCGCAACATGAAGCGGCTCAGGTCGGTCCACGAGAAGAAGTCGCGCTGGGCCAGCCCCTTGGCGAAGTGGAAGATCGAGGCGCCCACCATCATCGTGTTGTCGACGTCGAAGAAGGCGGCCGCGCCGAGGTCAGGCCCGACCGGGTCGCTCGTCGGGGGAGTGTCGGTCGCGCGCCGGGCCGCCATGGCCACACCCTAGCGAGAACACTCAGGTGGCCGCGGTCACGCTCTTGAGGGCGGCCATCGACTCGCGCATGACCTCCCGCAGCCCGTCGTGGTTGTCCGGATCGACCCAGCGGCGGAACGCGATGCGGAACACCGCGACGCCGGCCTCGGCGGCCAGGCTGGCGGTCGGCTCGGCGACTCCGCGCCGATGCAACGCCTCGGTCATCGCGACGCCGAGGGAGGCCATCTTGATCATTTCGCGTTCGTACAACTCGCCGTTGGCGGCGATCACCGACTGCCGCTGGGTCGAGAACTCGCGTCGCTGCTCGAACAGTTCGGCCGCGGCGTCCAGACCCTCGGCGATCGCGTCGAGCGGCGTGCTCGCCGCCGGTGCGTCGACGACGCCGTTGACCATGAGCTCCTGCAACGCAGCGGCGCCGTCGAAGAGAACCTCGCGCTTGTCGGTGAAGTGCCGGAAGAAGGTCCGCTCGCTCAGCCCGGCCCGGTTGGCGATCTCGGCGACGGTCGTCTGTTCGTAGCCGCGTTCGAGATAGAGCTGCATCGCCGCCAGCGCGAGCCGTCCGCGCGCGTTCGGCTCCCAGCGACCCATGGCCTAGATCCTAGGTGATAGCAGTGACTGACATCAGGTGTTAGGGTGATGACAGTAACTGACATTGCGACTCGGAGGTCATCTCATGAGATATTTCGTCACCGGCGCGTCCGGCTGGATCGGTTCGGCCGTGGTGCCCGAGCTGCTCGGGGCCGGCCATCAGGTGGTCGGGCTGGCGCGTTCCGACCGCGCGGCCGACGCCATTGCCGCACTCGGCGCTGAGGTCCGCCGCGGTTCGCTCGACGACATCGAGTCGCTGCGGGCCGGTGCCGAGGATGCCGACGGTGTGGTGCATCTGGGCTATCACCACGACTTCTCGCAGATGGCCGAGGCGGCCCAGACCGACCGTCGGGCCATCGAGACGTTCGGCGACGTACTGGCCGGGACGGACGGCGTTCTGCTGATCGCCTCCGGCGTGGTCGGGATGGGCGCCGGCGCCACCGAGCGCGACATCCCCGACCCCAGCTTGCACCCGCGGGTCGCCACGGCGCAGCTGGTGACGTCGATGTCCGAGCGCGGCATGCGCAGCATCGTGGTCCGCTTCGCCCCGACCGTGCACGGCGACGGCGACCACGGCTTCGTCGCGACGCTCGTCGATCTCGCCCGCCGCACCGGTGTGGCCGGCTACGTCGATGACGGCGCCAACCGCTGGCCGGCCGTCCACCGGCTCGACGCCGCCCAGCTCGTCCGTCTCGCGGTCGACTCGGCTCCGGCGGGTTCGGTACTGCATGCGGTGGCCGAGTCCGGCGTGCCGACCCGCGCGATCGCGGAGGCCATCGCCCGCACGACGGGCACGAAGGCGGAGTCGGTGCCGGCTGAGCGCGCGGCTGAGCACTTCGGCTGGATCGGCGGCTTCTTCGCCATGGACGCCGCGGTGTCGAACACCATCACCCGCGAGCTGCTGTCGTGGAATCCGACCCACCCCGGCCTGATCGAGGACATCGACGCGGGCAGCTACGACGGGGTGGCTCCGCACTCGGCCGCGGGCTGACGTTCGGTCAGGAATCGAGAAGCAGCCCGATCCGGTCGCGGCCTAGCCTGGTGGACCGACAGGGGCGGCCAGACGCCGTCTCCTGAACGTCGAGAAGGGACGCCGCATCATGCCAGCCAATAAGGCCGCGACCGGGTCGGACGGGTTCAGTGTCGAGGAGCGGGCCGCGATGAAGCAGCGGGCCGCCGAACTGCGCGCCGACGGTCGCAAGGGCGCCAAGAAGGCCGATGGGCTGCAGGCCGTCCTCGACGCGATCGAGAAGATGGCGCCCGACGATCGAGCGCTCGCCGAGCGGGTCCACGTCACGGTCACGGCGAGCGCGCCGGAGCTGGAGCCGAAGACGTGGTACGGCATGCCCGCTTACGCGAATGCCGACGGCAAGGTCGTCGTCTTCTTCCAGGACTCGGGCAAGTTCAAATATCGCTACTCGACTCTCGGCTTCCAGGACGCGGCAAATCTCGACGACGGTGACATGTGGCCCGCCGCGTATGCGCTGATGACCTGGAGTTCCACCGTCGAGAAGAAGGTCGCGCAACTGGTCAAGGCTGCCGTCTCCTGAGCCGAGGACCTTGCCGCGTCAGTCGGCTTCGAATCCGATCAGCCAGTGGAGTCCGTACCGGTCGACGACCTGGCCGTCCGAGGCACCCCAGGGCTGGGGCTGCAAGTCGGACACGACCCGACCGCCGGCCGACAGTCGCGCGAACCACGTGCGCAGTATCGACGGCGCCGCCGTGCCCAGAAGCGACAGCATCAGCCCCTCGGATCGGACAGCGGGTTCGTCTGCGCTGACGTCGGCGGCGAACAACGCGACCGGTCCGTCGCTCAGATAGCCGTGAGCGATGCCCTCGGCCGGCCCGTCGCTTCGGCCGAAGTCCGCGAGCGTGTGCAGGGTGGCCGTGCCGCCGAACACCTCCGCGTAGAACGACAGGGCCTCGCGGGCGTTACCCCGGAAGAACAGGTAGGGCGTGGGTGCGGTCACGCGTCAAACGTACCTACCGCGTCTGACTCAGATCGCGCAGCACGTTCTAGGTCAGCTCGTCGCGTCGGCGGATCAGATACGCGGTCTCGGCCGAGTTGCCCGCGAGCTCGATTGCTGAGTCGTAGGCGGCGCGCGCATGGTCGTGGCGACCCAACCGCCGCAGCAGTTCGGCCCGAGTCGCGTGATAGGCGTGATAGCCGGCGAGGGAGGCGTCGAGCCGCTCGACGGCTGCCAGCGCCACCTCCGAACCGTCGAGCTCGGCAATCGCGATCGCTCGGTTGAGGGCGACGATCGGCGACGCGTCCAGACGGACGAGCTGGTCGTAGAGGGCGACGACCTGCGACCAGTCGGTGTCGCGGGCATCCGGCGCGGAGGTGTGCACGGCATTGATGGCGGCGAGGATCTGATAGCGCCCGGGCGTCACCCCGGTGGCAGCGGCGGTGAGTCGCTCGCGCACCAGACGGTGTCCCTCGACGATGAGCGCCGTGTCCCAGGTGGCGCGGTCCTGCTCGTCGAGGGTGATGAGTTCACCCATGGCCGAAACCCGCGCGCTCCGGCGGGCCTCGATCAACAGCATGAGCGCCAGCAGGCCGGCCACCTCACCATCGTCGGGCATCAGGACTCGGATCAGGCGGGTGAGCCGGATCGCCTCGGCAGTCAGGTCGTGGCGGACGGGATCGGTGTCCGGACCGGTAGCCAGGTAGCCCTCATTGAAGATCAGGAAAAGCACGGCGAGCACGCCGGAGATGCGGGCCGGAAGATCGTCGGCCGAAGGAAGCCGGTACGGGATGTTAGCCGCTTTGATCTTGGCCTTGGCGCGCGTGATCCGCTGCCCCATCGCGGTCTCCTGAACCAGGAAGGCCCGAGCGATCTCTGGCACCGTCAGCCCACCGACCATGCGGAGCGTCAGCGCCACTCGGGTCGGCAGCGCGAGGGCCGGGTGACAGCACGTGAAGATGAGCCGAAGACGGTCGTCGTCGACGGTGCCCGGTGGCTCGGACGGGTCGTCGTCGTACATCAGCCGAGCCGCCTTCTGCTTGTCGTCACGCTTGTTCTCGCGCCGGATCCGGTCGATGGCCTTGCGATTGGCCGTCGTGGTCAGCCAGGCTCCGGGGTTCGGCGGCACCCCGTCGGACGGCCACCGCTCGACGGCGGTCACGAACGCTTCGGCCGTCGCCTCCTCGGCGATGTCGAGGTCACCGAAGCGCCGGGTGAGGGACGCGACCACCCGACCCCACTCCTCGCGGTGGGCCTGGGTGATCGCGGACCCGACGAGGCTCACACGCTCAGGAACGGCCGCACCTCGATCTTTCGCTGGCATGCCATCGACGCGTCGGTGGCGAGCGCGAGCGCCACATCGAGGTCAGGAGCCTCGATGATCCAGAAGCCGGCAAGGTATTCCTTCGACTCCACGAAGGGACCGTCGGTCAGCACCGCCTCGCCGCCCCGGTTGTCGACGACGGTGGCTGGCTCGGGTGAGCCGAGGCCGCCGGCGAACACCCAATAACCCTCGGCCCGGAGCCGGTCGTTGAACACGTCGATCGCCGCGTCCTCGGCCGGTGTGGCTAGGCCGGTGCCGTCGTCGATCACCGAGATCAGGTACTGCACGGAAATCATCTCCTCTGGTTCAGGGCACCCGTTCTGGGTGGCCGCTCACCCCTACCACGAACACCACTGCCCGGATCCGACACCGCGTACCGGACTATTTTCACGGGCCGGGTCGAGGCTCCAAGCGCCTTCGCTCGACGTGGCCGGTGCCGGTCACGACAGTGAGTGGGGGCACGTCCTTGGCCACGACCGCGCCCGCACCCACGACCGAGTCATGGCCGATCGTCACGCCGGGAAGGATGGTGGCCGCCGCACCGACCCAGACGTCGGCCTCGATGACGATCGGTGCCACGGTGATGAAGTCGTAGCGCTCGGCCGGCTCGATGGGGTGCCCTTCGGTGATGAGGGTGACCTTGGGCGAGATCATCGTCCGATCGCCGATGGTGATTCCCCCGAGGTCGAGGAACGAACAGGCCTGGCCCACCGACACACGCACCCCGAGCTGGATCCCGCGGCCGTACGTGCAGTAGAACGGCGGCATGACGAGCGCCTTCTCGGGCAGCGGTTCGCCCAGCAACTGCTCGAGCAGGGCATTGCGTGATTGGACGTCGCTGAAGGGCAGCGTGTTGAGGCGCGAGGTCAGCTCCATCGCGGTCTGGACGCGTTCGGAAAGCAATCGCCACTCGGGCGTCCGGGTCTGGATGCGCCGCTCGTCCACCATGGCTGCGATGCTCCCACGATCAGCGACGAGCGATGCAGCGTCGAGCGATCAGCCTCCGCCGACTCCCACCGAAATGCCGCAGGAGCCGATTCCGACGCTGACCAGTGGGGGCAGGTTGACGGCCACGCCGCAGGTGCCGGTCGTGACCGGCAGCGTGGCGGGCACGGTGGGAAGGCCAGGGATGGTCGTCGGCAGTCCACCGCTGGTCGGGGTTGCCGCGCCGGCTCCGCCGGTCGCACCCGCCGTCGGACCGCCGCCGGTAGCAGCGGTGCCACCGGCCTTGGTCGGCACCGTCACACCGCTGATCTTCGGGGTGGTCGGCGAGCCCGACTTGGTGCCCGGCGTGGCGGGCGTGCCCGGCGTCGCGGGGGAGCAGCCGGCCACGGGAACCGGCCCGTAGGCGTCGGTGGTCGTCGTGGCCTGGCACGGCAGGGCGACCAGCGAGGTCAGCGCCTGCGAGCGGGCCAGAGCGGCGTCGAGGACGGCCAGTGAGGCGACCGCGCGGTCGTGCAGCGCGCCCGTGGGCAGCTCGCCGATGATCGCGTTCATGCGCGCCTGCTGGTCGGGCGCCCAGTTGATCAGAGTGGTCAGCGTCGACGTCGACGCGGTTCGTACCGCCTGGCCGTTGAGCAGTTGGGCCCCGCTGCGCGTCTCGCTGTCCTGGTCGTCCAGCGTGCTGGTGACCAGGCTGGCCGTGTGCGAGCTGATCGTGCCGCTCGCGCTGTCGCCGGATCCAAGCGCCATCGCGCTCGAATGACCAAGCAACTGGCTGACCTCGTCGGACCGGGTGCTGGCCATGCTCAGGTACTGCTTGCCCTTGTCGGCGTCGGACGTGCTCAACGACAGCTGGACGTTCTCGCTGGCCCGCTTGACTCCGTAGAGCGAGTCGCCGGGAAGCGCGTGGTTGCTGAGCAACACCGCGCCGCCGAGCAAGAACACGAAGACCGCCGCCGCGGAGACGAACACGAAGATCGGTTTGCGCAACCGGGTCAGAAGGCCCGGCCGGACCGCGACCGTGGCCGGCGCGTCGCCGGTGTGCGTCGCGGATTCTCGATCGGATTCGCCCTCGGCCACCAGGCGCGGAGTGACCGCCACCAGTTGCTGCCGCAACTCGGTTCGGAAATCGCGCGCGGGAGCCGGACTGGGCAGCGCCGCCAGGCCGGCGAGCACCCGTTGAACACCCGGATCGGACGACCGCGTCGGATCGGGGGACGGGCGCAGGCGCGCGAACGGATCGCGTGTGGGCATCACCCGCACCTCCGTTCCCGATACTCATGGTCACAAGATCGTCCGGTAGCGTTTTCGGCCCTGCTGGACGGGATGTCGGGCGTGGCGAACTCGTACATCGATGACAACGACAGGTGATCGTTTTGGTTACTCACCTGAGCTCACCGCCGACCAGGTCGCCCAGCTTGCGGATCGCCCGGTGCTGCAGCGCCTTGATGGCGCCGTCGTTCTTGCCCATCGCCGCCGCGGTCTCGCTGACCGACAGCCCGTGGATGAAGCGCAAGACGACGCATTCGCGCTGCTCGTCGTTGAGTCGCTTGATCCCCGCGATGAGCGTCTCGGACGTCAGCGAGTCGATCACCGATGTCTCAGGACTGGGCTCGAACTCCGCGCTCTCGTAGAACTCGCCGGTGCTGACCTCGAGGCGGTTACGGGCCGACTTGGTGTTGTCGTAGATGATGTTGCGCGCGATCGTGACGAACCAGGCCCCGATGTCGCGACCTTGGTAGGTGATCGAACTGATCCGCCGCAGTGCCCGCAGAAACGTCTCGCTGGTGAAGTCCTCGGCCAGCGCGCGGTCGTTCACCCGGAAGTAGATGAACCGGTACACCAGGTCGACGTACTGGTCGTAGAGCTTTCCGAAGGCCTCGCCGTCTCCGGCCTGCGCGGCCTGGACGAGTTTCCACGTCTCGGTGTGTTCGGCGTCGACGGCCTCGCCCGGATCATCCAGTCGAGCCCGGGCCGGCTCGGCGTGGCCGGCGGGGCGGACGGCGTGGGCCTCGGTGTGCATGACGAGGGGGCCGGGGGAGCGGAGGGGGGACATCGGCGCCCACCCGGCGGGAGCCAGGGACAGGCCCGGATTGCGCAGACTCTCGAGTACCAAGTGGCCGAGGTCGGCCAAACCAGACCGATTTCGACGTGCGTTCATCGCGATGCAGCGGACTGCCCCACGACGTCTTTCGGGCACAGAAAGTGGCCTTTCTCGTTGCCCCCCGATCGGCACGACATGCCCCTTCTTTAGGGACTTGTTCAGGTTACCGGCCAGTTCGCCCGAATCCAATGGACTGATACCTGCGATGACCCTCGCTCCTCAGCTTCTCCAGCTTCGTAGGATGTGAAACGCGGACGGCCCCGACGAGCGGGCGCCGTCTTACGTCGGCGGTCATGTCCGCAGCGGATCGGGAGGCGACGGACGATGCCAGCGCGCGCCACGACGATCGCCGGGCTGTTGGCCGGCCACGCCACCGAGCACGGCGGCCGCGAAGCGCTCGTCGACGGATCGCTGCGGCTCTCGTTCACCGAACTCGATCTGGCGGTGACCCGTGCCGCCCGCGCTCTGCTGGGCGCCGGCGTGGCCCCGGGCGATCGCGTCGTGTTGCAGCTGAATGGCTCGGACCTCGTCGTGCTCTACCTCGCGGCCTCCCGCGCCGGCGTGGTCTCGGTCCCGGTGAATCCGGCGTTGACACCCCGCGAGCTGGCCCACGTCGTGGACGACTCCGGGGCCGCGCTGATCGTCAGCGCGGGTTCGCCGTCAGCGGCGGTGCGCGTGATCGCGGGCGACCAGCTCACCGAGTTCCTGGCATCCGGGGCGGATGTCGAGCTGCCCGAGGTCGAGGCCGACCAGGTGGCGGTGTTGCTCTACACGAGCGGCACGACCGGAGCGCCCCGCGGTGCGATGCTGACGTCGGCGGCGCTGCTCGCCAACCTCGATCAGGTCGCGGCGCTCGAACCGCCCGCGATCACCGACTCGGACACGTTGTTCGTGCCGATCCCGCTCTTCCACGTCTTCGGCCTCAACGGCGGCCTCGGCGTGGCGCTGCGTACCGGCGCCAGACTCGTGCTCGCCGACCGATTCGAGCCCGACGGCACGTTGGCGACGATGGCCGCCGAAGCGGTCACGGTCGTGGCCGGCGTGCCCACGATGTTCGCCGCCTGGATCGACCGGCCCGGGTTCGCGGCCGCCTTCGCGCACGTGCGCTTCGCCTGGTCGGGGTCGGCGGCGATGCGCCGCTCGTTGGTGCGGGCGTACGGCGATCGCGGAGTGGGCCTGTTCGAGGGCTACGGGCTGACCGAGACCGCTCCGGTCGTCACCATCAACTGGTCCGCTGACGGGCCGCTGGCGGGATCGGTCGGGCAGGCCGTGCCCGGCGTCGAGATCCAACTGCGTGATGCTGACGGTGGCGAGCCGCGCCGCCGCGATCCGGCCGAGATCTTCGTCCGTGGCGACAACGTCTTCGCCGGTTACTGGCCCGACGGAGCGGACGGCGCGGACGAGGAAGGCTGGTTCGCGACCGGCGACCTGGCGACCCGTGACGACGACGGCAATCTGCGCCTGGTCGGCCGGCGTAACGACCTGGTGATCGTCAACGGGTTCAACGTCTATCCGGCCGAGGTCGAGTTCGTCCTGCGTTCGCTCGACGGGGTGGCCGAGGCCGCCGTCGTGGGCGTCCCCGACGAGGCGAGTGGCGAGGCGGTGATGGCCTACGTGGTGCCGCTCGAGGGCCGGCGGCTCGACCCGGAGTCGATCATGGCCGGTGCCGCGGAGCAGCTGGCGCGCTTCAAACTGCCGAGGCACATCGAGGTCGTCGACGAGCTGCCGCACACGGTCACCGGCAAGGTCATGAAGTGGAGACTGCGCGATGGCGGCGAGTGATCACGCCGTCACGTTGATCACCCGAGCCGGCTGCCACCTCTGCGAGCAGGCCGAGGCGACGCTGCGGGCGATGGCGACCGAACTCGGCTTCGCCTACGACGAACTCGACGTCGACGCTGATCCGACGCTACGGGCGGAGCATTCCGACGACGTCCCCGTGATCCTGCTCGACGGGCGACAGCACGGCTACTGGCGGGTCGAGGAGAAGCGGCTGCGCCGAGACCTCGCCAAGTGAGGCAGCAGCCGCCGTCCTACGCGACGCCGTGGGTCAGTGGCGTTCGGGGCGCGCGGTGAGCCGCACGACGGCCGGGACGCCGAGATCCTCGACCGGCTCGCGCGCGCGGGCGACCTCGGCACCCGGGGAGCGGGCCGTCAGCAACCCGGCCCGGCGAGCCGCCTGGTCGGCGGCTCGCTCGGCCGTCACCAGGCAGAGATGGATCTCGGCGGCGATTTCACGCAGCTCGACGGCGGTTCGGGCGGAGCCGGCGAGTGCGCTGAGTTCGTTCAGGGCAGCGCGGGCGGCCGGACCGTGTTCGTTGGCTCGGGACCAGTACGTCAAGGCGAAGATTCTTTCCAAGAGCGGGTCGGGGTAGCGGGGCGACAGGGACGCCTCGGGGGAAGACGCCCCTGCCGGTGATGAGACGGAGCACCGGACGAGACGTGTCGCGACGACGGTCAACCGAACATCTGCTGCAGCCGCAGCCGGGTGATCCGCCGGTGCTGGTCGGCGGCGACCGTCAGCTCGGTCGCGGCGTCGTTGCCCAGCCGCGACTCGAGATTGGCCAGGATCTCGGCCGGTGAACGGCCGGCCGCCGAAATCAGGAACACGTGCCCGAAGCGCCGCTCGTACGCGCGGTTGCCCTCGGCGATGGCGGCTCTGACCTGGTCGTCCACGCCACTCATCCCGGCCTGCTCCTGCTTCGAGTACGCCTCGGACTTGCCGCCGCTCTCGCCGATGCGCGGGTGCCCGTCGAGCGCCTCGCGCCAGTCGTCCGGGCCGAGGCCCAGCCAGATGGCATCGGCGGCCTGCTGGAGGGCGGCGAGATCGGCGTACGGACGTCCGGCCGAGCACCAGGTCGGCCCACCGCTGCGCGTGGCAGACGCGGAGCAGCTGGGTTGCGGCGGCGGCGGCGTCCAGGCCGTTGTAGTCGTCCAGCGCGGTCATCGAATCGCGCCGTCCGGCCACAGCCGGCGCGCCCGGCGGGTCAGCTCGGCGCGCAGGGTGCGGATGTCGGCGCCGACCAGGTGAGCGTCGCGCACGACGTACTCGCCGCCGACGAAGACGTGCCGGGCGGTGCGCTCGGGGCCGAGCACCAGCCCGGCCAGCGGATCGAGGACGTCGGCCAGATCCTCGCCCGGCCACACCACGACGTCGGCCCGCTTGCCGACCTCCAGGGCGCCGATGTCGTCGCGCCCCAGGCACCGCGCGCCGCCGGCCGTCGCGATCGCCAGCGCGTCAGTCGGCATGAACGCGGTCGGATCGAGGCTGCGCTGGCGGGCCAGGAACAGTGACATGCGCAGCTCGGGGAACAGCCCGCCGATCTCGTTCGAGGCGACGCCGTCGACCCCGAGCCCGACCGGCGCGCCGGCGGCCACGAGGTCGGCCACGCGCGCGATCCCCGAGCCCAGGCGTGAGTTGCTGGACGGGCAGTGGGCGATGCCGGTGCCGGTCGCTGCCGAGGCGCTCGACCTCGGCGTCGTCGAAGTGGATGCCGTGGGCGACCCAGACGTCGTCGGCGATCCAGCCGAGATCGTCGAGCACCGCCATCGGCCGCTTGCCGAAGCGCTCGAGGCAGCCGCGCTCCTCGTCGAGCGTCTCGGCGAGGTGCGTGTGCAGCCGCAGGCCGAGTGAGCGGGCGAGCGCGGCCGACTCGGTCATCAGTTCGGTCGTCACGCTGAACGGGCTGCACGGCGCGACGGTCACGCTGATCAGCTCGCCGTCGTGCAGCCGTTCGTACACGGCCTGGGTGGAGGCGAGGATGTCGTCCAGATCCTCGACGACCGAATCGGGCGGCAGACCGCCGCGGCTCTGGCCGAGGTCCATCGAACCGCGGGCGATGTGCGCGCGGATGCCGATCGTGCGCGCCGCGGCGGCGATCGCGTCGAACACCGAGTCATCGCCGCCGGGCACGACGTAGTGGTGGTCGGCGGCCGTGGTGCAGCCGGTCAAGGCGAGCTCGCCCATCGCCACGGCCGCGGCCGCCTCGACGTCCTCGGGCGTGAGCTGGGCCCAGACGGGATACAGGGTGGTCAGCCAGCCGAACAAGGTGCAGTCGAAGGCCCAACCGCGCGTCATCCACTGATAGAAGTGGTGGTGGGTGTTGACCAGTCCGGCGGTGATCAAGTCGCCGTCGACCCGCACGTCGACATCGCCCGGCTCGGGCTCGACCGAACCGACCGCGACGATGTAGCCGTCGGGCAGGGCGATGTCGCCGGGCCACCGGGCGCCGCGCAGAACGGTCCGAGTCACGAGACCTCCGGGATCGGGCGGACGAAGGACGACCAGTGTCATCGAGGCGCGTGGCGGGCGTCCAGGTCAGTGACCGGAGCGTGATGCGGGCGGGAAACGGCGCGCCCGCCCTGGCCGGCGGGGACGGCGGTGTCCCCAGCCGTGGCCAAGACGGGCAACTTCGTCACCGGCAGGACTCCGGTAACGGCTCACGAGGACCGCGGTGCGTTCTCACGTCCGCAGTTTCGCTATGCGAAAGATCAATTTCGCCTGCCAGGATCGTAGGACGGCCGATGATCATCGTCAACCAGATGCGGGAGTCGATCAGCCGTGGCCCAGGCCCATCTCGGCGACCAGCGCCGCCGGCAGTGCGTCGAGCGAACTGAGCGGGCGTTCGGCGACCAGGGCCGAGATGGCCGCGTCGTCCAGATCGGCCTGCGGGGTGTCGCGCAGCACGGCCGCCGCCTCGCGCACGGGCAGCAGGTTGAACCAGCGCAACGCCACCTGCTCGCGGGCCTTGACGGCCAGCGTGCCGCGCAGCCGCAACCGGGCCATCCCGCCGTCGGGGAAGACGTCGATCCGCACGTGCGTCACCTCGTCGTGCGGTTGGAGACGCAGGACGTGGACGGTGTCGGGCTGCAGGCGCGTCCTGGGCATCAACTCGACGCGGCGGGGTTCCTCGCTGCGGGCGTTCCAGCCCGAGAGTGACGCCCAACCCGGGGCGTTGCCCACGAAGTAGCTCGTGTCGATCTCGGCGTGCCGGATCACGCCCGGACCGGTGAGCTTCACCTCGACCCAGTCGTTGCCGTCATCGCGCCGCCGGGCGGTCTCCCAGCCCTCGCCCATGACCCCGGCCTGCCCGGGCGCGATCAGGTTCGACGGCGAGGAATAGAACATGTTGCTGCAACCGGTGATCCAGCCCCCGTTGGCCAGGGCGGCGAGATCGAGGTCGGAGGCGGCCAGGAACCGCGGGTCGGGCACCGGCTCGCCGTGCACGCGCAGCCGGGCAATCCCGCCGTCCGGATACATGGCCAGCCGGACGTGCGTGAACCGCTCGGTGTGCTTGACGTCGAACTCGTTGAGCGAGTCACCCTTCACCGCCGACCGGGGCGACGATCGTGATCCAGTCGGCTCCGAGCAGTTCCTCGGGCGTCGGATAGCCCTCGAAGCCGGCCGCCTCGACCGAGATCTCGGGCGGGTAGTTGCCCTTGAAGAACGCCGTGTCGACGATGATTCCCCTT
The DNA here is from genome assembly GCA_963708805.1 of uncultured Actinomycetes bacterium. Classification (GTDB taxonomy): domain Bacteria; phylum Actinomycetota; class Actinomycetes; order Mycobacteriales; family Jatrophihabitantaceae; genus CAVPUA01. Next base: position 44,580 of record CAVPUA010000003.1, on the reverse strand, counting down.
ATGACGCCGGGGATTCCGAGGCGGATCAACGCCCAGTCGTTGCCGGGTTCGCGGCGCCGGCGAGTCTCCCAGCCGTCATACACCTGGCCCTTGTGGCCGAAGGTGTAGGTGTCGTAGCTCGGGGCCTCGGGCTTGATCAGGTTCTCGCGTTCGGCGAACAGTTCGTCCGACGCGGCCAGCACGCCGCCGCCGACTCGCCGCGACGCCAGGTCGGGCAGGCCGGCGAAGGTGTGCGACGGGGTGTGGCTCATCGAAGGGCTCCTTGATCATCATGGGACCGGACGAGCAGGCGTCCGGCCGGCTCACCGAAGGAAACGGGCTGCCCGCGCAACCAGGTCTGGCGGACGACGCCACGCAACGTTCGGCCGTCATAGGGCGTGACCGGGTTGCGTTGGTACAGCGACGCGGGCGTCGACGGTGAACTCCTCATCCGGGGCGAGCACGGCGAAGTCGGCCGACCGGCCGACCGCGATGGCGCCCTTGTCGGCCAGGCCGGCGAAGGCCGCCGGTCGCTCGGACATCCAGCGGGCGATGTCGATGAGCGCGAACCCGCGCTGCGCCGCCTGCGTCCAGACCGCCGGCAGGCTCAGCTGCACCGAGGCGATGCCGCCCCACGCGCGCGGCGAAGTCGCCCTCGTCGAGCAGCTTCAGCTCGGGGACGCAGGGGGAGTGGTCGGACACCACGAAGTCGATCAGGCCGTCGGCCAGCGCCAGCCAGAGCCGTTCGCGGTTCTCGGCCTCGCGGATGGGCGGGCAGCACTTGAACTGGGTGGCGCCGTCGGGGATCTCGAATCGGCGTCGAAGACCAGGTAGTGCGGGCACGTCTCGACGGTCAGCCGGCACGCCATCGGCCTTGGCCGCGGCGATCATCGGCAGCGCGTCGGCGTCGGACAGGTGGACGATGTGCACGCGCGCACCGGTGTCGCGGGCCGCCCTCGATCACGGTCTCGATCGCCCGCGCCTCGGCCGCGCGCGGGCGCGAGCGACAGGAACGCTCGTACGCCGCTGCCGCGGGCCGGCGGCGCGGTGTCGATCACGTCGGGATCCTCGGCGTGCACGATCAGCCGGGCGTCGAGCGCGGCGAGCGCGACGAGGTAGCGCCGCAGGTCAGCGGCGCCCAGCGCCGGGAACTCGTCGACGCCCGACGGCAGCAGGAAGCACTTGAAGCCGAAGACGCCGGCGTCGTGCAGTGGGCCGAGATCGGCGAAGTTGCCCGGGATGGCGCCGCCCCAGAAGCCGACGTCGACGTGGCACTGACCGTCGGCCGCCTTGCGCTTGATCTCCAGCGCGGCGACGTCGACGGTCGCCGGGATGCTGTTGAGCGGCATGTCGATCACGGTGGTGATGCCGCCCGCCGCGGCCGCCTGCGTCGCGGTGGCGAAGCCCTCCCACTCGGTCCGGCCGGGCTCGTTGATGTGGACGTGGGTGTCGACCAGGCCGGGCAGCAGCACGCAGTCGTCGGCGAGGTCGACGACCCGTCTCGCCGTCCCCGCGCCCGGTAACGGCCGTGATCACGCCGTCGTCGACCAGCACGCAGCCATCGACCTCGCCCGAGGGGGTGATGATGCGCCGGGCGCAGCACGAGCTCGGGCTCATGACGTAATGATCCAGTCTCGGGCGAGGTCGTGCGCGACCCGCTCCAGCAACCGCGCCGCGTCGGCCATCGACCGGACCGGATCGGGCTCGAGATCGGCCAGCGCGTAGGCCCGCTCGATTCCCGCCGCGGCCAGCTGCGTCGGCCGAGAGCAGCCCGTCCGGCGACCGCCACGGTCGGGACCCCGGCGCCCGGGCGGCCGCCGCCACCCCGGCCGGCGCCTTCCCGTGCAGGGTCTGCTCGTCCAGCGAGCCCTCGCCGGTGACGACCAGGTCGGCCCGGCCCAGCGCGGCGGTGAAGCCGACCAGGTCGAGGAGCAGCTCGATGCCCGGGCGCAGCCGTGGCGCCGAGCAGGGCGACGGCGGCGAACCCGACGCCGCCCGCAGCGCCCGGCGCCCGGGTCGTCGGCGTGGTCGGCCCCGGCCCGCCGCGCGACGACCGTCGGCCCAGCGGCCGAGGTGCGCGTCCAGCGCCGCGAGTCTCCGGGTGGCGCCCTTCTGCGGTCCGTAGACCGCGGCCGCGCCGCGCGGGCCGAGCAGCGGGTTGTCGACGTCGCAGGCCACGACGAGATCGCGGCCGTCCGCACGGCCGGATGCAGACCGTCGGATCAGGTCGAGGCGACCACCGCCCAGCGGCCGCCCGCCGCGGGCGCACTCGTCGCCGCTCGGCGTCGAGTAACCGGGCGCCGAGCGCCGACACCAGCCCGGCGCCGCCGTCGGTGCTGGCGCTGCCGCCGATGCCCAGGACGAGGTCGCGGCAACCCGCGTCGAGGGCCGCCGCGATCGCCTGGCCGACGCCGTAGCTGGCGGCCGTCGCGGCGCAGGCGGCCGCCGGGAAGCAGCGACAGGCCGCAGGTCGCCGCGAGTTCGACGACGGCGCGTCGCCCCGCCGGGCGTAAGCGGTGTCGACCGGCTCCCCGGTCGGCCCGTCGACGCGGATCGGCACCCGGTCGAAGCCGGCGGCGTACGGCGGCGTCGAGGGTGCCGTCACCGCCGTCGGCCACCGGTACCTGGTCGATGACGGTCGACGGCGCGGCATCGCTAATCCCCTTCGCCAAAGCCGCGCCGACCTCGTGGGCGCTCAAGGAGCCCTTGAACTTGTCCGGGGCGAGCAGCACGCGCACGCTCAGTCCAGCAAGGCGATGGCGGTGGGGGTGTCGCTCGCGCGTCAGCGCGAGATCCTCGAACTCGGTGACGTTGTCGAGCTCGGTCCCCATCGCGACGTTGGTCACGCGCTCCAGGATGACCTCGACGACGACGGGCACCTGGTACTCGGCGATCAACTTCTTGGCCTGCTCGAGTGCGCCGGCGATCTCGCCCGCCTCGACGACGCGGATCGCCTTGCACCCGAGACCTTCGGCCACCTTGACGTGATCGACTCCGTAGCCGTTCGACCTCGGGCGCGTTGACGTTGTCGAAGGACAGCTGCACGCAGTAGTCCATGTCGAATCCGCGCTGCGACTGGCGGATCAGGCCGAGATAGGCGTTGTTCACGACGACGTGGATGTAGGGCAGCTTGAACTGCGCGCCGACCGCCAGTTCCTCGATCATGAACTGGAAGTCGTAGTCGCCGGACAACGCCACCACCGTCGCGTCCGGGTCGGCGGCACGACGCCGAGCGCGGCCGGGCAGCGTCCAGCCCAGCGGTCCGGCCTGACCGGCGTTGATCCAGTGCCGCGGCTTGTACGAGTGCAGGAACTGCGCGCCGGCGATCTGCGACAGGCCGATCGTGCTGACGTAGCGCGTCTCGGGACCGAACGCCCTGTTCATCTCCTCGTACACGCGCTGCGGCTTGATCGGGACGTCGTCGAAGTGGGTGCGGCGCAGCATCGTCCGCTTGCGCTCCTGGCACTCCTCGACCCAGACTTCGCGATCGGGCAGTCGCCGGCCGCGCGCTCCTCGGCCGCCTCGACGAACAGCTCGAGAGCTGCCCTGGCGTCGGACACGATGCCGTACTCGGGGGCGAAGACCCGCCCGATCTGGGTCGGCTCGATGTCGACGTGCACGAACGTGCGCCCCTCGCGGTAGTTGTCGAGGCTACCGGTGTGCCGGTTGGCCCAGCGGTTGCCGATGCCCAGCACGAAGTCGGAGTCCAGCAGCGTCGCGTTGCCGTAGCGATGCGCGGTCTGCAGACCGGCCATCCCGGCCATCAGCGGGTGGTCGTCGGGCAGCGCGCCCCAGCCCATCAGCGTCGGGATCACCGGCATGTTGGTGAGCTCGGCGAATCGCTGCAGCAGCTCGGCGGCGTCGGCGTTGATGATGCCGCCGCCGGCGACGATCACCGGACGATCGGCGGCGTCGAGCATCGCCATGGCCTTGTCGATCTGGGCCCGGCTCGCGGCCGGCTTGTAGACCGGCAACGGCGGTAGGTCTCGGGATCGAAGTCGATCTCGGCCAGCTGCACGTCGAAGGGCAGGTCGATCAACACCGGCCCCGGACGTCCCGACCGCATCAGGTGAAACGCCTGCTGGAAAGTCCCGGGCACCTGGCCCGGTTCGAGCACCGTCGTCGCCAACTTGGTCAACGGCGATGCAATGGCGGAAATATCGACCGCCTGGAAATCCTCCTTGTGCAGCCGCGCGACCGGAGCCTGGCCGGTGATACACAAGATCGGGATCGAATCGGCCGAGGCCGAGTACAGGCCGGTGATCATGTCGGTGCCGGCCGGCCCGGACGTCCCGATGCAGATGCCGATGTTGCCGGCCTCGGCCCGGGTGAACCCCTCGGCCATGTGGGACGCGCCCTCGACGTGCCGGGCCAGTACGTGCTTGATGCCACCATCGCGACGCATGGCCGCGTAGAGGGGATTGATGGCTGCGCCGGGCAGCCCGAACGCCTGCGTGGCCCCCTCGGCCTTCAGGATGGCGACGATGGCGTCGACCGCGGACATGCGGGGCATGGGTAACTCCTGTCTGCCGGCGTCAGGGCCGGTTCGATGTCACGACTTCGATGTCACGACTGGGTGCGTCCGGAGAGCTGCTCGACGAGCTTGAGCAGCGCGGAGTGGTCGAGGGCGCCGTCGCCCTGCGCGTTCAGCGAGCCGATCAGCTGAGCCACCGTCGAGCCGAGCGGGATCGCGACCCCGGCCGCCCGGGCGGCGGCGGTGACGATGCCCATGTCCTTGTTGTGCAGGGCAACTCGAAAGCCGGGCTGGAAGTCGTGCGCCACCATGGACGCGCCCTTGCGGGCCATGACGGTGCTGCCGGCCAGGCCGCCGCCCAGCACTTCGAGCGCCGCGTCGAGGTCGACTCCGTAGGCGTCGAGGAAGACGATCGCCTCGGCGACCAGGCCGATGTTCCCAGCCACGATCAGCTGGTTGGCCGCCTTCACGGTCTGACCCGACCCGTGCGGCCCGACGTGCACGATGGTCTGGCCGACCGCGTCGAAGACGGGCCGGGCCGCCTCGAAGTCAGCCGCCTCGCCGCCGACCATGATCGAGAGCACGGCGTCGATGGCACCGGCCTCACCGCCGGACACCGGGGCGTCGAGCACGCGAAAGCCCCGGGCCGTGCCCTCGGCGCCGAGTTCCGCGGCAATGTCGGGACGGATGCTCGAGAAGTCGATCACCAGGGTTCCGGGACGAGCCGCGTCGAACACCTCGGCCATGACCGACTGCACGTCAGGGGAGTCGGGCACCATGATTGCGACCACGTCGGCCTCGCGCACGGTGTCGGCGACGTCAGATCCCGCGGCGCCGCCGGCCGCGACCAGGGCGTCGACAGCCGGGCCGGCTGCGGTTGAAACCGGTCACCTCGAAGCCGGCCTTGATCAGGTTGCGGGTCATGGGCGCGCCCATGATGCCCAGGCCGATGAAGCCGATCTTCATGACGTCTCCTTGACCGGGCTGGCGCGCCGTTCACGAGGCAGCCAGCTGAGGCTGTCGATGGTCGGCACGCTCGGCTTGTATTCGAGCCCCACCCAACCGCCGTAGCCGAGGCCCTGGAGCTGGGCCAGACAGCCGTCCAGGTCGAGTTGGCCCGTGCCCGGCTCGCCGCGTCCGGGCCAGTCGGCGAGCTGGACGTGCGCGATGTCGGCGATGTGGCCGCTGATCGCGGCGCTCAGGTCGTCGCCGTTGGCGGCCAGGTGGAACAGGTCGCAGAGGAAACCGACGTTCGGCAGCGCCGGCCGCGCGTACCCGCTGCACCACCGCAACCGCGTCGTCGGCGGTCCGTAGCGGATAGGGCTTGGGGCCGCTGACCGCCTCGACGAGGACGGTGGCACCGATGCGGCCGGCGGCGGCAGCGGCTGCGAGCAGGTTGTCGGTGGCCAGGTCGTCCTGGGCCGCGGGGGTGACGTCGTCGACGCGATTGCCGTACAGCGCGTTGAAGGCGCTGACCCCGAGCCGGTCACCGATGCCGACGGCGATGTCGAGGTTGTCGAGGAACTCGCCGGCCCGGGCGGGAAGCGACAGGACGCCGCAGTCCGGGCCGGCCAGGTCGCCCGCGAAGAAGTTCAGGCCGACGAGCCGGACACCGGCGTCGCCGATCGCGCGGACGAAGGCGTCGATCTCGGTGTCAGCGCGGGGTGGCCGTGGCGAACGGCCACCAGAACTCGATGGCGTCGAACCCGGCCGCCTTCGCCGCGTGCGGCCGCTGGTTGACGGGCAGCTCGGTGAACAGCAGCGAGCAGTTGGCCAGATAGTGGAGGCCGTGCTCGCTCATCCTCATCAACTTTCGTATTGCGGAATTCAAATCTCGTATGGCGGTAGTTTACGGGATGCCGAGAAGTACGGTCAACTGCTGATCCACGGGTCGCGGCGTCCCGACGACCACAACGCCCGGATCAGGAGGGACTTCGGGGGTGCTCCCGGCGCAGGTACAACGCGTCGAGCGCGTCTCGGTCGACGCCCGTGCGCTCGCGGACGTCGTCGTCGTCGAGGGCCCCGCAGTCCAGGCCGCGCACGAGGAAGCCGGCCAGGGCGATCGCGGTCGCGGGCTCGTCCAGCACACCGCTCTCGGCCTCGGCCGAGGTAGGCCCGCAGCCGGGTGCCCGCGGTGTCGAGCCCGTCTCGGAAGAAGCAGTACGTCGCCGCGTAGCGGGTGATCAACTGCTCGCGGATGCAGGTCCCAGCCCTGATAGAAGCCCCGCTCGAGAGATCGGCGTACGAGCCGGGCGTGCAGCTGCCAGGCCACCGCCGCCGCCGACGGCGTTCCGACCGGCAGCACGTTCGTCGATCCGTCCGAGAGGCGTACGCCGGTGCCCGCCGCGGCCAGCTGCATGATCGCCTTGGCGTGGTCGGCTGCCGCGTGCTCCATCGACTGATAGCCGGCCGCGATCCCGACCGACGCGCTGTAGTCGTACGTGCCGTAGTGCAGGCCGGTGCAGCGCCCGCCGGCCGAGTGGATCATCCGCGCGACGAGCGCGGTGCCATCCGCGCCCAGCACCGCCTGCGGGGTCTCGATCTGCAGCTCGAACCGCACCGAACCAGCGGGCAGGGCGTGGGCCGCCTCGAGTTCGGCTGACAGAGCGAGCATCGCCTCGACCTGTTCGACTGAGCTGACCTTGGGCAGCGTGACGACGAAGCCCTCGGGGAGCGGGCCGAGCGCGCCGAGGAACACGTCGAGCGTGCGGATGCCCCGTCGCCGGGTGGCCGCCTCGAGGCTCTTGAACCGGATGCCGGTGAACGGCGGAGCGTGGCCGGCCGCGATCGAAGCGAGCAGCGCGGAGGCGGCCGCGACCGCCAGGGCGTCCTCGTCGGGGCGGGCGCCGAGGCCGTCCTCGAAGTCGATGCGGAGGTCCTCGATCGGCTCGGTGATCAACTTGGCCCGGACCCGACCGTGCACCGCCTCGACGAGGTCGAGGGGCAACCCCGTCATCGTCGCCAGGTCCTCGGGAGTCGACATGGACTCGTCGAACGCGTCAAGGGCGGCTTGCCCCCACTCGGGCGCCAGCTGCGCGCCGTAACGATCGGCCGGAACGTAGACGGTGTGGACGGGTTGCCGGGTGCCGGCCTCGCCCGGGTAGCGCCGGGCGTACTCACGATCGATCGGGTCGAGCCGCTATCGAGGGCGTCGTACGTGTCTTCGGTCAGCCGAGCCGGGTCGTCACCGGCCATGGACGAGCCTCGTGCTCACGCGCCGGTCCCGACGGCAGCCGATAGCCGCACCGCTTCGGCCACGGCCGTCGCCACGTTCGGATCGAAGACGCTCGGAACGATGTAGCTCGAGTTCAGTTCGCCCGGGGCGACGCAGTCCGCGATCGCGTGCGCCGCCGCCAGCAGGGTGGCGTCGGTGATCTCGGTGGCGCCCGCGTCCAGCATGCCGCGGAAGATCCCAGGGAACGCGAGCACGTTGTTGATCTGGTTGGGGTAGTCGGAGCGGCCGGTCGCGACGATGGCGGCGTGCGCGGACGCGCGCCGACCGGATCGACCTCGGGGTCGGGGTTGGCCAGGGCGAACACGCATGGCGTCGGAGGCCATCGTGGCGATGTCGTCGCCGGTGAGCAGGTTCGGCGCCGAGACGCCGATGAAGACGTCGGCACCGGCCAGGACCTCACGCAGTGAGCCCGAACGCATTGTCGCGGTTGGTGTTGTCGGCGATCCAACGCCGGAACTCGTCGGTGGTGTCGCTGCCGCGGTACACCGCGCCGTCGCGGTCACAGCCGATGATGTCGCCCGGCGCCTTGCGCGTGCAGCAACCGGATTATCGCGTGTCCGGCGGCGCCGCACTCCGCGACACGACGATCCGGACGTCGCTCAGCTTCTTGTCCACCACCCGCAGCGCATTGGTCAGCGCGGCCAAGACGACGACGGCCGTGCCGTGCTGGTCGTCGTGGAAGACCGGGATGTCGAGCGGTCTCGCGCAGGCGGCGCTCGATCTCGAAGCAGCGCGGGGCGGAGATGTCCTCGAGGTTCACCCCGCCGTAGACCGGCGCGAGAATCTGGACCGTTCGGACGATCTCGTCTGTATCTTGAGTGTCAAGGCAAACCGGCCACGCGTCGACGCCGGCGAAGCGCTTGAACAGGGCCGCCTTGCCCTCCATGACCGGCAGTGCGGCCGCCGGCCCGATGTTGCCCAGACCCAGGACGGCCGACCCGTCGGTGACGATCGCGACCGTGTTGCGCTTGATCGTCAACCGCCGCGCGTCGTCGGGGTTCGCGGCGATGGCCAGACACACGCGAGCGACGCCCGGCGTGTACGCGCGCGACAGATCATCGCGGTTGCGCAACGAGATCGTCGGGTTGACCTCGAGCTTGCCGCCGAGATGGATCAGGAACGTGCGATCGCTGACGCGCCGCACGGTCACTCCCGGCAGGGCGCCGACGGCGGCGGTGATGCGTTCGGAGTGCGCCACGTCGATGGCGTCGCACGTCACGTCCACCACGATCCGAGCCGGGTGGGACTCGACGACGTCGAGGGCGGTCAGCGCGCCTCCGGCGCGGGCGACCGCCGCGGTGAGCTCCGACGTGGCGCTCACCGACGGGGTCACCTCCACCCGTAGCGTTACTGAATAGCCGGGGCTCGGTGCTGCCATGGTCGCCTCTTTGCGCGTGGACGTGATCTCGCGGGTTTCTGCCATGCAGATATAGACTTCTGCCTTACGGAATATATCGCTTGCGGCTGAACGACTCGATCCGCCCGAGCCAGTGATGGAGGATCGATGGCGCCCGGCGACACCGGAACCGCGCAGCCGGACGGCGAGGCCGCTGCCCAGCGTCAGCCCCGCAGCGGCACCGGCGTCCAGTCGATCGAGCGCGCCTTCGAACTGCTCGAGATGATGGCTGACGCCGGCGGCGTCGTCGGACTCTCGCAGCTGGCCACCCGCTCCGGGCTGCCGCTGCCCACGATCCACCGGCTGATCCGCACCCTCGTCAACCTCGGTTACGTCCGCCAGGAACCCTCGCGCGAGTACGCCCTGGGACCGCGGCTCGTGCGGCTCGGCGACAGTTCGAGCGGGCTCATCGGACGATGGGCCGGCCCGCACCTGCACCACCTGGTGGACGTGCTGGGCGAGAGTTCGAACCTGGCGATGCTCGAGGGCATCGAGGTCGTCTACGTCTCGCAGTCCCAGGGGCGGCACTCGATGCGGATGTTCACCGAGGTCGGGCGACGCGCCTGGGTGCACTGCACGGCCGTCGGCAAGGCCATGCTGTCGCAGCTGCCCCCGGACGGGGTCGGCGAGGTGCTTCGCCGCACCACGCTGCCGGCCCTGACGCCACACACGATCACCGACCACCGCGCGTTCTTCGACGAGCTCGAAGCCGTGCGGGCCCGCGGCTATGCGGTCGACGAAGAGGAGCAGGAGCTCGGCGTCCGCTGCGTGGCGGTGGCCCTTCCGGGCAGCCCCACCCGCGCCGGCGTGTCGGTCTCGGGTCCGGTCACCCGGATGACCGACGACCTCATCGAGCGGGCCGTGCCGCTGCTGCACACGGCGGCGACCCGGCTGGCCGCCGACCTCGACCTGGGTGGGCATTCGTCGGTCGACGGGGTGCGGATCCGGCCGGTCTGAGGACTACCAGCCGATTCCGGGATCGAAGGCGGGACCGGGGTCGCCCGCCTCCTCGCGCGAGACGGTGCCCTCGATCAGCCCGTACGGACGATCGTCGGCGTGGAACACCTCGTTGTCGTTCTGCAGCCCGTACGGGCTGAGGTCGACGACGAAGTGGTGCTTGTTGGGCAGCGACATCCGGATCTCGCCGATTCCGCTCTGCGTGTTGAGCACCTCGACGCCCATGTCGTACAGCGTCTGCTGCAGCGCGAGGCTGTGATGGCCGGCGAAGACGTCGCTCAGCGTCGCGAGCGTGTCGTCGTAGGACTTCTGCCAGTCGGTGGGCCGGTCGGTGTGCCACCACTGCGCGGTCATCGCCGTGGCCATCACGCGGTCGTGTGTCGGGGCGAGGGTGGTGTAGCGGTCTTCGTAGAAGTCGAAGAACTCGGAGTCGGTCGTCTTGAGCAGCACCATGTCCTTGACGCCCGACACGACCCAGTCGCGCCCCACTTCGGCCGTGGCCGTCACCGTCCGGACGAAGCTGCCGTCGCGCCGGAATGCGTGCGGGTGCGGCTTGCCGGCGTGCTCGAGGCGCGTCCACGGATACATCTCGATCTTCACGCGGCAGCCGGTGATCTGATCGACGTCGTCGACGAAGTGCCGGGCCAGGGTCAGGCCGAACGTCTCGGGCTGGCGGGCCGCTTCGCCGTACTCCTTGGCGAAGGCGTTGACCGTGTTCTTGGTGGCATCGGTCGTCAGGCATTTGGAGTTGTCGCCTTCGAGGTGCACGTCCCCGAAATCGCCCGTGTGCGCGATGCTCACGTTGTAGTCGACGATCTCGTGCGGGTCGGAGTCGCGGTAGACGCGCACGACCCTGGTCTCGGCCTTGCCGTACTGGTTGTGGCCCAGCTTGACGCCCATGGGGGTTCAGCTCCCTCGGTAGGTGGAATAGGCGAACGGCGACAACAGCAGCGGCACGTGGTGGTGCGCCGCGGGGTCGGTGACCTCGAACGTCACGCTGACCTCCGGATAGAAGCCGTCCTGCCCGGTCGTGCGGAAGTAGTGGCCGGTGTCGAAGCGCAGCTGCCAGACTCCGGCGTCGAGCCCGGCCGGCGCGGACGGCAGGCCGCTGAGCCGGCCGTCCGCGTCGGTCTCGCCGGCGCCCGCCGGCAACCACTCGTCGCCGCCGCGGCGAAGGAGGGTGACGGGCACTCCCTGCGCCGGACAGCCACGAGCGGCATCGAGCACGTGCGTCGACAGGGTCACTCGCGCCCACCCTCACTCTCGGCCCTGGCCGCGTCGCGATTGGCCTGGGCCGTCTCGAGTTCCTCGGCCACCTTCTCGGGCTCGGGGGCGATGGCGCCGGCCTCGAACGCGATCTCGAGCGTGCCCGGGTTGCGCCGGGTGAAGCCGCCCCAGTGGTTGAAGAACAGGTTCAGCACGAAGACGACGATCACCGTCGAGGTGATGCTGGACCCGAAGATCACCTGGAAGTTCTGCGGGAAGTGCTGGTAGAACGCCGGCTGGATCGTCGGGATCAGACCGAACGACAGCGACACCGCGATGATCAGCAGGTTGTGGTTGTCCGTCGTACGTGACCTTGTTCAGGGTCTGGATGCCGATCGCGGTGACCATCGCGAACATGACCGTCGCGGCGCCACCGATGACCGGCGCCGGCAGATCGGAGATGATCGCGCCGACCTTCGGGATCAGACCCAGGATGACCAGGAAGACGCCGCAGACCGTGACCACCCAGCGACTGCGGACCTTGGTCATACCGATCAGGCCGACGTTCTCGGCGTACGCGGTGTCCGGGAACGAGTTCATGAAGCCGGCCAGCAGCGCCGACAGACCGTCGGTGGCCAGTCCGCGCGCGAGGTCATTGGGCGTCAGTTCCTTCTCGGTCATCTCGGCGACGGCCAGCATGTCAGCCGTCGACTCGGTGTAGGTGACCAGGACGACGATGCACATGGAGATGATCGCAGCGGCGGCGAACTTCGGATGACCGAAGTGGAACGGTTCGCTGATGCCGAACCACTTGGCGGCGCCGACGTCCGTGCCCGCCTTGGCGCCGCTGAAGTGCAGCAGATCCATCGGGATCGCGATGAGGCTGCCGATGATGATCGAGATCAGCACGGCCGTCTGGCTGATGAAGCCGGTGAACAGCCGGCTGATGAGCACGATCAACAGGATGACGACGGCGGCCAGCACGATGTGCGAGATCTGGCCTGAGTCGGGATTGATCTTCGTCGCGACCGAACCCTCGGTCGACCTGCGCGTACGTCTTGCCGTTGATCTGCGGTGGTGACCGGAACCTGGGCGACGAAGTTGCTGAACTTGTTGCCCGCGATCAGGCCGACATCGGCGCCGATCAGCGAGAGACCGATCATCGCGATGACCGTGCCGGTGACCAGCGGCGGGAAGAAGCGCAGGATCATCGAGAACGGCTTGGCGATCAGCAGGCCGAAGACGCCCGAGATCAGCATCGCGCCGTAGACGTAGGGCAGACCGTCGCGGCCGCCGTACTCGTTGGCGATGATGATCATCGGATTCAGGACGGTGAAGGTGGCGCCCGCGACGACGGGCAGCCGGACGCCCATGATCTTGCTGATGCCGACTGACTGGATGATCGACGCGATGCCTGAGACCAGCAGGTCGGCGCTCACCAGGATCGCGATGTCCGAGCCGTCCAGGCCGACGGCCGGCCCGACGATCAACGGCACGGCGACCGCACCCGCGTACATGATGAACAGGTGCTGCAGTCCCAGGATGATCAGCCGCTGGAACGGGAGTACCTCGTCGACCTGATGGATGTCCGGCTTACCCGTTCGCTTGATCATTCCGGGCAGGGTCATGGTGCCTCCTCGACTGGCTGGACCACCCCGAGCGTCGTCGATCAGGAGTAGAGATTTTCCGCTATACGGAAGTGAACTTTCGAACTGCAGAGAAGTTAGCGCCGCTCCGGATAGTCGTCAATGGCCGCGATCAAGCCGTTACCAGCGCCGTTACCGAACGACTCATCAGGCGGGGGCCGCCCCTGCAGCGGCCGATGTCAGCGGCGTCCGAAATGAAAAACGGACGCCGCCAATAGTGAGGCAGCGTCCGTTTCGGTAGTGCTTCGACGCAGTGACAATCGTGGGTGCGTCGCCAGATCCTTATTCGTGAGCTTCCTTACTCGTGAGCCCCTTAATCGTGAGCCCTTTACTCGTGAGCCCCTTACTCGTGAGCTATGTCGTCCCAGCCCTCGACGTCGCCGGGCTTGCGCGGTGCCGGCCCGACGTAGAGCGCCGACGGGCGGACCAACTTGCCCATCCGCTTCTGCTCGAGGATGTGGGCCGACCAGCCGGCCGTCCGTGCGCAGGTGAACATCGCCGGCATCATGTGCGGCGGGACCTCGGCGAAGTCCAGGATGACGGCGGCCCAGAACTCGACGTTGGTCTCGACCGGCCGGTTCGGGATTGCGCTCGCGCAGCTGCGTGAGGGCTTCCTGCTCCAGCGCGTTGGCCGCGTCGTACAGCGGCGAGTTCAGCTCCCGGCAGGTGCGGCGCAGGACGCGGGCCCGCGGATCCTCGGCCCGGTAGACGCGGTGTCCGAAGCCCATCAGCCGCTCGTGACGATCGAGGATCCCCGTGACGAGCTTCTTGGCGTCGCCGGTCTTCTGGACCTCTTGGACCATGGGCAGCACGCGGGCCGGAGCGCCGCCGTGCAGCGGGCCGCTCATGGCGCCGATCGCACCCGACATGGCCGCCGCGACGTCGGCGCCGGTGGAGGCGATGACCCGCGCGGTGAAGGTCGAGGCGTTCATGCCGTGCTCGGCCGCCGAGACGAAGTAGGCGTCGACCGCCTTGACGTGGGCCGGGTCGGGCTCGCCGCGCCACCGCGTCATGAATCGCTCGATGATCGTCTTGGACTGGTCGATGCGGGTCTGCGGGACGGCCGGGGTGCCGATGCCGCGGGCCGACTGCGCCACGTAGGACAGCGCCATGACCGAGGCCCGGGCCAGCTGCTCGCGGGCTTCCTCGTCGCTGATGTCGAGCAGCGGGCGGTACTCCCAGATCGGCGACAGCATCGCCAGGGCCGCCTGGACGTCCACGCGCACGTCGCCGGTGTGGACGGGGATGGGGAACGGCTCGGCCGGCGGGAGACCGGGGCCGAACTTGCCGTCGACCAGCAACGCCCAGACGTTCCCGAACGTCACCGAGCCGACGAGATCTTCGATGTCGACGCCGCGGTAGCGCAGCGAGCCGCCGTCCTTGTCGGGTTCGGCGATCTCGGTCTCGAAGGCGATGACGCCTTCGAGACCTGGGCTGTAGTCGCTTGCCATCGACATGCTCCGTTCGGGATTCTGCCTACTAGGTCATTGGTCATTAGGTCATTGGTCATCGGTGACCTTCGGGTATCGAAGGTCACCGTGGATCATCGTGCCCCCGGGGCCCGCTCGCCATTGTGCCCACTGGCGGCGTCGGGCCCAATAGGCAGGTGGGATACTTCACCGAGTGAACGACCTGGCCGGCATGAGACGCGACTACGAGCGGGGCCGGCTGTCCGAATCCGGCGTGCTGGCCGGATGGTTGCCCCAGTTGGTCGCCTGGTTCGCCGAGGCCCAGGCCGACGCGTCCGTCGCCGAGCCGAACGCCGTCCAACTGGCGACCGCCGACGATCGGGGACGTCCGTCCGTCCGAACCGTCCTGGTGAAGACGATCGACGAGAGGGGCATCGTGTTCTACACCGGCTACGAGTCGGCCAAGGGGCGCGACCTCGCGGTCAATCCGTACGCGTCGGCGGTGTTCGCGTGGCTGCCGATGGAACGCCAGGTTCGGCTGAGCGGGGCCGTCGAGCGGGTCTCGAGGGCCGAGACCGACACCTACTTCGCCTCCCGCCCCCGAGGTTCCCAGCTCGGCGCCTGGGCCTCGCCGCAGTCCGAGGTGGTCACTTCGCGCAGCGAGCTGGAGCAGCGGGTCGCCGAGGTCGGCGCGCGCTTCGGTGACGGCCCGGTGAGCACTCCGCCCGACTGGGGCGGCTACCTGCTGCGTCCCGAGGCGGTGGAGTTCTGGCAGGGCCGCGCCGACCGATTGCACGACCGGCTTCGCTTCCGGCTCGACGGACCCGACTGGATCTTGGAGCGTCTCGCCCCGTGACCGGGCTTGACGATCCCGAACAGCCGGTCGCGATCGACGCCGTCGACGAGGCCAAGGGCCTGAGGACCCTCTTCAAACGTCACGCCGTCGACACCACACCGATGCGCCACCCGGCCTATCGCCGGCTGCTGATCGGGCAGGGCACCGCGTTCATCGGCTCGATGCTGACGCAGGTCGCAGTGCCGGTGCAGGTCTATGCGCTGTCACATTCCTCGCTGGACGTCGGCCTGGTCGGGCTGGCCGGGCTGGTGCCGATCGTGGTGTTCGGCCTGTACGGAGGCGCGATCGCCGACGCGGTCGACCGCCGCCGGCTGTACCTGCTGTCCTCGATCCTGACCTGGGGCGTGACGCTCGCGCTGCTGGTCCAGACGCTGCTGTCGGTGGGCAGCATCCCGCTGATCCTGGCTCTCGTGTTCGTGCAGGGCGCCGGCTTCGCCACGGCGTCGGCCGCCCGGGGCGCCATCATCCCGCGCATCGTCCCGGCCGAGGAGATCCCCGCGGCCAACACCCTGTCGTTCACGGTCGGCAACGTCGGGCAGGTCGTCGGGCCGCTGATCGCCGGTGTGCTCGTGTCGTTCCCGCACGGCTTCGCCTACGCCTACGGCGCCGACGGCGCGCTGTTCACGGCCGCGCTCTACTCCGCGCTCCGACTGCCCTCGATCCTGCCGGACGGCACGCTGGTCAAGGCCGGCTTCCGGTCGGTGATCGAGGGTCTGGCGTTCATCGCCAAGCGACCGGTGCTGGTGATGAGCTTCGGCGTCGACATCGTCGCCATGGTGCTGGCGATGCCGCGCTCGCTCTACCCGCAGGTCGCCGACGAGCGTTTCCACGGCGCCGTCGGCCCGTTGTACGCAGCCATCGCCATCGGCGCGGTGATCGCCGGCGTCTCGAGCGGCTGGATCGGTCGGGTCCGACGGCAGGGTGTGGCGCTCACCCTTGCGGTCGTCGGCTGGGGCGCCTGCGTCGCACTGTCCGGCCTGGCCCATCAGCTCTGGCTGGTCGTCGTCCTTCTGGCCTTCGCGGGCGCGGCCGACCTCGTCAGTGCGGTGTACCGGCAGACGATCCTGCAGACCTACGCCCCGGACGAGATGCGGGGTCGAATGCAGGGCGTGTTCACCGCTGTCGTCGCCGGCGGTCCCCGGTTGGGCGACGTGCGGGCGGGAGCCACCGCGGCGGCGTTCGGCGCGACCTTCTCGTGGGCCGGTGGCGGGATCGCGTGCGTTGCCGTCGTGCTGATCGCCGGGCTGGCCGTGCGGCCCTTCTGGCGCTACGACTCGCAGGCACCTGTCATCCAAGATCCGGCGCAGTAGGGTCCGACCGTGGCGTTGACTGGGGAGCAGTACCGGCTGAGCGCCGGTGATCACGAGGCGACGATCGTCGAGGTCGGCGCCGGCTTGCGCGAGTACCGCTTCGGCGGCGTGGATGTCACCGTGCCGTACGCCGAGGATGTCCTGCCGCCCAAGGGTTCGGGCGACGTCCTCGTCCCGTGGCCGAATCGGCTGGGTGGCGGCAAGTACTCCTTCCGGGGGCGTGACTTCCAGCTGGCGCTGACCGAGCCGGCCAACCGCAACGCCATCCACGGACTGGGCCGGTGGGCGCGGTGGACGCCCACCGATCAGGGTTCGTCGTCGGTGACGCTGGACATCGACCTCGTCCCGCAGACCGGCTGGATCTTCGAGGTACGGGTCGAGGTGACGTGGACGCTGGATGCGACGGGCGGCCTGCGCGTCACGACCGTCGCGACCAACACCGGCGAGTGGGCGGCCCCGTTCGGGGCGGGATTCCACCCCTACCTGTCCACGCACGGCGCCCCGCTCGACGACGTGACGGTCACCCTGCCGGCCCGCCGGCGGATCCTCATGGACGCGGCGCAACTCCCGGTCGGGGACGAGGCGGTCGAGGGCACGGCGTACGACCTGAACGGCGGGCGCCGGCTCGGCGGGCTGCGGCTGGACGACGCGTTCACCGAACTGACCGACCAGTTCGCCGAGGTCCGCGCCGAGCGCGGCGGCGCTCGCGTCTGGTGGGACGAGAACTTCGGCTACGCGCAGGTGTTCACCGTCGCCGAACTCGTGCCGGGACGTCCGGGCGTCGCCGTCGAGCCGATGACCTGCCCGCCCGACGCGTTCAACTCCGGCACGGGGCTCGTCGTGCTCGAGCCTGGTGCGTCCTGGACGGGCACCTGGGGCATCACGCCGCTGCACCAATAGAGAGACTCGGTGCCGGATCGCACCGATCCGCACCAGTGCCCGGGCTCAGGGGCGGACGGCGCGGTAGTTCTCGAGCGCGGCCACCCGCTCCTTGGCGTGATCGACGATCGGCTCGGGGTAGCCGCGCGGCACACCGTCCTCGGACGTCCACGGCTCGTGGACGTACTTGGTCGGCACGTCGCGCAGTTCGGGCACGTAGCGCCGCACGTACTCGCCGTCCGGGTCGTACTTCTTGCCCTGCGTGATGGGGTTGAAGATCCTGAAGTACGGAGCGGCGTCCGTCCCCGTGCCGGCCGTCCACTGCCAGCCGTGCTGATTGCTCGCGAGGTCGCCGTCGACCAGGTGCCGCATGAAGTGGCGGGCGCCGGCCGTCCATTCCAGGTGCAGGTCCTTGACCAGGAACGAGGCGACGATCATCCGCACCCGATTGTGGATCCAGCCCTCGGCGAGCAGTTGGCGCATGCCGGCGTCGACGATCGGGAAGCCGGTTCGTCCCGACTGCCACGCCTCGAGGTGGTCGTCGGCCCGCTTGCCGGTCGCGTAACGCATCGCCGCCAGCTCGGGCTGGAAGTACGACCGCGCGCTCTCGGGCCAGAAGTGCAACACCGCCGCATAGAACTCGCGCCAGGCGATCTCCTTGCGGAACGTCTCGTCGTCGGCGCCCAGCTCGGCCAGCAACGTGCGCGGATGCAGCGAGCCGAAGTGCAGGTACGGCGAGATGCGTGACGTCGTGTTGAGGTCGGGACGGTCGCGCTGGTCGGCATAGCCGCTCAGCCGCTGGCCGACGAACGACTTCCACGCCTTGTGGGCCGCGTCCTCACCCGCATCCGGCAGCGTCAGCCCGGTCGGCAGCGGAGGATCGTGCGGGATGCCGGCCGAGTCGACATCGTCGCGCCACTGCGCCCGGCCCGCGCCGGACACCGCCGGGGCGCGCCAGCCGTGGGCCGACCATCGGCGATAGAACGCGGTGTAGACCTTGAACGGCTCGCCGTTCTCCTTGATCACCCGCCCGGGCGCGACCGCGTAGGGCGAGCCGGTGCGCACCAGTTCGACGTCGAGAGCGGCGGCCACCCGCTCGTCCCGGGCCGAACCGTACGGTCCGAAGTCGGCGCTGACATGCACCGCGGACGCGTCGGTCTCGCGAGCCACGGCGGCGACGACGTTCTCGGGGTGGCCGTGCCGCACGACCAGGGCGCCGCCGTGCTCGCGAAGTTCGGCGTCCAGCGCGCGCAGGGTGCGGTACATGAAGGCGAGCCTCGGGGCACCCGATGGCCGACGCAGCTGATCATCCAGGACGAACAGGGCGGTGACCGGTCCATCGGCCGCGGCCGCCAGCAGCGCCGGATTGTCACGCAGGCGAAGATCACGACGGAACCACAGCACGCTGCCCATGTCTGCACTATGCCCACTCGTCGACGGTCGGTCACGCATGTGCCAGAGTCGACGCATGAGCGAATTCGGAGACAGCGTTTACGAGTCGGGCGATCCGGTCGACGACACCGACGGCCTCGACCCGGTCGAAGCCCTGACCGGCGACGACCCGGACGAGGAAGACGAGACGGGCTACAACCCGCCCGATCGCGAGCCGCACAACCTGCGCGATGCGCCGACCGAGTTCGAGGCGCTGGAGGGCGAGTCCCTCGACGACAAGCTCGCCGAGGAGGAGCCCGACATCTCGGCTGACGACGCGAGCTTCGACAACGCCGATCCCCGAGCCGGCCGACTGGTCGCACCGGACGAGGGTTCGCACCCTGACCGTGAGAAGGACGAGGTCGCCTTCGATGTCGGCCCGGCCGGCTACGCGTCGAGCGCCGAGGAAGCCGCGATGCACATCATCGAGGAGGAGTAGACGTGCGGTTGACCAAGTACACCCACTCCTGCGTCCGGCTCGACGACGGTGACCGCTCGCTCGTCATCGACCCCGGGGTGTTCTCCGAGAACGAGATCGCCCTCGCCGGCGCGAACGCCGTGTTGATCACGCACGAACACGCTGATCATCTTGATCCGGATGCTCTCAGGGCGGCCGCCCGCGCCAACCCCGAGTTGCGGGTCTGGGCGCCGAGCGGCGTGGCCGAGTCCCTCGCCGACCTGGGCGAGCAGGTCTCGACCGTCGAGCCCGGGTCGACGTTCGACGCGGCCGGGTTCGCGATCGAGACGTACGGCAGCCAGCATGCGGTGATCCACCCGCTGATCCCGGTGATCGCCAACATCGGCTATCTCGTCGACGGCACCGTGTTCCACCCCGGCGACTCGTTCACCGTTCCGGGCAAGCCCGTGCAGGCGCTGATGATTCCTACGCACGCGCCGTGGTCGAAGATCTCCGAGGTGATCGACTACGCGATCGCGGTGCGCGCGCCGCAGGCGTTCAACCTGCACGATTCCCTGCTGACCGACATCGGCCGGGGCATGGTCGAAGGCCACGTCACCCGGCTCTCGGCGATGTACGGCACCGAGTTCCGGCACCTCGACCCGCAGGAGTCGCTGACCTTGTGAGTTCGTCGGTGGAGGGATCGCACGTGACCGGAAGCCTGCTCCGCGACCGCTCACAGGATCAGCGCGTCACCAACGCCGAGCTCTTCTTCGACCTCGTCTATGTCTTCGCGGTCACGCAACTCTCGCACCGGCTCGTCGTTCACCTGAACATCGAGAACGCGCTGCAGTCGACGTTGCTGCTGGCGATGGTCTGGCAGGCCTGGGTCTACATGACGTGGGTGACGAACTGGCTCGACCCGGCCCGGCTGCCCGTCCGGGTCCTGCTCCTGGTCACGTCGTTCGCGAGCCTGGTCATGTCGTCCGGCCTGCCGCACGCGTTCGATTCACGGGCCTGGGTCGTGGCCGGCGCGTATGTCGCCATGCAGCTCGGGCGCACGGCGTTCGTCGTCGTCGCGCTGCGCCGCGACGGTGCGGCGGCGCTCAGTCTGCGCCTCAACTACGAGCGAATCCTGACGTGGAGCGCGGTCGGTGCGGTGCTGGCCCTGGCCGGTGCGGCGGCCGGCGGCCACGCTCGGGAGGTGCTGTGGCTGCTGGCCGTCGCCGTCGAGTTGTTCGGTGGCGCCGTCGGCTTCTACACACCGTGGTTCGGTCGCTCGAACACCGAGGACTGGACGATCGAGGGCGGTCACTTCGCCGAGCGGTGCCAGGCGTTCGTCCTGATCGCCGTCGGGGAGTCGGTGGTCGCGATCGGCGGCACGCTGTCGGACCTCGACCAGGTGACCTTCACCGAGGTGCTGGCCTTCGTCGCGGCGTTCCTCGGGGCGATCGCCTTCTGGTGGATGTACTTCGACCGCAGCGCGGACGCCGCGGCCGAGGTGATCGCCGCATCGGACGACCCGGGCGCGCTCGGGCGCTCGGCGTACCACTTCGTGCACCCGATCATGATCGCGGGCATCATCGCGTCCGCGGCGGCCGACGACCTGATCTTGGGTGATCCGGGGTCGCATCCCTCGCTCGCGGTCGTCTGGTTGACGCTCGGTGGCACGGCGCTGTTCATCGCCGGTCACGCCGTGTTCAAGGCGGTGGTCTGGGAGGTCGTGCCGTGGCCGCGGATCGGCGCCGTCGCCGTCCTGCTCGCGCTCGTTCCGGTCGGGACGTCCGTGCCCGCGCTGGCCGTGGGCGCGATCGCACTGGCGATCCTGCTGATCGTCCTGGTGCTCGATCACACCACCGATCAGCCGCCGCACCACCCGCACGAAGAGGGCGTGGCCGGCGGCTTTCGCGTCAGCGGGGATTCTCCCGATCCAGATTCCAGTGGCGGCTAGTAGAGGCGAACCAGCCGACCGACTGGTCGTCGAGTTCGTGGGCGTAGAAGTTCAACTGCGTGACCGCCCGCTGACCGCCCTCGTGGTCGCTGTACATCAGCTGGACGGTCAGCATCTCGCGGGCCTCGATGGCCTTTCGCGCCGCGGTGAACTCCTCGGCCGCCGGGTCGCGGAGCGCACCTTGGAAGAAGCCGACATCGCCCGGCGCGATGTAGATGTCGCGCGTCAGGTGGTGATACGGCTCAGCCTCCTCGCTCGCAAGATCGGTCACCCGTTCACCCGGATACATCCGCCAGGCCTGCATGACAGCGATGCCCGTGCCGGCGTTGCGCAGCGAAGCCGCCAGATAGATCGCCTCGTCCGTCGCGTCGGCGTGCGCCTGGCCGCCGGCCAGCTTGATCCAGTGGCCGTCGCGGAAGTTGATCTTGAGCGGAGGGTCGTCCAGGCGCGAGTTCATCAGCACCGGTCGCAGGCTCTCCATCATCGACCGCTCGGCGATGCGGGCCGACCGATTGGCCGAGCGCACGGAGGCGAAGGTCGCGACAGCCAGGACGAGCGTGCCCGCGCCGGTCGCCAGGGACGAGACCGTCTCCCAGTTGATGCTCACCGTTCCAGCCTAGGAGCAAACTGTGGAACAGGACGACGAACCGACGATTTGGACAACGCGTGACCGACTTGACCTACGCCAGTGCTCGCGGCAAGTGGGTGCTGACGGCGACGGTCCTGGGATCGGGCGTGGCCTCCCTGGACGCGACGGTGGTCGGCATCGCACTGCCCCGGATCGGCAAGGACTTCCACACCGGAGTGTCGTCCCTGCAGTGGGTGGTCACCGCCTACACGTTGACCCTGGCGGCGTTCCTACTGCTCGGCGGCACGCTCGGTGACCGTTACGGACGCAAGAAGGTCTTCCAGGTCGGGGTGATCTGGTTCGCCGTCGCGTCGGCCCTCTGCGCCCTCGCGCCGACCGCGGGCGTCCTGATCGGCGCACGCGCCCTGCAGGGCATCGGAGGGGCGCTGCTGACGCCCGGATCGCTGGCCATCCTGCAGGCATCCTTCGTACCGGCCGACCGGGCCCGTGCGATCGGGGCATGGTCGGGGCTCGGTGGCCTCGCCTCGGCCGCCGGACCCCTGGTCGGCGGCTACCTGCTGTCCGTCGGCTCGTGGCGGTGGGTCTTCTTCATCAACCTGCCGTTGTCGGCGGCGGTCGTGTGGATCACGACGAAGCACGTGCCGGAGTCGCTCGACGCCGAAAGCAAGGGACGGATCGATCTGCCGGGTGCGGCCTGGGCCGTCATCGGACTGGCCGCACTCACCTATCCGCTCATCGAGGCGCCGGGCGTCGGCTGGGGCAACCCGACTGATCATCGCCTGTCTGGTGGTGGCCGTCGTGGGCTTCGTCGCCTTCGTGCTCACCGAGCGACGTTCGGCCAACCCGATGCTGCCGATGGCCTTGTTCACGTCGCGCCAGTTCGTCGCGACCAACGTCGTCACCTTCATCGTCTACGCCGCGTTGGCCGGCGCGCTGTTCCTGCTGCCCGTCGAACTCCAGCAGGTGTCGGGCTACTCGCCGCTCGAGTCGGGGGTGGCCCTGCTGCCGCTCACCGTTCTGATGCTGTTCTTCTCAGCCCGGTCGGGGCGGCTCGCCGCACGTATCGGACCGCGGTTGCAGATGGGTCTGGGACCGGTCGTCGCCGGTGTGGGTCTGTTCCTGATGACGCGGGCCTCGACCGACGACAACTACCTGACCGGCGTGCTGCCCGGAGTCCTGGTCCTCGGGTTAGGCCTCGTCATCACCGTCGCTCCGTTGACGTCCACGGCGATGAGCTCGGCCCCGGGTGGGCACGCCGGCATCGCGTCGGCGGTCAACAACGACGTCGCCCGGGCCGGCGGGTTGATCGCGGTCGCCGTCCTGCCCGTCGTGTCGGGCCTGACCGGCGACGCCTACCTGCACGCCCACACGTTCGCGACCGGGTTCCGGACGGCCGGCATCATCTCCGCGCTGATGTGTATCGGCGGTGGCATTCTGGCCGCGTTGACGATCCGCAACACGTTGCTGACGCCGGACGAACTCGCCGACCGGAACGCGCCCGTCCCCGACAAGTCGTAACCTCGATCGGGTGGACGACCGACTGCACGCGCTGCTCGACGACGCGGCCGGCTCGGTCGTCGTCCTGACCGGCGCGGGCATCTCGACCGACTCCGGGATTCCGGACTACCGCGGACCGACGGGCGCACTGCGACGGCACACGCCGATGACCTACCAGGCGTTCATGGCCGATCCCGTTGCGCGCCACCGGTACTGGGCGCGCAGCTATCTCGGCTGGCGCCAGATCGCCGACGCGCTCCCCAACGACGGGCACCGCTTCGTCGCTCAGTTGCAGCGAAGCGGCCTGCTCGGCGAGGTGATCACGCAGAACGTCGACGGCCTGCATCAAGCCGCCGGTGCGCGTGACGTCATCGAGCTGCACGGGGGGCTGAGCCGTACGACCTGCGTGCACTGCGGTGATGTCGGCGATCGGCGTGGACTCGATCTACGGCTGCGCGAGGCCAATCCGCACTTCGACGCGCACGTACGGACGATCAATCCGGACGGCGACGTCGACCTGCCCGACGAGCAGCTGGCCGGTTTCGAGATGGTCGGCTGCACTGTGTGCGGCGCCGGCCCGCTGAAGCCCGACGTGATCTTCTTCGGCGAGACCGTGCCGCGCGAGCGCGTCGAGCGGTGCTTCGAGCTCGTCGACCGTTCGCGTGCCCTTCTCGTGCTGGGCTCGTCGCTGAAGGTGATGTCGGGGTATCGGTTCGTCC
This sequence comes from uncultured Actinomycetes bacterium, assembly GCA_963708805.1. Taxonomy (GTDB): domain Bacteria; phylum Actinomycetota; class Actinomycetes; order Mycobacteriales; family Jatrophihabitantaceae; genus CAVPUA01. The sequence continues at coordinate 20,649 of CAVPUA010000003.1, read as the reverse complement.
TGCGCGCGGCCAAGCGGGGGATTCCGATCGCGATCGTCAACCAGGGCCCCACCCGCGGCGACGATCATGCGAGCGTGAAGGTCGACGCCTCGCTCACCGAGACGCTGGCCGCCCTGGTCGGCCACGCCGCCCCGGTGTGAGCTGGATTTCATTCGGAGTCATGTGGAGCCCGGGCTCCGCATCGTCTTATATCCTCCAGAGGTGATCCGGAGCGATGGTTCCGGTTGTCTGACTGGAGCTTTGATCGATGTCCGTTGATTCCAAGCGGTCGCACTACCAGGTCACCTTCGTGGTGCTGGCGGTCGGCACCGCGGCCTACTCGTTGCTGCAGTCGCTCGTGGCGCCGGTGCTGCCGCTGTTCGAGACCAGCCTGCACACCAGCCAGGACACCGTCACCTGGGTGCTGACCGCCTATCTGCTGTCGGCGTCGGTGTTCACCCCGATCCTCGGCCGCGTCGGCGACATGGTCGGCAAGAAGAAGGTGCTGGTCGCCGTCCTGGTGGTGCTCACGATCGGTTCGATCCTGGCCGCGCTGGCCACGTCGATCAGCGTCATGATCGTCGCCCGCGCGATCCAGGGTGTGGGTGGCGGCGTGATCCCGTTGTCGTTCGGCATCATCCGGGACGAATTCCCTCGCGAGAAGGTGGCCGGGGCCGTCGGCGTGATCGCGGCGCTGATCGCGGTGGGCGGTGGCCTCGGGCTCGTCCTGGCCGGCCCGATCGTCAATGCCCTCGACTACCACTGGCTTTTCTGGATCCCCGGCATCATCGTCGCCCTGGGCCGCTGTGGCCACCCACTACGTCGTCCCGGAGTCGCTGGTCCGGACGCCGGGAAGGATCAGCTGGGCGGCCGCCCTGCTGTTGTCGGCGTGGCTGGTCGCTCTGCTCGTCGCCGTCAGTGAAGCGCCGGTCTGGGGCTGGGCGTCGACCTCGGTCGTCGGCTTGATCATCGCGTCGATCGTGATCGCGGTCGCGTGGGTGGTGGTCGAGATCCGCTCGGTCACCCCGCTGATCGACATGCGGATGATGCGCATCCCGGCGGTGTGGACCACCAATCTCGTCGCGCTGCTCTTCGGCGTCGGCATGTACTCGGTCTTCGCCTTCCTTCCCGAGTTCGTCCAGACCCCGTCCTCGGCCGGCTACGGGTTCGGCGCGTCGATCACCGAATCCGGGCTGATGGTCCTGCCGATGGCGGTGTTGATGTTCGTCTTCGGCAGCCTGTCCGGACCCCTGTCGGCCCGATTCGGGGCCAAGGCCGTGCTGACCGGCGGGGCCGTGTTCGGTGTCGCGCCGTTCGTGATCTTGGCCTTCGCGCACGACCACATCTGGGAGGTCCTCGTCGCCACCGCTCTGCTCGGTGCGGGATTCGGCCTGGCCTACTCCGCCATGTCGAACATCATCGTGGACTCGGTTCCGTCGCATCAGACGGGCGTGGCGAGCGGCATGAACGCCAACATCCGCACGATCGGCGGCTCGATCGGCGCCGCGGTGATGGCCAGCATCGTGACTTCGGCCGCCCAGCCGAGCGGCCTGCCCAAGGAATCCGGGTACACGAACGGCTTCCTGATGCTGGCGGGCGCGTCCGTCCTGGCCGTGCTGGCCTGTCTGCTGATTCCACGTATGCGGATCTCGCGAGACGCCCTGCAGACCGAACAGGCCGGCTATGGCCCACGGTGAAGCGGGGCTGGTTGCCGCCGCCACCCTGGTCGGCGATCTTCCCGAATGACGGAGCCGAAGACGGACGTCCGGCCGCTTCGTCGGGACGCGGCCGAGAATCGCGAGAAGCTCCTCGACGCCGCCGGCCGGGTGTTCGCCGAACACGGCCTGGACGGCAGTGTCGACGAGGTCGCGCGGCTGGCGGGCGTCGGCATGGGCACCTTGTACCGCCGCTTCCCGACCAAGCAGGCGCTGATCGACGAGCTGGTCGGGGGCGCCCGGCGCGAGTTGCGGGCCCTGGCCCGGACCGCCGAGGAACTGACCGATGGCACCGGCCTCGAGCAGCTGCTGTGGAGCGCCGGCGAGTTCCAGGCCGGTCAGCTGGGCTGTCTGCATCAGGTGTGGGACCAGTCCGACGCCGAACTCGACGCGATGCGCGACTTCCGCCGGATCCTCGCCCGGCTGCTCACCGACGCCCAGACCTGTGGCCGCATCCGTGACGACGTGACGAGAACCGATCTGAGTCTGGTGCTGTGGTCGGCCCGGGGCGTGGTCGAGACGACGCGCGCAGTGGCGCCCGACGCCTGGCGGCGCCATCTCGAGTTGTTGATCGCGGGTCTGCGTCCGGTGGGTTCCGGTCCGTTCGTCGGACCGTTGCGCGAGCGCCCGCTGCGCGAGGTCGAGGCGCGCCGTATCACCGGCGCCGGAGTGAGCGACTAGCCCGACTGCCCTTCAGCCGACCAGCGTCACGGCGGGCATGCGCAGCAGCGTGCCGGCCACGTGGTCGGCGACCGTCCGCGCGTGATTCATGTCCTCGGTGGTCCAGAGCCGGTGGGTGCGTGTCCGCAGTTCCAGGATGCCCCGACGGCGGCCGTTGGCGATCACCGGAGCGAGAAGCAGGCTGGCGAAACCGTCGGACGCGAGCAGCTCGCGTTCGGCCAGATCGGTGGTCGCGTCGGCCACGTGTGCCTCGATCATCGTCTGCGTGAGCAGTGCTTCCTCGGTCGCGGGGTAGGCCGACAGCGCGAACGCCTCGGGGGCGATGGAGGTGCCGGCCGCGGTGATCTCGTGCAGCATGCCGTGATCGTCGAGCAGCGAGAGGCCGATCGCGTCCACGCCGAGATGACTCGACGCCGCCTCGAGAACCGCCTGGAGTTCGGTGATGTCGGTGCTCGCCGAGAGCGCCGTCGTGACGTTCGCGAGTACGCCGGCCGAGGCCTTGGCCATGCCGGCCAGCATCGCCTTGCGCGACTGGCGGCAGGTGAGCTCGACCTCGGGCAGTGAGGTCGGGAGCGTCGACGCCGGGACGCCGGTGACCCAGCCCTGAGCCAGGTCCACGTCCAGTTCGGCCAACCCGATCAGGTCGTCGAGTGTCTCCACGCCCTCGCCCACCACGCGGGCGCCGATGCGGTGCGACAGGTTCACGAGCGCCTCGATCACCACGCTGCGTACGTCGTCGCCGCGCGCTCCGGTGACGAGACTGCGGTCGATCTTGACGATGTCGGGACGCAGCGTGCTCAGCCGCAGCAATCCGGCGTAGCCGCTACTGGCGTCGTCGATGACGATCAGCCCGCCACGACGGCGGATGTCGACGAGCGCCTCCTGGAGGGCGGCCGGATCGCGCGAGACGTTCTCGGTGATCTCGATGGCCAGGCCGGCCAGATCGCCTTCGAGGGCCAACTGGATGGCGGGGTGGCTCAGCATGTCGGGGCTGACGTTCACGGTCATCAACACGTCGGCGGGTATGGCCGAGCGCCGACCGAGCGCGGCGCGCAGGCACGCGGCTTCCAGTTCGGGCGCCCAGCCCTCGATGCCGGCGAGGGCGAAGACCTCGTCGATGTGGATTCGTCGGATGGCCGCGAACCGCGACAGCGCCTCCGCGGCAACGATTCGCCCCGTGGCGACATCGACGATCGGCTGGAACACCGTCTCGATCTCGCCCGGCGCGATGATGTGGCGCAGCGATCTGCGGGCAGGCTCAACCGGCGGCAGGAGACGCAGGCCGGAAACCATGGGCGGGGCACCTTTCGGGTGAGACGGGCCCCCCGGACCGTGTGCTGGAAGATCAACTTTACCAGAACCATACACGGACAGTCACCATCGGGCGCGGTGAAACGGAAGTGCGGCCGGGTCGAGGGACCCGGCCGCACCACCTCGACTACGTCAGGACTTGATGCAGTCTGCGCTGAACTTGTCGATATTGCCGTTCTGGAACTCGTTGGAGTTGCAGCCTTGGTAGTCCGCGAAGCTGCCTTGGATCTCCCACGTACTGGTCGTGTAGTTGTACTTGAACGGAGCCACCGAGTTGATGCCCAGCGAGTTCGTGGGCCCGAATCCGATCGTTGGGCTCAGTCCCTTGGTGTCGAAGTTGGTGATGGTGGGCATCACCGCGTTCAGAGACGCTCGGGTCAGTTTGTCGCCGGCCTTGGTGATGGCCTCGATCACCAGCAGGCCGTTGACGTAGCCGTTGGTGAAGTCGGAGTCGTTGTAGATGTCGGCCGAGTAGCCCGACGCCTTGCCGTCAGCCACCATCTGCGGGACTCCCGGAACGCTGGTGTTCTTGCCGTTCTGGAAGCAGTTCACCGCGTAGTAGTTCTTGCCGACCGCGGTCGAGGCCTGCGCGATGGCGTCGGTCTCCTGAGCGAAGATGCCGATCACCAGCGTGTTGGTCACGCCGAACTTCTCCAGCGACTTGAACGCGGTGACGTTCTGCGCGGTACCACCGTGGGTGAAGATCACCATCGGCTTCTTGGCCGCGATCTCCTGCGCCTGCTGGTCCATGTTCGGCGCGCCGTAGGTGTACTGCACCGTCTCCTGATAGGTGCGCGCCGATCTTCTGCACGCGCTCCTTCACCTGATCGAGGTACGCCGCGGCCGAGGCCACGTTGCCACCCAGACCGATCGCGGTGAAGTTCGTCGTGCCCAGCTTCTTGGCCGCGTAGGCGACCGCGACGTCAGCCTGGTTCGGGTAGGAGCACTCCGTGGCCCAGACGTAGCCCGGGAACGGCGAGACGATGCTCTGGCTGGTCGACTCCGGGCCGATGACGGGCAGCTTGGCCGCCTGCACCAGCGGCAGACCCGCCGCCTGGAACGAGGAGTTGTTCAACCCGGTCAGACCCACCACCGGGTTGTTGCTGATCATGTCCTTGAGACACGCCACGGCCGGTGCGACCTGGTACTGCTCGTCGCAGGCGTCGACGTTGATCTTGCGGCCGAGGACGCCGCCCTTGGCGTTCGCCGCGTTGATCGCTGACTTGAACCCGTCCGCGAAGGGCACCTGGGTCGACACCGTCGCCCCGGTCTGGTCCGAGATCAACCCGTAGTTGATCGACGAGGTCGTCACGCCCGACGTCGGGTCCGAGAACGTAGCGGTCTTGGCGGCGGAGCTGCTGCTGCCGCTACTCCCGCCGCTGCTGCTCTTGGAGCTGCCGCCACAGGCCGCTACCCCGCTGACAAGCGCGGCGCTCGCCGCAACCACTGCTACTAACTTGAGCCGATTGCTCACTGGCCTCTCCTTCAAAGGAGCCGGGGGTGATCCGAGTCACCCGCGAGCGGAAACTACCAATCGTTTGGTGGCTGGGTCAACGGAACTAGGAAACGATTTGGACGTCATTTCGTAACAGGTCGAGCTTCGCTTCCCACCATTGCCGACGACATTTCTCGAGCCCCATCCGGAGTCAAATACGCAGGGTGATCAACCCAGATTTTCGTTAGTTAGCCGAGGTATTTTCAAATGGCGACCGGACCGGGAAATCCAAAAGTATGGATAAACGACTCGGTTCCCGATTTGCGGAAGCGAAGCGGCGACGGCCTCCAGAAGCCGGTCACCGAAACCGTCGATTTTTCCGCCGCGTACGTGTCAGACTCGCGCTGCTCAGCCCACGGCGATGCCTAGGGAGCCGCTGGTCGTGGGCTGAGCCAGAACTCGAATCGGGTCCCAATCCGGCGTGGGACTCTTTGGCTGGCTGCCTCGCAAAATAAAAATCCGGCGTCGTGGCGGGGAAAGCCCGTGAGGAATTACCGTCGGAAATGCGCCGGTGCCGTCTGCGGGATTCGAGCCTGCGACACCCGCCTCTTGCGTACGAAAATGCGTTGATCAAACCGGGCGCGGATCGCTCGCGGTCTCTTCGAAGCTCCGGCCCGGCACGACGGGCGTTACTCGACGGCCGCGACAGCGGCGACGTCGTCGCGGGCATGTCCGGCGTCGACGGTTCGCTGCAGCCGGGCTTCGACCTCGCGGACGAGCGGCGGCTGAGCGCCTTCGGCCTGCTCGGTCAGGCGGACGTCCTTGAGCGCGAGCTCGACCGGGAAGCCGGCCGGGTATGCGCCTTCGTTCATCAGGTCGGCCTTCTGTAGGGCATACGGCATCGCGAGCGGTCCGGCGCCGATCACCTGCAGCAGCGACGCTCGCGAGACGTCAAGCCGGTCGCAGGCGGCCAGGACATCGGCCATGGCGACGGTGGCCGCAGTCATCCAGGTATTGACGATGAGCTTGATCCGGCTCGCTTCTTGGCCGCTGCCGACGACGAGTACCCGTACCCCGAGTGCGTCCAACACCGGTCGGGCTGCGGCAACCGCTGTCTCCGGCCCGGAGACGATCCAGGACAGGCTTCCCGAGCGGGCGGGGCCGGTGCTGCCGGACACGGGCGCGTCGATCATCGTCTGGCCGGCGGCGTCCGCGAGCGTCCGCAACCGGTCGGACCACTCGGCGCCGACCGTGGACGCCTGCACCCACACGGCGCCCGAGCGCATGGCGCCCAGCATCCGTTCCGCGATCGACTGGACGGCGTCGCCGTTGGTCACCATCGTGATCACCACGTCGGCGTCGGCGACCGCGGCGTGCAGGTCGGGCTCGAGCGTGGCGCCGAGCTCGGCGAGCTCTTGTCCGCGTTCGGGATGCCGACCCCACACCGTCACTCGGTGGCCAGTCTCGACCAGTCGGGCCGCCATGGCCGAGCCCATGTTTCCGATACCGAGAATCGTGGTGTTCACGACGGTTCCTCTCCGGCGGCATCGCGCCACGAATGCTGTGGCTCGTAGCCGAGGACACGGCGGGCTTTGTCGATCGACAGGAGCGTTTCGTGCGGCCCGACCGGGCGGGTGAGCGCGACGTGCGGGAACACCTCAGCGAGCAGGGCGTCGTTGGGCCGCGACATCACGGTGTCGGCATTGGCGATGATGAACACGTCCGCGCCGGTGCTGTCGTGCTCGAGCGCGCGCCGGACGGCCTGCGCCCCGTCGCGGGCGTCGATGTAGGCCCACAGGTTCCATCGACGCAGCTGCGGGTCGGCGTCATAGGACGGAAACTGCGCGTAGTCCTCGGGGTTCATGACATTGCTGAACCTCAGGCCGATCATGGAGAGATCGGGATGCCAGCGGCAGAGTTGGCGGGCCAGCTCCTCCTCGAGCGTCTTGACCAGCGAGTAGGTGCTGTTCGGTCGGGGCGGGTATTCCTCGTCGACCGGGACGTAGGGCGGCGGTTCGTCGAACGGAAGGCCGAGCACGGTTTCGCTCGACGCCCAGACGATCTTGCGCACGCCGGCTCGGATCGCTGCGCTGTAGGTGTTGTACGAGGCGGTGATGTTGTTCGCGAACGTCGCTGCATTGGTCCGCAGACCGGGCGCCGGGATCGCCGCAAGATGAACCAGCGCGTCGACTCCGTCATGCCGGTCGTCGATGCCGCTCAGTGCCTCGACGGCCTGCCCGAAGTCCGTGAGGTCGACCACCGACGACACCGCGCCGCTGTCGGGCGAGGTGACTCGATCAAGGCCGACGACCTCCCAGCCGTGGGCGAGGAGGCGATCGACGACCACCCGTCCCAGCTTGCCGTTGCTCCCGGTCACCGCGACGCGACTCATGGGTCCTCCAACCAGGGCAGTCACGCCCCATCTTGCTCACATCGGCACTGGCCGCCAAGCCGCGGACAACGACCAGAGATTCCCCTTCACATGGTGCCCCCAGCAGGATTCGAACCTGCGACGCCCGCCTTAGGAGTGCGGCGCTCTATCCCCTGAGCTATGGGGGCGGCGGCAGGCCGGTCTTGGCGGACTGACCTGACGGTGCCTGGCTATGCAGTTGTTGATCCTCGCGGTCTTGTCGGCGGCAAGTCTCAGGGTATCGGCTAGGCAGGAGGCATGATCGGATGATGGCGGTCGCACGCGTCGGGATCTCGGGCTGGACGTACCCGCCCTGGCGCGGCGTCTTCTTCCCGAAGGGCTTGCCGCACCGGCGTGAACTCGAATACGCGGCGGCGCGGTTGACATCGATCGAGATCAACGGCTCGTTCTACGCCCTGCAACGGCCGGCGAGCTACCGCACCTGGTACGAGCAGACGCCGCCCGACTTCGTCTTCTCGATCAAGGGCGGCCGCTTCATCACGCACATGAAGAAGCTGCGCGATGTCGACTCCGCGCTGGCGAACTTCTTCGCATCGGGACCGCTGGTGCTCGCCGAGAAGCTGGGGCCGATCCTCTGGCAGCTACCCCCGTCGCTCGGCTATGACGCCGAGCGGCTGGCCGACTTCTTCGGGCGACTGCCTCGATCGACGGGGGAGGCGGCCTATCTCGCCCGTCGGCACGACGAGCGGATGGTCGACCGATCGTTCACGACCGCCCTTGTCGATCGGCCGCTGCGACATGCGCTCGAAGTCAGACACGATTCCTTCAAGGTCAAGGCTTTCACCCAACTGCTCACCGAGCACGGGATCGCGGTCGTGGTCGCCGACACTGCCGGTAAGTGGCCGTTCATCGATGACGTGACCGCCGACTTCGTGTACGCCCGACTGCACGGCGACAAGGAGCTGTACGCCAGCGGCTACACCGACCAATCGCTTGAGCGCTGGGCCGTGCGCATCCGGGCGTGGCTGGCGGCCGACCGCGACGTCTACGTCTATTTCGACAACGACATGAAGGTGCGCGCCCCGTTCGACGCCATGTCGCTGGCCCGGCTACTCGACTCCCAGGGCGTCGGCGTCAGCGACCGGCCCTGTCTAGGCTGATCGAATGGAACTCACGCACCTCGACGCGTCCGGGCGCGCCCGCATGGTCGACGTGTCGGAGAAGGCGGTCACCGCCCGCGAGGCCCGCGCCGGCGGGCGCTTCGTCACGACCCCCGCCGTGATCGAGCTACTGCGCCGAGACGGTCTGCCCAAGGGTGACGCCCTGGCGGTGGCCCGCGTCGCCGCGATCAGCGGAGCGAAGCGAACCTCGGAGCTGGTGCCGTTGTGCCATCCCATCGCGCTGCACGGCGTCGAGGTCGAGCTGGAGCTGGGCGCCGACTCGGTCGAGATCGTCGTCACGACCCGGACGGCCGAACGCACCGGGGTCGAGATGGAGGCGCTGACTGCCGTCGTCACGGCCGGGTTGGCGCTCTACGACATGGTCAAGGCGGTCGACCGCTCGGCCCGGCTGACCGACGTCCGGTTGCTCGCGAAGTCCGGTGGCCGGTCCGGGGAGTGGACGGCGCCGTGAGGGCAGCAGTGATCACCTGCTCCAACCGATCGGCGGCCGGCGAGCGGGCCGACACGTCCGGAGCCCTGCTGGCCGAATCGCTCGGCGCGGCCGGTCACGAGGTCGTGCTGCGGACGATCGTCGCCGACGACATCGAACAGATCCGCGAGGCGGTGGCGCACGCGATCGCGCTCGACGTGCGGTTGATCCTGACGACGGGCGGCACCGGGCTCACGCCCACCGACGTCACGCCGGAGGCGGTGAAACCGCTGCTCGACAAGGAGATTCCCGGAATCGCCGAGGCGCTACGGCAGGCCGACCGTGAGCGCGTCCCGACCTCGGTGCTCTCTCGCGGGGTCGCCGGCACGATCGGCGAATCGCTCGTCGTGACCCTCCCCGGGTCGACCGGGCGGTGTCCGTGACGGCCTGGCGTTGTTGCTGCCTCTGGTCGGACACGTCGCCGATCAGCTGGCCGGCGGCGACCACCGCCCAGGCGGTGGGGTGTGACCGACCCGAAGGTGGTCATCTGTGTCGTCTCGGCCGATCCGCTCGACGTGGCGGCCCACGACCAGGCGGTCCAGGTCGCCGGAGCTGGGGCGCACGTCGTGTTCTGCGGGGTTGTTCGCGATTTCGACCACGGCCGGACGGTGACCGAGCTCGAGTACGAAGCGCATCCACGGGCGGTCGAGGTCCTGGCCGAGGTCGCCGCCGAGTTCGCGGCGCGATCCGAGGTGCACCGCGTCGCGGTCAGCCACCGGATCGGCCCGTTGAAGGTGGGCGACGTCGCCGTTGGTGGCCGCGATCAGTACGGCACACCGCAGCCAGGCCTTCGAACTGTGCAGCCAGCTGGTCGACCAGGTGAAGTTGCGGCTGCCGATCTGGAAGCGCCAGGTCTTCGCCGACGGCACCGACGAGTGGGTGAACTTCCCTTAGTTGGAGCCGCCGGCGAACGGCGGCAACACGTCGACGACCGAGCCGGGCCGCAAACTGGTGGTGTCGGAGGCGGCCTGCCCGTCGACCATGATCGCGGCGACCGCCATGACGTCGCGTAGTTCGGGTCGAGCCGCCAGCGTGGTGCGCAGGGCGTCGATGCCAGAGGTCTCGATGACCTCTTCGTCGTGCCCGGCCGCGCGACGGGCGGCGGCCCAGAAACGCACCGTGACCGCGACGGCCCTGTCGTCGTTGATGGCTTACCTCTCGCTGGTCGGCAGCGCACCCTTGATGCTCGAGCTGACGGCGTCGATCTGGCTCGAGATCCGGCCGCCGGTGACGGACTTCAAGCTGCCGGCCGCCGCGTCGACGCCGTCCACGACCGCATCGCTCGCCTTCGTCGCGAGTTCCGTGGCGACGGGGACGGCGCGGGCAAACGCCTCGGCCAGCTTCTCCTTGACCTGATCGGCAAACTCGCCGGCTTGCTGGGTCAGGTTCGCCGCCACGTCGGCAAGCTTGTCGGTGTCAACCACGGCAATCACCCGAATCTGTCGGTCGGCGCGCTTCGTTCGTCCATCAAAGCACCGTCGCCCGGTCGGCGGCAGCCGGGCGGCGACGCAGTGGCCAACGCCACGCGAACCACGCTGGAGCCGAGCCGATGCCGCCCGAGCAGGTCACACTGGTGTCATGGCTCAGGACAGTCCCGACCGCACGTCCCGGAAGCGGGCGGCCAACGGTGCTCCCGATGACGATCCGGTCCTGCCGGATGTCACGTCGGACGAACGGGGGTCGGGGTGGGGCGACGAGCCCAGCCGCCGGGACGACGACTGGTACCTCTCGGAGCGACCGCCCCACCACGGGTGAGTGCTGCGGTCAGGATGCCTGCTGCGCGCGGAGCAGGTCGCGAATCTCTTCGAGGAGCAGGACGTCTTCGGCCTTCTTCTCCGGCTCAGCTTCCTTGCCCCGCAGCCGGCGCTCGTTCAGCTTGTTCATCGGCACCACGAAGACGAAGTAGACGACGGCGGCCGTCACAAGGAACACGATGATCGCGTTGATGATCCCGGACAGATCGACGAACGTGGTGTTCGCCCCCGTCTTGTCGGTGAACTTCGCCCCGTGGCGCAAAGAGAACCCGAAGCCCTGGCTGCTGCTGCCGGGAATCGAGTTGATGATCGGGGTGATGATCTTGCTGACGAACGCGCTCACCACCGCCCCGAAGGCACCACCGATGACGACAGCGATGGCTAGATCGACCACGTTGCCGCGAAGGATGAACTCCTTGAACCCCTTGAGCACGCTGAACTCCCCGCTAGTCGTGTAGGCGATTAGGCGACCCGCCCCTACGCCCAGATCCTAGGGTGGCGGCCGGACGGATGCGAACAAGCCGCGACCGCCTACGGCCGCGAGCCGGAGGGCCTCCGCCGCGCTGACCGCGACGACGAGTTCGGCCGGCTGGGCGCCGAGCGTCGACGACGTCGCCGGCAGGACGGCGGCGACCAGAGCCGCCTGGACGATGATGATCGCTGTCGTTGACGCATCGCCGGCCGGGAGGTCGCTGGCCGGCGAGATGAGGTCGACGTAGTCGCCCGCCTTGACGAGCGCGGCCGAACCGGCGTCGGCCAGTCCGACGGCAACCGCGGAGAACCCGGCGGGCAGCCGTTGCTCGAGCGCGGAGTCGAGCAGCCGGCTCGCCGTCACTGCTTCTCCTCGTTCGAGGGCGCCGCTGACCCGACGCCCGACACCGGCCGTCGTCGAAGACAGACTGCCGTCCGGGCGAAGCGATCGGGGCCAGCGTGCGATCGACAGGTCGGCGGCGGTGAGTGTTGCTCCTATGTCAACCGGCCGGGCGGCGACCACCACGGCGACGGTCGGTGCCGATGCCGAACCGGTGCCGACCAGCGAGGTCAGGGCGGCGACGCCGAGGCAGAGCGCGCACAGCACGCGTCGCGGCCAGCCGTCGAAACGATCCAGAAGAGTGGCCACACCCGAAAGCTAGGGATCGACGGCGACACCGGGAGCCAGGAAAGGCTCAACTGTGGACAAGAGGCGGGCCTGTGGATCAGGCCGGTCGGGCGTCAGGCGGGCGTGGTAGCGGCCGGTTTGGACGGCGCGGCCGCCGGGACCGGGGATGCCGTACCGCCGCTCGAGCTCGCGTCCTTGCCGGCGGGCGTGTGCGACGATGCGGCCGATTCACTCGACCCGCCCGACGCCGCGGCGTCGCCGCCGCCCGCCTTGTCGGCCGATGCGGTCGCTCGCTTGCCGGAGTCCCGGCTGTCGTTGCGGTAGAAGCCCGAGCCCTTGAAAACGACCCCCACGGCGCCGTACACCTTGCGCACGCGTTGCCCGCAGACCGGGCACTCGGTCGCCGCCGGGTCCGAGAACGACTGCACGAGATCGAATCGGTTGCCGCAGTCGGCGTTCGTACAGGCGTACTCATAGGTGGGCATGGGACAGATCCTCCGCGACAGGACGTCGGAGTTGGCACTCGTCGTACGAGACTGCCAACAATGGTGCGGGACGACGCTATTCCGCGTCCAATTCGACGGCGCGATCGCACCCTGACGGGCACGCAGCGCGTGACTCCACCACGGCCGGTCCCACGGATCGGTCGGGATCGCGTCGGAGCAGCTCGCCGTCGAACAGCAGGGCCAGGGTCGGCACCGTCTCCGGAAGCCGCGCCAGCGCGCGGTCGTAGGAGCCGCCGCCGCGCCCAGCCGCATCCCGCTCCGATCGACCGCCAACGCAGGCACCAGCACGGCGTCCACCGCGCCGATCGCCTCGACCCCGAGCCGGTCACCGGCCTCGGGCTCGGTCGTCCAGTCCAGATCGCAGTCCTCGCGCAGAACCGGGGTGATCACCCGCAGGCCGGCGTCGCGCAGCCGGTCGAGCAGCTCGACCGACCCGGGCTCGGTCCGCAACGGGCGGTAGCCGGCGACCGAGTCCCATCCGCTGTTCGGCCGGCCAGCGCGAGACGTCGCCGCGATCGGCAGCGGGCGAGTCGCGCCTCGTCGCGGGCGGCCTCGGAGCGACGCCGGCGCGCCGTCCAGCAGGACTGCTCCGCAGCTGCCGCCTTCGTCGCGCGTCGCATCGGCTAGTGTCACCGGTAGGTCAAGTCGTCGCGCCCAGATTGGCGGGCGACACCCGGACGTCAGCGCCCGCGTTGCCGGCCGCGTTGCGAGATCATGGCCAGACGATGGACGCCACCGACAGGAGCCAGCCACAGTGATGTGGGGACGACCATCGTGACCGAAGCCCGACTGCGGACGGTCGACGAGCATCTTCAGCTCGTGCTGGCCGGCATCGGCCAGCTCGACCCGATCGAGCTGACGCTGCTGGACGCCCAGGGTCTGCTGCTCGCCGAGAACGTCATCAGCCCGGTGTCGCTGCCCGGTTTCGACAACTCCGCGATGGACGGCTATGCCGTCCGCGCCGTCGACACCGCGGGCGCCGTCCGACGACGATCCGTCGGTGCTTCCGGTCGTCGGTGACGTCGTCGCCGGCGCGAAGTCGCGATCGGGCATGGGTCCGGGCCTGGCCATGCGGATCATGACCGGCGCGCCGATCCCCTCCGGCGCCGACGCGGTAGTCGCGATCGAGGACACCGATCAGGGCGTTGCTCGCGTCGGCCGTGAACAAGCCGGTCCGCAGCGGTGAGCACGTCCGCCGGATGGCCGAGGATCTGCAGGCCGGACAGCCCGCCCTCGGCGCCGGTGCGGCTCTGGGACCACAGCAGATCGCGCTGCTGGCCGCGATCGGCCGCGATCGCGTGGTCGTCCGCCCCGCCCACGCGTCATCATCCTGTCCACCGGCAGCGAGCTGGTCGAGGTCGGGCAGGCCCCCGGCTTCGGCGAGGTCAGCGACGCCAACTCCTATCTGGTGGCGGCGGCCGCCCGCGACGCCGGCGCCGACGCTTACCGGGTGGGCATCGTCCCGGATGACCATTCGCGACTGCTCGACGCGCTCGAGAGCCAGCTGCTGCGCGCCGACGTCCTGATCACGACCGGCGGGGTCAGCCTGGGCGCCTTCGACGTCGTCAAGCAGGCGCTGGCCGAGGTGGGCACGGTGGAGTTCGCCCGGGTCGCCATGCAGCCCGGCGATGCCGCAGGGGTTCGGTCATCTCGGCAACAACGCGGTGCCGATCTTCTGCCTGCCGGGCAATCCGGTGAGTGCGCTGGTCTCGTTCGAGGCGTTCGTGCGTCCGGCCATCCGCAAGCTGCTGGGCAAGCGACAGATCAACCGGGCCACGGTTCAGGCGATCGCACTCGAGTCGGTGTCGCAGCTACGCCCGGTCGCCGCCAGTACCGTCGGGGTGTGCTGCATCGAGAGGCCAACGGTGGTTACAGCGTCTCGTTCGTCGGCGGGCGAGGGTTCGCACCTGATCGCGTCGATGGCGTCGTCCAACTGTCTGGTCGTGATCGACGAGGAAGTGACCGAGGTCGTTGCGGGTTCGCGCGTGACGGTCATGCCGCTGCTCCTCTCGCACCGCTGACGCATGGCTTCGCGCGCCCCTGGATGGCCGGTCGAACTCACGGCCGGCCCGGTGTCGTTGCGTCCTCCTCGCATCCGGGACGGGCCGGCGTGGAGCGAGTCGCGGCTGCGCAACGAGCGGTGGCTGGCGCCGTGGGAGCCGTCCGCCCCGACCGGTTGGTCCGAGCGCCATCGGACGTCGTCGTGGCCACCGCTGTGCTCGGCGCTGCGCAAGGCCGGACGGGTCGGCTCGATGCTGCCGTTCGTCATCACCTATGAGGGGCGTTTCGCCGGCCAGGTCAACGTCTCGAACGTGGTGCATGGCGTGCTGCGCTCGGCGTCGATCGGCTACTGGATCGACGAACGGCTGGCCGGTCGGGGGATCGTCCCGACCGCGGTCGCCCTGGTCATCGACCACTGCTTCGGCCCGGTCGGCCTGCACCGCATCGAGATCGACATCCGTCCCGAGAACGAGGCCAGCCTGCGGGTGGTGGCCAAGCTCGGGCTGCGTCGCGAGGGCTACTACGAGCGCTATCTCGACATCGACAACGGCTGGCGCGATCACGTCGCCTTCGCGATCACCGTCGAGGAGTTGCGCGGCGGGTCGATGCTCGACCGCCTGCGCTCGGGTTCGGTGCCTCCGCGCGAGAGCTGATCTCGGCCCGTCGCGCTAAACCTGAAGTTTCGCTTGATACTTTGCGGCGACACGCCGATGCGCGTCCAGGACCAAACCGGGCGACTCGCTTAACTTTGATCCAAGCGTGTTACTGGTGTTACTGGAGGTGCGATGGGCTCGCCAACTCTCACGGTGAGTGTTCTCCTCGTGCTCTGGCTGATCGTGATCGTCCCGATGATCTTCCGGCGCAAGGACGAACGCGCTCAGGAGCGCTCGGTGCAGCGTTTCGGCCGCGCCATGCGATCGCTGACCCGCCGCAGCGCGCTGCCTCGCCGACCAGCCGCCCGCTCGCGCGAACCGCCGATCCCGAGGACGCGACCTACGTCCGGCCGCGCTCGAGCGCCGACCACGACGAGGTGTTCGTGACGGGTTCGTCACCGTCCGCGCGATCCCAGGCCGCGCGCCGGCCCTCGCCCGCCGAAGAATCGATTACGTCCCGGAGGCCCAGATGTACCCAGTCGAGCGCGGCGAGATGTCGGCCGCCCGCCAGCAGATGATGGCCCGTCGCCGTCGGTCGCTCTCGATCCTGGGCGGCGGCAGCGTCGTCATGCTGCTGCTCGCCGTGGTCGTCGGAGGTGGGCTGTTCTGGACGGCCACGATGCTGTTCATCCTCGGATTCGCCGGCTATCATCTGGTTCCTGCGCAGTCAGGCGCTGCGCGATCGCGAGCGGCGCGAGAACCGCGAGGAGCGGACCGTCGCCCGGCGGTCGCGCACCGAGAACATCAGTGCCCGGGAGCAGTTCTTCGCCGAACCGCCGGCATCGGTCGTCCGCATCGACGACGACGACATCGAGCTGCACAACCTCGACACCGTCGACCTCACCGGGCTCTACAACGAGGAGAGCTCCGCGGCCGCCTCAGTTCAGCGCCGGGCGAGCTGAGCTCGATCTGCTGCTAGGCTGATCGGCGGCCCGCAGGGGCCACCCGCGCGAGGTTTCGGCCTCGCGAAAGGGGCTGTGGCGCAGTCCGGTAGCGCACCTCGTTCGCATCGAGGGGGTCAGGGGTTCAACTCCCCTCAGCTCCACCATCCACGTAGGACGTCGAGGCGGCGGAGCTCGATTGTCCCGGGCCTCCGCACACCCACAAGGTGAGGTGCTTCATGATCGACTCGGCTCCAGCCGGATGACTGACGTCGACGAACAGCTGTCGGTACTGCTCGAACAAGAGCAGCGACTCGTGTTCCCGTACTTCGACCTCGGCATCGCCTGGGACCTCGGGTCGCTGATGCGAGCCGAGGCCGCCGCGGGTGACTTGCCGGTCGCCATCTCGATCCGCCGCAACGGTCAGACTCTGTTCCACGCCGCACTGCCGGGATCCTCGGCCGACAACGACGCGTGGCTACTGCGCAAGGCGGCGGTCGTCGAACGCTACGGCCACTCGTCCTACTACGTCGGCTGCAAGTTCCGCCGCGATGGAGGCGACTTCGACGCCGACTCCCGCCTGGACGTCGCCGACTTCGCTGCGCACGGCGGCGCTTTTCCGTTGATGCTGGCGCGGTCGGGCTGCATCGGAACGGTGGCCGTGTCCGGGCTGCCCCAGGTCGACGATCACCGGTTCGTCGTCACCCAGCTCGAGCGGTTCCTGGACGACAGGTTCGCGGACTAGCAGCACGCTCAGGTTCCGATCGGACTACCACTGCCGCCGGAGCCGCCGGTTCCACCCGAAGGCGTTCCACCGCTGCCGGTGCCGACGGATCCGAAGTAGAAGCCGGGCACGGTCCCGGCCAGTCCGACCAACGGGGTCTGCGTCGTTGTGCCGTCGGTGACGGTCGCGGTGATCGGCTGGGTGCCGGGAGCGGTGGTGTAGTCGGTTGTGGGCCAGTTCAGCTGGACCTGATTCGACTGCCCGGGCGGCGGGTTGACCCAAGAGATGTTCAGCGATCCGTCGGCGTTGGCGGTGTACGTCACGCCGGTGACCCCGGACGGGATGTTGACCGTCGGCGCACCGGCGGCCGCGGTCCAGCCGGGTGGCGGCGGGATGTGCGCGGTGATCGTGCCGCAGCCGGTCGGCACGGAGCACTGCACCTGATAGGAGTACTCGAGCGCGTCGCCCGAAGGGACGGGCTGGGTGCCAACCGACGACAGCGTCGAGGTCCAGCCGCCGACGGCTTGCGCCGACGTGGCGAAGCCGACCCCGAGCGCGACCAGGCAGACCGCGACGACCGCCGCCGTCAGTCGCCGCCAATTCGAGTTTTGCGCACGCCGCGACGCACGGTGCTGGCTTGCCATTGCTCACTGCCCTCCCGCCACGCCGACCTGGCGCAACAGAAGTGAGACGGTGACCGGTCACGTTCGTGTCGTGGTTGTGCCGGGCCTCGCCCTCTAGGCTCGACTGCGCCCAACCTCGAATTCCCAGAAACGGCACGCCAACCTTGTTTCACATCGTGTTCGTGGCTCCGGAGATCCCTGGCAACAGCGGCAACGCGATCAGGCTGGCGGCGTGCACCGGGGCGTCCTTGCACCTGGTCGAGCCGCTCGGGTTCTCGCTCGACGACGCCCCGTTGCGACGAGCGGGGCTGGATTACCACGACCTCGCCCACGTCACCGTGCATCCCGACCTCGACACGGCTCTGGCCCGGTTGTCGCCCGCACGGGTCTTCGCCTTCACCGCCGGGGCCACGCGCAGCTACGCCGACGTCGCCTACGCGGTGGGCGATGTGCTGATGTTCGGGCGTGAATCGGTGGGCTTGGGCGACGACGTGCTGGCTCGCCCGGAGATCACCGATCGGCTGCGCATTCCGATGCTGCCCGGACGACGCTCACTTAACCTCTCGAACTGCGCAGCGTTGGCTGTCTACGAAGCGTGGCGCCAACTTGGCTTCGCCCAGTAACAGGGAGGCGGCTTTTCAGTAACCGCCTTCTTCGGGCACAGTGGACGGATGACGGCGCCGCGCAGCACGTTCGCCGACGTCCTGCGGGTGCGGGAGTTCCGTTGGCTGTGGCTGGCCGGCGTCCAATCGCAGGTGGGCGATCAACTGGCTCGGGTCGCCTTGTCGGTACTCGTGTTCGATCGCACCGGTTCTCCTCTCGAAGCTGCCGTCATCTACGGGCTGACGTTCGCGCCGTCGATCGTCGGCGGGGTCGGCCTGGCCTGGCTCGCTGACCGGCTGCCCCGGCGAGGGCTCATGGTGGGTTGCGATCTGATCCGCGCGGCGTTGCTGACGCTGATGACGGTCCCGCATCTCCCGACGCTCGCGCTGAGCGCCCTGATCGTGGCGTCAGTGCTGGTCGGCGCGCCCTTCGGGGCAGCCCAGAAGGCGTTGACCCCGGAGATCCTCGGAGAGCACTACGTCGCGGGCTCGGGTCTGAGGATGATGAGCGACCAGGTCACTCAGGTGTTGGGGTTCGCGCTCGGCGCCGCGGCCGTCGGTGCGGTGGGCGCCAGTGCTGGGCTCGGGCTCGATGCGATCTCGTTTGCCGTGTCCGCGACGATCATTTGGCTCACCGTTCACCCGCGACCGGGTCTGGCCGCCTCGGGGATACGCGATCATCAACGGAGACGGCACCCGATCCGGGTCATCGGTGATAGCGCCGAGTTGCGCCTGTTGCTGGGCTTCGGCTGGTTGGCCGGCTTGTTCATCATCCCCGAAGCCGTGGCCGCGCCGTACGCGAAATCGGTGGGGGGCGGAGGCGCCGCGACCGGGCTTCTCCTGGCTTCGATACCGGCCGGCGGCGCGGTAGGCGCGCTTGTGCTGGCTCGGTTCGTCACAGTCGACCGTCGGAGCAGGATCTTCGGACCGCTGGCGATCTGTACCGGCCTGCCGCTCATGGCGTGTTGGACTACGCCGGGTCTGGCTGCTTCGTGCGTCCTGTGGTTTCTCAGCGGGGCGGCAAGCGCCTACCAACTCGTCGCGGCCGCCACGTTCGTCCAGACCGTGCCGAACAGTCGCCGCGGCGGCACGCTCGGCTTCGCCAGCTCAGGCTTGGTGGCCATCCAGGGCGTCGGCGCGGTAGTCGGCGGGCTCGTTGCAGACCGCCTGGACGTCGGCGTGGCAGTGGCAAGCGCTGGCGCGCTCGGCAGCCTGGTAGCGATCGCTCTGACCCTGGCCTGGCGTAACCAAGCAGGGTCCAGCGTCGTTGGGCAGTTCGACGCCGAGCGAAATCGACGTCACTGATCGGTCCTAGCTCCCTCAGCTCCAGTCCCAGACGTTCATGTGGGGCTCCTTCCGGTTCGAGTGGTGCGGCTTGCGGTGGTGGGGGTTTGTTAGCTCCAGTCCCAGACGTTCATGTGGGGCTCCTTCCGGTTCGAGTGGTGCGGCTTGCGGTGGTGGGGGTTTGTTAGCTCCAGTCCCAGACGTTCATGTGGGGCTCCTTCCGGTTCGAGTGGTGCGGCTTGCGGTGGTGGGGGTTTGTTAGCTCCAGTCCCAGACGTTCATGTGGGGCTCCTTCCGGTTCGAGCGGTGCGGCTTGCGGTGGTGGGCGTTCGTTAGCTCCAGTCCCAGACGTTCACGGGAGCTCCTCTCTGTGAGGTCGGTGTTTGCGTGGAGTCCGTGTGGCGCGCGCACGCAAACGTCAGGTCAAGCAATTCTCGGGACGCTGTCGAAACCGAGGCGGTGGAGGGCGGACAACGCCGCCGCGCCGCCTCGGTCAGGCAACTCACGCCGTCACCTAGCTCGCTGGCGTCGATCGCGACGGCCGAGACATCGCCGACTCAGCGGTATTCCAACGTGAGGCACTGAACTCCTTCCAGATGCCGCAGGAGGGCTATCGTGGCTCTAGCCCGTCTTCGGCACGGTCGGCTATGCTCACCGGAGAGTCGATGTCTGATCACAGAACGTAAGGGTCTCCGGAGAAAGCGAGGGGCGGGTACTTCATTATGGACCGCGCCGACACCTCGCGAAACGTTTCGCTTTCCTCCGTCGTGAAACGGTGGGAATTGTGGAGCAATTCGGGCGCCGTTATTGCCTACGTCCTTCTCGTCGATTTCGCACTTATAGCCGCGGCGACGCTATGGCCGTCGCATGCGCTGTTAAACGGAAGTGAACTATTCCGCTCCTCGCTATTACTCGCGCTCAGCGTTGGATACGAGGAAGTAGCGCGTCGTATCGAAGTAGTCCGCATCCGTTTCGGCGGAGCCGCTCACGCGGATATGACGTCGGTGTGGTCAGTGGCTGCGGCAATAGCCTTGCCTGTGCGCGAGGCTCTCGTCGTGATCGCCCTCATGCGCGCGTTCATGTGGTTCTCGTATCGGCGCGGTGCCGCGGGGAACAAGTTGTTCCGTCAGGTGTTCACGTTTGCGTCAGTCGGTCTGTCGACGTTGGCGGTTGACGGCGTCCTTCGGGCGTTGGGGTTGGGCGACCAGCGCGTCCCGGGCGACCTCTCCGCTGCCCTCGTAGTCGTTACGGCAATAGCGACGTTTACCGTCGTCAATAGAGCGCTCGTGTCGGGTGCAATTTGCCTGACCATGCGCACTTTAAGCATCAAGGTATTCGTTGGCGGTTGGCCTGAAAATGCGATCGAGTTCGCAACGCTAT